>NZ_JABEKV010000001.1:0-440000 GCF_013283645.1 Sinorhizobium psoraleae
TGATCGGGCTTATAGACCCGCACCCTTTCCCCAGTCAACAGCCATTTTCAAAAAATCGTCAAAAAAACACAACACGCTGAAATCATTGCATAATTTTATGAACAGCGGAAAATCACGGCGAAACGCACCGCAGATGGGGGAGAAAAACGTTGACCGCCCGGTAAAATTTCCGGTCGCAGCCTCACTGCCACCAAATGGCGCCTTTTTCCCTCTCCACAGACGCTTTCCGGCAGCAGCCAAAGACTGCTAGTGTTGCGTGGATCTGGCACAGGGAGACTTCGAATGCTGGTACTGGATGCGGCGCAGACGCGCGCGGCTCTGCCATGGGAGGGGCTCGTCAAGGCGCTCGGCGACATGTTCGCGAAAGGATGCGTCATGCCCGTGCGCCATCATCACGATGTCGAGGTTCCGAGCGAGGCGGACGCCACGCTGCTCCTGATGCCGGCGTGGCAACCGGGTGCCTATATCGGCGTCAAGATGGTTTCGGTGTTCCCGGGCAATCAGATGCGTGGCCTCCCCGCCATTCATGGCAGCTATCTCCTTTCCTCCGGCAAGACCGGCGAGATGCTGGCGATCGTCGATGGCGGCGAACTGACTGCGCGGCGTACTGCCGCCGCGTCCGCACTTGCCGCCCGCTATCTCGCGCACGAGGGCGCGAGCCGGATGCTGATGGTCGGCACCGGCCGGCTGTCGGCGAATGTCATCGAGGCCCACGCTTCGGTACGCCCGATCCGCAACGTGACAATCTGGGGCCGCGATCCGAAAAAGGCGGAAGCAACCGCCAGGGAGCTCAGCCTCAAGAACATATCGGTGACCGTCGCGACCGACCTCGAGACGGCGGCGCGCGAAGCGGATGTCGTCTCCTGCGCGACGCTTTCCTCGGAGCCGCTGATCCGCGGCGATTGGCTGAAGCCGGGCGCGCATCTCGACCTGATCGGCGCGTTCAAGCCGAGCATGCGGGAATCGGACGACCGCGCCGCCGAGCGCTCCAGCATCTTCGTCGATACGCGCGAAGGCGCGCTCAGCGAGGGCGGCGATATCGTCCAGCCGATCCGCTCCGGCGCCATCACCAGGGATGCCATCCGCGCCGATCTTTTCGAGCTCGCCCGCGGCACGCATCCTGGCCGCACGAAGCCGGACGAAATCACCCTGTTCAAATCGGTGGGCGCGGCGTTGGAGGATCTGGCAGGCGCCGTACTTGCCTTCGAGACATATCGGACGAAAGCTTGAACCGGGTGGCGCGGGCTTAAACCGCGCCGTGCCTTTCCACACCCGGCAGCCGTGGTCCGTTTCACCGAATCGTGAGAGCGGCTGCCGCTCGCGCGCATTGACGGCTACGGCATGCAGCTTACCTTCGCCCGACTCTGGTGCGAAGACGACGGGAACGAGACATTTCATGATCAGGCGGGCAAGACAGTTCATCACGGCCGTTATGCTGGCGCTCGGTCTCGCCGGGCATGCGGCCGCGACCGACGTCGGAGACTGGTATTCAGTCGCCGCTGAGGCCAGAGGGCAGACCGTCTATTTCAACGCGTGGGGCGGTTCCGAACCCATAAACGCCTATATCAAGTGGGCCGGCGACCAGATGAAAGCGCGCTACGGCGTCACCGTCGTCCATGTGAAGCTCGACGACACGGCAAAGGCGGTTGCCACGGTCGTGGCGGAAAAGGCGGCGGGGAAGGATGCCGGCGGGGCTGTCGATCTCATCTGGATCAACGGCGAGAATTTTGCGGCGATGAAGCGCGAGCGCCTGCTCTTCGGTCCCGATTGGGCAACCAAGCTGCCGAACTGGGTCTATGTCGATCATGAGACCAAGCCAACCATTCTCACGGATTTCACAATACCGACCGGGGGACTGGAGAGCCCCTGGGGCGGCGCCAAGCTTGTTTTCTTCCACGATTCGGCGCGGCCCCCGGGCGGCGAACTGCCAGACTCGGCTGCGGGCCTGCTCAGATGGGCAGAAGCCAATCCCGGTCGCTTCTCCTATCCGCAGCCGCCGGACTTCATCGGCTCCTCGTTCCTGAAACAGGTGCTGATCGAGCTGATCCACGACAAAACCAAGCTGCAAAGACCCGTCGACGAAGCGAGCTTCGCGGCGGATGCGGCGCCGCTCTTTGCCTATCTCGACAAGCTGACGCCGCTGCTCTGGCGCAAGGGCAAGGCCTATCCGCAGAACTATCCCGACATGAAGCAGAAGTTCGCCGACGGGGAGCTCGACATCGTCTTCGCCTTCAACCCCGCCGAAGCCTCGGCGGCGATTGCCAACGGCGAGTTGCCGGACAGCGTGCGTTCCTTCGTCTTTTCGGGCGGGACGCTCGGCAACACGCATTTTGTCGCGATCCCGTACAACGCGTCGGCGAAGGCCGGCGCGCTGCTGCTGGCCAATTTCCTGCTTTCGCCCGAGGCGCAGCTGCGCAAGCAGGACCCGAAAATCTGGGGCGACCCAACCGTCCTGTCATTGGCAAAGCTGCCGGCCGCCGAGCGGCAAGCCTTCAAAGAACTCGAACTCGGCGTCGCGACGCTTCGTCCCGATCAACTTGGACCCGCGCTCGACGAGCCGCATCCGGACTGGATGACGCGGATCGAGGCGGAATGGACCCGGCGATATGGGGCGGCGAACTAGGCAACGGTATCGATACCGAGGAATCACGCACCCGAGCAGCGGGAACGGTCTTCTCGTCCTTATTCTGGGGTTGCCGGTCCTGGCGGGGGTCGCCGGCACAATCCTGCCGGCATTCGGCTATCTACCCGCTCTCGGCGGGCTTCGCCCGACCGTGGCGCATCTCACCGAACTCGCCGGCCAGCCCCATATTCTTCGTTCAGTCCTCATCGCTCTGGCGGCGGGCCTGGTCACGACCTCCGCCGCGCTCGCAATCGTCGGAACCTTTATTGCGGGGTTTGCCGGCACGCCGGTTTTCGCCCGCATCCACCACCTGGTTTCGCCGCTGCTTGCGGTTCCACATGCCGCGGCTGCGTTCGCGCTCGCCTTTCTCATCGCGCCGTCCGGCCTTCTTCTCCGACTGATCTCGCCGGAGCTTACCGGCTTCACGCGACCGCCGGACTGGCTTCTGCCAAACGATCCTCTCGCGCTCTCGATGATCGCAGGGCTGATCACCAAGGAGGTCCCCTTCCTCTTCCTGGTGACGCTCGCCGCCCTGCCGCAACTTCCACTGCGCAGGGCGCGGCAACTGGCGGCGGCGCTTGGCTACGGGCGCGTGTCCGGTTTTATGATCAGCCTGTGGCCCACGCTCTACAGGCAAATCCGGCTGCCGGTCTTCGCCGTGCTCGCCTATTCGGTCTCCGTTGTCGACGTCGCGATGATTCTTGGTCCGCAACTGCCAGCAACACTGCCGGTCCGTATCGCCCATTGGGCGGCCGATCATGATCTCAGGGTGCGGTTCCTTGCTTCGGCGGGTGCATTGCTGCAGCTCTTCGTCGTCGTTGCGGCAATGGCAATCTGGCTTGCGTTGGAGCGGCTCGGAAAGCTTGCGCGGAGCTTCATGACGCTTGCGGGTACACGGCTCCGGAAGGACATGGTAGTTCGCGCAATGTCGGGAATGGCAATGGCCGGCTGCGCCGCCATCATTTTTTCAGGACTGGCCGCCCTTTTCATCTGGTCGGTCGCCGGGCTCTGGCCGTTTCCGAATGCACTGCCGGGGGCGATCACGGGCAAGATCTGGCTGCGCGCACTGCCTCAAATCTCCGAGCCGCTTCTCACGACAGTCGCGCTCGCTCTCTCCGCCTCGGCCCTGGCTTTGATTATCGCGATTTTCTTGCTCCATCGGAATGGCGCTGGCCAAGCCGGAAACGGTGGGAGCTACAAGCTTCTCTACCTGCCGCTGCTCGTACCCGAAATCAGTTTTGTGTTCGGCCTGCAAATCCTGGCAATCGCGGTCGGTTTCACACCCGCTTTTCCAAGTGTCCTCGCCGTCCACTTTCTGTTCGTCCTGCCTTACGTTCTGTTGTCGCTGTCGGCACCTTGGCGCGAACTCGACCCGCGCTACGAGCGGATAGCGGCCGGGCTTGGGAAATCGTCCTTGCGGATCCTTGTCACCGTCCGGCTGCCGCTCCTATTTCGAGCCTGCCTCACTGCGCTTGCCGTCGGCTTTTCGGTATCGGTCAGCCTCTATCTTCCGACGCTGCTGATCGGAGCGGGACGTCTGACCACGATCACCACCGAGGCCGTGGCACTTTCCGCCGGCGGCGACCGGCGTGTCATCGGCGTCTATGCCCTCGTTCAGGCGGCCCTCCCCTTCCTCGCATTTCTCGTTGCGTCGCTTGGTCCCCAGTTGCTATTCCGCAACCGTCGCGCAATGAGGATGTGAATGCAGGCCGTTGATGACCCGATGCCGCTCACGCTGGCGGATGTGACGATCCGACTGGCGGAACGGACGTTGCTGTCCGTGTCGGCGACGGTGTTGCCCGGCGAGGTCCTGACCGTCATGGGCCCGTCCGGATCCGGCAAATCGACCCTGCTCGCCTTTGCCGGCGGGTTTCTCGACCCGGCTTTCCGTGTCAGGGGCCGAATTCTGATCGGAAGCAAAGATCTTACCGACCTGCCGGCAAACGAGCGCCGCGCCGGCATCCTGTTTCAGGATCCCCTGCTTTTTCCGCACCTCTCTGTCGGCGGCAACATCATGTTTGCGATACCGCAGGCGGTGAAAGGGCATCGCATGAGACGGCAAGTCGCCGAGCAGGCACTCGAACAGGTCGGGCTCGCCGGCTTCTTCGACCGCGATCCGGAAACGCTTTCCGGCGGCCAGAAGGCCCGGGTGGCGCTGCAGCGGACACTCGTCTCCGCGCCGCGTTACCTCCTGCTCGACGAACCTTTTTCGAAACTCGACATGGCGCTCCGGCAGCAGACCCGCGCGCTGGTCTTCTCGAAGGCGAAAGCGGCGGGCATCCCGATCATCCTCGTGACCCATGACAGTGCGGACGCAGAGGCGGCGGGCGGCAGGGTGATCGAGGTCGGGACCGAGGGAGAGGCCTGATGCGCGATCTCCCGCCCTTACCGGTGCGCGACATCCTGCCCCGCATGGGAGATGCACTCGCAAATGCGCCGTCCGTCGTGCTCTCGGCACCACCCGGCGCCGGCAAGACGACGCTTGTGCCCCTCTTCCTTCTCGACCAGCCTTGGCTCAACGGCGGCAAGGTCATCCTCCTGGAGCCGCGCCGGCTCGCCGCCCGCGCCGCTGCGGGACGCATGGCCGAGCTTCTCGGAGAAAAGGTCGGAGGCACCGTCGGTTACCGAATGCGGCTCGACAACCGAGTGTCGGCGCGGACGCGGATCGAGGTGGTGACCGAAGGCGTCTTTAGCCGGATGATCCTCGACGACCCCGAGCTCTCCGGTGTTTCGGCCGTGCTTTTCGACGAATTCCACGAGCGCTCGCTCGACGCCGATTTCGGCCTGGCGCTGGCGCTCGACGTGCAGTCGGCTTTGCGCGACGACCTGAAGATCGTCGTCATGTCGGCGACGCTTGATGTCGCGCGGGTCGCCAAGCTGCTTGGCGATGCTCCCGTCATCGAAAGCCAGGGCCGCAGCTTTCCGATCGATATTCGCTACGAGGACAGGAACGCCGGCGAGAGCGCCGAGGACGCGGTCGCGCGGGCGATCGTCGAAGCACACCGAACCGAAGCGGGTTCGATCCTCGCCTTCCTTCCAGGCCAGGCGGAAATCACCCGCACGGCTGAGCGCCTCGCTGGTCGTTTCGACGAAAAGACCGCGATCGTGCCGCTCTACGGCAACTTGAGCCAGAAGGAGCAGGATGCGGCGATCCGCCCGGCACCAGCCGGTACGCGCAAGATTGTGCTCGCGACGTCGATCGCCGAGACCTCAATCACGATCGACGGCGTGCGGATCGTCGTCGACAGCGGGCTGCAGCGGCTGCCGGTGTTCGAAGCCTCGACAGGGATCACCCGGTTGGAAACCGTGCGCGTGTCGCGTGCATCGGCCGATCAACGGGCCGGGCGCGCCGGGCGAACCGAGCCCGGGATCGCCATACGCCTGTGGCACGCGGGCCAAACCGCAGCGCTTGCCGCCTTCACGCCGCCGCAGATCCTCGCGAGCGATCTTTCGAGCCTCCTGCTCGATCTTGCTCATTGGGGCGTTACCGATCCGTCCTCGCTCGCCTTCATCGATCCGCCGCCGGAGACGACATTGCGCGAGGCGCGCAGTCTGCTGATCGAGCTTGGCGCGCTCGAAGCCAACGGTGCGCTGACGCCGCGCGGCCGCAGGATACGCGATCTCGCCCTGCCCATCCGGCTGGCTGCAATGGCAGTCTCGGCAGCCGAAGAGGGCCAGGCGCGAGAAGCCTGCCTGCTGGCGGTGATGCTGACGGAACAGGGCCTCGGCGGCAACAGTCTCGACCTTGAGGAGCGGCTGCGCCGGTTCCGGGCGGACCGCGGCGATCGCGCCGACGCCGCACGGAGTCTCGCAAGACGCATGGCGGCGGATCTCACGACGCAAAAGAACGACGGCGAAAATGCGATGCCCGGTCCGTTGCTGATGCACGCCTTTCCTGATCGGATCGCGCTCCAGCGCGGTGGGCGCGGGCGTTTCGTGATGGCGAACGGCCGCGGCGCCGAGGTGCCCGAGACCGAACGACTTGCCGCGGCGGGCATGCTCGTCATTGCCGACCTGACCGGGAGGGCCGGCGCCCAGCGTGTGCTCGCAGCCGCGGAAATCACCAGGACCGATGTCGAGGCGCATATGCCGGAGGCAATCCGGCGCGAGGAGCAGATTTTCTTCGATCGGGCGAGCCGCCAGGTGCGCGCCCGCCGCGTCACCCGGCTCGGCGCCATTATTTTTGAGGAAACGCCGCTTTCGCGCCCGAGCGGCGAAGCCGCGGCACGCGCGCTCGCCGACGGCGTTCATCAATTAGGGCTTGCCGTCCTGCCATTTTCGAAGGACGCCGCGCAGCTGCGCGATCGCATCGGCTTTCTCCATCGCTCGATCGGCGAACCGTGGCCGGACGTCTCGGATGAGGCACTGCTGTCGCGCCTCGACAATTGGTTCGTGCCGTTTCAGCATGGCGCCGGCAGCATCGACGGCATCAAGGCCTCCGACCTCGCCGAGGGTCTCTTGTCCCTCGTTCCCTACGAGCTTCAGCGCGAGCTTGGTAAGCTGGCCCCGACGCATTTCGAAGCTCCGACGGGGCATCGCCATCCCATTCACTATGACGGCGACGAACCCTTGCTTTCAATCCGCGTGCAGGAGCTTTTCGGCCTGAAAGTGCATCCGACGATCGGTAACGGCAGGCTGCCGCTGTTGCTGGAGCTGATCTCTCCCGGCCACCGCCCGATCCAGACGACGCGCGACCTGCCGGGCTTCTGGGCCGGATCGTGGAGGGATGTAAGAGCCGACATGCGCGGACGCTATCCCAAGCACCCCTGGCCGGAGGATCCGGCAAGCGCGAAGCCGACGACACGCGCCAAACCGCGTGGTACATGAAAGCACGGTATAATTGGTGATCGAAACACGTTTGAGGGATTATATCGAACACGAAGTCCGCGCAGCGATCCCGCATCCGGCGGCGCGGCGTTGAAGCGGAAAGCAACAGCATGGCAGCAGCAATGGCACTCGACCACAACGACATGAACAGCAATCGCAGTCTCAGGCTGCAGACGCTCGTTCGCCTGCGTTGGCTGGCCGTGGGTGGTCAGTCCATCGCCGTCGTCATTACTGCGCTGTGGCTGCAGTTTCCATTGCCGCTCGTTCCCTGTTCGGTGCTGATCGCAAGCCTGGCGCTTTTGAATACCTTCCTCACGATCCGCTTTCCGCCGACGCACCGGCTGACGCCGCCTGCTGCCTTCGCGCTGCTCGGCCTCGATCTCGCGCAGCTGACCGCGCTGCTCTTCATCACCGGAGGCCTCGCCAATCCCTTTGCGCCGCTGCTATGCGTGCCGGTCATTATCTCCTCGGCCTCCCAGCCGAAGCCGCATAGCATCGTGCTGGCGGGCCTTGCCGTCATCGGCGTTACCGCGCTCGCCTTCTCGCCCTTCCCGCTGCCCTGGTATCCGGGAACCGTTCTGCTGATCCCGCGGGTGCTGACGGCCGGCATCTGGTTCGCGATCGTTTCCATGACGGCTTTCGCCGCCTTCTACACCTATCGGGTCTCGCTGGAGGCGAGCGAACTTTCAGAGGCCCTGACTGCGACCGAGCTTGTACTCCAGCGTGAAAAGCACCTGTCGCAGCTTGACGGTCTCGCCGCTGCCGCCGCGCATGAGCTCGGAACGCCGCTCGCGACCATCAGCGTCGTCGCCAAGGAGATGGAGCGGGAACTCGGCGACGACCCTCGCTTTGGAGAGGATGTCCACTTGCTGCGCAGCCAGAGCGAACGCTGCCGCGATATCCTGAAGCGAATCACGACGCTCTCGTCCGAGAGCGAGGAGCATATGCGGCTCCTGCCGCTTTCATCGCTGATCGAGGAAGTGATGGCTCCCCATCGCGAATTCGGGATAGAGATCGAGCTCAAGGAAAAAGGCGATCGCGCTTCCGAACCGGTCGGCATCCGTAACGCGGGCATTCTCTACGGGCTCGGCAACCTGCTAGAAAACGCGGTCGACTATGCGCGCAAGAAGGTGACTGTCACGGCGGAGCATACGGCCGAGCGCGTGAAAGTGACAATCGAGGATGATGGCGATGGTTTTTCGCCGGATATCCTCATGCGCATCGGCGAGCCTTACGTCACCAAGCGCCAGAAGGACGACAGCGCCGGCGGTCTCGGCCTCGGCCTCTTCATTGCCAAGACCCTGTTGGAGCGCTCAGGGGCCCGGCTGCGCTTCGAGAACGGCAGCTCCGGTGCGCGTGTCAGCGTCGAATGGCCGCGCACGCTGATGGATACGAAACTGGCGAAATGACCTTTGGCAGTTTATTGAAGACTGTTGTGAGAAAACCCACATAATTTCAGCGAGAACGCCCGCTTTTTTGCTGAGGGCCAGGTTTTTGCCTAGGGATTGGAAGTATGACGGAAAAATCGACAGCCGCGCCAAGCGCACAGTCTCCGGACGCCGACCTGATCGGGCCCGACAGAACCCTGTTGATTGTCGATGATGACGGTCCGTTCCTGCGTCGTCTGGCGCGCGCAATGGAGGCGCGAGGCTTCACGGTCGATATTGCCGAGTCGGTCGCCGAGGGCATCGCCAAGGCCAAGGGCAACCCGCCGAAGCACGCCGTCATCGATCTCCGGCTCGGCGATGGCAGCGGCCTCGACGTGATCGAAGCCATCCGTGGACGCCGGGACGACACCCGAATGATCATGCTCACCGGTTACGGCAACATCGCCACGGCCGTGAATGCGGTCAAGCTTGGCGCGGTCGACTACCTCGCAAAGCCGGCCGATGCCGACGACATTTTTGCCGCGCTCGTCCAGCGCCAAGGCGAAAGGGTGGAGCCGCCGGAAAATCCGATGTCGGCAGACCGGGTGCGCTGGGAACACATCCAGCGCGTCTATGAGATGTGCGAACGCAACGTCTCGGAAACGGCTCGCCGGCTCAACATGCACCGCAGAACGCTGCAGCGGATCCTGGCGAAACGCGCCCCGAAATAATCAGCTATCGGGGATTTCGGAATGGTGGCGTAAGCGGGGTGCCTAGTCGTCGCGCGTGCCGGCAACGATATCGCGAATGGAATCACCGAGTTCCCCGTTTCGCTCCGCCGCCCATTCGGCGAGCATCAGTCGCTGGGCCGCGGTTCGCGCGAATGCCTGAATGACGGACTTGCGCGTTGCCGCCGCCAGGCGATGTTCCGGCGCCTCGCGCAGCATATGCGCGCCGTAACCATCGGAAAGCAGGAGCCCGCATTCCTCCGGGAAGATGTCCAGCGGTACGTCGCCATGCGTGGCAAAAAACAGCCGGTCGCAATGCAGCCGGTACTCCGGCCACTTGCGGTCCACGCGAAAATCCTCGATCGACGTCTTGATTTCGACAATCCAGATCTCGCCCTTCGCGGAAAGCGTAATGAGATCGGCGCGCCTGCCGCTTGCGAGCGTCAGCTCGGGCAGGACCGCGTGGCGCAATTCGGCAAGCAGCCGCTGGACGCCGCGGCGTACTTTCATCGCCCGTGCGGACTGGCGTCCGTCCGCCAGCGGATTGTCGCCATGGATCGATAGAATTTTCATCGGTTGATTCCCATTCCGGCGCCGTCCACGCCGCCGTTTTGTTGCAAAAAAGCAATCGTCACGGAATTTACACTTTTCGGCCAAATTGCGGCAGCGCAGTCCCTTGCGCGGCGCGGTGCAATAGAAAATAAGCTGTTGTTGCTGACGGCCGGGCACCCTCCCTCCCGTATTTTCCTTACTTCCTTTTACGAGACCCCCATGCGCTTCCGCAACGCTCTCCTTTTGTGCAGCCTGGCCGCCACAGTTGTCCTTGCCGGCTGCTCGCAAACGACGTCCACAACCGGCTCCGCTCCCGAGGGGCAAAAAATTGCGACGAATCAAATCTTCTCCGGGGATTACGGCGCCGTCGAGGACCACGGCTACGCGGTGCCCGCCATTCCGATCAACCGTGTCGACTCACGTTTCCACCGCCAGATCGTCGACTACGCAACGAAAGAACGCCCGGGCACGATCGTCGTCAATACGCCGAATCGCTTCCTCTACTACGTTCTGCCGGGCGGCAAGGCCGTGCGCTATGGCATCGGCGTCGGCAAGGCCGGATTCGCCTGGGAAGGCGAGGCCTACGTTGCCTGGAAACAGGAATGGCCGACCTGGCATCCGCCGAAGGAAATGGCCGAGCGCAAGCCGGAAGTCGCCAAATATGTGGAAGACGGCATGGGTCCGGGCATCAGCAATCCGCTCGGCGCACGCGCCCTCTACCTCTTCAATGACGAGGGCAGGGATACGCTCTTCCGCCTGCATGGCACGCCGGAATGGGCCTCTATCGGCACCGCGGCATCTTCGGGCTGTATCCGACTGATGAACCAGGACATTATCGACCTCTATTCGCGCGTCCGGCCGGGCAAGGGCGCAAGAGTCGTCGTGCAGCAGTAACGCTGCCGCGATTTGATAAATGAGAGGGCCGCCGACCGATGTCGGCGGCCCTTTTTGCTTTTAACACCGCGTGTTCGCGGAGATTATGACCCTCACCCTACCTCTCTCCACGTTCGCGGGGAGAGGGGACGCCTTTGCGGCGCTCTGCAATCATCCACGAGGCAGAAAGGAGCGAGCGGGTGCGGCATCGCACCTTCTCCCGCCTGCGGGGAGAAGGTGGCCGGCAGGCCGGATGAGGGCCTACTTATGCCCCTAACTTCGCCTTCAACTCCAATCGACGGCGGTGCAGCACCGGTTCGGTATAACCGTTCGGCTGCTCGCGCCCCTTGAGCACGAGGTCCAGCGCGGCCTGGAAGGCGACCGATTCGTCGAACCGGCCAGCCATCGGCGTATAATCAGGATCTTCCGCGTTCTGCTGGTCGACGACTGCCGCCATCCGCTTCATCGTGTCGACGATCTGCACCTCGCTGACGATGCCGTGGTGCAGCCAGTTAGCCATGTGCTGCGCCGAGATGCGCAGCGTCGCGCGATCTTCCATCAGGCCTATATTGTTGATGTCCGGCACCTTGGAGCAACCGACACCCTGATCGACCCAGCGCACGACATAGCCGAGAATCCCTTGGGCATTGTTGTCGAGCTCGCGCTGGATTTCGGCCTCCGTCCAGTTAGGCCGCGTCGCCACCGGCACCGAAAGGATATCCGCGAGCTTTGCGCGCGGCCGGCTCCTAAGGCCTGATTGAACCTCGGTGACGTTGACGCGGTGATAATGGGTCGCATGCAGCGTCGCCGCCGTCGGTGACGGAACCCAGGCAGTGTTCGCGCCCGCTTTCGGATGGGCGATCTTCTGTTCGAGCATCGCCGCCATCAGGTCCGGCATCGCCCACATGCCCTTGCCGATCTGCGCATGGCCGGAAAGCCCGCATGCGAGACCGATATCGACATTCCAGTTCTCATAAGCCGCGATCCAGGCCGCCTGCTTCATGTCGCCCTTGCGGATCATCGGCCCGGCTTCCATCGAGGTGTGGATCTCGTCGCCGGTCCGGTCGAGGAAACCGGTGTTGATGAAGACGACGCGCTCGCGGGCGGCGCGAATGCACTCCTTGAGGTTGACCGTGGTGCGCCGCTCCTCATCCATGATGCCCATTTTCATGGTGTTTACCGGCATTCCGAGGGCCGCCTCGACGCGCGCGAAGATTTCGCAGGCAAAGGCGACCTCTTCCGGCCCATGCATCTTCGGCTTGACGACATACATTGAACCCGCACGCGAGTTCGCCCGCCGGCCGTTGGGTCCGATGTCGTGGAGCGCGATCAGGGCGGTGACCATGGCGTCCATGATACCCTCCGGCACCTCGCCCTCGTCGCGGTCGAGGATCGCCGGATTGCTCATCAGGTGGCCGACATTGCGCACCAGCATCAGCGAGCGTCCCGGCAGCGTCAGCGCCGCGCCGTTCGGGCTGGTGTAGCGACGATCGGCATTGAGCTTGCGAGTGAAGGTCCTGCCGCCCTTGGTAACCTCCTCCTCGAGGTCGCCCTTCATCAGGCCCAGCCAGTTGCGATAGACGACGACCTTGTCTTCGGCATCGACGGCGGCGACGGAATCCTCGCAATCCATGATCGTGGTGATCGCCGATTCCAGGATGATGTCGGAAATATGAGCCGGGTCGTCCTTGCCGATTGGCGTCGTCGCATCGAGGACGACGATGGTATGAAGGTTGTTTCGGAAGAGGACGACCTCGGCAGGCGCTTCGGCGGCACCGGAATAGCCGGCGAAGCAAGCCGGGTCGGCGAGCGCCGTCTTCGTGCCGTCCGCGAGCGCGATCGCAAGCACGGCGCCTTCAACCTTCAACGTCGTCACGTCGCTCCAGCGGCCCTTGGCAAGTGGGGCGCTCGCATCCAGAAGGTCGCGAGCCCAGGCGATGACCTTGGCGCCGCGCTTCGGATTGTACCCCTTGCCGCGCTCCGCGCCGTCGGCATCAGGGATTGCATCCGTGCCATAGAGTGCATCGTAGAGCGAACCCCAGCGGGCGTTGGCGGCATTCAGCGCATAGCGCGCATTCATCACGGGGACGACGAGCTGCGGTCCGGCGATCGTCGCGATCTCGGGATCGACATTCGCGGTCGAGATCGAAAAGTCCGCTCCTTCCGGCAGGAGGTATCCGATTTGCCGGAGAAAGGTCTCGTAGGCGTCGAGATCGACGGGGGCGCCGTTTTCGCGATACCAGGCGTCGAGCTGCTCCTGCATATCGTCGCGTTTGGCGAGAAGCGCACGGTTCTTCGGAGCAAGGTCGTGAACGAGTTCCGACAGCATGGAAAAGAACCGTTCCGAGTCGATGCCGCTGCCCGGCATGGCCTCGTCAACCAGGAAATCATGGAGACCGGCATCGATCTTCAAACCATACTTCTCAACGCGGCCCATGCGGCAACTCCTGCGATATCTTTGCACTGGATCACGATACGCCAGGATTGAACCGATCCAAGCCATCGCTTCGATTATCTAGATCGCTGTTTCATGGAAACAGTGACCTAACTTCTGGACATGACGCAATTCCGGACGGAAGACCATCAGACGCTTTTCCTGGAATTGCTCGAACAACAAGAGCGGGATGTATCTGGAAAAACATTGCTGGTTTCCTCATCCCGCTCTTGGCAATGGCAGTTTCTCATCAATTCATTCACTGTCAATTCCGCAAGGATGCGAAGAATTGTTTCCAAACTGGAAAAAATCAGAGCGGGATCAGGAAAAGTGTGCGCGGTTTTCCGCTCCCATCCCGCGTCTCGACTTTTTGGAATCGCGTTTATGATTTGGGTCGATTCGACCCAAAATCATCGTGATCTAGTGATGCGCGATACGCGGCCTGCCGCTTGCCGAAGCGGTGAACCGCGCCTCGATCAGTCTGCGGGCCCCTTCGATCTCCGGCGCGTCGATCTCTTCCCACATGGTCGCCGCCGGCTCTTCGGCGCCGTTCGCGCGCGCGGTTTCGAGCGCCATGGTTTGTGCGCGGTGCCGGGCGACACCGAAAGCCTGTTCCTGATCGATGAAGCGCTCGCTTGCGCCGGCGCCATTGACGATGAAGATGCCCTCCTCGGGCGTCGTCACGAACACGGTGACGGAGGCCCGCACCTGCCCCACGACCGCGCCCACCGCATTCGCCACGTCGGCCTCGGCGGGTATCGCGGCATCGGTGCCCAGCATCACTGCGATAGCCGGATAGTAGACGGGCGCCGAGGCCCCGAGACCGACGAGAGGCCGATCGAGCCCGATCGAAAAACGGACGATGCCGGGTTCGCGCTTCAGCGCGCGATCGACGGCCACCGATGCCGCCGGATCAATGGTGCCGGCGCCGTCCTCGCCAAGGCAGGCCTGCAGGATCACTTCCGAGGATTGGCGCGTCAGCCGGTCGACAATCATCTCAGCCAGGTTTTCGGCGGATGCGGCGATCGGCTGGCCGGAACCGTCCTTCATTCGCGCCGCAATCTCGAGGCCGAGGCGGGCCGCCGCCGCGTTCCATTGCGCCTGTCTGCCAAGTACATGCATCGCATCGGAGGGCGTGATGCCGCAGATATGGACCAGTCCGCGCGCCACGAGGCGATCGAGCGTCGCCTTCTGCGGCGTGCTGACAAGCAGGTCGGCGAGCGCCGACGGTATCATGCCGATCCGATCATAAAGCGCCTGCTCCTGGGGTTGAAGACCGCTTGCGAGGTGATCGGGCAGACCGGTCCGCACGGCGAGCCGGCCGTCGTGACGTCCCGCATGCGTCGCGCGCAACTGCTTCTCGAGCACGGCGAACACGGCATCGCCGTGCAATGCCGCCGCAAGGCTCAACGGCAAAAACCGCCTTGGCCCAAGATCGATCCTTGCCTTGAGGCCGCGATCGTTGATCCGCACTTCCGAATCGCCACCGAGCCCATAGGTGCGCATCGCGACGGCCTCGACCATGGTGCGGAACCCGCCGACGACGGCACCATCGGCGTCGAGCCTCGGACGGCCCTTTTCCAACACGGCGACGTCCGTCGTCGTGCCGCCGATATCCGAGACGACCGCGTTTTCGAGACCGGTCAGATGCCGCGCGCCGACGAGGCTTGCAGCCGGGCCGGACAGGATCGTCTCGATCGGCCTCAGCCGCGCTTCGGCTGCGGAGATCAACGCGCCATCGCCACGCACCACCATCATCGGCACATGAATGCCGCGGCGCTTGAGGAAATCCTCACAGGAGCCGATCAGCCGATCGATCATCGAAACGAGCCGGGCGTTGAGAAGCGTCGTCAGCGCGCGGCGCGGGCCGCCGAGCTTGGACGAAAGCTCATGGCTGCACGTCACCGGCAGGTGCGAAACCTCGCGGATGCGTTCGCGCACGCGCTTCTCGTGCGCGGGATTGCGCACCGCGAAATAACCGGCGATCGCGAAGGACGACACCTGGCTCGCGAGCATCGGCAGCGCCTCATCGAGCGCGCTCATATCGAGCGGCGTCTCGCCACCATGGACGTTATGGCCGCCGGGCAGGAAAAGGACAGGATCCGAGCCCAACGCTTCGAGCAGGCCGTCGCGCTTCAAATCCTCCGGCCCGAAACCGATCATCACCAGGCCCGCTCTGCCGCCCTGCCCCTCGACCAACGCGTTTGTAGCGAGCGTCGTCGAAAGCGAGACGAGGCTGATCGCCGTCACCGGAACCTTCGCCTTTTCCAGGACCGCTTCCACGGCGCCAGCGATGCCGACCGCAAGGTCGTGCCGCGTCGTCAGCGCCTTGGCCTTCGCGACGACACCCGCCGCTTCGCTGAAGAGAACGGCGTCGGTATAGGTTCCGCCGGTGTCGATGCCGAGAAGAAGATGCGAGGTCAATTTCTGCTCAGTCCAGTGTTGAGGATCGGGAGGAGTCCCGAACGCGGAAGAATCGTCCGGTGATAGGGCATATTTCCGGGAAAGACCATCGCGTGATAGCGACGTTTGCGCGTCTGATCAGAGCGGGCACGATCCGATACCCTCTCTGCACTGCCGGGCAGCGCGGAATGCTATCTCGCCCGCACCGACACCTTCATCGGCAGGCCGCCCCTCGGCTGCGTCGTCAGTCTTTGTACGGGCCAGGGGTGCGTCTCCTCAGTCAGATCGAAGCGGAAGCGGTGCATGAGCACGCCCAGCGCGATGACCGCCTCCTGCAGGGCGAAGGTCGCGCCGATGCAGACGCGCGGGCCCGCGCCGAAGGGCAGATACTGGAACCGGTTGATCTTCTCCCGGTTTTCGGGGAGGAAGCGCTCCGGCATGAAGGCGCGCGGCTTCTGCCAGTAAAGCGCATGGCGATGCAGTGTCCACGGCATGATCAGCACCGATATGCCCTTGCGGATCGGCACGCGCTCGCCTTCCGGCGACGTCCATTCGTCCTCCTCGATCGCTGCACGATTGATCGACGGCGCCGGCGGGTAGAGCCTCAGCGCCTCCTCGAAGGCGGCAAGCACATGCGGCATGCGCCCGAGCCAATCGATCGGCTCGGCGCCGCTCGCCAAGACGCCGTCGATCTCGCGCTCCATCGTCTCGCGATAGGTCGGCGTGTTGGCGATGCAGTAGAGGCACCAGGCAAGCGCCCGTGCCGTCGTCTCGTGACCGGCGCCGATGAAGGTCAGGATATTGTCCTCGATCTCGGAGGTCGAAAGCCCGTCCGGCCCTTCGAGCTGCAGCAACAGCGTGAGGAAGTCGTTCGGGACGCTGCCCGGTTCTTCCGCCATTCGCCGCCGGCGCTGTGCCATCGTTTCGGAGACGACGCCGCGGAAGCGGTCGAGCACCTTCCGGCCACCGGTTCGGGTCAGTCGCGGCACCCAGCTTGGCGCCACGAGCAGGTCCATCGGATCGACGCGGCCCATGCGCTGCAGCAGTTCCTCGACATTGGCGGCGAAGCCTTGCTTTTCGACGGCGATTTCCCCCGAAAAGAGCGTCTCCGCCAGAATCTCGAAGGTGAGTTCCGTCATGTCGACGGCGATATTGGTGACGAAGGGCTCGGAAGCGGCGCGCGCATAGCGTTCGGCGAATTCCTCGGAGACGCGGAGCATCTGGCCGGCGAAGCCCTTCGCGTGCCGGGGCGTGAACACCGGCGCCATGGCCTTGCGCGACCGCTTCCAGACCTCCCCTTCCGCCGTCAGCAGGCCGTCGCGCAGGATCGGGCGCAGGATCAGCCGCCGGACGTTCGACATTTCGTAGTTGCCGGCGTTCTCGACGAGAATGTAGCGGATGAGGCCGGGATCGTTGACGATGAGCGTGCGCTGGTTGATGAACTTCGTCTCGATCCAAGGCAGCGTATAGGAGGGCTCGCCCCAGAGTTCGAGCGGGTTGCGGAGCACGGTGCGAATGATCTGCAGCCGCGTCGGAATGCCGGTGCGCGGCACCGGCGCGGGCGGCTCGAAAGGTTCCGGTCGCGTATCCATGATGGAGTGCCTTTCTCGATCGTCTACCGTTTCAATTATATACGGCGCAATCAAGGAAGATGCTTCACGTGAATCACGGAAGAACCGAAAGATACGGGCGGAAAACCGCGCGCACTTTTCCTAGAGCAGGCCTTCCAGCTCGGCAAGCTTGTCGTTGACGAGCCAACCGTAATAGTTCTCCTCCGGCCAATGGACTTCACCGCCCTGGTTTTTCGCCGCAAGCACCGCGGCGCGCTGGTCCGGATTGCCGACGTTATAGAGCGTCGCCGTCAGACCCGGATTGTCGGAGATGTCCATGCCGGCGATCGAGCGATAGGCATCGATCGAATGACGGATCGAGGCTGCCATATAGGCGAGCGATACGTCCGGATCCATGATTGCCTCATAGACGGCGGCGGCGTTGTTCTCGTCCAGGCGCTCATAGCCCGAAACGCGCGAAACCATGTCCGTCAGCATCAGCGCCGTCAATGGATTGATCTGACCGAGACCGAACGTCTGGCCGGCGAAAAAGGGCTGGAAGAAGACGGCGCTGAAGCGGTTGTCGGGGAAGGATTGCCCCCCGATCGAACGGCCGCGGAACTCACTGTCCCAGACGCGCTCACGGCAGCTCCACAGCGCATAGGAACCGTTCTTGCCGGCGCAGGAGGCAAATTGCGGACGGGCGACGAACTCGGCGACGCTTTCACCGTCATGGCCGAACTGGAAGCTGTTGCCGGCATAGGCGGCCGCCTTGACATAGTAGGATTGCAGCCGGTCGTAGGCGTCGACATTGTAGGTGTGTTCGCCGACAATGGCGCCCACCATATGGATCGGCGCGATGCCGTAGGCGCTGGCGACCGACTTTATTTTGCCGACGAGCTGCCGGTCGCTGGCAAGCAGATCACGTACCTTCTCGTATTTCGCGTCGAAGGAGGTCCGGCCCGCCTTGGTGCGCCGAACCGAGGCGCCCGGTATCTTCGGCTGCTCGATGTGACGGTTGCCCTCGGGAACCACGGTGATTCCCGTTGCTGTTCCCGGGCCGGCAGAGAGGCAAAGCGTGGCTATGACGAGAAAGCAAGCGGTGAGACGCACGATCTGTTCTTCCTATGAAACTCCGGAGCCCTATCATTCGAGCGCGCGGCCCCTACGGCAAGATCATGTCGGAATGATGCCCGGCCTTTGATCGATTACCGACCGCTGTAGAAAAAATGAAGGCGCCTGTCGAGTGACAGACGCCTCACAATTCGGCGATTGCCGGAGTTTGCAGCGCTCCGGCCCTCTACCACTGCATGTTTTCCTTAAATCGGAACCGACTAAGGACAAACGCGCGGCGCCGTAGTCACAGAATATAACGTGACAGATCCGTGTTGGCGGCGAGATCGCCGACGTGCTTGCGGACATATTCCGCATCGATCATCACGGTCTGGCCGCCACGATCAGGCGCATTGAAAGAGACGTCGTCGAGGACACGCTCCATTACCGTCTGCAGGCGGCGCGCCCCGATATTCTCGACGTTGGCGTTGAGCTGGACGGCTACCTCGGCAAGAGCGTCGATCGCGTCCTCGGTGAAATCGAGCTTCACCTCCTCTGTTTCGAGAAGCGCCTTGTATTGACGTATCAGGCTCGCCTCCGTCTCCGTCAGAATGCGGCGGAAGTCCTCCTTGGTCAGCGCGCGCAGCTCGACGCGGATCGGCAGGCGCCCCTGCAACTCCGGCAGCAGGTCCGACGGTTTGGAGACATGGAATGCGCCGGAGGCGATGAAGAGGATGTGATCCGTCTTCACCGGTCCGTATTTCGTCGCGACCGTCGTGCCTTCGACCAGCGGCAGCAGGTCTCTCTGGACACCTTCGCGCGATACGCCGGCGCCCATGCCGCCGTCGCGGGCGGCGATCTTGTCGATCTCGTCGAGGAAGACGATGCCGTCGTTCTCGGCAGCCGAGACCGCTTCGCGCTGGATCTGTTCGGTATCGAGCAGCTTGTCGGATTCGTCGTTGATCAGGAGCTCATAGGAAGACTTGACGGTCGTCTTGACCTTTTTGGTCCTGCCGCCGAGCGCCTTGCCGAACATTTCGGAGAGGTTGAGCACACCGATATTGGCGCCCGGCATCCCCGGAATCTCGAAGCCTCCCGGCGCGCCGGTCTCGGCGATATCGATCTCGATCTCCTTGTCGTCGAGCTCATTGGCCCTGAGCTTCTTGCGGAAGGAATCGCGCGTCGCCGGCGAGGAGGTCGCACCGACAAGTGCGTCGAGCACCCGTTCCTCGGCATTCTGGTGCGCCTTCGCCTTGACGTCGGCACGCTTCTTCTCGCGCACCAGGCCGATCCCGACCTCGACGAGGTCACGCACGATCTGCTCCACGTCGCGACCGACATAGCCGACTTCGGTGAACTTGGTCGCCTCGACCTTGACGAAGGGAGCGCCGGCGAGTTTCGCCAGCCGCCGGGAGATTTCCGTCTTGCCGACGCCGGTCGGGCCGATCATCAGGATGTTCTTGGGCATGACCTCGTCGCGCAGCTCGTCGTCAAGCTGCTGACGCCGCCAGCGGTTGCGCAAGGCAATGGCCACGGCGCGTTTCGCGTCCTTTTGGCCGATGATGTAGCGGTCGAGTTCCGACACGATTTCCCTGGGTGAAAAGTTGGTCATGAATTCCTCTCAAACTCCGTGCGCGTCAGCTCCATCAGGAGTGTCCGGCCGGACTCGTCTATCCATTCGCCAAAGGGCACGAAGCCTGCCTTCGAATAGGCCCGGACCGCGCGGCGGTTGCCCGCGTCCGGATCGATCACGATACGCGCGGCGCCGTTTTCGAACAGCCTTCCGGCAAACGCCTTGAGCGCCAAGGCAGCGATACCTTTTCCAGTCATTTCCGGCGGGCCGACGAAGATATCCACTCCGGGCGTATCGGACGGCAGGTCCTTCGCCCAGGGCTCGTCATATTGCGACGGCGTCCAGGACTGGATGTAGCCGGCGGGTTCTCCGTCGACATGAAAAATGAAGCCCTTCACTTCGCCGCTCGCGCAGCCGTCGCGGATCGATTCCAGCTCCTTGTCCGGGTCACCCCACCACTGCCGTACATGCGGCTCAGAGAGCCAGCCACGCAGCATCGACAGGTGGTTGTCAGCCACGGACAGGAAACTGACATCGACCCCGTCAGTCCGCATCCAGCGTCTCCACCACGACATTATGGTTGGTGTAGACGCAGATATCGCCCGCGATTTCGAGCGCGCGCCGAGCGATCTCTTCCGCCGACCTGTCGCTGTCCATCAAGGCGCGTGCGGCCGCGAAGGCATAGTTTCCGCCCGAACCGATAGCGATCGTGCCGTGTTCGGGTTCGAGCACGTCGCCATTGCCTGTGATGGCCAGCGTGACGGACCTGTCGGCGACGAGCATCATCGCCTCGAGATTGCGCAGATATTTGTTCGTGCGCCAGTCCTTGGCGAGTTCGACGGCGGCGCGCATGAGCTGGTCGGGATATTGCTCGAGCTTGGCCTCAAGCCGTTCGAGCAGCGTGAAGGCATCCGCCGTCGCACCGGCGAAGCCGGCGATCACATCGCCCTTCGACAGCCGCCGGACCTTGCGAGCGTTGCCCTTCATGACCGTCTGACCGAGGCTGACCTGACCGTCGCCCGCCATCACCACCTTGCCACCTTTTCTCACCGTGATGATGGTGGTCGCATGCATCGTTCCGTAGGGATTGTTTTCACTCATGAGGATACCTATTGCCCCAAGAACCGGGGCGTTGCGGCTCGGCTGCATGACTCCTTAAATCGGAATGATTTAAGGGCGAAATCATGCGGCGCCCTACAGCGCCGTACGTCTTTTCAGATGCACAAAGGTCGCTGTGGCACTTTGGATTGCTGCATATTTTCATCCTTAAATCGGCTCCGATTTAAGGAACATGCAGTAGAGTGCTACAGAGATCTTTGCGCGTCCAGTTGGACGCGACGCGCTGTAGGCGAGCCTGGTTGCTTGGGGCCTATGTAAGTGCACACCGCGCGATTGCAAATGTCCATCGGTCATCTTGCGATTTTCAGTCTGACGCCTGCGGCTCGGTCGAATTTCCGTCGCAGTTCTGGATATTTCGCGCCTCCCCTGATATGGAGCGGCTCTGGAACGGCGCGGGAAAAGCACGAAGCGGTTTTTCTCCTGCATTCAGTTCCAGTTTTGGTATCGATGCCTCTGATCTGGGTCGTTTCAGTACCAACCCGGATCGAGCGCATACAGGAGAGCCTGATGGCAGAAAGCATGCCCAGCCGCACCGGCCAAGTTTCCCGAAAGACGAATGAAACCGCCGTGTCCGTCTCCGTCAATGTCGACGGGACGGGAGCGTCGAAGATTGCGACCGGCGTCGGCTTCTTCGACCATATGCTGGACCAGCTTTCGCGCCATTCGCTGATCGACATGGAGATCAAGGCGGACGGCGACCTGCATATCGACGACCATCACACGGTCGAGGACACCGGCATTGCGCTCGGCCAGGCGCTTGCCAAGGCGCTCGGCGATCGCCGCGGCATCGCCCGCTATGCCTCGATCGATCTTGCGATGGACGAAACGATGACGCGCGCCGCAGTCGACGTCTCGGGCCGGCCCTTCCTCGTCTGGAACGTGACCTTCACGTCGCCGAAGATCGGCAGCTTCGACACGGAGCTGGTGCGTGAATTCTTCCAGGCGCTGGCGCAGCACGCCGGCATCACGCTGCATATCCAAAACATCTACGGCGCCAACAACCATCATATCGCCGAGACCTGTTTCAAGTCCGTCGCCCGTGTGCTTCGCACCGCAACCGAAATCGACCCGCGCCAGGCTGGGCGCGTCCCCTCGACCAAGGGAACGCTCGCCTGAGCCGGCCAATATCCCGGCTGATAACCATGGCTTCCTATCTGATCATGACCCCGCCCGGCGCACCGGCCACTGACGAAAGGGCGCGGTTCATCGCGGACGGTTTTTCCTGGCCCGCCTTTTTCTTTCCCGCGCTCTGGCTGCTGAGCAAGCACGCATGGCTTCTTGGAATCCTGGTTGCCGTTCTGCAAATTCTGTTGATCGTCTCATCCAGCGTTCCCGGCGCCTTTGCCGCCTCGCTCATCATGCAGCTCGCGCTCAGCCTGCTGGTCTCGCTCGAAGGTCCGCTTCTGGTGGCACGAAATCTCAGGAAAAGAGATTGGACGCTTCGTTCCATCGTTCCGGCGCGCGACCTGGAAACGGCTGAAGAGATCTATTTTTCCAATGTATCGGCGACGACGCATCGCGGTACCGCAACTGCGTTGCCATCGAGCAAGCAACCTGCAGCGAAGCAGGGCGAAAACACTGCCGGCCTCGGCCTCTTTGAACCCTATGGAGAACGCTGATGCGGGTCGCCATCATCGACTATGGATCGGGCAATCTGCGCTCGGCCACGAAGGCCTTCGAACGGGCAGCGCTTGAAGCTGGCATCGCCGCGGAGATCGATCTCACCGACAAGCCGGAACGGGTGGCGTCCGCCGATCGCATCGTTCTGCCTGGGGTCGGCGCCTACGCCGATTGCCGCCGCGGCTTGGCCAGCGTCGCTGGCATGGAGGACGCCCTGAAGCAGGCCGTCGAGAACGACGGGCGGCCGTTTCTCGGAATCTGCGTCGGCATGCAGCTCATGTCCTCGCGTGGGCTCGAGAAGACGGTCACCGAGGGCTTCGGCTGGATTCCGGGCGATGTCAAGGAAATGACGCCGGCCGATCCGTCGCTGAAGATTCCCCAAATCGGCTGGAACACGCTCAGGCTCAATCGGCCGCATGCGCTCTTCGAGGGAATCGCGACGGGCGAGAGCGGGCTGCACGCCTATTTCGTGCACTCCTATCACCTCGCAGCAGAGAACCCCGAGGACGTGATCGCGGAGGCAGACTACGGCGGGCCGGTGACCGCTTTCGTCGCACGCGACAACAAGGCGGGCTCACAGTTTCACCCGGAAAAGAGCCAGACCCTCGGCCTCGCCCTCATTTCGAATTTCCTGCGTTGGAAGCCTTGAGCTGCCGGCATTCTTTCTTGATCGGATCAACACATGATTCTCTTCCCCGCGATCGACCTCAAGGACGGACAATGCGTACGCCTGAAGCTCGGCGACATGGAACAGGCAACCGTCTACAATCCCGATCCCGCCGCCCAGGCGCGCGCCTTCGAGGAGCAGGGCTTCGAATGGCTGCATGTCGTCGACCTGAACGGCGCCTTTGCCGGTGAGACGGTGAACGGCGCGGCGGTCGACGCCATTCTCAAGGCGACCCGGAACCCGGTGCAGCTCGGCGGCGGCATTCGCACGCTGGCGCACATCGAGAACTGGCTTTCGCGCGGGCTTTCGCGTGTCATTCTCGGCACGGTGGCCGTGCGCGATCCGGCACTCGTCATCGAAGCCTGCCACAAATTCCCCGGCAGGGTCGCCGTCGGCATCGACGCCAAGGGCGGCAAGGTGGCGGTCGAAGGCTGGGCCGAGGCCTCCGAACTCGGCATCATCGAGCTTGCGAAGAAGTTCGAGGGTGCCGGTGTCGCGGCGATCATCTATACGGATATCGACCGTGACGGCATCCTGACCGGCATCAACTGGGCGTCGACGCTGGAGCTTGCCGGCGCGGTATCGATCCCGGTGATCGCCTCGGGCGGCCTTGCCTCGATGGACGATATTCGCCGCATGCTTGCGCCGGACGCGCGGAAGCTCGAGGGCGCGATTTCCGGTCGTGCGCTTTACGACGGCCGCATCGACCCGGAGGAAGCGCTGGCCTTGATCCGCGCAGCGAGAAAGGGATGATCCGATGACCTTGAAAGCCCGCGTGATACCCTGCCTCGACGTCAAGGACGGACGCGTCGTCAAGGGCGTCAATTTCGTCGACCTCATCGATGCCGGCGATCCGGTGGAGGCGGCCAGAGCCTACGACGCAGCCGGTGCCGACGAGCTTTGCTTCCTCGACATCACCGCATCCTCGGACAACCGCGAAACGATCTTCGACGTCGTCGCCCGCACCGCCGAGCAATGCTTCATGCCTCTGACCGTCGGCGGCGGCGTGCGACAGGTTTCCGACATCCGCAAACTGCTGCTGGCCGGCGCCGACAAGGTGTCGATCAACACGGCGGCGGTGAAGAATCCGGATTTCGTGGCGGAAGCCGCCGACAAGTTCGGCAACCAGTGCATCGTCGTTGCGATCGACGCCAAGAAGGTCTCGACGCAAGGCGAGGCGAACCGCTGGGAGATTTTTACGCACGGCGGCCGCGAGAGGACAGGCATAGACGCGGTCGAATTCGCGCGAAAGGTCGTCGATCTCGGAGCTGGCGAAATCCTGTTGACGTCCATGGATCGCGACGGCACGAAAAGCGGCTACGACATTGCGCTGACGCGGGCAATTGCCGATGCCGTGCGGGCACCCGTCATCGCGTCGGGCGGGGTCGGGACGCTTGATCACATGGTGGAAGGTGTGCGCGACGGCCACGCGACGGCGGTCCTCGCCGCATCGATCTTCCATTTCGGCACCTACAGCATCGGCGAGGCGAAGCGCTACATGGCCGAGCACGGCATCGCCATGCGAGTCGATTAGGCGTGTGGACAGTTAAAGTGGAAACACCGAACGACGGCGGCGATTGCCACCGTCAACAGGGGTCGCAGCCATTTGAGACCCAAGGGAAAGCACCATGAGCGAGTTCACCCTCTCCGACCTCGAAACGATAGTGGCGACCCGCGCCAAGGCAGCGCCGGAAGACTCCTGGACGGCCAAGCTGGTCGCAGCCGGTCAACGCAAGGCGGCCAAGAAGCTCGGCGAAGAGGCGGTTGAAGCCGTCATCGCGGCGATCAGCGAAGACCGCAAGAATCTGGTCGATGAGAGTGCCGACCTCCTTTATCATCTTATGGTCGTATTGAACATCGCAGCCATCCCGTTGCAGGATGTGATGGACGAACTTGCCAGGCGGACCAGCCAGTCCGGCCTGCAGGAGAAGGCAAACCGGCAAAATCCATGACTATCGCCGCGAAAGACATCGACGCCGCAGATATTCCAGGCAACCTCCAGGGCGGAGACTATTCGCCCTACCACGTGTTCTCGGCCGAGGAATGGTCGCGCTTTCGCGCCGACACGCCGTTGACGCTGACGGCCGATGAGGTGCAACGCCTGCGCTCGCTCAACGACCCGGTCGATCTCGGCGAGGTACGCCGGATCTATCTGTCGCTGTCGCGGCTGCTGTCGGCCCACGTCGAGGCTTCGCAGATCCTGTTCCAGCAACGCAAGCGGTTCCTCAGCATGTCCGACGAAACGAAGACACCCTTCGTCATCGGCATCGCCGGTTCGGTCGCCGTCGGCAAATCCACGACGGCGCGTATTCTCGCCGAACTGCTGGCACGCTGGCCCTCGAGCCCGAAGGTCGACCTGATAACGACCGACGGCTTCCTCTATCCGAACGCGATCCTGCAGCGTGAAAACATGATGGATCGCAAGGGTTTTCCCGAGAGCTACGATATCGGGGCGCTGCTACGCTTCCTGTCGGCCATCAAGGCGGGCCAGCCGAACGTCAGGGCGCCCACCTATTCGCACTTGACCTATGACGTCATCCCCGACCGGTTCCAGACCATTGACCGACCGGACATCCTGATCTTCGAAGGAATAAACGTCCTGCAGTCGCGCAATCTGCCGGCGGACGGCAAGATCGTGCCGATGGTGTCCGATTTCTTCGATTTCTCGATCTATATCGACGCCGAGGAAAGCCTCATTCACAGCTGGTACGTGAGCCGCTTCATGCGGCTGCGCGAGACGGCGTTCAAGAATCCGCAGTCCTTCTTCCATCGCTACGCGACGATCGGCGAGGATGCTGCGCGCGCCATCGCCGAGGGGCTCTGGCACAACATCAACCTGAAAAACCTGCACCAGAACATCCTGCCGACGCGACCGCGCGCCGATCTGATCCTGCAGAAGGGTCCGAACCACCTCACCCAGACGGTGGCGCTCAGGAAGCTGTGAGCGGAACTTTCACGCGATCCGATAAGACCCCTCCCCCAGAAGAGGGAGGGCTTCCGATGCCGCGCCCCGCTCCATCCATGTTCTGACGTTGCGGATGGGGCACCGGGCGGGCGACGCGCGCAAGCCCCCTTGTGGGCACGGGTTGGGGAGAAGGTCTTGGCGAAATCGGGATGAACGCAAGCGGCGCCCACGTCGTCCCGGCGTCGGCCTCGCTCCTCTTCAAGGATTGACTCGGCGCAAGGTGAGGTTTAGCCGGCCACCATTCTTCAAGAGCGTCGACGTATTCGGATAGATGCGGTCGACGCCATGGAAGGCGAGCCGCCCTTCGCCGCCAAGCACGACGACGTCGCCGCTCGCAAGCTTGAACGAGACCGTCCGTCCGCCGCGTTCCTTGCCGCCGACACGGAAAAGACAGGTATCGCCGAGAGAAATCGAAACCACAGCCGTCTCGAGATCCCGCTCGTCCCTGTCCTGATGCAGACCCATGCGTGCGTCTGCGGAATAGAAGTTGACGAGGCAGGCCTCCGGCTCCTTGTCGCTCGCCGACACGGCGCGCCAGATGTCGAGCAGCGCCGCCGGTATTGCCGGCCAGGACTTGCCCGTCACCGGGTGTTCCGCCTGATAGCGATAACCCCGCTCCCGATCGGTGACCCAGCCGAGCGGACCGCAATTGGTCATCCGTACCGACATCGGCTTGCCGGTTTTCGGCATTTCCGGCACGAAGAGCGGCGCCTCGGCCACGACGAGGCGGACAGCCTCTACCAGTTCCTCCTGGCGGGAGCGGTCGAGGAAGCCCGGAATGTGTCTTACCCCTTTCGGCAGCACCTGCATCGCCTGTATCCCGTGCTTCGCTGCGGCGATCGACGGCGCTCAACTCGCAAACCCCGAAATCGCCAGCGATCCAATATCTGTCGCCCAAACGTATGCAGCGGGACAACGCCATGCATGGAAAAGATGTAAAGCGCCTTGCACGAATTCGTGCACGCCGACGCGCTTTAGTCTTTGCGGGATCTGGTTGCCACCCGAAAATACCGCCCGCTCAGCCGGCGTCCAGATCCGGAATACGCAGAACCTGTCCCGGATAGATCTTGTCAGGGTCTTTCAGCATCGGCTTGTTCGCTTCGAAGATTACCGTGTGTTTGGCGCCTTTGCCCTTGCCGTACTGCGCCTCGGCAATCTTCCAGAGATTGTCGCCCTTCTTCACGGTGTAGAAGACAGGCGCCTTGGCGGGCGCCGGCGCGGCGCCTCCTTCCGCGACCTTGAGGTCGGATGCCTCGACGGCTGACACGCCGAGCGTGTTGCCGACGGCCACGACGGCCTTTTCAAACGTCGACTGGTCCTTGACGACGCCCTTCAGAACGACCTTGTCGTCCACGATTTCGACCTGCACGTCCTTCGTGCCGAGGTCATGGGAGGCAAGCTCCTTCTGGACGCTGTCCGCATCCGGCGGTGTGTCGTCGCCGCCAATCCCGAGCTTCTTGCCGGCGTTCTTGATAAAGCTGAACAAACCCATGGTTGTCTCCTCTTTCGCAGTGCCCTTCGATAAGAGAGGGCGACACCGGCAAAAGATCAAGGGAGCGATCGAAAGATTCGTTTGCGTGCCGCCTCGCAGCCTGAACAACGTTCACTCGCCGCCCGGCCGGCCGCGAAGCTTCTTGATTTCGGCTCGACCGGATTTTTCCTTCAATCGCCGCTCGATCGAACTGCGGGTCGGCCTGGTCTTCTTGCGCGGCGGCGGTGGCGGTTCGGCCGCCTTCAGGATCAGCTCCTTCAGCCGCTCCCGGGCATCCTCTCTGTTGCGTTCCTGGCTGCGAAACCGATTAGCCTCGATCATCAGCACGCCGTCCTTGGACACACGGCGGCCCGCAAGCCTCAGTGCATTCGCCTTGACCTGGTCCGGCAGCGACGGCGAGGCCTGAATGTCGAAGAAGAGCTGGACGGCCGTCGATACCTTGTTGACGTTCTGTCCGCCCGGTCCGCCGGCCAGCACGAACTGCTCCGTCAGTTCCCAGCCGGCAATGACGATGCGGTCGTTTATGTATAGCGGATCGCTGGCCATGTTCGCTCCTTGACCGCTTCTATTGCACGAGTGCAGCAGGGAGGTGCAAGTGGCTCCCCTGCCCCTCCAACTCATTAGAATCGATCACGTTCATGATTTTGGATTGCATCAATCCAAAATCACCCTGGTCCGGGCAACGCCAGGAAAGTGTGTACCCGTTTTCCATTCGTAGTCGCGCATTTTCAAGAAACCAGAGCGAAGCACCTGAAAACAATCAGGAAAAACGCGAAAACCCGGCCTTCGAGGCCGGGTTTCACGTGAATCATAGCCAGCGATCTTTATTCGGCGGCGACCTTCGCCCCGGGAGCCGCGTCGCGCACACTGCCGTCGACATGGTTTTCGAACTTGGCGAAGTTGGCGATGAACATGTCGACCAGGCGGCGCGCCTGCGCGTCATAGGCAACACCGTCCGCCCATGTAGACCGCGGATCGAGAATACCGTCGTCCACGCCCGGTACCGACACCGGCACCGCAAAGCCGAAGTTCGCGTCGGTGCGGAACGACGCATCGTTAAGCGAGCCGTCGAGTGCCGCCGAAAGCAGCGCGCGCGTCACCTTGATCGGCATGCGGTTTCCGGTGCCGTAGGCGCCGCCGGTCCAGCCGGTGTTGACCAGCCAGCAGGTGACGCCATTCTTGGCGATCAGATCCTTCAGCAGGTTGCCGTATTCGGACGGATGGCGAGGCATGAACGGAGCGCCGAAGCAGGTCGAGAAGGTCGCTTCCGGTTCGGTCACGCCCTTTTCCGTGCCGGCGACCTTGGCCGTGTATCCGGACAGGAAATGATACATCGCCTGTTCCGGCGTCAGCCTGGCGATCGGCGGCATGACGCCGAAGGCATCTGCCGTCAACATGATGACGGTGCGCGGCTGCGGCGCCGTTCCGGTCTCGCTGGCATTCGGAATGAAATCAAGCGGATAGGCGCAACGGGTGTTTTCCGTCAGCGAACCGTCATCGAAGTCGGGCACGCGGCGCTCGTCAAGTATGACGTTCTCCATAACGGTGCCGAAGCGCCGGGTGGTGGCGTAAATCTCCGGCTCGGCCGTGGCCGAAAGCTTGATCGCCTTGGCATAGCAGCCGCCTTCGAAATTGAAGACGCCGTCCTCGCCCCACCCGTGCTCGTCGTCGCCGATGAGTGTGCGGGACGGATCGGCCGAGAGCGTGGTCTTGCCGGTGCCCGACAGGCCAAAGAAGATCGCGGTGTCTCCCGCGGGACCGACATTGGCCGAGCAATGCATCGGCATGACGGCCTTCTTCGGCAGCAGATAGTTGAGCACCGTGAAGACCGACTTCTTCATTTCGCCGGCATAGGACGTACCGCCGATCAGGACGAGACCGTTCGTCAGGTCGCAGGCGATCACCGTTTCGCTGCGGCAGCCGTGACGCTCCGGATTCGCCCTGAAGCTCGGCAGATCGATGATCGTCAGCTTCGGCTCGAAACCTGCCAGCGCTTCGCGCGCCGGGCGGATCAGGAGATTGCGGATGAACAGCGAATGCCAGGCGAGTTCTGTAATGACGCGCGTCGGCAGAGCATGCGCCGGATCGGCACCACCAACGAGGTCCTGCACGTAGAGCGACTTGCCCTTGGCATGATCAAGCATGTCCTGCCGCAGACGCTCGAAGTTTTCCGGCGAGATCGCGTTATTGTTGTCCCACCAGATCTGATCAGCGGTCGCCGCGTCGCGGACGACGAACTTGTCCTTGGGGGAGCGGCCCGTGTGCTGGCCGGTCCGTGCGCAGAGCGCGCCATGCGCCGTCACTTGCGCCTCGCCCCGGCGAAGGGCGTCCTCGTAAAGCTCCGCTGCCTCGAGGTTGTAGCGGACGAAAGCCAGATCCGAAAAGCCGATTGTTTCCAGTCCGTTCGAGGGGTTGCGGGTGCCGAGTTGCTCCATGGTCAAGCTTCCTTTGTCATTGGCCATTGGTATTGAATTCTGTCGGAACATACCGGCAAGATAGATCGAAGACAAGATATCGATTCCTAAAACAATAATGATATCAGTATATTAATCGATTTAAAGAAAAATATGGATTTTTTAATCGGTTGAATCTGGCTTTGCCAAGACACATTTGACAGCTTCCCGCTCGACGATTAGCCGCGGGCCTTTTGTGCTTCGCCACAATTTGTTCCACGTTTATACTCAAGTAACGCCGGTGACTCGCGGTTGCCGCGGTTCTTGAAGCGGTTCCGGCCACCCGGACCTCAAAAGACGGAGTTGAATACGATGCAGACCATCGCGCTTGTCGATGACGACCGCAATATCCTGACATCTGTGTCCATCGCGCTGGAAGCCGAGGGCTACAAGGTCGAAACTTATACCGACGGTGCATCGGCGCTCGAAGGCCTGCTGGCGCGTCCGCCGCAACTCGCGATCTTCGACATCAAGATGCCGCGCATGGACGGCATGGAACTCTTGCGCCGCCTGCGGCAGAAATCCGACCTGCCGGTCATTTTCCTCACCTCAAAAGACGAGGAAATCGACGAACTCTTCGGCCTCAAGATGGGCGCCGACGATTTCATCACCAAGCCATTCTCCCAGCGCCTGCTGGTCGAGCGTGTCAAGGCGATCCTGCGTCGCGCGCCGAACCGCGACCTCGCGGCGGCCGGCCCAATGGGCACGGCGAAGACTTCCGATGCCCCGTCCCGTTCGCTGGAACGCGGCCAGCTCGTCATGGACCAGGAGCGCCACACCTGCACTTGGAAGAACGAATCGGTGACCCTGACGGTCACGGAGTTTCTCATCCTGCACTCGCTGGCACAGCGTCCGGGTGTGGTGAAGAGCCGAGACGCACTGATGGATGCCGCCTATGATGAGCAGGTCTATGTGGATGACCGCACGATCGACAGCCACATCAAACGGCTTCGCAAGAAGTTCAAGATGGTCGACAACGACTTCGACATGATCGAAACGCTCTACGGCGTCGGCTACCGTTTTCGCGAAACAGCCTGACGGCCGCTCCGACTTGCCACAACGGAGATTGTGGATCATGCAGAAATGGCGTAACGGCGACGCGGGAGAGGCCCCGTCGGGCAGGCCGTAAGCCATCCATAGGCAAAAGCCTGGCCGGCCGGGACGAGGCAGACGAGAGGCCGGTCGTTGTGCCGGCGCAAGGAAAAAGAAGGCGACGGAGTTTTCCGTCGTGGGAGCGGGAGACTTGGTAGACGTCTTGCAGGGCGATCTGGAGGATATTGAAGGGCGGGCATCGGCGCGCAGCCAGCGCCGATGGGCGCATCCCTTCACCCTGATCCGCCGCCTGTTCGGCAATGCCGTCTTTTCGAGCCTCACCCGACGCATCGTCTTCTTCAACCTCGTCGCGCTCGTGGTGCTCGTCGGCGGCATCATGTACCTCAACCAGTTCCGGGAGGGTCTGATCGACGCCCGGGTGGAAAGCCTGCTGACCCAGGGCGAGATCATCGCCGGGGCGATTTCCGCCTCCGCATCGGTCGATACCAACTCGATTACCATCGATCCGGAGAAGCTGCTCGAACTCCAGGCCGGCGAAAGCATCACGCCGCTGCCGAGCGACGAGGATCTCGAGTTTCCGATCATCCAGGAACGGGTAGCGCCGGTCCTCAGACGCCTGATTTCCCCGACGCGGACCCGCGCGCGCCTCTTCGACGCCGATGCCGATCTGCTGCTCGACTCCCGTCATCTCTATAGCGGCGGTCAGGTCCTGCGCTTCGATCTTCCGCCGGTCGATCCGGAGACGACAGGCATCGCCGACAAGCTCAGCATGTGGCTCAACCGGCTGCTGCAGCCCGGCGACCTGCCGCTCTACAAGGAGCCACCGGGCGGCAACGGCTCGATCTACCCGGAGGTCATGAACGCGCTTACCGGCGTGCGCGGTGCCGTCGTGCGGGTGACGGAGAAGGGCGAGTTGATCGTTTCGGTCGCCGTGCCGGTGCAGCGGTTCCGCGCGGTGCTCGGGGTGCTGCTGCTTTCGACGCAGGCTGGCGACATCGACAAGATCGTCCATGCCGAGCGCCTCGCGATCATCCGCGTTTTCGGCGTCGCCGCGCTCGTCAACGTCATCCTGTCTCTGCTTCTTTCGTCGACCATCGCCAATCCGCTGAGAAGGCTGTCGGCTGCCGCGATCCGGGTGCGCCGCGGCGGCGCGAAGGAACGGGAGGAAATCCCGGACTTCTCCTCGCGCCAGGACGAAATCGGCAACCTGTCGGTGGCGCTCCGCGAAATGACGACGGCGCTCTACGATCGCATCGCGGCGATCGAGAACTTTGCCGCCGACGTCAGCCATGAGCTCAAGAACCCGCTCACATCGCTGCGCAGCGCCGTCGAGACCCTGCCGCTCGCGCGCAACGAGGATTCGAAAAAACGGCTGCTCGACGTCATCCAGCACGACGTGCGCCGCCTCGATCGGCTGATCAGCGATATTTCCGACGCGTCGCGACTCGATGCAGAGCTGGCGCGCAGCGACGCCAAGAAAGTCGACCTGGAAAAGCTGCTTGGCGATCTCATCGATATTTCCCGACAGATTCGCAGCAAGAAGAAGCCGGTGCTCCTGGACTTCGTCATCGATCGCAAGGACAATCCGAGGGCGAGCTTCGTCGTCAGCGGCTATGAGCTGCGCATCAGCCAGATCATCACGAACCTCATCGAAAACGCCCGCTCCTTCGTCCCGGAGCAGAATGGTCGCATCATCATCCGCCTGACCCGGTCGCGCTCCCGCTGTCTCGTCTATGTGGAGGACAACGGTCCGGGCATTCAAGCCGAAGACATCGATCGGATTTTCGAGCGCTTCTATACCGACCGGCCGGAAGGCGAGGACTTCGGTCAGAATTCGGGTCTCGGTCTTTCGATTTCACGCCAGATCGCCGAAGCCCATGGCGGTACGCTGAAGGCGGAAAACATTGTGGGGCAAGGCGGGCACGTGACCGGCGCCCGGTTCATCCTCTCCCTGCCGGCCGAGCCGCACCAGTGACCGCGCCAGCTTGCAATATCCACGCAACGGCAATCGTTCTCGGCACGACCGGATTTCTGATCACCGGACCCTCCGGCTCGGGCAAATCCGCCTTCGCCCTTTCCTGCATTTCCGAGGCGAGGCGCCGTGGTCGTTTTGCGGCGCTCGTCGCCGATGACCGGGTCGATCTTACCCTCGAGAATGACCGGATCATCGCCCGTTGCCCTGCGTCCATTCGCGGCCTGATCGAGGTTCGCGGCGGCGGCATCGTCGCCGTCGAAACGGTGTCCGCCTGCGTTCTGGACTGGGCGATCATGCCGGCGAGACCGTCCCGCGATCAGCGTCTGCCACCCGAGAACGAGGAGCTGCAGCTACAAATTGGGCGAACTCTGCCGCTGTTGCGCGTTCCCGTTGAAACCCTCGTCTCGCCTCTCGATGCACTGCACGCACTGCTACCCAAAAATTTAGCACTTTAGCCTTATCCGAGGGCAGAAGGGCTGCTTTTTCGGCATTTTTGGCTTGCACTTCGCCTTTTCCTTGCCAAGATGGCCGCCCCAGCAGGTGGACGAAATTGCTGCATTGCGATATCTGACCATCAACGAGAGTTGCATATGCAGTTGGAGCAAAGATACCCATGATCGGACTTGTGCTTGTCACCCATGGCAAGCTGGCGGAAGAGTTTCGGCATGCGTTGGAGCATGTCGTCGGTCCGCAAAAAGCTATCGAGACCGTCTGCATCGGGCCCGAGGACGACATGGACCAGCGGCGTCAGGATATTCTCGATGCAGTTGCTGGCGCCGACGTGGGCAATGGCGTCATCATTCTGACGGACATGTTCGGCGGCACGCCATCCAACCTCGCCATCTCGGTCATGCGCAGCGGCAGCGTCGAGGTGATTGCGGGCGTCAATCTGCCGATGCTGATCAAGCTTGCCGGCGTTCGCGGCGAAAGCGACATGGACAAGGCCCTCGTCGAGGCCTCCGAGGCGGGACGCAAATACATCAATGTCGCCAGCCGCGTGCTGAGCGGAAAATGATGGACCATCGCCCCGCCATGTCGCTGACGCGCGAGCTGCTGATCATAAACAAACGCGGCCTGCATGCACGGGCGTCGGCGAAATTCGTCCAGACCGTCGAAGCCTATGACGCCGAAATCACCGTCTCCAAGGACGGCATGACGGTTGGCGGCACGTCGATCATGGGCCTGATGATGCTTGCGGCCAGCACGGGCTCTACCGTCTTTGTCACCGCCAGCGGCGTCCAGGCGGAAGAAGCGCTCAATGCCCTCGACGCGCTTGTTCGCGACAAATTCGGCGAAGAGATCTGACGCGCTCGTGGGCGCCAGAGCTGAAGCCCCTCCAGCACTCGCACGATATAAACATATAAAGACTTCTTTATATCGTGGTTGCCCTCCCCTCTGATTCCTGATAGACCGGGCGCACTCTCCCCGTGATCCTGCGCGGGAGGCATTGTCACGCCGCCGGACGGCCAAAGGGCCGGCGCGGCCGGAAAAGATCAGCCTGGAGAACTCCATGACCGCAACTCAGGACTATATTGTCGCCGACATCGGCCTGGCCGATTTCGGCCGCAAGGAAATTGCCATCGCCGAAACGGAAATGCCGGGCCTGATGGCCTGCCGTGAGGAATTCGGTGCATCGAAGCCGCTGAAGGGCGCACGCATCACCGGTTCGCTGCACATGACCATCCAGACGGCCGTGCTGATCGAGACGCTGGTTGCGCTCGGCGCCGAGGTTCGCTGGGCCTCGTGCAACATCTTCTCGACGCAGGACCACGCCGCCGCAGCGATCGCAGCAAGCGGCGTTCCGGTCTTTGCCGTCAAGGGCGAAACGCTTGAGGAATACTGGACCTACACCGACAAGATCTTCCAGTGGGCCGACGGCGGCCTCTCGAACATGATTCTCGACGACGGTGGCGACGCCACCATGTACATCCTGCTCGGCGCGCGCGCCGAAGCCGGCGAGAACGTGCTTTCCAACCCGGGTTCGGAAGAAGAGGAAATCCTTTTCGCCCAGATCAAGAAGCGTCTTGCGGCAACGCCCGGCTGGTTTACGAAGCAGCGTGACGCGATCAAGGGCGTGACCGAAGAAACGACCACCGGCGTCAACCGTCTCTACCAGCTCCAGTCCAAGGGCCTGCTTCCGTTCCCGGCGATCAACGTCAACGACAGCGTCACCAAGTCGAAGTTCGACAACAAGTACGGCTGCAAGGAATCGCTCGTCGACGGCATTCGCCGCGGCACCGACGTGATGATGGCCGGCAAGGTTGCCGTCGTTTGCGGCTATGGCGACGTCGGCAAGGGCTCGGCCGCTTCCTTGACGGGTGCGGGCGCGCGCGTGAAGGTCACCGAAGTCGATCCGATCTGCGCACTGCAGGCAGCGATGGACGGCTATGAAGTCGTCCAGCTCGAGGACGTCGTCTCGACGGCCGACATCTTCATCACGACGACCGGCAACAAGGACGTCATCCGCATGGACCACATGCGCGAGATGAAGGACATGGCGATTGTCGGCAACATCGGCCACTTCGACAACGAAATCCAGGTCTCGGCGCTGCGCAACCTGAAATGGACCAACATCAAGCCGCAGGTCGACATGATCGAGTTCCCGAAGGGCAACCGCATGATCCTGCTTTCGGAAGGCCGTTTGCTGAACCTCGGCAACGCCACCGGTCATCCGTCCTTCGTGATGTCGGCTTCCTTCTCCAACCAGGTTCTGGCCCAGATCGAGCTCTTCACCAAGGGTGAGAACTACAAGAACGAAGTCTACGTTCTGCCGAAGCAGCTCGACGAGAAGGTTGCCCGCCTGCATCTCGCAAAGCTCGGCGCCAAGCTGACCGAGCTTTCGGAAGAACAGGCTGCCTATATCGGCGTGAAGCCGCAGGGTCCGTTCAAGGCCGAACACTACCGCTACTAATCGTTACCCGGGCAATCCACAACATGTTGTGGCCGCGATCTTGACAAGAGATCGCGGCCGCTTTTTTGAGCCGCGCACTTTCCGGCGATTCGTCAAACAAGTATGCTTAAGCCATTGATTCGTGACGCTACTGCATGTCTCCTCAAATCGTAGCCGATTTGAGGAATAAACAAGCAGCAATTCAAAATGCTACAGCGTCCTTTGCGCGGCTGATTTAAGACGCGCGGCGCTGTAGTGAGTACCTTCGAGCGTTGCGAATGGGGATGTCTTGTCGGACATGCGGCAAACAGACGGAGACAGACCGGGGATGCAATCGGAACTGAAGCGAACCCTTTCCAGGGGTTTCGATGCGTGGCGGCGCGAGGTCGGCGGCAATTTCCGGACAAACGGGGACGGCGGCGCCATGGAAACACAACGATCCACGCTTTTCGGCGGAGGCCCCAAGGCGCCAGCACTGGTGCGGCGGCTGCTCGCAGGCGCCGCCTTCTTCGCGGCAACCGAGGCTGCGGCCCAGGCGTCGACACCCGTCACCAAGGCCATATTCGGCTCCTCCGAAGTCGTCACGTTCTCCGTCCTGATCGGCGTCATTTCCGCCGCCATGATTTCTGCAATCTGGCTGATCCGCCAGCGCGGCAATATCGAGGCCGAGAACCGTGAGCTCAGATCGGACCTGTCCGATGCGAACCAGCGAATTTCCCGTTTCCAGGCCCTTATCGCCGACAAGAACCGGCGCATCGTGATCTGGGACGGTCTGGCCGAACGCCCGGAATTTCTCGGACAACTCCCCGTCGAGACCGGCGCTCCACAGGGCGATCGGGATTTCCTCGCCTTCGGACGCTGGCTGAGGGCGCCGTCCGCCAGCCAGCTCGAAAAGGCGATCGAGACCCTGCGCGCGCAGGCACAAAGCTTCGATCTCGTGCTCGAAACGCAGCGCAACGAGGTTCTCGAGGCTCAGGGCCGCGTTTCCGGTGGACGCGCATTCGTGCGTTTCATCGCGCTCAACAATCTCCGGGCCGAACTGGCAGAACTGAAGCTTGAACGCGATCGGCTGCACGCATCGCTGTCGACGTTCCGCACGCTGCTCGATGCGGTCGACCTGCCGGTCTGGCAGCGCACCGCGGACGGCAAGCTCGAATGGGTCAACCAAGCCTATGCCGAGGCGGTCGAGACATCGAGCGCCAGCCTGGCTGTCGCCGAAGGACGCGAGTTGCTTTCGACCGCGGCACGCGAAAAAATCCGTGCCGTTTCGACCTTTGAAACGCCTTTCACCGACAAGCTTTCGACCGTGGTCAGGGGCAATCGCACGTTCTACGATGTCGTCGACGCTCGCAGCCCGGCCGGGTCTGCCGGTATCGCCGTCGACGTCTCCGGCACCGAAGCCGTGCGCGAAGAGCTTGCACGGACCTTGAAGAGCCATGCCGAAACGCTCGATCACTTGGCCACGCCGGTAGCGATCTTCGACGGCAACCAGCGCCTGCAGTTCTACAACCAGGCGTTCCAGCGGCTCTGGAATCTCGACATGGGCTTCCTCGAGCGCAAACCGGACAACGGCGAGGTGCTCGACCGGTTGCGGACCGGCGGCAAGCTTCCCGAGCAGCTCAACTGGAAACAGTGGAAGGCGAATGCGCTGTCCGTCTATCAGGCGCTCGACACGCAATCCGACCTCTGGCACCTGCCGAACGGCCAGACGCTGCGCGTCTTCGCCACGGCACGGCCGCAGGGCGGGGCAACCTGGGTCTTCGAGAACCTGACCGAGAAGGTCGATCTCGAGACCCGTTACAACACGCTCGTCCAGGTCCAGGGCGAAACGATCGATCATCTCGCCGAAGGCGTTGCGGTGTTCGGGCCCGACGGTCGCATCCGGCTTTCAAACCCGGCCTTCCGGGCGATCTGGGGTATCAGCGAGGCGGAGGCGAAGCCCGGCACCCACATTCGCGCCGTCGAACAGGCCTGCCTGCCTTCCTACGACCAGCCGGACGGCTGGAAACGCTTTGCCCATATCATCACCAGCTTCGACGACGAGCGGCCATCGAGCCGCGGCATGCTCGAATTGCGGACCGGCTTGATCCTCGACTATGCCGTGATCCCTCTGCCGAACGCCCAGACGATGCTGACTTTCGTCAACATCACCGACAGCGTCAGGGTCGAACGGGCATTGACCGAGAAGAACGAGGCGCTGCGCAAGGCCGACGCGCTGAAGAACGACTTCGTGCACCACGTTTCCTATGAGCTGCGCTCGCCGCTCACGAACATCATCGGCTTTGCCGATCTTCTGAAGACACCGGCCTTCGGAGAGCTGAACGAGCGCCAGGCGGAATATGTCGACCATATCGCCACCTCCTCGTCGCTGCTGCTGACGATCGTCAACGACATCCTCGACCTGGCTACCGTCGATGCCGGCATCGTCGAGCTTGACATGTCGGAGGTGAACCTCGGCGATTTCCTCGATGACGTCGCGCATCAGATGGCGGACAGGCTGCTCGAAAGTGGCGTGACCCTGCGGGTGGACGCGCCCGACAATCTTGGCCGGATGATCGCGGACCAGCAGCGGTTGAAGCAGATTTTCATCAAGCTTCTCACCAACGCCTCCAATTTCGCGCCCGATGGCAGCGCGATCGATCTCAAGTGCCGGCGCGAAGGCACCGATTTCGTGTTCTCCGTCACTGATTCCGGCCCCGGCATTCCACAGGATGTCCTCAACACCGTATTCAACCGCTTCGAAAGCTACGGCCAACACGGCGGTGCCGGTCTCGGACTGTCGATCGTCGAGAGCTTCGTCAGCCTCCATCACGGCACCGTGTCGATCCGCAGCAAAGAGGGCGAAGGCACGGAGGTCACCTGCCGCATTCCGTCGTCCGAAATGCCGAAGATCATCGCGGCCGAATAGATGAAAAATCTGCAACGGTTTCTGAAGGACGAGGCAGCCACGATCGAACTGGGCGAAGACCTGGCGCTGGCGCTGAAGGCGGGAGACTGCGTGGCCTTGTCAGGCGACCTCGGCGCGGGAAAATCGACTTTCGCCCGTGCCCTGCTGCGGGCGATCGCCGACGACGATGCACTCGAGGTGCCGAGCCCCACCTTCACGCTCGTTCAAAGCTACGACCTGCGCATCCCGGTCGCCCATTTCGATCTCTATCGTCTCGCCGACGCGTCGGAACTCAACGAACTTGGCTTCGATGAGGCCCTTTCCGAGGGTATCTGCCTTGTCGAATGGCCGGAAAAGGCGGGAGAAGCGCTGCCGGCCGAACGGATCACACTTGCTTTCACGCACGAGGGCGACGGACGTCGGCTTGCCATTTCCGCGCCCGATGCTGCGTTCGAGCGTATCTCCCGCTCGCTGGTGATCCGGAGTTTCCTCTCGCAAAACGGCTACGCGACGGCCCGTCGCCGGCACTTGAGCGGCGACGCTTCGGTCAGGGCCTATGAGCGTGTCGAGGCGGCTGGTGAGCCGGCAAAGATTCTGATGGATGCGCCGCGGCATAGGCCCGGCCCCATTCTCCAGGACGGAAAATACTATCAGCAACTTGCGCACCTTGCCGAAGATGTCGTTCCGTTCGTCGCGATTTCCGAACTGCTGCGCGGACGTGGCCTCGCGGCGCCGGCAATTTATGCCCGCGACCTCGACAATGGCATCTTGCTGATCGAGGATTTGGGTTCCGAGGGTATTCTCGACGCGGAAGGAAAGCCGGTTGCCGAGCGCTATCTCGAAAGCGTGCGGCTGCTCGCCCGCCTTCACGCGGAGCCGGCGACGCGCGAAATTGCGGTAGGCGGCGGCTTGGTCCATCGCATTCCCGATTTCGACCGCACCGCGATCAAGATCGAGACGAGTCTGTTGATCGACTGGTACCTGCCATGGAAGCGCGGCGAAGCGGCCTCAGACAGCGAGCGTAAAGAGTACTTCGCCATCTGGGATCAACTCATCGACGTTCTTGAATCGGCCGAGAAGAACCTGCTGCTGCGCGATTTTCACTCGCCGAACATTCTATGGCGCCCAGATCGCAAGGGGCTCGACCGCGTCGGCGTCATCGACTTCCAGGACGCGATGATCGGTCCGACGGCCTATGACGTTGCGTCGCTGGTCCAGGACGCGCGCGTGACAATCGACCAGCACTTGGGCGCACGCCTGTTGGATGGCTATCTTGCCGAGCGCAAGGCCCTCGGCCCGTTCGACGAGGCGGCCTTTCTTCGCGACTGGCACCTGATGTCGGCGCAGCGCAACTGCAAGCTCGCCGGCATCTGGGTCCGGCTGATGCAGCGGGACGGCAAACCCGGCTACATGAAGCACATGCCGCGCACCTTCGCATATCTGAGGCATGCGCTCGGCCATGAGGTGCTGACACCCTTGCGCGATTGGTGCATTAAGGCTGGAATCCTCGTTCCCGAATCAGCGAACTGACAGAAACGATGCCCATCACCAATGCCATGGTGCTTGCCGCCGGACTTGGCACGCGCCTCCGGCCGATTACCAACACACTGCCGAAGCCCCTGGTCAAGATCGCCGGCAAGCCGATGATCGACTATGTGCTGGACATACTGGAGGCCGCCGGCGTGACCAAGGCGGCGGTGAACGTCCATCACTTCGCCGACCAGATGGAAGCGCATCTGCGTCACCGTGAGACGCCGCATATCCTGATTTCGGACGAGCGCGACGCCTTGATGAATTCGGGAGGCGGGCTCGCCAAGGGGCTGAAGCTGCTGGACGACGGACCGCTGATCGTCATGAACGCCGATCTTTTCTGGGTCGGCGAGAAGGTCGGAGAGCCGAGCAATCTTCAAAGACTGGCCGGGTTCTTCGATCGGGGAAAGATGGACATGGCGCTGCTCTGCGTGCGGCTCGAGGACACGACCGGGCACAACGGCAAGAAGGATTTTTCGCTCGCCGAGGACGGCAGGCTGACGCGCTACGAGGAAGGCATGGAAAATCCCGTCGTCTATGCCGGCGCGATCGCCATGGAGTCGCGCCTCTTCGCCGATGCGCCGAGCGATGCCTTCAACCTCAACATCTATTTCGATCGCGCGATCGCCAACGGACGCCTCTTCGGCCTGATGCTCGACGGCCACTGGATGACCGTCGGCACACCTGAAGCGATCGCTGAAGCCGAGGCGGCGGTGCGGCGCTTCCAGCCGGGAGGATAAGATGCCCGGTCACGCCTCGAACGTCTTCACGATCCCCGCCGGCCTGCCCTTCCTGAGGACGTTGGCGCAAAAGCTCTGCGACGGCGGGCTCGTGCCGGGTTTCAAGTACGATCCGGCGGATCCGCTGATGCTGGCTGGCGTGACGATTTTCGTCCCGACCCGGCGCTCGGCACGCGTGCTTCGGTCGGAGTTCGTCGACCTGCTCGGCGGTCGCTCGGCCATCCTGCCGACGATCCGCGCGCTCGGCGAGACGGACGACGATAGCGGCTTTTTCGACGCCGAGGCGCCTGCGATCCTCGATCTTGCTCCGCCACTTTCCGGCACGGCACGCCTGATCGAACTCGGCCGCCTCATTCTTGCCTGGCGCAATCAGCTGCCGCAGGCGGTTCTCGATATCCACGGCGAAAGTCCGCTGATCGCCCCCGCGAGCCCTGCCGATGCCATTTGGCTCGCGCGCAATCTCGCCGACCTGATCGACGCGGTGGAAACCGAGGAGCTCGCCTGGGAGGCTCTCGACACGCTCGACGCGGGCGAACATGCGCTCTGGTGGCAATTGACGCTCGCCTTCCTGAAGATCGCCCGCACCTATTGGCCGGAGCGACTGGACGAACTCAAGCAATCCTCGCCTTCGCGCCACCGCAATGCCGTTCTGCAGGCGGAAACACAGCGCATCGCCGCCGGCAAGGTGGCCGGGCCGATCATCATCGCTGGCTCGACCGGTTCGATCCCTGTGACTGCCGCGCTGATCGCGGCCGTCAGGATGCTGCCGAACGGCACCATCGTTCTGCCGGGTCTCGATCAGACGATGAGCGACACGGAATGGGAACTGATCGTCGGCGCTTCTTCGACCGGTATCACGAAAGATCCGGCAAGCCGCAGCCACCCGCAATATGGTTTTCATCGCCTGCTGAAGCGCATGGGCATCGCGCGTCGCGATGTGGAGACCCTGGAGCCCGCAGGCAGCGCCCTCGATTATCGCGGCACGGTTCTCTCGCGCGCCCTGCTTCCGGCAAATGCGACTGACGGTTGGACCCGCGCGCGTGAAGATTTCGACCAGGAAAAACTTCTCTCGGCCTTCGCCGACGTCGCGCTGATCGAGACGGCCAATGAGCGCGAAGAGGCGACGGCGATCGCTATCGCGCTCAGGCTCGCGCTTGCCGACGACGATGAAAGCCAGGCGGCATTGATCACCCCGGATCGCGGGCTTGCGCGCCGCGTCGGGGCGGAACTCGCCCGTTTCAGCATCGAAGCCGACGATTCCGCCGGCACGCCGCTCGCTGCCACAGCCGCCGGCGCCGTTGTCCGTTTGTTGCTGGAGGCGGCGTTGCGGCCGGGCGATCCCGTGCCACTGGTCGCTCTGCTCAAGCATCCGCTCGCCCGCTTCGGCGAGACGATCGAGGGTGTTCGGCGCGCCGCCGATGCGCTGGAACTTCTGGCGCTGCGCGGCGGTACGGTCGCTGCTGATATTTCCGCGCTTGGCCCCTTGCTCGAGCATGCGCTCGAAAGACGAAAGCATGATCGTCATCCACCCCCGTGGCAAAGCCGCCTTGATGACGAGGATATCGCCGCTGCACGCACGCTTGCCGAACGCATTGCATTAGCCGTCGAACCCCTGGCCAGCGCATCCGCGCTTCGCACCGATGGACGGCCTCGATCCAAGGTTCTCACGCTCGCCGACTGGGCGGAGCGAACCGGCCGCGCGCTGGAAGCCATTTGCATGGACGAGCGCGGCAGCCTTGGCGGTCTCTGGTCGACGGAGGCCGGCGAAGCATTGGCAACGCTTCTCAAAGGCATCATCGAAACGGAAGGCCAGATGAGCGCCGACGGGCCGCAATGGTGCGACATCGTCGAAGCGCTCGCGGCAAGCGAAGCGGTCAAGCCGCAATCGATGCGGCACCCCCGCGTCTTCATCTTCGGGGCGCTGGAATCGCGACTGCAGAGCGTGGACCTCGTGGTGCTCGGCGGCATGAACGAGGGGACATGGCCGGGACAAACATCAAACGATCCCTTCCTGTCGCGGACGATGAAATCCGGAATCGGGCTCGAACCGCCGGAGCGGCGCATCGGCCAGCTCGCGCATGATTTCCAGATGGCTTGCGGTACACGTCGGCTGATTTTTTCTCGCTCCATCCGACAGGGATCGGCACCGACGGTCGCTTCGCGGTGGCTGCAGCGGCTGCAGGCGCTCGGTGGCGAAAAGCTGACGAAACTGCTCAAATCCAACGGTGCGGCCTATCTCCACTGGGCGCGCATTCTCGATCAAGGCAAAACCCAGCCGCTCGCCACGCGACCGGAACCGAAGCCGCCCGCCGAGCTGCAGCCGCGCAAGTATTCCTTCAGCGAAGTGACGCGCCTTCGGCGCGATCCCTATGCGGTCTATGCTCGGCGGATCCTGCGGCTGCAGCCGATCGACCCTTTCAATCGCGATCCCGGGGCGGCCGAGCGCGGAACGCTCTACCATCGGATCGTCGATCGTTTCGTCAGGGGCGGCTTCGATCCGGCCGCGCCCGAAGCGGAAGCGGTGATGATTGGATTGCTTAACGAAGCCTTCGACGAGGAAGGACTTCCGCCGCATATCGACACGATCTGGCGCCCGCGTTTTGCGGCCGTGGGAAGGGCGTTCCTCAAATGGGAGCGCGATCGCCGGAAGAATATCGAGAAGTCGTTCACCGAGGTTCCCGCCTCCATGGATATCGGCCTTGCGGATATTCGGCTGACCGGTATCGCCGACCGTCTCGACCGACGTGCGGACGGCACCGTCGACATCATCGATTACAAGACCGGCTCCAGCCCCTCGCCCAGAGAAGCACGCAGCCTGCTCGACCCGCAGCTCGCACTAGAGGCGGCGGCACTCAAGGCCGGAGCCTTCGGCCCGACGGGACGCGCCGAGCTCAATGCGCTTCTCTACGTGCGGCTGAAACCCGGCAGCCGCTTCTGCGTCGACAGTGTCAACAACGAGGGCGGCAGGCAAAAGGAAACGAAATCCGCCGATCAGCTGGCGGAGAAATCGCTCACCGAATTAAAAAAACTGCTCTCAGCACTGATGACCGGCAGGCACGGCTTCGCCTCACGCCTGATCGTTCAGAAGGAGCGCGACTACGGAGGCGAATACGATCATCTGGCGCGGGTCGCCGAGTGGGCGACCGCCGAAGGCGAGGATGATGGCGATGAGGGATGACACGTTCGGGCCTTCGGAAAGAACACCCGGAGCCTGGCTCGACTGGACGACGGAGCGGCAATCGCTTGCCTCCGATCCGGCGCGCTCGGCCTGGGTCTCCGCCAATGCCGGATCGGGCAAGACACACGTCTTGACCCAACGCGTCATCCGGCTGCTGCTCGCCGGTTTCCGACCCTCTGCAATCCTCTGCCTCACCTATACGAAGGCGGCCGCTTCCGAGATGTCGAACCGCGTCTTCGAGCGCCTGGCGGAATGGGCGACGCTGGATGATGCCTCGCTTGAGAAGCGCATCGAGGTGGTCGAAGGCGCGCGCCCCTCCAGCGTGAAAATTCAGCAGGCGCGGCGTCTGTTCGCCGCGGCCCTTGAAACCCCCGGCGGCCTAAAGATCCAGACGATTCACGCATTCTGCGAAGCGCTCCTGCATCAGTTCCCGCTGGAGGCCAATGTTGCAGGGCACTTTTCCGTACTCGACGACCGCGCCGCGGCGGTCCTGCTCGCGGATGCACGGCGCGCGCTGCTGACGGCGACCACCGCTGACGACGCGGAGCTTGCCGATGCCTTCGCCACGGTTCTCGATCTCGCCGACGATACCGGCCTTGAAAGGCTGCTGGAGACGATCGTCGCCAACCGCACGCCCATTCAAGCCTTTCTCGATCGCGCCGCGAAACGGGGCGGGTTGGAAACGCATCTGCGTGCATCGCTCACGATTGCGCCGGGCGAAACGGCAGCGAGCGTGCTGGCGAAAGCCTGGCCGCTCGCTGGCCTGAACGGGGCAGCCCTCGAGCAATATCTCGACTTGGCGGCGCACAAAGGCGGCGCCAAGCCCTCCGAATTTGCGGAAGGATTGAAGGCGGTCGCAGGACTCGCCGATCCCGAAGAGCGCTATCGCAGACTGGTTGGGCTCTTCATCAACGGAGGCGGAAAACCGAAGGCCGACTCCACCTTTTTGAACGCGGCTATGCGGCGCGAGGCGCCTGACCTCGCACCTCTGGTCGAACAGGCGCGCGATCATATCGTTGCCTGCGTGGATCGCCTGAGCATCGTCAGGATGTACGAGGCGACGCGCGCCGCCCTCACCCTCGCCGAGAAGCTCAACAGCGATTACGAGGAAATCAAAAAGGCGCGCAGCCAGCTCGACTTCGAGGACCTGATCAACCGTACGGCAGCACTTCTAGCCCGTGGCGATGTTGGCGCCTGGGTTCACTACAAGCTCGATCAGGGCATCGACCATATCCTCGTCGACGAAGCCCAGGACACGAGCCCAACGCAATGGACGATCATCCAGTCGCTTGCGGCGGACTTCTTCGCCGGCGAAACGGCGAGAGCGGACGAGCGCACGATCTTCGCGGTCGGCGACGAGAAGCAATCGATCTATTCGTTCCAAGGTGCGCGGCCGGAGCGGTTTTCGCGCGAGAGCGTGGTGACGGAGCGGCGGGTGCGCGCCGGTGGAAAATACTTCAGCCCAATCCGCCTGCAGCTTTCCTTCCGATCGACTGTCGACGTCCTGTCGGCCGTCGATACGGTCTTTGCCAACGAGGCGAATGCCAAGGGGCTCAGCGCGCAACGTGAGGCGATCGTGCACGCCTCGAACCGCATCGGCCACCCCGGAGCCGTCGACATATGGGACGTGATTGCGCCCGAACCGACGCTCGCGGAAGAGGAGTGGACGGCCGCTTTCGACGCGACGCCCGAGCGCGCGCCGGCAAACATACTGGCGCGACGCATTGCGGCGGTTCTCGATGACTGGATCGGCAAGGAGACGGTGATCGAGAAGGGCGTTCGCCGACCGATGCGCCCGGGGGACGTCATCGTCCTCGTGCGCAAGCGGGATGCCTTTGTCAACGCCTTGACGCGGGCGCTGAAGCGCAGAAGCAATATCCCGGTCGCCGGCGCCGACCGCCTCGTCCTCACCAGCCACATCGCCATTCAGGACCTGATGGCGCTCGGCCGCTTCGTCCTCTTGCCGGAGGATGACCTTTCTCTCGCCGCGCTGCTGAAAAGCCCGCTCTTCAATCTCGGTGAAGAGGATATTTTCGAGCTTGCAGCGCGAAGAGTCGAAGATGAAAGTCTATGGCAACGCCTGCGGACCCTTGGCGCCGAAGAGATGAGCCCCTACCAGGAGGTCGTACGGACGCTTGCCGGATATGCCGATCTCGCCCGGCACTTGCTGCCGCATGATTTCTATGCGCGGGTGCTCAGCGTTCATGGTGGCAGGGCAGCGTTCCTCGCCCGGCTGGGCAGCGAGGTCAGCGACATTCTCGACGAATTCCTGACCTTCGCGCTGGATCACGAAAGATCCGGCTTGCCCGGGCTGCAGGCCTTCATTTCGACGCTCGAAATCGAAGCGCCGACGGTCAAGCGCGAGCAGGACAAGGAGCGCGACGAGGTGCGCGTCATGACCGTGCACGCGGCAAAAGGACTCGAAGCACCGGTCGTCTTCCTCGTCGACGGCGGCGGCAAGGCATTCAACAACCAGCATGTTCCCGATCTGCGCTTTTTCGAGAAGCCGCGGGCCGACGGCTCTGTCGTGACCGTACCGGTTTGGCGGGCGCCCGGCTCGGGATCGAATTCCCTGCTCAACGCCGACAATGCGCGCCTGAAGGCGCTCGCCGAGGAAGAATACCGTCGCCTCCTCTATGTCGGCATGACGCGCGCCGCGGACCGGCTCGTCATTTGCGGCTATCGTGGCCAAAGGGAGAATGCCGATACCTGGCATGCCATGGTCCAGGGGACGCTGGCGCAGGATATCAAAGGACGCGGGACGCCCGCGGTGTTCCGTGCGGGCGGCGAAGAATGGACGGGCCATGCGTGGCGCGAGGCGCATCCGCATGTCGACGCTGCCGTTACTGACGGCGCGCTTGCGGAGAGGGAGCACATGGCGTCGGGCCTGCCGGCCGCGCTTTCTGCTCCCTTGCCGGCGCCGCGTCGGCTGCCGCGGCCCCTCACCCCATCCGGGACGGGCATCGTCATCGACGATCCGGACAGCGAATCGATGGTCGCCTCGGCGCTTTTCACCGAAAAGGCGGCACCCAATCGCTCGCTGCTGCGCGGCGCAATCCTTCACCGCCTGCTGCAGGTTCTTCCATCGATCGATTCTGCGGAACGCCGGGCGGCCGCGGACCGCTATCTGCTTCGGTCGGTCCCACGCTGGCCCGAGCCGGAGCGTCAGGGGCTCGCCAATGCGGTGATCGATGTGCTGGAACACCCCGATCTGCAGACACTCTTTGCCGCGCACAGCCGGGCGGAAGTGTCGGTCATGGGAACGCTCGCGCTCGGCGCGCGTGAGTTCGCCGTGTCGGGCCGCATCGACCGGCTGGCCGTTTCCGTCGATACGGTCACGATTGCGGACTTCAAGACGAATCGCCAGGTGCCAACGTCCCTGACCGAGATCCCGCCCACCTACCGAACGCAGCTTGCCATCTACCGTGAACTGCTGAAGCCGCTCTATCCCGGGCGGCGGTTCCGCTGCGCGCTGATCTTCACCGAGGGACCGACGATCCAGATGCTTCCGGAGGCGATGCTGGACAGGAGCCTTGAAGAGCTCGCGACAAAGTGAGATACACGATATTGAAAATCCGGTGGCGACGCCTCACATGAGGCACAACATCTGGACACGCCGCGCCGCCCCGGTTCAAACAGAAAGGCGCGGTAACATTTTGAAGAACCGCAGGATCAGAGGTCGTGCGGTCGCCATTTCCGAAAGCAAGGAGCAGCAGATGGCCACTGTGAAAGTCGATACCTCCAATTTTCAGCAGGAAGTCCTGAACTCGGCCGAGCCGGTCGTCGTCGATTTCTGGGCGGAATGGTGCGGTCCGTGCAAGATGATCGCGCCGAGCCTTGAGGAAATCGCAACGGAGCTCGCCGGCAAGGTCAAGGTCGCCAAGCTCAACATCGACGAAAACCCCGAGCTTGCCGCTCAGTACGGCGTACGCTCGATCCCGACGCTCGCCATGTTCAAGGCCGGTGAAGTGGCGGACATCAAGGTCGGTGCCGCTCCGAAGACCGCATTGACCTCGTGGATTTCGACTGCCGCAGCCTGAGCTGCCAGGTTCCCAAGGAACCGAACTCAAAAAAGCCCGGCACGCCGGGCTTTTTTCTTATCTCGGATGGAGGGCGACAGGCCGAACGGGGCATGCCTTTATCGCGGCGGCGTGCCATTTTCGGAGAGTACGTCACCGACGAGATAAAGCGACCCGCCGATCAGGATGCGCGGCGGTACCGGATCCTCTTCGACAAGCTCTGCAATAATCCCGAGCGCTTCTGCCACCGACGAGGTCGCGGTGGTCTCGAAGCCGACGGCGCCGGCATCCTCGGCAAGCGCCACAGGGTCGAGGCCGGAATCGGAGCCGTGGATCGGTACGGTGAAGACCTGCTCCGCAAGGTCGAGGAAGGCCTTGAAATAGCCGATCGGATCCTTGGTGTTGATCATGCCGATGATCAGGAACAAAGGCCGCGGCTCGCGCTCCTCGAAACTCGCCATCGCCTCGGCAATGACCTGCCCCGCACCCGGATTGTGTCCGCCATCGACCCAGATCTCGGCACCTGGCGGGCCATGATGCGAAAGCTTGCCGCCGCCTAACCGCTGCAGGCGCCCGGGCCATTCGACGCCGGCCAAGCCCTTTTCGATGGCCGCCTCTGGAATATCAAAGCCGGCCGCCCTGACCGCGCGGATGGCCGCGGCAGCGTTGGCATACTGGTGGCGGCCGGGCAGTCGTGGCAATGGCAGGTCCGCCAGTCCGCGTTCGTCCTGGAAGACGAGCCTGCCAAACTCCTCATGCGCCATGAAATCCTGGCCGTAAACGGACATCGGGCAGCCGAGACGCTCGGCTGTGGCGACAAGGACGTCGCGCACGCCGTCTTCCTCCTGGTGGCCGATCACCACCGGGCAGCCGCGCTTCATGATCCCCGCCTTTTCGGCGGCGATCAGTTCCACACGGTCGCCGAGATAGGACTGGTGGTCGAGCGAAATGGGCATGATGACGGAGACCGCCGGTCGGGCGATGACATTCGTCGCGTCGAACCGGCCACCAAGCCCGACCTCGATGATCGCGACGTCGGCGGGATGCTCGGCAAAGAGCAGGAAGGTGACCGCGGTAAGGATTTCGAAGACGGTGATGTGCTGACCGGCATTGGCCTCAGCCACCCGCCGCACCGCGTCGGCAAGCACCCGATCGCCGACAAGCGCACCCTTGCCGCCCTTGACGCCCAATCGATAGCGCTCGTGCCAGTTTACGAGATGCGGCGACGTGTGGACATGGACGCTCAGGCCCGCAGCCTCGAGGATCGCCCGCGAAAAGGCCGTGACCGACCCTTTTCCGTTGGTCCCTGCAACATGGATGACGGGCGGCAGCCGCTCATGCGGATTGCCAAGTGCGGCCAAAAGCCGGGTAATCCTGTCGAGCGACAGGTCGAACCCTTTTGGATGCAAGGCGAGAAGCTTCTCGATCTCCTGCGCCGCTTCGCTGACCTGCGTCGCCGTCATGTCAATCGCCTCGAAAAATCATCTGCCGGCACGCGATACCGACACAGTGTAAAGCGGTTTCCGCATGCATGCCGCACCAAGTCAACCGAACCGAGCGGACGCGACGTCTAGGCGCGCGCCGCGACCGGCAAGGCGGATGCTTGCGGCCCAACCTCGCGCTTGGCGGCTTCAACCGGCTTCTTCATCAGAATCTTGAGGACGCGTGCAATGGTCGTCGGGATGTCATGCCGCTTGACCACCATGTCGACCATTCCATGCTCCAGAAGATATTCGGACGTCTGGAAGCCTTCCGGCAGCTTCTCGCGCAAGGTCTGCTCGATCACCCGCTTTCCGGCGAAACCGATCTCCGCGCCGGGCTCGGCGATGTGAATGTCGCCAAGCATTGCGTAGGAAGCTGTCACGCCGCCCGTCGTCGGGTTGGTCAAGACGACGATGTAGGGAAGTCCTGCTTCCTTGAGCATGTTCACTGCCACGGTCGTCCGCGGAAGCTGCATCAGCGACAGGATGCCTTCCTGCATGCGGGCGCCACCGGAGGCGGGAAAGATCACCAGCGGGCATTTTTCGGCGATCGCCCTTTCGAAGGCCTTCACGATCGCCTCGCCTGCCGCCATGCCGAGCGAGCCGCCGATGAAGTTGAACTCGTGCACGACGGCAACGAGTTTGACGCCCTGCACGAGGCCAAGACCGGCAACGATCGTATCCTCAAGCTCGGTTTTCGCACGGCTGTCACGCAGGCGATCGATGTATTTCTTCGAATCGCGGAACTTGAGCGGGTCCTGCGCCACCTTCGGCTGCGGCAGCGTTTCGTAGATCCCGCCGTCGAAAAGATCCTTCAACCGGGCTTTCGCCGGCATCTTCATGTGGAAGCCGGACTGCGGAATGACCCACTTGTTCTCTTCGAGATCGCGATGGAACACCATCTCGCCGGTTTCAGGGCACTTGATCCAGAGATTTTCCGGAACTTCCCTGCGACCCAGCATCGAATTGATCTTCGGCCGAACGTAGTTTGTGATCCAGTTCACTTATAAACTCCTGAAGAATTCCTTCGGGTTGTGCGCGTTAATCTGGGCAATTATTCGGCTGCGGCGAGCCTTGCCGCCCGCACACCGGCCGAGAGGCCCATTACCAACGCTTCAACACCCGGAACCGTCGCATCGGTCGCCCGTCCCTCTTCCGTGAGGCTGGAGGCGATCTGATTGACGATGGCTGTGCCGACGACAACACCATCCGCCGATGCGCCGATCGCCCGCGCCTGTTCTGCCGTCTTGACGCCGAAGCCGACGCAAACGGGCAGTTGCGTGTGCGCCTTGATCCGCTCAACGGCGCCTGCAATCAGCGACGGATCCGGCAGGGCCGAACCGGTGATGCCGGTCATCGAAACGTAGTATACGAAGCCGGACGTGTTTTCGAGCACCTTGGGCAGGCGGCGGTCATCGGTGGTCGGCGTCGCCAGGCGAATGAAATTGATGCCCTTGTCCAGCGCGGGGATGCAGAGCTCGTCATCCATCTCCGGCGGCAGGTCGACGACGATCAGACCGTCGATACCGGCAGCGAGCGCGTCCGTCAGGAAACGATCGACGCCATAGATGTAGATCGGATTGTAGTAGCCCATCAGCACGATCGGTGTCTGCTGGTCGTCGCGGCGGAAGAGGCGCGCAAGCTCAAGGGTCTTGGCGAGGGTTTGGCCGGCCTTCAACGAACGTTGCCCGGCCAGCTGGATCGCCGGTCCGTCGGCCATGGGATCGGAAAAGGGCATGCCGAGCTCGATCACGTCTGCGCCGGCCTTGGGCAGCGCCTTCATGATCGCGAGCGAGGTATCGAAATCCGGATCGCCGCCCATGAAATAGGTGACGAGGGCTGGTCGACCCTCCGCCGTCACGTCGGCAAACCGTTTCTCCATGCGTGCGGTCATGATCGTTATTGCCCCATACCCAGAATTTTGCCGACCGTGAAAATGTCCTTGTCGCCGCGACCGGAGAGATTCATCAGGATGATCTCGTCCTTGCCCATCTTCGGCGCCCGCTTGATGACCTCGGCCAGCGCATGCGATGGTTCGAGCGCCGGAATGATGCCTTCGAGCCGCGTCAGCGTCTGGAAGGCTTCGAGCGCCTCATGATCCATGATCGGGACATATTCGACGCGGCCGATATCGTTCAGCCAGGCATGTTCCGGCCCGATGCCAGGATAGTCGAGACCGGCCGAGATCGAATGCCCTTCCTTGATCTGGCCGTCGCCGTCCTGAAGCAGATAGGTGCGGTTGCCGTGCAGGACTCCCGGCGAGCCGGCCGTGATCGAGGCGCAATGCTCGTCGCCTTCAAGCCCCTTGCCGCCGGCTTCGACGCCGACGATCTTGACGCCCTCGTCATCCAGGAACGGATGGAAGATGCCGATCGCATTGGAGCCACCGCCGACCGCCGCGATGACGAGATCGGGAAGCCGGCCTTCGGCTGCGAGAATCTGCTCCTTTGCCTCCTGGCCGATGACGGACTGGAAGTCGCGGACCATTTCCGGATAGGGATGCGGACCGGCGGCGGTGCCGATCAGATAATAGGTGCTGTCGACATTCGTGACCCAGTCGCGCAGCGCCTCGTTCATCGCATCCTTGAGCGTGCCGTGGCCGGCCGTTACCGGTTTCACCTCGGCACCGAGAAGCTTCATGCGAAACACATTCGGCGCCTGCCGTTCGACGTCGGTCGCGCCCATGTAGACAACGCACGGCAGGCCGAAGCGGGCGGCGACAGTCGCGGAGGCGACGCCATGCTGACCCGCGCCGGTCTCGGCGATGATCCGCGTCTTGCCCATGCGCTTGGCGAGCAGGATCTGGCCGATGCAATTGTTGATCTTGTGGGAGCCCGTGTGGTTCAGCTCCTCGCGCTTGAAATATATCTTCGCGCCGCCGAGTTCGGCCGTCAGGCGCTCCGCGAAATAAAGCGGGCTCGGCCGTCCGATGTAGTGCGCCCCAAGCTTTTCAAGCTCGGCCTTGAAGGCCGGATCCGTCTTTGCCTTGTTCCATTCATCCTGAAGGTCGAGGATCAGCGGCATCAGCGTTTCGGCGACGAAACGGCCACCAAAGATACCGAAGCGGCCTTCCTCGTCGGGTCCGGCTCTGAAGGAGTTCAGTTTAGGCGCCTCGTTCACGTCTTGCTCCCTGCTCGCGTCCGCTCGCCGTCTGCCCGGCGAACGGCATCGAAAAATGCTTCCATGAGCTTCAAATCCTTGACGCCCGGCGCGCTCTCGACGCCGGAGGAAATGTCGACCGCCCGCGCGCCGGTCAGCGCCAGAGCTTCGCCGATGTTGTTTGCATTCAATCCACCGGAAAGCATGTAATCGACGCCGCCGTCAAGCGCGTCGAGCAGCCGCCAGTCGAACGAAACGCCGTTGCCGCCCGGCAGGTCGGAACCCGCCGGCGGCTTGGCGTCGAAAAGAAAGCGATCCGCAATGCCGAGATAGGGTTCGATCCGGTCGAGGTCGGATGCCTCGCGTATCGACAAGACCTTCATGACGGGAAGGCCATAAACCGCCTTGATGGAAAGCACCCTGTCGGGACTTTCGGAACCGTGAAGCTGCAGGATGTCGGGCTTGAGGGCGGAAACTATCTCGTCGAGTTCATCATTGTCCGCGTCGACCGTCACCGCCACGGTCTTTGCGCGGCCGCGAATGCGCTCGGCGATACGGCCGGCATCGTCCGGTTCGATATTGCGCGGGCTCTTGGGAAAGAAGATGAAGCCTGTATGCGATGCGCCAAGCGCCACCGCGCGCTCCGCAGCCTCCGCGGTCCTCAGCCCGCAAATCTTCACGTCAGTTTTCATGGGAAGCGACCTTGCACGAAATGTCGCCCGAGTCGAGCCAAAACGTTGCGTCGCCTACAGCGCCGCGCGCCAAAATATGACGGGCAATAGACGCTGCAGCATCTTAAACTCGCTGCATAATTTTGGCCCTAAGTCGATTCCGATTTAAGAAATTATGCAGCAAGCACGACCGGCGCAACGTTGCGGCACGGCCAGCTTCTCACCATATGCATTCTACCACAACGGAGAAGGAATTATGCGTCTGCTGATCGCCCTCATTCTGCCCTGGCTGCAGTTTTTCACGATCGGTCGGCCCTTTGCGGGCATCATCTGCCTCATTCTGCAGATCACACTGATCGGTTGGATTCCGGCGGCGATCTGGTCGGTCTACGCGCTCAGCCAGTACAAGACGGACCAAAAGATCAAGGCGGCGCTCAACGGCCGCGCCTGACCCATTGAAACCACGCAATCCGGACGGAAACCCGTGTCCCGGTTGCCCGGGGAACTGCTTAGCCGAAGTCTATCGCATGCAGCATGGTGCCGTTGCGCTTCAGCCAGTGCTTGGCGTCGCGGGTGTCGGGACACAATTTCTCGCAGAGCGCCCAGAAACCCGGTCCGTGGTTCATCTCCTGGAGGTGAGCAACCTCGTGCGCCGCGAGATAGGCGATAACCTTCGGCGGCGCCATCGCGATCCGCCAGGAGAAGCTCAAGTCACCTTCTGCGGAACAGGAACCCCAACGGCTGCGCGTGTCCTTGAGATTCAATGACCGCGCCCGGCGCCCGAGCCTACCGGTATAGACGGCAACGAGACGTTCGAGATCGTTGCGCGCCTCCTTCTTCAGAAAGTCGGCAATCCGCCGACCCAAATGTTCTTCCCCGCCGCTCACCCGCAAAACGCTCTCGTCGCCAAGCGTCAGGGCCTCCGTCAGACCGCGGATCCTGCCGGTCCTCTCGATGCGGTGGGCGACGCCGCGGATCAGGATGGAGCCCCCATCCTCGAGTTCGCTTTCACCGGAAAACCGCGCAAGCTTGGTCATCAGCCAGCCCTGATGGCGGTTCAGGAAGGCGTGGACTTCGCGCTCGGGCAGGCCCTCCGGGACGGTGAGCTTCAATGCCCGGCCGCCTGGCTCGATGCGAAGAGTCATCCGTGTAGCACGGGCATTCTGGCGGATGGTCAGCGGCAGAAGCTTGCCGGCGACCTCGATGTCGCGCGTGACATCTGCGGGAGATCCATCGTGGCGGCGCCGCTTGAGAGAAGGAAACATGGCGCCTTTCTATCCGATTCGCGGATCATTCGCAGCAGCGGTTGGTTATCCGGCGTTTCATGTGAAACGCCGGATAAGTGCTTTCGGCTCAGCTTGTCTCGGAACCGGCGGACGGAGCGGGGCCGCCGTTCTTGCGCTCGCGCATGAAGCGGTCGAACTCGTCCTGGTCCTTGGCGCGGCGAAGTTCGCGCACATAGGCGTCGAATTCCTCGCGCATTTCGTCGAGCTTGCGGCGTTCCTCATCGAGGCGGGCAAGTTCCGCTTCACGCCAATCGTCGAAAGCGACGTTGCCGGTGCGATGATGCGCCCAGTGCTGACGGCGGTTGCGCCGGAAGCCGGCGCACATGCGATCCACGCTGCCGTTGGCGTTCTTCTTGAACGCCCTCAGCTTTTCGCCGAAGAGGATATACGCGAGCATTGCCAGGCCAAGCGGCCAGAACACAACGAAGCCGAGCACCATCAACGCAATGGTCGCGGGCGTCCAGTCCGGACGGATCAATGCAGATTGGTTCATCTTCACGATTCCTCGCAGTCAGCGGGCCGCCCATCGCGACCCGATGAAAACGATGTGGGAAAGGCCTACCGTCGCTGCAAGACTTTCGGTGTCGGAATCGGACAAGATCTTGACTCTACACCGGCAAAAACGACCTCGCACGGCCGAAAAGCGGAATCGTCTCCCGTCAGGCCGACTTGCCGCCCTTGATGAGCTGCTTGACCGGCGGCGCGCGACGCGAGTGCTCCCGCTGGAAAGCGACGATGCGCGGCGCGATCTCGCGGCGGAAGCGCGATCCGTTGAAGACGCCGTAATGTCCGACATCCGGCTGCATGTAATGCAGGCGCATATGCTCCGGGATGTTGGTGCAGATCGTCTGCGCGGCCTTCGTCTGGCCGACGCCGGAAATGTCGTCGTTTTCGCCCTCCACCGTCAGAAGCGCCACCTTGCGGATGGCCGACGGGTCGACGCGCCGTCCGCGGTGCATCATCTCGCCCTTCGGCAAGGCATGCTGCATGAAGACGACCTGCACGGTCTGGAGGTAAAACTCCGCCGTCAGATCCATGACCGCCAGATACTCGTCGTAGAAATCGCGGTGCTTGTCGGCGGCATCACCGTCGTTCTTGACGAGATGCGCGAAGAATTCCTTGTGGGCGATCAGGTGCCGATCGAGATTCATCGACATGAAGCCGGAGAGCTGCAGGAAGCCCGGATAGACCATGCGCATGAAGCCCGGCTGCGGCCACGGAACGGGCATGATGACATTGTCGCGGAACCATTCGATGGAGCGCTCTTCCGCCAGTTGATTGACCGCCGTCGGATTGATGCGGGTGTCGATCGGGCCGCCCATCAGCGTCATCGACGCTGGCGCAAGGGGGTCTTCCGCCGCTTCCATCAGCGAAACCGCGGCCAGGACCGGCACCGCCGGTTGACAGACGCCGATCACATGGGTGTCGGGTCCAAGGTAGTGCAGCATCTGGGTGACGTAGTCGATATAGTCGTCGAGATCGAACGTGCCTTCGGCTAAGGGCACCATCCGGGCATCGATCCAGTCGGTGATGTAGACATCTGCATGCGGCAGCAGCGCTTCGACCGTCCCGCGCAGCAGCGTGGCGTAATGCCCGGACATCGGCGCGACGATCAGAACCTTGTGGTCCGGCGTTCTTCCCTTCGGAAGGGAGCGCTCGAAGTGGATGAGATTGCAGAAAGGCGCGCGCCAGACGATCTTCTCGTGAACCGCCACAGGTTGCCCGTCGACGATCGTTTCCGGAAGGCCGAATTCCGGTTTGCCGTAGCGCCGCGTGGCGCGCTCGAAAACCTCCAGCCCCGCAGCCGCAGCACGACCGAAATAGGTGTGCGAGACGGGATTCATCGGATTGTTGAAGGCGAGGCGCAGCGCATCCGCGGCCGTACGCCACGGGGCCATCATGGCATGGTTCAATTCGTAAAGCTGGTAGAACATGGGACGCGTACCCCTTGTTTCAATCAATGACAACGCCGCTCCCAGTCGGACGCAAGCTTGCGATTGTTTGTCTTGGTGTCCGCAATCGCCGCCAGACTACCACGTTTCTTGTGCAGTGCAACAAATATGCCCTTCTCGCTCCGGAACAAGGTGCTGCAAGAAATGTTACCGGATTCGCGACAGTGCGCCGGAAAGCCCGGCAAAGGCAAGTCCTTAGCCGGAAATTCCATAAAAGCGGGCCGCTGTGTGGGAAAAGACACTCTCCTTCTCTGACGACGTGAGATGCGCCGTCAGTTCCTGCGCCGCAGCAAACCATGCACCATAATCCGCGTCGAGCAGCACCACCGGCCAGTCGCTTCCGAACATCACGCGATCCGGCCCAAAGACATCGAGGAGATGCGCTGCATAGGGCTTAAGTCTTTCGACCGACCAGCCGGCTCCAGCCTCCGTCACTAGCCCCGAGAGCTTGACGTGGACATTCGGGCGACGCGCGAGCGCTGCCATATCGGACCGCCAGGGCTCCAGCTCTCCCGCGGCGATAAAGGGCTTGGCGCCGTGGTCGACGACGATCGCAAGCTCGGGCACCTCATCGGCAAGGGTCGCGATGACAGGCAAATGCCGCGGCTGGATCAAGGCGTCGAACCTGAGGTCCAATTGCGGTAACGCCTGCAGCGTGACAATCGCCCGCGGCTGCAGGATCCAGGCAGTCTCCACGATGCCTTGCAGCATCGGTCGGATGCCCTTGAACTTCCGGTGGGCCGTAAGACGGCTGATCTCCGAAATGGCATCGTTGGCCAGAATATTGACCCAACCGACCACGGCGGCGACCGTATCCTCCCGTTCTGCAAGCGCAAGCAGGAACTCGGTTTCCTCGACGTTCGGCGCGGCCTGAACGAGGACGGTTCGCGAAATTCCTGACGCCGCGAGGTGAGGCTTGAGGTCGCCAGGTCCGAAATCACGGTAAATCGGCGCCAGATCGGGCACCGGCCAGTCGTTATGGCCAAGGCCGAGCGTCCAGTAGTGCTGGTGAGCATCGATGAAGGTCATGCAGCACCCACGTTTATCACCGCCTTGACCAGACCGGACTTGTCATGCGCCCAGCGCGGCAGATCGTGCACCGCCTGATCGAGTGTCGTGCGATGGGTGATCAGCGCATCGATCGGGACCAAGCCATCGCGAAGCGACGCAATGACATGATCGAAATCCACACGCGTGGCGTTGCGGCTGGCGACCAAGGTCATCTCGCGTTTGTGAAATTCCGGGTCTGAGAAACGGATATCGTCCTTGACCACACTGACGAAGACGAGCGTTCCGCCATGGGCGACGTGGGCAAACGACCGTTCCATCGACGTTCCGTTGCCTGTCGCGTCGAAAACGACATCGAAGCCATCGCCATCCGTCGCCTGCGCGACCGCACGTTCAACGTCATTGTCGGCAACGATGCGATGCGCGAAGCCAAGCCCGTCGGCGGCGAAGTCCAGTCGTTCGGCACTCGTATCGAGAAGGGTGACGCTGTGTCCGGCGATCCGGGAAAAGATCGCGGTTCCGAGGCCGATCGGACCGGCGCCGATGACGAGCGAACGGGCACCGGGCGCGGCGTTCGACCGGCGCACCGCATGGGCTCCGATCGCCAGGAATTCGACCGCAGCGGCAGCTTCGGGCGATAGATCCTGAGCCGGATAGAGATTTTGTTCCGGCATCATGATCTCCTCGCAGAAGGCGCCATCGGTGTGAACGCCGAGAACACGGATCGCCGTGCAGCAATTCGGCTTTCCGCTTCGGCAGGCCACACAGGTTCCGCAGGAGAGATAGGGATTGACCACCACCAGCGTCCCGGGCGCGAGGGACGTCTCGGGGCCGGCTTCGATCACCTTCGCCGAAATCTCGTGCCCCATCACGCGAGGATATTGCAGGAAGGGGTGCTTGCCTTCGAAGATGTGATAGTCGGTACCGCAGATCCCGACATGGCTGACGGCGAGGCGGGCCCAGCCGACGGCGGGTGCCCCCGGTCGGTTCCGGTCGACGATCTCGAGGCGCCCGGGTTCCGGGCAGAGAATGGCTTTCATGCGTGAACCCCGATCATCGCTCGCCTCGCCGCCGGAGCTGGTCGAAGTAGACGATGACGATAATGAGCAGCCCGGTGATGACGCGCTGCCAGAAGGAATTGACGTTCATGAGATTGGCGCCGTTGTTTATCGTCGCCAGAATGAAGGCGCCGAGCAGCGGGCCGTGGACCGAACCGACGGCGCCGAAAAGGCTCGTGCCGCCGATCACCGACGAGGCTATCGCTTGCAGTTCCCAGCCCTCCGCCTGCGTGGCGTTGCCGATGCCGATGCGCGAGGCAAGCAGCAGGCCGACAAAGGCGGCGCAGGTCGACGACAGGATATAGGCGAGATAGATCGTGCGGTTGACGTTGACGCCGGAAAGGCGGGCCGCCTCGCTGTTCGAGCCGACAGCAAAGAGATAGCGACCGAAACGGCTGAGGTGCAGGAAGATATATGCCGGCACGGCGACGACGATCACCATCCAGAACAGGCTCGGCACACCGAGAAAATCGGCCCGCGAGAAATTGGTGAAGGCTTCGTTGGTGATCGATATCGTCGAGCCGTTGGTGATGAGCAGGCCGATGCCGCGCAGCGACGTCAGCGTTGCCAGCGTGATGATGAAGGGCGGCAGGCCCATGCGGACGATAGCGAAGGCGTGGAACGCGCCGATCAGGACGCCGATCGCCAAGGTGGCGATGAGGGCAAGCCAGAGCGGAACACCGGCGGCAAGCAGCCATGCGACTATGACGCTGGTGAAACCGACCACGGCTCCGACCGAGAGGTCGATGCCGGCGGTGATGATCACGAAGGTCTGGCCGACGGCAAGGATTGCCGTCATCGCTCCCTGGCGCAGCAGGTTGCTGATGTTGTTCGGCGTCCAGAAGCTGTTGGTCGCGAACCCGAGGAGCAGCCAGAGGAAGAGCAGGAGCCCCAGCAACGTCAGGCCGAACAGGATGCTGATCCCTTTCCTCGGCGTCGGCCCCGTGCTGCTTTCTACCGTTTCCACACTCATCTCGTTCCTCCCTGCAGTCCCTTATGCCTGTTTCTCGCAATCACGCGCCGATCGCCTGCGCCAGCACCTCTTCGTGGCTGGCCGTGCGGTAGCCGTGGCTTCCCACAACCCGCCCCTGCCGGAAGACATGCAGCCGGTCCGACAGTTCGTAAACCTCGGGCAAGTAGGAGGAGATCAGGATAATGCCCGCTCCCTTCTCCAGCAGCCGCGAGAAAAGCCGATAGATTTCCGCCTTGGTGCCGACATCGACGCCGACGGTCGGTTCGTCGAAGATGAACAGCTTTGCCCCGTGGCTCAGCCATTTGCCGATGACGATCTTCTGCTGGTTGCCGCCAGACATGGCCGATGCCAGCACCCGGCGTGACGGCGTCTTGATCTTCAGATCCCTGATCTGGCGCTCGGCATTTGCGGCCTCTTCGGCACGGTTGATCGTCAGCCCGCGCGTCAGCCTGCGGAAAACCGGCAAGTTGATGTTGAGCCCGATCGGCAGGTTGAGGCAGAGGCCCTGGTCACGACGGCTCTCGGGCGCAAGCGCGATGCCGAGTTCCATCGCCTTTCGCTCACTGTCGATCTCGACCTTCCTGCCCTGCCAGAAGACCTCTCCTGCGCTGAGCCGATGGCGCCCGTAAAGGCCGAGCGCAAATTCGCTGCGGCCGGCACCGATCAGGCCGTAAAGACCGACGATCTCGCCGGCCCTGACCGTCAGCGACACGTCGGCGAAGCCTGGACCGCTCAGCCCTCGCGCCTCGATGAGTGTCTCGCCTGCGGTAAAATGCTCCTTGTGATAAATCTGTTCGATCGTGCGATTGATCATCAGCGCGATCAGTTCGGCCTCGTTCGTCTCGCCGATCGCCCGCGTGCCGACATGGGTGCCGTCTCGCAGAACGGAGACGCGGTCGGCAAGTTCGAACACTTCCTCCAGGCGGTGGCTGATGTAGACGATCGTGACGCCTTCACTCTGCAGCCGGCGAATGAGGCGGAACAGTTGTTCGGATTCCTGTCGCGTGAGATAGGCCGTCGGCTCGTCGAAGATCAGGAACTGCGTGCCGCGCATCGCCGCGCGGGCGGTCGCGACCAGCTGCTGCTGGCCGATCGTCAGGCTGCCGAGCACCGCACCTGCGGGCAGGTTGAAGCCGAGATCGTCAAGCACCCCTTGGGCGGCGTCGGTCATCGCGCGCTTCCGCATCAGCCCGCGCCTGTTCATCTCGTCGCCAAGAAACATGTTGGCCGCGACGGAAAGATGCGGGCAGAGCACGACTTCCTGATGGACGGCATTGATGCCGCGCGAAATCGCCTCATTGGGACTTGCGAGTTGAACGGGCTCGCCGCACCATAGGATCTCGCCCGAGGTTCGGGTTATCACACCGGTGAGCAGTTTGATCAGCGTCGACTTGCCGGCGCCGTTTTCACCGACGATCGCATGGACCTCGCCGGAGAGAAAGGTAATGGTCGCGGGCTTCAGTGCTTCGACGGCACCGTAATTCTTCCGCAGACTGTGCAATTCGAGGATCGGTTCACCCTTGGGAACGGGATGGCCGGCAGGCGTTCTCGGCTTGCCCTCGTGTCGATGGCCGACCTCGTGAAGTCCAATCATGAAAGCCTCCTCCTCGGCAGCGCCTTGCTTCAAAGCCGGCTGCGGCGCTGCAATACCTCAGAAACTGCGCATAACCCCGAAATCGCTTACAACTCCCGGGGTTATGCGCCGACCCGGAAGGGCGACGGCGCCCCCTCGAACCTGCTGTCGCCTCGTCCGGATCCTTAGATCGTTCCACCGTGTCGCCGACGCAGTGAAACGATCTAACTCTTTGAGACTTTGGCAATTCCGGACGGAAAAACCGTCACACCGGAATTGCTTCAGTTCACCTTCGGATTCAGAAGCGCATCGATTTTCGGATCGGCCATGTTGGCCTTGGTGACGAGGTTCGCGCCGGTATCGACATTGGCTTCGACCTTCTCGCCCTTCGAGACCGCAAGCGCCGTCTTTACGCCATCATAACCCATGCGATAGGGATCCTGTACCACCAGACCCGCCAGCACGCCTTCTTTCAGGAAGCCGACCGTCTTCTCGTCGCTGTCGAAGCCGATCACCTTGATCTTGTCGCCGAGCTTGTTCTCGGCGATCGCCTGGCCGACGCCCTGCGCCATGATCAGATTGGAGGCGAAGACGCCGACGAGATTCGGATTGGCGGTGATCAGGTCGGTCATCATATTGAGGCCGGTCGTTGCCTGACCATCGGCATATTTGTCGGCAACGACCTTGAAGCCCGGATACTTGGTCTTGACCTGATCGAGGAAACCTTCACGGCGCTGATCGAGAGAGCCGACGCCGGGCAGGCTGGTGATGATGGCGATTTCGCCTTCCTCCTTACCGGTTGCCTCCTTGATCGCCGCGGCGAGCCCGTCGGCGGCAATACGACCGCCCTGGACGTTGTCGGTCGTCAGGAACGAGGTGAAGGCCTTCGAGTCTGCCGCCGAATCGATGCCGATGATCGGGACCGACTTTGCTGCCTCGTCGATCGGCTTGCCAAGCGCCTTGAACTCGGTCGGCGAGATCACGACTGCGGCCGGCGAGCCGGCGACGGCGTTTTCAAGGATGCTGATCTGGCCGTTGATGTCCGATTCGGACTGAGCGCCAAGTTCCGGCACGTTCACGCCGAGGTCCTTGCCGGCGGCGCGCGCGCCCGCGAGAACGATCTGCCAGTAGAAGGAAGTGGTGTCCTTCACGATGATCGGGATGGTGACGTCCTGGGCGAAGGACGCGACCGGCGCCATGGTGGCGAGGAATGCGGCACCGGCAAGTGCGGTGAAGGCACGGCGGGACAGAATGTGCTTGGTTATGCTCATCGGGTTTCTCCTCTCAAGTAACACCTCGTTCCGTTATCGAATGCGATCCGCAAGGTGCATACGGATCGATCTTTTATCTATAAAAAACAGATTGGCACGCTAGCGCAGTGAATTTGAAATGGCAAGCCGTTCTGCCGATCCCATTCATCGCGTTCCTCCCAGACGCAACAACATGTTTTCATAGGCATTTCCGGAGGGGCCACGGGCGTGCCGATGTCCCGGTTTGCCGCCGCGCCGACATCAAGTCAGCGCAACGGCACCTGTCAGGCCCGTACCGCCTCCAGCCCGAGTTCGGGCGCGACAAGCGTGTAAGGCTCGAAGGCGGCGAAGTCTTCCGCCGCGATCTTCTGTCGGGTGAGTTCCATATTGCGCTCGAGGCTCGCGGGCTTCGCAGTGCCGAGCAGCACCGAAGCGACCTGCGGACTGGCAAGCGGAAATTGGAGCGCAGGTGCCGCAAGCGGCATGCCGCGGTCGCGTGCGATCTTTTCCATCGCACCAACCCGCGTTCGCACGTCTTCGCTGGCCGGCATATAGTCGAAATGGGCGCCTTCGACCGGTCCGGTGGCGAGAATACCGGAATTGAACACACCGCCAACAACGAGCGACGTCCCCTTCTCCTCGCAAAGCGGAAGCAACTCGGCGACCGCCGAGCGGTCGAGAAGCGTGTAGCGCCCGGCCAGGAGAATGCAGTCGATATCGGCCCGCCGCATGACCTCAAGGCAGACCGGCACTTCGTTGACGCCCAATCCATAGGCCGAGATGACGCCGCCAGACTTCAGCTCTTCCAGGGCCTTCAGGCCGGAATCCATCAGTTGCCGCAAAAACACGGCATTCTTCGCGGCGCCGTGGGTGTAGACGCCGATGTCATGGACATAGAGGATGTCGATGCGATTGAGACCGAGGCGGGCGTAGCTGAACTCGACGGACCGCATGATCGCGTCATAGCTGTAATCGAAGGTGACGTCGAAATTCAGCGGTTTGACGTAGGAATAGTCCGGAACCGCGCCTTCCGGGACCGGGTGAAGCAGGCGGCCCACCTTTGTCGAAAGCACGAAGCTGTCGCGCGGCTTGTCCTGCAGGAAATCGCCCACGCGCCGCTCGGCCAATCCCAACCCGTAATAGGGCGCAGCGTCGAAATAGCGGATGCCGGCCGCCCAGGCGGCATCGAGCGTCTCCATCGCTGCCTCCCGCGTGCATTCGCGATAGAGGCCGCCAAGCCCGGCCGCACCAAAACTGTACTCGGTCACGGAGAGATTCGTCCGGCCGATTTTTCTTTTCTGCATTCCCTGTCTCCTCCCTCCAAGGATGCGCTTTTCCCACATCGTCAGAGTGTCGCCCCCAGATGCCAGGGAACGAATTCATTGTCGCCATAACCGAAGAGTTCGCTCTTCGTCTTGCGGCCGGAAGCGGTATCGACGATCAGATCGAAGATTTCACGGCCAAGACCGGCAATGGTTGCCTCTCCCGAAGCGATCACGCCGCAATCGATGTCCATGTCTTCCTCCATGGCGCGATAAAGCGGCGTGTTGCTGGTGAGCTTGATCGACGGCGCTGGGCGACAGCCGAAGCAGCTGCCGCGTCCTGTCGTAAATGCGATGACATTCGCGCCGCCCGCGACCTGTCCGGTTGCAGAAACCGGGTCGTAACCCGGCGTATCCATGAAGACCAACCCATGCTCGGTCACACGCTCGGCGTAATTGTAGACAGCCGTCAACGGCGATCGTCCGCCCTTGGCGACCGCGCCGAGCGATTTTTCCAGGATGGTGGTCAGACCGCCGCGCTTGTTGCCCGGCGAAGGATTGTTGTCGAGCGACGCTCCGTGCAAGGCAACGTAGTTTTCCCACCAGGAAATCAGGCTATCGAGCTTCACCGCGACGCCTTCGTTGACCGCCCGGCTGCGCAAGAGATGTTCGGCGCCATAGATCTCCGAGGTCTCCGAGAGGATAGCGGTGCCGCCGGCGCCCGCAAGAATATCGACCGCTGCGCCGAGCGCCGGGTTCGCCGTAACGCCTGAAAGCCCGTCGGAGCCGCCACATTGCAAACCGACGATGATCTCGCTGACCGGGATCGGCACACGCCGCGCCGTTGCGACTTCCTGGGCGATTTCGTCGAGGACTCCGAGGGCGCGCTCGACCGACCGGCGGGAGCCGCCCGCTTCCTGGATGTTGAAATGGCGTTTCTCCGCGCCGGAGCCGCTCTGGCCGTAGAGCGTCAACTGGTTGACCTCGCAGCCGAGTCCGACCATCAGCACGCCGCCGAAATTGGTGTGACGGGCATAGCCGGCGAGCGTCCGGTGCAGGTTCTTCATCCCGTCGCCGGTCGACGACATGCCGCAGCCTTGATCGTGCACGATCGGCACGAAGCCATCTATACCTTCGTATCTCGGCAGGATGCGCCGGTTGGCCTCGTCGGCGATGGCTCGACAGACCGTGGTGGAACAGTTCACGCTGGCGATGATGCCGATATAGTTGCGGGTGGCGGCCCGCCCGTCGGCCCTGCGGTAACCCAGGAAAGTCCGTGCCTTGTCGGCCGCGCTTGCGGCTTCCGGCGGAACGGCGGCGCCAATCGCAAGACGGTCCTTGTCAAAGGCGAGATTGTGCGAATGCACATGGTCGCCAGCGCCTATGTCGCCGGTCGCGCGGCCAATTGCCTGCGCATATTTGATTACCGGCTCGCCGCTTGCGATGGCTCGTATCGCAACCTTATGGCCGGGCTCGATCCGCGCCTTGGCCCTGGCGCCGCCCGGAAGCAGCTGCCCCGCCTCGATCGAGAAGGTGGCAACGGCGACATTGTCCTCCGGCGAGAGAAGGATTGAAGACGGGGCGGACAAATTGCGGCACTCCTGAACTCATTCTTGTGCAATGGTCGCACGATCAATTTGTCTTTTATCCACAATAGACAGAAATCCGTCAACAGGTATTATAATCGAAAACTCGCGTCATGGGCCATGGCCGGCCGCAAGGGCGTGGAAAGATCGGGGGCGACCGAATGCCTAGAAATCGTCGCCGCAACGAAGACAAACCTGCGCCGCCGGGCTATTGCGTCACTGCTTCGGTCGGCGCCGACTCGATGAATCATGCAGTACATCAAAATGCTACTGCAGCTTCCGAGCGTCTGGTAGGACGCCCCAAGCCGTAGAACAGCAACAGTTCCGGGCGCGACGCCCGCAGCAACAGGGAACCGGCCGGACTTTCCATGGCGAAGCAGAACACCGTTTTCAAGGATGCCTTCAATCGCTGCCTGAAGCTGCTGGCGGAGACCTCCACGCTGCCTTCCGAACCGGAACTCGGGCAGATGCTGGGGGTGAGCCGCACCACGGTCCGGGCCATTCTTTCCCGCTGCGAGGAGCTCAAGCTGATCATCTGGGACAAACGCCGGAAGATCGTGCTGCGCCGCCCGGAGCCGTCCGACTATTTTCCGACCGAAGAGACCAATTCACTTGCCGAGATCATCGAGCGTAGTTTCATGCGCCGGATTCTGGCCGGAGGCGCCGAACCCGGCATGCAGATCAACGAGCTCGAACTCGCGCGCGAGATCGGCACAGGGACGACAAGCGTACGCGAATTCCTGATCCGCTTCAGCCGCTTCGGGCTGATCGAGAAGCGGCCGAACAGCCATTGGGTGCTCAAGGGTTTTACCCGCGAGTTCGCGCTCGAACTGACCGAAGTGCGGGAAATGTTCGAGCTGAGATCCGCCGCGAGCTTCGTCGCCCTGCCGGAGGATCACCCCGCCTGGGAGGAGCTGAAGAATATCGAGGCCGTGCACCGCGAAATCCTCGCCGACATCGACAACCGCTACAAGGAGTTTTCCGAACTCGACGAGCGCTTCCATCTGCTGGTGCACAAATCGTCCAGCAACCGCTTCATCATCGATTTCTACGACATCATCGCGATCGTCTTCCACTATCACTACCAATGGAACAAGGCGAACTCACGTGAACGCAATGCGCGTGCGCTCGAAGAGCATCTCTCCTATATCGCCGCGCTGCAGTCGCGCGACCCGAAGCAGGTGGATCAGGCTTGCCGACGGCATTTGAAATCGGCGCGGGAGACCCTGCTGCAAAGCATTCCGTAGCCGGCTACCGGGTTATCCTAGCCCGGTAGCCGCTCAGTAGCCGGATGTGGGCCTTGAGGTCTGTTGCTCGCCTGAAAATTCCTGCCGCAAGCGCTGCGTCGCGCTGACAAGGAGCGTGACGTCGGTGCCGATGGCCATGAAATCCGCGCCGAGATCGCGGTAATCGCGCGCCTGGGCAAGATCGAGGGTCATGATGCCGCGCGCCTTGCCGGCGCGTTTGATGCGCGCGAAAGCATCGACAATGGCGGCCCGGACTTCGGGGTGGCCGGAATTGCCGAGATAGCCCATGTCCGCGGCAAGGTCGGCCGGGCCGATGAAGAGGCCGTCCACGCCGTCAAGCGCGGCGATGGCGTCGATCGCATCCAGCCCCTTACGGCTCTCGATCTGCAGGATGAGGCAAATCTCCTCGTTGGCCGTCTGCAGATAATCGCCGATCCGCCCAAAATTCGAGGCGCGGCCAAGAGCGGCGCCGACGCCGCGAATGCCGTGCGGCGGATAACGAACGGCGCGGACCAGTTGCTGCGCCTGCTCGACGCTATCGACCATGGGGATAAGCAGGGTCTGAACGCCGGTGTCGAGCGCCTGCTTGATGAGCGCCGTATCGCCGACGGGCAGACGAACGATCGGATGGCTGGCGCGCCCCGCGATCGCGCGGAACTGCGCCGAAAGAAGCGGCAGGTCGTTCGGCGCGTGCTCACCGTCGATCAGGAGCCAATCGTAACCGCTATCGGCGACGATTTCGGCGGCGTAGGGACTGGCCAGCGCCACCCAGAGACCGAGCTGGAAACGGTTTTCGCGGATCGCCGCTTTAAAGGGGTTCTTCGGGGCCGGCATTGATCGCTCTCCTTTAGCGGAACTAATGATCAGAGCGGATTGCCCCTCACCCTAGCCCTCTCCCCGCTTGCGGGGAGAGGGGACGGGACGTCACGGCTTGTCCCTTCTCCCCGCAAGCGGGGAGAAGGTGCCGGCAGGCGGATGAGGGGCAATGGCCGCAGCCTTTGCAACCCCGCTCGCGAAAAGTCCTGGTGCTCAATCACTCAGAATCGATGACAAGGCTAGCTTATTACCCGCAAAAGAAAACCGGCCAGAATGTCCCGGCCGGCTAGTTTTCCACGGGCTCTAACTCAGGCAATACCGCCGAGGCAGACGTACTTGATCTCCATGAACTCCTCGATGCCGTATTTCGAGCCTTCGCGGCCGAGGCCGGAAAGCTTGACACCGCCGAACGGCGCCTCGGCTGTGGAGATGAGCCCGGTATTGACTCCGACCATGCCGTATTCCAGCGCTTCCGCGACCCGGAAAACGCGCGCGAGATCCTTGGCGTAGAAATAGGAGGCAAGGCCGAACTCGGTGTCGTTGGCTTGGGCGATCACATCGGCCTCGTCCTTGAAGCGGAAGAGCGGGGCAACGGGCCCGAAGGTCTCCTCGCGCGCGACGGCCATCGCTTGGGTGACGTCGGCCAGCACCGTTGCCTCGAAGAAAGTGCCGCCGAGGGCATGGCGCCTGCCGCCCTGGACCACGCGAGCGCCCTTGGCAAGCGCATCGGCCACATGCTCCTCGACCTTGGCGAGCGCCGGCTGGTCGATCAACGGCCCGAGAATGACGCCTTCCTCCATGCCGTTGCCGGTCTTCAGCTTGGCGACGGCAGCGGCAAGGTTTTCGGAGAAGGCTTCATAGACGCCGTCCTGCACATAGATGCGGTTGGCGCAGACGCAGGTCTGGCCGTTGTTACGGAATTTTGCGATCAGCGCGCCCTCGACCGCCGCATCGAGGTCGGCATCGTCGAAGACGATGAAAGGCGCATTGCCGCCGAGCTCGAGACCAAGCTTCTTGATCGTCGTCGCACTCTGGCGATAGAGCTCGGCGCCGACTTCCGTTGAGCCGGTAAAGGTCAGCTTGCGCACGCTCGGGTTCGAGGTCATTTCGGCGCCGATCTCACGCGCCGAGCCGGTGATGACGGAAAAGAGGCCCTTCGGCATGCCGGCGCGTTCCGCGAGCACGGCGATGGCAATCGCGGAGAAGGGCGTCTGCCCGGCCGGCTTCAGCACCATGGCGCAACCGGCGGCAAAGGCGGGGCCGGCCTTGCGGGTGATCATCGCGTTCGGGAAGTTCCAGGGCGTGATCGCGGCGACGACACCGATCGGCTGCTTCATCACCAGGATGCGCTTATCCTTCTGATGCCCCGGCACGAGGTCGCCATACACGCGACGCCCCTCTTCGGCGAACCACTCGATGAAACTGGCACCGTAGACGATTTCCCCGGTCGCTTCCGCGAGCGGCTTGCCCTGCTCCATCGTCAGGATTCGGCCGAGATCGTCCTTGTTCTCGATCATCAGCTCGAACCATCGGCGCAGCACGCCCGCGCGCTCCTTGGCGGTCTTCGCCGCCCATTCCTTCTGCACCCGCGCTGCGGTTTCGATTGCAGCCCGGGTCTCGGCGGCACCAAGCTTCGGAACACGGCCGATGATCTCACCGGTCGCCGGATTGTTCACCTCAATCGCGTTTTTCGGGTCGGCTTCGATCCAGTCTTCGCCGACGAGAGCGGCCTGGCGAAACAGCGACGGGTCTTTCAAGTTCATGGCGCGTCCTTCCTCAGAAAAAACTACAGAACTTATACAACTTTTTTAGACAGTTCGACAATCACCTTGAACGCCGTTTCTGCATCATCCTGCGTCATGCTGAATTGCCCCGCCTGAAACCGGATGGCAATGCGCCCGTCGACGCGCGTCTGCGTCAGGTAGATCCGGCCGTCGTCGTTGATCGCCTTCACCAGAGCGAGATTATGGGCGTCGGCATCGGAGCCGCCGGCATGTCGAAACGAAAAGAGAGACAGAACCGGTTCTGTAACGATTTCGAAGCCCGGTTCGTTCCGCAAGCGCTCCGCCAGATTCTCAGCCCAGCGCACGTGGTTGCGGATCATCTGCCTCAGTCCTGAAAGCCCGTGGAAGCGCAGCAGGAACCACAGCTTGAGCGCCCGGAAGCGGCGCCCGAGGGGCACGGACCATTCCGAATAGTTCATGATCCCGTCCTGTCCGTGCGTCTTCAGATATTCCGGTTGAATTGCCAGCGTGCGGACGAGATCGTCGGGGCTGCGGACGAAATGGGCGGAGCAGTCGAACTGCGCACCGAGCCATTTGTGCGGATTGAAGACGACCGAATCGGCGCCCTCGACGCCCTGCCAGAGTTGGCGGAATTCCTCGCAGATCATCGCTGCCCCTGCCCAGGCGGCGTCCACGTGGACGTAGAGTCCATGTTCTCGGACGATGCGGACGACTTCAGCAATATCATCGCACGCGCCGACACTGGTCCCGCCCGTGCAAGCGATGATGCCCGCCGGAACATAACCTGCCTTGCGGTCCGCCTCGATTGCCGCGGCGAGGGCAACGCAGTCGATCGCCCGACGCTCGCCGACGGTCGGTATGCGGACAAGGTTCTCTTCGCCTATGCCGCTCACCCAGATGGCACGATCGATCGAGGTGTGGACCTGGTCGGAGGAATAGACGCGGACTTTAGGATTGGCGGCGAGCCCCGCCCGATTGCCGTTCCAGGCCAAGGCCTTTTCCCGCATCACCAGAACGGCGGCGAGCGTGGCTGACGACGCGGAATCCTGAATGACACCGGAAAAATCCGCCGGCAGGCCGATCGCCTGCCGCAACCAATCCAGCATCTTCGTCTCAAGCTCGGTCGCTGCCGGCGAGGTCTGCCAGAGCATGCATTGCGCCGCGACTGCGGTGACCAAGTATTCGGCGACGACCGAGACGGGCGCGGCATTGGCCGGGAAGTAGGCAAAGAAACGCGGGTGCTGCCAGTGCGTCATGCCCGGCATGATAACTGTCTCGAAATCCTCGAAGATCCGCTCCATGGCCTCGCCGGTTTCCGGCGGGGATTGCGCGATCTGAGCCGCTATCGCGCCGGCCTCCGTCTGCGCTCGGACGGGACGATCCCGAAGCGATTGCCGGTAGTCCACACCCCAATCCGCGGCCCTGGCTGACCAATGTCTGAATGTTGCCTCGTCCATCGTTCCCTCCCATTTCCATGTTGCGGTTCCATCGATGCTGGAACTTTTGTAGCGTGACGCCGAATCCGCCTCCTCGCCACCATCGAGACTTGGGATCTCCCAAGAGGATTCACGCGCAAATAAGGATGTTCGTTCGTGACAGAAATCAACCATAGAAGAGCCGACCACCCGATCCACTCGATCTTTCTGGAGCGCTGGTCGCCGCGCGCCTTTACCGGCGAGGAAATCAGCGAAAAGGATCTGCTTGCCCTCTTTGAAGCGGCACGCTGGGCACCTTCGGCGAGCAACAACCAGCCGTGGCGGTTCGTCTACGCGCGCCGCGGCACCGAGCACTTCGCGTCGCTCCTGGACATTCTCGATGGAAGCAATCAGCGCTGGGCGAGAAACGCCGCGGCGATCGTCATCATTCTTTCGAAGACCCATAGGCTTACGTCGAACGGCGAGATGCGACCGGCCTACACCCACGCCTTCGACACCGGCGCTTCATGGTTCGCGCTTGCGCTGCAGACCCGGCTTGCCGGGTTGTACGCTCATGCGATGGCGGGGATTGACCGGGACAAGGCCGTGCGCGTGCTCGGCGTACCGGAACACTACCGGGTCGAAGCCGCCGTCGCTATCGGCAAACTTGCCGATCCGTCCACGCTTCCGGACGATCTGCGCGAGCGGGAAAAACCGAGCCAGCGCAAGCCGCTCGCCGACTTCGTCTTCGAGGGCCGGTTCAAGGCCGACTGATACCACGAAAGAAAACCGGCGCCTTTCGGCGCCGGCAATCCGTCGATTCCACACCAACAGATCAGATATCGAGGTTGGCGACGCTCAGGGCGTTTTCCTGGATGAAATCGCGCCGCGGCTCCACCTCGTCACCCATCAGGCGTGAGAACAGGCCGTCGGCGTCGGTCGCATCGGCAACCTTGACCTGCAGCAGCGAACGGACATTCGGGTCGAGCGTCGTTTCCCAGAGCTGCTCGGCATTCATCTCGCCAAGGCCCTTGTAACGCTGCATCGTTAGCCCCTTGCGGCCGGCCGCGAAAATCGCGTCGAGCAGCGCTCGCGGACCGCTGATGGCCTGGGTGCCATCACGCCGGCGCAGCACCGGCGGTTCGGAATAGACTTCCTTCAGTTTCGGCGTCAGTTGGTCGATATGGCGGGCGTCGGAGGAGCCGATCAGCGCCATGTCGAGCACCGCGACTTCCTTGACGCCGCGCACCATGCGCTCAAGCTTCAGGCCGCCTTCCGCAGTGACCATCCCGGACCAGCCGCGCTCGGTCTCCTCGGCGATCACGTCGAGTCGGCGCGCCACTTCCGCCGCCGCGTCCTGAAATTCATCGCGCCGGCCATTCAGTTCGACGTTCAGTGCGCCGGCAATGGCCGCCTGCTCCACGATCGCCCGGCTGTAGCGGGAATGCAGGCCGTCCATCAGCGAACGCAAGCGCAGCGCGTCATTGATGACTTCGCGCAGGTCCTGGCCGGCTCTCACCTCGCCGGACGCAAGCGCAAGGGACGCTTCCTCGAGGCCCATGCTGATCAGGTAATCTTCGAGCGCCTTCTCGTCCTTCAGGTATTGCGTGGATTTGCCGCGCGTCACCTTATAGAGCGGCGGCTGGGCGATATAGAGGTGGCCGCGCTCGATCAGTTCCGGCATCTGCCGGAAGAAGAAGGTGAGCAGCAGCGTTCGGATATGGGCGCCGTCGACGTCGGCGTCCGTCATGATGATGATCTTGTGATAGCGCAGCTTATCGGCGTTGAACTCGTCCTTGCCGATCGAGGTGCCGAGCGCCGTGATCAGCGTGCCGATCTCCTGGCTCGAAAGCATCTTGTCGAAGCGCGCGCGCTCGACATTGAGGATCTTGCCGCGCAGCGGAAGGATCGCCTGGTTCTCGCGCGAACGGCCCTGCTTGGCCGAACCGCCTGCCGAATCACCCTCCACCAGGAACACTTCCGACTTCGCCGGATCGCGCTCGGAGCAATCGGCGAGCTTGCCGGGCAGCGACGAGATATCGAGCGCACCCTTGCGGCGCGTCAACTCGCGCGCCTTGCGCGCCGCTTCGCGCGCCGCGGCCGCCTCTACAACCTTGCCAACGAGGATCTTGGCCTCGCTTGGGTGCTCCTCGAACCACGTGCTCAGTGCTTCGTTGACCAAGCTCTCGACCACAGGTCGAACCTCGGAAGAAACGAGCTTGTCCTTGGTTTGCGAGGAAAACTTCGGATCCGGCACCTTGACAGAGAGAACCGCCGTCAAGCCTTCACGGCAATCCTCACCCTGAAGCGTGACCTTTTCCCTTTTGGTGATTCCGGATGAATCGGCATAGGACGTTACCTGACGTGTCAGCGCGCCGCGGAAGCCGGCCATATGGGTGCCGCCATCACGTTGCGGGATGTTGTTGGTGAAGCAGAGCACGTTCTCGTGGTAGCTGTCATTCCACCACATCGCCACCTCGACGGTGATGCCGTCCTTCTCGCCTCGGATCGAGACCGGCTTGTGCACGAGCGGCTTCTTCGCCCGATCAAGATAGGCGACGAAAGCCTCCAGTCCGCCTTCATACATCAGTTCATCGCGGCGGATGTCCGAATGGCGCTTGTCGGTCAACACGATGCGGACGCCGGAATTCAGGAAGGCGAGCTCACGCAGGCGGTGTTCGAGTATCCCGTAGTCAAATTCTATGTTCGAGAAGGTCTGTTCGCTCGGCAGGAACGTCACTTCCGTGCCGGTTTCGCTTCCAGCATCTCCGGTAATCGTCAGCGGCCCATCGGCAACGCCGTGGGTGAAGCTCATCTCATGAATCTTGCCGGCGCGGCGGATCTTGAGTTTCAGCGAGACGGACAGCGCATTGACGACCGAAACGCCCACGCCGTGCAGGCCGCCCGAGACCTTGTAGGAGTTCTGGTCGAATTTGCCGCCGGCGTGAAGCTGCGTCATGATGACCTCGGCCGCCGAGACGCCCTCTTCCCGGTGGATGTCGGTCGGGATGCCGCGGCCGTTGTCGGTCACCGTCACCGAACCCTCCGGATTGAGCGTCACCGTAACGATATCCGCATGACCGGCAAGCGCTTCGTCGATCGCGTTGTCGACGACCTCATAGACCATGTGATGCAGACCGGAACCATCGTCGGTGTCGCCGATATACATGCCCGGCCGCTTGCGTACGGCATCGAGCCCTTTCAGCACCTTGATGGAATCGGCACCATATTCGGCGATGGCGCCGGTTTCGGTCTCAGGAAAATCGGTCATTCGGCTTCAGGTCTTTCCAGGTTTTGCGAACGTCGTGATTCAGTGCGAATCACAGCGCGGGAGGCCTCGCGGAATATAGGAAATTTGTCCACGGGTTCCAAATCCCGGGCCGCGCGAGACGGCCGGGAAAGGCTTTCATCCCCTGTCATTATCAGGAATTGTGGCTTTTTCCAAAATATCTTCCAAAGCCCGGATCGTCTCCTCCGACAAACTGCGAATCTGGCCGCTCAAGCGGTTGGCAAACGCGGTGTGGCCGGGCGGCAGGCCGGATGTGTCGAGTACGACCTTCGGGTCGGAAATGTCGGCGATCCGGAAGAGCTCGTCCGCCTCGTCCCAGATGACGTTGAAATAGCCGGCGACGCGTTGGAGGAAGTCGAAACTCGGTGCCCCGCGTTTGCCGTGTTCAAGCGCCGAAAGGTAGGCCGCCGAAACGCCGATTGCAGCCGCCATCTGCTTTTGCGACACGCCCTTCCTGCGCCGCAGTTCGCGCATGGCCTCGCCAAAGGGCGTCATGTCGCACTTCCCTTGGCACGCGCCAGGCGGACATAAAGCGCACCCTCACCGCCATGGTTTCGCGCCGCCGGCTCGTAGGACGAGATCAGAGACCGGAACTCCGGAAGCGAAAACCAGAGCGGCACCGCCCGTTTCAGCGCGCCATCACTACCGAGCGATGTGCCCTTGCCAGTGATGACCAGCACGTGGCGAAGGCCGCGCTCGTGCGCCTTAAGGAGAAACTGCAAGAGGAGGCCATGGGCTTCACTCTGGATCATGCCGTGCAGGTCGATCCGCGCTTCGAGCGCCAGACGGCCCTTTGAGAGCTTGCGTTTCACCGGTCTCTCGAGCGGATGATGACGGCGCTCGGGTTTGCCTTTGCTGAGCGCAAAGCCCTGTTCATTTTTTTCACGCGAGGCTGCCGCAACGGTCGGAGATTCCGGCGCCGCGGCGAGCGACTCCTTTTCGCTCTCGCCAAGCAGATCCGCCAGATCGTCGAGGCGGCCGGGCATTGGCCTGGTCGAACGTGCGACCTTCCCCCAAAGAATGCGATCCTCTGGCGAAAGCTTCTTTTCCTTAGCCATGGTGGTATCTGGCCGCGGCCGCACGAGGAACGAAGATGAAGAAGTCCGCGGCATTGCGCACCGATCCCGCGAGATCGCCCGCCGCGTCACCGGATCCGGTAAAGATGTCTCCCCGCGCAGGCCCGACGATCGCAGAACCGGTGTCCAGCGCGACCATCAGACGCGCGAACGAACGCCCGCCGTCGAGATGGGTCAGGGTTTCGCTGGCGATGTAGAAGGGGACGCCGAAGGTGTGAATTAGTCGATCGACGGCAAGCGACCGGCCCGGCTCCAGCGGCACCTTTGCCGCGGCAACGGGGCCCAGGTCTTCATCATCTACCGACGCCTCGCGAAAGAAGATGAAGGACCGATTGTGCCACAGAACTTCGTCCACCTCTTCAGGATGCGCGGCAAGCCAATTGCGGATGCTGGCCATAGACACGGTCGCGGCATCTATTTCTCCGCGATCGATCAGCAGCTTTCCGATTGCGGAAAAGCGGTGCCCGGTCTTTGCCGCATAGGTTATGCGGCGGCGCGATCCGTCCGGATAGACCAGTCTGGCCGCACCCTGCACATGAACGAAAAAGACATCGACCTTCGAGCGGGCATAGGCGATCTCAAGCCCGCGCCCCGCGAGAAAGCCCCGCTCGATCGCCTCGCGGTCCGGGTACTCTTCGATCTGATCGCCCGAAAGGCGACCGAAGGCGAAATAGGGATCCATACCTTCCGGCCGGTTCGCGTCGTCGACATCGATCAAATCGGCCGGTCTGCGATAGAAGGGAAAGCGAAAGATCTCATCCGCCTCGGCACGAACCTCGACCTCCGGCTCGTAGAAGGCGGTGACGAAGCCCGTCCCGCCCTCGCTGGTCCGGACCCTGAACGGGAGGAACTGCTCCTCGAAGAAGGCGCGCGCAGCCGTCGGACCAGAAACGTTGACGCCGGCCGCCTCGAAAGCGGGCAACAGGTCGGCCACGGAAATGCCGAGCGAGCCGGTCTTGTGGGGCTTGGCCGTGGCGACGTGGTGATGGCAGCGCCGAAGAGCCGCAATGACGGGTGTCGGGTCGTCCGCCTGCCAACCGGGCAATTCCGAAAAGGCAACCGGCTCGAGATGAAAGGCCATGATCGCCTCAGTTTTCCGATTCTGTGGCGATCAGCTTCCAGTTCGGATCACGCGATCGGATATCACGCGCAAAGGTCCAGAGGTCGTTCACCTCTGCAACGGAGTCGGCGTCGCCATCTATCAGCTTGCCCTGCTTGTCATAGGTGGCGGAGATGAGCTGGCTGATGATCCGGACGGTGATATTTTCTTCGTTGTCCTTGATCTCCGCATGGGTGATGTCGGCCTTCTCGATGCCGACAAAGGTGGATTTGACCACCTCGCCCCTGGCCTCCCGTTCGGAAATGGCGGCATCGAAGCCCTCGTAGACCTCGCGCGACAACAAACCCTTGAGCGTCTTGCGGTCGCCATCCGCGAAGGCCATGACGATCATCTCGTAGGCCATCTTGGCGCCGTTGACGAACTCCTCCGGATTGAAGCTGCGATCGGCATCGCTCAGAGCCCTGAGCTGGCCGTTCAAAGGCGTCCCAACCTTGGCAAAGGTATCGATGGCTGTGTAGCGAGACTCCTCTTCGGCCGCACTTTCGCGGCGGGGGAGTTGCACGACCTTGCCGTTGTCGGTGTTCTCCGGCCCCTTGCTCACCTCGCGCGGCGAATAGGGATCGAAAGGCGGGCGTTCGCTGCCGGTCCGGCGCCCCAGAACGCTGCGCAACTGCAGGAAGATGACCACGGCAGCGATCAGGAAAAAAAACGTGATGAAGTCAAAAGAGCCCATTTCCACCCGGAACCGCTGTTAGAATTACTCTGAACTATTCCATATAGTCCGCAAGGATAAACCATTCAAATGGCGATGTCGCACCCTTAAACCGGAGGCCAACCAATTGCACGAAACTTCTTGGGAGCGGCGCCGATGCGTTCCTTGATCCTCCCGCTCGTCATCCTCGGGCTTCCGCTCGCCGAAATCGCCGGCTTCGTCATCGTCGGTCGCGAAGTCGGGCTGCTGGCGACGCTGCTCCTCGTATTCCTGAGCGGCGCGGTCGGCATCGCGTTGCTGCGCATCCAGGGATTCGAGGTGTTTCGCCGCGTGCAGGAGTCGGCTCGCGCGGGCCGCGATCCGGGCCGTGACGTTCTGGAGGGCGCGCTGGTCTTCGTCGCAGCGATCCTTCTGATCGTTCCGGGTTTCATCAGCGACATCATCGGTCTGTTCTTGTTCCTTCCGCCGGTAAGGCGCGCCGTCGCCACATTCCTGCAGACAAGATTGACTATAGTGACGGCCGGAACCGGTTTTTATCGCTCCGGCACTACCGAAAGCGGCAGGAGAACGGGGCCACGGGTCATCGATCTGGACGAGGATGAATTCTCCCGGGAAAAGAAGGATGACGATGGGTCGAAGCCCACGAACCGGATTTCCCGCTGAAATCACGGCGGCAAACGACAAGGCGCCTCGCGCTTTTCCCCATTCACCCGGGAACGGGTTTATAATGTGTGAGGCGAAGGTACGGAACGGGCGAAAATCGCTCTTCTCGTACCGCTGCTGCATGTTTTCTTGAATCGCAGCCGATCCAAGGATGAAACACGCAGCATCCAAAGTGCTACAGCGTTCTTCGCGCGGTCGATGAGACGCGCGGCGCTGTAGGAAAGGCCCGGATGGCAAGGGTTGTAAGCCCAAGTCCGAAATGTTAGATGGCCTCACCGATTTGAAGTCCGAGGAAACCCTTATGACGACTGATACCGCATCCACTGGCAACGGCGGCGCCCAGCAAAGCCCTGCACTCAATATCCTGGCCCAGTATGTCAAGGATCTTTCGTTCGAGAATCCCGGTGCGCCGCGTTCTCTGCAGGCCCGTGACCGCGCCCCGTCGATCAACATCAATGTCAACGTCAATGCCAATCCGCTCGCCGAGAACGATTTCGACGTCGTTCTGTCGCTGAATGCGGAAGCAAAGGACGGCGACAAGCTTCTGTTCAACGTCGAACTCGCCTATGGCGGCGTATTCCGTGTTTCCGGTTTTCCGCAGGAGCACATGCTGCCGCTGCTCTTCATCGAGTGCCCACGGCTTCTCTTCCCGTTCGCGCGCCAGATCGTCTCCGACGCAACCCGCAACGGCGGTTTCCCGCCGCTGATGATCGATCCGATCGATTTCGCGCAGATGTTTGCCCAGCGCATGGCCGAAGAAAAGGTCCGCGCCCAGGTCGCCAACAGCAACGACACCGCCAACTGATCCGCTGTCGGCTAGCTTCTAAAGAAAAGGCCCGGTTTACGCCGGGCCTTTTTCATTTCAGCACTCGTATTTCGACCAGATTGCCTTGTTGCCGATCTTGGCGATAAGGGCGGCATGTGCCGCGATTTCGGCCTCCGTCAACCGGACCGGCAAAGGTCGCGGCCGCTGCAGGACGATGATCGGTCCGTCTTCGGCTTCGATCGTCTGGCCGCCGGCCACGCTCGTCACGAGGCCGAGCGCCGCCTGCCGGCCGCCGATCATCTCGATGTAGACTTCCGCCAGGAGTTCGGAGTCGAGAAGCGCGCCGTGCTTGGCTCGATGGGAATTGTCGATGCTATAGCGCCGGCAGAGGGCATCGAGTGAATTCGGGCCCATCGGATGTTTTCGCCTGGCGAGGACGAGTGTGTCCGTCACATATTCGCTCGCCACCGGCGGAAGGCCCAAACGGGCAAATTCGGCGTTGATGAAGCTGATGTCGAAGGTCGCATTGTGCGCTACCCAGCGCGCGCCGCCGAAGAATTCGAGGATCTCGTCGGCGACGTCGGCAAAGCTCGGCTTGTCCTTCAGAAATTCGTCAGTGATGCCGTGAACGGCCAAGGCGTCCGGGTGGACCTTGCGGTCGCCCGGATTGATGTAGAGATGCAGCGTGCGCCCCGTCGGAAACTGGTTCTCAAGCTCGACTCCGCCGATTTCGATCACGCGGTCGTCGCGGCTGTCGAGGCCCGTCGTTTCCGTATCGAAGATGATTTCACGCATACAGTCTCTCCTGGGTCAGGCTGGATCGGAGCGAATCAATCCGGGACCACATGCGGTCGAATCTAGCAACTTGAAGCGCTGTACGGGACAAAAAACCGCCGCACACGACCGCCCATCCCCTAGCTAGCACGCAAGCGGTCGACGATCGCCCGAATTTGCGCTCGGGTGACGTCGAAACTGTCGCTCGTGTCGATGATATGGTCCGCCCGTTCGCGCTTTTCGCTGTCGGGGACCTGGCGCGCGAGGATCATCGCAAATTTTTCCGCCGTCATTCCCGGCCGCTTCATGACCCTTTCCCGCTGTAGTTCGGGCGCACAGGTGACGACGACGACCTGGTCGACGCGTCCTTCCGCCTTCGTTTCGAAAAGCAGGGGAATGTCGAGGACGACGAAGGGCGCACCGGCAGCCCGGTGCCGGTCGATGAATTCCCTCTCCTTGGCACGAACGAGCGGATGCACGATCTGCTCCAGTTCACGAAGTCGCCCGGGGCTGGCAAGGAGCTGCCGCGAAAGCTCGGCGCGGTCGATCACCCCGTTCTTTGCCACACCAGGAAATGCAGCTTCGACCGGTGCCACCGCTTCACCGCGATAGAGTTCGTGGACCGCCTCGTCGGCGTCGTTCACCGGAACGCCGAACTCGCGGAACATCTGGGCTGCGGTCGACTTTCCCATTCCGATCGATCCCGTGAGCCCGACAATGATCATCTGTGACTGTCCATATCGTGAATGATGATCTGCCGAAGGGTTTCGTCGACGACCGGCCGGCGGCCAAACCATTTTTCGAATCCGGGCACCGCCTGATGCAACAGCATGCCAAGCCCGTCGACGATCGCAAAGCCCTGATCTTCGGCCTGGCGCAGCAATGGCGTTTTGAGCGGCACATAGACAATATCCGTCACGACCGCCCCCTCGTCCATCATCGAGAAATCAATCTCCGGCGCCGGCTCGCCATCCATGCCGAGCGAAGTCGTGTTGACGAAAAGGCCCGCGCCCGACATCACTTCGGGCAAGGCTTCGAGCGGGTGGGCGTGGACGGCGGCGCCGAAGCGATCCGCCAGTTCCCGCGCCCTCTCGGGTGTGCGGTTTACCACATGGATTGCCTTGACGCCGCGATCGCGGACCGCCTGGATCACGGCGCGACTTGCACCGCCGGCGCCGAGGACGACGGCGGTCGAAATTCTGTCCCACCCTTTCGCGCGCTCGTCGAGATTGGCGACGAACCCTCGCCCGTCGGTGTTCGTCGCGCAAAGCTCTCCGTCTTCAACCCACAAGGTATTGGCGGCGCCGAGCTCGGCGCTCAGTTCGTCCGGACGATCGGAAAGACGAAATGCGGCTTCCTTATGGGGAATGGTGACGTTGCCGCCACAGAGACCGGAGGCGCCGCTCTTCAGTTGAAGCATGAATTCCGGAAAGCCTTCCGGCGAGACCTCATAGGCCCTATAGCTGCCGGCAATCCCCAACTCCTTCAGCCAATAGCCGTGGATCAGCGGCGAGCGCGAATGCCTCACCGGAAATCCGGTGACGAAGGCATGGTTAACAAATGTTTCACGTGAATCACGCATCGATCGAGCCCAGGTCACGGAGTTTCGAGAGGAGCGGCAACATCGGCAAGCCGAGAATCGTGAAATAGTCGCCTTCGATCTTTTCGAAGAGCTGGATGCCCTCGCCTTCGAGCTGATAGGCGCCGACGCTTGCAAGCGCCTTCTCGCCGACCTTTGCAAGGTGTCTTTCGATGAAGCCCCGAGTGAGCGGCCGCACGGTCATATGGGCAGAGGAAACGTGGCGCCAGACGACCTCGCCGTCACGGACGAGAACGATCGCACTGTTCAGACTGTGCGTCTTGCCGGACAGCGAAAAGAGATGGTCGGCCGCCTCGGCCGTGTCCTTCGGCTTGTGATAGACGCGCGACCCGAGCGACATGGTCTGATCCGAACCGATAACGAGCGCGCCATCGAAATGCCGTGCGACATCCCTTGCCTTGGCCTCCGCCAATTCCAGCGCGACATCCGATGGCGAAGCGCCGCTTGCCTCGAGCGGTTGCTCCAATGCCCGTTCGTCCACGTTGGCGGCTCTTGCCTGAAATGTCAGCCCGGCGTTTTCCAACAGCGCGCGACGAAAGGGACTGGCGGAAGCCAACACGAGTGCGGTCGTCATTGTTAAATCCCGGGTTTTCCTGTTTCGCTCTATCTGAGCCGCGGGCGCAGGGCAACGATCGCAGCGGCGGTTTCCTCGATCGACCGGCGCGTCACGTCGATCATTGGCCAATTGTTGCGCGCACAGAGCGAACGGGCATATTTCAACTCCTCGGCGATCGAGGCCCGGTCGGTATACTGTTCGCCATGGAAGCTCTGGGTCGTCCCGAGCAGGCGGTGCTGGCGCACCTGCGAGATCCTGTCGGCCGTCGCGATAAGGCCGACGACGAGCGGTTTCGTCGCGCTGATCAGACCGTCCGGCAACGGCACACCAGGCACGATCGGGATGTTCGCCGTTTTGATGCCGCGATTGGCAAGATAGATGCTCGTCGGCGTCTTCGATGTACGACTTACGCCGACAAGAACGACATCCGCCTCGTCGAAATCCGCCGGCATCTGGCCATCGTCATGGTCCATGGTGAAGTTCAGCGCCTCGATCCGGGCGAAATACTCGGCGTCCATGACGTGCTGCGCTCCCGAGCGGCGCCGGGATGGCGAGCCGAGATAAGACTGAAACAGATCGATGATCGGATCCAGCACCGAAACACAAGGCACGCCGATCTCGCGGCAGCGCTGATCGATGATGTCGGCAAGCTCGCGGTCGACGATCGTGTAAAGAACAATGCCCGGCGCGCCATCGATCGCGTCCAGCACCTGCATCAGCTGCTTCCGGTTCCGGATCAGCGGATAGACGTGCTCCAGCGCATGCGACGACTGGAATTGCGCCGCGGCCGCGCGTCCCGCTGCAATCAGAGTCTCGCCCGTCGAATCGGAGACGAGATGCAGGTGGAAATAGTTTTTTCGGTTCTCCACGCAATTCTCCGGGGGCTGTTGATAGGCCGGGACAAAAACAGCTAACGGCGCGGCAGCCGTTCAGGCAAGTGGAAAAGCGCCGACTTATTCACATCCCAGCCTCTTCCGGAGAACGTCGAGCGTCTCATGTGGACAAGACTCATGGCGACGACAAAATGTCACGCGGTTCGACAGGTTGTCCACAGAAAGTGCAAGATTCGCGAACCACGTAAGTTTCGGATTTTTCAATGTTTTCTGCTCTTTCCTCGCTCCGTCACGGAGAATTGCCTATTTTCTCCCGGCATCGCACGGCTCGAGTGGGACCACTGGATGAACTGCGGATGGAATTTAATCCTTGATAGCCACCGACTCTAAGAAATAGAAACCTTTTAGATTCAGTTTGATTATTAGATTGGGAGAAGTCGCGGGTGAGCGTGAAACGTCGCAAGGTCCTCGAGGTGCTGGACGGGAAGTGTCTCACGCCTCCACCGATCTGGCTCATGCGCCAGGCAGGACGTTACCTCCCGGAATATCGTGAGACGCGGGCGAAGGCTGGAAGCTTCCTCGATCTTTGCTACACGCCCGAACTGGCTGTGGAAGTGACATTGCAGCCGATCCGGCGATATGCTTTCGACGCGGCAATCCTCTTTTCCGACATCCTCGTGATCCCGGATGCGCTTCACCGGAATGTGCGCTTCGAGGAAGGTCACGGCCCGAAGATGGATCCGATCGACGCTGACGGAGTTGCGCGCCTGAGTGCGGCCGGCGTCTCCGATCACCTGCGGCCGGTGTTCGAGACGGTATCGCGGCTGCGTCGGGAGTTGCCGGCGGAGACGACGCTGCTTGGTTTCTGCGGCGCACCATGGACCGTAGCGACCTATATGATCGCCGGGCACGGAACGCCGGATCAGGCTCCTGCCCGTCTGTTCGCCTATCGCTACCCGAAAGCGTTCGACGATCTGCTGGCGTTCCTGGCTGACATTTCGGCGGACTATCTGGTGGAGCAGATCGACGCGGGTGCGGATGCGGTGCAAATCTTCGATTCCTGGGCGGGTGTGCTGGGCGAGGAGGAATTCGCCCGTTTTGCCGTCGAGCCCGTCCGGCGGATGATCGCTTCCGTTCGCGCGAGGCGACCGGCAGCCAAGGTCATTGCCTTCGCGAAGGGCGCGGGGCTTTTGCTGAAGGATTATCGACAGTCGACCCGCGCCGACGCGATCGGGCTCGACTGGTCGGTGCCCCTGTCGTTTGCGGCCGAGCTGCAGAAGGACGGCCCTGTCCAAGGGAACCTCGATCCGATGCGGGTCGTTGCGGGCGGCGCCGCTTTGGATAGCGGAATCGACCGGATCCTCGATGCGCTCGGAAACGGGCCGCTGATCTTCAATCTGGGCCATGGGATTACGCCGCAGGCGGACCCGGATCACGTCGCGGCGCTGGTTTCCCGGGTCCGCGGGAGACGATGAAGGTGGAGCGCCAGACCGACAGCGGCCCGGGGAACAGGGCGCGCCTGCGCGCCTGGATCGCCCTCTCCGCCTTTGCCCTGCTGCTGGTCGGCCTCTTCGTGCTGCAGCCGGACGATCTCTACCTTTGGATCAAGGCGTTGCACGTCATTGCGGTCATATCCTGGATGGCAGCGCTCCTCTACATGCCGCGCCTCTTCATCTACCACACCGACGCGGCGCCGGGATCGGCGCAGTCCGAGACGTTCAAGATGATGGAACGGCGCTTGCTGAAGGTCATCATGAACCCGGCGATGATGATCTCATGGGCGCTCGGCCTTTATCTTGCCTGGAGCGTTTATGGCTTTCAGGGCGGCTGGCTGCACGCCAAGCTGTTTTTCGTCGTGCTGCTGACGGTGGTGCACATGCATTTCAGCCGCGCAGTGAAAGCGTTCGAGCGTGACGAGAATCACCGCGATGCTCGCTACTGGCGGCTGATGAACGAAGCACCGACACTGCTGATGATTCTCATCGTCATCATGGTCGTGGTGAAACCATTTTGAATTCAATCGATTTTTAGCTGCAATAGTTGTCGCTAATTTGTGCGAGCCCCTTGCGGCGTTTCACGTGAATCGCTATTTTCCCTCATCTCCTTCTTCTCGTGGCTTGTGACAAAGTTTAGAGCCTGCCTCTTCCCTCTCGCAGCTCCCTTACAAAATCACGCCAACCTCCATTCCCCATACGACACGTGGACTCTTCATGGCTGAAATGAAGCTTCAAGAACTTAAGAACAAGACGCCGACCGATCTCCTGGCCTTTGCCGAAGAGCTCGAGGTCGAGAACGCCAGCACGATGCGCAAGCAGGAGTTGATGTTCGCAATCCTCAAGATGCTCGCCACGCAGGATACGGAGATCATCGGTGAAGGCGTCGTTGAGGTGCTGCAGGACGGGTTCGGCTTCCTCCGCTCCGCCAATGCAAACTACCTTCCCGGTCCGGACGATATCTATATTTCGCCCTCGCAGATCCGCCGGTTTTCCCTGAAGACCGGCGATACGGTCGAAGGACCGATTCGTGGTCCGAAGGAAGGCGAGCGTTATTTCGCGCTGCTGAAGGTCAACACGATCAACTTCGACGATCCGGAAAGAATCCGCCACAAGGTGCATTTCGACAACCTGACGCCGCTCTATCCGAACGAGCGGTTCAAGATGGAACTCGAGGTTCCGACGTCGAAAGATCTTTCCGCTCGCGTCATCGATCTGGTGGCGCCGCTTGGAAAGGGCCAGCGCGGACTGATCGTGGCGCCGCCACGCACCGGTAAGACGGTGCTACTGCAGAACATCGCGCACTCGATCACCGCCAACCATCCCGAGTGCTATCTGATCGTTCTCCTGATCGATGAACGGCCGGAAGAAGTGACCGACATGCAGCGCTCGGTGAAGGGCGAAGTGGTCTCCTCGACTTTCGATGAGCCGGCGACGCGCCACGTGCAGGTTGCCGAGATGGTCATCGAGAAGGCGAAGCGCCTCGTCGAGCACGGCAGGGACGTCGTTATTCTGCTCGACTCGATCACGCGCCTCGGCCGCGCCTACAACACAGTCGTGCCGTCATCCGGTAAGGTCCTGACCGGCGGTGTCGATGCCAACGCGCTCCAGCGCCCGAAGCGTTTCTTCGGTGCGGCGCGCAACATCGAGGAAGGCGGCTCGCTGACGATTATCGCGACCGCGCTGATCGATACCGGCAGCCGCATGGACGAAGTGATCTTCGAAGAATTCAAGGGCACCGGTAACTCCGAAATCGTTCTTGATCGCAAGGTCGCCGATAAGCGCATCTTCCCGGCCATGGACATTCTGAAGTCCGGGACGCGCAAGGAGGATCTCCTGGTGCCGCGGCAGGATCTCCAGAAGATCTTCGTTCTTCGCCGCATCCTTGCTCCGATGGGCACCACCGACGCAATCGAGTTCCTGATCGACAAGCTGAAGCAGACGAAGACGAACGGCGATTTCTTCGAATCGATGAATACCTGAGAAGTTTTCGAGTCTGCCGGTTTTAAATGGCCAGGGCGCACCGCGTCTTGGCCATTTTCATTTGCGGCATCGAGTTTCCTTAGCCGGATTCGACGGAACGCGTGGCGTGTGCGGTTTCGGCCTCTGCCTTGCGGCAGAAATTGCCGCCGCCCGGCCATGCCCCGGCAACGCCGCGGCGAATTACCACAACAGGTTGAAAGGCGGCAGTCACGGCTGTTGCCGGCCTTCGAGTCTGGATCTCAGTTGCAGTAGCCGTGCACGTGGCCTTAAGAGGAAAAGGATAATGAGAGCACAGACCCAGGTGTAGACAGCTGGGATCCCCGTTGCCGCGCTCACAAAAGCGGAGGCCACTGTGGCCAAGCCGAACCAAATCCCGAAGCTGAGCCGGTTGGTAAAAATGTTCCAGCCAAGGTCACGTAAGTGCTTTTGCCATCGAATATCGTTCAAAGCCATTGATCAGCTCGCTTCCGCCGTACCTTGGATCGTGAGCCAAATCCTCTTAACAAAGAGTGGAAGTTCGCTCATCATCCTTCCACCTTTCAATGCCTCGTCGTCTCGCCTTCAAGGCCGACGACAGGCTTGCCGTCCTCGACGAGGATCATTGCCGCCTTGCCCTTCGCCATCGCCTCTGCAAGTTCCTTCGCGACGCGTTCGCCGTGGCCGGGATGCTGGCCCTCGAAATGCTTGACCAATTCGGCGAAACTGATCTGGGTCATCTTCCTTCCTCCTTGCGGCGCAGCAAGCGTGTCGCCGTGGCAGCGGCGCGGATGGCACTAACACAAGAGCAGCTTGCTCTTGAGGCTGAGGACGCGTGCCGACAGTTCGGGATTGGCGCGGACATAGCTTTCGTATCGGTCGCAGACGAGCGATGATTCACGTGAAACACGCGGCTCGCGGTTCGCAGGAGTCGCGGCGCTGCTGTGAGATACTTGATTTCCGCCGCCGCTGGGTGCATAAGTCGCGGCGCTCTGCATCCTGTGCAGAAATGGCGAGAGTTGCTTGGCAGAACGAAGACGATGCCGTTCAAGGAAGCAGCCGCTCTAACCCTCAACGACAGAATTTGAACCGAGCTCGCGGCACTATGCAGTGCGCTCGGGGATGGCCGGTAACCGCGATGCAGTTTACGGATACGATATACGCACTTTCGAGCGGCGCCTTGCCGGCGGGCGTTGCGGTTATCCGCATCAGCGGACCGGCAACGGCCAACGCGGTTGCGCAGCTTTGCGGGTCCTTGCCGCAAGCTCGTTCCGCGAGCTTGAAAACGATTCGGACTCGAAACGGTGATCCGTTGGACAGCGGGCTCGTGCTTTATTTTCCGGGGCCGGCTTCCTTTACGGGCGAGGACTGCTGCGAGTTGCAGGTTCACGGCGGGCGAGCCGTCGTTCACGCGATACTGGACGAGCTTGCGGGAATTGACGGCCTGCGCCATGCGGAGGCGGGCGAGTTTTCACGGCGTGCGTTTCAGAACGGCAAGATGGATCTGGTTGAGGTGGAGGGCCTTGCCGATCTGATCGCGGCCGAGACGGAGATGCAGCGGCGGTTGGCGCTCGAACATTCGGGCGGCGGCCAGTCTTCGCTCTACGAAGGTTGGGCGCGTCGCCTGACGCATGCGCGGGCGATGATCGAAGCCGAACTTGATTTCGCCGATGAGGAGGACGTCCCCGGTTCGGTCAGCGCATCGATCTGGAAGGACGTCGAGAAGCTCCGTGGTGAGATCGACGCGCATATCGGCCAGGCAGGTTTGGCGGAAATAATCCGCGATGGTCTCAAGATCGTCATTGCCGGTGAGCCGAATGCCGGGAAGTCGAGTCTGTTGAATGCGTTGGCGAAGCGCGACATCGCCATCGTCACGGAAATTGCCGGAACGACTCGTGACATTATTTCGGTCGACCTTTCCTTAGCCGGATTCTCCGTTAAGTTGTTCGACACCGCAGGGTTGCGGGAGACCGAAGAACTCGTCGAGCGAGAGGGAATTCGGCGCGCACTGGAGACTATCGGAAGGGCCGATCTCGTGCTTCTGTTATCGGATAATCCGGCACGTTTTGCTGTTAGTGAAGCCGTTCCGGGTAATGTCCCGCTCATAAGGGTCGCGACGAAGATTGATCGAGGCGACGTTTCGTGGCTGCCAAGTGATGCGGATGTATTCCTGTCGACCAAGACCGGGGCTGGCATCGCCGACCTGCTCGACGTATTGGGGACCTACCTCCCTGATCTGGCGGGCAAGGCGTCATTGTCAATGCCATCGCGAAAGCGTCATGTCGATTGTCTTCGTCAGGCGAGCGCGGCTTTGGAGCGCGGTTTATCGTCGGCGGCCCTGGGACTGGACATTCAGGCGGAGCAACTTCGCGTTGCCGGCGATGCGCTCGGCCGGATCACGGGGCGGGTCGACGTGGAGAACTTGCTCGATGTGATATTTTCTGAGTTCTGTATCGGTAAATAGGTACAACGGGCCAGATACAGCGCCGCGGGTCATTCACCACGTTTCACGTGAAACCGCTTGACTCGACCAGTGAAATTCAGAATCAGGCTTTCTAGCTGGAGATTGGGAATGACGAGTTATGATGTCATCGTGATTGGCGGCGGACATGCCGGCTGCGAGGCTGCCTCTGCATCCGCGCGCCTCGGCGCCAGCACGGTCCTCATCACGCATAGGCGCGATACGATCGGCGTCATGTCTTGCAATCCGGCCATCGGCGGCTTGGGCAAGGGGCATCTGGTCAGGGAGATTGACGCTCTCGACGGGCTGATGGGACGCGTCGCCGACGCTGCGGGCATACAGTTCCGGCTGCTTAATCGCCGCAAGGGACCTGCCGTACGGGGCCCGAGGACGCAGGCGGATCGAAGGCTCTATCGTGAGGCGATGCAGCGCGCGATCGGCACTGTCCAGAACCTGTCGGTCATCGAGGGCGACGCATTCGACCTGCTGACCGAGAATGGAGCCGTTTGCGGCGTTGTCATGAAGGACGGCCGAACCTTTCGCGCGGCGGCCGTCGTGCTGACCACGGGCACTTTCCTCAAGGGTTTGATCCATATCGGCGATCGCAAGATTCCGGCGGGGCGTGTCGGAGAAGAACCGTCGCTTGGTCTTTCCGAGACGTTGGCTCGTTTCGGGCTCAACCTCGGAAGGCTGAAGACCGGGACGCCGGCTCGCCTCGACGGCCGAACGATTGATTGGGACCGCGTCGGTCGCCAGGGGCCGGACGAGGATCCGGTGCCCTTCTCGTTCCTGACAGATGAGATCGCCAACCGGCAGATCGATTGCGGCGTGACACGCACAACAGAAACCACGCACAGGCTCATCGCCGACAATATCCATAGATCTGCGATGTATTCGGGCCAGATCGAGGGTGTCGGTCCGCGCTATTGCCCATCGATCGAGGACAAGATCGTTCGCTTCGGCGAGCGGGATGGCCATCAGATCTTTCTGGAGCCAGAGGGACTCGATGACGATACGGTCTATCCGAACGGAATTTCGACCTCGCTGCCCGAGGATGTTCAGGGTGCCTTTATCCGGACGATCCCGGGACTGGAGAACGTGACAATCCTGCAGCCTGGGTATGCGATCGAGTACGATCACGTCGACCCGCGGGAGCTGCAACTGTCGCTGGCGGTCCGAAAGGCGCCCGGTCTGTTCCTTGCAGGTCAGATTAACGGAACGACCGGGTACGAAGAAGCGGGCGCTCAAGGGCTGGTCGCCGGATTGAATGCCGCCCTCGCCGCAATGGGACGCCCGCCATTTCAGTTCAGCCGCACAGACTCCTATATCGGCGTGATGATCGATGATCTCACATCGCGCGGTATCGCCGAACCCTACCGGATGTTCACGTCGCGCGCCGAGTACCGGCTCTCGCTCCGGGCTGACAATGCCGACATGCGGCTGACCCCGGTGGGCGTAGGTCTCGGGCTCGTCGGTGAGGCGCGTCAGCAGCGTTTCGTCGAGTGGAAAGGTGCCTATGAAAACGGGCGCACACTCCTGCAGTCCCTCTCTGTGACGCCGTCGGAAGGCAAGCGATTTGGCTTGAAACTGAACCAGGATGGTCAGCGGCGATCGGCATTTGAAATCCTGTCCTATCCGGAGCAATCGATTGGCGGGTTGAAGCCCCTCTGGCCGGAACTCGACGCGATCGACCGGCGCGTGGTCGAAGCGCTGGAGATCGACGCTGCCTATGCTGTCTATATGGAGAGGCAGGCTGCGGATATTGCGGGCATTCGTCGGGAAGAAAGTACAAGCATTCCGGAGGACTTCGACTACAGTCTGCTGCCCGGATTGTCGAACGAGCTGAAGCAGAAGCTGACGCAGAAAAAACCCCGCAACCTGGCGCAGGCCATGAAGATCGACGGTATGACGCCGGCCGCCGCGTCGCTGATTCTCACCTGGTTGAAGCGGCAGGATCGAGAGGTGCGGCGTGTGGAGAGGCAAAGCGTACAATGAAAACGAGTCTGGCCGAAAGCTTGATCGGATTGCGTGTTTCACGTGAAACGGTCGAGAAGCTGGAACACTTTGGCGCCTTGTTTCAGAAGTGGGCGAAGTCCATCAATCTCGTCGCGCCATCGACGATCGAAGATCTGTGGCGGCGTCACATCGTCGACAGCCTGCAGATTTTCCAGCTGTCTCCCACGCCGAAGACCTGGGTCGACCTTGGCAGCGGCGGCGGTTTTCCGGGTGTGATAACGGCAATCTGTCTGTCGGAGCTCGGCGACGGCTGGGTTCATCTGGTCGAAAGCAACAACAAGAAATGCGCATTTTTGCGTGTGGCTCTGAATGAAACCGGCGCGCGCGGCTCCGTGCATCCGATTCGAATCGAGAATGCGAGTGCAATCATACCCCGTTGCGATGCTATTTCAGCGCGCGCACTCGCGGATTTGAGCCAATTGTTGGATTATTGTGCACCCTGGATGCTCGGTGAAGGTGCCAATGCAGTGGCATTCTTCCATAAAGGGCGGGATTACCAGCAGGAAATCGACAAAGCCGTTAGCCGCTTTCAATTCGATCTGGTAAAACATGCGAGTGTCGTCGAGCCAGATTCGGTCGTGCTCGAGATTGCAAATCTTTCACGTCGGACGAAGTGATAGGCGAGCGAAAACATGTTTGGCCCTAGAAATCGGATTATCACAATTGCCAACCAGAAAGGCGGCGTCGGAAAAACGACGACCGCCATTAATCTTGCAACCGCTCTGGCCGCAATTGGCGAGAAAGTGCTGATTGTCGATCTCGATCCGCAGGGGAATGCCAGCACGGGCCTCGGGATTCAGCGCCGCGACCGACACCTGTCGTCCTATGAATTGATGATGGGAACGCATTCGGTCGGCGACATCGCCCAAAATACGGCGGTGCCGAACCTTTCGATCGTGCCTTCAACCATGGATCTGCTTGGTCTGGAAATGGAGATCGCACGGGAGCCCGACCGTGTCTTTCGGCTTCGTAGGGCACTGGCGGCGAGCGAGGCCCTCGCCTATTCCTACGTCCTGGTCGATTGCCCTCCATCTTTTAATTTGCTGACGATGAATGCGATGGCCGCGGCACATTCCGTGCTTGTCCCGCTGCAGTGCGAATTTTTTGCGCTGGAAGGGCTGAGTCAGTTGCTGGAAACCGTCGATCAGGTGCGCCGGACGGTGAATCCGAGCCTGGATATCCAAGGCATCGTGTTGACGATGTTCGATTCCCGCAACAATCTCGCTCAGCAGGTCGTAAGCGATGTTCGCACCCATCTTGGTGACAAGGTCTATCACACCTTGATTCCGCGAAACGTCCGGGTTTCAGAGGCGCCTTCCTATGGCAAACCGGCCATTCTTTATGATCTGAAGTGCGCCGGAAGCCAGGCATATCTGCAATTGGCGTCCGAAGTGATCCAGCGCGAGCGGCAACGCAAGGCGGCGTAATCGTTTCGGTATCGTAATAAGATTGGATGAGAGATGAACGACGACAGCTCCAAAAGGCGTCTGGGCCGCGGTCTTGCGGCATTGATCGGCGAGATGGATCAGCCGTTGCAAAGTGGCGCTGCGCCGCAGGCGCCCTTCAATCCAGACCGTCGCGTGCCGATCGAATTTGTGTCGCGCAATCCGCGCAACCCGCGTCGCCAGTTTGACGAGGCGGAGCTGCAGGATCTGGCGAGCTCGATCCGACAGCACGGCATCGTTCAGCCAGTCGTCGTCCGCACCGTCGGTCATGAGCGCTACGAGATCATTGCCGGCGAACGCCGTTGGCGGGCGGCCCAGCTTGCGGGCTTCACCGAGATCCCGGTGATCGTGCGGGATGTGGATGATCGCACGGCGCTGGAAATTGCGATTGTCGAGAACGTCCAGCGATCCGACCTCAATCCGCTCGAAGAAGCCTTGGGCTACGAGCAATTGATCGCCGAACATGGATATACGCAAAACGATCTCGGTGACATCATCGGCAAGAGCCGCAGTCACGTCGCCAATAGCCTCCGCTTGCTGAAGCTGCCGGAGCCCGTGCGTGACATGCTCTCCGACGGCAGCCTGTCGGCCGGCCATGCGCGCGCTCTGATTCCGACCTCTGACCCGGTGGCTCTGGCGCGCAACATCGTTGCGAAGGGGTTGTCCGTGCGCGAGGCGGAGCGCCTGGCGCAGAACGATATCCGGGCGCAGAACGATCCGAATTTCGCCAAAGCACCGCGCCGCGAGGAGAAAGATGCCGACACGCTGGCGCTCGAGCGCACACTGTCGGACAGCCTCGGGCTCGAAGTTACCGTCAGCCACAAGGCTTCCGGCGGGCACCTGCGGATCGCCTACAAGACGCTCGACCAGCTCGAAGAGATTTGCCGGCTGCTGGAGCGCCGCTGAGCGTAGCGCTGGCCCCCCGCGGTGCCATGCTCGGGCTTACCCGAGGATCCGGAGACTGCCCCAAAGGGGATCGGGCCGGCCGCGAACAGCATCATGACGCCTGTCGATTCAGCTCCTGGCGGCGTGCGAAGGGGATTCTCAGGCCAAGCCTGAAGACGGCAGCGCGGTAAGTCCGTCCAAGATCGTCGGCGTTGCATGCAGTTCGACCAGCGGAATACGCGGCAACTGCGTTGCACATCTCTATTCCATAGGACAGGCCCGCTGAGTCGGCGCCGCCCGCGCACTGCAGTCAGCGCTTCGCCGATTGCACGGTTATCGCCAGAAGGTTCTGCAGAACCAGACTGTCCTCCAGGCTCTGGCGAGCGCGGCTTTGGTATATGGTGGCCTGCAGCCGGTTCATTTCACGCCGGATCGCCGGTCCAGTCCAGTGACGGAGCGCTGCTTCGACAATCGGCTTGCGGCGGAAATGCAGGTTGCGCCCGAGGCTTGCGATCACCTGGGTCGATGATTGGCGGCTGGCATCCATCTCAGCCCGCATCGCGTCCAGCTGCTGGAACTGCCTCAAACAGGCCTGGAGCACGAGGAAGGGCGGTGTCTTCGACGTCGTGATCTTCTTCATGGCATGGAGCAGCGCGTCGACGTCGCCCTTTAGAACGGCATCGACCGCATCATCGACCGAAATCGCGCTGGCATCGCCGACGATGTCGAGCACATCGTCCTCGTCCACCATCTCCTTGCCGCGGCAGTAGAGCGCGAGTTTTCGAACTTCATTGCGCGAAGCGAGGCGATCTCCGCCAAGCACTTCGAGCAGACGCTCGCGCGCGGCCGGGCTGATTCGAAGTCCGGCTTCGGCGAGTTCATGGTCGATGAGCGCATGCAGGCTACGGGCATCGTCGCTATAGCAGGCGATGGAGGCAATGGAACGGGCCGATTCGCCCGCCTTCCGAAGGGCAGCCCCCTTTTTCAGATCCCCAGCCTCGATGATCAGATAGCTGCCCGTGGGCGGATCAGTCGCAAGGATCTGCAGGGCTTCGGAAAGTGCCTTCTCGGCGGATGCGCCGCGAATCCAGACGAGTTTCTCGCCGCCGAAAAGGCCAATGGCGTTGACTTCATCGAGCAATCGTCCGGGATCCTGCTGAACATCGCTGGCGTCGAGCTTGACGACGGCAAACGGGTCATCGAGTGGAATGCCGAATTTAGCGGCAAGCAGTCCGGCGCGTTCGGAAACGAGACCGCGATCCGGGCCGTAGAGCAGGAAAAGCCGGTAGCTTCCAGCCGCCCTCTGCAGGAAGCCGTCGAACTCGTGCGACTTTATCTCGCTCATCGGACCCGGATCAGCGTCCGAGGGCCGCTGCGATATCGGCGCCGATGATCTCCGCCAGTTCCTTCGCCGCGCGATTCTCGCCGTCGCGAACGGCGCGAACCTTGGCGAATTCCTGTTGGGGGAAGTCGACCAGCGCAACGGCCGTGCGGTTGCCCGCCCTCACGGTCTCACCGGTGGCGGTCTTCGTCAGGTTATAGTCCGCCTTCACGACAATGCGGCCGGCTCCCGCGTCGTCATCGTCATCGTCATTATCCGTCGTGTCAAACAGCACACCCATCGTTCGGTGCGAGACGTTGAGTGCGAGATGGTACTGCGGGTTGACCGGCTCGCCAGCGCCGCGCGAGGCGAGGAAGACGAGGGCGTTGCGCACCTCCTGCTCGACGCGGTCGTCAGCCTCCGAGATCTCGATCGACGCGAGTGCCGCCGATGTCGAACCCGTGGGGCCGTCGGAATAAAGCGGCCGGACCTGGCACCCGGCAAGAGCCGTCAGAAGCATGGCACCGGCGAAGACGGAGAAGGACCGGCGGCGGGAACCGGCTCTATCAGACAACGACATTGACGATCCTTTGCGGCACGACGATGATCTTTTTCGGGTGGCTCCCATTGAGCGCCGCCTTGACGGCGTCGAGAGCAAGCACCGCGCTTTCGATCGCACTCTGATCTGCGTCGCGCGCGATTGTCAAATCGGCGCGCTTCTTGCCGTTGATCTGGACCGGCAGGGTGATTTCGTTTTCCACGACCAGTGCCGAATCGAAGCTCGGCCAGCCTCGCTCGGCGATCAAGCCATCGCCACCGATTTCACGCCAGCACTCTTCCGCAAGGTGCGGCATCATCGGCGCGATCAGATTGATCAGGATCGCAACGGCATCCTTTACCGCCGCGGTGACCGCCTGGTCCGTCTTGCCGTTGGCCACCTGGGTCAGCGAACCGGCCAGGACATTGACCAGTTCGTAGATCCGCGCGACGGCCTTGTTGAAAGCGAGCTTGTCGTAGTCCGCTTCGACCGCGCGCAGCGTTCGGTGCGCAGACTGGGAGATAGCAAGGCCCTCGCCTTCCTTTGCCGGCGAAGCTTCGCTCATGCGCAGGTTTTCCGCCGCCTCGGCGATCAGGCGCCAGACGCGCTGAACGAAACGATGAGCGCCCTCGACACCCGCTTCGGACCAGATCACGTCACGGTCCGGCGGCGAATCGGAGAGAACGAAGAAGCGTGCGGTGTCGGCGCCATAGGAGGCGATGATATCGTCGGGATCGACGACGTTCTTCTTCGACTTCGACATCTTCTCGATCGAGCCGATGGCGATTTCCTCGCCGGTTTCGATCAGAAGCGCGCGCCGCTCACCGTCGATTTCCTCGATGCGGACCTCGGCCGGCGTGATCCATTCGCGCTGAGCGCCCTCGCCGCGGCTATAGGTCTCGTGCACCACCATGCCCTGGGTGAAGAGGCCCTTGAAGGGTTCCTCCAGCGCCACGTGCCCCGTTGCCTTCATGGCGCGGGTGAAGAAGCGCGAATAAAGGAGGTGCAGGATCGCATGCTCGATACCGCCGATATACTGGTCGACCGGAAGCCAGCGGTTGGCGACCTTCGGATCGGTCGGATCGTTCTCCCACGGCGCTGTAAAGCGCGTGAAGTACCAGGAGGAATCGACGAAGGTGTCCATCGTGTCGGTTTCACGCCGGGCGTCCTTGCCGCATTGCGGGCAGGCGACATGCCGCCAGGTAGAATGGCGGTCGAGCGGGTTGCCGGGTTTGTCGAAGGTGACGTCCGGCGGCAGCGTGACCGGCAGATCCGCCTTCGGCACCGGGACCACGCCGCAGTCGTCGCAATGGATTACCGGGATCGGGCAGCCCCAATAGCGCTGCCGGGAAATACCCCAGTCGCGCAGGCGGAAATTGACCTTGCGTTCGGCGCGGGGAGCGCCGTTCAGCGTCTCCTTCTCGAGCTTCGAGGCAACCGCCTCGAAGGCTTCGTCCGTCGAAAGGCCGTCGAGGAAGCGCGAATTGATCATCACGCCGTCGCCGACATAGGCTTCGTTCTCGATCTTGAAGGTTGCGGCATCGGCATCCCTCGGCATCACCACGGGCACGACCGGCAGCCCGTATTTGCGGGCGAAATCCAGATCGCGCTGGTCGCCGGAGGGGCAGCCGAAGATGGCGCCGGTACCGTAGTCCATCAGCACGAAATTGGCGATGTAGACCGGCAGCTCCCAGCTCGGATCGAGCGGATGCTTGGCGCGAATGCCGGTGTCGATGCCCTTCTTCTCTGCCGTTTCGAGGGCGGCGAGCGACGTTCCCGCGCGCCGGCATTCTTCGCAGAACGCATCGATCTCTGCATTGTTGGCCGCGGCTTCCCTGGCGAGCGGATGGTCGGCCGAAATTGCCAGGAACGAGGCGCCGAAAAGCGTATCTGGACGCGTCGTATAGACGGTCAGTTCCGTCGCGCTCGCGGGAACAGTCGCTGGATCGAGCTCCCACCGCACCAGCAGGCCTTCAGAGCGGCCGATCCAGTTCTTCTGCATCAGCCGGACCTTTTCCGGCCACTGGTCGAGCGTATCCAGTGCGTCGAGCAGTTCCTGGCTGAAATCGGTGATGCGGAAGAACCATTGCGTCAGCTCGCGCTGCTCCACCAGCGCGCCGGAACGCCAGCCGCGTCCGTCGATGACCTGTTCATTGGCGAGCACCGTATTGTCGACCGGGTCCCAGTTGACCTTCGACTGCTTGCGGTAGACGAGGCCCTTCTCGAGGAAATCGAGGAAGAGGTGTTGCTGGCGCTGGTAATAGGCCGGGTCGCAGGTGGCGAATTCGCGGTTCCAGTCGAGCGACAGGCCCATCACCTTCAATTGCGCCTTCATCGAGGCGATGTTCTGATAGGTCCAGCTTGCCGGATGCACGCCGCGCTCCATCGCGGCGTTTTCCGCCGGCATGCCGAAGGCGTCCCACCCCATCGGATGAAGCACGTTGAAGCCGCGGGCGCGCTTGTACCGGGCAACGACGTCGCCCATGGTGTAGTTGCGCACGTGCCCCATGTGGATGCGGCCCGAGGGATAGGGAAACATCTCGAGCACGTAGTATTTTTCGCGCGGGTCTTCGTTGCTTGTCTCGAAGACCTTGCCTGCTTCCCATTCCTGCTGCCAGCGCGGTTCGGCATCACGCGGATTGTATCGTTCGGTCGCCATGTCTTTTCGATGTTCCGGAGATTCTGGGGGGCGCCCAAAGCACCCTCATGATAGCTGGCGTGACCTTCACCACGAAACCGCCTGAGCGTCAAGTTTTGAAGGATTTGGTGGCGCACTTTGCGTATTTCCGCAGGCGATCCGGCCGCTAAAGCGCCGCCCGTCTTATCAGACGCGCAAAGGGACGCTGTAGCACTTTCGGTTGCTGCATGTTTTTGTCCTTAATCGAGTACGGTTCGAGGAAACATGCGGTAGGCCTTGGCAAGTATCGCAAGTTTCAATAAGCCGCAGGAGAGGTTCGTCGTGGTCTTCGGGCATGGGAGCACAAGGATGGAAGTGCAGGAACGGTTGAACGAAGTCGTGAGCCGGATTCGCATCAGCGAAAAAGCGGCACACCGGCCCGAGCAGGCCGTCGCGCTGGTCGCCGTGTCGAAGACCTTCGATGCCGACGCGATACGCCCCGTCATCGCCGCCGGCCAGCGCGTCTTCGGCGAAAATCGCGTCCAGGAGGCGCAAGGCAAATGGCCGTCGCTCCGCCTCGAGACGCCCGATATCGAACTGCATCTGATCGGTCCGCTGCAATCGAACAAGGCCGCGGACGCCGTCGCTCTTTTCGATGTCATCGAGACGATCGACCGCGAGAAGATTGCCCGGGCCGTTTCCGCCGAGATGAAGCGGCAGGGTCGCAACCTTCGGCTCTACGTCCAGGTCAACACCGGTCTCGAACCGCAAAAGGCAGGCATCGCGCCGGAAGAAGCTGTTGCCTTCGTTAATCTGTGTCGCGGGGACCTGGCGATGAACATCGAGGGGCTGATGTGCATTCCTCCGGTTGACGAGAATCCCGGTCCGCATTTCGCTCTGCTTGCGAAACTCGCGGCGACGTGCGGCCTCGACAAGCTCTCGATGGGCATGTCCGGCGATTTTGAAACGGCCATCGCTTTCTGCGCCACCAGTGTGCGGGTAGGTTCGGCGATTTTCGGTTCGCGCTGAGCGACATTGAAGCGGGATGCGAGCGAAAAACCGCCCGCAGTCTTCTTTCTTCATCCCATTCCGGCCATTACGCTTTCGTCGGGGTTCAGCCTTCGCCTTCATTCGCCTATCCTCGATCGTGAGGAGCCGGACTTCAAATCCGGGAGGTATGTGGAGGAGAACGGATATGGCGAGCCGCTATTCCGAAGTGTATGCCGCGTGGAAGTCGGATCCGCATGGATTTTGGGCTAATGCGGCCGGAGCGATCGACTGGTTTCAGCCGCCCGAGCGCATTTTCGAGTCCGAGCGCGGAACCTATGGTCACTGGTTTCCCGACGGCGTGACGAACACCTGCTATAATTGTCTCGACCGCCATGTGGAAGCCGGTCGCGGGGCGCAGCCCGCCTTCATCTACGACAGCCCCGTCACGGGCCGGATCGAAAAGATCTCCTATGCCGAACTGTTGGCCGACGTGACGGCCATGGCTTCGGTCTACCGCAATCTCGGGGTCGGCAAGGGCGACAGGATCATCATCTATATGCCGATGATCCCGCAGGCGGCGGTGGCAATGCTCGCCGCCGCGCGGATCGGCGCGGTGCATTCGGTCGTCTTCGGCGGTTTTGCCGCCAACGAGCTTGCGGTGCGCATCGACGATTGCCAGGCGAAGCTCGTCGTCTCGGCAAGTTGCGGCATCGAGCCTGGACGCACGGTTGCCTACAAGCCGCTTCTCGATGCGGCAATCGAGATTGCCGCAAACAAGCCGGCCCATTGCCTGATCTTTCAGCGCGACATGCTGGCCGCCGGCATGTTTGCCGGACGCGACATCGATTTCGCCGAGGCGCTCGCTATGGCCAAGGAAGCCGGCGAAACGGAGCCATGTGCCCCGGTCGCATCGACCGATCCGCTTTACGTTCTCTATACGTCCGGGACCACGGGGCAGCCGAAGGGCGTCGTGCGCGACAATGGCGGCCACATGGTTGCGCTGAAATGGTCGATGGAGAATTTTTTCGGCGTTCGGCCGGGCGAGGTCTTCTGGGCGGCTTCCGACATCGGCTGGGTGGTCGGACACTCCTATATCGTCTATGGGCCACTCCTCAACGGCAACACCTCTATTCTCTTCGAGGGCAAGCCGGTCGGCACGCCGGATCCCGGAACATATTGGCGCATCATCGCCGAGCATGGCGTCGCGGTCATGTTCACCGCGCCGACGGCATTGCGCGCAATCCGCAAGGAAGATCCCGAGGCCGCCCACGTGGCCCGCTACGACCTTTCGCGCTTCCGCGCACTTTACCTTGCCGGCGAGCGAGCGGACCCGGACACGATCCACTGGGCCGAGCGGGCGCTGGGCGTTCCGGTCATCGACCACTGGTGGCAAACGGAAACGGGATGGCCGGTCGCCGGCAATCCGCTAGGCCTTGGGCTGCTGCCTGTGAAATACGGCTCTCCGGCCGTTCCCCTGCCCGGTTATGACGTGCAGGTCCTCGACGATGCCGGGCATCCGGTGGCGGCGGGCACTCTGGGCAACGTGGTGGTCAAGCTGCCGCTTCCGCCCGGCTGCCTGCCGACGCTCTGGAACGCCGACGATCGCTTCCATGCGGCCTACCTCAACGAATATCCCGGTTACTACAAGACTGCGGACGCCGGCTATGTCGACGAGGACGGCTACATCTTCATCATGGCCCGCACCGACGATATCATCAACGTCGCTGGCCACCGTCTTTCGACCGGCGCGATGGAAGAGGTCTGTGCCAGCCATCCGGACGTGGCGGAATGCGCGGTGATCGGCATTGCCGACCCGCTGAAGGGGCAGATTCCGGCCGGTTTCCTGGTGATCAATTCCAATGTTTCCCGTGAAACATCGGAAATCGAAAAGGAAGTCATTGGTCTCGTGCGCGAGCGTATCGGGCCGGTCGCCGCCTTCAGGACGGCGATCTGTGTCAAGCGATTGCCGAAGACGCGATCCGGCAAGATCCTCAGGGCAACGATCCAGAAGATCGCCGACCGCCAGCCGTGGAAGATGCCGGCGACGATCGATGACCCGGCGATCCTCGATGAGATCACGGCCGCGCTTCATGCCAAGGGCATTGGCCTTTGAGCCGCGCTGCAGCGCGCTCTGTGCGCGTGCGAGTGAGTCAGCCCGCCACCGGGTTGACCACCGCCTTGAACCACGTGCAGAAGGCGGAAACCGCCTTTTGCCGCGAGAGCTTGCTGATGAGAAAATAGCTCTCGTCCTCCAGGACGGCGATGTCGGAGAGCACGATCAGGTCGCCGTTTTCGATTTCCCGGCGGCATACTTCGATCGGGCAAAGCGCCACACCGTGACCGGCGATGGCGGCTGTTGCCAGCAGATTGAAGTCCTGGAAGACCGGTCCGCTAAGCGGCCGGCGGGGAGATAGGCCGGCCTTGGTAAGCCAATGCTGCCAATGTCTCGTCGTCTCGTCATGGAGCAGGTCCGCCGCGGCGATCTCATCGGGCGTGCCGATGCTGCCCCTGCGCTCGAGGTAGCGCGGGCTGGCGACCGGTCTATTGACGCGCGAAAAGAGCCGCTCGCAGCCGATACCGTCCGAGGTGTCGGCGCCGAGCGTGATCAGCACATCGCAACCCGTCTCGCGCAGGCGCTGTGCCGCCATGGCGTAAACGACCTTCACCGTGATGTCGGCGTTGGCGGCGAGGAAATCGCCGAGCGCCGGGATCAGCCAGCGTGTTGCGATCGAGGGAATGCACGCGACGGTGATCTCCGATTTCGTTCTCTGTTTCAACGCCTCGGCTTCGGCCGAAACGCGCTCGAAACTGGCCGACAGGATTTCGGCCAGCCTTTCGGCTTCCGGCGCCAGACGGACACCGCGTTTTTCCCGCAGGAACAGCGGTCGCCCGAACCATTCCTCCAAAAGCCGGATCTGGTGGCTGACAGCGGCATGCGTCACATGCAGCTCGTCGGCTGCGCGCGAAAAGCTCGCCAGGCGCGCTGCCGCCTCGAAAACCCTGAGCGCTCCAAGCGGTGGCATCATATGTAAATTCTCCTCAACGATCCGGTGAGGAATCGTCATTTGTGCAGAGTACGAATTCGGCAAATAAGGAGGTCATCGCGATCCGATCTGAATTCGTATCGCCGGTTTATCAAATTTTCTAACAGTAGGAGAGCCGCATGTTCGTGCGCAGCCTGAAGGATGTCGAAGCGACGGACTATTTCGTCGAATGGGGAAGCGGCACGAGCCATCGGCTGCTGACGGAAAAGGACGGCATGGGGTTCACCGTCTGTCACACGGTGGTGCGCGCCAATACGGTTTCGCTGCTCGAATACCGCAACCATCTCGAAGCCTGCTATTGCATTGCCGGGTAAGGCGAGGTCGAGGACATGCAGGGTAATGTCTTCCCGATCCGCGAAGGAGACATCTATGTGCTCGACCAGCACGACAAGCACTACCTGCGCGGTGGCCGCGACGAGGACCTGATCCTCGTCAGCATCTTCAATCCGCCGCTCAAGGGAACCGAGCGCCACAATCTCAACATTCCGTCGGGCTCGGCCTACTGAGAGGCGCAACAAAAAACCCGGATCGCGAGATCCGGGTTTGCCTGTGTCCTACTGCATGTTTCCTTAATCGTATCCGATTTAAGGACAAAAACATGCAGCAAATCAAAGTGCTACGGCGTCCTTCGCGCGTCTAAGACGCGCGGCGCTGTACGTCGACAAACGATCAATAGTCGTCGTCTTCGTCGTCCTTGCGATCCGACTTCAGCGACTTCAGCTTGGCGAAGACGGCATCGGCGTCGATTTCCTTTTCTTCCTCGCGCTCGAAGTTGTAGCCGAGCTTCTCGGTCTCCTGCGCTGCCTCCAGCGTGGCGCCTGCCTCGGCTGCGGTCGGCAGCGGGCGGCCCTTGGCGGCGCGTTCGACTTCCAGATCGAGGTCGATCTGCGAGCAAAGGCCGAGCGTCACCGGATCCATCGGTGTCAGGTTGGCCGAGTTCCAATGGGTGCGTTCGCGAATCTGCTCGATCGTCGTCTTCGTCGTGCCGACCAGCCGCGAAATCTGCGCGTCCTTCAGCTCGGGATGGTTGCGTACCAGCCAGAGGATGGCGTTCGGACGGTCCTGGCGCTTGGAGACCGGCGTGTAGCGCGGGCCCTTCCGCTTGGAGTCCGGAACGCGAACCTTGGGTTCGGAGAGCTTGAGCTTGTGGTTCGAGTTAGCTTCGCCGCGCGCGATCTCGTCGCGAGAAAGCTGGCCGGTGGCGATCGGATCGAGGCCCTTGATGCCCTGCGCCGATTCACCGTCGGCGATTGCCTTCACTTCGAGCGGGTGCAGCTTGCAGAACTGCGCGATCTGGTCGAATGACAGCGCTGTGTTGTCAACGAGCCAGACGGCAGTTGCCTTGGGCATAAGCAGTTGCTGAGCCATGGATATAGTCCTTTCGTCCGTCCGCGCCGGTGTCGCGGGCCGTGGAGTCTACCACTGATTTCCGGGAATTGAGCGCCTCTATATCGTCCTTGTCTCGAAATTGCAATTCTTTCAGGATCGAATGTCCTTTTGTCTAATTGCGGGCGGGCTTTGACCTGCTATGAATCGTGACCGAACGGGCGGCTGGGAGTGTCGCCGCGGGCTAGGAATGCGCAGGGAGGAAACACATGTCCGTAAAGACCTATCCGGTTCTGAAATCCGCCAAGAGCCGGACGCTACTCGACAACGCTACCTATCTAAAGTGGTATGAGGAAAGTGTTGCCGATCCGGACAAGTTCTGGGGCAAGCACGGCAAGCGGATCGATTGGTTCAAACCCTACACCAAGGTCAAGAACACGACCTTCAAGGGCAAGGTGTCGATCAAGTGGTACGAGGACGGCATTACCAACGTCTCCTACAACTGTATCGACCGCCATCTTAAGACCCATGGCGAGAAGACCGCGATCATTTGGGAGGGGGACAACCCCTACATCGACAAGAAGATCACCTATAACCAGCTCTACGATCAGGTCTGCCGTCTCGCCAACGTGCTGAAGAAACACGGCGTCAAGAAGGGCGATCGCGTAACCATCTACATGCCGATGATTCCGGAAGCGGCTTACGCGATGCTCGCCTGCGCGCGCATCGGCGCCATCCATTCCGTCGTCTTCGGTGGCTTCTCGCCCGATGCGCTCGCCGGCCGCATCGTCGACTGCGAATCGACATTCGTCATCACTTGCGACGAGGGCGTGCGCGGCGGCAAGCCGGTGCCGCTCAAGGAAAATACCGAAAGGGCGATCGATATCGCCGCCAAGCAGCACGTGATGGTCAACAAGGTCTTGGTCGTGCGCCGCACCGGCGGCAAGGTCTCCTGGGCGCCGGGGCGCGATGTCTGGTACCACCAGGAAATCGCGACCGTGAAGCCGGACTGCCCGCCGGTGAAGATGCGGGCCGAGGATCCCCTGTTCATCCTTTACACCTCCGGCTCGACCGGCAAGCCGAAAGGCGTTCTGCACACGACCGGCGGCTATCTCGTCTACGCGTCGATGACACACGAATATGTCTTCGACTACCGGGACGGCGATATCTACTGGTGCACGGCCGACGTCGGCTGGGTGACCGGCCACTCCTATATCGTCTACGGGCCGCTCGCCAATGCCGCGACGACGCTGATGTTCGAGGGCGTGCCGAATTTCCCGGATGCCGGACGCTTCTGGGAGGTCGTCGACAAGCACAAGGTCAACGTCTTCTACACTGCCCCGACAGCGATCCGTTCTCTGATGGGCGCCGGCGACGAGTTCGTCAAGCGGTCCTCGCGTTCATCCCTGCGCCTGCTCGGAACCGTCGGCGAACCGATCAATCCGGAAGCCTGGGAATGGTACTACAACATCGTCGGCGAGCAGCGCTCGCCGATCGTCGATACCTGGTGGCAGACGGAAACGGGCGGCATTCTGATCACCCCGCTGCCGGGTGCGACCGATCTCAAGCCCGGTTCGGCGACGCGGCCCTTCTTCGGCGTCCAGCCGCAACTCGTCGATAACGAAGGCAATGTGCTCGAGGGTCCGGCGGACGGCAATCTCTGCATCGCCGATAGCTGGCCGGGACAGATGCGGACCGTCTATGGCGATCATGCCCGCTTCATCCAGACCTATTTCTCCGCCTACAAGGGCAAATATTTCACCGGCGACGGCTGCCGCCGGGACGAGGATGGCTACTACTGGATCACCGGCCGCGTCGACGACGTGCTCAATGTTTCCGGCCATCGGCTCGGCACGGCGGAGGTCGAATCGGCGCTCGTCTCGCACCATCTTGTCTCGGAGGCGGCTGTGGTCGGCTATCCGCACCCGATCAAGGGACAGGGCATTTACTGCTATGTCTCGTTGATGGCCGGCGAGACCGGCAATGACGATCTTCGCCAGGCCCTCGTCAAGCATGTCCGCTCGGAGATCGGACCGATCGCCACGCCGGACAAGATCCAGTTCGCCCCCGGCCTGCCGAAGACGCGTTCCGGCAAGATAATGCGGCGCATTCTCCGCAAGATCGCCGAGGACGACTACGGCTCCTTGGGCGACACCTCGACGCTTGCCGATCCGGCGGTGGTCGACGATCTGATTGCCAATCGCCAGAACCGCGCCTGAAGGTATCCGCTGGGCTCCGTATCGGTGGGTACGGGGCCCACAGCGCCGCGCGTCCAATCAGACGCGCAAAGATCGCTGTAGAACTTTGCGCTTCTGCATGATTTTGTAAATCGGTTCCAATTTAAGGAACCGTGCAGGAGCTGCCTTTATTCGATTCGCTGGCGGAACGATGATTAACCCTATGGCGGCGCCTGATCTCGTCAGAAATCGATTGCCCGCCCTTTGATCTCCCAATCGCCGAAACGTGCAGGATCGAGGCCTCCGCGGCCGCCGACCTCGGTCGGCATGACTTGCGGTTCCGCCGCCCGCCTTCTCTCTTCCGCCTCCTTCAGCGCGCGCAGAGCGGCTGCCGGCAGCGGGCGATTGGGGCGATCGGGCGCATTGTCGTTGTCGTTCTGCATCTGGCGGTCCGGCTTTCCGTAACGATATTGAAGAGCGGAGGATTTATCCCCATCATATAAGCGCTTCCGTGCGAACGGAAACCCTGATTCACGTGAAACGTTCGGGCGAGTTGAACGGAACGAAAGCGGCTGCAAACGCTTTTCCACCCAATCGGCGAACGATACGGATATGGCTGGAGCTCATCCATGAATCTTATGCGCACCGCAATGCTGCTTGCCGTCATGACCGTCCTCTTCATGGCCGTCGGCTACGCCATCGGCGGCAGGGGCGGGATGATGATTGCCCTCGTCATAGCCGCCGGTATGAACTTCTTCTCCTACTGGAATTCCGATCGCATGGTGCTCGCGATGTACCGAGCCCAGGAAGTGGATGAACGCACCGCGCCGGAATACTATGGGATCGTCCGGGATCTGGCGCAGAATGCCGGTCTGCCGATGCCGCGCGTGTATGTCATCGACAGCCCGCAGCCGAACGCCTTTGCGACCGGCCGCAATCCCGAGAATGCCGCCGTTGCGGCCTCCACGGGGCTGTTGCACTCGCTCTCCTATGAGGAAGTCGCCGGCGTCATGGCGCATGAGCTTGCGCATATCCAGTATCGCGACACGCTGACGATGACGCTGACGGCGACGCTGGCGGGGGCCATTTCGATGCTCGGCAACTTCGCCTTCTTTTTCGGCGGAAACCGCGAGAACAACAATCCGCTCGGCTTCATTGGCGTGCTCGTCGCCATGATCGTCGCGCCGCTCGCGGCGATGCTGGTACAGATGGCGATCAGCCGCACGCGCGAATATTCCGCCGACCGGCGCGGAGCGGAAATCTGCGGCAATCCGCTCTGGCTTTCCTCGGCACTCCAGAAAATTGCCGGCGCAGCTCACGTGATCCACAACGACGACGCCGAGCGCAACCCGGCGACCGCGCATATGTTCATCATCAATCCGCTTTCCGGGGAACGGATGGACAATCTCTTCTCGACCCATCCGAGCACGGAAAATCGCGTTGCGGCGCTGGAGCAGATGGCGCGCGACATGTCGATGGGCTCGACGCCGCCGGTGCGTGCTGATAATTCGGTGCGCAAATCGCGCTCTGTTCCGAAAACCGGCTGGGGTCGCGGTGGTTCCGAACCGCCCAAAGGTCCCTGGTCCTAGAGCCTTTCCTGGTTGAATGGAAACAGTTCTGTTGGCTCAAGCGGAGCGGAATGCAAAACAGGCCGCCCGCCTCAGCCAACCCGAAGGGCCGGGCACCTTTCCGCCAGGATCAAAGGCGATCGCCTCGGACGTACGTCCGTGTACGACGCTCGGCAATCGCCTTTGATCCCGACGAAAACCTGCTCCGGCAGAATGTTTCCATTTATCCAGGAAAGGCTCTAAATGCCTGAAGACAAGAAAAACGATTCACGCCCGAAACGAACCCGAGCTCACAACAGGTCGCCGAAGACAGCGCCGGGCACCGGTAGTGCCCTGATGGCGGAGAAGCCGGGTTTGAAGAGCCGTCAGGCGGCCGCCAAGATCCTCGCGGCCGTCGTCGACCGCAAGACCTCCCTTGACGGCATGCTCGACCAGGAGCACGGCAATCCGGCCTATCGCGAGCTCAACGACGCCGATCGGGCGCTGGTGCGCGCCATTCTCAATTCCGCGCTTCGGCACCTGCCGCGCATTCGGGCCGCAATCGATTCTCTGTTGCAGACGCCGCTGCCGGAGGGGGCCCGCGCGCTCGATCATGTGCTGACCGTTGCCGCGGCGCAAATTCTCTACCTCGACATCCCGGATCATTCCGCCGTCGACCTTGCTGTCGAGCAGGCGCAAGCCGATCCGCGCAATCGCCGCTTCGCGAGTCTCGTCAACGCGGTTCTTCGCCGGCTTTCGCGCGAGAAGGACGCCATTCTCGACAAGGTGAAGTCGATTCCGGCGATGCCAGGCTGGTTCTACGACAGGCTTGTGGCCAGCTACGGCCGGGAAGAGGCCGAACGCATGTCCGCGTCGCAAGAAGTTCCGGCCGCGATCGATCTGTCGGTGAAATCCGACCCAGCCGCTTGGGCCGAGCGCCTTGGCGGCATGGTTCTGCCGACCGGCTCCGTTCGGCTCGGTACGTTCTCCGGCGCCATTCCCGCACTCCCGGGATTCTCGGAGGGCGAGTGGTGGGTCCAGGACGCGGCTGCCTCCATCCCGGCACGTCTTTTCGGAGATGTCGCGGGCAAGCGCGTCGTCGATCTCTGCGCCGCACCCGGCGGCAAGACGGCACAGCTCATTCTCGCCGGGGCGAAGGTGACGGCACTCGATCAGTCCTCCAGCCGCTTGCGACGGTTGAAGGCCAACCTCGCGCGGCTCGGCCTGGAGGCCCGGACGAAGGAAGTCAACATGGCGGACTTCCAACCCGACGAACTCTTTGACGCCGCGCTTCTGGACGCCCCCTGCTCCTCCACCGGAACGACGCGCCGCCATCCGGACGTGCTCTGGACGAAGGGGCCAGAGGATATCGAGAAGCTTGCAGGGCTGCAGGAGCGTTTGCTGCGCCACGCGCTGAGCGTTGTAAAGCCCGGTGGACTGGTGGTCTTTTCCAATTGCTCGCTCGATCCGCGCGAAGGCGAGGAAGTTGTCGCGCGCGTCGTCGGCGATGGCGAGGACTGCGAGCGGGTTCCGATCACTGCGGCTGATTGGCCGGGTCTCTACGACGCGATCACGGATCGCGGCGAGTTCCGCACGACGCCTGCCATGCTTCCGCTGGCGCCGCCCTTCTCCAGCGGGCTCGATGGTTTTTATGCCGCAGTGCTCCGCCGCAAGCGCGCCTGAATGGCCGGCTGGTATTGGCGCAAGCGCCCCGTCAACAGGCTGTTTTGCCGCGTCAATTGACGCTATCGGCCCGTCGGCCTATCAATGTCGACAGGATTGATAAAAGTTTAATGATCTTTCCGGCACCATTCCGCGCTGGAAAGGGATTCTGGCGCAATCCGGGCATGATTCAGCCTCAGGCGCTTTGAAGGGTCCGTTGCAGGAATAAGGAAACCGACGGGCGCTGATGTTGTTTTCCGGTAAGCAAAGGCTTCTTTACCTGTACCTGCGGGAAGGTTGGCGCCGATTTTCGCGCCGCATCTCGCTCGGCCGCGTGACGGCGATGCGCTTTGCCGGTTCAACTCCCGACCGGTTGATCGTTGCACCAACGGACCTGAGGGCGATCGATCCTTTCGTCGCTGAAGAGATCCTGCAGGGCCGCTTTCCGCTCGCGGGCCGTGTGCTCGACACCGAAGGCGAATCTCCCTTCGAGATCGATTTGCCGTCGCACGAGTTTGCTGTCCGGCTCCACTCCTTCGGCTGGCTGCGGCATCTGCGCGCGATCCGCGAGGATGCCGGCTTCGTCAGGCTCCGGCAGATCGTCGACGACTGGATCGGCAGCCACGGCCGCAACATCGGCGGCATTTCCTGGGAAGCCGATGTGATCGCCCAACGCATCATCGCCTGGCTGTCGCACTCGCCGGTGGTGCTGCGGAACGCCGAACACGGGTTCTACCGCCGCTTCCTGAAAAGCCTGGCATTCCAGGTTCGCTACCTTCGGCACATTGCGGACACGGTCTGCGACGGCGAGGCGCGCCTGCGTGTACGCATGGCGCTGGCCATGGCATCCGTGTCGATGCCGGCCTCGGCTTCCGCCATCCGCAAGGCCGCCCGCAATCTCGATCAGGAACTCGATCGTCAGATCCTGCCGGACGGCGGGCATTCCTCTCGCAGCCCCCGGGCGGGGCTCGAGCTGCTGCTCGATCTGCTGCCGCTCCGGCAGACCTATGTCAATCTCGGCCACGACGTGCCGTCGCGGCTCATCCCCTGTATCGACCGGATGTATCCGGCCCTGCGTTTCTTCCGTCACCAGGGCGGCGAGCTCGCGCTTTTCAATGGCGCGACCTCAGTTCTGGCGCACGAACTCGCCTCTGTGCTGCGATATGACGAAACGGCCGGCGAACCCTTCCGGTCCTTGCCCCACGTCCACTATGAGCGGTTGTCGCTCGGCGAAACCGTCGTCATCATGGATACGGGTCGGCCGCTTTCGATCGACCTTTCGCGCAGCGCCCATGCCGGCTGCCTCTCCTTCGAGATGTCATCGGGCAGAAACCGCTTCGTCATCAACTCCGGCGCGCCAAAGTTCGCCGGCGAACGATTTCGTCAGATGGCCCGGGCGACGGCCGCTCATTCCACGGTAACGGTCAATGACACGTCCTCTTGCCGCTTTTCCCAATCGCGGTTCCTCGGGCCGATCATGACGTCCGGCCTGTCGAAGGTGCTCGTCGAGCGAAAGGACGAGCCGGGCCGCATCGAGTCCGTCAGGGCCAGTCATGATGGCTATCTCATATCCTTCGGCCTTCTCCATGAACGCGATATCAGCATCTTGAACGGCGGCCGGCTGGTCAGTGGCCGCGATCGGCTTTTGCGGGAAGACGGCGGCGATCCGGACGCGGCCAATGTCGCCACCGCCGTCGCCCGCTTTCACATCCACCCGGCGATCGCGATGCGACGGGCAAGCGACAGCGAGATCTACCTGGTAGCGCCCGACGGCGAAGCCTGGCTCTTCGCTTGCAGGGATGGGGAGCTGGCAATCGAGGAAGATATCTTCTTTGCCGATCCCTCGGGGGTGCGGGCCTCGTCGCAGATAACCGTCACTTTCGCTGTGGCGGCACAGCCGGAAATCCAGTGGACGCTCACCCGCGAGAGCTAGAACGTCGCCCGAGATCACGATGATCTTGGTCGAATCGACCCGAAATCATAAACGTTGATCGGTTCTAAAGAATCAGGGCGGGATGCGGGCGGAAAACCGAACACACTTTTCCTCATCCCGCTCTGGCACCTATTTTCCGCTCCTCCCCGCGCTGAAGGTTCCTTCCCGTGGCAAGCTATGCTAACGGGCAGCGATCCCAACCGCCGGCACCTTCTTCTCCCCGAGCGTCCGGCGCCGCCAAAGGAGCATGGTTGATGGCTGTCGCCTCCAAGAAAATCCCCGCCCCGGACGAAGTCCGGATCCGCACCGCCCTCCTCTCGGTTTCCGACAAGACCGGCATTGTCGAGCTCGCGCGTGCTCTTCATGAAAAGGGCGTGCGCCTCGTCTCGACCGGAGGCACGCACAAGGCGCTGTCGGACGCCGGGCTTCCGGTCAGTGACGTTTCGGAGTTGACTGGTTTTCCGGAGGTCATGGATGGCCGCGTCAAGACGCTTCACCCCGGTGTTCATGGCGGCTTGCTCGCCATTCGCGACGACGCCGAGCACGTCGCGGCGATGGACAAGCACGGCATCACCGCGATCGATCTCGCGGTCATCAATCTCTACCCGTTCGAGGAAGTTCGCGCCAAGGGCGGCGATTATCCGACGACGGTCGAAAACATCGACATCGGCGGTCCGGCGATGATCCGTGCTTCCGCGAAAAATCATGCCTATGTTACCATCGTCACCGATCCCGTCGACTATGCGCCCCTTCTCGAAGAAATCGCCGGCGGCACGACGCGCTATGCCTTCCGCCAGAAAATGGCGGCAAAAGCCTATGCCCGGACCGCGGCCTATGACGCGGCAATTTCGAATTGGCTGGCGGATGTTCTCGATACGCCGATGCCGCGCCATCGGGTGATCGGAGGCGTGCTCAAGGAAGAGATGCGCTACGGCGAAAACCCGCACCAGAAGGCAGGCTTCTACGTGACCGGCGAAAACCGGCCGGGGGTCGCGACCGCCACGCTGCTGCAGGGCAAGCAGCTCTCCTACAACAATATCAACGATACCGACGCCGCCTTCGAGCTCGTGGCCGAGTTCCTGCCGGAGAAGGCGCCGGCTTGCGCGATCATCAAGCACGCCAACCCTTGCGGCGTCGCGACGGCGCCGTCGCTTGCGGAAGCTTATCGCCGGGCGCTCGCCTGCGATTCCACCTCCGCCTTCGGCGGTATTATCGCGCTCAATCAGGAGCTCGACGCCGAGACCGCGGACGAGATCGTCAAGCTCTTCACCGAAGTCATCATTGCGCCGTCCGTCAATGACGAGGCAAAGGCGATCATCGCGCGCAAGCCGAACCTTCGGCTGCTTGCGACCGGCGGCCTGCCGGATCCGCGTGTGCCTGGCCTTTCCGCAAAGACTGTCGCTGGCGGCCTGCTCGTCCAGACGCGCGACAACGGCATGGTCGAGGATCTCGAACTCAAGGTCGTAACCAAGCGCGCACCGACCGCGCAGGAACTCGAAGACATGAAATTCGCCTTCAAGGTGGCGAAGCATGTGAAGTCGAATGCGATCGTCTATGCGAAGGACGGCCAGACGGCCGGCATCGGTGCCGGCCAGATGAGCCGCGTCGATTCCGCCCGCATCGCTGCGATCAAGGCGGAGGAAGCTGCCAAGGCGCTCGGCCTCGCCGAACCGCTGACCCGCGGCTCGGCTGTCGCATCGGAAGCCTTCCTGCCCTTCGCCGACGGCCTGCTGTCGGCGATTGCCGCCGGCGCCACTGCCGTCATCCAGCCGGGCGGTTCGATGCGCGACGAAGAGGTGATCGCTGCGGCAAACGAGCACAACGTTGCCATGGTGTTCACCGGCATGCGCCATTTCCGGCACTGAGGCCAGTGACAGCCTGTTTTGAGAACCCGCCGCGAAAGCCCTCTCGGCGGGTTTTTCATGCCGGGCGATGTGCCGGATAGGGCGTTCTTAGAAGAATGATGAGACCCACGGCAAGGAAAGCGACGAGCGCCAACATGCCGATGCGCGCTGAATCGGCCATCACCGTGATCGTCGCGACCGACGCCGGCGCAAGGAACGAGGTCGCGCGTCCGGAAAGCGCATAGAGGCCGAAATAACGGCCGGCTTCCTCAACCGCGACGCTTCGGGCGAGGTAGGAACGAGACGAGGCCTGAACCGGTCCGAAAGCGATCCCGACCAGGAGGCCGTAGAGAATGTAGGCCTTTTCCGCCGCCGTGCCGAAGAGACCGCCGGAGTCTTCCGTCGAAAGCGTCAGCAGCCCGAACAGCGTAAAGCCGGGGCCGGTCGAGACGATCCCGAGCGTGGCGATGGTGAGGCAGACGAGGCTGGCAACGACAATCGTTTTCGAGCCGAGCCGTGCGTCGAGCCGGCTCGCGTAGAGGCAGCCTGCGATCGCGACAACGTTGAGAATCATTCCATAGAGGCCGAGTTCTATCGTCTGCCAGCCGAACATCACGGCTGCAAAGGTGCCGCCAAGCGCGATCAATCCGTTGACACCGTCCTGGAAGATCATCCGAGCGATCAGAAAGCGCAGGATACCGGCTCTCTCCTTGAGTTCCTGGAGTGTGCCCTCAAGTTCCTTGAGCCCCCGGGCCGTTGCGTTCGACAGCGACATCGTCGCCTTCGCCGCATCCGGGGTGAACAGGAACATCGGCAGGATGAAGATCAGGTACCAGACGGCCGAGATCGGGCCAGTGATGCGGGCGTCCTCCCCCTTGGACGGATCAAGGCCGAAAATCGGGTCGAGGCCGAGTGCTGTCTTACCCGTTGCGGGATTTCCGGCTATGAGGGCAACGACTGCGATCAAGACGATCATGCCGCCGAGATAGCCGAGTCCCCACGCAATGTTCGAGATGCGGCCAACCTCTTTCTCGCTCACCAGCCGCGTCATCATCGAATCGTTGAAGACGATCGAAAATTCGGCGGCAACGGTCGCCAGGGCGAGGAAGATCGCCGCATAGAGGATGGGCGAGCCCGGCGCGGCGAACCAAAGCAAGGCGAGCGAGACGATCTTGATGACCGCGAAAAAGCCGATCCAGGGCTTGCGCGGTCCGGTCGCGTCCGCGATCGCGCCAAGCACCGGCGAAAGAACCGCGATGATGATGCCCGAGACAGTGAGCGTATAGCCCCAGATCGCCTGCCCTTGCACAGGGTCGGCCGTGAGCCGGGAAACAAAATAGGGCGCGAAGATGAACGTGGTGATGACGGTGAAGAAGGGCTGTGCGGCCCAGTCGAAAAGCATCCAGCCGGCGATGCCGAGGCGCGGCGTTCTGGGCTGCTCTCTCGATTCGGCCGTAACGTCCAATTTCCCCTCCCGGAATTCATCGGGCCTCGCCGGCTGTTTGGCGAGGTCCGATAACGCGTTGAAATCGCGAGGAAACCCGAAGCGGAATCAGTCCTCCGGGCCGATTGCCCGGAGGGACTGTGTCATTTCGCCTTGCCGCGTGCAAGGTCGTTGAGCAGGCCAGCCGCAACCGTAATCTTGGCGAGTGTCGTCTCGCCTTTTTCGGTGAGCAGCTTCAGCTGGTCGCCAACGCGTGAGACGCGTTCGCGATCACTGTCGTGCCAGGCAAGAACCGGATTGCGTTCGCCCTTCTGCTCGACCAGCGCTGCGACAGTGATGTCCCGCCGGGCGGCGCCGATGTCGGCGACGGCGCGCGAAAGCGCCATGGCCTCGAACTGCTCCGTGGCGGGCACGCGATCGGCGGCGGCCAGCAGACGATTTATCCTGAGATCTTCCGTCACGGTGAAATAACCCTGCGCGGTGCGGCTCAGCGTTTCGCCGGTCTCGGTGGAGATCTGCATGATCTCCGGCACGAGGGTCATCAGCGACAGTTCGGCTATTTCCTCCGCGAGCTTTGCCGGCGCGCCGCTTTCGATGAAGGCTGCGGCCCTCAGGCGTGCCTCTTCGGCGCTGTCGCCGGAGATTGCCGTGCGCATCGTGCCGCGCAGCTTCTGCAAGCCGTCGCGCAGACGCGAAACCGCATCGGAAACGGGGCCACTCGAGGCGCGCGTGCGCAAAGCCTTCTCGGTTACGAGCACGAAGATGCGGCTCACTTCCTGATAGAGCGCATTCTGTACGGCGCCGCTGATCCTGTTGTCCAGCGCGTCGATCTCACCGTAAATCCGCTGCAGGTCGAAGCCGTCGAGCGCCAGCACGGCCGCCTTGACGACATCGCCGGAGAGAAAGCCGGTCGTATCGGTCAGCGTCGAAACGAATGCGGGACCACCGCGGTTGATCACTTCGTTGCCGAGGACCGTCGCGATGATCTCGCGGCGCAGCCGGTGCCCGCGGATATCCCCGGCATAGGTCTTGCGCATCTTTGCCGGGAAATAGCGCTCCAGCGTCGCAGTGAAATAGGGATCATCCGGCAGATCGCCGAGGATCAGCTCTTCGAACAGCACCAGCTTCGCATAGGAAAGCAGAACGCCGATCTCAGGACGCGTCAGCGGCTTGCCCGCCTGGTAACGCTCGCTCATGGCCAGCTCCGTCGGCAGGGTCTCGACCTTACGGTTGAGGTGGCCATCGGCCTCGAGTCGCGCCATAAGCCGCGAGAGCGAGGTGCGGTTCGCGAGCCCCTGCATTTCCGTCAGCGAGATTGCCAGCGATTGCTGGTAGTTGTTGCGCAGCACGAGGTGCGCCACCTCGTCGGTCATCGAAGCGAGAAGCGTGTTTCGTTTCGGCCGCGTCAGACGTCCGTCGCGCATGGCCGAAGCAAGCGCGATCTTGATGTTGACCTCGACGTCGGAGGAGTTGACGCCGGCCGAATTGTCGATCGCGTCGGAATTGCAGCGCCCTCCGGCGAGCGAGAAGCCGATGCGGCCTTTCTGGGTGACGCCGAGATTGGCGCCTTCGCCGATAACGCGGGCACGCACTTCCTCCGCCGTAACGCGGATCGCGTCGTTGGCGCGGTCGCCAACCTCGGCGTCCGTTTCGTTGCTGCCGCGCACATAGGTGCCGATGCCGCCGAACCAGAGCAGATCGACCGAGCTCTTGAGGATGGCGTTCATGATCTCGAAGGGGGTCGCCTTCTGCTTGTCGAGGCCGATTGCTGTCATCGCCTCCGCCGTCAGGGTCACGAACTTCTCCGTGCGCGAGATGATCATTGCGCCCTGCGATAGTGTCTTGCGGTCGTAGTCCTGCCAGCTCGAGCGCGGAAGCGCGAACATACGCTTGCGCTCGGCGAAGGAAAGGTCGGTATCCGGATTCGGATCGATGAAGATATCGCGATGGTCGAAGGCGGCGATCAGCCGGATCTTCTCCGAGAGCAGCATCCCATTGCCGAAAACGTCGCCGGACATGTCGCCGACGCCGGCGACCGTGACGGGAGTCGTCTGGATGTCGATGTCCATCTCGCGGAAATGACGCTTGACCGTCTCCCAGGCGCCGCGGGCGGTGATGCCCATCTTCTTATGGTCGTAGCCGGCCGAGCCACCGGAGGCGAAAGCATCGTCAAGCCAGAAGCCGGCTTCCTGGGCAAGCCCGTTGGCCGTGTCGGAGAAGGTGGCGGTGCCCTTGTCGGCCGCGACGACGAAATAGGGATCGTCGCCATCGAGCCTCAGCGTATCGGCCGGCGGCACGACGTCATGGCCGACGATGTTGTCGGTGACCGACAGCAGCGTGCGGATATAGGTCTTGTAGGCTTCCGTGCCGACCTTGAAAATTTCGTCGCGCGTGCCGCCGACCGGCAGCTGCTTCGGATAGAAGCCGCCCTTGGCGCCGACCGGCACGATGACCGCGTTCTTTACCTGCTGCGCCTTGACGAGGCCGAGTACCTCGGTGCGGTAGTCCTGCGCCCGGTCCGACCAGCGAAGGCCGCCGCGGGCCACCTTGCCGAAGCGCAGGTGCACGCCTTCGACCTCGGTGCCGTAGACGAAGATCTCGCGGAAAGGCCGAGGCTCAGGCAGGCCATCGAGCTGCTTCGGATCAAGCTTGAAAGCGAGAACCGCACGCGGCCTGCCGTCCGCGTCTTTCTGGAAATAGTTCGTCCGGAGCGTCGACTGGATCACGTTGACATAGCGGCGCAGGATCTGGTCCTCGTCGAGGCTCGGTACGGCCGAGAGCGCCTCCTCGATAGCCGAGAGCAAGGCGTTGCCTTTCTTCGTCCTCGCCTTCGCCTCGATCTTCGGATCCATGCGCGTCGCAAACAGCCGGAAGATGTCGGCAGCGATCGCCGGATGCTTGTTCATCGTGTCGGCGATATAGCCCTGCGAATAGGTAATGCCCGCCTGGCGCAGATAACGGGCATAGGCGCGCAGCACCGTGACTTCGCGCGCGGTGAGGCCGGCAAGCAGGATCAGCCGGTTGAACGTGTCGTCTTCGATCGTGCCGCTCCAGGAAGCCAGAAACGCCTCTTCGAGCGCCACACCGGTCTTGGCAAGATTGAGCGCATGTCCATCGCGGTGGACCAACTCCATGTCGTGCAGCACCACAAGCCGCTGTTCTTCCGCATGCCCGCTGACGCCGATGTCGTAGGTCTGCTCGCTGATGACGCGGAACCCAAGATTTTCAAGGAGCGGCACGCGACGCGAGAGCGACACGGGATCTTCCGCGTGGAAGATTTTCAGTTCGAGCGTGTCCGGCCGTTCTTTCTGTTTGTGATAGAACGAGATGCGGATTGGGTCGTCGCGCCTGCAAGCGGCGATGTCCTGAAGATCGTCATAGGCTTCCGCCGGCGTGAAGGCCGCTTGGTAGGCTTCGCCGACCGAGATCTCGATACCGTCCTTGCGCGCAAGCAGGTTGAAGCGGTCGGTCCAGCGAGTGACGATGCTGCGAACCGCCTCCTCGAGCTTGGCCTGCGGAACGCGCGGCGTCTTCCCGCCATAGCGGCCGATAATGAAATGGACGCGCGCCAGCCCGCCTTCGGGGAAAGCGGGATAATAGGCAGAAACGCGACCGTCATAGACCGTTCTCAAATAGTTGCCGATCTTCTCGCGGACGTCCGAATCATATTGCTCGCGCGGCACGAAGACGAGGACCGAGACGAAACGGTCGAAATGGTCGATGCGCGGCAGCACGCGGATGCGTGGCCGGTCGCTGAGCTCGTTGATCTGCTCGCAGAACGCAGCCAGCAGCCCGACGTCGATCTGGAAAAGGTCGTCGCGCGGATAGGATTCCAGCGTGTTCGCCAGCATCTTGCCCGAATGGCTCTGGGGATCGTAGCCGAAATGATCGATGATCTTTTCGATCTTGTGTCTCAGCAACGGTATTTCGGACGCCTGACGCGTATAGGCCGTCGACGTGAAGAGGCCGACGATGCGCAGTTCCCCGATCACGTTACCGGAGGTGTCGAAGCGCTTGACGCCGATGTAGTCCATATAGGCGCGGCGGTGGACGAGGGATTTCACATTGGCCTTGGTGACGATCAGGAACTCCGGCCCTTCGAGAAAGGCGAGGATCTCCGGCGTCGTCAGCACGGCGTCCTTGCCCTGGCGCAATACCCGGACATCGGGATTGGAGAGAAGGCCGAGGCCCCTGCCCTTGCCGCGTTCGACCGTCGCCTTCTCGCCCTTGCCGGAATAGGTGTATTCCCGCATTCCGAGGAACGTGAAATTGCTGTCTCTTAGCCAGCGAAGGAAAGCGAGCGCCTCGTCACGATCGCTCTTCTTGCGCGAAGCATTGTAGGCTTCCAGTTCCTTCATGGCTTGGTTGAGCAATGTCGTCATCGCCGGCCAGTCGTGAACGGCTTGATGGACCTGGTCCAGCACGTCGGCGATGCGCTTGCTGAGCTGGCGCGCTTCGAGCGGTGCGAGCTTGTCCAGGTGAATCTGGATATGGCTCACCCGGTGCGCCGGATCGCTTTCCTCATCCGGATCGTACGCCTTGATGGGCTTGCCGGGTTCCCTGACGAGAATGGGATGGATTGCGAGATGGATGTCGCGGTGCGTGCTCGTCACCTCGCCCATGATCGAGTCGTAGAGGAAGGGCATGTTGCGTTCGGTGATGGCGATGATCGAGACGTCCGTGCCGCCGGGCGCAACGCCCGGCACGGTTTCGACCGAAACCTGCGGCTTGCCTCCGTCCCAGCGTGCGAGTTCGTTGCGTGCATGTGCGGCGGTCAATGCCAGCATGTCGGCGGTATAAAGATCGAGGTCGTCGTTGCTCGCCCCGCCGAAGAGGATCTCTGGCGCCAGCGCCTCGGCGCCGATCTTCTCCGCAGCCGCCTTGGCCGCGTCGATATGCCTGTCCCGCTTCGGATTGTATTTCACGCCCATGAACTGTCTCCCCGTACGTGATAGATGAACCTATCAGAACCATGGCCAATGGCGACCGTTTTATGCCCGTTTTCGGCAAAATCGAGCTGAATTTTGGAGAAATTCGCGCGATTTCGACCTAAATCCATTTAAATCGAAGGCGATTTTGCAAAAATTGCTCGAAAAACGGTGGAAACGCACGAAAACGCCGAAGCGCGGTTTCGGGCATCTCTGGCATCCGCTGTTGACAGGCCGGTGACAGTCGGGCGATCACACCTCGATTCGAAGGAATGGGATTGCCCGATGCCCGAAACGCATGCCGCACCCGGCGCCGTCATCGTTATTTCAAGCCATGTGGTTCGCGGCACCGTCGGCAACCGGGCCGCGGTCTTCGCGCTGGAGACGCTCGGGCACCGCGTCTGGGCCGTGCCGACGGTGATATTGCCGTGGCATCCGGGCCACGGCCCTTCGACACGGGTGACGATCGCCGACCAGGAGTTCCAGTCGATCATCGAGGATCTCGTCAATGCGCGTTGGACCGGCGAGGTGCGGGCGGTTCTCTCCGGGTACCTGGGTTCGCCGGGCCATGTCGAAGGCGTTGCTGAGCTCGTGACGGCATTACGTCAGCGCAATCCAGATCTTGTATACGCCTGCGACCCAATCATCGGCGATGGCAACGGCCTCTATGTCTCCGCCGAGATTGCCGCCGCCGTTCGCGACCGGTTGCTGCCGCTGGCGACACTGGCGACGCCCAACCGCTTCGAGCTTTCCTGGCTTGCCGGGGCTGCGCTTGAAACGAATACGGCGATCCTCGATGCGGCACTCGGTCTCGGACCGTCGCGCGTGCTGGTGACCTCGGCGATCCCGATGATGAGTGGTGGCACCGGCAATCTTTATCTGTCGGGCAGCCATGCGCTGCTCGCCGAACACCGGTTGATCGACAATCCACCGAACGGCACCGGCGATCTGTTGGCCGCCGTGTTTCTGGCACGGCTGCTTCAGGGGCTTTCGGAAGAGCGGGCGCTGCAGATGGCGACCGCCAGCGTGTTCGAGATCATCGCGCGCACGGCGAAGCGCGGCGCCGACGAGCTGACGCTCGAGCAGGATGCCTCGAGCCTCGCAACGCCGATGGCCATGGTGCAGATGCGGCGCCTCTTGCATCCAGGCCAGGTGCGGCGGAGATAAAGAAGTATTCACGCACAGCCATTGCGTGGCATCGTGGATTGATGTGTCGGCAGCATTGGGGTAACCGATCGATATGCAGCGCTTTCCGGATCATCTTCTGAACGGCTACCGCAACTTCATGAGCGGTCGTTTCAACGAACAGCAACAGCGCTATCGGACACTCGCCGAAAGCGGCCAGAAGCCGAGGACGATGGTCATTGCCTGTTGCGACTCGCGGGCCGCGCCGGAAACTATCTTCGATAGCGGCCCTGGAGAACTCTTCGTCGTGCGCAACGTCGCCAACATGATGCCGCCTTATGAGCCGGACGGGCATTATCATTCGACGTCGGCCGCCCTCGAATTTGCCGTCCAGTCGCTCCGCGTCAGCGACATCGTCGTTATGGGGCACGGGCGCTGCGGCGGCATCAAGGCGGCACTCGATCCGGACGCCGAGCCCCTCTCCCCCGGCGATTTCATCGGCCGCTGGATGAACCTGCTGAAGCCGGCCGCGGAACAGATCCAGAGCAACGAATTCATGACACAGGCGGAACGGCAACGGGCGCTCGAACGGGTGTCGATCCGGAACTCGCTTGCCAACCTGCGCACCTTCCCCTGTGTCCAGATTCTCGAGGCGAAGGGCAAGCTGCAGCTTCATGGCGCCTGGTTCGATATTTCAACCGGCGAGCTTTGGCTGATGGACGCCAAGACCGGCGATTTCGCCCGACCGGGCATGTAATCGGCCGGGCATGCAAAAAGCCCGGTCCTTTCGGACCGGGCTCGAAATCCATATTCTGTTGGTCGCGATCAGTCGCCGTCTATCTCGGCGCCGATGATGGCGATCGCCTGCTGGTACACGCTGGCGGCGTTCCATCCCTGGATCGCACCGTAGTTGACCTCGCCCGGCTGATAACCGCCGCCTGGCTGCCATCCATGGCCGCGCAGGAAGTTGGCGGTGGAGGCGAGTGCGTCCGCCTTGGAGCGGACCATGTCGACATGGCCGTTGCCGTCTCCGTCCACACCGTATTTCAGGACGTTCAGCGGCAGAAACTGCGTCTGGCCGATCTCGCCATGGGCAGCACCCCGGGCAGCAGGGCTCAGATCGCCGCGCTCTACAAGCTGGAGCGCTGCGTAAAGCTGGTTGGTGAAATAGTCGGAGCGGCGGCAGTCGTAGGCGAGCGTCGAGACGGCCGAGAGCGTGTGTTCCTTGCCCAAGAAGGAACCGAAGCCGGTTTCCATCCCCCAGATCGCAATCAGCGGTCCCGCCGGGACGCCGAAGCGCTGTTCGATGCTGGCAAACAGCTTGGCGTTCTGTGCCCGCATCTTCTTGCCGCGCGAGATGATCGCCTGACCGCCACGCTTCTGCATGAACTGGTCAAGCGAGAGCTTGAAGCTCTTCTGGCCGCGGTCCGCGCGGATGGTCGCCCTGTTATAGGAAACGTTGGAGAGTACCTGGTCGAGTACCGCCCTGCTGATGCCGTTGCCGGCGGCTTCCTGCTTGAACTCAGCTACCCAGGCCGCAAAGCCGCTCCCGTCATTGCCGCATTGAGCCGCCGCAGCGGCCGTGGGAAGGATTGCCGTCGAAACCAGGGCCGCAAGCCCCGCCGCTACGCACTTTGCCCTGTGCATGAAATACCCCGTCATTGCCCGAACAATCGCTTGTCTTCAATTACTGGTCCCGCGTCGCGGGATGCTAGTCATGTTTCACGTGAATCCGCCCAATACCGGCGGAAGAACCCAATGCGAAGCCCCGCGGGTCCTTGGCGGACCGGGCGGGGCTTTGCTTCAGTCCCGAGCGGGGCCGGTCAGGCGGCCTGCTTGCGGGGCTTAACCAGACCGCGATTGACGAGCAACTCGGCAATCTGGATGGCGTTGAGCGCGGCGCCCTTGCGCAGGTTGTCGGAGACCACCCACATGTTGAGGCCGTTCTCGACCGTGGCATCCTCGCGGATGCGCGAAATATAGGTCGCGTCTTCGCCAGCGCATTCGTAAGGCGTCACGTAGCCGCCGTTCTCATGCTTGTCGACGACCAGGCAACCCGGCGCTTCGCGCAGGATCTCGCGCGCCTCGTCGGCGGTGATTTCATTCTCGAATTCGATATTGACCGATTCCGAATGGCCGATGAAGACCGGGACGCGCACGGCCGTGCAGGTCACCTTGATCTTCGGATCGAGCATCTTCTTGGTTTCCGCCAGAACCTTCCACTCTTCCTTGGTGTAACCGTCTTCCATGAACACGTCGATGTGCGGGATGACGTTGAAGGCGATCCGCTTGGTGAACTTCTTGCTCTCGATAGGATCGGCAACGAAGACGGCGCGGGTCTGGTTGAAAAGCTCGTCCATGCCGTCCTTGCCGGCGCCGGAGACCGACTGATAGGTCGAAACGACGACGCGCTTGATCTTGGCGTGGTCATGCAGCGGCTTCAGCGCGACGACGAGTTGGGCCGTCGAGCAATTCGGGTTGGCGATGATGTTCTTCTTGGAGAAAAGGGCGATCGCATCCGGGTTCACTTCCGGAACGATCAGCGGAACGTCGCCGTCGTAGCGCCAGGCGGAAGAATTGTCGATGACGACGCAGCCCTGCTGGCCGATCTTCGGCGAATACTTCTGCGAAACCGCGCCGCCGGCCGACATCAGGCAGATGTCCGTATCGGAGAAATCATAAGTTTCGAGGTTGGAAACCTTCAGCGTCTTGTCGCCATAGGAAACTTCGGTGCCGATGGAGCGCGACGAGGCGAGCGCCACAACTTCATCGGCGGGAAACCCGCGTTCCGAAAGGATGTTCAGCATCTCCCGGCCGACATTGCCGGTGGCGCCTGCGACTGCAATCTTGAAACCCATGATCTAAGCTCTCTTTCTGTCTCTCCTCGTCTGGTGGAGGGGGAAGCCGCGCAGGAGGCCCGCGAGGTTTCCTGTCCCCGGCCTTACCGGGGAGAGAGCGGAGGGCCAGAGACGTCAGACGGTTTTCGTCGTCGTTTTGGCCGTTGTTTTGCTAGCGAGCGAGAAATGGCGAGCCTGCCCGGCAACTGCCGGCAAGATCGACGCAGCGATGGACGGACCGTTCGGTCGCATTGCGGTTTCCTCGTTCGCCGCTGCTCTTACGCGGTTTTCGGCAAGAGTCAAGCCGCCGCCGGCGTTTGCCGCCACCGCTGGCTATTCGCCAGCGCCGGAAAGAGCGAAAGCCGCGCCACACTTTTGCGTGATACGGCTTCGGGATCGCGCCCGATCGCCGCATTAGACGAAAGTCATACGCCCAAAGCATCTCTGCCTTGGCTGCCACTTTTCTGACATCCTTTGATCAGGCGCACCACGTCCGGGCATTCAGGGAGGAATGGCCGGGCCGGGGAATGGGCGCTCCAATATGCCAATTTTGGAGTGGAGGATTATCAAAATGGCGAATGTCGCAACAGTGGACGGCGCAAAAGCCGGCCCCATGACCGGCGAGGAGAAGAAGGTCATCTTCGCTTCGTCGCTCGGTACCGTCTTCGAATGGTACGACTTTTATCTCTACGGCTCGCTTGCCCTCTATATCGGCGCGACCTTCTTCAGCCAATATCCGCCGACGACGCAGGCCATCTTTGCGTTGCTCGCCTTCGCTGCCGGCTTTCTGGTGCGCCCGTTCGGCGCGCTCGTTTTCGGCCGCCTCGGCGACCTTGTCGGCCGCAAATATACCTTCCTCGTTACGATCCTGATCATGGGCTTCTCGACGTTCCTGGTCGGCGTCCTGCCCGGCTCCGCCTCAATCGGCATCGCAGCGCCGATCATCCTGATCGGTCTACGTTTGCTGCAAGGTCTTGCGCTTGGCGGTGAATACGGCGGTGCGGCAACCTATGTGGCAGAGCACGCCCCGCATGGGCGCCGCGGCTATTTCACCTCCTGGATCCAGACGACGGCGACGCTTGGCCTGTTCCTGTCACTGGTGGTCATCCTGGCGGTTCAATACATGGTCGGCAAGGAAGCCTTCGCCGCCTGGGGCTGGCGCGTGCCATTCCTGCTCTCCTGCGTGCTCCTCGGGGTTTCCGTCTGGATTCGCCTGAAGATGAACGAATCTCCCGCCTTCAAGCGGATGAAGGAAGAGGGCAAGGGCTCGAAAGCGCCCCTGACGGAAGCTTTTGGTCAGTGGAAGAATGCGAAGATCGCACTTCTGGCACTCTTCGGTGCGGTGGTCGGCCAGGCAGTCGTCTGGTACTCGGGCCAGTTTTACGCACTCTTCTTCCTCACGGGCGTCCTGAAGGTGGACGGGCAGTCGGCGAACCTGATGGTTGCCGCCTCGTTGCTTCTCGGCACCGGCTTCTTCGTCTTCTTCGGTTGGCTGTCGGACAAGATCGGCCGTAAGCCGATCATCATGGCGGGCCTGTTGCTTGCCATGCTCACCTACTTCCCGCTGTTCAAAGCGCTGACCTGGGCCGGCAACCCGGCGCTTGCCGAAGCGCAAGAGAACGTCCGCGCCACGGTCACTGCGGCCCCTGGGGATTGCAATTTCCAGTTCAACCCGACAGGCGTTCAGAAGTTCACGAGCTCCTGCGACATTGCGACCGCGTTCCTGACCAAAAACTCCGTTCCCTATGACGTCGTAAGCACTGCGGCGGCGGGAACGCCGGCGACCGTCAAGATCGGTGAGTCAACGATTAACAGCTACGACGCGGTTGCCGCGGGCGACAAGGCGAAGGCAGAGGATGCGGCCTTCAGCAAGCAGGTCAACATGGCGCTTCAGGCTTCCGGCTATCCGCTGGTGCGTGCGGCGGCGAAGGTTCCGGAATCCAAGCTCGACGCCTTCGTTGCAGCCAATCCGGAACTGGCGCTCGACGCCGCTGCTGTCCGAGCCGGCGAAAAGACCATGGTACCAGCCGACAAGCTGACTGCCGACAAGCTGCTGACCAAGGAAGAACTCGGCGGCGCCACGGAAATGGCCGTCTATTCGATCGACAAGGGCGGCGCCTTCACGATGGTGGCCGATCCGGCCCGCGTCAACTGGACGACGATCATCGCCGTGCTGACCGTTCTCGTCATCTATGTGACGATGGTTTACGGCCCGATCGCCGCGCTGCTGGTCGAACTCTTCCCGACCCGCATCCGCTACACCGGCATGTCGCTGCCCTACCACATCGGCAACGGCTGGTTCGGCGGCCTGCTCCCGGCAACGGCCTTCGCGATGAGCGCGGCCCAGGGCGATATCTATTATGGCCTCTGGTACCCGATCGTCTTCGCCGGCATCACGCTGGTCATCGGGCTCTTGTTCCTGCCGGAAACCAAGGACCGCGATATCCACGTAATGGACTGAGCGGGCGACCAAAATCATGACGCGGGATGCTGCGGGCGGAGACCCCGTTCCTCATCTCGCCGAACGACCTCTCCTGACTCCGGCGCGGCCTTCCGCGCCGGCTTTTTATTTGTCAACTTGGTGGGGGGTCGCGTTTTTCGGTGCCGGCCAGCCGCCCGCGTCCAAGCGGAAGAGCCAGCCTTGCCGGGCAAAAACGAATGCGATCATCATCGCGACCCAGAGGCCGAGCAGCAGGCCGGCGGCAACATCGCTCGGATAGTGTGCGCCGACGATTACGCGCGAAACGCCGATCGCCAATGCCAGTATCAGAAACACGGGTCTCAACTGCGGCATCAGCATCGCGAAGGCGCCGAAAAGGGCGCCGGCCGCCATCGAATGGCCCGACGGGAAGCTTTCGAACAATCGTTCACCGGTAAACGGCGTCAGGCTGTAGGCGCCGTAGTCGGCGAAAAGTTCCGGCCGCGCCCGGCCGATCAGGAATTTCAGCCCGTGCACCAGCACGCTTGCGGTGCCGATCGTCAGAAGAAAATAGGCGGACAGATTGCGCGCGCTTCTCGCTCGGTACCGAACCGTGTCGTGATGCGAGGCGCGCCGGGCAATGTAGGCGACCAGCAGCAGGAAGGTAGAAGTGTAGATCATCCAGGCGAATGTGCCGAAATCGGTAATCGTCCGGTTGAAGGCGACGATTTCCTCCGGCAGGTCCTGCGCCCATTGCGACAGTTGCGGATCGAAGGGAACGAGGGCAAGCACGAGCACCAGCGTCGTCAGGAATATCCAGGCCGTGGAAGCAAGCGGTTGATTCATATTTCGTCTTTCCTTCGCATCCTTCTGCATGTGAAGCCGGATGCAACGAAATCAAGACCCAAATATAAAACACCTCCGGAACGTCTCCGGAGGTGCTTGTTCATCGGACCACATCGGCACGAGCCGAGAGAAACGTCAGATGCCGGTACGCCGGTCAGACGGTAAGCGCCTTGAACTCGGCAAGGATCGCGTCGCCCATATCGGTGGTACCAACCTTTTGGCAGCCTTCGGCCATGATGTCGCCGGTTCGGATGCCCTTGTCGAGCACGTTGGCGATCGCCTTTTCCAGATTGTCGGCTTCCTTCACGAGGCTGAAGGAATAGCGCAGGCACATGGCGAAGGAAGCGATCATGGCGATCGGGTTGGCAATGCCCTTGCCGGCAATGTCCGGCGCCGAGCCGTGCACGGGCTCGTAGAGCGCCTTGCGCTTACCCGTCTTTGGATCAGGCGCGCCGAGCGAGGCGGAAGGCAGCATGCCGAGGGAACCGGTCAGCATGGCGGCGACGTCGGAGAGCATGTCGCCGAACAGGTTGTCGGTGACGATCACGTCGAACTGCTTCGGCTGGCGCACCAGCTGCATGCCGCCGGCATCGGCCAGCATATGCTCCAGTTGCACGTCGGCATATTTCGCCTTGTGGATTTCGGTCACGACCTGGTTCCAGAGCACGCCGGACTTCATCACGTTGCGCTTTTCCATCGAGCAGACGCGGTTCTGGCGCGTGCGGGCGAGTTCGAAGGCTACCCCGGCGATGCGCTCGATCTCGTAGGTGTCATACACCTGCGTGTCGATGCCGCGCTTCTGGCCGTTGCCGAGATCGATGATCTCCTTCGGCTCGCCGAAATAGACGCCGCCGGTCAGCTCGCGGACGATGAGGATATCGAGGCCTTCGACCAGCTCGGGCTTCAGCGAGGACGCATTGGCAAGCGCCGGATAGCAGATGGCCGGGCGCAGGTTGGCGAAGAGCTCCAGGTCCTTGCGCAGGCGCAGGAGACCAGCCTCCGGCCGCACCTCGTAGGGAACCGCATCCCACTTCGGTCCGCCGACGGCGCCGAAGAGCACGGCATCGGCGGCGAGCGCCTTCGTCATGTCCCCTTCCGAGATCGCCACGCCATGGGCGTCATAGGCGGAGCCGCCCACAAGGCCTTCATCCGTCACGAAGCCGGCACCGAGTTCGGCGTTCATGTAGGCGATGATTTTGCGGACTTCCGCCATGGCTTCCGGGCCGATGCCGTCGCCGGGCAGAAGGAAGAGATTGCGCGCAGTCATGGATAGTCCTTCTCAAGGGGAAACTCGGGCGCGTTCTTAGCGCAACTTCGTATCGAGGGAAATCTTTGTGGCGAAAGAATTGTGCGCGCCGGCCCGCCCGCCCCTTCCCGTTTCCGCTTGACGGAATCGCGCGCTGAGGCTCGAATGGCCGGACTCAACCGGGGATTTTTCAAGATGTCCGAGACGCTTCTTGTCGGTGCCTTTCTCGCAGCACTTTCCTATACGCTGATCCCCGGCCCCGCTTTTCTGGCGCTGCTTGGCATCGGCGCCGGCCAGGGCCGAAAAGCCGGTGCGCTCTTCATGGGTGGGCATCTCGCCGGCGATATCGTCTGGTCGACTCTGGCGCTCGTTGCAATCGTCGGTGCGCGATCGATCGGCACGGCAATCTTCGACGTTCTCGGCCTCTTCTGCGGCGCCTACCTCGCCTGGATCGGCTGGACCGCGCTCCGCGCCCGGCCGAAGGGCGAGAACCGCGCTTTGCTGACGGTGGAACGGCCGCTGCGCCGCGGCCTGATTTTCGGGCTCACCAATCCCAAAGGCTATCCGGTGGCGCTGGCGACGTTCACGGCGCTGCTTGCCGGTTCCGCCAATGCGCTCGAGTTCAACGCCCTGCCGATGCTGCTCGCTGTGTCGCTGATCGGTTTCCTCGTCGCCGATGTAATTCTGATCGCGATCATCGGCGCGTCCGTCGTTCGCCGCTTCTATCGCCGTCACGAGCTGGCCATTGTGCGGCTCTCCGGCCTCCTGTTCATCGGCTTCGCCGCACAGGCCGTCTGGCATGCGGCGCCCGGTCTCTTTGGCATGCGCAAGCCTTGACGATCCTGCCATTGCCAACCACTTCAAACATCTCCGCCGGCCAGCCGCCCGCTCCGCCGGCCCAGCATGCGAAAGGAATCCCCATGACTGCAAGCGCTTCGCTCAACCCCGCTCTTGTGAACTGGACCGGACACGAGGGTCTGCCGCGCTTCGATGCGGTCAAGGATGAGGACTTCGCGCCCGCCTTCGACGCGGCGCTCGCGGCCCATGAGGCGGAAATCGATGCGATCGCCAACAATCCGGAGCCGCCGACCTTTGAAAACACTGTCGTCGCCCTGGAAATCGCCGGAGATGAGCTTTCGCGCGTTTCGGCGCTTTTCTGGAACAAGGCCGGCGCCCACACCAACGACGTGATCCAGGCGCTCGAACGCGAGATCGCGCCGAAGATGTCGCGGCACTATTCGAAGATCGGCATGAATCCGGCCTTGTTCAGCCGTATCGACAGACTATGGGAGAAGCGCGAAGAGCTCGGCCTCGATCTCGAGGCGACGCGCGTCCTCGAGCGGCACTGGAAGGGCTTCGTCAAGTCCGGCGCCAAGCTCGACAAGCCGGAGCAGGAGCGGCTTGCCGCCATCAACGAAAAGCTTGCCGGGCTCGGCGCCAAGTTCGGCCAGAACGTGCTTGCCGACGAGAAGAACTGGGCGCTGTTGCTTGTGAGCGACGAGGAGCTCGCCGGCCTTCCGGAATTCCTGAAGGATGCGATGGCGGCGGCGGCCCGCGACAGAGGGGAAGAGGGCAAATACGCGGTCACCCTGTCGCGCTCGATCATCGAACCGTTCCTGACCTTCTCAGATAATCGCGAGCTTCGCGAGCAGGCCTTCAGGGCCTGGACGGCCCGCGGCGAAAACGGCGGCGAGACTGACAATCTCGACATTATCGCCGAGACGCTGGCGCTTCGGGCAGAGAAGGCAAAGCTGCTCGGATACGAGAATTTTGCGTCGCTGAAGCTCGACGACACCATGGCGAAGACGCCCGAAGCCGTGAACGGCCTCTTGATGCAGGTCTGGGAGAAGGCAGTCGTGCGCGCCCGCGAGGAGGAGGCGGATCTGGCCAAGCTGATTGCCGCCGAAGGGCGCAATCACGAGGTCATGCCGTGGGATTGGCGCCATTTTGCCGAAAAGCTGCGGGCGGAAAAATTCAACTTCTCCGAAAGCGAGCTGAAGCCCTATCTCCAACTCGAGAAGATCATCGATGCCTGCTTCGATGTCGCCCAGCGTCTCTTCGGTGTAACGGCCACGGAAAAGAAGGGCATCGCGGCCTATCATCCCGATGTTCGCGTCTTCGAGATCCGCGACGCCTCGGGCAAGCTGGTCGCGCTGTTCCTCGGCGATTACTTCGCCCGTTCCTCCAAGCGCTCCGGCGCATGGATGAGTTCATTCCAGTCGCAGCATAGGCTGAAGCTGAAGAATGGCGAGGAAGGTGAAATCCCGATCGTCTATAATGTCTGCAATTTTGCGAAACCGGCCGACGGCAAGCCGGCCCTGCTCTCGATCGACGATGCCCGAACACTGTTCCACGAGTTCGGCCATGCCCTTCACGGCATGCTCTCGAACGTCACCTACCCTTCCGTAGCCGGCACCGGCGTTTCGCGCGATTTCGTCGAGCTGCCGTCACAGCTCTTTGAGCATTGGCTGACCGTGCCGGATATCCTGAAGACCTATGCCGTGCACTACCGGACGGGCGAGCCGATGCCTAAGGCCTTGCTCGACAAGGTGCTGGCGGCGAGGACCTTCAATTCGGGTTTCGCCACCGTCGAATTCACCTCCTCGGCGCTGGTCGACATGGCCTATCACACGGCGGAAAGCATCGCCGAACCCATGGCACTGGAAGCGGCGACGCTCGAAAGGATCGGCATGCCGAAATCGATCGTCATGCGCCACCGCAGTCCGCATTTCTTGCACGTCTTTTCCGGCGACGGCTATTCCGCAGGCTACTATTCCTACATGTGGTCGGAGGTGCTCGACGCCGACGCTTTCGCCGCTTTCGAGGAAACCGGCGATCCCTTCGACCCTGAGACCGCGCGGAAGCTCAAGGACAACATCTATTCGGTCGGCGGCGCCATCGATCCGGAGGATGCCTACAAGGCTTTCCGTGGCAAGCTGCCGAGCCCGGACGCGATGCTGGCAAAGAAGGGGCTGGCGGCCGTAGCGCCGCCCTCGCCCGCCTCTTAGATCACGATGATTTTAGGTCGAATCGACCTAAAATCATAAACGTGATCGATTCTAGTAAGTTAGAGCGGGATGCGGGCGGAAAACCGCTCACACTTTCCCTATCCCGCTCTAAAGCGCGTCGCGTTCAATCGGACTCATGCGACGCGCTTTAGGTCCTTGTTTTTATGCATGTCGTTGACCCAAAACCGCTGCACACTTTTGGGCGACATGCATTAGTCCGCCTGTTCGACGCCGAGGACGGCGAGAAAATTGCGCATCCGCGCCGCTGCCAGCTCCGGCTTGTCGAGCACATTGGCCTGGTCGGCGAGGCGGAAGACGTCGGCATAGTGGAGAATCCCGCGGGCGGACTGCAGGCCAGCCGGCAAGGTGAAGTGGCGCTGATGGCCGTTCAGCCAGGCGAGGAAGACGACGCCAGCCTTGTAGTATTGCGTCGGCGCCTCAAAGATCTTGCGCGACAGCGGCACGGTCGGCTCGATCACGCCGCGGAAGGTGGCGACATCGCCATCTGCCAGGGCGGCAAGCGCCTTCGAAGCCGAGGGCGCCACGGCGTCGAAAATGCCGAGCAGCGCATGGCTGTATTTCTGGCCGTCCCCCTCGATCAGTTCCGCGTAGTTGAAATCGTCGCCGGTGAAGCAGAGAACGCCCTCCGGAAGGCCATTGCGCAGCGCCACTTCCTTGGCGTTGTCGAGCAACGAAATCTTGATGCCTTCGACCTTCTCGCTGTTTTCTCCGATGATCGCCAGAACGGTTTCGAGCGCTTCCTCGAAGGTTTCCGATCCCCAATACCCTCTAAGCTGAGGGTCGAACATGTCGCCAAGCCAATGAAGCACGACCTTGTCCTTGGCCTGACGCAGGATGTGGCCGTAGACACGACGGTAGTCGTCGCCGAAACGCGCTACGCGGGCAAGCGCCCGGCTCGCCATCATGATCGCCCGGCCGCCCTCAGCCTCGACGAAGCCGATCTGCTCCTCATAGGCGGCGATTACGTCGTCAATCGAGCGTGCCGCGTCGGGAGAAAGATGGTCGGTGCCGGCGCCGCAGGCGAGATCGGCGCCCGCAACGCTCTTCGCCTCGGCAAGCGAACGGCGGATCAGCTCCTGCGCGTCCGGCCACGCAAGCCCCATGCCGCGCTGGGCGGTGTCCATTGCCTCGGCGATCTTGAAGCCGAGGCTCCAGAGGTGATGGCGAAAGGCCATCGTCGCGTCCCAGTCGATCGCCGGCCTTCCCCAAGGATCGCTATCGCGCAGCGGATCGGAGACGACATGGGCGGCCGCGTAGGCGATGCGATTGAAGGTCGGAACCTGGGCAGGCCGGGCAATGGGCGTTCCCTGCAGCCGGTAATGTTCGAGTGAGCCGTCTTGGCGCGGCAGCGTCAGGCTGGTCATCGGCATTGATCCTCCACTTATGTTGCGGTCACTGAATAATTTAGACCGTTCCAAATTTCAAGATCAAAATGGACGAGCTGCTCGGTGTTTGATCAATCGGCGACCCGGAGTCGATCATCCGCCCAGTCGCCGCGTAGGCGCCAACCCGCATAGTCTCTCAGCTAACTCCCTGAACAGCCTAGCAATTTTGCAGGAACCCGTACGACCCGCATTTCCGTTGCCCCATGCGGACACGCATAAAAAAGTGAATAGAAAGCACTTGACGGAATTGGAACGTTCCAATTATTAAGAAGGCAAGACTTGAAATGGGAGGTCATCGTGGCGAAGGAACGGGTAACGGTTATCGATATAGCGCGCGCCGCCGGCGTGTCGAAATCGACCGTGTCGCTCGTCCTGCAGGGGAGTTCCCTCGTCAATGAGGCGACGCGGGCGAAGGTGAACGCGGCGATCCGCGAGCTTGGCTATGTCTACAACCGCAGCGCCGCGAATTTGCGCCAGTCGAAGTCGAAGATCATCGGCATCGTCGTCAATGACCTGACCAACAGCTTCTTCGCTGAACTCGCGGTCGGTGTCGATGCCGTCGTGCAGTCCGCCGGTTTCGTGCAGTTCCTCGCCAATACCAGCGAAAAAATCGAGCGCCAGCGCGAGGTGATCGCGTCCATGCGCGAGCACGGCGTGTCGGGTCTCATCATTTCGCCGGCGCGTGGAACCGAAGCCTCCGATCTCGCGCCGCTCGTCGAGAGCGGCATTCCCGTCGTGCTCGTCGTTCGCGATATTGCCGGTGCCGGCGTTTCCTCGCTGACGTCGGACAATCACGCCGGCGCTGTTGCTGCCGTCCGTCACCTGATCGAGCGCGGCCACCGCCGCATCGCCTTTCTGGGCGGCTTTGCCGATACCGCAGTCTTCGAGTCACGCGTGCGCGGCTATCGGGATGCGCTGCTAGAGGCCGGACTCGGCCCGCAAAGTGAGCTGGTCATCGGCTCCGCACCGTCGCGCGCCGGTGGCGTCACGGCCATCGAGCAGGCGATGATGCTGAAAGAACGGCCGACCGCGGCGCTCTGCTTCAACGACGCCGTCGCCTTCGGAGTTTGCGACGGCTTGCGGGCACGGCGGCTGGAGCCGGGGGCGGATTTTGCCGTGATCGGCTTCGACGACGTGATCGAGGCGAAGACGGCGGTGCCGGCGCTCACCACGGTTTCCGTCGATCCGCAGGGCATGGGCGAGCGCGCGGCGGAATTGCTTTTGAAGCAGATCAAAGCGGGCCGCGCGGAACCGGAAGCGATCGTCAGCTCGGTGCGGCTTGTCGTCCGCCAGAGCTGCGGCGCAGCGGCCGAACGAAGAATGAAGGAGGTCTCGTCATGATTCGCTGGGGACTGATCGGCGCGAGCACGATCGCGCGCGAGTGGGTAATCGGCGCCATCCGCGCCACGGGGGGAGAGGTCGTCTCGGTGATGAGTTCGAGCGCGGAGCGGGGCCAGGCTTACGCGGCGGAGAACGGCATCGCCAAGGCCGTCACGCGCCTCGACGAGCTCGTCGGCGACCCGGATATCGATGGCGTCTACATCTCGACAACCAACGAGTTGCACCACGATCAGGCGCTGGCGGCGGTCCGTGCCGGCAAGCACGTTCTCTGTGAGAAGCCGCTGGCGATGAATCTCAACGATGGTTGCGAAATGGTGCTGACGGCGTGTGAGGCCGGCGTCGTGCTCGGCACGAATCATCACCTACGCAATGCCGCCACGCATCGCGCCATGCGCGAAGCGATCGCCGCGGGCCGGATCGGCAGGCCGATTGCGGCGCGGGTGTTCCACGCCGTCTATCTGCCGCCGCATCTGCAGGGCTGGCGGCTCGACAAGCCGGAGGCCGGCGGTGGCGTCATCCTCGATATCACCGTGCACGACGCCGACACGCTGCGTTTCATCCTTAACGACGACCCGATCGAGGCGGTGGCGATCAGCCATAGCGCCGGCATGGGCAAGGAGGGGCTGGAGGATGGCGTCATGGGGGTCTTACGCTTCCGTTCGGGCGTGATCGCCCAGTTCCACGATGCTTTTACGACGAAATATGCCGAGACCGGCCTCGAAGTGCACGGCACCGAAGGCTCGCTGATCGGTCGCAACGTGATGACGCAGCGGCCCGTCGGCACCGTCGTTCTGCGCGATGAAGAGGGCGAGAGCGAACTGCCTCTCGACCACCGCAATCTCTACGAGACGGCGCTTGCGGCCTTCCACGCCGCGATTGAGGGGAACGGCGCACCCTCCGCCACCGGCGAAGACGGAGTTTGGTCGCTGGCGGCCGGCCTCGCGGTGGTGAAGGCGGCGGCCACCGGCATGGCCGTCCAGATCGAAACGGGACTTTGAACTCCATGAGCAAGCACATTTCACCGGCGGAAGCGGCGGCCCTGATACCCGACGGCGCGGTCGTTTCCGTCTCCTCCTCCAGTGGCCTCGGCTGCCCGGACCTGATGCTGAAGGCTATCGGCGAGCGCTTCAACGCGACCGGCCATCCGCGCGACCTGACGACCCTGCATCCGATCGCGGCCGGTGACATGAGCGGGATCAAGGGTGTCGATTACATCGCCAAGAAGGGCCTCCTGAAGAAGATCATCGGAGGGTCCTATCCCTCCGGTCCGTCCAGCGCCGAACCGCCGCTGATCTGGCAGATGATCGGTGCCGACGAAGTGGCCGCCTACAACATTCCTTCCGGCATTCTCTTCGACATGCATCGCGAGGCGGCGGCGAAACGCCCGGGCGTCATGACCAAGGTCGGGCTCGATACCTTCGTCGATCCGTCACGCGAAGGCTGTGCCATGAACGCGTCCGCCGCAGCCGAGCCTGTCGTGAAGAAGGTCACCTTCGAGGGCGAGGACTGGCTCTATTTCAAGGCGATCACGCCTCAGGTGGCGATCATCCGGGCAACGACGGCGGACGAGCGCGGCAATCTCACTTATGAGCATGAGGGCGCCTATCTCGGCGGGCTGGACCAAGCGCTTGCCGCACGCAACAACGGCGGAATCGTGATTGCCCAGGTCAAGCGCATCACCAAGGAAGGGTCGCTGAGACCGCATGACGTCCGCGTGCCAGGCGTGCTGGTCGACTATGTGGTCGTCGATCCGGACCAGAAGCAGACGACCCAGACGCTTTACGATCCCGCCATCTCCGGCGAGATCTTCCGCCCGCTCGACAGCTTCCGCGTTCCCGAATTCAGCATCCAGAAGGTGATTGCCCGCCGCGTCGCGCAGGAGCTCGAAGCGGGCAGTGCGGTCAATCTCGGTTTCGGAATTTCCGCCAACGTGCCGCGGATCCTGCTGGAGGAAGGTCTGCACGGCGCGGTCACCTGGGTGATCGAGCAGGGGGCGGTTGGCGGCGTGCCGCTCCTCGATTTCGCCTTCGGCTGCGCGTCGAATGCCGACGCCTTCATGCCGTCGCCCTACCAGTTCACCTATTTCCAGGGCGCGGGCTTCGATGCCTCGCTGCTTTCGTTCCTGGAAATCGACCGCACCGGATCGGTCAACGTGTCGAAGCTCAGCTTCCGCCCGCATGTGACGGCGGGTGCGGGCGGCTTCGTCGACATCACCGCGCGGGCGAAAAAGATCGTCTTCTCGGGCATGTTCAATGCCGGCGCAAAACTCGCGGTCGCCGACGGCAGGCTTGTCATAGAGAGGGAAGGCAAGCTGAAAAAGCTTGTCGATCAGGTCGAGCACGTGACTTTCTCCGGCCGCCGCGCGGTCGAGCAGGGGCAGGACGTCACCTATGTGACTGAGCGTTGCGTGATGAAGCTGACGCCCGACGGCATCGTGCTCACCGAAATCGCGCCCGGCGCGGACCTGCAGGAACATATCCTCGACCAGTCGGAATTTCCGTTGATCGTGTCCGACCAGCTGAAGCAGATGGATAGCGCGCTGTTCAACGAGGCGCCGCTCGGTCTGACTTTGCCGGCGAAGGCCGCGCGAAGCATCGCGGGAGGCACCCATGGCTGACGAACGCATGCGGGTCGAGGTCGAGGACGCCGTCGCGATCATGACCGTGTCCAGGCCTGAAAAGCTCAACGCCTTCGACATCGATATGCTGAAGGCCCTCGCTGCCGCCTGCGACACGGTCGAGGCGAACCGCGATGTGCGCGTCGCGATCCTGACCGGCGAGGGCAAGGCCTTCTCTGCTGGCGGCGACATCAAGGCCTGGGGCGGCATGGACGCGGCCGAATTCGGTCACGACTGGGTGCGCTTCGGCCATCGTGTCTTCGAACGGCTGGCGACGCTCCGCATGCCGGTGATCGCAGCCTTGAACGGCCACGCGCTCGGCGGTGGGCTGGAACTGGCGGCGGCGGCCGACATCCGCATCGCCGAAAAGCAGGTAAAGATCGGACTTCCCGAAACGAGCCTCGGCATGGTGCCCGGCTGGTCGGGCACACAACGGCTCGTCTCCCGCTTCGGTGCGCAGATCGTGCGGCGCATGGTGCTCGGCGGCGAGATGTTCTCGGCGGAAGGGGCGAAGGCCGAAGGGCTGGTCGATGCCGTCGTCGAGACGGGCACGGTCATGCAGGCTGCGCGGGACTATGCCGCCCGCATCGCAAGCCGCGGGCCCGCGGCGCTGGAAATATCGAAACTGATGATCGCCTCGGCGAACGGCGAGGACAAGGGCGCGGCAGTCGAGGCGCTGGGCTCGATCCTTGTCGCCAAGACCGGCGATCTCAAGGAGGGCGTCGCGGCCTTCAGCGAAAAGCGCGAAGCGCGCTTCAAGGGAGAATGGTGATGACGGTTCTGGTGAAACCCAAGGCGCTCGGCGATTACAAGGTTCGCGAATTCCGGATGCTGATCGACGGCAAGTGGGTCGATGGCGCCGAAGGCCGCACGATCGAGCGGGTGGCGCCCGGCCATGGCGTGACCGTCAGCCGTTACCAGGCGGCGACGAAGATCGATGCCGAACGCGCGATCGCGGCGGCAAGGCGCGCCTTCGATGACGGTCGCTGGCCGCGGATGACCGCGTCGGAGCGGTCGCTGATCCTGCTGCGCGCCGCCGACATGATCGCCGCGCGCACCGATGAACTCGCCTTTCTCGATGCGATCGAATCCGGCAAGCCGATCAGCCAAGCCAAGGGCGAACTGGCCGGCGCGGCCGACATCTGGCGTTATGCCGCTGCACTCGCCCGCGATCTCTCCGGCGAAAGCTACAATACCCTCGGCGACGGCACGCTCGGGGTCGTGCTGCGCGAAGCGATCGGCGTGGTTTCGATCATCACGCCGTGGAATTTCCCCTTCCTGATCGTCAGCCAGAAGCTGCCCTTCGCACTTGCCGCCGGCTGCACGACGGTGGTGAAACCGTCGGAACTGACGTCCGGCTCGACCCTCGTTCTCGGCGAAATTCTCGAGGCGGCTGGTGTGCCGGCCGGCGTCGTCAACATCATCGTCGGCACGGGGCCGGAGGCCGGCGCACCGCTCACGAGCCACGCGGATGTCGACATGGTTTCCTTCACCGGCTCGACCGGTGTCGGCCGGCTTACCATGGCGAACGCCGCGCAAACGCTGAAGAAGGTCTCGCTCGAACTCGGCGGCAAGAACCCGCAGATCGTCTACCCGGATGCCAACCTCGACGAATTAATCGATGCCGCCGTCTTCGGTGCCTATTTCAATGCTGGCGAATGCTGCAATGCCGGCTCGCGGCTGATTCTCCACCGCGACATCGCCGACGAGGTCACGGCGCGCATCGCCAGCCTCTCGGCCAAGGTGAAGGTCGGCGATCCGCTCGACCCTGAAACGCAGGTTGGTGCAATCATCACGCCCCAGCATCTCGAAAAGATCGCTGGCTATGTTTCTTCGGCCTCGAGTGATGGCGCGACCGTTGCCCATGGCGGTGCGGCGCTCGATCTCGGCATGGGGCAGTTCATGGCGCCGACCATCCTCTCGGCCGTCCGGCCGGAAATGGCGGTCGCCCAGGAAGAGGTGTTCGGTCCGGTCCTCTCCGTCCTCACCTTCGACACGACGGAGGAGGCGATCCGTATCGCCAACTCCATCGACTACGGGCTCTCGGCCGGCGTCTGGAGTCGCGATTTCGACACGTGTCTCACGATCGGACGGCGCGTGCGCGCCGGAACGATCTGGATGAACACCTTCATGGACGGCGCGTCCGAACTGCCCTTCGGCGGCTACCGGCAATCCGGTCTCGGCCGCGAACTCGGGCGCCATGCAGTGGAGGACTATACCGAGACCAAGACGCTCAACATGCATATCGGCCAGCGCACCAGCTGGTGGATGCCGCGCTGAGATCGGATCCGGAGGAGGCTGAAAAGTGCAGACGCCGACGGCAAGCGAGGAAAAGATCGGGAGGCGCTATCCGCACCCCCGTGCGCGCCGGCCTGTCGCCTTGGCTTCAGCTCGCCGCGCCCGCGGCTTGCGTCTCGAAGGGAAGCTCGGGACTCAGCAGCAATTGCAGTTCATTGATGTCCGTGCTGCCGGCGATGCGGCGCAGGAGGATGCGGCCCATATGCTCGCCGGTCGCGGTCAGATCCTCGTAGATCGTGTCGACCCGCGGCTGGATCGCGCCCAGCAACTGCGACGTCTGCTTGGCGACGATGTCGTATTCGAGCCCAAGCGTCAGGCCGCAATCGGTCATGCCGGTGATCGTTGCGAGCGCGCATACCTCACCGCCGCAGGCGAAACCGTCCGGAGGGTCCTTCTCCGCGTAACGTCGGCGAATGCGGTCGCGGATGGCGCCCGCCGGGCTGTCCAGATCGATGTCGGAAAGAATTTCATAGGCGCAGCCGGCCTCGCGCACCGCGGTCATGAAGCCGTGCTGGATGTGGCCGGCGAAGGTGTAGCCCGCTGGACCGCTGATGAGCGCCAGCTTGCGCCGCCCTTTTGCGATCAGCCGGCGCGTCGCTTCGTAGGCGAAAGTGAAATTGTCGTAGTCGACGAAGGCATGCGCCGTCGCGAGTTCGGTGCGGCCATGCGTGACGAAAGGGAAGCCGTTTTCGGAGAGCAGCATGACCCGCGGATCGAGCGGTTCGGTGCGCGAGAAGATCAAGCCGTCCGCCATGCTGTTGCGGATGATGTAGTTGATCGCATCGATATTCGCGGCGTTCAGGAAATTCGGCATGACGATCAGGTGGTACGACGTGCCTTGGAGCGCCTTGGCGATGCCGGCCATGACGGAGGTTCCGTAACCCAGGATTTCCTCGTGCGGCTCGAGCAGGACGGCGATGACGTTGGTGCGACCGGTTTTCAGGCGCTGGGCGGCGCGGTCCGGCGAGTAACCGATGTCGAGCGCCACCTGGCGGACGCGGTTGCGCGTGTCGATCGATATCTGCGGGGCGTTGGCCAGCGCCCGCGACACGGTGGTGACGGCAAGACCGGTGATGTCCGCGATGGTGCGCAGCGTCGGCTTGCCGCGGCTGTTTGCCGGGCCGTTGCCGGACCTGACGGATTTGGAGCGAGCTGCCAATGGTTCTTTCCTGCGAACGATCAAGAGCGGTTTTGTAACGTGACGCGAACCATTAGGCAATCGTATGATGAAAACGTTTTAAATGGACGAACGGAGCCAATTTTGTTGCGCTGCATCATGCCCGCGATGTCGTATAATCCAGCAAATTCAGGCCGTTTAGGTGACAAGACTGCGGAACGATCCCCAGCGCTTGACTTGGTGGTATTTGTAACGTTTTAAATTGGCCGGGCGGCGCATGCCGCAGGCCCATTGCCGTCCGGTGAAGACGGGCGGCATTCAAAAAAGGCGGGAGGAGATTCCGCTTCGGTAACTTGCAAACGGGAGGATAACGATGCGCAAGTTGATGACGACGACAGCTGTTGCAGCACTGATGTTGGCGGCGACAGCCGCGCGCGCAGCAGAGAACGTGGAAGTGTTGCACTGGTGGACGTCCGGTGGCGAAGCTGCGGCACTCGATGTTCTCAAAAAGGATCTGGAAGGCAAGGGCATCGGCTGGACCGATATGCCGGTCGCCGGCGGCGGCGGCACCGAAGCAATGACCGTGCTTCGCGCCCGCGTCACCTCCGGTAATGCTCCGACGGCGGTGCAGATGCTCGGCTTCGACATTCTCGACTGGGCAAAGGAAGGCGCGCTCGGCAACCTCGACGACATTGCCGCCAAGGAGGGCTGGGACAAGGTGGTTCCGACCGCCCTGCAGCAATTCTCGAAATATGACGGCCACTGGATCGCCGCTCCGGTCAACGTCCATTCGACGAACTGGGTCTGGATCAACAAGGCTGCACTCGACAAGGCCGGCGGCAAGGAGCCGGCGAACTGGGATGAGCTGATCGCGCTGCTCGACAAATTCAAGGAGCAGGGCATCACGCCGGTCGCCCATGGCGGTCAGCCCTGGCAGGATGCGACGATCTTCGACGCCGTCGTGCTCTCGCTCGGCAACGACTTCTACAAGCAGGCCTTCATCGACCTCGATCCGGCGGCGCTCGGCGGCGACAAGATGAAGGAAGCCTTCGACCGCATGACGAAGCTCCGTTCCTATGTCGACGACAACTTCTCCGGCCGCGACTGGAATCTCGCTTCGGCCATGGTCATCGAAAACAAGGCCGGCCTGCAGTTCATGGGCGACTGGGCAAAGGGCGAGTTCCTGAAGGCGAAGAAGGTGCCGGGCACCGATTTCGTCTGCATGCGCTTCCCGGGAACGCAAGGATCGGTCACCTTCAACTCCGACCAGTTCGCCATGTTCAAGGTCTCGGAAGACAAGGTTCCGGCACAATTGCAGATGGCCTCTGCCATCGAAAGCCCGACCTTCCAGTCGGCTTTCAACGTCGTCAAGGGATCCGTTCCGGCCCGTACCGACGTTCCGGATACCGACTTCGACGCCTGCGGCAAGAAGGGCATCAAGGACCTCGCGGAAGCCAACGCAAACGGCACGCTCTTCGGCTCCATGGCCCATGGCCACGCCAACCCGGCCTCCGTCAAGAACGCGATCTACGACGTCGTGACCCGCCAGTTCAACGGCGAGCTCAGCTCGGAAGACGCGGTGAAGGAACTCGCCGCGGCGGTCGAGGCCGCGAAGTAAGCGGGACCGAGGGATTGCCCCTCATCCGCCTGCCGACACCTTCTCCCCGCTCGCGGGGAGAAGGACGAGGGCGGTCCGCTCCGGCGTTCCCCTTTCCCCTTGTTGGGGCGAGCTGGTGCACCTCCGTCCCTCTCCGCGCAAATGGGGAGGGTTAGAGTGAGGAGCAGACGCGCGGAACGAACGAAACGATACGTCAACGGTGGTAACGATCATGGATAGCCGCACCCGGCTGCAGGAGCTTTTGCCCAAGCTCGTGCTCGCCCCCAGCTTTCTCATAGTTCTGGTGTTCGTCTACGGCTTCATTGCCTATACCGGCTTCCTCTCGATGACGGACAGCAAGATGCTGCCGTCCTACAATTTCGTCGGCCTGCTGAATTACAGCCGGCTCTGGGCTCTGCCGCACTGGTGGCGGGCGGTCAGCAACCTCGCGATCTTCGCGACGCTTTATATCGCCATCTGCTCGGTGCTGGGGCTGGCGCTCGCCATCCTGCTCGACCAGAAGATCAGGGCCGAGGGGTTCCTTCGACCGATCTATCTCTACCCGATGGCGCTTTCCTTCATCGTCACCGGAACGGCGTGGAAGTGGTTCCTCGATCCCGGCATCGGGCTTGAGAACACCATGCATCTCTGGGGCTGGGAAAGCTTCTCCTTCAACTGGATCAAGGACCGCAACTTCGCGATCTACTGCGTCGTCATTGCCGCCGTCTGGCAATCGACCGGCTTCATCATGGCGATGTTCCTGGCTGGCCTGCGCGGCGTCGACAATGAAATAATCAAGGCCGCCCAGATCGACGGGGCGAAGACGTCCACCATCTATCGTCGGATCATCATTCCACTGATGCGGCCCGTCTTCCTCTCGGCCTTCGTCGTCCTCGCCCATCTTGCGATCAAGGCTTACGACCTCATCATCGCCTTGACCGGCGGCGGGCCGGGCCAGGCGACCGAACTGCCGGCGACCTTCATGTATTCCTACACCTTCACCCGCAACCAGATGGGCATCGGCGCATCCTCGGCGATCATCATGCTGGTGATGATCTTCTCGATCATCATTCCCTACCTCTATTCCGAAATCCGGGGAGGAAAACGCCAATGAGAGCCCCCAATCCAGACAATGTCATCTCGCACAACCGCCTGGCGCGGGCACTGATCTACACGGCGCTGATCCTCTTTGCGCTCTATTCGCTGCTGCCGCTCTATGTGATGGTGGTGAATTCGCTGAAGCCGCTCGACGAAATCCGCCAGGGCGGCATGCTGAACCTGCCGGAGACCTGGACGGTCGAGCCCTGGCTTTCGGCCTGGTCGACGGCGCAGATCGGCGTTCAGCCGACCGGCCTTCGTCCCTTCTTCATCAATTCGATCCTGATGGTGGTCCCGGCGGTCGCCATCTCGACGATCATTGGCGCGCTCAACGGCTACGTGCTGACCAAGTGGCGTTTTCCGGGAGCAAACATCTTCTTCGGAATGCTGCTGCTCTCCTGCTTCATCCCGTTCCAGATCGTGCTGATCCCGATGGCGCGCATTCTCGGCGTGCTAGGTATTGCCGGATCGATCTGGGGGCTGATCCTCGTGCATGTGGTTTACGGCATCGGCTTCACGACGCTTTATTTCCGCAACTACTACGAGGCCTTCCCAACCGAACTGGTGCGCGCGGCGCAGATCGACGGCGCGAGCTTCTTCCAGATCTTCCGGCGCATCATGCTGCCGTCTTCCGGGCCGATCATTGTCGTGTCGGTGATCTGGCAGTTCACCAATATCTGGAACGACTTCCTGTTCGGTGCCTCGTTCTCGGGACCCTTTTCGACGCCGATGACGGTCGCGCTCAACAACCTGGTTTCGTCGTCCACGGGGGTCAAGGAATACAACGTCCACTTCGCGGGCGCGATCCTCGCCGCCCTGCCAACGCTCATCGTCTACATCGTGTCCGGCCGCTACTTCGTCCGCGGGCTGATGTCCGGCGCCGTGAAAGGATAAGCTCATGTCTTTCTTGAAAATCAGCAACCTGCGCAAATCCTACGGCTCTCTTGAAATCCTCAAGGACATCAACCTGGAGATCGAGAAGGGCGGGTTCCTCGTCCTCGTCGGTCCGTCGGGCTGCGGCAAGTCGACCCTCCTGAACACGATCGCGGGCCTGGAACCGATCACCTCGGGGGACATCGCAATCAACGGCCGGTCGGTCTCGGGGCTTCACCCGTCGAAGCGCGATATCGCCATGGTGTTCCAGTCCTATGCGCTCTACCCGAACATGACGGTCGCCGGAAACATCGCCTTCGGCATGGAAATCCGCGGCGTGCCGAAGGAGGAGCGCGAGAAGGCGATCAAGCAGGTTGCCGACATGCTGCAGATCGGCCATCTCCTCGACCGCAAGCCGAGCCAGCTTTCCGGTGGCCAGCGCCAGCGCGTCGCCATGGGCCGCGCGCTCGTACGCAATCCGCAGGTCTTCCTCTTCGACGAGCCTCTGTCGAACCTTGATGCGAAACTGCGTGTCGATATGCGCACCGAGATCAAGCGCCTGCATCACCGCATGAAGACCACGATCGTCTACGTGACGCACGACCAGATCGAGGCGATGACGCTCGCCACCAAGATCGCCGTCTTGAGGGATGGGGTGTTGCAGCAGTTCGGCTCGCCGGCCGAGATCTACAACAATCCGGCCAACATGTTCGTCGCCGACTTCATGGGGTCACCGGCGATGAACCTGCTGACTGCCCGCATCGAAAAGACTGGCGCCGATGTAGCAGTCACGCTGGCGCGGCCGAACGCCGAGCCATTGAAGCTCGCCGTGCCGCATAACGGCGCGCTATCCGCCTATGCCGGCAAGGATGTCGTGTTCGGCATCCGGCCGGAGGCCCTGACGGACCCCGACGGTGCCGACCGTAACGCGAAATATGTCGCGGAAGGCGAGTGCCTGATCGAGGTGGTCGAGCCGGCCGGCTCCGACACCTTTGCGGTGACGCGTCTCGGCGGCAAGGAAATCGTCGCCCGACTGCGCGCCGACGCGCGCATCGCACCCGGTCAAACGTCGCGGCTCGCCTTCAACCTCGACAAGGCGGTGTTCTTCGATCCGCAAAGCCAGATGCGGATCGCGTGAGCATGGCGATGCGGACTGAGCCGGATATCGTCATCATCGGATCGGGAATCGGCGGCGCGACCGTGGCGGCGGGGCTCGCGCCGTCGGGCGCCGAGATCCTGATCCTCGAAGCAGGCGGTCACATCGAGGACCGCCCGGAAAACCGTGACCAGCGGGCGATCTTCCAGCGCGGCCATTTCCGGCCGAAGGAAACCTGGTACGAGGCGGGCGGCGTCGGCTTCAATCCCGGCAATTACTACAATGTCGGCGGCAACTCGAAATTCTACGGCGCGGTGCTGACCCGCTATCGCCGGGAGGACTTCGAGGAGATGCAGCATCTCGACGGCGTTTCGCCCGCTTGGCCGTTTGCTTACGACGAGCTGGAGCCGTGGTATTCCAAGGCGGAGGCGCTCTATCAGGTGCGCGGGAGGCTCGGTGAAGATCCGACCGAGCCGGCGCACTCGCGCGATTATCCTCATGGCCCCGTTGCGGACGAACCGGCGATCGCCAGGGTTCGCAAGTGCTTGGCAGAGATCGGCCTGCACCCCTATTCGCTGCCGCTCGGCATCGACATCGAGCGCTGGCTCGCCAAGGGCAAGACCCCTTGGGATGCGCATCCGAACAGCTTCGACGGCAAGATGGATGCGGAGACGGCGGCGCTGGCCGCAGCACTCGAATATCCGAACGTCCGGCTGCAGACCGGCTCGCGCGTGACGCGGCTTGCGACCGCGCCCGACGGCAAGGCGATCGAGACTGTTCACTACGTCAAGGAGGGGGCGGAGCACAGCGTTTCGCCGAAGCTGGTCATCCTCTCGGCCGGGGCCGTACAATCGGCTGTCCTGCTGTTGCGCTCGGCCGACGACCGCAATCCGGCCGGGCTTGCAAACCGATCCGACCAGGTGGGGCGCAATTTCATGAACCACAATTCGAGTGCGGTGATCGCGCTCAGCCCCTGGTACCGCAACGATTCCATCTATCAGAAGACCTTCGGTCTCAACGATTTCTATCTTTCGGATGGGGCAGGGGGGCCGCCGCTCGGCAATATCCAGCTGCTCGGCCGCGTCTCCGGCGCGATCCTGAAGGCGAACATGCCGGCCATGCCGGAATGGCTCCTGAACCAGGTCTCGGCCCGCGGCATCGACTTCTACGCCATGAGCGAGGACCTGCCGTCACCGGACAGCCGGGTCATGGTCGATGGCGACCGCGTGGTACTGAAATGGGTGCGCACCAATTGGCAGGCCCATCTCGATCTCGTCGCCAGGTTGAAGGCGGTGCTGAGAAGGGCCGGCTTCCCGGTCGTTCTCGCCCGGGCCTTCGACAAGCGTACGCCGTCGCATCAGTGCGGCACCGTCAGGATCGGCAAGGACCCGGATGAGGCGCCACTCGACGTCTATTGCCGCGCATTCGATCACCCGAACCTCTTCGTCGTCGATGCCGGCTTCCTGCCGACTTCGGCGGCGGTAAATCCGGCGCTGACGGTTGCGGCGCAGGCGCTGCGCGTCGCGGATCACATTATTAAAGAGGATCTTCGGTCATGACGGAGAAAGCACGTCCCGCCGCGATCGTCACCGGTGGCCGACGTGGCATCGGCCTCGGCATCGCGCGGGCGCTCGCGGCAAGCGGCTTCGACATCGCCATCACAGGCATCGGCGATGCCGATGGTGTAGCACCGGTGCTCGCGGAACTCGGGACATACGGCGTGCGGGCGACCTTTCTCCAGGGCGATCTCGCCGATCTCTCCACCCATCAGGCGACCGTGGACGCGGTAATCGACGCGTTCGGCAGGATCGATTGCCTCGTCAACAATGCCGGGATCGCTTCCGTCGTGCGCGGCGATTTCCTCGATCTGAAGCCCGAGAACTTCGACACGATCGTCGGCATCAACCTGCGCGGCACGGTTTTCTTCACGCAGGCGGTGTTGAAGGCAATGCTCGGGGCGAAGGCCGCCGGTCCGCGCTCCATCATCAACATCACTTCGGTCTCGGCCGCGATGACATCGCCGGAGCGGCTCGACTATTGCATGAGCAAGGCGGGACTTGCCGCCTTCAGCCAGGGACTGGCGCTGAGATTGGCCGAGACCGGTATCTCTGTCTTCGAAGTTCGACCCGGCATCATCCGATCCGACATGACCGCAACGGTGTCGGGCAAATACGATGCCCTGATTGCGGATGGGCTGGTGCCGATGCGGCGATGGGGAGAGCCCGACGACATCGGCAGGATCGTCGCCGGGCTCGCCGGCGGGCAGTTCGGCTTCGCCACGGGCTCGGTCATCCAGGCCGATGGCGGGCTTTCCATCAGCCGTCTTTGAAGGAGCAGGCGGGAGATGCGCATCGGAGTCGTTTTGCGTTTGCGATTTGGAACGATCCAAATCGCAAACTCTGGAGGAAAATAGCGAATGACATACGACTACATCATCACCGGCGCCGGCCCCGCGGGCTGTGTTCTTGCCAACCGCTTGAGTGAGGACCCGACGGTCAAGGTGCTGCTGCTCGAAGCCGGTGGCGGTGACTGGAATCCGCTGTTCCATATGCCGGCCGGCTTCGCCAAGATGACCAAAGGCGTCGCGAGCTGGGGCTGGCAGACGGTGCCGCAGAAGCACATGAAGGGCAGGGTGCTGCGCTACACCCAGGCGAAGGTGATTGGTGGCGGTTCGTCGATCAACGCGCAGCTCTATACCCGCGGCAATGCGGTCGACTATGACCTTTGGGCGCGCGAAGACGGTTGCACCGGCTGGGACTACCGAAGCGTGCTGCCCTATTTCAAGCGGGCCGAAGACAACCAGCGCTTTGCCGACGACTATCACTCCTATGGCGGACCGCTCGGGGTCTCGATGCCGGTCTCGGCACTGCCGATCTGCGACGCCTATATCCGCGCGGGCCAGGAGCTCGGCATCCCCTACAACCACGATTTCAACGGAAAACAGCAGGCGGGGGTCGGCTTCTATCAACTGACGCAACGAAACCGCCGGCGCTCTTCCGCGTCGCTTGCCTATCTCTCGCCGATCAAGGACCGAAAAAACCTGACGGTGCGCGCCGGTGCGCGCGTCGCCCGCATCGTGCTCGAAGGCAGGCGAGCGGTCGGTGTGGAGGTGGTGACGTCCAGGGGCAGCGAAACGATCCGGGCGGACCGCGAGGTGCTCATCTCTTCGGGCGCGATCGGATCGCCGAAGCTGCTGCTGCAATCGGGTATCGGCCCGGCCGACCACCTGCGCGCGGTCGGCGTCGAGGTTCGCCACGATCTCCCGGGCGTCGGCGGCAATCTTCAGGACCACCTTGATCTCTTCGTCATATCGGAATGCACTGGCGATCACACCTACGACAACGTCGCCAAGCTGCACCGCACGCTTTGGGCCGGTCTGCAATACGTGCTCTTCCGCACCGGACCTGTCGCCTCGTCGCTCTTCGAGACCGGCGGCTTCTGGTATGCCGATCCCGACGCACGCTCGCCGGACATCCAGTTCCATCTCGGTCTCGGCTCCGGCATCGAGGCCGGCGTCGCGCGCCTCAAGAATGCAGGGGTCACGCTCAACTCCGCCTATCTGCATCCGCGCTCGCGCGGCACCGTCCGGCTTTCCTCCTCCGATCCGGCCGCCGCTCCGCTCATCGACCCGAACTATTGGGAAGATCCGCACGACCGCAAGATGTCGCTCGAGGGTCTCAGGATCGCCCGCGAAATTATGCAGCAGCCGGCACTGAAGCCCTATGTGCTCGCGGAACGTTTGCCGGGTAACGACATCCGGACCGAAGAGCAGCTTTTCGAATACGGTTGCGCCAACGCCAAGACCGATCACCATCCGGTCGGCACCTGCAAGATGGGTACGGATGCGACGGCGGTGGTCGATCTGGAGCTCAAGGTGCGCGGGCTCGACGGTTTGCGGGTCTGCGACAGTTCGGTGATGCCGCGCGTGCCGTCCTGCAACACCAACGGGCCGACGATCATGATGGGTGAGAAGGGGGCGGACATCATCCGCGGCCTGCCGGCGCTGCCGCCTGCGATTTTCCAGCACGAGCGCAACGACACGCGCGCGCGAGCGCGAGCCGAGGTTCGCTAGAGGCGGACGGAAACCGCTACTTTCCTGCAATCGCTCACGTCGGGAGGAAACATGATCCGACACTGTGTCTTCATCCGCTTCCGCCCGGCGGTGACGAATGCCGAGAAGACGGCGCTCTTCGACGAGATTGCCGCGCTGAAAGACCGCCTCCCGGGTCTGCTGGCCGTGCACATCGGCGCGAATGTCAGCCCAGAGCTTGGCATGGACAAGGGTTACGGCGAAGGCTTCATCGTCGATTTCGCCGACGCGGCCGCGCGTGACACCTATCTCGATGATCCGGAACATCGCAAGACCGGTGGAAAAATCGTTGCGGCGGCGGAAGGCGGCGTCCAAGGTGTCTTCGTCTATGATCTAGAGATACCGGACTGATTCCATGGCATCGATCGAGCCGCGCTCCTTCCTGACCTCCCTCTTCGAGGCTGCCGTCGCGGCCGCCGATCCTTATGCCGCTATCCGCGCTCATCTGCCGGAGAGACCGAAGGGGCGCACGATCGTCATCGGCGCCGGCAAGGCCGCAAGCCAGATGGCGGTCGCCTTCGAGCGGCTTTGGGATGGTCCCCTTGATGGTGCCGTCGTCGCCCGCCATGGGCCGGTCGAAAAATGCGAGCGCATCACGGTGCTGCAATCCGCGCATCCCGTGCCGGACGAGGCCGGGCTTGCGGCATCCTCCGCGCTCCTCAAGTTGGTCGAGGGACTGACGGCGGACGATCTGGTGGTGGCGCTGATTTCCGGCGGCGGCTCGGCGCTCTTGCCGGCGCCTCCCACGGGGCTGGCGCTCGAGGACGAGATTGCCGTCAACCGGGCACTGCTCGCCTCCGGAGCGCCGATCTCGGCGATGAACGTGGTGCGCAAGCACGTTTCGCGCATCAAGGGCGGGCGGCTTGCTCTTGCCGCGTCGCCGGCGCGTGTCGTCAGCCTCGTCGTCTCGGACGTTCCGGGCGACAATCCGGCCTTCGTCGCTTCAGGCCCCACGGTGCCGGATCGGTCGAGCCTTGAGGAAGCGCGCGAGATCGTCGCACGCTACGCGATGGCCTTGCCCGAGCGGGTGGCGGCGCATCTCTCATCCGAGGCCGCCCGAGCACCTGAGCCCGACGATCCCGCCTTTGCTCGCAACGAATGCCATGTGATCGCCTCGGCGAGCGTCTCGCTGGAGGCCGCAGCGGCGCGTGTCCGGGATGTGGGTATCGAGGCCGCGATCCTCTCGGACGCGATCGAAGGCGAGGCGCGCGACATCGGTCGTATGCATGCGGCGCTCGCCCGCGAGGTGGCGTTGCAAAATCGCCCCTTTGAAAAGCCTGTCGTGCTGCTCTCCGGCGGCGAGACGACCGTGACGATTTCCGGCAACAACTACGGCAAGGGCGGGCGCAACAGCGAGTTCCTCTTGTCGCTGGCGCTCGACATCGAAGGCGCTACCGGCATTGATGCGCTTGCCGCCGATACCGACGGTATAGACGGCTCGGAAGACAATGCCGGCGCCTTTGCCGACGGAGAGAGTGTCGCCCGCATGCGCGCGGCGGGCGTCGATCCTCGTGCACATCTCGCCCGCCACGACGCCTGGTCGGCCTTCTCGGCCAGCGGCGACCTTTTCGTGCCCGGCCCGACCGGCACGAACGTCAACGATTTCCGTGCGATACTGATATGCTGAAGCGCTGCGGCCGGACGCACTACAACGCCGTGCGTCTTTTCAGACGCACGGCGTTGTAGCACTTTGAGTTGCTGTCGCTTATCTCACCCGCTTCAGCGCGTCGGCGAGGGTCGAGACGATCTCGCCGAAATGCTTCTTTTCGACGATCAGTGGTGGCGAGAAGGCGATGATGTCGCCGGTGACGCGGATCAAGAGGCCTCTCTCGAAACAATCGACGAAGACGTCGTAGGCGCGCGCGCCGGGTGCGCCGTCACGTGATTTGAGTTCGATACCGGCGATGAGGCCGATGGTGCGGATGTCGATGACATGCGGCAGGCCCGTCAGCGAATGCATCGCCTCGTGCCAGTCCTCCTGCAGATCGGCAACGCGCGTCATCAGGCCCTCGTCGCGATAGATGTCGAGCGTGGCGATACCGGCGGCGCAGGCGGCCGGATGGCCGGAATAGGTATAGCCGTGGAAGAGCTCGATCTGGCCCTCCGGCCCGTGCATCAGCGCGTCGTGCACCTTGCGACTCGCAAAGACCGCGCCCATCGGGATCGCGCCGTTGGTGAGGCCCTTGGCGGTGGTGACGAGATCCGGAGTGACGCCGAAATAGTCGGCCGCGAAGGTCGCGCCGAGGCGGCCGAAGCCTGTGATCACCTCGTCGAAGATCAGGAGAATGCCGTGCTTGTCGCAGATCGCGCGCAGCCGCTCGAGATAACCCTTCGGCGGGATCAGCACGCCGGTGGAGCCGGCAACGGGCTCGACGATGCACGCGGCGATGGTTTCGGCGCCATGAAGCGCCACCAGCCTTTCGAGATCGTCGGCGAGTTCCGCGCCATGCTCGGGCTGGCCCTTGACGAAGGCATTCTTCGCCGGGTCATGGGTATGGCGCAGATGGGCGGAGCCCGGGAGTTGCGGGAAGACGCGGCGGTTGTTGACGATGCCGCCAACCGAAATGCCGCCGAAGCCGACGCCATGATAGCCGCGCTCGCGGCCGATCAGGCGCGTGCGCGTGCCCTGGCCGATCGACCGCTGGTAGGCAAGAGCGATCTTCAGCGCCGTGTCGACCGATTCCGAGCCGGAACCGGTGAAGAACACACGGTCGAGCTTGGCGCCGGCCGGGCCGGGCGCGATCTCGGCCAGCCGCTCGGCGAAGTCGAAGGCGATCGGATGGCCCATCTGGAAGGAAGGAGCAAAATCCATGGTCGAAAGCTGGCGCTCGACCGCGGCGGCGATCTGCCGACGGCCATGGCCGGCATTGACGCACCAGAGGCCGGCGGTGCCGTCCAGGATCGTGCGGCCGTCGACGCTGGTGTAGTGCATGCCCTCGGCACTCGCCAGCAGGCGGGGCGCGGCCTTGAACTGGCGGTTGGCGGTAAACGGCATCCAGTAGCTGTCGAGAACCGGGGTGTTGGGCTTGTTGTGGGCGTCCATGGCATCCTCCTGTGGTGTTCGCGATTGACGCCATGATTTGGATTGCCGAACAAGTCCTTTTCTTCGCTCAGCTAAGCCACTGTAGTTTATGCAAACTGCTTGCTAGAGTTTCGATATTCCGAACAACGTCAACACGGGATCTGCGATGACCGTCGATATTGGCAACCGGCTGCGCCATGTCCGGCTGATGCACAATCTCTCGCAGCGCGAACTTGCCAAGCGGGCCGGGGTCACCAACTCCACCATCTCGCTGATCGAATCGAATGCCTCGAACCCGTCGGTCGGCGCCCTAAAACGCATTCTCGATGGCATTCCGATCGGGCTTGCCGAGTTTTTCTCCTTCGAACCGGAAAAGCCGCGCAAGGCGTTCTATGCGGCGGAGGAACTGGTGGAGATCGGCAAGGGGCCGATTTCCTACCGCCAGATCGGCGACAATCTTTTCGGCCGCAGCCTGCAGATCCTGAAGGAGTGCTACCAGCCGGGGGCGGATACCGGCAAGGTGCCACTGGTGCATGAAGGCGAGGAGGGCGGGATCGTGCTTTCCGGGCGGCTGGAGGTGACCGTCGACGACGAGCGGCGCATTCTGGGGCCGGGGGATGCGTACTATTTCGAAAGCCGCCGGCCGCATCGGTTCCGCTGCGTCGGGCCGATGCCCTGCGAGGTGATCAGCGCCTGCACGCCGCCGACGTTTTGAGGGGCGGGGGAGGAGCGCGAAGTGCCCCTCATCCCGCTGCCGCGACCTTCTCCCCGCAGGCGGGGAGAAGGGACTCGCGGGACCCCCTCGCGGCCTTCTCAAGCGGCGTCTTACAGGGCACGTCCCCTCTCCCCGCGTGCGGGGAGAGGGTTAGGGTGAGGGGCAGTTCGAAAGTCTGTGAGGGCCAGTCAACGACCTCACGACAGCCGCGCGCAGGCGGCGGCGATGCGCTCCAGCGCTTCCTTCAGCTCCGCTTCCGAGGTCGCATAGGAAATGCGGAAGAAGGGCGAAAGGCCGAAAGCCGAACCCGGAACGACGGCGACATGGACGTCTTCGAGCAGATAGGCGCAGAAGTCCGTATCGGTTTCGATCGTCTTGCCAGAGGGCGTCACCTTGCCGAGCATGCCGGCGCAGCCGGAGAAGGTGTAGAAGGCGCCTTCCGGGATGCGACAATCGAGACCGTCGATCGCGTTCAGCCCGTTGACGACGAGGTCGCGGCGGCGCTGAAAGCTTGCGGTGCGTTCCTTCAGGAAATCCTGCGGGCCGGTCAGCGCCGCGACGGAGGCCGCCTGGCTGACCGACGAAGGGCAGGAGGTCGCCTGGCTCTGGACGACGGCCATCGCCTTGATGAGCTCGCGCGGGCCGCCGGCATAGCCGATGCGCCAGCCGGTCATCGCATAGGCCTTCGACACGCCGTTGACGGTGAGCGTACGCTCCTTCAACCGAGGCTCGAGCTGTGCCGGGGTGACGAAGCGGAAACCGTCATAAACGATGTGCTCGTACATGTCGTCGACGAGCAGCCAGACATGCGGATGCTTAAGAAGAACGTCGAGCAGCGGCCGGTAATCGGCAGCGCTGTAGGCGGCACCGGACGGGTTCGAGGGCGAGTTCAAGAGCACCCAGCGTGTCTTCGGCGTGATTGCCGCTTCGAGCTTGTCGGCGGTGAGGCGGAAGCCGGACGATGCATCGCATGCGATCAAGACCGGCTTGCCTTCGCAGATCTGGACGATGTCCGAATAGGACGTCCAGTAGGGCGTCGGGATGATCACCTCGTCGCCGGGATTGATCGACGCCATCATGGCGTTGAAGAGGATCTGCTTGGCGCCGGTGGCGACCGTGATCTCGTCCAGTTCGTAGGCGAGGCCGTTTTCGCGCTGGAACTTCTCGCGGATCGCCTTCTTCAGCTCCGGCGTGCCGTCGAGCGCGGTGTATTTCGTCTCACCACGCTGGATTGCTTCTGAGGCTGCTTGCTTGATGTGGTCCGGCGTGTCGAAGTCCGGCTCGCCGGCGCCGAGGATGATCACCGGCTTGCCTTCGCGCTTCATCGCGTTGGCGCGGGCGCCGATCTTCAGGATTTCCGAAACGCCGATCGAGGAAATCCGCGAGGCGGGCAGAAAGCCCGCCTCCTTCACACTCGCGTTGATGGTCATGATCGATCCTATTCGATTATTCGATGTCGAACGAGACGCCCTGCGCCAGCGGCAGAGCCTTCGAATAGTTGATCGTGTTGGTTGCCCGGCGCATATAGGCCTTCCAGGCGTCGGAGCCCGATTCACGGCCGCCGCCGGTTTCTTTCTCGCCGCCGAACGCGCCGCCGATTTCCGCACCCGACGTGCCGATGTTGACATTGGCGATGCCGCAGTCCGAGCCGTCGGCCGCGAGGAAGCGTTCCGATTCCTGCATGTCGCGGGTGAAGATCGAGGACGAAAGACCGGCCGCGACGGCGTTGTGTTCCGCGAGTACCGCATCGAAGTCGCTATACTTGATGACGTAGAGGATCGGCGCGAAGGTTTCTTCGAGGACCGGGCCCTCCTGCTTCGGCATTTCGACGAGCGCGGGCTTCACGTAATAGCCGTTCTCATGGCCGAGTTCGACGCGCTCGCCGCCGGTGACGGCGCCGCCATGCGCCTTGGCGTCGGCGATCGCCTTCTGCATGTTGTTGAAGGCGGCCTTATCGACGAGCGGGCCAACCAGCGCGGTGCTTTCGAGCGGGTTGCCGACGGAAACCGACTGGTAGGCCTTCTTCAGGCGCGGAACGAGCTGATCGTAGACGCTTTCATGGACGAACAGGCGGCGCAGCGTCGTGCAGCGCTGGCCGGCGGTGCCCATCGCGCCGAAGGCGATGGCGCGGAGCGCCATGTCGAGATCGGCCGACGGGCAGACGATGCCGGCATTGTTGCCGCCGAGTTCCAGAATGGCGCGGGCGAAGCGCTTGGCAAGGCGCGGGCCGACTTCGCGGCCCATGCGGGTCGAGCCGGTGGCCGAAACGAGCGGAACCTTCGGGTGATCGACGAGCACTTCGCCGATTGCGCGGTCGCCGATCAGCGCCTGCGACAGGCCTTCCGGTGCATCGCCGAAGCGGGCGAGGGCGCGTTCAAGGATCGCCTGCGATGCAAGGGCGGTTAGCGGCGTCTTTTCCGACGGCTTCCAGACGACCGCGTTGCCGCAGACGAGCGCCAGCGCCGCGTTCCACGACCAGACGGCGACCGGAAAGTTGAAGGCCGAAATGATGCCGACGACGCCGAGCGGGTGCCAGGTTTCCATCATGCGGTGGCCCGGCCGTTCGGTGGCGATCGTCAGGCCATAGAGCTGGCGGGAGAGACCGACGGCGAAATCGCAGATGTCGATCATTTCCTGCACTTCGCCGAGGCCTTCCGACGGGATCTTGCCGGCTTCGAGTGAGACCAGACGGCCGAGATCGGCCTTGAAGGCGCGCAGCTCCTCGCCGAGCAGGCGGACGAGCTCGCCGCGCTTCGGCGCCGGCACGAGCCGCCAGGCACGGAAGGCCTCGTTGGCCCTTTCGATCCGGGCCGCGGCTTCGGCGGCCGAGACGGTCTTGAGGCTTGCAATCTGTTCGCCGGTGACCGGGCTGTAGGACGGCATGTCGCCGCCCACATAGAGTTCGCGGGCGACGCCCATCTTGTCGAGGAGGGCGGCGGCCTCCTTGGCGACGTCGACTTTCTTGGTTGCAATGTTCATCTCAACTGACTCCCGTTTTGTCTCATTTATTGGTTGCGCGGGATGCGGGCGGAAAACCGCTTCACACTTTTCCGCATCCCGCGGCTCAACCGAAACGCACGCTGCCGAGCTTTCCCGGCGATGTAAGTGCTTTCAGGCCGCCGGCCATCTCTTTCAGTTTTTCCGGCGTGTAGAAATCGTAGTAGGCCTGGTTCCGACGGCCGATCGCATGCTCGGCGCTGAAGCTGCCGCCATATTGCTCGACTGCCACCGCGAAGACCCAATCGCGCAGGCGTTGTTCCAAGCTCGCCTCGGTCAATAGCGGGCTATCCTTTGCCACGACAAGATTGAAATGCACGCCGCCGTCGCCGATATGGCCGAAATCGCAGACGGTGACGCCCGGGAACTTGTCCGGCATCTCGGCCTTCATATGGTCGCAGAAAGCCATGATATCACCTCTGCGGAAGGAAAGATCGAAGGCGATCAGCTTGCCGAGGTGCTTCACGCCTTCGGAAAGCGCGTGGCGAAGTGCCCAGATCTCGTGCGGCGGACCGACGAAGGCGTCGGCGAGCGGCGCCTCTTCCACCTCCCAGATTTCCGCCAGCACGCTTTCGAGAACGGCGTCGAGCGACTGTTCGCCCTCGCGCGGCTCCCAGGTGCGGGAGATTTCCGCGAGGATCACATAGTCCGGCACGTTGCCGCCCTGGAAGGGATTTTTCAGCGACGGCACGTGGGCCAGAGCCGCGGCGATCGCGTTCTTCGACATGCCCTCGAAGGCGGAAAGATAGGCGCCGAGCCTTTCTTCCATGGCGTTCAGCAGCGGGAGCACATGGCCGCCGCTTGCTGGAACGAGGAAAGCCGTCGCCGTCTGTTTCGGCACCCGCTCGAGATTGAGCACGCATTCGGTGACGATGCCGAAGGCGCCGGAGGTGCCGACGAAGATCTGCTTCCAGTCGACGCCGGTATTGTTCTTGCGCAGGTCGCAGTCGAGGTCGAGAACGGTGCCATCCTCGTCGGCGAGCACGACCTTCAAGCCCAACGTGTTGTGGCGCACGTCGCCGTACTTCAGGAAGCGCGAACCGCCGGTGTTGGTCGCGATCATGCCGCCGAGCCGCGGATCGGCGCCAAGGTCGATCGGAAAGAACAGGTCGTATTCCTCCAATCGGCGGTTGAGATCGGAGAGCCGAAAGCCGGCATCGACGCGGACCGAGCGGTTGTCGCTATCGAGCTCGAACTGCCTGTTGAGCCGATCGAGACTGAGAACGACCTCGCTGCCGGTGCCGTCCGGCGTCGAGCCGGAGACAAGGCCGGTATTGCCGGACTGCGGGATGACTGCAAGACCATTACGGACGCAGTAGGAGACCGCAGCCGAGACTTCCGCCGTCGTCGCCGGGCGCAGCACGGCCGCCGCGCGGCCCTGGTCGTAGCGTGCGCCGATCTCGTATGCTTGCATGTCTTCCTGACGCGTGACGAGACCCTTGTCGCCAAGGATCTTCGTCAGCGCGTCGATATGTTCCTGTCCAATCATTGCTGGCGTATCATTCCGCTGCCATTGCCGCGCTCAGGGCCCGAAGGCAGTTTTCGATCGATGCCTGTTCGATACCGGCATAATGGTCGAATTCGTTGAGAACGGCGACACCCAGATCGGTCTCGAAGCGCTTCTGGTTCGGGCTTGCGACAAACTCCTGCTGGGCGCCGTCGCCGAGGTTCGACTGAAAGATACCGGCGGCGCTGACCGGAAGGAAGTCCTCGTAGACGATCGGATCGAACTCAACGAGGCCGTCGCTGATCAGCGAATCCAGGTCACGGCTGCCGGTGAGTTTGGTCCGTCGGCCCCTTTCGGTCAAAGAATAGCTGAAATAGCCGAGCCCCGCCTCACGGATTTCAGCCCAGCTGTCCGGGAAGGCTTCGAAGGCCTGGGCGAGAGCCGCTTCATACTGCTTCGCATTGGAGCCGTCGGCGGCGGGCCGCACGATCTTGCGCGATTCGTCGAGCAGCCGGTCGTAGAGGCCGCGTCCCTTCGGCGTCAGCGCAATGCCGCGCTGTTCGATCTCGCCGAAACGGGCCGTGTGCGAGCCCGCCTTCCAGCCGCCGTCGGCGTCGCGGAAGGAGACGGGCTCTTCCAGGGCCTTGAACGACGTCTGGCGCAGCAGGATCGGGCATTTGCGTGTCGGCGGACCTTCGACGACGGCCTTGGGGGCGATGCCGTATTCGGGCATCAGCGCCTGGATCTCATCGATATCGAGCGTGCGCGGCGTCAGATGATTGATGTGCGGCCCCTTGAAGGAGACGACATCGGCGATCAGCCGGTGCGCGTCATGCAGTCGCTTGTACATGTCGGCGCTGACATTGGCCTTGTCATGCCAGCGGAAGGTCTCGAGCACTTCAGCGACGAAGCGTTCCGCATCCGCCTTGTCGAGCCCGCCGTCGCGCTCCGCCGTCTCGGTGAGCTCGACCGCGCCGGGCGTGAAGATCCGGCGCTCGCGGAGGATCGCTTCCGCCTCGGCGCGAAGGGTCTCGTCGGCGATCAGGTCCAGCCTCAGGAGCGAGGTGAAGACGCGGAAGGGATTGCGCTTCAGCGCCGCGTCACCGACCGGCCGGAAGGCGGTGGAATGCACCGGCACGCCGGCGGTCGAAAGATCGTAGTAGCCGACCGGATACATGCCCATGACGGCAAAGACGCGGCGCATCATCGAGAGCTCGGCCGGGGTGCCGAGACGGATCGCCCCGTGGCGTTCCTCCGAGATGCGGTCTAGCGTATCGGTCGCTTCGAGGCGATCCTTCAAGGTGGCGTCCGCCGCCAGCGTGTTGGCATTGACCTTGGCCACCAGTTCCATCAGCGTGCCGTAGGCCGGAACCTCTTCACGGTACATGACCGACATGGCAGCAGAGAAGGCCGAACGGATCTCGTCGGCGGATACGAAACTATTCTCTTTCACTGTGGCTCGCCTCGCGCTAAGGGTGAAGGACAAGGTCATTCTTATTTCTGATCATATCCGAGCACCGCAGCCTTGGATCGCGCTGCTTCTGACTATGTTGATGCGAGGCTGGAATGAAGTTAAGCCGACGACTGGTTCCTGACGTGACGACGCTGCAGGCCTTCGAATGCGCGGCGCGGCACGGCAGCTTCACCCAGGCCGCAGCCGAGCTCAACCTCACGCAAAGCGCCGTCAGCCGGCAGATCAAGGATCTCGAAACCCAGCTCGGTGTCCTGCTTTTCGAGCGGGTACGCCAGCGGGTCATCCTTTCCGAAGCCGGACAGAAGTTTCTGCCGGAAGTCCGCCGGCTGCTGCACCAGACCGAGGAGCTTATGGTGCGCGCCATGGCTTCGGCGCGCGCCGACTCCACTCTCTCCATTGCATCGCTGCCGACCTTCGGCAGCCGCTGGCTGGTGCCGCGCCTGCCCGATTTCCTGAAGCGCCATCCGGGCACCGTTCTCAACATTGCCTCTCGCTCGGCGCCATTCGATTTCGACGAGCAGAATTTCGATCTGGCGATCCACTACGGCCAGCCCGTCTGGGCGCGGGCAACCTGCAGCTACCTCTGCAGCGAAGTCATCGTTCCGGCTGCCAGTCCAACGCTGCTCAAGGCCAATCCAGTCGAAACGCCCGAGGATATCGGCGGCGGACCGCTTCTCCACCTCGCCACGCGTCCCAAGCTCTGGGCGCAGTGGTTCGAAGCGAACGGGATGGACGGGCATGGCGCCTATCGCGGCAACCGGTTCGACCAGTTCTCGATGGTCATCGAGGCGGCAACCGCAGGTCTCGGTTTTGCCCTTTTGCCTCGCTATCTGATCGAGCAGGAACTCGCCGCAGGCACGCTGCGGATCGTTCTCGACCGACCTATGCAGACCGAAAACAGCTATTATCTCGCCGTTCCGGAGGGCAAGCGTGAGAACCCGATCAGCCTCGCCTTCAGGGAATGGATCACCGAACAGGTCGGTTGAGTTCGAGCCGCCGCGGACCGCCTGAAGCGGACCTTTGGCCACTGCGCCACGTTTCGTGCCGCCATGCTGCAAAACACCAGGAAGGGGCTGATTTGACACGAACGTTCAACGAACCGGCGGGAGTGTGCGCAATCGCCCGCTTTCTTCCGTTCCGGACTTGCTCAATTCGTCCGAACCTGCGCTCGCAATCCTTGCAAGCTGCTGACACTGCGGCTAAAAAATGCCACTTTCATGCATCACGCGGCCGTGAAATCCAACGCGCCGCCGGCTTTGCGATCTCTGATGCCCAAATCCCAGGCGGCGCCCGTTTCCGGCGCTTTCCCGGCTTCGGGAGGATGACGGCGGATGGGAGGACACATGACCGTGTCTAAAAACGCGCCGGCGAAGCTTGAATCATCAGGGCCGCAATCGACCCGGCCGAACAACGAAAGCCGGGCCGCTCAACCCCGGTTGGAATCAGAAACCGCAGCCATGCTCCTTCAGAACAAGCCGTCCACTTCACCGCGCGACCCGGAAGCGAAACAAATCGATTATAACGATTCGATCCGCTCGACCTACTTTTCGATCGAAGACCTTCGGCAATGCGGTGAAGACCTCGCGCTGAACGGCGCCTCCTCGCTGCCCGGTTTCTTTTCTTTCGATTTCCGCGCCCGGCATCGCGAAAACGAGAAGGAAATCTTCCGCGTCTATCGCGCGACGGCGGCCGATGTCGAGGCCGGCGCGTCTATCACGCCGGCGGCCGAGTGGCTGCTCGACAACAACCATGTCGTCGAGGAGGCGATCCAGGAAGTCCGGCGCGATTTTCCGCGCAGGTTCTATCGGCAGTTGCCGACCCTTTCCGTGTCGGATGTCGTTATCCCACGCACGATGGCGCTGGCCTGGCTCTATGTCGCTCACACCCACAGCACCGTGTCGCGGGAAAACATCACCGCGATGGTCGAGGGCTTTCAGCAGCATGACACCTTCAAGATCGGCGAGTTGTGGGCGCTGCCGTCGATCCTGCGTTTCGTGCTCATCGAAAATCTGCGCCGGATCGCGATACGCGTCGAGCGCTCGCGCGGTATGCGGCAGAAGGCGAACGAGGTCGCTGACCAGATCGTGCGCCTCAACGATCCGGAAAGGTGCCGGGCGCTGCTCGCGGAATCCGAGGCGCTTGCCGCGGACAATACGTTCATCGCGCAGCTTCTCTATCGCATGCGCGACGGTTCCCAGACCTCTGGCGTGGTGATCGGCTGGATCGAGGAAAGGCTTGAAAGGCGCGGCACCGACGTCGAGGAGGCGCTCGTCGCGGAACAGAATCGCCTCTCGTCCGGCAACGCGACGATGAGCAACATCATTCGCAGCCTGCGCGAAATCGACGACACCGACTGGGCCGTCTGGTTCGAGAGCGTCAGCAAGATCGACGCGACGCTTCGCGACGGCTCCGATTATGCCGCGCTCGATTTCGGCTCGCGCAACAAATACCGCGACACGATCGAGAAGCTGGCGCGCCGCTCCGGTCACAGCGAGCATGAAGTGACGCAGATCGCGATCGCGATGGTCGAGGAATCAAGGGCGGCAGCGGCTGTCGAAGCGCCCCTGCAGGAACCGAATGTCGGCTCTTTCCTCGTTGGCAAGCAGCACCTGGAGCTGGAGAAGAGGATCGGCTATTCGCCGTCGCCGCTTCAGCGCATCATCCGTTTCGGCCGCAGGCTGGATTGGTTCGCGATTGCCGGACCGAACATTCTCCTGACCGTCCTGGCGATGGTCGCCGTCTACGCCTTCGTCAGCCCGATGGAGATCCCGAGCGGTGCCAAACTGATCATGTTGCTGCTCTTCGCGCTGCCTGCTTCGGAAGGCGCGATGGGGCTGTTCAACACGCTCGTCACGCTCGTTGTCCGGCCGTCGCGGCTCGTCGGCTACGAGTTCATCAACGGCATCCCGGAAGATGCGCGCACGCTCGTCGTCGTCCCCTGTCTGATCGCCAAGCGCGACCATGTCGATGAACTGGTGCGCAATCTGGAGGTCCACTATCTCGCCAACCCGCGCGGCGAAATCTATTTCGCTCTGCTCAGCGACTGGGCCGACAGCAAATTCGAGGAAACGCCCGCGGATATGGATGTCCTCGAATATGCGAAGCGCGAAATCGCCTCGCTTTCGGCGCGCTACGCCTATGACGGCAAGACCCGCTTCTTCCTGCTGCACCGCCGCCGGCTCTTGAACGAGGCCGAGGGTGTCTGGATGGGCTGGGAGCGCAAGCGCGGCAAGCTCCACGAGCTCAACCTTCTTCTGCGCGGGGATCGCGACACCTCATTCCTCCAGGGCGCCAACATGGTTCCGGACGGCGTCCAGTACGTGATGACGCTCGATTCCGACACGCGCCTGATGCGCGACGCGGTGACGAAGCTGGTCGGCAAGCTCTATCACCCTATCAACCGGCCGGTCGTGAATACCGCGAAGCAGGAAGTGCTCACCGGCTACAGCCTGCTGCAGCCGCGTGTGACGCCGTCGCTCACCACCGGCAGCGAGGCCTCCGCCTTCCAGCGCATCTTCTCGATCAATCGCGGCATCGATCCCTACGTCTTCACGGTCTCGGACGTCTATCAGGACATCGTCGGCGAAGGCAGTTTCACCGGGAAGGGTCTCTATCATGTCGACGCCTTCGAGGCGGCCCTCAAGGGCAGGATCGAAGAAAACGCAGTGCTCAGTCACGACCTGCTCGAAGGTTCCTATGCGCGCTGCGCGCTCGTCACCGACGTCGAGCTCGTCGAGGATTTCCCGACCCGCTACGAGGTGGAAATGTCGCGCCAGCATCGTTGGGCGCGCGGCGACTGGCAGCTCCTGCCTTATATCTTCAATCCGGCGAACGGCCTGTCGATGCTCGGCCGCTGGAAGATGTACGACAACCTGCGCCGGTCGCTCATCCCCGTTGCCTGGCTCGTCGCCTCGGTCATGGGCTGGTACTACATGGAGCCGACCGAGGCGCTGATCTGGCAGATCGTGCTGATCTTCAGCTTGTTCGTGGCGCCGACGCTCTCGCTGATCTCTGGCCTGATGCCGCGCCGCAACGACATCGTCGCACGCGCGCATCTGCACACGGTGCTTTCGGAAATTCGCGCCGCCAACGCCCAGGTCGCGCTGCGCATCGTCTTTATCGCCCACAACGCGGCGATGATGGCGGATGCAACCGTTCGTTCGGTTTACCGCACCTTCGTCAGCCGCAAGCTGATGCTTGAGTGGCGCACCGCCGCGCAGGTTCAGAGCGCCGGCCACGGCTCGATCGGAGATTATTTCCGCGCGATGTGGACCGCGCCGGCTCTGTCCGTCGTTTCGCTGGCGCTCGCCGCGGTATCCGATACCGGCCTGCCCTTCATCGGCATCCCCTTCGCGCTCCTTTGGGCGGTTTCGCCCGCCGTTGCCTGGTTTGTCAGCCAGTCGGCCGAGACCGAGGACCAACTGGTCGTTTCGGATGAAGCGATCGATGAGATGCGCAAGATCGCCCGGCGCACTTGGCGCTATTTCGAGACCTTCGTGACGGCCGAGCAGAATTTCCTGCCGCCGGACAATTTCCAGGAAACGCCGCAGCCGGTGCTGGCGGAGCGCACCTCGCCCACCAATATCGGCGTCTATCTCCTGTCGGTGATGTCGGCCCGCGATTTTGGCTGGATCGGTTTCGAAGACACGATCACGCGGCTCGAGCAGACGATCGCCACGATCGACCGCATGCCGAAATTCCGCGGCCATCTCTTCAACTGGTACCGGACGAGATCGCTCGAAACGATGGAGCCGCGCTATGTCTCGTCGGTCGATAGCGGCAATCTTGCCGGCCACCTGATCGCGGTGTCGTCGATGTGCCGGGAATGGGCCGAGGCACCTTCCGCCCATGTCCAGGGCAGTCTCGACGGTATCGGCGACGTCGCCGCCATTCTCTCGGAAACGCTGAAGGAGCTGCCCGACGACCGCAAGACCGTGCGACCGTTGCGCCGCCTGATCGAAGAGCGCATCGTCGGCTTCCAGAACGCACTGGCCGCCATCAAGCGCGAGCGTGAATTCGCGTCGATTCGCGTGATCAATCTGGCGGTGCTTGCACGCGACATGCACAAGCTCGCCGCCAACCTCGATCACGAAGTCCGCACCAGCCAGAGCGCCGAGGTGGCGAAGTGGGCGGGTTCACTCGTGTCCACCTGCGAGGCGCATATCGCCGACGGCGTCTTCGACCTTGGCGCGATCGAGTCGCTGCGCCAGCGTCTCCTCGTGCTCAAGGAGCGCGCACGCGATATCGCCTTCTCGATGGATTTCGGCTTCCTTTTCCGGCCGGAACGGCGGCTGCTTTCAATCGGCTACCGCGTCAACGCCAACGAGCTCGACGAGGCCTGCTACGATCTTCTCGCCTCCGAAGCGCGCCTGACGAGCCTTTTTGCGATCGCCAAGGGCGATCTGCCGACGGAGCACTGGTACAAGCTCGGGCGTCCGATCGTGCCGATCGGCGCGCGCGGCGCGCTCGTCTCCTGGTCCGGCTCGATGTTCGAGTATCTGATGCCGCCGCTGGTCATGCAGGAGAGGCAGGGCGGGATTCTCAATCAGACGAACAATCTGGTCGTGCAGGAGCAGATCAACCACGGCCGCCGTCTCGGTACACCGTGGGGCATCTCCGAAGCGGCATTCAACGCGCGCGACCATGAACTGACTTATCAATACACGAACTTCGGCGTGCCGACCCTCGGGCTGAAGCGTGGCCTTGGCCAGAATGCGGTGATCGCGCCCTATGCGTCGATTCTCGCCTGCATGTACGATCCGAAGTCGGCGCTCGCCAACCTGGCGCGGCTGAGAGAGGTCGGCGCTCTCGGTGCCTACGGTTTCCACGATGCTGTCGATTTCACGCCGACGCGTGTCCCCGAAGGGCAGAAATGCGCGGTCGTGCGCAACTACTATGCGCACCATCACGGCATGTCGGTCGCGGCCGTCGCCAACGTCGTGTTCAACGGGCGTCTGCGCGAGTGGTTCCATGCCGACCCGGTGATCGAAGCGGCCGAACTGCTGCTGCAGGAGAAGGCGCCGCGCGACATTCCGGTGATGACCGCCAAGCGTGAGCCGGAATCGCTCGGCAAGGGCCAGGCCGAGCTTCTGCGTCCGGAAGTCCGTGTCATCGAGGATCCGCTGACGCAGGACCGGGAAACGGTCTTCCTGTCGAACGGGCATTACTCGATCATGCTGACCGCGACCGGCGCCGGCTATGCGCGCTGGAACGGCCAATCGGTCACGCGATGGAAACCGGACCCGGTCGAAGACAGGACGGGCACGTTCATCTTCCTGCGCGACACCGTCAGCGGCGACTGGTGGTCGGCCACGGCCGAACCGCGCCGCGCGCCAGGCGAAAAGACCATGACCCGCTTCGGCGACGACAAGGCGGAGTTCGTCAAGACCGTCGGCGATCTCACGAGCGAAGTCGAGTGCATCGTCGCGACCGAGCACGATGCGGAAGGCCGCCGGGTAATCCTGCTCAACACCGGTACGGAAGATCGCTTCATCGAAGTGACATCCTATGCCGAGCCGGTGCTCGCCACGGACGAGGCCGACAGCGCGCATCTCGCCTTCTCCAAGATGTTCCTGCGGACCGAGATCAGCCGCCAGGGCGACGTTATCCGCGTGTCGCGCAACAAGCGCAGCCCCGGCGATCCAGACATGGAAGTCGCGCACCTCATCACCGACAATGCCGGCAGCGAGCGCCATACCCAGGCGGAAACGGACCGCCGTCGCTTCATCGGCCAGGGGCGCACGCTTGCGGAAGCCGCCGCCTTCGATCCCGGCGTGGCGCTTTCGGGAACCGACGGCTTCACGCTCGATCCGGTGATGGCGCTTCGTCGCGTCGTGCGCGTCCCGGCGGGCAAGAAAGTGAGCGTCATCTTCTGGACGATCGCAGCGCCGAACCGCGAAGCTGTCGATCGGGCGATCGACCGCTATCGCCACCCGGAAACCTTCAATCACGAACTGATCCATGCCTGGACGCGCAGCCAGGTGCAGATGCGCCATGTCGGCGTGACATCCCAGGAGGCGGCAAGCTTCCAGATGCTCGGACGCTATCTGGTCTATCCCGACATGCACCTTCGCGCCGATACGGCGACGCTCAAGGCGGGGCTTGCCTCCCAGTCGGCGCTGTGGCCGTTGGCGATCTCGGGCGATTTCCCGATCTTCTGCCTCAGGATCAACGACGACGGCGACCTCGGCATAGCCCGCGAGGCGCTGCGCGCGCAGGAATATCTAAGAGCGCGCGGCATCACCGCGGATCTCGTCGTCATCAACGAGCGAGCGTCCTCCTATGCCCAGGACCTGCAGCACACGCTCGATTCGATGTGCGAAAACCTGCGGCTGCGCGGGCTTTCCGACGGCCCGCGGCAGCATATCTTCGCCGTGCGCCGCGATTTGATGGAGACCGAGACCTGGTCGACGCTGCTTTCTGCTTCGCGCGCCGTCTTCCATGCCCGAAACGGTACGATCTCCGATCAGATCGCGCGTGCCACCGCGCTCTACGCGAAACCTGCGGCAAAAACGGTCGAGGGCAAGCAGAGGTTGCTGGCGGTGATTGAGGAGGCGGGCGAGCCTGCCGCCGCCGAGATCAGCGGCGACGGCCTCGAGTTCTGGAACGGCTTCGGCGGCTTCGCGGATGAGGGGCGTGAATATGTCGTTCGGCTGCGGGGCGGCGAGGCCACACCGCATCCGTGGATCAACGTCATATCCAACCAACAGTTCGGCTTCCATGTCTCCGCCGAGGGCTCGGCCTTCTCCTGGAGCCGCAATTCGCGCGACTACCAGCTCACGCCGTGGACGAACGATGCCGTGGTCAACCGCCCGGGCGAAGCGATCTTCGTGCGCGATATGGCGAGCGGCTCGATCCTGACGCCTTATGCCGCGCTCTCGCGGCGCAAGTCGGTCGTGTTCGAAGCCCGCCACGGGCTTGGATATTCGAGCTTCGCAAGCACACGGGACGAACTCGAGATCGAGGCGGTGCACACCGTGCACGCGACCTTGCCGGCGAGGCTGGTGCGGCTCTCGATCCGCAACCGCGGTGCGTCCGCGCGGCAGTTGCGGATCTACGGCTATGCCGAATGGGTCCTCGGCAACAATCGCGGCCGCACGGCCCCGTTCGTCCTGTCCGAATGGCATGACGGCGCGCAGGCGCTCGTCGCGACCAATCCGTACAGCATCGACTATGCCGGCCGTTCGGCATTCCTCGCCATCGACGCGCGGGTCGACTCCTTCACGGTGAGTCGGCGGGAATTCCTTGGCCAGGCCGGCGGAATCCTGGCGCCGCGAGCGGTCATCGCGGGCGCTGCGTTGACCGGTTTCGCGGAGGCCGATGGCGACGCCTGCGCGGCGCTTTCGACCGATCTCGTCATCGAACCGGGTGCCGAGCGGCAAATCACCTTCTTCCTCGGAGACGCCGACAACGGCGAACAGGTGCAGTCGATCGTCACCGAATTGCGAGCGACTGCCTTCGACACCACGCTCAAGGCGGCGAAGGCATTCTGGGGCGAATTCACCGGCGTCGTGAAGGTCGAAACGCCCGACAGGGCCTTCAACCACATGGTGAACCATTGGCTGCCTTATCAGAGCCTCGGGTGCCGGATCATGGCGCGTTCGGCCTTCTATCAGGCAAGCGGCGCCTACGGTTTCCGCGACCAGCTGCAGGATACGCTTGCCTTCCTCGTGCATCGGCCGGAGCTTGCGCGGGCGCAGATCCTCAATGCGGCCTCTCGGCAGTTCGTCGAGGGCGACGTGCAGCATTGGTGGCTGCCCGGCACCGGTGCCGGTGTTCGCACGATGATTTCCGACGACGTCGTCTGGCTCGCCTATGCGGTTGCGCATTACTGCGCGGTCACCGGCACGTCCGATATTCTTGCGGAGAAGGCTCCGTTCATTGTCGGCCCCGCTCTCGAGGAGGGCGAGCATGACAGCTTCTACACGCCGGAGGTCGCCGACGAGACCGCCGACATATACGAGCATTGCGCTCGTGCGCTCGATCTCGCGATCAGGCGGACGGGGGCCAACGGCCTGCCGCTCATCCTTGGCGGCGACTGGAACGACGGCATGAACCGCGTCGGCATCGCCGGCGAGGGCACGAGCGTCTGGCTCGGCTGGTTCCTTGCCGGCGCGCTGCGTGCTTTCCTGCCCCATGCCCGGGAGCGGAAGGACAAGCCGCGCGCCACGCTTTGGGAGGCGCATCTCGAAATGCTGAAAGAGGCGCTCGACGGCGCCGGCTGGGACGGCGATTACTATCGCCGCGGCTACTACGATGACGGCACCCCACTCGGGTCCGCCAACAACGGCGAGTGCCGGATCGATTCCATCGCCCAGTCTTGGAGTGCGCTCTCAGGCGAGGGCGAGGCGGACCGCTCCAAGTACGCGATGGACGCGGTGATGGCGGAGCTCGTCGATCCGGAAAAACGGATCGTTCGGCTCTTCACGCCGCCGCTTGAGAAGACCAAGCAGGACCCCGGCTACATCAAGGCCTATCCCCCGGGCGTGCGTGAAAACGGCGGCCAGTATACGCATGCGGCCACCTGGGTCGTGCTGGCCTTTGCCGCACAGGGGCGGGCGGAAGAGGCGTGGCGGACCTTCCAGATGCTCAACCCCGTATCGCATGCGCTCAGCCGCGACGATGCCGAGCACTACCGGGTCGAGCCCTATGTCGTCGCCGCCGACGTCTATGGCGAGGGCGAACTCGCGGGACGGGGCGGCTGGACCTGGTACACGGGCTCGGCCGGCTGGCTCTATCGCGCCGGCGTCGAAGGCATACTCGGTATTCGCCAGAAGGGTAAGAAGCTGGTGATTCGGCCCGTGCTGCCGGCGGAATGGACTGGCTATTCCGCCGAGGTCAGGGTGAATGGCGCGACACACCGGATTTCCGTCCATCGCGATGAAAAAACCGGTGAACCAATCGTCAGCGTAAATAATAGTGTCACAAAAAACGCGCATGAAGGCATTTTGCTGTAACTGCCGGAATTGAGCATGAGAGGAACCGGCTTTGTACCCCGCACGGACAAGGCCGGTTTTTCATTGCCCGCTCAGTTGCAGCCGCGATCCAAACGTTCCACAGCGCCGCGCGTCTTATCGGACGGGTAGAGGACGCTGTAGCACTTTGAATTGCTGCATGTTTTGTCCTTAAATCAGCTCCGATTTAACGAAACATGCCGTAGATCGCGCTTCATCAACGATGCCGGACGCGTCTCGGATATGGCCGGATCGCGCTCTCGGCATCCTCTTCCAACAGGGGTGGGGCGGGGCGCCAAACCCGGATACCAGACCGCATGCTGCAAACGACATTCGGCAAGGACGCGATCAAGGTTGCCGGCTCGGATCACAACGATCCGGGCTCCAATCAACACAAGATCAGCGTTCCTCGTCCTGTGCCGGTTATCCCGGAACGCGATACGCGCCTCGACGTCTTTCGCGCTCTCTGCCTGTTGACGATCTTCATCAACCACGTCCCGGGCCAATATCTCGAATATCTGACACACAAGAACATCGGCTTTTCCGATTCAGCCGAGGCCTTCGTGCTGATTTCCGGCTTGGCGGTCGGCGCGGCCTATAGCGGAAAATTCGTCGTGGGCGCAAGGCTCGCCCTGACTTTGAAGATATGGCGGCGCGCGCTGACGCTCTATGTCGCGCATATCATGACGAGCGTCGTCACGCTGGCGATCTTCGCGGGCGGCGCGCTCTATTTCGGCCGCCAGGACCTGATCGGCGAGATCAACATCCGGCCCATCGTCGAGCAGGCCGAGCAAGGCATCGTCGCAATGGTGCTGCTCGGCCACCAGCTCGGCTACAACAACATCCTGTCGCTCTATGCGGCGCTGTTCCTGATGCTGCCCGGTATCCTGTGGCTGAACGCGGTGGGGCGATGGCTCCTCCTTGCCCTGTCGGCCGTGCTGTGGCTCGCCGCCGGTTGGTTCAAGCTGGTGCCGTCCAACTTCCTGGACGAGGGCTACTGGTTCCTCAATCCCTGGTCCTGGCAGTTCCTTTTCGTCATCGGCATTCTTTGCATGAGCCACGTGCGCGCCGGCGGCAGCCTGCCGCGAAACCGGTGGCTCATCGGGGTTTCCGCCGCCTATCTGCTTGTCTCCGGCTTCTGGGTCGTGTTTTCCTGGTGGAACATCGACTTCTCCTTCGGGCTGCCGGCGGTGCTCACCGGCTTCGACAAGACGTTCCTGTCGCTGACGCGGCTTCTGCACGTGCTGGCGCTCGCCTATCTCCTCGCCATCACCCCGCTCGTCAGTCGGTTGACCAGGCTTCAGCGCAATCATCCGCTGGTGATGATCGGGCGCCACTCGCTCGCGGTTTTCATCTTCGGGACGATCCTTGCGATGGCCGGCCAAGTGCTACTCTTCGTGACCGGCAGGAACCCGATCATCGGCTCGCTCTTCGTCATCGCCGGCATCGGTCTGCACTTCGTCTACGCCTATTACCTCGAATGGCTGAAAGAGGTGGCGGTCGCGAAACCGCTCAGGGCCGCATGAGAGAGTTCTGGAACGCCGTGGCCCCTGTTGAGTAGAGCCGACCGGCTTGCAACGGCGGAAATCGAGGGTTGATACTCCCCTCTGTCCTGCCGGGCAGAGGGGGTCCCAGCGGCTTGGAGATGCTGCTGACGAGCGGCGCTGTAGCCCGATGAAATAACAAACGCCCCGGAGCAGGCGCTCCGGGGCGTTTCTCGATTGCAGGACGCTGTGGCGAACTCACGCCGCCGTATGGCTCTTGCGAACATCCTCGTCGGTCAGGATACCGCTTGCCCGCAGCAGGGCAGCGAAGCGCCCGTTGCTGTGGCTGAGCTCGTTGAAGCCGCCCATCTCGACGACCCGGCCATGATCCATGAAGATCACCAGGTCGGCCTCGCGCACCGTCGAAAGGCGGTGGGCGATGATGAAGGTGGTGCGGTCCTTGCGCAGTGCATCGATCGCATCCTTGACGCGGGCTTCGGTCTCGACGTCGAGCGCGCTCGTCGCCTCATCGAGCACCAGGATCGGCGAGTTCTTGAGGATGGCGCGGGCGATGGCGACACGCTGGCGCTCGCCACCCGACAGGCGGTTTCCGCGTTCGCCGACGACGGTGTCGTAGCCGTTCATGCGGCTTTCGATGAAGTCGCTTGCGGCTGCGGCTTCCGCGGCGGCCATGATCTCTTCGAGCGAGGCGTCGTCACGGCCAAGGCGGATGTTGTCGCCGATCGAGCGGTTCATAAGACCGGCATCCTGGAAGACGGTGGCGATCGACCGGCGCAGCGACTTGCGGGTGACGGTAGAGATATCGACGCCGTCGATCAGGATCTGGCCGTGCTTCGGATCGTGGACCCGCTGCAGGAGATTGACGAGCGTCGTCTTGCCGGCGCCGGTCGGGCCGACGATGGCGACCGTCTGGCCGGCCTTCGCCTTGAACGAGACGTTGCGCACGCCCTGGTTCGTGTTGGCGAAGTCGAAGGACACGTCGCGGAATTCCACCTCGCCGACGACGCCGGTCAGTTCCTGCGCCCCGGCCGGCTCTTCGCGTTCGCGCACCGAGTCCTCGAGCTGGAAGAAGTCTTCAAGCTTGGCGCGTGCCTCGAAGATCTGCGTGACGAAGGCTTTCATCTGGTCGAGGCGACCGATGAGCAGGTTGGCGAAGCCGATAAAGGCAACGACCTCGCCGACGCCGAGCTCGCCGCGCTGCACCAGCACCGTGCCGATGATGAGGATCGCCATCATCGAGATGGTCGAAGCGATGCGGTTCAGCGCGCTTGCCAGCGCCCACCAGTCGAGCACGGGAAACTGCGCCGAGATCAGCCGCTCGGTGAATTTCTTCAACTCGCGCGTTTCCGCTTCGATGCGGTTGTAGCTATGAACGACCGAAACGTTGCTGATCGCGTCGGAGACGTGGGAGAAAACCGTATGATAGTGGTTCTCGACCGAAGCCTGACCTTCCTTCGTACGGGTCATCACGGCCTTGCTGATCAATACATAGGCCGCGCCGAGGATGACGAGAACGATCGAAAGGCGCATGTCCATTACGAAGGCGGTCGGCACGAGCAGGACGAGGGCCACGGCCGTCGCCAGGTGCTGCCGCATGAATTCGAGCCAAAGGCCGAAGAGAGTTTCGCAGGCGCGCAGCAGCGTGTGCAGCGCGTTGGATGTGCCGCGCTGGCTGTGCCAGGATAGCGGCATGGACACGATTCGCCCGAACGCTTCGGTCAGGAGCGTTGCGCGGCGTCCGTGTGCGAGGCGGTCGGCCTCACGGGCGACGAGGACAAAGGCCACCGTGTTGAAGACACCGAACCCCGCCCACATGAGCAGCATCGGCGTGACTTCCCCCTTGGAGGAAATCGCATCGATGATGCGGCCAAAGAGGATCGGTTCGGCAATCGTGATGATGGCGAGCACGACGTTGGCGATGACGATCGCCCCGACGCGGAATTTGTGAACGGCAAGATACTGGAGGGCTCTTGCATACACCTGGAACAAAGACACTGTCTCACCCCTTCTGGGCATCGGATGTTGCGCCGCAGCAACGTTCGATGCGGCGAGTGCATTTGTGCCCCTTGGCGGCCCGGGTGGCAGACTTTCGCCACCGTGCCGGGCCTCAAGGCCCCGCTGGGCGGCCTTGCGACATTCCTGCGGAAAAGGTGGAGGCTGAACCTTGCGGGCTCTGGGAGCATCCGGTGCCAAGGGAGGATTGGCGGGATAATCCATAGTCCGCTATCTTGTGCCTCCACTCCGATATTTTGCAGGTTTCGTGCAAGACCGGGCGTGATAAGAAGAATTATCGCGGTTGCAACATGAATGGCTTCTGAACGGCGCGTTCATGGAGGCTTCTCAAGCGCTGCGCCCGTGCATTCCCGACCTGAAGGTGTTCTATGAATATCACGTTGCTCGTACAGTTTCTGGCGCTCTTGGAAGAGATGAAGACGCGCGAGGAGATCCTGCCCGAGTTCGAACGACTGCTCGATCGCTGCGGTTTCGACTTCTACGGTGTCGTGCGCCAACCGAAGCCCAACGAGAACCCGCTGAGGCTGCTGCTTGCTGGCCGCTGGCCGGACGGGTGGCCGCAAATCTACATCCGCAAGAAGTATGTCGTCATAGATCCGACGATCCGCTATCTCGGCCATGCGCAACGCGGTTTCCGCTGGCGCGACACACTCGCGGCCTTCCGCTCGGACCCGCACCGCAAGCGCATGGAAAGCATGATGGTCGAGGCGCGCAATCACGGGCTTTTCGACGGCTATATCTTCCCGGTGCACGGCCGGCGCGGGCTGATGGGCAATCTCACCGTCGGCGGGCGCGTGGTCGATCTCAGCCCCGTCGAACTCAGTCTCTTCGACGCGATCGCGAAGAGGCTCTTCTGGAAGCTGCTGGAGCTCACCGATCCGGAGATCATGGCCGAGCTCGTCTCGCGTGTCGAAGTGCAGATGACGCGGCGCGAAATGGAGGCGCTGAACTACCTCGCCGACGGCATGACGTCGAACGACATCGGCAAGGTCCTAGACATTTCGAGCCACACCGTCGACTGGTACATGAACGGCATCCAGGAGAAGCTGAAAGCGAAGAATCGCCATCACGTCGTCGCCATCGCCTTCCGTCTTGGCCTCATTTCCTGAGGTCAAATCCGTCCGTGTGATCGTCCAATGTCAGAGCCAAAGCCGCTCACACCTTTCCTCATCCCGCTACCGCTTGTTGCCTTAAATAACACTTCAAAGGTGCTGCAGCGTCCTCTGCGCGTCCGATTGGATGCGCGGCGCTGTAGTGTCGCATCTGAAATTGCACTTCATTCATTGACTCGCTAAAACTTCATTTCGCGGGTGCAGCATTCCCGCGTTTTCAAGTCTTGAGGAGTCCGACTTGCCTATCTCTAAGATCCTTGTCGCCAACCGTTCCGAAATTGCCATCCGTGTGTTCCGCGCGGCCAACGAACTGGGTTTGAAAACGGTCGCGATATGGGCTGAGGAGGACAAACTGGCACTGCACCGCTTCAAGGCGGACGAGAGTTATCAGGTCGGACGCGGGCCGCATCTTGCCCGCGATCTCGGCCCGATCGAGAGCTATCTGTCGATCGACGAGGTGATCCGCGTCGCCAAGCTGTCGGGCGCCGACGCCATTCATCCGGGCTACGGCCTGCTTTCCGAAAGCCCGGAATTCGCCGAAGCCTGCGCGGCGAACGGCATCACCTTCATCGGCCCGAAGCCGGAGACGATGCGCCAGCTCGGCAACAAGGTGGCCGCGCGCAATCTGGCGATCTCGATCGGCGTGCCGGTCGTGCCGGCGACGGATCCGCTGCCGGATGACCCGACGGAGATCGCGAAACTCGCTGAGGAGATCGGCTATCCGGTGATGCTGAAGGCCTCCTGGGGCGGGGGCGGCCGCGGCATGCGGGCGATCCGCGACCCCAAGGACCTGATCCGCGAAGTGACCGAGGCGAAGCGCGAGGCAAAGGCCGCTTTCGGCAAGGACGAGGTCTATCTGGAGAAGCTGGTCGAGCGCGCCCGCCATGTCGAAAGCCAGATCCTTGGCGACACCCATGGCAATGTCGTGCATCTCTTCGAGCGCGATTGTTCGATCCAGCGGCGCAACCAGAAGGTCGTCGAGCGCGCACCCGCGCCTTACCTCAATGCCGCGCAGCGCGAGGAGCTTGCCGCCTACTCAAGGCGGATCGCCGAGGCGACAAACTATGTCGGCGCCGGCACCGTCGAGTACCTGATGGATGCCGACACCGGCAAGTTCTACTTCATCGAAGTCAATCCGCGCATCCAGGTCGAGCACACGGTGACCGAAGTCGTCACCGGCATCGACATCGTCAAGGCGCAGATTCACATCCTCGACGGCCATGCCATCGGCATGCCGGAATCAGGCGTCCCTTCGCAGGAAAATATCCGGCTGAACGGCCATGCGCTGCAGTGCCGCATCACGACCGAAGATCCCGAGCAGAACTTTATTCCCGACTACGGTCGTATCACCGCCTATCGCGGCGCCACCGGCTTTGGCATCCGTCTCGACGGCGGCACGGCCTATTCCGGCGCTGTGATCACCCGCTACTACGATCCGCTCTTGGAAAAGGTGACGGCCTGGGCGCCGAACCCGGATGAGGCGATCAAGCGGATGATCCGCGCGTTGAGAGAATTCCGCATCCGCGGTGTCGCGACCAACCTCACCTTCCTGGAAGCGATCATCAGCCATCCGAAATTCCAGGACAACAGCTACACGACACGCTTCATCGACACGACGCCGGAACTGTTCCAGCAGGTCAAGCGCCAGGACCGCGCCACCAAGTTGCTCACCTATCTCGCCGACGTCACCGTCAACGGCCATCCGGAAGCCAAGGGCCGGCCGCGGCCGTCCGACGACATTGCCGCGCCCGTGGTGCCGTTCATCGGCGGCGAGGTGCAGCCCGGGACCAAACAGCGTCTCGACGCGCTTGGACCGACGAAGTTCGCCGAATGGGTCAAGGCGCAGCCTCAGGCGCTGATCACCGACACGACGATGCGCGACGGCCATCAGTCGCTGCTTGCGACGCGCATGCGCACCTATGACATTGCGCGCATCGCCGGCACCTACGCGCGGGCGCTGCCGAATTTGTTTTCGCTCGAATGCTGGGGTGGCGCGACCTTCGACGTGTCGATGCGCTTCCTGACGGAAGACCCGTGGGAGCGGCTGGCAATGGTGCGCGAGGGCGCGCCGAACCTGCTTCTCCAGATGCTTCTGCGCGGCGCCAACGGCGTCGGCTACAAGAACTATCCCGACAACGTCGTCAAATACTTCGTCCGCCAGGCGGCAAAGGGCGGCATCGACGTCTTCCGCGTCTTCGATTGCCTGAACTGGGTGGAGAACATGCGCGTATCGATGGACGCGGTCGCCGAAGAGAACAGGATCTGCGAGGCGGCGATCTGCTATACCGGCGATATTCTCAAGTCCGCCCGGCCGAAATACGACCTGAAATACTATACCGCCTTGGCGGCGGAACTTCAGAAAGCCGGCGCTCACATCATCGCCGTCAAGGACATGGCGGGCCTTCTGAAGCCGGCGGCGGCGCGCGTGCTGTTCAAGGCGCTGAGCGAGGCAACCGACCTGCCGATCCATTTCCACACGCATGACACTTCGGGTATTGCTGCGGCGACCGTGCTTGCCGCCGTCGAATCCGGCGTCGACATCGTCGATGCGGCGATGGATGCGCTCTCCGGCAACACGTCGCAGCCCTGCCTCGGCTCGATCGTCGAGGCGCTTTCCGGCTCGGACCGCGATCCCGGCCTCGATCCGGAATGGATCCGCCGCATCTCCTTCTACTGGGAGGCGGTGCGCCACCAATACGCGGCCTTCGAAAGCGACCTCAAGGGGCCGGCCTCGGAAGTCTATCTGCACGAAATGCCGGGTGGACAGTTCACCAACCTCAAGGAGCAGGCCCGTTCGCTCGGGCTCGAAACCCGCTGGCACGAGGTCGCGCAGGCCTATGCAGACGCGAACCAGATGTTCGGCGACATCGTCAAGGTGACGCCGTCGTCCAAGGTGGTCGGCGACATGGCGCTGATGATGGTCTCCCAGGACCTGACGGTGGCGGACGTCGAAAACCCGGCAAAGGACATTGCCTTCCCGGAATCGGTCGTCTCGATGCTGAAGGGCGATCTCGGCCAGCCGCCGGGTGGCTGGCCGGAGGCGCTGCAGAAAAAGGCGCTGAAGGGCGACAAGCCCTATACCACCCGCCCCGGCTCGTTGCTTGCGGACGCCGATCTCGATCAGGAGCGTAAGGACATCGAAGAGAAGCTCGGCCGCGAACTCACAGACTTCGAGTTCGCCTCCTATCTCATGTACCCGAAGGTCTTCACCGATTACGCAATGGCTGCCGAGACCTATGGACCGGTCAGCGTGCTGCCGACGCCCGCCTATTTCTACGGCATGGCACCGGGCGAGGAACTCTTCGCCGACATCGAGAAGGGCAAGACGCTCGTCATCCTGAACCAGGCGCAGAGCGAGATCGACGAGAAGGGCATGGTCAAGATGTTCTTCGAAATGAACGGCCAGCCGCGTTCGATCAAGGTGCCGGACCGCAACCGCGGCGCCTCGAGCGCCATCCGGCGCAAGGCCGAGGCCGGCAACGCCGCCCATCTCGGCGCGCCGATGCCGGGCGTGGTCTCCACCGTCGCGGTTCACGCCGGCCAACCGGTCAAGGCCGGAGACGTGCTGCTCTCGATCGAGGCGATGAAGATGGAGACGGCGCTGCATGCCGAAAAGGACGGCGTGATCGCCGAGGTGTTGGTGCGCGCCGGCGATCAGATCGACGCCAAGGATTTGTTGATCGTGTTTGGTGCTTGAAGGCACCAGGCACTTGTCTCCAAGGCGGCCGGAGCGTTCCGGCCGTATTTTGGGAATTGAAGCTGTGGCAGACCAGAGATAGTAGCTAGGCCGGTCTCTTCTCCGCCGTCATCCTCGGGCTTTAGCGGAGAGAGAAGTGCTCGCCGCCTATTCGCAGCGTCGTGACAACTCGGCTCGTCCGACCGATCGCTTAGATATCGTAGCTCATCGGTGCACTCAGCGAGGCGATGAACTTCTTGGTGCGTTCCCGTTCCGGCGTCGAGAAGATCTTTCGCGGCGGCCCGCTTTCCACAACGACGCCGCCGTCGAGGAAGATCACGTGATCGGCGACGCGTGAGGCGAGGCGGAGGTCGTGGGTCGCCATGATCATCGTCGTGCCTTCGCGCGCTAAGCGGCTCAGGACTTCCACCACTTCCTCGGCGAGTTCCGGGTCGAGCGCGGAGGTCGGCTCGTCACAGAGGAGAACACGCGGCGAGGGAGCGAGCGCCCTCGCGATCGCCACGCGCTGCTGCTGGCCGCCGGAAAGGGTCGACGGCCAGGCATCCGCCTTATGCGCCATGCCGACCTTCTCCAGAAGTTCGAGCGCGCGGGCCCGGGCACGGTCCGCCGGCCATTTGAGGACAGTCACAAGACCCTCCATCACGTTGCCGAGCGCGGTCTGATGGGGAAAGAGCTGGAAATTCTGAAAGACCATGCCGGTTTGCCGGCGCAGCTTTTGGATCGCCCGCCAGCCGACCGTGCGGTGAGGCGCGAACTCCAGCCGTTCGTCGCCAAGCCGGATCGCGCCATGTGTCGGGATCTCCAGCAGGTTCACGCATCTGAGCAGCGTGCTCTTGCCGCCGCCGGATGGGCCGACGAGCGCCGTTACCGTGCCTTCGGCCATCGTCACACTGATTCCCTTGAGCACCAGGTTGGTGCCGAAGCGCTTTTCGATGTCGGTGAGTTCGATCATGCGCGTGCCTCCAGGAAGCCGCCGTAGCGGGCGAAGCGGCGCTCCAGCCTCACCTGCAGGGCCGACAATACGGAGCTCATGGCAAGATAGATCAGCGCCGCCTCGATATAAAGGATCAGCGGTTCATAGGTGGTCGCGACGATGCGCTGTGCCGTCTGGAAGAGTTCGGGTACCGTAATGGCCGCGGCGAGCGAGGTGTCCTTCACCAGCGAAATGAAAGTGTTCGAGAGGGGCGGGATTGCGACCCGGGTTGCCTGCGGCAGGATCGTCCGGCGCATCACCTGACTCCAGCTCATGCCGATCGAATAGGCTGCTTCCCACTGACCGCGCGGCACGGAGGAGATCGTGGCGCGGATGATTTCGGACGTATAGGCACCGATGTTGAGCGTGAAGCCGATCAGGGCAGCGGGGAAGGCATCGAGCAATATGTTCATGCTCGGCAGGCCGTAGAAAATGACGAAGAGCTGGACCAGGAGCGGCGTTCCGCGGATCACCCAGACATAGAACCGCGCCACGGCGACGAAAGGCGCTGGTGCAAAGAGCCGGACGAGCGCGGTGACGAGGCCCAACACCAGGCCGAGGGCGAAGGAAAGCAGGGTCAGCGGGATCGTGAAGATCAACCCGGCCCAAAGCAGGGTCGGCAACGATTCCGCCATCAGGGGAAGCCAATGAAGCCAGTTGGGCAAGGGAAAGCCTTTCAAAAAAGCGCGATCCGCTCCGGGGTCGGAACGGACCACGATTCATAAAGCAGGATGGGGAAGGGTGTGAAGCCCGCATTCCATGCAACTACCCGGTCGGACCCCTCCCGGCCCTGCGGGCTGCCCCTCACCCTAGCCCTCTCCCCCGCAGGCGGGGAGAGGGGACTAAGGCGACGCGGCATACACCTTCGCCCCGCTTACGGGGAGAAGGTGCCGGCAGGCGGACGAGGGGCCGATCCGGCGGCCTTCCACACGTTACTTCGAGACGTCGGCGCCGAAATATTTCTGCGAGATCTTGTCGTAGGTGCCGTCGGTCTTGATCTCGGCAAGCGCCTTGTTGATCGCCGCAAGCAGATCCGGCTCGTTCTTGCGGATGATGATGCCGGAATAGTCGGCGTCGGCCTGCTCGGCGGCGATCTTCACATTCGCGTCCGGCTTCTGTTTCTTGAAGTCGAGGAAGGACAGGCTGTCGTTGATGGTCGCATCGGCGCGGCCTGTCAGCACGAGCTGGATCGACTGATCGAAGCCGTCTGTTCCGACGAGCTCGGCGCCGGAGGCCTCGGCGAGCTTGCCGAAGTTGCTGGTCAGCGACTGCGCGGATTTCTTGCCTTTCAGATCGGCGAAGTCCTTGATCTCCTCATTGTCGCCTTTGACGATGAGGACCGCCTTGGAGGCGATATAGGGTTCCGAGAAATCGTATTTCTTCTTGCGCTCTTCGGTGATGCCGACCTGGTTGATGACCGCATCGTAGCGGTTGGCGTCGAGGCCGGCGATCAGGCCATCCCACTTGCCTTCGAGGAATTCGGCCTTGACGCCAAGACGCTTGGCGACCTCCTGGCCGATCTCGACATCAAAGCCCACCAGCGCGCCGCTGGCATCGTGATAGGTGAAGGGAGCGTAGGTGCCCTCGGTGCCGATTTTCAGAACGCCGGCAGACTTGATCTGCTCGAGGTTCGATTGCGCATGGGCCGGCACGAAGGCGGCTATTTGCAGAAGGGCGGCAGCGAAAAGCGTCGGAAAGAGTTTCATTGTCTTGTTTTCCATCTTTCTTGTTCTCCGGCCCGTCGTCCGGATTGTGGCGAGATTCGCATAAAACCCGGCGCATCTGAGCGCATAAAACACCAATTCATCCGGCTTTCGATGAAGATTTTTCCTTGAACCGGTCGAAATCTCACTGAAAACACTCCTGTCCGGAAAATGTGCTCGGCCAATCGAAGTTCCGCCGGCCCAAGGCAATTGAATTTTCTGCGAAAGGCTGGTACTCACGTTTCAACCGATTCATGCACGTTTATGCACGATGTGAGATATGGCGACGGACCTGCTGCTGCGCGAGAGAAAATGCCTGATCCAGGAACGGCTGAAAACAGATGGCCGTGTCCTTGCGGCCGATCTTGCGCGCGAGTTCGGGGTGTCGGAAGACACGATCCGTCGCGATCTGCGCGAGATGGCTGCGGCTGGCCTTTGCGAGCGCGTCTATGGGGGAGCTTTGCCGCTCGCTCCGATGACGGGGTCGCTTCGCCAGCGTGCCTCTTTCGCGCCGGAACGAAAGGCGGCGCTTGCCCGGGCTGCGGTCGGATTCATCCGGCCCCGCATGACGGTGTTCCTCGATGCAGGTTCGGCCAATCTGGCGATCGCCGAGGCGATCGAGCCGGATCTCTCGGTGACGATCGTCACCAATACGCCTCTCATTGCCGCCGCCTTGATGGAGAAGCCGGGCGTGGAACTTATTCTTGTCGGCGGGCCGCTCGACCGCGCCGTCGGTGCGGCGGTTGGCGCGCGGGCGCAACGGGATGCCGAGCTTCTCCGTCCGGACCTTTGCATTCTCGGTGCTTGCGGCGCCGACGCGGAGGCGGGACTGACAGCCTTCCATTTCGAGGACGCGGCATTCAAGCGTCTCATCGCGTCGAGGAGCCGATCGGTCCTCGCTGCCATAACGAGCGACAAGCTCGGAACCGCCGCGCCACACGCCGTCATCGGCATCGAGGCAGTGACGACGCTGGTTCTCGAGGCCGATGCGCCCGAGGCTCAAATCACGGCCCTCCGCGCGCGCGGAGCCGATATCGTCCTGGCGAAGGGGCCGGGCCGATGAATGTCGCGCATATCGCTCTCTGGACGACGGATATCGACCGGCTCGCGGACTTTTGGGCCGAACTCTTCGGCGCCGAGGCCGGCGAAATCTATGAAAGCCGCCGCCGTCCCGGTTTCCGCTCTCGTTTCCTGACGCTTCGGAGCGGGCCTTCGATCGAAGTGATGGAGGGGCCATGGCTTGCTCCCCATGACGCGGCGACGGTAGAGCGTGCAGGCTATGCGCATGTCGCTCTTTCGCTGGGCAGCGGCGAGGCAGTGGACGACATGGCGGAGCGAGCAGACGGGAAGGGCATGCTCGTCTCGAAAGCCCGATGGACGGGTGACGGCTTCTATGAGGCCGTGATTCGCGATCCCGACGGCAATCTCATCGAAATCACCATTTGAGCCGGACGGATCCGGCTGCGGGAAGGTTACTTATGGATCAGCGCACGCAAACTGCCTCTCAAGGCCTCGTCCGACAAGGTTACATGTCGAAAACCCGGCTCGCCGTGTCGCTCCTGTTCCTGATGAACGGCTTCGTCACCGGCAGCTGGGCCCCCAAGATTCCGGAATTCAAGGACCGGCTCGGGATTGGCGAGAGCGTGCTTGGCCTTCTGATCCTGGTGTTCGGCATCGGCTCGCTGGTGCTGATGCCGATTGCCGGCGGGTTCATTGCCCGCGTCGGTTCGCAGAAGGTGGTGAAGGTCACCGCAATCATTCTGTCGCCGCTGCTCCTGCTCTTGACGCTGGCCCCGAATGTCTGGACGGCGGCGATCGGCATGTTCCTGCTTGGCGGCTTCGTCGGCGCCATGGATGTGGCGATGAACGCCAATGCGGTCGAAGTCGAAAAGTCGATGCGCCGCGCGATCATGTCCTCCTGCCACGCCTATTGGAGTCTCGGCGGGTTGATCGGCGCCGGCATCGGCGGCTTCCTGATGGCGCGCTTCGGCATTCTGCCGCACGTGCTTGTCGTCACGGTCCTTAGCATTCTTGTTCTGGCTATCGCCTGGCCGATGATCCTTGCCGACCAGCCTCATCCGGCGGCGGCGAAGGAGAAGCTGCGCCTGCCGCTCACGCCCCTGCCCTGGCTGATCGGCATCATGGCCTTGTTCTCGATGGTGCCGGAAGGCACGGTGCTCGACTGGGGCGCGCTCTATTTGCGCAACGAACTCGGCGCCTCGGTCGAACTCTCCGGCTTCGGCTTTGCCGCCTTCTCCGCAACGATGGCCGCGATGCGGTTTGCCGGGGACCATGTCCGCGATCTGCTCGGCGCGAAGCGGACCTTGCGTATCTGCACGGTCACGGCGCTTGTCGGCATTGTGCTTGCGGGCCTCGCGCCAAATGCGTTGGTCGCAATTCTCGGCTTCGCGATCGCCGGCATCGGCATTTCCAACATGGTGCCCATCGCCTTTTCGGCCGCCGGCAACATGCCGGGGCTGCAGCCCGGCATCGGTCTCTCGGTCGCGACGTTCATGGGCTATTCCGGCATGCTCTTCGCCCCCTCGGTGATCGGCTTCGTGGCCGAGCATACCGGCTTCGCGATCATCTTCATGTCCGTTCCGGCTCTCTTCATCGTCGTGCTGCTTCTCTCGCACCACGCCGTCCATGCGGATCACGGGAAAGGACATTAGATCACGCGGGATGCCCGGAAAGCCGAGTGCGCTTTCCGGATGCTGAGGTGGCGGCCGTGCCATCAATTCGCCGTCAGCGCATGATGTTGCCGTTGACAAGCAAGCATTCCTTCGCCACCTGAAAGGCGAAAGCGGTGGAGCGGTTCTCCTCCGCATTCCGCCGCGACAAACGGACCCAAGAAGAGGCCTCCATGTCTTCTGCCTTCGATTTCGAGCCACAGCCGCGCCGCGCTTCCGTCGCCGTCGATGTCGGCGGCGTGATCGTCGGCGGCGGCGCGCCGGTCGTCGTCCAGTCGATGACGAACACGGATACGGCCGACGTCGATCAGACGGTGGCGCAGGTGGCAGCACTTCACAAGGCCGGTTCCGAACTGGTGCGCATCACGGTCGATCGTGACGAAAGTGCCGCGGCGGTGCCGAAGATCCGCGAGCGGCTGCTGCGCCTCGGCATCGATGTGCCGCTCGTCGGCGACTTCCATTACATCGGCCACAAGCTCTTGGCCGATCATCCGGCCTGCGCCGAGGCTCTCGCGAAATACCGCATCAATCCGGGCAATGTCGGTTTCAAGGACAAGAAAGACAAGCAGTTCGCCGAGATCATCGAGATGGCGATGCGCTACGACAAGCCGGTGCGCATCGGCGTCAACTGGGGGTCGCTCGATCAGGAGCTGCTGACGCGGCTGATGAACGAGAACCAGGCAAGGGGCTTTCCGCTGACGGCGCAGCAGGTGACGCGCGAGACGATCGTGCAGTCGGCACTGCTCTCGGCGGAGCTGGCCGAAGAGCTCGGCCTGCCGCGCAACCGCATCATCCTTTCCGCCAAGGTTTCGGGTGTTCAGGACCTGATTGCCGTCTATGCGATGCTCGCCGCCCGTTCGGACCACGCGCTCCATCTCGGACTTACCGAAGCCGGCATGGGAACGAAGGGCATCGTCGCTTCCTCCGCCTCGCTCGGCATCCTGATGCAGCAGGGCATCGGCGACACGATCCGAATTTCGCTGACCCCGGAACCGGGCGGCGACCGCACCCGCGAAGTACAAGTGGCTCAGGAACTCTTGCAGGTCATGGGCTTCCGCCAGTTCATTCCCGTGGTCGCCGCCTGTCCCGGATGCGGCCGCACCACCTCGACGGTATTCCAGGAGCTTGCCCAGAAGATCCAGGAGGATATCCGCGCAAGCATGCCAGTCTGGCGCGAGAAATATCCGGGCGTTGAGGCGCTGAAGGTCGCCGTCATGGGCTGTATCGTCAATGGCCCTGGCGAAAGCAAGCATGCCGATATCGGCATTTCGCTTCCGGGAACCGGCGAGACACCGGCGGCACCCGTCTTCATCGACGGCCAGAAGGCGATGACGCTGCGCGGACCGAAGATCGCCGAGGAATTCCAGCTTCTCGTCGCTGACTATATCGAAAAGCGCTACGGCCGCGGCCAGGCGGCCGCCGAATAATCCCGAACGATCAAAGCCGCGCCGTTAGCAGCTTAAGGCCGGCAAAGGCGAAGAAGCCTGCCATCAGGCTCTCGATCACGCGCCGCGATTTGAGATAGGCGCGGTGGACCGGCGAGAGCGAGAAGACGATCGCGAAGCCGCAGAAGGTCACGAGCCCGATCAGCATGCAGCCGCCGATGAAAGCGGCGGTAACGCCGACCGGCGCCCCTTCCGGCATGCCGAGCGAGACCAGCATGATCCAGGCAAAGATCGCCTTGGGATTGGTCAGGTGGATGCCGAGCCCCTTGAGATAGAGCTTCTTCAACGACATCCGCAGCGGAACGCGAAGCGCTGCCTGTGACTCGCCGCGCATCGCCGCCCTGAGGGCGTTGTAGGCGAGCCAGAAGAGGTAGCAGGCGCCGGCGATCTTCAGGACGATGATCGCCTGTCCATAGGTCCGGATAAGCGCCGAGAGGCCCGATGCTGTCAGCATCGCCCAGGTATAGCTGCCGCTCAGCACGCCGAAGGCAAGCGCGAGACCCGCCTTTCGCCCCTGGCTTACGGATGTCGCGATGATCGCGAGAACCGCTGGCCCCGGCGACGCGACCGCGATGATATAGGCGGTCCAGGCGACGAGAAGCTGCGGCAGATAGGGCGTGAGGTCGAGCATGGCGCGGCGTCCGTCTGTGGTTCGGGCGAACAGTACCCGAGGCTTCCGTGGATGCCAACTGGAGCGGGTCTCAAACCGCTTCGCCCTTGCCGCTCGGGCTGCGGGCGGGAAAAGGCGCGCTGTGCCATCCCCCTCATCCGGCCTGCCGGCCACCTTCTCCCCGCAAGCGGGGCGAAGGGGACTCGCGGCACCCGATCACCCGCTCTCGCCAACAGGCCCGTAAACGGGGGGTATGCCGCGCGACCAAGTCCCTTCCCGCGTGCAGGGGAGAGGGTCAGGCAAAACGAGCCGTTCGCCTGTTGGCGCTGTCCCGTCCGATCCAGTCTCAGTCTCAGTCTCAGTCTCAGAGAATCTCGTCGAGCGCCGCGACCAGCCTTGTGCATTCCGCGTCGGTGCCGATGGTGATGCGCAGGAAGTCCGCAATTCGCGGCTTGGCGAAATGGCGCACGATGACCGCTCGTTCGCGCAGCTTCGCGGCCAAGGTTCCCCCCGCTTGTTTCGGATGCCGGGCGAAAATGAAATTCGCCTGGGAGGGAAGGACCTCAAAGCCGCGCGCTTCGAGCTCGCCTGTCAGCTTCGCCCGCGACGCTACGATCTTGCGGCACGTCGCCTCGAACCATGCCTCGTCCCTGATCGCGGCGGTGGCGCCAGCCTGGGCCGCCCGACCGAGGGGGTAGGAATTGAAACTGTCCTTGACGCGTTCCAGCCCCTCGATCAGCGGCCGCTGGCCGATCGCGAAGCCGACCCGCAAGCCGGCAAGCGCCCTGGATTTGGAAAAGGTCTGTACGACGAGCAGGTTGTCGTATTTTGGCACGAGCGCGGCCGCGGATCCGCCGCCGAAATCGATATAGGCCTCGTCGATCACCACCGGCTGGTCAGGGTGGTCGGCGACCAAAGCTTCGATCTCGGCGAGTGGCAGGCCGATTCCCGTCGGTGCGTTCGGATTGGGAAGGATGATCGCCCCCGCGGGGCGGCGGTAGTCGGCGATGTCGATGCGGAAGGCGGCGTCGAGCGGCACCTCGATGGCGTCGATGCCGAAGAGGCCCGCATAGGTCGGATAGAAGCTGTAGGATATGTCCGGATAGAGAAGCGGTTTGTCGTGCTTCAGGAGTGCCGCGAAGGCGTGGGCCAGTACCTCGTCCGAGCCGTTGCCGACGAACACTTGCTCGGCTGCTATGCTATATCGTGCGGCAATCGCTTGCCTGAGGTCGAGCGCGAGCGGGTCCGGATACAGTCTGAGATCGGCGCTGGCGGCCCCCCGGATCGCTTCGATCACCTTTTCTGAAGGCGCATAAGGGTTTTCGTTGGTGTTAAGCTTGACGAGGTTCGCCATGCGCGGCTGTTCGCCCGGAACGTAGGGTTTCAGCGTGGAGACGATCGGCGACCAGTATTTGCTCACGGGGCTCAGCTCCTGCGGTTGGCGATGAAACGCGCGGTTTCGGCCAATATGGCAGAGCGCGCGCCATAGGGGGCAAGCAGATTTTCCGCCTGTGCCACCAGTTCCTCGAGTTCACGCTCGGCCCAGGCCTGGCCATGAAGGGCAACGAGCGTACCCTTGCCGCGCGCGGCGTCCTTGCCGGTAGCCTTCCCCATCGCCTCCGCATCCGCCGTCAGATCGAGCAGGTCGTCGGCGAGCTGGAAGGCGAGGCCGATCTTGTCGCCGAAGGCGCGCAGCCGCCGCCGATCCTCGTCTGACGCATCGGCGATGATCGCACCCGCCTCGCAGGCGAAACGGATGAGCGCCCCGGTCTTCATCGCCTGCAGCGTGACAATGCCGGCCTCGTCCGGCGCCTTCTTCTCGGCTGCGAGGTCAAGCGCCTGTCCGCCGGCCATGCCGCCGTGCCCGGAGGCACGCGCTAGCGCCAATATCAGCGCCGTCTTCTGCCGGTCGGAAAGCGGCGTTTCCGGCGCGGCGATGATGTCGAAGGCGAACGTCAGCAAGCTGTCGCCGGCCAGAATGGCGGTCGCCTCGTCGAAGGCGATGTGCACCGTCGGCTGCCCGCGTCTCAAGTCGTCATCATCCATCGCCGGCAGGTCGTCGTGGACGAGCGAGTAGCAATGCACGCATTCGAGTGCGGCGCCGATCCTGAGCGCCGCGTCGGCGTCGCCGCCGAGAAGCGCGGTGCATTCGCTCACGAGAAAAGGCCGCAGCCGTTTGCCGCCGTTGAGCACGCCGTGGCGCATGGCGGCAAGCAGGTTCGCGGGGCGCGCAATTTCATCGGCGCCGACGACCGGCCCCAGAAGCTTGGAAAGCAGCTCTTCCACCGCAAGCGCATTGGCCTTCAGGTGAGCGGAAAAGGATGATGTCTCTTTCATGCAGCGCTCTTTGGCATGCGCAAGAGCGGCTTTCAACGGGCATTCGCGTCGCAGGCTACTGCATGATTCCTTGAATCGGAATCGATTTAAGGACAAATCACCCAGCACTTCAAAGTGCTACTGCGACGTTAGCGTGTCCGATTGGACGCAGCGCTGTAGTGCTTTGCCTGGGATGAGTGTGCCAGCGACTTGCCTTTTGCCAGAAAGACCATTCAACTTTGCTTGCCCATGAAATAAGAGAGGCGGATGGACAAAGAGGTGGACAGTCAGGGCATGGACGTTGTTCCGGAAGCGTTGGAGGAGAGCGGGATGTCCACCAGTCGCTGGTCCGCCACATGGCGGACGAGGAGCCGCCGTCTCGTTCTTGCCGTCCTTTCCCTCTTCGTGTTGCCCTATGTGCTGATCGTCTTCTACCTGCTTGACTTCGTGCATCCGGTCTCGACGCTGATGCTGCGCGATCTTGTGCTTCTGCGCGGCTATGATCGGCAATGGGTAGAGTTCGACGACATCGCGCCGGTGCTCGTTCAGTCGGTGATGATGTCTGAGGATGGGCAGTTCTGCGCCCATGCCGGGATCGACTGGAACCAGATGCGCGGCGTCGTCGAGGATGCGCTGGACGGTGAGCAGACGCGCGGCGCCAGCACGATTCCGATGCAGACGGTCAAGAACCTGTTTCTCTGGAATGGCCGCTCCTTCGTCCGCAAGGCGATGGAACTGCCGCTCGCGATCGCGGCTGATTTCGTCTGGAGCAAGCGGCGCATGATGGAGATCTACCTGAACGTCGCCGAATGGGGCGACGGCATCTATGGCATCGAGGCCGCCGCGCGGCACCATTTCGGCGTTTCGGCGGCGAAGCTTTCGCGCCGCCAGGCCGCCTTGCTGGCGGTGTCGCTGCCCAACCCGATCGACCGCAATGCGGGAAAACCCGCACGGGGCCTACGGCGGCTTGCATCGGTCATCGAGCGGCGCGCCAGCCGCTCCGGCGGTTACATCACATGCCTTTATGACTGAGATGACAGCAATTCATTGGTCTCGCTGTCGCCGATGTGGCAAGCCTGCCACCTGAAAGCAGGTGGGAGACACGTAGATGGCCAAGCTCGTCCTTTATGTCGGCAACAAGAACTATTCCTCCTGGTCGCTTCGACCGTGGCTGGCGCTGGAAGCCTGCGGGGTTCCGTTCGAGGATGTCGTCATTCCCTTCGATTTTCCTGCCGGAAATCCGCGCTTCCGTGAGATTTCGCCGACCGGCCGTGTGCCGGTGCTCCATCATGGCGATGTCCGCGTGTGGGAATCGCTGTCGATCATCGAATACGTGGCGGAACTTTTCCCCGAAGCCGGTCTCTGGCCCGAGAACAGGGAAGATCGCGCCCGCGCTCGCAGCTATTCGATGGAAATGCTCTCCGGCTTCCGCGCTCTGCGCGGCGCTTGCCCGATGAACATCCGTCGCCCGCGAAAGGCGATTGCGCTGCCGGAGGGGGTCGCGGCCGACGTCGCCCGGATCGAGGAAATCTGGCGGGAAGCAATCGCCCGCTCCGGCGGACCGTTTCTCTTCGGTCGTTTTACCGCGGCGGACGCGATGTTTGCCCCGGTTGTCAACCGTTTCGACGTCTACGAACTGGTGACCGCGCCCGGCACTCTCGCCTATATGGACGCCGTCAAGACGCACCCGGCCTTCCGCAAATGGGAGGAAGCGGCGAGGGCCGAACCCTGGATCGTGCCGGAGGACGAAGCCTGACACTGACGAGGAGCGGGCGGGCGCTCCGTTCCCGTCTCGAATCGAAAATTTGTGTACGGGGACTGGTCAAACTGCGGTCGGCCATGTATAAGCGCGCGAAATTCCGAGATCGACATCTGTTTGACCCGGCCATTTTCGGCTGCTGAACAGTGTTTTGCCCGATAAGTGGAGAATGAAATGGCTGTACCGAAAAGAAAAACGAGCCCGTCCAAGCGTGGCATGCGCCGTTCCGCTGACGCCCTCAAGGCTCCGACCTACATCGAAGACAAGAACTCTGGCGAACTGCGCCGTCCGCACCACATCGACCTGAAGACCGGCATGTATCGCGGTCGCCAGGTTCTGACGCCGAAGGAAAGCGCATAAGCGCTGCCGTTCGCTGATGAAGTTCAAGGGCTGGCTTTGCCGGCCCTTTTCTTTGGCGCGCATCACCGCCCTTGGCGCACGCACGAAATCCGGAGGGAGCCCACCGGCCGCCGCCGTATTCCCGCTTCCCATCTCTTGGAAATCGCCCCGTTCGCGATTTTTGGACCGTTGATCCCGGCTCTTCGCGATCCGGGTGTAACGCTTCGATCGGGTGCCGGGAGGTCAGCCGAGATTGTCGAGCTTCGTCTGAAGGGCGCGCAACTGTTCCTTGAGCTCGTCGATATCCTTCGCCTCGGCCTTTTTCGTTTCCTTGGCCGGCGGGGCGGCCATGAAGGGCGAGAACATCTGCATGGCCTGGTGGAACATTTCGGTGTTCCGCCGCACCTGCTCCTCGACCAATTGCAGCGGCACCTGCAGGTTCTTGCCAAGCGGCGTGTCGCCGAACGCCTTGTTGATCTGCTCGCGCATCTGCGCCTGCTGTTCGGTGAAGGCCTGCATCGAGTGTTCGAGGTAGCTCGGCACCACCATCTGCATCTGGTCGCCGTAGAAGGAAATCAGCTGGCGGAGGAAGGAAATCGGCAGAAGCGTGTTGCCGGTCTTGGATTCCTGCTCGAAGATGATCTGCGTCAGCACGGAGTGGGTGATGTCTTCGCCGGACTTCGCGTCCTGCACCACGAATTCCTCACCCTTCTTCACCATCACGGCCAGGTCGTCGAGGGTTACATAGGTGCTGGTGCCGGTATTGTAGAGGCGCCGGTTCGCATATTTCTTGATAACGATCTGGCCTTCGTTCTTCGCCATCAGGGTCTCCTCTTACCCATCATCCCGTCTTTATTGTATTTTTCAGAGTATCCGCAAAATCGAGGCTCTGACAATCTCTTTGTGCAATGCGGCGACGCACGTGCGAAATATGGTGCTCGCGCGAAGCGTGAAGCTTTTGCGGCAGCGCATCAAGGCGTTTGACTTGCGCTCCAGGCTTTGCCAGTCTGCTTGCATCAGGCAAACGAAATATGAGGAAACGTCCCATGAGCAATCCCTCCGTCGTGATCGCCAGCGCGGCTCGCACCGCCGTCGGGTCCTTTAACGGTGCCTTCGGCAACACAACCGCGCACGAGTTGGGCGCCGGTGTCATCAAGGCGGTGCTCGAGCGGGCGGGCGTCGATGCGGCAGAGGTGGACGAGGTGATCCTCGGTCAGGTTCTTCCCGCCGGCGAAGGGCAGAACCCGGCGCGGCAGGCCGCGATGAAGGCTGGACTCCCGCAGGAAAAGACGGCTTGGGGCATGAACCAGCTTTGCGGTTCGGGCCTGCGGGCCGTCGCGCTCGGCATGCAGCAGATCGTGACCGGCGATGCGGATATCATCGTGGCCGGCGGCATGGAGTCGATGTCGATGGCGCCGCATTGCGCACACCTTCGCGGCGGCGTGAAAATGGGCGACTTCAAGATGATCGACACGATGATCAAGGACGGACTGACGGATGCCTTCTACGGCTACCACATGGGCATCACCGCCGAGAACGTCGCGCGCAAGTGGCAGCTTACCCGTGAAGAGCAGGACGAATTCGCGCTTGCTTCGCAGAACAAGGCCGAAGCCGCGCAGAAGGCCGGTCGTTTCTCCGACGAGATCGTGCCCTTCATCGTGAAGACTCGTAAGGGCGATGTGACGGTCGATCAGGACGAATACATCCGTCACGGCGCGACACTCGATTCGATGGCCAAGCTTCGCCCCGCCTTCGACAAGGAGGGAACGGTGACCGCCGGAAACGCGTCCGGCTTGAACGACGGCGCGGCCGCGACGCTCTTGATGACCGAAGCGCAGGCGGAAAAGCGCGGCATTCAGCCGCTTGCCCGCATCGTCTCCTGGGCAACGGCCGGTGTCGATCCGCAGGTCATGGGTACCGGGCCGATCCCCGCTTCCCGCAAGGCGCTGGAGAAGGCCGGCTGGTCGGTCGGCGACGTGCAACTCGTGGAGGCGAACGAAGCCTTCGCGGCACAGGCCTGTGCGGTCAACAAGGACCTCGGCTGGGATCCGTCGATCGTTAACGTCAATGGCGGTGCTATCGCGATCGGCCATCCGATCGGCGCTTCCGGTGCCCGCGTTCTCAACACGTTGCTCTTCGAGATGAAGCGGCGCGGCGTTTCCAAGGGCCTCGCCACCTTGTGCATCGGTGGCGGCATGGGCGTCGCCATGTGCGTCGAGCGCCTGTAACCGGCCGCAATAATATGCAGCGGGCCGGCCGAACAGTTTTCCGGTGCATTTGCCGGTCTTCCGGCCCGCTGTCCCTATGTGACATCCGCGAAATTGATCGAGCACATGTGGCCCGTCTATGCTGGGCCGCGTGCGGATTACCTATGCAAAATTGAAATCAACCTTGTGGGAGGCGAGCATGAGCAGGGTAGCGTTGGTTACGGGTGGATCCCGCGGCATCGGTGCAGCCATTTCGGTGGCTTTGAAAGCGGCGGGATACAAGGTGGCTGCGAACTATGCCGGCAACGACGAGAAGGCTCAGGCCTTCAAGCAGGAGACCGGCATCCCCGTCTACAAATGGGACGTCTCCAACTATCAGGCCTGCGCCGACGGTATCGCGCAGGTGGAGGCCGATCTCGGGCTGGTCGACGTTCTCGTCAACAATGCCGGCATCACGCGCGATGCGATGTTCCACAAGATGACGCCGGAACAATGGGGCGAAGTGATCAGCACCAATCTGACCGGCCTCTTCAACATGACGCATCCGCTCTGGTCAGGAATGCGCGACCGCGGTTTCGGACGCGTCATCAACATCTCCTCGATCAACGGCCAGAAAGGGCAGATGGGGCAGGCGAATTATTCCGCGGCGAAGGCGGGCGATCTCGGCTTCACCAAGGCGCTGGCGCAGGAAGGGGCGGCAAAGGGAATCACCGTCAACGCAATCTGCCCCGGCTATATCGGCACGGAGATGGTCAGGGCCGTACCGGAAAAGGTGCTCAACGAACGCATCATTCCGCAGATCCCCGTCGGGCGTCTCGGCGAACCGGAAGAAATCGCGCGCTGCGTCGTGTTCCTCGCATCGGACGACGCCGGTTTCATCACCGGCTCGACGATTTCGGCCAATGGTGGCCAGTTCTTCGTCTGACAAGGGCGACACAAAACACATCATCTCTCGCGGCGCCCTTTGGGGCGCCGCATTTGTTTTCTGACCGCAGGCAGGATCGCTCGACCAAATGTTAACAGCCCAGTTGAGCGGTGTTCGGATTCAAAAAATCGAGCCATGATTCTATTGTCCAGAAGGCACGTGAGCCCCTATATGTTGTGGTGAACAAAACGGGAAAGTGGCCGTGTCGGCGATTCGTCGCCGATTCGTTCCGGCTTTGGTCGAAAGGTTAAGGCGACGATTCTCATTCCTTGATTCGCCGAGTCCGCAGACGAATCCGGGTTAAAATTTTCTAAACTTTCCAGAGTCTTGGATTCGGAATCCTTGATGGCGATTAACGATCTGGAAGGAAACATTAACGCTGCCGACGGCGTCGGTTTGCACGATGTTCCAGCAGATTCAGCATGTGGTGCGACTCTTGCTCTGGCGAACTACATGTAGCCGTGAACATACAGTGAATCGGCGTGAGTCAGCGATTCGTCGCTGATTCGTTCCACCGCTGTTCCAAGTGTTAATGTGGAGGCACGAAATATGCCTCCCGGAGGAGGCCGTAAGTGGTTTTAATTGCCCGCGCCCCTTGCGTTTGCCCCGGAGCGTGGGCATGTGTTCCCCGCCGGCACGTGAAGGCGCGCCGGCTCGTTGAGAATGCCCGGGATCGATGAAGTGTCCTTTCAATCCATGATCCTGAGTGGTCGCGGCGTGACCGCGGTGCTCGGGCCAACCAACACCGGCAAGACACACTATGCGATCGAGCGCATGGTTGCGCATGACAGCGGCGTCATCGGTCTGCCGCTGCGTCTGCTCGCGCGCGAGGTCTATACGCGTCTCGTCGAAAAGGTCGGCCACCATAACGTCGCGCTGATCACCGGCGAGGAGAAGATCACGCCGCACCGCGCGCGCTATTCGGTCTGCACAGTCGAAGCCATGCCGCGCGAGACGACGGCGTCGTTCGTCGCAATCGACGAGGTGCAGCTTGCCGCCGACCTGGAGCGTGGCCACATCTTCACCGACCGCCTGCTGCATCTGCGCGGCCGTGGGGAAACGCTGCTGCTCGGTGCCGCGACTATGCGGCCGATTCTCCAGCAGCTGCTGCCGGGGATCACGATCATCGAGCGCCCGCGCCTGTCGCAGCTTCTCTATGCCGGGTCGAAAAAAATCACCCGACTCCCGCATCGTTCCGCAATCGTCGCTTTCTCGGCGGACGAGGTTTATGCGATCGCCGAGCTTATCCGGCGACAGCGCGGCGGCGCCGCCGTCGTGCTTGGGGCGCTGTCACCGCGCACTCGCAACGCCCAGGTCGCGCTCTATCAGGAGGGAGACGTCGAGTACTTGGTGGCGACCGATGCCATCGGCATGGGACTCAATCTCGACGTCGATCATGTCGCCTTCGCGCAGGACCGGAAGTTCGACGGTTATCAGTACCGGAATCTCAACCCGGCAGAACTCGCCCAGGTCGCGGGGCGCGCAGGCCGGCATGTGCGGGATGGAACCTTCGGCGTCACCGGACGCGTCGATCCTTTCGACAACGAACTCGTGCATCGCATGGAGTCGCACGAATTCGATACCGTCAAGGTCTTGCAATGGCGCTCCAAGGCGGTCGATTATTCCTCGCTGAAGGCGCTCAAGAAAAGCCTCGAGGCGGCGCCGGCTGTTGCCGGCCTGACGCGTGCGCTTCCGGCCGTCGATCAGCAGGCGCTGGAGCATCTGATGCGCTATCCCGAGATCGTTGACGTCGCGACCACGGCCGAGCGGGTCGAGACGCTCTGGGAAGCCTGTGCGCTGCCCGACTACCGGCGCATAACGCCGGCGCAGCACGCCGACCTGATTTCGACGATCTACGCCGATCTCATTCGCGAGGGCACGGTAAACGAAGACTTCATGGCCGAGCAGGTCCGCCGCGCGGATCACACCGACGGCGAGATTGACACACTTTCGGCGCGAATTGCGCAGATCAGGACCTGGACCTATGTGTCCAATCGGCCCGGATGGCTTGCCGATCCGACACACTGGCAAGAAAAGACGCGGGAAATTGAAGATCGATTGTCCGACGCGCTACATGAAAGGTTGACGAAACGCTTTGTTGATCGCAGGACATCTGTGCTCATGAAGCGCCTGAGAGAGAATGCGATGCTGGAAGCTGAAATCAGTGTGAATGGTGATGTCTTCGTCGAGGGACACCACGTAGGCCAATTGACCGGGTTCCGGTTCACGTTGGCGGCCGGTGGCGAGGGGTCGGATGCGAAGGCCGTCCAGGGCGCTGCCCAGAAGGCGCTTGCGCTCGAATTCGAGGCGCGGGCCGCCCGCCTGCACGCGGCCGGCAATGGTGATCTGGCGCTTTCGTCGGACGGCCTCGTGCGCTGGCTCGGCGATCCGGTTGCGCGGCTTACCGCCAGCGACCACGTCATGCGTCCCCGCGTCATTCTACTGGCGGACGAGCAGCTCCAGGCCAATGCCCGCGAGCATGTGCTGGCCCGGATCGAACGGTTCGTCAATCACCATATCGGCACGGTGTTGAAGCCGCTTGACGACATTTCCCGGGCTGAGGACCTCGAAGGTCTCGCGAAGGGCCTGGCCTTCCAGCTCGTCGAGAATCTCGGCGTCCTTTTCCGTCGCGACGTCGCCGAGGAGGTGAAGTCGCTGGACCAGGACGGCCGCGCGTCTATCCGCAAATATGGCGTTCGCTTCGGCGCCTATCATATCTTCCTGCCGGCTCTCTTGAAGCCGGCGCCGGCGGAGCTGATCACGCTGCTCTGGGCATTGAAGAATGATGGACTCGACAAGCCCGGCTACGGCGAACTCATTCCGATGCTTGCCGCCGGCCGTACCTCTGTCGTCACAGATCCGTCGTTCGAGCGGACATTCTACAAGCTCGCGGGCTTCCGGTTCCTCGGCAAACGGGCTGTGCGGATCGACATCCTCGAGCGGCTCGCCGATCTCATCCGCCCGTTGCTGCAATGGAAACCCGGCGTCGAGCCGCGTCCGGAAGGCGCCTATGATGGCCGCCGCTTCACGGCGACGACCTCGATGCTGTCCATTCTCGGCGCAACGCCGGACGACATGGAAGAGATCCTCAAGGGACTTGGCTATCGCGCCGACAGCGTGACCGCCGAAGAGGCGGCTGCGTTCCTAGCAAGCCAACGCGGCGAAGTGGCCTCTTCGGAGACTCCGGCCGAAAGCGTTGAGACCGAAAGCGCCGATGCGGACGCAAAGCCGGAGGGCGAACCGGCCGACGCGGAACAGGCGGACGCTCCGGCAGCGGAAGCAACCGGCGACGTACCGGCTGAAGCAAGTCAGGTGGAAGAGCCTGCCGAAGCCAAGCTCGTGCTCCTTTGGCGTCCCGGCACGCGCCAGGACAACCAGCGTCAGGGCGGTCGCCATCAGGGCGATCAACGCCGCGGCGGCCAGCGTCACGGCCAGGGCGAAGGCAGGGAAGGTGGCCGCAAGGGCGGAGCGCCCATGCGCGGCAAGGCACAGGAGAGCAGACCGGCTGGCGGCCAGCGCAAGGATCGGCCCGACCGGCATGATCGGGGCGGCAAGCCGGGCGGCCAGAAATTCGAGGGGCGCCCGCCGCGCAAGGAAAAGCCGCTGGATCCGGATTCGCCCTTTGCCAAGCTTGCCGCTCTCAAGGAGCAACTGAAAAAGTAGGAATGCAATGGAGAAACAGCCACCGTCCGCGCCCGCATCTCGTCAGCGGCTCGACAAGTGGCTGTTCTTTGCGCGGCTGATCAAATCGCGCTCGCTCGCCCAAAAGGCGATAGAGTCCGGTCATGTCGCGGTCAATGGCGCTCGGGTGACGCAATCCTCCGCTCAAATAAAGGCGGGCGATACGCTCGAATTGTCGCTGGAGCGGCGAGATATCGTCGTTCGCGTGCTCTTGCCTGGAACACGGCGGGGGCCTTACGAGGAAGCCCGCTTGCTTTATGAGGACCTGACGCCGCCGGTCTCATCCCCGAGACTCACGGCCTTCGAGCAGGCGACGCGCGAACGAGGCGCGGGGCGCCCGACGAAGCGGGAACGGCGCGAGACGGATCGCCTCAAGCCGGACCTCGGCGAGCAGGACGACTGAGCTCGCCAGCAGGCGGTTTCCGTGCCGTCGCGCCTGCGGAATCGACCGCATCCGCGGTTTTGGATCGAAGCAACCGGAAATCATCCCGCTCTAGAAAAACTCTGCCCGCTTCCCGGCAAATGGCGCATGGATTATTCTTGCAATGGCCATCCAAAGCCTTTACCTGACAAGCCACGTTGAGTGGCATTCGGGTCTCGTCCGGCAGCTATGCGCGCCGAACATTCCTAGCATGCATGGACGACGAGCATCACCATTGATTGCCGTCTGCCATCAAATGTGAGCATTGGCTGGAGTACCTCATGACGTATGTCGTGACCGACAATTGCATTCGCTGCAAGTATACGGACTGCGTGGAAGTCTGCCCGGTGGACTGCTTCTACGAAGGGGAGAATTTCCTCGTCATCCACCCCGATGAGTGCATCGATTGCGGCGTGTGCGAGCCGGAATGTCCCGCCAATGCGATCAAGCCGGACACCGAGCCGGGTCTCGACATGTGGTTGAAATTGAACGCTGATTTTTCCACGAAGTGGCCGAATATCACGGTGAAGCGGGATCCGCTGCCGGAGGCCAAGGAGATGGATGGCGTCGACGGGAAATACGAGAAGTATTTCTCCTCCGAGCCGGGAAAGGGCGACTGACGCTAGTTGCCCGTGCTCGGTTCGCCGACGCTGACGAACGGATATAAAGCGAGGGCCGAAATCTGGGGAAATCCGGCCTCAGCCTCACAAGCGCGAGCACGGCAGCTTGATCGCTGCCATGCAGCAAATTATTGATTTGCGCACTTTTTTGTGATAGCTTCCCTTTACTGATCCACCGAGGGTGTTTTTGCGCGCCCGAAAACCATCACGAAAGCAAACGATCTCCACGGCGCGGCTCTTCCCAAATACGCAACGTACCGTTGCTTGCGACCGCGATACATGAGGCCGTTTGCGTTCCGTTGGACGGACCAGGATTGACCCCACCCGGCGGTATCCCCGTCTATCCCGGGCCTGACCGACCCGGCCCCGGCCTTTGAGGCCGGGTGCGCAATAGGGAGTTTTTGAAACGAATGACGACCCAGCAGAAAAAATCTTCAACGCGCCAAGGCTTCAAGACCGGTGAATCGATCGTTTATCCGGCACACGGTGTTGGCCAGATCGTCGCGATTGAGGAGCAGGAAGTCGCTGGCATGAAGCTCGAGCTTTTTGTCATCGATTTCGAGAAGGACAAGATGCGTCTCAAGGTGCCGGTGGCGAAGGCCGTCACGATCGGCATGCGCAAGCTGTCCGAAACAGATTTCGTCGATCGTGCGCTGAAGGTCGTGCAGGGCAAGGCACGCGTTAAGCGGACCATGTGGTCCCGTCGTGCCCAGGAATACGATGCCAAGATCAATTCCGGCGATCTCATCTCCATCGCGGAAGTGGTGCGCGACCTCTACCGCGCGGAAAACCAGCCGGAACAGTCCTATTCCGAACGCCAGCTTTATGAAGCCGCCCTTGATCGCATGGCGCGCGAAATCGCTGCCGTGAACAAGATGTCGGAAACGGAGGCAGTACGTCTCGTCGAGGCAAACCTGAACAAGGGGCCGAAGCGCGGCAAGGCCATCGACGACGAGGACACCCAGGACGAGGCCGCTTAAGCCACTGTCCCACCACGCTGCATGTCTTAAAATCGGCGACGATTTAAGAAAACTGCGGCAAGACACGACCAAAAGCCCGGCCCTTGCGCCGGGCTTTTTCTTTCCGCTCGGCTCGCGGCGCTATAGCCGGCGATCGGATCTCTGCAGAAACAATCATCCCGAAATCATCGCAAGCGAGGGAACTTTTTGCGCTGGCACGCGTTTAGGAGGGCCGGTGCGAAGGTGTTCACCTTTGCTGCCCGGACGGCCTTGGTTCTGTGATGTTTCACCGTTTCAGGTTCGTATCTTCGATTTAGGGCGCCGCATCGGTTCTTCAAGCACGACCATAGCGCTCGCCGTTCCTGTCGCCGGATGCTCCGACAAGCGTTTGGCCCTTCGAGTTCAATCGTTAACGGCGCCCGGCGCCAGCTACGGAGCGATCGATGAAGACCCTTACAGCAGACAGGCGCATGATCAAGATTGCCATGGACGCGCCCTATCTCGAACGGGAAGAGGAGCATGCGCTGGCGCAGGCCTGGAGGAACGACAACGATCAGGAAGCGCGCAACAAGATCGCCATGTCGCACATGCGCCTGGTGATCGCCATGGCGGCCAAGTTCCGCAGCTTCGGGTTGCCGATGAGCGACCTTGTCCAGGAGGGGCATGTAGGCCTGCTGGAGGCTGCCGCACGTTTCGAGCCAAGTCGGGAGGTTCGCTTCTCGACCTATGCCACGTGGTGGATCCGCGCATCGATGCAGGACTACGTCCTGCGCAACTGGTCGATCGTCCGCGGGGGGACAAGCTCGGCGCAAAAGGCGCTATTCTTCAACCTGCGGAGATTGCGCGCGCGCCTTGCCCAAGGAGACAGGCAGCTGACCTCGCAGGCGGTGCATGAGGAGATTGCCGCAGCGCTTGGCGTCAGCCTTGCCGACGTACAGACGATGGATGCGCGCCTGTCCGGAAGCGATGCGTCGCTGCAGGCCCCCGTCGGTCACGGCGATTCAGACGGCGGCGAGCGGCTCGACTTTCTTGCGAGCGAAGCGCCGCTCCCCGACGAACAGGTCAGCGACATGATCGACGGCGAGCGCGCCCGGCGTTGGCTTCATATCGCGCTCGGCGAACTGAGCGAGCGCGAGATGAAGATCATCCGCGCCCGCCGTCTATCGGAAGACGGCGCGACGCTGGAGGAGCTCGGCGTCCACCTCGGCATCTCGAAGGAGCGCGTCAGGCAGATCGAAACCCGGGCGCTCGAAAAGTTGCGCGCTGCACTCGCTGCCAAGGCGCCGGCATTGACATCCGGCATACACTGACGACCATCGTGGCGCTTGCAGCGCCACGCGTCTTTTCAGACGCATGGCGCTGCTTAAATCGATTCCGATTTAAGGAACCATCCAGTAAGCCAACCAATTCAAAGAATTGCGCACTCGCCAGCCTGTCGGGTGCTACTCCGCAATGATCTTCACCTTGTCACCGGGCTTGACGGTGGAGGTGATCTGCATGGCGTTGATCAAGCGGAAGAGATCGAGTTTGCGATCCGTTCCCATCATCCGGGCGGCGAGCGTCGCCATCGTGTCGCCTGACCTCACAGTAACCACGCGGATCCGCAGCGGCTTCAGCGATTGAACCTCCGCCTGCGTCATCCGGCGGAAGGAGCCGCGCAACTGACTCGCCGTGCCTTCGAGCGCGCTTGATCCCTTGGGTACGGCGGTCAGGAAACGGTAGATTTGGTTGTCGATACGGATCACGGTGACATCGAAGTCCCAGCGATCGGCGGACGCCCGCGCCGTTGCAGCCTCGAGACCATTGACGGAGATCGGGCGAATTGTATCGGGCTGCAGGCCGGTCACCCAGCCGCTGGCGATGTAGTCGGTGAGGCTGCGCCGTGCCGTGTCGGCCACACCGTCAAAGCGGATGGCGATGTCGCCCGGGCCGGTCGCGAGCACCGCCTCGGCCTTGTTGTCGATCTGAAAGCCGACCGGAACGTCGAAGCGGATGCCGAGCTGGCCGTGCAGGAATGTCTGGCCGCGGACATAGCCCTCCTGCGGGCTGTCGCCGTAGAGAAGCCCGTCGATGCCGGCCAGATAGTAATCGCGCCCGCGATCGCCGATCGCGCTTTCGACGCCGAAGGCGCGCGCGTGCCGGCGCGCCAGCTCCACCCGCTGCGGGGCGTTCGGATGGCTCGACAGGAAGTCGAGACTCTGGTCGGATTCCGGATCGACCGCCGTGAAGCGGGCGTAGGCCGCCATCGAATCGAGGAAGCGGCCGGCGGCATAAGGGTCGTATCCCGCCTCTCCGAGCATGCGAACGCCGATCACGTCGGCCTGGAGCTCCTGATTGCGCGAGAAGGCGGCGAGCCGCAGCTTGCCGCGGGCGAGCGCCTGTTTTCCCGCCAGATTCGAGGAAAGCACCTCGGAGACGACCCGGCTCGCGATCACCTCGGCCTCTTCGCGCTGCTGGCGCTCGATGCCGTGGTTGGCGGTGACGTGCGCCATCTCGTGCGAGAGCACGGCAGCGACCTCCGAAGCGTCGTTGGCAAGAGCCAGAAGGCCGCGCGTGACATAAAGATAGCCGCCCGGGAGCGCGAAGGCGTTGATCGCCGGCGAATTGAGAATGGTGATGCGATAGGACTGCTGCGGATTTTCCGAAACCGCCGTCAGAGCGCCGGTGATGCGCGCCACCAGCCGTTCGGTCTTGGCGTCCTTGTATTCGCCGCCATAGCTCGCGACGATCCGCGGGTGCTCGCGCGCACCCAGCTGGGCGCGCGGATCGTTCTTCTGCACTTCCTCGACGATCTGCGGATTTGACGAGGGGGTGACGGTCGGCTCGTAGGCCTGTTCGATCATCGACTGGCAGGCCGACAGGAGCGTGGTCGCCAGGAATACAACCAATACTCGTGCGTTCTTGCCGCCGCGTCGCGTCGGAATCCGGCCGTCGATGACTGTCTGCCTAACCATGCCTCAGCCCGTTCCCCTCCGCCGGCGCGTGCCACAGCCCGGGCGCCGGCGTTGAAAAAATCCTACCTTTTCAGCCGGATACAGCGCTCCAGCCTGGGTGTTCCAGCCATGATCGTGCTGTATCGATTTCAGCGCCGTCTGCCTAGCTGATCCCCGTAGAAATAGTTGCCCCGTGGTATCACAGCAACGGATGCGCGAACATCGCGCTGCCTGCGGATATTCCGCGCGTCGCACAGCGCGGCGGTCAAATTGTGGCGAACGGCGATTTTCGAAAATTCTCTGCAGTGCCGTGCGTCTCCTGGGCGCACAAAGGGCCGCTGTAACACTTCAAATTGCTGCATGTTCTTAAAATCGGCTCCGATTTAAGGGAACATGCATTGGCGAGACCGACCGGCCTCATTCGCGGCCGAGGAACCGATTGATCGCCGTCACGTCGCGCCGTTCGACAAAGCGCTCGACTGGGTCATGTGCGATGATACGCCCCTGATCGAGAAAAAGCACGCTGTCGGCAAGTAGCTTCACGTCATCGGGATGATGCGTGATCATCAGGATCGTGTTGCCCTCCTCTGCATGGAGGTCGCGCAACAATTCGCGCATTTCCGCCCTCATACCCGGGTCGAGAGCGGCAAATGGTTCATCAACCAGGAGCAGCGGACGATGGCGCACGAGCGCGCGTGCAAGCGCCACGCGCTGGCGCTCGCCGCCGGAAAGCGTCGGCGGCAACCTGCCGCCGAAGCCGGCGAGGCCGACGCGCTTCAACGCATCGGCCACCTTCGCACGGTCGACGGCGGACAGGCGCATTGTCGGGCTGATGCCGAGGCCGACATTGGTCGCGGCGTCGAGATGGGCAAAGAGGTTGTGTTCCTGGAAGATAACCGATACCGGGCGTTCCGCCGGCAGATGACCGGCCATCTCTTCTCCAAGAATGTGGACGTCGCCCCGTTCCGGTTCCTCGAATCCGGCGATGACGTTGAACAGTGTGGATTTCCCCGAACCCGATGCGCCTGCGACCGCGACGATCTGCCCGGCCGGAATCACGCAGTCGAACAGGAGTGTCGTCGTTTCGAAACGGACCTCGACGTCCTTGAGCATGACGGCCGGGGAAGGGGAGACTGTCGAGTTCATGCGCTTCTTCCTTCGCGCGCTCCATCCTCTCCCGCCGTGCCAAGCACGGTGAGGACCAGGCAGATGAGGCCGAGCATCAATGCAAGCCCTGCGGCGTCGGCGGTGCGGTAGCTTCCCATGCGGCTGTAGAGCAGCCAAGGCAAGGTCGTCATGTCCTGCGATCCGAACAGGGCCACCGCTCCAAGATCGCCGAGAGACAAGGCCATGGCGAAAGAGAACGCCATCAGGAAGGGTTTGCGCAGCGGCGGCCAGTCGATCCATCGCAGGCGATGAAAGCCCACTATGCCGAGGCTCGCCGCCAGTCGATCCGTGCGTGCCGCATGGGTGGCCATCGCCGGCGCGAGCACGCGGTGAACGAAGGGAAGCGCCATCAGCGCATTGATGGCGACGACGACGGCGGGGGCAAAACGCGCGACGTCGCCGAATGGTCGCAAAAGCAGGAACCAGCCCGCGCCGAGAACGACCGGCGGCACCAGCAGGATGAAGGAACTACTGGCGCTGATTGTGCCGGCAAGTCCGCGAGCAGCGGCCCCGGCGTGCCGTCGCATCAGGGCCACCTGCTGCGCCCGGATCATCACGGCCGTGGCCCCGACGGATACCGCAGCCGAAAGCAGGGCAATCACGGCACTGGTGGCGAGCGCGCGATGAAATGCCGGATCGCGGAGGAGCCTCGCCAAATCCGCCTGCAGGCCGGAATAGGCGATTGCGACGAACGGCAGGCCGACGAAGATGAGCGCAAGAATGAGCCAGAGCGCGTCGGCGAGCCGTGATCGCCCGCGCAAGCCGTCAAACCGCCTCGTTGCCTTGCCGCTCGTTTCGCTCTCCTGCGGTGGCGGCGCAACGAACTTCAGAACGAGAAGCAGCGCGCCTGTCAACGCGATCTGCAGCCCGGAAAGGGCGATCGCCCGCGGAGGGTCGAAGTCGAAACGCAGCGCCTGATAGATCGCCACCTCGATCGTGCTTGCGGCGGGACCGCCGCCGAGCGTCAGTACGAGCGTGAAGCTGGTGGCGCAAAGCATGAAGATCAGACCGGCGATGCCGGGCAGCAGTCCCCGGATCGCCGGCCATTCGATCAAGCGGAAGACTGCGGCCGAGGGCATTCCGAGATTTGCGGCAGTGCGCCAGTATTCCCCCGGTATCCGCTCGATCCCGGCAAGCATCAGCCGCGCCGCGAGCGGCATGTTGAAGAAGACGTGGGCGAGAAGAATGCCGAAGAGACCATAGATGCTGATCGGCTCCTCGAGCCCGAGCGCGACGAGGCCAGTATTCAGAAAACCCTGACGGCCCCAGACCTGAATGAGGCCGAGCGCCGCGACCAGCGCCGGCAGGCCGAGCGGCAGCGCCATCAGCCGAAGCAACCAGATGCGGCCGGGAAAAGATGCCTGGCGGGCGAGCGCGCGTGCCACGGGGATCGCAAAAAGGACGGAGAGGATCGTCGAGAGGCTCGCCTGAAGCAGTGTGAAGCGGGTGACGCGCCAGACATAGGGGTCGAAGAGGGCGCCGGCATCACCGCCGCCGGATTGGGCGAGGAGGACGATGACGGCGAGGCCGACGAACAGCAGAATGCCGCCGAGGCTGAAAACCCCGGCGGCAATTGTCATCCGTTTTTCGGCAGCACCGGACAATCCCGCCTCAGTTCTTGCTCATGGCGGTCAGCCATTCGTCGATCCACGCCTTGCGGTTGGCCGCGACTTCCTCGGAAGACATCAGAAATGTCTTTTCCGGATTGACGAGCTTGCCGAAGGCGTCCGGCAGAGGTTCCCTGGTTGCCGCCACCGGCATCATCCAGTTGGTCGTCGGAATGATCGACTGGAAGTCGGGGCCGGTCATGAAGGCCAGAAACTCCTTGGCGAGTTCCGGCTCCCTCGCGTTCTTCGTCATGCCGGCCACTTCGATCTGGATGTAGTGCCCCTCGGCGAAGGAAGCGGCCTGATAGCGCTCGGTGTTTTCCGTCACCATGTGGTAGGCAGGCGAGGTGGTATAGGAGAGCACCATCGGCGCTTCGCCCTTGGTGAAGAGGCCGTAGGCTTCCGACCAGCCGGGGGTCACGGTCAGCACGCGGTTCTTGAGCTTGACCCAGGCGGCGGCGGCCTCCTCTCCATAGACGGACTTCACCCAGAGCAGCAGTCCCAGGCCCGGGGTCGAGGTGCGGGGATCCTCGATGACGATCTTTTGCGAAGGATCGCCCTCGACCAGTTCCTTCAGGCTCATCGGCGGGTTCTTCAGCGTTTCGGTATCGTAGATCACGGCGAAATGGCCGTAGTCGTAGGGGATGAAAATTTCGTCCGAAAAGTTGCCCGGAACTTTGACGGCGGAAGTGTCGAGGCCGTGCGGCGCGAAAAAGCCTGTCGCCTTGGCTTCCGCGACGAGATTGGTATCGAGGCCAAGCACGATATCGGCCTTCGTTTGGTCGCCTTCGAGCTTCAGTCGGGTCAGAAGCTCGACGCCGTCGGCGACACCGACATAGTCGACGTCGCAGCCGCAGGTCTTCTCGAAGGCCTCGGCGACTTTCGTGCCCGGCCCCCATTCGGTGATGAAACTCTCATAGGTGTAGATCGTCAGCTTCTTTTCGGCGGCGCCGGCGCCGAACGGCAAGGCTGCCGCGATTGCAGTTAGCGCGAGCCGGCTAAGCAAGTTGGTGTAAAGCGGACTGGACATGACGGGCACCTCTCTCCCTCTTGTTGATGTTGCGGGATAAGGGCGCATCGGTCCGATCGCTTCTAATCCCTCCGCCGGTATGAACCGGATCAGGTTCCGCGGGTTGGCTTGAGCCTCTCAGCCTTGGTTCCGCAAGCGGACCGAGGCACCCCGTTAGAGCAGCAAAGATTTAGCTTTCGGCGGCAGGTCTGGCAAGCCGGGTTTCGGCGGAAACATTTGCCGTCCAAGCCATCTGCGCTATTAAACCAAACAACTGTCGGCGGCGTTTGTTCGCCTGCTGCAGCAATTCAACGTACAGCGTCCTTTGCGCGTCCAATCAGACGCGCGGCGATGTAGCCGGGAGATACTTTCATGCCAGACATGCTCGTTCGCCTCTATGCCTTGCCTGAAAGGCGCGCTTCCCGGCTCGGGCCCGGCATCAGCGTTCGCCGGGCGATGGCTCCGGAACGCGGGATAGTGCTTGCCTGGATCGAAGAGCGGTTTGGCGCCGGTTGGGTCGGCGAGGCTGAAGCCGCTTTCTCGTCAATGCCGACCAGAATTCACATCGCCGTCCACGAAGGCCGCGTCGTCGGCTTCGCTTGCCATGACGTGACGGCGCTTGGCTTCTTCGGGCCGACGGGCGTCGAGGAAAGCATGCGTGGTCAGGGGATCGGCGAGGCGTTGCTCATCGAGAGCCTGATGGCGATGCGCGCCGCGGGCTACGGCTATGCCGTCATCGGCGGCGTCGGTCCCGCCGATTTCTATGCCCGTGCAGTCGGTGCCGTGGAGATACCGGATTCGACGCCCGGTATTTATGCGGGCATGCTCTTTCCCGGCGAAGCCCCATCGGAAAGCTGATGCGCAGCCTTTGCTGCCGCAAAATGGCTTTCGGCCTTTAGACCGGGAAAAGTGCGCACGGTTTTTCGCGCGCGTCCCGCTCTAAGCCATTAGAATCGATCACGGTTATGATTTTGGTCGATTCGACCCAAAATCATCGTGATCTGGTCGTGCCTTTGCGCTATGGGCTTCTGCCATGGCCCAATCGACCTTCACTATCCTTCTCGGCGGTACGCTTACCCGCACCGAGCGGCTTGCGAGCCAGCTTTCGGGTAGCCGCTTCATTGCGGCCGACGGCGGCATGCGCCACGCGAGCACGCTTGGCATCGTTCCCGAACTCTGGGTCGGCGATTTCGACTCGACCGACGATGCGTTGCTTGCCGAGTTCACCGATGTTCCGCGCGAGAGCTATCCGGCGGCAAAAAGCGCGACCGACGGGGAGATCGCGGTCGAGGCTGCGGTCGCGCGCGGCGCAACGTCGCTGATCTTCGCCGGCGCCCTCGGCGGCACCAGAAGCGACCACGCCTTCCTGCATCTGCTGCGAGCCGTGGCGATCGCCGAAGAGGGGCTGCCGGCGCTGATGACCTCCGGCGAGGAGGAAGCCTATCCGCTGCTGCCCGGCGCGCGGGAGATCGATCTCCCGAAAGGCAGCCTTTTCTCAATTCTCGGGCTCAGTGCGCTTTCCGGCCTTTCCATCGAAAACGCCCGTTATCCGCTCGAGGGCTTCGCCTTGCCCTTCGGTTCCTCCCGGACCATTTCCAACATTGCGGAGGGACCGGTCCGCTTTTCCTTGAAATCCGGCCGGGCGGTTATTCTCGCCCGTCCCTATGATCTTTCCGGAGCCTGAAGCCTTGGCGCCACCCATTCTGAAGCTCGATGACATCTTCCTGACCTTCGGCGGCGCGCCGCTGCTTGCGGGCGCCAACCTGCAGGTCGAGCCTGGCGACCGCATCTGCCTCGTCGGGCGCAACGGCTCCGGCAAGTCCACACTCATGAAGATGGCCGCCGGCCTCGTCGAACCGCAATCAGGCGAAATCTTCCGTCATCCCTCGGCGACCGTTCGCTATCTGCATCAGGCGCCGGATTTCGAAGGCTTCGACACCGTCCAGGCCTATGCGGAAGCGGGGCTCGGCCCGGGTGACGATCCCTATCGCGTCGCCTATCTGCTGCAGCATCTTGGGCTGACAGGCGAGGAGGATCCGAAGCGGCTCTCGGGGGGCGAGGCGCGGCGTGCGGCACTTGCCCGTGTGCTGGCACCGGAGCCGGACATCCTGCTCCTCGACGAGCCCACCAACCATCTCGATCTCCCGACCATCGAATGGCTGGAGGACGAACTCACCCGCAGCCGCTCGGCACTCGTGCTCATCTCGCACGACCGGCGCTTTCTCGAAAAGGTCTCGACGGCGACCGTCTGGCTCGACCGGGGCCAGTCGCGCCGGCTCGACCGCGGCTTTGGCCATTTCGAGGCGTGGCGTGACGAGGTGCTGGAGGCCGAGGAACTGGAGCAGCACAAGCTCGGCAAGGCGATCGAGCGCGAGGAGCATTGGCTGCGCTACGGCGTCACGGCCCGGCGCAAGCGCAATATGCGTCGTCTTGGCGAACTGCAGGACATGCGGACGCGTTATCGCGGCCACAAGGGGCCGCAGGGCACGGTGCAGGCTGCGGCGGCGGACGCCAAGGAATCCGGCAAGCTCGTCATCGAAGCGGAAAAGATCACCAAGGCTTATAGCGATCGCACGATCGTCGCGCCCTTCTCGATCCGTGTCCACCGCGGCGACCGGATCGGCCTCGTCGGCCCGAATGGCGCCGGCAAGACGACGCTGCTCAAACTTCTGACCGGCCAGATCGAGCCGGACTCCGGAACCGTCAAGCTCGGAACCAACCTCGAGATGGCGACGCTCGACCAGAAGCGCGAGGACCTGAACCTAGACGAGACGCTGGCGCACTACCTGACCGACGGCCGTGGCGACAACCTCCTCGTCAATGGCGAGCAGCGCCACGTCACCGGCTACATGAAGGACTTCCTCTTCCAGCCGGAGCAGGCCCGCACGCCGATCCGCGAACTTTCGGGCGGCGAGCGCGCGCGGCTGATACTGGCGCGCATCCTGGCGCGCGCCACCAACCTTCTGATCCTCGACGAGCCGACCAACGACCTCGACATCGAAACGCTCGACCTCCTGCAGGAGATCGTCGCCGGTTTCGCCGGTACGGTGATCCTCGTCAGCCACGACCGCGATTTTCTCGACCGTACGGTGACCTCGACCATCGCGCCGGCCAATCCGGAGGCGCCGGACGGTCGCTGGATCGAATATGCGGGCGGCTATTCCGACATGATGGCGCAGCGCAAAGGTGCGATCGAAGAGAGGCGGAAGGTCGAAAAGGCGGAAAAGGCAAAGTCGAGCGATGCTCCGGCTGCGCCGTCCGAAGCGCCGAAGGCCAAGGGCAAGCTCTCCTACAAGCAGAAGTTTGCGCTCGAAAACCTGCCGAAGGAGATCGCCAGGACCGAAGCAGAGATCGCCAAGCACGAAGAGAAGATGGCCGACCCCAATCTCTTTTCGAAAGACCCGAATGGCTTTGCGAAAATTGCCGCCGAACTGGAGAAGTTGAGGGAAGGGCTCGCGCGCATGGAAGAGGAATGGCTGGAGCTTGAAATGCTGCGCGAGGAACTCGAGGGCTGACCCCACAGCGCCACGCGTCTTATCAGACACGCAAAGGACGCTGCAGCACTCGCTCGTTGAACGGCTGCGTCCGATATGGTAAGGAAACCTTATTATTTCCGCTCATGAATGATTGTGATGCCGATAAAGATCGAATCCGAAACGATCGGGATGCTGTTGACTGATGTCTCCCGGCTGCTGCGCGGCGCGTTCGACCGGAAGGTGAATGCGATGGATCTCGGGATCACGCCCGGCGAGGCCCGCACGCTGATCCAGGTCGCGCTGACCGAAGGCATCAAACAGGCGGAAATCGCCACCCGGATGGGTATAGAGCCGATGACGCTCTCGGCCTATCTCGACCGGCTCGAGGGGCTGGGGCTGGTCGCGCGTGTGCCGGATCCGGCCGATCGGCGCGCAAAAAACGTCGTCATCACCGACAGCGCCGATCCATTGTTGACGGAGCTTATGGCCGGGCTTCGCGAAATGATAAACGCCTATACCGCAGGTCTCGACGAGGCGGAGCGCGAAATGCTCTGCGGCAATCTCAGGATCCTGCGCGACAATCTCCGGCGGCTCGACCCCTGCCTCGCCGGCAAGGAAACCGGCAAGGAAAAAGGACCAGCCCAATGACGCTCAAGATGAGCGAACGGCGCACGAGCATCATCGGCGCGTTCCTGGTGGCGCTCGGCCCGGTCTCCATGGCGCTCTATACGCCAGCGATGCCGGAGCTCGTCCGCGCCTTTGCCTCGAGCGAAGCGGCGATCAAGATGACGCTATCGCTTTATTTCGGCGGCTTCGCTTTCGCCCAGCTCGTCTCGGGCACGCTCTCCGACGTCATCGGCCGCCGCCCGGCGACATTGATCTTCATGGCCATCTATCTTGCCGGCAGCCTGATGGCCGCCTTTGCACCCTCGGTCGGCGTGTTGCTGGCCGGACGCCTGGTGCAGGGGATTGGTGCCTCCGTCGGCATGACCGTGGCGCGCGCCATCGTGCGCGACCAGTTCACCGGCACCACGGCCGCCCGCATCATGAACATGATCGGGATGATGCTGGCGATCGGTCCTGCGGTTTCGCCGACGCTCGGCGGCCTTGCTCTCGGCCTCTTCGGCTGGCAGTCGATCTTCTTCCTGATGGTCGGTTTCGCGTTGATGGCCTGCTTCACCGTTCAGTTCTTCATGCTGGAAACGGTGACGCCCGACCGCAGCAAGGGGCGTATCGGGCCTATTTTCGCCGCCTATCGCGAGCTCCTGAAGGACAGCCGCTTTCTGTCGTCGACGCTGGTGATCGCCGGGGCCGTCGGCGCGCTCTATGCACAGGCGACGATGCTGCCCTTCGTCCTGATCGGGCAAGTCGGCCTGACGCCGACCGAATTCGGTGTCGGCATGCTCATGCAGTCGGGCTTCTTCTTTTCCGGCACGGTCAGCGTGCGGCTGCTGATGCGGCGCTTCACCCCGCAGGCGCTCGTCCCCGTCGGCCTTTCTTTCATCGGCGCCGCCAGCGTTCTGCTCGCCTTCACCATGCATGCGCTCGCGCCCGGTTTCCTGTCGGTGATGGCGCCGGTCGGCGTCTATGCCTTCGGCATCGCCTTCGTCATGCCTTACATGATGACCGCTGCCATGGTGCCCTTTCCGCATATCGCCGGCACGGCCTCCGCGATGATGGGCTTCATCCAGATGAGCGCGGGACTTCTCGGCGGCGCGCTTGCCGCCCTCGTCGGCGTGCCGGCGCTAGCGCTCGGCACGATCATCCCGGGCTTTGGGCTCGCCTCCATAGTCAGCTATTTCTGGTACCGCAAGACCGTTCGCCTGCGGCCATTGTCCGCGCCGGCGGCCGCCGATGACGGGCTGCGCGAAGCGGCGGAATAGACTTCCATCCGAAACAGAAAGACCGCGGCAGATTGCTCTGCCGCGGTCTTTGATTTCAAACGATTCTGCGGCCGCCTCAGCGGTTGCGCGCGGCGAGCGTGCGCAGGCGCAGCGCATTGAGCTTGATGAAGCCGGCGGCATCCTTCTGGTCGTAGGCGCCCTGGTCGTCCTCGAAGGTGACCAGCTTGTCGGAATAGAGCGACTTCGGACTTTCGCGGCCGGTGACCATGACGTTGCCCTTGTAGAGCTTCAGCGTCACTTCGCCTTCGACATGCTCCTGGCTCTTGTCGATCGCCGCCTGCAGCATTTCGCGTTCCGGCGAGAACCAGAAGCCGTAGTAGATGAGCTCGGCATAGCGCGGCATCAGCTCGTCCTTCAAGTGCGCGGCGCCGCGGTCGAGCGTGATGCTCTCGATTGCGCGATGCGCCGCCAGCAGGATGGTGCCGCCGGGCGTTTCGTAGACGCCACGCGACTTCATGCCGACGAAACGGTTCTCGACGAGATCGAGGCGGCCGATGCCGTTGTCGCGGCCGTATTCGTTGAGCTTGGCGAGAAGCGTCGCCGGCGACATGCGCACGCCGTCGATCGAAACCGCGTCGCCGCGCTCGAAGCCGACCTTGATGATGGTGGCCTTGTCGGGTGCGGCTTCCGGCGAAATCGTGCGCATATGCACGTATTCAGGGGCCTCCTGCGCCGGGTCTTCCAGCACCTTGCCCTCGGAGGAGGAGTGCAACAGGTTGGCGTCGACGGAGAAGGGGGCCTCGCCCTTCTTGTCCTTGGCGACCGGAATCTGGTGCTTCTCGGCGAATTCCAGCAGGTCCGTGCGACTCTTGAACGACCAGTCGCGCCAGGGCGCAATGATCTTGATGTCCGGGTTCAACGCATAGGCCGAGAGCTCGAAGCGGACCTGGTCGTTGCCCTTGCCGGTCGCGCCATGGGCGATCGCGTCGGCGCCGGTCTTCCTGGCGATGTCGATCAGGTGCTTGGAGATCAGCGGACGGGCGATCGAGGTGCCGAGCAGGTAGACGCCCTCATAGACGGCATTGGCGCGGAACATCGGGAACACGAAGTCCCTGACGAACTCTTCGCGCACGTCCTCGATGTAGATTTCCTTGATGCCGAGCATTTCGGCCTTCTTGCGCGCCGGTTCCAGTTCTTCGCCCTGACCGAGGTCGGCGGTGAAGGTCACCACTTCGGCGCCCAGTTCCGTCTGCAGCCACTTGAGGATGATCGAGGTGTCGAGACCGCCGGAATAGGCGAGAACGACCTTCTTCACGTCTTTGTGCGATGCCATGATGTCTGTCCGTCTGCTCTGGGAAGCGGCAATGCCGCGTGCAAAATCTGCGGCACTTTAGCCAGAACTTGAAGGGATACAAGCATTACAGCGGCGCCCGGCGAAAATTGACACGCAAGGAGACATCGCGACAGCAGTATCATGAGCGGACAGAGGAATCCGCTGGCAAAAAAGCGTGTCCGGCGGTATCACCGGCAATCATCTCATTGAGGAATTCGCCATGGACTTCGTGCCCAGCCTGCCGACGCTGCTCGCTTTTGCCGCCGCTAGCCTGCTGCTGGCGGCAACGCCCGGACCGGACATGACGCTTTCGATCAGCCGATCCCTGGCTCAAGGGAGGAAGGCCGCGCTCTTCGTCGTGCTCGGCACCGGCCTCGGCATCGTCGTTCACACGATGCTCGTCGCCTTCGGCATTTCGGCGCTCATCACCGCGTCGCCGACCGCTTTCATGGTGCTGAAGACGGGCGGGGCCGCCTATCTCTTCTGGCTCGCCCTTCAGGCAATCCGCCACGGCTCGACGCTTTCGGTGAAGAAGATCGACGGGGCGAAGGGAACGGCCGTCTCGAACGTCGCGACCGGCTTCTGGGTGAACATCCTCAACCCGAAGGTCGTGATCTTCTTCATGACCTTCCTGCCGCAGTTCGTCAGCGCGAACGATCCGTCGGTCACCGGCAAGCTCCTGTTCCTCGGCTTCTTCTTCATCGTCATCGGCATGCCGGTGAATGCGATGGTCGTACTTGCCGCCGATTGGCTCGCCGCCTGGCTGCAGAACAACAAGCGTTTCATGCGCGCCCTCGACTTCAGCTTCGCCGGCGTATTCTCGGTCTTTGCGGTCAAGATCTTTCTGACGCAGGCGCGGTGAAGACCATCCTGACACCTTTTGCCCCTCATCCGCCTGCCGGCACCTTCTCCCCGCAAGCGGGGCGAAGGGACGAGCGGCACGCTCCCCCGTTTCCTCTCTATGCATGCAGTAGCTTGAGGCGCTGACGTCGCGGCATGCGTTCTTCTCCCCGTGATGACGGGGAGAAGATGCCGGCAGGCAGATGAGGGGCGATGGCGGCGGAAGGCCCGATGTGGCGGCTCAGCCGATCAGCAGTGCGTCGTCGTCGAGCGTCTGGCCGCGGATGCGGCGGAACATGGCGATGAGGTCCTCGACCTCAAGTGTCTTGCGGCTGTCGCCGGCGACGTCGAGCACAATTTCGCCGCCGTGAAGCATGATCGTGCGATGGCCGTAGTCGAGCGCCTGCCGCATCGAGTGGGTGACCATCATCGTCGTCAGCTTGCGTTCGGTGACGATCTTCTGCGTGAGGTTCATGACGAATTCCGCCATGCCCGGATCGAGCGCCGCGGTGTGCTCGTCGAGAAGCAGCACCTCCGACCCGGCGAGCGTCGCCATCACCAGCGAGACGGCCTGCCTCTGGCCGCCGGACAGGAGGTCCATGCGGTCGCCCAGGCGGTTTTCGAGCCCGAGATTGAGTTCGGCAATCCGTTCGCGGAAGTGTTCGCGACGTTTCGCGCCGAGCGCCGGCGTCAGGCCGCGGCTTTCGCCGCGCCTCGCAGCAAGCGCCAGGTTCTCCTCGATCGAAAGCGCGCCGCAACTGCCGGCGAGCGGATCCTGGAAAACGCGCGCAACGAGGCCGGCGCGCGCCGCCGTGCCTTTGCGTGTGACGTCCGTGTGCCCGATCGTTACCTCACCTTCGCTCGGCAGCACATCTCCGGCGAGCACGCCGAGCAGCGTCGATTTGCCGGCCCCGTTCGAGCCGATCACCGTGACGAAGGAACCCTCCTCGATGGTCAGGGTGACGCCGTTCAGCGCCTGCTTCTGCAACGGCGTGCCCTTGCCGAAAACAACCTTGATGTTCTTGACGCTGATCATGCGGCACCTCCGCGACGCAGACGAGGAAGGACGAGCGCCACGGTGACGAGAGCCGCGGTGACGAAATTGAGGTCGGAGGCCTGCAGGCCGAGCATGTCGGTCGACAGCGCGAGCTGGATGGCGATGCGGTAGAGGATCGAGCCGAGCACGCAGCCGGCGAGCGCGATCAGGATGCCGCGGGCGCCGAACAGCGTTTCGCCGATGATGACCGCCGCAAGGCCGACGACGATCGTGCCGACGCCGGAGGTCACGTCGGCAAAGCCGTTCGTCTGGGCAAAGAGTGCCCCGCCAAAAGCAACGAGGGCGTTGGAGATCGCCATGCCGAGATAGATCTGGCGGCTGGTATCGACCCCTTGGGCGCGGGCCATACGGGCATTGGCACCGGTCGCCCGCATGGCGAGGCCGGCGTCGCTCTCAAGAAAGCGCCAGACGATGAGGACGGCCGCGAGCACAAGAATGCCGACGAAAAGCGGGCGAACGTAGAAGTCCCGGAGGCCCAGCCCATAGAATGGCGAAAGCATGGTGTCGGCATTGATCAGCGCGACGTTCGGCTTGCCCATGACGCGCAGGTTCACCGAGAAGAGCGCGATCATCGTCAGGATCGAGGCGAGCAGATTGAGGATGCGGAAGCGCACGTTAAGCAGCGCCGTGACGATGCCGGCCGCGGCACCGGCGACCATCGCGACGGCTGCGGCGAGCCACGGATTGACACCCGCAATGATCAGGACTGCGGTGACCGCCGCCCCAAGCGGAAACGAGCCGTCGACCGTCAGATCGGGAAAGTCGAGCACGCGGAAGGCAAGGAAGACGCCGACGGCGACAAAGGCATAGACGAGCCCCAGTTCCACGGCTCCCCAGAAAGCGATTTGACTCAACGCTCGGCCCTTTTCAGTCATGTTTCGCGCAAAACCTGCCGGATGCGCGAAACGTGTTTGGTTTCTACAGCGCCGCGCGTCTTATCAGACGCGCAAAGGTCGCTGTAGCACTTTTGAGTTGCTGCATGCTTTTGTCCTTAAAAACGGCTCCGATTTACGGAACATGCAGTCGTGAAGCGCCCCCGTATGGAACGGGGGCGGCAAAAAGGCAACCAACTTGCGTCGGTAAAGGAACGCAGTCGTTATTCGATGACGCGGGTCGCGCGCTTGATGAGGCTTTCCGGCAGGGTCACGCCCATCTTCGTCGCGGCGGCCTTGTTGAGGACGAGGTCGGTGCCGGCAGCAACCTTGACAGCGATATCGCCCGGGTTTTCACCTTTGAGAATACGGACGACCACGTCGCCGGTCTGCTTGCCGACGTCGTAGTAGTTGAAGCCGAGGGCCGCGACCGAGCCGCGCGAAACGGAATCGGTGTCGGCGGTGAAGAGCGGCAGCTTGCTTTCCTCGGCCACCGCGACGGCACCTTCAAGCGCGGAGATGATCGTGTTGTCGGTCGGAACGTAGATCGCGTCAGCGCGGCCGACGAGCGCGCGGGCAGCGCCCTGGACTTCCGCCGATTTCGTTGCGGCGGACTCGACTACGGTAAGGCCAGCCTTTTCGGCTTCGGCCTTCAGGGCGGCGAGCAGCGAGACGGAGTTCGCCTCACCGGAATTGTAGAGATAGCCGATCGACTTGGCGTTCGGCAGGATCTCCTTGATCAGCGCCACGTGCTCGGCAACCGGCGACATGTCGGAGAGGCCAGTTACGTTGCCGCCGGGCTTTTCCATATCCCGGACGAGCTGCGCGCCGAGCGGATCGGAAACGGCGGTGAAGACCACCGGGATGTCGCGCGTCGAGGAAACCACGGCCTGTGCGGAAGGCGTCGAGATCGGAACGATGACGCTCGGCGCTTCGCCGGCGAACTGACGGGCGATCTGCGCCGCAGTCGCCGGATTGCCCTGCGCCGACTCGTAGATGAACTTGAGGTTCTCGCCTTCCTTGTAGCCGGCAGCGGCGAGCGCATCCTTGACCCCGTCGCGGGCAGCATCGAGCGCGGGATGCTCGACGATTGCGGTTACGGCAACCGTGACCTCGTCGGCGCGTGCCGGCAGCGAAAGCGCCACGGTGGCGGCAAGGGCGATGAGAAGTGAGCGCATGGATGTCCTCCGTTTGGCGAGCGGGATGTCGGCGGATAGGCCGCTTCGCATGTTCCTCATCCCGCTCCAGATGATTTCGCAGCTTTCTTAGGAAAGCGAAGCAATGAAATCAATCGATGGGAACAGCTTCATCCATCAAACTTCTTCATCGATCGCGACGACTTTGGATAAGCCGCGGGCGAGATTGCCCCTCACGCAACTCCTCTTCCCGCCTGCGGGGAGAGGGTGCCGGCAGACGGATAAGAGGCCAATCAGCCGCGTCAATCCTCGCCGTGATTGGCAATCATCATCGCCTCGAAGGCAAGGCGGTCGACCTTGCGCATGCGTTCGGATTCGGACTTGAGCTGGCCGCAGGCGGCCAGGATGTCGCGACCGCGCGGCGTGCGGATCGGCGATGCATAGCCGGCCTGATTGATGAAGTCGGCGAATTTCTCGATCTGTTCCCAGTCCGAACACTGATAGTTGGTGCCGGGCCAGGGGTTGAAGGGGATGAGATTGATCTTCGCCGGAATGCCCTTCAAGAGCTTCACCAGTTCCTTGGCGTCCTCGAGACTGTCGTTGACGTCCTTCAGCATCACATATTCGAAGGTGATGCGACGCGCGTTCGACAGGCCCGGATAGGCGCGGCAGGCGTCCATCAGCTCCTTGAGCGGATACTTCTTGTTGATCGGCACCAGCATGTCGCGCAAGTCGTCGCGCACCGCATGCAGCGAGATCGCCAGCATCACGCCGATCTCCTCGCCGGTGCGGTAGATCTCGGGCACGATGCCGGAGGTCGAGAGCGTGATGCGGCGCTTCGAGAGCGAAAGGCCGTCGCCGTCGGACGCGATCAGGAGCGCGGTCTTGACCGCCTCGAAATTGTAGAGCGGCTCGCCCATGCCCATCATCACAATATTGGTGATCTTGCGGCCTTCCGCGGGCACGATGGCGCCTTGCGGCGTATCGCGCTCGGGAAAATCGCCGAGCCGGTCGCGAGCAAGCAGCAACTGAGCGAGAATTTCTTCCGCCGTCAGGTTGCGCACCAGCTTCTGAGTGCCGGTGTGGCAGAAGGAACAGGTGAGCGTGCAGCCGACCTGGCTCGAGATGCAGAGCGTGCCGCGGCCTTCCTCGGGGATGTAGACGGTCTCGATTTCGACTGGCCGGCCGGCGCCGCGCGGCGGAAAGCGCAAGAGCCACTTGCGCGTGCCGTCGTTGGAAATCTGCTCCTCGACGATCTCCGGCCGGGCGATGGTAAAATGCTCCTTGAGCATTTCGCGCATGTCCTTGGAGACGTTCGACATCTGGTCGAATTCGGAAACACCGCGGACATAGAGCCAGTGCCAGAGCTGGCTGACACGCATCTTGACCTGACGCTCCGGCACGCCTCTTTCAACGAGCAGCTTGGCCATGTCCTCGCGCACAAGGCCGATCAGCGATGGCTTCTCGGTCTGCGGCATCGGGCGCACCTGCGGCGCCTTGACGATGTCCACCCTGTTCAAGATCTCAGTGGCTGCCATGCTTGATGTCCTGTCATACAGCGAAGGCCCGTCCGGAGAAGAATCCCGGATCATGTTCCGATGCTCGAATTGAAAACTGGCGAGCCTTCGAGCGCGGCAATGAGGCGCGGGGCTCTGAATTTGGCGGCGCTTTAGCATTCTTTTCGCCGCGAGTCACCATGACGCCGCGGTTCGAATGCAAAAAGGCCGGCGCCAATGGCCCGGCCCTCGCATCGGAATGTGCCGTGTTACTGCATGTTTCCTCAAAATCGGCGCCGATTCGAGGACAAAACACGCGACAATTCAAGGGTGCTATGTCGACCTTTGTGCTTCTAAAGGACGTAAAGCGCCGCAGGCGTTACTTGCAGGCTTCGATCTGCTTCAGCGCAGCCGAAATGCCGGAGAGGGAATAGGAATAGGACGTCGCGGTTCCCTTGCGGGATTTTGCGCTGACCGACATGTCCTTGCCCGATCTCATCGCCGCCACCAGCGCCGGTTCTTCCGCGGCGTTTTCGACCCAAGCGGAATTGCCCTTGGTGAACATGGTGAAGGTCCGGCCGTCGATGATCACGTTGACCTTGGAATTGTCCTGCAGCGGATAGCCCATCATCGCCTGCGGTTCGTAGCTGATGTTCTGCCCCGGGCGCTGCGAGACGAGGAAGAAGATATCGCCATGATCTACACCGGCAGGGCTCCTCTCCTTCGGAACCGACAGGACGTAGCAAACCTTACCGGCGCCGGCCTGATAGGAATAGGCGCCCCAGGCGTTGAACTGCTGGATCCGTGTGGGGGATTGAGCGGCAGCAACGCCGGCCGCTGCCAGTACGAGTGCGATTGCAGTTGCGATCTTTCTTACAAACATGAGGTCCTGCCGCTTGTCTTGCTTGCGATCGCCCGAAACAGGTGAGACGGCCGATGCATAGTCACGATTTGATTTATTTTGACTTAATTCAGGTTACTAAACCGTCAACGATCACTGAAATCCGCTCTTTTCCGCCCCGAAACAGGCCAGCGGCACACCCACTGCAGTAGACGCTGAGCGCCTGTCGGCGTGCCGTTCTTCATGCCTGCGGATTGCCGGTTCGGTCGATCGTCAATTCTGGAGGGCCGTGGCCGGTAGGAGTTCCCTGTCTCAAATCTCGCCGCAACGCACTGTCCTGCAGCCGTTTTCGCCCACAGCCGTCACGTTTGCGGAATCTATGTCACAAGGAATCGGGCAAGAGTTTGTCTTTCAGGCAGAAATGCGGCGGTCGCGCATTGTGAGGATCATTCGTCATCCGACCTGTCGCGCAGGGCCTCGTCGGCCTTGTGGTAATGCGCATCCTTGATCTGGCCGCTGATCGCGGCAAAAGCAGCCGTCAGCACGGCGATGTCGTCGGAAAAGCCTACGACGGCGAGCATGTCCGGCACGAAGTCGAGGGGCAGGACGAAATAGGCTAGGGCCGCGAGCAGGATGCCGCGTGTACGCGTCGGAGTCTTCGGATCCACCGCACAATAAAAGGCGGCGACGAGATCACGGCTGAAGGGAATCTGACGGGCTGCGCGGCGAAAGGTCGGCCAGAACCGGCGGCGCACCCTGCGTTCCCGGCGTTCCTGTTCGGATTCCTCGCCGGGGAGGAGAATTTCACCGATCTTGATATCGTCCATCGCGTCTGTTCCGGTAGTTCAAAGTGCTGGCGATCTTTGTGCGTCAAACAAGACGCGCGGCGCTGTGAGCCGCAGTCTGATATGGGGAAGGCATGCGCTATTTCAAATGGTCGGGCATCCGCCCGGTCGCCGCGCGATCCATTTTCGCCGCCAGCTTGAAATCGAGCTCCGTCAGCCCGTTCGCGTCGTGCGTCGAAAGCGTGACATCGACCCTGTTGTAGACATTGAACCATTCGGGGTGGTGATCGAGTTTCTCGGCGGCGAGGGCGCATTGCGTCATGAAGCTGAACGCTTCCGCAAAATTCTTGAAGCGAAACGCTTTCCAGATCGATGCGCCATCCTCGGCGAGAACCCAGCCCTCCATCTTATGCAAATGATCGGCGACAGCCTCGGCATCCAGTTTTTCCGGCCTCATGCTGTTTCTCCCTGTCTTCGTGCCTGACACGGACCACATCAGGTTATCCTCAAATCGGAACCGATTTAAGGATAAAAGCTGTTGCAATTCGAAGTGCTACAGCGACCTTTGTGCGTCCGAAGAGATGCACGGCGCTGTGGTCCTCGAATAGACTCCGCGCGGGCCATGCCGCACAACTCTCAATGCCAACTGGATAACATGAAACCGGTCAGAATTCTCTTTGTTTGTCTTGGCAATATTTGTCGTTCACCCCTCGCCGAGGGCATCCTGCGGGACCTTGCGGAAAGGGCGGGCCATGGCGGCGCGGTCTCCATCGATTCCGCCGGCATCGGCGGATGGCATATCGGCGCTCCGCCGGATCAACGGTCGATTTCGGTGGCGAAGGCGCACGGGATCGATATAGCGGCCTTGCGCGGGCGCAAAATCACGACGGCGGATTTCGCGGCGTTCGACCTGATCCTCGTCATGGACATGAGCAACGTCCGCGACCTCAGCGTGCTCGCGCCTTCGGCAATGGCAGGCAAGGTGCATCTTTTCATGCACTATGCCACCGGCCGGGACGGAGATGTTCCGGATCCATATTACGAAGAAGCGGCGGACGCCTTCGAAGCGGTCTACCAGATGCTGGAAGCTGGATGCTTGTCGCTGTTGGCGAGACTCGGGGAACGCGCCTCGTGAAGCGGAAAAACCTCTTCGGTCAGGTAAGGGCCGCCGCCGACGGAATCGCGCGACGACAGGAGAACGAAGCGGGAGACCGTGAAGGGTGAGGTGAGAAAATTGCCGCGCCCCGAGAGATAGTTCACGACGTCCTCGACGCGTGAGGAACGCAATCTCGCGAGAGTGACGTGTGGCGTGAACTTGCGCGGGTCCGGCGGCAGGCCGATGCGCTGGCAGATGCGTTCGATTTCCGCCTGAAGCGCGAACATTTCGGGTTCGTTGCTGACGCCGGCCCAGACCGAATGCGGTTTTTTGGAGCCGAAGGCACCCGTGCCTGTCAATTGCAGCTGGAACTCGGGGCGCTCGATCCGGTCGAGCCTTTCGACGATCTCGTCGGCGGTGCGTCCGTCGACATCGCCGATGAAACGCAGAGTGATGTGATAGTTTTCCACATCAATCCATCGAGCTCCGGGAAGACCTCCGCGCAGCAAGGAAAGGCTCATCGCTGCATTGCGCGGAATTTCGAGGGCGGTGAACAGTCTCGGCATGGCGAGCTCCCCGAATCTCTTGCAGATATCTCAGCGAATCACGCATCGAGTCTGCACGCAACTGTTATTTAGCGCGACAGAGCGTTAACGTTCTCTTAACTGTGGACCGAAACATCACTCCGCTTTGTCCAGCGAGGCGATGAACCGCTCCGCAACAGGCAGAAAACGCTCCACCATCTTGCCGATGCCCTGGCTGTTTGGGTGCATTCCGTCTTCGAGCTTCAGCGCCGCATCGATCGCCACGCCGTCGAGGAAAAACGGATAGAATTCGAGATCATATTTCGCCGCGAGCTCCGGGTAGATGGGATTGAAGCGGGCGGCATAGTCGGTGCCCATGTTGGGAGGGGCCATCATGCCGGCAAGCAATACCGCGATACCGCGCTCCTTGAGCCGGGTGATCATCGCCTCGAGATTTTTTCGCGACTCCTCCGGCGGAATGCCGCGCAACGCGTCGTTCGCGCCAAGCTCGAGGATTACGCCTTTCGTTCCATCCGGCACCGACCAATCGATGCGGGCAAGGCCGCCGGAGGTGGTGTCGCCGGAAACGCCGGCATTGACGATCGCGACGTCCAAACCCTTGTCTTTCAAAGCCTTTTCGAGGCGGGCAGGGAAGGCGTCCTCGGGCGGGAGCTGGTAGCCGGCCATCAGGCTGTCGCCGAAGCCGACGAGACTCACACTCTCGGCGCGCACCGCTGACGATAACGCGATTGTCATTGCCAGGCTCAAGAAAAAGCGCAGAAAATCTTTTAATGCCATAGGCTCGTTCCTAAATGCCCGAGGGGCAACCATTTTCGTCATCCAGTCTCGTTTTCATATAGGACTGTTTCGCGTGGCAAAAACCATCATCGAGCTGAAAAACGCCGACTTGACGCTGGGCGAGGCCGCGGCGGCGGTCCACGTGCTGAAAGGCGTGAGCCTGACAGTCGACGCCGGCGAATCCGTGGGGATAGTCGGCCCCTCCGGATCCGGGAAATCGACATTGCTGATGGTGCTTGCCGGCCTGGAGCGGCTCGACAGCGGCGAGATCGTCATCGACGGCACGCCCCTGCACGGGTTAAGCGAGGATCGGCTCGCGGATTTCCGGGGCCGCAACATCGGCATCGTCTTCCAATCCTTTCATCTCATTCCCAACATGACCGCGCTTGAAAATGTCGCGGTGCCGCTTGAGCTTGCGAATGTCCGCGATGCCTTCGACATCGCGCGCCAGGAACTCGTTGCGGTGGGTCTGGGCGAGCGCCTGACGCATTATCCGGGGCAGCTTTCGGGAGGCGAGCAGCAGCGCGTGGCGATCGCCCGGGCGCTGGCGCCCTCACCGAAGCTGCTGATCGCCGACGAACCGACCGGCAACCTCGACGCCGAGACCGGCCGGCAGATCGCCGATCTTCTCTTCGCGGAACAGCGCGAGCGCGGCATGACGCTGGTTCTCGTCACGCATGATGCCGCGCTTGCCGGGCGCTGCGTGCGACAGGTACAGGTGCGCTCCGGCGAGATCGTCTCGGGCGAGCATGCCGAACCGAGGGCGACTGCGGCTCGCCAGGAGGCGGCGTCGGCATGAGCGAGGCAAGCGCCATCAACCGCTTTCGCCCACTGCTCGCCCTCCGGCTGGCGCTGCGGGAAATGCGCGGCGGCCTCAAGGGCTTCTACATCTTCCTGGCCTGTATCGCACTCGGCACGGCGGCGATCGCCGGTGTCAATTCGCTCTCGCAGTCGATCAGCGCAACAATCGCTTCACGAGGGCAGGAACTCCTTGCCGGCGATATCCGCTTCGAACTCAACAATCGCGTGGCGACAGCCGAAGAACGAGCCTTTCTCGACGGTCTCGGCAGTGTCTCCGTTTCCTCGGGCCTGCGCTCCATGGCGCGGCTTGCCGATGGTTCCAACCAGGCCCTGGTCGAGCTGAAGGCCGTTGACGGTGCCTACCCGCTCTACGGCGCGTTTGAAAGCGAACCGGGAAGGCCACTCGCGGAACTCCTGTCCAAACGGGCGGAAGCGTTCGGTGCGGTGGCCGCGCCGCTGCTGCTGGAGCGTCTGGGTATAGGGCTTGGAGAGGAAATCCTGCTCGGCAATGCGCGGGTTCGGATCAACGCCACAATCGTCCGGGAGCCGGACGCGCTTTCCGATGGCTTCGGCTTTGCGCCGCGGCTGATGGTCTCGGCGGAGGCACTCGCCGCCTCGGGGCTGGTGCAGACCGGCAGCCTCGTCGAGCATGGCTACAAGGTCAAGCTTACCGATCCGGAGCGCGTCGCATCCGCTCGCACTGAGGCGGAGAAGCGATTCCCGTCGGCCGGCTGGTCGATCCGGACGAGCGGCAATGCCGCGCCGTCGCTCAACGCCAATATCACGCGGTTCTCGCAGTTCCTGACGCTCGTCGGCCTGACGGCGCTGATCGTCGGCGGCGTGGGCGTCGCCAATGCGGTGCGTGCCTACCTCGATGGCAAGCGCAGCGTCATCGCGACCTTCAAGTGTCTCGGCGCCCCGGCGTCACTCGTCGCGATGGTCTACCTCGCGCAGATCCTGATGATCGCTCTGATCGGCATCGGCGTCGGCCTGATTTTCGGCGCGCTGATCCCCTTCGTCGCAGCCCAGTTCCTCGCCGATGTGCTCCCCGTACCGACGTCGTTCCAGCTATATCCTTCGGCGCTCGGCCTTGCGGCGCTTTTCGGCCTTTTGACGGCGCTTGCTTTCGCCATCCTTCCGCTCGGCCGCGCGCGCCGGGTGCCGGCGACCGCGCTTTTCCGGCAGCAGGGATTCGAGCCGACCGGCTTTCCGGCCTGGCCCTATCTCCTGGGTGCTCTCGCCTGCCTTATGGCGCTCGCCGGGCTTGCCGTCTGGACGGCCTATGATCGTAGCATTTCGCTGATCTTTCTCGGCGCGATCGCCTTTGCCTTCATCGTCCTGCGCGGCGTGTCGCTGCTGATCTCCTGGCTGGCACGGCGCAGCCCGCGCGTGAATTCGCCCGCGCTAAGGCTGGCGATCGGCAATATCCACCGCCCGGGCGCCCTGACACCATCGGTGGTGCTGTCGCTCGGTCTCGGCCTCGCCCTGCTCGTGACACTGGCGCTCATCGACGGCAATCTTCGGCGCGAACTCACCGGCGACATGGCCGAGCGCGCGCCCAACTTCTTCTTCGTCGATATCCAGGGCAGCGAGATCGAGGGGTTCCGGTCGCTGCTTTCCCAGGCGATGCCGAAGGGCAAGGTCGTCGAAGTGCCGATGCTGCGCGGGCGTATCGTGGCGTTCAACGGCGAGGACGTGAACAGCCGCAATGTACCACCCGGCGGGCAATGGGTGCTGCGCGGCGACCGTGGCATCACCTATGCCAAGAACCGGCCGGAGAATTCGACGCTCACCGAAGGTACCTGGTGGCCCGAAGACTATGCCGGTGAACCGCTGGTCTCGTTCTCGGCGGAGGAAGCCGGCGAACTCGGCCTGAAACTCGGCGACACGGTTACGGTCAACGTGCTCGGCCGCAACATCACGGCGAAGATCGCCAATTTCCGCAATGTCGAATGGGAATCGCTGTCGATCAATTTCGTCATGGTCTTCTCGCCGAACACCTTTGCCGGCGCGCCGCATGCCTGGCTCGCAACCGTCATCGATCCCGATGCCACCGCCAAGGAGGAAGCGGCGGTCTTGAAGTCGGTCACCAATACTTATCCGACGATTACCAGCGTGCGTGTCAAGGATGCGCTCGATATCGTCAACACGCTTCTCGCGCAGCTTGCGACGGCCATTCGCGCCGCCGCGGCCGTTGCCCTCATCGCGTCGGTTCTCGTCCTTGCCGGAGCGCTCGCCGCCGGTAACCGCGCGCGCATTCACGATGCGGTGGTGCTGAAGACGCTGGGTGCCACGCGCGGCACGCTGATCCGCGCCTTCAGTTACGAGTACGTCATTCTCGGCTTCGCGACGGCCGTCTTCGCGCTGTTTGCTGGGGGCGTCTCCGCCTGGTTCGTCGTCAGCCGCGTGATGACGCTACCGTCCGATTTCCTGCCCGACGTTGCCGTCGCCACCATCGTCGTCGCGCTTGTCATGACTGTCGGCATCGGTCTTGCCGGGACCTGGCGCATTCTCGGCCAGAAAGCCGCGCCGGTGCTGCGTGAATTGTGAGGGCGGAAATTAACCGTAAATCACCCTTGTTTGATGAGCGAGTGCCCGGCTTTGCGCGATTCCGGGGGGTCCGGGTCTTGTGCCTGATCGTTTTCGACATCATATTTGTCCACAGGCATGCTGGAGCCCCGCAGCGGCGCCTGGGCGCTTGAAGGACAAACACTTCACTTGTCGCCCGACACCGTCAATTCAACCGGGGCTTAAATGAGGAAACAATGGCTGATCTGAGAAACTACCAAACCCGAATGTCGCCCGCCGGCGCTCAGGCGGGTGCCGTGATCGACGAAGGCCTTCGCGCTTACATGCTGAAGGTCTACAACCTGATGGCTCTCGGGCTGGCGATCACAGGTGTAGCAGCTTACGGCACCTATGCGCTTGCCGTCTCCAATCCGGCATTCGCCCAGCTCATCTACGCTTCGCCCTTGAAGTGGGTCGTAATGCTGGCGCCGCTGGCGCTGGTATTCTTCATGAGCTTCCGCATCAATTCGATGAGCGTCTCCGCAGCGCAGACGACGTTCTGGATCTACGCCGCCTTGATGGGGCTTTCGCTCTCCTCGATCTTCCTGGTCTTCACCGGCCAGAGCATCGTGCAGACGTTCTTCGTCACGGCCGCCTCCTTCGGCGCCCTGTCGCTCTACGGCTACACGACGAAGAAGGATCTGTCGGGCTTCGGCACGTTCCTGATCATGGGCCTCTTTGGCCTGATCATCGCGTCGATCGTCAACATCTTCCTGGCGTCTTCGGCGCTCGGCTTCGCGATCTCGGTGATCGGCGTGCTGATCTTCGCAGGCCTGACCGCCTATGACACGCAGAAGATCAAGGAAATGTACTTCGAGGCCGATGACGTCGCGGTTGCTGGCCGCAAGGCCATCATGGGCGCGCTGACGCTCTATCTCGACTTCATCAACCTGTTCATGTTCCTGCTGCAGTTCCTTGGCAACAAGAACGAGTAGTGCATGCGCATTCACGGAAAAGGCGGCTTCGGCCGCCTTTTTTGTTTGCTGTAGCGCTCAGCCTCTTTTCTGACGAGGACAGATCGCTGCGAGGCTTTGAACCGTAAACCGATCTAATAAGCTGCAGCCGAACAGCCTTGATCGCCTCGCCCGATCCATGCGATTGGTCGCATAGTCCTAACACCACGAAGTCCCATGCCTGTCACTCTCCGCGACGCCGTCGCTGCCGATCTTCCAGCAATTACCGAGATCTATCGCGAGTCCGTTTTGAACGGCGTCGCGACCTACGAGATAACGCCGCCCTCCGAGGCGGAGATGGCACTGCGCTTTTCGACGATTACCGGCAATGGCTATCCCTACATCGTGGCACAGGAAGACCACGGAAGAGAGATCATCGGCTACGCCTATGCTTCCGCATTCCGCACGCGGACGGCCTATCGGTTCCTGGTGGAGGACTCCATCTATCTTGCGCCGGAGGCCCGCGGCAAAGGCGTCGGCAGGGCCCTGCTCGCGGAACTGGTCAGACGATGCACCGCGCTTGGTTTCCGCCAGATGGTGGCGGTGATCGGCGGCGCGCATCCGTCATCGATCGCGCTGCATCAGGCTCTCGGCTTCGAGCACCAGGGATTGATGAAGGCGACCGGCTTCAAGCACGGCCGGTGGCTCGACACGGCCATCATGCAGCTCGCGCTCGGCGAAGGGACGGACACCGATCCGGTTGAAGGCGTCTATCCGGATACGCTCTACCGTTCTTAGACATGAGCGAAGAGGGCGGCGGAAAACTGCGCACACTTTTCCTCATCCCGCGCTTGAGTTGCGGACAAACGTAGGCTTTTCCGTCATTGTACCGCGCTGGCTTCGGAGAAGCGTCTCAGGTTTCGACGAGCTTCAGCACCTTGTCGAACACCTTGAGCACCTGGGCAAGCTCATGGCCACGCTTCAATATCGTGCCATAGGCATTGAGCACACTATAGGCACCCTGTTTTGCCGCAAGCTTCGGATTTTTCTCGATCCGGTAAAGCGGCGTTTCCCCCGAACGCTTGAACACTGAGAAAACAGCTCGATCCCTCGTGTGGTCGATCGCATAATCGCGCCATTCGCCTTCGCCGACCATGCGGCCATAGAGTCGCAAAATCTGGTCCAGCTCGCGGCGATGAAATGTAACGGGAGGGGGATTTCTGGCGTTCTTGTACTCGTGGAAGTCGACCACTTCCGACGTGGTCTGGCCCTGGCGACGCGTTTCGCCTTGCGGCAAATCCGGTTCATCGGTCATCGGCATTCCGGCCTTCTGATGTGACAGAACCACGACAGTGTGCCTGACACGATCTGAAAAGCAAGACGGAAGCTGTTGAACAATACCGGCAATTCTTGTCCTTGCCGCAATTCAGTCAAATCGCCGCCCCAATTCACGGCAAAACTCCGACCGCTGCCGGACAGAGTCGTTGCCACCGTATGTCCGGACAGGTCGTCATGCTGCGGGAGATTACGAACGCAGACATGACCGGTTCGGTCCGGTAACTTCGAACCCTCAGCCCCAGCCCCTCGATGCTGCCGGGCCGAACCACCCCCCCGTCTCAGAAATTTCCGTGTTCAAAGCTTACCCTGCGGGGGTCAAAGCTTGCCCTGCGGGCCGGCAAGAACGGCGGCTGCTCCGATGATGGCTCCCGGGGTCTCCGCATCCTTCATCGATTGCAGCAGAATGGCGCAGCCGCTATTGCCACGTCCCTCGATCAGGACGGAAGCGGGCAATGTGAATTCGGCGGGATTGCCGTCCCACATGCCGATCGTCTGTATGTCGCGCACGGCATGCCAGTAGGCGATCTGCTTGCCACTGTTTTCGCCCTTCTCGACATCGACCACCTTGGCTCGGTCGAAATAGACGACGACGACATTTGCCTTGCCTTCGCCGGCACCGATCTTGATCGAGATTTCATCGGCATCGATCGCGGCGTCGACCGGAACGGCCAGGCCCCGGCCATCGGTGTTCATCACGTCGAGCCGGCTCCTGATCGCCTGTAGATTGGCGCCGTTGAGATGATCGCGCCCGTTCAGGACGGCCTGGGGCGTATAGACGCCGTTGCTGCCGAGCATGCGGGCATAGGCATATTGCCGTTCGGTATTTTCCTTGGAAGCGAGCGTGTCGGCCCAGCCCAGATAGTTCCAGTAATCGACGTGATAGGCGAGCGCGACGACGTCACCCTCGTCAACGAGCTTCTTCAGCGCGGCATCCGCGGGCGGGCAGGACGAGCAGCCCTGGCTGGTGAAGAGTTCGACGACACCCTTGATTGTCTTTCCATCATCCGCAGCCACCGCCCCGCAGCCTGCCCCCAGAAACGCTATCGTCAGGGCGAGACGCCGGATGGTCGTTTTGCAGGCGGATGTCATGGCGTCACTTCTTGGTCGGCAGGCTCGAATGCGGGAAATCATACATACGACGGCCGTTCTTCAACGGAAAGTCACGTTGGAGTGAGTATTTCGCCGCTTACCGGTACGGGGACGTGAAAAAGCCGGAGCATCATTCGATGCCCCGGCTTTCAAGCCGTAAGACGGTCAGCAGACTCAGGCCGCGAGGTCGCGCAGAACCGTCTGCAGGATGCCGCCGTTGTTGACGTAGGTGACCTCGTCAAGCGTGTCGATGCGGCAGATCAGCGGAACTTCCTTGACCGAGCCGTCACCATAGGTGATCCGAGCCACGCGCTTTTCGCGCGGCTGAACATTGGCGAGGTTGTCGATCGTCACGATTTCATCGCCCTTCAAGCCCAGCGACTCCCAGGTCATGCCTTCTTCGAAGACGAAGGGGATGACGCCCATGCCGACGAGGTTCGAGCGGTGAATGCGCTCGAAGGACTGGGCGATCACGGCCTTGACGCCGAGCAGGTTGGTGCCCTTGGCCGCCCAGTCGCGCGACGAACCGTTGCCGTATTCGACCCCGGCGAAGATGACAAGCGGAACGCCCTCTTCCTTGTACATCATGGCCGCATCGTAGATCGACATCTCTTCCTTCGACGGATAGTGGATGGTGTAGCCACCTTCCTTGCCGTTCGGGCCGAGCATGTGGTTGCGGATGCGGATGTTGGCGAAGGTGCCGCGCATCATCACTTCATGATTGCCGCGGCGGGTGCCGTACTGGTTGAAGTCGGCAACGGTCACGCCATGGCCGAGCAGGTAGGAGCCCGCCGGAGACGCGGCCTTGATCGAGCCGGCCGGAGAAATGTGGTCGGTGGTGATCTTGTCGCCGAAGAGGCCGAGGACGCGAGCGCCCTTGATGTCGGAAATGCCGGCGCCCGTCTTGCCCATGCCGACGAAGTAAGGCGGGTTCTGGACATAGGTGGAAGCTTCGTCCCAGGCATAGGTCTGCCCGGCCGGAACCTGAACCGCCTGCCAGTTGGCGTCGCCCTTGAACACGTCCGCATATTTCGTCGCGTAGAGTTCGCGGGTGACGTATTTGAAGATGAAGTCCTGGATCTCCTGCGAGGTCGGCCAGATGTCCTTGAGATAGACCGGCTTGCCGTCCTTGTCTTCGCCGATCGGCTCGCTGGTCAGGTCCTTCTGGACCGTGCCTGCGAGAGCATAGGCGACGACGAGCGGCGGCGAGGCGAGATAGTTCGCCTGGACGTCCGGCGAGATGCGGCCTTCGAAGTTGCGGTTGCCGGAGAGAACGCCGGCGGCGATCAGGCCCTTGTCGTTGATCGTCTTGGAGATCGGCCCCGGCAGCGGACCGGAGTTGCCGATGCAAGTGGTGCAGCCGAAGCCGACGAGATTGAAGCCGAGCTTGTCGAGGTCAGCCTGCAGGCCGGACTTCGCCAGATATTCACCGACGACCTGCGATCCCGGTGCGAGCGACGTCTTGACCCAGGGCTTCGTCTTCAGGCCCTTGGCGACGGCGTTGCGGGCGAGCAGGCCGGCCGCGATCAGCACCGAAGGGTTCGAGGTGTTGGTGCAGGAGGTGATCGCCGCGATTGCGACGTCGCCATGGCCAAGATCGAAATCCGTGCCTTCGACAGCGTAACGGTTCGAAAGCTGGCCGGGCTTCTTGTAATCGCCTTCGAGCGCGGTTGCGAAGCCGGATGCGATGTTTTCCAGCGCAATGCGGCCTTCGGGACGCTTGGGGCCAGCCATCGACGGCACGACGTCGCCAAGGTCGAGTTCCAAGGTGTCGGTGAATACGAGCTCGGAGCCGTCGCCTTCGCGCCACATGCCCTGGGCCTTGGAATAGGCTTCGACCAGCGCGATGCGCTGCTCTTCACGGCCGGACATGGTGAGATAGTTGATCGTTTCGGCATCGACCGGGAAGAAGCCGCAGGTCGCACCGTATTCCGGACCCATGTTGCCGATCGTCGCGCGGTCGGCAAGCGTCATGTTGTCGAGGCCGGGGCCGAAGAATTCGACGAATTTCGAGACCACGCCTTTTCTGCGCAGCATCTGCACGACAGTCAGCACCAGGTCGGTCGCGGTGACGCCTTCCTTGAGCTTGCCCGTCAGCTTGAAGCCGATGACTTCCGGCAGCAGCATCGAGACCGGCTGGCCGAGCATTGCGGCTTCGGCTTCGATGCCTCCGACGCCCCAGCCGAGCACGCCGAGGCCGTTGATCATCGTGGTGTGGCTGTCGGTGCCGACGCAGGTGTCCGGATAGGCGGTGATTTCGCCGTCCTCTTCGCGGGTCCAGACGGTCTGACCGAGATATTCGAGGTTCACCTGGTGACAGATGCCGGTGCCGGGGGGCACGACGCGGAAGTTCTTGAAGGCCTGCTGGCCCCATTTCAGGAAGCGGTAGCGCTCGCCGTTGCGCTGGTATTCCAGTTCGACGTTGCGGGCAAAGGCCTGCGGCGTGCCGAATTCGTCGACGATGACCGAGTGGTCGATGACGAGGTCGACGGGAACCAGCGGGTTGATCTTCTCCGCGTCGCCGCCGAGCGAGACCATGGCATCGCGCATTGCCGCGAGATCGACAACGGCCGGGACGCCGGTGAAGTCCTGCATCAGCACGCGTGCGGGACGATAGGCGATTTCGTTTTCCGCGGTGCCTTTGTCGCTCAGCCAGGCGGCGACGTTCTCGATGTCCTTCTTGGTGACCGAGCGGCCATCCTCGTTGCGCAGCAGGTTTTCCAGCAGCACCTTCATCGAATAGGGAAGCTTCGAAACGCCGGCAAGGCCGTTCGCTTCCGCCTTCGGCAGGCTGTAGTAAACATAATCCACACCGTTGACGGTGAGCGTGGAGCGACATTTGAAGCTGTCGAGGGATTTGGACACTGGATAATACCCCGTTCCGTCTGATCGCCAAAAACTGACGTACGAACGCCCGAGCGCAGGAAGCGCGAATTGGGATGCGGGTGCGGCCATTTCCGCTGTCCGTACGTGGAATGTCATTCCATGTTCGGCGCTTGGATGAAATTCACGCCGACCGCTGGCGTGTTGGCCGCGTTATAGATAATTTCTCCAAATGGTGCCAGACCAACCAAGGTCCAATCGGAACTTTTTTTGCTGTGCGGCAAAGAGCGTCAAGGAAGCTGAAAATACATGCGCCTGCTGGCTGAAGGTTTGAGTGCAAGGCGCGGCGAGGACCTGATTTTTAACGATATTTCCTTTTCCCTCGGAGAGGGAGAGGCTCTTGTGGTGACGGGTCCGAACGGCTCCGGCAAGTCGACCCTGCTCAGGGTTCTGGCCGGTCTCTTGCAGGCCGAATCGGGCCGGCTCGGGATCGAGGAAGGACCGGCGGAATTCGACCACCCACGCGAGCTCAGCCACTATCTCGGCCACCGCAACGCGATGAAGCGCGAGCTGACCGTCCGGGAAAATCTTTCCTTCTGGCAGCGATTCATGGGTGATTCGCCGGGAGGCTCCGGCGTCGATATCGCCGCTGCGGCCGAAGCCGTAGGCCTTGCCGACATCACGCACCTGCCCTTCGGCTACCTTTCGGCCGGCCAGCAGCGGCGCATGGCCATGGCCAAGCTTCTCGTCGCCCATAGGCCGATCTGGCTGCTCGACGAGCCGACCGCAGCGCTCGATGCGGGGGCGGACAGGCTGTTCGCCGGGCTTGTGACGGGGCATCTCGAACGCGGCGGCATCGTCATCGCCGCGACGCATCAGCCTCTGGGGCTCGGGTCGACGCAGGGCCTGCAGATGAAGGGGTTCACCCTTTGATTGCCCTCTTCTTTCGCGACCTCAAGCTCTCGGTGCGCGCAGGCGGCGGCGCCATGATCGGCGTGCTGTTCTTCATGACGGTCGTTGCCGTCGTTCCATTCGGAGTCGGACCGGATCTCAACCTGCTCGCGCGCATCGGCCCGGCGATGCTCTGGATCGGCGCGCTGCTCGCCTCGCTTCTCGGTCTCGACCGTCTTTTCCAGGCAGAACGCGAAGACGGGTCGCTCGATCTCCTGCTGATGCAGGAGACGCCGCTGCTCATGACGGTGTTCGTCAAATGCGCCGCCCACTGGGCCGCGACCGGCCTGCCGCTTGTCATCGCCTCGCCGCTGCTCGGCCTCTTCATGAACATGAACGAGCTCGCGATCGGCGCGACGATGCTCACGCTTCTTGCCGGAACGCCCGCGATCACCTTCATCGGCGCGGTCGGTGCTGCGGTTGCGGTCGCCCTGCCGCGTGGCGGGCTGCTCGTCTCGATCCTCGTTCTGCCGCTCGCCGTTCCCGTGCTGATCTTCGGCGTCAGCGCGGTTTATGCGGCGATCGAGGAGCCCGCCCCGTTTCTGCCGCCTTTCATGATATTGATGGCGATAACCTTGTTCTTCGCAGTCATCGGTCCGGTCGCCGCAGCCGCCGCGCTCAGGCATTCGGCCGATTGAGGCGCGTTACGGTCAATGAACCGATGCGGTGCGCTTTGCGTTTTGGTTGTGTATGTTTTTGTCCCAAGACCGCTGCGCGTTTTTGGCGACATGCATTAACGCAATCGTGATTGACCGGGGTCAATTGCGGAAGGGATGCTTCCGCGTTAAAGAGCCGATATGAGCGAAAACAGCTTGGCCATACGCAAATTCAGCGATCTCGCCAATCCGACCCGGTTTCTGGCGTTGGCGGACCGTGTGCTGCCCTGGTTTGCCGCCGCCACTGTCCTGTTCTTCGCCGTTGGCCTCTGGCTTTCCTTCACGACCGAGGGCGATTATCAGCAGGGCGAGACGGTGCGCATCATGTATGTGCACGTGCCGGCGGCATGGCTGTCGATGATGTGCTACACGGTGATGGCGATTTCCGCGCTCGGCACGCTCGTCTGGCGCCATCCGCTGGCCGACGTTTCCGCCAAGGCCGCCGCACCGATCGGCGCCTGCTTCACCTTTCTCGCGCTCGTCACCGGTTCGCTCTGGGGCAAGCCGATGTGGGGGGCATGGTGGGTCTGGGATGCGCGGCTGACTTCGGTCTTCGTGCTCTTCCTCATGTATCTCGGGCTGATCGCGCTCAATCGTGCCATGGACGACCCCACCCGCTCGGCGCGCGTCTCCGCCGTTCTCGTGCTGGTCGGCTTCGTCAACATCCCGATCATCAAGTTCTCCGTCGAGTGGTGGAACACGCTGCATCAGCCCGCAAGCGTGTTGCGCCTCGACGGGCCGACCATCGATCCCGAGTTCTTGTGGCCGCTTCTGATCATGGCGGTCGCCTTCACGCTTCTGTTCTTCACGCTGCACATCGCCGCAATGCGCAACGAGATATGGCGCCGCCGGGTAACGTCGCTCCGCCGTCAGGCAGTGCGCAATGCCGGCCGGGAGGCACAGGGACTATGATGAGCCATGCCGCCTATGTCCTTGCGAGCTATGCCGTCGCCGCCGTCACGGTGGCGGGGCTCGTGTTCTGGGTCGTCGGCGATGGCCGCGCCCGTCGGCGTGAATTGAGAGAGCTCGAAGCGGCAGGCATTCGACGCCGCTCGGCGGACGCCTCGGGCGGGGCCGGACGATGAGCAGCACCCACGCGCCCCAGCCGGACGAGCGCAAGCCCGGCGCCTTGCGTTTCCTGTTTGCAGCACTGCCGCTCATCATCTTCGCGGCGCTAGCGCTTATCTTCTGGAGCCAGCTGAACTCCGGCAAGAATGTCAGCGAAATCCCCTCGGCGCTGATCGGAACCAAGGCGCCGAAGCTTGATCTGCCGCCGCTTGAAGGCGCGACGCTTGCGGGCCAGCCGATGCCGGCGCTCAACGATGCGGCGATCAAGGGCAAGCTGACGCTCGTCAATATCTGGGCCTCCTGGTGCGTGCCCTGCCGGCAGGAGCACCCGATCATCCTGCAGCTCTCCAAGGACCCGCGTCTCGCCGTTGTCGGCATCAATTACAAGGACCAGAACGAAAACGCTTTGCGTTTCCTGGGCGAGCTCGGCAATCCGTTTTCGGCGATCGGTGTCGACCCGCGCGGCAAGGCCGCGATCGACTGGGGCGTCTACGGCATCCCGGAATCCTACCTCGTCAGTGCCGACGGTACGATCCTCTACAAGCGTGTCGGTCCTTTTGACGAACGCAGCCTCAAGGAAGGGCTGATGCCGGCGATCGAGAAGGCGCTCGCCGGCTCGTGAGCGGCGAAATCACTGAGGTCAAAGGCCAGCCTGCCAGCCCTTCACCGCGTCGAGCGGCCAGACGAGCATCAGCACGTTGAGGGTGAGATTGTCGCGCACCGTCCAGGCGGTGAAGAGTTCGAGGACGATCGCGATTGCAACTGTTGCAGCGACCGGCAGCCGTGAGGCGAGCAGGAAGCCTGTGGCCATGGCCAGCGTGTCCATGGTGGAATTCAGGATGCTGTCGCCGAAATAGTCGAGCGAGATCGTCGCCGAACGGTAGCGGTTGATCACCATCGGCGTGTTCTCGGCAATTTCCCAGGCGGATTCGATCACGGTCGCGAGAAGCAGGCGCGCGCTCAGCGGCTTGCCGCGCAGAGCCAAGTGTCCGAGGCCGTAGAAGAGGAAGCCGTGGATGATGTGGGACGGCGTGTACCAGTCGGTAATGTGCTGCGAGTTTCCGCTGGACTTGACCACGCCCTCCCAGAACTTGACGTAGCCGCATTCGCAGATCCACACCCGGCCCATGAGATACTGCGTCAGCATCTGGACCACCACGACGCCAAGGCAGGCGATCAGCCAGAACCGGGCCCAGCGTTGTCTGTCGTCGGTCCCGGCTGCGATCGTCACTCGGCGCTATCCTGTTCGAGCGAATGCTTCATGATCAGAGGCATCTGGGCGAGGGTGAAGAGAATGGTGATCGGCATCGTTCCCCAGACCTTGAAGGCGACCCAGAAATCGGTCGAGAAGGAGCGCCAGACGATCTCGTTCAAAACCGCGAGGAACAGGAAGAAGAGGCCCCAGCGGATCGTCAGCTTCCGCCAGCCGTCGTCGTCCAGCTTGAAGGCGGCGTGAAAGACATAGCCGAGCAGCGACTTGCCAAAGAGAAGGCCGCCGAGCAGGATCGCGCCGAAGAGCGTGTTGACGATCGTCGGCTTCATCTTGATGAACGTGTCATTCTGCAGCCAGAGCGTCAGCGCGCCGAACACGAAGACGACGATCCCGGAAACGAGCGGCATCATCGGCAGCGTTCGGGTCAGCATCCAGGAAGCGACGAGCGCTGTCGCCGTTGCCGCCATGAACAGGCCGGTGGCAATGAAGATCGGGCCGCCGAGTTGCGAAAGGGCGGGGAATTCCCGCGACAGCCAGTCGCCGCGCGAATTGGCGAAGAAGAAGACCATGAGAGGTCCGAGCTCCAGCACCAGTTTCAGGAGCGGACCTACTTCTCTCCGCGGCTTGGCGGCCTCGAATGTCGACATTTGCGGATCCTGTTCGTGCATCTCTCGTCTTGCTACTGCATGTTTCCTTAAATCGTAGCCGATTTAACGATAAAAACATGCAGCAATTCAAAGTGCTACAGCGTCCCTTGCGCGTCTGACAAGATGCGCGGGGCTGTAGAGTGGGGCGCGGGCGGAAAACCGCTTCACGCTTCCTCGCCCCGCTCTGACTGCTCATAACACCAGCATTGCGGCAAAACCATATCAGCGCGGCCGCCGGCGTCCAAACGTTCCTTATAGGGCTGCCGCCGTCCTCAGGCAGCGACGCCGGCGATTGCTTCGGCGAAATCCTTCGCCTCGAAGGGCTCGAGATCGTCGACGCCTTCGCCGACACCGATGAAATAGACCGGTAACTTGTGTTTTGCGGAAATCGCGACGAGGATGCCGCCGCGCGCGGTGCCGTCGAGCTTGGTCATGATGAGACCGCTGACGCCTGCGACGTTGCGGAAGATCTCCACCTGCTGGAGGGCATTCTGGCCGGTCGTCGCGTCGAGTGTCTGCAGGACCGTATGCGGCGCGTCGGGATCGAGCTTGCCGAGAACGCGGACGATCTTTTCGAGTTCCGCCATCAGCTCGGTCTTGTTCTGCAGTCGCCCGGCCGTGTCGATGATCAGCACATCCGACTTCTTTTCGCGCGCGAGCTGGAACGCCTCATAGGCAAGCCCGGCGGCGTCGGCGCCAAGCTTCGACGAGACGATGTCGGATTTCGTCCGTTCGGCCCAGATCTTCAATTGCTCGATGGCTGCGGCGCGGAACGTGTCGCCGGCCGCAAGCATCACCTTCAGGCCCGCGCCGGAGAGCTTTGCTGCGAGCTTGCCGATTGTCGTGGTCTTCCCGGTGCCGTTGACGCCGACGACGAGAATCACGTGCGGCTTGTGGCTGAGATCGAGCTCGAGCGGTTTGGCGACCGGCGCCAGCACCTTGGTGATCTCGCCGGCCATGATGCGCGACACGTCCTCGCCGGAGACGTCCTTGCCGTAGCGCTCGGAGGCGAGCGTGTCGGTAATGCGCATCGCCGTCTCGACGCCGAGGTCGGCCTGGATCAGCAGGTCCTCGAGATCCTGCAGCGTCGCCTCGTCGAGCTTCCTCTTGGTGAAGAGGCTGGCGATCTGGCCGGTCAGCTGCGACGAGGTGCGCGCAAGGCCGCGGCGCAGGCGCTGGTACCAGTTAAGCTTCGGCTGGAGCGCGGGTGCTCCTTCCTTCGGACGCTGGTCGAAGATTGCGAAGCCTTTCGGCAGAGCCGGTGCGGCTGAGAGCATCGGTTCGGCTGCCTCACCCCTCTCTGCCCTGCCGGGCATCTCCCCCAGAAGGGGGGAGATTGGAGGCGCGGCGCGCTCTTCGCCAACCGTGGCGTTTTCGTCGACTGTGGCGCCTTCGCGTGTGGAGTCTTCTTTGGTTAGGCCGGGCAATGCGCCGACGTCATCTGTGATGTCGGTCTCTCGTGCGGTTAATTCGGGCGAGGTGGCAAGATCGTCTGTGCCGGCCTTTGTCTCCCCGATGGCAGTTCGGTCGTCCTCGGCGGTTGCCCCGGCCACCTTCCGCTCTCCCCCCTTGTGGGGGAGATGTCCCGAAGGGACAGAGGGGGGTATCGCCGCCATGTCGGTAGCGAGGTCGGTTTCGCTATCAGACACTTCGGCGTGGCCGGAATCGGAGCCACCTCCCTCTGCCCTGCCGGGCATCTCCCCCACAGGGGGGGAGATCGGAGGAGGCGCGCTCTCGCCTTCTATCGCAACGCTCTCGTCGGCAGCGGTCTCGGTGTTTGACTCGACGTTTTCGCTACGGGCATCGACCTCATCCGCGGCGCTCTCGGCCGAGGGCGTAATCTCCGCTGCGCCGGCTTCGGCGTCCTCGATCGCGCCACGGTCGTCCGCTGCGGCAGACTCGACCGCCCGCGGCTCATCGGGAAGATCTTCTGAGGGGACAGAGGGGGGTGTCACCGCCTCAGCGATAGCCGCCTCCGGCGCCTCCTGCGGCGGGGCAGGTTTCTCCTCGACGGCGCCCTTGCCGAAGGAGAAGATCTTCTTGATGAAACCGATTGCCATGGGAATATCCGCGTGTCAGGCCGCAGCCAGCTGTTTTCGCTGCATCGTCAGGTGCTTGCCATTGTGCCCGGTGATCGTGACGTTAATGAGCGACCGCGGCTCGAGGCCGGCTGCATCGACGAGCGTGAAGTTTTCCGTGTGCGCGAGCCCGTTCATCTCGACCAGGATCGACTGCTCGCTGCCAACCATTCGGTCAAGGTGCGCAGCGTGAAGCTCGGTGCCCTTCGCGCGGAGACGGGCGGCGCGTTCCTTGACGAGCGCCCGATCGAGCTGCGGCATGCGTGCGGCCGGCGTGCCGGGACGGGCGCTGTAAGGAAAAACATGCAGGTGGGCTATGCCGCAGTCCTCCGCGAGGCGCGCGGCATTCTCGAACATCGCTTCTGTTTCGGTCGGAAAGCCGGCGATCATGTCGGCGCCGAAGCTGATCTCGGGTCTTAGGCGCCGCACCTGGTCGCAGAAGGCGCGGGCATCGGCGCTCGAATGCCGCCGCTTCATGCGCTTCAGAATGAGGTCATCGCCGTGCTGGAGCGAAAGATGCAGATGCGGCATGAAGCGCGGCTCGTCAGCGATCAGGTCGAGGAGATGCCGATCCGCCTCGATGCTGTCGATCGAGGAGAGCCGCAGGCGCAGAATTTCCGGCACCTGTTTCAACAGCGTCTTGGCGAGCAGCCCGAGCGTCGGCGTTCCCGGAAGGTCGGCGCCATAGCTCGTCGCGTCGACGCCGGTCAGCACGATTTCGCGGTAGCCGCTTTCGACGAGCCGGCGCGCCTGTTCGACGACGGCGCCCATCGGCACGGAGCGGGAATTGCCGCGGCCATAGGGGATGATGCAGAAGGTGCAGCGGTGGTCGCAGCCGTTCTGCACCTGGATGAAGGCGCGCACGTGCCCGTCGATGTGTTTGATCATCTGCGGCGCGGTGGCGCGCACGCTCATGATGTCGTTGACGCGGAGTTTTTCCTCTGCCGAAACGCCGAAATCCGGCAGCGAGCGGTACGAGGCGCTCTTCAGCTTCTCCTCGTTGCCGAGCACTGCGTCCACCTCGGCCATTTCGGCAAAGGTTTCCTTCTCCGTCTGGGCGGCGCAGCCGGTAACGATGATGCGGGCGTGCGGGTTGTCGCGCCGTGCGCGGCGGATCGCCTGGCGTGCCTGGCGCACGGCCTCGCCGGTCACCGCGCAGGTGTTGACGAGAATGGCGTTGTTCAGCCCCGCCTTCTCGGCCTCGGCCCGCATCACTTCCGATTCATAGGTGTTGAGGCGGCAGCCGAAGGTTATGACCTCGACGCCGCTCAAAGCGCCCGCGCTCCGCTGTCGCCAGCCGCTGCGCCGTCGCGCTGAAAGGCGCCCGTCACGGGATCGACGGTACCCGACCATTCCCACTGGGCCGGTCCGGTCATGATGACGTGGTCGTCGCGCTCGCGCCATTCGATGAGGAGCGGGCCGCCCGGAACGTTCACCGTCACTGTCCGCTCCGTCCGGCCCGTCCGGGCACCGCTGACGGCGGCGGCGCAAGCCGCCGAGCCGCAGGCAAGCGTCAGCCCTGCGCCGCGCTCCCAGGTCCTCAGATCCATTTCCTGAGGCGAACGGACGCGGGCGATCGAGATGTTGGCGCGTTCCGGGAACATCGGATGATTTTCGAGCAGCGGCCCGAAGCGATCGAGTTCATAGGACCAGACGTCGTTCTCGACCCAGAAGATCGCATGCGGGTTGCCCATCGAGGCAACGGAAGGCGAATGCAGCACCGGATCGTCGATCGGCCCGATCTGCAGTTCGATCCGGCGGGTGTCGTGGAATTCCTCCGAGAGCGGGATTTCGTTCCAGCCGAAACGTGGGCTTCCCATGTCGACCGAGATCGTGCCGTCGTCATGCTCCTTCGCTTCGAGCAGGCCGGCGACCGTATGGAAGAGGAAGGCCTTCTTGCCGGTTTCGGCCGCGAGCGCCTGGACGACGCAACGGGTGCCGTTGCCGCAAGCCTGCGCCATCGATCCGTCGGAATTGATGATCTCGATCCAGGCATCGGTACCGGCGGCCTTCGGATCGTGGATCGCCATGATCTGATCGAATTCCGTGGCCGGATCGGCATTGAGCGCAATGGCGGCTTCAGGCGTCACGCGATCCTTCCGGCCGCGCATGTCAACGACCAGGATCTTGTTTCCAAGCCCGTTCATCCTGGCAAATTGTACGCTGTCGGCCATGTCGCGATTGTCCAACTGGCCTCCAATTCCGGGGAGGCGTCCTTCATTTGCGCTGTATATGGCGGAAAAGCCCGGAAATTACCAGTGCCCGCTTTATTCGGCGCTCCTTGCGGAGGCGGGAACGTCGAAGACCTCGCCGGGACGCAATGCCCTGAACCGCGTTCGTTCTATGCCGCCTTTTTCGAGCGCCGCCTCAAGGGCTTTCAGCGGCTCCTCGATCCCCTCGTTGGTCAGCCGGAACGTGCCCCAGTGGTGCCCGGCGACGTGCTCGGCGCCGCAGGCGATCATGCCCATGACCGCCTCCTCCGGGTTCTGGTGCTGGGATGCCATGAACCAGCGCGGCTCGTAGGAGCCGAACGGCAGATTGGCGAGGCGGAATGGACCGTGCTTGGCGCGGGCGGCACGATAGTTGATGCCATCGTGAAAGCCGGTGTCGCCGACATGATAGATCTTGCCGGCCGTCGTCTCGATCACGAAGGCGGCCCATAGCGCCATGCGCCGGTCGCCGGAGCGGCGGGCCGACCAGTGGTGGCAGGGCTCGGCGTGGATGATGATCCCGTCTTCCACCTCGACCCGGTCGCCCCAATCGACAACGGACATTTCCGCGTTCGGGACCGAACGCCGGATGATCGTGTCGTTGCCGAGCGGTGTCACGATGCGCGGCGCGTGTTCCGCGTTCAATGCGGTGAGCGTGGCGAGGTCGAGGTGGTCGTAGTGATTGTGCGTGACGAGCACGATATCGATCGGCGGCAGGTCGTCCATGAGAATGCCGGGCGCGTTGCGCCGGTGCGGACCGGCAAAGGTGAGGGGGCTTGCGCGATGCGACCAGACCGGGTCGGTCAGGATGTTCAACCCGCCGACCTGGATCAAGAGCGTCGCGTGCCCGACCATGGTTACCCTTAGACCGTCGCCGTCGACATTGAGGTCGGGTCTCGCCTGACGGAACGGACTGACATAGTGGCTCGGCCATCTTGTCCGGCGGCCGCCGAGCTGCCAGCGCAGCAGATCGCCGAAGCCACGCGGCGCGGTGCCGCCGGGATTGAAGAAGCGAACGCCGTCGAAATGATCCGAAACGGGACCGCTGTAATAGGGATTGCCACCTTTCTTCATTGCCGTCCTCGGCTGCCGTTGCAATGGAACAAGATAGGCGCGCCGGGCGCCTCATCACAGGGTCGAGGCACGGGCCCTTAACAAATTCTTGAAGATGACAACTCGATTGCTATTATGCGCCGATGCTTGTTCGCTTCGATAAACAGGAACGCCTTTACAAGGCTATCAGACTTCTTCGCCCCATCCATCTCAACGTCAACAGGACGGTGGAGAGAATGCTTGAGGGGGCAGGAATTACGGTCGCCGAGCGTGCTGTGCTGGAATTGCTCTGCGGCGAGCCGCTGACGGTGCCGGAAGCAGCAAGGCGGCTATCGATGAAGAGGCAGTTCGTCCAGCGCATGGCCGCCAGCCTCCTGGCGAAAGCCCTGATCGAGAAAAAGCCCAATCCAGAGCATCGCAGAGCCTATTTCTGCGCTCCAACCCCCGCCGGCCGCGAGTTGTTCAACGCGATCCACCAGCGTGAACTCGAACTGCTGCATGCCGCTCTCGGCGACATCAACCAGACGGAGGTGGTGGTGGCTCTCCGGGTGATGACTCGCGTCGATGCGGCGTTCGAGGAACTGGCACGCCAATGGGGTGCGGAGGAACGCGGATGATACCGGTTCTCACGGTGGTCGGGGCGATCGTCTTTGCTGTCGCCCTCTTTGCTATCCGCTTGAGGTATGAGTTGTGGAGGGCGAATACGCCGACCACCGGCGAGCGCATCGACATTTCCATGCGGCCGAACCTGGCGCTGCTCGTCATCGACGTGCAGAAGGATTTCACCTCCGTCGGCGGGAAGTTCGGCTGGGACGAGGCCTATCTGAAGGCGCGCCTTGCCACGATCAGCACGGCCGTCGTCAAGGCGAGCGAAGCCGAAATACCGGTGATCGCCGTCCGTCATGTCTATCGCGCTCCGCTCATCCGGCTGATGATCTGGCTGTTTGGCGAGGGACGGGGAATTCCGGGGTCGCAGGGGCTCGGTCTTTCGTTGCCGCTGACGCGGGATTTCGAGGTGGTGAAATCGTTGAGCGACAGCTTCTCGTCGCCGGAGCTCGAGGGCTACCTCGCCGCCAACAGGGTCGGCACGTTGCTGCTGACAGGACTCGATGGTTGCTATTGCGTCCAGAACACGGCCAACGGTGCGCTCAACCGCGGCTACCGAGTGGAGATCCTCGAAAACGCCGTATTGAGCCGTGACGAGGGTGAATGGCGCAAGCATTCCGAGGCGCTCGAAGGGCGGGGTGCCGTCCTCACCTGAAGCGGCCTCCAGCGAATTTGCCGCCAATCCTTGACTTTTCGCCCGCTTTCCTGTTTATCGCGGCCAATTCCTTCGCAAGTGAAGACTTCGAAGCCGCCGACCGGGCCCCGCAAAGGTATAAAGAGAGCCCGGAGGTCAACATCCGACAGCGCGTTGCGCCCTCGGGTGGTTTTTGGCTTTGCGCCTTGTTTTCCGGGCGAGGGAACCCACGTTTCCGGCTGAACCATTGGTAAAACCGGAAACCAGAAGGAAGAGAGAATGTTCGAGAGCCTCCAGGACCGTCTTGGTTCCATATTGAATGGACTGACCGGCCGCGGCGCCCTGTCGGAAGCTGATGTTTCCGCGGCGCTCCGGGAGGTTCGCCGTGCGCTGCTCGAGGCCGACGTCGCGCTCGATGTCGTGCGGACCTTCACGGAAAAGATTCGTGAGAAGGCGGTCGGCGCCGAAATCCTGAAGTCGATCAAGCCCGGCCAGATGGTCGTCAAGATCGTCCATGACGAGCTTGTCGCAATGCTCGGCTCCGAGGGCGTGACGATCGACCTCAACGCGCCCGCTCCGGTCGTCATCATGATGGTCGGCCTGCAGGGCTCGGGCAAGACGACGACGACCGGCAAGATCGCCAAGCGGCTGACGGCACGGGACAAGAAGAAGGTCCTGATGGCTTCGCTCGATACGCGTCGTCCGGCCGCGCAGGAGCAGTTGCGCCAGCTTGGCGTCCAGACGGGCGTCGATACGCTGCCGATCATCGCCGGCCAGTCGCCGACCGACATCGCTGCGCGCGCCGTCCAGGCGGCCAAGCTCGGCGGCCATGACATCGTCATCCTCGATACGGCCGGCCGTACCCATATCGACGAGCCGCTGATGATCGAGATGGCGGAGATCAAGCGGAAGTCCAATCCGCACGAGATCCTGCTCGTTGCCGATGCGCTGACGGGTCAGGACGCGGTCAATCTCGCACGCAATTTTGACGACCGCGTCGGCATCACCGGTCTCGTGCTGACCCGCATGGACGGCGACGGCCGCGGCGGTGCCGCGCTGTCGATGCGCGCCGTCACCGGCAAGCCGATCAAGCTCATCGGTGTCGGCGAGAAGATGGATGAGCTCGAGGAGTTCCATCCCCGCCGCGTCGCCGACCGTATCCTCGGCATGGGCGATATCGTTTCGCTGGTCGAAAAGGCGGCGGAGAACATCGACGCCGAGAAGGCGGCCGCCATGGCCGCCAAGATGGCCAAGGGCAAGTTCGACCTGAACGACCTCGCCGATCAGCTCCGCCAGATGCAGAAGATGGGCGGCATGGGCGGTATCATGGGGTTGATGCCGGGCATGGCCGGCATGAAGGACAAGATGGCCGCCGCCGGCCTCGACGACAAGCTTTTCAAGCGCCAGCTTGCCATCATCTCGTCGATGACCAAGGCCGAGCGCGCCAATCCGGATATGCTCAAGCATTCGCGCAAGAAGCGCATCGCCAGCGGCTCCGGCACCGATGCCGCTGACATCAACAAGCTTCTGAAGATGCACCGCCAGATGGCGGACATGATGAAGATGATGGGTGGCAAGGGCAAAGGCGGCATGATGAAGCAGATGATGGGCGGCCTTGCCAGCAAGATGGGGCTTGGGGGCCTCGGCGGCGGCATGCCGGATCTCTCGAAGCTCGACCCGAAGCAGCTCGAAGCCCTGCAGAAGCAGGCGGAAGCTGCCGGCCTCGGAAAGCCTGGCGGCGGTCTGCCTGGCGTCGGTGGTGGCGGATTGCCCGGCCAAGGACTACCAGGCTTGGGCGGCGCAAAGCTTCCGGGTCTCGGTTTCCCCGGCCTTCCCGGCTTGCCTAAGAAGAAGTGAGGATCGCGAGACAAATGGTTGATCCCGAGATCAGAGAGGAATTGGCGGGCTACCGGCAGTCGATCGACAATATCGATGCCGCGCTCGTCCACATGCTGGCCGAACGTTTCCGCTGCACCAAGGCGGTCGGCGTTCTCAAGGCCAAGCATCAATTGCCGCCGGCGGATCCGGCGCGCGAGGAATACCAGATCGAACGCCTCCGCCGTCTGGCGAAGGATGCCAATCTGGACCCGGATTTCGCCGAGAAGTTCCTGAACTTCATCATCAAGGAAGTCATCCGGCATCATGAAGCCATCGCCGCCGATCGCTCGCAGCCCGCGAGCAACGCCGGCGCAACCCATTCCGCTTGAAAGAAGCGGTCAAAAGAAGCCTGCAAGGAGTAATTGAAATGGCACTGAAAATTCGTCTCGCCCGTGGTGGTTCCAAGAAGCGCCCCTACTACCAGATCGTCGTCGCCGATGCGCGCAGCCCGCGTGACGGCCGCTTCCTCGAGAAGCTCGGTTCCTGGAACCCGATGCTCGGCAAGGATGACGAAAAGCGCGTCGAGCTCGACGCTGAGCGCGTGAACCACTGGATCGCCCAGGGCGCGCAGCCGACCGACCGCGTCCTGCGCTTCCTCGACCAGGCTGGTCTTGCCAAGCGCCCGGCCCGTAACAACCCGAACAAGGCACAGCCCGGCAAGAAGGCACAGGAGCGTGCCGCCGAAGCCAAGCAGCGTGCCGAAGAAGCAGCCGCAGCCGCTGCCGAAGCAGCCGCGGAATAATATCCGTCAAAACGGTGTGGCAAACGGGTGGCATTTTCATGCCGCCCGTTTTGCTTTATGTGCACACGGAATCCGGACCGCGCCCCGAAATCGGAAATGGATGCAGACCATGAGTAAACTTGAAAATCCAGTCCTGGTGGCGACGATCGGTGCGGCCCAGGGCCTGCGCGGCGAAGTGCGTGCGAAATCCTATACCGCTGATCCGATCGCGCTCGGCGACTACGGCAACCTGCACAGCGCAGACGGGCGCGTCTTCGAGGTGCTCGAGATCCGCGAGGCCAAGAACATGGTCGTGGTGCGCTTTCGCGGCATCAACGACCGGACCGCCGCCGAAGCCCTCAACGGGCTCGAACTCTTCATCGAGCGCGACAATCTTCCCGACGACGATCTCGACGAGGACGAGTTCTTCTACGCCGATCTCGAAGGCTTGGAAGCGGTTGACGGAACCGGCCGGAGCTACGGCTCGGTAACCGGTGTCTTCGACTTCGGTGCCGGTGACCTCTTGGAACTGAAGGGGCCGGGCCGGCGGCCGGTGCTGATCCCCTTTACCGAATGGTCGGTGCTCGAAATCGATCTCGAGGCGGGCAGACTGCTGGTCGATCCAGTTGCGGCCGGCCTTCTCGACGCCAAGGACGACGGCGCCGGCAATCCGTTCCCAAAAAAGAACAAGTGAGCAGTTCGGCGATGTCCTTTCGCGCGACGGTTCTGACGCTCTATCCGGAAATGTTTCCCGGACATCTTGGCGTTTCGCTCGCCGGCAAAGCACTGGAACGCGGGCAGTGGTCGATCGAGCCCGTGCAGATTCGTGATTTCGCCGAGGACAAGCACCGGACCGTCGACGACACGCCGGCCGGCGGCGGCGCCGGCATGGTGCTGAAGCCCGACGTGCTGGCACGCGCGATCGATGGAGTTTCCGCTGACGATGGTCGTCCGCGATTACTGATGAGCCCGCGTGGTCGGCCGTTGACGCAGGATCGCGTGCGGGAACTCGCTGGCGGTCCCGGCGTCGTCATTGTCTGCGGGCGTTTCGAGGGGGTCGATCAGCGGGTCATCGACACCCGCAATCTCGAGGAAGTGTCGCTCGGCGACTACATTCTCTCCGGCGGCGAGCCTGCGGCGCTCGTGCTGCTCGATGCCGTCGTGCGCATCCTTCCCGGCGTGATGGGCAACGAACTATCGGGCCTGCACGAAAGCTTCGAAGACGGGCTTCTCGAGCATCCGCATTACACGCGGCCGCAGGTCTTTGAAGGCCACGAAATTCCAGCCGTGCTCACCTCCGGAAACCACGGCGCCATCGCCAAGTGGCGCGAGGCCGAGGCCCGGAAATTGACGGCGGAGCGCCGGCCGGATCTTCTACAGCGCCGCGCGTCTGACAAGGCGCGCTAGGACGCTGCAGCAGTGCGCGCTGTCGGTCAGCCGGTGAAGAAATAATAGGCGGCGAGCAGCAACCCGACCGCGACGACGAGCGCCCGAATGATCGCCTGGGGAACGCGGCGCGCCGCCCAGACGCCCGAATAGCCGCCAAGGGCCGCACCCGGAACCATGATCGCCGCGTGCAGCCAGGAGACGACCCCGCCTGCGGTAAAGACAGCGATTGCGATTGCGGCAATGACGATCGAGATGAAGTTCTTCAGCGCATTCAGCCGATGGTAGCCGCCGCCGGTCGCGAGCCCCAGCACCGCCAGCATCATGATGCCCATGCCGGCGCCGAAGAAACCGCCATAGACGGAGGTCACCATCTGGCTGGCGACACCGAGGGGACCGATTCGGTGTTCGTCGCTGCGCGCCTTGGGTTTCAGCAGAGGGCCGGCCGCGAAGATCACCGTCGCGGCGATCAGCAACCAGGGAACCATCGCTCGGAAGGACGGGTTGGAGAGCGAAAGCAGGAGCAGCGCGCCCGCAAGTCCGCCGATCGCCGAAATGATGCCAAGGACGATTGCGTTCCGCCGGTCCGCGCGGATTTCCTTGGCATAGGCTAGCGCCGAGGTGATGTAGCCGGGAAACTGGATGATCGACGAGGTGGCGTTGGCAACGATCGGCGGCAGGCCGCCAAGTGTCATGGCGCCGAAGGTCAGAAAGGTGCCGCCGCCTGCGATGGCGTTGACGACACCGGAAAGGAAACCCGAAACAAAAAGCAGAAGAGCTTGGACGATCGTCATGGCTATCCCCGAACCGCGTGGACACCGGGATAGCCGCTGGCGAAATCGACCGCAAGCCCGTCGCCGAAAGTGTGTCCAATGCCTGGAATTTCAGGCAATTCTGATAAAATGCCGTTTCTGAGGCGGCAAGCGCCCGGAAAATCCGCTTTCGGGGATGACAAGGCAGATCGTTTGGTGTATGTGCCGCCCCGGTTCGGGTTCTTTGCCCGTCGACCACCAACAAAGAATGGCGAATCCGCTCCTGCCATAAGTACGGCAAAGCTTGAAGGGAAATCCAACGGGCTGATCGAGAGCGCTCTGGCTGTTTCAGAAGAACGCAAAGGTTAGACCGATGAACATCATCCAGCAGCTGGAAGCCGAACAGGCCGCCAAGATCGCCGCAAAGCGCACCCTTCCCGATTTCTCCGCCGGCGACACCGTCCGCGTCAACGTCCGTGTTGTCGAAGGCAACCGTACCCGCGTCCAGGCCTATGAAGGCGTCTGCATCGCCCGTTCCGGCGGCGGCATCAACGAGAGCTTCACCGTTCGCAAGATCTCCTACGGCGAAGGCGTCGAGCGCGTATTCCCGGTTTATTCTCCGCTCGTAGAGAGCGTCGAAGTGGTCCGCCGCGGTAAGGTTCGTCGCGCCAAGCTCTACTATCTGCGTGATCGTCGCGGCAAGTCGGCCCGTATCGTCGAGAACACCGGCACGCGCGCCCGCAAGCTGAACGAAGCCGAGCGCCAGGCCGTTGCCGACGAAAAGGCACGCATCGAGGCTGAAAAGGTTGCGGCCGCCCAGGCGCTTGCCGCCGAGAAGGCAGCAGCGGAAGCCGCCGAAGCAAAGGCAGCAGCCGAAGCTGCCGAGGCAAAGGCAGCGGAAAACGCCGCAGAATAAGATTTCAAATCCTAGGATTTGCAGAAAGGCGGCCTCGGGGCCGCCTTTCTTTTTTGTCGCCAGAGCGTCCTTGGCGCGTTCATGCACGCGCGGCGCTCTGAAGCGGGATCCCGGAAAAGCGGCTTTCAACCCGCACCCCTCGATCTTCAAAATCGGATGGCAATGATTTTGCGTCGATCCCAAATCATTGTGATCTATCTGCTTGTCTTCCCGGTGAAATTTGTGACATTTTCTGTCGCCACAATTTTCGGGAGCTTCTCCAATGACATGCCGTCGCCATGTGCTTGCGGGTATCGCCGCAGCCCTCGCCGTTCCATTCGCATTCTCCGCGCCCGCCGTCGCGAGCGATCTGCCGGATCTCGGCGGCAAGACGGTTGTCGTCGTCACCGAGAATGCCTATCCGCCGCTGCAATTCGTCGATCCGAAGACCGGCCAGGCCGTCGGATGGGAGTATGATGCGATGAACGAGATCGCCAAGCGGCTGAACTTCAAGGTCGAATACCAGAACACCAGTTGGGACGCGATGATTCAGGCAGTCTCCGATGGCCAGTACCAGATCGGCATGACCGGCATCACCATCAAGGACGACCGCAAGGAAAAGGTCGACTTCTCCGACCCTTATATGCGCTCGCAGCAGTTCATGCTGGTGCGTGGCGACGAAACCCGCTTCAAGGACGCCAAGAGCTTCGCCGCAGTCGAGGATGCACTGATCGGCGCCCAGCCCGGCACTTCGCCGTTCTACACGGCGGTCTATGAGATCCTTGACGGCAACGAGCAGAACCCGCGCATCAAGCTGTTCGAGACCTTTGGCGCGACGGTGCAGGCCTTGAAGGCCGGCGACGTCGACCTTGTGCTGACCGACAGCGTGGCCGCGAAGGGCTATGTCGATTCTTCGGAAGGCAAGCTCAAGGTCGTCGGCGAGCCGCTCGGCACCGAGGATTTCGGCTTCATCTTCCCGAAGGGCTCCGATCTCGTCGCCCCGATCAATGCTGCCATCAAGGCGCTGAAGGAGGACGGCACTCTCGATGCGCTGAACAAGAAGTGGTTCCTCGACTACAAGATGGGCGGCTGATCGCCTGAGCAGGGATGAGGAAAAGTGTGTGCGGTTTTCCGCCCGCATCCCCGCTCGAACTTATGGGAATTACTATGGCGCCCTTGCAGCCGTCCGACAGGTCCCAGAAGGGCGACTATCCCTGGTGGCTGGTCGCCCTTCTCGTCATCGCCGTGGCGCTCGCCACGGTTATTGCAACCAACGACATCTTTTCCCAGGTTTTCAACGTCGTCCTCAAAGGCATCGGCGTCACCGTTTTCGTGACGCTGATGGGTTTTGCGCTGGCGACGGTGCTTGGCCTCGGAGTGGCATTGATGGTGCTTTCGGAACATGTCGCGCTGCGCCAGACCGCGCGCTTCTATACCGAGGTGATCCGTGGCGTGCCGATCCTCGTTCTGCTCTTCTACATCGCCTTCGTCGGCGCGCCGGCGCTGGTGGTCGTCGCGAACTTCGCGGCTGCGCCCTTCATCTCGGCCGGCTGGATGGAGCCGGTCGTCGTTCGCGACATCTCGCTGATGTGGCGGGCGATCATCGCCTTGATGATCGGCTATTCGGCCTTCATCGCCGAGGTCTTTCGCGCCGGCATCCAGTCGGTCGACAAGGGACAGGTGGAGGCGGCGAAGGCGCTTGGGCTTTCGCGCTACCAGCGCTTTCGCCTCGTCGTCTTCCCGCAGGCGATCCGCATCATCCTGCCGCCGCTCGGTAACGACTTCGTGGCGATGGTCAAGGATTCCTCGCTGGTCTCGGTGCTCGGCGTCGCCGATATCACCCAGATGGGCAAGATCTATGCCTCGGGCTCTTTCCGCTTCTTCGAGACCTATTCCATCGTCGCCTATGTCTATCTCATCCTGACGATTGGCCTGTCGCTGGCGCTCCGGGCGCTCGAGCGGCGGCTGCGGCGGGCGGAGGCACCGCGATAGGTTGTCGTCTTCGTTGGAATGGGTGGTTTGCGGAGTCGCTCCGCATCTCGCCAATTGCCGAACAGTCAAAAAATTGATATGAGCACGGCCATGGAATCCAAATTCGGATGTCGCGAACAGAAAATCGTCGTGCTGCAGGACCACAAGCGTCTGCCGGCACGCTTTTTCGCGCGGGTTTCCGGCGCGCTCACCAGCCGCCTATCCTGATCGTTCGATCAGTTTTTCCGGCCGCGCTGCTGCCGGCCTTTCCCATATTCTGAAAATTCAAATGGACATACTGCCATGAGCGCACCGCGTACCCTCTATGACAAGATCTGGGACGATCACCTGGTCAACAGCCAGGAGGACGGCACCTGTCTTCTCTACATCGATCGTCACCTCGTCCACGAGGTGACGAGCCCGCAGGCCTTCGAGGGCCTGCGCATGGCCGGCCGCAAGGTCCGCGCGCCGGAAAAGACGCTCGCTGTCGTCGACCATAACGTCCCGACGTCGCCCGATCGGCACCTCGGCATCAAGAACGAGGAAAGCCGCATCCAGGTCGAGGCGCTCGCCAGGAACGCCGCTGATTTCGGCGTCGAATATTATTCCGAGAACGACAAGCGCCAGGGCATCGTCCATATCGTCGGTCCTGAACAGGGCTTCACCCTGCCGGGCATGACGATCGTCTGCGGCGACAGCCATACCTCGACACACGGCGCCTTCGGCGCGCTGGCGCACGGTATCGGCACCTCTGAGGTCGAGCATGTCCTGGCGACGCAGACGCTGATCCAGAAGAAGGCCAAGAATATGCTGGTGCGCGTCGACGGCCAACTGCCGCCGGGCGTCACCGCCAAGGACATCATCCTCGCGATCATCGGCGAAATCGGCACGGCCGGCGGCACCGGCCATGTCATCGAGTTCGCCGGGGAAGCCATCCGTTCGCTCTCGATGGAAGGCCGCATGACGATCTGCAACATGACGATCGAAGGCGGCGCACGCGCCGGCCTGATCGCGCCGGACGAAACGACCTTCGCCTATATCAAGGACCGGCCGCGCGCACCGAAGGGCAGGGCCTGGGACATGGCGCTCGAATACTGGAAGACGCTGCATACGGACGAGGGCGCCCACTATGACCGCGTCGTCGTGCTCGACGCTGCCAACCTGCCGCCGATCGTTTCCTGGGGTTCCTCGCCGGAAGACGTGGTCTCGGTGCAGGGCATCGTTCCGAACCCGGATGAAATCCAGGACGAGACGAAGCGCGCTTCGAAATGGCGTGCGCTCGACTATATGGGCCTGAAGCCGGGCACGAAGATCACCGACATCGCGATCGACCGGGTCTTCATCGGCTCGTGCACCAACGGCCGCATCGAGGACCTGCGCGCTGTCGCGAAGGTCGTCGAAGGGCGGAAGGTCGCCCCGACCGTTTCCGCGATGATCGTGCCGGGCTCCGGTCTCGTCAAGGAACAGGCGGAAGCCGAGGGGCTCGACAGGATCTTCAAGGAAGCGGGCTTCGACTGGCGCGAACCCGGCTGCTCCATGTGCCTTGCGATGAACGACGACCGGTTGAAGCCGGGCGAGCGTTGCGCCTCGACATCGAACCGCAACTTCGAAGGCCGCCAAGGCTTCAAGGGGCGCACGCATCTGGTCTCCCCGGCCATGGCCGCGGCCGCGGCGGTTGCTGGGCACTTCATCGATATTCGCGAGTGGAAGTAAGCCGGTTCGAGCTTTCCGGCGTCTATGGCCGCCCCTCGGGGCGGCCTTTTTTTTTGCGCGCGACGGTGCGAGAATGAAACGATTGGCCGACAGATGAGGAACGCCCCATGCCTGACGACGCCAGACCCCCGACACGCCGTCTCATGTTGCTCCGCCACGGCAAATCCGCCTGGCCGGGGGGAGTTGCCGACCATCGCCGCCCGCTTGCCGGCCGCGGTCGGAAGGCGGCGCCGGCAATCGGCGCATTCATGGCGCTGCAGGAGTTGATCCCGGATCTCGCGCTCGTTTCGACCGCCCGACGCGCCCAGGAGACCTGGGAGCTCGTCGCCGAGGCGTTTCCGCACAAGGTTGACGCCCGCGACGCTGTCGCCATCTATGACGTCGCCGCCAAGGCCATGATCGATGTGATCCGCAAGGTAGAACCGGCGGTCGAGAAGCTTATGCTCGTCGGGCACAATCCGGGCATGGCGGAGCTTGCACTCCTCCTCGCCGGCGGCGGAGACGAGGCGGCGTTGGCGCGCCTGCACGAGAAGTTTCCGACGGCCGGGCTCGCCGTCATCGACTTCACCGTCGAGCAATGGTCGGAGATAGCGCCCGGCACGGGCCGGCTCGTTCAGTTCGTGACACCGCGCATACTGGACGACGGAACGTGATGAGCCGTCTCTGCAGCGATCTTCACGCGTCCGATTGGGCGCGCGGCGCTGTGATTTCTACACCACCTTCACGACCGTTCCCCGGCGCATGTGCCGGATCAGCCGCTTCATCGCCGGCAGGCTGACGGCGACGCAGCCCTGCGTCGGCTCGTAGCCGGGGCGGATCAGATGGAAGAAGATCGCGGAGCCGGCGTTGCGCCGCCTGGAGAAAATGTTCCAGTCCATGACCAGGCAGACATCATAGAGGCCGTCGTCGCGCAACATCGTCTCGTGGCTGGCCGTAAGCGGGGCTCTGGCCGGGCGGTTATAGGAGGCGTGCCTCGGATCGTCGCACCAGAGCATGTCGCGGCGGATCGCGCGCATCGGCAGACAAGTCGGTGGCAGCGAGATGCGGTCGCGACGCATGTAGCCGCCGATCAGTTTCATCGATGCACGCGGCGTTGCGCCGTCGCCCTCGCGCTTCACCGCCGTCACGCCGCCACGGCCGATCGCCGCCTGCTCTGTTCTGCCGTCGAAACTGACAAGCGCGCGCCGGCGGTCGCGGGGTGCCGTTCTGACGATGATCGTGGATTTCGGCGATCTTACTCCCGACGTTTTCTTGCGCATTATTCTCACAAAATTTTGCCTTGTCCGTGACTTAGTGACAACCATAGGCATGGTTGCATTTATGACGACGCTCAACGGCGGCCGGCTTGCCAAGCGCGGCATTTGAGCTAGTTTTGATTCAGGAAGCAAACAGGAATTGTCCCCCATGGCGACACGCACCATTCTCCTTGTCGATGACGACAATGACCTGCGCGAAACATTGGTAGAACAGCTTTCTCTCTACGAAGAGTTCGACCTTCTGCAAGAGGCGACCGCCGGCAAGGGGATCCAGGCGGCTCGCGCGCATCAGGTCGACCTCCTGATCATGGATGTCGGCCTGCCCGACATGGATGGCCGCGAGGCGGTCAAGCTCCTGCGCAAGGGCGGCTTCAAGGCGCCGATCATCATGCTGACGGGCCATGACACCGATTCGGACACCATCCTCGGGCTTGAAGCAGGCGCCAACGATTACGTTACGAAGCCCTTTCGTTTTGCCGTTCTGCTCGCGCGCATTCGCGCTCAGCTTCGCCAGCACGAGCAGAGCGAGGACGCCACCTTCAGCGTCGGTCCCTACACGTTCAAGCCGAGCCAGAAACTGCTGACGATGGAGAACGGCCAGAAGATCCGCCTGACGGAGAAGGAAGCGGCGATCATCCGCTATCTCTACCGCGCCGACCAGAAAGTGGTCACGCGCGACGTCCTGCTCGAAGAGGTCTGGGGCTACAATTCCGGCGTGACCACGCACACACTGGAAACGCATGTCTACCGGCTCCGTCAGAAAATCGAACGCGACCCTTCCAATGCGGAGATTTTGGTGACAGAGAACGGCGGCTACAAGATCGTTCCTTAAGCGGGATTGCGGCAAGGCGTGAAGTGGTTTTCCTTTCCGCATCCCGCTTCTTTCTGCATGTTGTCTTAAATCGCAACCGATCAAAGGAAACATGCAGTCATTCAAAGTGCTACAGCGATCCTTGCGTCTGACGAGACGCGCGGCGCTGCAATGTGAGCCAGGAGATTTGCCGCTTTGGCACTCAATGACGACATCGCGCTTTTGTCCAATGTCGCGCTATTCGCCGATATCAGCGAGGACAAGCTGAGGCTGATTGCCTTCGGTGCCGAGCGCCGCCGCTTGTCGAAAGGCCAGGAACTCTTTCGCGAAGGGGCGCCGGCCGACTGTGCCTTTGCCGTCGCCACCGGCAGCTTCACGCTTTCCAAGGCGGACGGCGAGGGTCGACCGCAGCACGTGACCACGGTCGAGCGCGGCGCGCTACTGTCCGAACTGGCGCTGATTTCGATGGTCGAACGCAAATTCACCGCGACCGCCGACGAAGACAGCGAAGTGATCCGCATCAACCGCCCGCTTTTTCGCCGAATGCTGGAAGAGTACCCGGAGGTGACGGCGCTCGTCGAAGCCCGCATCCGCGAGAACCTGCAGGCAATGATCCGGCGCGCCGAGGCGCTCGCCGGCCGTTTTGCTTAGGGCAGCACCGGTTCAAAGATCGAAATGCGCGATCACCGGCACGTGGTCGGAAGGGCGATCCCAGCCGCGTGCCTCGCGCAGGATGTCGATGCGGCTCAGTTTCGGCGCGAGGTCGGCCGAGGACCAGATGTGATCGAGGCGGCGGCCGCGATCGGCCAACGCCCAATCCTTCGCACGATAACTCCACCAGGTGTAGAGCTTTTCCGGCGGCGGAACGTGCTGGCGCATCAGGTCCACCCAGGCGCCGCCGGTCATCACCGATATCAGGCCTTCGGTCTCGATCGGGGTATGGCTGACGATCTTCAAGAGCTGCCTGTGCGACCAGACGTCGTCCTCGAGCGGCGCGATGTTGAGATCGCCGACGAGAATGGACGAGACGCCGGCTTCGGCTTCGGCGTGCAGGAGCTTCATTTCATCGACGAAGTCGAGCTTGTGACCGAACTTCGGGTTGATCGTCCGGTCGGGCTCGTCGCCACCGGCCGGCACATAGAAGTTGTGCAGCCGTATCGTCTTGCCGGCGGCGGCGAAGACCACCGAAAGATGGCGTGCGTCGCCAACGCCGCAATAGTCGCGGCGGTCGGAGAGTTCATGCAGCGGCAGGCGCGAGACGGTCGCCACGCCGTGATAGCCTTTCTGGCCGTGCATCTCGATATATTTGTAGCCGAGACTTTTGAGCGGCGACGACGGAAACTGGTCGTTCGGGCATTTGGTTTCCTGCAGGCACAGGATGTCGGGCTGCCATGTCTTCAGAAAGTGCTCGACCAGCGGCATCCGCAGACGAATTGAGTTGATGTTCCACGTGGCGATGGAAAGGGCCATTCCTCATTCCTTTGGAATTTTGCCGACGGCGGGAGAGCAAGTGTCCGGCAACACGCGGCGTTTTAAGCAGTTCTAGGGCCAATCGACAAGTCAAGAAAAAGGCCGCCCGAGGGCGGCCATTTCTCACCGTTTTCCGTGTTGCCTGATCAGCCGCCGCGTCCTTTGTTGCGCACCTCGTCATAGGGAATGCGGAAAACCTTGTCGTCCAGTTGCATTCCGGTCCGCACGTTGAAGATCATCACCGAAGTGTCCTTCTTCTGGGGATCGGTGATCGTCCACTGCCGGAGATCGTAGGTCTTGGGATCGAACATCATCGTGATGGTCGAATCACCGAAGATAGAGCGGTCTCCGAGTACGATGGTGATGAGGTCGGACTCCTCCCGGACGGCACGCACCATCCTGCCGGTCAGGTCGATCCTTTCGCTCAGCAACAGATTGAGCGGCGTCTTCGAAAGCGGGTAGATGTCCCAGGTCTTCAGCTTCATGTTGCCGATGACGACCGACTTGCCGTCGGCGATCACCCGCATCGGGGAGGGTGCCTCGTAATTGAAGCGGATGCGTCCGGGACGGCGGATGTAGAATTTGCCGCCCGTCTGCTCGCCGCGCGGCCCGAACTGCACGAACTCGCCCGCCATCGTCTTCACTGACGAAAAATGGTCGGCGATCCTCTGGGCGACACCAGAGGCCTGTGCCGAGGCGTGCTTCGCATCGAGCGTCGTTCCGGCCATGCCCGCGAGAGCCGCCAGGCCGCAAACGAAGACGCGCCGCGAGATTGCCCGATTGCGGTCCTGGCCGGTTTTTGTCTCTGTCATCGCAGTCTCCTTCATTTCAAGATCATTTGAAGAGCAAGTGGGGCGCCTTCAAGGCGCTGCCCGATGCCGCAAGAGGCGTCGTTTTCAAATGACCGTTACCGGCCGCGCCTCATGGCGGCCGGCGATGAGGGCCGGATTACCGGCCGGTGATTTCCGCCTCGGTCGGCACCAGGATCTCGCGCTTGCCGGCGTGGTTTGCCGGTCCGATGATGCCTTCCTGCTCCATCCGCTCGATCAGCGAGGCGGCACGATTATAACCGATACCGAGGCGTCGCTGCACATAGGAGGTCGAGGCCTTGCCGTCGCGCAGCACGATCGCCACCGCCTGGTCGTAGGGATCGTCGGAATCGGCGAGGTTGGAGGTGCCGGCCGGTCCGCCGCCGTCCTCGTCGTCGCCATCGTCTTCGGTGATCGCATCGAGATATTGTGGCACGCCCTGGGTTTTCAAGTAGGCGACCACCTCTTCCACTTCCGTGTCGGAGACGAAGGGACCGTGCACGCGCTGGATGCGCCCGCCACCGGCCATGTAGAGCATGTCGCCCATGCCGAGCAATTGTTCGGCGCCCTGCTCGCCGAGGATCGTGCGGCTGTCGATCTTGGAGGTGACCTGGAAGGAGATGCGCGTCGGGAAGTTCGCCTTGATCGTACCCGTGATGACGTCGACCGAAGGGCGCTGGGTCGCCATGATGACGTGAATGCCTGCCGCGCGTGCCATCTGGGCGAGCCGCTGGACGGCGCCTTCGATGTCCTTGCCCGCGACCATCATCAGGTCGGCCATCTCGTCGATGATCACGACGATATAAGGCAGCGGCGTGAGATCGAATTCCTCCGTCTCGTAGATCGCTTCGCCCGTCTGGCGGTCGAACCCTGTCTGAACCGTGCGGGTGATCGCGTCGCCCTTGGCGAGCGCCTGTTCGACGCGGGTGTTGAAGCCGTCGATGTTGCGGACACCGATCTTGGACATTTTCTTGTAGCGCTCTTCCATCTCGCGCACGGTCCATTTCAGCGCGACGACGGCCTTCTTCGGATCGGTCACAACAGGCGAGAGCAGGTGCGGGATGCCGTCATAGACGGAGAGTTCCAGCATCTTCGGGTCAATCATGATCAGGCGGCACTGATCTGGCCTGAGCCGATAGAGCAGCGACAGGATCATGGTGTTGATCGCCACCGACTTGCCCGAACCGGTGGTGCCGGCGACGAGCAGGTGCGGCATCTTGGCGAGATCGGCGATGACGGGTTCGCCCCCGATCGTCTTGCCGAGCGCCATGGCGAGCTTGGTCTTGGTCGTCTCGAAGTCGCGCGAGCCGATCAACTCGCGCAGGTAGACGGTTTCGCGGCGTTGGTTCGGCAGCTCGATGCCGATGGCATTGCGGCCCGGAACGACGGCGACACGGGCGGCGATCGCGCTCATCGAGCGGGCGATGTCGTCGGCAAGGCCGATGACGCGGGAGGATTTGATGCCCGGTGCCGGCTCGAGTTCGTAAAGCGTGACCACGGGGCCGGGGCGAACGTGGATGATCTCGCCCTTGACGCCGAAATCCTCGAGCACGCCTTCGAGCATGCGGGCGTTCTGTTCGAGCGCGTCGGACGAAAGCGAGGGATCGCGGGCAATGTTCTTCGGTTCGGCGAGGAATTGCATCGGCGGCAGCACGAAGTCACCGTCGTCGTCGACAAACGAGCGCTGCGCCTCGCGTTCGATGCGCTGGCCCGATTTGGGGCGTGGCGCGGGCGACGCGACGCGGGATCCGGCCTTGGCGAGCGCTGCTGCCTTCGGCGGAGCGGCTTTCGGCGCCCAGTCGGCGGCCACGTCGTCGTAGTCGTCGTCCGGCAGGATGCCGGCGGGGCGCTGGTCGTCGAGATCGAAGGGCGAATCGTCATCGTCGTCGGCCATGATCGGCGGCGGCGTGACGATGCGGCGTTCCGAGCGGTCGAGCGAAGGCTCGATACGGTCGGTGGAGGCCAGCGGCTTCGGCCGCACCGGTTCGTTCAACGTGCCGAATTCGTCGTTGTTGAAATCATAGGGTTCGTCATATTGGCGTTTAGCGCTTCGCGTGCCGCTCATGCCGAAGGCGCGGCGCAGGCGGGCCTCAAGCGTAAAGCGCATATGGGCAAGCGAGCCCATGAGCAGCGTGAAGGGGCCACCCGCGTCCTCATCCTCGATTTCCTCGCCGACGGTGCGGGCCTTGCTCGGCGCGGCTTCCTCCGCCTGGGCTTCCTCTTGCTCCTCGCTGACACCGATGAGGCCGGCGCTATAGATCAGGCACCAGGCAGCCGGGGCGGCGAAAAGGCAGGCGAGAACGGTAGCAAACGTGCCGGTCGGGAAGGCGCCGGTGAAAAGGGCCGGGAAGCGCAGGATCATGTCGCCGAAAACACCGCCGAGGCCGTTCGGAAGCGGCCAGGTAATCGGCGCCGGAACACAGCTCAGCGCCGCGCCCGCAAGCGCGGAGCCGATGAACCAGAAGCCGAGACGTTTGAATACCTTGTCGAACGGTTTGCCGCCGATGAGGACGAGCGCCCAGGCGACGGCGGGCAGCAGCGCGACGACGCTCGCCAGTCCGAAGAACTGCATGAAGATGTCGGCGAAGGCGGCGCCGGCATAGCCGAGCACATTGGTCGGCTCGTCCGAGGTTGCGTAGGAGAAGCTCGGATCGGACACGTTCCATGTCGAGAGCGCCGCGACGGCGAGCGCCAGTGCGCCGAACAGGGCAAAGCCTGCCAGCGAGGCGACCTGTCGCCAAACGAAGGTGGCCAGCACGAACCGGTTGGAACGGCTGTCAAGCGTTGCGGGATTGCTTCTGCTCATGTTGCCTGTTGCCCGTGTCGATCCTTCGGAGCGCCGCGCGTTCATGGGTAGACCATGGGGACGTTCCAGTACTTTGATTCCGGAGCACCACGCCCAGCTTCGAAGGTTGCTGCGTGCGAGCGGGATGCTTCGGGCACATTGCGTGCCATGGAATCAACCTACGCGGAGTAGGGTTAATGCGACATTAACCATGAGCGTGTGCCGGTAAAATACCGATTGGCGCGGCCGCCAGACAAAGGGGGAGCATCGGACAAAAAAGGCCCGGATCTCGGGGATCCGGGCCAGGGGCGGTCCGCAATAACCAGACGGACCGCGACGGGACTGTCGGCGGCGCCGCCTGCATGCAGGCGGCGGCGCAATCGCTTAGCTCGTGTGGTAGGCGGCTTCGCCGTGCGAGGAGAGGTCGAGACCCTCACGCTCTGCCTCGACCGAGACGCGCAGACCGACGAGCGCGTCGACTATCTTGAAGAGGATAGCCGAGCCGATGCCGGACCAGACGACGGTGACGAGGACGCCCTTGAGCTGCGCCCAGACCTGCGTTGCCGTGCCGGCATAACCAGCGGCGAAGTCGGCGGTCGAATAGTCGACGATGCCTGCGCCGCCCAGCGCCGGGTTGACGAGGATACCGGTTCCGATCGCGCCGAGGATGCCGCCGACGCCATGGATGCCGAACACGTCGAGGCTGTCGTCATAGTTGAACTTGTTCTTCACCACGTCGACGAAGAAGTAGCAGACCGGCGAGACGGCGAGGCCGAGCACGATCGCGCCCATCGGGCCGGCGAAACCGGCAGCCGGCGTGACGGCGACGAGACCGGCAACGGCACCCGATGCAGCGCCGAGCATCGAAGCCTTGCCGCGGACGAGCGTTTCAACCACGGCCCAGGAGATGATTGCGGCGGCCGTTGCGAGGAAGGTGTTGATCATGGCGAGCGCCGCATAGGCGTTGGCTTCGAGGTTGGAGCCGGCATTGAAGCCGAACCAGCCGACCCACAGCAGCGAGGCGCCGACCATCGTGAGCGTCATGGAATGCGGTGCCATGATCTCTTTCTTGTAGCCCGTGCGCTTGCCGAGCAGGATCGCACCGACGAGACCTGCGATACCGGCATTGATGTGGACGACGGTGCCTCCGGCAAAGTCGATGGCGCCGAAGGAGAAGATCAGGCCGGTCGGGGCCGTGTAGGCGCTCGGGCCGCCCCAGAACCACACCATGTGGGCGATCGGGAAGTAGACGAAGGTGACCCAGAGGACGACGAACAGCACGACGGCCGAGAAACGGATGCGCTCGGCGAAAGCGCCGACGATCAGCGCCGGCGTGATACAGGCGAAGGTCATCTGGAATACTACGAAGACGTATTCGGGAATGAAGACGCCTTTCGAGAAGCTTTCCGCGAGCGTCGTCGTGTCGACGCCGGCAAGGAACATCTTGGAGAAGCCGCCGATGAAGGAATTCAGCGAGCCGCCGTCGGTGAAAGCCAGCGAATAGCCGTAGGTCACCCAGATAATCATGACGATGGCGGTGATCATCAGAACCTGCATCAGCACCGAGAGCATGTTCTTGGCGCGCACGAGACCGCCGTAGAAGAGCGCCAGCCCCGGAACGGTCATGAGCAGAACGAGGATGGTCGACAGCAGCATCCAGGTGGTGTCGCCCTTGTCCGGAACAGGGGTTGCCGCAACGGCCTCGGCGGCGGCAGGGGCCGCCTCCTGGGCGAAGGCGACGACCGGCGCAAGCAGGGCGGCAGCTGTTGCGCCCAAGCGTCCGAGAGAGGTGGAAAGTTTGAACGATGACATTTGAGAAATGCTCCCTGAACGGCGTGGTTTACAACGCTTCTGAATCGGTTTCGCCGGTGCGGATGCGAACGGCATGGTCGATCGCATAGACAAAGATCTTGCCGTCGCCGATCTGCCCGGTCTTGGCGGCAGAGGCGATTGCGTCGACGGCCTTGTCGACGATCTCCGACGGCACGGCGATCTCGACCTTGAGCTTCGGCAGGAAGCTCACGGCGTATTCGGTGCCGCGGTAAATTTCGGTGTGCCCCTTCTGGCGGCCGTAGCCCTTCACTTCGGTTACGGTCAGCCCCTGGATGCCAACTTGAGTGAGGGCTTCACGAACCTCATCGAGCTTGAACGGCTTGATAATGGCCATCACAATTTTCATCTGGTTTCCCATCCTATTCCGCCTCCGCCGGAGGCCGTTCTCCTTGCTGCTTAAGCGCGCGAAGCGCCGGGCAACCGAAGAGACACATTCAAGGGGCGTGCCAGATTCGATGGATGGGCTTAAATCTTTGAAAAAAGGCGCAGAAATCGCATTCCGTGGAGATTACTCCACGGAATGCTAAAAAATCACCAGATCTTCAGCGTAAAAAATAGGCAGAAATTGAAAAATGCTCAATTATTATTCAGTTGCCTTTTTGCGGATCAATCCTTCCTGCGCCACGGAGGCAATCAGCACCCCTGAGCGGTCGAACAGGCTGCCGCGGGTCATGCCGCGGGCGCCATGTGCACTCGGGCTGTCCTGGGTATAAAGCAGCCAGTCATCCATCTTCGAGGGGCGGTGGAACCACATGGCATGGTCGAGACTCGCGACCTGCAGGTTGCGGTCGAAGACCGAGGTGCCGTGGGCATAAAGAGAGGTGTCGAGCAGGGTCATGTCCGAGAGATAGGCAAGCACGGCCGCCTGCAGATGACGCTCGTCCGGCACGGTGCCGACAGCCTTCACCCAGACATCCTGTGTCGGCTGCAGCTTGTCGCGCGAGAAATAATGCTCAAGCGAGACCGGGCGGATCTCGATCGGTCGCGGCCGCTCCCAGTACCGGCGGATCGCCTCGGGTGCATGGACGAGAAATTTCTCCCTGAACTCCCGCTCGCCCGGCAACGTTTCCGGCATGGCCACTTTCGGCATCTCGAACTGATGATCGAAACCGTCTTCGTCATATTGGAACGAGGCCGACATGGAGAAGATCGCCTTGCCATGCTGGATCGCCACGACCCACCGCGTGGCAAAGCTGGAACCGTCGCGGATGCGATCGACTTCGTAGATGATCGGGACCGATGGATCGCCCGGTCGCATGAAATAGGCGTGCAGCGAGTGCACATAGCGGCCCTCGTCGACGGTCCGCTGCGCCGCCACCAGCGCCTGGCCGATCACCTGTCCACCGAAGACCCGCTGCCAGCCTACCTGGGGGCTTCGGCCGCGGAACAGGTTTTCCTCAAGCTTTTCGAGGTCGAGTATCGCAAGAAGCGCATCCATGGGCGTGGCAGTTTCGGCTGGGCGCGACATTTCGGCTGTCTCCGATGGTAGGAACGGCGATGGCATTGATCTATATAGCCATAGGACAAATGCTCAAGTGCGACGGGAGAAGCGGATGATCGACGTGTTGATTGCCGGAGGCGGCTATGTCGGCCTGTCGCTTGCCGTGTCGCTGAAGAAAGCAGCACCCCATCTCGCCGTCACGGTCGTCGACGGCGCGCCGGAAGGCGCCTGGAAGAAGGACGAGCGGGCGTCCGCCGTCGCCTCGGCGGCCGAGCGGATGCTGGACGTTCTCGGCGTCTGGGATGCGATCGTGCCCGAAGCCGAACCGATCCTCAGGATGGTGATCACCGATTCCAAAGCGGCCGATCCGGTGCGCCCGGTTTTCCTCACCTTCGAGGGCGACGGTGGCGACGGACGTCCCTTCGCCCATATGGTGCCGAACACTGCGATGGTCGGCGCGCTGCGCACCGCCTGCAGCGATCTTGGCGTTTCCATCCGACAATCGACGATGGTCGAGAGCTTCAAGAGCGGCGAGCACGCGGTCGTGGTCACGCTCGGCGGTGGTGAAACAATCGAGACGCGGCTTCTGGTCGCCTGCGACGGCGTTCGCTCCAAGCTGCGCGAGGCTGCCGGCATCAAGGTGGTCGAGTTCGATTACGGCCAGTCGGGGATCGTGACCACCGTCGAGCACGAGCGTCCGCACGAGGGCACGGCCGAGGAGCATTTCCTGCCCGCCGGTCCCTTCGCCACGCTGCCGCTCAAGAACAACCGTTCGTCGCTTGTCTGGACCGAGAGCACCTTCGACGCCGAACGCCTCGTCAAGGCCGACGATTTCCTCTTCGAGGAGGAACTCGAGCGCCGTTTCGGTCACAAGCTCGGCCACCTCAAGGTCGTCGGCGGCCGCAGGGCGTTTCCGCTTGGGCTGACGCTCGCCCGCGATTTCGTGGCCCCACGCTTCGCGCTTGCGGGCGACGCTGCCCACGGTATCCATCCGATTTCCGGGCAGGGACTCAATCTCGGCTTCAAGGATGTGGCGGCGCTCGCGGAAACGATTGTCGAGGCGGACCGTCTGGGCCTCGATATCGGGTCGCTCGCGGTTCTCGAGCGCTACCAGAGCTGGCGACGTTTCGATACCTTCCGCATGGGGGTGACGACGGATGTCCTGAACCGGCTGTTCTCGAACGACATCACGCCGATCAGGATCGCGCGCGATGTCGGCCTCGGCATCGTCGATCGTCTCCCGTCGCTCAAGAATTTCTTCATTCGCCAAGCGGCCGGGGTCGCGAGTGAAGGGGACCCGCGCCTGCTTTCGGGTCAGCCGATCTGAGGGCTGACGCCATTCACGCGACGATTGCTCTTACTGCTCCGACAGCTTCATGTCCGGGTGATAGTCCTTGCCTGCCACTTCCTTGACCACCGCTTGGCCGCACTGCATGTGCTGGGTGTCGGCATTGAAGGCATAGGTCGGGGGACCGTGCAGGGCCCATCCCTGATTCAATGCCGCCGTCACCTTGTGGCAGAAGGAGGCGTCGTCGGGGCCTGTGAGAAAGCGGTAGAGTTTCAAGGTTTCGCCTTTCGTTTCTCGATCATGTCCGCCTTGGCGGCGAGTTTCAGAGCCTGGTCGAGATGCAGCCGTTCGACCATGCGGCCGTGGAGATTGATCACGCCCTTGTCGGCGTTTTCCGGAAGATCGAATGCCGCGATGATCGCGCGCGCCTCGTCGACCGCCGCCTGATCGACACCGAAGTGCTCGTTCGCCGGACCGATCTGCGCCGGGTGGATGAGCATCTTGCCGTCGTAGCCCATGTCACGCCCCTGGCGGCATTCGGCCTCGAAACCGTCGGCGTCGCGGAAATCGTTGAAGACCGCGTCGATGGCGTCAAGCCCGCTGCTGCGCGCCGTGAGCAGGACCTGCATAAGCCAGGGCACGAGATAGGTGCGGCCGGCATGCGCGGGAACGCGCGTCTCCTTTCTCAGATCGTTCAGCCCGACGACGAAGCAATCGAGCCGGCCGCCGAAGGTACGGCCGGTCTCGGCGATCGCCGCGACATTGAGCAGGCCGCGCGGCGTTTCGATCATCGCCCAGAGCCGCAGACTTTCAGGCGCATCGTTCTCCGCCAGCCAGTCAACGGCCACCTGGATATCGGCGGGGCTTTCGACCTTCGGTAAAAGGATCGCGTCGGGGCTGGCGGCAAGCGCGGCGGTGAGGTCCATCTGGCCGAAGCCGGATCCCAGTGCATTGACGCGAATGACCACTTCGCAGTCCGGTCTATTCTTCGAAAGATGCCGGACAAGCGCTTCGCGGGCTTCGCCCTTGTGTTCGGGAGCGACAGCATCCTCCAGGTCGAAGATCACGGCATCGGCGGCAAGCTGCCGGACCTTTGCCAGCGCACGGGAATTGTCGGCCGGAACGCAAAGCACGGAGCGGCGCAGGCGGGCCGGATGATGGTCGAGAGTTGTCATGATCCCGTTGTGCCCGCCTTTCGATTTTTGCGCAAGACGAGCGACTACAGCGCCGTGCGTCCAATCGGACGCGCTAAAATTGCTGTAGCATTTGATATAGGGCTTCCCTCTTGCAAGAGGAGCATCCAGCCCCCACATCGCTGGTAGAAAGGTGACCATCATGCAAAGCATCCGCTCTGTTCTCCTGACGGCCGCCGCCATTGCGATCACGCTGGCAGCCCTCGTCTTCACCGCCTCGCTTGCCGTGGCTCTTGCCGGCATCGCCGCCGTTGTCGCGATCGGCAGCGCCATCGCCGCCAGGCTCAATGGCAAGCCTCAGCATGCGCGCGCCCGAGCGAACCCGACCGGCGAAAGACGCGAAATGCGGATCTGGAACGACGGACGCGGCACGATCATCGATCTGTGACGTGCAGCAATTCAAAGCGCTACATCGATCTTTGCGCGTCCGATTGGACGCGCGGCGCTGCAGATTTCCCTTCATTTCGGCGCAAAACTGATCTAAACGCTCTTCAACATTTCCGCTGAAACCGAAGGCCAAAGTCATGGAAAAGTTCGTCAAGCTCACCGGCGTCGCTGCGCCCCTGCCCGTTGTCAACATCGACACGGACATGATCATTCCGAAGGATTACCTGAAGACGATCAAGCGCACCGGTCTCGGCAAGGGACTTTTCGCCGAAGCCCGTTACAATGAGGACGGCACGCCGAACCCGGATTTCGTGCTCAACAAGCCGGCCTATCAGAATGCCAAGATCCTGGTTGCCGGCGACAATTTCGGCTGTGGCTCCTCGCGCGAACATGCGCCTTGGGCGCTCCTCGATTTCGGCATCCGCTGCGTGATTTCGACGTCGTTCGCCGACATCTTCTATAACAACTGTTTCAAGAACGGCATTCTGCCGATCGTCGTCAGCCAGGCCGACCTCGACAAGCTGATGGATGACGCCAACCGCGGTTCGAATGCCGTGCTGTCGATCGATCTGGAAGCGCAGGAAATCACAGGTCCGGACGGCGGCTCAGTCAAGTTCGAGGTCGATGCCTTCAAGCGCCACTGCCTGTTGAACGGTCTCGACGACATCGGCCTGACGCTGGAGAAGGCGAGCGCCATCGACAGCTTCGAGCAGAAAAACACCGTAGCGCGCCCCTGGGCCTGAGCGCCAGCGCCCATGACGCGCAAGCTCATCTCTTCCGGTTCCCCTTTCGAGAAGACGGCAGGCTACTCGCGTGCCGTCGTCAAAGGGGACTGGTGCTTCGTCTCCGGGACGACCGGCTACGACTATGCCACCATGGCCATGCCGGAGACGGTGGAGGAACAGGCGCGCAATTGCCTGAGGACGATCGAGGGCGCCTTGAAGGAGGCCGGGTTCTCGCTTTCGGACGTTGTGCGCAACCACTACTATGTCACCGACGCCGGCTTCGCCGACCGGGTCTTCCCGATCTTCGGCGAGGTGTTCGGCGACATCCGCCCGGCGGCGACGATGATCGTCTGCGATCTCATCCGCCCGGAAATGCTGATCGAGATCGAGGTCACGGCGTTTCGCGGGTAGGGTCGGTCCTCTCCAGCCGCCGTTCAGCGTAGACCGAAGAGAAGCTCATGCAGTTCGAAGGCACCGCCGACTACATCGCCGACAAGGACCTGATGATCGCCGTCAATGCGGCAATCCGGCTGGAGCGTCCGCTACTCGTCAAGGGCGAGCCAGGCACCGGCAAGACCGAACTCGCCCGCCAGATCGCCGCCGCCCTCGGCCTCGAGCTCATCGAGTGGAACGTCAAGTCGACCACAAAGGCACAGCAGGGGCTTTACGAATATGATGCCGTCTCGCGGCTGCGCGACAGCCAGCTCGGCGATGCCCGCGTCAACGACGTGAAGAACTACATCCGCAAAGGCAAGCTCTGGCAGGCCTTCGAGGCGCCGCGGAAGACCGTGCTCCTGATCGACGAGATCGACAAGGCGGATATCGAGTTCCCGAACGACCTCTTGCAGGAACTCGACCGGATGGAGTTCCATGTCTACGAGACCGGCGAGACCATCCACGCGCGGCACCGGCCGATCGTCATCATCACCTCCAACAACGAGAAGGAACTGCCGGACGCCTTTTTGCGCCGCTGCTTCTTCCATTATATTCGCTTCCCCGACGCCGAAACGCTCGCCCGCATCGTCGAGGTGCACTATCCGGGTATCCGCAAGACGCTGCTTTCGGCGGCGCTCAACGCCTTCTACGGCATCCGCGAGGTGCCGGGGCTGAAGAAGAAACCCTCGACATCCGAAGCGCTCGACTGGATCAGGCTGCTCGTCGCCGACGAGATCGATCCGGCGGACCTGCGTGCCGATCCGAAATCGATGCTGCCGAAACTGCACGGAGCGCTTTTGAAGAACGAGCAGGACGCGCATCTCTTCGAGCGGCTGGCCTTCATGACGCGACGCGACGGGTGAGGCCTGCATCGGCTACGATTTAAGGAAACATGCAGTAGAATCGTTTTTCGTTGACCGGGCGCCACGCGTCGCGTTATCAAACGATCCGTGGTGATTTGGCCGGCCGGCTTGCAGCCACGTTAAAGAAATCGCTAAAGGGCCGAGGAGAACGGATTTCCGAGGACCGGTCGCGATGATTTCGCCGCCGGTTTTTTTGTATTGATCGAGTGGACCCATGCCCATCAAGATTCCCGATACGCTACCCGCCTTCGAAACCCTCGTGCATGAGGGCGTGCGGGTGATGACCGAGACCGTGGCGATCCGTCAGGACATCCGCCCGCTTCAGATCGGGCTCCTGAATCTCATGCCGAACAAGGTCAAGACCGAGATCCAGATGGCGCGGCTGATCGGCGCCTCGCCGCTGCAGGTGGAATTGTCGCTGGTCCGGGTCGGCGGCCACCGGGCGAAGAACACCTCCGAGGATCACTTGCTCGCCTTTTACGAGACCTGGGAAGAGGTGAAGGGGCGCAAGTTCGACGGCTTCATTATCACCGGCGCGCCGGTCGAGACGCTCGAATACGAGGACGTGACCTATTGGGAGGAGCTGAAGCGCATCTTCGACTGGACGGAGACGAACGTGCATTCGACGCTGAACGTCTGCTGGGGCGCGATGGCAGCGATCTACCATTTCCACGGCGTTCCGAAACATCCGCTCAAGGAAAAAGCATTCGGCGTCTACCGTCACCAGAACCTGAAACCGTCCTCGGTCTACCTGAACGGTTTTTCAGATGATTTTGCCGTTCCGGTTTCGCGCTGGACCGAGGTGCGCCGAGCTGACATCGACCGCGTGCAGGAGCTGGAGATCCTGATGGAATCGAAGGAGATGGGCGTCTGCCTCGTGCACGAAAAGAAAGGCAACCGGCTCTACATGTTCAACCACGTGGAGTATGATTCGACCTCCTTGTCGGACGAATATTTCCGCGACGTAGATGCCGGCGTGCCGATCAAGTTGCCGCACGATTATTTCCCGCACAACGACTCGAGCCTGCCGCCGCAGAACCGCTGGCGCAGCCACGCGCATCTCTTCTTCGGCAACTGGATCAACGAGATGTATCAGACGACTCCCTACGAGTTGGAGAAGATCGGCACGGGAGACTGAAGCCGGATGTTCATCCCCTTCTTCCTCGAATTGAAGGCCGCGAAAATCCCGGTGACGCTCCGGGAATTCCTGTCGCTGATCGAAGGAATGGAGACGGGGATCGCGATCTTCGACGTCGAGGCCTTCTATTTCCTCGCCCGTGCTGCGCTCGTGAAAGACGAGCGCCATATCGACCGGTTCGACAGGGTGTTCCGGCATTGTTTTGCCGGGCTCGATGCGGTTTCCCCGTCGGAAACATTTGGCGAAGCGACCATTCCCGAGGAATGGTTGAAAAAGCTCGCCGAGAAATACCTGACCGAGGAGGAGAAGAAGCTTGTCGAGGCGCTCGGTGGTTTCGACAAGCTGATCGAAACGCTGCGCCAGCGGCTTGCTGAGCAGAGCGGCCGTCACCAGGGCGGCTCGAAATGGATCGGTACCTCCGGCACCTCGCCTTTCGGCGCCTATGGCTACAATCCGGAAGGGGTGAGGATCGGCCAGGAGGGCTCGCGCCATCGACGCGCGGTCAAGGTCTGGGACCGGCGCGAATTCAAGGACTATGACGACACGGTCGAGCTTGGCACGCGCAACATCAAGGTGGCGCTGAAGCGGCTCCGTCGCTGGGTGCGTGAGGGCGCTGCAGAGGAGCTCGACCTTTCGGGCACGATCCGCTCCACCGCCGAGCACGGCTATCTCGATGTGGTGACGCGGCCGGAGCGGCGCAACGCGGTCAAGCTCTTGATGTTCTTCGATGTCGGCGGATCGATGGACGACCATATTCGCGTCGTCGAGGAACTCTTCTCGGCCGTCCGCAGCGAATTCCGGCACATGGATTATTTCTACTTCCACAATTGCGTCTACGAAGGGCTGTGGAAGGACAATCGCCGCCGCCGCGCCGATATCACCCGCACGGCCGAACTGCTGCGCACCTTCGGCGGTGATTACCGCGCCATCTTCGTCGGCGATGCCTCGATGAGCCCCTACGAGATCAGCCATCCGGGCGGCTCGGTCGAACACTGGAACGACGAGGCCGGCGCGCTCTGGCTTGAGCGGATCACCGCGCATTTCCCGCGCTCCGTCTGGCTCAATCCCGTTCCCGAGGAGCATTGGCGCCACACCCAATCGATCGCCATGATCCGCGCGCTTTTCGGCGAGCGGATGTTCCCGATGACGCTTGCCGGGCTGCAGGCGGCGACGAAGGAATTGTCGCGTTGAATCGCCCACGGCTCGGTGCGCACTTTCGAACATGCATGCTTGCCGTGTCTGAAGGAAAGGGGACATGCTGCAATTTCAAAGTGCTACGGCGCCTTTGCGCGTCTGACGCGCGGCGCTGAAGGTCGCTGGAGCACTCGATTTCTGCGTGATTTTGTTCCTGGATCCAAAGGAATCCTGCGGCGGAAAAGTATGACTTTACGGGTTGCCGCGCCGCCGGAAATGACGCAGGTTGTCGCCGGCTTGGAGCGGGGCCGAAGAAAAGGTATGCGGTTTGCCAATCAGAATCGATCGCCGCTATTTTGGTTGATCAAGAGGGGAGAATAAGATGGGAATGCCTGCGAGCACGGAAATCTTCGGGCATCTCGCCTCCGGTGAACCGGTCCACCGCGTGACTCTCGCCGGCGGCGGCCTGACGGCGAAGGTGATTACCTGGGGCGCGGTCATCCAGGACCTGCGGCTCGAAGGGCATCAGCCGCCTCTGGTTTTGGGTTTCGAGGATTTCGACAGCTATCCTGCGCATTCGTCCTATTTCGGCGCTACCCCCGGGCGCAACGCCAACCGCATCGGCGGCGGACGCTTCACGCTCGACGGCAAGGCCTATCAACTCGAGCTCAACGAAAAGGGCGTGACCCACCTCCATGGCGGCAGCGACAATATCGCCAAGCGCAACTGGACGATCGTCGACGTCGCAGAGGACCGAGTGACGCTCAGGATCACTGATCCGGAGGGGCGGGCCGGCTATCCCGGAAACTGCACGGTCACCTGCACCTACGCGCTGCGGCCGGGCGGCATATTGAACGTCGTCTACGAAACCGAGGCCGACGCGCCGACTCTCGCCAATGTCTGCCAGCACAGCTACTTCAATCTCGACGGCGGCGACGACGCGCTCGACCATGACATCATGATCGCCGCCGACCACTATCTGCCGACGGACGAGCGGCAGGTGCCGACGGGCGAGATCCGGCCCGTCGCCGGCACCGCCTTCGACCTGACCGAAATGACCCCGATGCGGCGGCAGATGGAAGGCGAGAACAGCCCTTTCGACCACAATTTCTGCCTCTCGCCGGAACGGATGCAGAAACGCTCCGTGGCGCTGGTGCGCAGCATCAATTCCGGCGTCTCACTGGAAGTGCTGACCACCGAACCCGGCATACAGCTCTATACCGGAGTCAAGCTGAACGTGCCGGTGCCGGGACTGGAAGGCCGCCACTACGGCCCCTACGCGGGCTTCTGCCTCGAAACCCAGATCTGGCCCGACGCCATCAACCACGAGGGTTTCCCGAACGCGGTGCTCAGGCCGGGCGAAACGCTACGCCAGGAAACGGACTATGTTTTCATGAAGAGCTGAGGGAAGCGGGTGCCCAAAATCGGAGAACCGAGCAGCGTGCATTTGCAGGTTGCGCGAGCATGACCCAGCGATAGCAGGTCGAAAATCAAAAAGGAATGAAGTGGTTGGGAAACTGGAGCGGGTGAGGCGATTCGAACGCCCGACCCCAACCTTGGCAAGGTTGTGCTCTACCCCTGAGCTACACCCGCTCATCAACCGCGGTCCGGGGGTAGTCGGTGGACCGTGGTGCCGCCCCGTCTTGCGGCGACGGGCGCTATATGGCCTAAGCCTTTTTCAAATGCAACAGGGAAATGACGCAAATGCGAAGAATTTTTTCGGCATCATGCCAAAAGCCCGGAAATGCCGCGTTTTCCTTTGCTCGCCGCCGCCCTTGAGATTGCGGAGCGCGCCTCTTCTCCGTAAAGCAGGGCGAAAAATCGCCACGACAGGAAGGATCTGGAGCATGAGCGAGGCGCAGCCGAAAACCGCGGAAGACCTGTTCCGCTTTCTCGACGAGCTTGGTATCGAACACAGGACGAAGCGACACGCACCGGTATTCACCGTCGCCGAATCGGTGGCGCTGCGCGATGAAATTCCCGGCGGACATACAAAGAACCTGTTCGTGAAGGATAAGAAGGACAATTATTTCCTGCTGACCGTCGAGGAGCACGCGACGGTGGACCTGAAGACCGTCCATCAGACCATCGGCGCGGCGAGCAAGGTCTCCTTCGGCAAGCCGGAAAAGCTGATGGAATATCTGGGCGTCATCCCCGGCGCAGTGACCGCCTTCGGGGCGATCAACGACACCGGCGGCCATGTGAAGATCATTCTCGACGAAGCGCTGATGGCGTTCGACTCGATCAATTGCCATCCGCTTTCGAATGACCAGACGACCTCGATCGCGTCGAAGGACATGCTGCGCTTCATGGAAGCGACCGGACATGAGCCGCTTGTCTTGAAAGTGACGACCTGACATACGATCTTTGGCGCGAATGCATGAAGTCGGACGACAAGTCCGCGAGGAGAGAAGAATGAGCGGTAGCGACAATCCCTATGCCGGATCCTTCGGCAACCAGATGACGGCTTCGGCTTCGTTCGGCGGCCAGCCGGCGCCGAAAGTGGCAGCCGCGGGCGATCTGATCAAGGAGACGACCACCGCTACCTTCTCCCGTGACGTGCTCGAAGCTTCGCGCCAGCAGCCGGTTCTCGTCGACTTCTGGGCTCCCTGGTGCGGTCCCTGCAAGCAGCTGACCCCGGTGATCGAAAAGGTCGTGACCGAGGCTGCCGGCCGGGTGAAACTCGTCAAGATGAACATCGACGACCATCCCTCGATCGCCGGCCAACTCGGCATCCAGTCGATCCCCGCCGTCATTGCCTTTGTCGGCGGACGCCCGGTCGATGGCTTCATGGGCGCCGTTCCCGAAAGCCAGATCCGGCAGTTCATCGACCGCATCGCTGGGCCGGCCGTGAGCGACGGCAAGGCTGAGATCGAAGCCGCGCTTACCGATGCCAAGGCACTGCTCGATGCCGGTGAGGCGGAAAACGCGGCCGGCCTCTACGGCGCCGTGCTGCAGGCGGAGCCGGAAAATGCCACCGCCATTGCCGGCATGGTCGAATGCATGATCGCGCTCGGACAGCTTGCCGAGGCGCGCCAGGCGCTTTCGGAACTGCCGGAGGAGCTCGCAAAGGACGCGGCCGTCGGCGCCGTGTCGAAGAAGCTCGACCAGATCGAAGAGGCACGCAAGCTCGGCGACCCGACGGCGCTCGAGCATCAGCTGGCGCTCAATCCGGATGACCACGCGGCGCGGCTGAAGCTTGCCAAGATCCGCAATGTCGAAGGCGACAGGGACGCCGCGGCTGAACACCTGCTGTTGATCATGAAGCGCGACCGCAGCTTCGAAGACGACGGCGCACGGCGCGAACTCCTGGGCTTCTTCGAAGTCTGGGGACCCAAGGATCCGGCGACAGTCGCCGCGCGGCGCAAGCTTTCATCGATTCTTTTCTCTTAAGCGGCAAGACTGCAGCAGGATCCGTGTGTTTCTCCCTTGAGATTTTCGAGGGACGCACCATTTCTTGAGCGGTGGCCCGCGCCTGGCGCGGCAAGCCGGTATCTGCAAGGTCCAACGGAATGCATGTCGGAAATGCGCGCTATCTCGGTCCTAAGGACTTGCCGGAGATTATTCCGGTATTTCCGCTGACGGGCGCCCTCCTGCTTCCCGGCGCGCAGCTCCCGCTCAATATTTTCGAACCGCGCTATCTTGCGATGTTCGATGACGCGCTCGCCGGCAATCGCCTGATCGGCATTGTCCAGCCTTCCTTCTCCGAGGGGCGGAACGATATCGACTCCTCGCCCGTGCCGGCGCTCTGTCAGGTCGGCTGCATCGGGCGGATCACGTCCTTCGCGGAAACGGGCGACGGGCGCTACATCACGTCGCTCACCGGCGTCTGCCGCTATCGGCTCTTCGCCGAGGTCGCCGGTTGTCGCGGCTACCGCCGCTTCCGCATCGGTCCCTTCGCAACCGACCTCGAAAACCCGGACGACGAGAGCCTTGTCGACCGCGAGGCGCTGCTTGCCGCCTTCAGGGCCTATCTCGATGCCAACAAGCTGGAAGCGGATTGGGAAAGCGTGGAACGGGCGAGCAACCGCACGCTCGTCAATTCCATGGCGATGATGTCGCCTTACGGCCCGGCGGAAAAGCAGGCGCTGCTCGAAGCCCCCGACCTCAAGACGCGCGCCGAAACGCTGATCGCGATCACCGAGATCGTGCTTGCCCGCAATTTCGGCGACCTCGACAACATCCTGCAGTAAGTGGCAAAGCATGGATATCAATGCCAGCAAGGTCGATCCGAAACTCCTCGAACTGCTCGTCTGCCCGCTGACGAAGGGGCGGCTGAGCTATGACGCCGAAGCGCAGGAGCTGATTTCCGAAAAGGCGCGCCTCGCTTATCCGATACGCGACGGGGTTCCGATCATGCTCGTGTCGGAGGCACGCAAGCTCGAAGATTAGCGTGCTTAAGGCAACAGGCGGATCAAGCCATAATGCTCCATCAGCACCTTCTCCCCGCATGCGGGGGAAGGTGGCCGGCAGGCCGGATGATGGGCAGCAGAAGACCGTTGCTCTAACCGCCCACGTGTTCCACGCTTGCCTCGATCCGCTCCATGTCGTCGTCGGAAAGGCCGAAATGGTGGCCGATCTCGTGGATCAGCACATGGGTGATGATGTCGCCCAGCGTTTCCTCGTTTTCCGCCCAATAGTCGAGGATCGGACGGCGATAGAGCGTGATCCGGTTCGGAAACTGGCCGGTCTCCATAGTGAAGCGTTCGCCGATTCCGCGGCCTTCGAACAGCCCAAGCAGGTCGAAAGGCGTTTCAAGCGCCATGTCTTCGAAGACGTCGTCGCTCGGAAAATCGGCGACTTCGATAACGAGGTCGGTCGTCAGCTTGCGGAATTCCTCCGGCAGATGGCTATAGGCTTCAAGCGCAAGCAGTTCGAATGTGCTGAGCGTCGGTGCGTGGCGTTCCCGCCAATCATCGGTCTGGTCAATGCGGGCCATGGGCACTCCTTGTTGCCCTCATATAACGATTTCGCCTTTGTTTTTCGAGTGTTGAATTCGGTTCAGGCAGGGATCAGGAATAAATTCTTAAACTTGGTTGTTGACTCTTGCGGCAGGCTCTGGAATCCATAAGAACATAACATGAACATCTGGTGGAGCCGACCGTCATGGCCGAGAAAGCCGTGCAGCGGGAAACCGTTCTTTCCCTCCGCGAAACCATAGCGCAGATTGAAAACCGCCGGCTGCCGGGAATCGTGCGTGCAGCCAAGGCGGCCGATCCTGCCGGTTTCCGCCGCAAGAGGGGGGAGGCGCCCCGCAACAAGGTCCTGCCCCTTGGCGTCCCTGAGCTTGATGACGTGCTCGACGGCGGACTGCCGCTCGAAGGCATGACGGAAATCCGCAATGCCGAAACGCGCGATGCGGGTGCTGCCGCCGGCTTCGTGACGGCGCTTGCGGTGCTTTGTCAGCGAATGAAGAAGGAGAAGGGGCATCTCGCGCCGATCCTGTGGATCAGCCAGACCCTTGCCTCTCGCGAGGCCGGGCTTCCATACGCACCGGGCCTCAAGTCCTATGGGCTCGACATCGAGCGTTTCCTGTTCGTTTCGGTACGCACGGTCAAGGATGCGCTCTGGATTGCCGAAGCGGCTCTTTCGGTGCCGGTCTTTGCGGCCGTCATTCTGGAAATCCGCGGCAATCCCGACTGTCTCGCCTTGAGCGAGAGCAGGCGCCTGCATGTAAGGGCCCGGACGGGCGGAGTGCCTCTTCTCGTCTTCCGGCAGGCGGGCGAGGAGGAGGCAAGCAGTGCCTTCTTCCGGCTTCAGATCAAACCGGCATTTGCGGGCGAGCGACCGCTTCCGGACGGTTCGATGCTTTGCGGCAGCATCGGCCATCCAGCCTTTCACGTCCTTGTCGAAAAAAGCAGGGCTTACGCTTCTGCTGATATCTTTCTGGAATGGAATGCCCATGACCGCCGCTTCTACCCCATCGAGCAGCACCAGTCCGTCGCTCCTCCGGCAGACGGGCAACCAGCGAATTCTGTCGATCCATTTTCCGCATCTGTCGGCCGATCGAGTGGCGCGGATTCGATGGGGCGCCTCCTGGCTTTCGCACGGGCGTCCTGATCATCCGCCCGTCGTTTTTGCCGCCAAGATCGACAATGCCATGCGGCTCGTCGCGCTGGACACGCTTGCCGAGCGGGTGGGTATGAAGCGGGGCCAGGGGGCGGCGGAGGCCCGCGCTATGTGCCCGTCGCTCGACGTGATCATTGATGACCCGCCGGCGGATCGGGCCTTTCTGGAGGGGCTTGCCGACTGGTGCGATCGCTATACGCCGCTGGTCGCGCTCGATGGAACGGATGGCTTGTTCCTCGACATCACCGGCTGCGCCCATCTTCACGGCGGCGAGAAGGCGCTTGTCGACGATGTGCTTTCGCGCCTCTTCCTGCTCGGCATCGAGGCGCGGGCGGTGATCTCCTCCTCTGCCGGTCTTTCCTGGGCGGTTGCCCGCTATGGCGATGCTGCCGTCATCCGGCCCGAGGATGCCGAAAGGGTTCTCGCGCCCTTGCCGGTCGCCGCGTTGCGCCTGCCGGCGGAAACCACCGCCCTGCTCGAGCGGGTCGGGCTGAAGCAAGTCGGTGATCTTCTTCAGGCGCCGCGCGCGCCTCTGGCCCGCCGCTTCGGCCCTTCTCTTCTCCTGCGGCTCGATCAGGCGAGAGGCCACGAGGACGAGCCTCTCTCACCTCGTCTCCCCGTGCCGAGTTTTTCCGCCGAACGCCGGCTTGCCGAGCCGCTTCAGGAAGAAGAGCACATTCTTGAACTGGCACGCCATCTTTCCAACGATGTCCGCCTCTCCCTGGAGCGACATGGCGAAGGCGGGCGGCTGTTTGAGCTTCTCCTCATTCGCATCGATGGCCGGGTATTCCGCGTTCAGGCGCATGCAGCCGTCCCCTTGAACGATGCCGATCGGATCGCGGCTCTCTTTCGCGAGCGATTGCAGGCGGTTCATGATGACCTTGATGCCGGATATGGTTTCGAGATCCTCCGGCTTTCGGTCCTTAGAAGCGAAAGGCTCGATCCTGCCCAAGAGGATTTTTCCGGAATTCCCGATGAAAGCCAGCCGCTGGCCGCCTTCGCCGACAAGCTATGTGCGCGCTTCGGGCCGGATTGCCTGACGTTTGCGACCCTTGCCGAAAGCCATCTGCCGGAACGCTCCGGCGGATTTGCTCCCTTGACGGATGTCGCGGCGGTCATGGAACCTCGACCGGTCGATGAAAAAGCCTGTCCCGAAAACCGCCCGCTCCGGATTTTCACGCATCCTGAACTTGTCGAAGCGACGGCCGAAGTACCCGAGGGCGCGCCGCGCAGCTTCAACTGGCGCAAGACCCAGTATCGCGTCGCCCGCGCCGAGGGGCCGGAGCGGATCGCCGCCGAATGGTGGATCGATGGGGAGGACCATCCCACGCGCGATTACTTCCGGGTCGAGGATCAGGAAGGCCGCCGTTTCTGGCTGTTCCGCGAGGGCCTTTACGGACGGGAGACCTCCTCGCCCCGCTGGTTCATGCACGGAGTTTTCGCATGAGCGCGGATCCTGTCTTCTACGAGCTTGGCGCGCGCACGAATTTCTCCTTTCTTGAAGGAGCCGCGCCGGCGGAGGAAATGATCGTCTTCGCCAAGAAGGTCGGGCTTGCCGGCCTCGGCATCGCCGATCGCAACAGCGTCGCGGGGGTCGTTCGGGCCCATGCCAAGGCAAAGGTGGAGGGCTATCCTTTCCAGCCGGGCGCCCGTCTGGTTTTTGCCGACGGCACGCCGGATATCCTTGCCTATCCGAGAAACCGGAGGGGGTGGGGGCATCTGTGCCGCCTGCTCAGCACCGGAAACCTGCGCTCGAAGAAGGGTGACTGCACGCTTTATCTCGCGGATCTTTTGGAGTGGCAGGAGGATCTTTCGCTCATCGTCATGCAAGGCGAGGGACGACCGGCGCCCGAAACTATAGAAGCGCTCCTGGAGAAATTGCAGCAGCATGCGGGCAACAGGCTCTATCTCGGAATGACGCCGCGTTACGACGGCTTCGACCGGCATGATTTCGCCGTTCTTGCCACACTCGCCCGGAAGAGCGGTGTCCGGCTTCTGGCCACCAATGACGCGCTCTATCACGATCCGCAGTACAGGCCGCTGGCGGATGTCGTCACCGCCATTCGGGAACATGTGACGATCGAGAGCGCCGGCTTCCTTCTTCAGAAGAATGCCGAGAGGCACCTGAAGGGACCGAAGGAAATGGCCCGGCTCTTCAGCGATTATCCCGAGGCGATCGACAATGCGCGCAAATTCTTCAAGCAACTCGCCTTCAATCTCGACGAGCTCAGCCACCAATATCCGGACGAAAACACCAAAGGCGAGACGCCGGCGCAAACCTTGAGGCGGCTTGTCGACGAAGGCGCGGAAGAACGTTATCCCGCCGGCGTGCCGGAAAAGGTGAAGCGGCAGATCGAATACGAGCTGGAACTCATCAACGACAAGAAATACGAGCCTTATTTTCTGACCGTCCATAAGCTGGTGAAGTTTGCCCGCAGTGAGAAAATTCTTTGTCAGGGGCGGGGGTCCGCGGCCAATTCGTCGGTCTGTTTCTGTCTCGGCATCACCGAGGTCGACCCGCAAAAGTTCACGCTCCTATTCGACCGGTTCCTGTCGCGCGATCGCGACGAGCCGCCCGATATCGATGTCGACTTCGAGCACGAGCGTCGCGAAGAGGTCATCCAATATATCTATAGAACCTACGGCAGGGAGCATGCCGGTCTGACTGCCGCGGTCATCAGCTATAGGTCGCGCTCCGCCGGGCGCGAAGTCGCCAAGGCGTTCGGTCTTTCGGAGGATGTCCAGTCCGCTCTCGTCAGTTCGATCTGGGGCTGGGGAGCCTCGCCCTTCACGGAGCAGCAGGCGAAGGGTGCGGGTCTCGATGCGTCGGAGCCGCTCACCAAGCGCGTTCTTGGCTACGCCAGCCTGCTCATGAACTTTCCGCGGCACCTGTCGCAGCATGTCGGCGGCTTCGTGATCACCCGCGACAGGCTCGACGAGGTGGTGCCGATCATGAACACGGCCATGCCCGACCGCTACATGATCGAATGGGACAAGGACGATCTCGACCAGCTGAAGATCCTCAAGGTCGACGTGTTGGCACTCGGCATGCTGACCTGCCTCGCCAAGGCCTTCAAGCTGCTGGAGGGGCATTACAGAGAGCCGAAAACGCTCGCCGAAATCTACGAGGATCATCAGGACCGCGTTTACGACATGATCTGCCGGGCCGATACGATCGGCGTCTTCCAGATCGAAAGCCGCGCGCAGATGAGCATGCTGCCCCGCCTCCAGCCGCGCGAAATGTATGATCTGGTGATCGAGGTCGCGATCGTTCGCCCGGGCCCTATCCAGGGCAACATGGTGCATCCCTATCTGAAACGACGCGAAGCACAGCGGGAAAGACAGGAGCCGGTCGAATATCCGAAACCGGAATTGAAGGCGGTCCTGGAAAGGACGCTCGGCGTGCCGTTGTTTCAGGAGCAGGCGATGCAGATCGCGATCACGGCCGCCGGTTTTTCACCCAGTGAAGCCGATCTCCTGCGCCGCGCCATGGCGACCTTCAAGCGGACCGGCACCATCCATACGTTCAAGCAGAAAATGATCGATGGCATGGTCAGGAATGGTTACGAGAAGGATTTTGCCGAGCGCTGCTTCAAGCAGATCGAAGGCTTCGGCGAATACGGTTTTCCCGAAAGCCATGCCGCCTCCTTCGCCTCCCTCGTCTATGCCTCGTCCTGGTTCAAGGCCTATTATCCGGATATCTTCTGCGCAGCACTCCTGAATTCGCAGCCGATGGGCTTCTATGCACCCGCACAGCTCGTGCGCGATGCCCGCGAACACGGGGTCAAGGTGCTGCCGGTCGACATCAATCACTCGAGCTGGGACGCTTTGCTCGAAGGTGGCGGCCCGTTCGACAGGAAGGCGATCCATCCGCGTCATGCCGAAATGAAGAATGTGATCAAGACGCAAAAGGCGGTCCGGCTCGGTTTCAGGCTGGTCAAGGGGCTAAGGCAAAAGGATATGGATGCGCTCGTTGCGCGCCGGGGTAGGGGATACCGCTCCATCCACGATCTCTGGATCCGCTCCGGGCTTACCCGCTCCGTTCTGGAGCGCCTTGCGGATGCGGACGCCTTCCGCTCCATCGGCCTCGACCGGCGCGGAGCTCTCTGGGCCGTGAAGGCCCTGGATGAGGCGTCGGCGGTCGAGCGCCTGCCGCTTTTCGATGGCGAGGGTTCTGCGGATCTGCGGGCCGAACCCGCAGTCACTCTGCCCGACATGCTTCCCGGGGAGCATGTGATCAACGACTACCGCTACCTGACGCTTTCGCTGAAAGCTCACCCTGTTTCCTTCATGCGGGGCGATTTCTCGCGAATGGGCATAGTTCCCAATCGCGATCTGGCTCAGACCGCAACAGGACGAAGGGTCACTGTCGCCGGCCTTGTGCTCGTTCGCCAGCGTCCGGGTTCTGCCAAGGGCGTCATCTTCATGACGATCGAGGACGAGACCGGCGTCGCCAACATCATCGTCTGGGAAAGAATGTTCGAGAAATACCGGGCGCAGGTCATGGGCTCGCGGCTTGTGAAGGTCCGTGGTCGCTTACAGAACGAAAGCGGTGTCATCCATGTGGTCGCGGAGCATGTCGAGGACATAACGCCCATGCTCGGCCTCTTGCGCAAGGAAGCACGGCGTTTCGGAGCCAACGACCGTACGGACGAGGCCTTGCGGCAGACGGCCGACGCCCGCGAAAAGAAAGCGCTTAAACAATTGCGCCTGGCCTTGCCCGCCCGCCCAAATCAGCACGTGGAAGCGACAAACGACGTGGCCGATGTCATGCCGAAAGGGCGCAACTTCCACTGAGCTTCGACGAGGCCGTATCGGTATCTTCTCGGTTTCCGGCAGGTTTGCGCCGTACCGATTACTCCTGTGTAAAAATGTCGCAGGCGGCTCGCCCGAAATTGCAAGTTCTGGAAGAAAAATCGCCTCCTTAGAATCGGCTAATGTAATGAAAATACGATGATTCTTGTCAAGTTTAGAACCAGTCTAATATTCCCTTCAACTTTACGGGGAGGAGTTTTTTCTTGACGGCAAATATCCTCTTTTGCTTTATGCGAGAAATCAGGGCGTTGCGTTTGATAGGCAAGACGAGATGCTGGTTTGCAGCTGCAATTTCATCACTGAAAAAGAGATCGAAGATACGATCATCAGCCTCCTCGACGAAGACTGTTGGCAGCTGATCGTTCCGGCAAAAGTCTATCACGCGATGGAAAAGCGCGGCCGTTGCTGCGGCTGCTTCCCGAACGTCGTCGACATCATCATCCGCACCACCGAGGAATATCACGCCCGTCGCGACTCGACGGAAGCCGAGATATTTGATTTCATGATCCGCCTAAAACAATTCCACGAGGAAAACCGGAGGGCGGATCTTGAAAGGCGACAAAAAGGTCATCGAGCAGCTTAACGAAGCGCTCTTTCTCGAACTCGGTGCCGTCAACCAGTATTGGCTGCATTACCGCCTCCTCGAAGACTGGGGTTACACGCTGCTTGCAAAAAAAGAGCGTGAGGAATCCATCGAGGAAATGCACCATGCCGACAAGCTCATCGACCGCATCATCTTCCTTGAGGGCCATCCAAACCTGCAGACGGTCGCGCCGCTGCGGATCGGGCAGAACGTCAAGGAAGTGCTGAAGGCCGACCTCGCCGGCGAGTATGATGCGCGCAAGGCCTACAAGAATTCCCGCGATGTCTGTCACGCGGCCGGCGACTATGTCTCGATGAAGCTCTTCGAGGAACTGCTCGCAGACGAGGAAGGCCATATCAACTTCCTCGAGTCGCAGCTTCAGCTGCTCGACACGATCGGCGAGGAGAAGTACGGGCAGCTCAACGCCGCCCCCGCCAACGAAGCCGAGTAAGCGTTGATCTTTCTCTGACGCAAGCGCCGCGCGCCCTTCAAAGGCGCGCGGCGCTTTTTCTTTACCGGTCGAACTGCGCCTCCCTCGCCTGGCCCGCCGCCCGCAGGCGGAAAGAAGGTTCCGGCAGCAGGATCAGCGGAGAAACGCGGGCGGAAAATCGCCCATTTCCTCAACGCACCAGATGGGAGAAGGCGGCAACGACTTCCTCATACACCTTGCGTTTGAAGGGCACGATCAAATGCGGCAATTCATGCATCGGCTTCCATTCCCAGGCATCGAATTCCGGATCGTGGCCACCGGGCGGTGGATTGATGGCGATTTCGCTTTCGTCGCCTTCGAAGCGGAAGGCATACCAGCGCTGTGTCTGCCCGCGATATCTGCCTTTAAGGCCGATCCCGATCAATTGCGGCGGCAGATCGTAGTTGATCCAGTTTGGGGCCTCCGCAAGCAGTGAGACAGAGTGAATGCCGGTCTCCTCGTAAAGCTCGCGGTAAGCGGCCTTGAGCGGATCCTCGCCCTCGTCGATCCCGCCCTGGGGCATCTGCCAGCGTTGCGGCGAGCCGTCATATTCCGAATTGCCGACGGCGATCCGGTGGCCCGCCCAGACGAGACCTTCGCGGTTCAGGACCATGACGCCGACGCAGCGCCGGTAGGGCAGGTCCCCCGCCTTGACCACCTTGCTCTTTTCCTTGCTCATACTGACTTCCTTTTTCCGCCCGCAGGGCTTTACCGGCCCGCATACCCGATGCGACGGCCATAGCGATCGCAGCGCCTACAGCGCCGCGCGTCTTATCAGACGCGCAAAGGTCGCTGTAGCTGAAATGCTGCATGTCTTGTCCTTGAATCGAAGTCGATTCAAAGAGACATGCAGTAGCAACCGCTCGAGCGGGAACGCTGCCTCTTTCGCCCCGCTTACCTCAATTTTGTTGCGGATCGTTGACGAGCGCCGAAACGCCGACGAATTCGATGCCGCGTCCGCCGGCTTCCTGCATCCATTCTGCGATCGCAGCCACGCTTTCCTCGAAGGCGGAGGCAACGCCGATCGCCGTGCCGTTGCGCCTCGCGATGCGCTCGAGCTCGTCGAGCTTACGCAGGATCGCGCTCCGGCTGAGTTCGCTGTCGACGATGAGATCGGCAAAACCGTGGGGCACGTCGAAGGCGCCGGCGAGTGTCCCCGAGAGCGATTGCGCCGACGTACCGTCGTCGAGAAAGAGCAGTCCGCGCTTGCCGATGTCGCGCATCACCGGCTCAAGCGCGTCGGCGTCGGAAAGGAAACGTCCGCCGAGATAGTTCATGATACCGGTGTAGTTGGTAATCTGGCCCATGCTCCGGTGCAGTTCGGCGAGGTTCTTCGTGGCGCTGAGAGAAACGCGCAGCGCACGCGGACCCGGATCATTGTCCGGATAGTCGAACGGCTCCATCGGTATCTGCAGCAGGATCTCGTGGCCGTCGCGTCTCGCGTCCTGCATCCAGCGCTGCAGGCTGTTGCCGGCGGCCGCGAGGCCGAGCGTCACCTCCGGCGGAAGACCTTGGATCGCCCGCTGCGTTCCGGTCTGGCTGAGGCCGAGGCCGCCGACGACGAGCGCGATGCGGGTGCCGCGTGCGCCGGACCAGGGGCGCGCGTATTGATCCATCGGTTTCAGCCCATCAGGACCGACGACAGGCAGCCGGCCCTGCGGGCCATCCTCCAGCAGGTCCTCGTTCGGCAGCGCCGCCATGCGCGGATCCTGGCCGCGAACAGCTCCGACATTGATAAATGCCGGGCCGTAGCTCTCGCGCGATCGCGGCGTGTACTTCGTCACTGTCGCCCCATCATTGGTCAGCACCTCTTCCACGTGAGCACCGGAAAGTGCAGCGTCCGGGCGAAGAGGGCTTTTTCGTCTTCCTGCGGCCTCAGTCCTTCCGGCCGTTGCGGATGTCTCTCCGGCGGAGACCGCGCCTTTCCCGGCGAGTTCCGGTGCCTCGGGCGCACGGGCGAGGTCGTCGGGAAACAAGGCGCTCCATGCGGAAAGCCCGACGACGGTGACGGCACAGAGGCTCACGAATGAATAGCCGAGGAGGATGCGGAGGTCGCGCCGACGCGCAGGCCTGACCTTCCGGTTCTGGCCAAGTGGGGCATTGAGATCGGTTCCCAAACGGAGCCTCGGTCGACGTGAAGGAAATTGCCTGTGAAGAATGCCGCTCACGAAGAATCATCGGATCCTCGCTGCTTTACCGCTGCATAATATAAAGGCGCCGGGTTGAACAGCCCGGCGCCCATGTTCACGAATTTCCTACAGCGCCATGCGTCTTTTCAGACGCACAAAAGGTCGCTGTAGCACCGTGAGCCACTGCATGTTCTCATCCTTAAATCGGCTCTGATTTAAGGAAACATGCAGCAGCCTTACTTCTTGAGCTCGGCCTGCTCCGGATTGGCCGGGAAGGTCGGATCCGTCTTCTTGCCACGCAGGAGATCGAGCGCGTAGTTGAGCTGAATATCGTCCTTGGCTTCCGGCGGGACGAAGGCGACAGAGCCCGAGCCCTCATCCGTCTCGTTCTGCCCCGGGATATGGCCGCGCAGGTCGGATTCGCCCTGTGCTTCCACCTTGCCCAGGAGTTCCGGCGGCAACGGCTGCTCGACCTTGATGTCCGGCGTGATGCCAGTGCCCTGGATCGACTTGCCGGAAGGCGTGTAATAGAGCGCTGTCGTCAGACGCAGCGCGCCGGCATCGCCGAGCGGAATGATCGTCTGAACCGACCCCTTGCCGAAGGAGCGGGTGCCGAGGACGGTGGCGCGCTTCAGATCCTGAAGGGCACCGGCAACGATTTCCGATGCTGATGCCGAACCGCCGTTGACGAGCACGATGACCGGCTTGCCGTCGGCGAGATCGCCCGGTGTCGCATTGAAGCGACGGGTCTCGTCGGGGTTGCGGCCGCGGGTCGAGACGACCTCGCCGCGCTCGAGGAAGGCGTCCGAAACATTGATCGCCTGGTCGAGCAGCCCGCCCGGATTGAGGCGCAAGTCGAGCACGAAGCCCTTCAGCTTGTCTGCCGGAACTTCCGACTTGATCTTCTCGATACCCTTCTTCAGGTCGTCGAAGGTCTTCTCGGTGAAGGAGATGACACGCAGGTAGCCAACGTCGCCTTCGGTGCGGAATTTCACCGCGCGAACGGCGATCACGTCGCGCACGATCGTCAGTTCGATCGGCTTTTCGGCGCCCTTGCGCAGAATGGTCAGCTTGATCGGCGTGCCGACGGCGCCGCGCATCTTGTCGACCGCTTCCTCGAGCTTCAGACCGCGAACGTCCTGACCGTCGATCTTCGAGATGAAGTCGCCGGCAAGCACGCCGGCGCGCGCAGCAGGCGTATCGTCGATCGGGCTCGTCACCTTGACGAGATCGTCTTCCATCGTGACTTCGATACCGAGACCGCCGAATTCACCGCGCGTCTGAGTGCGCATATCCTCGGCGTCTGTCGAGTTCATGTAACTCGAATGCGGATCGAGAGAGGAGAGCATGCCATTGATGGCATTCTCGATCAGTTTGTCGTCCTGCGGGGGCGTCACATATTGCGCCCGCACGCGCTCGAAAACATCGCCGAAGATCGCCAGTTCGCGGTACGTCGACGAATTGGCAGCCACGGCCGGAATGGTCGCCGAATAGACGACGCCCATCGCCGTCGCACCCATCAGCGCCCCGACCAGAACAAGTGAAGCTCTACGTATCATTTCGCGCCTTTCCAACCTCTGCTGCGGACCACCACGGTCGGGAATCAACCGGTTTTCCGTCTTTCCGGAATTCAATGTAAAGCGTTGGCCTGTCTGTTTCCAGCGCCAAGGCCGCTGCACTCGCCACTCTTTTTGCACCCATTGTAGCCAGCGGCTCCCCTGCCACGACGAACTGTCCCGGCCGGACACTGACGTTTTCCATTCCCGACAGAACGATATGGTACCCATCGCCGGGATTGAGAATGATCATCTGCCCGTAGCTGCGGAAACTTCCGGCGTAGACGATCCACCCGTCCGCCGGCGTGGTAACCAGTGCGCCTGCATTGGTTTCCAGCATGATGCCTTGCAGCGAATGCCCGGTGCCGTCGGCATCGCCAAACTGCCGCAGGAGCGCCCCCGCGACGGGATAGGCAAGCCTTTCCCGCAACTCCGAAAATACGTATGCGGGCGCAATGCGGTTTTTGTCGGGCACCGCGCTGCGGGCGAGTTCACGTGCGGCCTCCCGTTCTGCCTCGTTCATCCGCCGGCGCTCCTCTTCTTGCGCACGGGCCGCCTCGGCGGCTTCGCGTACGGAGGAGATCTCGTTCTCGAGCGACGAGATCAAGCCCTCGAGGTTGGTCGCCTGCGAGGCCAGCTCGCCTGCCTTGCGCTGCTCGGCCGCAAGTTCGTTCGCGTTCTGCTGTCGCAACTTTTCCTTTTCGGCCACCAGCATCGACATGCGACGCTCTTCCTCGACATTGGCCGTCATTGCCGCCGTCAATTCCTCTCGCTGCTTTCCGATGCCGCTGCGAATGTCCGCAAGCGCCTTCAGGTCGGCGACGAGACTATCGGTCTGTTCGCGTATCTCCGGCACGACGGCGCCGAGGAGGATTGCACTGCGAACGGAGGCCAGCGCGTCCTCCGGCGTGACCAGGATGGCCGGCGGCGGATTTCGCCCCATGCGCTGCAGGGCGGCCAGCACTTCGGCAAGCAAGCCGCGCCGGGCGCGAAGAGACAGCCGCACCACGTCCTCTTTCACGCGCAGGTCATTAAGCTTTTTTTCGCCGTCGGCAATCTGCTGCTCGAGTCCTCGCCGCTTGCTCGCTGAATCGACGATTGCCGCGCGCAGCGTTTCGTTGCTCTTGTCGATCTCGGCGATCGTTTGTTCGAGCGCCTCGGCGCGCTCGCGCGACAGCGTGATCGTCCTCGAGAGCGCTTCGAGCTCGCTGCGCGTGCTATCGCGCCGGAGCGCCAGACCGGCGGCGGGGTCCGGCGGTCCCTGTTCTTTCGAGGTCTCGGCGGGAGGCGCCTCGACGGCTGCATCCTGGGCAGTGGCCGGCGCGATCACGCCAAGCAGAAGGGTCAATGCCGCGACACCGCGTCCGACCCGCCGTGCGTCACGCACGGTCCACCCCAAATCGGCTCGTTTCTCTCGGCGCGTCATCCGGCCCGATACTTCCCTGCAAAAATAAGTGCGGAAACCCTAATCTGATTTGGCTGGAGCGACCAACACATAATCATGTTATCGCATGCCTGCGGACCTGCCCGGCAGCTCAAGCCAATTCAGTCAAGCGCGGTGATAGGGGTGGCCCGACAGGATCGTGACGGCGCGGTAGAGCTGTTCGGCGATGAGAATGCGCACGAGCTGGTGCGGCCAGGTCATCTTGCCAAGGCAAAGGATCGCGTCGGCGCGCGCATGCAGCGCCGGATCAAGGCCATCGGCGCCGCCGATCGCGATCGTCAGATCGCGTTTTCCGCTATCCCTGAAGGAGCCGAGCAGCGAAGCGAAAGCTTCCGAATCGATCGCCTTTCCGCGTTCATCTAGCAGCACAAGCAGGCTGCCGTCGGCGAGTACCTTTTCGAGCTGAGCAGCTTCCTCGCGCTTGCGCGTCTCCGCGTTCGCGGCCCGGCTTTCGCCCACTTCCACGACCCGGGCGAGCTCCAGGCCAACCGCCGGCCCCGCCTTGGCGAAGCGGTCGAGATAACGGCCCGCGAGGTCCTTTTCCGGGCCCGTCTTGAGACGGCCGACTGCGAAGAGCCCGATACGCACGACCCGACCATCCCCACCGGTGCCAGATCGATCCTGCGATCCGACTGGCAAAACCACTCTCGCCGCCATCAGCCCCGTCGGGCGATGACAGCCGCATTTTCATTCGACACCGGCGCTGCCGCTCCGCCCTGAGGTGACGGGTCAGGCTCGGGCGGCGCGTCTCAGTGCAGGGTACCGTCCTCGATTTCCGGGGCAGCCCACATCTTTTCGATGTTGTAGAACTCCCGGATTTCCGGCCGGAAAATGTGAACGATCACATCGCCGGTGTCGATCAGCACCCAGTCGCCACCTTCAAGACCTTCGACGCGGGAATTGCCAAACCCTTCGTCCTTCAGGTCCGTGATCAGGTGGTCGGCAATCGCCATCACATGCCTGTTCGATCGCCCGGAGACAACGACCATGAAGTCTCCCAGCGCCGATTTTCCGGCAATGTTGATGGTGACGATATTTTCTGCTTTCGAGTCCTCTAGGCTTTCGAGGACCAGGTTAAGCGCACGGATAGCGGCTTCGTCGCTTGATCCCGTGCTGCGCGGGTATGCGGTTGCCGCATAACCCTTGGCGTGTACTGTTGTCAGGGTTTTTCCTTTCTAAAAGAACAGAACAGGCACTTCCGATTCGATGATCAGGATCGAACCGTCCGTAAATGTAGGCACCAAACCATGTGGGTTTCAAGACGCGAGAAATGAATCATCGGAATTCACGCTGATTTCACCACTGCCTGTTGCCCTAAATCGAAGCCGATTAAGGGAGCAGCAGCAACTCAAGGCGCTACAGCGACCTTTGCGCGTCTGATGAGACGCGCGGCGCTGTCGAGCGAAGCGCCGTGGAACTGAGCGGCGAGCGCGGCCCATGAATGAATGTCCAGGCGGGTGCGGCGTGGAAGGCGAGCGACAGGGCATCGTCCTCGTCGATGCGGGCATAATCGAAGGTCCGGGCCATGCGCGAGGAAAGATAGGCCAGCGTCGAGCCCGGCCGGTCGACAACCGCGATCGGAAAGGTCGAGACGATCTTGCGCCAGTTCTGCCAGCGGTGGAAATTCTTGAGGTTGTCCGCGCCCATGATCCAGACGAAGCGCACGTCACGATTGCGTGCGCGCACGATTTCGAGCGTGCGCGCCGTATAGCTCTGGCCGAGCGCCTGCTCGAAAGCCGTAACCTTGATGCGCGGATTGGGAGCGATTTTCTCGCTAAGCGCGATGCGTTCAGCCAGCGGCGCGAGATCGTTGTGGTTCTTCAACGGATTGCCGGGCGTCACGATCCACCAGAGCTGGTCGAGACCCAGCTTGCGCAGCGCCGTATCGGCGACAAGGGCGTGGCCTTCATGAGGCGGGTTGAACGACCCGCCGAAGAGGCCGACCTTCATCCCGCTTTCGACATGCGGCATGCGCAGGTAGCGCGCGTTCACTTGAGGGTGGATCACGTCAGGACCGCACCTGTCCCGTGCCGCGCACGCGGTATTTGAACGAGGTCAGCTGTTCGACGCCGACGGGACCGCGCGCATGCATCTTGCCGGTGGCGATGCCGATCTCGCCGCCCATGCCGAACTCGCCGCCGTCGGCAAACTGCGTCGAGGCATTGTGCAGGAGGATGGCGGAATCGATCTCCGAGAAGAAGCGTTCCACCGCGGCCGGATCTTGCGCGATGATCGCTTCGGTATGGGCCGATGACCAGGTGTTGATATGGTCGATGGCGCCGGAAATGCCGTCGACCAGCTTCGCCGAAATGATCGCGTCGAGGTATTCGGTCGCCCAATCCTCGTCGGTCGCGGGCTTCAGACCCGGCAGCAGCTGTTCCAGCTCTTTCGAGACCCTGACTTCGCAGCCGGCTCCAACGAGCGCTTGCAGCAGCGGCTTCGCAAAACGATCTGCGGCGTAGCGGTCGATCAGCAGCGTTTCGGCAGCGCCGCAGATGCCGGTGCGGCGCATCTTGGCGTTGACGACGATCTTCTTCGCCATGTCCAGATCGGCTGAGGCATCGACGTAGATGTGGCAGAGGCCTTCGAGATGCGCGAAGACCGGCACCCGCGCCTCGTTCTGGACGCGGGCGACGAGGCTTTTTCCTCCGCGCGGCACGATGACGTCGATCGCGCCGTTGAGCCCGGACAACATGGCGCCGACGGCGGCGCGGTCGGCGACCGGCACCATCTGGATCGCATGCTCCGGAAGACCGGCGGCCTTCAGCCCCTCGACCAGGCAGGCATGGATCGCCCGCGACGAATGAAAACTGTCGGAGCCGCCGCGCAGGATCACCGCATTGCCGGCCTTGAGGCAGAGCGCGCCGGCATCGGCCGTGACGTTGGGCCGGCTTTCGTAGATCACGCCGATCACGCCGAGCGGCGTGCGCACGCGCTCGATATGCAGCCCGTTCGGGCGATCCCATTCGGCGATCACGTCGCCGATCGGATCCTTGAACGCGGCGATGGCGCGGATGCCATCGGCCATATCGCGGATGCGGTCCCGGTTGAGTGTGAGACGATCGATGAAGGCCTTGGCGACGCCGGTTTCCCGGGCGTTTTCAAGATCGACCGCGTTGGCCGCGAGGATTTCGTCGGTCCTGGCGACGATGGCGTCTGCCATGGCAAACAGCGCCGCGTGCTTGCGCTCGGCGCTGGCAATGGCGAGCGGGCGGCTTGCCGCCTTGGCCCGGCGGCCGATTTCCAGCATGACGCTGTTGACGTCCTCGCCGTTCTTGGCCGCGTCAGGCATGAACCTCGCCTTTCCTCTCGTCGTTTCCATCATCGAGTCGCGCCCCGGCGGGACCCGTCAGCACCAGATCGTCGCGGTGCACCATCGCAGTGCGGCCGGCATAGCCGAGGATCGCGGCGATCTCGGCCGACTTCTTGCCGGCGATCTGGCGCGCCTCGTCGGCATCGTAGCCGGCGAGGCCACGAGCGATTTCGCGGCCGGACATGCCGAGGATCGCAATCGTGTCGCCACGGCTGAAGCTGCCCGTCACCTGCCGGACACCGGCCGGCAGCAGGCTCTTGCCGGAGCGTAAAGCGGTTTCGGCGCCAGCGTCGATTGCAAGCGAGCCGGCCGGCAGCAGCTGCCCGGCAATCCAGGTCTTGCGCGCCGTGACCGGCGAGCCGGCCGGCGCGAACCAGGAGGAACGGGCGCCGGACTCGATCGCGTTCAGCGGATGCTCCGGCTTGCCCGAGGCGATGATCATCGCACAACCAGCCGTCGTTGCGATCTTGCCGGCGTCGATCTTGGTACGCATGCCGCCGCGCGAAAGCTCGGAAGCCGCACCCCCGGCCATCGCCTCGATCTCCGGCGTGATTTCGGCGATCGTGTCGAGAAAGCGTGCGTTGGGGTCGAGATGCGGCGGGGCGGTGTAAAGGCCGTTGATATCCGAGAGCAGCACGAGCAGATCGGCGCCGACCATCGTTGCCACCCGGGCGGCAAGCCGGTCGTTGTCGCCATAACGGATTTCGGTGGTCGCAACCGTGTCGTTTTCGTTGATGATTGGCACCGCGCCGAGCTTCAGCAACTGGCTGATGGTTGCTCGGGCATTAAGGTAGCGGCGGCGCTCTTCCGTATCGCCTAGCGTCAGCAGGATCTGTCCTGCGATGATCTGATCGGTCGAGAGGCTTTCCGACCAGGCGCGCGCCAATGCGATCTGGCCGACGGCGGCGGCCGCCTGGCTTTCCTCGAGCTTCAAGGCGCCCGCAGGAAGGTCCAGCACCGTTCGCCCGAGCGCAATGGCACCCGAAGAGACGACGAGCACCTCCACGCCCTTCGCCTTCAGTCCGGCAATGTCGGCGCACATGGCGTCGAGCCAAGCCTTTTTCAGCCCGGATTTGCGATCGACCAGCAGCGCCGACCCGATCTTGATGACGACCCGGCGGTATTTTTGCAGCGGCTTGCGGGTCTTTGTCATTCTAGGCGCTCTCTTCTCCGGCCTTGGCTGCGGAAATGACGCTGCGAAGCGCCCGGAGCGCTTCGGTCATGCCCTTGCCGGTGACCGCCGAAATCAAAAGCGGCGGCGACCCGCAGGCCTTGGCGAGCGCCTTGGCCTTGACCTTCAACTCGTCCTCATCCAGCACGTCGATCTGCGATAGCGCGACGATTTCCGGCTTTTCCTCCAATCCGCCGCCATAGGCCTCGAGCTCATGCTTCACGGTCTTATAGGCCTTGGCGACATCCTCTTCCTGCGCCGAGACGAGATGCAAGAGCACGCGCGTACGCTCGACATGGCCGAGGAAGCGGTCGCCGATACCGACACCTTCATGGGCGCCCTCGATGAGGCCGGGAATGTCGGCCAGGATGAACTCCTGGCCATCGATCGTGGCCACGCCGAGATTGGGGTGGAGCGTCGTAAAGGGATAGTTCGCGATTTTCGGCCGGGCACGGGTGCAGGCGGCGAGAAAGGTCGATTTACCGGCATTCGGCAGGCCGACGAGGCCGGCATCCGCGATCAGCTTCAGCCGGAGCCAGATCGTCTTTTCCTCGCCTTCAAGGCCTGGATTGGCCCAGTTCGGCGCCTGGTTGGTGGAGGATTTGAAATGGGCGTTGCCGAAACCGCCATTGCCGCCGGCGGCCAGCCGATAGCGCTGGCCCTCCGCCACCATGTCGACGATCAGCGTCTCGTTGTCTTCCTCGAAAATCTGCGTGCCGACCGGCACTTTCAGCGTCACGTCGGCGCCGCCGGCGCCGGTGCGATTGCGGCCCATGCCGTGCATGCCCGTCTTCGCCTTGAAGTGCTGCTGGTAGCGGAAGTCGATCAGGGTGTTGAGACCATTGACGGCCTCGACCCAGACGTCGCCGCCGCGGCCGCCGTCTCCGCCGTCCGGCCCGCCGAATTCGATGAATTTCTCGCGGCGGAACGAGACCGCGCCTGCGCCGCCGTCCCCCGACCGGATATAGACTTTCGCTTCGTCGAGAAATTTCATGTGGCTGCCATCTGTTCGGTAATATTCGCCGCCATCGATATAGGTGCTTCCTCGGGAGGTCAAAGATTATCGTGCGGTTTCTTGGCTATCACAATCAATAGAGCATCGGTCTCGATGGGCGCTTCGACCCGGCGCGCATCGCCGCCTCTCTCGATCATGCCGACATCATCGCGCCGCAGGAAAAGACGCGCATCTTTCGCTGCCACGGCGATGCCGTGTCTTCGGAAAATCCGCGAAGGCTACAGCGCCGTGCGTCTTTTCAGACGCACAAAGGTCGCTGTAGCACTTTGAATTGTGCAGTACCTTCGCGGGTCTCTCCTTCAGTTCGGCCGGCGCAGATCCGCCGCCGTCAGCCGTGTCTCGATATGCGCCACCATGGCATTGCGGGCGAGCGCATAGATCTGGCTGCAGCCGGTGATCCTGAAGCCGAGCTTCTCCTGCACCCGCAAGGAGCCGGGATTGTCGGCAAAGACGCCCGAGTGGAGCACCGTCTCCGGCATGCGCCGGAAGAAGCGCTCGATGGCCGCATGGACCGCCTCGCTCGCGAGACCCTTGCCCCAATAGAACCGGTTCAGCCAGTAGCCGACATGCCACTGACCGTGCCGGAGCTCGATGCCGACGCAGCCGATATGGACGTCATCGCCCGTGGTGATGGCGAGCGTCCAGTCGGCCAGGACATTGGCCGCCTGGCGGTTCAGCCAGTCGAGCGCGTCCTGGTGGTCATAGGGCGCCGGGACGCGCGCCAGCGTGCGCGCGACCTGGAAATCGCCGAGCGACTGGGCGATCGCTTCGGCATCGGCAAGTCGGTGCGGCCTGAGCCGCAACCGCTCCGTCTCGATGACGGGGCAAGGGCCGGGATCAGGGCGGACGATGATCCGCGACCGTTCGGAAACGAGCGCGTTCATCGCATGCCTCCCCAGCTTCTCAGCGAAACCCAGGTCTTGCGGTCGAGCCGGTACCATTCGACGGACATCATGCCGCCCAGCGCCAGGCTGTCGACCATGCCGGAGCCCTGGAACTGGAAGCCGCACTTCTGTATGACGCGGCGCGAGGCGATGTTCATGACCCGGCAGCGCGCATCGATCTGGTCGATGTCGCGGGTGCGGAAGGCCATGTCCGTCAGCGCCTGTGCCGCCTCGGTGGCGTAGCCCTGGTTCCAATAGGGTTCACCCAGCCAGTAGCCGAGCTCCGCCGTCTTGCCGTCGGGATGCGGCTCTATACCGCAGCAACCCAGGAATGCGCCATTGTCCGCCTTGGTAATCGCGTAGACGCACTTGCCAATCGTGCCGGCTTTTGCGCGTCGCACGAAATCGGCCGCATCCGCCGTGGTGTAGGGATGCGGCATGCGCGAGACCATGGTGGCGATATTGGCGTTGTTGGCAAGATGGGCAAGGGCGTCGATATCGTCTTCATGGGGAGCGCGCAAAACGAGCCGTGGTGATAACAATATCGGGCAATCGGTCCTTGACCGCTGAGGCCTCAGCCTTTGTTCGGGAGACCGGGATTGGTCTTCCCTCAAGAGCTCGGTTTGCATGGTTCTTCCTCCAGACATGCGAAAAGGGGAGTTGGGTATTGCCCCATCTCCCCTTTGAAGTCTGGCTTTTGAACCTTGCGGGTGCATCAGCCGGGTCGATGAGACGCCGGCTGTTTTAGAGCGCTACCGGCTTATTCCGCTGCTTCCGCTTTCGGCATTACAGACACGTACACGCGGCCATTGGCCTTCGTACGGAAGTCCACGTTGCCTGCCGTAAGCGCAAAAATCGTATGGTCCTTGCCGAGGCCGACATTGGCGCCCGGATGCCACTTCGTGCCGCGCTGGCGCACGATGATGTTGCCTGCAATGACGGTTTCGCCGCCGAACTTCTTCACGCCAAGGCGCTTGGACTCAGAATCGCGACCATTGCGCGACGAACCGCCAGCTTTCTTGTGTGCCATTGGTGTTCTCCTTTAAACCTTCGATCCCAAACTCAGTTTGCAGCAGCTTCAGCGGCGGCTTCGGTCTTCTTCGAAGACTTCTTCGCCTTGCCGCCGGCAGCAGCGATGTCCAGGATGCGGACGGTCGTCTGATGCTGGCGATGGCCGCGCGAGCGCTTGGAGTTCTGGCGGCGGCGCTTCTTGAAGGCGATGACCTTCTTGGCGCGGCCCTGTTCCACAACTTCGGCGCTGACAACGGCACCTTCGACAAACGGAGCACCGATGGTGGCATCGGCGCCGGCGCCGACCATCAGGATCTCGGTGAATTCAATCTTGTCGCCTTGAACGCCTTCCAGCTTTTCGATGGTGATGACGTCGTTGGCCGCCACGCGGTACTGCTTACCGCCGGTCTTGATGACTGCGAACATTCTTTATCCTTTCATGTTCGGTCCGGCTCATTACCTCAAAAGGCAAGGCCGTCTTTTTATCAGTCGCTACATTGAGCGGAGCGCCTCGGAAAACCCTTGACCTCCACCAGTGGGTGGGCACAAACTCTTACCCTTCGCGGTGCGGGCAGACCACACCACTTCATTGCGCGGATTACGGGAATCGCTCTTCCCTGTCAAGGCGAAAGGCGCGGCCAAGCAAGATATTCTTTCCACGGCCCCTTGTCAGGGCGTAAATCTGCCGCTATGAACCCGACCGCGCCGACAAAGCGCCAACCGGCCCCGCGGAGAGGTGGCAGAGTGGTTGAATGCACCGCACTCGAAATGCGGCATGGGTGCAAGCCCATCGGGGGTTCGAATCCCCCCCTCTCCGCCATCTATCGCCATGTTTTTTCGGCTAGCGTATTCGGCCCATCAGTAAAACGTTGGCCGGCGCGTGGTCGGCACCTGTGAATCTATATTGCCAGCTGAGCTTTCATGAGCCTCCATGAACATACACGCGGACATCCAGTTCCGGATCCGTGATACCTGCCAAAGCGCATGAGTGCTTTCAACCCCGCCTGACAGGCGGAGAGAGGAAGACGCATGTCTCGCGATAGCGAAGGTTCATTGTTTCCAGCAAATTCCCAATCAGCAAGAACTCGATGCAATCGCGTCGGGCGCAACTGATCCTCATCCGCCGAAGGAAAAATGACCCTCGACGCGTCTGCGTCTCTCGCAACCACCCTGGCCAATTGGATCAAGTACGGTCTGCGGTCCATAGAGGCAGATCAGCGGCTCCTCCGTGGCGAAGACGTGAACGGCTTCCATCACAAGCGTCGTACCGGGGCAAAGCGTGCGTGCCGTCTCGATGAGGTGTACTGCGTCTCATGCAAGAACAAGCACTCCATGATCGACGAGGACATTGCCGCCAGCCTGGGCGCCGTGGCAGCTTCGTGTGTCGATGGAATGGCCCTAGGGCAAAGGGCGGGCACACAAATGGCCAATCTCGGAAGAATGGGATGTCATTCAAAGGCTGCGCTCCACCAATCCCAGACGCGAGACTCCCGGCTAATGTGTTCCGGTTCTCTCTACAGGGATTGGGCAGAATCCCACATTCGCATCCGTAAGCTCGCCGACCTTGCGCGCGGAAAAGGGCAAGCCGCCTAAGCCAAAGGAGCTATCCTGAGCTAGGTTACGAGGCCGATTTAATGAATTTGGGGGATGCCCTAATCCCTTTTTGAAGCTCGCTGCTGCCAACCGGCTTTGCTACCCTAAGCAAGGTGTTTGCGGATCATCAGTGCCGTGCGCATGGCCTTCGTGCCAGCCGCGCATGGACGGAAGGATCAGAAATGGATCTTGTTCAGAGATCCAAGGCCGCGTGCGACCGCCCTGCATTCCTCTGTAGGAGCCGAACCTTGGGAATTCCAAGGCCCCGGACCCGGCAGGCGCCGGTTGGTGCCGCCCTGAGCCTCATCCCGTTCTGCCTTATTATGTTGCTTGGATCGCCCGCAAGAGCGACTGACGACAGGCTATCCCTGCAAGACACAGTCGAGATGCCAGCGGTCGGTCTGCGTGCGAGTGAACTGACGGAACCGATAGCCAAGCGCCTGCACGCCGAACGCGGCAGCCAGGGAACTCCGGCCACGACGGTACTGCGACGAACGCCGGCGCCTGAAGAGCCGTCATCGCGCGCCGCCACCGCTGTCGGGCGGCACCCGACGGGGGAGCAACCGCGCATCGAGGAGCCGTCGGCGACGGAACTATCGCAAGCTCTCGCGCAAGAACGCTCAAGGGTCAAAGCTTTGCTTCGCGATCTGGCGGCCGCTCGCGCGGAACTCGAAACGGTTCGCGGAGAAGCGCGGGCTGCCCGTCGGGCCGACGAGAAAGACGCGTTCCTGCACAAACAGGGCCTCGCTGTGGAGCGTCAACTTGTTGCCACCTTGACACAGGAACTCAGTGCCGCATGGGCCGATCTCAAAGCTATGAGCGTTCAACTCGAGCAGTCAGCGAACGCGGCGGTCAGAGCACGGGAGGCTGCGGAAGCAGCGGTCAACAAGGCTCATGAGGTGGCTGAGAGCGAACGTGTTAAGAATGACGCATTGGAGCAAGAGCTGCTCGCCGTCCGCAAGGAAGTCGCCGCCATAAAGGACGCCGCGCCAACGGCTCGTGGTGAGCGTGAGGAAATTCTCCGGCGGGACCTGGCGGCGGCCAGAAGGGAGCTGGATGCACTACGGCGCGCCGCCGCCACCGCTGACGCTCAGGCACAAAGTGCGGCCGAAAGGGCGGCCGAAGACCGTCAAGCCGCTGAAGAACAGCGCCAACGAGCCGACGGGCTCTCACACGATCTGGTGGCGGCCGGAAGGGAGCTTGATGCACTACGGCGCGCCGCCGCCGCCGCTGACACTCAGGCACAAAGAGCGGCCGACAGTGCGGCCAAAGATCGTCAAACCGCTGAAGAACAACGCCGACGAGCCGAGGGGCTCTCACACGATCTGGCGGAGGCCAGAAGCGAGCTTGATGCAATACTGCGCGCCGCCGCCGCTGACGCTCAGGCACAAAGAGCGGCCAACAGGGCGGCCGAAGACCGTCAAACCGCTGAAGAACAGCGCCGACGAGCCGAGGGGCTCTCACACGATCTGGCGGAGGCCAGAAGCGAGCTTGATGCAATACTGCGCGCCGCCGCCGCTGACGCTCAGGCACAAAGAGCGGCCAACAGGGCGGCCGAAGACCGTCAAACCGCTGAAGAACAGCGCCGACGAGCCGAGGGGCTCTCACACGATCTGGCGGAGGCCAGAAGCGAGCTTGATGCACTACGTCGCGTCGCCGCTGCCGCTGACGCTCAGGCAAAAAGAGCGGCCGATAGTGCGGCCGAAGATGGTCAAACCGCTGAAGAACAGCGCCGACGAGCCGAGAGGCTCTCACACGATCTGATGGCGGCCAGAAGCGAGCTTGATGCAACACGGCGCGCCGCCGCCGCCGCTGACGCTCAGGCAAAACGAGCGGCCGAGAGTGCGGCCGAAGACCGTCGAACCGCTGAAGAACAGCGCCAACGAGCCGAGGGGCTCTCACACGATTTGGTGGCGGCGCTGCACGAGATGCAGGATTTACAGGCCAAAGCCGCTGGGGCAATCCGATCAAAGGCTGCCGCGCTCAGAGCGCGACACGCGGCGGAGGCATCTCTGGCCGCCGCGAGGCGAGCGCTCGACGACGAGCGGCAGAAGCTTGAAGCCTATGAGCACGATATTGCCTTGACCCGCCAGTCGACCGGTTCGCTGAAGGCTCTCGTCGATCAGGGCGCGGCAGAGCGGGATGCCGCCGTCGAGGCTCGGAAGTTTGCCGAGGCTGCGGCAAAGCAGGCTGGCGCAGCGCTCGCGTTGGAGCGTGAGAAGCGAAGATCGCTCGCGCGCGATCTGGACACTGCCCGTCAGGAACGCGACTCGGCAAAGGAAGAATTGAGTCGGGTCTCAGCGGCACAGCGCAAGGCGCTCGGAGACGAGCGCGAGCGGGCCAACGGCCGAAAACTTCGGGCCGCTAAAGAAAATGACAGCCCCAACGCCCGAACGGAGCGCCGCATTTTGGATGTTGAACAGGTAGCAAAGTCGCGGGCCGGCGGTCGCGCAAGTGAACGTGCAAGGAAGCACTCCGTAAAGACGAGCGCTCGATCGGCCCGTGAACCAGCGTTGCGGGAAGTCCGCCGGATGAAGGTCCGCAAGCCGACGCCACCCGCTCGACCTCTGACGATCGTGCTCCCCTACGCACTGCTCCCCAAAGAGCGGCTCGTGAATGGCCTTTGGTAAACCACTGGAAGACGGTTTTCGAGGGTGGATTTGCCGAATATGAGGAAAATCGCGATGCGCAAGTACCTCGCTGCCACCTTGTTGATCACGGTTGCGATCGGGCCCGCCTGGGGTCTCGGCCTCGGTGTCTCGGCCGGCGGTGTCGGGCTCGGCGCTGGTGTGAGCGTCGGCAAGAATGGCGTCTCGGTGGGGATTAGTGCGGGCGGAGCAAAGGTGGGAGCCTCGGTCGGCAAGAATGCGGGATCAAGCAGTAGGTCCCGCAGCAAGGCCGGCGGGAAAAGTGGCGGCATATCGAAGGGCTCCCATTCGGGAGTCGGATCATCGAGAGGTGGCGGAAAGGGCGCCAGTCAGGGAGGTGCCTCAGGTGGTGCGGCTAAAGGTTTCGATCTGGGGGGCAGGTCGGTGAGTGGAGCGATATCGGATAACAATCCGACGAATGCTTCAGGCAATCCGGTTAACACGAAAGCTGGCGTTGCTCCCGCGACCGCGACAAGGCAATCCGCTGTCTTGCCTCGCATGCTTTTGCCGTTAAAACAGAAGCGCGCCGTCACCGAGCGAGGCGAATGGGGTTACCTGTTACGGGTGCCGGCGCCAGTTGCAGCGATTCCGGCTACCCCGGGCACCGTAGTTCGCACCTGCCTTCACGCGATCGCGTCGGCGGCCTCCCCCCTTGGAGCCGTGCGGGTGCGCGCGGCAAGCGCCGGCCCCTTGAACCGGGGTCGCGGCGGCGATCTCACCGCCCCGCTGACGGTTCGCATAGACTATGCCGGTCCGAACGACGTCGAGGTCCGTCAGGCGCGCATCAGCTGTCGCCTCGATTCCTCCGGCAGAGTTATCGCGGTGATTTAGACGAGGCCGCAGCGTTACTGTGCGGGCGAAGCTGTCTCCCGGCAGCGTTCAGAGATTCCTGTGGCGAGATACGTGCGGTGGCCGCTGCGGAACGTCTGGCCGACGACCGTGCCCCGGGCGCCGCGCGGTGCCCGGAACGGAGATGATCATCGAAGGCGATGACTTCTACCGCGGGGTCAACAACAGAGATGGGCTAATCGGCTTCGTGCCCCATCTTCTCCGACCGGAGGGGAAGGTGTGCAACCCGAACTGATGCTATAAAGTGGTCGGTCTGTAACAGCCACAACCATCAGAAAGAGGAAGCGTAGCGCGAAAAGACGTTGAACGCTGCACAATTTGGAAGGGGCCGGTTGCTAAGAAGAACTTCTGCTCCTGTAGAGCAGCGATTTCGGCTGGAATGCGGACATTCCTTGTCGTGGTTCAGACGTCCCCCATTTGCATAAGCACGTCCTGAACCAGAGCCTCCGGAGATTTCTTTGCCGTATCAATCGTTATGCGATCCATGGACCACGGCTCGTATTCGGCGCGACGTTCTTCCACGCGCTCCCACGGTATGTCAGGCATGCCTGTAATGCCGCGCACCCGGTTTTCAATTCTCTTGCGATGAACACCCTCATCGGAACAGTGGGCTTCTACGAAAATCAGCTTGCTCTTTTGACGCTCCGATAATCGACCCATGTCGCTCTCGCAACTTCCACAGGGTTCACGGCATCCACAATGACGGTCAATCCGAGCTTCAGGTTCTCTTCCGCCACAGCTGCCGCAACTTCATAGGCAGCTATTCCCGTCATATACTTGGGAATATCAGATCGCCACATTGCAGCCTCTATCGGATCAACAGAGAGAACGGGCGCGCCAATCGCCCTGGCAAGCCCTTCAGCGATGATGCTTTTCCCTGAACCTGGCAGTCCTGCTGTAACAATCAGTCGAATTTGGCGCACAGTTCTCTCCCATGGAATTCATCCAAGATATGCGACGTATTTGAACGTTGTATATGGCTGCTTAGGGCCGACTGCTGACGATGAGTGTCATCTCCTCCCAGCAAGGGGAAAGCGCGAAAGGTGCTTGACCTCGACAAACGCATCGACCCGGCGGTTTCCCGCCTGGTCCGTATCCGTTCCGATCAGGCGCTCGGGGCGATCCGCGAAGCTGGCCCGAATCGTGAGAAAGTGATTGAGTGTCTGCAGCGGAAGTGAATGGGGGCAGGTCCCAGAGCGGGCGGTATTGGGGGCATTGGGACGTCGCTCTGGGACCTCATGGCCCACGGCGGTTGCCACCGACGGTTTCGTCGGAATCAGCCGCCATGGATAGCAGGAGCCATATCCAAGAAAGATACCGCGACTGGCGGCGCGGCGCATCGGACCTTTGGCCCTGCATTAGCCTCTGGAAATCGGACCAAAGTCGGAAAAGTTCGGCCGGGTCAAAGCATTCGGCAAAGGGCTAGGACTTTTGGCGGATCAAATCGGACTAAGGTCCCATGGATCAAGGTTGATGCCCCCCTAGCTCTCTAGGGGTTCGCTGCGGCGGGCACTCACAAGAACCTAATCATTTCAGCAAAAATTTAGAGTGGGGCCTGTGCCTTTGTCGCGGGTCCCGCTTGTGTTGGCTCTATCGGTTCTGACATCCATGATGTCGTGGAGGGGCGTGGTTGGAGCAGAACGTGCCGGTTGAGGTTCTATCGATTGGTCTTTGGGCAAGGAAAGAAGGTCCCAGAACGCCAGAAGGGACTATTGCCATCGCTCTGGGACCCCAGCGCGCCGCCGGCGGCGTTGGAGAAGCCGTCGCTGGCGCCCAACCCAGGATATGTGTCGCCAGGAACATTCCACAACGGGTCTAAGACCTCTGGCGATGCCGTATCGGACTAAGGTCCCAACGGGATCACCCTCCCGCGCGAGCATCGCGGAGCGGGGCTGCCATCGTCGTCCAGCGATTACGGCTGGCTGGCCGGGAGCTGCGGTCCTTGAGGCCGGTCTCGCCCTCCCGTCGATAGCGTCCCACCATTTGTGGACGTCTTTACACAGAACCCGAAAGCCGCGGCGACGGCCATCGGCCGCTGTCCTTCGGCCACCACGTGCGCAATTAGGGCTCCACCCTCAGAAAATCGCTGAAGCTTCGACAACCTCAGCCTTCCGGCTGGGACCGGACGGGCAACCTGTTGAAAGCTCGCATCTACAGCGCCGCGCGTCTTATCAGACGCGCAAAGGACGCTGTAGCACTTTGAATTTCTGCATGTCTTTCTCCTTGAATCGAGGTCGATTCAAGGAGACATGCAGTAGCTCGCTTGATTGAATCAATATGCCATAATTTTTACGGTCGGGACTTTGATTTCCCTTTTCCACCCTTTCCAGCGTTGCCTTTTTTAGGCCCGCCACCGCCACCGCCACCGCCGGATTTTGCGATCGCATCGGATGTGAGACTGGTTGAGAGTAGCATCGTCACCAGCGGAGGAGTTACCGCTGCGAAGCGCCCGCAACTTTTCAGAAACTCACGCCGATCTTCATCGCTCCGCGAGGTCTGTAGATCTGATTTTTCCTGATCCATAGCGCTCTCCTCTTGCTGGGCATTCTACAGCACGGGCTAATATGTCGCCATATATCCGTAAGCATAGGACTTCAGCAGTTCGATGATCCTGGTCTGCACCAAGGCATCGAGCCCCGACAGGACGTCGTTGCAAATCAGGAGTTGAGACCGGCGCCGGCGTGCATGCAGCAAGCGTGGAGCGGTCTTTGGCCATAACTGGGGTCGGCACCTGTAGCTGACCGCAGTTCATCGGCGCAGCCACGCGCCGCGCCTCGCCAGCAGGCCCAATGCGCTCAGGCGATGCGTTTGAGAAAGTGAACGGCTTCGCGCCGCTCGACGTTATTTTCGCCGTGCGCATGAAAATGGGCGATGTGCTCCGGTTGTGATGTTTGCCTTGCGCCCCGGCATCGCGCCAGTGTTCGACCAACACAAACCGCCGGCCATCATTCGCATCGGCAAAGAGTTCGTAGCGCAGATTGCCTTCCTCTGCCGCTGATTTCTGGGTGACCGTCATCAGGTCGGCACGCAGGGCATCCTCGCGTCCTTCCCTGGCATAAAGAATCGCCACGACATGAATGTCACTCATAACTTACCTCCCGCTGGAAAAGTGCTGTGCCAACTGCCGCTTCAACCGGCGGCAACCAGCCACAGCCGGTTGCCGTCATATTCTTCGTTAGATCCTATTCGCTACGGTCGTAGGAGAACTGGATGCCGGGAGTACCGCCCGTTTCGATGAACAGGTTCATGAAAGCGGGGACGGTCTCGCTGCGTTTCCAGTCCCGCTGCAGTTCGCAGAAGAGCTGGACTGTCGAAATCAGCTTGGCGCCGGCCTGTTCGATACGACGCAGCGCGGCCTCGTGCGCGGCGACCGACGTGCCGCCTACCGCATCCACCGGCACATAGACCTCGTAGCCTTCCGCCAGTGCATCGAGTGCCGGGAACGTCAGGCACGCCTCGGTCCAGAGCGCGGTCATGATCAGCTTCTTACGGCCGGTCTCCTCGACGGCCTTGCGAAACTCGACATCCTCCCAGCTGTTGATGCTGGTGCGGTCATAGGTTGGATAGCCGTCCAGGGCCTTCCGGATGTGAGGAACGGGCGGCTTGTTGAGCCCGGTCTGCACATTGACTGTGGAATGCACGATCGGCAGGCCGTAGGCGACGGCCGCCTTCGAACAGCCGACGATGTTGTTCAGCAGCAACTGCCGGTCCATCGAGGCGATCGAGTTCACCTGCACCGGCTGATAGTCGATGATGATGAAGGCCGCATTCTGCGGTGTCAGCAGTTGATCCGATTTCGGATCTCGAATGGGTTCGCTGGCCATGAGTTCGTCCTTTCTGGTTTGCGGGCGCCCGCCATCGTGCCGGCGCGGAAGAGCGTCTCCCGGCAGGTAGGGACGGCGCGGGCGCGTCAACCGTCCCGATTCTAAAGAAGAGTTCGGCCTCCTAGAATGGCCGAGATGTCAGCTCGCCGGTGCGAACCGGCCGCTCTTTAAGTCGTCGAACGCCTGGCGGATTTCCGCCTCGGTGTTCATCACGAAGGGGCCATGGCCGACGATCGGTTCGTCGATAGGCTCGCCCGTCAAGACGAGCAGCATGGCATCTCCATTTGCATGGACGAAGACATCGCGGCCCTCGCGGCTCAAGAGCATCATCTCGGCCTCGCCGGCCTCCTGACTGGCGTTGACCGTGATCCGGCCGGAGAGAACCACCAGCATGGCGGTATGGTTCTCGGGCAGGTCGAGCTTCAGCTCGGCGTTGCCCTTCAGACGAAGATCCCACATGTTGACGGGCGTGAATGTCTTCGCCGGCCCTCTGACGCCGAGCAGTTCGCCCGCGATGACCCGCGCCTTGCCGCTTCCGTCGGGCAGATCCAGCACGGGAATGTCGGCCGAGGCGATGCCCTGATATCCGCCAGGCGCCATCTTGTCCTTGGCCGGGAGGTTGATCCACAGCTGAACCATCCGGAACGGACCGCCGGTCCTGGCGAATGCAGGCGCATGATACTCCTCATGCAGTATGCCGCCGCCCGCCGTCATCCACTGCACGTCGCCGGGGCCGATGATCCCGCCGTTGCCGGCCGAGTCCTTGTGTTCGACCTGACCGTCGTAGACGACGGTCACCGTTTCAAAGCCGCGATGCGGATGCTGGCCAATACCGCGACGCTGCTTGGTCGGCTCGAAATAGTGGGGTCCCGCATAATCGAGCAACAGAAATGGGCTGACGTGCTGCCCGAGACTGCTGTACGAAAAGAGTGAGCGGACCGGAAAACCGTCGCCCACCCAGTGGCTGCGATTGTTGCCGTAACGGCCGAGAATTGTCTTGCTCATCATCTATCTCCAGTGGAGGCAGTGTTCGAAGCGTCTGTTGCCATTGAAGATATCACTGCAATGAAGTCCGTATAAGATTGCGATTTTCGACGCAGCGTTCTAAGAATAGGACGATGCAAGACCTCAATGATCTCTACTACTTCGTCCAGGTGGTGGACCATGGCGGCTTCGCCGCGGCGGCCCGCGCCACCGGCATGCAGAAGTCCAAGCTCAGCCGACGCATTCAGCAGCTGGAGGAGCGCGTCGGCGTGCGGTTGCTTAACCGGTCCTCCCGTCGCTTTTCCGTGACGGAGATTGGCCGCGAATACTACGATCGCTGCATCGCCATGCTGGTGGAGGCCGAGGCTGCCGACCAGGTCATCGCCCGAGTGCGGGCAGAGCCGCGAGGCGTCATACGGGTGAGTTGTCCGGTGGCGCTGATCAATTTCCAGTTCGGGGCGCTGTTTTCGCGCTTCTTGACCGCTTACCCCGCTGTCGAAATCCATCTGGAAAGCTCCAACCGGCGCGTCGACGTGATCGCGGAGGGCTTCGACGTCGCCATTCGCGTTCGCTTCCCGCCGCTGGAGCCGACCGATCTGGTCATGCGCTGGCTCGACACCAGCACCCAATGCCTGGTCGCGAGTCCCGCGCTTCTGGCCGGCCGAACGATCGGCTCGCCGGCCGACCTGCACAACTTGCCGAGCGTTACGCTCGGACCGCCGCTACGGGACTATCAGTGGCAGCTCGAACATGCCGACGGCCAGACGGCGAATGTTCCGCACGTCCCACGGCTGGTTACCGATGACATGGCAGCACTGTGCGAAGCGGCCCTTGCCGGCGTGGGGATAGTGTCGCTGCCAACGATGATGGTCTGGCGGCAGGTCGAAGCGGGCCGTCTCGTTCACGTGCTGCCCGACTGGCGCCCGCGCGCCGGCATTGTCCATGCCGTTTTCCCTTCCCGGCGCGGCCTTCTTCCTTCCGTTCGAACGCTGCTTGATTTCCTCGCGGCGGAATGCGCCGAGGCGAGGAAGCGAGCAACCGTGTAGCCGATCCAAAGGCTCGGCGGATGACGATCAAGCAGACGGGAGTAGGCGCTGGTTGCCCCCAAAAGCTTGAAGGCAACCGTCTGCAACTCCCACATCCGCTTTTGCGAGAGTGGGCGGGCGATCGTTGAGTTAGCGATGCCGTGACGAGGTCTACTCTTGTGCAAGGGTGAGTTTTCATCGGGGGGCTCGAGCCGGTTCAAGGCGAGCACGCAATGGTCGAGGCGCTCCTATTGAGTGCCTTCAAGGCCGTCGCCATAGAGAAGTGCAGAAGCGCTCGCCGGCTCCCGGATAAGGAACAGGACGAGCGCTTTGGCCGCGCCTCTACTCTTTGACGGTTGCTGTGACCGCTTCGATCACCTGCGACGCCATGGCGAATTCGCGGTCTCGGCTCGAAATTCGATGGCGCTTTGCAATCCAGCCGAAGTCGGTGTAGGCGGCGTATACGGATCCGTCTTTCGCCTGATAGACGAGGACCCGGACGGGCCAGTCGAGTCCGGCGAGGGGATTGGCGGTGATGAAAGTCGTGCCGAGTGCCGGATTGCCGAACATCACCAGGCGCGACGGACGCACCTCGTTGCCGGCGGCGTTGCCGAGATTGGCCTGATCGATGATGCCGAAGAGGGTGATGCCCTTTTCCTCGACGCTGCCCTTGATGCGGTTCACCGTCTCGCTGACCGAATAGCGGCTCTTGACCGTGACGATGCCGTTGCTATCTGCGGCCTCTGCTGTCGACACTTGACCCAACACCGTGGTTGCGGTGATCAAGGCCGCCGACAGCATTGCATTGTTGATCTTCGTCATTTCAAAGCTCCTCTCTCTAGCCCCGAATGGGCTTATTCAAGGATGCGGCTGGCCGCTGCCATTTGATAATGCCGTCTCTTGTCCATTTCGATAACTGGACTTCATGGCGCGCAGCGGTACGGCAAAGAGCATGGCGAAAACAAGCATCGCGACGAGCACCAGGACTGAAGTGTTCCATCCGAAACGATCGTAGATCTGGCCGATCACCAGGCTGCCCAAGAGCCCACCCGTGTAGTAAGAGGCGAGATAGGCGCCGCTTGCTGCCGCCTTCTCCGTGTCGGCGATGCGGCCGACCTGACTGGTCGCGAGCGCTTGCGCGAGAAAGGTGCCGACCGCGACCACGGCGAGGCCCGCGAGCACAATGGCGAGGCTGCTGCTCAAAAGAGCGATGAGCCCCAGCGCAGCGCAAAAGAGCGTGAGCACAATGCCGGCTCCGGCGCCGAGACGACGCGAGATATACCCGCCGAGCGGCGTCGTGAACAAAGATGGCAGGAATACGAAATAGACCAGGCCGAGCTGCATCGGCGATAGCCCGAGCTCGACGAGCCGGAAGTTGACATAGGTGTATGTCCCTATGAAGACGAAGAGGATCAGGAAGCCGATGGCGAGCACGCTCTGCAGGCGTCGATTGCCGAGCACCAAGCGCCAGTTCCCGCTCCTGCGTCGCCTCAGTCGGTCCGGCATCATGCGTTCCGTCCGTTTCAACGTCGTCCAGACGAGGGCCGCTCCCGCCAGATTGAGTAGCGCGAAAGTCTGGAAGTTGATGGACAATCCGCCGAGGTCGGCAACGGCCGCCGAGAGAATGCGGCCGAAGAGGTTGCTCGCGACGTTGCCGGTCACATAGGCCGCAAGCGCGCCCGTCGCCCGCTCGGCCGGGAAATGCTCCGCCAGATAGGCCATGGTGAGTGTGAAGGCGGTCGCCATGCACAGGCCCTGCGCCACGCGCAGGCCGGTGAAGATCGCGATGTCCCGGGTCGTCGAGAGCAACACGGTCGGCACGGCGAGCACTGCGAGACTGATCCAGATGCCGCTTCGCCGGTCCAGGTTGCGCCCGAAGATGCCGACGGCAAGCCCAGCGGCCGCCATGCCGAAGGTGCTGGCATTGACCGCGAAGCCCATTGTAGCGCGGCTGACCCCGAACTCCCGCTGCAGCGATGGCAGGATCGCCTGGGCGGCGAAGAGATCGACGAGGGTCAGGAATGCGATGAGCGCAATGATTCCGAAATGCCAGCGATCGGCTGCGGGGTTTGCCAGAACGGACGCGGACGCCGGCAGCGAGGCACGATCGAGGTTAGCCATCGCGTATCCTCCCAAAATATGGACGTTTCCCGCCAGCGGCCGGAAACGTCCGTGATGTTACGGTGCTATCGCTTTGCGGCTCACATGGCGTGGTCGTCAGCCTGCATCGGCGGCAGGATATCGGCCGAGTAGAGCACAGCCGGCTTTGAGCCGTTGTTCTTCCACCAATGGGCGAGCTCGCCGAATTCCGCAGTGACTTCGCCCGCCTTGTGCTCGATCGGGACCTTGCAGCTGCTGCGGTATTCCGTGATCGTGCCTTCCACTACCAGAATGTTGGCGGGACGCGCGTCGTGCGAATGCCACGGCACGATGCCGCCTGGCTGGACGACCAGCTTGCGCAGCCGCAGCGCATTCCCTTCCCACGCGCTTCCCTTCGAGGAAAGATCGATCGACGCGAGGACTTCATCGGTCACGCCTTCAGGCGCCGTGGCGCCGGGCGCCATGGCATTTGCTGCGATCTGGTCCTTGGGGCATTCCCCGGCCATAGCCAATGGCGCGGCGAGTGTGCTTGCGAAGAGTCCGAGCGCCGCAGCGGCGGCCAACGATAGACGGCCTGCGATGGGTTTCTGAATCATGTCCGGTTCTCCTTGGTCGGTCCGGCCGGAGATATTCCGGCGGCACAAGGAGATTGCGGGACATTCGGCCGACAAAGAAATGCCGCCTGCTTTTGAATTCCATAGCTCAGAGCTATTGCGGGAGAGGAGTAGCGTCGGCCGATCGGCGCATGTCTATACCGGAATGTGGTGCGGCCCAGCCGTAGGATTTGACTGCTCCAACGAAGGTGGCGACAGCCGGCGAGAACCGCCGGCCCGCGACAGTCACGAGGCAAACCTCCCGCGTGACCTCCGGTTCGACCACAGGCCGGACCTGCAAGCCTGGAATGACGGCGCTGTATTCGGGAATGAAGCAGATGCCGAGCCCGCCCGCCACCATGTTTTGTATCCAGTCCTCCCGCTCGCTGGAATAGGAGATCTGGGTCTTCACGCCAGAGGACTCGCACAACTCCGTCAGATAATCCCAGTATTCGCAGTTCACGCGTCTGAGATAGATCTCGCCATCGATGGCGGTAATGGGAACCGCGTCGTATTGACAGAGACGGTGACCCGGAGGAAAGGCGAGCATGAACCTTTCACGAAACAGCGGGGTCACGTCGAAGCGTTCGGGGAAGCGGTCGCTGCTCGCCATGATGGCGACATCTATCTCTCCTTCCCCAAGCAGTTCTGAAAGCTTGGACGGCACACCTTCGACGAGCTGAAGTTGAACGCCGCGATGGCGCATGTTGAAGTCGGTGAGCAGGCCGGTAAACCGACGCGGTCCGATCGTGCACATGATGCCGACCTTCACATGCGCATCTTCCAGGCAGAGAAAGCGTGACGCTTCCTGTCTGACGCCCGAGAGCTCGTCGAGAATCGACTGAAACCGCGGTCTCAGCAGGTTTCCGAGATCCGTGATGTGGGTCAGGTTCCGTTCCCGCCGAAACAGGAGCCCGCCGACTTCATCTTCGAGTTGCTGGACGGCACGGCTCAACGCCGGCTGGGTGACGTTGCACTTTTCGGCCGCACGCGTGAAATTTCGCGTCTCGCAAACGGCCAGGAAATACCGAACGTGGTGAATGTCCATAACCGCCCCCGCAGGGTTTTCGTGTCCAGGCGGCCACTCTCCAATGCAGGCGCCGCTTTCACCAATGCAATTCACCTATCGAATTCATAGCACAGTGGCATTTCAGTTGAAATGAATACAGCGCCATTCTCGTCCCGGAAGAGGCCCTCCGGCCCAAACGTGAGGAGACGCGGACATGTTCAAAAGTACCGAGGCTGAAATCGACGCGATGTTCGGGCGCAGGGCGCTCGAGGGGCGCAGCGCCATCGTCACCGGTTCCACCAGCGGCATTGGTCTCGGCATCGCCCAGGCGCTTGCCAAAGCGGGCGCGGCAGTGATGCTCAACGGCTTTGGCGATCCGGCGGAAATCGAGCGGCAGCGGGCCGAGATGACGGAGGAGAACGACGTCGATGTCGCCTATGACAGCGCCGATATGTCGAGTCCGGAGGCGATCCGAATGATGGTCGAGCGCGCCGGCGCCCGCTTCGGGCAGGTCGACATCGTCGTCAACAATGCCGGCATACAGCATGTTGCACCGATCTCTGAGTTCCCGACGGCGAAATGGGACGCGATCCTTGGGATCAATCTTTCTGCTGCGTTTCACCTCGTTCAGGCGACCTACGGGCAGATGTGCGCTCGCGGCTACGGACGCGTCATCAACGTCGCCTCAGCTCATGGTCTCGTCGCCTCGCCCTACAAGTCCGCTTACGTGGCCGCCAAGCATGGGCTCGTCGGACTCACCAAGGTTGTGGCGCTCGAAGGCGCGGAATTCGGCATTACGGCCAATGCGATCTGCCCGGGCTATGTCTGGACGCCGCTGGTGGAGGCGCAGATCGACGGACAGGCAAAGTCGCACGGGATCGCGCGCGACGCGGTTATCCGCGACGTGTTCCTGAAGAACCAGCCGACCAAGCGCTTCGCGACAGTCGAGGAAATGGGGGCGCTCAGCGTCTTCCTGTGCAGCAGCGCGGCCGCTTCGATCACCGGCGCGGCCATTCCCGTGGATGGCGGGTGGACAGCCCATTGATCGAGAGGAGCAGAGCCATGAACAAGCACATCCAAGTGGGCCCGCCGGAATCCGAACACGCGGTGCGGCGCTCCGAGCCCGACATGCGCCCGCCGCGAACGATAAACCTCGCGCTTCAGGGCGGGGGTGCGCACGGCGCATTCACCTGGGGCGTGCTCGACCGGCTGCTCGACGAGGTGAACCTCTCCTTCGACGGCATCGTTGCGACCAGTGCCGGCGCGATGAACGCCGCGGTCCTGGCCTATGGGCTTGCGGAAGGCGGCCGCAGCGGCGCGCAGAAGGCGCTCGCCAATTTCTGGCGCCGCATCAGCCATGCGGCAGCCTTCAGTCCGCTGCAGCCGAGTGTGCTTGACCGTGTAACGGGGTCGAAATCATTGGAGTTTTCGCCGGCCTTCGTCATTTTCGACATGGTGACACGGCTGCTCTCGCCCTATCAGTTCAACCCGTTGAACTACAATCCGCTGCGCCAGGTTCTGGAGCAATCGATCGACCTCGATGCGATCCGCATGTCCCGCTGTCCCGTGAAGCTCAACATCTGCGCGACCAACGTGCGCTCCGGCAAGGTCAAGGTGTTTTCCAATGACGAGATCTCGATCGACGCCGTAATGGCCTCGGCCTGCCTGCCGTTCCTGTTTCAAGCCGTCGAGATCGACGGCGAGGCCTATTGGGACGGAGGCTACATGGGAAACCCTGCCATTTTCCCGCTGATCTACGGCTGCGACACGCCGGACGTGCTGGTGGTACACATCAATCCGCTGGAGCGAACGGAACTGCCGCGCACTGCGGCGGAAATCCTGAACAGGATCAACGAAATAAGCTTCAACTCGTCATTGTTGAGGGAGATGCGGGCAATCGCCTTCGTGACGCACCTGATCGATTCCGAGGCCGGCAATTCACTTGGCCTCAAACGTGTCTTCGTACACGGCATCTCCGACGATGAGACGATGAGAAACCTCAGCGTCTCAAGCAAACTCAATGCCGAGTGGGGAGCCCTCGTAGACCTCCGTGACCGCGGTCGACAGTGCGCGGAGGACTGGCTGATGGCGAACTACGACGCGATAGGGAAGCGTTCGAGCGTCGATATCAGTACGCGTTATCTCTAGAGCGGGATGAGGAAAAATGTGAAGCGGTTTTCCGCCCACATCCCGCTCTAAACCAAATCATCGTGATGTAGGGCGTTCGACGCTTCCCGACCAATCGCAGCGCGTCGCCACGGAGTGCGCGCAAGCCCTCGTTGCCATCTTCCCTCCCGATGGCAGTCTTGCCCCCTCCCGGGGGCTTTTTTTCGTCCTGGGTGCGCCCATCGCTGACGGATAGTTCGGCCTATCGAAACCATGCCTGAACAGCATTTCAAACAGCGCGAGCGGTCTGCGAAGCTTCTCAGCATCAGGCCGATGTGCGGTCTGAACAATGTCAGATCCAGGAGATGTTCAATGATCAACACTCGTACGCTCATCAGTTCCGCGCTTGCGGCGATCGCCTCCGTCTCGGCTTCCACGGCTTCGGCGGGGCCGGCCGCCCAGCCCGACTTCTCGTTCGAGAAGTGCTACGGCATCGTCAAGGCCGGGCAGAACGACTGCCAGACGGCAACCCATTCCTGCGCGGGCACGTCAACGATGGACGACCAGGTCGACGCCTGGATCTACGTGCCTGCCGGCACCTGCGGAAAGATCGCCGGCGGCAGCAACGCCCCGAAGGCCTGACGGCCCCGCGACAGCAAGCAAAAAGGGAGTAGACCGATGCCCAAGACGTTTCCAACCCACCCGATGCCGTGCGCTGCGGGCATCGGCCTCCGTTCCATACACATTGCCGAGATGCTTTCCCGCAGGCCTGCTGCGGGTTGGCTCGAAGTCCATGCCGAAAACTACATGGGCCAATCAGCGGCCGTGGATGCGCTCGAGAAGCTGCGCGAGGTTTATCCGCTTTCGGTGCACGGCGTCGGACTGTCGCTCGGCAGCGCCTCAGGTCTCGACCGAGCGCATCTGGAGCGGCTGCGCCTCGTCTGCCAACGCTTTCAGCCAGCGATCGTCTCCGAACACCTTGCGTGGAGCGTCGCCGATGGCGCCTACCTCAACGACCTTCTGCCGCTCCGTTATGACGATGAGGCACTTGCCATCGTTTCCGCGAACGTCGGCCGGCTGCAGGACACGCTCAAGCGCCAGGTGTTCATCGAAAACCTCTCCGCCTATCTCGCCTTCGCTGAATCGAGCATGACCGAGGCCGAATTCCTGAGCGAGCTCGTCAACCGGACCGGTTGCGGCTTGTTGCTGGACGTCAACAACGTCCATGTCTCAGCAAGCAACCTCGATTTCGATGCACTGGCCTTCATCGACGCCCTGCCTGCCGACGCGATCGGTGAAATTCACCTTGCCGGCCACGCGGTCAATGAAATCGACGGCGACGTCATTCTCATCGACGACCATGGGTCTCGTGTGCCGCCGGCCGTCTGGTCGCTCTATGCCCACGCGCTCCGCAGGATCGGCCCTCGGCCGACACTCATCGAATGGGACACGGATGTGCCGCCGCTCGAGGTCCTGTTGGGCGAAGCGATGTGGGCCGACATGCTCGCCCGTCGGATCGCCTTCGACGAACGCCTCGAGGAGCCGCCGGTTACTGTGCCAGACGGCCGTTTCGAGACCATGAGGTTGCCCGGCCGCGACGGCACAACTGGCATCCTTTTCCCGGCGCTCGCCGCAACAGCGGCAGTCAAAGCCGCTTGCGGCAAGTGCGCATCGGATCATTGCAGGAGGAACGGCCATGTCTTCCATTGAAACGCTGCAGAGTGTCGTCGCGCGTGCGGTTCTGACGACCGGGCCGGCAGATATCCTGCCGCTTCTGGCACGGGGTCGTTTCGATCCCGCAAGGCGGTTCAACATCTACCGCAACAATACACTGGTCTCGCTCACCACGACCTTGAAGGCCGTCTTTCCCGTGACGGTGCGGCTGCTCGATGAACGCTACTTCAGTTATGTCGCCGGCCGCTTCACCCGGAGCAGCCCGCCACGAGAGCCGCGCCTTTCGCGGTACGGTGCAGGATTTGCGCCATTTCTCGCGAACTTCGAGGGAACCGCCGATATGCCCTTCGTCTCTGAGGTCGCGCGCCTCGAGTGGAAGATCGCCGAAGCGCTCGACGCCCCGTTGGAGCGGCCAAGTACACTCATCGAACTCTATGAGCGGCTTTCGAGTGGGTCCTTCGTGCTTTTCTTGCAGCCTTCGCTGCGACTTGTTCTTTGCCGTTGGCCCGCCCTCAGCATATGGGCGGCGCATCAGCATGGAGGCGAACCCGACAGACTCGCGGACCTCAACCGCGAACCGGAGCGCATCGCGCTCTGGAGACATGATGACACCGTTCGCTTCCTGCGCCTCGACGCCGCGGAGTTTGCGTTTTGGCATGTGTTGAGGCGGGGCAAGGGACTCGAGGCTGCGGTTGCCCGCGCCTGCCGCCACTCGCCTGAGTTCGATATCGCACGAGCGGTGACAGGCCTTTTCGTCAGCGAGCTCGTCACCGGCATCCATCGCACGAAGGAGTCTTCCAACCAGCAGGAGAGAGTGTCATGACCACAATGCGCGCAACACCGATCAGCATTTCCAGAACGATATACAGGCTTCACGACACTGTCGTGGAGTGGACGACCGCCCTGCCGCTATCGATCGTGCAGTTTGCATCGCGCGTGGCGGTCGCAGAGGTATTCTGGCAGTCCGCCCAGACGAAGCTCGCCTCATGGCCGGTCACGCTCCAGCTGTTCGCCTTCGAATATCGCTTGCCGCTGCTCGATCCCGGGCTGGCCGCCCTCATGGCGACGGCGGCGGAACTCAGTGGCGCGGCGATGCTCGGATTGGGACTGCTCGCGCGGCTCGCCTCGCTGATGCTGCTCGGCGTCGTCGCGACCATCCAGATCTTCGTCTACCCGGATCATTGGGTCGAGCATCTGATGTGGACGAGCCTGCTCATGCTCATTCTTTCGCGAGGCGCCGGCGTGTTTTCAGTCGATCATCTGGTCGCCCGACGCATCCGTGCCGGAGGCTGAGTGATGTCAGTGACGCCTGTTCAGAGCGGCTCCGTGCCGGGCGAAATTGCGACCGGCACGGACCAGGCAAAGCACCGGCCGCGTGTGGTCATTCTCGGTGCGGGCTTCGGCGGCCTGAACGCGGCGATGACGCTTCGCCGCGCGCCGGTCGAAGTCACCGTCATCGACCGGCGAAACTATCACCTGTTCCAGCCTCTCCTTTACCAGGTAGCGACCGCGGGGCTCTCGCCGGCGCAGATCGCCATGCCGATCCGCCGCATTCTTTCGCGGCAGTCGAATGCCACGGTCCTGATGGACAAGGTCGAGGCGGTCGATACCGCCGCTGGATGCGTCGTGACTGGCAGCCGGCGCATCCCATATGATTATCTGATCGTCGCGACCGGCGCCCGCCACACTTATTTCGGCAACGACATCTGGGCGGACCACGCCCCGGGCCTCAAGACAATCACGGATGCGACGGCGATCCGCGCCCGCATCCTCTCCGCCTTCGAACGGGCGGAGGTGACCGATGATCCCCGTTTGCGTCAGAGGCTGTTGACCTTCGTCGTTGTCGGCGGCGGGCCGACCGGCGTCGAGCTCGCCGGCGCGATCGCCGAGCTCTCCCGAAGGACGATCGTTCACGATTTCCGGCGCATCGATTCATCCTCCGCCCGGGTCGTGCTCGTCGAGGCGGGTGAGCGGATATTGCCGGCGATGCCGCCTTGCCTTTCGAGAAAGGCCCAGAGACAACTCGAAAAGCTTGGCGTCGAGGTCGTGCTCGGCAATGCCGTCGCCGGCTGTGATGACAGCGGTGTACGGCTGGTCGACGGAACTGAAATCGGCTCCGCCTGCATTCTCTGGGCCGCGGGCGTCATGGCTTCGCGCGCCGCCAAGTGGATCGGTGCGGCGGCCGACCGCGCCGGACGAGTCATCGTCGACGAGCGCCTCAATCCACCAGGGCACGACGAAATATTCGTCATCGGTGACACGGCCTCGGTCACCGATGCGGCCGGACGTCCTGTACCGGGCGTGGCGCCGGCAGCCAAGCAGATGGGGCGTTATGCAGCCTACGCCATTCTCGGCGACATGGCGGGACGGCACCCGGCGCCGTTCCGCTATCGTGACTACGGCAATCTCGCGACTATCGGCCGCAAGGCAGCGGTCGCGGATTTCGGCAAGACCAGGCTCTCCGGCTATCCGGCATGGCTCGTCTGGAACTTCGCCCATCTCTGGTTCCTCGTCGGCTTCCGCAACCGCCTCGTCGTCTTTCTCGACTGGGCCGTCGCATATGCCCGCAACGATCGCGCCGCGCGGCTGATTACCGGTCACCATGAGGCCTAGCGATGTATCGCCCGAAGCTCGCCCAGGTCATCATCGTTATCCTCATGCTAGCGGTGCTCTCCACTGCCGCGCTGATCCATCTCATCTGGCAGCGTGCAGCCGGCGAGAACATCGAGGAGATCGTCGCGAGTCTCGATGCCCAGACGGCGGGATCCGTCAGGAACGACCTATCCCGGACGTTGTCGCTCGTGACGAGCACCGCCGAAGTTGTCCGCTCCATCTTCTTCCAAGGTGCGATCAGCGCCAATGACGAGGTCAAGCGCGAGTTCCTGTTCCTGTCGCTGCTGCGCGAGCAGCCGGCGATCGACTGGATCGGCTTCGGTTTTCCGGATGGGCGCTTTTTCGGATCGCATGCGACCGCCGACGGCCGCATCGAGATGGTCGAGATCGGCGCCGCTGAAGCTGGCGAACTCCGTCCGTTGCGGCGCGATCTGTACAGACCGATCCCGGGCGACATCTTTTTCGAGGAGCGCATCAAGGCGGAGAGCGCCTATGTGGCACTCGGCGCCCCGTGGTATCGATTGGGCAAGGAAACCGGAGAGCCTGTCTGGGTGGTCACCAATGTGCTGCCGAACGGTTTCGAGCCCGCCATGGTGCTATCGAAGCGCGTCGTGAGCTTCGGAAAGTTTACCGGCGTGGTGATGGTGGCCGTGAGCCTCCGGCGCCTCTCTGAGGCGTTGCAGGCGCTTGAACTGCCGGCGCTCGGCAAAGCATTCGTTCTCGACAGCCGCGGGCGCGTCCTTGCGACATCGCAACCCTCCGACGGCGTTATGGCGGCGCATTTTTCCGACTTTCCGGCCGCCGATGCCGTGGCGACGGCCGCCGCCGAGGCTGTCGCGGCCAATAAGGTCGATGCCTTCCGCGTCGTCGTGCCAAACGCTTTGCTCGGGCCCGTCTTCGTGTCGTCGTCGCGCCTGCCGTTCGAGAACTGGCGTCTTGTCACCGCCACCCCCCGCTCAACCTTTGCAAGCGGCATCGACAAGAATATCCAGCGTATAGCGGCAGTCGTGGTCGCCATCGCCGCGCTTGCCGCAGCAACTGCCGTCGGCTTTGCAAATTTTCTCTTCGCCCGTCCGCTCGCCCGACTGGCAGAGCAATTGCGTGCGGTCGAGCGCTTCTCGCTGGAGAGCATCCGCCATCATCCGACCTTCCTCGCCGAGCTCAATGATTTGTCGCAGGCGTTGAAGCGGATGGCGGCCGGACTTTCAGCCTTCGCCCGCTACATGCCGCTCGACGTCGTGCGACCGCTGGTCGAAGGTGGCATCGAGCCGAAACCCGGTGGCGAGCTCTGCGAAGTGACGGTGATGTTCGCCGACCTGCCCGGTTTCACCGAGCTGACCGAGAGGCTCGGACCCGGCGTGGAGCCGCATCTGACGCGCTTCCTGACGATTGCGGTTGCCGCTGTCCATGCGGAGGGCGGCACGGTCGACAAGTTCATCGGGGATGCCGTTATGGCGATCTGGAACGCGCCGGGCAAGCAGGCGGATCATGCCGCCCGCGCCTGCCGCACGGCTGTCGCGATCCGGACGGCAATGCATGACGACCCGCCAATCGCGGCCGGCGAGAATGCGATCCGCGTACGCATCGGCATCAACAGCGGCACGGCGCTGATTGGCAATATCGGTTCCGCCGAGCGGCTGAGCTACACCGCCATCGGCGACACGGTCAATCTCGCGAGCCGACTGGTGAATGTGGCCAAGGAGCGCGGCGTCGAAATCGTGCTCAGCGACGCGACCATGCGCGAGCTCGGGACAGAGCCGGCAACGAGACCGCTCGGGCTTGCGACGGTGCGCGGCAAGGCCAGGCCCGTTGGCGTACATACGATTGACCAGCCAAAAGTTCGGTCCGCGGGAGGAAGCGATGGAAATGGCGATTACGACGGTGGCGATGCTCGCTTGCCTGCAACTCAAGCACTTTGTCGTTGACTATGTGCTGCAGCCAGCCTGGATCCTGCGCGGCAAGGGCAATTTCCGCATGATCGGCGGCTATGTGCATGCGGGCGGGCACGCGCTCGGAACCGTGCCGGCGCTGATGCTCGCCAGCGCTGGCATGACGCGCGTCGCGATTCTCGTGCTCGCGGAATTCCTGGCTCATTATCTCATAGACTACGGCAAGGCATTGCTGTCGCGGCATAGCCGCGCCGATGCGACGACCCGGGCCTACTGGGCCATGCACGGCGCCGACCAATTGATGCACCAGCTCACCTATGCGGCGCTGATCCTTGCCGCGCTGACCTAAGAGCCCGACGATGATCGTAGTTTGTTTCCGTTCTGGAAAATCGAGTCCAGATGCAACACGGACGTGTGGAGAGCAGGGCATTACCCGCATCCGCGCAAATGCGCCATAAAGACCTCGGCGGCCGTGCGATAGCCGAGACACTTGCGCGGGGACTTGATGGCAGACCCTCTCCGCCAGTAAATCACACCTCGCCAGTGATCGCGCCACCCGCCGACATCGCCGCCCTATTCTCCGCCAAAGCCTGCCTTGCCCAACACGCCCAGAGCTCGGGAGGCGGTAGCCAGAACCAGCCTCCTTTGTCATCCCCAACGACTTCCGATTTGCCGACTAAGGCGCATGCCGCCGTCAGGAGGCAGATCCACGCTGCGCGCTTTTCGTGATCCCGCTCGGCTGTGACCTTCCGAAGCAGAACCTCGTTGCTCCAGCCGATGGACCGAAGGAGGTTTTCGAGGACGCCGCATTCTACGGCGTGGTCGTACAGCCAGTCGAATTTCTTGCGCTTCGCCGCCCTGGACATGGCAAAACGCTGATCCTCGAGAAGAACGCCGAGAAAGGCGTTGGGAAAAGCCTCGATGATCGCGGTGCCGGGAACGACGGATTTGCCGAGCATGCGCGCAGCTGCAAGATGCCTGATCTGCGCGGCTGTCTCTGCGGCAGCTTTTCGAAGGTTTCGACCATAGCCGTGGTGGCTGAGCCCCGGCTTGCAACGCGCATGGAAGGCGCCGCGGATAAAGAGCCGCTCGCACAAGCGGTCGAGATCATCGGGAGCGTCGGGCGGCGTCAAGGGTCCGTCGATCGCGATAACGGCGAATGTCGTCGACGCGGGAATGTGACTCTTTCGGCGTTCCCAGTCGGTGTACGTCCTCGCAGCACCGAGATCCTCGCCGACGCTCCACGCGATTCCGGTGGTCGGTCGCGACAGCGAGTATCCGACGTCAATGCCAAGCAGGTTTTCGAAGCTCATTTCTTTCAACACTCAGCTCCCAACCCGTCAAATCTCCGAGGAGAAAGCCACTCCTTCGTCCGAAAGATCAAGCCTGCAGCCCTTACCCTCGTGCGTTCGCGCGCAGCCATATCTCCAACGCCGCGATCATCGTCAATCTGAGGCTTGCGCCACGGGCAAGCGCATGGGCGAGGGAGCGGTCGTGGGGTGGGAACCCGATTTCGTGCATCACGTCGTCCAGCTTCAACCGGCGTCGGAACATGATCGCTTCGATCTCGGCGATTGTGGAGGGGAGCAGATAGCGGCCGCTTGCGATAGGAGCCTCCGCGGCACGCGCAGACGGCGTGGGAGTGAAGGCCAGTGCCGCCGTTGCCGATGGGGCGCCGGTAGCCGCGAGCCAGGTCAGAAAGGCATCGCGCTCGGTGCCAGTCGCCTTCCTCCAGGAGTTCTTGAGCTTGTCCAGCCGGGTGCGCTCCGGTTTTATCCCGGCGATCGCGAGGGCTTTGCGCAAGGATGGGATCTTGCCGGCAACAAAAGCGCCATGGACGTCAGGGAATTCGGACCTGAGCCGCTGCAGATAGTGTGCATTGTCCAGCTTCGTCTTCTTCGCCATTCTCACATCCGGCATCGAACTTCGGTGATCCTCTATCGTGCTTGGAAGGTAAGCGCGAGCGAAAAGGCTGGCTGGGAGATCGCCGTCGCGCTGTTGAAAGACCGCGGCCGGCGATTTTGCCTCAAGCTCTGCACAAGTCGGCGCGCCTAACCATCGCATCAACTGCCGGAATGTAACGCGGCGAAGAAAGGACGATGCGATGTCCAACGATATCGAGCACTATAGCGACCCTGAGGATGCGACCGTGGCCCTGTTCCTTATGAGCAATGACGGTGACGAACTCACTGATATCCTGGTTGCCGCGCTCGAAGATGCATTTAGGATCCTCGACGAGGGTTGGATGTCCCAGACGATGCATTGAGGCTAGAACATCCCGCTTTCAGGTGGGATCACCGAAAGCGGATAAGATGCTCCAGGACCAAAGTGCTAGAGCGTCCTTTGTGCGTTCATTTGAACGCACGGCGCTCTAGGCCGCGTCGTTCAGCCGTCTTGCAGCAACCCTTCGACCGACGCGCTCGCGGCCAGGAGCATTCCGTCCGTCCCGCTCCGCCCCACCAGCATCAAACCCGCCGGCAGCCTTGTGCCTGCCATCGGCAGCGTGATTGCCGTGAGATCGAACTGGTTGGCCACTTGCGTGTTGCGCAACAGCAGATCCTCGACGCGACGGTACTCCATTTTGTCCTGGTCGACCGAGGCGATGGCGACGGCGGGAATCGGCGTAGTCGGCAGCAGGATGAGATCGTAGGGCGTCAGCCGCTCGTCCATGGCGCGAACGAGATCTTGCCGCGTCCGCAGCAGCTTTTCGTGCGCCGCGTCGGAGACCGCAAGGCGGCGGCGCAGCGTCGCTTTTACCCGGCTATCGACCGGCGCATCCTCGTCCTCGAGCCAGCCCCGGTGGATCCGGCTGCCTTCTATCCCCGCGATCGAGCCGATCGAAGTCGCTTCGGCAAAGCGGTTGAGGAGATCGTCGATCACGCAGTCGACGAGTGTTACGCCGGCACGCGAGAGGATTTGCAGGCTTCCCTCGAAGGCCTCCGCAATCTCGGGCGTCAGATTTTCGAGGAGCGCTCCCTTCGGAATGCCGAGCGTCAGGCCATCGAGCGGCAGCGGCGCGAGTGGCTTCGGTGTCTCGCCGGCCATGATCGCGTCGGCAAGCGCGCAGTTGGCGACGGTTCGTGCGAGCGGGCCGATCGAATCGAGGCTTGGGGAGAGCGGAAATGCGCCATTTAGGGGCACGCGCCGGGCCGTCGGCTTGAAGCCGACGAGGCCGTTCAGCGCCGCCGGAATGCGAACCGATCCGCCGGTGTCGGAGCCGATGGCGATGTCGCTGGTGCCCTCCGCCGCCGAGACGGCCGCGCCGGACGATGAACCGCCGGGAACGAGGCTCGCGTCGATCGCATTGCCGGGCGCAGGATAGTGCGGGTTGAGGCCGACAGCGGTGAAAGCGAACTCAGTCATGTGAGTCTTGCCGATGATGACGGCACCGGCCGTGCGCAGCCGCTGTACGATCATTGCATCTGCCGTGGCCGGTTCTGCCGCCCGGCGAATGACCGAGCCGGCAAGCGTCGGCTCGCCGGCGACGTCGAAGAGGTCCTTGATCGAGACGATCCGGCCGTCGAGCGGACCGAGGCTCTTTCCATCGCTCAGCCTTCGGTCGGCGGCGTCGGCTTCGGCGCGGGCGGCGTCCGCATAGAGTTTCATGAAGACGCGTTCTTCGTCCCGGCGTGCATACAGGCGGGCAAGGATTGTTTCGAGCCGGTCGCGAGAGGGGGTATTTGATCGGAGCAAGGCGAAAGACCTCGTGAATGGGATAGCCGTTGCTGCATGATTCCTTAAATCGGAACCGATTTATGGGCGAAATCGTGCAGCAATTCAAAGTGCTGCAGCCGTCCCTTGGGCGTTCATCGCGTGCGGCCGGCCGTCGTTTATAAGTCCGGGTATTTGATATATAATAGGAGTTTACCAGCGACTTCTGGAATTCGATCGGGAGGCGCCAATGCCAATGCTGAAATCGTCCGCGATCCTGGACTCTTCCGCAATCCAGCGCGTCAATTACGACGCACGCCACCGAACCTTGAGCGTTTGGTTCGTCGGCAATCGCAGGCCTTACCATTACCTCGATGTCTCGGAGAGCGTTTACGAGGAACTTGTGCACGCAGATTCCGCCGGCAGCTACTTCAACAACCACGTCCGGGATCACTACGATTTCACACATTGAAGCGGAATGAGGAGAGGCGACACCCCCAGCCCCTTCCCAAGGCTAGGGAGCTTACAGTGCCCGCCGCGACCGGCTGCCATTCCCGAAAATTCGATCCACTGCAACATTCAGATAAGGCGAAGCGTGCGAAGGGGCGAGCCGCGGTGACGGAGGCTCTAGCCCCGCTCGCTCATCGCCGCTCCTTCACAGAACTGTCGCCAAACCGTTCAAATAGTTTCATCTCCCTGTAAAGCCGCTGACATGCGGCTCGCCAAAGGTCCCTCGCAAACTCGATGATTCGTGAAGCACGGAACCGGAGGCGGATATTTGGCCGACATTCGAAGCACGCTGACCAGGCGCTCTTTTCTCTTCTCCGCCGGCGCCGCCGGTTTCGCCGCTTCTTCTGGCGTTGCCACTCCCTTCTACGCCCGTGGTTATGGGCGGCCGGAATTCCCGCACGGCGTGCAGTCCGGCGATGTCGATACGCAGTCGGGGATGATCTGGACGCGCGTCGATCGGCCGGCGCGCGTGGCGGTCGAGTATTCGACCACGGAAGGCTTCTCGAACGCCGTTCGGCTTCCTGATATCGATGCGACGCCGCGGAGCGATTGCGCGGTCAAATGCCGGCTCGACAGCCTGCTGCCGGACCAGGACATCTTTTACCGCTTCACCGCAACCGATCTCTACGATGGCAATCGTGTTTCGGAACCGGTCGTCGGGCGGTTCCGTACGGCGCCCTTGCGCAGACGGTCGGTGCGTTTCGTCTGGTCCGGCGATACGGCCGGTCAGGGCTGGGGCATCGACGAGGTCGGGATGAAGACCTATTCGACCATCTGTCTGCACGAGCCGGATTTCCTCATCCATTCGGGCGACACGATCTATGCCGACAATCCTATACCGGATGAGATCAAGCTCCGGGACGGCGGTATGTGGAAAAACCGGATCGTGACGCCCGAGAAGCGCGATGTCGCCCGCACACTGGAGGAATATCGCGGCCAGTGGAAATACAATCTGCTCGACGAACACGTGCGCGGGCTGAACGCCGTCTGCCCGACCTTCTATCAATGGGACGACCACGAAGTGCTCAACAACTGGTCGGCCTCGACCAACCTTCGCGACGATCCGCGCTATCCGGAGAAGGACGTGACGGTCTATGCGGCCCGGGCCGCGCGCGCCTTTCACGAGATGACACCGATCCGCACCTTGCCGACGCAGCCCGGACGCATCTTCCGTAAGGTCGCCTATGGGCCGCTGTTGGACGTGTTCTTCGTCGATCTGCGCTCCTATCGCGGCCCCAACCAGGGGGAGGGCGATGCCGGCCTCTTCGGCTGGCGGCAGGCGGACTGGCTGAAGCGGGAGCTCGCGGCATCTCGTGCCACCTGGAAGGTCATCGCCTGTGACATGCCGATCGGCCTTGTCGTCTGGGATGATTATTCGCAGAGGCGCGGGTCGGATGCGATCGCCAATGGCGACAGCGGCGCGCCGATGGGCAGGGAGACGGAATTCGCCGACCTGCTCCGGTTCATCCGCGACAACGCGATCGAGAACATCGTCTGGCTGACGGCGGACGTGCATTACACGGCGGCCCACCACTACGATCCGTCCCGCGCGGCCTTCAAGGAATTCCTGCCCTTCTGGGAATTCGTTTCCGGCCCCCTGCACTCCGGCACCTACGGTCCGAAGGAGCTCGACATGACCTTCGGCCCGGAGGTTCGCTTCATCAAGGCGTCTGGCGGCGGCATCGACAGCAACCTGCCGCCGTCCGCTGGCTTGCAATTCTTCGGCATCGTCGACATCAGCGGCCGGACGCAACAGATGACCGTGCGGCTGATGGATCGGCAGGACAAGGAACTCTGGCGCGTGACGCTCGATCCGGCGGCAGCAGCGTGAGCCCGCAGAGCTCTGTGCAGAGCTGGTCTGCGTCCCGGCCCCCTTTCGCTCCTGCAAAAAAACCTGTATGAGCGCGGCAACTGAAAAAGCGGTACCCGCCTTGTCGCGCGTGCCCTCGAACTTTCCGAGACAAAAAATGAGCATTCGTAACATCGCGATCATCGCGCACGTCGACCATGGGAAGACCACGCTCGTCGACGAACTTCTGAAGCAATCCGGCTCTTTCCGCGAGAACCAGCGCGTCGCCGAGCGCATGATGGATTCCAACGAGCTGGAAAAAGAACGCGGCATCACCATCCTTGCCAAGGCGACATCGGTTGAATGGAAGGGCGTTCGCATCAACATCGTCGACACGCCCGGTCACGCCGATTTCGGCGGTGAAGTCGAACGCATTCTGTCGATGGTGGACGGTGCCATCGTTCTGGTCGACGCTGCCGAAGGCCCCATGCCGCAGACGAAATTCGTCGTCGGCAAGGCACTCAAGGTCGGGCTTCGTCCGATCGTCGCGATCAACAAGATCGATCGTCCCGACGCCCGCCACGAGGAGGTCATCAACGAAGTGTTCGATCTTTTCGCGGCGCTCGATGCCACCGATGAGCAGCTCGATTTCCCGATTCTTTACGGCTCGGGACGCAACGGTTGGATGAACGTCGCGCCGGAAGGTCCCCAGGATCAGGGTCTGGCGCCGCTGCTCGACCTCGTGCTTGAGCACGTGCCCGAGCCAACGGTTGGCGAAGGGCCGTTCCGGATGATCGGCACGATTCTCGAAGCCAACCCCTTCCTCGGCCGCATCATCACCGGCCGCATCCACTCGGGCTCGATCAAGCCGAACCAGGCTGTCAAGGTCCTCGGCCAGGACGGCAAGCTGCTCGAGTCGGGCCGCATTTCCAAGATCCTCGCCTTCCGTGGCATCGAGCGCCAGCCGATCGAGGAAGCCCATGCGGGTGACATCGTCGCGATCGCCGGCCTTTCCAAGGGCACAGTCGCCGATACATTCTGTGACCCGGCCGTCGCCGAGCCGCTGAAGGCGCAGCCGATCGATCCGCCGACCGTCACCATGTCCTTCCTCGTCAACGATTCGCCGCTTGCCGGCACCGAGGGCGACAAGGTCACGTCGCGCGTGATCCGCGACCGTCTGTTCAAGGAAGCCGAAGGCAACGTCGCGCTGAAGATCGAGGAATCCTCCGAGAAGGATTCGTTCTTTGTGTCCGGCCGCGGCGAACTGCAGCTTGCGGTGTTGATCGAGACCATGCGCCGTGAAGGCTTTGAGCTTGCCGTATCGCGTCCGCGCGTCGTCATGCACAAGGATGAAAGCGGCCAGCTTCTCGAACCGATCGAAGAAGTGGTCATCGATGTCGATGAAGAGCATTCCGGCGTCGTCGTCCAGAAGATGTCGGAGCGCAAGGCCGAAATGGCCGAGCTCCGTCCGTCCGGCGGCAACCGCGTGCGTCTCGTGTTCTTCGCGCCGACCCGCGGCCTCATCGGGTACCAGTCCGAGCTTCTGACCGACACGCGCGGCACCGCGATCATGAACCGCCTGTTCCACGACTACCAGCCTTACAAGGGTGAGATCGGTGGCCGGGTAAATGGTGTTTTGCTTTCCAACGATGCCGGCGAATCCGTGGCTTACGCGATGTTCAATCTCGAAGACCGCGGCCCGATGATCATCGAGGCGGGCGAGAAGGTCTATGCCGGCATGATCATCGGCATTCATACCCGTGATAACGATCTGGAAGTGAACGTGCTGAAGGGCAAGAAGCTCACCAACATGCGCGCATCCGGCAAAGACGAGGCGGTGAAGCTGACGCCCCCGATCCGCATGACGCTCGACCGGGCGCTGTCGTGGATCCAGGACGATGAACTGGTCGAGGTCACCCCGAAGTCGATCCGGCTTCGCAAGATGTATCTCGATCCGAACGAGCGCAAGCGCTTCGAAAAGGCCCGTACCGCCGGCGCGGCGTAAGCCACGAAAAGACCGACGCAATTGGAACCCCGGAGCGATCCGGGGTTTTTGCTGTGCGTGCCGATCGCGGGCGGCTTGCGGATAAAGTTAAAAAGGCGTTAACCTTCACTTGGATGCCGTTAAAGTTGCCTGTGGGTTAACGCCGCCCGGCAGCACGGCGGGATTCCGGTTCGCCATGTCGTGTGTTTAGAGTCAAGTCATGAAGACTGTTTCGATCGAGGTCAGGCCCGGGGAGCCGCATGAGGCGGCGGCGATTGCGGAGGTGCATCGCGTTTCCTGGCTTCAGGCCTATGGCGGCATCATTCCGCATCGCCCGCTGATCCAGATGGTCAACCGCCGCGACGAAATTTGGTGGCGCAAGGCAACGCGTGGACCGGCAACCTTACTGGTGGTCGATGTCGCCGGAACGATCGCCGGCTATGCCACGCTGGGCTTGAGCCGCGCGAGAGCCCTGCCGCAAGAGGGCGAGATCTACGAGATCTATCTGCGGCCGGAATATCAGGGCATCGGCCTCGGACGCGTTCTCTTCCGCGAGGCGAAGAGCCTCTTGAGGTCGCTTGGCTGCAAAGGCCTTGTCGTCTGGTGTCTCGAGGACAGCGAACACGCCTACAGCTTCTTCCAGACCGCCGGGGGCAGCGACATCGCCGAAGGAATGGAAGATTTCGGCGACAAATACCTGAAAAAGGTTGGTTTCGTCTGGAACTGACTGCTTAGCCGTCCCTCCGCTTCGGCAGGTAATGGGTGGGTTCGCCGGCCTTTTTCGCCGCGCTGCCGCGGTAGGCGGCTGGCATCGGTATAGATGCTGTTGTTGGCGAAAGTCGGTGCCGGAAAAAGCGCGGCAATGGCAAACTAACGAAGCGTCTTCGCCATCGTTGCTTCCTTGCGCTGAAAAACATTCACCTGCCTATTTTTGGCCGTGTCGCCCGCCTAATGCATGTTTCCCTAAATCGTAACCGATTTAAGGATAAGTGCGGCAATTCAAAGTGCTACTGTCCTTGCGCGTCTGATGACGCGCGGCGCCGTAGAGCAATTCCGCCCGTCCCGGACGAAAGTTATGTTGCATCGCGGCATGTTTCGCTTTATCCGACGGGGCGAATTTTAACCGACCCCTGGAGGTACTCATGCGGATCGACGCGATTTCCATCGGAAAGAATCCACCGGAAGATGTCAATGTAATCGTGGAAGTTCCGGTCGGCGGGCATCCGATCAAGTACGAGATGGACAAGGAAGCCGGCACGCTGGTCGTCGACCGCTTCCTCTATACGCCGATGACCTATCCGGGCAACTACGGCTTCGTCCCGCACACGCTGTCCGACGACGGCGATCCGATCGACGTTTTGATCTGCAACACCCGCCCGCTCGTGCCGGGCTGCGTCATCAATGTTCGCCCGATCGGCGTGATGATGATGGAAGACAATTCCGGTCAGGACGAAAAGATCATCGCCGTGCCGTCGGGCCATCTCACCCAGCGCTACGATAAGGTCCATGACTATACCGACCTGCCGGAAATCACGCTCAAGCAGATCGAGCATTTCTTCGAGCACTACAAGGACCTGGAGCCCGGCAAGTGGGTGAAGATCTTCGGCTGGAAGGACGTGAGCGTCGCCAAGCAACTGATCAAGGAGGCGGTCGAGCGCGCGAAGCCGAAGAAGTAATCTATTAGTCTATTCTGCCTGGCTGACGATTGCAGCCAGGCGCTTGATGACATCCTCCGGATCGGCGTCGATCCGGAGGATTTTTTTACGCTGCGTGTCGCCGGAGACGAACGAGATCCTGGTCTTCGCGATGCCGAATTGCTTCGCCAGCAACGCGATCAGCGCCTGGTTCGCTTTGCCCTTTTCCGGCACGGCGCGGACGCGAACCCTGAGGTATTCCTCGCCGTCGGCAGCGCTTTCGAAGCCGTCGATCGCATCGCGACCGCCGTTCGGCGTCAGCCGAACAGTCAGGCGGACATGGTCGTCAAGGCTCGTCAGCGCCGCGTGCACTTATATGCCGATCACCGCCGACGCGACCGTCGTGTTGAGGAAGTACCAGATGAAATAGAGGATCACCAGGACGACGAGCGGCGAGAGATCGACGCCGCCCATGTCCGGCAGGAAGCGGCGGATGGGCCGGTAGAGCGGCTCGGTCAGCTGATAGAGCGAACGGCCGATCATGTTGATCGCGTGGTTGTTCACGTTGATCACGTTGAAGGCGTAGAGCCAGGAGAAGATGGCCGACGCTATGATCAGGAACCAGGCTATGTTGATAATGAAGTTCAAGGTTGCGATGACAGCAATCATGCCAGTCTCCAGTTCGTTGTTGACAGACATGTAGACATTGGAAACTAAACGGGCAAGTACGACGCTTCGTCGTGCGCGATCATGTTTAATGGCATCGCACCTGTGCTTTGCCGCTCCTACAGCGCCGCGCGTGTGATCAGACGCGCAACGGTTGCTGTGGAGCTTTAAGTTTCCGCATGATTTTGTCCTTAATCGATTCCGATTTAAGGAATCATGCAGTAGGAGCCTCCCCATATGTCCGCCGTTCACGCCGCGCATCGTTTCGCCGCCTTCGGGCATGTCGGCTATCGGCGCTACTTTTTCTCGCGCTTCCTCGCCTATTTCGCCATCCAGATCATGTCCGTCGCCGTCGGCTGGCAGATCTACGATCTGACGCGTGATCCGTTCGATCTCGGCCTCATCGGCCTCTTTCAGTTCCTGCCATCGCTGGTCCTGATTCTGGTTACGGGGGCCGTCGCGGACCGCTACAACCGCCGCGCCATCATGGGCATCTGCATGACGGTGAGCACGCTCTGCGCGGCCGCGCTGCTCCTGTTGACGGTGACGGGTCTGTTTTCGCCCTGGCCCGTCTATCTGATCCTCATCGTCTTCGGGATCGAGCGGGCGTTTCTCGCTCCGGCCGCGCAGTCGCTCGCACCCAATCTGGTGCCAGCCGAGCACCTGCCCAATGCGATCGCCTGGAACTCGACCTCCTGGCAGACGGCGACGATCGTCGGGCCGGTCGCCGGCGGCCTGATCTATGGCTTCGGTCCAGTTGTGCCGTACGCAGTCAGTCTCTGCTTCTTTGCAGCAGCGGCCCTGATGGTCTTTGCCGTGCCGAAGCCCGCGGTGCGTTCGCCCGCCCTAGGAGAAAGCTGGCAGACGATCACAGCCGGCTTCCGCTACATCACGGCCGAGAAGGTGGTGCTGGGGGCGATCTCGCTCGATCTCTTCGCCGTGCTGCTCGGCGGCGCGGTTGCACTCATGCCGGTCTTTGCGCGCGATATACTGACACTTGGGCCATGGGGGCTTGGTCTTCTGCGCGCCGCACCGGGCGTCGGTGCCGTCGGCATGGCGGTCTGGCTTACCGCTCACCCGATCCGCAACCGGGCAGGGCTCTATATGTTTATCGGTGTTGCACTTTTCGGCCTCGCGACGATCGTCTTCGGCCTGTCGGCAACACCCTGGATCTCGATTGCCGCCCTTGTCGTCATGGGCGCGGCGGACATGATCTCGGTCTATGTCCGCGAAATCCTGATCACGCTCTGGACCCCGGACGAACTGCGAGGTCGCGTGAACGCGGTCAACATGGTGTTCGTGGGCGCGTCGAACGAACTCGGTGAATTCCGCGCCGGCATGATGGCTTCGGGCTTCGGTGCTGTCTTCGCAGTCGCCTTTGGCGGTGTCGGCACACTTCTGGTGTCGCTGCTCTGGGCGGTCGGTTTCCCGCAATTGCGCAAGATCGATACGCTCGATGTCCCGGAGCACCAACGGGTCTGATTGCACATGCGGCGTAGGGCGGGTGGCAGGGCCGTGTTACGCGCGATCTTGCCTTTTCGGCGCGGCAGCCTCCCCGCCGCGCAAAAAAATCAATTCGAGGAAATTCTCCATCCAGGTCCGCAAAGGGTGATCGTGAATCATTCGCCCTTCGAGGTGCGCCTTGCCGATCTGGGCGCCGGGCAGCTCGAAGCGGTGCGCGCCATGGACCACCCAGCGGTGCATCATCGCGCGCGTCAGCTCGCCGTGAAACTGAATGCCCCAGGCGTTCTCGCCATAACGGAAGGCCTGGTTCGGATAGGTATCGCCGGTCGCCAGCAATTCGGCGCCACTAGGCAGATCAAACCCTTCCCGGTGGAAGTGATAGACCATGGCCGGCCAATCCATCAGCGCCTTGCCGGCGTCGGTGGCCTTTAGGGGATACCAGCCGATTTCCGTCATGCCCTCATGATGTGGCGCGACCTTGCCGCCAAGGTTGCGTGCCAGCATCTGCGCCCCCAGGCAGATGCCGAGATAAGGCTTGTTCTCGAGGAGTGGCACCGAAAGCCAGTCGATCTCGCGGCGGACGAACTCTTCCTCGTCGTTGGCGCTCATCGGGCCGCCGAAGACGATGGTTCCCGAATGGGCCTCCAGCGTCGGCGGCAGCGTGTCGCCCAAAGCCGGGCGCCGGATGTCGAGTGTAAAGCCCTTCTGCTGGAGAATCTGCCCCACGCGCCCGGCACTCGATCGCTCCTGATGCAGAATTATGAGGATCGGTCTTTTGAAGTCGTCGGCCTCTGCGGGCATTTCAGTTTTCCTGCTGCGGGTCGGTTTCCTCCTCCACGTCGATCTTGGCGGCAACTTCCTTCCGCTTCAAGACCCGATCGCGCCCGGAGACGCCGAGGAGATCGGCGATCCGCCAGATCACGTGATCTTCCATCTCGTTGCGGACGCCATCGGCATAGACGATCTCCCACAGCGTGCCGACGAGCTCGATCCGCTGCTCCTCGGACAGATGACGCTTGATCTCTGCGGTGAACTTGTAAAAGTCGATCGCCTCGCTTTCGGCGCTCTCGCCCGCCTCGATGAGCGCATCGAGGCCCTCGTCGTCGAGTTGATATTGCTCCTCGATAATCTCGCGCATCTTGCGGCGCTCGGCAGCCAGCACCGTGCCATCGGCCTCCATGACCTGAACGCAGAGTGCGATCACGGCAACGCGCGGGTCGCCCTTTTCAATTGGCGCCGTGGAGCCCGCCAAACTTTCGAGGAACGCTCGAAACCGTTCTAACATGTCCTTGTCCGCAGCGTTCGAAGTTCAAAACAGCCGGAGGCCGGCCTTGTCCGTTGCCTTTTCGCCGGCGGAGGCGTCGCGAACGCCGGGATCGTCCGGCGGGCGGCCGAAGAAGGGTGCCGGCTCTTCTTCCGCGACCTCCTCGTTGTCCTTGGCAGCAGGGGGAGCAGGTTCTTTCCTCTCCGGAATCTTGATCACCTCACGCTCCGCTTCCAGAACGGCCGGCGTTGCTTTCGCCGGTGCCGGCTCCGGCGCCGTCCGCGCTGCGACGTGCTGCACGGTCGCGACTGGTGGGAGGTTGCGGATCGCCTCGTCGGCGCTCGGACGGCCATTTTCGAGCTTGTCCGAAAGCTGCAAGGCCGGTGCCTTCCATTCGAAAGCGTCGAGCCGGCCGCTGACCGGCGAGACCGGCAGCCAGGACGGCGAGGTCACCCCATCGGCCGTCCAGGCCGGATCGCGCGGACTGCGCAGCGCCTGTGCCATCCAATGGCGGATACGGCCCTCGTCGCCGGTGTCCGCTTCCTCGATATCGGCGAGCAGCAGGAAGACGCTTTCCGTCGGCTCGAGCCGTGCAGCGGCTTCAGCCTTGGCTCGCGCCAGCGGCAGTTCGCGCGCCTCGAGTGCGGCTTCGGCAACGGTTGCCAATGCAACCGCATTGTTGCTGCGGAGTGATTCGAGCTTCTTCGCACGCTTCAAACGGTCGAGGGCGGAATCGCCTCCGCGCGCTCTGACGTAGAGCCTGGCCACGTCCGGATGCGGTTGCTGCTTCCAGATCTTTTCGAGAATTCCCGCGCCCTTGCGCAGATTGTCTTCGCGGAACAGGGCCTTGGCCGTTACCAGCGCCGCCGGCACCAGGCTCTCGTCGAGTTTCAGCGCGGCGAGGCCGTCGTCGCGCGCCGCTTTCGGGTCAGCGTCGAGCTTCGCCATCGCACGGGCGGTCAGCAGCACGGCCTTTTTTTGGTCGGCATCCTTGCGGTCGAGGATATTGGCGGCGCGACTCTGGTCGAGAAGGCGGATCGCCTCGTCCCATTGTCCTGCCTGGCTGCGGTGATCCAGCGTTGCCAGCGTCGCCCACGGCAGGTGCGGCGCCTTCTCCGCGGCGCGTTCGGCATATTGCCGGGCAGCCTCGTTGGCGCCGAGCCGCTTGGCTTCGAGGAACAGGCCGCGCAGGCCGAGCTCCCGCGTTTCGGCATCGTCGGCCATCAGTTCGAACTTCTTGCGCGCGTCGTCGTATTTGCCTTCGATCAGCGCGGTCTGCGCCTCGAGCAGGTGGATGAGCGGCTCCTGGTCGGCGCTGATCAGGCCGCGGCTTCGCGCCGACATCTTGCGGGCAAGATTGGCGTCGCCGGCACCAGCGGCGATCAGCCCCGTCGAAAGCGCCTGGTAGCCGCGATCGCGCTTGCGGGAGCGGAAATAGCGCGTGACGGTATGGGGCGACATCCAGATCGTGCGGAGCAGCCAGATCACGATCAGGACGGCGGCAAAGAGCGAGATCAGAATGGATGCGGCGCGCATCAGCGTCATTTCGATGCGCTGCCCCTGCCAGATCAGCGACAGTTCCCCCGGCCGATCGGCGAGCCACGCAAAGCCGAGACCAAGGCACAGGACGAAAAGGATGAAGAACAATATACGGATCATCTCTTCTTCTTTCCTTCCGCTAGCCGGCCGTGCCGGTACGCGTCATGCTCTGTGCCACGGCGGCGTCGATGGTGGTCTCGACGCGCAGGCGCTGGTCGAGTTTCGCCTTGAAGTCCGCGCCAGTCGATTTCGCCGGTTCGGGAAGAGCGCCCCATTCCAACGATGCGCCCTTCAGGTCGCCATTGTTGAGCTTGTCCTCGATGCGCGCGATGACGGCTTCCGGCGTGTCGCCCTCGACGCTGCCGACCGGCCGGATGCGGATGCCGGACATGGCGCTTGAGACGAGGCGAGCGAAAATGCCCTCGTTCGGATCGGGCTGGTTGAGCGCATCGAGCATCGCGTCCGCCGTTTGCGGAAAGGCGGCGCGGAGGTCCGTTCGCGTCGCGACACCCGTTGCGGCGTCCTCAGTCAGATCTTTCACGGTCACGTCGTCGGGCGCAATGCTGCGCAAGGCATCAAGCTCGGCCAGAAACGGGCCGCCGCGATCGATCGCTGTCTTCAGCGCCGTTACGGCGACCGCCTTCGCCATCTGGATGTCGTTAGCCGGCTCGTTGAGTTTTTGTTCCGCCTGGTCGATGCGCCCGGCAAGTTCAGCCTTGGCGGCCGCCGCCGATTGTTCCGCATCGGCGAGGCTGGCTTTCAGCGTGGCGACTTCCTTGGTCAGATTGGCGACTTCCGCTTCGAGGGCGGTGATCTGCGGCGCGCTCGCGCCATCTGCCCCGGGCTGTTTGGCCGCCTGTTCCAGCGCCGCAAGACGGCTCTCCAGCGGACCGATGTCGGCCGCGGGGGCCGATTGAGATGCGATCTGTGTCTTGATCGCCTGGATTTCGCTGGCAAGGCCCTGCTCGAAGGCAGCACTGCCGCGATCCGGTCCGAGCGCTGGAATATAGCCGGCATATTGCAGCACGCCGGCGCCGAGCAGCGTCACGAGACCCCCGAGAATACCGGCCGCGAACGCGCCTGCGCTCGTCGCCTGTCTCTGCGCCGGCTGCGGCGGCATCGCGCCGTTGCTCAAGTGCGGGGGCTCTTCGTCGAAAGCGGCCGCGGCGGCATCCGCGCGCTCATCCTCCGTTTCCTCCGTCTTCTCCGTCGTATCGGTCGCGTTTTCGCTCTCTGCCTCGCTCGCCGAAATCTCGGCGGGCTCGTCGGTGACCGATTCCTTGTTCGCGACAGATTCGGCCTCGTCGGTCGCCGTCTTTTCCGCCTTGAGGTCGATCGTCAGCGGTTCCTTCTCGGATTTCGAGCGGCGCGGCGGGTTTTCCGATACCATGGTGACCTCTTACCGTTACAGTGCCAGTCGGCTTGTCAAGACAAACCTAGTCAGGCGAACTCGCGAGGGAAAGCCCCCAACTCCGTTTTTGCCGGAAATGCCATCAGTTCACCCGATTGGAGGGCGGCACATGCGCGGAAAACCGGTGCCGGCTTTGCTGTTCGCGCCTCGAGCATCCGGCGTTGGATAATTTGCTGAGATATCACCGCTGCGCGGGATCAAAGGAGTTGCAGAAGGTGCTCCTCGTCCGGCATTGCAGCGACTTCCGCGGCCGCGTCAGGCGGCAAGGCGTCCTTCATCGATGCGCTCAGGCAGAGATAGCGTTTGGAAAGTGCCGCTGCGCTGAGATTGCTTTCCGAGAGAAGGGCGGCAAGCTGCCGCACGTTTTCACGCGAATAGAGCAGTACGGCGTCAAACTGCCCCGCGCCGAGAAGATCGGAGAGCACGTCCGGGTGATGCGCAATCGGTTTCATCCGGTAGCATTCCACGGTCCTGTGATCGATGCTGCGCCGCCGCAGCGTCCGTTCGAGGCCATCGGAGCGCGGCGAACCGGCGAGATAGAGCAGCGGTTCGGGTGGGTCCGTGCCGAACACGGTCGCGATCGTGTCCGCGAGACCTTCGCCCGTGCCCGGTCCGACGTGAATATCGGTGAATCCGAGGGCAACTGCGGCGCGGCCGCTTGCCTCGCCGACGCAGAAGAGCGGTGTTGCAAGATGCGGTTCAAGCGCGCGGCCCAGCGCCGCCAGCACGCGGGTTGCTTCCGCGCTCGTCAGCGCGATGGCGCCATGCCTTTGCTTCAATGCGCTCGCGAGAGCTGTTACCAGGTGCTCCGCCTGCATCAGAGGCAGGAGGATCGCTTCATGGCCCATCGCCTCGAGCTTCAGCGCCGTCCTTTCGGCGGTCGGTCGCGGCCGAGTGACGAGCACGCGCATCGCTCACGTCCAACTCGAAAAGAATCCCGGTCCGGCCTTGGCGCGGATTTCCTCGCCGGCCCTGCGTCCGAGGTCGGCGGCCTCCGCTGCCTTGCCGTCGACGGCGATGCGATGGCAGGTCGCGCCGTCCGGCGTCAGGATCATGCCGGAAAAGCGGATGTGCGTGCCGTCGGACACGGCGTGCCCGGCGATCGGCGTGCGGCAGGAGCCGTCAAGCGTCGCGAGGAAGCCGCGCTCGCAGGAGACGGCCTCGTGCGTGCGCCGATCGTCGATGGCCGCAAGCAGCATATTGACCCGGGTGTCGCCGATGCGGCTCTCGATGCAGATCGCCCCTTGCGCCGGCGCCGGCGGAAATTCCGCCGGATCGAGCAGTTCGGTCGGCACGTCGGTCATGCCGAGCCGCTTCAAGCCGGCATAGGCGAGAAGCGTGCCGTCAACCTGGCCATCGGCGAGCTTGCGCAGTCGTGTTTCCACCTGGCCGCGATAGGTGATCACGTTGATGTCGGGCCGGAGGCGCCGAATGAGCGCCTGGCGACGCAGCGACGACGAGCCGACGGTGGCGCCCTGTGGCAGGTCCACAAGTCTCGGCGCCGTGCGTCCGACGAAGGCGTCGCGAACGTCTTCGCGTGGCAGGAAGGCGGAGAGGAAGAGCCCGTCTGGCAGCTTCGTCGGCATGTCCTTCGACGAATGCACGGCGAAATCGAGGTCTCCCGACAAGAGCTGTTGTTCGAGCTCCTCGGTGAACAGGCCCTTGCCGCCGATCTCCGCAAGCGACCGGTCGGTGATCCGGTCTCCCTTCGTGGACAGGATCACGACCTCGAACATTTCCTGCGGCAGACCATGGGCAGCGGCCAGCCGGTCGCGCGTTTCATGCGTCTGGGCGAGCGCCAGCGGACTGCCCCGCGTTCCGATGCGGAAAGGTTTCGTTTGCATCCTCGGTCATCCATTGTTACTGCATGGTTCCTTAAATCGGGACCGATTTGAGGATAAAACCATGCAGCAGTTCAAAGCGTTACAGCGTCCTTTGTGCTTCTGAAAGACGCACGGCGCTGACACAAGTTCCGTGTACCCACCTTTCCGTGCGACCGCAATCTTTGAGTAGACCACATATGTCCGCGCCCCTGCGTATCCTCGGCATCGAAACAAGCTGCGACGAAACGGCGGCGTCCGTCGTGCTGCGGGAAAAGGACGGCAGCGGCCGGATCCTTGGCGATGTCGTGCTCAGCCAGCTGGAAGAGCATAGCGCCTACGGCGGCGTCGTTCCGGAGATTGCCGCCCGCGCCCATGTCGAGGCGCTCGACACGCTGATCGAGGAAGCGCTGCTGCGCGCCGGCGTCAAACTTGAAGACATCGACGCGATCGCTGCGACAAGTGGTCCCGGACTGATCGGCGGCCTGATCGTCGGGCTGATGACCGGCAAGGCGATCGCACGGGCGACGGGCAAGCCGCTTTACGCCGTCAATCATCTCGAGGGCCACGCACTGACGGCGCGACTGACGGATGGCCTGACGTTTCCATATCTGATGCTGCTTGTCTCGGGCGGCCACACGCAGCTGATCCTGGTGAAAGGCGTCAGCGATTACGAGCGCTGGGGCACGACGATCGACGATGCGCTCGGCGAAGCCTTCGACAAGACCGCAAAGCTTCTCGGCCTTCCCTATCCGGGCGGTCCGGCGGTCGAGCGCGCGGCCAGGACGGGCGATCCCAGGCGCTTCGACTTTCCGCGCCCCCTCGTTGGCGACGCGCGGCTCGATTTTTCCTTCTCCGGCCTGAAGACGGCCGTTCGCCAGGCGGCGCAGTCGCTGGAGCCCGTGACGGAGCAGGATGTCGCCGACATTTGCGCCTCGTTCCAGCGCGCCATCTCGCGCACCCTCAAGGACCGTGTCGGGCGTGGACTGAAGCGGTTCAAGGCCGAGTTCGCCACTGTCCCGGAACCGGCTCTGGTCGTCGCCGGCGGGGTTGCCGCCAATCAGGAGTTGCGGGCGACGCTTCAGGATCTTTGCGACGCGAACGGCTTCCGCTTCGTGGCGCCGCCGCTTCAGCTTTGCACCGACAATGCGGCGATGATCGCCTGGGCCGGTGCCGAACGGCTTGCGGCGGGACTGGAGGCGGATGGCCTCGATGTCGCGCCGCGCTCGCGCTGGCCGCTCGATAGCCAAGCGCAGACATTGATTGGCTCCGGCAAGCGTGGCGCCAAGGCATGATGCACAAGATGAGTGAGAAGCCGAAGATCGTCGTCGTTGGAGCCGGAGCATTCGGGACCGCACTTGCCGCCGTAGCCGCAGCGACCGACAATGCCAAGGTGACATTGCTTGCCCGGCGACAGGAGACAGTCGAGGAGTGTCGCCGCACGCGCCGGAACGAGGCGTTCCTGCCAGGCATTCCGCTTCCGGCGGGACTTGCTTTTTCCGCCGATACGACTGTGCTGATGGACGCCGATGTCGTCCTCTTCGCCATGCCCTCGCAGGAGCATCGGGCCGCCGCCCGCAGCTATGGCGGCTGGATCGGCACCGATGCGACGATCGTCACCTGTGCCAAGGGGATGGAGCAAGCGACCGGCCGGCTCCTGACCGACGTGCTCGACGAGGAGTTGCCGGCCCGCAAGATCGGTGTACTTTCCGGTCCGGGCTTTGCCGCCGATATCGCCAAGGGCTTGCCGACGGCAATGGTGATCGCGGCGCGCGACAGCGAGACAGCGACGGAACTCGCCGAGACGCTTTCCGGCCGGACGTTTCGGCTCTACCCCTCGGCCGACCGGGTCGGCGTGCAACTCGGCGGCGCGCTGAAGAACGTGCTGGCGATTGCCTGTGGCATCGTCGAGGGCGCAGGTCTTGGCGATTCGGCCCGCGCAGCGCTGATTTCCCGCGGTCTTGCGGAAATGTCGCGCTTCGTCGTTGCCCAGGGCGGCGAGGCCGATACGGTCCGCGGTCTTTCCGGGCTCGGCGACCTCGTGCTGACTGCGACGAGCCACCAGTCGCGCAACCTGCGCTTCGGCATCGCGCTCGGCAAGGACGGACGCGCGACTGGACAGGGCGGCGAACTGGTCGAGGGCGCCTTCGCCGCGTCGGTCGCAGCCCGCGTCGCACTCGACCTCGGCGTCGACATGCCGATTACCGAGGCGGTCGCCGCCATCATCGACGGAAGGCGCGATGTCCGCACTGCTCTGGAGCAGCTGATGTCGCGCCCGATAACTCAGGAATGACTTGGCAGCGGAATGAGGAAAGGTGCAGAGCGGTTGTCCGCCCGCATTCCGCGCCAAGCGATAACGTCAGGAGGAACCATGCTCTTCGCACTTCTATGCACGGACAAGCCCGGCGGGCTGCAGTTGAGGCTGGATACGCGTCCGGCCCACGTCGCCTACCTCAATGACCTCAACGCCAAGGGCATCCTCAAGATCGCCGGTCCCTTTCTCGGCGCGGACGCCAAGCCGACGGGAAGTCTGGTGATCGTCAAGGCCGAAACGCTTGAGGAGGCGAAGGCAATCGCCGAGGCTGACCCCTATGCCAAGGCGGGTCTCTTTTCGAATGTCGAGATCAAGGCCTACAACTGGGTCTTCAATAATCCGGAGGCTTAAGCGGCGATGGCGTTCTGGCTTTACAAATCCGAACCGGCCAAATGGTCCTGGCAGATGCAGAAGGACGCGGGCGAGAAGGGCACGGAATGGACCGGCGTGCGCAACTATCAGGCGCGCAACAACATGCGGGCGATGAAGATCGGCGATAAAGGCTTCTTCTATCACTCCAACGAGGGGCTGGAGATCGTCGGCATTGCCGAGGTCTGTGCTCTCTCGCACCCGGATTCGACCGCTGAAGGCGATGCCCGCTGGGATTGCGTCGATATCCGCGCCGTCATGGACGTGCCGCGTCCGGTCTCCTTGAAGGAGATCAAGGAGAACCCGAAGCTCGCCAAGATGTCGCTGGTGACCTCGATGCGGCTGTCGGTGCAGCCGGTTACGGAGGACGAGTGGATCGAGGTCTGCCGCATGGGCGGCCTCGACAATCCGCCGCGCTGAGATCCCTTTCCTTGAAGACCGATCCCGAAAGTTTCATCCGAGCGAATACCGGCGTCCTTTCGCCGCCGCATGTGCCGGAGATCCGGTTGCATCTTGCAAGCGAGGCGCATGATCTCTGGCTGAAGACGGAAGAGGAACTGGAGGAGATCGGTCTGCCGCCGCCGTTCTGGGCTTTCGCCTGGGCGGGCGGGCAGGGGCTTGCGCGCCATATCCTCGATCATCCGGAAACCGTGCGCGGCCGCCGCGTCATCGATTTCGCCTCCGGCTCCGGCCTGGTCGCGATCGCGGCCATGAAGGCGGGTGCCTCTTCCGTGCTTGCCGTCGACATCGATCCCTGGGCGGAAACGGCAGTACGGCTGAATGCGGAACTGAACGGGGTGGAAATCGGGTTCAGCAACCGGAACATCATCGGCGAGCCGAAGGTCGCCGATGTCTATCTCGCCGGAGACGTCTTTTACGACAAGGGTTTTTCGGATCTGCTCCGCCCCTGGTTCGCCGGATTGGCGAGGGCGGGAGCGGCGGTGCTCGTCGGAGATCCCGGACGCGCCTATTGCCCGCGACAGATGATGACGGCGCTCGCGACGTATGAGGTGCCGGTCACGCGGGCGCTCGAAGACAGTGAGATAAAGCGCACGACCGTCTGGCGCTTCGAGCCGGCCGAAACCGTCGGCGGCTGAGCGGGATCGCGGCCTAATGCCTGTTGTCCAAAACTACGCAGCGGTTTTGGACAACGAATGCAAAAGGCAAAGAGGCAAAGCGCGCTTATGGCCGGATGACGCAGACGCCGTGTTCCCAGGAGCAGACGCGGTCGTTCGGTTGCGGCGAGACGACGATGATCTTCGCACGCTTCAGCGGCGGGGCGGCGTCGATCGCATCCTCGCCGAAATAGCCGGAATTGCCGTACTGGCGGAAATAGATGCCGTTGCCCTCCTGGCGGAAGGCGGAAATGCCGCCGGCATAGGTTCCGATGCCAGGGGTGACCGAAGGAAAGTCGTCGCCGCCGTACGAACTGAGGCCATCATAGGAGCTGAAACCATAGCCCCCGCCGATCACGACTACGCCATGGTCGCGGCGCCAATCACGCTTGGCGTGGTGCCGTAGACGGTGCTTCATCCGTACGTGCCGGGTGCGGGTCTTCACGTCCTGCAGGTCCCGATTGAACAAAGAAAAGTCGTCAAAGCCGGACACGACGGAGCGGTGCCTTCTGCGGTCGCCAAATTTGCGATGGCCGTGATGCCAATCGCGCCATGCGTGATGCGGCTTTCGGTGCAGTCTTATATGCCGGACGCGGGTCTCGACCTCAGATAAACCCTGCCGGTCGCCCGCCATCGCAGGCATTTCTGCGGTCATCACCAGAGCGCAGACCAGCGCTAGAACTTTGGTCGCATGGACCGCTCGCAACAGATTCATTCTGCCGTGCCCTCCGGATCATCCTTAACAAATTCTTAACGCCATCCTGGGCCAAGCGAGGGCAAATGTCACGGATTTGCTTATGTTTTCTGCGCTTATCGTTAATTCGACCGATGTCTTGGCAAGGCCGAAAAATGCCGCTTTTCGTCTAATCGATTTTATTTATTTTGCACGCAAACACACTTGTCGTTAAGCCTTATGGTGATTAAAGGTCCGGAAGACTGAATTGCGCACAATCGTGTGCGATACCGGACGAATGCGATCCAGTTTGGGCGTCGAATCCGGTCATTCCGTGAGGTTCCGATGACGAATGTCACAAGAAGCCGGCCGCTTTCGCCGCATCTTCAAATCTACAAACCCATCCCCACCATGGTGATGTCGATTGTGCACCGCATTACCGGCGGCGCGCTTTATTTCGGCACGATCCTAGTCGCGTGGTGGCTGATCGCCGCGGCTTCCGGTGCGGCCTATTACGATTGGGTCAGCTGGCTCTTTGGCACGTTGATCGGCAAGCTCGTGCTCTTCGGCTACACCTGGACGCTGGTTCATCACATGCTCGGCGGTATTCGCCACTTCGTTTGGGACCTCGGCTACGGCTACGAGAAGCATTTCGCAACGAAGATGGCCAAGGCGACGATCGTCGGATCGGTGGCTCTGACGCTGCTGATCTGGATGATCGGCTATCTGGTCCGCTACTGAGGGGGAATGAGGATGGACATGCGCACACCTCTCGGCAAGGTTCGCGGCCTCGGCTCCGCCAAGGAGGGGACCGATCATTTCTGGCGCCAGCGCCTGACGGCCGTTTCCAACGTTCCGCTGCTGATCTTTTTCGTGTTCTTCGTTGCCCGCTACGCCGGCGCCCCGCATGCGGAGGTCGTCGCGGCGCTCTCCAATCCGTTTGTGGCGGTGATCATGGGCCTCGTGCTCGTTTCGGCTCTCACACACATGAGAATCGGCATGCAGGTGATCATCGAAGACTACGTGCATGGCGAAGGCGCCAAGGTCGCTCTTCTCATGCTCAACACATTTTTCGCGATCGCGATCGGCGGGCTCTGTCTTTTCGCCATCCTGAAGATCGCTTTTGCAGGGTAATTTCGTCATGGCATCGATCAGTTCACCCGCTGCAAACGGCAAGGCCTACCAATATGTCGACCACGCCTTCGACGTCGTCGTCGTAGGTGCTGGCGGCGCTGGCTTGCGCGCCACGCTCGGCATGGCCGAACAAGGCCTGAAGACAGCCTGCATCACCAAGGTCTTTCCGACGCGCTCGCACACCGTCGCCGCCCAGGGCGGCATCGCCGCGTCGCTGCAGAACATGACGCCGGATAGCTGGCAGTGGCATCTGTACGACACCGTCAAGGGCTCCGACTGGCTCGGCGATGTTGATGCCATGCAGTATCTCACCATGGAAGCGCCGAAGGCGGTTTACGAGCTCGAGCACTATGGCGTGCCGTTCTCGCGCAACGAGGAAGGCAAGATCTACCAGCGGCCGTTCGGCGGTCATATGCAGAATTTTGGCGAAGGCCCGCCGGTGCAGCGCACCTGCGCCGTTGCCGACCGCACCGGCCATGCGATCCTGCACACGCTCTACGGCCAATCGCTCCGGAACAACGCCGAATTCTTCATCGAATATTTCGCCATCGATCTGATCATGTCGGACGACGGGCGCTGCACCGGCGTCGTTGCCTGGAACCTCGACGACGGCACGATCCACCGCTTCTCGGCGAAGATGGTGGTGCTGGCGACCGGCGGTTACGGCCGCGCCTATTTCTCGGCGACCTCGGCGCATACATGCACCGGCGACGGCGGCGGCATGATCGCCCGCGCCGGCCTGCCGCTCCAGGACATGGAGTTCGTGCAGTTCCACCCGACCGGCATTTACGGCTCGGGCTGTCTGATCACCGAAGGCGCGCGCGGCGAGGGCGGTTATCTCGTCAACGCCGAAGGCGAGCGCTTCATGGAGCGTTATGCCCCGTCAGCCAAGGATCTCGCCTCGCGCGACGTCGTTTCGCGCTGCATGACACTGGAAATCCGCGAGGGCCGCGGCGTAGGCAAGAACAAGGACCACATCTTCCTGCATCTCGACCACCTCGATCCGGCCGTGCTGCACGAGCGCCTGCCGGGCATTTCCGAGAGCGCGAAGATCTTTGCCGGTGTCGATGTCACCCGCGAGCCGATCCCGGTGCTGCCGACCGTCCACTACAACATGGGCGGCATCCCGACCAATTATTGGGGCGAGGTCCTGAATGCTGACGGTCAGAACCCCGAGCGCATCGCGCCCGGCCTGATGGCAGTCGGCGAAGCGGGCTGCGCCTCGGTCCACGGCGCCAACCGGCTCGGCTCCAACTCGCTGATCGATCTCGTCGTCTTCGGTCGCGCCGCGGCGATCCGCGCCGGCCAGATCATCGACCGCCAGGAATCGATCCCGGCGATCAACACGGCCGCCTGCGACCGCATCGTCGAGCGCTTCGACCGCCTGCGTCATGCCAATGGCAGGACGCCGACGGCGGTGCTGCGCGAAAAGATGCAGCGCGCCATGCAGGAGGACGCCGCCGTATTCCGCACGCAGGAATCGCTTGAATCCGGCTGCCGCCGTCTGTCGGAAATCTGGAAGGAACTTCCCGACGTCAAGGTCACCGACCGCTCGATGATCTGGAACTCGGACCTTGTCGAAACGCTTGAGTTGGAAAACCTGATGGCCAACGCCATCACCACCATCTACGGCGCCGAAGCGCGCAAGGAGAGCCGCGGTTCGCATGCCCGCGAGGATTACACCGAAGGCCCGTTCGGCGGGCGCGACGATGTCAACTGGCGCAAGCATACGCTCGCCTGGGTCAATAACGCCGGCGACGTCCGGCTCGATTACCGCCCGGTTCACACCGACCTGATCGCCGAGGGCATCGATCCGATGAAGATCGCCCCCAAGGCGCGCGTGTACTGATCTCGAGGATTAAGGACATGGTTGAACTCGCTCTCCCCAAGAACTCGCAGATCACCGAAGGCAAGGTCTGGCCGAAGCCGGTCGGCGCGACGAACCTGCGCGAATACCGCGTCTATCGCTGGAACCCGGACGACGGTAAGAACCCGCGCGTCGACACCTACTATATCGACATCGACGACTGTGGCCCGATGGTGCTCGACGGTCTGCTCTACATCAAGAACAAGATCGATCCGACGCTGACGCTGCGCCGCTCCTGTCGCGAAGGCATCTGCGGCTCCTGCGCGATGAACATCGACGGCACCAACACGCTCGCCTGCACCAAGGGCATGGACGAGATCAAGGGAACGGTGAAGATCTATCCGCTGCCGCATATGCCGGTGGTCAAGGATCTGGTGCCGGATCTCACCAATTTCTATGCCCAGCACCGCTCGATCGAGCCCTGGCTGAAGACGGTTTCGCCGACGCCGGCGAAGGAATGGAAGCAGAGCCACGAGGACCGTCAGAAGCTCGACGGCCTTTACGAGTGCATCCTGTGCGCTTGCTGCTCGACCTCCTGTCCGAGCTACTGGTGGAACGGCGATCGTTATCTCGGTCCGGCCGTTCTCTTGCAGGCCTACCGCTGGCTGATCGACTCCAGAGACGAGGCGACCGGCGAGCGACTCGACAATCTCGAGGATCCGTTCCGGCTTTACCGCTGCCATACGATCATGAATTGCGCCCAGGCCTGTCCGAAGGGCCTCAACCCGGCCAAGGCGATCGGCGAAATCAAGAAGATGCTGGTGGAGCGCAGGATCTGATCCTAGAGCGCCGCTCGTCTTATGAGACGCGTAAGGGACGCTGTAGCACTTTGAATTGCTGCATGTATCCTTTGTCGGTTACGGCTTCGACGGCGGGCTTTCTGGCCCGCCGTTTGCGTATCACGAATTTCACGTCCACGTGTCGGCATTTGATTTGAAACTTTCGACGGTCCTCATAGCTTTAGAATGGGATCGGAGATTGCGATGAATCGTTTGTTGCTTGCACTTGCCGCCGGTTGTCTGATGGCCCTGCCGGCGCGGGCGGCCGAGCCGCAGTTCGCGCTGTTTGCCGGCGGCTGCTTCTGGTGCGTCGAGACCGATTTCGATGGTGTGCCCGGCGTTCTCGAGACGATTTCGGGCTACGCTGGTGGCGCGAGCGCAAATCCGACCTACGAGGACTACGTGAAGGGCGGTCATCGCGAAGTCGTCCAGATCAAGTTCGATCCGGACAGGGTTTCCTATTCAACGCTTGTCGCCGTGCTGTTTCACACGACCGACCCGACGGATGGCGGGGGTCAGTTCTGCGATCGCGGCTTTGCCTATACGACGGCGATCTACGCGCTCGACGAGAGGCAGGCCATGGACGCGAAGGCCGGAAAGATCAGGGCCGAAGCCGAACTCGGCAAGCCGATCGTCACGCCGGTCGAAGGCACCGCAAAATTCTGGCCGGCCGAGGATTACCATCAGGACTTCGGCGCGCGAAACCCCATTCGCTACTGGTACTACAGGAACGGCTGCGGCAGGAACCGGGCGGTCGAGGCGCTCTGGGGTGACCGCGCCTATGCCGGGGTCAATCACTGATTGTGTTTACGCCGGCTGGAGTTTCGATGCTTCCGGAGTGTGCATTCCTCTTCGGACCAGCGTTTCAATCGTGCAACAGGTACTGCTGAAATGCCTTCCCTTGATTTGACAGGTGGATTTGCTGTAGTTCGGCCATTATTATCGCGTTGCATCATGGTTCGGCGAAGATATCGGGGGTAAGAGATATGCGGGTTTTTCATGCGGCGGCGGGCCTGGCGGTTGTGCTTGCGCTGACCGGATGCCAGCGGACATCCATGGGTGGTTTCGGTTCTCAGGATGTTTCACCTGCTCCCCTGCAGGCCCAGCCCGTTCCGACGGTTTCGTCGAGCCAGCTCCCTGACCCGACGACGAACACTTCGCAGTTCCCCGCGGCACCGACCGGCGGCGCTGCGGCACCCGGCGGCGCGCCGGCCGGCACGCAAGTTGCGGCGGCGCCCAACGCGCTCGACGTGACGAAGGAATCGATGGTTGGCAATTGGCGCGTGTCGAGCGCCGGCAGTTCCTGCGACATGTTCCTGACGCTGACGAACCTTGGCAGTGGATCGCGCGGCGGCACACGCGGCTGCGCCGGCGAACTGACGACGATGGGTTCCTGGGAAGTGGCCGGCAAGCAGGTCGTGCTCAAGGACCGGGGCGGCAGCCCGATCGCCCGCCTTTACAAGACGGCGGACGCGCGCTTCGATGGTTCGACCAACAGCGGGCAGCCGGTCAGCCTCAGCCGCTGACGGCCGTTAACGTCCGGCCCTGGGCCGGATACGACGCGGGATGAGGACGTGTGAGCAGGTTTCGCTCGTCCCGCGCCTCTCTCGCCGGAATTGTTCCTTGCTCACCTTGGGTGCCGCGTGCTCAACCCAGACGACAGCATTCTCCACAAACTCGAAACGCTCGTCACCACTGGCGAACGCCAGCGCGATCCGGCGCAATTGCTGATCGCCCGGCGGCTCGACCACCTGACGGCGGAACTGCTCGCCAGCAGGCCGTCGCGCAAGTCCAACGCGCTTGGCTGGCTTTTCGCCTCGCGCAAGAAGGACCACGCTCCGGTCAAGGGGCTTTACATCCATGGTGGCGTTGGGCGCGGCAAGACGATGCTGATGGACATGTTCTTCGACGCCGTGCCGATCCAGCGCAAGCGTCGAGCGCATTTCCACGAGTTCATGGCGGATGTGCACGAGCGCATCTACAAGCATCGCCAGAAACTCAAGAACGGCGAGACGAAGCAGGCCGACCCGATCCCGCCGGTCGCCTCCGAGCTCTTCGGCGAGGCGCGGCTGCTGTGCTTCGATGAATTCTCGGTCACCGACATTGCCGACGCGATGATCCTGGCGCGCCTCTTCGGAGAACTTTTTGCCAAGGGCTGCGTGCTCGTCGCGACATCGAACGTCGAGCCGAGCGATCTTTACCGCGATGGCCTCAATCGTGGCCTCTTTCTCCCTTTCATCGACCTGCTGAAGGCGAACGCGGAGATCATCTCGCTCGATACCGAGACGGATTACCGGCTGCAGAAGACGGATGGAAATCCGGTCTGGCTTTCGCCGCTCGGTCCGGAGGCGGAAGCCGCGATGGACCGCGCCTGGTATCGCGAGACCGGCGGAGCACCCGAAGCCCCGGCGGAAATCAGCCGCAAGGGGCGCAAGATCCACGTGCCATCGGCGTCCGGCCGAAGCGCCCGTTTCACCTTTGCCGACCTCTGCGGGCAGCCGCTTGGTGCCGCCGACTACCTCGCCATCCTGGCGCAATACAGCACGATCTTTGTCGATCACGTTCCGCATCTGGGACCCCACCTGCGCAACGAGACCAAGCGGTTCATCATCCTCGTCGATACCCTTTACGACCAGGGCGCGCGCCTCTTTGCCTCCGCCGCGGCCGAACCGCAGCAGCTGCTGACCGCTAGAAAGGGAACGGAAGGCTTCGAATTCGACCGCACCGTATCGCGTCTGATCGAGATGCAAAGCGAGGAATATGCGGCGCAACATCCGGCGAGAACGGCTGTTTGATGACGCAACCGTTACATAAAATCTTACGTTTACGTAAGAATTTTATGATCTAACCGATTGAAATTGCTCTGTCCAAAAGTATCAATTGATATTTTATCATTTGCCGTTTATGGGCTTTCGCGAAGGTTTGGCGTTTGCCGCGTTTCAGGCCTCGATCATATTGGGATCACAAAGGAAGCACTTTCATGGCGCGCAACAAGATTGCACTTATCGGCTCAGGGATGATTGGTGGCACGCTGGCGCATCTCGCCGGCCTGAAGGAACTGGGCGATATTGTCCTGTTCGACATCGCCGACGGCATTCCCCAAGGCAAGGGCCTCGATATCGCACAGTCGTCCCCGGTCGAGGGTTTCGATGCCTCGCTCACGGGCGCGAGCGACTACTCTGCCATCGAAGGTGCCGACGTCTGCATCGTGACCGCCGGCGTGCCGCGCAAGCCCGGCATGAGCCGCGATGATCTGCTCGGCATCAACCTCAAGGTCATGGAACAGGTCGGCGCCGGCATCAAGAAATATGCCCCGAACGCATTCGTCATCTGCATCACCAACCCGCTCGACGCCATGGTGTGGGCGCTGCAGAAGTTCTCCGGCCTGCCGAAGAACAAGGTCGTCGGTATGGCCGGCGTTCTCGATTCCTCGCGCTTCCGCCTCTTCCTCAGCCAGGAATTCAACGTGTCCGTCCAGGACGTCACGGCCTTCGTGCTTGGCGGCCATGGCGACACGATGGTGCCGCTCGCCCGCTACTCGACCGTTGCCGGCATTCCGTTGACCGATCTCGTCCAGATGGGCTGGGTCACCAAGGACCGCCTCGAGGAAATCATCCAGCGCACCCGTGACGGTGGCGCCGAGATCGTCGGCCTCTTGAAGACCGGCTCGGCCTACTATGCGCCGGCTGCTTCCGCGATCGAGATGGCGGAAGCCTATCTCAAGGACAAGAAGCGCGTGCTTCCCTGTGCGGCCCATCTTTCCGGCCAGTACGGCGTCAAGGACATGTATGTCGGCGTGCCGACGATCATCGGTGCCAGCGGCGTCGAGCGCATCATCGAGATCGATCTCAACAAGAGCGAGAAGGAAGCCTTCGACAACTCGGTGGCGGCGGTCGCTGGCCTTTGCGAAGCCTGCATCAACATCGCGCCCAGCCTGAAGTAACCGCCATCCGGCCAATCAGACAGGAATAACCCCATGAACATTCATGAATATCAGGCCAAGGCTCTCTTGAAGAGCTATGGCGCGCCGGTCGCCGAAGGCGTCGCGATCTTCTCCGCCGACGAAGCGGAAGCCGCTGCGAAGAAGCTGCCGGGACCGCTCTACGTCGTGAAGAGCCAGATCCACGCCGGTGGTCGCGGCAAGGGCAAGTTCAAGGAACTCGGCCCCGACGCCAAGGGCGGCGTGCGGCTCGCAAAATCCGTCGACGAAGTTGTGGCGAACGCCAAGGAGATGCTTGGCAACACGCTGGTGACCAAGCAGACCGGTCCGGCCGGCAAGCAGGTCAACCGCCTCTACATCGAGGACGGCGCCGACATCGACCGCGAACTCTACCTCTCGATCCTCGTCGATCGCTCCATCGGCCAGGTTGCCTTCGTCGTTTCGACCGAGGGCGGCATGGACATCGAAGCGGTTGCCGAGCACACGCCGGAGAAGATCGTTACTGTCGCGATCGACCCGGACAAGGGCGTCACCGCGGAAAACCTGAAGACGCTCGCCGACGCGCTGAAACTCGAAGGCGAAGCGCGTGCCGATGCTGAAAAGCTCTTCCCGATCCTCTACAAGGCCTTCGTCGAGAAGGACATGAGCCTGCTGGAGGTCAATCCGCTTATCGTCATGAAGAACGGCCGCATGCGCGTGCTCGACGCCAAGGTCTCCTTCGACGGTAACGCGCTGTTCCGCCACGAGGACGTGGTCGCCCTGCGCGACACGACGGAAGAGGACGAGAAGGAAATCGAAGCCTCCAAGCATGACCTCGCCTATGTCGCTCTCGACGGCAACATCGGCTGCATGGTTAACGGCGCCGGGCTTGCCATGGCGACCATGGACATCATCAAGCTCTATGGTGCGGAGCCCGCGAACTTCCTCGACGTCGGTGGTGGCGCTTCGAAGGAAAAGGTGACGCACGCCTTCAAGATCATCACTGCCGATCCGGCCGTGAAGGGCATTCTCGTCAACATTTTCGGTGGCATCATGAAGTGCGACGTCATCGCTGAAGGCGTGCTCGCCGCCGTCAAGGAAGTGGGTCTCAAGGTGCCGCTCGTCGTTCGCCTCGAAGGCACGAATGTCGAGCTTGGCAAGAAGATCATCAATGAATCGGGCCTCAACGTCATCTCCGCCGATGATCTGGACGATGCCGCCCAGAAGATCGTTGCAGCCGTGAAGGGAGCCTGAGGCCGATGTCCATCCTGATCAACAAAGACACCAAGGTCCTGGTTCAGGGCCTGACCGGCAAGACCGGTACCTTCCACACCGAGCAGGCGCTCGCCTATAACGGCACGAAGGTGGTCGGCGGTATTCACCCGAAGAAGGGTGGCGAGACCTGGACCGGCGCCAAGGGCGAGCAACTCCCGATCTTCGCGTCCGTTGCCGAAGGCCGTGACGCGACCGGCGCCAATGCATCGGTCATCTATGTGCCGCCGGCAGGCGCTGCCGCCGCGATCATCGAGGCGATCGACGCGGAAATTCCGCTGATCGTCTGCATCACCGAAGGCATCCCGGTCGCCGACATGGTCAAGGTCAAGGCGCGGCTCGAGAAGTCGTCCTCGCGCCTCATCGGCCCGAACTGCCCGGGCGTGCTGACCCCGAACGAATGCAAGATCGGCATCATGCCGGGCAATATCTTCCGCAAGGGCTCGGTCGGCGTTCTGTCGCGCTCCGGTACGCTCACCTACGAGGCCGTTTTCCAGACCACCAACGAAGGTCTCGGCCAGACGACCGCTGTCGGCATCGGGGGCGATCCGGTCAAGGGCACCGAATTCATCGACGTGCTCGAAATGTTCCTTGCCGACGACGAGACTAAGTCGATCATCATGATCGGCGAGATCGGCGGCTCGGCTGAAGAGGACGCGGCGCAATTCCTGAAGGACGAGGCCAAGCGCGGGCGCAAGAAGCCGATGGTCGGCTTCATCGCCGGCCGCACGGCTCCCCCCGGCCGCACGATGGGCCATGCCGGCGCGGTCATTTCCGGCGGCAAGGGCGGCGCGGAAGACAAGATCGCGGCGATGGAATCGGCCGGTATCCGCGTCTCGCCGTCGCCGGCACGCCTCGGCAAGACGCTGGTCGAAGTCCTGAAGGGCTGAGGCCCCGATAGCGAGGCTCGGGGCCGGCGCCGAGTGCCGGCCCTCAGCCGAACCAATTTATGACGCAAGCTTGGCGCACTAGAAGCGCCGAATAAACGTGAACGACCGGGAAGACCCGGCATCCAACTTTAGTCAGGAGGCGAACCAAGGGTTCGCGAGAGACCATGACAAGGCAAGAGGCCAACGAGCAATTCCAGCTCACATCGTTTCTGGATGGCGCCAACGCTGCTTACATAGAGCAGCTCTATGCACGCTACGAAGCGGATCCGTCCTCCGTTTCGTCCGAATGGCAATCCTTCTTCAAGGCGCTCGCCGACCGGCCGGAAGACGTTGTGAAGGCCGCCAAGGGCGCCTCCTGGAAGAAAAGCAACTGGCCGATCGCCGCCAATGGCGAACTCGTGTCGGCGCTCGACGGCGACTGGGGCGCCGTAGAAAAGGTCATCGAAAAGAAGGTCAAGGCCAAGGTCGAGGAAGCCGCCGCCGTTACGGGCGTCCCGGTCAGCGAAGCGGAGGTCCATCAGTCGACGCGCGATTCCGTCCGCGCCATCATGATGATCCGCGCCTACCGCATGCGCGGCCATCTCCATGCCAAGCTCGATCCGCTCGGCCTTGCCGATCCGGTCGAGGACTACGATGAGCTTTCGCCGAAGTCCTACGGCTTCGAGGAGAAGGACTACGACCGCAAGATCTTCATCGACAACGTGCTCGGCCTCGAATACGCGACCGTACGCGAAATGGTCGAAATCCTGGAACGCACCTATTGCTCGACGATGGGCGTCGAATTCATGCATATGTCCAACCCCGAGGAAAAGGCCTGGATCCAGGGCCGCATCGAAGGTCCGGACAAGGGCGTCGAATTCACGCCGGAGGGCAAGCGCGCGATCCTGCAGAAGCTCATCGAAGCCGAAGGTTTCGAGCAGTTCATCGACGTCAAGTACAAGGGCACGAAGCGCTTCGGCCTCGACGGTGGCGAGTCGCTGATTCCGGCGCTGGAGCAGATCATCAAGCGCGGCGGCCAGGAAGGCCTCAAGGAAATCGTCCTCGGCATGGCTCACCGTGGCCGCCTCAACGTGCTTTCCCAGGTGATGGCCAAGCCGCATCGGGCCATCTTCCACGAGTTCAAGGGCGGGTCCTACGCGCCAGATGACGTGGAAGGCTCCGGCGACGTCAAATATCACCTCGGCGCTTCGTCCGACCGCGAATTCGACGGCAACAAGGTGCATCTGTCGCTCACGGCGAACCCGTCGCATCTCGAAATCGTCAACCCGGTCGTTATGGGCAAGGCGCGCGCCAAGCAGGACCAGATGGCGACTGTGTTCGAAGGCGACATCATTCCGCTGCGCGAACGCGTGAAGGTCATGCCGCTTCTGCTGCATGGCGACGCGGCTTTCGCCGGCCAGGGCGTTATCGCCGAAATCCTCGGTCTCTCCGGCCTGCGCGGCCACCGCGTTGCCGGTACCGTGCACTTCATCATCAACAACCAGATCGGCTTCACCACGAACCCGGCCTTCTCCCGTTCCTCGCCCTATCCCTCGGACGTGGCGAAGATGATCGAGGCGCCGATCTTCCATGTGAACGGTGACGATCCGGAAGCCGTCGTCTATGCGGCCAAGGTCGCGACCGAATTCCGGATGAAGTTCCACAAGCCGGTCGTCGTCGACATGTTCTGCTACCGTCGCTTCGGCCACAACGAGGGCGACGAGCCGGCGTTCACGCAGCCAAGGATGTACAAGGCCATCCGCGCCCACAAGACGGTCGTCCAGCTCTATTCCGAACGGCTGATCGCCGAAGGTCTGATGACCGAGGGCGAGGTCGAGAAGATGAAGGCGGACTGGCGCGCCCATCTGGAGCAGGAGTTCGAGGCCGGGCAGTCCTACAAGCCGAACAAGGCCGATTGGCTCGACGGCGCCTGGTCGGGCCTGCGCACCGCCGACAACCAGGATGAGCAGCGCCGCGGCCGGACTTCGGTGCCGATGAAACAGCTGAAGGAAGTCGGCCGCAAGATTTCCGAGATCCCGGCTGGCTTCAACGCGCACCGGACGATCCAGCGCTTCATGGAAAACCGTGCCAGCATGGTGCAGACCGGCGAGGGCATCGACTGGGCGATGGCGGAAGCGCTCGCCTTCGGCACGCTCGTCACAGAAGGCACGAAGATCCGCCTTTCGGGTCAGGACTGCGAGCGCGGCACCTTCTCGCAGCGCCACTCGGTTCTTTATGATCAGCAGACGGAAGAGCGCTACATCCCGCTCGCCAATCTGTCGCCGACCCAGGCACGCTACGAGGTCATCAACTCGATGCTCTCGGAAGAGGCGGTGCTCGGCTTCGAATACGGCTATTCGCTTGCCCGCCCGAACGCGCTGACGCTGTGGGAAGCTCAGTTCGGCGACTTCGCCAACGGCGCGCAGGTGGTCTTCGACCAGTTCATCTCGTCCGGCGAACGCAAGTGGCTGCGCATGTCCGGCCTCGTCTGCCTGCTGCCGCACGGCTATGAAGGCCAAGGGCCGGAGCACTCCTCCGCGCGCCTCGAACGCTTCCTGCAGCTCTGCGCGGAAGACAACATGCAGGTCGCCAACGTCACCACGCCGGCGAACTACTTCCACATCCTGCGCCGCCAGGTGAAGCGCGATTTCCGCAAGCCGCTGATCCTGATGACGCCGAAGTCGCTTCTGCGTCACAAGCGGGCGGTCTCCAGCCTCTCCGAAATGGCGGGCGAGAGCTCCTTCCACCGGCTGCTCTGGGACGATGCGGAGGTCATCAAGGACGGCCCGATCAAGCTGCAGAAGGATTCGAAGATCCGCCGCGTCGTGCTCTGCACCGGCAAGGTCTACTACGACCTGCTCGAGGAACGCGAGAAGCGCGGCATCGACGACATCTACCTGCTGCGCGTCGAGCAGCTCTATCCGTTCCCGGCCAAGGCTCTGATCAACGAACTCAGCCGCTTCCGCAATGCGGAGATGGTGTGGTGCCAGGAAGAGCCGAAGAACATGGGCGCCTGGTCGTTCATCGATCCCTATCTCGAATGGGTGCTCGCTCACATCGATGCCAAATATCAGCGGGTGCGTTATACCGGCCGTCCGGCCGCCGCGTCGCCGGCGACGGGCCTGATGTCCAAGCACATGGCCCAGCTTGCCGCCTTCCTCGAGGACGCGCTGGGGGGCTGATCGGCTCCCCACGGTCTGCCAATCGCTGGAGCACTTCCAGGAAAAGTGCGTAGCGGTTTTCCGTCCGGAAGTGCGTAACTCAAAGATCTAGAAACAGATATCTGATCAACGGAACAAAAATCATGGCAACAGAAATCCGCGTTCCCACCCTTGGCGAATCCGTCAGCGAAGCGACCGTCGGCACCTGGTTCAAGAAGGTCGGCGATGCGATCAAGGCCGACGAACCGATCCTCGAACTCGAGACCGACAAGGTGACGATCGAAGTGCCGGCGCCGGCCGCTGGCACGCTTTCCGAAATCGTTGCGCAGGCGGGTGAGACCGTCGGCCTTGGCGCGCTGCTCGGTCAGATCGCCGAAGGCGCCGGTGCGGCGGCTGCTGCTCCGGCTGCTCCGGCTCCGGCAGAGAAGAAGCCTGAACCCGCTGTTGCGGCTCCGGCCGCGCAGCCAGCCGCTGCAGCGCCAGCACCGCAGGCGCCGACGTCGATGCCGCCGGCACCGGCCGCCGCCAAGCTCCTGGCGGAAAACAATCTCTCCGCCGACCAGGTCGACGGTTCGGGCAAGCGTGGCCAGGTGCTGAAGGGTGACGTGATCGCTGCTCTCGCCAAGGGCATTTCGGCCCCCGCTGCCGAACCGGCGAAAGTCCAGGCGCGCGCGCCGGCGCCGGCAGAGGACGCCGTCCGCGAAGAACGGGTCAAGATGACGCGCCTGCGCCAGACGATCGCCAAGCGCCTCAAGGATGCACAGAACACGGCCGCGATGCTCACCACCTACAACGAGGTGGACATGAGCGCGGTGATGAGCCTGCGTAACAAATACAAGGATATTTTCGAGAAGAAGCACGGCGTCAAGCTCGGCTTCATGGGCTTCTTCACCAAAGCCGTCACGCATGCGCTCAAGGAACTGCCGGCGGTCAACGCCGAAATCGACGGCACGGACGTCATCTACAAGAACTTCTGCCACATCGGCGTCGCCGTCGGTACCGACAAGGGTCTCGTCGTTCCGGTCGTCCGCGATGCCGACCAGATGTCGATCGCCGAGATCGAGAAGGAAATCGGCCGCCTCGGCAAGGCCGCTCGCGATGGCGCGCTGTCGATGGCCGACATGCAGGGCGGTACCTTCACCATCTCCAACGGCGGCGTCTATGGTTCGCTGATGTCCTCGCCGATCCTCAACGCGCCACAGTCCGGCATCCTCGGCATGCACAAGATCCAGGACCGGCCGGTTGCGATCGGCGGACAGGTCGTCATCCGTCCGATGATGTATCTCGCTCTCTCCTACGATCACCGCATCGTCGACGGCAAGGAAGCAGTGACCTTCCTCGTGCGCGTCAAGGAGAGCCTCGAAGATCCGGAACGCCTGGTGCTCGATCTCTAAGACAGGCGGGGCGCGACAAGCAGCCCCCGCTTCTTCTTCCGGGTGCGCGGATGTCGCTGGAACTGACCTACCTGCTCGCGAGCGCAGCGCTGGCCTTCGTCTACATGATGACGCAGGCGGGCGCCTACCGCTTGCAGCACGGGCTTGTCGACCGGGACCCAAACCGAGACGTGGAGGAACGGCCGAACATGCTGACGGCGCGCGCCGGGCGCGCGCTTCGCAACTTTCAAGAGACCTATCCGATCTTCATCGTGCTCGTGGTCGTGGTAGAGTTCACCGGCCGCAGCGGGCTGCTGACGCAGTGGGGTGCGATCGTCTGGTTCTGGGCGCGGGCCGTCTATCTGCCGGTCTATGTCGCCGGGCTCGGGCGGGTTCGCTCGGCGATCTGGGCTGTATCGGCGGCGGGGCTGGCGCTGATCCTTGCGGGCATTCTCATCTAGACGGAGGAGAAAAGCATGGCATTCGAACCGAACGTTCCCCCGATCCAGGCGCATATCTGCGTGAAGGACGGCCTTGCCGCCATCGCCTTCTACGAAAAGGCGTTCGGGGCCGTTAACACGTTTCACCAGATGGCCGAAGACGGCAAGCGCGTCATGCATGCCAATCTTGCCCTGTTCGGCGGCGAGATCATGCTGCATGACGAGTTTCCGGAATTCGGAATGAGCATCAGCTCGCCCAAGACCGCCGGCGGCGCCAGCGTCGCGATCAATATCAATCTTCCGAAGCCGGGGGATGTCGATGCGGCCTTTGCCAAGGCGATCGCCGCCGGGGCATCGACAGTGATGGAACCGCAGGATACGTTCTGGCAAGCACGCTATGCGCGCATCCAGGATCCCTTCGGTCACATCTGGGCCTTCAACGCACCGGTCGCAAAATCATGAGCAATTATTTGATCGAACTCGCATCATTGATGGCGATCTTCTCGTTCGCCATCATCTCGCCCGGCGCCGATCTCGCCATGGTGATGCGGCAGTCACTGGTGCATGGGCGCCGTCAGGCGATCATCACCTCCTTCGGCATCGGCACGTCGCTGATGTTTCACGTCAGCTACACCATCCTCGGGCTGGGGCTGATCATTTCCCAGTCGATCTATCTCTTCAACATCGTCAAATGGTGCGGCGTCGCTTACCTGATCTATATCGGCATCAAGGCACTCCGCGCCGGCCAGACGGAAATCACGGCCGAAGCCGGAGAGGATGCCGGTGCGGGCAGGGCACAGTCTGTGCTCAGAGCCTTCGGTCTCGGCTTCGCCGCCAATGCGCTCAACCCGAAAGCGGTCTTCTTCTTTCTGTCGATCTTCTCGACCGTGGTCAGCGCGCATACGCCGATGGTGGTCAAGTTTGGCTACGGCCTCGTCATGGCGAGTGCTCTGATTCTCTGGTTCGTCGGCGTCAGCCTGTTCATGACGACGCCGCGAATGCGTGCTGCCTTCACCCGGGCGAGCAAGTGGATCGACCGGGCAAGCGGCCTCGTCTTCATCGCGCTCGGGCTGAAGCTTGCGACGGAGAGGGCCGCCTGATGATCAGCCGCAGCGGTTTACCAGCTTCGCTTGCCATCACGCTGGTCGCTACGCCTGCGCTTGCCGACGAGTGCCGGCAAGCGCAGGCGATCTATGGCGATGCGGACGGCGGCTACGAGTTGCGCTTCGAGCCGGTCGGCTCGGAAAGCGCTGCCACCAGCAATCACTTCAAGATTAGCGTCGAAAGTTCCGGACTGCTTCTCGATGGCGTCGTCCTGTGGTCGGGCGAACCGGAGCGCTCGAACGGGATCGTGATGCACAATTGCCCGACCGGCGACGTGACCGGCGAGGAATTGAGAGCCTGCACCGTCTGGGAAGGCGTGATCTACGCGGCCGACAAGGCGGGCGGGATCGGCCTGCTTCAGGCGGAGGATGCGCCGGCCGCCGAGCAGATCCTGCTTCCGGGCTTCGGCCCGGCACTCAGAGAGTCGAGTGCCTGGGGCAAGGGGAAGGCAAGCGTCGACAGCTCGGATGTCTTTAAATTCAAGGGATGTGCTGCATGAGTGGCGAGCACGTTCTTCTCGTCACCGGCGGCAGCCGCGGCATAGGTGCCGCCGTCTGCGTCGCAGCCGCCAGGGAAGGCTGGCGCGTGGCGGTCAATTACGCTTCTAACAGGAAAGCGGCGGAAGACGTGGTGCGTGCGGTCGAGAAGGCAGGCAGCGTCGCGATTGCAGTTGAGGGAGACGTCGGTTCCGAAACCGGTGTGAAGGCGATCTTCTCCGCCGTCGATGCCGGCTTTGGCAGGCTCGACGGCCTCGTCAACAATGCCGGCATTGTCGGTCCGCCGCAGCGCGTCGACGAGATTTCGCCGGAACGGCTCGACCGGATGCTCCGCGTGAACGTGACCGGCTCGATCCGCTGTGCCGCCGAAGCGGTGCTGAGGATGTCGACGCGCCACGGCGGACGCGGCGGTTCGATCGTCAATCTGACCTCCATCGCCGCCGTGCTGGGCGCTCCGGGCCAATATGTCGACTACGCCGCCACGAAGGGTGCGATCGACACTTTCACCGTTGGCCTCGCGCGTGAAGTGGCGGCAGAAGGTATTCGCGTGAATGCGGTGCGTCCGGGCATCATCGATACGGAAATTCATGCCTCCGGCGGCCTGCCGGATCGCGCCCGCGACCTGGCGCCTTCGATCCCCATGCAACGTCCCGGCACGGCCGGCGAAGTTGCCGATGCAATTCTCTATCTCCTGTCGGATAAGGCGACCTATGTGACCGGAGCAATTCTCAACGTCAGCGGCGGCCGGTAACCGCCCCTGAAACAAGGATTATCAAATGGCTTATGATCTCATCGTTATCGGAAGCGGCCCGGGCGGCTATGTCTGCGCCATCAAGGCGGCGCAGCTGGGCATGAAGGTTGCCGTGGTCGAGAAGCGCAGCACCTACGGCGGCACCTGCCTCAATGTCGGCTGCATCCCCTCCAAGGCGCTGCTGCATGCCTCCGAGATGTTCCATCACGCACAGCACGGGCTCGAGGCGCTGGGTGTGGAGGTCGCAAGCCCGAAGCTCAATCTCGAAAAGATGATGGCCCACAAGAACGCGACCGTTAAGTCGAATGTCGACGGCGTTGCCTTCCTCTTCAAGAAGAACAAGATCGACGGCTTCCAGGGCTTGGGCAAGGTCCTCGGGCAGGGTAAGGTCTCCGTCACCAACGACAAGGGCGAGGAGCAAGTCCTCGAAGCGAAGAACATCGTCATCGCCACGGGTTCGGACGTCGCCGGCATCCCGGGCGTCGAGTTCGAGTTCGACGAGAAGGTCATCGTCTCATCGGATGGTGCGCTCGAGCTGGAAAAGGTTCCAGAGAGCATGATCGTCGTCGGCGGCGGCGTCATCGGTCTCGAGCTCGGCTCGGTCTGGGCGCGCCTCGGCGCCAAGGTGACAGTGGTCGAATTCCTCGACACGATTCTCGGCGGCATGGACGGCGAGGTCGCCAAGCAACTCCACCGGCTGCTGACGAAGCAGGGCATCGACATCAAGCTCGGCGCCAAGGTGACCGGCGTTGCGAAACCCGGGAGTGGCGCGAGGGTCACCTTCGAGCCGGTCAAGGGCGGCGAATCGACCACGCTCGACGCGGACGTCGTACTCGTCGCGACCGGCCGCAAGCCCTGCACGGAGAATATGGGTCTCGCCAAAGCCGGTGTCGTGCTCGACTCGCGTGGCCGCATCGAGATCGACCACCATTTCCAGACAAGCATCACCGGCATCTATGCGATCGGCGACGTGGTTCGCGGTCCGATGCTGGCACACAAGGCGGAGGACGAAGGCGTTGCGGTGGCGGAGATCATCGCGGGGCAGGCCGGTCACGTGAACTATGACGTCATTCCGGGCGTCGTCTATACCCAACCGGAGGTCGCTTCCGTCGGCAAGACCGAGGAGGAACTCAAGGCCGCCGGCGTTGCCTACAAGGTCGGCAAGTTCCCCTTCACCGCCAATGGCCGCGCGCGCGCGATGCTCCAGACGGATGGTTTCGTCAAAATCCTGGCCGACAAGGAGACCGATCGCGTGCTCGGCGGCCATATTATTGGCTTCGGCGCCGGTGAGATGATCCATGAGATCGCGGTGCTGATGGAATTCGGCGGCTCGTCGGAGGACCTCGGCAGGACCTGCCACGCCCACCCGACCATGTCGGAAGCGGTCAAGGAGGCGGCTCTCGCCACCTTCTTCAAGCCGATCCATATGTGACATTACAGCGCGGCGCATCTTTTCAAATGTGCGAAACGACGCTTTAGCGCTTTGAATCATTGCATGATTCTGTCCTTGATCGATTTCGACCAAGACAGTGGGTGCGGGGGCTGCGACAAGCGGCCCCCTGCCATGCGCGGCCGACCGGCGCGAACATGAACGAGCCAATATGAGGATCGTTCATGAGACCGCGAAGTGTTGCCGCTCACCTTCCGAATGCGATACTGCCCGAAGCCGACTGGGCGGACCGCTACGAACTGCTCATTCTGAACGAGCGGCTGACGGCGCGCGAGGCGGCGCGGCGAATGCTCGAGCCGCTGCCGGGTTGGATTCGACTCCTTCTGGCGCTTCGCAACAGGATCGTGTCGTTCGTCGGGCTGAAGACAGCGGCACCCGCCGCAGCCGATAGCCTCATCGGCTTTTTTCCCGTCCTGCGAGACGAAGAGCGCAAGGCGGTTCTCGGCTTCGACGACCGGCATCTGGACTTTCGCATTGTCGTGGACGTCCGCGACGGGCCGGCGGACAGCCAGGTGATCGGCGTCACGACCCTTGTGCGTCGCCGGAATATTCTCGGCCGCATCTATCTCGCGGCTGTCACGCCTTTCCACAAGACGATCGTCCCGACGCTGTTGGCCGGGCTGAACGGGCGGCGGTGAACAGGGGTGATTCTAATGACGCGGGATGCAGGCGGAAAACCCGCGCACGCTTTTCCTCATCCCGCTCAGTTGGTCCGCGTGACGGTGAAGCCGCGCTGGCGCAGGAGCTCGACCAGGCCTTCCGGACCGGAAAGATGCAGCGCGCCAACGGCCATGAATACATTGCCGCCCTTCAGGATCGGCTCGGCCCGCGCCGCCATGATCTTGTTGCGGTCGATGATGATGCGCTGCTCGAAATCGGCAAAACCGAAGTCGCTTGCCGCAGTCTGAGTGGAGACGGACTTCATCATCGGCATGATCATTCCGGTGTCGCCGGAAAGATAGAGATCGGTGGTTGTCTGTATGACATCGTCGATCGTCTTGCCGAGCGCCAGCGTTTCGATCAACGCCTGAAGGTGAAGCTCGACGGGCAGCGAGTCCATCGCCGAAAGCTGCTCGACCAGCGTTTCCAGCCCTTTCAGCGTTTTTCCTTCCTTGACGGCATCCTCCGCAAGCTTTTTGTCGAGGAAGGAAGCGCCGGCAGCCTTGCGCGAAATTTCGCATGCCGGGAGGGCTACGAAGCTCGCAATCATCCAGGGCTTCATCTTGGCGACGAGCGGCAGCGGAATGCCACGTTGCTTGAGGCCGCTTTCCAGGCGCACGCGATCCTCCGGCTTGAGAAAGTCGTTGATCGTCTTGTCGCCCGCGAACATCGTGAGGTCTGGACGCATCATGATCGCGGCCGCCGCCTTCTTGTCGTCGACGATCTCGTCCGATTCGACGATCACGATCGCCGCCTTGGTAAAGGCGTCTACCGCGCCCTCCGGCATCGCCAAAACGCGCGGGTCGGTAACGTGCATGGTGCCGAGCAGCCAGGACGGTGCCGACCCCTGGCTTTCGATTTTCCAGAGGAGGCCCTTTCCGTTCGGAACGGCGTCCGCCTCCTGGCGCAGTGCGGCAAGGCGCGCCGGGTCCGACTGTTCCATGCTCGCCAGGATATTGCTGCCGCCGCAGGCGGACTCTTCGGCAGCGCCAGCGTCCGAAATCGAGAGGAGCGCGGCGATGAGGGTCGCGAGCACCAGAAGATGCAGGGACGCGATCAGCCACAGGGCGCCGTCTGTGAGCCTGGCAGCGAGATTGCGAACGGGTCTTGAGATCGGAAACGTCGTCATCGGGCACCGAATTCTGGGCAATTCTACTCGAAACCACGCAATTCCGGACGGAAAACCGCCATACACTTTCCTGCCGCATGTCTCCATGTACCGAGCCGATACAAGGACAAAAACATGCGGCAATTCAAAGTACTACAGACCTTTGTGCGTCTGAAAAGACGCGCGGGCGCTGCGGAATTGCTCACTCGAACCCTACGCCTTGCCGGTCACGGGTTCCTTAACGAGCTTGGTTAATCCGCCACTTCGCCGAATTTCAGGCGCGCGGATGGGCTCGATCGTAAATTTCGAGGAGGCGCGTCGAATCGACGCCGGTGTAGACCTGCGTCGTCGAGAGGCTGGCATGGCCAAGCAGTTCCTGGATGGTGCGCAGGTCGCCGCCGCCGGCGAGAAGATGCGTGGCGAAGGAATGACGCAGCGCGTGCGGTGTCGCCGAATCGGGAAGGCCGAGTGCTGCCCGCAGCTTCTGCATCTCGCGTTGGATGATCGCCGGCTGAAGCGTTGCGCCCCGGCTGCCGCGAAACATCGGCGCATCCGCGGCGAGGTGGTAGGGACAAAGCCTTGTGTAGGTCGCCACGGCGTCGGTCGCCGCGGCAATGAGCGGAACGATTCGCGTCTTGCCGCCTTTGCCGGTGATACGCAGCGAGGAACTGGCGCCGGAAAAGTCATTGAGCGTCAGCGCGAGCGCCTCGGATATGCGCAGGCCGCAGCCGTAGAGCAGCGTCAGAACGGCGGCGTTACGGGTCGCGATCCACGGCTCTTCCGCGAGTTGCGCGTCCGCCGTGACGACCGTCAGCGCTTCGCGGTCCGTCAGCGGTTTCGGCAGGGATTTCGGCTGCTTCGGCGAGCGCACCGCCTGGGCACCGGCGGCATTGGCGAGGCCATTTTTCTCCAGATAGCGCAGGAAAGAGCGAAGCCCCGCGAGCCCGCGTCCGAGGGTGCGTGCGCCCGCACCCTGCTTGCGCCGCTGTGCGAGAAAGCCGCGCAGGTCGGCCGGGCGCAGTGTGCGGATGTCCGCCAAGCGCGGCGCCCCGGCGAGATGGCCGGTCAGGAAGGTCAGGAATTGTCGGGTGTCGCGCTCGTAAGCCTCGACGGTTTTTGCGGACAGTCGGCGCTCCCGGCCGAGGCTCGCCAGCCAGCGCTGGCGTTCCGCCATGACTTCGGGGTGACCAATTGCAAGAAGCTCGTTCATTGTCGCTCCGGCGATTTCGTGTGCCGTCCAGAATGTCGCCGGCGTCTTATGTTTTTGCTAACGCCACCTCTTGGAATTTGTCATTGTTCGATCATATTGAACTGCGATGTTCGATCAGCAAACGCGGATGGGACTATGGCGAGACGGGATATGGGGGACGGATTCGCGCACTTTGCTGAGGCCATTGCCCTGGTTTCACAAGGGCAGCCCGGCCATATCGTCGACATGCTGATTGCCGAGCGCGGCAAGAAGATCGTCCGGCATCCGTTGTGGCCGGTAATACGGCCCTTTCTCTACACGCTGCTCAACTACCGCAAGGCGATAGAGTTCGCCGACGCCGTCGCCAACATGCCCGGTTTCCAGGCCTTCGAGCACTTGAGCTCGCTGCTTTCGCTCGACGTTCGCGTCGACAAGGCTGAGCGCATTCCGACGACGGGCGGCTTTCTCCTCGTCAGCAACCATCCGACCGGCATTGCCGACGGCATCGCCGTCTTCGATCTCTTGAAGTCCCGTCGCCCGGACATGATGTTCTTCGCCAATCGAGATGCGATTCGGGTCAATCCTCGCTTCGTCGAGATGGTCATTCCGGTCGAGTGGCGCGAAGAATACAAGAGCAAGCTCAAGGCTCGCGAAACGCTGCAGGTCACCAATCGCGCTATCGAAGAGGGCAAGGCAACCGTGCTTTTTCCTTCGGGCCGCATCGCCTACTGGGCCGATGGGCGGCTCAACGAACGTCCTTGGAAAAGCTCCGCCGTCGGCTTCGCGCGCAAGTACGGCCTCCCGATCCTGCCGGTTCATATGAGCGCGCGCAATTCCGGTCTCTTCTACTGGTTCGCCAAATGGTCGACGGAACTGCGTGACATGACGGTGTTCCATGAGCTTCTGAACAAGAAGGGCGACCTTTTCGATTTCCGCGTCGGCAATCTGATCGCGCCCGAAGCGCTCGACGGCGATCCGGCGGATGTCACGCGTGCGCTGGAAAGGCATACGGTCTACGAACTCGCCGCCGACAGCGATGCCGTATTCGACCCACGTCCGGCTCTGGAAAAAATTCGATTCTGACGGTTCTGGTTGTGCGGCGAATGCGCTAAGCCCCGTCTGGCGTCGGCGGTGCAGGAGCGCTGCGACGTTCGGCCGCGACGGGTGATCCGCAGGGACGGTGCGACCTGGATCGACGGGATACGCCTCACCGGCCTCATGGACGACGAATAGAAAAAGGCCCCGCAATCGCTGCGAGACCCTTTCGGATTTCTGTAGCTTGATCAGCCGATCTTCTGGCCGGTCTTCGCCCAGTCGGCCAGGAACATTTCCAGGCCCTTGTCGGTCAGCGGGTGCTTGACGAGCGCCTTCAGTGTTGCCGGCGGCGCGGTGACGACGTCGGCGCCGATGAGGGCTGCTTCCTTGACATGGTTGACCGTGCGCACCGAGGCGGCAAGGATTTCCGTCTCGTAGCCGTAGTTGTCGAAGATGTGGCGGATTTCACGGATGAGATCCATGCCGTCGAAGGCGATGTCGTCGAGGCGGCCGATGAAGGGCGAGACGAAGGTCGCGCCGGCCTTGGCGGCAAGCAGCGCCTGGTTGGCGGAGAAGCAGAGGGTGACGTTCGTCTGGTGACCGTCCGAAGTCAGCGCCTTGCAGGCCTTGAGGCCGTCGAGCGTCAGCGGCACCTTGATGCAGATGTTGTCGGCGATCTTCGAAAGGGCGGCCGCCTCCTTCATCATCTCGCTGTATTCGGTTGCCGTCACTTCCGCAGAAACCGGTCCGTCGACGATCGAGCAGATTTCCTTGGTGACTTCGACGATATCACGGCCAGACTTCAGGATCAGCGAGGGGTTGGTGGTGACGCCGTCGAGCAGGCCGAGATCATTCAATTCCCGGATTTCCTTCACATCGGCGGTATCAACGAAAAATTTCATGGAGGTTTCTCCCTTGGGGCATTATTGCCGTTCGGGCGCATGTCTGCCTGACGGAAAATCCGCGGGCAGAAACCGCGCGCGTTGAAACTCTGATGGAACCGTGACAAACCCTGCTATCCACAAGGCAGCGGTTCGCTGCGCAGTTTTCTTTAACTGAAAGCGGTGGCAAGGTCACGGCAAAATGACTCTTGATTCAACCGATTTATTCGGGGCCGTAATTGATCGCCGCGTCGTGCCTGTCCTGGTGCCGATGCCGGCGGCGAAGGCCTATTCCTATGTGGTGCCGGATGGCATGGCGGTCGAGCCGGGATCGATCGTGCAGGTGCCGCTCGGACCGCGCCTGGTCGTGGGTGTCGTCTGGGACGGCGCCGATGACGGCATGGTCGATCCGAGGAAACTGAAGCAGATTGAGAAGGTTTTCGACTGTCCGCCGCTGACGGGCGACATGCGCGCCTTTCTCGACTGGGTGGCGGCCTACACGGTGACACCGCCCGGCCTCGTGGCACGCATGGCGTTGCGCGCGCCGGCGGCTTTCGACCCCGAGCCGATGGTGGAAGCGCTGCGCCTCACGGACATGCGGCCGGAGCGCATGACCTCGGCGCGGGAACGCGTCATCGCGGCGGCGAGTGACGGTTTTTCCTGGACGCGATCCGGGCTCGCGCATGCGGCGGGCGTTTCCTCGAGCGTCGTCGAGGGCCTTACCGCACAGGGCGTATTCGAAACCGTCTTCATGCCGCCGCCGCCCGTTGTCGCACTGCCCGACCCGGAGTTCGCAGCTCCCCGGCTGGAGGGCGCGCAGAAGGATGCCGCAGTCGATCTGCTGGCGGCGGTGGAAGAGGAAAAGTTCTCCGTTTCCCTCATCGATGGCATCACCGGCTCCGGCAAGACCGAGGTCTATTTCGAGGCGATCGCCGCGACCTTACGTGCCGGCAAACAGGTGCTGATCCTGCTGCCGGAAATCGCGCTCACGGCAAGCTTCCTCGAACGCTTCCAGGACCGCTTCGGTTCGAAGCCGGCCGAATGGCATTCCGATCTCGCGCCCAGAACACGCGAGAAGGTATGGCGGCAGGTGACGACGGGCCAGGTGCGTGTCGTCGCGGGTGCCCGCTCGGCCCTGTTCCTGCCCTTCGAGGACCTGGGCCTGATCATCGTCGACGAGGAGCACGATCCCGCCTACAAGCAGGAGGACCGCGTCTTCTACAATGCCCGCGACATGGCGGTCGTGCGCGGCAGGATCAGCAACTTTCCGGTCGTGCTGGTCTCGGCAACGCCATCAGTCGAAAGCCGGGTCAACGGCGAGATGGGCCGTTACAGGCCGATCCACCTGCCGACGCGCTTCGGCGATGCGGCGCTGCCGCATCTCGGCGTCGTCGACATGCGCCGCCATCCACCCGAGCGCGGCGGCTTTCTCTCGCCGGTACTCCTCGACCAGATCGGAAAGGCGATCGGCCGCGGTGAACAGGCGCTCCTGTTCCTGAATCGGCGCGGCTATGCACCGCTGACGCTCTGCCGCGTCTGTGGCCATCGCTTCCAATGCCCGGACTGCTCGAGCTGGCTCGTCGAGCACCGCTTCCGCGGCCAGATCCAGTGCCATCATTGCGGCTATTCGGAGCCGACGCCGGAAGCTTGCCCCGAATGCGGCACGCTCGATCACCTGGTCGCCTGCGGCCCCGGAGTCGAGCGTATTGCCGAGGAGGTCGAGCGGCATTTTCCCGAGGCTCGGACGATCGTGCTCTCGTCCGATCTGATGGGCGTCAAACGACTGCGGCTGGAACTGGAAGCGATCGCACGCGGCGAAGCGGATATCGTCATTGGCACCCAGCTCGTCGCCAAGGGCCATAATTTTCCGATGATGACGCTGGTCGGGATCGTTGACGCCGACCTCGGCCTCGCCAACGGCGATCCGCGCGCGGCGGAGCGGACGTTCCAGCTTCTCTCGCAGGTCACGGGTCGCGCCGGGCGAACGGGCCTGAAGAGCCTTGGCCTGCTGCAGACCTATCAGCCGCAGCACCCGGTCATGCAGGCGATCGTTTCCGGTGATTCGGATGCCTTCTACGAGCGCGAGATCAATGAACGGGAGCGCGCTGCCCTGCCGCCCTTCGGCCGGCTTGCCTCGATCATCGTTTCGGCCGATTCGCGTAACGACGCCGAGAGCCATGCGCGCGGCTTGCGCATGGCTGCCCCGCGCGTCGACGGCATTGCAATACTCGGCCCGGCCGAGGCACCGCTCGCGCTCATCCGCGGGCGGCACCGGTTCCGGTTGCTCGTCCACGGGCGGCGCAACAGCGACATGCAAGCCTTTGTCAAAGCGATGATTGCGGGCGGACCGAAAGAGAGGGGATCGATCAGCGTGCAACTCGACATCGATCCCCAGAGTTTTCTGTGATCGATGGCGTGAACGGCACGGAGCGGATTCACATCGGCGACGACATGCGCTAGACCTCCCCGGCGCGGCGCTTGCAAAGAACCACGCGACGCAATGAGGATGATTCATCAGCGGGGACGGCATGGAGCTCTACATTCCGACGGAAACCGGGGAGTTGCTGGCATTTTGCGCGGCGGCGGCCGCCGCGCTCATCGGCCTCGTCATGCTCTTTGCGCCGCGCCTTGCCTTTCGTGCGGCCGGGATCGGCATTGCAGAGGGGCGCCGCGGCGGTCTTGCGGAAGCCCGTTCCACCATGGGCGGCATGCATCTCGGCCTCGGCCTCGGCGCCATCCTGCTCGCCCAGCCGATGGTCTATCTCGCCGTCGGTGCCGCCTTCTCGCTCGCCGCCTTCGGACGGATCCTGTCGATGATGAGCGACAATGGCGGGACACTTTTCAACTGGATCGCCCTTGCCATTCAGGCGGTGCTTGCGATCCTGCCGCTTGCCTATGTTTTCGGGCTGATCTGACGCGCGTAGGCACGATTTCGACGTTCCGTTCGGGATTTACGGCAAAATTCGCCCCGCAGGGTCGACTTATGCCGCATTCCTGCCGTTGGCGTGTTGCGAGTCCAAACATCCTATGCTAGACGAACCGCGAATTGCGGGGAATTGGGTCGCAACGGCCTCGATATCCTGCGAGTTATTGCAGCAAATTCAAGATGTTAAGTCAGCGGTTCGCCGCAGCTGACGTTCTTGGATGAATTTGAGAGAAGCTTGTGCCCGTGGCAGACACATCCCAGCTTATTTCCGGTGTTGCAGAAAGATATGCGTCCTCGCTCTTCGAACTTGCCCTCGAAGCCGGTTCGATCGAAGCGATCGGCGCCGATCTCGATCGCGTCCAGGCGCTGATCGACGGCAGCGACGATCTCAAGCGGCTGATCGTCAGCCCTGTCTTTTCTGCCGACGACCAGTTCAAGGCTATATCCGCGATCGTGGAGAAGGCCGGTTTTTCCGGGCTGGTCGGCAACTTCCTCAAGGTTGTCGCGCGCAATCGCCGCCTCTTTGTGCTGCCAGGCGTCATCAAGGCGTTCCGCCTGTTCGCCGCGCGCCATCGTGGTGAAATCTCTGCCGACGTCACGTCGGCCCATGCGCTTACCCCGGCGCAGGAAACTGAATTGAAGGCGACGCTCAAGGGCGTCACCGGCAAAGACGTGGCGGTCAACGTCACCGTCGACCCGTCTATTCTTGGAGGTCTGATCGTCAAGGTCGGGTCCCGCCAGATTGACACCTCCCTTCGCACCAAACTCTCTACCCTTAAGCTTGCACTGAAAGAGGTCGGCTGATGGATATCCGCGCCGCGGAAATTTCCGCAATTCTCAAAGATCAGATCAAAAATTTCGGCCAGGAAGCAGAAGTCTCCGAAGTCGGCCAGGTGCTTTCCGTCGGTGACGGTATCGCCCGCGTCTACGGCCTGGATAACGTACAGGCAGGCGAGATGGTCGAATTCCCGGGCGGAATTCGCGGCATGGCGCTGAACCTCGAAGCCGACAACGTCGGTGTGGTTATTTTCGGTTCCGACCGTGACATCAAGGAAGGCGACACCGTCAAGCGGACCGGCGCCATCGTGGACGTCCCGGTTGGTCCGGAGCTGCTCGGCCGCGTCGTTGACGCGCTCGGCAACCCGATCGACGGCAAGGGCCCGATCAACGCCAAGCAGCGCGCCCGCGTTGATGTCAAGGCTCCGGGTATCATTCCGCGCAAGTCGGTTCACGAGCCGATGTCGACCGGTCTCAAGGCGATCGACGCCCTCATCCCGGTCGGCCGCGGCCAGCGCGAGCTCGTCATCGGTGACCGCCAGACCGGCAAGACCGCAATCATCCTCGACACCTTCCTGAACCAGAAGCCGATCCACGACAACGGCCCGGAGCAGGACAAGCTCTACTGCGTCTACGTCGCTATCGGCCAGAAGCGTTCGACCGTCGCGCAGTTCGTTAAGGTTCTCGAAGAGCGCGGCGCGTTGCAGTATTCGATCATCGTTGCTGCTACCGCCTCCGATCCGGCTCCGATGCAGTATCTCGCTCCGTTCGCCGGCTGCGCAATGGGTGAATACTTCCGCGACAACGGCAAGCATGCGCTCATCGGCTACGACGACCTTTCCAAGCAGGCTGTCGCCTACCGTCAGATGTCGCTGCTTCTGCGCCGCCCGCCGGGCCGCGAAGCTTACCCGGGCGACGTCTTCTACCTGCATTCCCGCCTCTTGGAGCGCGCTGCAAAGCTCAACGACGACAAGGGCGCCGGCTCGCTGACGGCTCTGCCGGTCATCGAAACGCAGGGCAACGACGTGTCCGCGTTCATCCCGACCAACGTGATCTCGATCACCGACGGCCAGATCTTCCTTGAAACCGACCTGTTCTATCAGGGCATCCGTCCGGCCGTTAACGTCGGTCTGTCGGTTTCGCGCGTCGGCTCCTCGGCGCAGATCAAGGCGATGAAGCAGGTCGCAGGCTCGATCAAGGGCGAACTCGCCCAGTACCGTGAAATGGCGGCCTTCGCCCAGTTCGGCTCGGACCTCGATGCCGCGACGCAGCGCCTGCTCAACCGCGGTGCCCGCCTGACCGAACTCCTGAAGCAGCCGCAGTTCTCGCCGCTGAAGACGGAAGAGCAGGTCGCGGTGATCTTCGCAGGCGTCAACGGCTATCTCGACAAGCTGCCGGTCAATGAGGTCGGCAAGTTCGAGCAGGGCCTGCTTTCCTACCTGCGCTCGGAAGGCAAGGACGTGCTGGAGACGATCCGCACGGAAAAGGCGATTTCCGACGACACCAAGGGCAAGCTGAAGGCTGCAATCGACAGCTTCGCCAAGTCTTTCGCCTGAGCGGGTTTCATTTAGGACGGACAACGGATGCCTTCACTTAAGGATCTGAAAAATCGGATCGCCTCCGTCAAGGCGACGCAGAAGATCACCAAGGCGATGAAGATGGTCGCCGCGGCGAAGCTTCGGCGTGCGCAGGAGGCGGCCGAGGCCGCCCGGCCTTATTCGCAGCGTATGGCTGCCGTTCTCGCCAACATCGCCCAGGCGGTTGGTGCGGACGACAGCGCGCCGCGGCTGATGACGGGAACCGGCAGGGACGATACGCATCTCCTGATCGTCTGCACGGCGGAACGCGGCCTCTGCGGCGGCTTCAACTCGCAGATCGCGCGCTTTGCCCGCGATCATGTGCGCAAGCTGCTTTTGGCCGGCAAGACCGTGAAGATCATCTGCGTCGGCAAGAAAGGCTTCGATATCCTGCGGCGGGAATTCGCGTCGCTGATCATCGACCGCGTCGACCTGCGTGAGGTCAAGAAGATCGGCTTCGAAAACGCCGATCAGATCGGACACAAGGTCATCGGGCTCTTCGAGAAGGGCGAGTTCGATGTCTGCACGCTGTTCTACTCCGAGTTCAAGTCCGTCATTTCGCAGGTTCCGACCGCGCAGCAGCTCATCCCGGCGTCGGCTGGCGATGTATCCGCTGCCGAGACTGCGGACGCATCGGCGATCTACGAATACGAGCCGGACGCGGGCGCCATCCTGACCGATCTCATCCCGCGCAACATCTCGGTGCAAATCTTCCGGGCTCTGCTCGAGAATGTCGCTGGGGAAATGGGCGCCAAGATGAGCGCCATGGACAATGCGACGCGCAATGCCGGTGAGATGATCAACAAGCTGACGCTCAACTACAACCGTCAGCGGCAGGCGCAGATCACCAAGGAACTCATTGAAATCATCTCTGGCGCGGAAGCGCTCTAAGGTTACGAAAGAGGGTAAGAATTATGGCTAAGGCAGCTACCCCGAAAGAAACCGCAGCGGCGAAGAAGCCCGCTGCACCGCGTAAGGCAGCTTCCGCCAAGACAGTCGTTGCGGCTACCGGCGCTGTCGGTCGCGTCACGCAGGTTATCGGCGCCGTCGTCGACGTCGCTTTCGAGGAAGGTCAACTCCCGCAGATCCTGAACGCGCTGGAAACCGATAACAAGGGCAACCGCCTCGTTCTCGAGGTCGCGCAGCATCTCGGTGAAAACTCCGTCCGCACGATCGCCATGGACTCGACCGAAGGTCTGGTTCGCGGCCAGTCGGTCACCGACACCGGCGGCCCGATCTCTGTTCCGGTCGGCAAGGAAACCCTCGGCCGCATCATGAACGTCATCGGCGAGCCGGTCGACGAAGCCGGTCCGCTGGAAACCTCGGGACGCCGCGCGATCCACCAGGAAGCACCGGCCTATGTCGAGCAGTCGACGGAAGCGCAGATCCTCGTCACCGGCATCAAGGTCGTCGACCTGCTCGCTCCCTATGCAAAGGGCGGCAAGATCGGCCTCTTCGGCGGTGCAGGCGTCGGCAAGACCGTTCTGATCATGGAGCTGATCAACAACGTCGCCAAGGCTCACGGTGGCTACTCGGTCTTCGCAGGCGTCGGTGAACGCACCCGCGAAGGCAACGACCTTTACCACGAAATGATCGAATCGGGCGTGAACAAGCACGGCGGTGGCGAAGGCTCCAAGGCCGCACTCGTATACGGCCAGATGAACGAACCGCCGGGCGCACGCGCTCGCGTCGCGCTCACCGGTCTGACGGTCGCTGAACAGTTCCGTGACGAAGGCCAGGACGTTCTCTTCTTTGTCGACAACATCTTCCGCTTCACCCAGGCGGGTTCGGAAGTGTCGGCGCTGCTCGGCCGTATTCCTTCGGCCGTGGGTTATCAGCCGACGCTCGCGACCGACATGGGCGCGATGCAGGAACGCATCACCACGACGACCAAGGGCTCGATCACCTCGGTTCAGGCCATCTACGTCCCGGCTGACGACTTGACCGACCCGGCGCCGGCGACCTCGTTCGCCCACCTCGACGCAACGACCGTTCTGTCGCGTTCGATCGCCGAAAAGGGCATCTACCCGGCCGTGGACCCGCTCGACTCGACCTCGCGCATGCTCGACCCGATGATCGTCGGCGAAGAACACTACGAGGTGTCGCGCAAGGTGCAGTCGACGCTGCAGCGCTACAAGGCGCTCCAGGATATCATCGCCATCCTTGGCATGGACGAGCTTTCCGAAGAGGACAAGCTGGCGGTTGCCCGCGCCCGCAAGATTGAGCGCTTCCTGTCGCAGCCGTTCTTCGTCGCCGAAGTCTTCACCGGTTCGCCGGGCAAGCTGGTTGCGCTCGAAGACACGATCAAGGGCTTCAAGGGCCTTGTCGACGGTGAATACGACCACCTGCCGGAAGCCGCTTTCTACATGGTCGGCTCCATCGACGAAGCGATCGAGAAGGCAAAGAAGCTGGCTGCCGAAGCCGCTTAATCAGCATCGTGAACCGTGGCGCGGGCACTTCGCGCCGCGGTTTTCATCCTGCCGCGGCAAGCGGCAGAGAACATGCACAGCCGCAGCCACCTGTGTGGCGCGCGCACCAGAAGTGAATGGTCATGGCCGACAGTTTCAATTTTGAACTTGTTTCCCCCGAGCGCCTGCTGCTTTCGGAAAAGGTGACGGAAGTCGTCATCCCTGCCACCGAGGGCGAGATGACCGTGATGGCCAATCATGCGCCGACGATGACGACCGTCAAGCCGGGCGTGGTTACCGTGAAGACGGCTGACGGCAAGACCGAACGCTTTGCGGTATTCGGCGGCTTCGCCGACATCCTGCCGACCGGTTGCACGCTGCTTGCCGAGTCCGCCGTCCACGTCGACGAACTCGACCCCACGGTGCTGGAGAATCGCATCGAAGCAGTTCGTGCTGAACTGGAGGGTGCGGGCGACGAGAAGAAGACTCGTCTCGAGCAATTCATCGCCGAACTGACGAAGCTCGGGGAGATCGTCATCCCCGCCTGAAAGGGACATCCCGACAAGGGATAATGCCTATCGAACCCCGCCTCGAGCGGGGTTTTTTGTGTTCAATCACCGCTGTCGGCCATGGCGACGTTCGAAGTCTGTCGAGCGAGCGGCAGCTCGGCTTTGCTAACGCGGGGGGATTGCTCCTCACTCTGACCCTCTCCCCCCGCAGGCGGGGGAGTGAACTTTGAGCTGGCGCTTGCCGCGAGTCTCCTTCGCCCCGCTTGCGGGGAGGAGATGGCCGGCAGGCCCGAATTAGGGAAATCGCACCTTCGAGCTCATCGCGATTGGACGGCTCAGATCGGGCAGCCGACAAGCGCTGCGAGGCGGAGTCCGCGCGCTTTCTCACCGTCATGTGCAAGATTTTTACCGTGAACGAAAAACGAAAAATGCCCGGAGGTGATCCGGGCATTTCTGGGTTTCATCCTGAGGACGCGCGGTGGAAACGCCACGCGCGTTTCGCGCCGACGAAAGCTCAGCTTGCGGCGCGCTCCGTCTCGTGCTTCTGCGCGTAGTAGTGACCGAAGCGGTTGGCAAGGAAAGTGTCGAGCGCGATGTCTTCCTGGCGGATGAAGCCCTTCGACGCGATCTTGCCGTCAGCGAGCATGTCCAGAACGGCGCAGATGCTGCCTGCCGTGGTGATCTGGATGCCGCTCTGCATTCGTCCGGCGACGACGCCGCTATAGACCTTGTTGGCGTAGGTCTCCTGGACCAGCCGGCCCTCGCGGAAACCGGAGACCGTGACGAAGATGACGACGACGTCCTGCGTGGTGGTCGGCAGGGCGTTCTCCAGAATGTCCTTCAGCACCTCGCGGCGATGGCGCAGGCCGAGGTCGTTCAGGAGCGCCTTGAAGATGGCGGCATGGCCGGGATAGCGGATGGTCTTGTAGTTCAGCGTGCGGACCTTGCCCTTCAGGGTTTCGCAGAGCGTGCCGAGGCCGCCGGAGGTGTTGAAGGCCTCGTAGGTGACGCCGTCGAGGGAGAATTCCTCACGCTCCTCCATCGCCGGGACTTCGATCAGCGAACCTTCGACGATCGCTTCGCAAGGCTCGATATATTCGTTGATGACGCCGTCTGTACTCCAGGTCAGATTGTAGTTGAGGGCGTTCGACGGATATTGCGGCAGGGCGCCGACACGCATGCGTACGCTTTCGAGCGTCTCGAAGCGCTTCGCCAGATCGTTGGCGACGATCGAGATGAAGCCGGGCGCAAGGCCGCATTGCGGGATGAAGGCGGTCTTCGCCTTGGCCGCGATCGCCTTGACCTGGCGGGTCGATTCGACGTCTTCGGTCAAGTCGAGATAATGGATTTCGGCTTCGGCAGCGGCCTCGGCGATGGCGACCGTCAGGTGAAACGGAGCGGCGCTCAGTACCGCAAACTTGCCGGTTAGCAGACCGACGAGCGCCTTCCTGTCGCCGATGTCGATGGTCGCGGTCGAAATCGCGTCGTGCTTTTCGACCTGTTGCAGCTGCTCGGCACTGCGATCGGCAACGCAGACGCGATAGTCGCCGGTATGCGCCAGCATGCGAGCAATGGTGGAGCCGATCTTGCCGGCACCGATGACAACAATGTCTTTCATTCTTTTCCCCAGGGTATGAGCTTCAGACCCATTTTCCCTCGATGATACGTTGATTTGAAGCGTCAATATGGCTAAATCGCCAAACAATATTCGGCAATTCGCCAAAGAGAGTCGACGATATGCAAGTGACCGGCAAGGACCGCGAACTTCTGGCCATCCTGAGCGAGAATGCACGCATGCCGACGGCGACGATCGCGCGCCGGCTTGGGCTTTCTCGCACGACGGTACAGGCGCGAATCGAGCGACTGGAGCGCGAGGGCGTGATTGCCGGCTATGGCGTGCGGCTTTCGGAAAGCTATGAAAAAGGCCTGGTGAAAGCGCATGTGCTGATCACCATCGCGCCGCGGGCGTTAAGCCGGGTCACTCCCGAACTCGGCGCCATCCGCGAGATCCGCACGCTGCATTCCGTCAGCGGCAGTTTCGATCTCATTGCGATCGTCGCGGCCGCCTCGATCAGCGAGCTCGACCTGCTGATCGATCGCATCGGCGAAATCGACGGGGTCGAGAAGACGCTGTCGTCGATCATTCTTTCCACCCGCATCGACCGCTGAGCCGTGGCATTTCAACGCTCCGGCTGTTCGCTTGCGGATTGAGAAGCGCCGCTTGGCTCAGACACTGCGTCCGGCACGTTCCAGGCTGCCGGACCGCGCACGAAGGAAACCGCCGAACCGTCGCCCGGGGCCAGCCATTTGCCGCGATCGAAAAAGCGTTCGGCGATACTTTTCGGCCGTGTTCGCGCCGCCTGGTTGGCGAGAAAATTGTAGCGGGGAACGTCGCCCGATTCCTGCTTGAACTGGATGCGGCTGCCGAAGCGTTTGACGTCGAATTCCTTGAGCGCCTGGATTCGCAGGGCAATGCCTTCACTATCCGCCCAGCGGACCTGCGTCAGGAAGACCGAGGCGGCTTTGGCGGCGCCGCTGGTGACGGCCTGCGTGTCATCGGGGCGTTCGATGTTCAACTTCACGCGGAACGATGTGATCTCGTCTTCGCCACTGCCTTTGACGAAGATGAAGATCGACGAGGGGGTGTCTTCGCCAGGTCGGGCAAGCGGCACGAGCGACGAGCATTCCCACCGGCCGCTCTCCGCAGATTTCCACTCGAGTTCACGAAAGCCCGCCTCGCGCAAGCCCTCGCAAAGCGCGCGCGGGTCGCTGCGGATCTCGCGCAGAAACTGCTGTTCCGGTGTATGCAGATCCTCAAAGGTCCGGGAAGGCAGTAACACACGCGGCGGTTCCGGCTTCTTGCGGAGTTCGCGCACCGGCTCGGCTTGCTTCGTCTCCTGCTTCGCCTCCTCCAGGAATGTCGTCGGCAGTCCGGCAACCGTGAGGAGTTGTTTCAGGTTGCGTTGCTCGTTGGCAAGGAGAACGGTCGCGAGGATCGCCGTGAAGACGAGCCCCACGGCGAGGAAGAAAAAGGCGATGCCCGAACGGCCTTTTTGCTTCTTCTCCATCCGGTGTCAGCGCCCCGTCTTGAAAAGCGCCCGGCCGACGCAAATCGTGAGCGCGGTAGAGCACGCAGCCAAAGTTTCACTGCGCCGGAGCCGCTGGTCCATGTAAGGCACGCCGTTCATGCCGGCCTGCTCAGTGCTGCGTGGAGGCGAAGCACCTCGTCTGTCGACGGCCGGTTGCGCGGCAGCCCGAGATAATAGCCGTAGCCGGAGGCGAGGCTGCGTTGGCCGAGCATCGCCAGGCGGCCATCGTCGAGATGTTCCCGCACCAGGCCGAGGCTGCCAAGCGCCACGCCGTCGCCGCGCAATGCCGCATCGATCGCCATCACATAGGTCGAGAACGTATATTTCGGGCGTGGCTTCGCGCCGTTCCGGGAGCGCTCGATCCGCTCGAACCATTTCTGGAACGAAATCCAGTGGGCATTGAAGCGGTCGTAGTCGATGAGATCGAGCGTCGCGATGGTTTCTGGCCGCAGGTCGGGCGCGTCGAGGCCCCTGGCGGCGAGGTATTCGGGCGAGGCCACCGGCGCCAGCTCTTCGGCCATCAGCAAGGTCAGCGACCAGCGCGGATGGTCCCCGGTCGAATAGAGGATGACCAGATCGTTGTTTTCCGAAGCAAGCTCGGACGGGCTGTCGGTCGTCAGGAGACGGATCGATATACCCGGGTTCTCCTTGCCGAATTCGCGCAGCCGTGTGCCGAGCCAGAGATGGGAGACCGAGCCGCTGGCGGCGATGGAGATCACCTGGCCGGCGGCGCCACCGAAAGGTTCGAGGCTTTCCTCCAGATAATCGAGCGAGGCGCGTACCCGCTGGAAAAGCCGCTCTCCCTGCGGTGTCAGTTCCAGGTTCTTGCCGCGGCGGCTGAACAGCGGACTGCCCAGATGATCTTCAAGCGTCTTGATGCGCCGGCTCACGGCCGCCTGAGTGATGTTGAGCTCCCGCCCGGCGCGAGAAAAGTTCATGTGCCGGCTGGCGGCGTCGAAGACGCGGAAGGCTTCCAGCGGGATACGATCGAGCAGACGGTTTTCCATGACTTCAGGTTATCAAAAAGGCTGAAAATTCACCGGATTTGAAAATATCAGATTGTGTTGCAGGGTAAAGCCGCGACAAAGGCCAGCCAGGAACACGACCCGTGCAGTTCTCCACCTCCTTCATTCCGGAAATCCGCTTCGGAGACAATATTCATCAGGCGATCGGCGAGGCCGCGAAGGGGCTTGGAACGCGGCGCGCGACCATTGTCATCGATGGCTTCCTCGCAAAATCCGGGCTGGCCGAATGCATTGCGAAAGCCGTCGAGCGGGAGGGCATCCCCGCCTGCATCTTCTCCGATTTCACCGGAGAGCCGAAACTCGCCCACCTTCATGCGGCGCTTGAAACGGTGATGGGATCCGATCTCGTGATCGGCATCGGCGGCGGCTCGGCGCTCGATATCGCCAAGATCGTTGCCTGTTGTGCCGCCTCGGGCCGGGATCCGATGTACTATGCGCTCGCCGCCAATCCGCTGCCGAAAGATCGTTTGAAGAAGATTCTGGTGCCGACGACCGCGGGCACGGGATCGGAGACCTCCGCCACCAACATCTTCTCCGGGCCGGAAGGCAAGAAGCTCTGGATCTGGGGGGCGGAGACCAAGGCCGATCTCGTGCTTCTCGATCCATCGCTGACGGTGAGCCTGCCGGCCAGTCTCACCGCCTGGTGCGGGCTCGATGCATTCGTCCACGCTTTCGAGGCGGCGACCAACCGCAACACGCAGGCTGGCGCCCAGTTCTACGCTCATGAGGCGCTGCGGCTGATCACCGGCGCGCTGGAAACGGCAATCAGGGAACCCGCCAATCTGGAAGCCCGCGGCAAGGTGCTGCTCGGCTCCTGTTACGCCGGCATTGCCATCGACAATTGCGGCACGGCGATTGCCCACAATATCAGTCATGCCCTGGCCGGGCTCGCTCCGGTGCATCACGGGCTTGCCACCGCGCTTGGCTTCGAGGCGACGATCGGCTGGCTTGTCGAGGCGGACACGGCCGATCTCGACCATGCGGCCAGGGCCTGTGGCCTTGATCGGCTGGCCGATCTTCCGGCCTTCGTCTCCAATCTGATGGACCGCTGCGGCGTTGCCCGCACGCTGCCGAGGGCCTTCGATGCCTTTTCCGCGACCGATCTTGCTCGCGAAATGAGTGCCCCGGAAAACCAGCCTATGCGCCGCTCGACGATCCGCGAGGTGACCGATGGCGATATCGACCGGTTCGCGGCGAGGATGATGGCGCTGGCGAAAGGACAATGAGATGACCCAGGAATATACGCGCGCCTATTGGGAAAACCTCTTGGCGGGACTGAAGCCTGAGGGGCGGCACTTCATCGACGGCGCGCACAGGCCTTCGGCATCCGGCGCGACCTTCATGCGCGCCCGGCCGATGGATGGAAAGCCGGGCGCGGAACTCGCCCGCGGCGATAGCGGCGATGTCGATGCGGCTGTCGCGGCCGCCCGCGCCGCGTTCGGGAGCGGCATCTGGCGCAAGAAGGAACCGCTGGAGAAAAAGAAGATCATGCTCAAATGGGCGGATCTCATCCGGCAGCACGGCGAGGAGCTTGCGATGCTGGAAACGCTCGACGTCGGCAAGCCGATCATGGCATCGCTCAATGTCGATGTCCGGCTCGCAGCCGACGGCATCCAGTATTACGGCGAGATGATCGACAAGCTCTATGACGAGATCGCGCCGACGGGACCGAATGCCCGGGCTCTGGTGCGGAAAGTGCCGCTAGGCGTCGTCGGAGCGATCACCCCGTGGAACTATCCGCTGATCATCGACGCCTGGAAGCTCGGGCCGGCGATCGCCGCGGGCAATTCGGTCGTGCTGAAGCCGGCCGAACAATCCTCGCTCTCGGCGATCAAGCTCGCGGAGCTCGCGATCGAAGCGGGGCTGCCGGCGGGTGTGTTCAACGTCGTTACCGGCTACGGCGAGGAGGCCGGCAAACCGCTGGCGCTGCACATGGATGTCGACATGATCGCCTTTACCGGCTCGACCGAAGTCGGCAAGCTGATCATGGGCTATGCGGCGCAGTCGAACGTCAAGCGTGTGGCGCTGGAACTCGGCGGCAAGTCGCCACTCGTCGTCTTCGAGGACGCCGACCTCGATGCGGCCGCGAGTGCGGCGGCCTGGGGCTGTTTCTACAATTCCGGCGAAACCTGCCACGCATCGACGAGGCTGATCGTCCAGCGCTCGGTGCAGGAAGCATTGATCGAAAAGATCCAGGCGGTGACCAGACGCGAGATTACGCTCGGCCATCCGCTCGACCCTTCGGCGCAGATCGGCGCGCTGATCGAGGAGAACCACATGAAAAAGGTGCTTTCGATGATTGCGGCCGGCGAGAAGGAGGGTGGACGCCGTGTCTTTGGTGCCGAACGCGTGATGGACGAAACCGGAGGCTATTATGTTTCGCCGGGCGTCTTCGTCGACGTGACAAATGACATGAAGCTCGCGCGCCAGGAAGTCTTCGGACCGGTGCTCGCCGCCATTCCCTTCGAAACGGAAGAGGAGGCGCTGAGGATCGCCAATGACACGGTCTATGGACTCGCGGGCGCCGTCTTCACCCGCAACATGGATCGGGCGCATCGCTTCTCGGAAGCGATCCACGCGGGCACGGTGTGGATCAACACCTACGACATGTCGAGTTTCGCGACGCCCTTCGGCGGCTTTAAGCAGTCCGGCTTCGGTCGCGACCGTTCTGTGCACGCGATCGACAAATACTGCGACTACAAGACCATCTGGCAGCAGTTTGGCTCCGCATGATTCCTTAAATCGAAATCGATTTAAGGACAAAAACATGCAGAAATTTAAAGTTCTACAGCGACCTTTGCGCGTCTGATTAGACGCGCGGCGCTGTAGCCACTTGCAAGACGTAAGAACAAAGAGGCGGATCGGAGGAGCCATGAGCAAGATCGTTTCCATCGAGATCACCCATCACCGTCTGCCGCTCGATCCGCCGTTCAAGGCAAGCTGGGACGGGCGCCCGCGCAAACAGTTCGACGCGACGATCATCCGGGTGCGCGACGACGAAGGCCGCGAGGGCATCGGCTCGGGTGACCTGATGAAAGGCTTCGAGGGCCACGAAGGCCTCTTCATCGGCGAGGATCCGCGCCATCTCGAGCGGCACTATGAGGTGCTGTCGCATATCAACTTCCACTATGGCCGCTGCTGGCCGATGGATCTGGCGCTCTGGGATCTCGCAGGCAGGATCGTTGGCGAGCCCGTCTGGCGCATGCTCGGCGGCCGGGCGGACCGGGTGCGCCTTTATGCCTCTTCCGGCGTGCTTCGTGATCCGGGCGCGATGGCGGCCCAGGCCGAAAGGTATCTGGAGGAGGGTTTTCCGGCAATGAAGGTTCGCTTCACCTCCTCCGCCGGCGGGCGAGACGGTTGGCGGGAGGATGTGCGGGCGCTGGAGGCGATCCGAACCCGCGTCGGCGACCGGCTGGAGTTGATGGTCGACTGCAACCAGGGCTGGCGCATGCCCTGGGATACGACGCTTGCCTGGACCTTCAAGGACGCATTGGCGGTCGCGAAGGAACTGGAGCGCCTAGGGATCTACTGGATGGAGGAGCCGCTGCATCGCTCCGACCGCAAGGGCATGCGCCGGCTGAGCGATGCGACCTCCGTGCGCATCGCCGGCGGCGAGATGACGCGGGAGCTTTATGAATTCCGCGACATCATCGAGGAGCGCGCCTTCGATGTGATCCAGCCGGACGTGGCGCTGGTCGGCGGTATCACCGGCTGCCGCAGGCTCGCCTGGCAGGCGCGCGAGGCGGGGGTGATGTTCACTCCACACTCCTGGACCAATGGCATCGGCGTTCTGGCGAACGCTCATCTGACCGCAGGGGTGGGTGATGCGCCGTGGCTCGAATACCCTTACGACAATCCGGAGTGGAGCGAGCAGCGGCGCGATTATCCGATGGCGGCTCCGCTGCGGCACAAAAACGGCTGGCTGGAACTTGGCGAAGCGTCCGGCCTTGGCATCGCGCTCGACGAGGAGAGATTGAAGGCGACGCGGAGCGGCTGAAGCATCGCCCGATCTGCACTTTCACTCATACCGAAATCTCACAACGGATTGAGGCGCGAGGGCGGCTATTCCACAGTCGGCGGCTGAGCTTCTGGTCTACGGCATGTTTCCCAAATCGCAGCTTAAAACACGCAGCAAATCAAAGTTCTGCGGCGATGTTGTGCGTCTGAAACAATTGCACAGATTGCGATCGCGGAGGTTGCTCGACAGGAGACCTATCAACCTTTGTGACACTCGACGCCGAAAGTGAACCGTATCTCCGATCCCCGCCCTTGACATTGTTTTGTGCGGTGCAGCATTTTAATCTGCTGATGCAGGATAGGCTAATTTGATCTCGAGAGAGTGACGCGGATTGGCGGCTGGATCTACGAAGCGGTTTCGAGGCTCTGCTGAGGCTGCCCTGGCAGCCCGACCTGATTACCACGCCCGACGTAAAGTGATTGCCGAGCCGAATATTCGCGCTGCGCCACGGCGCGACGACATTCAGGGCTTGCGGGCAATCGGCGCACTCTTGGTCGCGATATATCATATATGGATCGGCCGGGTTTCTGGTGGTGTCGATGTGTTCTTCATCGTCTCCGGCTACCTGCTCATCGGATCGCTGGCGCAACAGGCCGAAGCCAAGCATCGCGTGGATCTCATCCTCTTTGCCACCAAATTGGCGCGTCGACTTCTGCCCGCGTCCTTTTTGGTGCTTGCCGTGATCGCGATGTCAGCGCCGTTTTGGCTGCCGAGAATGCGATGGCAAACCGGCATGTATCAGATTGTGGCCAGTTCGCTATATCTCGAGAACTGGTTTCTGGCGGACGCGGCGATCGACTATCTCGCACGAGACGAGGTGGGAAGTCCGGTCCAGCATTACTGGGCAATGTCAGCCCAGGTCCAATGCCTGCTGATTCTGGCAGCGGCTGTTGCCGTATTTACCTCGATAAGGCGCCGACCATCGCCCACCGACCTGCTGGTGTTTCTCACAAGTGTGTTCGCACTGTCGCTTGCCTACTCGATCTACGGCACGTCCCGGAACCAGGCATTCGCCTACTACGACACCTTTGCGCGGATCTGGGAGTTCGCACTTGGTGGAATCAGTCGCCTGCTGCTGCCCGGTATCAATTTGTCGCCAGTGCAGCGGACGATCGGCGGGTGGATCGGTTTCGCGGCGATTCTGAGTTGTGGCATCTTGCTTGAAATATCGACTGTTTTTCCCGGCTACGCCGCCCTCTGGCCGACGCTCGCCGCCGCAGCAATCCTTGTTTGTGGCGATGGCCCGCCGTTGCGGTTCGGTGTCGCAAGACTGCTGGCCGCGCGGCCGCTCGTGTGGCTCGGGGGCATATCCTACAGCCTCTATCTCTGGCATTGGCCAATCCTGGTCTTCTATCTCACCTACTCGTATCAAACCTCGGCCGGTCCCATAGAGGGCATGGTCGTCCTGCTCGTCTCCATCGTCCTTTCCTATTTCACAACGCGGCTCGTGGAGGCGCGTTTTCGCGGACGGAAAAATGATGACCGCCCGTTGCAGACGGCGTTCGGAACGATCATCGCCCTTGCTGTGATCGCTGCGGGCCTGTTCGTCTGGAGAGTGGAGGCCGGTCAAAGCATGACGGAGGAGCAACTGCGTGTCGCCGATGCCGAGCGTTATCCCGGTGCGGCGATCAAAGGGCTTGCTCCGGGTTCGAGCGATGTCCCCATCCATCCTGGACCCATGACCGTAAAATGGGACGATGCAGACGTGTATCGGGATGGCTGCCACCAGTCTCTGCAGGGTGCCGCCTTGCTCAGTTGCAGTTACGGGCCGAGAGAGGCGAGCCACACCCTGGCGCTCGTTGGCGGCTCGCACAGCGTGCATTGGCTACCGGCGCTGCAGGGCGTCTTGCAGCGGTATCCGGACTGGAAGATTGTCACCTACACCAAGAGCAGTTGCGCGCTGGGTTCGCAGGAGACCTCCGAGGCGTCGGCACATCGGGACGCCTGCACCAAGTGGAACGAACTGTTGATGGAAAGATTGTTGTCGACGAAGCCGGATCTGATTTTCACCACGTCCACACGGGTGGTCGATGGCATCGAAGAAGTTCCCGCTGGTTATCAACGGCAATGGGAGAGGCTGGCGGCGGCGGGAATTCCGGTCGTGGCAATGCGCGACACGCCCTGGTTTGGCTTTGACGTGCCCGAATGCGTGGAAATCAATGGTCGTTTCTCGCCGAAATGCGCTGTGCAGCGGGAATTGGTGCTCGCCCCGATCAGTCCGACACGCGCGGTCTCCTTCAAGGAAAACCTGCATTTCCTGGACTTTTCCGATTATTTCTGCACCGCCGAAATGTGCCCTGCGGTCATTGGCAATGTGCAGGTCTATTACGACAAGCATCATGTAACAGCCACCTATATGCGCACGTTGAGCGAAGAGCTTGCTCGTCAGCTTGCGCCGATATTCCGCGACGCGAAACCGTTGGCGCTTGAATGAATGTCACGCTCAAAGACGTGGCAACAAGCACATGAGCGCCTGACTGGAGAGCGACCGGACGAGTATTTTTCCGCCCCGGCGTGGCCGGGGTGGATACTTAGTCATGAGGGCGCTGGGGCTCTGAATTCAATGAGTCGGCGAGGCGCGCCGTTTTCCATGTGGAATAGGCGAAGGCAGCGAGGAAGATCGCCGTCATCAGCATTACGATGGTCGGCGCCGGCGCGCTGTCGATGAAGAAGGACAGGTAGACGCCGAAGAAGGAGGCGAAGACCGCGACGATCACGGCGGCGATCAGCATGCCGCCGAATGTGCGCGTGAGCAGAAAGGCGATCGCACCGGGGGCGATCAGCATGGCAATCGCGAGAATGAGGCCGACGGCTTTCAAGGCTCCGACGATCGTCAGCGACAGGATCGCAAGCAGGCCGTAGTGCAGCCATCCGACCGGAAGCCCAACCGCGCGCGCCTGGGCCGGATCGAAGGCGTGCAGCAACAGGTCGCGCCATTTGAGCCCGAGGATGCCGGCGGCAACGAGCGCAATGATGCCCGTTTCCAGGATGTCGCGCCAGCCGATCCCGAGCATGTCGCCGAAGAGGATGTGATCGAGGTGCACGTCGCTCTGGATCTTGGTGTAGAGCACCAGGCCGAAACCGAACATGCCGGAAAAGACGATGCCCATTACCGTATCCTGCTTGATGCGGCTGTTTTCCTTGAGGTAGCCGGTGAGCAGCGCGCAGCACATGCCGGCGGCAAAGGCACCGACGGCGAGCGGCAGGCCGACGATGTAGGAGATGACGACGCCCGGAAAGACCGCATGCGAGATCGCGTCGCCCATCAGCGACCAGCCCTTGAGAACGAGGAAGCAGGAGAGCATGGCCGTCGGGATCGCGACCAGGACCGAGATCAGCAGCGCGTTGCGCATGAACTCGAATTCGAAGACGGCGAGAAGCATGTCGAGCGAGATCATCGTACGGCCTCCAGCGCCTCGGACACGCGACGACGGGCGGCGATGAGCCCGTGCTTCGGGGCAAAGACGAAGGCGAGCATGAAGATCAGCGTCTGCAGTACGATGATGATGCCGCCGGTCGCGCCATCGAGGAAATAACTCGCATAGGCGCCGACAAAACTTGTCAGCGCACCGATCGCCACGCTGATCGCGATCAGCTTCGGGAAACGGTCGGTGAGCAGATAGGCCGTTGCCCCGGGGGTCACGACCATGGCGATGACGAGAAACGCGCCGACGGTCTGAAGGGCTGCGACCGTGCAGGCCGAAAGCAGGGTGAAGAACAGGACCTTCAGGAAGGTCGTGTTGATGCCGATCGAACGGGCGTGGCTCTCGTCGAAGAAGGTCACCATCAGGTCCTTCCATTTCGCCCAGAGGATCGCGAGCGACACGACGCCGATGATGGCAAGCTGCAGCGTGTCGGCCGGCGTGATGGCGAGAATGTTGCCGAGCACGATCGTCTGGATGTTCACCGAGGTTGGCGACAGCGACACCATGAAGAGCCCGAGGCCGAAGAAGGAGGTAAAGATGAGTCCGATGATCGTGTCTTCCTTCAGCCGCGTGCGCTGGTTCAGAAACAGCATGGTGGCCGCGGCGAGCGCGCCGGAAAAGAAGGCGCCGAGCGAGAAGGGGAGACCCAGCATATAGGCGCCGGCGACCCCGGGCACGATCGCGTGGGAGAGAGCGTCGCCGATCAGCGACCAGCCCTTGAGCATGAGGTAGGCCGAGAGGAAGGCGCAGACGGCGCCGACGAGCGCGCTCACCCACATGGCGTTCAGCATGTAGCTGTAGGTGAAGGGTTCGGTGAGCGCCGCGATCATTTGTCGTCCGGTTCAGGGTCGGTTTCCGGCTTTGCGGGCTGCGCCACCATCCGGTCCCGAGCGCCGTACATGACGAGCGGGCGCTCGTCGTCGCTGATGACGGCAAGCTGGCGCGGATCGGCATCGTCGTGCAGGCTTTCGCCGCCGAGCACGAAATGCCGCAGCACGCCGCCGAAGGCGAGTTCGAGGTTGTCGCGGGTGAAGGTGGTTGCCGTCGGACCGTAGGCGAGCACCGTGTTCTTCAGAAGCACGGTGCGGTCGCAGAATTCCGGCACGCTGCCGAGATTGTGGGTGGAGACGAGCATCACGCGGCCCTCGTCGCGCAAGGCGATGAGCAGGCGGATGATCGCATCCTCGGTCTTGACGTCGACGCCGGTGAAGGGCTCGTCGAGCAGGATGACGCGGCCGTCCTGCGCCAGCGCGCGGGCGAGGAAGACGCGTTTCTTCTGGCCGCCGGAAAGCTCGCCGATCTGGCGTTTGCGGAAGTCGCTCATGCCGACGCGCGCAAGGGCGGCCTCGACCGCGTCATGATCGACCTTCTTAGGGATTCGCAGCATGTTCATGTGGCCGTAACGGCCCATCATCACGACGTCCTCGACGAGAACCGGAAAGTTCCAGTCGACTTCCTCGGCCTGGGGCACATAGGCGACGAGGTTTCTCCTCAGCGCGGCCGGCACCGACAGCCCGAGGATCGAGATTTCGCCTTTTGCCAGCTTGACGAAGCCCATGATCGCCTTGAACAGGGTCGACTTGCCGCTGCCGTTGACGCCGACGAGCCCGGTGATCGTGCCGGTCGGGATCTCGAAGGAGGCGTCGCGCAGCGCCCGGTGGCCATTGCGATAGGTCACCGTCGCGCCACGGACGCGGATGCCGCTACCCTCGTCCGTTGATGCCGGCGCTGGTTTGGCGCGCTCCTGCACCTCAAGGTTCATTGCGAAAGACCTTTCGCGATCGTTTCGGAGGTAACACGCAGCAGGTCTATATAGGTCGGCACCGGACCGTCGGCCTCGCTCAAGGAATCGACATAAAGCACGCCACCATATTTCGCACCGGTCTCCCGCGCCACCTGTTCGGCCGGGTCCGGCGAGATCGTGCTCTCGGAAAAGACCACCGGAATATTATTGGCGCGCACGGCGTCGATCACCTTGCGCACCTGCTGCGGGGTGCCCTGCTGATCGGCGTTGATCGGCCAGAGATAGAGCTCCTTCATGCCGAAGTCGCGGATCAGGTAGCTGAAGGCGCCCTCGCTCGAGACGAGCCAGCGCTTTTCCGCCGGGATCTTCTCGAGTTCCGCCCGGATCGGCGCGACAGCCGCCTCGATCTTCTGCTTATAGGCCTCGGCATTCGCCTTGTAGGTTTCGGCGTTCTGAGGGTCGAATTTCACGAAGGCATCGCGGATGTTGTCGACATAGATCAGAGCTGCCGAGGGCGACATCCAGGCATGCGGATTCGGCTTGCCGGTGTACGGACCCTCAGCGATCCCCATCGGCTCGACGCCTTCCGAGACAACGACGCCGGGAATGTCGTCGAAGTTCTGGAAGAACTTTTCGAACCAGAGTTCCAGGTTCAGCCCGTTCCAGAGAATGAGCTTGGCGCCGTGCGCTTTCAGAATGTCGCGTGGCGTGGGTTGGTAGTTGTGGATCTCCGCGCCGGGCTTTGTGATCGATTCGACGATTGCCGCGTCGCCCGCGACATTCTGCGCCATGTCGGCAATGACCGTGAAGGTGGTGACAGCCTTGAATTTTTCCTGGGCCAGCGCCGCGCCGGGAATGAAGGAAAAGGCGGCCGCCGCCGCTGCTGCCGCCAGAATCATACGCCTCGTGCAATCGATCATCCGTCGCTCCTCAAGTTGACCCAACCTATGCCTATGCGAATGATTTGCATAAGTCAATGCAAATGAGAACCATTTGCAACTAGCTATTTTCAAACAGATCGCCCTTGGCTAGTGTCGCCAGATGAAACAGAACAAGAATCGCATCGAGGAGCTGGAAGGAATCCTCAGGGACGGCGGCGTGCGTGTCACGCGCCAACGCGCTGCAATCCTGAAGATTCTGGCCGAAGCCGAGGACCACCCCGACGCCAGCGAACTGCATCGGCGCGCAAAGGAAATCGACGCAACGGTATCGCTGTCGACGGTCTACCGGACCTTGTCGGCGCTCGAACAGCAGGGGGTCGTGCAGCGCCATGCCTTCGAGAGTGCAACGGCCCGATTCGAGACGGCGGATGCGCCGCATCACGACCATCTGATTGACATCGAGACCGGCGCGGTGATCGAATTCAGATCCGACAAGATCGAACAGCTGCAGGCAGAGATCGCCGCCGAACTCGGCTACGACTTGGTGCGCCACCGGCTGGAGCTTTATTGCCGGAAGCGCAAGGACTGACAGGGATTACCCCTTGGCTGCGACCGCCGCTGCGCGCTGACGCGCCGGCATGGTCATTGCAGCGACGCCGGCGATAACGCAGCAGAGGCCGATCCACGCCGTCGCCGAAAGAGCTTCTCCGAGGAACAGGACTCCGATGGCAACGCCGATCGGGACGCGAACATAGGCCTGTGCCGTCGTGCCGACGGATCCGAGCGTGTGGATCAGGCGGAAATAGATGACGAAGGCGAGTGCCGTCGAGAAGGCCGACAGGCAGATAAGCGCGATCAGCGATTCCGGCGAGGGGTTGAGCGTCCAGGGCCGATCGACGATCAGGCTCGTCGGGACGAGCAAAACCGCACCGGCGAGAAGCGATCCCGCGGCGGGTATGATCGGATCATGCCCCTTGAAGCTTTTCCCGAAGATCGCCGCCCCCGCATAGCAAATAGTCGCAAGGACTACGGCAAGCTGCGGGACGAGCTGGCCGCCGATGCCGTGAAAGGCTTCGAGCCCAATGATCAGGCTGATGCCGGTGATGCCCGCAATGACGCCCACGAATTTGCGGGCGGTAACGGGCTCGTGCCGGGTGATCAGAGCTGTCAGAAGAAAGGCGAAGATGGGTGTGGTGGAATTGAGGATCACCGCCACACCGGCGTCGATCGTCCGCTCGGCCCAGGCGATCAGCGTGAAGGAAAAGACACTGTTGAGGCAGGCCTGGAACAGAAAACGCCTCAAGGTGGCCGTGTCACGGGCCAACGAAAGGCCGCGCCATCCGATCACCACCAGAAGAATTGCGCCGGCGAGCAGGGTGCGCGCGGCAATCAGCGTCACCGGCGGAATGGTTTCAACGCCGATCTTGATGAAGGTGTAGGAGGCGCCCCAGAGAGTCGCAAGCGCGAGAAGAAGCAAGAGTTCGAAGGCGACGTTTGTCTTGGCGGCAGCGGTCATCGGGTCCATCCCTGAAGCGAATCCATGCCGCTCTTCTAACATCGTCGGACAGATAGATGCTTCGGTCCCGATCGAAATGTGATGCATCCGCGGGAGATGTCTCCGAAACCGGGAGATCTCCTAAATAGCAGGCGCGGCCGCGCTGGGGCCTGATTGCGGGAGCCGCTTAGTTCAGCGGAATGGCGTTGTTCTCCTTGCTGGCCTGATACGTCGCGGACAACTCGGCGTATTTCCGGCCGATCGCCTGGGCGCGCTCTTCGAGCGACGCGCGATCGGACTCGGGAAGACTGGCGATCAGGCTGGGGATCGACCGGCCTTTCCAGAAGGCGTTCGTCCTGTTGTAGCCGCCGGGCTCGAGCGTGAAGACTTCTTTCAGGATCCTGAGGTCGTGCGGGATCGCAAACGCGTCTCGCGAATCCTCGTGGCTGAAGAAATAGTAAAAATTGTCGAAGCCTGCCCAGGTGATCGCTGAGAGGCACATGGAGCAGGGCTCGTGCGTCGACAGGAATATCAGGTCGCCCGAGTCGGGACGGTCGGATTCCGCCATTTCGTAGAACCGCTTCAAGGTGTGGACTTCGCCGTGCCAGAGCGGATTCTCGGTTTCGTTGTTGGTCTCGACGAGGACGACCGAGAAGTCCGATTTCTTGATTAGGGCGGCGCCGAAGACCTTATTGCCGGCCGCCACTCCGGCCTCCGTTGTCGGGATAATCCCGCGCTCCATCGTCGTCAGCAGGGCGTCGAGCAAGGGTAGCGTTTCGTGTTCCTGTGTCATGCAGTTCTTCCTTGATTGGTGCGTGTCCGGCATCTCCGTCGGCGACGGTTTCAGCCGTCGCCGACCAGAATGTAATGCGCCGGCGAGGGCGCGAACGGTCAGTGGGCTTCCGAGGCGATTACGGGCACTTCGATGCCCTTCGCGTCATAAAGCTTGCCGTTCAGGAAATAGTCGCCGTCGTGCAGCCGCGCGATGTCCTGATAGCGGAGCGTCCGCTCCATTCCGGCGACGAACACCGATTGCTGGTCGGAGTTTCCGGCGGAGAGGTGATTGAAGAGGAGATTGAGGCTGATCGCCATCAGTGCGGCGGAGCTGATGCCGGAGTGGAAGATCGTCGCGACCCAGGCCGGGAAGTGCTCGTAGAAGCCGGGAGAGGCGATCGGGATCATGCCGAAGCCGATGGAAGTGGCGACGATGACCAGGTTCATGTTGTTGTTGTAGTCGACCTTCGACAAGGTACGGATGCCACTCGCCGCGACGGTGCCGAAAAGCACGATACCGGCGCCTCCAAGAACGGCACTTGGAACCGCGGCGACAATGCGGCCCATGACCGGCAGCAGGCCGAGCGCCACGAGAAACATGCCGCCTGTCGCCACCACGTAGCGGCTCTTCACGCCGGTTACGGCCACCAGCCCGACATTCTGTGCAAAGGCACTCTGGGTGAAGGAACCGAAGACCGGTGCGATGAGGCTGGACAGCATGTCCGCCCTGAGGCCATCGCCGAGACGGCGCGAATCCACTTTCGTTTCGATGATTTCGCCGACGGCGAGGATGTCCGCCGAAGTCTCGACCAGGGTCACCATGATGACGATGAACATCGAGACGACCGCTGCGATCTCGAAGGTCGGGTAGCCGAAATGGAACACCGTCGGTAGCGAGAAGAGCGGTCCCTCGGCCACCTTCGAGAAATCGGTCATGCCGGCGAAATAGGCGATGACGGTGCCGATGATCAGTGCGATCAGGATTGACAGCCTTGAGATCGATGCGCTGCCGAGCTTGCTCAGCAGGAGCACGATCACGAGCGTGGCCGCCGCGAGCTGGATGTTGGCCTGGCTGCCGAAGTCCGGCGTTGCGCTGTTGCCTCCCATGGCCCAGCGCGCGGCGACGGGCATCAGGGTCAAGCCGATGGTAGTGATCACGATACCCGTGACGAGCGGCGGGAAGAAGCGGGTGATCCGCGAGAAGACGGGCGTAATCAGAAGGCCGATCAGCGACGCGGCCATGACGGCCCCGAGCACGGACTCGATCCCTCCGCTGCCGGAAATGGCAATCATCGTCGCGACACCCGAGAAGGAAACGCCCTGGACCAGCGGCAATCGGCTGCCGAAAAACGGCAGGCCGATGGTCTGCAGGATGGTGGCAAGGCCACCGGCGAAAAGAGATGCCGTGATCAAGAGGCCGATGTCGCTGGAACTCAGGCCCGCCGCCTGACCCAGGATCAATGGAACCGCAACGATGCCGCCGTACATCGTCAGGACGTGCTGCAGGCCATAGGCCAGATTGGCTGCGATACCGAGATTCTCATCCTCCGGCCGCGTATGCGAAACAGTTTCCTCAATATTGTTTGCCAAGGTAATCTCCTCCAATACCTTTGCATGTATTCCCACGTCTAAAGGCGTGGGGTGGCAAACTATGGCAGTGATGCCGAATCATTTCTTTATTGAAAAAGGGGAAACAGTTTTCGCCTGATCGGCGGTAATACTGTCGAATCACGACAGTCCGTCGATGCTGTCCTTGTTTCAAATCCTCCTACGCCGCGACCGCATTGCCGCACAAGCGCGATTTCCGCCGCGGCGCTGGTTCGTGGTCGTTTCCTGGCCGCTCACATTCCGCTTTCGTGCATTGGCGAGCACTGAAAAAAACCGGGGCTGTTTCCAGCCCCGGCGCCGCATCTCCCGTATTTTGGCGCCGCCCAAATTTCGGGCGGCGCCGTTGCCGTCAGACTTAGTTTGTCTGCCAGCTCTTGACCAGCTCGTCGTAGTTGACGGTGATCGGCTTTTCCTTTTCGTTCTCGACCTTCAGCTGCGGAGCGAGATTGCCAGCCTTGACGGCCTCCGCGTTCCAATACTCGAGGTCGTGCTCTTCGGCGAGCTTCGGACCGATGTCGCCCTGGATGCCGGCGCGTTCGAGGCGCTGCAGCACCTTTTCCTGCTCGGCGCACAGCGAGTCCATGGCTTCCTGCGCCGTCTTGGCGCCGGAAGAAGCGTCACCGATCGCCTGCCACCAGAGCTGAGCCAGCTTCGGATAGTCAGGAACGTTCGTGCCGGTCGGCGACCACTGCAGGCGGGCCGGCGAACGGTAGAACTCGATCAGACCGCCGAGCTTCGGTGCGCGCTCGGTGAAGCTCGGATGATCGAGTGTCGACTGGCGGATGAAGGTGAGGCCAACATGGCTCTTCTTCACGTCCACGGTCTTGGAGGTGACGAACTGCGCGTAGAGCCACGCGGCCTTGGCGCGGTCGTCCGGAGTGGACTTCAGAAGCGTCCAGGAGCCGGCGTCCTGATAGCCGAGCTTCATGCCGTCCTTCCAGTAAACGCCGTGCGGGCTCGGGGCAAAACGCCACTTCGGCGTGCCGTCCTCGTTCACCACCGGCAGGCCTTGCTTCACGAAGTCGGCGGTGAACGCCGTATAGGTGAACATCTGCTGCGCGATCTCACCCTGCGATGGGACCGGACCGGATTCCGAGAAAGTCATGCCCTGGGAGGCAGCCGGAGCATAGGCCTTCATCCAATCGAGATACTTCTGGATCGCATAGACCGAGGCCGGGCCGTTGGTGTCACCGCCGCGTGCAACGCAGGATCCGACGGGACGCGAGTTCTCATCGACCCTGATGCCCCATTCGTCGACCGGCTTGCCGTTCGGGATGCCCTTGTCGCCGTTGCCGGCCATCGACAGCCAGGCGTCGGTGAAGCGCCAGCCGAGCGACGGGTCCTTCTTGCCGTAGTCCATGTGGCCATAGACCTTCTTGCCGTCGATCTCGCGGCCGGTGAAGAACTCGGCAATATCCTCATAGGCCGACCAGTTGACCGGAACGCCGAGGTCGTAGCCGTACTTGGCCTTGAACTCCTCCTGGATCTTCGGATCGTTGAACCAGTCGTAGCGGAACCAGTAGAGGTTCGCGAACTGCTGGTCGGGAAGCTGGTAGAGCTTGCCGTCCGGGGCCGTGGTGAAGGACTTGCCGATGAAGTCGTCGATGTCGAGGTTCGGATTGGTGACGTCCTTGCCCTCGTTCGCCATGAAATCGGTCAGGCTGCGGGCCTGCTGGTAGCGCCAGTGCGTACCGATCAGGTCGCTATCGTTGATGTAGGCGTCATAGACGTTTTCGCCTGACTGCATCTGCGTCTGCAGCTTTTCGACGACGTCGCCTTCGCCGATCAGGTCGTGGGTGATCTTGATGCCGGTGATGTCGGAGAACGCCTTGGCGAGCGTTTTCGCTTCGTATTCATGGGTGGTGATCGTTTCGGAGACGACCTTGATTTCCATGCCGGCAAAGGGCTTCGCCGCATCGACGAACCACTGCATTTCCGCTTCCTGGGCCGCGCGATCGAGCGACGAGAGGTCGCCGATTTCCTTGTCCAGGAATGCCTTTGCCTCATCCATGCCGGCATAGGCCGAGCCGGTGAGAGCCAGCAGCATTGCTGCCGTCGTCGTTAGAAGATGCCGTCGCATAATTTCCTCCCTTGGGTTTTGCGATTGCAGTTCATTGCAGTTTCGAGGGGCGCCGTCGATGCGCCCCTCATTTCGTTCTCAGACGTAGCGGAAGACGCCGATGGCATAGACCACCGAGAGCGCGACCGCCCACCAGAGGTTTGTGCCGACGAGCCCCAGCCAGCCGAGATGAATGAAGGCGGATCCGAGCAGCGACACGAAGAGCCGGTCGCCGCGCGTCGTCTCGAAGCGCAGAATGCCGACGCGCGGATTGCCGCCGGGCCGGGCATATTCCCAGACGGCCATCAGCGACAGCAGCGCGAAGATCGTCAGAAAGAACATGGCGGTCGGGAAGGACCAGGCCATCCAGCCGCCGGGGAACAGCGGGGCGAACCAGTCGCGCTGGCCGTCCTTGAGCGGCAGGGCGGAAACGAGCAGGCCCGCAACTACGGCATAGACGACGAGCACGGCGGCAAGTGCGACGGGCCAGCGGTTCTTGCGAGTGGCGACGGTTTCCATCAGACCCTCCCCAGGGCGAAGCCCTTGGCGATATAGTTGCGAACGAAATAGATCACGAGTGCGCCGGGGATGATCGTCAGCACACCGGCGGCGGCAAGCACACCCCAGTCGAGACCGGACGCCGAGACGGTGCGGGTCATGGTGGCGGCGATCGGCTTGGCGTCGGTAGTCGTCAGGGTGCGGGCGATCAGCAGCTCGACCCAGGAGAACATGAAGCAGAAGAAGGCGGCGACACCGATGCCGGAGGCAATCAGCGGTACGAAGATCTTCATGAAGAAGCGCGGGAAGGAATAGCCGTCGATATAGGCCGTCTCGTCGATCTCCTTCGGCACACCCGACATGAAGCCTTCGAGGATCCAGACCGCCAGCGGCACGTTGAAGAGGCAGTGCGCAATCGCGACCGCAATGTGCGTGTCGATCAGGCCGAAGGCGGAATAGAGCTGGAAGAAGGGCAGCGCGAACACGGCCGGCGGCGCCATCCGGTTCGTCAGCAGCCAGAAGAACAGGTGCTTGTCGCCGAGGAAGCGGTAGCGTGAAAAGGCATAGGCCGCCGGCAGCGCCACGGCGACCGAAATCACCGTGTTCATTACCACGTAGGTGATCGAGTTGATGTAGCCGTTGTACCAGGAGGGATCGGTGAAGATCACCGTGTAATTGCGAAGCGTAGGATTCTGCGGCCACAGCGAGAAGGTGCTGAGAATCTCGCTCGTCTCCTTGAAGCTCATATTGACGAGCCAGTAGATCGGCAGCAGCAGGAAGACGATGTAGATCGTCGGGATTAGCCAGGAGAGGCGTTGTGACATCGGTTGCGTTTGAGTCTTCATAATGTCCTCCCTCCTTTCTCAGCCCTGAGCGTCGCTGGTTGTCATCACGGTGTAGAAGATCCACGAGAGCAGCAGGATGATGAGGAAGTAGATGATCGAGAGGGCTGCGGCCGGGCCGAGGTCGAACTGGCCGATCGCCGTCTTGACGAGATCGATCGACAGGAAGGTCGTCGAGTTGCCCGGACCGCCGCCGGTGACGACGAAAGGTTCGGTATAGATCATGAAACTATCCATGAAGCGCAGCAGGAAGGCGATGAGCAGCACGCGCTTCATCTTCGGAAGCTGGATATAACGGAAGACGGACCAGCGTGAGGCGCCGTCGATCTTGGCCGCCTGGTAATAGGCGTCCGGTATCGAGACGAGGCCGGCATAGCAGAGCAGCACGACGAGGCTCGTCCAGTGCCAGACGTCCATGATGATCAGCGTCACCCAGGCGTCGAGCGGGTTCTGCACGTAGTTGTAGTTGATGCCGAGCGATGCGAGGGTGCGTCCGAGGAGGCCGATGTCGACGCGGCCGAAGACCTGCCAGATGGTGCCGACGACGTTCCACGGAATGAGCAGGGGCAGCGCCATGAGAACCAGGCAGATCGGAACGCCGATGCCCTTCTTTGGCATGTTGAGCGCAATCACGATGCCGAGGGGGATCTCGATCGCGAGAATGATCGCGGAGAAGATCAGGTTGCGGGTGAGCGCATCCCAAAAGCGGTCGGATTCGAGCACATCCAGGAACCAGTCGGTGCCGGCCCAGAAGAACTCGTTGTTGCCGAAAGTGTCCTGCACCGAATAGTTGACGACCGTCATCAGCGGGATCACCGCCGAGAAAGCGACGAGCACCAGCACCGGCAGGACCATGAACCAGGCCTTGTTGTTCCAGGTCTTTTCCATAGGTCAGGCCTCCTCTCCGACGCGCCAGGAATCGGCGTAGATATTGATGGCCTTCGGATCGAAGGCGACACGCGGCTCGGCAGGGATTTCGTCGTCCTCGTCGAGGACGATCGAGATCGGCAGGTCGGCGAAACGCGCCCGGACGATCTTGCGGCGGCCGATGTCTTCGACCTTGGTGATTGCGACCGGCATGCCTTCGCGTCCGAGCGAGACGAATTCCGGACGGATGCCGAGTTCGGTCTTGGCGCCGGACTTGATCTTCGGCAGGAAATTCAGCGCGATGTTCTCGCTGCCGATCGCGGCCGTGTTGCCGGCGATCTTCGCCGGCAACACGTTCATGCCCGGCGAGCCGATGAAATAGCCGACGAAGGTGTGCCGCGGCCGTTCGAAAAGTTCAGCTGGCGTGCCGATCTGGACGATCTGGCCGTCATACATGACGACGACCTTGTCGGCGAAGGTGAGCGCCTCAGTCTGGTCATGGGTCACATAGACCATGGTGAAGCCGAACTGCTTGTGCAACCGCTTGATCTGCGAGCGCAGCACCCACTTCATTTCGGGATCGATGACGGTCAGCGGTTCGTCGAAGAGGATGGCGCTGACATCGGAACGAACGAGGCCGCGGCCGAGCGAGATTTTTTGCTTCTGGTCGGCGGTCAAGCCGCGGGCGGTCTTCTTCGCCCAGCCGCCGAGACCGGTCATCTCGATGATTTCCTTGACGCGGCGGTCGACTTCGGCTTCCGGGACGTGTCGGTTGCGAAGCGGGAATGCGAGATTGTCGTAGACCGTCATCGTGTCGTAGATCACCGGGAACTGGAACACCTGGGCGATGTTGCGTTCCTGGGTGGAAAAATGCGTCACGTCCTGGCCATCGAAAAGGATGCGGCCTTCCGACGGATTGATGAGGCCGGAAATGATGTTGAGCAGCGTGGTCTTGCCGCAGCCGGAAGGGCCAAGCAGCGCATAGGCGCCGCCGTCGTTCCATTCGTGATGCACTTCCCTCAGCGCGTAGTCGGCTTCCGACTTCGGCTTGGCGCCGTAGGCGTGGCGGATATGTTCCAGATTGATGCGTGCCATGGTTTCCTCCCAGCGCCTCCTCAGGCCGTGCCGCCGATCGCCCGCCCGTCCGGCCCGAAGGCCATCAGGTGACGGGTGTCGACAAAGACCTCGAGGATTGCGTCCGGCTCGATGTCGTGAACGCCGGGCGCGAGCATGACCCAGCGTGCGCCGGCGAAACCGACGTGAATGAAGCTTTCCGACCCCGCGATCTCGGAAATCGCCGTCTTGACGGTAAGCGCGTTGCCACCTCCATTCGGCGTATCGAACGAAATGTGGTGCGGCTGGAAGGCAACCGTGCAGGGACCATCGGGAACGGCTGAAAGATGGGCTGGAACGGTAAGCACGGGCTTGCCGTCCAGTGAAAAACTCGCCCCGGTTTTCACAAGCTCGATCGTATTCAGCGGCGGGTCGGCAAAAGTGCGCGCGGTGACGATATCGACCGGTCGGCGGTAGACATCGATGGTGCGGCCGAACTGGGTGATGCGCCCCTCGCTCAAGGTCGCTGTGTTGCCGCCGAGCAGCAGCGCCTCGGACGGTTCCGTCGTCGCGTAGACGAAGATCGCACCGGAGGCGGCGAAAATCTTCGGCAGCTCCTCGCGCAGTTCCTCGCGCAGCTTGTAGTCGAGATTGGCGAGCGGCTCGTCGAGCAGCACCAGATCGGCATTCTTGACGATCGCGCGCGCAAGCGCGGTGCGTTGCTGCTGGCCGCCCGAAAGGTTCAAGGGGGTGCGGTCGAGATAGGGGGTGAGCTTCAGGAGTTCGGCGGCCTTGCGCACTTCCCGATCGACGGTGGCGTTATCGGCGCCCTTGATGCGCATCGGCGAGGCGATGTTGTCGTAGACCGTCATCGCCGGATAGTTGATGAACTGCTGATACACCATTGCAACCGAGCGCTGCTGCACCGGCAGACCGGTGACGTCGGCACCATCGAGGCGAAGCGAACCGGAGGCAGGCTTGTCGAGACCGGCCATCAGCCGCATCAGCGACGTCTTGCCGGAGAGCGTGGGGCCGAGCAGCACATTGAGCGACCCCCTCTCCAGCACAAGGTCGGTCGGGTGGATGTGCGTCTCCCCGCCCACGACCTTGGATATGTTCTTCATTTCAAGCATTGAATTCTCCGGTGTTCCACCCAGCCATCGGCAGTGTCAATTGCAGGATATCAGAGCGGGATAAGGAAAAGTGTTTCGGTTTTCCGCCCGCGTCCCGCTTGGGCCGCTCCAACCAAAATCACCATGATCTAGGCTGCAGCGTTTGCAGCGCCCTGCATATATTCCTCCAGTTCCGCGGCTTCCGCCGGCGAAAGCTTCAGTCCCAGCTTCGTGCGGCGCCACAGCACGTCCTCCGCGCGCCGCGCCCATTCCTGCTCGATCAGCCAATTGACTTCGGTTTCGTAAAGGTCTGCTCCGAAGCGCCGCCCGAGATCGGCCTCGCTCGCGGCCTTGCCGAGAAGCCTGGCCGCGCGCGTGCCGTAGAGCCGGACGAGCCGGCGCGCATGTGAGCCGGCAAGAAAAGGATAGCGCGCCTTGAGGCTGGCGACCTCGGCATCGTAGCCGGCAGCCGGGAAGTCGCCACCCGGCAGGCTCGACCCGGCCGTCCATTTGCTGCCCTTGACGCCGATTGCCTCGCCGATCTTCTCGAGCGCCGACTCGCCAAGGCGCCTGTAGGTCGTGAGCTTGCCGCCGAAGACGTTCAGCAGCGGCGCCTGGCCGGTTTCTCCGTCAAGGCGAAGCACGTAGTCGCGCGTTGCCTCCTGCGCCTTGCTGGCGCCGTCGTCGAACAATGGGCGCACCGCGGAATAGGTCCAGACGATGTCGTCGCGCGTTACAGGATCGGTGAAATATTCGCTCGCCGCCTTGCAGAGATAGTCGATCTCGGCGTCGTTGATGCGCGCACCGGCGGGATCACCAATGAAGTCGTGGTCGGTCGTTCCGATCAGCGTGAAATCGTTCTCGTAAGGAATGGCGAAGATGATCCGCCCGTCCGGGTTCTGGAAGAAATAGGCGCGCGGATCGTCGAACTTCTTCCTCACGACGATATGGCTGCCCTGGACCAGGCGGACATTGTGCACGTCCTTCTTGCCGATCGTGTCGGCAAGCACCCGGTCCACCCAGGGGCCGGTGGCGTTGACGAGCATGCGGGCGCGAAAGCTTTGGCGGCCGCCCGTCACCATGTTTTCCGTCTCGATCGTCCAGTGGCCGTCCTTCCGGCGCGCCGAGACGACCCGCGTGCGCGGCATGACCTGCGCGCCACGATCGGCCGCATCGCGCGCGTTCAGTACGACCAGACGGGCATCGTTGACCCAGCCGTCGGAATATTCGAATGCCTTGGTGAACAGCCGCTTCAGCGGCGCCCCCGCCGGGTCGCGGGTCATGTCCAGCGTGCGGGTCGCGGGCAAAAGCTTGCGGCCGCCGATGTGATCATAAAGGAACAGGCCGAGGCGGATGAGCCAGGCGGGCCGCAAGCCGCCCTTTTGGAAGGGCAGTACGAAGCGCATCGGCCAGATGACGTGCGGCGCCATCGCCCACAATACCTCGCGCTCCATCAGCGCTTCGCGGACAAGGCGGAACTCGTAATATTCGAGATAGCGCAGCCCGCCGTGGATAAGCTTGGTGGAGCCGGAGGACGTGCCGGAGGCGAAGTCTTTCATTTCGGCCAGTGCGACGGAATAGCCACGACCGACCGCATCACGTGCAATGCCGCATCCATTGATGCCGCCGCCTATGACGAAGACGTCGAAGATTGCCTGCTCTAACACTGTATTTCCCCTCCGCATTCCGCAACGCACAAATTGATGCAACTGCGAAAGTGAAATCAGTTAAAACGAAAACATTTCGAATGTCAAACGAATGTTTCCCGAATCCCGCGCGTCAGAAACGCGCCCCGGATGAGGCATCCGTCTCGATCAGCCGGACGTCCTGTTCGGCACATATTTGCCGAACGTTTTCAATGATGCAGCGGTCGGTGATGAAAGTCTGGACCTGGGAGATGTGGCCGATCCTGACCGGTGCGGTTCGCTCGAATTTCGTGGAGTCCGAAACGAGGATGACGTGGCGCGCATTGGCAATAATCGCCTGGGCGACTTTCACCTCGCGAAAGTCGAAATCGAGAAGCGCCCCGTCGTGGTCGATCGCGGAGGCTCCGATGACGGCGAAATCGACCTTGAACTGCTTGATGAAGTCGACGGCGGCCTCGCCGACGATGCCGCCGTCGGAGCCGCGCACGACGCCGCCGGCGATCACCACCTCGATCGAGGGGAATACACGCAACCTATTGGCAACATTGATGTTGTTGGTAATGACCATCAACTCCCTATGGTCGAGCAGCGCTTCCCCAACCGCTTCGGTGGTGGTGCCGATATTGATGAAGAGCGAGGCGTTGTCGGGGATGAGGGCGGCGGCGGCGCGGCCGATCGCCTGTTTTTCCCCCGCTGCGATCTGGCGTCGCGCGTCGTATTTCACGTTCTCCTTGCCGCTCGGGAAGATGGCGCCGCCGTGAATGCGGTTCAGCACCCTCGCATCGCAGAGGTCGTTGAGATCCTTGCGGATCGTTTGCGGGGTCACCGAAAAACGCTGGGCGAGTTCCTCGACGAGCACGCGCCCCTCTGTTTTTGCCAGTTCCAGAATTTCCGCTTGCCGCCCGCTGAGATACATTTCGGCTCCCCTGTTTTCGTTTTTTTTCATAATATGCAAAAACGAAAGCCATGCAATTTCAGAAGTCAGCGTTTTTTTAGGACATTGATTTCGCGGCAATCGCCGTCGCGCCGTGTTGCATTCCGGCGACGGATGGACGAGCTTGTTGGTCTGTCAGAGCGAGAGAAGGACGTTCAGGCGCTTTTTTCTCCTGCATTCTGCTCCAACTTTATAAATGTTGATCGCGCTGATGATCCGGACTGGTCCTGTCGGGGATCGTGGGTCAGAGGGGGAAGGCATGTTTCATCCGGCCTTGTTCAAGGGCACGAACGTGGTGGTGACCGGCGGCGGCCGGGGTATTGGGCTGGAGGTCGCGCGGCAATTCCTCGATTGCGGCGCGCGCGTCCTCGTCCACATGGGCAGGACAATTGCCCGCGAACATCACGATTTTCTCGAACTCGCCGCCACGGAGGGCAGGGCATTTCTTTACGCCGCCGATTTTCTCGCCGCCGGTGGTGTCGAAAGCCTCGCCGATGCCGTCCGGGAGCGGTTCGACAGCATCGATGTCCTCGTCAACAATGCCGGTACGATGGTCGGGCGCTTCCCCGCGGCCGACCTGACCGACGATGACTATCGCACTGTCGTGCAGCTCAATCAGACGTCGGTCGTCGAGATGACGCGGGCAATGCTGCCGCTCTTGCGTAAGGGCACGCATCCCGCGATCGTCAACACCGTGTCGATCTCGGCGTCGACAGGCGGCAGCTCCGGTTCGTCGATTTATTCCGCCACCAAGGCCTTCGTCGCGACCTATTCGAAGGCGCTGGCGCGTGAACTGGCGCCAGAGGGCATTCGCGTCAATTGCGTCTCCCCCGGCACGATCGCGACGGATTTCCATGAGCGCTATTCGTCGCCAGAGAAGCTGGATGCGACACGCAAATCGATCCCGCTGGCGCGGCTCGGCACCGCCGAGGATTGCGCCCCCGCCTATCTCTTCCTCGCGTCGCATGCGCTTTCGGGCTACATCACCGGTCAGGTGCTTGAGGTGAACGGCGGACAGTTGGTCTGCTAGAGTGGGGTGATGGAAAATATGCGCGGTTTCCAGCCCACGTGCCCTCATCCGCCTGCCGGCACCTTTTCCGCGGGGAAAAGGCACTAGCCGAGTGCCCCTCTCACTAGGTGCGGGAGAGGCCCAGGCTAAGGGCGACTTCAATCATCGCGATTCAAAGGCCCAGGAATGATCGACAAGTTGGAGTTCTTTCTCGCGCTCGCCCGCGAACGACACTTCGGAAGGGCGGCGGAGGAATGTGGCGTGACGCAACCGACGCTGTCGGCGGCGATCCGCCAGCTCGAGGATCAGCTCGGCGTCATGCTCGTCAATCGCGGGTCGCGTTACCAGGGCTTGACGCCCGAAGGCCAGCGGGTGCTCGAATGGGCGCGCCGCATCGTCAGCGATAGCCGCACCATGCGCGAGGAGATGCGGGCGGCGCGCAAGGGACTGTCGGGACATATCCGGCTTGCAGCAATCCCGACGACGCTCTCCATGGTGCCGATGATCACGGCGCCATTCCAGGAGAAACATCCGGACGTCACATTTTCGGTGCTTTCAACCACTTCGCTGCAGATCCTGGCGCTTCTCGAAAATCTCGAGATCGATGCCGGATTGACCTATCTCGAGAACGAGCCGCTTGGTCGCGTCACCAGCGTGCCGCTGCAAATCGAGCAATATCACCTCGTTACCGCCGCCGGTACGCCCCTGTCGGATCGCGAAAGCGTGACCTGGAAGGAAGTTAGCAACATTCGGCTTTGTCTATTGACGGCCGATATGCAGAACCGGCGCATCATCAATCAACACTTTGCCGAGGCCGGTGCTGTTGCTGCTCCGACGCTCGAATCGAACTCGATGATCGTGCTTTTCTCGCATGTCCGCACAGGGCGATGGGCCAGCATCATGCCTTTCAACGTCGCGAAATCATTCGGTTTTCATGAAGATATCCGGATGGTTCCAATCGTTGAGCCGGATGTCCGCCACACGGTCGGTCTGGTTGCCACGTACCGGGAACCCTTCACACCGCTGGTGTCGGCGCTGCTGCATGAGGCGCGCATTCTTGGCGAGCGCAACGTCGATCGATAGATTTTTTCTATCGATCGACGGGACAGCGTTATTGACCCTCCCGGCCTTAAGCGCGAAGCTTAGGGACTGTGGGCGAGGAGCGAAGAGGCTCCGATCCTCGTCCAAGCCGTTTTTGAGACATTCGGTGCGCCTGCCGCCGTGGGTCGAAGGCCCCCTTGGGAAGCGCGCCGCGAGCCGGGAGGGCTCCCCTAGTGAATATCCATCTGCCGCGTGCAGACGTGACCGAGCGAACGCTGAAGATTGTCGGCGAACTCAAGGAGCTCGAAGGCCCACTTCTTCCGATCCTGCATGAAATCCAGGAAGAGTTCGGCTATGTGCCTGAGGAGTGCCTGCCGGTGATCGCCCGCGAACTCAACCTGTCGCGCGCCGAAGTCTATGGTGTCGTCACCTTCTATCATGACTTCCGCAATCATCCCGCCGGGCGCCATGTGCTGAAGCTCTGTCGCGCCGAAGCTTGCCAGTCCATGGGCGGGGACCGGCTTGCCGAACGCGCCAAGGTGCTGCTCGGGATCGATTTCCATGAGACGACGCCGGACGGCGCCGTGACGCTTGAGCCTGTCTACTGTCTCGGGCTCTGTTCCTGCTCGCCGTCGGCGATGCTCGACGGCGAAGTACATGGCCGGGTCGATGACGCCGGGCTCGACGCGCTGGTCGCGGAGGCGCGCCGATGACCGTGAAGATTTACGTTCCGCGAGATGCCGCAGCGCTTGCGCTTGGCGCCGATCGGGTGGCCAGGGCAATGGCGGACGAGATCGCCGCGCGCGGGCTCGATGCCGTCATCGTCCGCAACGGTTCGCGCGGCATGCACTGGCTGGAGCCGCTGGTCGAAGTCGAAACCGCCGGGGGCCGTGTGGCCTACGGGCCGGTAAAGGCGGGTGACGTCGCCTCGCTTCTCGATGCCGGTCTTGTGTCCGGCGGCGAACACCCCCTCTCGCTCGGGAAGACCGAGGACATCCCGTTCCTGAAACAGCAGACCCGGCTGACCTTTGCCCGCTGCGGCATCGTCGATCCGCTGTCGCTCGACGACTATCGCGCCCATGGCGGTCTGCGTGGTCTCGAAAAAGCGGTCGCCATGCAGCCCGCGGCGATCGTCGCGGAAGTCACCGAGAGCGGACTTCGCGGGCGCGGCGGTGCCGGCTTCCCGACCGGGATCAAGTGGAAGACCGTTCTCGATGCGGCGGGTTCGCGCAAATACATCGTCTGCAATGCCGATGAGGGCGACAGCGGCACCTTTGCCGACCGGATGATCATGGAGGGCGACCCCTTCGTATTGATCGAGGGCATGGCGATCGCCGGCATCGCCACCGGTGCGACCAAGGGTTATGTCTACACGCGCTCCGAATATCCGCATGCGATCGCCGTCCTGACGGAGGCGATCGCGATCGCCCGCGCCGCCGGCGTGCTCGGCCCGTCGGTGCTCGGATCCGGCCGCGCTTTCGACATGGAGGTTCGCACCGGTGCCGGCGCCTATGTCTGCGGCGAGGAAACGGCGCTCCTCAACAGCCTCGAAGGCAAACGCGGTATCGTTCGCGCCAAGCCGCCGCTTCCCGCGCACAAGGGCCTGTTCGACCGTCCGACCGTCATCAACAACGTTATCTCGCTCGCGTCCGTGCCGATCATCCTGGATAAGGGCGCCGCCTTCTACCGCGACTTCGGCATGGGGCGGTCGCGCGGCACGATCCCGATCCAGATCGCCGGCAATGTCAAGCATAGCGGCCTCTACGAGACGGCGTTCGGCTTGCCGCTCGGCGAAATCGTCGATCGCATCGGTGGCGGCACGGCGAGCGGCCGCCCGGTCAAGGCGGTCCAGGTCGGCGGTCCGCTCGGCGCCTATTTCCCGCGCGCGCTGTTCGACACTCCGTTCGACTACGAAGCCTTCGCGGCGAAGGACGGCCTGATCGGCCATGCCGGCATAGTTGTCTTCGACGACACCGTCGACATGCTGAAGCAGGCACGCTTCGCCATGGAGTTCTGTGCGGTCGAAAGTTGCGGCAAGTGCACTCCCTGCCGTATCGGCTCGACACGCGGGGTCGAGGTCGCGGACAAGATCGCGGCGGGCATCGAGCCGCAGAAGAACCGCGACCTGCTCGCCGATCTCTGCAACACGATGAAATTCGGTTCGCTCTGCGCGCTTGGCGGCTTCACGCCCTATCCGGTGATGAGTGCCATGACGCATTTCCCGGACGATTTTTCGCCGGCGCCGGCGGTGGAGGCGGCGGAATGATGGAGTTCGCTGGAAGGCATTTTCTTCTCACACACGGCAGCGATGTACAGCGCGATGGGATGTATGTTGAAGTCAGCGAGCAAATTAGTGGCGGAACGCACGTAGTGCTCGAAGTGTTTTATTGGGACCAAGACGGTCGTATGACCTTCTCGGCCTTCTGCGAAGACCTGCCGCTAGAGCTTATCGAATTTGCTGCGCAGGCAGCGCGAGAACGATTGACCCCCAGTGTGGTCGGCATGGGAGCAGTGCAATGAATATGGTGCGTGAAGTCGACTACGGCACTCCTGCTTCGAAATCCGAAAAGCAGGTGACGCTCACCATCGACGGTCGTGAGATCACGGTACCGGAGGGCACCTCGATCATGCGGGCGGCGATGGAAGCCGGCATCGAGGTGCCGAAGCTCTGCGCCTCCGACATGATGGACGCCTTCGGCTCCTGCCGCCTCTGTCTCGTGGAAATCCAGGGACGCGCCGGCATGCCGGCCTCCTGCACAACGCCGGTGGCGCCGGGGATCGTGGTTTCGACGCAGACGCCGCGATTGAAGGATGTCCGACGCGGCGTGATGGAGCTCTATATCTCCGACCACCCGCTCGACTGCCTGACCTGCGCTGCCAACGGCGATTGCGAACTGCAGGACATGGCGGGTGCCGTAGGCCTGCGCGACGTGCGCTACGGCTATGATGGTTCCAACCACGTCAAGGCGCGCAACAATGGCGATGAGATCAACCTCAAATGGGCGCCGAAGGACGAATCGAATCCCTATTTCACCTACGATCCCGCCAAGTGCATCGTCTGCTCGCGCTGTGTCCGCGCCTGCGAGGAGGTGCAGGGCACCTTTGCGCTGACGATCGGCGGACGCGGCTTCGATTCACGCGTTGCGGCCGGCATGAACGAGGATTTCGTTTCGTCCGAATGCGTTTCCTGCGGCGCCTGCGTCCAGGCCTGCCCGACGGCGACGCTCACCGAGAAATCGGTGATCGAGATCGGCCAGCCGGAGCACTCGGTTGTGACCACCTGCGCCTATTGCGGCGTCGGCTGTTCCTTCAAGGCGGAAATGCGCGGCGAGGAACTGGTACGCATGGTGCCGTGGAAGGACGGCCAGGCAAACCGGGGCCATTCCTGCGTCAAGGGGCGTTTCGCCTATGGCTACTCGAGCCATAAGGATCGCATCCTCAATCCGATGATCCGCGAGAAGATCACCGACCCCTGGCGTGAAGTCACCTGGGAAGAGGCTTTCGCGCATGTCGCCTCCGAGTTCCGCCGTATCCAGTACCAGTACGGCCGCGATTCCGTCGGCGGCATCACCTCGTCGCGCTGCACCAATGAGGAGACTTATCTGGTGCAGAAGCTGGTGCGCGCCGGCTTCGGCAACAACAATGTCGACACCTGCGCCCGCGTCTGCCATTCGCCGACCGGCTATGGCCTCGGCCAGGCCTTCGGAACCTCGGCGGGCACGCAGGATTTCGACAGCGTCGAGCACACGGACGTCGCCGTCATCATCGGCGCCAATCCGACGGACGGTCACCCGGTCTTCGCCTCGCGGCTGAAGAAGCGGTTGCGCGAGGGCGCCAAGCTGATCGTCATCGATCCGCGTCGGATCGATCTCGTGCGCTCGGCCCATGTCGAGGCATCCTACCATCTGCCGTTGAAGCCCGGCACGAACGTCGCCATCCTGACAGCGCTGGCGCATGTCATCGTCACGGAGGGGCTCGCCAACGAAGCCTTCATTCGCGAGCGCTGCGACTGGTCGGAATTCGAGGACTGGGCAGCCTTCGTCTCCGAACCCTACCACAGCCCGGAAGCGACAGAAGCCTACACCGGCGTTCCGGCGGAACTGCTCCGCGGCGCCGCCCGTCTCTACGCCACCGGCGGCAACGGCGCGATCTATTACGGGCTCGGCGTCACCGAACACAGCCAAGGCTCGACGACGGTGATGGCGATCGCGAACCTGGCGATGGTCACCGGCAACATCGGGCGGCCGGGCGTGGGCGTCAATCCGCTGCGCGGCCAGAACAACGTGCAGGGCTCGTGCGATATGGGCTCGTTCCCGCATGAACTGCCCGGCTACCGGCACATTTCCGACGATGCGACGCGCGAGACTTTCGAAAAGCTCTGGGGCGTGGCGCTCAACAACGAGCCGGGTCTTCGCGTTCCCAACATGCTCGACGCCGCCGTGGAGGGCACTTTCAAGGCTCTCTACATCCAGGGCGAGGACATCCTGCAGTCGGATCCGGATACCAAGCATGTGGCCGCCGGGCTCGCCGCGATGGAATGCGTCGTCGTGCACGACTTGTTCCTCAACGAGACGGCCAACTACGCTCATGTCTTCCTGCCCGGCTCGACCTTCCTCGAAAAGGACGGCACCTTCACCAATGCAGAGCGGCGCATCAACCGCGTTCGCCGCGTCATGACGCCGAAGAACGGCTATGCCGACTGGGAGGTGACGCAGAAGCTCGCCCAGGCGATGGGGCTCGACTGGACTTATCGCCATCCGTCCGAGATCATGGATGAGATCGCCGCGACGACACCGAGCTTCGCGCTGGTCTCCTACGACTATCTCGACAAGATGGGCTCGGTGCAGTGGCCTTGCAACGAGAAGCATCCCGAAGGCTCGCCGATCATGCATGTCGACGGTTTCGTGCGCGGCAAGGGCAAGTTCATCCGCACCGAATATGTGGCAACTGACGAGAAGACCGGACCGCGCTTCCCGCTCTTGCTGACGACCGGCCGCATCCTCAGCCAGTACAATGTCGGCGCCCAGACGCGGCGTACCGAGAACGTCGTCTGGCACGCCGAGGACCGGTTGGAAATCCATCCGCACGATGCGGAGCAGCGCGGCATCCGCGACGGCGACTGGATCAGGCTTGCCAGCCGTGCAGGTGAGACGACGCTCAGGGCACTGATCACTGACCGCGTCGCACCGGGCGTGGTCTACACCACCTTCCATCACCCGACGACGCAGGCCAACGTCATCACGACGGACTTCTCCGACTGGGCAACCAACTGCCCGGAATACAAGGTGACCGCCGTGCAGGTCTCGCCCTCGAACGGCCCGTCCGACTGGCAGCGCGACTACGACGAGCAGGCCCGCCAATCGCGCCGCATCAGCGGCAAGCTGGAGGCGGCAGAGTAGGAGAGTGCGGGAGCACGGCGCATGACCGGTTTCAAGACAAGCGTGAAGGTCTCCGAATCCGCGCGCCGCGCCGGCACTCTTGTCGCCGGGTCACGGGTGGTGCCCGAGGAGACGCCGATCGCGTTCACCTATGGTGGCTCGACTCACGCGGTGATGATGGCGACACCCGGCGATTTCGAGGATTTTGCCGTTGGATTTAGCCTGACCGAAGGCATCATCACGGATCCGGACCAGATCGAGACCGTCGATGTCGTGACCGAGGACCGGGGCATCGACCTGCAGGTCACGCTCAAGGACGAAGAGAACGAAATGCTGCGCCAGCGTCGCCGCCACATGGCCGGTCCGGTCGGCTGCGGTCTTTGCGGCATCGAATCGATCGAGCAGGCTGTCCGCCACACCCCGGACGTTTCCGGGGCCACGCTCAGGCTTTCGCAGGCGGACGTCGTCAAGGCCGTTGCGCTTCTGAACGGTCAACAGCCGCTGCATTTCGAGACGCGCGCCGTGCATGGAGCAGCGTTTTACGTGCCGGGAAAGGGGCTGATCGCGGTCCGCGAGGATGTCGGACGCCACAATGCGCTCGACAAGCTCGTCGGCGCGGCGGCGCGTGCCGGGTTCAAGGGTGCCGAGGGCGCCGTCGTCGTCACCTCGCGCGTGTCGGTCGAGATGGTTCAGAAGACGGCGATTATCGGGAGCCCCGTGATCATTGCAATATCGGCGCCGACGGCGCTCGCCATCCGCACGGCCGAGGAGGCGGGCATGACGCTTATCGCGCTCGTGCGCGGCGACGAATTCGATATTTTCACCCATGCCTCACGCATACATTCCGGAGCTGTTGCCGATGTCGCCTGATACCAATGCCAAGCTCATCTACATGGCCAACCAGATCGCCACGTTCTTCAAGAGCCAACCGGCGGCGGAAGCAGCGGAGGGCGTTGCGACCCATATCAACAAATTTTGGGAGCCGCGCATGCGCCGCAAGCTCTTCGAGCACATCGATCATGGTGGCGGAGGGCTGAGCCCGCTGGTGATCGAGGCGGCTTCGAAAATCAAGCGCCCGGAAGCCGCGTAATATCCCTCGCAACAGGCGAGCGTGGCCATCCTAGCGTCTTGCTCACGCCTTTTGGCAAGATCCAAATTTCGGGAACAGTCGAGGGGAGGCGGCGACCGATCGGCCGGAAGCGGCGCCGAAGCTGAGCCGTCGTCCGGCGAATAGAAAAGCCGTTTTGCCGGCGGGCAAAACGGCCTTGTCGGATTCAGCTTCGACCGATGCTCAGGCGGCGAGTTCTTCCACGTCCCGTTCCTTGAACATGCGGGAAAGATTGAGGAAGCAGATCATGCCCGCTTCGTTGGCGATGATGCCTTCCGCAAAACTCTTGTCGAAGGAGGCAGTCACTTCCGGTACGGGCTGCACCTGGCTGCCCTGCACCGTGAGAATGTCGGAGACGCGATCGACGACGAGGCCGATGACCATGTTGTGCACTTCCGCGACGACGATGGCGCTGCGTTCGTTGGCGACGGTCGATTTCATTCCGAGCTTGTGGGCAAGATCGATGATCGGGATCACCGTGCCGCGCAGGTTCATCACGCCGATCACCTCCGGCGGCGAATGCGGAATGGGCGTCGATGGCGCCCAGCCGCGGATCTCGCGGATCGTCGTCGTCTTGACGCAAAATTCCTGATCGTGGAGACGGAACGCTATGATTTCCAGCGTTTCGCCGTCAAATCCGGCAGTTCTCAATGTACCTGTCATCGAAGGTCCCTCAGCTTTCCGATCGACGCCCGTGAGGCGCGACACCGCCAACTCGCGACGCCCCCTGCGGATGCTGCAGGCAAGCGCAGTTTCCCGTACAATCAGGAAGTGTCATTAGATCCGCCGACGACATTCGGCGCGGCGCAAGCCGCATCATGCGCGGAGGAACCCCGCCTTGCGCTTTGGGCTAATCTAGGCCGGGATTCGTTAAGACTTGCTTTGCGACGGCGATCCGCCTCCGTACTACAGCATCCCGTGTCATATCGGACGCGCAAAGGAGGCTGTAGCACTTTGCATGCAGCAGGCGGATCGCGAGAGGTATCAGGCGGAAGCGAGCACGGCGGCGAAATGTTCGACCGCCCAATCGACCTGGTCTTCGGTGATCACCAGCGGCGGAGCGATTCGGATCGTGTCGCCATGGGTGTCCTTGGCGAGGATGCCGCGTGCCTTGAGCGCCTCGCAATATTTCCGGGCGCCGCCGGCTTCCGGAACGAGTTCGACCGCGAGCATGAGACCGCGGCCGCGGACGTCCTTGATGATGTTGGAGCGGATATCGCGCAGGCCGGTCTGGAAACGCTCGCCCATGCGGGCGGAATTCTCGATCATGCCCTCTTCGGTGAGCGCTTTCAGCGCCGCCCTGGCGATCGCACAGGCGAGCGGATTGCCGCCGAAGGTCGAACCGTGCTGGCCAGGCTTCAGAACGCCCAGCACTTCCGAATTCGAAAGCACGGCGGAGACCGGGTAGAAGCCGCCCGACAGCGCCTTGCCGATCAGCGTCACGTCGGCCTCGATGCCTTCATGCTCTTCCGCAAGCAGCTTGCCCGTGCGCCCGAGCCCTGTCTGGATTTCGTCGAGAATGAGCGTGATGCCATACTTCGTGCAGAGCTCGCGGACGCCGGCAAAATATCCCGTAGGCGGCACGATCACGCCGGCCTCGCCCTGGATAGGCTCGACGAGGAAAGCGACCGTGTTCTCGGTGATCGCTTCGCGGAACGCGTCGATGTCGCCGAAGGGAACGACCTTGAAGCCCGGCGCGAAGGGCCCGAAGCCGGTGCGCGCGTCCGGATCGGTCGAAAAGCCGACGATGCCCATGGTGCGGCCATGGAAATTGTTCGAGCAGACGAGGATCTCGGCCTTTTCTTCGGTGACGCCTTTGACCTCGTATCCCCATTTGCGCACGGCCTTGATGGCGGTCTCGACCGCTTCAGCGCCGGAGTTCATCGGCAGCACCTTGTGCGAGCCGGTGAGTGCTGCGATCTCCTCGTAGAAATGCGCGAGCTGGTCGTTGCGGAAGGCGCGCGATGTCAGCGTCAACTTCTGCGCCTGCTCGATCATCGCCTTGAAGATCTTGGGATGACAATGACCCTGGTTGACGGCGGAATAGGCGGACAGGCAGTCAAGATAGCGATTGCCTTCCATATCCCAGACATAGACGCCTTCGCCGCGCGAAAGCACGACATCGAGCGGCTTGTAGTTGTGGGCGCCCAGCCGGTATTCGGTTTCAATCAGGGCCGCGGTTGTCGACATAAATGATCCTCCGGTTCGTATCCTGGCGCCGCGCTCCTCATGGGGTAAATGCGCGTGTCGCCGGCATATCTGCGTTACTTCAGGCGCTGCGGGTCGGCCGGTCCAGAATGCGGCGGCCGAAGAGGCTTGCCGTCAACTCGACCAGGATGCGGGCGCTCTTGCCGCGGTCGTCGAGGAAGGGATTGAGTTCGACGACGTCGAGCGACGAGACAAGGTCGCTGTCGCAGAGCATCTCCATGATGAGGTGGGCCTCACGGAACGTCGCTCCGCCCGGAACGGTGGTGCCGACACCGGGGGCAATTTCCGGATCCATGAAATCGACATCGAGGCTCACATGCAGCAGGCCGTTGGCGGCGCGAACCTCATCGAGGATCTGGCGCATGATGTGAGCCATGCCCATCTCGTCGACGGTGCGCATGTCGTAGACGTTGACGCCGTGCTCGGCGATTTCCTCGCGCTCGCGGGCATCGACTGAACGGATGCCGATCTGATAGACCCTCTTCGGGTCGACCAGCGGCCGATCGCTGGCGAGGATCGGCGCGAATTCCGCCTCGCCGCAGAAGAAGGCGACGGGCATGCCATGCATGTTGCCGGAGGGCGAAGTGGTCGGCGAGTTGAAATCGGCATGCGCATCGAGCCAGAGGACGAAGAGCGGCCGGCCGACGTCATCGGCGTGGCGCGCCATGCCCGAGACGCTGCCCATGGAAAGCGCATGGTCGCCGCCGAGAATGATTGGAACATGCCCCTTGCGCGCGGCGTCGTGCACGGCATCGTTCAGCGCGCGGGCGAAGGCGCCAACCATCTGCAGATTGTTGGCTTGCGGATGATGGGCGAGGTCACGGGCGGGCAACGGCCGGACGTCGCCTTCGTCATGAACCGTATGGCCGAGTTCGGCCAGAACCGTATCGATGCCGGCGATCCTCAGCGCCGTCGGCCCCATGGCCGCGCCGCGCCGTCCGGAGCCTTCTTCGATGGGTGCGCCGATCAAGGTGATGGTCTTCATTTCCGCCCTTTTCCTTCCTCTGAGTCCTGCGAGAATGAGGCGGATTATCGTCAAAAGGCATGACAGCAAAAAGATGGAAAACTGTCGATTGGAAGGCTAAAATCGGCATATTGGTAAGCCGAATTTGTCAACTTGCGAATCATGGACGATCTTGATCAAGCCCTCATCAGCGCGCTCAGACAGAATGCGCGCACACCGGTCTCGACGCTTTCGGCGATGACGGGCGTTTCGCGCGCAACCGTTGCCGCGCGTATTGATCGGCTGGTGGCAAACGGAACGATCGCGGCCTTCACGATCCGGACCGGCTCGGAAATTCCGGCGTCCGGCGTGCGCGCCGTCGTCATGATCGAAGTTCACGGCAAAATGGCCGATCGCGTTGCGGGTCAACTGCGCGGCTTGCCGCAGGTGCGGGCGCTGCACAGCACCAACGGGCGGTGGGATTTCATCGCAGAGCTCGAGGATCGCGACCTCGTCAGCTTCGACGAGACGCTCAGGCGCATTCGGCTCATCGACGGCATCACCGTGACCGAGACCAATATCCTTCTGAAGACCAGCAAGATGAGCGGGACGTTCTGACGCCGCTGCATGTTTCCTTACATCGTAGCCGATTTACGAAAGTGCTGCGGCGTCCTTTGGCGCGTCACATAAGACGCGCGGCGCTGTTGTGCGACCGTCGGTGCTGTCCGTCTTTCGTGGCCGCGAAGTGGTTTTTGTTCTTGATTTGTTCCGATTCCCTTGTAAGATGTTTCACCTCAGCAAAAAGCGAAGCATGAGGAAAGTACGCGGCGTCCGCCCGCATCCCGTTCTCATTCATTGGAAATGATCACGTTCATCGGTCCAGGGAGGTTGTCATGGCCACTTATAATGGCGGCCCGGCGCGGCAGATTTGCATAAAGCTGTTCGTCAGACATGGGGACGAGGAACGGGCGATTGCCTTCTACCGTGACGTCTTCGGCGCCGAGCTTCTCCAGCGTCATGAGTGGAGCGGCATCCTGACGAGTGCCGACCTTTGCATCGGCGATTCCATCTTCCGGGTGGCTGGCGCCAATCCGCGTCGGGATGCCGAGCCGCGGCTTGGCGGCCCGCGGTCGCCGCATGCGCTTGGGACGACGGCGGCGATCCTCGAGTTGCACGTCGACGACGTGGATCGCGTGCTCGGACGGGCGATCGGTGCCGGTGCGAGCCTGCGCAATGCCGCCGAAACGCTGCCGACGGGAGATCGGGTCGGCGCGCTCATCGACCCATTCGGGCACATCTGGGCGCTGTTCACCGGCATTGAGGACAGCGAGATCTTGGACGCGTTTGGGGTCGACCGAAATGCCGCTTGACCGATGACGGCATCGCTCCTTGTCTACGCTCCGCCTTGTGGAGAGGGTGGAGCAAAACCAGGTAAGCCACCGCGGAATATCCTGGCTTCGTCTAATATTCCCTCTCGAAGAAGATGCCGCCGGCAGCGGAGCCGTCACCGGCGGCTTCGCCCTTCAGCTTTACACCCCGTCCCACATCGAGATTGATCACGGCCTTGCTGGAGCCCGCGTCCTCGCCTTGCTGCAATTCGAGGTAGGTCCGGTCGTTCAGGTATTTGCCGGCGCGCACCTGCGCGCCGCCGCTCTCGTCGGTCGTTATGTCGAGATCGTCAACGCCGAGCTTGTTGCGCAGGCCGTCGAGCACGGACGTCGAGCCACCGCCGGCGAGTTGGCTGACGGCCGAGGCGAGCTGGGCGATCTGGAATGCCGACAGGTTGGAAAGCGACCGGTTGAAGATGAGCCGCGCCAGGATCTCGTCCTGGGGCAGTGCCGGGGAGGAGGAGAACGTCACCTGCGGATTGTTGGCAGGCCCGGCGACATTGACGGTGATGGTCGTCGAACCGGCGGTGGACGTGGCGTCGAGGTCGAGGATGGGGATCAGGTCGCCGCCGAAGCTGATCCGGCCGTTGGTGAAGGTCAGTCGCTTGGCGAGAATCTCGAGGCGTCCGCGCCGCATGTCGAACCCACCGGAAACGATCGGCTGGACGGCGGTGCCGCGGATCGTCAGGTCGCCGCCGAGCTCCGCGTCGATGCCGCGCCCGCGCACGAAGAACTGTCCCGGGGAACTGACGGCGAGATCGAAGGCGATGATGCCGCGGGCCTGGGCTCCGACCCCCGCGGAGGGATCTCTGCGCACGTCCCGTGCCATCTGCCGCACTCTGGCCGGCGCATTCCTGTGCTGGATATCGATCTCGGATAGAGAGGTGGGCAATTTTTCAGGAACGGTGATTGCCGCGCGGCGGACGGTCAGCCGGCCGCCGAGCACCGGTGTGGCGACGAGCGGACCTTTCAGCGTCAGATCGCCGGCAAGATTTGCGGTGAAGAGCGTGCCGTCGACATAGCTCGCATTGTTGAGCCGGATTCTCAGATCCGCGGGGAAACCGGAGTCGGCTGCGATCCCGATGGTCCCACTTGCCTCGATCGAGCCGCCGGTGGCGAGATTGGTGGAAAGCCTCGAAATCGTCGCCTGCCTGCCGTCGAGCGTGACATTTGCTGCCAGGTCGTTGAAGGCGAGATTGCGCCGCACGTCGACCAGTCGGCCGCCGGCGGTCCTGATCGTACCGCTTATTTGCGGCGCCTTCGCCGAGCCGGAAAGCGAGAGATCGACAGTCGCGGAGCCGGTAAGCGTGAAACCGTTTTCTGCCATGAGATTGGCAAGCAGCGCGAAGGGGACGTTGCCCGAGAATTTCATCGAAAGCGGCATGTTGCCGCCAAGCTCGACGGTTCCGCCGCCCCTGATGGAAAGCCCGGAAGCGCCCGACAATACGGCGTCGAGCGTGACGCGATTGTCGACGAGCCGACCTTTCGCGGTAATGTCGACCGCGCCGACGCCCGCCGAACGCACCTGCGCCACGGAAGCGCCGCTCCACCTGAGATCGTATGCGACCACCGGCGCGGCCGGAGTTCCGTCGATGTCGACCGTTCCGGCGACCGTGCCTTCCGCACCGACCGTGGGCGCGAAACTGTTGATAAGAGCGGCGGGCATAGCATTCAGTCGCGCCGAGAGATCGAGCTTTTCCCCCGCCGTGCCGGTGACCGTGATGGTGCCCCTCGACGCCTGGATGACGAGGTCCTTGAGACGCACGATGGTATCGTCGATCGCCACGACGGTCGGCTTGGCGAGTTTCAAGGGAATTTGCTTCGGCGTCGCCGAGAAGGAAGCAAGACGGACTTCCGTGCGGCCACCGCTGCTGGAAAGGTCGCCCTTTGCCGCGAGCGGTCCGCCGTCATATTTCCCGTCGATCGAGAAGCCCGTCCTGTCCCCCTGCTGCTCGAAAGCGAGATTGAGGCCGGAAACGCGGTTCTGCCCTTGCGCGATGCTTTCCGCCCTGACGCTGCCTCTGATCGCGAGGGCTGCGACGTCCGCGATGCTGATGTCCGCGACGGGTTTGGCGATCGTCAGGGCATCACGCTTGATACCGCTGCCGCTCGCCTTGAGCGAAACGGAGGTGACGCCGTTCGCAGTCCTAATCGTCGCCGAGCCGGCGAGATCGCCGGATGCCCTCTGGCCGGCTATCGCCGCCAGGAGGCCGAGATCGGGCACGTTGAAGTCGACCGATCCGTTTGGCTTGAAGTCGGGCGTCAGGTCGAGTGCGCCGGTCAGCCGGTTGTCGCCGACCTTCGCCTCCAGCGTCGGGATCGAGGTGCGGCCGTTCTCGGAAACGACGTCGGCCCGGATGTCGATCGCCTGGCCGCCGCGCGTCGAGCGAGAAGCCGGTTTTTCCCGCCTGCTGCTCGAAGGCGAGATTGAGGGCGGAGAGCCGGTTTTCTCCCTGCCCGAGGCTCTCCGCGCCGATGTTACCCCTGATTGCCAGCTTGGCGACATCCGCGATGCTGATGTCGGCGGTGGGCCTGGCGATCGTCAGCGCATCGCGGCTGATGCTGCCGCCGTTCGCCTTGAGCGCGATCGACGTGACGCCATCGGCGCTGCGCACCGTTGCGGAACCGGCAAGATCGCCGGATGCGGTCTGGCCGGCCATGGCGGCCAACAGGCCGAGGTTCGGCAGGTTGAAGTCGATCGTGCCGTTTGGCTTGAAGTCGGGCGTCAGGTCGAGCGCACCGGTCAGCCGGTTGTCGCCGACCTTCGCCTCCAGCGTCGGGATCGAGGTGCGGCCGTTCTCGGAAACGACGTCGGCCCGGATGTCGATCGCCTGGCCGCCGAGGGCGCCGGTCGCGGTCAGCTTCGCCTGCGGGCTGCCGGGTTTCGCCGTCGCATCGGCATTGATCGCCAGGTCCGTCAGCGTGCGCCCGGCAAGCGTCGCGCCGCTGGAAGTCATCTGCGCCTTCACGCCGAGTTCACTGAGCGGACCGGAGATCGCGGCACGGAACGCCGCCGCGCCTCTGGCGTCGGCGAGCAGCCTGCCGATATCGGGAAGGTTTCCTTCAATATCAGCGGTCAAGGTACCGTCGGTGAGCGTGGCGGTGCCCGAGGCATCCAGTATTCCGGATTTGACGTCAAGCCCGCTCAGCCTGACGCTGCCGTCTTCGCCGGTCGCGACGTTTCCTGTTGCCGCGATCGTATTTTCGAACTTTGCGGCGATACCGGGCGGCAGAACGCCAGGCATCGCGAACAGCTTGAACGCCGCCTCGACCGTGGTTTCGGCGCGGTTCAGACTGCCGGTGACGCTGCCGCCGATACTGGCGCTTTCGATCGTCAGCGGATCGAAGCGGATGTTCTCCGGCCCGACGACGATCGTGCCGTCGAGTTTCATGGGCGCTTTGATTGCCCGGTCGAGATCGGCGCTTGCAAAACGGCTCTCTCTGACCTCGACCGTCGTCTTCAGCGGTCCGGATTGTGTTTCCAGATTGAAGGCGTCACTTTGCGCGGATAGCCGAACCGCCGCAAGGTTCATCTCCGGAAGCGAGACGGAACGGAGATCGGCGGCGATGTCGAGGATCGCCGATTGTCCGTCGCCGATCAGGGACAGATTGGCGGTGTCGATCAGCGCGCGCAGCTCGCCTTCCCTCAGCGGCCAACGAAAGTCGATGGCGCCACTGGTGCCCGCAAGGCTTGCCTGAAGATTGTTCTCGCCCTTGCTGTTGACCGTACCGGATGCGTCGAGCGTCAATGCGCCGGTCGAAACCTTGCCGGCCTCGATCTGCACCATGCTCGATCCGTCGAAGCGGGCGGTGACATCGATGTTCGTCGTCCCCTCGAACAACGGCTTGAACCCCGCCGGCACGAGCGACACCAGGGCGCCGCCGCCGGTGACCGTCAGCCGATGCATGCCGTCGCCCGCCTGCATATGGCGTCCATCGAGCCGGAGGATTTCGTTGCCGCCGAGCGAAGCGGTGCCTGATCCGGCCCAATCTGAAAGCGGACCCTCGCCGGTCAAGGCGATGTCGACGGCAGGCTCGCCCGGGATGCGGAGTAGCTTGGCGAGAAGCCCTCCCTTCGGTTCGGTCACCTTCGCTTCCAGTTTCAATTGATTGCCGGCCGGATCGAAGACGACATCCGCGACCGCGCGCGCGTCCGGGCGGTCGCGCTCAGCGGCATCGAGGGCAAGAGCAATGCTCGAATTCGTGGCGTTGACCCTGCCGCGCGCGGTCAGGAACTGATCTTCGCCGGCGATCGCCTTGCCGATCATGATCTCCTTGAGATCGAAGGCGTCGATCTTGACGTCGACGGGCAGCGCGAAAGTCTCCCGTACTTCCTTGGTTTCGGCAGAGGGAATGGGCGTGCGTTCCACGCGGACGGAGCCCGCGGAAATCTGGCTCGCGTCGAACCGCATCGACAGGAGTTCGGCCGGCGACCAGTTCACCGAAAGGTCCCGGACTTCCGCATAGATCCCCTCTCCGTCGAAGAGGGTGACCGTGCCGGCGGTGAAATGCCCGGTGAGCAGGGCGCCCGGATCCGAGATGCGGACGATCTGGTCGGGGGTTGCGGCGTATTTTTCGATTGCCCAGGCGACGAGCCGCGCGCCGGGCGTCGTGAAGCCGACAAAGACGGCGAGCAGGAGGAGCAGGACCACAAGAGTGCCGAGGCCGGCAAAGAAATAGCGCAGCCCAGATCGAAGGAAGCGGATGACCTGATTCATATCCTACCCATAGACCAAGTTACGCCGTTTCGGAATCGGCAGGGAACCTGCGGAAATTATCTGCCTGAACTATCAACAAAATCAGGCGCAATTCAGAAGGACTGTCCGATGCCGGCATAGATGCCGTAGTCTGTCCCGCCGGGGTATTTGTTGAGCGGGACCGCAAAATCCAACCGGATCGGTCCGAAAGGAGTGGCATAGCGCAGACCGACGCCGGCGCCGGCGCGAATGTCGGAAAAATCGGGCGTCGTATTTTCCGAAACGGTTCCGGCATCGAGGAAGGGAACGATGCCGATCGTGTCGGTAATCGAGATGCGCGCTTCCAGCGAGCCGCTGACATAGGAGCGGCCGCCGGTGAGATCATTGTCCTCGTCGCGAGGACTGATCTCCTGAAAAGCATAGCCGCGCACCGAACCGCCGCCGCCGAGGAAGAAGCGCCGGGGCGCGGGTATGTCGACAAGTTCGTCGCCGCCGATGAGCATGCCGGCGCCAAGCTTGCCGGCAAGTACGAAACGCTCCTCCTCGCCCAGCGCGTAATAGCCGGAGGCGGAGGCCTCGAACGAGGTGAAGAAGGTCTGTCCTTCGATCTCATAGCTCGGTTTGGCATTGATCAGCGCCCGGTAGCCCTCGGTCGCGTTCAGCTTGTCGTCGCGGGTATCGCGGACATATTCGAGCGGGATGCTGGCGGTGAGATAGGAATTCTCTCCGAAGGCGTCGTCGACGTCGGCCCAGCTCAATTCAGCGCCGCCAGAGAATGTATCCTGTGGCGAAAGCTCGAAGGTCGCACCGGCTGCCGCGGTGATCATCTTCGCGCTGTAGGCGTCCGGATCGACGATGCTGGCTTTGACGCTCGCGGTGAAAGTCGACGCTGGCCCGAACGCGCCGGGCTTCGCGAACAGGATGCCGGCGGAATAGTCGAGGCCGCCGACGTCCGTGGTCTCGCCGATGCGGTCGACCGAGCCTTCTATTCGCAAGGATTCCGCGCGGCCGAAAAGGTTGCGGTGGCCCCAGTAGCCCTCTACGCCGACACCGTCGGTGGTCGAGACCTGGGCGCCGAAGCCGAAGTAGCGGTGCTTGCCCTCCGAGACCTCGATGTTCATCGGGATCTTGCCGTCCGGCGTGAGCGCGTCGGCTTCCTTGATGGTGACGCTCGAGAAAACGTTCAACTGACGCAGGCGCTCGGCGGCCTTGCGGATATTTTCCGGCGAATAGGGGCGGCCGTCGTTGAGGCGGGAGTAATCCCTGACGAAAACCGGATCGACGGTTTTCGTGCCGGTCACTGTGAGCTGTCCAACCGGAGCGACGGGTCCGCCGGCGGCACTGATCGTCACGTCGACGGTGGATGTGGCATGGTCCGCGACGACACTGCGTTCCGTCAGCTTCGCCAGGGGGCGGCTTTGTTCCTTCAGATCGTTCACGATCTGCTCGCCCGCTTTGATTATCAGCGTGGAGTCGGCGCGGGCGCCGCGCTTCAGATCGTAAGCGGCCGGATCGAACGCTGCGGCATCGCCTTCGAACCTCACCGAGCCCAGCGTGAACACCGGCCCGGGCGTGACGCTGACCGAAACGGGCACAGGCCTCCCGTCCGGAAAGGACGGATCGGGCGGCAGACTGTCGACATCCTGACCGTTGATCAGAACGCTGACTGTTCCGCCGTAGCGTGCTTTCTCATAGAGGCCCGCGAGAATGCGGTCCCGGTCGTCGCGCGCCTTGATTGCAAGCCCGAGATCGCCCGATACCGGTTCTTCCCGGTCCTGGAAAAGCATCGAACTGTTCTCGAGCGCCTCCCGGAGCTCCTTGTCGTCAGTGCCGGGCTCGAACGTCAGGGCGTAGTTGACCGGGTCGATGACCTGGACCTCTTCTTCCTCGCTTTCGAAGAAGCGCATACCGAAGAGCTCGAACGCCCGGGCCTGATCGAGGGAAAGCGGGCCGAACAGTGCCGAAGCCACAACTGCGAGCGCGGTTGCTGCCTTCCAGTGCACAATGCTCGACCGTGATGGAGACATCCCTCTCCGCATCCCGTTTCAGGCGACTCTCAACAAACTGCCTGCATATGCGGCAACCGCCACTATTGCATGGCAAAGTTTTCCATCTGTTAACGATCACGGCGTGCCGCATCCACCCCCGAAGCTCTGATTCGGGTCGGATTTTTGCAAAAAGGACTCATTATGTTGTCCTTCAGGCACAAAAGTCGCCATATGGCTGTGCGGCCGTCTTCGCAATCGCCCGCCGCGTTCAGCTCTTGAAACGAGCCGCCTCCTCGGAGCCGCTCGTGGCATCTCCCGCACTGTAGGAATGCGCGCCGGCGCCGGCGAGTTTGCCGCTGGCAACGATCAGATATTCCTCGCGGATCGGCTTGCCTTCGAACCAGCATTCCAGAATCTCTCGCGTGCCGGCGGCATAGCGCGCCTGTGCGGAGAGCGACGAACCCGAAATATGAGGCGTCATGCCGTGATGGGGCATCGACCGCCACGGGTGGTCCTTGGGCGCCGGCTGCGGGAACCACACATCGCCGGCATAGCCAGCGAGCTGGCCGCTTGCGAGCGCCCGCGCGACCGCATCGCGATTGCAGATCTTGCCGCGCGCCGTGTTCACCAGATAGGCACCGCGCTTCATGCTGGCGATCATCGCCTCGTCGAAGAGATTTTCCGTCTCCGGGTGAAGGGGCGCGTTGATGGTGACCACATCGCAGATAGGCACCATCTCCGCCGCGGTCTGGTGGAACCTGGCGCCGAGCTCCTTCTCGAGCGAGTCCGGGAGCCGGTGTCGGTCGGTGTAGTGCAGCCTGACGTCGAACGGCTTCAGCCGGCGCAGCACCGCGGTGCCGATCCGCCCGGCGCCGACCGTGCCGATCTCCATGCCCTCGATGTCGTAGGAGCGCGCGACGCAATCGGCGATGTTCCAGCCGCCCTTCATGACCCACTGGTAGGAGGGGATATAGTTCCGCGCGAGGCTGAGGATCATCATGACCACGTGCTCGGACACGCTGATCGAGTTGCAGTAGGTCACTTCGGCGACGGTGATGCCGTGGTCCATCGCGGCCTGCAGGTCGACATGGTCGGAGCCGATGCCGGCGGTGATCGCGAGCTTCAGCTTGCTCGCCTTGCCAATCCTTTCGGCGGTCAAATAGGCTGGCCAGAAAGGTTGCGAGATCACGATATCGGCGTCGACGAGCTCCCGTTCGAAGACGCTGTCGGGACCGTCCTTGTCCGAGGTGACGACGAGGCTATGCCCCTGACTTTCGAGAAATTTCCTCAAGCCGAGTTCGCCGGAGACGCTGCCCAGCAGTACACCCGGCTGAAAATCGATGGCTTTCGGGGTGGGAAGCGTCTGGCCGCCGGGATAATTTTCCAGTTTCGGCAGGCCATCCCGCGCATAGGCGGTCGGATATCCATCAACCGGATCGTCATAGAGGACGCAAACGACCTTTGCCATTTCCATCTCCCTTCAGTGAAACGAAGAGGAAGGCCGCGAGTCTTCAAGACTGCCGGTCAATGCGGACGAACATCAGGGCGATATGCTCTGTTGAATCTGTGGCCAGCAGGGTTGCTCCTGGCTCTCCCACGTTCGTAGAGTTGCTACTATTCCCAAGAAGGTGGAGGAGCCGGAGGCCGTTTCAAGTGGGCGGCCTTGCGCCTGGATGGTTCGCTACAGCGCCGTGCGTCTCTTCAGACGCACAAAGGTTGCCGTAAGAGTTTGAAATTCGGCATGTTTCCTTAAATCGGCCCCGACTTAAGGAAACATGCCGAAGCGTAGCTGGGGCCATTCCCCGCATCGGCACCCGCCCCGACAACACAAGAAAAAGCCCCGGATCGCTCCGGGGCCGTTCGCTTGCGGATCGCTGCGGCGATCAGCAACGGTCGATGTAACGGCGGCCGTAGCGGTCGCGGTAGTAGCATTGACCTGGCTGCTCGCTGACATGGCCGATCAACGCGCCGGATACACCGCCAATGGCCGCGCCGACCGCAGCGCCGCGTACGTTACCGGTGATCGCGCCACCGATGATCGCGCCCGATGCAGCACCGATGCCGGCGCCCTTTTCCGTCTGCGTGCAGCTTGCGACCGACAAGGCGACCAGCACAAGGGCTATGGCTTTTTTCATGTTGTCCTCTCCGATCTCTACGGATTTCAGCCTGTCGCTTCGTCCGTCCCTGGTTGGATGGCAGGTCGACCGAAACGTCGCCTTCCACTTGAACTTGCAATTCGGAAAATAACCCGCCGTCAGCGAATGTCTACTGGACCCCGGCGAATCTTCCGTCGCAAGATAATGCGATCCTTCCTGAACGGAACATGAAGGCGCTGTTCCCGACGTCACAGCCGCTGCGGAATTTTTTTGTCGTGCGCAGACCGAAACGGTTGCGACATTCCAAAAAAAAACAAATGATACAAAGCGCCGCGTCGGTCCGGGAGGAGCGGGCCACGGGCAGTGGGCATTGATATCAGTTGGCGCGTACTTCAGTCGCGTGAACGCATCTCACCCGAGTTGAAGCCGCGCTCAAGTTGGCACTGACCGACCCCGGAGGAGCGAAATGGCGAAAATAACGATGACGGTCAACGGCCGCCAGGTCAGCGGCACATGTGATGACCGCACGCTGCTGGTGCACTTTATCCGCGAAAATCTCGGACTAACCGGCACACATGTCGGCTGCGACACGTCGCAGTGCGGCGCCTGCGTCATCCATATGGACGGGCTGTCGGTCAAAAGCTGTTCCATCCTTGCGGTGCAGGCGGCAGGCTCGTCGATCACGACCATCGAAGGCTTGGCCAAAGACGGCGAACTTCATCCGGTCCAGGCAGCGTTCAAGGCGCATCACGGGCTGCAGTGCGGTTTTTGCACGCCCGGCATGGTGATGACGGCTGTCGACATGATCGCCCGGCACGGCAGCGGCCTCGACGAGGCGACGGTGCGCTCCGAGCTCGAGGGCAATATCTGTCGCTGTACCGGCTATCACAACATCGTCAAGGCGATTCTCGCCGCCGCGGCCGAAATGGGCGGCGCTCGCCAGGCGGCCGAATGATGCGCTTTCAGGGGGGCGAAGGAAAATCGTCCGCTACGGATTTCGTCGCAGCACTTTCACTGAATATCTCGGGAGGAGATAGGCAATGGGCGTTGAAGGAATTGGCGCGCGGGTGGCGCGCAAGGAAGACAAGCGCTTCCTGACCGGCAAGGGCCGCTACACGGACGATATGAGCGTGCCGGGCATGAAGTACGCGATCTTCGTGCGCAGCCCGCATGCGCATGCGAAGATCAGGAGCATCGATGCCACGGCGGCAAAAGAGATGCCCGGCGTCATCGACGTGCTCGACGGCAGGCAACTCACGGCAGACGGGATCGGCAACTTGATCTGCGGCTGGATGATTCACTCGAAGGATGGCTCGCCGATGAAGATGGGCGCCTGGCGGCCGCTCGCCGACCAGACGGTGCGCTATGTCGGTGATGCGGTGGCGGTGGTCGTCGCCGACAGCGTCGACGAAGCGCGCGATGCCGCCGAGGCGGTGGCCGTCGATTACGAGCTGCTGCCGGTGGTCACCGACCCGGTCAAGGCGATGGCCGACGGCCAGCCGCAGCTTCATCCGGAAGCTTCGAACAATCTGATCTTCGACTGGCAACTCGGCGATGCGGCGGCAACGGACGCGGCGATTACGGCGGCGGCGCATGTGACGGAGGTGAAAATCTTCAACAACCGCCTGTCACCGAATCCGATGGAGCCGCGCGCGGCCCTCGGCATCTATGACTCGGGCGACGATCACTATACCTGCTACACGACCAGCCAGAATCCGCATCTGGCGCGACTGGTGATGAGCGCCTTCTACAATGTCGCGCCTGAGAACAAGTTGAGAGTGATCGCGCCCGATGTCGGCGGCGGCTTTGGCTCGAAGATCTATATCTATCCGGAGGAGATCGTCTGTCTCTGGGCCTCGAAGCGGACCGGCGTGCCGGTGAAGTGGACGTGCGACCGCACCGAAGCCTTCCTGACCGACGCCCACGGCCGCGATCACATATCGACGGTGAAGATGGCGTTTGACAGTTCCAACCGGATCACCGCGCTGAAGGTCGACACGATCGCCAATCTCGGCGCCTACATGTCGCTCTTCTCCTCGTGCGTGCCGACATATCTCTATGCGACGCTGCTCTCGGGGCAATACGATATCCCGGCGATTCACGCCAATGTCCGCACCGTCTATACCAACACGGCGCCGGTCGACGCCTATCGCGGCGCGGGGCGGCCGGAGGCCACCTACCTCCTGGAGCGGACGATGGAGACCGCGGCGCGGGAACTCGGCATCTCGCCCGCTGAGCTGCGGCGCATCAACTTCATCCGCACCTTCCCCCATCAGACACCGGTGATCATGAACTACGACGCCGGGGACTACGAGGCGTCGTTGAACGCCGCGATGGCCGCGGCCGACTGGAACGGCTTTGCCGCCCGAAAGGCGGAAGCGGAGCGGCGCGGCATGAAGCGCGGCATCGGCATGAGCTGCTACATCGAGGCCTGTGGGCTTGCGCCCTCTTCCGCCGTCGGCTCGCTCGGCGCGGGTGTCGGCCTCTGGGAATCGGCGGAGGTCAGGGTCAATGCGGTCGGTACGATCGAAGTGATGACCGGCTCGCACAGCCACGGCCAGGGACATGAGACGACCTTTGCCCAACTCGTCGCAGACCGCTTCGGCGTGCCGATCGACAGCGTCAACATCGTCCATGGCGATACGGACAAGGTCCAGATGGGCATGGGAACCTATGGCTCCCGGTCGGGCGCCGTCGGCATGTCGGCGGTGGTCAAGGCCTTGGACAAGGTCGAGGCCAAGGCCAAGAAGATCGCCGCCCACCTGATGGAGGCGGACGAGAGCGACATCGTCATCGAAAACGGCGAGCTAAAGGTTGCCGGTACCGACAAGTCGGTCCCCTGGTTCCAGATGGCGCTCGCCGCCTACACCGCTCACAATCTGCCCTCCGGGATGGAGCCCGGCCTGAAGGAGGGCGCCTTCTACGATCCGTCGAATTTCACCTTTCCGGCCGGATGCTACATCTGCGAGGTGGAAGTCGATCCCGATACCGGCCGGACCGAGATCGTCCAGTTCGTGGCGGCGGACGATTTCGGCAACATCATCAACCCGATGATCGTCGAAGGCCAGGTGCATGGCGGGCTGGCGCAGGGTATCGGTCAGGCGCTGCTCGAAGGCGTTCATTACGACCCCGAAAGCGGCCAGCTGCTGACGGCGAGCTACATGGATTACGCCATGCCGCGCGCGGACGACCTGCCGTCCTTCAAGGTGTCGACCTCGAATACGCCCTGCCCGAACAACCCGCTCGGCGTCAAAGGGTGCGGGGAAGCGGGGGCGATCGGTTCGCCGCCGGCGCTGATCAATGCGATCACCGACGCGATCGGCAACAACACGCTCACCATGCCCGCGACGCCTGAGAAGGTCTGGGCGGCGGCACACGCCGCCAATTGATCGGAGGACGAGAGATGTATGAGACGAACTATCACAGAGCGTCCTCTGTTCAGGAGGCCGTGAAGCTGATCAGCGGGGCGGCCGAAGGCAAATATCTCGCCGGGGGCATGACGCTCATCGCCACGATGAAGCAGCGGCTTGCGGCGCCGAGTGATCTCGTGGACCTTCGGCACATCGCCGAAATGAAAGGGATCACCGTCAATGGCCGGTCCGTGCGGATCGGCGCGGCGACGACCCACCACGACGTCGCGTCGTCGGCCGAGCTCGAGGCGGTCTGTCCGGCGATCTGCGCGCTGGCCGGCCATATCGGCGACCCGCACGTCCGCCACATGGGGACGATCGGCGGCTCCATCGCCAACAATGATCCGGCAGCCGACTTTCCGGCGGCGATGCTGGCGCTCGATGCAACGATAGTCACCAACAGTCGCGAGATCGCGGCGGCGGACTTCTTCACCGGGCTCTTTGAAACGGCGTTGAACGATGACGAGATCATCACCGCCATCGCCTTCGAGGCGCCGGCGAAGGCGGCCTACCGGAAGTTTCCGAACCCGGCCTCGCGTTACGCCATGACCGGGGTCTTCGTCGTGCGCCGCGACAATGGCGATGTGCGTGTTGCCGTGACCGGGGCGGGTTCCAGCGGTGTCTTCCGCCACCGGGACATGGAGGCAGCACTTGCCCGCAACTGGTCGCCGGATGCGGTCGGCAATGTCTCCGTGGATGCATCGGATTTGATGACAGACCTTCATGCCAGCGCGGCCTATCGCGCCAACCTTATCAAGGTTATGACCAAGCGCGCCGTGGCCGCGGCTTGATGGGACTTAAGTATTGAAAAAGGGCGGCCTTGGCCGTCCTTTTTTGCAAAAGCTTGACTTCGATCAAAGTTGAGGGGATTGAGTTGCACTAGTCATTTTGGAATGGTTCAAAAGTAGAGGCCTTTTGCCGCAGGGGCAAAGCGGGGGCCTTTCCGGGGGTTGACCCCTGATCGCTTTGAATGAAGAAAGCGGCAGGGCACTGGAGATGATGATGGATTTCGAGAGTTTCTTCAAAAACGAGCTGGACGGGCTGCATCAGGAAGGCCGCTATCGGGTTTTCGCGGATCTCGCCCGCCATCGCGGTGACTTTCCGAGGGCGACGCGCCATACCGCCGATGGCACCCAGGAAGTGACCGTATGGTGCTCGAACGACTATCTCGGCATGGGCCAGTCTCCGGTCGTCACCGAAGCGATGAAGCGGGCGATCGACGAATGCGGCGCCGGCGCCGGCGGCACGCGCAACATCTCCGGCACCAATCACTACCACGTCCTGCTCGAGCGCGAGCTCGCCGATCTGCACGGCAAGGAATCCGCGCTCCTGTTCACCTCCGGCTATGTGTCGAACTGGGCCGCGCTCGGAACGCTCTGTTCCAAGATTCCCGGCATTATCGTCTTTTCGGACGCCGGGAATCACGCTTCGATGATCGAGGGGATTCGCCATTCGAAATGCGAACGCGTCATCTTCAAGCACAATTCGGTGGCCGATCTCGAAGCCAAGCTTGCGGCGGCCGATCCGCGTGCGCCCAAAATCATCGCCTTTGAATCCGTCTACTCGATGGATGGCGATATCGCGCCGATCAAGGAATTCTGCGATCTCGCCGACAAGTATGGCGCGATGACCTATCTCGACGAAGTGCACGCGGTCGGCATGTACGGCCCGCGCGGCGGCGGCATTGCCGAACGCGAAGGGCTGATGCACCGGCTGACGGTGATCGAGGGCACGCTCGGCAAGGCCTTCGGCGTCATGGGCGGCTACATCACCGGCTCGGCGGCACTTTGCGATTTCATCCGCTCGTTTGCGTCAGGCTTCATCTTCACGACGGCGTTGCCGCCGGCGCTTGCAGCCGGTGCGCTCGCCTCCATCCGGCATCTGAAGCGAAACCAGGTCGAACGTTTCGCGCATCAGGAGCGCGTACGGCGATTGCGCTCGCTGCTCGACCAGCGCGGCATCCCGCACATGGTCAATCCGAGCCATATCGTGCCGGTGATGGTGGGTGACGCCGCCAAGTGCAAGTGGATCTCCGACCTGCTGCTCGACAATTTCGGCGTCTATGTCCAGCCGATCAACTATCCGACGGTGCCGAAGAAGACCGAGCGCCTGCGCATCACGCCGACGCCGTTGCATTCGGATGCCGACATCGACCATCTGGTCGGCGCGCTGCATTCGCTCTGGTCGCGCTGTGCGCTGGCAAGGGCGGTGGCGTAAGCCTCTGCTTCCCGCAGTTGGCGCGGCAAATTCAGCCGAAACAGTGCGCTACTCGATCAGCCCGGCGGCCATCTGCCGGGCTTTTTCGTCCGCGGCGAAGACGTCGTCCATGCTCGATGCAGCCGGCAGGTCCGCGAGCTCGTCCATCACCTTTTCGACGATCTGGGCCATCGCCAAAAATCCGACCCGCCCCTTGATGAAGGCCTCGAGCGCGGTTTCCTTGGCGCCGTTCAACACGGCACCCTGGACGCCGCCGGCTTCCATGGCGCGTCGCGCGAGGCGCAATGCGGGAAAGCGGATTTCATCCGGCGCCTCGAAGTCGAGCCGCGAGAGTTTTGCGAAATCGAGCCGCTCGACCGGCAGATCGCATCGGCTCGGATAGGAGAGGGCATAGCCGATGGCGGTGCGCATGTCGGGGCAGCCGAGCTGCGCCAATACCGATCCGTCGCTGTAGCCGACCATCGAATGGATCACCGACTGCGGATGCACGATGACCTCGATCTGCTCCGGTCGCAGCCCGAAGAGATGGCGCGCCTCGATCATTTCGAGCGCCTTGTTGAACATCGAAGCGCTGTCGATCGAGATCTTCAGCCCCATCGACCAGTTCGGATGGGCGCGCGCTGTTTCGGCGGTCACGTGCCGCATCTCTTCAAGCGACTTGGTGCGGAACGGGCCGCCGGAGGCCGTCAGGATGATCCGCTCGACGGCGTGGCGCTGATCGTTTTCCAGCACCTGGAAGATCGCATTGTGCTCGCTGTCGACGGGCAACAGCCGGCCGCCGCCCTTTGCGACCGCCTCGACGAAGAGGCTGCCTGCGGAGACGAGGCATTCCTTGTTGGCAAGCGCAATATCGGCGCCGCGCTTTGCCGCGGCGAGCGTCGGGGCAAGACCGGCGTTGCCGACGATTGCCGCCATCACCCACCCGGCATCGCGTTCGGCCGCCTCGATCAGGCCGCTGCGGCCCGCGGCAACCGCGATGCCGCTACCGGCAAGCGCCGATTTGAGGTCCTGATAGAGATTGTCGTCCGCGGTGACGGCCAATTCTGCACCGAGACGGCGCGCCTGTTCGGCCAGAAGCGGGATATTGCCGTTTCCGGTCAGCGCGACGACGTCAAAGCGATCTCTCCCGCCCAGCCGGTCGATGACGTCGAGCGTGTTCGTTCCGATCGAGCCGGTGGAGCCCAATATCGTCAGACGGCGCTTCGTGCTGTCGCCGGATGCCATTGCCAAATCCCGTGTTCTTCTCATTTGTTCGTTAGGCTCTACAGCCGAAAGCCGCCGGCAACAAGGGCGACGGTCGCCGGTCTTCAATCTCAAGCGGCGCTCCGCTAAGAATTACCGATGGCAAGCGAAGACGCACGATCGGTGCGAAGGAGTTCCCGATGCTGAAGGCCCTGATCGCATTTTCCTGCGCTTGCGTGCTGATCGATCTTGCCTCGATGCAATCGGTCGCCGCCGAAAACGTGCCGAAGGAGCTTGTCGGCTCCTGGCTTGCCGAGGATATCGGCGGCGGAGGCGTGATCGATGACCTCCAGTCAGTGCTCGAGATCCGCGAAGACGGCACCTATGGCGGCATGGCCGGCTGCAACAGTTTTACTGGATCGTTCAGCATTTCGGACGCCAGCATCACATTTGGGCCTACCGCTGCGGCGCGCAAGATGTGCGCACCGGCAATCATGGACCAGGAGCAGAAGTTCTTCGACACATTGAGAAGCGAGCTGGCATGGAGAGTCGATGGAGCCAAGCTCACGCTGGCAAAAGCGGACGGTACGCCGGTCATGCGGCTTGTCTCGACGGACTCACGCGCCGGAGGCGCGGAAGTGACGCTGCGCATTCCCGATGCGGGCGCAGTCGATCGGCAGGCGGTCCGCTACAGTTGCGGCGGCGAGACGGTCGAAGCCGAATATATCAATGCCGGTCCCGTCTCGCTGGTCACTTTCTCGATCGGCGGCACCTACATCGTCGCTTCCGGTGTCATTTCCGGATCGGGCGCAAGATACGCGGGCGGCCGGTACATCTGGTGGACCGAGGGCGAGGAGGCGACGCTTTTCGACGTGACGAAGGGGGAGGAGGATCCGGGCGTTGTATGTGAGAAGCTGGAATAGCAAATGGTGATCCCGGCGCGATTCGAACGCGCGACCCCCAGATTAGGAATCTGATGCTCTATCCTGCTGAGCTACGGGACCACTCGGAATAGACCCATACAAAAGCAAGGCTCCTTCGCCAAGTGTTTTTGCGCGGCGCCCCGCCGATTTGCGGACCACCCGGAGTGCCGCTTTACACTTTTCCGTTTCCCACTTCACAGCGCCGCACGTCTTATCAGACGCGCAAAGGTCGCTGTAGGATTTGAATCGCTGCATAATTTTGTCCTTAAATCGAATAGGATTTAAGGAATTATGCAGTAGCATCTGCGACGCTGCGGATGCTAAGCAAGGCCGGCGGCGGCCGGAGGAGCGTCCTGCCGTTTCCTCGACATCCATCCTGAGATCTGATCCACACATGTTCATCGGAATTGATTGGGGCGGCACGAAAATGGAAGTCATCGCGCTTGATGGCGATGGCGAAACGCGCGCCCGGCACCGTGTCGCCACGCCGACGAGCGGCTACGACGACTGCATCCGCGCCGTGATCGACCTCGTGGCCGCGGCCGAACAGACGGCCGGCGCGCGCGGGACGATCGGCATCGGCATTCCCGGCAGCCCCAATCCGCGTACCGGCATCGTCCGCAATTCCAATGCCGTCCTTATCAACGGCAAGCCGCTCGGCCGTGATCTCGAAGCCGCCCTCGGCCGCGAGGTGCGGCTTGCCAACGACGCTAACTGCCTTGCCGTTTCCGAGGCGGTGGACGGTGCCGGCAAGGATGCCCGCGTCGTTTTCGGCGTGATCGTCGGGACTGGTCATGGTGGCGGGCTCGCGATCGAAAAAAAGGTTCATGCCGGCTACCAGGGGGTTGCCGCCGAAATCGGGCACTATCCGCTGCCCTGGATGACACGGGACGAATATCCCGGCCACAAGTGCTGGTGCGGCAAGCTCGGCTGTCTCGATATGTATGCCTGCGGCACGGGGCTGGAGCTCGATTATCGCACGACGACCGGCGTCGATCGCCGGGGCAGGGATATCATCGAGGCGAAGCGCGCGGGAGATCCGGTGGCGATCGGTGTTTATGAGCGCTTCGTCGATCGTCTTGCCCGCAGTCTGGCGCTTTTGACCAATGTGGTCGACCCGGACGTCTTCGTGCTCGGCGGCGGCATGTCCAATGTCGATGAAATCTACGGCGAACTGCCCGCGTTGATCACCAGATACATCTTCGGAGACAGTTTCGAGACGCCGATCCGCAAGGCGGTCCACGGCGACAGTTCCGGCGTGCGCGGCGCCGCCTGGCTCTGGAAGAGCTGATCCCTGACCTGAGAGCGAGGAGATATCATGAACATCGACAACGATCTGCGCCGCATCGCGCTGCAGGAGCGGGAACTGCAGTTCGAAAGCTTCAACCTCGATACGGCCTGGGAGCTCGGCTCGATCCTCCGGCGCATGGCGGCCGAGCGAAAGCTCGGCGTGGTCATCGACATCACGCTTTTTTCCATGCAGGTCTTCTACGCGGCGCTCGAAGGCGCGACGCCGGACAATCCCAGCTGGGTTCGCCGCAAGCGCAACACGGTCTTCCGGCTGTTCAAGAGCAGCTATGCTACCGGCCTCAGCCTGTTGAAGCAGCAGACGAACCTGCAGGCGAAGCTCGGCCTGCCGGATGCCGAATACGCCGCGCACGGCGGTAGCTTCCCGATCGTCGTCAAGGGAACGGGCTGCATCGGCGCCGTCACGGTTTCGGGATTGCCGCAACGCGACGACCATAATCTTGTCATCGAAGCAATGGTTGAATTGCTGAAGGCGGACCACACCGCGTTGAAGCTCGAGGACTGACAGGAACGGACACCGCATGAATATTCACTCGCAGGCGCGCGAACTCGCCGGCTGGCTTGCCGATGCCGCTTTGCCGCTTTGGCGGCAAAAGGGTTTCGACGATGCCAGCGGCGGTTTCGTCGAGACCATCGACATGCTGGGTGAGCCGACGCGGGCCAATCGTCGCTCGCGCGTGCAGCCGCGACAGGTCTATTGCTTCGCGGAGGCCGGGCGGCGCGGCTGGCCGGGAGACTGGCGCACCGTCGCCGAAGCAGGGCTTGCCTATTTCGATCGCGTCTATCGGCGACCAAGCGGCTTTTACGCCGCGCTTGCCGACGCCGACGGCCAGGTGATCGACCCGTCCTTCGATCTTTACAACCAAGCCTTCGCGCTGCTCGCCTTCGCCTATCTGGCGGAGGTCTTCCCGGAGCGGAGAGGCGAGATGGCCGAGCGCAGCAATGGTCTCAGGCGAAAGCTCGAGGCTCATTGCAAGCATCCGATCGCCGGCTTCGAGGAGGACAACCCACCACGCCTGCCGCTCGGTTCCAATCCGCACATGCATCTTTTCGAGGCGTGCCTGGCAAGCGAGGCGGTCGAAGGCTTCGACAAGGTGGCCTGGGCCAATCTTGCCGACGAGATCGCCCACTTGGCGATGGATCATTTCATCGATGCCGAAACCGGTTGCTTGCGCGAGTTCTTCGATCACGAGTGGGCGCCCTTTCCAGGCGAGAAGGGTCGCGTCGTCGAGCCGGGTCACCAGTTCGAATGGGCGTGGCTCCTGCTTCGCTGGGCGGAGCGGCGCGGCAGTGCCGAAGCCATCGTCAAGGCGCGGCAACTGTTCGAGATCGGTGAGGAACACGGCATCTGCCCGAAGCGCGACGTGGCGATCATGACGCTTCTCGACGACTTTTCGGTCGCCGATCCGGTGGCACGGCTCTGGCCGCAGACTGAATGGCTGAAGGCGGCAATCCGGTTCGCCGCCTTGACCGAGGGGGAGGAGCGCCAGCGTTATCTCGCCTCGGCAACTCGGGCGGCAGCAGCCCTCGAGCGCTTCCTTCAAACACCTATCCGCGGTCTCTGGCGCGACAAGCAGCAGGCGGATGGCGCGTTCGTCGAAGAGCCTGCGCCGGCGAGCAGCTTCTATCACATTGTCTGCGCGATCTATGAGTTGGAGGATTGCCTGAAGCGGGTATAGGGCGCGCACTTTACTGCGGCGTTCAGGTATCAGCCCCTCACCCTAGCCCTCTCCCCGCAGGCGGGGAGAGGGGACTTGGGGCAGTTGCCGCGAGTCTCCTTCGCCCCGCAGGCGGGGAGAAGGTGGCCGGCAGGCCGGATGAGGGGTGCACCCGGACGCTTCCGAGATTTTCGGACCATCAGTGATGGCCTGCCGCAGCCGCGGCGGGCCATTTTTATTTGACCACGGCGAAATTGTGATCGGTGCGTATGTTGACATAAAGATATGTTTATGTGAGTAAATCACTAATTATTTGTCGTTTTCAGAACGGGGGATTTCCCATGCCCGCCATCAACTCCCTTTTCGGCGATGTTTCGCCCAGGCCTGATGGTTCGGAAATCTTCCGCGCGCTCAGTCAGGCGGCTGCCGAACGCATCCTGATCATGGACGGCGCCATGGGGACCGAGATCCAGCAGTTGGGTTTCGTCGAGGATCATTTCCGCGGCGAGCGCTTCGGCGGCTGCTCCTGTCATCAGCAGGGTAACAACGACCTCCTGACGCTGACGCAGCCGAAGGCGATCGAGGACATCCATTACAATTACGCCATCGCGGGAGCCGACATCCTCGAAACCAACACCTTCTCATCGACCCGCATCGCCCAGGCCGACTACGGCATGGAGGATATGGTCTATGAGCTTAATCGCGACGGAGCACGGCTGGCGCGGCGCGCAGCAAGGCGCGCTGAGGCGGAAGACGGCAGGCGGCGTTTCGTCGCTGGCGCGCTCGGACCTACCAACCGTACCGCGTCGATTTCCCCTGATGTCAACAATCCCGGCTATCGCGCGGTCACCTTCGACGATCTGCGGCTTGCCTATGGCGAGCAGGTCCACGGCCTGATCGAGGGCGGCGCCGATATCATCCTGATCGAGACGATCTTCGACACGCTGAACGCCAAGGCGGCGATCTTCGCCACTGAGCAAGTCTTTACCGAGAAAGGGCTTCGCCTTCCGGTGATGATCTCCGGCACGATAACCGATCTTTCCGGCCGCACGCTTTCCGGGCAGACGCCGACCGCCTTCTGGTACTCAGTGCGCCATGCCGCACCCTTTACGATCGGGCTCAACTGCGCGCTCGGCGCAAGCGCTATGCGTGCCCATATCGACGAGCTATCGCTGGTCGCGGACACGCTCGTCTGCGCCTATCCGAATGCCGGCCTGCCAAATGAATTCGGCCGCTACGACGAAAGTCCCGAAGCGATGGCGGCTGAGATCGAGGGTTTCGCCCGTGACGGGCTCGTCAATATCGTCGGCGGCTGCTGTGGATCGACCCCCGCCCATATCCGCGCGATCGCCGAAGCCGTCGCCAAGTATCCGCCCCGGCAGATTCCGGAAGTGGAACGGCATATGCGCCTTTCTGGCCTGGAGCCGTTCACGCTTACCAAGGACATTCCCTTCGTCAATGTCGGCGAGCGCACCAATGTTACCGGCTCGGCCAAGTTCCGTAAGCTCATCACCGCCGGCGATTATGCGGCGGCGCTCGATGTGGCGCGCGATCAGGTCGCGAACGGCGCCCAGATCATCGACATCAACATGGACGAGGGCCTGATCGATTCGGCTCGCGCGATGGTCGAGTTCCTGAACCTCGTCGCATCCGAACCCGATATCGCGCGTGTTCCGGTGATGATCGATTCGTCCAAGTGGGAGGTGATCGAGGCGGGCCTCAAATGCGTGCAGGGAAAGGCGCTGGTGAACTCCATCTCGCTCAAGGAAGGCGAGGAGGCGTTCCTGCATCACGCGCGACTGGTGCGCGCCTATGGCGCGGCGGTCGTGGTGATGGCCTTCGACGAGAGCGGTCAGGCCGACACCAGGACCCGCAAGGTGGAGATCTGCAAGCGAGCCTTTCGGCTGCTCACAGAAAAGGTGGGTTTCCCGCCGGAGGACATCATCTTCGACCCGAACATTTTCGCGGTCGCGACGGGCATCGACGAGCACAACAATTACGGTGTCGATTTCATCGAGGCGGCGCGCGAGATCATCGGGACGCTGCCGCATGTCCATGTCTCCGGCGGCGTGTCGAACCTTTCCTTCTCCTTCCGCGGCAACGAGCCGGTGCGCGAGGCGATGCATGCCGTGTTCCTCTACCACGCAATCCAGGCGGGCATGGACATGGGCATCGTCAATGCCGGCCAGCTGGCCGTCTACGACACGATCGATCCGGAACTCCGCGAGGCCTGCGAGGATGTCGTGCTCAACCGCCGGCAGGACGCGACCGAGCGTATGCTGGAGCTTGCCGAGCGTTATCGCGGGCAGGGCGGGGCGCAGGGGAGGGAGAAGGATCTCGCCTGGCGCGAATGGGCGGTCAAAAAGCGGCTGGAACATGCGCTCGTCAACGGCATCACGGAATTCATCGAGGTGGACACGGAAGAGGCGCGGCTTGCCGCCGAGCGGCCGCTGCACGTTATCGAGGGGCCGCTGATGGCCGGCATGAACGTCGTCGGCGATCTCTTCGGCTCGGGCAAGATGTTCCTGCCGCAGGTGGTGAAGTCGGCGCGGGTGATGAAGCAGGCAGTCGCTGTGCTGCTGCCGTACATGGAAGCGGAGAAGCGCGCCAATGGCGGTGACGGAACGCGCGAGAGCGCCGGCAAGATCCTGATGGCGACGGTCAAGGGCGACGTGCATGACATCGGCAAGAACATCGTCGGCGTCGTGCTTGCCTGCAACAATTACGAGATCATCGATCTCGGCGTCATGGTGCCTTCGGCAAGGATCCTCGAAGTGGCGAAGGAGCGGAAGGTCGACATCATCGGGCTCTCCGGCCTCATCACGCCTTCGCTCGATGAAATGGTCCATGTCGCCTCGGAACTCGAGCGCGAAGGCCTCGACATCCCGCTGCTGATCGGCGGCGCCACGACGAGCCGCGTGCATACGGCCGTGAAGATCAATCCGCGCTACAGCCTGGGGCAGACGATCCATGTCAACGACGCCAGCCGCGCGGTCGGGGTCGTGTCCAGCCTGCTCTCGCCGGACGTGCGCAAGGGCTACATGGAGACGATCCGCGCCGAATACCACAAGGTCGCCGACGCGCACGCGCGCAATGAGGCGGAGAAGCGACGCCTGCCGCTGTCGCAGGCACGGGCCAACGCCCAGAAGCTCGATTGGACGACCTATCGACCGAAGGCGCCCTCCTTTCTCGGAACCCGCGTTTTCGAAGGCTGGGACCTGGCGGAGCTTGCCCACTACATCGACTGGACGCCATTCTTCCAGACCTGGGAACTGAAAGGCGTCTCCCCAAGGATCCTCGACGACGATAACCAGGGGCCGGCCGCGCGCCAGCTCTTCGACGACGCCCAGGCTATGCTCCAGAAGATCGTCGCCGAAAAATGGTTCGCGCCGAAGGCCGTGGTCGGGTTCTGGCCCGCCGGCACGGTCGGTGACGACATCCGGCTGTTCACCGATGAGGCGCGCGACGCGGAACTTGCGACCTTCTTCACCCTGCGACAGCAATTGGTGAAGCGTGACGGGCGGCCGAATGTTGCGCTTGCCGACTTCGTGGCGCCGGTCGACAGCGGCTCGAGAGACTATCTCGGCGGCTTCGTGGTGACCGCGGGCATCGAGGAGGTGGCGATCGCCGAGCGTTTCGAGCGCGCCAACGACGACTATTCCTCGATCATGGTCAAGGCGCTTGCCGACCGTTTCGCCGAGGCCTTTGCCGAGCGCATGCACGAATATGTGCGCATGGAGCTCTGGGGCTATGCTCCCGATGAAGTCTTCACGCCGCAGGACCTGATCGGCGAGCCTTATGCCGGCATCCGCCCGGCGCCCGGCTATCCGGCGCAACCGGATCACACGGAAAAGGAAACGCTTTTCCGCCTCCTTGATGCCGAGGCGGCGATCGGGGTCGCTCTCACGGAGAACTATGCGATGTGGCCGGGCTCGTCGGTTTCCGGCCTCTATATCGGCCATCCGGACGCCTATTATTTCGGTGTCGCCAAGATCGAGCGCGACCAGGTCGAGGACTATGCGGAGCGCAAGGCGATGGACGTTCGCGAGGTCGAGCGCTGGCTCTCGCCGATTCTGAATTACACGCCGATACCGGAGACGGAAGCGGCGGAGTAGGGATCCGAACCGACCATATACGGGTGCGGATACCCCTCTGCCCTGCCGGGCATCTCCCCCACGAGGGGAGATCGGCAAGCGGCGATGTCGTGCTCAACCCTACCGCGCGTTTTGTTGGCGACTTCCGCATTTGCGAGTCCCCGTTCAGGCAGGGCTCAGCTCCCGGCCAATCTCCTCCCTTGTGGGGGAGATACCCGGCAGGGCAGAGGGGGGTGTCGCTTCAGCAGCTCGCAGATTCTACTCCGCGTGATACCCGCTGTCGCCGCAACGAGCACAGCGCAGCGCTCACCCTTTGATGTACCAGCCCCAGGGTTCGTCGGCATCGAAGCTGGTGATCTGCTTCACCTCCAGATAGTTGGCGAGCCCCCAGTGGCCGAGTTCGCGGCCGATGCCGGATTGCTTGTAGCCGCCCCACGGTGCTTCGACGAATGTTGGCTGCGAGCAGTTGACCCAGACGATGCCGGCGCGCAACGCGCGGGCGACGCGTTCGCAGCGCGCCTTGTCCTCGGACATGACCGCGGCGGCAAGGCCGAAGCGGCTGTCGTTGGCAAGCCGGATCGCCTCCTCTTCGTCGCTGAACGGCATGACGCAGACGACAGGGCCGAAGATTTCTTCCCGCCAGACGAAGCTATCCTCTGACATGTCCGTCAGCACCGTTGGCTCGATGAAGTAGCCGCTGTTGAAGTCGGCCGGGCGACCGCCGCCAGCTGCCACCGTGACGCCGTCCTGCCGTGCATGTTCGATCGCGGCGAGAATCTTGCTGTATTGCCCTTTGGAGACGATCGGCCCGAGCAGCGTGCCCTCATCGAGGCCGTTGCCGATCTTGATCTTGGCCGTCTCCTCGGTTAGCCGCCTCAGGACCGCATCGTAGATAGGCTCTTCGACCAGCACGCGCGAGGTCGCGGAGCAGACTTGCCCCTGGTTCCAGAAGATGCCGAACATGATCCATTCGACCGCCTTCTCGATGTCGCTGTCGGCGAAGACGACGAAGGGCGACTTGCCGCCGAGTTCGAGGCTGATGTTCTTGATGTCCTGGGCGGCGGCCATCATGACCTTACGGCCGGTCGGCACAGAGCCGGTGAAGGCAAGCTTATCGACCAGTGGATGTTCTGTCAGCGGCTGGCCCGCGTCCACGCCGGTGCCGGTGACGATGTTGAGAACCCCGGACGGCAGGTCGATTTCTTCGGCGATCAGGCCGAGCTCGAGCGCCGTCAGCGGCGTGAGTTCGGAGGGCTTCAGGACTATGGTGCAGCCGGCGGCGAGCGCCGGCGCGACCTTCCAGGCGACCATAAGCAGAGGATAGTTCCAGGGCGTAATCGCGCCGACGACGCCAAGCGGCTCACGAACGGCTTTCGATGTGAAGCGGGTGTCTGCGACCGCGATCGGCTCCTCGGCATTGGTGTCGAGTTCTTCGGCAAGACCCGCATAATAGTTGAAGCAGCCGACAGCGTCGTCGATATCCCAGAGCGCCTCCGGCAGCGGCTTGCCGTTGTCCATGACTTCTAGTCTTGCAAGCGCGTTGCGTCGCTCATCGATCTTTCCAGCGATTGCCCGAAGATACCGGGCTCGCTCTGCGCCGGTCAGTTTCGGCCAGGGACCGCTGTCGAACGCGATGCGGGCCGCCTTCACGGCGCGATCGACATCGTCCGAGGTACCCGCCGGCGCCCTGCAGATCACCTCTTCCGTCGCCGGATTGACGACGTCGAACGACCCGCCCTTGCGCGGCTTCTCCCATTTTCCGTCAATGAAAAGCTTATCCAGCATACCCTTCCCCTTTACAGCAGGCCGAGTATTGCTCCTGTGGCCGCCATCGCGCCAGTCCCTCACGCGTTTTCGTGCAGCCCTTGCTTCATAGACACGGACCGGGAGGTGCCCGATGGCCGCGCTGGCCCGTCATCGCCTCTATCGGTTCGCCGCGGCTATCATTTCCGCCGCCTTTTCCGCGATCATGATCGTCGGCGAATTGGTGTTGCCGGAGGTGATCGTCGGCATGATCGAGGCGTCGGCGATGCGCAATCCCCTGATCCCGCGCAGGCGCAGTTCAGGATCGACGACGCTATCCGCGTCGGCGCCCATGCGGCAGGTGCCGACCGGGTGGAAGATCGTCGTGCCGATATCGCCGGCAGCGCGCGTCAGATCCTCGTCCGTTTCGTAAGCCGGACCTGGCTTGAACTCGATCGGATTGAAGCAGGCAAAGGACGGTTGCGAGACGATGTGGCGGGTGAGGCGGATCGCCTTGATGGCAACGTCACGATCGGCTTCGGCAGTCAGATAGCGCGGGCGGATGTCGGGTGCGGCAGCGAAGTCGGGCCCCTTCAGATGCACCGAGCCGCGGCTTTCCGGCCTCAAGTTGCAGACGCTGGCGGTGATTGCCGGGAACGGGTGAACCGGTTCACCGAATTTTTCGAGCGTTACTGGCTGAACGTGATACTGCAGGTCCGGCGTTTCCCTTTCCGGGCCGGACCGGGTGAAGATGCCGAGCTGGCTCGGTGCCATCGCCATCGGGCCGGAGCGGCGGGCGAGATATTCGAGGCCGATCGCCGCCTTGCCGAACAGCGAACTGGCCTTCTCGTTTAGCGTCGGAACGCCGGTGACCTTGTAGGCGAGCCGCAGTTGCAGGTGGTCCTGCAGGTTCTCGCCGACGCCGGTCAGCTCGTGGCGCACTTCGATGCCGTTTCGACGCAGGACATCGGGTTGGCCAATGCCCGAAAGCTCGAGAACATGCGGCGAGCCGATCGCGCCTGCCGAAAGCACGGTTTCGCGCCTGGCATCTGCGCGCTTGGTGACCCCGTCGTGCTGGAACTCGACGCCGGCAACGCGGCCTTCCTCGAGGATCAGCCTCTTCACGTGCGCCTTTGTGAGAATGACGAGATTGCGCCGATGTCGGGCAGGCTTCAGGAAGGCCTTGGCCGTGTTCCAGCGAATGCCGGAACGCTGGTTTACGTCGAAATAACCGGAGCCTTCATTGCTGCCGCGGTTGAAATCCTCCGTCTCGGGAATGCCCGCCTCGCTCGCCGCCTTTTGGAAGGCGTCGAGCACCGCCCAACGGACGCGGGCCTTCTCGACCCGCCACTCGCCGCCCGCGCCGTGCATGTCGTCCGCGCCGCGATAGTGGTCTTCGGATTTCCGGAAGAGCGGCAGCACATCCTCCCAGCTCCAGCCGGCACAGCCGAGCTGGCGCCAGAGATCGTAGTCGCGCGCCTGGCCGCGCATGTAGATCATGCCGTTGATCGAGGAGCAGCCGCCGAGCACCTTGCCGCGTGGGTAGCCGAGCGAGCGGCCGTTCAGGCCCTCCTCCGCCGCGGTCGTGAAACACCAGTCCGTGCGGGGATTGTTGATGCAGTAGAGATAGCCGACCGGAATGTGAATCCAGTGATAGTTGTCGCTGCCGCCGGCTTCGAGCAGCAGAACGCGGCGATCCGGATTCTCCGAGAGACGGTTTGCAAGCACGCAGCCGGCGCTACCCGCTCCGACGACGATGTAGTCGAACGTGTCCATGGGCTTTCTCTAATTTCGCGGCCCAGCGCTCTCGGCGCCGGGCTATAGGCGTCAGTGCTTGTGGCGATGCTCGAAGCCGAGTTTGCGGCCGAGGCGCGAGTTGTAGAACTCTCCGACAATGCCGCGGCGGAAGAGCAGCACACAGGCCATGAAGACAAGGCCGGTGATGATCGTGACCGGGAATTCCGACGTTGCCAGATAGTTCTGAAGCGTGACGACGAGGCCCGCGCCGAAGAGCGGCCCGATCAGCGTGCCGATGCCGCCGAGCAGGGTCATCAGGATGACCTCGCCCGACATCTGCCAGCCGACATCCGTCAAGGTGGCGAACTGGAAGACCAGCGCCTTCACACCACCGGCCAATCCGGTCAGCGCAGCCGACATGACGAAGGCCCCCAGCTTGTAGTTCCTCACCGAATAGCCGAGCGAGATGGCACGCGTCTCGTTCTCGCGGATCGACTTCAGGATCATGCCGAAGGGCGAGTTGATGATCCGCCAGATGATGGCGATGCCGATGACGAAGACCGCGAGTACGAAGTAATACATGTTCGTCGACTGCGAGAGATCGATGAAGCCGAAAAGATGGCCGCGCGGGACCGACTGGATGCCATCCTCGCCGTGGGTGAACTCGGCCTGCAGGCAGAAGAAATAGAACATCTGCGCCAGCGCCAGCGTAATCATCGCGAAATAGATGCCCTGACGGCGAATGGCGAAGAAGCCGATGACTGCTCCGAGGAGCGCTGCACCGACGACGCCAACGAGGATACCGAGTTCGGGCGGTACGCCCCATTGCTTGATGGCGTGCGCGGTGAAATAGGCCGCGCCGCCGAAGAAGGCGGCATGCCCGAAGGAGAGCAGTCCCGTGTAGCCGAGCAGCAGATTGAACGCGCAGGCGAAGAGCGCGAAGCACAGGATCTTCATCAGGAAGACCGGGTAGAAGAACAGGGGGGCAAGCAGCAGCAAGGCAAGGCCTACGCCGAGAAAGATCGTCTGGGCGACGACCGGCGAGCGTTCCTTCTGCTTCTCAAGTTCGAGTGTCAGCGTCATATCAAGCATCCCGGCCGAAGAGGCCTGCGGGTCTCAGCAGGAGAACAATGGCCATGATCACGAAGATCACGATATTGGAGGCCTCCGGATAGAAGACCTTGGTCAGCCCCTCGGCGACACCGAGCATATAGCCGGTGATGATCGCCCCCATGATCGAGCCCATGCCGCCAACGACGACGACGGCAAAGACGATGATGATGATGTTCGAACCCATCAGCGGCGAGACCTGATAGATCGGCGCGGCCAGCACGCCGGCGAGCGCCGCCAACGCCGCGCCGAGACCGTAGGTCAGCGTCAGCAGGAACGGCACGTTGATGCCGAAGGACTGTACGAGCACAGGGTTTTCTGTTGCCGCCCTGAGATACGACCCGAGTTTGGTCTTCTCGATCACGAGCCAGGTGCCGAGGCACACGGCGAGTGAGAAGGCGATGACCCAGCCCCGATAGATGGGCAGGAACATGAAGCCAAGATTGGTGCCGCCCGCAAGCAGCGCCGGCGTCGCATAGGGCTGGCCGGAGGCGCCGTAAAGATAGCGGAAGGTTCCCTCGACGGTCAAAGCCAGGCCGAATGTAAACAGCAGGCCGTAGAGCGGGTCGAGCGAATAAAGGCGCCTCAACATGGTGCGCTCAATGACCGCGCCGAGCAGGCCGACGAGGAGCGGCGCGAGGATAAGCGCCGGCCAATAGCCAATGCCGAAATGCGACAAGAGCAACCAAGCGGCAAAGGCGCCCAGCATATATTGCGCGCCATGGGCGAAGTTGATGACGCGCAGCAAGCCGAAGATGATCGCAAGGCCGAGGCTCAACAGTGCATAGAAGGAGCCGTTGATGAGCCCGATCAGAAGCTGCCCGAGAAAGGCCTGGAGCGGAATTCCGAAAATCGTGGTCATGACCTACACTCCGAGCACATCATGCAGCATGTCCATGCGTTCGGAAAGTTCCGAAACCGGAAACTCGCCGGCGACACGGCCATGGTCCATCAGATAGAAGCGGTCGGCGACCTTGCTGGCGAAGCGGAAATTCTGTTCGACGAGCAGCACGGTCATGCCGCGCTCCTTCAGTTTCTTCAAGACGTCGCCGATCCGCTGGACGATCACCGGGGCAAGCCCTTCGGTCGGCTCGTCGAGCAGCATCATCCGGACTCCGGTTCTAAGGATACGCGCAATCGCCAGCATCTGCTGTTCGCCGCCGGAAAGCTTGGTTCCCTGGCTGTTACGGCGCTCGTGCAGGTTCGGGAAAAGTTCGAAAATCTCGTCGATGGTCATGCCACCCTTGGCAACCGCCGGCGGCAGAAGCAGGTTTTCGTAGACGGACAGGGTCGAGAATATGCCGCGCTCTTCGGGAATGAAACCGAGACCGCGATGAGCGACGCGGTGGAGGGGCACGCGCAGCAGATCTTCGCCGGCGAAACTGATCGCGCCCTTTCGTTCGCGCACGATTCCCATGATGGCACGCAGTGTCGTCGTCTTGCCGACGCCGTTGCGGCCGAGCAGCGTGACCATCTCGCCCTCGCCGACAGTCATGTCGACACCGTGCAGAATATGGCTTTCGCCGTACCAGGCATTGAGGCCCGAGACCTTGAGCAGAGGTTTCATGTCAGGCTTCCTCCGTGCCCATATAGGCGGTGCGCACGCGCGGATCCTCCGACACGGCGGCATAATCGCCCTCGGCGAGAATTTCGCCGCGCTGCAGCACGGTGACATGGTGGCAGAGCGTCTCGACGACCGAGAGATTGTGCTCGACCATCAGGACGGCCCGCTCGCGGGCCACTTCGCGGATGATCTCGGCGACCATGCCGACGTCCTCGTGGCCCATGCCGGCCATCGGCTCGTCCAGCAAGAGCACCTTCGGATCGAGCGCCAGCGTCGTCGCGATCTCGAGCACGCGTTTGCGGCCATAGGAAAGATCGGCGGCGATCGCGTTGCGCTCCTTTTCGAGGCCGACGGAGCGGATCAGCTGATCGGCCTTGGCGTTCAAGGCCTCGAGTGCGGAAAGCGGCTTCCAGAACTGCGTTGCAAGGTTGTTTGGCCGCTGCAGGGCCACGCGCACATTGTCGAGCACCGACAGGTGCGGGAACACCGCCGAGATCTGGAACGAGCGGACGAGACCCATGCGCGCAACCTTGTCCGGGGCGGTTTTGGTGATGTCTTCCCCGAGCAGCGTGATCGTTCCATGCGTCGGCTGCAGGAACTTGGTCAGCAGGTTGAACACGGTGGTCTTGCCGGCCCCGTTCGGGCCGATCAGCGCATGCACGCGGGCATGATGGACGTCGAGATCGACATCCTTGACGGCGGTGAAGCCGCCGAAGTCACGGCGGAGACCGCGGGCGGACAATACCACCCGCGGCGCTCCATTCTGCGGAGACATGGCCTCGGTCATCGCGATCCGGCCGATCAGGACTTCACGAGATCGCAGCCGCTCTGGGCCGGATCGATGAAGGCGTCCTTCCCGGGAATGGTCGCGAGAACCTTGAAATAGTCCCAGGGTTCCTTGCTCTCGTCGGGCTTCTTGACCTCGAGAAGATACATGTCGTGGATCATCCGGCCGTTCGGCGCGACGGTGCCGTTTTTGGCGAAGACGTCGTTGACGGGGAGCGCATGCAGTTCCTTCGCGACCGCATCGGCCTCGTCGCTGCCGGCTTTTTCGATCGCCTTCAGATATTGCAGCACAGCCGAATAGGTGCCGGCGTGGACCATGTTCGGCATCTTGCCGGTGCGCTCCATGAAGCGTTTGCCGAATTTCGCGCTTTCCTCGTCGCGGTTCCAGTAAAAGCCTTCAGTCAACGTCAGCCCTTGAGCGGCGTCGAGCCCGAGGCCGTGGACCTCGGCGAGCGTGAACAGCAGCGCCGCCAGGCGCTGACCGCCCTGGACAATGCCGAACTCGGCGGCCTGCTTGATGGCGTTCGAGGTGTCGAGGCCGGCATTGGCAAGGCCGATCACCTTGGCGCCGGAGGACTGCGCCTGCAGCAGGAAGGAGGAGAAATCGGTGGTTGCCAGCGGATGGCGGACGGCGCCGACGACCGAGCCGCCGTTTTCCTTGACATAGTTGGCGGTGTTTTCCTCGAGCGAATAACCGAAGGCGTAGTCGGCCGTCAGGAAGAACCAGCTGTCACCGCCCTGTTTCACAAGCGCACCGCCCGTGCCAACGGCGAGCGAGTGAGTGTCATAGGCCCAATGGAAACCATAGGGGCTGCATTGCTTGCCGGTCAGCTCCGTCGTTGCCGCTCCCGTAACGATGTCGATCTTCTTCTTCTCCTTGGAAATCGCCTGAACCGCGAGCGCCACGGACGAAGTGGTCAATTCCATGATGCTGTCCACCTGCTCGGTGTCGTACCATTGCCGAGCGATATTGGAGGCGATGTCGGGCTTGTTCTGGTGGTCGGCTGTGACCACCTCGACCGGCACGCCGAGCACCTTGCCGCCAAAATCCTCGACCGCCATGAGCGCCGCCTCATAGGAGGACTTGCCGCCGAAATCGGCGTAGACGCCGGACTGGTCGTTGAGAATGCCGATCTTGACCTTGCCGTCCGACGCGTCGGCAAGTGCCGCCGTGCTGCTCGCGAGCACCATTGCAAGTGTGGCGATGAGTTTCTTGTGCATCATGTCTCCTCCCAGGACTGTCAGAGCTGAGCGGGCGAATCATCGCGAAAAACGCGCGACGGCTCCGATACGTCTTTCGGCACATCGGTGTTGGATTCGATCCGCTCGGCTCTGTTCAAAATTGGCCAGACATGCTCCTCAGATGTCGGCTCGATGCTTACAATCCCGAAAATTTTGCTTGGATGCAAGCGGGCCGAACCGTAAATTACAAACAGGGTCTGTTCATTTTCGAACAGAGGGGGCGGGCATGAATCCGAATTTCACCTGGGACGACCTGCAATTCTTCCTGGCGGTCGCGAGAACGGGACAACTGTCGACCGCCGCGCGGCGGCTCAGAACCAGCCACGCGACCGTGTCGCGCCGCATCGACCGGCTGGAATTCGCACTCAAGGTCAAGCTCTTCGAGCGCAATCCACGCGGTTACGTGCTGACGACCATGGGGCAACGCTTCGTCGAGACGGCCGAGCGCATCGAGCGGGAGACGGAGCAACTTCAGCTCGACATCAGCGACGGCATGACCGCACAACGCGGCGTCGTCCGGCTTTCCACGCTTGAGGGCTTCGGAAATTTCTTTCTGTCGGACCGGCTCGCAGCCTTCGCCGACAGCTATCCGAATATCTCGCTTGAACTGGTGGCGATCCAGCAGATCATGTCGCTGTCGCGCAAGGAGGCGGATATCGCCGTGGCGCTTGCGGCGCCCAAGGCCGGCCCATACCATTCCGAGGTGCTGACGCCCTACACGCTGCACGTCTATGGCGCGCGCAGCTATCTCGCCACCCATCCCCTGATCCGCAGCCGCAACGATCTCGGCTCCCACCGTTTCGTCGGTTATATCGAGGATATGATCTTCACGCCGGGGCTCGATTATCTCGGCGAAGTCCAGCCGGGCCTTCGCGCCCATTTCCAGAGTTCGAGCATACTGACGCAGCTGAAGGCCGCCCGACAGGGGCTGGGTCTCTGCGTATTGCCGCATTTCATGGCGCGCGACGAG
>NZ_JABEKV010000001.1:446698-947317 GCF_013283645.1 Sinorhizobium psoraleae
GGCTCATAACCTGAAGGCCGCAGGTTCAAATCCTGCCCCCGCAACCAAATCCATCCGCAATAGGCGCCCCCAGGGGCGCCTTTGGCGTTTCTGGACATCGGCCCGCACGCCAAAGCGCGCAAACGACAATACGGCAGGCAAAAAAGCGCCACCGGCAAAGCCGATAAGGTCGGCACCGCCGGCAAAAACAAGCCCTCGCAACCAGTGCCCACTCCACCAATCCGCGACGCGGTGTACGCGGAACGGTTACAGCGGGCGGAAGCCGCAGCACCCCAATTTCCGGTTGAACTCAGGGATATCTCGGTTAAGCTGTTTGCGGCACCGAGGAATTGCGCAGATCCGACTGACGTCGGAGATGGCGTATTCTATCGACCAAATGGGATGTGCGGTGCTCTATGTCCTCCTGCTATTCATCTCTGCTCTTCTTGCGGCTTCAAGCCTCTCCAGCGCCGTTGCGCAGGAGCCTTCTCCCGCGCCGGCCGGCAAGTCGGCTCAAGCCGGACAGGTTTCCGAGATTAAGCTAGGCTATCTTCGTGCCTATGCGCCGCAGCTGGCCCTTTCGGTTCTGGATGTGCCGCCCCGCGACGAAGGTGTCGCGGGGGCGAAGGTGGGCGTCGGCGACAACAACACCACCGGTACCTTCCTTGGACAGAAGTTCACGCTCGACGTTTCGGAGGTAAGGCCGGATGCCGACGTCGTGCCGGCCTTCAATGACATGGTCTCCAAGGGCGTCCTCTACGTTCTCGCTGATCTCTCCGCCACGCAGCTCCTGTCGATTGCCGATGTCGCGCGCGAAAAGGGCGTCCTGATCTTCAACGTTGGCGCCACTGACGACCGTCTGCGCGAGGAGGAGTGCCGGGCGAATATCTTCCATACAGCGCCGACGCGTACCATGCTCGCCGATGGGCTGGCGCAGTATTTGATCTGGAAGCAGTGGCGCCGATGGGTGCTGGTCTACGGCTCCCATGAGCCCGACAAGCTGTTCGCCGAGGCGCTCCGCCGTGCCGCCACGCGCTTTGGCGGCGAGATTGTCGCGGAAAAGGAGTTTACCGATACGGGCACGGCGCGGCGGACGGATACGGGGGTGGTCCAGATCCAACGACAGATGCCCGTCTTCACGCAGGGCCTTCCCGATCACGATGTGATGCTCGTGGCAGACGAAAGCGAGGTTTTCGGAACCTATGTGCCCTTCCGGACCTGGATTCCTCGGCCCGTGGCGGGAACCGCCGGCCTGATCCCCTCCGCCTGGCATCCGGCCAGCGAGCAATGGGGCGGCACGCAGATACAGAACCGTTTCGCCAAGGCCAATGGCAGACGGATGTTGTCGAAGGACATGGCCGCATGGACGGCAGCAAGGATTATCGGCGAGGCTGCAACGCGCACGCGAAGTGCCGATCCCGAGAAGCTCGCGGCCTTCATTCGAGCCGACGATTTTTCGATCGCCGCCTTCAAAGGACAGAAGCTGACCTTTCGCAAATGGAACTGGCAGCTGCGCCAGCCAATCTTCCTGGGAGACGGCCGTTCCGTCATATCGACATCGCCGCAGGAAGGATTCCTGCATCAGTTTTCCGAACTCGACACGCTCGGGATCGATCAGCCGGAGACCCAATGCGCGCTGAAATAGCCTGAAAGAGGGAGAGAGCCAGATGCTGCGAAAACTGACTTTTCTTTCGGCCGGACTTGCTTTGGCAGCAAGCATGAGTTCTCCGGTCTCCGCCCATATGGTCTATGTTTCCAACGAGAAGGACAACACGGTGACCGTGGTCGACTCGACCACGAAAGAGGTGGTCCGCACGCTCGATGTCGGCCAGCGGCCGCGTGGCATCACGATTTCGCACGATGGCAAGTTCATCTATCTGTGCGCAAGCGACGACGACACGATCGAGATCATCGATACGGCAACGTACGAGATCATAGGATCGTTGCCGTCCGGACCGGACCCCGAACTGTTCGTCCTCTCGCCCGACGGGAAGACGCTTTACGTCGCCAATGAGGACGACAATCTGGTCACCGTCATCGACCTGGAGAGCAAGAGGGTGGTTGCGGAGGTGCCGGTTGGCGTCGAACCCGAGGGGATGGGCATCAGCCCGGACGGGAAGGCGTTGGTCAACACCTCGGAAACGACCAACATGGCGCACTTCATCGACACCGAGACCCACGAGATCACCCATAATGTTCTCGTCGATTCCCGGCCACGCTTCGCTGAGTTCAAACCCGACAATTCCGAGGTCTGGGTCAGCTCCGAAATCGGCGGCACCGTTTCCGTCATCGACAATGCGAGCCGCGACGTAAAGCACAAGATCACTTTCGAGATTCCCGGCCTGCGCTCGGAAACGATCCAGCCGGTCGGCGTGCGCATCACCGCCGACGGTACGAAAGCCTACGTGGCGCTCGGGCCTGCCAATCGTGTGGCTGTGGTGAATGCGAAGACTTACGAGGTCGAAAAATACGTGCTCGTCGGCCAGCGGGTCTGGCAGCTCGCCTTCACGCCCGACCAGAAGATGATCATCAGCACCAACGGCGTTTCGAATGACATTACCTTCATCGACGTTGCTACCGATGAAGCAATTCAGTCCGTGACCGTCGGGGCGCTGCCCTGGGGCGTGGTCGTCAGCCCGAACTGACGACGGTCCGGGCCGTGCACCTACACGTTGTCCGCTCCAGATCTTGCCAACAAGGCCGTGGAAGGAACGAGCACTATCAAATAGGCTGCGATGAAGGCTAATCTTGCTGTTCGCGGAGGAAGACGGCACCATGCAGCATGTGAAGGCGAATGATGCAGTAAGCTTGCCTGCCGCACTTGACGTGTCGGCCGTCAATCATAGCTACGGCCAGAAACAGGTTCTGTCGGACGTTTCTTTTTCAATAGCACCCGGACGCTTCACCGTCTTGCTCGGCCTCAACGGGGCCGGCAAGACGACGCTGTTCTCCCTGATCAGCCATCTTTACAACACGCGCCGCGGGGCGATCCGCATCTTCGGCCACGACATCAGCCGGGAACCGGGCGAGGCGCTGCGCCTGCTCGGTATCGTCTTTCAGGCGCGCACGCTCGATCTCGATCTCAGCGTCTACCAGAACCTCTCCTATCACGCGTCGCTGCACGGTATTGGACGAAGGGAGGCCGCGTCGCGCATCAAGACGCTGCTCGACCAGATCGGCATGAGCGACCGGTTGTACGACAAGGCGCGCAGCCTTTCCGGCGGGCAGATGCGTCGCGTCGAAATCGTCCGGGCTCTGTTGCATCGGCCGCCGCTGCTGCTGCTCGACGAGGCGACCGTGGGTCTGGACATACAGTCGCGTGCCGAAATTCTCGCTACCATCCGTCAGCTTGTGGTTACCGATGGCATCAGCGTCTTCTGGGCGACCCATCTCATCGATGAGGTCGAAGACAGCGATCATGTCGTCATACTCCATAAGGGCAAGGTGCTTGCTGACGGCAGGGTCGACGATGTCGTCCAATCCTGTGGCGCAAACAGCATTGGAGAGGCCTTTGCGACGCTGAGCGGGGTAGCCTCGGTTCCGGCAGGTGGAGGATCCCAATGACCTTGCAATCCGCCACAGGCCGCATTCCGGCCGGCACCACCGTTGAACATGGCTTCAGCCTTCGTCAGTATCTTGTTTGCCTCAAAGGCATTCTGGTCCGGGAAGGACTTCGCTTTCTCAATCAGCGAGAGCGCTTCGTCTCGTCGCTGGTTCGCCCGCTCTTGTGGCTCTTCGTGTTCGCCGCCGGCTTCCGTCAGGTGCTTGGCGTCTCGATCATCCCGCCCTACAAGACTTATGTGCTGTACGAGGTCTACATCACGCCCGGCCTGTGCGGCATGATCCTGTTGTTCAGCGGCATGCAATCCTCGCTCTCGATGGTCTATGACCGCGAGATGGGAAACATGCGGACCCTCCTGGTCAGCCCGTTTCCACGCTGGTTCCTGCTGGTGTCGAAGCTGCTCGCTGGCGTCGCGGTTTCGATCCTGCAAGTCTATGCTTTTCTGGCCATCGCCTGGTTCTGGGACGTCACGCCACCATGGACCGGCTACCTCTTGATCCTGCCCGCACTGTTCCTTTCAGGGATGATGCTGTGCTCGCTCGGCATGCTCTTGTCGTCGATGATCAAGCAACTGGAAAATTTCGCGGGGATCATGAACTTTGTGATCTTCCCGATGTATTTTGCGTCTCCGGCGCTCTATCCGCTGTGGCGCATCCAGGAATCGAGTCCGCTTCTCCACAAGATCTGCCTCGCAAATCCGTTCACCTACGCGGTCGAACTGATCCGCTTTGCCCTTTATGGACAGATTGACTGGGGATCGCTCATGGTCGTGGTTGCGTTCACCGTGCTGTTTCTGGGGGGCGCAATCCTCGCCTATGATCCGTCAAACGGCTTGCTCAGCCGCAAGCAGGATACCGGAGGGAATGCCTGATGCAGTGGCGATCGCTGACTCGCATCATCCCCGCCGCGGCAGTTACCGCAATCGTCGCGTGGCCCGCCGTGGCTGCGCAGGGGGACGACCCGGACTGGCCATGTATCCAGCGCAAGGTTCCGGAGCTTTCGCTTGGCCAGATATGGACCGATGCCGAACTGCCGCAAACGGCCGCCGACTGGTCCAAAGACGCGGCCGTTTCCGCGCTGGTCGTGGAACTGTCGGCGCGTCGCGTGCCGCTTCCGGAGGCGCAAGAAAAAATAAGCGAATATGCGAAAAGCCTGCCGGAGGGCGAGAGAGAACGGCGCATGACAATGCTCGTGCAGGGTTTGTTCGATCATATGAACCGAGAACGCGCGGACGTCATCGCCGGTATTGCACGTTACGCCCAAAGGCAGAGGGACATGGCGACCCTCCTGCGCCAGGAGGCTTCTGCCGTGGATGTTTTGCGGGCCAAACCCGATGTCAACCCGAACGAGATTGTACTCCGGAGTGATCGGCTCGCGTTTCAGACGCGCATCTTTCAGGAGCGCGCGGAGTCGCTGAGCTTTGTCTGCGAAGTGCCGACGCTGATCGAGCAGCGCTTGTACGCGCTGGCCAAGACGATTGCGGAGGCGCTGAAGGCCAGATGAGCTTCCGGAGTGGAGCAACGCGAATAATTGACGCTCGTTTCTCGCACGCGTATCCTCGTCGAAGGCTTTCCATCAGGGCACCTTGCGGGAGGAAGCTGTAGGACTGGCATGCGAAGGATGTCGGTCAGCATTCGTCTGCGCGCGTTCGTGCAGGGAAAGGTGCTCAAGTGAACCTCGTCGATCTCGTTCTGACCGTCTGCATGTTGGCCAACCCCACCGATTGCCGCACGGAGCACCTGTATTTCGAGAGCCGCGGATCGCTCGTCCAATGCATGATGCTGGCTCCGAGTGAGATCGCGAAGTGGTCCGAGAGCCATCCGAGGCTGAAGATCGTGCGATGGAAATGTGTTTTCCCTGACGGGGACCAGGAAACCTGACGTCGCTGCAAACATTTGCTGGGAGGTGGCATCATGAATATATCGCGGCGCGCGCTCTGCGGGGTAGCTTTGCTGGCTGTAGCACATCCTCTGGGCTTCCGAGCCTCGGCAAACCCCGCCGCTCCGAAGATACGGGTGGGTGTCCTGAAGTTCGGGACGGTGAACTGGGAGCTCGACACCATCAAGCACAATAAATTCGACACCAGCAACGGCATCGACGTGGAAGTCGTTTATTTCGCCGGCGAAGACGCCACCAACGTGGCCATGCTGGCAGGCGACCTCGACGTCATCGTTTCCGACTGGTTGTGGGTGTCGCGCCAGCGTTCGCAGGGCGAGGACCTGACGCTCGCGCCTTACTCGACCGCCGTTGGCGCTATCATGGTCAGGGAGGACGCGCCGATCCGTAGCATCCCCGACCTCGTGGGGAAGAAAATCGGGGTAGCCGGCGGATCGCTCGACAAGAGCTGGCTCCTGATCCAGGGGCTTGCGCAGCGTGACCATAAGATCGATCTGGCCAAGGAGAGTGACGTCGTTTTCGGCGCACCGCCCTTGCTAACGGAAAAGGCTCTCTCCGGTGAGCTCGACGCGGTTTTGAACTTCTGGCATTTCTGCGCGCGGCTGGAGGCAAACGGCTTTCGCCGCCTGATCGGTGCGGACGATGCAGCCAAGGCGCTCGGGGCATCGGGACCTGTCTCGGCGTTGGGATACGTGTTCCACGACAAATGGGCGAACGAAAACCCTGACGTGGCGATGAGCTTTGTGAAGGCAAGCGCGGAGGCCAAGAAACTTCTAGCGAACTCCGATGCTGAATGGCAGCGTTTGGCACCTATCGTGCGAGCCGAGGGCAGGGAGCTCGAAGTGCTGCGCGATCGCTATCGTGAAGGCATACCGAACCGGCCTCTTGCCGAAGAGGAAAGCGATGCCGCCAAGCTGTACGAGATTCTTGCGGACCTGGGCGGAGAGAAGCTCGTCGGTGAGGCGCGGCAGATGGCTCCCGGAACGTTCTGGGCCGCATTGAAGACATGAAAGCGGGATTTCGGTCGGAAAACGAGACATCTGAAAACCGGCGCGCCCAACGGGTCTCTCGCGGCATTGGTGCCGCGTTGCCGGCAGCCACGGCCCTGGCATCGCTCCTCGGACTGTGCTTGCTCTGGAGCCTCGCGGCCGGGATCTGGCCGAGCCGCGCTTTTCCGCCCCCGCTTGAGGTCTGGCGGGTGCTGCTCAAGGAGGCGGCGAGCGGCGACCTTGAATATCACTTGGCAATGACTCTCTGGCGGGTTGCGGCCGCCTATGTTGTTGCAATGGTCGTCGGGTCGGTCATCGGTGTCCTGCTCGGCACGCACCGGCGGGCGGATTCCTTCTTCAACCCGTGGCTTATCCTCTTCCTCAACCTCCCGGCACTGGTCGTCATCGTGCTCGCCTACATTTGGTTCGGCTTGACGGAGGCTGCCGCGATCGGCGCTGTTGCCATCAACAAGATACCCAACGTCGTCGTCACCATGCGTGAGGGTGCGCGTGCGCTCGACCCGCGTTTTGCGGAAATGGCCACCGTTTACCGGCTGGGGCCGCTCGATCATGTCCGCCATATCCTGATGCCACAGTTGCAGCCCTATTTCGCGGCTGCCTCGCGCTCCGGCATTGCGCTGATCTGGAAGATCGTGCTCGTCGTCGAACTGCTCGGCCGCTCCAGCGGTGTCGGCTTTCAGATTTATCTCTATTTCCAGATATTCGATGTTGCCTCCATCCTTGCCTACACGCTGGCCTTCGTGGCTATTATGCTGCTGATCGAACTCCTTCTGGTGCAGCCACTTGAACGACATGCAACCCGTTGGCGTCGCCGCCCCGCTTAACGTCGACATTGCCGAGAAGACGTTCCAGTCGGCTGAGGGCGTTAAGATCGTGGCATTGCGCGGACTTTCCTTCGAAGTGAGACAGGGCGAGTTCGCCTGTCTGCTGGGCCCGTCGGGCTGCGGCAAGACCACCACCTTGCGAATCCTGCTGGGTCTCGACCGGCAATTTTCGGGCAGCTATCAATTGCCCGAAGGCGGTTCCAACCGCATCGCTGCGGTCTTCCAGGAGCCGGTGCTTCTGCCTTGGCGGACGGTGGAGCAGAACGTCCGCCTTGCGCTGTCTCCGAGCCTCAGGGACAAGGAGTTGGACTGGCTGTTCGAAATACTGGGCCTCTCCACAATGCGGTCGCTCTATCCTTCGGAGCTTTCGCTCGGGCTTGCGCGCCGCGCCGCCTTGGCACGGGCCTTCGCCACAGAGCCCGCGATACTCTTCTTGGACGAACCTTTCACGTCGCTCGACGAACGGACCGCCGACCGGTTGCGCCGTCTTCTGATGACGGTGTGGGCGGCGAGGCCTACCACCGCCCTGATGGTGACCCACAATCTGCGCGAGGCGCTTCTGCTTGCCGATCGTATCATCGTGTTGTCGCCGCGCCCGGCGCAGGTCCTGGGCATCTATGACGTGGCCCTCTCGCGCCAGTTGCGCGACGCGCCGGCGCTGGACGATCTCGTGCTGGATTTTCACAGGAGGTTTCCGGACACCGTGTGATCGCGCTCCAAACCGTGGAGCTATTCACGGATGGAGGATCCGATCTGGCGGCGGATCTTGCGTTCGAGGGTCAGAAGCAGCGGACCTCTGCTTCGGCCTGCGCTCGTCTCAGTTCGGCGACGGCGGATTTTGCCGGCGCAGTCTGCCGGAACAGAGCCCCTCTTTCGCCTGTCTCAAGTCCCAGGCTCCGGAACGTCTCGGCCGCTTCGTAGCGCTCGTAAGGCATGATCGAGGCTATGACATCGATAGAGCAAGAGCACCCCTCGAGTGCGGCGCGTGTTTCGCCATTGGCCTTCATGCAGCCATACACATAATCGACGACCGCGATCGTCGGGTAGCCCCCGGCTGCCGATGCCGTCGCAGCAAACGTGAGCGCTGCGAGGAAGGCGATCACGTCTAGGTTACCGGTGGCCACCATGAAATCTCCCTTCGGTACTGGGGCATAGACAGGATCCAAGTTAATCTGATCGGAGCTCTGTATTATTATAGTAAGTGTCATGGAAGAGCCAATTTAAATCCTGTAAATATTAGTAATTCTTGTATTGCAAAGCAGCATTTTTTATTTTGCATCGCACAATAATCGTATAATTAATCTTGCGTTATTCAGGCTAATCGCCTATCCTCCAGCGGTTTCCGGCTTCAAGCCTTGTCTCTTGGGAGCGTAAAAGTCGCGTAGGTCAAGAGGACGGGCAATAACGGTGCCCTCTGCCCATCCAACTGGACCGTGAAACGCTGAAGGAAGCAGATATCCCACGACAAGCATGACAGAGCTTGGGCTGGCCTTGTGGTCTCCCGAGGATTGTGATGACGCGCCTCGGGTCCACATCGACATCGGGAGGAATCTGCATGCGCACACTCGGAAAACTTTATCTGCCGATGACCGCTGGACTTCTGACAGCGGCTCTTGCCGGAAATGCGTTCGCCAACGAGGAACTGACGAAACTGGCGGCCGACGCGAAGAACTGGGCGATGCCCACGGGCGACTATGCCAATCACCGTTATTCCAAGCTCAATCAGATCACCAAGGACAACGTGAAGGACCTGCAGGTCAAATGGACCTTCTCGACCGGTGTGCTGCGGGGCCATGAGGGCGGACCGCTGGTCATCGGCGACGTCATGTACGTCCATACGCCGTTTCCCAACAACGTCTATGCCCTCGATCTGAACAACGACGGCAAGATCCTCTGGAAATACGAGCCAAAGCAGGATCCGACCGTCATCGGCATCATGTGCTGTGACACGGTCAATCGCGGCGTCGCCTATGGCGATGGCAAGATAATCCTGAATCAGAACGACACGATGGTCGTTGCCCTCGACGCCAAGACCGGCAAGCCCGTCTGGTCTGTGAAGAACGGAGAACAGGTCGATGGCAGCAAGGCCGAGTCCAGCACGGGTGCGCCGATGGTGGTCAAGGACAAGGTGCTGATCGGTATATCGGGTGCGGAATTCGGTGTCCGCGGCTGGATGGCGGCTTACAATCTGAAAGATGGGTCGCTTGCCTGGAAAGCCTATTCGACTGGCCCCGACTCCGAAATGCTCGTCGACCCCGAAAAGACCACCCATCTAGGAAAGCCAATCGGACCTGACTCCGGTATAAAGAGTTGGGAAGGCGAGGAGTGGAAGACCGGCGGCGGCACGACATGGGGGTGGTACTCCTATGACCCGAAGCTCAACCTGATCTATTATGGCACGGCTAATCCGGGGGCTTGGAACCCCGTGCAGCGCCCGGGCGACAATCGCTGGTCCATGACCCTGATGGCGCGTGACGTCGATACCGGTATGGCCAAATGGCTGTATCAGATGACCCCGCACGACGAGTGGGATTATGACGGCGTCAACGAGAACATTCTCGTCGATGGAATGCAGATCAACGGTCAGCCGCGCGACGTGCTCGTGCATTTCGACCGCAACGGCTTTGCCTATACCCTTGACCGGGCGACGGGAGAGCTTCTGGTTGCCAAGAAATACGATCCGACGGTCAACTGGGCGACGGAAGTCGTCATGGATCCGAAGAGCGAGCAGTATGGCCGGCCGCAGGTCGTGGCGAAGTACTCCACCGAACAGAACGGCGAGGACGTGAATACGACGGGGATCTGCCCCGCCGCCCTCGGCACGAAGGATCAGCAGCCGGCCGCCTATTCACCGAAGACCGGCCTGTTCTACGTGCCGACAAACCACGTCTGCATGGATTATGAGCCGTACAAGGTCAGCTACACGGCCGGTCAAGCTTATGTCGGTGCGACCGTTAACATGTATCCGACCCCGGGCAGCCATGGCGGCATGGGCAACTTCATTGCCTGGGATGCTGCCAAAGGCGAGATCGTCTGGTCGAAGCCTGAGCGGTTCTCGGTCTGGTCCGGTGTTCTCGCGACCGAAGGCGACGTGGTCTTCTACGGAACCCTGGAAGGTTACATCGTCGCCGTCGATACGGCGGGCAAGGAACTCTACCGGTTCAAGACGCCATCCGGCATTATCGGAAACATCAACACGTTCGAACATGGCGGCAAGCAGTATATCGCCGTCTTGTCGGGCGTTGGTGGCTGGGCAGGCATCGGACTCGCCGGTGGCCTTCTGGGAGCGGAGGGCGCAGCGGCGTGGCAGCAGGCCGTGGCCGGTAAGAACGCTCCGACCGCAGAAAAAGAAAGCATCGCCACAGCAGGTTTGGGTGCGGTAGGCGGTTATGCCGGACTGGCGGAGTACACGACGCTTGGCGGGCAACTGACTGTCTTCGGTCTTCCGGACTGATGACCACCCGTTCGAGAGTGATGGGGCTGCGTCTCCGGCGCGGCCCCATCAGACATCGACGGCCCGGAGCAATAACTGCCAAGCAGTCCGCATCTCCATTCGTGCAAACCCCGATATGCCCTGCTGGAGCGTCGCGTTCCGGTTTTCCAAAGCGTGGAGTTATTGATGGCTTTTCGTAATGTAGTTTTGGCGCTTGGCGCCATGTTCCCGTTCTTGATTCCCGGAAATATTACAGCGGCAGACGACAAGCAAAAAGCCGCAGCAGTCAAAGACGAAGACGGCAAATACTTCGATGCGGAGGGCAACCCGACATTCAAGTTTCAGGAGGATGGCACAGTCGACTGGTACACCTTCAGCGGCTACCGGCGCTATCACTCGGACTGTCATGTCTGCCACGGCCCCGATGGGGTCGGCTCGAGTTATGCACCCGCTCTGGCCACGACCATGAAGAACATGGATTATCCGACTTTCCTCTCGATCGTTGCGGAGGGACGCAAGAACGTTGGCGGCGGCAAGGAAAACGTCATGCCGGCGTTCGGCGACAACAAGAACGTCTATTGCTACCTCGACGACATTTACGTCTACCTGCGCGCCCGCGCCGTCGGCGCCGCGCCCCGAGGTCGTCCGCCCAAGAAGGTCGACAAGCCCGAAGCGGCGAAGGCTTACGAGACGTCCTGCATGGGTGAATGACATGGCACACGGCATTCATCGGACCTTTAGGGCAGCCCTCATCTCCACGGTGATGGCCGCGCTGATGCCGTTGCAAGCGCAATCCCAGAGCGCCGGGCTCGGGGCCGCTGGCGAACTGGTCGATCCGGACACGCTGCGGGTCTGCGCCGATCCGTCCAACATGCCATTCTCCGACCAGAGTGGCGAAGGCTTCGAGGACAAGCTCGCCAAGATGGTCGCAGCCAAGACAGGGCGAAGCTCCGTCACCTACATGTGGTATCCTTCGATCACGGGCTTTGTGCGCAATACTCTCGGCGCCAACCGCTGCGACATCATCATGGGCTACGCGCAGGGAGACGAACTCGTCCAGAATACCAACGCTTATTATCGCTCCTCCTATGTGCTAATTTACAAGAAGGATGGCGATCTTGCTGGCGTCGAAACGCTGACCGATCCGAAACTTGCCGACAAGCGGATCGGTGTGGTCCAGGGAACGCCACCCTCCGCGAATATGGCGATCGCAAAGCTGATGCGCAAAGCCAAGGTCTATCCGCTCATGGTCGACACGCGGATAATGCCGTCGGTGGCCGAGCTCATGATCCGAGACATGCTGGCAGGCGTGATTGATGCCGCTGCAGTCTGGGGTCCGATGGCAGGTTATTATGCCGGCAAGTCCGGGGCCGATCTGGCGATCGTGCCTTTGACCGGCGAGAAGGGCGGCCAGCGCATGATCTATCGGATCACAATGGGTGTGCGGCCGTCCGACCAGCAATGGAAACGCACGCTCAATTCCTTCATCAGGGACAACCAGGCGGAAATCAACAAGCTCTTGCTTTCCTATGGCGTCCCGCTGCTCGATGAACACGATGAGAGGATCACGCAGTGACGTTCGAGTACCTCGAAACGCTGGAGATGTGGGGCGCCGGGATACCGCGGCGCCATCCGCATCCGATGGCTGCGGACGCTCGGAGGGGCTGTATCTTGTCGGACTCATCCTGGCGAACCAGTCCATGGAGGTGAGAATCAAGGGAGGATAACGACATGGACGTACGCGCCGCCGTCGCCACTGAGGCCGGCAAACCTCTGGAAATCATGACGGTTCAGCTCGAAGGGCCGAAGGCCGGCGAGGTGCTGGTCGAGATCAAGGCGACCGGCATCTGCCACACCGACGATTTCACGCTGTCGGGCGCCGATCCCGAGGGGCTGTTCCCGGCAATCCTCGGCCATGAGGGCGCCGGCATCGTCATCGACGTCGGTCCCGGCGTCACCTCGGTGAAGAAGGGCGACCACGTCATCCCGCTCTATACGCCGGAATGCCGATCCTGCCCCTCCTGCCTCAGCCGCAAGACCAATCTCTGCACTGCCATCCGCGCCACCCAGGGGCAAGGGCTGATGCCGGACGGCACCTCGCGGTTTTCGCTCAACGGCGAGAAGCTGCACCACTACATGGGCTGCTCGACCTTTGCGAACTTCACCGTGCTGCCGGAGATCGCCGTCGCCAAGGTCAACCCGGACGCGCCGTTCGACAAGATCTGCTACATCGGCTGCGGGGTGACCACCGGCATCGGCGCGGTAATCAACACCGCCAAGGTCGAAATGGGGTCGACGGCGATCGTCTTCGGGCTTGGTGGCATCGGCCTCAACGTCATTCAGGGGCTTCGGCTTGCCGGCGCCGACATGATCATCGGCGTCGACATCAACAACGACAAGAAGCCCTGGGGCGAGAAGTTTGGCATGACCCACTTCGTCAATCCGAAGGAGGTCGGCGACGACATCGTGCCCCATCTTGTCAACCTGACGAAACGCGGCGCCGACCAGATCGGCGGCGCCGACTACACCTTCGACTGCACCGGCAATGTCAAGGTGATGCGCCAGGCGCTCGAGGCCTCGCATCGCGGCTGGGGCAAGTCGGTGATCATCGGCGTTGCCGGTGCCGGCCAGGAGATTGCCACCCGGCCGTTCCAACTGGTCACCGGCCGCACCTGGATGGGCACCGCCTTCGGCGGCGCGCGCGGCCGCACCGACGTGCCGAAGATCGTCGACTGGTACATGGAGGGCAAGATCGAGATCGACCCGATGATCACCCACACGATGCCGCTCGACGACATCAACAAGGGCTTCGAACTGATGCATTCCGGCGAAAGCATCCGCAGCGTCGTGATCTACTGAGCGTATCCGCCGGGCGCTCGAACCAAGCTGAAGCGCCAGAGCATCCGAGACGAGATTTGGGCTTCGGCACAACAGGGAGGACACGCAATGGAAAGTTCAATTAGCATTCATCCGGCGGTCGATGGTGGCCTGAGAGAGGCCAGCCCGAACTTTACCGGAGGCACGCTTGTTTGTGCCTGCACGGACCGGCCGGTCAAGGTGAGGATCGAGGGACAGATTGCCCACAATCATGCTTGCGGCTGCACCAAATGCTGGAAGCCCAGCGGCACCAATTTCTCCATTGTTGCGGTTGTTCCGCATGACAAGGTGACCGTGCTCGAGAACGGCGACAAGCTGCAAGTGGTCGACCCGTCTGCGCTGATCCAGCGGCACGCCTGCAGGGACTGCGGCGTTCACATGTATGGCCCGGTGGAGCGCGAACATGCCTTCCAGGGGCTGGACTTCATTCACCCCGAGCGCTTTCAGGAGTCGGGCTGGGCTCCGCCCGGCTTTGCCGCCTTTGTCTCCTCCATCATCGAATCGGGGGTCGATCCCAGTCGCATGGATGGCATCCGGGCCCGCTTGCGGGAGCTTGGACTGGAGCCCTATGACTGCCTGTCGCCAGCCCTGATGGACTATATCGCCACCTGGGTTGCGAAGAAGTCGGGCGCGCTTCCAAGCTGATCGAGCAAATGGAGTTGATGCCGCCCTGTCAGTGCGCTAACCGCTGACAGGGGCGCCTCTGCCATGGACTTTGACGCGTGGAAACAGCCGCGGCTACCCTGTGCCTGCGATTGAAGGAGCATCCGGTAGATCGCCCGGACACGACGCGGATCTAGGGGCGCGGCGGCTTGACGCTGCCGAACCGGACCTCTTCGCGTGAGGGATTGTCGGCGATCGACTGCTCCTCCTCATCATCTGGAAGAGCTTCGTCGGGATCGACATTTGCCTCATCGCGGCTCGGAACCGGCGGTATCCGGCCTTGGTCCACCGGCTTTGCATCCTCGGGGCGCGATAAATCCGGTCGCGTCTCGGCGTTCTCGTCGGGGACTTCGGCCTCGTCGGGGACCTCGGCCGGTCGGCGGGCAGGGTCTTTCGGATTGATACGTGCCATCGCGATCTTCCTTTTCTTATCGGAAGAAAGCGAGTGGCAGCACTTTGTTCCCAATCCTCACCTGTTCCCTATTCTCCAAGTTCCCGCTCCAGCGTCCTGCCGGCAAGGGCGAACGCTGGCGGGGATCTTCCGTTGAGGAACAATTGCCATCGACGACGATTGGGGCTTCGAACACGCGGGAATGCGGGACGGTATCCCAAGCCCTTGTTCCGTCGGTCTCGTGGTTCAGATCAGGAATGAAGGATGGTCACCGGAGGATGTCAAAGCTTGCGACAGCAGCGGTACTTCTGATTCTGGTCGTGATCGCAGTGATCTGGGTGCTTTTTCCGTATGACGGGACCCCCGATATTGGACAGCCACCGCCGCATGCGATCGACCAATCGGATTAGGCGTCCCCCGTGGCCGCGTGTCCGGAATCCACGACACATCGCCCATACAACGCCTCCCGCCTACGTGGTGCGACGCCCATGCCGGCGTTGCACAGTGATGTCGGAACATCTTCAGCCGCTGGCGGTTCCTTCGGAACCCTCGTTCGAGACGGAGATGCGACATGAGAAAAGCTCTGAGAGATGCGGTAGTGGTCATCACGGGCGCTTCGTCCGGAGTTGGGCAGGCCGCGGCTGAAGAGTTCGCCCGACGCGGTTCGAAACTCGTGCTCGCCGCCCGCGATGCGGCCGCGCTTCAACGCGTGGCGAAGACCTGTCGCGAAATGGGGGCCGAGGTCCTGGTTGTGCCGACTGACGTGACGGACGCAGACGCAGTCAGGGAGCTGGCCAGGAAGGCGACGAGCTTCGGCAAGATCGACGTCTGGTTCAGCAATGTCGGCGTCGGTGCGGTTGGTCGCTTCGTTGATACGCCGATCGCCGCCCACGAGCAGGTCATTCGCACCAACCTGATGGGCCATATCAATGACGCACATGCAGTCATTCCGATCTTTCTCAAGCAGCGCCAGGGCACCTTCATCAACATGATTTCTCTTGGGGGTTTTGCTTCCACGCCTTTTGCGACGGCCTACAGTGCCAGCAAGTTCGGCCTTAGAGGCTTCTCCGAAGCGCTCCGTGCCGAACTCGCCGATGAACCCGATATCCACATTTGTGATGTTTACCCCACCTTCATGGATACTCCGGGGGTGGCCCACGGTGCGAATTACACAGGCCGCAAACTCAGCGTTCCTCCACCCGTCTACAATGCGCGCCGTGCCGCTCGCGCCATTGTCCGTCTCGCGGAGCGTCCACGCACCTCGATCACGGTTGGCTTCGTGGCGGACCTGGCGCGTTTCGCGCATTTTCTCGCGCCCAATCTCACGACGCGGCTGCTGGCGCAGCTTACGTCCCGTTATCTGAGCCAAGCGCCGCGGGTGGAGAGCAGCAACGGCAACTTGTTCAGGGCGCCGGCCGTGGCCGGCGGTATCGACGGAGGTCTTCGCTCGTCCCATAGAATTCCGCTTGCAACCGTGGCAGCCGTGGCTGTCGTCGGGCTCGCGGTCGCTGCCCTGATCGCCGGGAAGCCCCGTGCTTCGCACATGGGAGTCCTGAGGTGAAGGCCCTGACCTGGCACGGCAAGGGCGACATCCGGTGCGAGAGCGTGCCTGATCCGAAAATCGAGGACGATCGCGATGCCATCATCAAGGTCAGCGCGTGCGCGATCTGTGGCTCGGACGTCCATATTTTCAATGGTCTCATTCCCTCGATGGAGCACGGCGACGTGCTTGGCCATGAAACGATGGGCGAGGTGGTCGAGGTCGGCAAGAGGGCGACCAGATTGAGGGTCGGCGATCGTGTCGTCGTTCCCTTCACGATCGCCTGCGGCGAGTGTTTCTTCTGTCAGCGAGGCTTCTATTCGGGCTGCGAACGCACCAATCCCGATCGGGAAAAGGCGGTGAAGCTGTGGGGCAATTCGCCTGCCGGCCTGTTCGGCTATTCCCATCTTCTCGGCGGCTATAGCGGCGGGCAGGCGGAATATCTTCGCGTGCCCTATGCGGATGTCGGACCGATCAAAGTCCCGGACGAGTTGACCGACGAGCAGGTGCTGTTTCTTTCCGACATCTTCCCGACCGGCTACATGGCCGCCGAATTCTGCGACATCAAGCCGGCCGACACGATCGCTATCTGGGGCTGCGGTCCCGTCGGGCAGATGGCGATCCGTTCGGCGTTCCTGCTCGGAGCCGAAAGGGTCATTGCCGTGGATACGGTTCCGGAACGCCTGAGGCTCGCCGAAACGGCGGGTGCGATGACCCTCGATTTCATGCAGGAGGACATCTACGATCGGATCATGGAGATAACCCACGGTCGGGGCGCCGACGCCTGCATCGACGCGGTCGGGACCGAAGCCGACAGCCGGGCAAGCCTCGATTCCTTTGTCGATCGCGTGAAGGTGGCCACGTTCATGGGCACCGATCGCCCGCATGTCTTGCGGCAGGCAATCCATTGCTGCCGGAATTTCGGAACCGTCTCGATCGTAGGCGTCTATGGCGGATATCTGGACAAAATACCCATGGGGTCGGCAATCAACCGCGGACTGACTTTCCGCATGGGCCAGACGCCGGTGCAGCGTTATCTGCCTTCGCTCCTCGATCGGATCGGGAAGGGGGAGATTGACCCCTCTTTCGTCATCACCCACAGGGGCAGTCTCGATGAGGGGCCGGCGCTCTACCGTACCTTCGGCGACAGGAAGGATGGTTGCGTAAAGGTGGTTCTGAGGCCGTAAAGGGATCTGCACTCGTCAAGCGCCGCCGCGTGCCCGCGATCGCGCGATTTAACTCTTTGAACTCCTAGGACTCTTTGAACTCCCCGGAACTGTTTTACAGTTCCAGAATGGCGTAGGGCCGGCCCGTCGGCTTTTCTATATGCGCAGCGACATTGAACACCGGGGCGCCGCCCGGTGTCTGCCCTTCGTAGGTTCCTTTATGTGCGTGGCCGTGAACAACGGCGCTCACGCGGAAGCGGTCGATGGTCTCGGCGAGACGGGATGAACCGAGAAACGGGTATATTTCCTTGGGTTCCCCCGCGACGGTTTCGGCGATCGGGGAATAATGCAGAACGACCAGGGCGCGCTGTGCCCTGGTGTTCCTCAAGGCATTCTCCAGACGCATGGCCTCGTCGACGCTCTCCGAGACCATGGCCTTTATGGCGGTCTCGCCGAACGAGCCCAGCATGTGCCGACCGAAGCCGCCGATGAAGCCTTTTGTTCCGGCGAACCCCACTCCGTCGATCTCGACCGTCTGGCCGTTGAGAAGATGGACGCCTGCCTTCACCAGGATCGACGAGACTTCCTCCGCCGCATCGCATTGGTGATCGTGATTTCCAAGAACGGCGATGACGGGAACCGTGCAGGACTTCAGGTCGGCCGCGAGGAGTTCGGCCTCCACCGGCTTGCCCAGGTCCGTTAGATCCCCGGCGATGACGAGCACGTCAGCGGCTTGCGAAATCTCAGAAAACAGCTCGGTATAGGAGACCGACCTGTCCTCCTTCACGTGGAGATCCGCAACGGCGGCGACTTTCAGCTTGCTCATGGCGTCTTCTCCTCGATTCCTTCGCGCATGTCACCTTCGCCGCCGATATCGGCGAATCCCCATTCCCTGACGTCGATCTCGTAGTCGGGGCGCGAGTACATTCGTCCGCGGCAGATTTTCGTCTGCGGCAGCGGCAGATCCCGTTGTGCCGCCAGCCTGCTCAGGAGCTCGTCCATCAGCCACTGCGGAACCTTGTTGCGCTCGGAAGGATATATCCATCGGAAATTGAGGAGGTGGATAAGCAGGACCTCCCAGTGAACCTCCATGTATTCGAGCAATCTTGTCCAGTCGACCCGGTCGTGCGCCTTCAGGATCACGTGGACCACGTCGGCGCCGTCGTAGCGTTCACGAAGCTGGATGAAGGACTTCGACCAGATCAATTCGGTCGGCGCGGCGATCGAGACCGGACAGCCGCAGATTTCCACCGGCAGCGCATGTGCGAACCAGCTATCGTTGACCAGCATAGTTCCATTCGGCGAGGCGAAGATTACGTCGAAGAAAAATCTGCCCTTGAACACCTTTCCCAACCACCGGTCGTCCTCGATTTCGACCGCGTAGCCGCGGGACTTGAAGTGCTTGAGAATACGGGTGTAGTCACCCGCCTTGCAAAAGACGTCGAGATCCTTCGTCGGCCGTGAGATGCCGGTATAGGCGCTGACGGCAAAGGTGCCTGCGATCAGGAAGGGAATTTTGGAGCGAACCAGCTCCGCGATTGCCTCCGCAACAAAGGCCTCGGCCTCCTCGTTAACGAGTTGCGGCACCGCGAGCGGTCCGGCTCCTCCGCGTGAATTCTCTTGCGGCGGTATGGCTGACGTCATGCTGTTCTCCGGTACCGACAGAATCTCCTACGGAAACACGCTAGACTTGGGGAAGTTCCGCGCCATCGTTGAAGCAGAAGAAGGGGTGCCTCGCAGCAGACGAACTCCGGGCGGCGCATCCATCGGGGCGATACCGCGCGTCAGGAGCTTTCGCTAGCCGCGTTGCTCGCCTTCGCGTTTGGCTTGGGCGAGATCCTCGTCCGTCAGGACGCGGACGTCCGGATCGGCTGCGCCGCGCTCCTGCTGGTTGAAGCGCAATTTCTCCATGTACGGCGTCGGCTTCTTGCGGCGGTAGTCGCCAAATTCCTTGGCATAATAGGCGCGCGCTTCGTCGACGCTTTTCGCGCCGGTCACAATGTCGTGCATCAGGTTGAGTGCCAGAAAGTTCGCCTGTTCGTCGTGGCAGCGCGCCGACACTTCGCCGGCCGTGCGTTCGACGATCACGCTGCCGTCGAAAGCAGCAAGCTCGGAAAACTTTTCCGGTGGAACCCGGTAGTCGATGACCGATTCCACCGAGTCGTTGTGAGGGGCAGGAAAGTTGTGCTCGTAGAATGTCTTCGACGCGACGATCCGCTTCCATGGCCCGGGCCGGTGCCACACCAGCTGGCTGTCCGTCGTCTCGTTCGGTTCACCGTATTGATCGATGACAAGCTGGGCGGCCTCGCGAGATTCCTCTGGCCAGTTCTGGACGTATTTGGAGAATTTCTGTTCAGGCATCATCTACTCCGCGGTTGAGGCACCAACCGGCACAACGCCGGAAAGTTCCGCGGCTGCAGCACTCATGGCCATTGCCCGCTCAGCCTTGGTTGATGAAGCTGGCGGCTCTCTGCAGGCGACGCCAAGTCGCGTGCCGTTCGCAATGCAGCAAGGGCTTCTTCCGGCGAATGGCACAGAAGATTGAGTTCGGTCGGCCGGCGAAGCGCTATCTGGATGTGATGCGGTCCGAACATGCGAACCAGGCCATATCCAGGAAAACGGCCATTGCCGGCTGCACGGTTGTTCCAGCGCGTGATCCTGCCGTACGGCCACGGGGTATAGGAATGTTCCACATCCAGAATGCGGGCGCATTCCTCATAGAACGCCTTCTTGCTGATGTCCGTGCGAGCGCCCATGCGACAGATTCTCTTCCTTCCTCCGTAAGCCGGAATCTTGGAACCGTTCCCGCCGGACAATGTTCCCGATCTGTCTGCGTTCGCGCGGAACAATCAAAAGCGACGTCGGTTCGACCTTCGTGAAGACATAGGAGGAAAAATCATGAGCGCTTCCGGTGTCGCTGCCTTCGACAAGACACTTCAGGTTACCAACACGTGGTTGGACGACATCATGAAACAGCAAGGGCCGGATCGCCAGGTTGCGTGGCATATTCTCGGTGCCGTCTTGCACACGATTCGGGACCGTTTGCCCGCAGATCTGTCCGCCCACCTTGCCGCCCAACTGCCACTGCTGGTGCGCGGCGCGTATTACGAACAGTACGAGCCATCCAAGCAGCCCATGCGATTGCATTCGCTCGACGAGTTTCTCACGCAGGTGAAGGAGGAACTCGCCTTCACACGGCCGAAAGATGCGGTGCAGACGGTCTTCGGCGTCCTGTCGCATTATCTCGATCCCGGTCAGGTCGCGAAGGTGCGGGAAAGCTTGCCCGAAGACATACGTGCTCTGTGGCCGGACCCCCATTCCCGACATTGAATAGGAGCGATCCGGGTCATCGCCACGGCCGCGCAGAAGTTCATCGTGATTCCCGTCCGGACCGGATGGCGATGGAACGCGCCGGTCGCGACTCGGCGGTTGCGAAGTATGCGGCCAGCGCCACGATTTCGTTGTCGGAAAGCGTTCTCGCTACCTCTCGCATCAAATGTCCATATCCGGTGCCGCCGCGCCGCCCCTCGCGGAAGAGGCGGAGTTGTTGCTCGACATAGGGCGCTGGCTGGCCGGCCAGCGATGGGAATACCGGATTGCGATCTCGGCTCGCGTGGCAGACAAGGCAGGCGGGAATACGTCTTGACGGATTTCCCTCCGTGGCAAGTTTCCTGCCTGCTTCGACAAGCTCTGTCGCAGTGCCTGGTCTTCCCGGGGGTGGGGGCAATGCTGCGAAATGCGCTGCGAGGCCTTGCCAGTGGCGACGGTCGACGATCTTTGCGACCACATTCATGACGCCGCTCGCTCTGCGGTCCTCGGCGTAAGCGCCGAGACTCTGCAGAAGGTAGGTCTCGTTTTGGCCTGCGATGACCGGCGTCGCGGTGCTGCGACCCCGGCCATCCACGCCATGGCATCGCGTGCATTCGGCGAGAGCCTGCTGAAAGGTCGTTGGCCGATCGATGAGCGCACCCGCCGGGCCGTATGCCAGATCGCGATAGCCCTCGACGCCAAGCGCCGGCAGTCGGCGCAGGAAGGCGACCATCGCCCAAGCCTCGTCTTCGCGTTGTTCGCTGGGCCAGGCCGGCATTCCGGTGAACCGCACACCATGCTTGACGATGCGAAAGAGTTCGGCATCGCTCCAGGTGTTGACGCGCTCGGCGAGGTCCGGCGGCTGCGGCAGCATGCGCAAGACTGCCGGCGAGCGGGGTTCGCCCGGTGCGCCGTGGCAAAGGGCGCAACCACGCGCAAAGTGGCCTGCCGCCGTCTGGACGGCGTGGTGCGGCAGCTCCGGAGGGACTTCAACTGCAAGAGCATATGTTCTGACTGCCGACCGCATTGCGAAATGCAGGAACCAGTCGGTGATCTTCCAATGGCCGCTCGACGCGCCCACGTTGAAGAAACCGATCCAGGCGCCGAGAACCACCGCGAAAGGGAGAATAGCGAGAACTACGGCGACGTGTTTCCAGTTGACGTGCATCAGCCCTCTGCCTTCCTTTGATGGCCCGGCGCCAATAGCCGAGCCAGGAGCGTCACCCCTCCGGTGAGATAAACGACAGCGCCGACGGCGAGCATGATGACCCCACCAAGCACCTGGTCCTGCTCGGCGCTGAGGGGATTACCAAAACAGACGACAGAGTCCCTCCCATAGAGAGGCCTCGGGCTGAGGGCGAGCAGCACGCCCATCAAGGTCATGTGCACTGACGTGAGAAGAAGCGCGAAGGCCCCGGAGAGCGCCGCCTGGTCCCTTCCGCCGTGCTGTCCGATACAGGAAAGCCACAGGAAAAGCCCTGCTGCGAGGAAGGTTGCTTGCTCCAGCAGGAGAGCCGCGACGTTGGTCCGCGCGAGCGCGCGCAAGATCGGCGCGTGCCATGTCCACACGACAACAAATTCGACGAACGAGGCAATCAGAGGCGTTGCCGGTGCAAACAGAAGGGCAGCAGCGGACCGGTGGATCCTGAGTGTGCTCAACCCCATCGCTATCAGCGGTGCCGCGATCGCGACTATGCCCATATGCGCCAGCATATGGGCGGTAAACGATCCTTGCGAACCCGGGAGCAGGGAACCTGTAAGAATCAGGGCCAGCAGCGCCATCCCTGACAGGAGTGCCAGCCGCCTCATTGCAAACACTCCGTCACGAACAGCACCGGCAGCGCGACGAAGACCACTGCGATGAAGCTCAGACCGGAAAGCAACAGCGTGGCGAAACCCTGGAAGAGCGTGCGGTCATGGCGCGTCGGCTCATCATGCGGCGGGTCGTGGGCGCCGAAGCCCCATTGCCGCCAGGCGAGCCAGGCAGACACCAGAATGGCGACAAGCGCGAATGCCGTCGCCACGCCTATGCCGACACGAATTGCATCGAAGCCGATTGGGAACCGGTCGCGTTTGGCGCAATAGATTGCCACGCCCAGATAGCAGATCAGGAAGTGAGCCGCCCAGACGACCGGAGCCGTGAAGAGTGTCCAGAGCGATTCCAGGCCGCCGCTGGGACGCGATCGTGGAGGCGTCGTGCGCATCGCTACCTCCATCCGGCTTGCGGGAAGAGCCCAATCACGGGGAAGGTGATTGCGGCGGTGATCACGAGAAAATGCCAGAAGAGAACCACGTTGCTCAGATCGGCATCGTATTGGCGCGTCAGGCGGCCTGCGAAGCTGCGCGCCAGGCAATAGGCCTGCATGACGGCACCGACTGCGGCATGAGCCAGCACCCATATGACCAGTATCCAGACAATCGCCGGGTATACATGCGCGGTCGGCTGCATCGCGTGCGCCCGGGGCCCTTGGAGGGCCGCGACGCTTGCGGCGCAGGTCAAAGCGAAGGAGACCGCGAGGCAAAGCCGCATGACGAGAACGTCGTCCTTGGTGTTGTAGCGTCGGGCCACGACGGTCAGGCCCCATGCCGCGGCAAAGAGTGCCAGCGCCAGCAACGGCCAGAATGAACCTGGACCGTCGATGCCGCCGGTAAAATCAGGGTGAATCGTCCAATAGAAAAAGTATCCGAAGACGAGACTTGCGAATGCGGTGCTGTCGCCGACCATGGTGATGAACATCGCCCACCAGCCTACCGACGCCGGGCCCGAGGCATAGATAGGCAATGTGAGATCGAGGCCGACGTCCTTCTCCGGCTTTTCCGGGATCTCGGCCGTTCCGGTCCAGAGCCACCAGACGATGGCAGTGAAGGCCGCCATCGCAGCCACCAACGAAGCAATCCACCAATGAAAGGTAAGCGCGATGAAAGTTGCGCCGAGCGATGCAGCCGAAACGATTGTGAGATAGGACGTTCCGCCGACGCGCAGGACTTGCAGGGGCCTGGCATCGAGGACCGAGGTGACGAGCCCTTCTCGCCGGCCTTCCTCTGCGTCGGGGAGATAGCCGCGTCCTTCGCTGATATCGCGCATCAGCGTCTTCTGGTCCCATAGCGGATAGCGGCTCGTGATCACCGGAATCGAGCGCACGCCCCAGTTCTCCTCGGGTTCCGATATCCATTCGAGCGTGCCGGCCCGCCAAGGGTTCATCTCGCCACGGAGGTAACGATTTTTGGGCCGGAGAACGTCGAAAGCGACGAGCAGCACACCGGAGGCAAAGACGAAGGCGCCCGTGGTGGAAATCAGGTTGAGCCAATCCCAACCGAGTTCCGTCTGATAGGTGAATACCCTGCGAGGCATGCCGCGCATGCCTGTCAGATGCATGGGAAAGAACGCGATGTTGAAGCCGGCAAACATCAGCCAGAACGCTATGCGTCCGAGCGCGTCCGAGAGGTGCTTCGCGTCTATGAGAGGATAATAATAGTAGATCCCGGCCACGACCGGGAACAGCATACCGCCGATCATCACGTAATGGAGATGCGCCACGACGAAATATGTGTCGTGCGCCTGCCAGTTGAAAGGCGCGAGCGCCACCATGACGCCCGTCAATCCGCCGATGACGAAGATGGCGATGCCGCCAACGCCGAAGAGCATCGGGACCGAGAAGATGACCCGGCCGGCAAGCATGGTCGCGATGAAGACGAAAAGCTGCACGCCGGTTGGAATGACGACCGCTTCCGATGCCGCCGAGAAGAAGGCCAGCGAAATCTGCGGCAGCCCTGTTGCGAACATGTGGTGAACCCACAAGCCAAAGGATAGAAAGCCGGTGCCGACGGCGGCGAGAACGATCCAGGAGTATCCGACGATCGGCCGTTGCGAAAAGGTCGGCACGATCATGGCCATCAACGCAATGGCCGGCAGGAAAATGATATAGACCTCCGGATGACCGAATATCCAGAACAGGTGCTGCCATAGCAGCGGATCGCCTCCGCGTGTCGGATCGAAGAAAGGCCAGTCGAACATTCGCTGCATCTCGAACAGGATGTCCCCGGCAATCAGCGGCGGAAAGGCGAACAGGATCATTCCCGCGACGATCAGCAGGTACCAGGCAAACAGAGGCATCAAATTGATGCGCATGCCCGGCGCGCGGCATTTCATGATGCCGACGATCAGCTCGACTGCCGCTGCTATCGACGCGATCTCGATAAAGGACAGGCCGAGCAGCCAGATGTCGGCGCCTACTCCGGACAACTCGGGATCGGTGGCGAGCGGCGGGTACATGAACCATCCCGATGACGGCGCCGCATCAAAAAAGATGGAGCCGCATACAAAAACGCCGCCGATCAGAAAACTCCAAAAGCCGAACGCACCTAGCCGCGGGAAAGGCAATTCCCTGGCGCCCAGCATCGGCGGCAACAGGAAGATCGCCGCAGCCTCGAAGATCGGCACGGCGAAGAGAAACATCATCACCGTTCCGTGGAGCGTGAAGGCCTGATTGTAGAAATCCGCGGAAAACAGGTCGCTCACCGGCGTCGCCAGTTGCAAGCGCATCAACAGCGCCAGAACGCCGCCAAAGAGCATGAACGCGAACGCCGCCGACGAATACCATAGTCCGACTTGAAAGTTATTGACCGACGTCCAGTAGCGCCAGCCGCTTGGATTCGCCCAGACTGCACGCAATCGCTCCGCCTGCGCATGGCGGATCTTGCGCGTGTCTGCGTCAGGTCGAACACTCATTTGAGCCCCTTCAGATAAGTGGCGATGGCTCGTATCTCGTCCGGCGGCAACATCGCGAAAGACGGCATTCGGGTTCCCGGCTTGAGAACTCCGGGCTCCGCAATGAAGCGAGCGATTGCGTCTTCGGTGTTGGGGAGGATGCCTGCGCCGACCGTTTCCCTTCCGCCAAGGTGAGACAGGTCCGGTCCGACCAGTCCGCGCGCCTCCGTGCCGTCGATGCGGTGGCAGCTTCCGCAACCGTGTTTCATGAAGAGATGCTTGCCCGACCCTCCCGCGTTCGCGGCGGGGTTTGACTGAGCGGCCAGCCAACGATCGAAGTCGTCCGGTCGCATTGTCACGGCAGAAAAGGCCATCAGCGCGTGCGACGTCCCGCAAAACTCCGTGCATACGCCGCCATAGATGCCCGCCTTGTTTGCCAGGAGGGAGAGCCTGTTCGTGCGACCCGGTATCATGTCCATCTTGCCGCCGAGCGACGGTATCCAGAAGGAGTGGACGACATCGTCGCTTCGCAGCACCAGCTCGACCGGCTCGCCCACCGGCAGCCTTATCTCGTTGGCAGAGATCGCCGGCGGCCCCGGCGACTGGTGATAGGCGACCCGCCACCAAAACTGAGTACCGGTGACTTCGATGCGCAAGGCACCGGCGCTCGAAGGTCGCAGGCCCGGCATCAGCCATAACGCGTATGTCAGGAGCGCAAGCAGCACCACGGAGGAAAAAATCGGTCCCGCCCACAGGATGAGCTTGCCGGCGGCGTCTTCGCTCCACATGTGACGGCGATCGCGCAGGGCGTAAACAAGAAGGCCGACCACGGCGAGCCAGATGAACGCGCCGGTGCTCACCAAGACCCAGAACAGGAATGAAGTGGCGTCCGCTTCCGATCCGGCGGTGTCAAGCGCCGATTGACGTCCGGTGCACCCGCAGCAAAGAAACGGCGCGCCTGTCGCGTAGCGCCCGAATGTCGAGCGGCGCTGCTCGGGATGGCAACCATAAACCACGGCGATGTCCGTCTTTCAACGCGCAAACCATTCCGCGGAGGAACCCCTGATTGCGTTCAAAGTTCCCGCTGGCTTGCAGCCGGGACTCCGCCGCGCTGGCGATTAGAGCCCGAAGGGGAACGTCTCCGGCACGCCCGGGCTTACATGCTCCGGCATCAAAGGTGCTACCGGCGTCGTCCGGTCGAACCAGACAAACGCATCGAATTGCTGCGGCAGAGATGCATGGGCGTAGTGGCTCATGCGTTCGGTCTCGGGTCTGTAGATGACACCGATGAATCGCTCGAGCTTCGGCTCGTTCAGACGCTGGCGCAAAGCGTCGTCGCGTGAAAAATCGAGCAGGAAGCGATCAACCCGCGAGTCGTGAAAAAGCCGTTCGTAGCTGCCGGGGAGGGAAGGCTGGATCTCCTTCGTCTCCATTTCGCCGTCCCAGTCGCTTGCCGCGGCCACTTTGCCGCCGTGTGTTCCGAAACCGATCAAGGCGGCCTGCTCCGCAAAGCGTTCGCGGCAAAGCTGGCCGATGTTCAACTCGTCGCGAGCCGCCCCCATCTCCGTGTGGCGGGCATCGCCTATGTGTGAATTGTGTGCCCAGACGACGGCCCTCGAAGCGGGCCCCTGGGACTCGAGCAGGTGTTCGAGCGTTTCGAACATGTGGCTGTCGCGCAAATTCCACGATTCGGCGCTCCCGTAATACATGATCCGGTAGTATCGCTCGGCGGAGGCAACTAACCGGGCGTTCTGTGCGGCGTCGAAAAGCTGCTCCCCGTCACTGTCGGTGGCGTGCAGGCGTCGCTGCAGCAGTTCACGGCATTGACGCACCACGGCCTCCTCGCACTTGTGGTAGCTGGCGGTGAGCACCGCCCGACCGTAGGTGGAAGGATCGTTTTGCCAGGGGGTTAGGCACCCGTAGCGTTCGCGTGCGATTGTCGCGGCGGCCGGATCGACCTTGTCGAGATAATCCAGGACGGCGGCAATGGATTCGCGCATGTTGTAGATGTCGAGCCCATAGAACCCGGCCTGGTTCTCCCCGGCAACGTCCTGGTTGTGTTCGCGCATCCAGTCGACGAATGCCATGACCTCGCGATTTCTCCACATCCATGTGGGAAAGCGCAGGAACGGCGCTTTCATCCCTCTCTTGGGTGCGCGATGCCGGACATACCGGTCGACGGCTGCCGCATCCGGCCAGTCGGCCTCCGCGGCGACGATTGTAAAGCCGTGCTCCTCGATCAGCCGGCGGGTGATCGCGGCGCGAGCGCGATAGAATTCCGAGGTCCCGTGACTTGCTTCCCCGAGCAATACCACCCGGCGATCGCTAAAACGGTCAAAGAGGCGCCCGAATGCCGGATCGTCGATATCCGGTAGTGGTTCGGCCGCGTCGGCCACCATCTCGGAGAGCGTCCGCGCAGGCGGGCGGCGGGTCGATCGGGCAGGCTGCGACGGTTCTTCTTTCCGGGCATGCTCGCCGATCAGCGGCACAAAGCGCACCCCGCCAAGGTCGTGCTCTTCGAAGGTGGTGGCGTTGACGCGTGTCACCTTGAGCAAGCGCTGCTCACCGGCCGGTCCGATGGGTATGACCATGTGACCGCCAAGGTCGAGCTGTTCCTTCAGCGCTTGGGGCACCCCGGGCCCGCCGGCCGCCACGAGAATGGCATCGAAGGGGCCGGCTTCCGGCCAGCCCTTCGTTCCATCGCCGATGCGAATATCGAGGTTGTCGTAGCCGAGCTTGGCAAATCGCTTTCTGGCCTCGTTTGCGAGCGTCGCATGACGTTCGATCGTGTAGACATGGGCGGCGATCCTGCTCAGAACAGCGGCTGCGTAACCAGAGCCAGTTCCGATTTCGAGCACCGTATCGCCGGGTTCGATCTCGGCCTGCGCGATCATCAACGCGACGATGTAGGGCTGCGAAATCGTCTGTCCTTCGCCGATCGAGAGCGCAGTATCTTCATAGGCGAACTCCTCAAAGCCTGGATCGACGAATGCCTCGCGAGGAACAGCTCGCATGGCTTCGACGACGCGGGGATCATCGATCCCGCGGCGGACGATATGAAGGTCCACCATCCGGTCGCGAGCACGGGAAAGATCGATCTTCATGAGAGATTCCCTTGCATTATTGATGATCAACAGGCACCCGCCGGAGCTGTCTCACAGTCGCGTGCGAGCTGGTTTTCGTGGTTCAGTCGGAACCAGTGAAGGGCGCGAATGTTCCGCGCGTGACCATTCCGAATGGAGCGCTGCGTGAGCCCCATTTTGGGCCGGCATTCGCCGGAGGTCGTCAAGTCCCAGCAGTCGCGGCGTCCGCGGCAATGTTCTTGGCTCCATCTGCGGCTCGGCAGGCTCGATGGAACCCCAGCGAAGGGTCGGCTGCTTCCGTCAACCGCAAAGCCGGGCCGCAGTTTTGCCCTCCGCGATCTTTCTTGGGAACCAAGCATCCCACGCATTGGTTTGTGATGCATTCCCGTGTCCCGATCGACGGAGAATTCCCATGGCCAAGAGAAACTCGCGCCCGGCAAATTCCAAGTCGGCCGTGGTTCACGAACAGAAGCTAACGCGTGGCAACGGAGGTGAGTTGCATCAGATTGCCGAAACCGGAACTCCGATTTTGACGACCGCGCAAGGAGGTCCGGTTGCCGACGACCAAAACAGTCTGCGCGCGGGCGAGCGTGGCCCGACGCTCATCGAGGATTTCCATTTTCGCGAAAAGCTCTTTCATTTCGATCACGAGCGCATTCCCGAGCGCGTCGTGCATGCGCGCGGCTATGGGGCGCATGGCTATTTCGAGACCTATGAATCTCTTTCCGCAATTACGCGGGCGGATGTCTTCCAGCGAGCGGGGGAGCGAACGCCGGCCTTCGTACGATTTTCGACGGTCGCGGGCAGCAAGGGGTCCGCCGATCTCGCGCGCGACGTTCGAGGTTTTGCGGTCAAGATCTACACCAAGGAAGGCAACTGGGACATCGTCGGCAACAACATCCCGGTTTTCTTCATCCAGGACGCGATCAAGTTTCCGGACGTCATTCACTCGGTGAAGCCGGAGCCGGACCGCGAGTTTCCCCAGGCGCAGTCGGCCCACGACAATTTCTGGGATTTCATCAGCCTGACGCCGGAAAGCATGCACATGATCATGTGGGTCATGTCGGACCGGGCCATTCCGCGTTCCTTCCGCTTCATGGAGGGTTTCGGCGTTCACACCTTCCGCTTCGTGAACGAGAAGGACGAATCCACGTTCGTCAAGTTTCACTGGAAGCCGAAGCTTGGGCTCCAGTCCGTCGCCTGGAACGAGGCCGTGAAGATCAACGGGGCGGACCCGGACTTCCACCGGCGCGACCTGTGGGACGCCATCCAGTCGGGCAATTTCCCCGAATGGGACCTGCACGTGCAGCTCTTCGATCAGGATTTTGCCGACAGGTTCGATTTCGACATTCTCGATCCGACCAAGATCATCCCGGAGGAGGTCCTGCCAACCAAGCCGGTCGGGCGGTTGGTCCTCGATCGCATGCCGGACAATTTCTTCGCCGAGACCGAGCAGGTCGCCTTCATGACGCAAAACGTGCCGCCCGGCATCGACTTCAGCGATGATCCCCTGCTGCAGGGCCGCAACTTCTCTTATCTCGACACGCAGCTCAAGCGGCTCGGCAGCCCGAACTTCACCCACATTCCGATCAACGCGCCGAAATGTCCGTTCCAGCATTTTCAGCAGGACGGCCACATGGCCATGCGCAACCCGGTCGGACGTGTGAACTATCAGCCGAATTCCTGGGGTGAGGGTCCGCGTGAATCGCCGATGAAAGGCTTCCGGCATTTCGCTTCCGACGAGCAAGGCCCCAAGGTCCGCCTGCGCGCCGAGAGCTTTGCCGATCATTACAGCCAGGCTCGCCTGTTCTTCGTCAGCCAGACGCCGCCGGAACAACGTCACATCGCCGACGCGCTCACGTTCGAATTGAGCAAGGTGCAGACGCCGGCGATACGAGAACGCATGGTGTCGCATCTCCTCAACATCGACGAAACGCTCGGGAAGAAAGTGGCGCATGCGCTGGGCCTCAAGTCCGTTCCAAAACCGGCGGATGCCGCCGTGCCCACACGCCAGGACCTCGACCCCTCGCCAGCACTCAGCATCGTCGAGCGGGGTCCGAAACGCTTCGAAGGCCGAAAGCTCGGCATACTTGTGACGGACGGGACCGATGCGTCGGTTTTGAAGGCCGTGACGACGGCGGTCATCACGGAAGGGGCCGTGTTCGAGTTCATTGCGCCGAAGGTCGGAGGTATCACGGCCTCGGACGGCCAATGGATGCAAGCGCATCAGATGATCGAGGGCGCCCCGTCCGTCTTGTACGACGCGGTGGTTCTCCTGCCTTCGCCTAACGCCGTATCGGAACTGGTGGACGTCGCAGCGGCGCGCGATTTCGTGGCCGACGCTTTCGCCCATTGCAAGTACATCGGCTACGTCGAGGCGGCCGTGCCCCTGCTGGAGAGGGCAGGCATCGCCAGCGCTCTCGACGAGGGAACAATCAGTCTCGGAGATGCCAAGAGTGTCCAGACCTTCATCAAGAGCCTCGGCAGCCTGCGCGTTTGGGCAAGAGAACCTTCTGTGAAGCTGAAATAGCGGCGTGCCAAGCGAGGGTAACCGCGACGTCTCGACCGGTGATCACTCTCGAACAGCAACAGCAATGGAGAAAGAGATGGAGGAAACACAAGCGATTTCCCGGCCTCAACAGTCGTCCGACTATCCGGGGCGCCAGACGGACTGCGTCGCCGCGCTGAGACCAGCCGTTTCGGACCTGGCTACGACGTCTCAGGACAGCATCGTCGCAGCGATCGGCGGAGAGATGACGGACGAGTTGCTCGCGCTCGCCCACAGGGCCGAAGAGGCGGGCTGGACCTTCGAGGAGGCATCGGCGGCGATCGAAACGCTCGCTCGTGAATATGAGGGCGCCAAGGGCACCATCTTCGACTGAGATGGCCCGGTTCGCGCCGATTCGAGTTGCCGCATGCCCTTCAGCCGATTTCGGCTCGAGGAATGATGAGTCGGCGATTGCGGCGGAACCTGCCTCGACAGGGCTGGTTAGATGGGCCGAGAGGTAAAGGCCATTGGCGAAGCTTGGTGTCCTGACGTTTCATCGCTGCATCAATTACGGGTCGTTCTGGCAGGCACGCTGTCTGGTCCTTGGTCTTCGTTCGCTCGGCGCTAAACCTGTCGTTCTCGACCATCGTTCCGACCGTGTCAGCCGCGCCGAGTGGCGCTGCGCGCTGCAGCCGCTGCTGCCCGCGAGGACCGCACGGTCGGACATCTCGCTTTACGCCTCGAAAATCAGGAAATTCCAGAACGCTTTCGCATCATTTCCGCTCAGCGCGGCGTTTGCGCTTGACGAGCCGCTCGCCCCCGAAGATTGCGACCTCGTCGTCGTTGGCAGCGACGAAGTCTGGAATTTTCGACATCCCTGGTACGGCGGGGTCCCCCTCTTCTATGGAGAGGGCCTCTCGGCAAAGAGGATCGTTTCCTACGCGGCGACCTTTGGAAGTCATCCCGCCGCGAACGGACTTGAGAGCTATTGGGCGGATAAGCTCCGGCAGTTTCATGCTATTTCCGTGCGCGACGAAAATTCAAGGACGATCATCGAGAGGGCGCTTGGACGCGAGGCGGCGCTTGTCCTTGATCCGTGCCTGCAATTTCCTGAAACGATCGCGCCCTGCCGCAACCTCGTTATCCCGCGCCCCTACGTTGCCGTCTACGGGCACTCGTTTCCGTCCTGGTTTCAGCAGGAGGTTCGCCGCTGGACGGCATCCCGCTCGCTTCCTCTCATCAGCATAGGTTACCGCAACGATTGGGCGGACGAGCAGTGGCTCGACGGCGGACCCTACGATTTCGCCGGCTTCATTGCCGGTGCCGAAGCTGTGGCCACGAATTTCTTTCACGGCTGCGTATTCGCGCTTCTCAATGGCAAGCCTTTCGCCTGCGTCCTGTCCGACTACCGTTCCAACAAGGTCCGCGACCTCACGCGCATGGTCGGTGCGCAACGCCACGTGGTGTCGCAGAAGACGCCTCCGGCGGACTATGAAAGCATTCTCGGCGTGGCGCCGAGTCCGGCCATCGAGAACCGGCTCGAGCAGCTCCGCCTGCAATCGCGGAGCTATTTGACCAATGTCCTCGACTGAAGATCGGGCGCCACCGGATGGCTCCTCCCTTGCGCCGAGACAGATGGACGCTTCGGGTCTGTGCATCGGCTGCGGCGTATGTATGGCGCAGTCCAACGGGAATGCCGCCGGGATGCGGCTGGATCGTTATGGCCAGTTCAAACCGGCGGCATCCCGTCCCCCGCCGCGCTTCGCTGAGCTGTGTCCGTTCTCGCCTGACGCCAGGAATGAAGACGACATTGCCCGCGGGCGGTTTGCGTCGGCAAGATACTTCGATTCGCGCATCGGGCGCTTCGAGGCCGCCTATGTGGGACATGTCCGTGAGCACAGCTTTCGTACCGACGGCAGTTCCGGTGGCATGGCCAACTGGACGGCGGTGGAGCTTCTGGAAAAGAACCTGGTCGACGGTGTTGCTCACGTGGTTCCTCGACGCGGGACCCTGGGACCTCTGTTCCATTATCGTATATCGCGGACCGTGGAGGACATACGCGCGGGCGCCAAGTCACGCTATTATCCGGTGGAACTGTCCGGGATCATCGAAGAAATAAGACGCTGTCCGGGCCGCTACGCAGTCGTCGGTATCCCCTGCTTCATCAAGGCCCTGCATCTCCTCTGCCTGCAGGATCCGGTGCTGCGCGAACGCCTTGCCTTTACGCTAGGGCTCTTCTGCGGACATATGAAAAGCGCGCGTTTCGTCGAGAGCATCGCCTGGCAGATGGGCGAGAGAATCGAAGCTGTCGCGGGGGTGGATTTCCGACTGAAGGATGCCCGCAGGCCAGCGAACTGGTACACCGCCCACCTCGTTCTGAAGGACGGAAGCACAAGGAGCAAGGACTGGTGGCATCTGGCGGACGGCGACTGGGGGGCCGGCTTCTTCCAGAACTCCGCGTGCAATTTCTGCGACGATGTCGTCGCCGAAACCGCAGACATTTCCTTTGGCGACGCCTGGGTGGAACCCTATGCATCCGACGGGCGCGGCACGAATGTCGTTGTCGTGCGCTCCACTCTGCTTCAACGGCTCATCGACGGCGCAGTCGATGAAGGGCGGCTCGAGCTGCAGGAGGTCGACAGCGCATTTGTGGTGCAAACGCAGGCTGCCGGGTTCAGGCAGAGACGCGAAGGCCTCGCCTTTCGGCTGAACCGGCGGCGGCACGGTGTCATGCCGAAAAAGCGCGTCGCGCCGCAACGGGGCGGCCTGAGGGTGCGGCGGATGATCGTCTACTGGCTGCGCAGCTCGATCAGCGCACAAAGCCACCGGATGTTTTGGCTCGCGAGGATATCGCGTCTGCCGACGGTCTATATCCGCTGGGCCTCGACGATGCTTACCCTTTATCAGGGCGTGACCTATTCGCGGGGCTGGATCGGCAGGCTCATCGACCACATTTGCCGCGAAGAGCAGACAGGCGATCGAGGCAGATCATCTAGCGACGACGAACCGGGGGCATAGCGCGCGGTCATCTCCGCGCAGAAATCGGCAAATTCCTCCGGTACGATCGGCGCGCTCGTGTGATGCGGCGCCAGGCCCCTGTGTTCCGGTGTGAAACAGAAAGTGACCGTGACATCGAACTCTTCGAGCGCCCCCATCTGTCTATCGAACCAGGCAAGCGCGTTTGGCCGGAAACGGTCGGCCCAGGACAGGCCGGTGCGCAGGTGGGTGACGCCGAGGCGCTTCATCCATGAAACGGCCTCGTCAAGACGGGGGTCCTCGAAATGGAACCATTGCACGAGGCCGATCTCCGGGGTGTGCCGGGCAAACTCCTCGAGCGCCAGCTTGGGCGAACCGTCCTCACGCAAAAGACCCATGTAGAAATGCCGGTAGTAGGACGAGCCCTCCGCCTCCTTGTGCCGGGTCGTCGCGGGCCAGGCGCTCGGCAGGTCGTAGAGGCTGTACCACTGAATTCGCTCGACTCTGCCCTTGAGCAGTTCGGCCGTCTTCTTCAGCCCCCAAAGCTGCACTTCCTCGGCGCCGAAGGTCGAAACACCAACCTCACTGATCCATATCGGCAGATCGGTCACGGCACGCAATTCCTCGACCTTCCGTGGCCATTCCTCGATTTGCCAAAGGTTCCAGTCGAGCGGAAAACCATGCGCCGCCACGGCATCGATGTGGTCGAGGACGCCATAGGATTTCATCAGGCCTATGAACCCCGGATCGATCGGCGAAATTCCGCCAAGCACCCGCGTGAGCCCAGGGTTGACGTCCCGGATCGCATCCGCGGCCAGCTTTGCCATATGTGCAAAGCGGCTCCAGTCCGGATCGATCTCGGGATCCCAATGCGACTTGTTGTTCGGCTCGTTCCAGATCATGGCGGCTTCTATCATTCTTACCTCCGAACGCCCGGTGGCCAGGCTGTTTCCGTTTGAAGCATCGCGCGACGTCGGCGCTTCGCCGCGTTCACGTGAAGTCCGCGTTCACCATAAGGACCTTCGCGCCCCAATCGCCCGCCGTCACGGCGGAGACGGAGGCCGGCCCGACTTCCAGTCGGGACCAGGCGTCCACCGATAGACCGAGGACATGGCAAATGAGCGCCCTGATGACATCGGCGTGGCTGACAAGGGCGATCTTCTTGTCGCGGTCGCGCGCTGCCAGCGCTTCGACGAACGCCATCACCCGGTGCTGTACGTCCAGCATCGTCTCGCCGCCCGGAGTGCGCACCAGACTGCGCCTGCAATTCCATTGCTGCCAAAGCGGGTCCGTGTTGAGGACCTCGAAGGTCTTGCCCGACCAGGAACCGAAGTCGACTTCGTCAAGGGCGTCCGCGATCTTCACCTCTGCAATCGCGGATGCGGCGGCGATTGCCGCTGCCGTCTCCTGCGTCCGTCTGCGCGGGCTGGCGTAGATCGCCGCGATGTCCTTACCGGCGAGGCGCGCTGCCAGACGCTTGGCTTGCGCGCGACCGGCGTCGCCGAGCGGGACGTCGCTTGTCCGACCGGCGAGAAAATTGCCGACCCTGTCGTGCGCGGCGTGCCGCACCAGCAAAAACGTAGTCGTCACTCTGCTGCCCCCAGGAGTGCGTCTGCATCACCGGCAATGAACTCCTCCAGCCGCCTGCGCGCCTCGGCGTCGGTGAATTGCTGTGGCGGGGACTTCATGAAATAGCTCGACGGGGCAATCAGCGGACCACTGATGTCACGGTCGATCGCGAGCTTCGCGCAGCGAATCGCATCGATAACCACGCCGGCCGAATTGGGCGAGTCCCATACCTCGAGCTTCAACTCGATATTGAGGGGGACGTTGCCGAACGTCGTGCCCTCGACGCGAATATAGGCGAACTTGCGGTCGGCCAGCCAAGGCACGTGGTCGCTGGGTCCGACATGGATGTCGCCGGCTGCAAGCGGAATGTCCATCTGGCTGACGACCGATTGCGTCTTCGAGAGCTTCTTGGATTCGAGCCGTTCCCGCTCCAGCATGTTGAGGAAGTCGGTATTGCCGCCAAAATTGAGCTGGTAGGTCCGGTCGATGCGCACGCCTCTGTCCCTAAAGAGATTGGCGAGCAGCCGGTGCACGATCGTGGCCCCGACCTGGCTTTTTATGTCGTCGCCGATCAGCGGCAGCCCGCGCTCGGCGAATTTTCGCTGCCACGACCGGTCGGAGGCGATGAAGACAGGGATACAGTTGACGAAACCGCAGCCGGCGGCGAGCGCCTGCTCCGCATACCAGCGCGTCGCGATCTCCGAGCCGACCGGGAGATAGGAGATGAGAACGTCTGTTTCCGTCTGTCGCAAAACTTCCGCGACATCGGCTGCAGGCGCGTCGGATTCCTCGATTTCCTCCCGCAGGTAGCGCCCAATCCCGTCGAGTGTTCTGCCGCGTTGGACAACGACGCCGGTGGCAGCGACATCAGCGAAGCGAAAAGTGTTGTTCGGAGGGGCGTAGATGGCTTCCGCCACGTCACGTCCGACTTTCGCGGCGGCGACATCGAAGGCTGCAGAAACTTCGATATCGCGGACGTGATAGCCGCCGAGATTGACATGCATCAGTCCTGGAACGGGTTCATCTTCACTCGCACTGCGATAGAACGTCAGCCCCTGAACGAGGGAGGACGCGCAGTTCCCGATCCCGACCAGCCCGACCCGAATGGATTTCGATCGCATCTGTCCGCTACTCCTGCGCAGTATCTACAATGCTGGCCAAACCCGCGCACGGCGGAATGGTTCCTTCTCCCGTTTCTCGCGCATAGCGGATCGAATTCAGCCGAGGCGCGTTGAAGGCGAATGTGCAGCGATGGACGAAGCCATGCTCATATATGGTGATGTGACGCGTTCGGAGCGCGCCGACGCGTTGTGCGCGGCGATCGCGGCGCAGTTGCGGGAGCTCGAACATCGACAGCCGGGCATAGAGCGCCACGCCGCACTCGTCGGCATCCTGCTGAAGGCCGGCGAGCTCGTGCAGGGATTGTCGGACATCGAATTCGAAAAGGTGGCGGGCGACGACCTGTCGGCACGGCGTGAGATCGGCGGTCTCGTTCTTCTTGATCTGGCGCGGCTCGTCGTCCGCTCCTGGCGGCAGGGCTTGGCCGGTCCGCTCACCGTGCCGCCGCGTGTGACAGCGTTGTTACCGGACCTGCGGGCGCCGTTTTCGCTCAGCATCAAGGAGGCGGAGGGCTACAGCTTTTACGCTCTCTATCCGGAAAGCTACGTTGAAGCCGCCGTACGCTCCGGGCTTACGGCAAACGCGACCGTGATCGGCATCCGAAGCATCGGAACCAGCCTGTCGGCAGTGGTTGCCGCTAGCATCGGCGCCACCGGACCGGTCACGCTGCGGCCGACCGGCCCTCCTTTCCAAAGGCGAGTTACGGTGGCGTCGCGGCTTTCGCGGTGGCTTCTGCGTGATCCGGCAGCCAATTTTGCGATCGTCGACGAGGGGCCAGGTCTTTCCGGCAGTTCCTTCGGAAGTATCGCGGACTGGCTCCACGATCATGGCGTCGACGACAAGCGCATTCATTTCTTCCCGGGCCACAAAGGAGAACTCGGGCCGGAATCCAGCTGTCGCCATCGGCAACGCTGGGTGGCAAGCCCTCGTCATGTGGTCGATGTCGATGATCTCCTCCTCGAAGCCGCCCACCCGCCGTGCCGTCTCGCCTCCTGGGTCGGTGACCTCGTCGGCCCGCTCGAAAGGCCGCTCGAAGATGTCTCCGCCGGGGCCTGGCGGAACGCGCTTCATGGCGATCACCATGCCTCGCCCCCGGTCGACCGGAGATTCGAACGCAGAAAATTCCTCGCCCACACGGCCGACGACATATGGCTTGTCAAATTTGCCGGGCTCGGAGACGCAGGCCAGCGCAAGCTGGCCAAGGCACGCCTCCTTGCCGAAGCCGGCTTCACACCCCCCGTCGCAGGATTGTGTCACGGCTTCCTCGTCGAGAAGTGGATGGCGGCGAGATCGGCCGCACCAAGCGAATTCCGCCACGCGGCTTTTATCCACCATCTCGGACGCTACCTCACCTTCCGGGCGCGCCGCTTGCCGTTGCCGGTGACCGCCGGAGCGTCGCTTTCGAAGCTGTGCGAGATGGCGATGGTCAATACCGAAGAGGCACTGGGCGCGGCTGCGGCATCGCGGCTGAGAGGACTGATCTGCGGCGCCGAGCGCTATGATCGCCTCGTGCAGCCTGTCGATACCGACAACCGGCTGCATCGCTGGGAGTGGCTTGCCGGAGGCGAGCGAGGCTTTCTCAAGGCCGACGCGCTTGACCACAGCGCCGCCCATGACCTGGTTGGATGTCAGGACATTGCCTGGGATCTTGCGGGGGCGAGCATCGAGTTCGGGCTTTCGATGCAGGAATCGGCCGACTTGCGCGCGGTCGTGTCCGAAGGATGTTCGCGCGCGGTGAACGCCGAGCTGGTGGCAATCCTCGAGCTTTGCTATCTGGCGTTTCAGCTCGGCATGTGGATTTCGGCAAGGTCGGCCGCCGCCGCTGAAGAAGTTCCTCGGCTGGAGGCGGTCGCGTCACGTTACGCGGAGCTTCTGCTGCGCCGTATAGAACGCGACAGCGTGTGATCAGACCGCGCGAGAGGGCGGCGGGTTATCTATCGCCCGTAAATTCTGTCAAGGACATCCGCCACCGCGACCAGGCGTTCATTGTCGGGATCAAAACGCTCCCCTGCGGCCAGGCGCTTCGCCCAGGCGGCTGCCGCGCGTCCGCCCCAGGCATCGGGAGGGAGCGCCAGCACCTGCCGTTGTGTCCCGCGATACCGTTCGGCCGAAAAGTCGAGATAGGACCCGCTCACGTTTCTAAAACTCGCGCCGCCTCCGGTGCCGTGAAAGTCGGCTGCAATCACCGCGTCGCATCCAGCCTGCAAATGCCACGAGCATGCGATACGGGCGACAACGCCGCTCGCCAATTCGAGAGTCGCGACGGCGTAGTCCTCAACGTCGTCGCCGTCGCGGCGGACGGGAGCCCCTTTGCACATCAACCGGCTTTCGACGCGAACGACATCCGGGAACCCGAGGACCCAAAGGAGGAGGTCGACGAGGTGCACGCCGAGATCGATGACGCAGCCGCCGCCGGAAAGTGCCCTGTCGTAGAACCACGGCTTGCTGGGCCCATAGGCGTTGTGAAATGTGAGATCCGCGGCGAAAACGGTGCCGAGTTCGCCCTGCGCGATCAGATCGCGGATCTGTTGCATCCCATCGGTGTGACGATAGGAAAGGTCCACGCTCAACAGTCTGTCCATGTTTCGAGCCGTGTTAACGACGGCTGCTGCCTCATCGCGCGTACGGCCGAGCGGCTTCTGGCAAAAAACCGCCACGCCTTGCTCCAGGGCGACGATCGATTGGGCAGCGTGGAGCGCGCTTGGCGAAGCGATTACGACGCCGTCCAGTTGCTGATCGAGCAAGGCTTCGAAGGAACTTACGACTGCGGCCTCGGGCGTCAACTCGAGAGCCGCCGCGGCCATCTCCGGTGAGGGATCGAAGATCGCAGCGGTTTCGACAGATCCGGTGTCGACGATCGCTCTCATGCGATGGAGGCCGATTCGTCCGACGCCGAGGAAGCCGACGCGGGGGCGGCCGGCGCGTTGCGGGTTCGTTGAAAGCGGTATCACGCTACCCATCGTAGATCACCAGCGCCTTGATGAAGCCTTCCGGCCGATCGCGGGTCATGTCCAGCGCCGCGCCGAGCTGTTCGAGCGGAAACCTGTGCGTATAAAGGCGTGAAGGGCACATCCGCCCTGCGGCCGTGGCCGCGATCGCCTCATGGATGCCGCGCATGTAGACGGCGGGATCGCGCTCGTGCGCATTGATCACATCGAGGCCGCGCCAGTTCCACAACTGCATGTTGATCTGCCGCGGCCCGTCCTGATGGTAGCCTGCGATGACAAGCCGCCCGCGCTCTTTCGTCAGTTCGCCCGCAAGGTCGAGAGGCCACTGCTTGCCGACGGCCTCGATGACGCAGTCGCAGAGCTCCCCCGAGGTCAGTTGCTTCACCTCTTCGATAATCCGCCAATGATCGTCCATGGCAACCACCTGGTTGGCACCGGCGCGCTCTGCCGCAGCGAGCGACGAAGGTCGGCGTGAGATGGCGATCACCCGTGCGCCCGCGGCGCTTGCGAGTTCGGTCAGAAGAATTCCGAGAAAGCCGATGCCCACGATCGCCACGGTCTCCCCCGGCTTGATCGCGCTGCGGCGGAAGATATTGAAGGCGCAGCCGAGCGGTTCGCCGGGAAAGGGCTGATCCGCAAGCGCCGCTGGCAGGGGGGCTATGGCTGTTTGGTCGGCAACGTCGTGCGTCGCATAGGCGTGATAGGAGAGTGCAGCCACGCGGTCGCCCGCTGTAAAACCATGCACGTCGTCGCCAACCGCGTCGATAATTCCCCAACCCTCATGGCCGAGCGCCCCTGGTTCGGTCGGGAACTGCATCCAGTCCGGCCCCGCCCAGGGAACGAGATTGGAGGCGCAGACGCCGCACCCTTCGAGTCTGATTCGAACTTGCCCGCGGCCCGGGTGTGGCAGCGGCAGGGTTTCGATATGCACTTTGCCTGGCGCGGTGATAATCGCCGCAGACATTGCATCCGTCTGCTGAGGCGCCGCTATGTTCATGCCTGTTCCCTCCCGCTGTCGAGACCAATCCGGCAGCCCGGGCGCGGCATTGGAATACCGCAAGGACCGATTGCGTACTTTCCGGGGCAAACTGCAAACGACCCTCGGCTGCCTTTGCGCCCTTAACTTGATGTTGCAGCTTTTGTTCCTGATGCCCTCATTTCGCGTGGAACACTCGCGCGAAAGCGAGGTTTGTACCTTGAGGCGGGCCCCACCATGCAGCTGATCAAAGTAGAACAAGAAGAAGAAGTCATGGATGAAGGAACATTTGCTACCCAAGCTTGTTGGAGCTTTGTCTCTATCTCTGATCGAACATCGTCAGGTGCATCATGACAAAGGTTCTTGTTACCGGCGGATGCGGTTTCATAGGTCGGCATGTGGTCGAGGAACTCCTCTCGAGGAGCTATAGCGTGCGCGTGTTGGACGTGCTCAACGAGCAAGTTCACGCGGATGCACAGATTGCGCTGCCGCCTGACGTGGAGATGCGGCAGGCCGACATTCGCGACGCGGTTGCAGTAAGAAGCGCGCTGGCGGACGTCGATTGCGTTATCCATCTCGCAGCCGAGGTCGGGGTCGGTCAGTCGATGTACGAGATCGCCCGCTACGTGGGCGTCAACGACTTTGGAACGGCCGTCCTGCTTGAGGCGATGATCGGAACGCCGGTCCAGCGCATCGTGGTCGCTTCATCGATGAGCGTCTATGGTGAAGGCCTTTACGAGACGACGGCGGGCGAGCGTTGTGCGCATGTCAGACGTTTCCCCGCCGCAATCAGGGCAGGCTCATGGGATCCGGCGGGACCCAACGGGGAGCAACTCAGACCGGTGGCGACGGATGAGCACAAGCCGGTCGATCTCGCGTCTATCTATGCGCTGACGAAGTACGCCCAGGAACGCCAGGTTCTGATTTTCGGGGAAGCCTATGGCGTGGAGGCCGTGGCGCTTCGCCTCTTCAATGTCTACGGCGCCGGTCAGGCGCTTTCCAATCCCTATACCGGCGTGCTTGCCAATTTTGCGTCGCGGCTTGCCAACGGACAATCGCCGATGGTGTTCGAGGATGGCAGACAACGGCGGGACTTCGTTCACGTTCGAGACGTGGCGCGGGCGTTCCGGCTGGCGCTTGAGCGGCCACATGCCGCCGGTCACGTCATCAATGTCGGCAGCGGCCAGGCCTACGCGATCGCCGATGTCGCCTCCCTGCTTGCCGATGCGATGGGAGTACCCGAGATCGAGCCGGAGATCATGAACAAGGCCCGTTCGGGCGATATCCGCAATTGTTTTGCCGACATTGCCACGGCGCGAGACCTGCTCGGCTTCGAACCCGCCCATCGACTCGAAGATTCACTCGCCGATTTCGCGCAATGGGTCGGCAGCGTCGGTGCGATCGACCGGGGCGCCGAGATGAAGCAGCACCTGGAAGCCCGGGGGTTGGTCGTATGAGCGCCGGGTCTCTGGACAGGCGTGCTCGCCTGGCGACGCCCGCCCTTTCCGGGAAGACGGCGGCAATCGTCGTCGTGGGCGGCAGCGGCTTCGTCGGCAGCAATCTCGCCGACAGTTTTCTGAGGGAGGGCGAGGAGGTGATCGTCCTCGACAATCTCAGTCGCGCCGGCGTCGAGCGAAACCTTGAATGGCTGGTGGACAATCACGGCGGCGCCGTCCACCCCGTGCTCGCCGATGTCCGCGACCTCGCCGCAATGGAGCCGGTCTTCAGGGACGCAAAGGCCGTTTTTCATTTTGCGGCGCAGACGGCGGTGACGACCAGCCTGCAGCAGCCGATCGACGATTTCGAGACGAATGCGCGCGGCACTCTCAACGTGCTCGAAGCCGCACGCAAAGCCGGGCGTAAGGCGCCGGTCATATTCGCGAGCAGCAACAAGGTTTATGGCGCACTGGCGCAAATGCAGATGAACGAGGTCGGAGAACGCCACTTCCCGGTCGATGAGGCGGCGCGCACCCATGGTGTCAGCGAGATGCAGCCGCTCGACTTCTGCACGCCCTATGGCTGCTCGAAAGGTGTGGCGGATCAATACGTGCTGGACTACGCGAGGTCCTTCAAGCTCCCGACGGCCGTGCTCCGGATGAGCTGCATCTATGGTCCAAGGCAGTTCGGCACCGAGGACCAGGGATGGGTCGCGCATTTTCTCATTCGTGCGCTCGCGGGCGAGTCGATATCGATCTATGGCGACGGCAAGCAGGTGCGCGACATCCTCCATGTCGGCGATGCGGTCGCCGCCTACAGGGCGCTGCTTAAATCGATCGACCGCTTCAAGGGGCGCGCTTTCAACCTCGGCGGCGGGCCTGAGAATGCGGTCAGCATTGCCCAGGTTCTGAGCGAGATCGAACTCTTGACGGGGCGCCGGCTTGCGACGGTGAAGCGCGACTGGCGCGCCGGCGACCAACTGTTCTTCGTTGCCGATACGCGCGCGCTTGCCGACGCGGTCGGCTGGAAGCCCCGTACGGCCTGGCGCGCGGGGCTGCGTGATCTGCATGCCTGGCTTCTGAAGGATTGGAACGAGGTAAACAAGGTTCATCACCAAGCAAAGAGGATCACCGCATGAGCGATCGTGCCGGTTCCGCCCTTCGCTCTATCAGCCTCGGCGGCACCCAAGGTCCGCTGCCGCGGCGGATCATCATGAGCGTCGATGCTGTGGGTGGCGTATGGCGTTACGCGATGGACCTCGCCGAAGCGCTACGCGGCGCCGGCGTGGAGACGCTGTTCGTCGGCTTCGGCCCCGAGCCTTCCGCGCATCAGCGGCGCGAGGCTACCCACATCGGCACGCTCGAATGGTTCGCAGCGCCGCTCGACTGGATGGCCGGCGACGAAAGCGAGCTCGACCGCGTGCCGGACCTTTTGACGGAACTGTCGCTCAGGCACTCGATCGATCTCTTGCATCTGAACCTGCCTTCGCAGGCGGCCGGCTTCCCGGCGCAAACGCCTGTTGTCGCGGTCTCGCATTCGTGCGTCGCCACGTGGTTCGAGGCCGTGCGCGGCTCTGATTTGCCGAGGGATTGGCGCTGGCAGAAGCGGCGCAACCGATTGGGCTTCGACCGCGCCGACGTGGTTCTTGCACCGAGTGCGAGCCATGCCGCCGCACTCGACCGCTGTTACGGCCGGATCGACAATCTTGTGGTCGTCCACAATGCGAGCCGAAACCCGTGCTCTGTGGCCGTCAAGGAGAATTTCGTCTTTGCCGCAGCCCGCTGGTGGGACGAAGGCAAGAATGGTGCGGTGCTGGACCAGGCTGCCGCGCGTATTCGCTGGCCGGTCGTCATGGCAGGAGCATGCGACGGGCCAAACGGCGAGCGTCTGGTAATCAAACATGCCGATCATCAGGGGGAGTTGAGCCACGATCGGGCGTTGGCTCTGATGTCGAGAGCCGCGATCGTCGTCTCTCCCTCTGTCTACGAACCGTTCGGGCTGGTTTCGCTTGAAGCGGCACGCACCGGCGCCGCCCTCGTACTTGCCGATATCGACACCTATCGCGAGCTTTGGGAAGGTGCTGCCCTGTTCGCCGATCCCGGCGATCCCGCCGCTCTCGCGGATGCCGTCAACGCTTTGGCGAACGACGCACGGCGCACGGCTGAACTCGGCCGGCGGGCACGATTGCGGTCGGCAGAATTTTCCATCGAAGCCCAGCGCGATGCGGTGCTCGACATCTACAGGCGAGCAATGCGCAGGTCTCTTCAACTGATGTCTGCGGAGTGAGCGATGCGTTTTCTTTTCTACACCCATTCGCTTGTTTCCGATTGGAACCACGGCAATGCCCATTTCCTGCGCGGCGTCATGCGGGACCTGCTGCGACGCGGCCACGATGCGGTGGCGCTCGAGCCGCGCGATTCCTGGAGCCGCCTCAGCCTGATCGCGGATCAGGGCGTCGGACCCATCGCGGCTTTCCGCAAGCACTTTCCGGAGCTGCGCGTCGAGATCTACGATGCCGATTTCGATCACGAGGCAGCGATCAGTGAGGCCGACGTCGTCGTGGTGCATGAATGGACGGAGCCGGCATTGGTCGCAGAACTCGGCCGCATTCGTCGCGCAGGCGGCAGCTTCACGCTCGCCTTCCACGATACCCATCACCGCGCCGTCACGGCGAAGAGCGACATCGCCCGCCTCGATCTTTCCGGTTACGATTTTGTCCTGACGTTCGGCGAGGCGCTGCGCGAACGCTATCTCGGCGCGGGCTGGGGCAGACACGTCTTTACCTGGCACGAGGCCGCCGACACTTCGTTGTTCCATCCAATTGCGAATGTCGAGAAAAGAGGCGATCTCGTCTGGATCGGCAATTGGGGCGATGACGAGCGCAGCGCCGAGATCACGTCCTTCTTCGTCGAGCCCGCGCGACAATTGAGGCTTACGGCGACGGTGCGGGGCGTAAGATATCCCGAAGCCGCCCTCCGGGCATTGCGCGCGGCGCGAGTCGTCTATGGCGGCTGGCTCGCGAATGCCGCCGTTCCGCGGGCCTTCGCCGAGCATCGCGCGACTGTGCACATTCCTCGACGTCCCTACGTCGAAGCCTTGCCGGGAATACCGACCATCCGGGTTTTCGAAGCACTCGCCTGCGGCATTCCGCTGATTTCGGCGCCATGGAACGACACCGAGGGTCTCTTCCGCCCGGGCACGGATTTCCTTTTCGCCAGGAACGGCAAGGAGATGAAGCGTCTTCTGCGCCAGGTGCTCTCAGAGCCAGCCTTCGCGCAGGAAATGGCTGCCTCCGGATTGGCAACGATCCAGGCACGCCATACGTGCGGGCATCGCGTTGACGAGCTTCTTCGCATCCTTGCTTCCTACAGGCCAAAGAAGGTTGCGGACGGCCGCATTGCCTCCAAGGAGATCGCGATATGAGGATCGCTTTTTACGGATCGAGTCTCGTTTCAGCCTATTGGAACGGCGCGGCGACCTATTATCGCGGATTGCTCCGAGCGCTTGCCGCGCGCGGGTATGAAACCACTTTCTATGAGCCGGACGTGTACGACCGGCAGAAGCACCGCGACATCGATGTGCCGGACTGGTGCAGGGTTGTCGTTTATCAGGGAACAGTCGCGGCGTTGAAGCGCGTCGCGACGGAAGCCGCCAACGCCGATGTCGTTGTCAAGGCGAGCGGCGTAGGCTTCGAGGACGATCTGCTGCTCGCTGAAGTCATGGCGTCTGCAAAGCCGACTGCGCTGAAGATCTTCTGGGATGTCGACGCCCCCGCCACACTTGCAGAGCTGAGAGCCGCACCCGATCATCCTCTCCGGCGGACGCTTCCTTCCCTGGATCTCATCTTGACCTATGGCGGCGGCGATCCCGTGGTCGAGTCCTATCGCGCCATCGGCGCGCGGGAATGCGTTCCCATCTACAATGCCGTCGACCCTGAGACGCATCATCCCGTGGCCGCGGAACGGCGCTTTGCCGCCGATCTCGCCTTCCTCGGTAACCGCCTGCCGGATCGGGAGGAGCGAGTGGAAGCTTTCTTCCTGCAGCCGGCACGCCAGCTCTGGCAGCGGCGATTCGTGCTCGGCGGAGCCGGCTGGCATGACAAGTCCCTGCCCGCAAACGTCGCCTATGTCGGCCACGTTCCGACTGCCGACCACAACGCCTTCAACGCGACGCCGAATGCAGTCCTGAACATTTCGCGCGCCAGCATGGCGGAGAACGGCTTCTCGCCGGCAACCCGCGTTTTCGAGGCGGCCGGGGCAGGCGCCTGCCTGATCACCGACGCGTGGGAAGGCATCGAACTCTTCCTGACGCCCGGAGAGGAAGTGCTGGTCGCCAGAGACGGACAGGACGTCATCGAACTCATGGCCAATCTCACACCGGCGAGCGCGAAGGAGATCGGAGAGCGGGCGCTCCGTCGCGTGCTCGGCGAACACACCTACGCGCATCGTGCCGCGGAGGTGGACCGCCTTTTCCGGAGCCGGGCGCGCCAGGTGGAGGCAGCCGAATGAGCCGTCCGCTCGACATCGTCGTCCTCGGTCTCTCGCTTTCCTCCTCGTGGGGCAACGGCCATGCGACGACGTTCCGGGCATTGCTTCGCGGTGTGCGCGCTGCCGGCCACAAAGTGACCTTCCTGGAACGGGACGTACCGTGGTACGCCCGCCACCGCGACATGATCGCGCCGGATTTCTGCAATCTCATCCTTTACAAAGATATCGACGAGTTGCTCGTGCGGCATGCCGGCACGCTGGTGGGGGCGGATGCCGTCGTCATCGGCTCCTATGTGCCGGACGGGGTGGAAGTTATCGACATTGTCGTTGACCTCGCCCCGAAGCGGTTGTGTTTCTACGACATCGATACGCCCGTGACACTTGCCAAACTCGAACGTGGCGACGAGGAATATCTTGCCCGCCGTCAGGTTCCGCTCTTCGATCTCTATTTTTCCTTCTCCGGCGGCCGGACGCTCGACCGGCTGCGAGGCGAGTTTGCAGCCAGACGGCCCCTGGCGCTCTACTGCGCCGTCGATCTGGACCTCTATCGCAACACCGGTGCGCCAAGGGAATGGGACCTCGGCTACCTCGGTACCTTCAGCCCCGACAGACAGCCCGCGCTCGAGCGCTTGTTGCTGCAGCCGGCGCGGCGATTGCCGGAAATGCGCTTTGTCGTTGCGGGGCCGAGCTATCCTGCGGACATCCGCTGGCCGAAGAACGTAGCACGCATCGAGCACTTGCCGCCTTCCGAGCACGCCGAATTCTATAGCCGCCAGCGTTTCACTCTGAACGTGACGCGTACCGACATGGTGGCGGCCGGTTGGTCGCCGAGCGTCCGGCTCTTCGAGGCGGCCGCATGCCGCACGCCGTTGATCAGCGATTGGTGGGAGGGCATCGACAGCTTCTTTGCACCCGGGGAGGCCGCTGTCATCGCACGGGGCAGCGGCGACGTCGTCGCAGCATTGACGGACCTCACTGACCAACAGTGCAAGGCGCTTGCCGATTGCGCTTATCAGCGCGTCGCAAGCGCGCACAGCGCGGCGCCCCGCGCCAGGGCCTTCGTCGAGGCAATCGAAAGCGTCGCGTCCAAGACCAATCTCGCCACGAGACACTCCGAGCGGAGGTTTCCGGTCTAACACCGAAAGGAGAACGGCCCATGGCAAGAAGAAACCGAGGAAGTCGAGGAAAGATCATCCTGGTCGCCGGCGGGGCCGGCTTTGTCGGCTCCCATCTTTGTTCAGCGCTTCTCAGCGCCGGCAATCGGGTGATCTGCCTCGACAGCTATCTCACCGGTTCCCCTGCCAATCTGAGCAGTCTGCAGGACAATCCTTACTTCACCGTGATCGAGCAGGACGTCTGCGACGAAATCGAGATCGATGAACCGCTCGACTGCGTCTATAACCTGGCTTGCCCCGCCTCACCGCCGTCCTATCAGGCCGACCCGATCCATACGATGATGACCAGCGTTACAGGGACCGGAAACCTTCTACGGCTTGCCGAGCGGCACCGAGCCGTCTTCCTTCAGGCGTCGACGAGCGAGATCTACGGCGATCCGTTGGAGCATCCGCAGCAGGAGGACTACTGGGGTCATGTCAACTGCACGGGACCGCGAGCGTGCTACGACGAAGGCAAGCGCGCAGCTGAGGCTCTGTGCTTCGACAGTCTGAGGGCCGGAAACGTGGATGTGCGGGTTGCTCGCATCTTCAATACATACGGCCCGTATATGCAGCCCAACGACGGCCGGATCGTCTCGAACTTCATTGTCCAGGCCTTGAGAAACGAGCCGCTTACGATCTATGGCAGCGGCGAACAGACGCGCTCGTTCTGCTATGTGTCCGATCTCGTCGAAGGATTGATCAGGTTGATGAATCGCCAGCCGAATCCCGGCGGGCCGGTAAACCTTGGCAACCCAGGCGAGTTTACGGTCATTGAATTGGCCGAGCTGGTATTGTCCAAGATCGCGACCGCGTCGACGATCGTCCATGTGCCCTTGCCGCCGGACGATCCGCAGCGCCGTCGACCGGATATAGCGCGCGCCAGGACGCTTCTGGACTGGCAGCCGAAAGTCCCGTTGCAGGATGGGCTATCGCACACCATAGCCTGGTTCCAAAGTGCGCTTGCGAAGCAGCGAACCGTGCGCCGGCCAGGTCGCTCTCGCCGTCGCCCGCAACAGCCAGTCCTTTCCCAGGATCTTTAATCATGGTTCAGCAGACCCAAGACTGCATGGCCATAGAGGATCAGATCGCTGCGCTGGGGCCCTGGTTTCACAACATGCGGATCAAGGGCGTCGAGACATCGCCCGATCATTTCCTCGGGGACTATCCTGCGGTCAAATGGAAGGCTTTCAGACATGTCGTCCCGGAAGACCTTGAAGGTAGAAGCGTGCTCGACATCGGCTGCAATGCAGGGTTCTACTCGCAGGAAATGAAACGCCGCAATGCTGGCCGCGTGCTCGGCATCGATTCAGATCCACGCTATCTGCGGCAAGCGAAATTCGCGGCAACACAGACCGGGATCGACATCGAATTCAGGCTGATGTCCGTCTACGACGTGGCACAACTCCGCGAGAAATTCGATCTCGTCCTCTTCATGGGTGTTCTTTACCATCTCCGTTACCCGCTGTTGGCACTGGATCTTCTTTACGAACACGTCGTCGGCGACGAGATGCTCTTCCAGTGCATGCAGCGCGGCGCGAATTCGGCGGCGCCGCTGGATGCGGACTACGATTTCCAGGAGTGGCAGGTCTTCGACCGGCCCGATTACCCCAAGTTGTTCTTCGTCGAACACCGCTTCGCCGACGATCCCACCAACTGGTTCATTCCGAACAGGGCTGGAGTGGAGGCGATGCTTCGCAGTTCCGGCTTCGTCATCGAAGCCAATCCCGAACGGGAGGTCTATCTCGTCCGGCGAGGAAAGCGCCCGTACATGAATGAGCCCGTTCCGAGCGTCGGCGCTTCCATGGAATCTTAGAGCAATCAGGAAGTGTGTAACGATCTTCCCTCCGGAATTGCGTAGTTTCAAAGAGCTAGATCGTTCACTGCTTCAATGAGACAGCGAGACAAACCGGCTACAGCGCCGCACAAAGGTCGCTGTAGTCGGTTGAATTGCTGCATGTTTTCATTCTTAAATCGATTTAAGAAGACATGCAGCAGTCAATGGTTCTTCGAAAAACGCAGTTAGCCGTGTTGCCGAAGCTGCCTTGCCTCCTGCTCAAGCAGGTCGGCCACTTCGCCGAGCGTCATGTGGGTGACGCAAAGGTGAATGGCGCACTCGAGGAAGCGCGTCGATGACCGGCGCAGGTATAGTGCTTCTTCCTGGGCCGCCAGCCTGGATAGCGGGCTCCTTCTGTCGTCGTGGTGATCAGGCATTCGAAAAACTCCTTCGGTTGCCTCCAAGACCCGGTTGTGCGGCAACGGGAGCACCTTCTCCGCGCGGCCAAGCTCGATGTTGCGATCACCCGGCGCCGACAGCGAGAGCAAAGACGCCGGCGACGACGACAATGGCTGCCATCAAGAGGACAAGACGATACTTCGGCGATCGGCGGGGCTCTGCGGTCGAGAGAGGCCGCATCGCGTCGCCGTATTCGGTGGAGGCGTCGGCTTGCCCGTCCGAGCGCTGCCCGGCTCTGGCAGTTCCCGTTGCCTCTGTGGTCAAAGGCGTGCCCGCCGCCTCGTCATCCGTTTCCAACGGTGCCGCTGAAGGGTCGAAGCCGCGCTTCTTGTCGCCTGTGCGCCCGCGCTGTATATCGCCGCGCACCTGCGCGGGATTGCTTTCAGGCAGCTTGGACATGATCGCTCCTTTTTGCCGCTGCAGCACAACCGGCATGCACTCCGTTTGTTCCCGACGGCGACCGCGATGCGGTCCCAATGTCGGATCGAGGAACATCTGCAGCACCGACGAGTTCGGCTACAGAAGGAGCCTGGCAGGAAGTGAAAGCCATCCCGCAAACATCATCGCTCGACAGTACGCTGGCGCTGCTGCACGAAGGCTACGCGTTCATCTCGAATCGCTGCGACGAACTTGGGACGGACATTTTCCAGAGCCGATTGATGCTCCGTCCTGTCGTGTGCATGCGCGGCGAGGCAGCGGCGCGTCTCTTCTATGGCGCCGACGGTGTGACGCGTGTCGGTGCGATGCCGTGGACCGTGCTGCGCCTGCTTCAGGACAAGGACAGCGTTCAGCAGCTCGATGGGGAGGCGCATCGGCGGCGGAAGGCCATGTTCATCGACATCGCGATGGATAACGCAGCCGTCGCCGCCCTCCTGGAGCGGTTCCGGCAGCACTGGCTCGTTCATTTCGAGAGGCGCAAGGAGGACTGCGATCTGCGTGAAGCGGCGAATCTCATTCTCACGAAGGCGTCCGCAGATTGGATAGGCATCCCGCCAAGCCGGCGCGATGACGTGAAGCTTGCTCGGCGGCTTGCCCTGATGATCGATCGGACGGGTCGTCCGGGGCCAGCGGCATGGCTCGCCCTCGTCTCACGGCGCCGCCTCGAGCGCTGGCTCGTAACGATCGTGACGGCGCTTCGCGACGGATCGCTCGAGGTGGCCGAGGGATGCGCGCTCAGGAGGATCAGCCTGGACTACCGGGACGCCGACGGGCAGCCTATGTCGGAGGAGGAGGCGGCTGTCGAACTGCTCAACCTCCTGCGTCCGATCGCTGCCATCAGCCGGTGGGTTGCTTTCGTCGGTCTGGCGCTTGCCCGAAATCCGCAGTGGCGAAAGCGCTTTGGTCAAGGGCAGGACGATGATATCGAAGGATTTGTCGAGGAGGTGCGGCGCCTCTATCCCTTCTTCCCATTCGTCGGCGCGCGGCTGGCGCGGAGTCAAGATTGGCTAGGCTATTCGCTGCCAGAAGGCAGCTGGCTGCTACTCGACCTCTACGGAACGACGCATGATCCGAGACTGTTTCCGTCCCCCACGAATTTCAGCCCCGAGCGGGGTCTCACCTGGCGCGACCTCGACTTCCGCTTCATCCCGCAGGGCGGGGGCCGGCCAGAATCGAGCCATCGGTGTCCCGGCGAAAAGATAACCGTCGAAATCCTGAAAGAAACCGTGAAGCTGCTTTGCGGAATTCTTCCGCTCCGGATAACGCCGGTAAACGCCGACGTCCCCCTGGGCACAATTCCGGCCTCTCCGGTGCCGGCTATCCGAGTAGGGCCGGACCGGGCAGGGGCGCGCTCCTCCGCTTAACCGCAAAGCCGGCCTGCGCCGCTGTGTCGGGTAGTTCCACGGCAACTCGACCGAGCAGTTCACTGGGACTTGTCTTCTTGCGATTCTCCGTAGAGCTTCCTGACCTTCCGGTCCTGTGCTTCCTTGACGGCAGGCGGAAGCGGCTTCTGCCGCATGACCACGTAGGCGAGCGCGGCACCAAGAGCGAAGGCCCCACCTGCAGTTACCAATAGCCAAAGGTAGTCGATCAACATTGTTGCGCCTCCTCAATAAGGCCAACCGATGTGACGACCGAAGGTTCCAAGGCAGGATTGTCTGCTTGATGCGTCCGCGTAGTGGAATGAGCCGGGCAGACGGGGCTCGACGGGCGGCGCGATCAATGTTTGGCCGTCACGTCGCGCTCGTCGCGTTCCAGGAACCTGCGCGTGATCTGCGCGGCGTGCTGATCAAGCCACTCGGCCATCGCAACCTCCTGCTGCAGAATGATCTCGCAGACCCGCTTCGTTTCCTGATCGCCCGCATAGTCGGCGGCAGCGATGAGAATCCTGTAGCTTGCGATTTCCATGTGCTCGAACGTGTAGCTGGCCAGTGAACCCTTCACCACCTCGTCTTCGACAAAAAGGCCGCTCAAACCCTGCCCGAGGGCAATGATCTTGCCGCCGATATCCTTGACCGTCGACGTTCCGCCATTCAGTCGCTCAAGACATTGTTCGAGCATCGCGGCCTGATCGCGAGTCTCCTGCAGGTGCGAGTCGATCCTGGATTTGAGCTCAGGATAGTTTTCCAACCGTCGGGACTGGCTGGTGAGCATCGTGATTGCCTGTTCTTCCATTGCATGCGCATCCCTGAGCCAGGCCTGCAAGTGGTCGGTCGCGTTCGCCATCACGGGTTCCTTTCGTTTTCGGTGGTGCTCCAACCGGTGACCTCTGGAAATGTTCCGGCATCGAATGGGGGGTGGGCTGAACGCCGGCCGCCTGGAATCGGAACAATACCGATCCATGGCGATTGGATGCAGCAAACCGCGGCCAGTCGTTGGACGCGGCGCCATCTGTTGAGGCAGTCATGCAGGAAGAACTTAAAATATACCGGCTGTCGCCACTGGCGAAACCTGACGATCCGAATTGGCAGAACGCCACGTATCAAGGCGAATTGATCGTGGTTGCAAGATCGAGCGGCGACGCCCGTATCGTTGCCTCGCAGGCAGAACTCGACTTTCGCGAGATCGACGCGAAACCTGCAGAAGGTGTCACGACCGACATGGCGAGTGCCTTCCGCAGCGAGAAGCTCTACACCGTGATCGAGGAGGGGCCGGCACCGCCGGATGCAAAGCGCGGAGTGATCGGCGGCAAGGTGAGACTCGACAACATCATTTCGACGCAGCTCTGAGCACGTGCGGCCGCTGACGGGGCCCCGCCCCGGGAATTTGCCGTGCCTTCGCTAACAACCCACCCAATCGCCGCCCCGGGGAAAGGAGCTCCGGGCTGGACGGACTGACGGCCGTCGCAAAGCACGCGCTCGGAACTTTATCCGCATTTCTCGGTTGCGTTGTGCGCAGAACCTTAATTTCTACGAGGAGGGCGACATGGCCACAAACCTGAAGGACGGGAAGGCGACCAAGAGTTCAAAGCGTACGCACGGCGGAAATCGCGGCGGCGATCAAGGGAAAAAGGACGACGTCAAGAAAAGCAGCCAGGCGGCGGGCAAGGATCCGCACCGAGGAAGTAGCCGCTGATGCGGCGATCGCGGCGATATCTTTGAAATCAGGAGAACAGAAGGTGTGGCGATGCTGAAGTGGGCTCTTATTTTCTTCGTGATCTCGTTGGTGGCTGGCTTCCTCGGATTCTCCGGCATTTCCCAGGCGACGGCAGGCATCGCCAAGATATTGTTTTATATCGCTGTCTTGATTTTCCTCGTGTTCCTTATTCTGGCGCTGATGGTCGGGGGTGCGGTCACCTAGCGCCAGCTCGGCTGAGCCGGACGGCGCGACATTCCAAAAGGGCTTTGCGGCGCGTATTATCCGGAAGCCAGCGCGTTCTTGCCCTTGAGCAATCAGGCCCGTCTGATGCCGACGCAAAAGCGCCGTCGCGCAAGCTCTTGCCGGTACACCTCCGCCGGTTCAGCGAGGTGCTCGTTGGCTACTGCATGATTCCTTAGATCGGAATCGATTTAAGGACAAAATCATGCAGAAATTCAACGTTCTACAGCGACCCTTGCGCGTCCGATTAGACGCGCGGCGCTGTAAGGGCCAGTGGTCTGGAGCTTAAATGATGCCAGGCAAGGTTCTCAGGGGTGGCGTTGCTCAGCCGTTGGCCATTGCCTTATTCTCCGTCGCGCTTGCTGGTATCGCGACTCTCGTCGGATTGGAACGTCAGCCGCGGCAGTATCGGATAGACCCTCCGGTAGCAGCCGCCCTTGACGAGTTGCGCCTGATGCCGACCGGCATCGGCGGTGCGCCCCCCGAGGTCTATTTCGCGCTCTACAAGCCGTATGAAACGAGCGCGTATGATCTGAGCCAGGGCAAGCGGCTCTATTCCTGGTTCGGATGCGCTTACTGTCACGGCGACGGTCGAGGCGGCGCGGGTCCGTCGTTGATGGACGGATGGTGGTTATACGGGCCTTCTGCGGTCGCGATAGCAGCCTCCATTCGAGATGGGCGCCCGCATGGAATGCCGGCTTTTCGTAGCAGGATGACAACGGAACAGATCTGGCAGCTTGCGGGCTATGTCCGGACGATAGGCGCCTATTCGGCTTCCTTGGCGGCTCCGAGCAGAAACGACGACAAGCATACCCGACCGGCGGAGAATCGGGCGCGGCCGCCATTCTCTTCAACGAAGAACCGGCACCTCCGCCGTCGGAGCGAGGGCCGCCGTCTTGAAGCGCAACTCGATCCTCCTCCTGCTCGCGTTCCTGATCTCGGGATGCAGCGGTGCCCAGTCGGTCCTGGACGCCAATGGCCACGCCGCGATTGTGCTCAAGGAATTAATTCTTGCGATGGTGCTTGTCTGTTCCGCGGTGTGGTTCCTCGTGATGATCGCATTGGTTTCTGCGCTCGCGCGTCGGCGCGATCAAGCGACCGGTGCGATTTCGGAGCGGAAAGCGACCGTCGCCGTTTCCGGGGCGGTCGGCGCAACCGTGCTGGTCGTCAGTGGACTGACGATCGCCAGCTTTTATACCACCCGTGCGCTCTCCGAGGCTGAGGATCCGGAGCTGACAATCGTTGTCAGGGCGCAGCAATGGTGGTGGCAATTCACCTATGTCGATCCGCGTTCCACCCAAACCTTCGTAACGGCCAACGAGCTCCACATCCCGATCGGGAAAGATGTGCGGCTGCGGCTCGAAAGCAGCGACGTCATTCATTCCTTCTGGGTGCCAAGCCTCGCCGGCAAGCAGGATCTCATCCCGGGCCGCGAGAACATCCTGACGCTCCGCGCGGAACGACCGGGCGTCTATCGCGGCCAGTGCGCCGAGTTCTGCGGTCTGCAACACAGCCACATGGCCCTCTTCGTAATCGCCGAAGGGGAGGCCGATCACGAGCGATGGGCCGAGGGACAACGCGGAACGAGCGTGGAGCCAAGCGAGGCGGAGGCGGTCGCAGGGAAAGCCGTGTTCATGGCCAGGCAATGCGCGGCATGCCACACGATACGCGGCACCGGAGCGTCGGGAACGACCGGGCCCGACCTGACCCATATCGGCAGCCGCCGCACCATTGCAGCGGGACTGCTCGAAAACACCCGTGGCTCGCTTGCCGCGTGGATCGCCGATCCCCAGACGCTGAAGCCCGGAAACAACATGCCGCTGGTTCCTCTGACAAGCGACGAGCTGCGGCAGCTTGCCGCCTATATGGAGGTCCTTAAATGATTGAGGACCGGAAGCGGCCGCCGCTGAGGGACGACGGGTTGGACGATGCCGTGCTCGAACGACATCTGTCGCAAACCTGGAGTGCGTCGCCCGGCTTCTGGGGTGCGCTTGCGACGGTCGACCACAAGGTCATTGCGCGGCGCTACATCGTGACCGCATTCGTCTTCCTCATTTTAGGAGGGCTGCTGGCGATCGCGATGCGCATTCAGCTGGCCTGGCCTGAGGCGCGTTTTCTCGATTCCGACCGATACAACCAGATATTCACCACCCACGGGAGCACCATGATGTTCCTGTTCGCGGTCCCGGTGATGGAAGCCATGGCCATCTACCTCGTGCCGCTCATGGTCGGTACCCGCAATATCGCCTTCCCGCGGCTGAATGCCTTTTCCTACTGGATCATATTGATCGGCGGCCTGCTCCTGTGGATTTCCTTCGCGCTTGATGCGGCACCCGACGTCGGATGGTTCGCCTATGTGCCGCTGTCCGGACCGGAGTATGGTCCCGGCAAGCGCGCCGACATCTGGGCGCAGATGATCACCTTCACGGAGCTGTCGGCCCTCGCGGTGGCGGTGGAGATCGTCGTGACCGTGTTCAAACAGCGCGCTCCCGGCATGTCGCTCGATCGCATCCCCCTGCTGGTATGGTCCATGCTCGTCATGGCCTTCATCGTGATCATGGCGATGCCGGCGATCATGTTCGCAAGTTCAACGCTGATCCTCGATCGCCTCGTCGAAACGCAATTTTACAATCCGGACGAAGGGGGCGACGCGTTGCTCTGGCAGCACGTGTTCTGGTTCTTTGGCCATCCCGAGGTCTACATCATATTTCTTCCGGCCGCGGGCATGGTCTCGACGATCGTCGCCACGTTCGCACGCCGCCCCGTATTCGGCTACTTGCCGCTGGTGATGGCTTTCATCGCCACCGGCATCTTGGCCTTCGGCCTCTGGGTGCATCACATGTTCGTGGTCGGTCTGCCGCGGCTCGGCGAGAGTTTCTTCACGGCGTCGAGCATGGCGGTCGCCGTACCCGCGGGGGTTCAGATCTTCTGCTGGCTGGCGACCTTGTGGCTGGGGCGGCCGGTATTCACGACATCGCTTCTGTTCGTGATCGGCTTCATCGTCACGTTTGTGATCGGGGGCCTCACCGGAGTCATGGTCGCATCCGTGCCATTCGACACCCAGGTCCATGACACATATTTCGTAGTGGCCCACTTTCATTATGTGCTCGTCGGCGGCGCCGTCTTTCCGCTGCTCGGCGCGATCTACTACTGGTTTCCAAAAATGACGGGCCGGATGATGAGCGAAACGCTCGGCCGATGGGCCTTCGGCCTCATTTTCCTGGGTTTCAACCTGACATTCTTCCCGATGCACATCCTCGGCCTCCAAGGGATGCCGCGTCGCGTCTATACGTACCAGCCGGAGCTGCCGTGGGCAGGGCTGAACCTCTTCATCAGCCTGAGCGCGCTCGTCCTGGTTTCCGGCTTTGTCATCTTCTTCGTCGATGCTCTCCGCAGCTGGCGATCAGGCAAACCAGCCGGACCAGACCCCTGGAAGGCGGGGACGCTGGAATGGGCAACGGCCTCGCCACCTCCGGCCTATAACTTTCGCAGGATTCCCGTCGTCGACGCCCGCGAACCTCTTTGGTCGCGCTCCGAGGCACTCGCCGTCACGAAGGGGCTGCAGGTCGATCGGCGGGAACTCATCGTAAGCAGCGTGGTCGAGGCCCTGCCGGAAGCGCGGGAATCGTCACCACGAGATTCGATATGGCCGTTCTGGGCGGCGATCGCCACTTCGATCATGCTGATCGGTTCGATTTTCACGCCGTGGGCGGTCGTCTGGGGCTCGATCCCCATCGCGGTGACCCTGATCGGCTGGTTCTGGCCGAAGGGCACGGTTGAGGACACGTCATGAAGGAAAGAGTGGTGCTGGACGTATCGAAACTGCCCATGCATGGCATGGGCATCGCCAGCCCAGCCTGGTGGGGAACCTGCGCCTTCATGCTCATCGAAGGCAGCGGTTTTGCCTTGGCGATTGCGATCTATTTCTATCTGTTCAGCCTCGCTCCAAAGTGGCCGATCGATGCGCCGTCGCCGGATCTTTTCGCCGGAACCGTGCTCACGCTGCTCCTTCTGGCAAGCATCGTCCCGAATATCCTCGTGTCCCGTTGGGCGAAGGCGAGGGCGCTTGCGAAGGTTCGTATCGGGCTGATCGTGATGACGCTCCTGGAGGCGGCGCCGCTGGCGCTGCGCATCTTCGAATTTCCTGCCATGTATGTCAGCTGGGATGAAAACGCCTACGGCTCGATCGTGTGGACGCTGCTGGGGCTCCATACCGCCCACATCATCACCGACCTCATCGATACGCTCGTCCTGACCTGCCTGATGTTCAGCCGGCACGGCGACAACACGCGCCGCTACGGCGATGTCGAAGACAATGCCCTCTATTGGAACTTCGTGATCGTCGCGTGGCTTCCTCTCTATGTCTGTATCTACTGGGTGCCCCGCCTATGAGCATCGGGATCGCGAAATACGCAGGATTGCTTCTGGCGCCCGGCGCGTGGGCGATCAACACCGAGCTTGCTCAGATACTGCCCTACGTCGATTGCGGCGCCGGGACTTCCTGGTCGGTCGTCGCCTCGTTCGGCGCTGCGATCCTGGCACTTGCCGGCGCCCTTGTTTCCCATCGCCGTTTCGCGCAAAGCGGGCCGCGAACTAAGATGTTCATCGCCAGGCTGAACGTGCTTGTCGGTCTCGCCTTCGCCTTTGCCCTTCTTCTCCAGGGAGCGGCTACGATGCTGCTCGACCCATGCCTACGATAGTTGCCGCGCTGGTGTTGTCCCTTGCGGGGCCGGCTGCGGCCCATGAGACGCAGCCGCATGCCTCCGCGTTCGTCTGGAGCTTCGATCGCTGGATTGTTACGCCGATCGTTGTTGCAGGACTGCTCTACGCGTTTGGCTCCTTCAGGCTGTGGCGGCGCTCGGGGAGCGGCCGCGGCATCACTGCGGGGGGCAGTCTGATCTGGTGGACCGCATGGCTGGTGCTCGTGGCGGCGCTGGTTTCGCCTCTGCATTTCATTGGCGAGCATCTCTTCGCCCTGCACATGATCGAACATGAGCTCGTCATGGCGGTCTCGGCACCTCTTTTCGTTCTCGCGCGCCCGGTTGGCGTGCTTTTTTGGGGGTTGCCGAGGACGATCCGGCGCCTGACGAGGCGGGCGATGAAGGAAAAGGTTGTCCTGGCCGCATGGGACTGGCTTACCCGCGGAAGCGTCGCCACTCTATTGCATGGGGCAGCGATTTGGGCCTGGCACGCTCCGGTGCTGTTCGATGCAACGCTTGCGGATGTGACGCTCCACCGGTTGCAACATCTCAGTTTCTTCATGACAGCGCTTCTGTTCTGGTGGTCGATTTTTTGGCGGAGCGACCGGGGCCGGGCGGCGTGGCATCTTTTCCTGACCATGTTGCACACCAGCGCCCTCGGCGCCCTGATCGCGCTTGCGCCGCGCGTCGTCTATCCAGTCCAGACGCATGCGGCGCCGGAATGGGGCCTGACGCAGCTCGAGGATCAGCAATTGGCCGGCATGTTGATGTGGATGCCCGGCGGTATCATTTACGGCGGAGCGGCATTGGTGCTGCTGGCGCTGTGGATTTCAAATTCGAGCCGAGGAGGGCTTGATGCAAGCCGCTTCCGCTGACCTTAAAGCTCCCCTGATCCTGGCGAGCATCGTCGTCGTGCTGCCTTTGGTCATGGTTGCCGCCAGTGTCGTCAAGGAGAGGCAGCAGCGGCGCTCCGTGGCGGAGGCAATGACGCAGGGCGATCCATCCTTAGCGCCGCCGATCTTTCGCAGGTATGGCTGCGGCGGATGCCACGTCATTCCGGGCGTACCCGGTGCCGATGGCAAGGTCGGCGGTCCGCTTGTCGACCTGCGCGAGCGCGTCTATCTCAGCGGCGTCGTCGAGAATACGGCGGAAAACCTCATAAACTGGATCGTCTCCCCGCAGCGGTTTTCGCAACGTTCCGCCATGCCGGCGACCGGGATCACCGAGCCGGAGGCGAGGCATCTCGCGGCCTATCTTTATTCGCAATGACCTCAAGGATGCGGTGTGGTGCGAGGCGGCAATGACTTGATGTACCTGGCGATCGCCATTCGATCGCTTTGCGGCAGTTGCGATGTGTTGGCAACGACGTCGATCATCGTTGATCCCACTCGCCGATGATCGGGCGTCCTGCCGCTTGTTAGCATTTCCGCAAGATCGGACTCGGACCAATGGCCGATCCGCTCCGGCGTTATGTTGGGGACGAAACCGGTCCCCTCTTGATCCGGTCCTCCGGCAAAGCGAGCGCCCGGCTTGACCGCGCCGAAGATGTTGCGCGTCGAGTGACAGTCGGCGCAATGCGCGAGAGCTTCGACGAGGTAAGCTCCCCGATCGCGAACGGGGTCCCTGGTCAGGACAGCCTCCGACTTGCCTTCGTGAAAGAACAGCAGCTTCCAAAAGCCGACGCCGCGGCGGACGCGGAAGAAGACGAAGAGATCGTGCGGCGGCGCGCGGCCGGAAACGCGCGGCAGCGTCTGCAGATATGAATAGAGGTCCCTGACGTCGTCGAGCGTCATGCCGGTGTAACTGGGATAGGGAAATGCCGGATAATAATGCCTGCCTTCCGGAGAGACGCCGCTGATCAAAGCGTTTGCCAGATCGGCGACCGACCATGATCCTATGCCGTCGACGGGATCGGGCGAGATATTGGGGACCCTGAACGTCCCGAATGGCGATGCGAGCGCGAGGCCGCCGCCGAGTTTCAGGTGATCCGGCTGTCCCGGTGTGGCATGGCAGGAGGCGCAACCTCCCGCGGCAAAGATGATCGCGCCACGCGGCGCGCTGCCCTCGTTCAACGCCGACCCGGAATCGAACTTCGGGGCCGGCATAGTCAGGAACCAGCACGCGCCGACCGCGAACGCCGCCACAGCCAGCGCCAGCGGCCAGTTGAAGACAAGCCCCGTCAGGCCAGCCCGCAGAGAAGCAGGTCGGCTGCCGTCGGCCTCGGGAAGGGAACGTCCAGTCTCCATCAGCGACTTACTCGATGACCTTCGGCTGTATTTGGGCGATCGAACTTTGCGAGCGGCCCGGGCGTGTCGCTGCCCGTAGGGCAAATAAGTGCTCTTGGTTCGTCGTCCTCATGTGTTGCGTGCCGGCTTGGCCTGCAAGCTCGAATGGAAACGCTCTCCTGACCAGGTTTGTTCGCCTGGCGGCGGCGTTTGTTCGTCCTCGCTCGCGATGCACTCGGCATCGCTCAAAAAAGCGTGCCCGCTCGGTCAAGAGCGGGCACGCTTGTCAGGTACCTCGGGGTGTGTCTGCCGCGATCGCGGAAAGATCAGGTCCGGGGCTTGAGGTTTTCCGGATCGTAGAGCGGCTTGTAGCCGACGCCGGCGACTTCGACGGGATAGGTCTCGCCGAAATATTCCACCTTGAGCTTGCGGCCGACCTGGCAATGGGACCAGGGCAGATAAGCAAGCGCTATGTTCTTGCCGATCGTCGGACCGTAGGCGATCGAGGTCGTGAACGACCGGCGGCCGAGTTCATCGACGAGCGTCTCTCCGGTCTCGGGATCCATGACCGGAAGGATGCCGACCGGATATCGGGCGACGCCCTTCGAATCGACATTGTCCGTCATGACGAGCGTGCAGAGCATCGCCGGCTGATGCGGGCGGGCGCGGTGCTCGAGATGCTTGGCCTTGCCGCGGAAGTCGGCCTCCTTGACCTTCGGGCGGGCGAGGTCGGCTTCCAAGAGGTTGTATTCGGTGAGGAGATCCGCATTCTGCAGGCGCAGGCTCTTCTCCATGCGGCGGCTGTTGGCATAGGTCTCGACGCCGAAGGCCATTACGCCGGTTGCCCGGAGCGCGTCCCAGACCGCGAGCGCATCGCCATAGGCCATGTGCAGTTCCCAGCCCTGTTCGCCGACATAGGAGATGCGGAATGCGGTCACATCCTTGCCGGCAATCCGGATCGGTTTGATCGCGGCGAAGGGGAAGTTCTCCGGCGCCAGGCCCTCGGGGTTCTCGACAACCTTCTGCAAGGTCGTGCGTGCGTTCGGGCCCCAAAGGCCGATCGTCACGTATTTCTCCGTGACGTCGGTGACCGTCACGTCAAAACCCTTGGCCTCGGCAATCCGGCGCACATAGTGGAAGTCGCGCGGGCCGGCGTCGGCGCCGTCGATCACGCGGCAGCGATCGGCCATGCGGATGACGGTCAAGTCGGCGCGCACCATGCCCTCGTCATCGAGGAAGTGGGTGTAGATGCCCTTGCCGATATTGGCGTCGCCGCCGATCTTGGCCGCGCAGATCCATTCCATCAGTTCGACATGATCCGGGCCTTCGACATCGAACATGTAGAAATGCGACAGGTTCACCATGCCGCAATCCTCGCTCATGGCGAGGTGCTCGGCATTGGAGACGCGCCAGAAATGGCGGTTGTCCCACTCGTTCTCGCGCACCGGGATACGGTCGCCGTATTTCTCGAGCAAATGTTCGTTTGCGGCGTAGCCGTGGGCGCGCTCCCAGCCGCCGAGCTCCATGAAGTGGCCGCCGAGTTCCTTCTCGCGCTCCCAGAAGGGCGAGCGGCGCACGCCGCGGCCGGTGTCATAGGGTTCGCGCGGATGGACCGCCGGATTGTAGATTTTTCGCGCGGCCTCGCCGCAACGGCTTTCGATGAACTTCTCCTCGAGCATGTGGGGATAGAAGCGCGAATAATCGATCTTGTTGTGGTCGATGGAGGTGCGCCCGTCCGTCATCCAGTCGGCGACGAGCTTGCCGAAGCCGGGGCCGTCCTTCACCCAGATGGCGACGCAGTACCACAGGCCCCTGACCTTCTGGCTTTCGCCGACCGAAGGCCCGCCGTCCGTCGTCACCTGCAGCAGGCCGTTGAAGGAGTGGCTTTCGTTGTAGCCGAGTTCGCCGAGGATCGGGGTCAGCTCCATCGCTCGCTCCAGCGGCTCCAGGATTTGTTCCATTTCGAGGTCGCGCTGCGAGGGCGAAAGCCGGGCTTCATGCTTTTCGAGAAGTTCGCGCGGATGGCACAGACGCGGGTTCGTTTCCTCGTAATAGCCCCACTCGATCTGGCCGCCTTCAGCGGTCGTCGGATCGCCGGTGTCGCGCATATAGGCGGAGTTGCCCTGGTCGCGCAGAAGCGGCCAGCCGATTTCCTTGCCGGTGCCCTCGAATTCGTTATAGGGGCCGAAGAAGGTCAGCGGATGGTCGACAGGCATGACCGGCAGGTCCTCGCCCGCCAATTCCGCGATCAGCCGGCCCCAGAGACCGGCGCAGACGATGACATAATCGGCTTCGATCGTGCCGCGATGGGTGACCACGCCCTTGATGCGCCCGTCCTTGATGATGAGCGACTGGGCCGGCGTGTTGGCGAAGGCCTGGAGCTTGCCGGCAGCGACAGCCTGGTCGACCAGCTTGCCGGCAACCGTCTGCGAGCGCGGAATGACAAGACCGGCGTCCGGATCCCAGAGCCCGCCCTGCACCATGCTTTCCTCAATCAGCGGGAAACGCTCCTTGATCTCGGCCGGCTCGATCAGGCGCGCACGGGTGCCGAAGGCCTTGCCGGAAGCCACCTTGCGTTTGATCTCTTCCATGCGATCGTCGTCGCCGACGCGGGCAACTTCGAGGCCGCCGACGCGGGCGTAGTGGCCCATCTTCTCGTAGAAATCGATGGAGTAGAGGGTCGTCCAGCAGGACAGGAAGTCATGGCTCGTGGTGTAACAGAAATCAGAGGCGTGCGCCGTCGAGCCGATATCGGTCGGAATGCCGGATTTGTCGATGCCGACGATATCGTCCCATCCACGCTCGATCAGGTGATGCGCGATCGACGCGCCAACGATACCACCAAGGCCGATGATTACGACCTTCGACTTTTGCGGAAACTCTGCCATGAGTGCGACCCTAGTTAGTTTGGAAGCCGGATATTAGGGCTTGCTGCGCCACGACTACAGCCTGTCTACGACATAATCATCATGCTGCACGACCAGAATGGGATAGTCCGCGGACCGCTGGCGCATGATTGTCGGGGCCGCCATCCCACTGATATCGTGAGGAAAACGCCGAAGAGCACCGAAATGTGCTCCGAATCATAGGGAAATCCGGCGAGGTTCGAATGCGCCATCAAACGCGACGGCTGCGTTCGCGCGGCGATGGCCCCCTGCCGGCGCAAGGCGGGCACGGCCTCGGATGGTAAACGTTTGACAGCCGCTCCGTCACGCGTTGCCGTAGCGCAGGGCGAGGGCGGCGATCGTGGCGAAGACCATGATCACGCCGTAAGGGATCTTGCGTGTGGCGCGGATTTCCTCGATGCGCGTGAAAAAGGACAGATGCGCCAGTTGCAGCGGCATCGGCAATTTCAGTGCCAGTATTGTGAATACGCCGCCGATCAAGAGGAAGATCGCGAAAGGCAGCATGCCGTGCCATCCGACGAATAGGCCGATCGGCAGGAAAAGCTTGGCGTCGCCGGCGCCGAAAAGGCGGAAAAGCCAGAGGCCGAAGCCGAGGACGAAGAGCAGGAGGCCGGCGCCGACATCGCCGCCGATCCCGGCGGAGGAAAACAGCGCCGCGCCGATATCCTCGGCCATCAGCAGCGCCACTGCGGCATTGACGGCATAGAGGCCGACCAGGGCGAGAATGGCGGCATTCGGGATTTTCCAGCTCCGGAAATCGCTCCAGGCGGCATAGAGAAAAAGCAATACTGCGAGAGCAGTAAATAAGTTGACCGTCGGCATCATATTTGGTTTTCCGCTTCCTCTTTCGAGCTATACCACCAAAAAAGGTGCTTGACTTGCAGTTTTTCCTAAGTCTTTCGGGCTAGAAAAACATCAAGAAATATTTCGGTGTGTCGCATTGTGGCAGATGAGGCCCGAAATATTCCAGCCGCTTGCCAGTTCCGATCTTAACCATAAACTATAGATATCGAAAGCAATCACGTTTGAGCAGTTGACGATATAATAATTAAGGGATTATTAATCATCTTAGTCGGAGAGGTGGTCTCGATGACAAGGCGGGCCGGGGGAAATTGCGGCACGCAGTATATTTTTGGAGGTAATTCTCGATGAAAGCACTTTTGTCTAAAGTACGCGCTTTCGCGCGGGAAGAAGATGGCGTCGCGCTGACCGAATACCTGATTCTTCTGGCCCTGCTCGTCGGTGGCGTGATCGGCGCGGTCACCTTGGCCGGGACGAACCTGAGCGCGGTCTGGAACGGCTGGGCAGGCTGGTTTACGGCGAACCTGACTCCGTAATGTGTTTATTGCAGAAGAGAGGGGTTCGTTAACCCCTCTCTTGTATTTTAGCTATTGTCGAAAAGTATTTCGATTAAGTATGGAGTATCGGCGATGCGCTCGTCGACGATCATCAGTCTCGTTGTCGCTCTTTTACTTGCCTTCGCGGCGGTTTTCGCAACGCGCACCTATCTCGCCGATCAGCAGGCCCGGCTCGCGGCCGCGAACGGCACCACGCCCGAGGAAAGGACGCTCGTCGTTGCTGCGAAGCCCATGCGCTTCGGCGACCGGGTGCGTCCGGAAAACCTTAAGTCCATTCCCTGGCCGTCAGAAGAACGACCCGAAGGCTCGTTCGATGCCATTGCGGCGGTCGTCGGCGATGATACCGAGCCGCGCTACGCGATGGAGGCGATCGATCCGGGCGAGCCGGTGCTCTCCTCGAAGATCACCGGTGCTGGCGAGCGCGCGACACTGTCTGCGGCGCTCGATCCGGGCATGAAGGCCATTTCCATACGCGTTAACGACGTGCTCGGCGTTGCCGGTTTCGTGCGCCCCTCGGATCGCGTCGATGTGCTTCTGACGCGGGTGGTTCAGAACCAGGAGCGGAACAAGGAAGAGACCTTTGTCGACGTGCTGCTCCAAGGGGTAAAGGTGTTGGCGGTGGACCAGTCTGCGGATGAGCGCAAGGACGAGCCTTCCGTCGTCAAGACCGTCACGTTCGAGGTGACGACCGAAGAGGCGCAGCGGCTCACGCTCGGCGCGAATATCGGCACGCTGTCATTGGCACTGCGCAACATTGCCTCGGCCTCCGTCGAGGAGACGCGAAGGCTGACCATGACTGATCTCGGCGGCGGCCCATTGGCGACCGAACTCGCCAAGGACGCCGACAACGGGCGATTCGACACCATCGAGCGACTGGTGCGGAAGGTCGGGGACGACCTCAGCGGCCGCATTGACTCGGTCGAAAACAAGATGAAGGCGCCTGCTCGCGAGAAACAGGTGCAGATTGTCGAGCGAAAAGCCGAGCCGGTCTTGCCGGTCGAGCCGAAGTGGGCGACGGTGGGCGTCTGGAACACGACGAAGCGCGAGGAGCACCGAGTCGGGCTGGTCCAGTGACGGGGATGCGGCTTGCCCGCGGGGCGCGGCGGCCGAAGGAGCGGAGGCTAAAGCGGGAATGTCGAGGGGATGGAATAGGGGAGCGGCGAGAGCCGTAACTCTTGCGGCGACAGTCGCGGCAGTGATTGCATTTGGTTGTTGGGGTCCCGGTCCGGTCGGCCCTGCCAGTGCCCAGGAAAAATTCGTGAGCCTTACAGGTTCGGTTCAGCACGTGACGTTGCCGCCGAACGATACGCTGACGATCAGGACCGGCAAGCCCTTCGGCGATCTGGTGATCGGCAGCGCCGACCTGATCGACGTCGTGCCGCTCTCCGACCAGTCGCTCTTCATCCGTGGCAAGCAGACGGGCGCCACCAACATCTCGGTCTATGACGACAACAAGCAGCTCATCGGCGTCATCGATGTGCGCGTTGCCAGCGATTTCAGCGAAGTGGCCGCCGCAATCCGCTCGACCGCGCCCTCGTCGCAGGTCCGGGTCTTCAATTCCAACGACCGCATTCGCCTGACGGGCACGGTCCGCGATGCGGTCGAACTGCAAAGGGTGATGGAAATCGCCCAGTCCTATTCCGAAGAGCCGGTCCTGAACCAGTTGCGGGTGAGCGACTCCCAGCAGGTGATGCTGGAGGTCCGGGTGATCGAGGCCTCGCGCCAGACCGGCCGCGACCTTGGCATCGGTTGGGCTGGCAGCAACGCCAAGAACGGCAGCCTCGGGACTCTGTCGCCCCGGCTGGGTTTGACCACGAACGATAAAGATCAGTTGGTATTCGATCTCAAGGATGCTGCAGGCGCCGCGACGGGCATGCAGCCCTTCGGCCAGATCATCGCCAAGGTTCTGGAGATTTCCGGGACACGCATCGACGTGGTCATCAATGCGCTTGAGGAGAAGGGGCTGGTGCGCCGCCTGGCGCAGCCGAACCTGATCGCCATGAGCGGCGAGACCGCGAGCTTCCATGCCGGCGGCGAGGTGCCGATCCAGAGGACGGTCGCAAACGGTGCGACGGTTGCGACCGAGACCGACTATCGCCCGTTCGGCGTGCGACTCACCTTCACGCCGGTGGTGCTCGACGGCGGGCTCATCAACCTGAGGATCGAGCCGGAAGTTTCGGAGCTCGATCAATCGATCAACGTCAACGGCAATCCTGGCTTCATCTCGCGCGCCGCGAGGACGACGGTTGCACTGCGCGATGGCCAGAGCTTCGCCATGGCCGGCCTCCTGCAGTCGATCAATGCCAAGGATGTCCAGCAATTGCCCGGGCTTGGACAGATCCCCGTGCTCGGCGCGCTGTTCCGCTCGACGAGCTTCCTGAAGCGGGAATCCGATCTCGTCATCGTCGTGACGCCGCACATCGTGCGGCCGGCCTCGCCCGGCGAAGACCTCTACAGTCCGCTCGAGCAGACGCGGTCGTCGAACGACTGGGAGCTGTTCGCGCTTGGCATCATGGAAGTGGACAAGGACATGCTGCGGCGCTTCCGCAATGGCGAAGGCGTGAAAGGGCCCTATGGCCACCGTCTCGATCTTGATGTGGGAGGCCAACTTGCCGTTGCCAAGAGATAAGCGCGCCTTCCTGATCCTCGCCGCCGCGGCCCTTCTTTCGGGCTGCGCGGACTACATGAACCACCGAGACTCGATCACCTTCGGGCTTGGCAATGCGGCCGAAGCCAACAAGGGCATTCACATACAGGAGCCTTTCCCGAGGGTGGCGCAGAACACGCATATCGCCAGCGACGGCAAGGTCATCCATCGGGCGATCCGCAGCTATCAGGGCAGTGCGCCAACCAGCGCGCCCCCGCCGACCGCGGTGATCCTGCCCACTGCCACGCCGCCCGCTGGAATGAACGGAGCGGCACCCGGTGGCGGAGCGGGCTACGGGCAGTGATTGCGAGACAAGCGTAAACGGCAGCGGCGCCGGAAAGGAATACCATAGAAACAGGACGTCGCGGCGATAGAGGGCCGCCGCGACCGGGGGGCATGTCAATGTTGAACGGGGCTATCAAACGGTTCTGGGACGATCATCGTGGCTACGTCATCGTCTTGACGCTGATTTCCATGCCGCTGCTGCTCGGCCTCTCGCTGCTTGTCATCGATGTCGGTCGCACGGGCAATCTTCACACCGACCTTCAAAATGCGGTCGATGCCATGGCGCTCGCCGGCGCGCGCGAGCTCGACGGCCGCGATGACGCGATCGACCGGGCCGATGCCGCGATCGAGACGCTCACCAACAGCGCCGCCTTCAGCGGCGGCGGGACCGGAATGTCGCTCGGCTCGCACATCACGGTGACTTACGATGCGGGCAATGATGCCGGGAGCACGGTCACGGTCACCTATCTCAAGGAAATTCCGGCTGACGATGACGATCCGATCACCGCGGCGATGGTGACGACGGATCCCCATGAGGCATCCTATGCCCGGGTCGTCGCCAAAGACCACGCGATGACGACGATCTTTCCAATTCCCGTCGGCCTCAACCGAGATACGATCAATGTTTCCGCAGAAGCGGTGGCCGTCTACCGGGCAAGCGCCTGCGACGTGACGCCGATCTATATCTGCAACCCTTTCGAAGACCCGTCGGGAAATAATGGTGCGGCGGCGGCCGAGGCGCTGCACACGAATTTCGCCGCTGGCGCCCTTTACGGTGTGCAGATCGAGCTACACAGCACATCCTCCAGCTCTCCGGGGCCGGGCAATTTCGGGTTCCTGGCGACCTATGGGAATGGGGCGAACGTGCTTGCCGAGGCATTGGCCACGGGCTCGCCCGGCGTATGCTACGAGCGGGACGCGCTGGAAACCAAGACGGGTGCCAATGCCGGTCCCGTGGAAGCCGGCCTCAACACGCGCTTCGGCCTTTATTCCGGCTCGTTCGGGAACGCGCGCAACGACGGTCGCTACCGCCCGGCCCGAAACGTGCGGTCCGCGCAATCGCAGACGGGCGGTGCCAACAAGATCTGCGGCGACTACAACCCGGTCATGTCAGGCAGCACGGTTGGCGATACCGCGCAGGCCGTGCCCCTCGGTTATGGGGCCGCCATGAGCTCCCTCACGGGCGGTAAGATCAGCACCGGCAACAATTGGCAGTACGGCACCTACTGGGGCGTCGCGCACGATGGGATAGCGACTCCCACGATAGGCGATATTCTGAGCAATTATTCGAGCTACCCATCGCCAGCCGGCTCGCCGTCGCAGCCTTCGGCTTACGATGTCTATCGCTACGAGCTCGCAAATCCCGCGCGGATCGGCGACACCTCCGCGAATGGCGAGACAGGCACGCCGCTGACGGGCGGGCAATGCTATAGCGGACCGGATCTTTCTAACTACACGGCCAGCGAATACGGCGATCGTCGCGAGATCTTTGCTGCCGTTGTCAATTGCAAGGAAGAATACAATGCCGGTCGCTTGACGGGACACAGCGTGGATACGAGGGCAATTGCCTTCGCCCGCATGTTCCTGACCAAGCCTGCGATAGCTGACAGCGGCGAACGCTATCTCTCGATGGAAATGATCGACATTACCGGCAGAGGCGGCCGCGGTACGCTCGATGAGTTCCTGCGCGAAGAAGCGGAGCTGGTCCGATGATCATGCTGGCAACCATACTGCCGCTTCGGCTTCGATCCGCCTTCTGGCGGAGGGAGGACGGCGCTGTACTTGTCGAGGCGCTGGCGGTGGTGCCTTTCGTGACCCTCTTTACGGCGGGAATTCTCGAGTTCGGCAATATCTTCTGGGAGCGGATGCAGATCGACGCGGGCCTGCGCGACGCTGGACGCTACTTGTCGCGCTGCCGGCCGACCTCACCGACCTATACGGCGAACTGTACGGAAGCAACCGCGAAATTGATCGCCTTCTATGGGACGCAGAGCCCTGCGGCAAACGCCCGCCTGCGGGTTCGCGGTTGGGGACCCAGCCTCGCCGACATCACCGTAACACCGGTCAGTGCAGACGGCACGATCACCATTGCGACGGCACATCTTTACGAAACCTCTCCGTTGTTCTCCGGGCTCGGTGTCGGTGCGATCACGATCACGTCCTCCCATGAAGAGAGGTATATCGGATGGTGATCTTCCGGACCCTCGTCTCGTTCTGGCAGGATACGCGCGGCGTCAGCCTTGTTGAGGCACTGCTGACGTTCCCGATCGTGATCCTGATCTTCGCCGCCTTCGTCGAGTTCGGCTACGCCATGTCACAGTGGAACCAGACGGTGAAGGCGCTGCAATATGGCGCGCGGCTCGCGGCCGTATCCGATCCGTTGACCTCGAATTTCGACACCGCTTTCCCGATTAGTGCCGCCAATCCGCTCGATAACGGCAAGGCCGCGCCCAACGATGCGACAATCACGTCGACCTGTGGGCCGGCTCTTGCCAACTGCAGCGCGGAATTGAGCCGGATCGTCCAAGGAAGCGACGGTGCCTGCGGCACGGCCGGCGATCCGCGACCGGGCATCTGCGATCTCAACTGGCGCATCACGCCGGACAAGCTGGTGGTCACCTATCAGCGCTCCGGTCTCGGCTACTGGGGGCGGCCGAATGGGCCGGTGCTGACCATGCGCCTGGAAGTGCGCGACGTCACTTTCGATCTTCCTGTCCTCGGCGGGCTGCTCGGGCTGAATGACGTCACGATACCCGCCCATCCGGTGACGATCACGACGGAAGACTTGAAAACATGTTCAACCTGCTGAGCCCTTGATATTGCGTGGGGAAGCGAGATGACAGCCCATATGAACTTCGTAGCGTCCACCAAGATCCTTGTCCTTTCCGACGACGCTGCGGCGGCAAGTTTCATGCTCGATACCTTCGGATCGCTTTCACGTTACGATGTGCGTCATCTGGCGCTGAAGGCGTTCAGCGAGAAGGGGCGGCTCGATCCGGCGCAGTTCGATCTGATCGTGCTCGATGTCGACAACGGCGACATGCTGAATCAGCCGGAGCTCTTTTCTTTCCGCACCAGCCACCGCAACATTCCGCTCGTCGTCGTCTCGGAGGATTTGCCGGACGACAAGCTGCGGCTGCTCTTCCGCCTCAACGGCAACGACTGGCTGAAGAAGCCGCTGGAGCGCCGCGCGCTGATCGACATGATCTCCACGCACGCGCCGACGGCGGGCGCGAGCGACAGCCGCGTCCACGCCGTCGTCTCGGCCGTCGGCGGGGCGGGTGCGAGCGTGATCGCATCCTCGCTCGCACACGTGCTGGCCCAGCCTACGAAAAGTTCCACCCCGCGAGTCGATCTGTTCGACATGGACTTCTCCTCGGGGTCGCTCGGCTATTACCTCAACCTCGTCAACGACTATGACTTGATGCCGGTCATCGCCAATCCATCGCGCGTCGATCTCGAATTCGTCGATCTCGTGCGCAAGCGCCATTCCGGCGGCTTTTCGCTGCTGTCGTTCAAGCAGCCATCGGTCCTTTTGTCGCCCAAGGGGGCCGAACTGGTATTGCGCATGCTCGATGTCGCGGCATTCGAAAGCGACCAGACGGTCCTCGATATCCCTTACTACAGCACGCCCTGGAAGGACGACGTGCTGGGATCGGTCAACAGCATCACGATCGTCACGGAAATGACAATTCCCGCGCTGCACCAGGCCAAGGAACTCTACCTCAATCTGGTCCGCCTGCGCGGCAGCCCGGATTCGATCTTCGTCGTCATCAACAAATACCGCACCAAGCTCTTCAGCCTCGGGGTGCGCCGGGAGCAGGCCGACAGGATTTTCAAGGAAACCCACGCGCATGTTGTCGCCTATGACTGGGACACGCTGAGCGAGGCCGTCAACCGCGGCGTGCTGCCGGTGGAGGTGAATGCGCGTTCGCGCTTCTGCAAGGCCGTCGGCAAACTCGGAGCGCTTGTTCGATGAACGCAAGCGAGCAGCGAAGGCGGCGCGGCGAGGGAGGAGGGTGCCGGATGATGCGGGCGGTGTTTGCGACGGTCGCCTTCGGGCTCGCATTTTGGCTGCAGGGAGCGGCCGCGAGCGAGCGAGTGCCGCGGAACCTCGGGCCGGCAACCGGCGTCACCGTTACCTCCGAGCAGAACTATCCAGCCGGCACGATCGTCATCGTCAGTGAAAGCCGGACACTCGATCTCGTCCTCTCCGGCAGCCAGGCGATCCGCTACAGGATCGGCGTCGGCCGCGACGGTTTCCGCTGGAGCGGCGTCGTGAAAATTGGCCGCAAGACCGAGTGGCCCGACTGGCGGCCGCCGGCCGAGATGAAGGCGCGCGTACCGGGGCTTCCGGAACTCGTGCCGGCCGGGCCGTTCAATCCGATGGGTGCCCGCGGGATCTATCTCTACCGGGGAAAGGCCGACACGCTCTATCGCATTCACGGTACGAACGACCAGTCGACGGTTGGTGATTTTGCGTCCTCCGGCTGCTTCCGCATGAGCAATGCCGACGTCATCGATCTCTATGACCGGGTGCGGATCGGCGCCACGGTTGTTGTGAAATAGTTGGAAGAGGGAAGGGCTGATGGCGAACGGATTCATAGGGCGCTTTTATAAGCAGCCACTGCAAGGCGTGGAGCGCCAGCACGTTGCAGACATTGCCTCCAACGATGCGGCCGCGTTTGCGCCTGCGCCGGACGTGACGGCTGCCCAGGCGACGGCTGCGGTGAAGGAAGAGTCGCCGCTCGGCCTGGATATGGTTTCAGAGCGGGTCAACCTGCATCGCCATCTCCTGGACCACATCAATCTCGGCATTCTCGATACGCTCGACGACGAAGAGATCGCCACCGAAATCCGGCCGCTGGTGAAGGATTATATCCGCCGGAACAACTCTCCCTTGAATGCCAGGGAAATCAACGATCTGGTTCGTGACATCACCGACGAGATGCTCGGCCTCGGGCCGATCGAGCCGCTGCTGGCGGACGAGTCGGTGGCCGACATCCTCATCAACGGTCACAACAGCGTCTACGTCGAGCGGCGTGGCCAGCTCGAAAGCACGGCGGTTCGCTTCAAGGACGAGGACCACCTGCTCAGGGTGATCAACAAGATCGTCTCGGCCGTCGGCCGCCGCGTGGACGAAGCGACGCCGATGGTCGACGCCCGCCTCAAGGACGGCTCGCGCGTCAACGTCGCCATCAGGCCGATCTCGGTCGACGGGCCACTCGTCTCGATCCGCAAGTTTACGCGCAAGCCGCTGACGCTGGAGCGTCTCGTCGAATACGGCGCGATGGCGGATGCGATGCGCATACTCCTGAGCGCGGCGGTCAAGGGCAGGGTTTCGATGATCATCTCCGGCGGTACCGGTTCGGGCAAGACGACGCTGCTCAACGCGCTTTCCTCGCAGATTTCGCCGAAGGAGCGGTTGATCACGATCGAAGACGCCGCCGAACTGCAGCTCCAGCAGCCGCATGTCGGGCGGATGGAAACCAGGCCGCCAACGCTCGACGGCCGCAACGAGGTCCGCCAGCGTGAACTCCTGAAAAACGCGCTTCGCATGCGGCCCGACCGCATCATCGTCGGCGAGGTACGCGGCGAGGAGGCCTTCGACATGCTCCAGGCGATGAACACCGGTCACGAAGGATCGATGACGACCATTCACGCCAACACCCCGCGCGATGCGGTCAGCCGGCTCGAGCAGATGGTCGGCATGGCGGGTATGCCGATGTCGCAGCTGAGTGTCCGATCGCAGATCTCGTCCGCGATCTCGCTCATCGTCCAGGTGCAGCGCTTGAACGACGGCAGCCGCAAGGTCGTCTCGGTTTCCGAGATCACCGGCATGGAGGGCGAGGTCGTGCAGATGCAGGAAATCATGCGCTTCAAAAAGATCGGGACGGACGAGAACGGCCGCATCCACGGCGAGTTCCGCGCTACCGGCTTGCGTCCGCGCTTCGTCGAGGAATTCGCGGAACTCGGGATCATCATCCCTCCGGCGATCTTCGAACCCGGGAAACCACTACAGACGGGGCCCAGCAAGCCATGACCCTGATCCTGCTCTACGCGGCCGTATTCGTTGCCGCGCTGGTGTTTGTTGAAGCGCTGCTGCGCAGCTACTTCCGGACGTCCGAACGTCACAAGGCGGTGAACGACCGCCTGAGCCTGCTCGCGGAGAGCGAGAATCACCGCGAGACCTACCGCGAAATGCTGAAGCAACGCGGTGCGGACAACGAGTGGCGATCCCTGCCGTTGATGCAGCGGCTGAGGCAGTACTACGTTCAGTCCGGCATCAAGTTCGATGGGAAGCGGTTTGCCCTTTATGGGGTCGCCGGCGCTCTCGTCGTCTGGCTTCTCCTCCAATTTCTCGTTCCGAGCAACCTGATCCGGGTTCCGATCTTCCTTGCGGTCTGCCTGCTCGTTCCCGTACTCGTTATCTGGCGGGTACGGGCGAAGCGCATACGCAAGTTTGCCGAGAAACTTCCCGAAGCGCTGGACGTCGCCAACCGGAGCCTTGCGGCAGGGCATCCGCTGCCGGCGGCGATTTCGCTGGTAGCGCGCGAAATGCCCGATCCGATCGGTACCGAGTTCGGCCTCCTGTCGGACGAGCTGACCTATGGCGTCACGCTCGATGATGCCCTCATGAATCTCAACGATCGGGTCGGGGTGGAAGACCTTAATCTGCTCGCGATCTCGCTCAGCGTCCAGGCCGGAACCGGCGGCAATCTCGTCGAGATCCTGCAGAACCTCTCGAAGACATTGCGGGACCGGTCGATGTTGAAGGCGAAGGTCAGGGCGATCTCCTCGGAAGGGCGCATCACGGCGATCTTCATGTCGATCTATCCGTTCCTTCTCTACGCCATGATCAAGGCGCTTTCCCCGACCTATTTCGACCCCGTCTGGCAGAGCGGCTATGGACCGACGATCGTCACGGTTCTGCTGGTCGTCATGGGGATCGGGAACGTGATTCTCTACAAAATGGTCAATTTCGAGTATTGAAGCCATGTGGAACGAGTACGGCATCTATCTCATCGTCTTCTTCTCGGTCCTGATTTTTTCTGCCGCCGCGTCGGAGGTGGTTTTCCGCCGACGCGAGGTGGGCGTCCGGCTCTCGGAAGCGAAGACGAGGGCAGGAGGCGACGAACTGCATGTCGGTGACGGAGCGATCGCCGATCTCGGCGAGGCGGAGAACCGGCTGATCCGCCGGTATTTCGACATCACCCGTCGTGACACCAACCCCAACTCCACGCAGAACCGGCTGATCCGAGCCGGCTATTTCAGCGCCAACGCCGTTACGACGTTCCAGATGATCCGCGCGATCATATGCATCGGCGTCATGGTTCTGGCAGTCTGGGCTTTCAACCGCTTCTTTCCTGAGATTTCACGCCTCGCGACCCTCCTCGGCGCGATGTTCGCGGCCGGTGCCACCTTCATCCTGGTGAATATCTATATCGACCGGCGCGGCGACGCCAAGGAACGCGACTACCGCCGTCTTTTTCCCGACTTCATGGACATGCTGATCGTCTGTCTCGACGCGGGCATGAGCATCGAAGCGGCAGCAAACCGCGTGGCGCGGGAATTCGTCGCCAAGCAGCAGGATTTTGGGCTGCATCTCTCGATCATGATGCTGGAGGTGCGCGGCGGGCGCCGGTTGCGCGAGGCGCTTGCCAATCTCGCGGCGCGACTGAGGATCGACGAGGCGCGCGCTCTCTCGGTTCTCTTCCGCCAGTCGGAGGAGCTTGGAACGAGCGTCACGCAGACGCTCCGGGTCTACAGCAAGGAAATGCGAGACCTTCGCATCGTCCGCGCCGAGGAAAAGGCCAACGCCCTGCCGATCAAGATGCTGCTGCCACTCGGCGCCTTTCTGTTTCCCGTGAGCCTGGTCATCGTGCTTGTGCCTGTCGTCATCCGCGTGGTCAGCCTTCTCGCCGGTATGGCGCCCGGCGGTTAAATAGCGAGGACTCGATGCAATATTCGCTCAACCAGGACCGCGAAGATTTCGCTCCAACGCTTGATCCACGCATGCCGATAGCAGCGGCAAGCGTGGAAGAAACCGGGCTCGAACTGTCGTTCCTGCTGCGGTTGGCGGCGAAATGCGCGACCGAACAGGACACGCTCACGCCATCGCATCTGGCGGAGCGGATGAAGCTGCCGAAGGTGGTGGTCAATCTGCTGGTCAAGGAGCTTGTGAAGCTCGCCTATTTCGAGGCACGGGGGCTCGCCGGTGACGATGTCAGATCCGACATACGCTACGCACTTTCGATGAAGGGTCTCGAATACGCCCACGTCGCCTCCCGCCAATCGTCCTATGTGGGGCCGGCGCCGGTTTCGCTCGACGCCTTCTGTCGGCAGCTCGGCTTGCAATCGATCCACCACGAACGGGTGACGCATGACCTTCTGATCGAGAGCCTGGAGGGCCTTGTGCTATCGCCGTCGTTGGTCGAAAAACTCGGCCCGGCGATGAACTCCGGCCAGTCCATCCTGCTTTACGGACCACCCGGCAACGGCAAGACGAGCATTGCCGAGCGTACGTCGCGTCTGTTCCGACAGACGATCTGGGTGCCCTATGCTGTCGAGGTTGGCGGCTATGTCATCCGCTTCTACGACGAGGCCGTCCATCAATCCGTTGGAACGGTGCCATATCCGAAGTCGGACCAACGATGGGTCGAATGCCGGCGGCCGGTGATCAAGACCGGTGGTGAACTGACACTCGACCTGCTCGATCTGGCCTTCAACGAGGGATCGAATGTTTATGAGTCGCCGATGCATCTCAAGGCATCCGGCGGCGTCTTCATCATCGACGATTTCGGTCGTCAGCAGGTGTTGCCGCAAGCGTTGATCAATCGCTGGATCGTGCCGCTCGAGCGCGGCTACGACTTCTTGACGCTGCATACGGGAAAGAAGTTCAAGGTTCCGTTCGACGAGCTCGTTGTCTTCTCCACCAACATTGCTCCGAAGGACCTTTCGGACGAAGCGGGTCTGCGGCGGCTGAAGTACAAGATATTTGTCAATACTCCTTCGCGGGCAGAATATATCCGCATCTTCGGCACCTATGCGAAGAACGTTGCGGTAGAACTGCGCGAGCGAGACCTGGAGCTGTTCTACGATCGGAAATACACTGGCGAATCACTGGCGTCCTGTTACCATCCCAAATACCTCTTGGATTTCATCGGATCCTATTGCGAGTTCAACGCGATGCCGAAGGTGGCTTCGCTGGAAATGCTGGAACGGGCATGGGAGGGTGTGTTCACGCTGGATTAGGATCCGTAGCGGGATACGGGAGCCAATGGGTGCGTACCTTATTAAGGAATGCCTGAAATACTGATGCATGGAATTCAGGGACTTGATCCTGCTTGCGGCGGAGTGATGCGGATGACCAGTATTCCGGATGTCGATGTCGAATCTGACGGCGCGAAGCAACGCGTCGAGCGACCGGCCAAAGAACCGAGCCGCTCGAAAGGGGCGTCCCTGATTGCGCTTGCGCTGTTGCTCCTGCCGTTGAACGCCGGCATTCTTCTTTACACGGCAAAGAATGCGGCCGACAGCCGCGAGAGCCTCGCCGCGCTCAAGCGTTCCATCGATGGCCTGAAAGAACTGGTCGACAAACAGGGGCGGCATATCGCCCGAAGCGCCAAAGCCGAGGACATGGCAAACGTTCGCCAGCGTTTGGAGAGCCTGCGCAAACAGGTCGCCGATTTCGACGCCGGCATGCGTTCAGGCTTGGTTGCCTCCGGCGGAAGCCTGATCATGAGCGCGCCCGGAAAGGGCGTGACACAACGGCTGGAGCCGTCGGCCAATGCGTTCTCCGCCGGACTGCAGGTCGCGGAAGACAATCTCGGCCCGACCGGCGCCCAAGGCGTCTCCGTTGCCGATCTGCCGCATTACGAACGTTCAATCTCGCCCGAGGGTAAACTGATCCTGCGCAAGGTGAGGTGATCTGCGCGTTTCCGCCGAATCCGTTTTTTTCGAAAGCCGCTCGCGGCGAGGGTCGAAAATCGTGTCACATGGGGGAAGCGCCTTTGCGCGGCACGTTGGCCCGTCCGCTTCGGCCCGCATGAACCGCGTTGCGCGCACCCTATCGTTGCGCGAACTTCACGCTGTTTTTCATAAGTTCCAGGTTCCTGGCCGTGGTCTCGTTCGCCGGATCGAGTTCGTAGGCCTTCAGGAAGTAGCGCCGGGCCTTGGGCAAGTCGCCACGCAAAAGATGCGAGTATCCGATATTGTTGTAGTAGACCGCCGTGTTTCCGATCATGCCTGAGAGTTGCTGGTAGGCACGGTCGGAGGTATCGAAGCGGCCGATCATGTCGGCGGAGGCGGCAAAGCCCAGCCAGGCGGACGGGTCTTCGGGAAAGACCGCAACGGCCCGCTTGTAGATGGCGTAGGACTTACCGTAGTTCTTCTCCCTGAACTGCAGCTTTCCCTTGGTTACCAACTCGTCGTTCTTGTAGAAGGCTACGGCCGAATCATCTTCGAGTGTTTTGGCGCTATCGCCGAAGGCCGCCACGTCGTCGAGGGCGGCCGATTGGCAGCCGGCCAGCAGGATTCCGCCCGCGAGCAATAAGGTAAGGCATCTGATCCGCGATCTGATCTGAGAAGTTGCCATCTATTCCCCCGATTTTTGGCTAAAGTAGCCTCGCGCCTGCAAGCACTCACGGAAAATCTTCCGAAAAAAATGCTAATAAATGAAGAATTGAAACAATGAGTCGCATTAAAGAGACACATCGCGCATCTCAAGGCGGTGCCGTGTTCGGCGACCATCGCCATGAACGGTTTCAATCTGCCGGCTCAATTGCTGGCAGGTCAGGTCGTTGCGGTCCGAACAGAAAGCTACAATCGGTAAGCCCCAGTTAAGCGTCGCCTTATATATAAATAGTGTCCGCGCGGACGCGCTCCAGTCAAAGGGGATGCCTGCAAATGCGAGCTTCAGTTCTAATGTTCCTTCGACTCGGCCCATGTGGCGCTTATGCATTGGCGGCTGCGTTTCTGGCCAGCATGGTTCTGCTTGCCTATTATCCCGCGAGCGAATTCTCCTGGTGGCTCTACATGACGATACTTCCGGTCATGCGCGAACCAGTCTTCATACTTCTCGCCGTTCCCGGCGTCGGGCTTTGGAGTGCCGCCGTGATTCTGGTGCTCGCAGCGCTTTTGGGAATCCTTCTGGCGATCCGGCCCGATCGATATCCGCGCACGCGCTTCATCCACGCGCACGTCGCCCTGATCGCTACCGCGCTCGGCATGGTGCGGGCCGCAATCGCCCAGGCCGGCGTTTCTGGGCTCTCGCTGCCGCAGGTGCTGCGCGGCGACTGGTCTTTCCTGCCGCCCGCCTATTCGCCGCTAGGGTCTGCGCTTTTCGTGCTCGTCCTTGCCGCCTGTGTCTGCTGCCATTTCGCGATCATCCGGCGTATCCGCGTAAGATAGCGCGGTCCACTGTGCCGCACCTTTGCGGGTGCATAACCGTTGCCGATCAGCGAAGAGGCGGGACGACATCAGTGCGATTGGGTGACGAGCCGGCTTGATCTCCAATAGGAGGCCGGTTCGGCAAAAAGTCCGGTCACGCCGGCCCGCTCGAAAGCCAGCTTTTGCTCTCGCGCCGCGGAGTCCAGAATATCCGCCGTATCAAGATGTTCGATGCGCCGGCCGCGCATGAGCACCCTTCCGTCGACGATGACGGTGTCGACATCCGCGGCGTTGGCGAAATGCGCAAGCCGCGTGACCGGCATGCCTGGCGGGTAGAGATGGGGCTTGCGCATGTCGACGAGCACGATATCCGCCTTCTTGCCGGTTTCCAGCGAACCCAGATCGCTTTCGAGGCCGAGCGCTCGAGCGGCGTCGATCGTCGCCATCTCGATGGTCTTGCCGGGGGGCAGGTAGCTTGGATCGCGGAAGTGCCGGCGATGATAGTGCATGCACTGCGCCATGTGGCGGAACATGTCGTAACCGCGATCGGGCGCGGCGGCATCGGAGCCGAGGCAGACGACGATGCCGGCATCGATCAGTTCCGGAACCGGGCAGCGACCGTAGATCGACATGATCGCGCTTGGACTGTGGATGATGGAGGCGCCGGTTTGCGCAAGAGCCTCGAAGTCTGCCAACGTGAGATCGACGCTGTGGCCGAGCAGGGCGAATGGACCGAGGACACCGAGATCGCGGGCGAGCGCGATCGAGCCGTCGCGGTGCCCATCCTGGGTGAAGAGGACCTTCTTGCGCTCGCGCAGGGCCATCACCGCGTCGCCCATGTCCTTGACTTGCCGGCGTGCCGGCCCCTCCACGACATCGGCGGCATAGTAGACGGGCATTGCCAGCGCGACGCCGGTGCGGCGGTCGAGCACGTCATTCCAGCGATCGATCAGGTCTTCGCACACCTCCAACTGGCGCTCGAAGGAAATGGCGACATCCCGGCCATCATTATTCTCGTAACGGCGATAGCTGCGGGGGAAGGGCGGACGGGTTGGCCCGACCGCGAGAATGGTGCGAAGGCCCGCCTCCGCGGTTGCCGTGCAATGCGCGTCGCCGAATGTCGGATCGTCGGTGCGCATGATGTCGGCGCCGCCGCCTAGCAGGGTCATTGCCGTCGTAACGCCGCCTTGCAGCCGCTCCAGCAGTGTCAGGCGCGCCTCCGCCCGCCAGAAGTCGGCGGTCGACGCGCGGGCGTAGATCGCCTCGCAGACCTCGAACCAGCGGTCGACGTCGCCGCAGCCCGCAGCTCGCACCAATCCGTGCCCCGCATGCGAATGGCAGTCGATAAGGCCCGGCATTGCGACCATGCCGGAGCCATCGATGATTTCCCGGGCGTCCCGCGGCGGCTCGTCGGCCTCGCTGCCAATGCCCGCGATGCGGTCTCCGGCAATGGCCAGCCACGCCCGGTCGATTACCCGTCGCTCGTTGTCCACGGTGACGGCAGTCACGTTGCGCAGGAGAATATCCGGCTGCTCCATGTCATTCCCTTTCGGATTTTCTGTCCAGATCGGGCTCAGGCGCCCAGAATGTCTTCGAGATTCCGGGCTGCGACGCGATCGGCCTCGAGGTCGAGCTGGTTCTCGATATGGGCGAGATGGTGATGCATCACGGCGAGCGCCTTTTTGGCGTCGCGGGCGACGATGCAGTCGACAATGGCGTTGTGCTCGTCCGGGCCGCAGTTCAGCACGTCCTTCTGCCGGTACATCGCCATGATCAGCGACGTTCTGGAAACCAGGTCCCGCAGCAGGTCGGCGAGGATCTGCGACTGTGCCAGCTCGGCGATCAAGAGATGGAATGCGCCCGAAAGCCGGATGGCGGCGGCGATATCCCGGTTGGAGTGAGCGCGGCGTTCCGCCTCGACGTGGTTTCGGAGCCGGTCGATGCCGCCGGCATCGATTGTCGCGCAAAGCTTCTCGACGAGCCGTTCCTCGATCGTCCGCCGGGCGAAGAAGACATCTCGCGCCTCCTCGGTGGACGGCTGGGAGACGAAGGCGCCACGATTGGGTACGAGCGTGATCAAGCCGTCACGCGCAAGGTTCTGCAGCACCTGGCGAATGCGGGCCCGGCTCGCCGAAAAGATCTCGGAAAGCTGCTCTTCCTTCAGCCTGGTGCCGGGGCCGATCTGCCGTTCGGCGATAGCGCTCCAAAGTCTTTGGTAGATTTCCTGATCCGTCGCAGGCCGTGTGCCGGCTTCCATATCCATTCAGCATTCCTCCCCGGCGCGCCGAAAATCGCCTCGACCCCATTCAAGCGGAAACGGCATTTTTGTCAACATTTTTTGCGATGATTGTTGACAATCTGTCGTATGAATGTCAGCAATACCCTTAGGAACTATATCCGGCCTCACAAAAGCGAGCGCCAGAGGACCATTGTTCCGAACGGGAGGAGTTACATGAGGAAGTTTCTGCTCGCCGCGACCGCGGCGGCGCTGGTTCAGCTTGGCCTAGCTGGGGCTGCCGGCGCGAACACGCTTCGTTACGCTTCGGCTGGCGACATCTATGGGCTCGATCCGCATTCAATGACGGACAGCTTTTCGATCAATTTCCTGCTGCACGTCTACGAACCATTGGTGCGCTACAACAAGGAACTGAAGATCGAGCCGGCGCTCGCCGTTTCCTGGGAGGTCGTCAAGCCTGACGTGATCCGATACAAGCTTCGCCACGGCGTCAAGTTCCACGACGGCTCGGATTTTACAGCCGACGACGTGGTCATGTCGCTGATGCGCGCGACCGACGATAAGTCGCCGATCAAGGGCAACCTGCCGGCGCTGAAATCCGCGGAAAAGATCGACGACCACACGGTCGATCTGCACCTCAGTGGCCCGACGCCGCTGCTCAACAATTATCTCACCAACATCGCAATCTTCGATGCGCAGTGGCTGGAGAAGAACGGCGCCGTGAAGCCGGTCAATGCCGAGCTCGGCGAAGAGGGCTACACCACCACGCACGCCAACGGCACGGGCCCGTTCAAGCTCGAAAGCCGCCGCCCGGACGCGCAAACGGTTCTGGTCGCCAATGAAGCCTGGTGGGACAAGCCGGAGCACAACCTCACCAAGGTCGTGCACACGCCGATCAGCTCCGACGCGACCCGCGTCGCAGCGCTGCTCTCCGGCGAGGTCGACATCATCACGCCGTCGCCGTTGCAGGATGCCAAGCGCATCGCCGGCTATCCGGGCACCAAGGTGCTGGAATCGCCCGGACTGCGCACGATCATGATGAACTTCAACATGCGCGACAAGCTGGTCGACGGGAATGTCGAAGGCAATCCCTTCAAGGATGTGCGTGTCCGTAAGGCCGTCTACCAGGCGATCAACATGGATCTCGTCCGCGACAAGATCATGCGCGGCAAGTCCCGCAACGCCGGCATGCAGATCGCTCCGGAAGTGCCAGGCTTCGACGAGAAGCTCAACCAGCGCTTCCCCTATGATCCCGCGGCCGCCAAGGCGCTGCTCACCGAAGCCGGCTATCCGGACGGTTTCCAGTTCAACATGAATTGCCCGAACGACGCCTACGTCAACGACGAGGAGGTCTGCCAGGCGATGACGGCGATGCTGGCGCAGGTGGGCCTCAATGCCAAGTTGGTGACCGAAGACCGCACGCTGCACTTCAAGAAGGCGCAGGAAGGCCAGACCGACATGTTCATGATCGGCTGGGCGACGCTGCCGATGCTCGACGGTTTCAGCGTGCTTTCCGCCATGCTGCATTCGCCGGAAGACAAGCTGGGCACCTGGAACCCCGGCGACTACAAGAACGCCAAGGTCGATGAGCTGACCAAGAAGATCGACGTCGAGCTCGATGAAGCCAAGCGCCGCCAGATGATGATCGAGGCCTTCGGCATCACGGAGGAGGAGGTTGCCTGGCTGCCTCTGCACCAGCAGCCGCTGTCCTGGGCCGTGCGTGACAATGTCGAGGTCGTACAGACCGCCGACGACCTGCTGCGCCTCTGGTACACGCGTATCAAGTAGCCGAAACGGGCCTTGCCCCGTGAGCGGGCAGGGCCGTTTTCACGATCAGCCCGCACCGACCGTGGCGCGGGCGGACCCCAAGGGAGTTGGGTCGATGCTCGTATTCCTCGTCCGCCGTCTTCTTCAGGCCGTCATGGTCATGCTCGCGGTGGCTTTCATCGCCTTCCTGATGTTCCGCTATCTCGGCGATCCCGTGAACAACATCGTCTCGCAGGACGCGACCCAGGAACAGCGCGAGGAGGTGCGAAAGCGACTGCGCCTCGATGATCCGTTGATCCTGCAATACGGGCGTTTCGTCGTGAATGCCGCGCAGGGCGATTTCGGTGTGTCCTACCGCAATAGCCGTCCGGTGAGCGCTCTGCTCGCGGAACGGTTTCCGGCAACGGCCGAACTGGTGCTGGTGGCGGCCATTCTGTCGCTGGCGCTCGGCATTCCGCTCGGCATCTACACGGCGCTTAAGCCGCGTGGGGTGCTGAGCCAAGGCCTTCAGATCCTCTCCCTGGTCGGCATTTCCCTGCCAACCTTCGTGACCGGTATCCTGCTGATCCTCGTCTTTTCGGTGTGGCTTGGCTGGCTGCCGTCCTTCGGTCGCGGCGATGTCATCGATATCGGCTGGTGGTCGACCGGATTCCTAACTGCCACCGGGCTCAAGGCACTGATCCTGCCGTCCTTCATGCTCTGCCTGTTTCAGCTCACTCTCATCATGCGGCTGGTGCGTGCCGAGATGCTCGAGGTACTCCGTGCCGACTACATCAAATTCGCCAGGGCACGGGGCTTGCGCAATCGGACGATCCACTTCCGGCATGCGCTCAAGAACACGTTGATCCCGGTCGTCACGATTTTCGGGCTGCAGCTCGGTGGTCTCATCGCCTTCGCGATCATCACCGAGACGGTGTTCCAGTGGCCGGGCATGGGCGCTCTGTTCATCCAGGCGGTCAACTTCACCGACGTTCCGGTGATGGCGGCCTATCTCGTCATGGTCTCGCTGCTCTTCGTCATCATCAACACCAGCGTCGACCTTCTCTACAACGTCATCGATCCGCGCCTTCGCACCCACCAGACCCGGGCGACAGGGCGTGGCGCCTGAGGACTTGGCCATGAGCGACACTTCCTTCACCGGGCGTCTCCGCCGCTTTGCCGACAGCGACCTGTTCTACAGCTTCCGTCGATCCAAGACGACGATCATCGCCGCTGCCGCACTGGTGCTGCTTTTCGTCACCGCGGTCTTCGCGCCGCAGATCGCGCCCCATAATCCGTTCAACATCGCCGGTCTCAACCTGCTCGACAGCGAGTTGCCCCCCTCCTGGATGGAGGGCGGCAACCCCGACTATTGGCTCGGCACCGACACGCAGGCGCGCGACGTCGTGTCGTCGATCTTCTACGGATTGCGTATCTCGCTCTTCGTCGGTTTCGCCAGCGTTCTCCTGGCGGCGGTGCTCGGCGTCTTTCTCGGCCTTGTCGGCGGTTTTGTCGGCGGGTTCGTCGATGCGATCATCATGCGCGTCGCCGACGTGCTGCTGAGCTTTCCGGCGATCCTTGTCGCGCTGCTCATCAATGGCGTCATGCGCGGCATCCTTCCGGCAAACCAGCACGAGGGCGCGGCAATCGTTGTTCTGGTGCTCGCGATCGGCCTCACGAATTGGGTGCAATATGCCCGTACCGTGCGCGGCTCGACGCTTGTCGAGCGCCAGCGCGAATATGTCCAGGCCGCCCGCACGATCGGCGTCGGTCGGCTGCGCATCATGCTCACGCACATCTTGCCCAATGTGCTCGGGCCGGTGCTGGTCATCGCGACCATCAATCTCGGCATGGCGGTCCTGACTGAGGCGACGCTCTCCTTCCTCGGCGTCGGCATGCCGCCCACACAACCTTCGCTCGGCACCCTCATCCGCGTCGGCAACGAATATCTGTTCTCCGGCATCTGGTGGGTGGTGATCTTTCCCTCGGCGACGCTCGCCGTGCTGGTTCTTGCGGTCAACCTGATCGGCGACTGGCTGCGCGACGCACTCAATCCGAAACTGAGGTGATGTCATGGCCTTGCTCGAAGTCGAGAATCTCAAAGTCGAGTTCCCCACCCGAAAGGGCGTGCTGACCGCCGTCGACAATGTTTCCTTCTCTGTCGAACAGGGGGAAATCCTCGGGGTTGTCGGAGAGTCCGGTGCCGGCAAATCGATGACCGGCGCTGCCGTCATCGGCTTGCTCGAACCGCCGGGCCGCATCGGTGGCGGTCAGATCCGCCTCGACGGCAAACGCATCGACAATCTTTCACCTGACGAGATGCGCAAGGTGCGTGGCCGTCACATCGGCGCGATCTTCCAGGATCCGCTGACGAGCCTCAATCCTCTCTTCACCGTCGGCGAGCAACTGACGGAGACGATCCGGACGCATCTGCCGATGCCAGCCGCCGAAGCACGCAGGCGCGCCATCGAATGGCTGGCCGAAGTCGGCATCCCGGCACCCGATCGGCGCATCGATCAGTACCCGCACCAGTTTTCCGGCGGCATGCGGCAGCGCGTCGTCATCGCTCTTGCGCTTTGCGCCGAACCGCGCCTGATCATCGCCGACGAGCCCACGACGGCACTCGACGTTTCGGTCCAGGCCCAGATCATCGCACTGTTGAAACGCGTCTGCTGGGAGCGCAACGCGGCGGCGATCCTGGTCACCCACGACATGGGCGTGATCGCCGAAACGGCGGACCGGGTGGCGGTGATGTATGCAGGGCGCCTCGCCGAGATCGGCCCGGTCGCGCGCGTGCTGCAGAAGCCGAGCCATCCCTACACGGCAGGGCTGATGGGCTCTATCCCGCGCATCGGTCCGCGGCCGGACCGGCTTGTCCAGATCGAAGGATCCATGCCGCGCCTCACCGACATTCCAAAAGGTTGCGCCTTCAATCCGCGCTGCCCGAAGGCCATTGCCGCATGCCACCATCTCCGGCCGGAACTCAGGCCGGTTGCCGACGGCGCCGCTGCCTGCCTGCTTTATGAAGGGGTGACACAATGAATGCCGCGCCTGCAAGAATGAAGGTCGCCGACGACCGGCCGTTGCTGTCGGTCAACGGCCTGAAGAAACACTTCGCGATGTCGAAGCCCTTGCTGAACCGCCTGATCGAAGGCGGTGAGACGCAGACAGTCAAGGCCGTCGACGGGCTCGATCTCGAAATTCCACGCGGCCAGACGCTGAGCCTCGTCGGCGAGTCGGGTTGCGGCAAGTCCACGGTGGCGCGGCTGATCATGGGGCTTTCCACCCCTTCGGCCGGCAGCATCCTCTTCGACGGCGCCGATATCTCGCTGGCGCCGGCCGGTCAGCCTGCCGCCGTGCGCCGTCGCATGCAGATGATCTTCCAGGACCCCTATGCCAGCCTCAACCCGCGCTGGCGGGTACGCGACATCATTGCAGAACCGCTTCGTACCTACGGCCTCTGCGCCTCGCGCGAGGAAGAGCGCCGCGAGGTCGATCGTCTACTCGAATTCGTTGGCCTGAACTCTAGGGATGGCGACAAGTTTCCGCATGAATTTTCAGGCGGGCAACGCCAGCGCATCTCCATCGCCCGCGCCATATCGACGAAACCGGAGTTCCTCGTCTGCGACGAGCCGACCTCGGCACTCGACGTTTCCGTGCAGGCCCAGATCCTCAATCTGATGCGCGACATGCAGCGCGAATTAGGGCTGACTTACCTGTTCATCAGCCACGATCTTGCGGTGGTCAACTTCATGTCGGACTGGATTGGCGTCATGTATCTCGGCCGGCTGGTCGAAGTGTCGCCCGCCGCCCAACTCTTCAGCAATCCGCAGCATCCGTACACCCGGCTGCTGCTCGACACGATCCCCGACCTCGGCATGTCGAAGCGGGACCGTGTGCCGACTTCCGGCGAGGTGCCGAACCCGATCAATCCGCCGTCCGGGTGTCATTTCCATCCGCGTTGTGGGCTTGCCAATGACCGCTGTCGGCGCGAGGCGCCCAACCTTCGGGCTCATGGCAACGGCGTGCGCGTTTCGTGCCACGCGGTCGAGGAAGGCCGGGGCGACTTGCCCGCTGTGGCTTCGGCGGGCAACGATCACGCAGCGCAGGCTGTCATCTGAAAGGACCGTCATGGAATTCGACTTTGCCGAACTGCCCGCCCAGGACCGCTACCGGCTGCTGGTGAGTTTCGTCGCGCCGCGGCCGATTGCGCTCGTCACCACTGTCGATGCGCATGGCTGTAACAACGCGGCGCCGATGAGCTTCTTCAACGTGTTCTCGCAGGAACCGCCGCTCGTCATCCTCGGCATGCAGGCGCGACCGGACGGAACGATCAAGGATACGGTCGCCAACATCAAGCGATCGGGCGAGTTCGTCGTCCACATGGTCGACATGTCGATTGCCAAGGAGATGATCGTCACCGGTATCAATTTCCCGAGCGATATCGACGAGATCGAATTCGCCGGGCTGACGAGCGTGCCCTCGGTGAAAGTGGCGCCGCCACGCATCAAGGAGGCGCCCTGCGCCATGGAATGCCGCGTCGCGCAGACGATCGACTACGAGCGCCGGACCATCGTGCTCGGTGAAGTCGTGCAGATGCATGTCCGCGACGACTGCCTCGACGAGCGCGGCAGATATGTCCGGCCGGAGGTCTACCAGCCGATCGCCCGCCTACACGCCGACAACTACATCGTCGCCGACCGGCAATTCGTACTGAAGAAGCCGGCTGACCTGCTCCATCACGAGGAAGCGGCGGGCTACGGCGAGCCTAAGCCGGAGAAGCTTCCGGGCTGAGCGGCGTACGGCCGCCGCCGTTCCGCAGTCGGCCAACAAGCCGATCCAGTCGCAATCTGCCAATGCAAGTGATACTTCAATGACCGAACTCCTGCTCAAGAACGTCCGGCCCCTTGGTGGCGCAAAGGTCGACATTCTCATCCGCGACGGCCGCATCGCTCGCATCGGCGGCGATCTCGCCTGCGGCGGTCCGGCTGAGGACGGTGCCGGCGCCATTGCGCTGCCGGGCTTGGTCGAGGCGCATGCCCATCTCGACAAGTCGTTGTGGGGTATGGGCTGGCATGCCCACCAGGCTGATCCGACGCTTGAGGACAAGATCTCGACGGAACGCCGGCTCCGCCGCGAACTCAACATCGATCCGGCACGCCAGTCGGCGCGGCAGGTGGCCCTTGCCGCTGCGAACGGCACGACCGCCATTCGCAGCCATGTCGATATCGACACCGATCAGAAGCTGTGGTGCTTCGAAGGCGTCTCGGCGACGCGCGAGCGCTTCCGCGACGTGATGGACATCGAGATCGTCGCCTTCCCGCAGTCCGGCATGATGATCCGCCCCGGCACGCTTGAACTGATGGACGAAGCGCTCGCCAACGGCGCCGATGTCGTCGGCGGGCTTGATCCCTGCGGCATCGACCGCGATCCGAAAGGCCAGCTCGACGTCGTTTTCCACCTAGCCGAGAAGCACGGCAAGCCCATCGACATCCATCTGCACGAACCGGACGAGTTGGGCGCGTTTTCGCTGGAGATGATCGTCGAGCGCACCCGTGCGCACGGTATGCGCGGCAAGGTCACGGTCAGCCACGCCTTCTGCCTCGGCATGACCGACCGCGCCCGCGCTCACGCGCTGGTCGAAAAGCTCGCGCGCGAGGACATTGCGATTGCGACCACGGCACCCGCTTCGCGGCCGGTACCCGCGGCGGCCGAACTGCGGAACGCTGGCGTTCGTCTCTGTGCCGGTTCAGACGGCATTCGCGACACCTGGGGTCCCTACGGCAATCTCGACATGCTCGAACGGGCGCTGTTCATTGGCCTGCGCAACAATTTCCGCCGCGACGACGAAGTCGAATATGCGCTCCATATCTGCACGCAAGGCGGTGCCGATGTCATGGCACTGAAGGACTATGGCCTTCGCGAAGGCGCCTTCGCCGACATCGTGCTGGTCGATGCGGAAACGGTCGCCGAGGCGGTTGCCGCTCGACCGAGACGCAAACTGGTGCTGAAGCGCGGCAAGCCGGTCGCGCGTGATGGCCAGGCTCTTTTTACCGTAGAGTGAGTTTCCGATATGCATGAACCATTGCTGCTTACCGCCCGCTGGGTTGTCGGCCACGCCGACGGCCGCCACTGCCTCTATCCGAATGGCGAAATCGTCGTCACCGGCGACCGCATCATCTTCGTCGGCCATCGCTACCAAGGCGTTGTCGCGCGCCGCATCGACTACGGTAATGCGCTGATCGGGCCTGGCTTCGTCGACCTCGATGCGCTCTCGGACCTTGATACGACCGTGCTTGGCTATGACAACCAGCCGGCGTGGAAGAAGGGGCGTATCTGGCCGGAAACCTATATGGAGAGCGGCCCCTTCGAGATGTACAGCGAAGAGGAGTTGGCGTTCCAGAAGCGTTACGCCTTCTCGCGGCTGATCCGCAGCGGCATCACGACAGCACTGCCCATCGCTTCGCTGTTCTATCGCCAATGGGGCGAGACGGTCGCCGAGTTCACGGCGGCCGCCGAAGCCGCGCGCGATCTCGGGCTGCGCGTCTATCTCGGACCGGCCTATCGTTCCGGCAACTCCTTCGTCCGACGCGACGGCACCATCGATTACCATTTCGACGAGGAGCGCGGCTTCATCGGCCTCGCCGACGCGATCGATTTCTGCCGCAGGTTCGAGGGGGAAGCGGGTGGACTCATCCGCACCATGCTGGCGCCGGACAGGATCGAGACCTGCACCCCGGAGCTACTCAAGCGGTCGGCGGCGGCCGCCGCCGAACTGGATGTGCCGATCCGTCTGCATTGCTGCCAATCGCGCTTCGAATATGACAGCGTACTCAAGCTGCGCGGCATGAGTCCGGCCGAGTGGCTCGACAGTCTCGGCTTTCTGTCGCCTCGTGCGATCCTGCCGCATGGAACCCATGTCAGCGGCTGCAACGGCATCGACCGACCGGGCCGAGACCTCGAGATCCTGCGGGACGGCGGCGGCACGATCGTTCATTGCCCGCTCGTCTCGGCCCGACACGGCACCGCGTTGCAATCCTTCCGCGCCTATCGCGACATGGGTATCCGCATTGGCCTCGGGACCGACACCTATCCGCCGGACATGTTCCTCAACATGCAGGTCGGGATGATGCTTTGCCGAGTCGAGGAAGGCGGCACCGAAGGCTGCCGCTCGGAGGATTTCTATGACGCCGCGACGATCGGCGGCGCCGATGCGCTCGGCCGTCCCGATCTCGGCCGGCTGCAGGCTGGCGCGGCCGCCGATCTGATCGTCGTCGACTTCGACGATCCGTTCATGGGCCAGACCATCGACCCTATCCAGACCCTGATGTTGAACGCTTCGGCGCAATCGGTGAAATCGGTGATGATCGGCGGCCGCTTCGTCATGGAGGATGGCGTCATTCCGGGCGTCGACGACCGAGCTTATCGCCAGCGGGCCCAGATGCAGTTCGAGGGCGTGATCGCGAAATATCCGCTGCGCACCTTCGGTCACCCACCGGTCGAGGAGATCTTTTCGCCCAGTTACCGGATCGTTGACCGCTGATTTTCGAAATTAGGACGAATTGTATACATTGGTGAAGGTACGATCGCGGGTCACCTTGTAATCCGCCGCGGTTTGCGTCATCAGGTCTTTGGCGGAAAGCCTTCGTCAGGAGACCTTGTACAGGAAAGTGCGATGCAGCGCGTGCCAGGAGCCACCACGAGCGCCGACAAGTCGGACCGATCTGGCGTTGCGCGCAAACGCGCCGGCCGGGCCGACGAGCGCATTCACAGTGAAATCTACGCGGCCATCATCAATCATCAGATCCGGCCCGCGACGCCGTTGCAGGAGGACGCGCTGGCAACAGCTTTCGGCGTCAGCCGAACCATCATCCGCAAGGTCCTGCAGCGTCTCGCTCACGAGAAGCTCGTGGACCTCATTCCGAACAAGGGTGCCTTCGTCGCGCGGCCGTCGATCGAGGAGGCGCGGCAAGTGTTCGAGGCGCGCCGCGGCGTCGAGTGCATTCTCATTGAAAAGCTTGCGGCGACGATTGGCGATGCGGGCATCGGCCGGCTCACGGACCTCCTCGATGCAGAGGCGGAGGCGCTTACCCGCAATGACAAGAAGCGGCGGCTCCAGCTCTCCGGCGATTTTCATCTCGAACTCGCGGCGCTCGCCGGAAATGCCGTGTTGCGGGATTTCGTCCAGGAACTCGTTTCGCGAACGTCGCTGATCATCGCGCTCTACGAATCGCCTGGCGCTGTGCCTTGTTCGCAGAGCGAGCATCGCGACATCATCGATGCCCTGAAGCAGCGGGATGCGAAGGCGGCGGTGCGGGCGATGGAGCATCACCTCCGCCACATCGAGGCGCAGATCGACCTCGCCGATCAGCCGTCGCGCGTAGACTTCGCGGCGCTATTCAAACCCGTCGCCTGACGGTTGCAAGCCGGCGCCGGTATTTCCATCGTTCGAGGTGGAATCAGCCGGCCTTGAGCGACGTGGTCGGGCCGACCAGCCCGTTTCCGGGAGCATAGCTTGCGAGCTTGCCGCGATAGATCTTCGGCAGGGGCGGGGCAAGATCGCCGCGCTTCGACGTCTTCAAACCCATGCCGACGATCGCCTCGGCAAACTTGACCGCCGCAGCGACGCCGTCGATGACCGGGACCTGCAGCCGATCCTCCAGATAAGCCGCAAGATCGGCCATGCCGGCGCAACCGAGAACGATAGCCGACGACTGATCTTCGACGAGCGCGCGTTCGCATTCGGCTAAAATGGTGGCGCGTGCATTGGATTCCGGCCGCTCGAGTTCGAGTACGGGTACATCCGTCGCGCGCACGCGCCGGCACTGGTGCTCCATGCCGTAGTTGCGAACCAGATGCTCGGTGATGATCCGGGTGCGTTCGAGCGTCGTGACGACCGAAAAACCGGTGGAGACGAATGTTGCCGCATGCATGGCGGCTTCGGCGATCCCGAAGACCGGCGCGTCGGTTATCTCGCGCGCGGCGAACAAACCCGGATCACCGAAACAGGCGATGACATAGGCGTCGGCTGCAGGCGCGTCGATGATTTCGTCAATGAGGCCGACAACGCTCATCGCTTCATCGAAGTGGCACTCGATCGAGGCAGGACCCGATCGCGACGTCGCCGCGATGATCTCGGTCCCGGGAGCCGCTACCGATCGCGCTGCGGCGGCGATGAGGTCGGTCATCGAACCGGTCGTGTTCGGATTGATGAGCTTGATCCTCATGGCATCCCCATTGAGTTGTCAGTGGCTTCGAGAGTAGAAAAGAATACATCATTGTATACGATACCGCATATTGGATTTGTGAAGCCATTGTCAATGCGCATCTTTCGGCTACCTGGTTAATCAATCGGCCTTTCGGACGCGAAGGCGGGTGACCCGCGTGCACCTGGGTTTTTATGCATCATATTGTATGCAATGGCATTGCCTTGTTGCGGTTGGCATTGTACACAAATCACGGTCGGCGGATAGGGCGGGCGCTTTGCTGGGGAGGCGGGCGCTTTCCGAACACGACCGACAGAAGCAAACCGGGAGGGGAATATGAGAAAGAAATTTTTGACGTTTTGCGCGGCTGCCATCGGTGCCGTGGCGAGTACGGCGCATGCGGCAACGCTCGATACGGTAAAGGCGCGCGGGAAGCTCGTTTGCGGCATTTCGCTGAGCACGCCGGGTTTCGCCGCGCCCGATGAAAAAGGCCGGATGCAGGGTTTTGACGCCGATATCTGCCGCGCGGTCGCCGCCGCCGTCTTCGGCGACGAGGAAAAGGTTGAATTCGTACCGACCAATATCAACACGCGCTTTCAGGCGCTGCAGTCCGGCGAAATCGACCTGCTTTCCCGGCAGACGACGCAAACCTTCTCGCGCGAGTCTTCGCTCGGCCTCGATTTCGGCCCGACGGTCTTCTACGACGGCCAGGGTCTGATGGTCGCCAAGTCGCTCGGCGTCTCCAGCGCGAAGGAGTTGACCGAGGCCGCAATCTGTACGCTGCCGGGGACGACCACGGCGCAAAATCTCAGCGACTTCTTCCGCTCGATCGGCGGCAAGTTCGAATTGGTGGTTTTCGAGAGCCCGGATGAAAACAGGGCTGCTTTCTTTGCGGGACGATGCGAGGCGATTTCCTCGGATCGCTCCGATCTCGCATCGATTCGCGCCGTCGCCAACAATCCGGACGACTATCAGGTTCTGCCCGAGACGATTTCAAAGGAGCCGCTGGCCCCTGCCGTTCGCCAGAACGACTCCAACTGGCGGGATATCATGTCCTGGTCGGTATGGCTGCTGATGGCGGCGGAAGAGAAAGGGATAACGCAGTCCAATGTGGACGACATGCTGAAGAGCGAGGATCCGGAAATCCAGCGCATGCTCGGCGTCACCGATGAGCTTGGAACCATGCTCGGCCTCGACGGCAAGTGGGGCTATCACGTCATCAAGGGCGTCGGCAATTACGGCGAGATCTTCGAACGCAACCTTGGTGAGGGCACGCGTCTCGGCCTGACCCGCGGACCGAATGCGTTGTGGAGCGCCGGCGGCCTGGTCTACGCCCCGCCGTTCCGCTGAGCGAACCGGCTCGCGCGCCTACTGCATGTTTCCTTGAGTCCTTCGATCCAAGGACAAAAGTGCTACAGCGGCCTTGCACGTCTGATAAGACGCGCGGCGCTCCTGCATGTGTCCTTAAATCGTGGCCGATTCAAGGACAAAAACATGCAGCAATTCAAAGTGCTACAGCGTCCTTTGCGCGTCTGATAAGACGCGCGGCGCTGTAGTGTGCGAGCCTTTCATGTGCCTCTCGGTAACGCGGCGGTCGTCATGGTGTTCTTGAATGATATGCGGGTCCGCGCCTTCTGCTATCAGTTCGGTGCGATAGCCCTTGTGGCGTTTGCCGGTTGGACGATGTTCGCCGCTGCAAGCGACAATCTCGCCAAGCAGAATATCGCGACCGGCTTCGGCTTCCTGGCGCGTCAGGCCGGGTTCGTCATCAGCGAGGCCGCCATTGCCTACCAGCCGACCGACAGCATAGGCCGGGCGATCCTGGTCGGAATTGTCAACACGGTGAAGGTCTCGGCACTTGCCGCCTTGCTCGGCACTTTTCTCGGGCTCGTGATCGGCGTTGCGCGCATGTCACGCAACCCGCTGCTTGCGCGCCTGGCGCTTGCCTATGTGGAAGTGCTGCGCAATGTGCCCCTGCTGCTTTATCTCTTTCTCTGGTATTCGCTGATCATCCTGGTCTTTCCGCCGGTCAGGCAGGCGCTTCACGTGCTGCCAGGCGTCTTTCTTTCCAATAGCGGCCTGGTCTTGCCGGCGCTGATCCTCGGTAAGGGCAGCACCGCGATCGCCATTACCATTGTGGCCAGCGCCGCTGCCGCCCTTCTCATCCATCGCATCGCTCGTCAAAAGCGCATCGTCACCGGACGATCGAACCACGGCACCGCAATTGCATTTCTCGCGCTCCTGGCTCCTCCGCTTCTCCTCTGGGTGCTGGGTGCGGTCTCGGTTACTTGGGATGTTCCGGAGGCCGGTCGGTTTCGCCTGACGGGCGGGCTGCATGTGCGGCCGGAATTCGTCGCGCTGCTCTTCGGGCTCATGCTCAGCGTCTCCGCGAGCGTTGCCGAAATCGTTCGCGCCGGCATCCAGGCTGTCGGAGCGGGACAATGGGAGGCTGCGGCAGCTCTGGGTCTCTCCCGTTCACGGACCATGCGGCTCGTCGTCCTCCCGCAGGCGCTTCGCCTGATCGTCCCGCCGCTGACGAACACTTACCTGACCGTGTTCAAGAACAGTTCGCTGGCGATCGCGATCGGCTATCCGGATCTGGTGATGGTCTCCAATACGGTCATGAACCAGACGGGGCAGGCGATCGAGACCATCGCCATTTTCATGGGCGTCTATCTCGGCCTGTCCACGGTCATTTCCCTGGCGATGAACTGGTACAATGCGCGCGTCGCGCTGAAGGAGCGCTGATGGCCGATACTCAAACCCTTTCGGTGCCGGTCCTGAGACCCGCAGCTCCAGCGCGACGTTTCGGTCTGCTCGCACCCTATTTCGGGACGCCGGCAAATTCCCTCGTCAGCCTGCTGTCGATCGCCTTCATCTTTCTGGGCGCCAAGCTCGCCTTCGGTTGGCTGTTCATCGACGCCGTTTTCCATGGCGATGCCGCCGACTGCAAGGCAAGCAGCGGCGCCTGCTGGCCGTTCGTCGCAGAGAAGCTACGCTACATGGTCTTCGGCTTTTATCCGTTCGAGGAACAGTGGCGGCCGCTCGTTGCCCTGCTTATTCTCCTTGCAAGCTGTCTCGTCTCGATGATCCCGCGCTTCTGGTCTCGCGCTCTGCTGTGCGCGTGGGTCATAGCCATATTGCCGTTGCTGTATGTGTTGATGGCCGGCGGTTTCTTCGGCCTCTCCGATGTGCCGACGACGAAGTGGGGAGGATTGCCCCTGTCCTTCATGTTGTCCTTCGTCGGCCTTGCCTGCGCGCTGCCGCTCGGCATCGGGCTGGCGCTTGCGCGGGCGTCGAGCCTGCCGGCCATTCGCGTGCTCGCGGTCGGTTTTATCGAGATCGTCAGGGGCGTGCCCTTGATCAGCATCCTGTTCATGGCGACCGTCATGTTGCCACTGTTCATGCCGGATGGCGGGACTGTCGACAAGCTGCTGCGCGCGCAGGTGGCGATCATCCTCTTCGCCTCCGCCTACATCGCGGAGATCGTGCGCGGCGGCCTGCAGGACGTTCCAAAGGGGCAGTTCGAGGCGGGCTATTCGCTCGGCCTGCACTATTGGCAGGTCATGCGCAAGATCGTTCTTCCGCAGGCGCTGAAGAAAGTCATTCCACCGATGGTGGGGCTGTTCATTGGCTTCTTTCAGGATACGACGCTGGTCACGATCGTCGGCCTTCTCGACTTTCTCGACACCGTTCGCTCAGCGCTCCGTGACCCGGAATGGCAGGGCATCGCCGTGCTCGAGGGTTATGTCTTCGCGGCGGCCGTCTATTTCGCCTTCAGTGCCCTGATGGGGATCTACAGCCGTTTTCTGGAGCAGCATTTCAGGATCACACATGCGTAAGAACATTCGGGTCATTCGAAACACGGACACGATCGTCGCCTTCGATCAAAGGACTGAGGGCCATGTCTATCTATCCGATGGCGACATCGCCTTCGACGGGGATGGCTTCATCCAAGTCGGCGGGCGCTATGACGGCCACTTCCACGAGGAAATTTCCGGCAAGGGCAAGATGGTGTTGCCTGGCCTCGTCAACGTGCATTGCCACTCGGGCGAGGAGCCGATCTCCAAGGGCCTGTTCGAGGATGCCGGCACGGCCGCCCTTTGGGGCAATGCGCTTTACGAATACTCGAACCTGATCGAGATCAGCCCTGATACGCTGGAAGCGTCATTGACGGTGATGCTGGGCGACCTCCTGCGCAGCGGCGTAACCACGCTCATCGACATCGCCGCCCCGCACGACGCGTGGCTGCCGACGCTTGCGAAGAGCGGCGCACGCGCCTATGTCGCGCCGGGGTTTCGCGAAGCTTCCTGGCACGTCGAGCAAAGCCGTCGTCTCGATTTCATCTGGGACAAGGGCCGGGGGCGCGAAGCCTTCGCCCGTGCCCTCGAAGTCGTCGATTCCGCGCGGGAGCATCCTTCAGGCCGTCTCGGCGGGATCGTTTCGCCTTCGCAGATCGAAACCTGCTCCGCCGAACTTCTCCAGGATGCGGCAGAGGCCGCCCGCACCCGCCGGGTGCCGATAACGGTCCATGCGGCGCAGACGATGGCGGAGCACGAGGAACTGCTGCGGCGCACCGGCCTGACGGCCGTACAATATCTGGACGCACTCGGGCTGCTCGCCGACGATCTCATCATCGGCCACTGCATCTTCGTCGACAGCCATGCCTGGACACGGCAGCGCACTGAGCTTGACCTGGCGCTGCTGGCCGAACGCCGCGCCAGCGTGGCGCATTGTCCGGTCACCTTTGCGCGCAGTGGCATGGTGCTGCAATCGCTCGGCCGTTATCGGCGAAGCGGCGTGAACGTCGCGCTCGGCACCGACAGCTATCCGTTCAATATGCTGGAAGAGATGCGCCAGGCGATGATTTGTGCCCGCATCGCCGGCGGCTCCGTCTTCGATGTCGAAACCTCAGGCGTATTCGAGGCCGCCACGCTTGCGGGTGCGCGGGCGCTCGGGCGCCAGGACATCGGACGCCTGGCCCACGGTGCCAAGGCGGACTTCTTCCTGGTCGATCTCAAGCATGCCGCGATGCAGCCGGTCTATGATCCGCTGCGCAATCTGCTGCATTGCGCGGCGGAACGCGCCATTGACGCGGTCTACGTGGACGGGGCACTTGTCGTCGAGAAAGGCAGGCCAACCAATCTCGATTACGAGGGCGCGCTGCGGCAGCTTCAGGAGGCCCAGGATTTTGCGGTTCGCCGGCTCGGCGCCAACGATCCGGCCCGACGGTCGAGCGCGACGCTGGCGCCGCGTTCCTTGCCGTCGATGTAAGCGTTGCGTCGGTAGCGCGCGTCTTGTCAGACGCGCAAAGGTCGCTGTAGCAGTTTGAATTGCTGCATTTCGCTTACGGAAGATGTAGACGGTGGAACCGAAGACCGAAATTGAATGTCGTGGAGGACGAGAGTTGGTTGAACGGACTTACTTCGCACCGAAGGGTGGCGCGCCCATGCAGACGGAGCTTCTTACCGGGCGTGCGGTTTTCACGGAGGCCTATGCGGTAATTCCGAAGGGCGTGATGATGGACATCGTCACGAGCTATCTTCCCTTCTGGGAAAACACGCGCCTGTGGGTCCTTTCGCGTCCGCTTTCCGGATTCGCCGAGACATTCTCCCAATATATCATGGAGGTGGCACCGGGCGGTGGCAGCGATCGGCCGGAACTCGATCCTGCGGCTGAAGGCGCGCTTTTCGTCATGGAAGGCGAGATCACCGTCGAACTCGATGGTCGCCGGCATGTGCTTCGCCCCGGCGGTTTCGGTTTCATTCCCCCGACCAGCGCATGGCGGCTGCGCAATCATGGGAACGTGCCCGCGCGGTTCCACTGGATTCGCAAAGCCTACGAGGCCGTCGAAGGGCTCGATGCGCCGGAGGCATTCTTCACCAACGAGGCCGACGTCACGCCCGCGCCCATGCCCGGCACCGACGGCAAGTGGGCGACGACGCGTTTTGTCGATCCGGCGGATATGCGCCACGATATGCATGTGACCATCGTCACCTTCGAACCGGGTGCGGTCATTCCCTTCGCCGAAACGCACGTCATGGAGCACGGGCTCTATGTTCTCGAGGGCAAGGCAGTCTATCGGTTGAACCAGGACTGGGTCGAGGTCGAAGCGGGCGACTTCATGTGGCTGCGCGCCTTCTGCCCGCAGGCCTGCTACGCTGGCGGCCCGGGCAATTTCCGCTACCTGCTTTACAAGGACGTCAATCGGCATATGCGCCTGTCGCGATAGGCCAGGTCGGTCGCCCCACCAAAGAGAGCGGTCAGATCAGCCGTTCGTCGAAATTCGGGCGTGAGCGGATGAACGCCCAGAGGGCCTTGCTGATGTCGGTAATCTCGCGGATCGCATTTTCGAGACGTGCCAGTTCGCGCGCGTCGAGTTGCTCCACCTTGCCGTAGCGAACCTCCTTCTCGCCCTCGACCAACCGCATCAACTGCGTGCTCGAGATCGCTCCCTGTTCATCGAAGGAGTAGATGCAGTGGTTGTATTTGTTGCGCATCTTCGACTGCTGTTTCAGCCGCTCGGTAATCGACAGCACCTCGTCGCGCGTTTGCGGCGAGGTCGCCGGCAGCTTCGCCAGGCGCTCCGTGAGGTCGATGCGCGCGCGTGTCGTGTTCAGCGTCAGGAAGACGATGATGGCCGACTCCTTGTCGACCTTCAGCAGGTGCGCGATGATGTAAATCAAAAGGCTTTCGGTGTTGGTCCAGACGTAGTTCAGTCGACCAACCTGCAAAAGCACCTCCTGAGCCGCCGCCATGACGCTTCCCCTCAGGTTTCCTTGAATGCCCGCGACATGCTGTCGGTGATCGGCTTCGTCAGGTATTCGAAGAAAGTTCGCTCGGACGTCGTGATTAGGATTTCGGCCGGCATTCCGGGCACCGGATGGAACCCGTGGATTCGATTGATCTCGCTGGCGGGCACCTCCACGCGGACGATGTAGACGTCGCGTTGCTGTCCGCCGGCCGTTTCCTCGATGGAGTCGGCCGAGACATAGAAGAGCTTGCCGCTCAGAACGGGAGTCGTGCGGCGGTTCAGCGCCGAGAGGCGTATCGTTGCATCCTCGCCAACCTTGAGCTGATCGATGGCCGTTCGAAGCACCTGCGCCTCGATGATCAGCGGCACGTTCGCCGGCAGGATTTCCATGATCGGCTTTCCGGTCGCGATCACGCCGCCGGCCGTGTGGAAATAGCTGCGTACCACCGTTCCGTCGACGGGCGAGCGAATGGTGGCGCGGTCAAGTATCTCGGCCGCCTCACGGACCTGCTCGCGCACGGCATCGAGATCGGCTTCGGCCGCCTCCAGACCGTCGAGGGCGGTCTGCTTGTTGGTATTGATGGCTATAACGGCTTCCTGGCGGTAGCGATCGATCTGGGTGTTGCTCTCCTTTACCTCCGACTCAAGCCGGCCGATCTCGCCGATCGCGTCGGCGATCGCCCGGTCGAGGGCCAGGAGTTCCGGCCGCCTGATCAGGCCGCTTTCCGCCAGCCTGCTCTTGGATTGCCGCTCTTCCGCCAGGATCTCCATCTGTTTGTTGAAGGATGCGCGCTGCAGCTCGTAGCCCTTGGCGCGAAATTCGAGGGAGCGAATGTTCTGGTCGATGAGGTTCAACTGATCCTGCAGCTTGATCTTCTTGCTCTGGAAATTGACGTTCTGGCTTTCGATGATCGCCCGCACGTCCGGATCGTCCGCCTGCTCGGCGACGATGTCCGGTACCTGGAAGGTGTCGCTGCCCATCGCTTCCGCCCGAAGCCGCGCGACCACCGCTTCCAGGCGAAGGCGCTTGAGGTTGAGCATGCGTTCGTTGGCGCGCGCCGGGGTCTGGTCGAGCTTCACCAGAATATCTCCGGCCCTCACCTTGTCTCCTTCGTCGACCAGCAGTTCCTCGATGATGCCGCCTTCCAGGTGCTGGATGATCTTGTTGTTGCCGTTGGCGACGAAGCTTCCCTGAGCAATGATCGCAGCCGCCAGCGGTGCGGCAAAGGCCCAATAGCCGAAGCCGCCGAAGGACGCCGCAATCAGGGCAAGGCCCGCGAAGCTATGCAGCCTGATCGACCGGGGAACCTCGGAGTACCACTCCGCCGCATTGTGCGGATCTGCGCCCTTCCTGCTCTGGCTCATCGACGATCTCCACGAATACGTGGTTTTGCATGGTCGTCATTCGTTGCTGCGCCAAGTGCGGCGAGAACTTCATTGCGCGCGCCGAACATCGCAACGGTGCCTTCGTTGAGCACCATGATCTTGTCGACGCATTGCAAGAGGGCCGGGCGCTGGGTGATGGTCACGGTCGTGATTCCCTGTTTCTTCGCGTGGAGAAGCGCGCGCGCAAGGGCCGCCTCGCCATTGCTGTCCAGATTGGAATTCGGCTCGTCGAGAACGACGAATTTAGGATTGCCGAAGAAGGCCCGCGCGAGCGCAATACGCTGCTTTTGCCCACCGGAGAGGGGAGCGCCGTCTGCGGCGACGACTGTCTCGTAGCCCTGCGGGAACGTGGCGATCAGTTCATGCACGTCGGCAAGCACGGCCGCGTCGTAGATCATCGCGTCCTCGACATCGTCACGCATGCGACAGATGTTCGCCTTGATCGTGCCCGGAAAGAGCTGCACGTCCTGCGGCAGATAGCCGATGCTTTCGCCGAACTGCCGCTGATCCCAGTTTCTAAGGTCCATGAGGTCGAGCCGCACACTGCCGGATGTCGGCAGGATCGATCCGACCAGCATCTTGCCGAGTGTCGTCTTGCCGGAGCCGGAATTGCCGATGATGGCAAGCGCTTCGCCTTTTGCGAGCGAGAAGGATATGCCGTTGAGGATTACGCGCTTCTGCGGCGGGGGCACGAAGAGGATGCGTTCGACGTCGAGCCGGCCCTCGGGGTTCGGCAGGCGCAGGCGGGGGAAGTTCAGCGGCGAACCCAGGAGAAGTTGCCTGATCCGGCCGTAGGCCGCGCGCGAGTGGTTGAGCTGGTTCCAGCCCTCGATCGCTCCTTCGACCGGAGCAAGGGCGCGCCCGGCGATGATCGAGGCGGCGATGACCATGCCGCCCGTCAGATGACCCATCATCGACAAATGCGCTCCCCAGCCGAGGAGAGCCACCTGGGTGAACATCCGCACCGCCTTCGAGGCGCCGGTGAACATGATATTGCGGTCCTGGGCATAGACCTGCGCTTTGAGCGAAGCGGCCGTCTCATGCCCCCACATCTTCACCGCTTCCGGGATCATCGCCAACGCATTGATGATCTGCGAATTGCGCGACATCGAATCGAGGTGAAAATTCGCGCGGCCGAGGAACGCGTTGGCTTCGCTGAAGGGTCGCGTCGTCGCCTTCTGATTGAGATAGGCAATGACGAAAAGGACGACGCAGCAAAAGACGACGATCAGCCCCAGTTGCGGCTGGATCAAATAGACGACCACTACGAAGAGCGGCGTCAGCGGCGCGTCGAGGAATGAGATGAGCGTTCCGGAAGTGATGAAGGCACGAAGCTGCTGCAGGTCGCTGAGCACCTGGTAGTCTCGCCCGTTGCCGTGCAGCGATGCCCGCGCCGCGGCGCTGAGGATCGGCGCGCCGAGTTGCACCTCGATTTCGACGGCGGTCCGCATCAGAATGAAACGGCGGATGGCATCGAGAACGACCTGCAGAACGATGGCGCCGAGAACGGCGACCGTCAGCATGAGCAGCGTATCCTGAGACCGGCTTGTCAGCACCCGGTCGGAAATCTGGAACAGGTAGATCGGGATGGCGAGGACGAGAATGTTGATCGCCACGGTAAAGACGATGACGACCAGCATGTTACGCTGGACGGCCGCGAGGCAGTTGTGAAGGCTTGTGGTGAAGTTTACCGGTCCCGTCCGTCTGTGAAATGTATCCTTGCCCTCTCCGCCGTTGTCGCCGGCCTTGCCGCCGCCATCGCGCGCGCTCGGACGACGGTCCCCATCCCTGAATGGGCCCGGCTCATTGTTGATCGTCGGCGACAGCGGCCGGCCCGGTCGCGTCTTGAGCTCGTCGTGAATGCTGTTTTCGTCGCCCGGCTGTTCCGGATGCGGAGGCGATCGTCCCGCTGCGTCCTGACCCGTCTTTCGCGGTTCCTCAAAGGCGGAGTTGATGATTTCGATGCGTTCGACAGAGGCTTTGGGTGTTTCCGGCAACTTCAGCGCCGGTGAGGAGTGCGGCAACGGTTTGCCTCCATCGACATACCGTTTGGACAGGTCGTTCATGGCACTCCCTCGTGATCGTCGTTACGTCAGCATCGTGTGCATGACGTCATTCCATTGACTGTCGCCCCACGATGTCTCGGAGGGGTCGCCGACGCGCTCGCCGCTGTTCGGTGCTGGTTCGTCTTCGCCGACAAATGCGATGACCTCGTTTGCAAGCCCGTCCCGGTCCGGCTGAAGGCGCGTCGTGTCGCCGTCACTGCCGCCGTCGACGATCCCGGACTGGATAAGGATCGAGTCGGAATAGAGCTCGCCGCCGATATAGGTTGTGTCGCCGAGGCTGTCGTAGTCGATGATCTGCGCGACGTTGACCACCGCATTGTCGCCGACGTGGACGGCCACTTCGGCGTCGAATTCTTCTTTGAGCATTTCGCCGGCTGCGTAGGCCACAGCATCGGCATCACCGAGAATGCTGACCTGTTGGATGACGTTGATGTCATAGAGATTACCGGTGATATAGAGGATATGCAGGCTCGCGTACCCGGCGAAGTCCTGGTTGAGCGCCAGCTCTTCCGGCAGTTCGTTCGTGCCCTCCCGGATATTGTCGGCGACCTGAAGCATGTAGTCCGGCACGGTCTCGAAGCGATCGTTGTCGCCGATGTTCTCGATCGATCCCATGTTCCAGACAAGATTGCCGTCGTCAGCCAGGGTGATGCCGTTGCCGGCGGAGACGCCCTGGATTTGGTCGTTGTCGTAGAGGATCGAGATCTGGCTGATGAGGTTCATGTCCAGGATCTGGCCGCCTACGATCACGAGGTCGTGCTGCATGCCGAGATCGAGGAACGAGGCGAAATTGACGGCTACGTTACCGCCCGTGAGCACGGTCGTTTCCACCCCGCTGGCGGTAATGGCGACAGTGTCGTTGTCGCTGACGAAATTGTACTGCTCGATCCAATGGACAATCGACAGGTCGCCATCGATCACGTCGACGCGCCAGCTCGTCGGGAAGATCGACAATTGGTCTGGAGCGTCCGTCGTCTCCTGTGCGGGCGCCTCGAATTCATGGCGCTCGAAATTCGCGATGTTTACGGCAATCGTCTGCGACGCGGCTTCGTGAGCGGTCTCGGCGAGTGGGCCATTCACCTCATCGCTGTCGGCATAGACGTAGGATTGCGAGATGACGTCGATCTGATGGTAGTCGCCGATCACAACCGTGACCGGTGCCGCAGCGCTGGCACTGACGATACTCGCGAAGCTGCCGACCTTGTTGGCTCCTGCCTCAACCTCCAGCGTGCTGCCGCCATCGCCGACCGGTTGAAGCCCTCCGGCGCCTTGCGCGGCGGCGGATGGAGGGGCGGCTCCTTCGAGGGGAAGGTTGTCGGCGGGCAGGTAATCGGCGAGTTCCGGAAGAACGTCGAGATGTGTGCCGTTCGCATAGACGCCTTCGATGTCGTCGGCTGCGAGAACCGCGGTGCCGTGTTCATCCTCCGGCAGGTCGGCGGGTGCGACAGTGTCGGGCACCGGTGCAGGCGTGCCGTCAACGAGCGTTGCGGGATCGTCCGGTTCCTGCGGTTCGTCGGCACGCGCGGTCGCGGCGAAGGCCTTGAGATTCGCGGCGAGCGCCGAAAGCGCCTCGAAACTGTCGATTTGGCTCAATTGCGCCAGCGGGGAGGTGCTCGTCGCCTCGGTGGCATAATCCGCGAGCTTGTCCGTGACATGGCTCGTGTCACGGACCGTGCCGTTCATGCTGACGACGTCGTCGTCGTGAAGGAGATTGAGCTGCAGAATTTGACCGGTGAACGAGCCTGGACCGTCCTGGACGAGCTGCATGTGCTCCGGTGCTATGTCGGGCGGGCTCGTAACGGTGCCGAAAAGCCTGGGCTGGCCGACCAGGTCATTGTGCGAAAAGGGATCGGGGAAGTCATCGTCCGAAGGTTGGGCGCGTTCGGCGATATCGGGGCCATCGAGCCGATAGCCGGATGGCTGATAGGAAATGTCCGGATCGTAGTCCTTCAGCTCGAAAGAGCACTTGAAATCGGGCAGCGGCGTGTCGCTGGCGGTGTCCTCCGGCGCGGGCTTCCAGGTTTCGCTGCCCTGCAGATATTGATGCCTTATGCGTGCCTCGTCGCTTGCCGTCTCGAACAGCCCGAGGAAATGCGCGACAATTTCGTTGATCTTCTCCGCGTGCATTACCCCGATCCTTCCCTTCCGCAGCAAAGGAGGATTCCGGCGGGCCGGCAGGCGATTGCCAAGGCGCGTCGAACCGATCCCAAATCAACGGTCCATCTGTGCACCGGTGTGGTCGGCCCGTGCACACTTGCTGTGCAAGGATCAATCAACCGTCGCTGTCCTGCCCAATAGAGGTTGCGTGCATGTCGCCGCCGACGACATTGACATCGACGGCGTTGCTGAGGAGGTTCGCACCCTGAACGATTTCCTGATGGAAACCCGCATTTGCAAGGCTCGCGGAAGTGTCCGCCGTGGAACTGGCATCGAGCTCGTGGCCGACCTTGAGATCCCACCCGGAAATCGCGCCGAAATGCGTGCCATCGCCGCTCTCCGCGTGCCCGCCATCCGCGGCCGGAACGTTGTCGGCATTGCTGCTGTTCATTTTGATGCTGTAGGCATGGTCCTGGTCGGCGAGGCTGTTTGCCTGCACGATGCTGAATCCGCCATCGTTCCCGAAACCGCTCTGCGAATAGTTCAGGATGTGATCGAGGTTCAAGCTGGAGGAGAGGGGATCGCCGCCGAGATTGAGGGTGACGTCACCGATCATACCGGGATTGTCGGGGCCGCTGGCCTCGTCCGGCGCCGCGAGCTCATTGTCGGAACAAGGATGGTTGCCCCGATCATCACTGCTCTCTTTGGCTTCGGCCTTGTTGTCGCCGCCAGCAGCGCGGCCATGGCGCGTCCCGTCGCTGTCGGCCGTGGGCTCATTGACGTCGCCGCTCGCGAGGCCGTCGGCGAGCGCGCCAATTTTCAAGTCGTCATCGGTGTTGATGCTGTCGTCGGCCCGCAAATTCTCTAACGGGGTATCGGCCATCTACTAACTCCCTCCTCAGAGGGAGCCAGCACCGAAACCCTTTCATCTTCTATAGGATTTTTGCGGGGCTGGCTCTCTTGTGAAGTTCAGACGAATAATCACGAAGGCTAATTCGTCTGTTGGGTTCCGATATATTCCCTATTGTTTTCATAATATACTTTGCTTGTATGTATTCCGTATAAATTGCTACGTGCTACAAATACAGGCTACATTCGCATTGTCGAGTAGCAACTCGATATACGTACTCCGCGGCTGCTACGCATGGAACAAAAGGCAGTCCGTGGGCCGCGCAAACTCAAGCGCGACGATGGCAGTGTGGGCCCGAAACCAGCGGAACGAAAGACATCAATTGTGGTTAGCCGTTTGTATTCAATGGCTTTTTTGAACCTTTCTCGAAACCGGTGACGCCGTTAAGACCATGTTAATACTTGTGAATCCCGCGCGACCTGATTTAGGGTGGCGCGGCCGGCAGCTGACCCGAAATTGCGGAGACGACAGACTGGCAATGAAGATTCATGCAGGGAATCAAATTGTTAGGCTGGACTCCATCGACGTTGTCGCGGGACATGCGGTGTGCCGGTCTTTGTCAGCCTCGAACCGTGCTCACGGCATTCCGTGCGGCATGGTTATAATCCGTTGTAGCTATGAGGATGGCCGCCGATGCTCCCTCACCGAAACCCGGGCGATCGTCCGTGCGTCTCGACCGGCCTTGCAAACTCGTTCGCAAGTCCCCTCGAAAACCAGGGGTGTTTGACTGAGCATGCGAAATGCGCCCCTTCAACTGGCGGCTTTCGGGCGATTAGCCCAAAATTGGTTCGTTTTCGAACGATTTAGACGCGAATGTGGCGAGCGCCTAACCCTTTTGGGTGGTTTCGCATCCCCCATCTTTACGATACATTAGCTATCGCAAATTTTTATTCGTCACTTTCCGCAGTATTTGAAGAAATTTTTCAAAGATGGGCTTGCTCCCAGTGGGGTTAGAACTCCCGTAAAAATTAATGGGAATTCCCAAGGAGGGGATAAATGTACCGTACGAGCTCGAACGTGAGCGATTTTGAAGACAACAACAAAGTATTACCCAAGAAAAATAAAATCGTAATGCTCGCCAAGGTGGACCTGTTCGCTGAATGCCTGATGCAGGCGGTCGGCGCGCGATTCCAAGGCCAGGACATCGTGAGCCTGTCCGACCCCGAAGGCCTACTTGACGGAAACCTCGTCGATGTCAGCCTGGTCATGCTTTACCGCATACCAGTGGCGACTTTTCCGTCCGTTCTCCGGATGATTCATGAGTTCCATCCGAAGGCCTCGATCGGGCTCGTGGTGGAGGAAGCCGATGCGCTCGATTCGTCGATTGCCGGCTTTGTCGATGAAGGATTGATTCACGGCGTGTTGCCCTTGAACCTTCATCTGGACGTCTGCTTGACCGTCATCGACCTTCTGATGAAGGGCGGCGAGCATTTTCCGGCTGCACTGCTCCGGCGCCTGGCGCCGGTGGGGCTCGCCGGCGGCGCGCTCGGTGCCCGCCGGGAAGCCGCGGTCGAATCCTTTGTTGTTCCGGAGCCGAAGCGTGATGCGAACATCGGCATGCTGACGACGCGCGAGGTGCAGATTCTCGATCTGATCTGCATGGGGACGCAGAACAAGATCATCGCCGATCGTCTCGGTTTGTCGGAAAACACCGTCAAGGTCCATGTGCGCAACATCTACAAGAAGATGAACGTGCGCAACCGGACGGAGGCCGCTTCGCGCTATTTCACGCAAGAGGCGGACCTCTCTGAAGTGCGGCTAGGCTCCCGCTGGCGTAACTGATGCGGGTTCGCGGCATCATTGGATGAAAAGCCTCTCGCCGCCAGGCGAGAGGCTTTTTCGCGTTTCTCGGCGTTATCGCATGTTTTCTTATCCCACAGCACCGCGCTCCTGTCAGACGCGCGGTGCTGCAAGGCTATTCGGCCGCCTGAGGTCCAAGTGCGCCGCGGCGGATCTGGTCGGCTTCGATCGATTCGAACAGGGCGCGGAAATTGCCCTCGCCGAATCCTTCATCCCCCTTGCGCTGGATGAATTCGAAAAAGATCGGTCCGATGACGGTCTTCGAGAAGATCTGCAGCAGGATCTTCGTCATGCCACCATTCACCACGCCCTCGCCATCGATCAGGATGCCGTGCTTCTTCATCCGGTCGATCGGTTCGTCATGGCCGTGGACGCGCTCGCGCGACATCTCGTAATAGGTCTCCGGCGGTCCGGGCATGAACTTGAGGCCATTTTCCGCAAGCTTGTCGGTCGCGTCGTAGATCGCCTCGGTCCCGACCGCGATATGCTGGATGCCTTCTCCCTTGTACTTCTTCAGATATTCCTCGATCTGGCTGGTGTCGTCCTTCGACTCGTTCAAGGGGATGCGGATCTTGCCGCAAGGCGAGGTGATCGCCCGGCTGACGAGGCCGGTGATACGGCCGTCAATATCGAAGAAGTGGATCTGCTTGAAGTTGAACAGTTCACGATAGAAGGCCCACCACTTGTCCATGTTGCCGCGATAGACGTTGTGGGTCAGGTGGTCGAGATAATAGAAACCAACGCCCGCGGGCTTGGGATCGCGCTCACCCAGCCATTCGAACTCGGCGTCGTAGGCCGAGCCCTTGGCGCCGTATGTTTCGACGAAGTAGAGGAGCGAACCGCCAATGCCGACGATTGCCGGAACATCGAGGCATTTGTCGTTTCCGGTATAGGGCTCGGCGCCCTTGGAGACGGCATGCTCGAATGCATGCTTTGCATCGACCACCCGCCAGGCCATCGACGGAGCACAAGGGCCGTGTTTGTCGACGAAGCGCATGGCATGAGAGCCCGGCTCGGCGTTGACGATGTAATTGATATCGCCCTGCCGCCAGACAGTGATGTCCTTCGTCCTGTGCTTGGCGACCGCCGCATATCCCATCCGGGTGAAGAGCTCTTTCAGCTTCCCCGGCTCGGGATGCGCGAATTCGACGAACTCGAAGCCGTCCGTTCCGGCCGGGTTATCCGCGCTGATTTCTGGGGGTGGTGCGTCGTGTGGAAACGGGCCCATCGGAAGCCTCCTCTTCATTCTTCCAAACTTTGCTGGAGTATGGCGCAGATCCGATGCATGATGCTTGTATTCTTGCGTGTTTTTGGCGATTCAACGCATGAATTGTGCGGCAGAGCAGGCGAGGGCGCATGAATGGAGCAGCTTGACGGTTTCGATCTCAAGATCCTCAGTGAATTGCAGCGCGACGGGCATCTGACCAATAATGAGTTGTCCGAACGGATCGCGCTTTCGCCGTCCCAATGTTCGCGGCGGCGTTCGCGATTGGAGGCGGAGGGCTATATCACCGGCTATCAGGCGCAGATCGACCGGCAGAAGCTGGGGCTCGATCTGATGGTGGTGATCTCGGTGACGCTTGCCACGCATAATCGCGACAACGCCAAGCGCTTCGGCAAGCTCGTCTCCGGCTTGCCCGAAGTTCTGGAGGCCTACGCGCTGACAGGGGAAATGGACTATCACTTGCGCGTCGTGACTCCCGATCTGGCCGGACTTTCGCGCTTCGTCAACGACGTGCTCCTGCCGCATGACAGCGTCCAGCATGTGAAAACGTCGATCGTGCTCGAGACGCTGAAGAGTTTCGAGGGGCTGCCGATTCCGGAGCGTATGAAGGGCTAGATCTTGCTTGGGCGAGCGTATCCCGCCGAGCGCACAATTGCCCGCTCCACGGCGCGCAGCCCCTTCGAAAGCGCCTTCATGTTGTCGGCTCCAAGGGTCGTACTCAGTTCGGCCTGATAGGCGCGCGCAAGTTCCGTCAATTCGCCGTAGGCCGAAAGGCCGGCCGGCGTGAGCGCCAGATGCTCGAGACGGCGGTCGCGGCCGTCTTCCTCCCGCTTCAGCCAGCGGCGCTGCTCAAGACCGAAAACGGCACGGCTCACTTTCGTCTTGTGCATGGAGGAATGCACACCGATCTCGGTCGCCGTCATGCTGCGTCCGGAACTGCCGAGCGCGGCGAGCGTGCGCCATTCGGGCCGGGTCAGCTGGTATCGCGCCTTGTACTGCGCGGCAAAGCGCAGCGCGATGAACTCCGCCGCGCGGTTGAGTCGATAGGGCAGGAAGGATTCCAGCTCGAACTCGGGCAGCGCCATGATCGGCCGTCCTTGATAGTTACAAAATAGATAGTTACGATTGTAACTAATATGTGTGGCGTCCGCTTTCAAGCTAAATTGCTGAGAGCGCGGCGCTCCGGAGGCAAATGGAGGTGCGCGTCATGTTGGAGAAGGCAAAGAAGCAGTCGGGCGCAACGTCGCTGGACGAGCAGGAGCTGAACTACATGCCCGGCTTCGGCAACGATTTCGAGACCGAAGGCTTGCCGGGCGCTCTGCCCCAGGGGCAGAACAGTCCGCAGAAATGCGAATATGGTCTCTACGCCGAGCAGCTTTCCGGTTCTCCGTTCACCGCGCCGCGCGGCACCAACGAGCGCTCCTGGCTCTATCGCATTCGCCCGAGCGTCAGGCACACCGGACGTTTCAAGAAGATCGACTATCCGCATTGGAAGACGGCGCCGCACATTGCCGAGCATTCGCTGGCGCTCGGGCAATTGCGCTGGAGCCCGCTTCCGGCACCTTCGGAAAAGCTGAACTTCCTGGAAGGCATCCGCACCATGACGACCGCCGGCGATGTCCTGACGCAGACGGGGATGGCAGCCCACACCTATGCCTTCAACGCCGATATGGTCGACGATTACTTCTTCAATGCCGATGGCGAACTGCTGATCGTGCCGGAGAAGGGTGCGATCCGCGTCTTCACCGAACTCGGCAAGATGGACGTGGAACCTTCGGAAATCTGCTTGGTACCGCGCGGGACGATGTTCAAGGTCACTCGGCTCAGCGAGGAGAAGGTCTGGCGTGGCTATATCTGCGAAAACTACGGCGCGAAGTTCACGCTGCCGGATCGCGGGCCGATCGGCGCCAATTGCCTTGCCAACCCGCGTGATTTCAAGACGCCGGTTGCAGCCTACGAAGACAAGGAAATGCCCTGCCATGTCCATGTAAAATGGTGTGGTTCCTTCCATGTCACCGAAATCGGCCATTCGCCGCTTGACGTCATTGCCTGGCACGGCAACTACGCGCCCTATAAATACGACCTGAAGACCTTCTCTCCGGTCGGTGCGATCCTGTTTGACCATCCCGATCCGTCGATCTTCACCGTGCTGACCGCGCCTTCGGGCGAGGCGGGCACGGCCAATGTCGATTTCGTCATCTTCCCGCCGCGGTGGTTGGTTGCCGAACATACCTTCCGTCCGCCCTGGTATCACCGCAACATCATGAGCGAGTTCATGGGGCTGATCCTTGGCCGCTATGACGCCAAGGAGGAAGGCTTCGTCCCGGGCGGCATGAGCCTGCACAACATGATGCTGGCGCATGGACCTGACGCCAGCGGTTTCGAGAAGGCGTCGAACGGAGAGTTGAAGCCGGTAAAGCTCGACAACACCATGGCCTTCATGTTCGAGACCCGTTTCCCGCAGCAATTGACGAAGTTCGCCGCCGAGCTGGAGACGCTGCAGGAAGACTATATCGATTGCTGGGCCGGCCTTGAGCGGAAATTCGACGGAACGCCGGGAATCAAGTGACTTCCATCTGTAATCCGTGACATGCTCTCCAAATCCGCGCCGTCCGGCGCGGATCAAACAGAACACACCGGGAAACACCAGCCTATGAAACTCGCGACGCTGAAAGATTCCACCCGCGACGGCAAGCTCGTCGTGGTCTCGAAAGACCTGACCCGTTGTTCCGAGGTGGGCCATATCGCCCGCACGCTTCAGGCCGCGCTCGACGACTGGGCGCATGCGGGGCCGCGGCTCGCGCGCGTCGCCGAAGGCATCGAGACCGGGTCCCAGCCGACAATGCGTTTCCACGAGCATGATGCCGCATCGCCGCTTCCGCGCGCCTTTCAGTGGGCGGACGGCTCCGCCTATGTCAATCATGTCGAGCTTGTCAGGAAGGCGCGCAACGCCGAGATGCCGGCGAGCTTCTGGACCGATCCGCTGATCTACCAAGGCGGCTCCGACGGCTTTCTCGGGCCGCGCGATCCGATCGTGATGGCGGACGAGACCTGGGGCATCGACATGGAGGGCGAAGTTGCCGTTATCGTCGATGACGTGCCGATGGGCGCAAGCCTCGACGAGGCGCGCGAGGCGATCCGCCTCGTCATGCTGGTCAATGACGTTTCTCTGCGCGGCCTCATCCCGGGCGAACTCGCCAAGGGTTTCGGCTTCTATCAGTCGAAGCCGTCATCGGCTTTCTCGCCGGTCGCGGTGACGCCCGACGAACTCGGCGATGCCTGGGATGGCGGCAAATTGCACCTGCCGCTGCATGTGGATCTCAACGGCAAGCCCTTCGGCCGCGCCAATGCCGGCATCGACATGACTTTCGACTTCCCGCAATTGATCGCGCATGCGGCCCGCACCCGCTCGCTTTCGGCGGGCACGATCATCGGTTCCGGCACCGTCTCCAACAAGCTCGACGGCGGGCCGGGCAAGCCCGTCGCGGAAGGCGGGGCCGGCTATTCCTGCATCGCGGAGATCCGCATGATCGAGACGATCGACAGCGGCGCGCCGAAGACGCACTTCCTCAAATTCGGCGATGTGGTCCGGATCGAGATGAAGGATCGCACCGGTCATTCGATCTTCGGCGCCATCGAGCAGACGGTCGAAAAATCCGATCGGGCCTGACGAGACAAGGAAAACGGCCGGGAGGCAAACGTGGCGAACGAAACCGTTCTTTACGACTACTGGCGCTCGTCGGCGAGCTATCGTGTGAGGATCGCACTCAACCAGCTCAGTGAGACCTATGCCTCCGTTCCGGTCGATCTACTCGCTGCGGCCCATCGCGGGCCGGAACATCTCGCCCGCAATCCGCAGGGGCTGGTGCCGGTGCTCGATATCGATGGCGAACGCTTTACCCAGTCGCTGGCGATCATCGAGTACCTGGCGGAGACGAGAGAGGGCAGCGGTTTCCTGCCGGCCGATGCGGTCGGCAGGCAGCGGGTGCGTGCGCTTTCCTATGCCATCGCCATGGATATCCATCCTGTCTGCAATCTCGGGGTAATTGCCTATGTCATGGCCAATGCCGGGGACGGCGAGGCCGCACGCCAAGCGTGGATGAAGAAGTTCATCGGTGAAGGCCTTGCTGCGGTGGAGCGTATGCTGGATCACCCCTCGACCGGAGAGTTCTGCCATGGCGACCGACCGACCATGGCGGATTTCTGCCTTGTACCGCAGGTCTACAACGCACGGCGCTGGGGCGTCGATCTTTCCGCCTGCCCGAGGATCGTCGCCATCGACGCTCGCTGCGCTCAGATCGAGGCCTTTGTCAGCGCGCATCCCGATCGGGCAAAATCCTAGCCTGCGTCCCCAAGTCTCCATGGCGGAGCTCTCCGCGCTCGTCGTGACCTGTTCCGTCCAGCCGATGTCGCGAATGGATCGGCGGGGCTGAGATCGCCACGCTAGTTTTCGCGTGACTGCCCGTATAAGGGGGCGCCGGAAACACCTCAAGAACGAGAGACCCATCGATGAAAAGCTATGTGCTGACCGTCACCTGCAAATCCACCCGCGGCATCGTCGCTGCCATCACCGGCTATCTTGCGGAAAAAGGCTGTTACATCAGCGATAGCTCGCAATTCGATGATCTCCAGACGGGTCTTTTCTTCATGCGCCTCACCTTTATCAGTCAGGAAGGCGCGAAGCTGGAGGAACTGCGCGAAGGCTTTGCGCCGGTTATCAAGCGTTTTGAGATGACGATGGAGATCCGCGATTCCGAGGAGCGCATGAAGGTGCTGTTGATGGTGTCGCGCTTCGGCCATTGCCTGAACGACCTGCTCTACCGCTGGAAGATCGGCGCGCTGCCGATCGACATCGTCGGCGTCGTCTCCAACCACTTCGACTACCAGAAGGTGGTCGTCAACCACGACATTCCCTTCCACCACATCAAGGTGACCAAGGAGAACAAGCCGCAAGCCGAAGCGCGGCTGATGGAAATCGTCGAGCAGAGCGAAGCCGAGCTTGTGGTGCTCGCCCGCTACATGCAGGTCCTATCCGATCAGCTCTGCAAGAAGATGTCGGGACGGATCATCAACATCCACCATTCCTTCCTGCCGAGCTTCAAAGGGGCGAACCCCTACAAGCAGGCCTATGAGCGCGGCGTGAAGCTGATCGGCGCAACGGCGCATTACGTCACCGCCGATCTCGACGAGGGTCCGATCATCGAACAGGACATCGCCCGCATCACCCATGCCCAGAGCGCCGAAGATTATGTCTCGATCGGCCGCGATGTCGAAAGCCAGGTGCTGGCCCGGGCCGTGCACGCCCACATCCACCACCGCTGCTTCATCAACGGCAACCGCGTCGTCGTCTTCCCGCCAAGCCCGGGAAGCTATGCGTCGGAGCGGATGGGCTGACGTAACCAGCGACTGCCGCTGTTGCTTCGCCGTTTTCCGCGGCTATAGTCGCTCTCAGATTACGCTGACGCGCACGCGTGGGGCTGAGGGCGCTTGCCCCTCACCCTGGCCCTCTCCCCGCTGGCGGGGAGAAGGTCGCGGCAGCGGGATGAGGGGCGGAAACGTCGCTCTCCATTTGGGAGGACGAAGATGAGCAATCGCGATCCAGTGGTTATAGTGTCGGCGGCGCGTACGCCGATGGGTGCCTTTCAGGGAGGATTGAAGGACCTGACGGCACCGGAACTCGGCGCCATCGCCTTGAAGACGGCTCTCGAACGCGCCGCTCTCGACTCGGTCGACGAGGTGCTGATGGGCAATGTCTTGCCGGCCGGCATCGGCCAGAATCCCGCTCGCCAGGCGGCGATTGGCGCTGGCCTCGGAAAGGAAACGCCCTCGACCACTGTCTCGAAGGTCTGCGGCTCCGGCATGAAGGCGCTGATGCTCGGCCACGATGCGCTTCTCTCCGGCAGTGCGTCGGTGATCGCCGCCGGCGGCATGGAGTCGATGACCAACGCCCCCTATCTGCTGCCCAAGGCCCGTGGTGGTTTCCGGCTCGGCCACGGCGAGGTCAAGGACCACATGTTCCTCGACGGGCTGGAGGACGCCTATTCCGGTCGGTTGATGGGCACCTATGCCGAGGATACGGCTCAGCACTATCAATTCTCGCGCGCCGATCAGGACGCCTTCGCCCTGCGCTCTCTGGAACGAGCGCTGAAAGCGGCGGAGGACAAGTCCTTTGCCGATGAGATCGTGGCGATCACCGATGGTGGCAAGCGCGGGAGTGCGAACCTGGAGCGCGACGAACAGCCGACGAAGGCCGATCCCGCGAAGATACCGAAGCTGAAACCCGCCTTTCGCGACGGCGGCAGCGTCACGGCTGCCAATTCCTCCTCCATCTCCGACGGCGGCGCCGCCCTGATCCTGATGCGCGCCAGCGAAGCGGAGAAGCGTGGGCTGACACCGCTTGCGATCGTCGCCGGCCATGCGGGCCACGCCCAGGAGCCCGCCTGGTTTACCACAGCACCGATCAGCGCCATCGAGAAGCTCATGGACAAGCTGAATTGGGAGAAAGGCAGCGTCGGCCTCTACGAGATCAATGAGGCCTTTGCCGTTGTCGCCATGGCGGCGATCCGCGACCTCGGCCTCTCCGACGACATCGTCAACATCCATGGCGGCGCCTGTGCTCTCGGCCACCCGATCGGCGCCTCCGGCGCTCGCATCGTCGTGACGTTGCTCCATGCGATGCGCGCGAATGGGGTCAAGCGCGGCATCGCCTCGCTCTGCATCGGCGGCGGCGAGGCGACGGCGGTCGGGCTGGAACTGTTGCAGTAGCAAGTTTCTGAGCTTCTTTGCCCCTCACCCCAACCCTCTCTCCGCTCGCGGGGAGAGGGGACAGTCGTGATCTGATTTGTCGCTCTACATGCAAATTGGAGCCTGACCCGCGGACGGCTTTGGGCGGCCGGGGTTTAGGGAGAAGCGGCGATGGGATTGAATGGGGCGCGGCTTGCTCCTTCTCCCCGCCTGCGGGGAGAAGGTCGCGGCAGCGGGTTGAGGGGCAATCTCGCCCGCCTCAAATATGCAGCGCGTGGCCCAATCCCTTGAAAGCCGCTTCCTGAAAGGCCTCCGACTGGGTCGGGTGAGCGTGGATCGTGCCGGCAATGTCTTCCAGACGAGCGCCCATCTCGATCGACAGCGCGAAGGTCGCCGAGAGTTCCGAAACGCCGTGGCCGACCGCATGGATGCCGAGCACGAGGTGATTGTCGGCGCGTGCGACGATGCGGACGAAGCCGTCTTCGGAAAGCGTCGTCATGGCACGGCCGTTCGCCTGGAACGGGAACTGGCCGATCTTGATTTCGATGCCGGTCGCGCGTGCCTCATCCGGTGAAAGGCCGGCGCTGACGATCTCCGGATCGGTGAAGCAGACGGCCGGGATGCAATGTTTGTCCCAGCTCCGCTTACGCCCGGCAACGATCTCGGCGACCATCTCGCCCTGCGCCATGGCGCGATGCGCGAGCATCGGCTCGCCGGTGACGTCGCCGATGGCGTAGATGCCGCGCATCGAGGTGCGGCACTGGTCGTCGATGCGGATGAATTTTCCGGCGCGATCGATGTCGATCTCCTCGATCCCCCAACCCTCCGTCACGGGTCTGCGCCCGACCGTCACGAGGACCTTTTCGGCAGGTACCTCGAAGGGGCGCCCGTTTTCTTCCGCAAGCAGGCCGCGGCCGTCCGCCGAGAGCCGCTTGGCGGCGGTGCGCGTGAAGACGTCGACGCCGAGTTCGGCGAGGCGCTTCATCACCGGCTTTGAAAGATCTGCGTCGTATTGCGGCAGGATGCGGTCCATGGCTTCAAGCACGGTCACCTTCGAGCCCAGTTTGGCGAAGGCGGTGCCGAGTTCCAGGCCGATATAGCCGCCCCCGATGACGGCGAGCGTCTGCGGAACAGTCTTCAGCGCCAGCGCTCCGGTCGAGGAGATGACCTTGTCGCCGAAGGGCAGGTCGGGAAGTTCGACCGGCGCCGAGCCGGTGGCGATGACAACCGCCTCGGCACGAATGCGCTGCAGGCCGGTCTCGGTCTCGACGTCGACGGTCTTGCCGTCGACGAAGCGCGCCTCGCCGACCACGGCCTTGACCCCTGCCTTCTTCAACAGGCCCGTGACCCCGCTATTCAGCCGTCCAACGATGCCGTCCTTCCAGGCGACCGTCTGCGCCAGGTCGATCGCCGGCGCGCTCAGCGAAAGGCCGAGGGGATTCTTGCCCGACGCCGCCGCGCGGAGTTTGTGGAATTCGTCGGCCGCGTGGATCAGCGCCTTCGAGGGAATGCAGCCGACATTCAGGCAGGTGCCGCCGGCCTTTGCTTTTTCGACGATGACCGTGTCGACGCCGAGTTGGCCCGCGCGGATGGCGCAGATATAGCCGCCGGGACCGGCGCCAAGCACCAGAAGTTTGCAGGAAATTTCCTTCATGACCGCATCACCCTTCAACGAAAATCAGCGCCGGCGTTTCGAGCAGCGTCTTCAACCGCTGGACGAAGGTCGCGGCATCCCAGCCATCGATGACGCGGTGATCGAAGCTTGACGAAAGATTCATGATCTTGCGCGGCACGAATTGCGTCCCGTCCCAGACCGGACGGACTGCGATCTTGTTGACCCCGACAATCGCGACCTCCGGATGGTTGATGACCGGCGTCGAGGCGATACCGCCGAGTGCTCCGAGCGAACTGACGGTGATGGTTGAGCCGGTCAACTCGTCGCGGGTTGCGGTTCCCGTGCGGGCGGCATCCGCCAGCCTGTTCAACTCGGCGGCGCAATCCCAGATTCCGCGTGCTTCGGCGTGGCGGACGACCGGAACAGTCAGGCCGGCGGGGGTCTGGGTGGCGATGCCGATATGCACGGCCGCATGCCGATGAATGATTCCCGCGCCGTCATCGAAGGTCGCGTTGACGCCCGGCTGGTCGGCGATCGTCTTTACCAGCGCCCGCATCAGAAAGGGCAGGACCGTCAGTTTCAGCTGATCGGGTTTGCGGTCGCGGTTCATTGTCGCGCGCAAGTCCTCGAGCGCGGTCATGTCCACTTCCTCCACATAGGTGATGTGGGGAATGCGAGAGGTGGAGAGCGTCATCTTTTCGGCGATGCGGCGTCTCAGGCCAGTGACCTTGATTTCCTCCACCGCGGTCTTGCGGACGAGACCGGTTGTCGCCGGCGCCGGCTGAGCACCGCGGCTCAGGAAAAGATCGAGGTCCTCGTGGGTGATCCGGCCCGCCGGCCCGGTGCCGGTTACCTGCCTGAGGTCCACGCCGCTGTCCTTCGCGCGCAGCCGGACGGCCGGCGAGGCGAGCGGCTTTTTGGAAACGTCCAACGCCTCGCGCGGCGCCGGTGCCGGCTTTGGCTCGGTCCTCTCAGGCTTCGGCGGTGCTTTCGCCGCCGGCGGGGCAGAGACGGCGACGGGCTCGTCCAGCACGGCTTCGGCAAGTGCCTCCGGAACGCTGTCCGGGGGTGCTTCGCCCTCTTCGCCAGCGGTTTCGATTCTGACGAGCGGGGCCTTGACCGCGACCGTGTCGCCGATTTCAGCGCCAAGCCACAAAACCTTGCCGGTGACCGGCGAGGGAATCTCGACGGTCGCCTTGTCGGTCATGACGGCGGCGAGCACCATGTCCTCGCGTACGGGATCGCCGGGCTTCACGTGCCATTCGACAAGTTCGGCCTCGGCGACGCCTTCGCCGACATCCGGCATCTTGATGATAAATTCGCCCATCGTCAGGCCTCCATCACTTCGGTGAGCGCGCGGCCGACGCGCGCGGGGCCGGGGAAATAGTCCCATTCCTGAGCGTGCGGGTAAGGTGTGTCCCAGCCGGTGACCCGTACGACAGGGGCTTCCAGATGATAGAAGCAATGCTCCTGAACGAGGGACACGAGCTCGCCGCCGAAGCCCGATGTGAGCGTCGCCTCGTGCACCACGACGCAGCGCCCGGTCTTCGTCACTGACTGTACGATCGTATCGAGGTCGAGCGGCAACAGGCTGCGCAAGTCGATCACCTCCGCATCGATTCCGGTTTCCTCCGCGGCGGCGAGTGCGACATGCACCATGGTTCCATAGGCGATCACGGTCACGGCCGAGCCCGTCCGGCGGATTTCGGCCTTGCCGATCGGGATCGTATAATGCCCTTCCGGCACGTCGCCGAGTTCATGCTTCGACCACGGCGTCACCGGACGTTCATGGTGACCGTCGAACGGGCCATTGTAGAGCCGTTTCGGCTCCAGGAACATCACCGGATCGGGATCCTCGATCGCCGAAATCAGGAGCCCCTTGGCGTCGTAAGGGTTCGACGGCACGATGACCTTCAGACCGCAGACATGGGTGAAAAGCGCTTCCGGGCTCTGGCTGTGTGTCTGGCCACCGAAGATGCCGCCACCGGTCGGCATGCGCAGAACGATCGGGCAGGTGAAATCGCCGTTCGAGCGGTAGCGAATGCGCGCCGCCTCCTGGGTAATCTGGTCGTAGGCCGGATACATGTAGTCGGCGAACTGGATCTCCACGCAGGGCTTCAGCCCATAGGCCGCCATGCCGATGGCTGTGCCGACGATGCCGGATTCGCTGATCGGCGCGTCGAAACAGCGGGTCTTTCCGTACTTCGCCTGAAGCCCTTGCGTGCAGCGGAAAACGCCGCCGAAATAGCCGACGTCCTCGCCGAAGACGACGACGTTCTCGTCGCGCGCCATCGACACGTCCATGGCGCTGCGCACCGCTTCGATCATTGTCATTCTGGCCATGTCAGTATCCTGCCTTCTGCCGCTGGCGACGGATGTGCGGCGGCATCTCGGCGTAAACACCCTCGAAGATATCGCGTACGGAAGGCTTGCCGCCGGCATGCAGCGTGCCGTGGCCTTCCGCCTGTTTCTGCGCCTGGATCACCTCGTCCATGACTTCGGCTTCCGCCTGGGCGTGGCGCTCTTCCGACCACGCACCGCGGACAATCAGGTGCTTTTTCAGTCGCAGAACCGGATCGCCGAGAGGCCAGGCTTCCGACTCCGTCTTCGGGCGATAGGCGCTCGGGTCGTCGGATGTCGAGTGCGCGCCGACGCGGTAGGTCACGTATTCGATCAGTGTCGGCCCGAGATTGCGCCGCGCCCGCTCCGCCGCCCAGCGCGCCACCGCATAGACAGCGAGATAGTCGTTGCCATCGACGCGCAGCGCCGGGATGCCGAAGCCGAGCCCGCGGGCCGCAAAAGTACCCGAACCGCCGCGGGCGATGCCTTGGAAGGTCGAGATCGCCCACTGGTTATTGACGATGTTGAGGATGACCGGCGCCCGGTAAGTGGACGCGAACACGAGAGCGGAGTGGAAGTCCGACTCCGCCGTCGAGCCATCGCCGATCCAGCCGGCGGCGATGCGCGTGTCGTTCTTGATCGCCGAGGCCATGGCCCAGCCGACCGCCTGGACATATTGGGTCGCGAGATTGCCGGAAATCGTGAAAAAGCCGTGCTCCTTGGAAGTGTACATCACCGGCAACTGCCGGCCATGGCACGGATCGCTCTCGTTCGAGAAGATCTGGTTCATCATCTCGACCATCGGGTAGTCGTCGGCGATGAGAAGCCCCGCCTGGCGATAGGTGGGGAAATTCATGTCGCCCTTGCGAAGGGCTCTGCGGAAGGCGCAGCTTACGGCTTCCTCGCCGAGATGCTGCATGTAGAAGGATGTCTTGCCCTGACGCTGCGCCATCAGCATGCGCGCATCGAAGGCGCGTAGCATCATCATGTGCCTGAGACCGGTGAGCAGTTCCTCATCGGATAGCAGCCCCGCCCAAGGCCCGACGGCTTCGCCTTCGCGGTTGAGCACGCGGATGATGGAATAGGCAAGGTCCCGGATCTCTTCCGGCGCGACGTCCACCTCGGGACGAGGCACGGAGCCGGCCTTCGGAATTTTCACGTTGGAGAAATCGGGTTGATCGCCCGGCCGAACGGCCGGTTCGGGGACATGCAAACTCAAATGGTCGAGATCGCTCATGCGGGTTCCGGCCTCCCATCCGGATTGCGCATTGCGCGCAAAATCAATGATCGAGAGAACAGTATTGCCGGGCTCACGGCACGATACGGCGACGATCTCGCGCCATCGGGTACTCCTCCGCCCGACGCTGCCACGTGCCGTCGTGATCCCCGTTCTCCCGAGGGGATATGCTGACAGACTGCCATGAGTTCAGGGGGAGATGAAGGGCTTTCGCGGTCTCGGCCGTCGGCCGCTTGAAGAAAGACAGAATCCTGCCATTGCGTCTCGGATGCCGGACGGGAAACAGGCAGCGGCGGCCATTGCGGGAAATTTTCTTGCGCGGCCGGTTCGAGGATGTGGGTTCGAATCGAGCTGTCAGACCGGTGGCGCGATCTCGATCGGCGTGCCATCGGAAAAGCGCGACAGCCGGAAATTCGCGGGATCGACGATCGGCCGAGCTCCCGTGACGAGGTCGGCGACGAGGTGACCGGCGCCGGGGCCGATACCGAAGCCGTGGCCGGAAAAGCCGGTGGCTATGATCAGGCCGGGGACATTTTCAGCATGGGAAATGACCGGCACGGCATCGGGCGTAACATCGATCAGGCCGCCCCAGATCTGCAGCGGCGCCGTCTGCCGGAGTGCCGGGAAGACCTTTCTCGCCTCCTCGAACGCCCTTAACGCGGAGCGCGAATCGGGTCGGGGGTCGAGGATCCGGTGCCGTTCGAAGGCGCCCGGGCGGTCGAGCGGCACGGGTGCGATCTCGAAGAGCTCGCGCCAGCTCTGCGCGCTCAGTCCAACCTGCACGGCTTCGCCCTCGGCCTTTCGCGCGGGCTGAAAATCACGAAAGAAAGTGAAACTGTCCGGGGCGATTGGGTGCAGGTTGGCGCTGCCGTCGGCGATCGTATAGCCGCCATCGAGGCGCTTTCGATAGGCATAGGTCGCCGTCGCGGCGGCGCCCTCGGGTCCGCCGTCGACCGCTGCGGTTCTCAGCACGGTGTTGCGCACCTTCAGCTGCGGTAGCCGGATTCCGAGGCCCTTGCAGAAGAGCCGCGACCAGGCGCCGCCGGCAAGGACGACTGTCGTGGTTTCGATGCGACCCTTTTCCGTGATGACGGCGCTGATCCGGCCAGCACTTCTCTCGACTCCGCGTACAGCACAGCCGGTAACGATGTGCGCCCCGGCGCGTCGCGCCCCTGCTGCGAGTGCCGGCACCGCCTTCTGCGGCTCGGCCCGGCCGTCGCTAGGGGTAAAGAGCGCGCCTTTGTAGCGGGTTGTGGCTCCCGACATCCTGGACTGCGTTTCGTCCGCGCCGATCTGGCGGCTGTCGACGCCATATTGCCTTGCATGCGTCAGCCAGGCGTCGCGGTTGGCGATATCCTGTTCGTTTTCCGAAATATACAGGATGCCGCTGCGGCGAAATCCGGTTTCGCCGCCGACGCGCGCATCGAGCGTGTCCCAGATTTTCAGTGCCGCCATGGCAAGCGGGATCTCGCGGCGGTCGCGGCCCATGACGCGCACCCATCCCCAATTGCGGCTCGACTGTTCGCCGCCGAGCGCACCTTTCTCGCAGAGCACGACTTGAATGCCGCGCTCGGCAAGGAAAAGCGCCGTGCTGACGCCGATGATGCCACCGCCGATGATGACGACGTCGGCTTTCGGGGGCAGCGAATTGTCGGTGATGACGGGGTCGAGAACGGGACCGGGCATGAATGTCTCTTGATATGCGTGGCTTTCTGCTATCGCTGCATCCTTCGTCGGCCCCGATCAAGCCCAGGCGAGCGATTAGCTGACCAAGATGCACAATTCGCACGTGATCCAGGCGCTTCTATCTGTCTTTTTCCGATAAAAATACACTTCGATTGCTTGACAGATCGGCGGGCTCCGATGTCTCTTGGCGAGCAGGACGCGGAACCCAGGGTCCGCGGGTGCAACACGGATGGGGAAGGAAACATGGGCGGGCTTCTGGCGGGAAAGCGGGCGGTGATCACGGCGGCGGCGCAAGGCATAGGCCGCGCGGCAGCCGAGGCTTTCAGCCGCGAGGGCGCCTCTGTCATTGCGACCGACGTCAATGAGGAAAAACTCCGCGAACTTGCGGCGCAGGGCATCGAGATCGCGAAGCTCGACGTGCTCAGCGAAGAGGCGGTCGCCGCGTTTGCAGTGCGCACCGGCGCCATCGACGTTCTCTTCAACTGCGCCGGATTCGTCCACTCCGGCTCGATCCTCGAGGCGAGCGAAAAGGACTACGACTTCGCCTTCGACCTCAACGTGAAATCCATGTTCCGGATGATCCGCGCCTTCCTTCCCGGCATGATCGAAAAAGGCGGCGGCTCGATCATCAATATGTCGTCGGTGGCGGGCGTTCCGATGGGCGTGCCGAACCGCTTCGTCTATTCGGCGAGCAAGGCGGCGGTCGTCGGCCTTACCAAGTCGGTCGCGACCGATTTCATCAGCAAGGGCATCCGCTGCAACGCCATCGCACCGGGTACGGTCCAATCCCCCTCACTTGAGGAGCGGATGAAGGCTCAGGGCAACTACGAGCAGGCGCGCGCCGCCTTCATCGCGCGCCAGCCGATGGGGCGTCTTGGGACTCCCGCCGAGATCGCAGCGCTCGCCGTCTATCTCGGCAGCGATATTTCTGCCTATACGACCGGCCAGGTGCATGTGATCGACGGCGGCATGAGTCTCTGACACCGCGCAATACGGCCGGACTTCCAGAACTTTGGCCGAGACTCTATGCTCGCCGCATGCGTGACGAAGACAGCAAACTCCGCCCGGTCCTGCGTATCGACTTTCCGCCCGGCGAGCGCCTTGGACGCGGCAAGATCATGCTCCTGGAGCTCATCCGCGAAACCGGTTCGATTTCCGCCGCAGGGCGTGCGATGGACATGTCCTACCGGCGCGCCTGGCTGCTCGTCGATGCCTTGAACCGGATGTTCAAGGAGCCTTCGGTGGAATCGCAGCGCGGCGGCAAGCAAGGGGGCGGTGCCGCTGTCACGGCTTTCGGCGAAATGCTGATCCAGCGCTTCCGGGCGATGGAGGCAAAGGCTTGCGCGGCAATCGAGGATGACCTCGACTGGCTCGAGGCCGTTCGCGATCCCAATGCTGTTTCTGTGACGGAAACGGTTTCGGACAAGTGAGGCAAGACGCGAGCGAAAGCCGGGCCTCATCCGCCCTCAGTGATCGAGCGCCACGGTCTTGATGATCGCGTGAACGGGTTTCCCAGGTGCGAGCTGGAGCGCGTCGCGTGACAGAGCGGTGATGCGGGCGAGAATAACGTTGCCGCCGCACTGCACGCGAACGTCGATGCTGCCCTTTTCATCGGGCGAGAGATCGATGACCGTTCCCTCGAACACGTTGAGCGCGCTTATGCCTTCGGGACGCACGGTGGCCAGCATGACGTCGCGCGCCGCGATATGCAGGCGCACGCTGTGGCCCGGCGGAACGAAGAGCTGCGGCACGCGCACGAGACATTGTCCCGCCCGGACGACCGTCAGATTGTGTGTGCTGTCGTGGCTCTCGACCACGCCCTCGAGCAGCGCGCCGGCCTCACGCCAATCCATCGCATGCGCTGCGGCCGGTTGGCTGAGGACGGCGGCCGCAGCGCCCGATGCCTTGACCCGACCGTTCTCGATCACGATGACGCGCTCAGCCAACCGGGCGACTTCCGCGACCGAATGGCTGACATAGACGATCGGAATTCTCGTTTCATCACGAAGCCGCTCCAGATAAGGCAGGATCTCCGCCTTTCGTGCCTCGTCGAGCGCGGCGAGCGGTTCGTCCATCAGTAGCAGGCGGGGAGAGGCGAGCAGCGCACGGCCGACGGCGACGCGCTGGCGTTCGCCGCCGGAAAGCGTCGAGGGACGACGGTCGAGCAGGTGGCCGATGCCGAGCATTTCGACGACCCGCCCGAACTGCGAGGCGGACTTTTCCGCGCCGGCGAACCAGCGTCCGTAGGCGAGATTCTTGCGGACGCTCATGTGCGGGAAAAGCCGCGCTTCCTGGAAGACATAACCGAAGCGGCGCCGGTGGATCGGCGTGAATATCCGCCGTCCGCTATCTGCAATCACGTCTCCGTCGAGGACGATCCGGCCGCTATCGGGGCGGAGAAGTCCGGCGATGATATTGATCAGCGAGGTCTTGCCCGAGCCCGAGCGGCCGAAGAGCGCCGTGACGCTGCCGTCGGAGGTGAACGCGGCGTCGATCGTAAAGGCACCGACCCGGTGGCGGGCTTCGACCTCAAGGCTCATGCCGTCACCGAGCGCTTTGCCGCGAATGCCGCGAAAATCTCCGACAGCATCAGTGCCGCCATGGAAATGACGACCGAGACGACAGCGAGGCGCATCGCTCCGGCATCGCCGCCTGGAACCTGAGTGAAAGTGTAGATCGCGGAGGAAAGCGTCTGCGTCTCGCCCGGAATATTGGAGACGAAGGTGATCGTCGCCCCGAACTCGCCCATCGCCTTGGCGAAGGAGAGGATCATGCCGGCGATGATGCCGGGAAGGATCAGCGGCAATGTCACAGTCAGGAACACCCATGCCGGTCCGGCGCCGAGCGTGGCGGCGGCGTCCTCGAGCTTGCGGTCGACTGCGTCGATCGACAGCCGGATACTGCGCACCATCAGCGGAAAGCCCATGACCGCACAGGCAAGTGCGGCACCCGTCCAGCGGAAGGAGAAGACGATGCCGAAATTCTCGGCGAGGAAGGCGCCGATCGGTCCGCGGCGGCCGAAGAGAAGCAACAGCACGAAGCCGGTGACAACCGGCGGCAGCACCAGCGGCATATGTACGAGGCCGTTGAGGACCGACTTGCCCCAGAAGCGCCCACGCGCAAGGACCATGGCGGCCAGCAATGCCAGCGGCAGGCTGCTTAACATCGCGACCGTGGCGACGCGCAGGCTAAGCCGGACTGCCGTCCACTCCGCGTCGCTCAATGCCATCCAGTCCAAGCGTCAAATCTCCCGTCAAAGTCCTGCGCCACGACACCCTCATGACCTGCGCAAATCTATCGAGATTTCACGCGAGGGTGCTTGCGTGAGTTGCTTCGCGCTTATTTCCGCACCGTGAAACCCTCGGCCTCGAAGAGCGCCGCAGCCTTGGCCGACGTGACGAATGCAAGATAGGCGGCTGCGTCGGTGTTCTTGCTGTCGGCCGTAATGGCTATCGGATAGATGATGGGAGGATGACTGTCCTCCGGGAACGTGCCAACCACCTTGACACCGGGATCGGCGGCCGCGTCCGTCCGGTACACAATGCCATAGGGGGCCTCGCCGCGAGATACCAGGAGAAGAGCGGCGCGCACGCTTTCCGCCCCCGCCACCTTCTGTGCGACTGCCGGCCAGACCCCGAGTTCTTCCAGTGCCGCCTTGCCGTATCTGCCGGCGGGAACCGAGTCGACCGCACCCATCGCCAGGCGGTAGTTTTCGAGGAGACCGGCGAGATCGAAACCGGGCTTGATATCGACCGTTTGCGCATCGGGCTTTGCGGAAACAAGGACGAGGCGGTTGCCGACGAGGTTGGCGCGGGTGTCCGCCTTGATCAGCTTCTTGTCGGCAAGATAGTCCATCCAGGCGAGGTCGGCCGAAATGAAAACATCCGCCGGCGCGCCCTGTTCGATCTGTTTTGCAAGCGCCGAGCTTGCGGCATAGGAAGCGGTTGCCTGCCTGCCGCTTTCCTTCTGCCATTCGGCGTTGACCGCATCGAGCGCGTTCTTCAGGCTCGCCGCTGCGAAGACGGTTATCCTTTCTGCCGCTTGCGCAGGGTCAGGTGTCGCGCCTGTCAAGGCGACGCACAAGGTCAGCGCGAGTCCCTTGAGCCAGATTCTTCGTCCTCTCCGCATGCGTGCCTCCGTCCGGTCGCGATATTTGAGGATATAACGGATCTATTCTCCTGGTTAGCGTTATATCTGCAGAAATACAATGCTCCTCGGGAGTTCCGATCAGAACGGTGAATCGAAAAATGAAATCCCGCAGGACCGCTTGCGGCGCCCGCTCAACTGCTTAAATTTCCGGTCGAAGCGAAACGAGGCTCGACAACATATGGAACCGACCATCCGGATCGAGGACAGCTGGAAGGCCGCGTTGGCCCCGGAATTCTCAAGCGCCTATATGGGCGACCTCAAGCGGTTCCTGCTGGGGGAAAAGGACGGCGGCCGACAGATCTTCCCGAGAGGCAGCGAATATTTTCGCGCGCTCGATCTTACGCCGCTCGACAAGGTCCGCGTCGTTATCCTCGGGCAGGATCCCTATCATGGCGACGGGCAGGCGCACGGGCTTTGTTTCAGCGTGCGGCCCGGCGTGCGCACGCCGCCGTCGCTCGTCAACATTTACAAGGAACTCAAGGACGATCTCGGCATTCCGCCCGCTCGCCACGGCTTCCTGGAGAGCTGGGCGCGGCAGGGCGTGCTGCTTTTGAACAGCGTGCTCACGGTCGAACGGGGACGAGCGGCTTCGCACCAGGGGCGGGGCTGGGAGCGTTTCACTGACGCGGTCATTCGGGCGGTCAACGAGCAACGGCAGCCCGTCGTCTTCATGCTGTGGGGCTCCTACGCGCAAAGGAAGGCGGCCTTCGTCGATCAGTCGCGACACCTGGTGCTGAAGGCGCCGCACCCTTCGCCGCTTTCGGCCCATTCGGGCTTTCTCGGTTGCCGGCATTTTTCGAAGGCCAATGCTTTCCTCGTTTCGAGGGGCTTCGATCCGATAGATTGGCGATTACCGGAAAACCCTGAGGTTGCCGACGGCCGCTGAGTTTAGTTGCTGGCGTCTGGCGCTGCGTCGCCCCCGCCTGTCGCTGACAAACCTTGCGTCGCCGCCTGCGATCGGCGAAAGACTGCACATAAGGCGCAGCGCGAGAAGCAGGCGGAAGATTATGCGGCATATCTTGATCATCGGCATCGGCGCGGGCAATCCCGAACACGTGACCATTCAGGCAATCAACGCCCTCAACAAGGCTGACGTGCTCTTCATTCCGACCAAGGGGGCGAAGAAGACCGAACTTGCCGAGGTCCGTCGCGACATTTGTGCGCGTTATGTGACGCGGAGCGACAGCCGTACCGTCGAGTTCGCGGTACCGGTGCGCCAGACCGAGGGGCGGAGCTATAGCGGCAGCGTCGACGACTGGCACGGCAGCATCGCCGCAACGTATGAGGAACTGCTGCTTGGCGAACTTGCTGAAGACCAGACCGGCGCCTTCCTGGTCTGGGGCGACCCGATGCTTTACGACAGCACGATCCGCATCGTGGAACGCGTCAGGGCGCGGGGACATGTGGCTATCGACTTCGATGTCGTTCCCGGCATCACCAGCCTGCAGGCACTCTGCGCCAGCCACCGCATCCCGCTCAATCTCGTCGGCAAGCCTGTCGAGATCACTACCGGAAGGCGGCTTGCCGAAAGCTTCCCGGATAAAAGCGAAACTGCCGTCGTCATGCTCGACGGGGAGCAAGCATTCCACAAGATCGAAGACCCGGATGCCGCAATCTATTGGGGCGCCTATCTTGGCACGCCGGATGAGATCGTCATCTCCGGACCTCTTGCCGAAGTGAAGGACGAGATCCTCAAGGCGCGCGCCGAGGCGCGCGAGCGCATCGGCTGGATCATGGACATCTATCTCCTGCGCAAGGGCGCCGATTTCGACGAATAGCAGGCGTGCGTGCCGCGGGATTGGGGACCATCACCTCCCCTTTGATCTCTCTCAAGGCGCTTGGCTGTGATATAGCGTCCATCGAAAGGGGGACCATTGCCCTATTGCCGGGAGAATTGACCAACGCGATGACAAGCTGTGCCATGCCCAGATCCGACGGGACCGCTCCCGACGCCGCCATGCGGCGGGGCGCCTGTCCGTCGCTCGCGAAACCGATGCAGACCGGTGATGGATTGCTGGTGCGCCTACGCCCGGCGACCGGCAGCATGACGCTTGGGGAGTTGCGGGCACTTGCCGCGGCGGCCGAGCGCTTCGGTAACGGAATTCTGGAAGTGACCGCGCGGGGCAATCTGCAGGTCCGAGGCCTGACCGCCGTCACCGTCGCCGGCCTCGCGTCGGCAATCGGCGAGGCAGGCATTGCGATTGCCGAAGGCGTCGCGATCGAAACGCCAGCGCTTGCCGGGGTCGATGCGGATGAGGTCGTGGATCCACGTCCGCTTGCTCGGGCGTTGCGCGAAGCGATCGCCGCGCTCGATCCGCCTTTCACGCTCGCGCCGAAGCTCTCGATCATCATCGACGGCGGCGGCCGCGCTCACCTCGACGACATCGTTGCCGACTTGCGTCTCAAGGCAGTGAAAGCGGATGACGGCGTAGCCTGGCTGCTTTCCCTCGGTGGGACCGCTCGCACGGCGCGGTCCGTCGCGCTGCTCGATACGCGCGAAACGATTCCCAGCCTCTTGGCCGTTCTCGGCAGGCTCGCCGCAATCGGCGACAGCGCGCGCGGCCGTGATCTCGACGCGGAGGCGATAAGAAACGAGTTGGCGGGCGAAGAGCGCCGGCCGGCGAGGCCGACCCTGGAGACGGAGCCGGCCACGCCGGTTGCCGGCATGCACGTGGTGGCCGATGGCGTAACAGTGCTTGGCGTCGGTTTCGCCTACGCCCAAGCGGATGCGGCCAGCCTGACGGCGTTCCTGCGTAAAGCCGAGGAATTGGGTGCGACGGAGATCCGGCCCGCACCGGGCCATGGCCTATTCGTGCTCGGACTCGACCGCGAGGCGGCCGCGACGGCACAGCGGCTCGCGTCTTCTCTTGGTCTCCGCATTGCCCCGGATGATCCGCGCAATCATATTGCCACCTGCGCCGGTACGGGAGCCTGCGCCTCGGCGCTGATGGAGACGAAGGTCGTGGCACGGCTGATGGTCGAGGCGGCGCCCGAGTTGCTCGACGGTTCGATGACCGTTCATCTCTCCGGCTGTCCCAAGGGATGCGCGCGACCGTCATCGTCGGAGCTGACGCTTGTTGGTGCGCCATCAGGATATGCGCTTGTCGTAAATGGTACTGCTTCCGTCGCGCCGAGCGCCTACACGGATGCGAATGGTATAAAAACCGCGCTAGCGCATCTCGGTGCGCTGGTCAGGGAAAACAAAGACGCTGGCGAATCGGCGCGGTCCTGTCTTACACGGCTCGGGGTCGCGCGCATCGCCGCAGCGTTTGAACAGGGATAGAAATGCCGGACTACGATTATATCCGCGATGGCAACGCCATCTATGAGCGTTCCTTTGCGATCATCCGGGCGGAGGCCGATCTTTCCGGCTTTTCCGAAGAGGAGGCCGATCTCGCCGTACGCATGGTGCATGCCTGCGGCTCCGTCGAGGCCGCGCGCCAATTCGTCTTCTCGCCGGATTTCGTTTCTGCCGCGCGGACCGCATTGAAAAACGGCGCGCCGATTTTCTGCGACGCGGAAATGGTGGCGCATGGGGTGACGCGGGCGCGGCTGCCGGCAGGCAACGATGTCATCTGCACCCTTCGCGATCCGCGCACCGGGACGCTTGCGACCGAGATCGGCAATACGCGCTCGGCGGCCGCATTGAAGCTTTGGGGCGAACGGATGGCCGGTTCCGTCGTCGCCATCGGCAACGCACCGACGGCGCTCTTTTACCTGCTGGAAATGTTGCGCGACGGTGCGCCGAAGCCGGCGGCGATCCTCGGCATGCCTGTCGGCTTCGTCGGTGCGGCGGAATCGAAGGATGCGCTCGCCGAGAATTCCTATGGCGTTCCATTCGCGATCGTACGCGGCCGTCTCGGCGGCAGCGCGATGACCGCCGCGGCGCTCAACTCTCTCGCGAGGCCGGGCCTGTGAGCGCGGTCGAGATGGGCAGATTGATCGGTGTCGGCACCGGCCCCGGCGATCCCGAACTTCTGACGGTGAAGGCAGTGCGGGCGCTCGGCGAAGCCGACGTGGTCGCCTTTTTCGCCAAGGCAGGACGCAACGGCAATGGCCGCGCGGTGGTAGAGGGCCTGCTGAAGCCGGATCTTATCGAGTTGCCGCTCTACTATCCGGTGACGATCGAGATCGACAAAGACGACCGCGCCTACAAGAGCCAGATCACTGATTTCTACAATGCCTCCGCAGACGCCGTCGCGGTGCATCTTGAGGCCGGGCGGACAGTCGCGGTGCTCAGCGAAGGCGACCCGCTCTTCTACGGGTCGTACATGCATCTGCACGTGCGGCTCGCCGGCCGTTTCCCGGTCGAGGTCATTCCGGGCATCACCGCCATGTCCGGTTGCTGGTCGGCCGCGGGGCTGCCGCTGGTGCAGGGCGACGACGTTCTTTCCGTGCTGCCCGGCACGATGGGCGAGGGCGAGCTTCAGCGCCGCCTTGCCGATACCGAAGCCGCTGTCATCATGAAGGTCGGCCGCAACCTGCCAAAAATCCGCCGGGCGCTTGCCGCCGCAGGCCGGCTCGGCGGGGCCATCTATGTCGAGCGCGGCACCATGAAGAACGCCGCGATGATTCCGCTCGGCGAGAAGCCGGACGACGAGGCTCCTTATTTTTCGCTGGTGCTCGTCCCCGGTTGGAAGGATAGGCCCCGGGAGGACAGGCGATGACCGGCAGGCTTTTCATCGTCGGCACGGGTCCCGGCAATCCGGCGCAGATGACGCCCGAGACACGGGACGCGATTTCCGCCGCGACCGAGTTCTTCGGCTACGGTCCCTATCTCGACCGTTTGAACCTCAGGGCCGATCAGCGCCGCATCGCCTCCGACAATCGCGAGGAGCTGGACCGGGCCCAGGCGGCGCTTGCCCGCGCTGCGGCGGGAGCGGATGTCTGCGTCGTTTCGGGTGGCGATCCGGGCATCTTCGCGATGGCGGCCGCCGTCTGCGAGGCGATCGACAAGGGACCGGAGGAATGGCGGCAGATCGATCTGGTGATCACGCCGGGCGTGACCGCGATGCTTGCGGTCGCCGCCCGCATCGGTGCGCCGCTCGGCCATGACTTCTGTGCCATGTCACTGTCCGACAACCTGAAGCCCTGGGAGGTGATCACGAAAAGGCTGCGGCTTGCCGCCGAGGCCGGGCTGGTGATCGCCCTCTATAACCCGATCAGCAAGGCAAGGCCGTGGCAGCTTGGCGAAGCCTTCGGCGTTCTTCGGACCGTTCTGCCTCCTCACGTCCCGGTCATCTTCGGCCGGGCGGCTGGTCGGCCGGACGAGCGCATCACAGTGATGCCGCTCGGCGAAGCCGATGCCAATCGCGCCGATATGGCGACCTGCGTGATCATCGGTTCGCCGGAAACGCGGATCGTCCCCCGTGACGGCAAGCCGGATCTCGTCTACACGCCGCGGTCCTATTCCGGGGAAAGCCATTGATGAATGCGTTCGAGCGCCTCATCGCAATTGCCGACCGACGGAACGTCGGCGGGCTTGCGGCGCTCGATCATGATCACCTCGATACCGAGTTTGCGCGCCGCGGCGATCTTGCCGTAGGTGGCGCGGCCGCCGCTGTTCTTGGCGACCACGACCTCAATACCATGCTCCTGGAACAGGTCGATCTCGTCTGCTTCCGCAAAGGGGCCGCTGGCGAGAATCGCGGTGACGTCGGGCAGTGCGAGCGGTGGCGTCACCGGATCGACGCTGCGGACGACGTACTTGTGATGCGGGGCCTTCTCGAAGTGGAACGCCTCCTGCCGGCCGATCGCCAAGAAGATGCGGCGCGGGGCGTCACCGAGCGCGGACACGGCCTCGGCCACGCTTTCAACGCGCGTCCAGCGATCTCCGCGTTTACGCTCCCAGGCGGGACGACGAAGCGCGAGGAGCGGCGTTCCGGTGGTTTCCGACGCCGTAGCAGCATTGTGAGAAATGCGGGCGGCGAAGGGATGCGTCGCATCGATCAGCAGGGCGATTATCTCTGCCTTCAGGAAGGCGGCAAGTCCTTCCGCGCCGCCGAAGCCGCCGATGCGGGTCGGCAGAGGCTGCGGGCGCGGGTCTGCGGTGCGGCCCGCGAGCGAGATGGCCGCATCGTAGCGAGGATCGGCTGCAAGGCGCTCGCCGAGCTGCCTCGCCTCGGTCGTGCCGCCAAGGATCAGAATGCGAGGTCTGCCAATGGCTGACGTATCGAACAGCGCTTCGGTCATTGTCGCTCCCTGGTTGGTGATCATCGGGCTCGGTGAGGATGGTGTAGCGGGTCTCGGCGAAGAGGCCAAGCGGCTGATTGCGGCTGCGCCGGTCGTTTTCGGCGGCGCCCGCCATATCGAGCTCGCAGGCGCCCTGATAACGGGCGAGCGCCACATCTGGCAGAGCCCCTTCGAAAAATCCGTCGAAGCGATCGTTGCGCGACGGGGCAGCCCGGTCGTCGTGCTCGCCTCCGGCGACCCGTTCCTCTTTGGCGTCGGCGTGACGCTCGCGCGACGGATCGATGCCGCGGAAATGCGAACCATTCCCGCACCGTCGTCCTTCAGCCTTGCGGCGTCACGGCTCGGTTGGGCTTTGCAGGACGCGGCAACCGTTTCGCTGCACGGAAGGCCGCTCGACCTCATCCGGCCGCATCTGCAGCCGGGCGCACGTGTTCTGGTGCTGACATCCGACGAGGACGGTCCGAAGGCGCTTGCCGCACTCCTTTGCGACGGCGGGTTCGGTCAGTCGCGGCTTACCGTTCTGGAGGCGCTGGGCGGAGAACGCGAACGTATCTCGCGGCACATCGCATCGTGCTTTGCCCTTGAAGATGTGCATCCCTTGAACGTCTGCGCCATTGAAGTCGTTGCCGATGCGGACGCGCGGGTGTTGCCGCTCGCCGCCGGTCTCGACGATGCCCTGTTCGAACATGACGGCCAGATTACCAAGCGCGAGGTGCGCGCGCTGACACTTTCGGCGCTCGCTCCGCGCAAGGGCGAGCTGTTGTGGGATGTCGGTGCCGGTTCCGGCTCCATCGCCATCGAATGGATGCTGGCGGATCCGGCGATGCGCGCCATCGCCATCGAGGCCTCGCCCGAGCGGGCGGCACGGATCGGCCGCAATGCGGCGCGCTTTGGCGTGCCCGGGCTGACAGTGGTCGAGGGTGAGGCGCCCGGGGCTCTTCGCGAGCTCGCGTCGCCGGAGGTGATCTTCGTCGGCGGCGGCGGCAGCGAGCCCGGGGTGATGGATACCGCGATCGCCGCGCTCCACCCGGGCGGCCGGCTGGTGGCGAATGCTGTGACGACGGAGATGGAGGCCGTTCTCATCGCACACCATGCGCGGCTTGGCGGCTCGCTGATCCGCATCGATATCGCCCGGGCTTCGCCGATCGGGACGATGACCGGCTGGCGGCCGGCCATGCCGGTCACGCAATGGTCCTGGGTAAAACCATCGTGATCCGGGGCCTGAGCAAAATTTTGAGAGGATAGAATATGACGGTTCATTTCATCGGCGCGGGCCCGGGTGCGGCAGACCTGATCACTGTCAGGGGCAGGGACCTGATCGGCCGCTGCCCGGTCTGCCTCTATGCCGGGTCGATCGTCTCGCCCGAGCTTCTGCAGTATTGTCCGCCGGGCGCCCGCATCGTCGATACAGCGCCGATGTCGCTCGACGAGATCGAAGCGGAATATGTCCGCGCCGCAGAGGCGGGCGAGGATGTGGCGCGGCTGCATTCGGGCGACCTTTCCGTCTGGAGCGCGGTCGCCGAACAGATCCGCCGGCTCGAGAAGCATGGCATCGCCTATACCATGACGCCCGGTGTGCCGGCTTTCGCCGCTGCCGCTGCAACGCTCGGCCGGGAGCTGACGATTCCTACCGTTGCGCAAAGCCTGGTGCTTACCCGTGTTTCCGGCCGTGCCTCGCCGATGCCGAACAGCGAAACGCTCGCCGCATTCGGCGCCACGGGTTCGACGCTCGCGATTCACCTTGCCATCCACGCACTCGAACGGGTGGTCGAAGAGTTGACGCCGCTCTATGGCGCCGACTGCCCGGTTGCGATCGTCGTCAAGGCGTCGTGGCCGGATGAACGCGTTGTGCGTGGCACGCTCGGCGATATTGCGGACAGGGTCGCGGTCGAGCCGATCGAGCGCACCGCGCTGATCTTCGTCGGTCCCGGTCTCGAAGCAGCGGACTTCCGCGAAAGCTCGCTCTACGATCCCGCCTACCAGCGCCGTTTTCGCGGTCGCGAGTAGAGCGCGATCATCAGGGGCTATTCTCGCGTTCGGGCTTCGGCTTCCGCGGCACGCCCTGTCGTTCCTCGAAGCGATCTCGGTAGAGCGCTGCCTGGCCGAGCAGCATCAGCGTCACCGGCGTCGTCACGGTGACGAAGAGGATTATCAGCACTTCGTGGAAGATCCAGCGGCTTTGCAGTACGGCAAAGCAGAGCATCGACGCGAGACAAATGAGGATCGTGCCGCCGCTGGTCGCAATCGTCGGGGCGTGCAGGCGCTCGTAGAAATCGGAAAGGCGCAACAGGCCGAGCGAGCCGATCAGCGTCGTCGCCGCGCCGAGAAGCAGCAAACCGCAGACGGCGAGGGCGGCCCAGGCCGGCAGGTCGGTCAGGTGGCTCATTCGATCACCTCGCCGCGCATGAGGAACTTCGCGAAGGCGATTGAGGAGACCAGGCCGATCAGTGCTATGATGAGCGCGGTCTCGAAATAGATCGTGTTCGCGCTGCGGATGCCGAAGGAGAGCAGCATCAGCATTGCGTTTATGTAGAGCGTGTCGAGTGCGAGGATCCTGTCCTGCGCCCGCGGCCCCCTGACTATGCGATAGAGAGCGCAAGCCATCGCCAAAGCGAGCATGATCTGGGAAAGAAGGACCGACCAGGTGATCGCAAGCTCAGTCATTGGAATATCTCCTTCAATGCCGCCTCATAGCGCTTGACCGTCCCGCGCCACAACTCCTCGTTCTGCACATCGAGCACATGGAAAAGCAGGATCTTCTGACGGCGGTCGTATTCCAGCCAGGCCGTTCCCGGAGTGGCTGTCATGATGCAGGCGAGCAGCGCGAGTGCATTCTCGTCTTCGAGATCGAGGCCAACTGTCAGGAAACCGGCATTCGCGGGGACGCGGCGCGCGCGCAGGATGATCGAAGCGACGGCGATGTTCGAGCGGATGATGTCGGCAATGACCTGCAGAGCGAAGCCCGCCGCGCGCGAGACGCGGTGAAGACGCGATCTTGCGGGATGCAGCTTGAGCGTCACCCAGCCAAGCACCATGCCGAGAAAGAGGCCGATGAGGATCGAGCCCGGCGCCAGCGACTGGTTCAGGAGCAGCCACATAAGGAGCAGCGCGATCGACAGCAGCGGAAAGGGGAACCAGGTGCGCATCTACTGCCCTCCCGCCCTCGGCGCGGAAAGAATGCGCTCGCTCTGGAACAAAGGGTTGAGCAGATCGTCGGCGGCTGCCTGCATGTAACGCATGGTGGGGCCGGCCTGAAGGCTCAGGAAGATACAGGCGGCGAGCAGGACGACAACAGGTGTGATCTCGATGACGAAGACCCGCGGTACTGTGCCTTCGATTGACGCCCAGAAGGTCCGGATGCCGATGCGGTTCATCGCGATCATGGCGGCAAGCCCCGACAGGATCAGAAGCACGACATAGGTCCAGTCGGTGGCAGACATGGCGGTTGCCAGATCGGTGCCCGGCATGTCGAAGAGGCCGCGCAGGATCGCGAACTTGGCGACGAAGCCCGACAAGGGCGGCAGGCCGGAAAGAAGCACGGCACAGAGGCAGAAGCAGAGACCGAGAACGGCCATCGTCCCGGGTATCGCGACGCCGACCTCCTCCTCTTCTTCATCTTCATCGAAGTCGCCGTAGGCTTCCATCGTCACCGCCAGAACGTCCGCGCCGGCATCGCGGCCGCGCTCGACGAGTTCGATGAGCAGAAAGAAGGCGGAGATCGTCAGCGTCGAGCTGACGAGATAGAAGAGGGCGCCGGCGAGCATCCCTGCATGCCCGAGGCCGATCGCAGCAAGCAGCGTTCCGGAGGAGACGAGAACCGAATAGCCGGCGAGCCGGCCCATCGCCTGCGAGGCAAGCACGCCGATCGCGCCGAAGGAGATCGTCAGCATGCCGCCGGCGACGAGCCAGCCTTGCCCGAAACCCGCGGACGCCCCGGCTGCCGCGCCGAAAATAAGGAAATGCAGGCGAATGATGACGTAGATGCCGACCTTGGTCAGGATGGCAAAGACCGCTGCCACCGGCGGGGTCGCGGCCGCATAGGCCGGCGGCAGCCAGAAGCTCAGCGGCCACATGCCGGCCTTGACGAGGAAGGCGATGCCGAGGATCGCGGCGCCGGTTTCGACGAATTGCCGGTTCTCGGGTGCAAGCGTTGCGAGCTTGGCAGCGAGGTCCGCCATGTTGAGCGTGCCGGTCACTCCGTAGATCAGGCTGACGCCGATGAGGAACAGCGAAGAGGCGGCGAGATTGATTGCGATATAGTGCAGCCCAGCCTTGACGCGCACGGGACCGGAGCCGTGCAGCAACAGGCCATAGGACGCCGCCAGCATCATTTCGAAGAAAACGAAGAGATTGAAGAGATCGCCCGTGAGGAAGGCCCCGTTGAGACCGGCAAGCAGAAGCTGGAACAGCGAATGGAAGTGGTGCCCGGCCGTGTGCCAGCGTGCCATTGAATAGACCTGAGCGGCGAGCGCCAGACCCGCCGTCAGGCAGAGCATCAGCGCCGACAACCGGTCGAGTACCAGGACGATGCCGAACGGGGCCGGCCAGTTGCCAAGCTGATAAATGCCCCTAGCCGGGAGACTGCCTGTGTTCGCGGCCATGCGCATGAGGATCACCGCTATGATGAAAACGGCGAGCGTCGAGGCGAAACCGAACAGGCCCTTCAGCATGCGATTGCGCTCGTCGACCGGGATCAGCGCCGCGCCAACGGCGAGCGGCAGCAGGATCGGCAGAATGAGAAGGTGTTGCAGCCAATCAGTCATGGCGTTGCTCCCTTCCGTCGACATGGTCTGTTCCGGTGAAACCGCGTGAGGCGAGCAGCACCACGAGGAACAGCGCCGTCATGGCGAAGCCAATGACGATTGCGGTCAGCACCAGCGCCTGCGGGACGGGATCCGTATAGCGCGCGAGGTCGCCGACGCCGCCCGGATCGAGCACCGGCGGTGCGTTCACGCGCAGCCGACCCATGCCGAAGATGAAGAGATTGACAGCATAGGAGAGCAGCGAGAGGCCGATGATGACCTGGTAGGTACGCGGCCTCAGCAACAGATAGACGCCGGACGCCGTCAGTGCGCCGATCCCCGCGGAAAGAATGAGCTCCATTACCGAACTCCCTCTTTCTCGGCGCGGACTGCTCTCGTGTGGGCGCGCGGCGCGCGAACCGACTGGTGGGCCAGCGCAATGAGGATCAGCACCGTGGCGCCGAGGACCAGCGAAAAGACGCCGAGATCGAACAGGATGGCGCTCGCCAGCGGAAATTTACCGATGATCGGCAAGGTCGCATACTGCGCGTGCGAGGTGAGGAACGGGTAGCCAAAGAGCCACGATCCCGCGCCCGTCGCGACGGCGACCAGAAGACCGATGCTCATCCAGCGCAGCGGGTGGATGCGCAACCGCTCCTCGACCCAGCGGGTGCCGCCCGACATGTATTGCAGGATGAAGCCGATCGACATGGCGATGCCGGCGGCAAAGCCCCCGCCCGGCAAGTCATGCCCGCGCAGGAAGAGATAGGCGGCGAGTAGGCCCGTGACCGGGAACATCCAGCGCATGATGACGGAGGGGACGAAGAGATACTCGGCGATGCTGTCGCCGGTTGCCCGCTCCGGGTGATCATCGTCGAAAGCGTTCTGCACCCGCTGTTGTTCGGGGGTTTCCAGGCTGTCGGCCTGCGGACGGAAACGCAGTAGAAGCGCAAAGACCGTCAAGGCGACGATGCTGAGGACAGCGATCTCGCCGAGCGTGTCGAAACCGCGGAAGTCGACGAGGATGACGTTGACGACATTGGTACCGCCGCCTTCCGTGTAGGCTCGCGCAAGGAAATAGCTGGCGATGGTATCGGGCAGCGGCCGCGTCATGACCGTATAGGCGATGAGCGTCATCCCGCCGCCGGCCAGGATTGCGAGAAGAAAGTCGCGCAGGCGCCTGAGGCGGATGCGGAACGGAAGATCTTCCGTGTCCTCGGGCTGCTCGATGCGCTTCGGCAGCCATCGCAATCCAAGCAGGATGAGGACGGTCGTGACGATTTCGACGAGCAGTTGGGTCACCGCCAGATCGGGTGCGGAAAGCCACACGAAGGTGATGCAGGTGACGAGCCCTGCGCCGCCGAGCAGCACGAGCGATACGAGACGATGGAACTTGGCCTGGTAGGCCGATCCGACGGCGCAGGCGATGCCGATCACCCAGAGCAGGGCGAAGGCTGGATCGACGCCGCGTATGAGGAGAGGCGGCAGCTTGAAACCGCCGATCACAAGCGGAAATGCCCCCGCCGCGAGCGCGAGGACAACGACGAAGCACATCTGAGGCTGGAGGCGGCGCGTACCGAGGCTCTGCTCGAGCGAGCGGGCCCACTTCCACGAAAGCGTCACCAGCACGCGTTCGAAGATGCGCTGGCCCTGGAGCAGGCGGAAGACCGGCGGTCCCTCGACGCTGGTCGCAAGGTAGGAGCGCATCAGGAAGTAGAGGCCGACCCCGCCCGACAGTGCCACGAAGCTCATGATCAGCGGGATGTTCCAGCCGTGCCAGACGGCAAGGCTGTATTGCGGTGTACGATCACCGAGGATCGAGACGACGGCCGTGTGGAGGAACGGTCCGATCGTCTGCGCGGGGATGATGCCGACGACGAGGCAGGCGAGCACGAGGAAATCCACCGGCGCGCGCATCCAACGTGGCGGCTCGTGCGGTTTCTTCGGCAGGTCCTTGGGCATGGGACCGTAGAAGACGCCGTGAATGAAGCGCAGGGAATAGGTGACCGCAAACATGCTCGCGATTGTCGCGACATAAGGCGTCATCGTGTCGAGTGCATTGACGAGATGGGTCTCGATCGCCTCGGCGAAGAACATTTCCTTGGAGAGAAAGCCGTTGAGCAGTGGCACGCCGGCCATGGCCGCGCTCGCCACCATGGCCAGCGTTGCGGTGATCGGCATGTAGTGGAAGAGACCGCTCAATTTGCGCATGTCGCGCGTGCCGGTTTCGTGGTCGATGATACCGGCGGCCATGAACAGCGAGGCCTTGAAGGTGGCGTGATTGACGATGTGGAAGACTGCGGCGACAGCCGCCAGGGGGCTGCCGAGGCTCAAGAGCACGGTGATGAGCCCGAGATGGCTGATTGTCGAATAGGCGAGAAGCCCTTTCAGATCCTGCTGGAAGATCGCGAAATAGGCGCCGAGCAAGAGGGTCGTGAGACCGGCGAGACCGACGATCCAGAACCAGGCCTCGGTTCCGGCCATCACCGGCCAGAGCCGCACAAGCAGGAAAACACCGGCCTTCACCATGGTCGCCGAATGCAGGTAGGCCGAGACCGGCGTCGGCGCAGCCATCGCGTGGGGCAGCCAGAAATGAAACGGGAACTGAGCGCTTTTCGTGAGTGCGCCAAGCAGCAGCAGGATGAGGACGGTCAAGTAAAGTGGGTGCTCGCGGATGGCGTCGCCGGAGGCGAGCACCACATCGAGATCGTAGCTCCCGACGATCCGGCCCATGATCAGCAATCCGACCAGCATGCAAAGCCCGCCCATGGCGGTCATTGTCAGCGCTATGCGCGCGCCGTCGCGGGCATGGGCATTGTGATGCCAATAGCCGATCAGCAGGAAGGAAACGATGCTCGTCAGTTCCCAGAAAACCGCAAGCAGGATCAGGTTGCCGGAGAGCACGATGCCGAGCATCGATCCCATGAAGGCAAGGAACAGCGCGAAGAAGCGCGGGACCGGGTCTTCGGCAGCCATGTAGTAGCGCGCGTAGAGAACGACGAGGACGCCGATCGCCGTGATCAGCGCCGAAAACAGCCAGGCGAAACCGTCCATCCGCAGGGTGAAGTTGAGCCCGAGTTCGGGGATCCAGTCGAGTTCATAACGCAACACGCCGCCGGACGCGACGAAGGGATAAAGGCCTGCGGTCGCCAGAAAACAGACAAGAGCGATCGCCCCTGCGAACCAGGCCGTCGCACCGCGTTGATCGGACGGAAAGAAGATTGCGATGAGGCTTCCCGCAAAGGGGGCGAGAATGAAGACAGGCAGCAATTTCCCCGCGTATTCGATCGTTCCGTTCCCCTCTTTGGGTATGTTGGAGAGTGGGATCTGAGGTCCCGAGAGCGTCGCTCAAAAGCGACCATCGCAAACAATGCCCGGATCATCCGCGAAGCGGCAAGGGCATGTGTTTTTATGACTTTTTTCCAGCCGACTGCCAAGTCGTCCGGGAAGAAAAACACGCCGATCCGGTGTCGTTTTTCGAGTGTCTAGATCACGATTGTCTTGGGTCGAATCGACCCAAGATAACGAACGTGATCGATCCCATAAGGTAGAGCGGGATGGGGTCGAAAACCGCGCACACTTTCCTCATCCCGTTCTACAGCGCCGCGTGTCCGATCGGACGCGCGAAGGTCGCTGTAGCACTTTGAATTGCTGCATGATTTTTGTCCTTAAATCGATTCCGATTTAAGGAACCATGCATTAGGCGGCGTGCCAACGGCGTTCGAAAACGAAGGTGGCGAGATCGTTGGCGTTCATCGGACGGGCGAAGGCGTAGCCCTGCAGCCCATGGCAGCCGAGCTCCTTGAGAATGCGGGCATGTTCCAGGGTCTCGACGCCCTCGGCGATCACCTCGATACCGAGCGACGTGCCGATGTCGATGATCGATTCGACGAGCCGCCGCTGCGCCGGCGAGGTGAGGATAGGCAGGATCAACTGGCGATCGATCTTCAGCCGGCGCGGCGTCAGCTTCGTCAGACTGAGGATCGAGGCGTAGCCGGTACCGAAATCGTCGATCTCGATATCGATCCCGAGTTCCTTGATGCGCTCGATATTCGAAAGCACCGTTACGTCGTTTTCATCGAAGGAGATCGATTCGAGCAGTTCGAAGGAAAAACGCCCTTCCGGTATCCGCATCTGCTTAAGGCGCTCGATCAAGCCGTCGTCGCGCAGCCGCGGATAGGAGAGATTGACCGAAACTTTCGGGATGCGGATGCCGTTCGCTTCCCACCGCCAGATCTGAAACAGCGCCTGTTCCAGGATCTTCTGGTCGATCGCCGCGACCACATTGATATCTTCCGCCGTCTTGAGAAATGCGTGCGGGCCGAGCAGTCCTTTGGTCGGGTGGTCCCACCGCGCCAGCGCTTCGACGCCGATGACGTCGAGGGATGTCGGGCAGAATTGCGGCTGAAAATATGCGATGAATTCGTTCTGCTCGAGACCGCGAAGAATTTCGTCGGCGGTCTGCTTCGTCTTGAACACCGCCGTCTTGAGCGCGCCGGTGAAGGTTTCGTGCCTGTTGCGTCCGCGGCGCTTGGCCTCGTAAAGCGCAATGTCGGCGTTCACCAGTGTCTGCGAGAGCTCGTCGCCCGACTGGAACTGGGCGGCAATGCCGATGCTGACGCCGATGCGGCATTCCTGATCCTTGTAGCGGATCGGCACGCTCATCGCCTCGATGACACGCGACGCCAGCGCGGTGTCCTCGTCCTGGCCATGGCTCTGCCGGATGATCACGAATTCATCGCCGCCGATGCGGGCGACAAAGTCATCCTCGCGCGCATTCCGGCGCAGGAGTTCCGCCGCGTGCCTCAGGATCTCGTCGCCGGCCGCATGGCCGAGCGTGTCGTTGATCTGCTTGAAGCGATCGAGGTCCATGTGAAAGATGCTGAGCTTTGCTCGTTCGTCGAAATGCCGGCTGCGGTCGGCGAGGATCTGGTCGAGGAAGCGACGGTTCGGCAAACCGGTGAGCGGATCGTGCAGTGCGTTAAATTCCATGCGATGGCGCGCCGCTTCCAGTTCGGCGCTGTGGGCCTCGGCGAGCCGCTTGGCCTCGGAAAGCGTGGCCCTCGTTTCGAAATCGGCCGTTACGTCCCAGTTGACGCCGACGATTTTCCGGCGCCCGTCTGCGCCGGCGTAAGTCGAGCCGATCGCACGGATATGGCGGACCTCGCCGTCAGCGAGGCAAATGCGGAATTCGGAATTGTATGCGCCGCCGCTCGCAAGCGCCTCGGAAAACTCTTCCTCGGCACGTGCAAGGTCGTCCGGGTGCAGCGTATTTTTCCAGTCGTCGTAGATCTCGCGCATCGATTTCCCGATGCCGTAGAGCTCCTTCATCCGGCTATCCCACAGCAACTTGCCGCTCTCGATATCGAGTTCCCAGATGCCGATCTCGGAGGTGTCGAGCGCGATCTTCAGCCGATGGGAGAGTTCCTGAAGCTGATCCTTGCTTTGTTTCAGGGCGCGAATGTTCCTCTGGCGCTCGGCCATGAGCCGGCCGGTGATGAGCATGGGGACGACGATCATCAATCCGCCGACCGCGATAAGCAGACGGATCTGCCAGGCGTTGGGCGGGGTGGTCGGCCAGCCGCCTTTCGGGGTTGCGGCGATGCGCCATGAACCGCCGGGCAGGGATACGCTCATCTCTACCGGGGTCCGGCTGAAGATGGCGGGGTCGCCGAAGAAGACCGCGCCCTCGCGTCCCAGGCCATCTTGGCCGGCTATCGCTATGTCAATGCTGAGCGTAGGAGAGACGAGACCGCTGTCGCGATACAGGCGATCGACATCGATTACAGCCGAAACGACGCCCCAGAAGTGACTTCTGCCGGTGGCAAGATTGGTCGACACCGGAAACCGGCCGATCAGGCCCTTGCCGCCCTGAACGAGCTCGACTGGTCCTGCCAGGACCATCCTCCCGGTTTCCTTCATACGCACCACGGCCGCACGCTGACTTTCATTCTTGCGGTAGTCGAGGCCGATGACCCTTTCATTGCCGGTGGTCGGATAGACCATCGACACGACCAGATCCGGAGCCGCGGCAATGTTGCGAAGCTGTGTTCGTTCGGTGAAGATGCTGCGAGCAAGCTCGCTGAAGCGCTCTTGCCGCATCCCGGGCTCGGTGGCGATCGTTCCGATCAGGCCACGGACAAGCTGGACATTGCCGTTGATGCTGGACTCGATCCTCGATCGTATCGGGCTGAGCTCATCGGCCACCAGCGCGCGCACGCGTGCTTCGGAGATGACCTGGTTCTGGTTGTCGGCGAGGAATCCTGCAATCACGACGACAAATGTCGCGATAATTGTCGGAAGATAGCTCGGCGTCAAAACCCGGGAGAATCTGGATTCTCTAAGGTTAACGGCACGTTTATCTGACACAAGATCACCCCAGAACGGCATATGCAGCGAAGAAATCGCGAAATGATTACAAATTCTTCTTAATAATTCTTGCCTTGCACCGACTGATTCTGGCGGACCTTGCGTTTCGCGGTAGTTCGTCGATCTTCAGCGGGGAGCCTTCGTCTCGATCATCGCCTGCAATGTTTCGAGCCTGTCGGCGTCGCGCGGCAGTTTGTCCGTCCTGAGGCGGGCAATGCGCGGAAAACGCATCGCCACGCCCGACTTGTGGCGGCTGGAACGGTTCAAGCCCTCGAAAGCGACCTCGACCACAAAGCCGGCGTCCGGCTCGGCGCGGACCGCACGCACCGGACCGAAGCGCTCGACCGTGTTGTCGCGGACGAAGCGGTCGAGAATTTCGAGTTCTGCATCGGTGAAGCCAAAATAGGCTTTGCCGACCGGGACCAAAACTGTTTGCCCCTCGCTTTCGGTCCAGACGCCGAAGGTGAAGTCGGAATAATAGCTCGATCGTTTACCGTGGCCGCGCTGCGCGTACATCAGCACGGCGTCGATATTGAAGGGCTCCCGTTTCCATTTGAACCAAGGTCCCTTGGCCCGGCCGGCAACATAAGCGGAGTCCAGCCGCTTCAGCATGACACCTTCGATTACCGGATCCGGCGGGTTCGAGCGAAGCCGGTCCAGTTCCTCCCACGTCGAGAAGGGGACGAGCGGCGACAGGTCGAAATGCTGCGGCGAGGCGGTATCGATCAGGGCACTGAGCGCCCGGCGGCGCGCCTGGAATGGTTCGGCCCGAATGTCGCGTTCGCCCGAAAAGAGGATATCGTACCCGCGGATGAAGGCGGGATAGTCCTCAAGCATCTTGCGATTGACGGTCTTGCGGTTCAGGCGTTGCTGCAGGTCCGCGAAGGTGCCCGTTGCCCGGTTGCTGCGGGTCGTCCCGCCGACCAGCAGTTCGCCGTCGATCACGCCGGTGAAGTCCGCCGCGTCCAGGATCTCCGGAAAGGCGCCGGAAATCTCGTCGCCGCTGCGTGAATAGAGCCGTCGCATCCCGCCGATATTCGCTAGTTGAACGCGGATGCCGTCCCATTTCCACTCGGCGGCGAAATCGGCCGGATCCAGTCCTTTGAGATCGCCTTCGCCGACCGGGGTCGCGAGCATGACGGCATGAAAGACCGCCGGCGTTGTCAGGACGGGCATGTCCGCTTCGCCGCTGAGCCAGAGAAAAAGCGGCAGGTAAGGCGGGGTCAGTCCATGCCAGAGCGTTTCTATTTGGGCGACATCCTTGCCGCCCATTTCCGCCAGCGCCTGTTTCGCCAGTCGCGCGGAAACGCCGATTCTCAACCCTCCGGTCACGAGCTTCAGGAAGGCGAAACGGCCCGACGTGTCGAGTTGATCCAGCATGTCGCGGACGAGCGAGCGCACCTCGGATCGGCCCGCCAACTGCAGCCGCTCAACGACGTCTCCGAGCGGAACGTCCGCTGTGACGCGCTCCTGTGGAGGCTCCCACACCAGTGAAACCGTCTCCGCGAGATCCCCGACATAGTCGTAGGAGTAGCGAAACAGCACCTCGTCCATGCGCTCCAGCAGCAGGTCGCGGATCAGTTGCGGCTTGACGGTATTAAGGGTCAGCGTGCCGGCGATCGCGGCAAGCGCATAACCGCGGCTCGGATCGCCGGCTTCGCGGAAATAATCCGCAAGCAACCGGATCTTGGCATTTCGCTGCGGCGTGAGAACCAGCCGGTCGAGCAGTTCGGCGAAGGCCTTCATGGTTCTCACTCTCCCTCGTCGTCGTATCCGACGAGGTGAAGGGGACGCGCCGGGATGCCCTGCAATTCACACCACCGTACCAGGGCTTCCTCGCGGCCGTGCGTCACCCAGACTTCGGCCGGTGCGATTTCCCTGATCGTCGCGGTCAATTCGGCCCAGTCGCAGTGATCGGATATGACGAGCGGCAGTTCGACGCCGCGTTGCTTGGCACGTTGGCGGATGAGCATCCAGCCGGAGGCGAAGACGGCGAGCGGATCGGCGAAGCGCCGCGCCCAGCGGTCGGCGAAGGCGGACGGGGGGCCGATGATGATGTTGCCGGCGAAATCCTGCCGGCTCTCGCCAGCAAGGGTTGCGTGGCGGATCTCGCCGAGATCGATGCCCTCGCCCTGATAGTATTCGCAGAGTTTCGCAAGCGCCCCATGGATGTGGATGGGCTCGTCGTACCCCTGCTGGCGAAGAAGGGCGATGACCCTTTGCGCCTTGCCGAGCGCATAAGCGCCGACCACGTGGGCGCGCTCGGGAAACTGCCTTAGCGACATCAGCAGCCGGGCGATCTCGGCGCCATCGTCCGGATGATGAAAGACCGGAAGGCCGAAGGTTGCCTCGGTGATGAAGACGTCGCAATGGACGGGCTCGAAGGGCCGGCAGGTCCGATCCGGCCGTCGCTTGTAGTCGCCCGAGACGACGATCCGCGTTCCTTCCGCCTCGACGGCGATCTGCGCTGAACCGAGCACATGACCGGCCGGATGAAAACGGACCTCAACGCCATTGACGGCGATTTTCTCGCCGAGCGGAGCGATCTGGGTAGCACCGCAAAAGCCGTCACCGTAGCGAATACGCATGATATCCAGCGTCTCGCGCGTTGCCAGCACATGGCCGTGGCCTGCGCGGGCGTGATCGGCGTGCCCATGCGTGATGAGCGCCCGTTCGACCGGCTGTATCGGGTCGATGTAGAAGTCGCCGCGTTCGCAGTAGAGGCCCTTGGGGGCGGGATAAAGCAGGTTGTCCGGTCTCATGCAGACTAAGATAGCTGGCAGATGCGCCCCTGCCAGCTATGCGGACAAGATTTTCGCCGTCCGCGTCTACAGCGCCGCGCGTCCAATCGGACGCGCTAAGTTCGCTGTAGCAGTTTGAATTGCCGCATGATTTTGTCCTTAAATCGAGTCCGATTTTAAGGAATCACGCGGTAAGTCGTGCCTTAGCTGTTCAACGACAGCGTGTCGGCGATAAGCTTCAGCACCCCCTCGGCATCTATGCCGGTGCAGACCTTCTGGCTTGGAAGGCCGTCCCAGGGGCTCGGCGGAAACAGCCGCGCGTCCGGTTTCTGGATCGTCTGACCGTCGGCGATGCCACCGCAGATGACGCGTACCGAGCCGCTGCGGGTACGGAACAGGTCCGGCGCGACGACATAGGCGCAGGCGCAGCTGTCATGGACGATCATGCCGTCGTCGACATGCTGCTCGTAAAAGGTGATGTAGAACTGCGAGATGTCGGACAGGAGCCTTGCCGGCGCGGCGCCACGCTCGGCGATATCGACCAGCATGGCCCGCGTCATTACCGTGCGCGTGGTCACATCGAGACCGATGACGGTCACGGGCCACGGCGCCGTCATCACCGCATCGGCCGCTTCCGGGTCTCCATGGATATTGGCTTCTGCTGCCGGCGTGATGTTGCCGGGAACGTCGAACGCACCGCCCATGATCACGACGTCCTTGACCAACCCGGCAATGTCGGGATCGTCGCGCAGCGCCAGCGCCAGATTGGTCATGCGGCCAACGGCGATGAGCGTTACCTCGCCGGGATTGGCGCGCACCGTGTCGATGATGAACCGATGCGCCGGACGGGGATCAAGCGGCACGTCGATCTTTTCCGGTACGTCGATATTGCCGAGCCCATCTTCGCCATGAATGCCCGTCGGCCAGCCGACATGGGGGCGGCCGTGATCGAAGGTCTCGCCAAGCCCCTTGGCGACCGGTGCCGCGATGTTCCACGCCTTCTTCAAGAAGAGGGCGTTGCGCGTTGTCGTCTCGACCGAGGCATTGCCAAAAACGGAGGTGATGCCGATGAGATCGATGTCCGGGTGCCGGTGCAGGAAGAGAAGCGCCATCGCGTCGTCGACGCCCGGGTCCGTATCGAAAATAACCTTGTGCATGTGTTCTTCTTTTCTTTTTCTCTAAGTGGGATGAGGAAGGCGAGAAGGGCGACGCTATTGAAAGCGGCGAACGCTGAAAGGAGCGAGTTCGGCGTTCTCGCCGGTCGTGAGAGGATCTGCGACGTCCATAATCCATTTCGGTGCGGCGAAGAGCATGTCGGGACGGGCGAGCGGATCGATTTCCGGGACAACCAGATTACCGGCATTGCCGACCGAGGCAGGCAAACCGCTGATATCTTTCTCGAAAACGGTCGTCTCGTGACACTCGGCGATGAGATGAGCTGCCGACGCACAACCGATGATGCCTGATCCAACTATCCCGATACTCGCCATGACACGCCGGTTCCCTCAAACGAAGAATTTGCGGCATTCCTTTTAGTTGAGCCCGGCGCAAGAGCAAGGCCTGCACGCGAACACGCGCGATGAACGGCTATTCCCGGAGGACAGTAGGAGTTCCGCGCGAGTTCCTGCAGCCAACGCGGCGAGGAAGCGTACGATCCGGGTCACCGCATTCTTCTTATCCCGCTGAACGGACTTAAACTTTCCGAAAGGTCGTTGACCTATCGTCGTAACGGCCTGCGGGCTTTGCAAATTTGACGACGACAGCGGAGCCGCAGGTGAAGGCTATTTTCAGCAGATTGCGTCCTTCCAAGAAGCTGGTGGTCATCCTGTCCGCCGCGCTCAGTGTTTCCGCAGCGTCCGGCGGCGCCGCCGTCTATGTTGGCCGCGACAAGCTCATGGCCCGTCTTGCCGAGCCGTCCCCATCCGGGCTCGAATGTACGACGATCCGGACGCTCAAGCTCGATCACAATGGCCAACGCTGGGTCAGGATGCATGTAAAGACCGACAGGGCGAGCGGACCGGACCGCATCAGGACGGCGCTGCGCGTGACCGGCGCGCTGTCGCAGAAGGAGAAGGCGGATCTATATCAAGTCGTCGTGCTCGACGCGGCAGGACCCGAGGAACGCGCCGCCGTGCGGGGCGCAGCCATCGGCGCCGAGGTGCTTTTTGCCCCCGGTCCTCAGAGCGTCAAGGGAATGGCGGAGCCGTTTCGGGCCTCCTACAACGACGGGACCGCGAACGCCGCCGGCATGTTCCACGGCAAGACCGTTCGGCTTGAGCTTGACGATGTGCGCGCCCTGATGAGCGCCATGGAGGATCGTTCACTTTGCATCGATCCGTCCGCGGCAGCGACGGAGGTCGCGGGGGCGGACGAAGCCGCCGACCAAACCATCGAGAGCGCCGAGGCGCCCGCCGGCCATTAAGACAAATCCGTCGCGACAAAAGCAAAAAGCCCGCCGGGCGAAAGGCGGGCCTTTATGCGTGACTATGTTTATCTGCGCGGGCCTAAAGCGCGTCGCGTTCAATCGGACTCATGCAACGCGCTTTAGATCCTTGTTTTTATGCATGTCGTTGTCCCAAAACCGCTGCACACTTTTGGGCGACATGCATTAGTCGGCCTTGTGGCGTCGGGCCGGGAACAGGATCACGTCGCGGATCGACGGAGCGTTCGTGAGAAGCATGATCAGCCGGTCGACGCCGATGCCGAGGCCACCGGCCGGCGGCATGCCCTGGTCGATCGCATCGAGGAATTCGTCGTCGAGCTGCTTTGCCTGCTCGCCTCGCGCATGCGCCTGCTCGAGCTGCTCGACCATGCGGGCGCGCTGCTCTTCCGGATCGTTGAGCTCCGAGAAGGCGTTGCCGAGTTCCCAGGTGTTGCAATAGGTTTCGAAACGCTCGACGAGGCGCGGCTCGCCCGGCACTTCCTTGGCGAACGGCGAGATGTCCTTCGGGAAATGCGTGACGTGGGCGGGCTGGATCAGCGTCGGCTCCACCTTCTCCTCGAAGACGAAAGCGAGGCATTCGCCCCAGGTCCAGTCCTTCTCGACCTCGAAGCCGGCGGCCTCGGTTGCGGCGCGCGCCTCCTCGTCGGTCTTCATCGCGAGGAAGTCGATGCCGGTCGCTTCCTTGACGGCGTCCGGCATGGGCACGCGGCGGAACGGTCCCTTGAAGGAGATTTCCTTGTCGCCGTAGGTGAACTCCGTCGTTCCATGGATCGAGATCGCCAGTTCGGCGAACATCCGCTCGACGAGGTCCATCACGTCCTCGTAGTCGGCGTAGGCCCAGTAGCACTCCATCATCGTGAATTCCGGATTGTGCCGGGTGGAGACGCCTTCGTTGCGGAAGTTGCGGTTGATCTCGAAGACCTTGTCGGTGAGCCCCGAGACCAGCGTGCGCTTCAGGTACAGTTCCGGCGCGATGCGCAGGAACATGTCCAGCTTCAGCGTGTTGTGGTGCGTCTTGAAGGGCTCGGCGGTCGCGCCGCCATAGACCGAATGCAGCATCGGCGTCTCGACTTCCATGAAGCCGTCGTTCTCCATGAAGCGGCGGATCCCGGATACGATCCGGCTGCGCTGCTGGAAGCGGAGCTTCGACTCCTCGTTGGTCATGATGTCGAGGTGGCGCTTGCGGTAGCGCAGCTCGATGTCCGAAAGCCCGTGCCACTTCTCCGGCATCGGTAGAAGCGACTTGGTCAGCATCGTAATCGCTTGCGCATTGATCGTGAGCTCGCCGCGCTTGGTGCGGCGGACGATGCCCGTGACGCCGATGATGTCCCCGATATCGATCATCGGCAGCAGCGCCCGCGCCTCTTCCGGAGTCGTGTCCTTGTGCGAGAAAATCTGGATCTTGCCGGAAGCGTCATGGATATCCATGAACATGCCGGAGTTGCGCGAGGAAAAGACGCGACCGGCGACGATCACGATGTCCTGCGTTTCGGTGTCCGGCTCCAGGCTTTCATATTTCGCCGCGAGTTCCGCATTGGTCATCGTCCGGTGGAAATGCGCCGGATAGACGTCGCCGATCTGCTCGCGCAAGAGCTTCAGCTTCTGTGCGCGCACTTCCGTAGCGTCGGAGGAAAGGCTGGCCGTTGCTGTCTTCTCGTTCATGGTGCTGTCCTTACTTTCCGCTGCCCGCCATCGATGCGACGACCTGTGCCGCGACCTTCAGGCGCTGGCGGACGACCGCGCGGCCGAGGAGTTCCATCGAATCGAACAGCGGCAGCGAGCGCTGCGAGCCCGATACGGCGACGAAGAGCGGCGCGACGATGGCCTTCAGCTTCTTGCCCATGCGCTCGGCGATAGCGCGCAGTTCCGCTTCGATCGATTCCTTGTTCCATTCGAGGATCTTTTCAAGATCCGGCTGCACGGTATTGAGGATATCGAGCAGCTCCTCGGGCGAGGCTTTCACGCCGGCAAAGGCCGCCGGCTGCAGGCCGAGATCCGACTTGAACAGGAAGGCGGCGAGGTCCGGCAGTTCGCCAAGCTTCGAGATCCGCGACTGGGCGAGCTTCAGGCCTTCCTTGAGGCGATCGTTTTCGGCCGCCCAGACAAAGACGCGTGCGGCGAAGTCTTCTTCTGAAAGCTTCTCGCGGATCCAACGCGCGTTCAGCCAGTCGAGTTTCTGGATGTCGAAGATCGCGCCGGCCTTCGAGAGGTTTTCCGGATCGAACTTTTCCGCCAGTTCTTCAACCGTCAGCAGTTCCTCGCCTTCAGCGATCTGGATGAAGAACAGGCCGAGGAAGTTCATCAGCGCCTCCGGCAGGTAGCCGAGGGCGGTGTAATAGGAGATGGAAGTCGGGTTCTTGCGCTTCGACAGCTTCGACTTGTCGGCATTGCGCATCAGCGACAGATGCATGAACTTCGGCGGCTCAAGGCCGAGATACTGATAGATCAGGATGTGCTTCGGCACGGAAGCAAGCCACTCCTCGCCGCGTGCGACATGGGTGATCTTCATCAGATGGTCGTCGACGACGTTGGCCATGTGGTAGGTCGGCATGCCGTCGGCCTTCAAGAGCACCTGCATGTCGACCGCATCCCACGGAATCTCGACGTCGCCGTAAACGCCGTCATGAAACTTGCAAGTGCCTTCCGTCGGGATCTTCATGCGCACAACGTGCGGTTCGCCGGAGGCAACGCGCGACGTCACTTCCTCGGCCGAGAGGCTAAGGCAGAGCCCATCGTATTTCGGCGGCTTGCCGGCGGCGCGCTGCGCCTCGCGCATCTGCTCCAGCCGCTCGGGCGTGCAGAAACAGCGGAAGCCGTGGCCGTTCTCGACGATCTTCTCCACATAGGGCTTGTAGATGTCCTTGCGGTCGCTCTGGCGATAGGGGCCGTAGGGGCCGCCGACATCGGGGCCTTCGGACCATTTCAACCCACACCATTTCAGCGCGTCGAGCACCTTCTGTTCGAACTCCGGCGTCGAGCGCGTCGCATCGGTATCCTCGATGCGCAGGATGAACTCGCCGCCGTGCTTCTTCGCGAAGAGGTAGTTGAACAGCGCGATATAGGCTGTGCCGACATGCGGTTCGCCGGTGGGTGAGGGTGCAATGCGCACCCGGACTGCTGAATCTGTCATGGTCTTTGCCCGTTTCGACGTGCTTCTGGCGCCTTGCCGGGTGAATTTCCAGCTTGTGGGCGCGCATTTTATGGGAAGGAAAGGCCCACAAGGGTGCCGCACCAGCGGTATCGGCGGGCAATTCCAGTCGGCTGGCGTGAGACCATAGAAAGCCCCGTATGTCAACGGAAAGTGGATAGGCCCGTTCCTGTTGGCGTCGCCAGTGTGAGGCGGTCCGGAGGCGACAAGTGCACTGCGGGGCAAGCCCTGATCCGATCGGGTAAGGCCGGCGTGGCATGTGGCGACGTTTTATTGGAACGTTCGCGGGAGTCATGCGTTTATCGGGTCGAGGACGCGGACCGTGTCAACCGGACGCGACGGAAGTGGAGAACGCGGGAATTTTTCCGGTTTCCTCCCGTGACCAACGAAAATGGTAGTCGAACTCCCAACCCGTCCGGTTCGTATCCTCACTTGTCTCCCGCAAAGAGGCCTGCATTCGGGCGAATGCAGGCCTTCTTGTTTGTGTCGTCGGTCATGACGCTGCGTGCTAGTGCAGCTTTCCCGCCCGCTGTTTTCTCAGGCGGGCGTTGCGGGCGACCATGTTCAGCACCTCGACGAGGGCCGAGAACGCCATTGCGGCATAGACGTAGCCCTTGGGCACATGGAAGCCCATGCCTTCGGCAATCAGCGTAGTGCCGATCATCAGCAGGAAGGCAAGCGCCAGCATCACGATCGTCGGATTGTTTTCGATGAAGTTGGCGAGCGGCGTCGCCGCGAAGAGCATGACAGCAACGGCAACGACAACGGCCACGATCATGATCGGCAGATGCGGGGTCATGCCGACGGCTGTGATGATGCTGTCGACCGAGAAGACGAGGTCGAGCAGCAGGATCTGGCCGATCGCGGCGGCAAAGCTGTTGATCGCCGACGTCGCGATGAAGTCCTCGTCGTGATCGCTCGGATCGACATTGTGGTGAATCTCCTTGGTGGCCTTCCAGACAAGGAAGAGACCGCCGGCGATCAGAATCATGTCCTTCCAGGAGAAGGCGTGGCCGAGGGCTTCGAAGACCGGTTCGGTCAGTTGCACGATCCAGGCAACGGTGCCGAGCAATGCCAGTCGCATGATCAGCGCGAGGCCGATACCGATGCGACGGGCGCTGACGCGGCTGTCGGCGGGCAGCTTGTTCGTGAGAATTGAAATAAAGATCAGGTTGTCGATGCCGAGCACGACCTCCATCACGATAAGGGTAATCAGGGCAACCCAGGCGGCGGGGTCCTGTGCAAGCGTCAGGATTTCCTGCATCGGCGATCTTTCCTTTCTCGGTGGCGCGTCGTCGCGCAAGATTCGCCGCAGTATTTAAGGATACTTCCTGACGTGGCAAGCGCCCTCGCGTTTTTCGCGGTGGCGTTGTCCTACAGCGCCGCGCGCCTTATCGGACGCGCGAAGGACGCTGTAGCACTTTGAATTGCTGCATGTTTTATCCTCAAATCGCCTCCGATTTTAAGGAAACATGCAGTAGTCACGCTTTCAACGGCACCCAGATTTCGACCACGCCCATGCCGGAGTGCGGGTCGAAACGCTCGTCGTAACGCTCGAACAGGTCCGGCGTTTCGCCGTGCTCGTAACCGGATTCGGGAAACCACGTCCCGAAAACATAGTGAGCGGTGGTCGCGATCCCGGAAACATGGCCGCGATGAATAAAGACCGCGTAACGCTGCTTCGGCAGTTTCAGCGTCGAGAAACCCGCGGGCAGCGCGTCGGCGTCCTGGACTTCGGCGGCCGCCATGTAACGGAACCTGCCGGTTTCACCATCGGCCTGGGTGCAGACGCCGTAGGCAACATTGCCGCGCTGGCCCGGAATATTGCCGAAATAGGCGTTGAAGCGCTGCCAGAGCGAGGGAATGCCCTCGGTGCGGTTGTAGGCATAAACTTCCGCCAGACCGGCAAGCAGGAGTGCGGGGCTCTCCACGAACCGCGGCGGTTCGATCTTCAAAGTGCGTGTATCGTCCATTCTGATTGGCTCCATCAACATGACGTTGCAGACATGCCTCTGTTTGCGGATGGATTCCGGCGTCACGCCGAATTGCTCGCGAAAGGCACGGGTGAAGGCTTCATGCGAGCCGTAGCCCGCATCGAGAGCCACTTGGAGGATATTCGATGTGCCATTGGCAAGCGCCAGCGCGGCCTCGCTCAGACGACGCCCGCGAACATAGGCGCTAATCGATCGGCCGGTTGCAAGACCGAAGACGCGGGACAAATGGTAGCGCGACAGGCCCGCAGTCTCGGCGACATCGTCCAGCGATATATCCTCAGCGAAATGGCTCTCGATGAACCAGATCGCCCTGCCGATGGCACTCATGTTCACTCCTTACAGCGCCGTGCGTCTTCTAAGGTGCACAAAGACGCTGTAACATGTTGAATTGCTGCATGATTTTATCCTTAAGTCGGTTCCGATTTAACGAATCATGCAGTAGTAGACAAGCAAGGTCTTACGGCCTCGTCAAAGGACGCATTTGATCGTGGTTGCTGGATTTGGCAGAGAACGGTGCTGCGCGACGTGAAGGCAAGGGCCGTGGCTAGCCGCCGTTGGATTTTCGGCCGTAGGCGGCCAGGAAGACGCAGATGGCCGATTCCACGTTCTTTTCGATGCGATCGGCCGGGGGGGCGTCGCACATGCCGAAAAGGCGGCCCTTGAAAAAACCGGCCATTGAAAGCTCGATGAACTGTTTCGCTGCGAGTTCCGTATCGTCGATCGAGAGTTCGCCTGCCGCCACCTGCTGGTCGAGATAGGCCTTCAGCACCGTGTAGCCGTTTTCTGGCGTTGCAGTGAAAAAACGTTGCGCCAGCTGCGGCATCCGATCGATCACGCCAAGCACGGTCCGCATTGCTCGGATCGTGTAGTCGGACGTTATGCTGGTAACGAGAGTCACGGCGAAATCGTGAAGTGCTTCCTCGATCGGTTCAATGTCGTTTAGCGACTGCTTGATGCTGCTGACGATGCGGTTACGCTCGCGCGCGATTAGGGCTTCGAACAGGTCTTCCTTATTCTCGAAATAGACGTAGAGCGTGCCCTTCGAAACGCCCGCCTCGCGCGTGATATCGTTCATGCTGGCGGCGTCGAAGTTGCTCCTCATGAAAACGCGTTTGGCGCCTTCGAGGATTTGCTCGCGTTTGACCGGATCCTCGCCGGCGGCGTGCCGCCCACCGCTCGAAGGGTGCTGTTGCTTATCCTGCAGGGAGTTTTCCTGCGGTGCGCTTTTCGCTGACGTCATGGCTGCCGGACGTTTCCACTCTTACATCTTACATCTTACATCGTAATGATTTGGATGAAGTGTATCCAAAATCACTAACGCGGACGATTGCAAATAAGGCAAGGGCCGCGGAGAGGACCCCGTACATTTTCTCGGCCCTGGCAATCGAACCGCCTGGTTCGATTGCCTCTTGATATGCGGCTCAAAAGGCGTTATGTCAAGCTCAATCGAACCGAACGGTTCAGTTCAATTCCAACCAAAAATCGGTGTCTCATGTCCGCTCCCAGCACCTCCAGCGCTGTCCGTGTCCGTCCCGTCGGCGACGATTTCGAAGCCGTGGATGCTCCGAAGACCGAGGTCACAGCACCCAAGAGCGAGGCCCCGTCGGTCGCGGAGCGTCCCGCCGCCGACGTTTCGGCACCCCGGAAAAAGCGTCGTAGTCCCGTGCTCCCGATGATCGGGCTTGTTCTGCTCGCGGCCGCTGCCTGGTACGGTTACGACTGGTGGACCAACGGGCGTTTCATGGTCTCGACCGATGACGCCTATATCGAGGGCGACATCGCGACCATCTCGCCGAAGGTGTCCGGCTATGTCGCCAAGGTCAACGTCGTCGCCAATCAGCACGTGAAGGCTGGTGATCCGCTGGTTACGCTCGACGACGGCGACTATCGCATCGCTGCGGAGCAGGCCGAGGCGCAGATCGCCACGCAGAAGCTGGCGCTCAGCCGCTTCGATGCGCAGATCGCCGGGGCGAAGGCGAGTCTCAACCAGGCCGAAGCGCAGAAGAAAGCCCTTGAGGCGACCGTCCGCGGCGCAGAGCTGACGCAAAAGCGCGCCAGTGACCTCCAGTCCAAGGCCGTCGGAACGGTCGCCTCGCGCGACAACGCCGATGTCGCGCTCGATCAGGCGCGCGCGAATCTCGTCGGTGCGGAGGCCAACATCGCCGCGGCCAAGGCGAATATCACCGTGCTCGAGGCCCAGCGCAGCGAGGCGGAAAGCACGATCCGTTCGCTGGAGCTTGCCCGCGACAAGGCCAATCGCGACCTGGGCTTCACCGTGCTCAAGGCCCCCTATGACGGCGTTATCGGCAACGTCGCGGTTCAGGTCGGCGATCTCGTTTCCGCGGGACAGCGTCTCGCGGCCCTCGTTCCAGTGGACCAGCTCTATATCGATGCCAATTTCAAGGAAACGCAGATCGCGCATCTGGTGCCGGGATCCAAGGTTCAGATCCACGTCGACGCCTATGACGACCATCCTATCGAAGGCACCGTCGCTTCGATCTCGCCGGCGTCCGGCTCGGTCTTCTCGCTGCTGCCGGCGGAAAACGCTACCGGCAACTTCACCAAGGTCATCCAGCGTGTCCCGGTGCGCATCAAGCTCCCGGCCGACGCGCTGGCGGAAGGGCACTTGCGCGCGGGCTTGAGCGTCGTGGTCGACGTCGATACGCGCACGGCGCCAAGCCAGTCGAAGGTCGCGGCGGCGCAGTAAGCGCAGGCAATTCAAGCGCTAGCGTGATCTTTGCGCGTCCGATCGGACGCGCAGCGCTGCAGAGCGGGATGAGGAAAAGTGTGAGCGGTCTTCCGCCCATATCCCGTCACCCATAGAATCGAGGAGTGGCAGAGATGGCCGCAACGGCAACGGCGGGTTCGATCGCGGCAAGCGCGCCCGGAGCCGAGGAGCATATGGACCCGAGACGGCTGATCGCGTTCTTCGCGATGGTCGTCGGCATGTTCATGGCGATCCTCGACATTCAGATCGTGTCGGCCTCGCTCGCCGAAATCCAGGCTGGCCTATCGGCTGGATCGGACGAGATCGGCTGGGTGCAGACCTCTTACTTGATTGCCGAAGTCATCATGATCCCGCTGTCGGGCACGCTTGCCCGTATCGTCTCGACACGGGTGCTGTTTTCCGTTGCCGCCGCCGGCTTCACGGCTTCCAGCGCACTCGCCGCGACCGCCACCAATATCGACCAGATGATCATCTACCGGGCGATCCAGGGCTTCATCGGCGGTGGCATGATCCCATCGGTCTTCGCCGCCGCCTTCACGATCTTCCCGCCGTCGAAGCGCAATATCGTCTCGCCAATCATCGGCCTGATCGCAACGCTCGCGCCGACCATCGGTCCTACGGTCGGCGGCTACCTGAGCCACGCCTTCTCCTGGCACTGGCTGTTTCTCGTCAACGTCATTCCCGGCATCATCGTGGCGACGCTGACCTGGACCTTCATCGATTTCGACAAGCCCGAACCGGGGCTGATGAAGAAGTTCGACTGGTGGGGGCTCGCCTCCATGGCGATCTTCCTCGGTTCGCTCGAATATGTGCTGGAGGAGGGCAATGCCAACGACTGGTTCAATGACGATCACATCGTCCTCGGTGCTGTCGCCACCGCGCTTGCGGCCATCGTCTTTTTCTATCGCGCCTTCAAGGTCGATTTCCCGGTGGTCGATCTGAAGGCCTTCGCCAATCGTAACTTCGCCTTCGGTTCGCTCTTTTCCTTCGTGATGGGCATCGGTCTTTACGGCCTCACCTATCTTTATCCGCTCTACCTCGGGCGCATCCGGGGCTACGATTCGCTGATGATTGGCGAGACGATGTTTGTTTCCGGCCTCGCCATGTTCGTTACCGCGCCGATCGCCGGTGTTCTCGCCGGCCGGCTGGACCCTCGGGTGATGATGACGATCGGCTTCGCCGGCTTTGCCGCCGGCACCTGGACGATGAGCCAGTTGACCGCCGATTGGGACTTCTGGGAACTGCTCGTGCCGCAGATCCTGCGCGGCTGCTCGCTGATGCTCTGCATGGTGCCGATCAACAACATCGCGCTCGGCACGCTGCCGCCCGCCCGCATCCGCAATGCCTCCGGCCTTTACAATCTGACGCGCAATCTCGGCGGCGCCGTCGGCCTCGCCGTCATCAACACGATGCTGACGCAACGCCAGGATTTCCACTACGCCCGGCTCGCGGAGCACATCCAGTGGGGTAACCCGGAGGCGCTCGAGCGGCTCCGGAACATGGCTGCGAACTTCACCGCCAACGGCCTCGACGGTACCACGATCGCGGTCAAGCAGATGGCGGCGATGGTTCAGCAGCAAGCGGTGATCCTGTCCTTCATCGACGTGTTCCTGATCCTGACGGTCCTTTTCCTGTCACTGATCATCGGCGTCATGATGATCAGCAAGCCGCAGGGCGCCGGTCCCGGCGGCGGTCACTGAGTCACGGGAAGGCGCACTGCCCCTCATCATCCCGCTGCCGGTGCAACGGGAGAGGGTAGGGGCAAGGCCTCCTGGCCGCAGCGAGAGCTTTACGCACTCCGAGCCTTGCTGCACACTCCTGCCCTCTCGTTTACTGGAAAGCTGAGAGGCAAGTGGATGGGATCGCGCGAGCATGCCCTCGTTGGCCCGTCGAGGCGGGCGTTTCTTGCCGGTACGGCTGGCCTCGGCCTTTCCCTGATGGCAAGCGGCAGGCCCGCAAAGGCCGCGTGGCCTCCTGTCGATGCCACCTTTCTCTTCTCCAACGACGTCCACGCCTGCCTCGTTTCCACCGAAGGGCTGGCGCCGAACTGCGAGGCGGAGGGCAAGACCGACGCCAACCTGTTGCGTCACGTGGCGGCGCTCAACGCGATTGCCGTGCAGCACTGGCCGGTGATGATCGATGGGGAGCCGAGTGGCCTCGCCGGTGCCGGGCAGAAGATAGAGCGCCCGCTCGGCCTCGTTCTCGGCGGCGACATCACCGACGATGGCGGCGGTCAGGTTCGCCAGCCGCACGAGGGACGGCAACTGCAGCAGTTCCAGAGTCGATACGAGCAGCGTCCGGGCCCGCAGCACATTCACTTTCCCGTCTATGTCGGCCTCGGGAATCACGACCTCGACCAGGACGGTCCGCCGCCGAATGTCGACTGGTACCGCCGGGAATTGCGCGACTATGTCGAGCTTACGCACCGCCAGACCGTGTTCTACAAGCCGCCAGTGCCGGTGACAAATTATGATCCGTTGTCGGACAACTATTCCTGGGACTGGGGCGGCTTGCATCTTGTCCAATTGCAGCGTTTCGGCGGCGACGAGAACAGGGGCGCAGTAAGCGGTCTCGGCTGGCTCAAAGGGGACCTCGGGTCCTATGCCGCTGACGGCCGGCCGGTCGTGCTGTTCCAGCATTATGGCTGGGATGCGTTTTCAACGGAGGTCTGGGACACAACGGCGGAGACCTTCGACGATCAGGGGGACGGGAAGCCCCACTGGTGGAGCCCGGAGCAGCGCCAGACGTTGCTCGACGTGCTGAAAGGCTACAACGTCGTCGGCCTTTTCCATGGGCATGAACATGAGAGGGTCATGGCCTACCGCGCCGACGGGGTCGATCTCTTCAAGCCGAAGGCGGCCTTTCTCGGCGGCTTTGCCGTCGTTCGCGTCACCGACGCCTTCATGGACGTTGCTTTCGGGGAGGCTCAGGGAGAGGCCGGTCGCATCGTTTTCACGCACGCCTTCAGCAAACGTTTCACCTGAAAAAACCTCAGCCGGAAGATGGCGGATCCGGTTTCTTCCGCGGCGGCGACATTTTTGATTTACGTACATCAAGATTTCCTCTAAGGGGTTCCCCGGGGAGGAAGAGATGCGACCAACGGTTCACGATATCGCCGCAAAAGCGGGCGTCAGCCTGGCGACCGTCGACCGGGTGCTGAACAACCGCCCCGGTGTCAGGAGCGTCACACGTGACAAGGTCGAGCGCGCGATTGTCACGCTCGGCTATGTACGCGATGTCGCTGCCGCCAATCTCGCGAAAGGTCGCAACTACCCCTTCGTATTCATCCTGCCGGCAGGCGATAATTCGTTCATGCGCGGACTCGAGGGCGAGGTGCGTGCTGCAATGGCGCGTTCCGCTTCGGAGCGAACGCAGATCACCATTCTTCCCGTTCCGGCCTTTGACGCGCAGGCCCTCGTGCAGGCGCTGTCGGATGCGCATCAGCGCCGGCCGGCCGGGGTGGCCGTCGTCGCCGTCGATGCCCCCGAGGTGGCCGAAGCGGTGAAGCAACTGCGGGACGACGGCATCGCGGTTGTAACGCTCGTGTCGGACCTGCCGGGATCGGGACGCGATCATTTTGCCGGCGTCGACAATATTGCGGCAGGGCGCACAGCCGGCACCCTGATGGGCCGCTTTACCTGTGGTCGTGCGGGTCCGATCGCCATGCTGGCGGGCTCGATGCTGGTGCGCGACCATCGCGACCGGCTGGAGGGCTTTACCGCCGTCATGGCCGAGGAGTTTCCGGCGCGCCGGCTGCTCCCGGTGATCGAAGGGCAGGACGATCCGGTCCTCGTCGAAAAGCTCGTGCACGCGCTCGTCGAGCGCGAGCCTGATCTGGCGGGCATCTACAGCCTCGGTGCCGGCAATCGCGGTCTCATCGCCGCACTCGATAAGACCGGCAAGAGCAAGATGGTCTGCGCGATCGCCCACGAACTGACGTCGCACAACCGCGCCGCGCTTCGTTCCGGGACGATCGATGCCGTGCTCAATCAGGACGCTGGCCATGAGGTGAGAAGCGCGATCCGCGTTCTGAAGGCCAGGGCCGACGGGCTTGCCGTGATCGAGGCGCAGGAACGCATACGCATCGACATTTTCCTGAAGGACAACCTGCCGATCGAGCAGGCATAGGAGGACACCCATGTATCTCGGACTGGATCTCGGCACGTCCGGTGTCAAGGCGATGCTGATCGACGGCGAGCAGAAGATCATCGGCTCGGCATCGGGCGCGCTCGACGTTTCGCGGCCGCATCCCGGCTGGTCGGAACAGGATCCGGCGGAGTGGATCCGCGCCACCGAGGAGGCGATCGCCGGCCTCAGGACGGCCCATCCGGATGCGCTTGCGGCCGTCCGCGGTATCGGCCTCTCCGGGCAGATGCACGGCGCGACGCTGCTCGATGACCACGACGCGGTGCTTCGTCCGTGCATTCTGTGGAACGATACCCGCAGCTTCCGTCAGGCTGCGGTACTCGACAGCGATCCGCAATTCCGCGCGCTGACGGGCAATATCGTCTTTCCGGGGTTCACCGCGCCGAAGCTCGCCTGGGTGCGCGAGAACGAGCCCGAGATTTTCGCCAAAGTGCGCTGGGTCCTGCTCCCCAAGGATTATCTCCGCCTGTGGCTGACCGGCGAACATATCTCGGAAATGTCCGATTCCGCCGGCACATCCTGGCTCGACACGGGCAAGCGCAAATGGTCGGAGAGCCTGCTGGCGGCGACCCATCTCGAAGAACGGCAGATGCCGGACCTCGTCGAAGGCACGGACCGCGCCGGCACGGTCAGGCCGGAGCTTGCGAGCCGCTGGGGCATGGGCGCAGGCGTCGTCGTTGCCGGCGGCGCCGGCGACAACGCGGCCTCGGCCTGCGGCATGGGTACGGTCGGTGAGGGGCAGGCCTTTGTGTCGCTCGGCACCTCCGGCGTGCTCTTCGCCGCCAATGCCAGCTACCTTCCCAATCCGGGAAGCGCAGTCCATGCCTTCTGCCATGCGCTCCCGAACACCTGGCACCAGATGGGCGTCATCCTCTCGGCGACCGATGCACTCAATTGGCATTCGGGGGTCACCGGTAAGAGTGCTGCAGAGCTTGCCGGCGAACTTGGCGACGTCTTGAAAGCGCCCGGTTCCGTCACTTTCCTTCCCTATCTTTCCGGCGAGCGCACGCCCCACAATGATGCGTCTATCCGCGGCGCCTTTGCGGGACTCGGCCACGAGAGCTCGCGTGCAGTGCTGACGCAGGCGGTCATCGAAGGCGTCTCCTTCGCCATCCGCGACAGCCTGGAGGCGCTCCGCGCGGCCGGCACGACGCTTCAGCGCGTGACCGCGATCGGCGGCGGTTCGCGCTCACGCTACTGGCTGAAGTCGATCGCAACGGCGCTCAACCTGCCGGTCGACCTGCCGGCGGACGGCGATTTCGGCGCGGCTTTCGGCGCTGCACGGCTTGGTCTCATCGCCGCGACCGGCGCCGATCCTGTCGCAACCTGCTTTGCACCGGCAACGGCCGAAACCATCGCGCCGGAAGCGTCGTTGGTTTCGGCCTATGAGGATGCCTATCAGCGTTATCGTCGCCTCTATCCGGCGATCAGGGATGCGACGCTATGATCAGCCGCGGCGCACCCGACCGTCGCCTATTGCGCCGGGATCTTGTCGAGGAAGCCGGTCACTTGCTTCAAGCGACCGCCTTCGATAAGGCCGAAATCCGTGCCCTCGATAACGGAGGTTCCGTTCGGCCCGAGCGTCCAGCTAAAACGGATCGTGTCGGAGAACCCGTCCGGCTTGCCCCTGAGGGCGAAGCGGAAGCCGGGGAACTGGTGCTGCACACCGGCAATCAGCGTGTTGATCGCCTCGTGGCCCTCGCCCTGCATAACCGGGTCGCGGTAGCCGATCTCCGGCGTGAACGCCCTTCCGATCAGAGTGCCGCGTCTTACGGCATCGGTCTCGTTCCAGGCGGCAATATAGGCTTCGGCAATGTGATCGAGGTCGTGCATCGGAATTTTCCCTTCGGTTTGCGTTTCGATGTGCCGACTGTCGGCGATCGAGGGAATGAAACCAATTACCTTCCACGTAATGGCCGGGGCCGCTTGGCGCCGGCGATCCATCATCCATGAGAGGAGCAAGATCGTGAGCACGGGATTTTTCGGCGATATCGCCAAGATCAAATATGAGGGACCGGAGAGCACCAATCCGCTCGCCTTCCGCCATTACAATCCGGACGAAATCGTTCTCGGCAAGCGGATGGAGGACCATCTTCGCTTTGCGGTCGCCTATTGGCACACCTTCGTCTGGCCGGGCGGCGATCCCTTCGGCGGTCAAACCTTTGAGCGGCCCTGGTTCAAGGACACGATGGATGCCGCGAAGCTGAAGGCCGACGTCGCATTCGAACTCTTCCAACTCCTCGGCGTGCCGTTCTACTGCTTCCACGACGCGGATGTGCGTCCGGAGGGGAGAAACTTCGCCGAGAACACCAGCAACCTCAACGAGATCGTCGACTATTTCGCCAAGAAGCAGGCCGAGACCGGCGTCAAGCTGCTCTGGGGTACGGCGAACCTCTTCTCGAACCGGCGCTACATGTCGGGTGCGGCAACCAATCCGGATCCGGACGTTTTTGCCTTTGCCGCAGCAACGGTGAAGACCTGCATCGACGCGACGCAGAAGCTTGGCGGCGAAAACTACGTTCTCTGGGGCGGACGCGAAGGCTACGAGACCCTGCTCAACACCGACCTCAAGCGCGAACTCGACCAGCTCGGCCGCTTCGTCAATCTTGTGGTCGAGTACAAGCACAAGATCGGTTTCAAGGGTGCGATCCTGATCGAGCCGAAGCCGCAGGAGCCGACCAAGCACCAGTACGACTTCGACGTCGCAACGGTCTATGGCTTCCTCAAGAAGTACGGTCTCGAGAACGAGGTGAAGGTCAACATCGAGCAGGGCCATGCCATTCTCGCCGGCCACTCTTTCGAGCATGAGCTGGCGCTCGCCAACGCGCTCGGCATCTTCGGTTCGATCGATATGAACCGCAACGACTATCAGTCCGGCTGGGATACCGACCAGTTCCCGAACAACGTTCCGGAAATGGCGCTTGCTTACTACCACGTGCTTGCAGGCGGCGGCTTCAAGACCGGCGGCACCAATTTCGACGCGAAACTGCGCCGCCAGTCGATCGACCCGGAAGACCTCTTGATCGGCCATATCGGCGGCATGGATTGCTGCGCGCGCGGTCTCAAGGCGGCGGCGAAGATGATCGAGGACAAGGCGCTTTCGGCTCCGCTCGACAAGCGCTATGCCGGCTGGAACGTGCCGGAGGCGAAGAAGATGCTCGAGGGCGGCTTCTCGCTGGAGGAGATCGAGGCCTGGGTGCGTAAGGCCGACCTCAATCCGCAGCCGAAGTCAGGCAAGCAGGAACTCTTGGAGAACGTGGTCAACCGCTACGTCTGATCGCTGCGAGTGATGGGCGCTCCCGTCACAGGGCGCCCGTCGTTCACTCCAAAACATGGCCATGCGTTTTGGCGAGGACCGAAAATGCGACTTGCATGATAGGTAGAAGCGGGATTGCCCCTCGTGAAAAATCTGTTAGCTTCTGCCTCCTGCAACGTTTCAGGTCTATCAGCTATCGCGAAAATTGGGTGCAGCCGCACCTTTTCCAGAAACCGGTCGCACAGGCCGGAATCGTGATCTAGGGAGGAAAATCGGGATGAAGACCATCAAGGGCCCAGGGCTTTTTCTTGCGCAGTTCGCCGGTGACACGGCTCCGTTCAATTCCTGGGACTCGATCACCAAATGGGCCGCCGACTGCGGCTACAAGGGCGTGCAGATTCCAAGCTGGGACGGGCGGCTGTTCGACCTGAAGAAGGCTGCGGAGTCCAAGACCTACTGCGACGAGGTCGCCGGGAAAGCGCGTGACAACGGCGTCGAGATCACCGAGCTTTCGACCCATCTGCAGGGCCAGCTCGTCGCGGTGCATCCGGCGTACGACGAGGCCTTCGACGGCTTCGCCGCGCCGGAAGTACGCGGCAATCCGAAGGCGCGCCAGCAATGGGCGGTGGAGCAGGTGAAAATGGCGCTGACGGCGTCGCGCAATCTCGGCCTGAATGCCATGGCAAGCTTCTCCGGGGCGCTCGCCTGGCCCTTCGTCTATCCCTGGCCACAGCGTCCCGCGGGCCTCGTGGAAACCGCCTTCGACGAGCTTGCCAGGCGATGGAAGCCGATCCTCGATCATGCCGAGGATTGCGGCGTCGATGTCTGCTACGAAATCCATCCGGGCGAAGACCTGCACGACGGCATCACCTACGAGATGTTCCTGGAACGCACCGGCAACCACGCCCGTGCCTGCATGCTCTACGATCCGTCACACTACGTGCTGCAGTGCCTGGACTATCTCGACAATATCGACATCTACAAGGACCGGATCCGGATGTTCCACGTCAAGGACGCGGAGTTCAACCCGACCGGCCGGCAGGGTGTCTATGGCGGCTATCAGAGCTGGGTGAACCGCGCTGGTCGCTTCCGCTCGCTTGGTGACGGCCAGGTCGATTTCGGCGCCGTTTTCTCGAAGATGGCCGCCAATGATTTTGCCGGCTGGGCCGTCGTCGAGTGGGAGTGCTGCCTGAAGCATCCGGAAGACGGCGCACGGGAAGGCGCCGAGTTCGTCAAGGCGCACATCATCCGCGTCACCGAAAAGGCCTTCGACGATTTCGCCGACAGCGGAACCGACGAGGCAGCGAACCGGCGGATGCTGGGTATTTGATCCTCAGCCCCATCACCCTGACCCTCTCCCCGCGCGCGGGGAGAGGGAACTTGCCCCACCTTCCGCTGCGGCAAGGGGAGGCGCCGCTACGAGTCCCTTCTCCCCGAGAGAAGGTGCGGGGAGGCGGATGAGGGGCAATTCCACCGCAAACATTTCAGGAGAGGAAAACAGAATGGCAATTGAGGGAAGCAGCACGGAAAGTCGTCAAAAGCGCATCCGGCTCGGCATGGTTGGCGGCGGTTCCGGCGCCTTCATCGGCGCGGTCCACCGCATCGCGGCAAGGCTGGATGATCATTATGAGCTGGTGGCCGGAGCGCTGTCGTCGACGCCAGAAAAGGCGGAGGCGTCCGGCCGTGAACTGGGCCTCGATCCGAAGCGCGTCTATTCGGACTTCAAGGAGATGGCGATCCGCGAGGCGAAGCTCAAGGACGGTATCGAGGCGGTTGCGATCGTGACCCCGAACCATGTCCATTACGCCGCCGCCAAGGAGTTCTTGAAGCGCGGCATCCACGTCATCTGCGACAAGCCGCTGACTTCGACGCTTGCCGACGCGAAAAAGCTCAAGAAGGCGGCGGACGAGAGCGATGCGCTGTTCGTGCTCACCCACAACTACACCGGCTATCCGATGGTTCGCCAGGCGCGCGAAATGGTGGCGAACGGCGATATCGGCGCCGTCCGGCTCGTGCAGATGGAGTATCCGCAGGACTGGCTGACCGAGAACATCGAGCAGTCCGGCCAGAAGCAGGCGGCCTGGCGCACCGATCCGGCCCGGTCCGGCGCCGGCGGCTCCACCGGCGACATCGGTACTCATGCCTATAACCTCGGCTGCTTCGTTTCCGGTCTCGAACTGGAGGAGCTTTCGGCCGACCTCGACCGCTTCGTCGGCGGCCGGCAGCTCGACGACAATGCCCATGTGATGATGCGCTTCAAGGCGAAGGACGGCGCGCGTGCCAAGGGCATGCTCTGGTGCAGCCAAGTGGCGCCCGGCCATGAGAACGGCCTGATGGTTCGGGTCTACGGCACCAAGGGCGGCCTCGAGTGGACGCAGAAGGACCCGAACTATCTCTGGTACACGCCGTTCGGCGAACCGAAGCGCCTGCTGACGCGTGCCGGTGCCGGGGCGGGACCGGCCGCCGCCCGCGTCTCGCGCATCCCCTCCGGCCATCCGGAAGGTTACCTCGAAGGCTTCGCCAATATCTACTCGGAAGCCGCGCGGGCGATTTTCGCCAAGCGCAATGGCGAGAAGGTGGATGCGGCCGTTACCTACCCGACGATCGACGACGGCATGAAGGGCATGGTCTTCGTCGATGCCTGCGTGCAGTCCTCGAAGCGCAACGGCGCCTGGATCAAGGCCTGACTTACTGCATGTTTCCTTAAATCGTACCCGATTTAAGGACAAAAACATGCAGCAATTCAAAGTTCTACAGCGTCCTTTGCGCGTCTGATAAGACGCGCGGCGCTGTAGACGACACAAGATCGAAGAGGGCGGGGGTAACCTCGCCCCTTTTCGCGGGTTGACATTTGCCGTCGCGGCTTTAGGCCACGTTTGAAAACGAGAGCTGGTTGAGGAAAGCCCCTGCGGTCTTCGGTTCGCATCCGCTCTATCCGATGAAAATGCAGCCGCGCCGGTTTCGGCGTCCGGCTGCACAGACGACGAGGCCGAACAATGATCGAAGCCAAGAAGCTGGCAGACCGCTTTCCGGGTGACTTTGTCTTCGGAGTAGCAACCGCATCGTTCCAGATCGAGGGCGCGAGCAAGGCGGACGGGCGCAAGCCCTCCATCTGGGACGCCTTCTCCAACATGCCCGGCCGCGTTTTTGGGCGCCACAACGGCGACGTCGCTTGCGACCATTACAATCGGCTCGAAGAAGATCTGGACCTGATCGAGAACCTCGGCGTCGAGGCCTATCGCTTCTCGATCGCCTGGCCGCGCATAATTCCGGAGGGGACGGGTCCGATCAATGAGAAAGGGCTCGATTTCTACGACCGGCTTGTCGACGGGTTGAAGGCCCGCGGCATCAAGGCCTTTGCCACTCTCTACCACTGGGACCTGCCGCTTGCCTTGATGGGCGATGGCGGCTGGACGGCGCGGACGACCGCCTACGCCTATCAACGCTATGCCAAGACCGTCATCGCCCGCCTCGGTGATCGGCTCGATGCCGTCGCCACTTTCAACGAACCCTGGTGCTCCGTATGGCTCAGCCATCTCTACGGCGTTCACGCGCCGGGCGAGCGCAACATGGATGCGGCACTGGCAGCACTTCACTTCACCAATCTCGCGCATGGCCTCGGTGTCGAGGCGATCCGCTCTGAGAGGTCGAGTCTGCCAACGGGCATCGTCATCAACGCCCATTCGGTCTACCCGGGCAGCAAAAGTGCCAAGGACAAGGCCGCGGCCGAACGCGCCTTCGATTTCCATAACGGCGTCTTCTTCGGCCCGATCTTCAAGGGCGAGTATCCCGAAGGCTTCCTGTCGGCGCTTGGCGATCGCATGCCCTTGATCGAGGACGGCGACATGGCGACGATTTCGCAACCGCTCGATTGGTGGGGCCTCAACTACTATACGCCGATGCGGGTTTCGGACGACCCGACGCCAGGTGCAGACTACCCGGCAACAGTAAATGCCAAGCCGGTCAGCGACGTGAAGACGGATATCGGCTGGGAAGTCTATGCGCCGGCGCTCGGTACGCTCGTCGAAACGCTCAATGCCCGCTACAAGCTGCCCGACTGCTACATCACCGAGAACGGGGCCTGCTACAACATGGGTGTCGAGAACGGCATCGTCGACGATCAGCCGCGGCTCGACTACATCGCCGATCACCTGTCGGTCACGGCTGATCTGATCGCCAAGGGCTATCCGATGCGCGGCTATTTTGCCTGGAGCCTGATGGACAATTTCGAATGGGCCGAGGGCTATCGGATGCGCTTCGGCATCGTCCATGTGGACTACGAGACTCAGGTTCGAACGATCAAGAAGAGCGGTCACTGGTACAAGGAACTCGCGGAAGAGTTTCCGAAGGGCAACCATAAGAGCGCGTGAGGTCGGGCGAGGCGGCCCGCTGCAACCCGCGCAGTGTCCTACCGGCCTGCTCAATTCGCCGCTTCCTCAAAGTGAGCGAGGGGTCTCGCGTCTCGGCCCAAAATAAGCACGCTTTTTGCGCGCAGCCGTGTGCTTTCGGAAAAATTTGCCTGTGAAAGCGGGTAGTCAAACGCCATAAACGACATAGATTGCGTGGCATGGCAGCCATGTCCGCAATGGCATTGAACTGACCGGTTGCCTGATGATAGAGAATTGCTCCCTGTTCCGAATGCGTTGTCGAATGTCGGCCTGATAAAGTGATGCGGGCAGAACCCGCGCCCACTTTCCATCCCGCTGCTGACGCATTTTCCGTCCCGGCGCTGCCAGGGACAAGAGTTTCGAACATCCGAGAGCATCATGTATCCTCATCACATCGCCAAGTTCCCTCCTTCGGGGGTGACCGGACTATGACCGCTTCCGTACCCGCGCCCTCATCCGATGATGTCTCGGTCGCCTTCAAGGGCATCTCCAAGCGTTTTGCGGCGTCCGGCGAAAGCGGCGCATTTACCGCGCTCAACAATGTCGACCTCAACATCGGGCGAGGCTCCATCACCGGCATCATCGGCCGTTCCGGCGCCGGTAAATCGACGCTGATCCGGCTGGTGAACGGCCTCGAGAAGCCGTGGAGCGGCAAGGTGCTCGTCGACGGCGTCGACGTGGGTGCGCTTGACGAGGCGGGCTTGCGCACTCTCCGGCGCTCGGTCGGCATGATCTTCCAGCATTTCAACCTGCTCGCCTCGCGCACCGTATTCGGCAACGTCGCGCTGCCGCTGGAAATTGCCGGCATGGATCGCCGTGCCATCGAAGCGCGCGTGCGGCCGCTTCTCGATCTCGTCGGCCTTGCCGACAAGCACGCTCGCTACCCGGCCGAGCTCTCCGGCGGCCAGAAGCAGCGAATCGGCATTGCCCGAGCGCTCGCGACCGAGCCGAAACTGCTTCTTTCGGACGAGGCGACGTCGGCGCTCGACCCGGAAACGACGCAGTCGATCCTCGAGCTCCTGAAGCGGATCAATGCCGAACTCGGGCTGACCGTGCTCCTCATCACCCATGAGATGGAAGTGGTGAAGGCCGTCACGTCGGATGTGGCCGTCATCGACAGGGGCGAAATCGTCGAACGGGGCCATACTTTCGATGTCTTCACTCATCCGAAGCACGAGACGACGCGGGCGCTCCTGTCCGGCCTGCCCGGCTCCAAGTTGCCGGATGCCGTTGCGCGTGGCCTGAAGCCGGCCCCGAGCGCCGGCGATCGTGCGGTGGTGCGTCTCACCTTCTTCGGCGCGACGGCGGAACGGCCGCTGATTTCGCAGCTCATCAAGTCGGTCGGCGCCGAGGTCAACATCATTGCCGGAACGATCGACGAGATCGGCGGCAAGCCCTATGGCTCGCTCGTAGTCGCCTATGCGGCCGACGCCGAGACGTCGGGCAGGGCGGAGCGCTTCTTTACCGAGAACGGACTGGTCACGGAGGTGCTCGGCTATGTCGCCTGATCTTCTGCTCCTCATCGCCAAGGCCACGTTCGACACGTTGCGCATGGTGGCGATCGCCGGCCTGATCGGCTCGTTGATCGGCCTGCCGATCGGCATTTTCCTCGCAACCAGCGGCAAGGGCGAACTGTTCCCGGCGCCAAACATCAACCGCATCGTCGGGCTCATCGTCAATGCCACGCGCTCGACGCCCTTCATTATCCTGGTCGTTGCGATTATCCCCTTCACGCGTCTCGTCACCGGCACCTCGATCGGGACGAAGGCGGCGATCGTGCCTTTGACCATCGCGACCATTCCGTTCTTCGCGCGACTGGTCGAGGCGGCAATCCGCGACATCGACAAGGGTCTGATCGAGGCTGCCCGCGCCATGGGCGCGACCCCGACGCAAATCGTCTTCAAGGTGCTTCTGGCCGAGGCTCGTCCGGCGCTGACGCTGGCGCTCACCATGACCATCGTCAGCCTCATCGGCTATTCGGCGATGGTCGGGGCTGTTGGCGGCGGCGGTCTAGGCGATCTCGGCATCCGCTACGGCTATCAGCGCTTCAGGCCGGACGTGATGCTGATCGTCGTCGTCGTGCTCATCGTGCTCGTGCAACTGGTGCAGAGCGCGGGGGACCGCCTTGCCCGCCGCTTCGACAAACGCAGCCGTAAGAACTGATCCTCTCCCAAGACATCTAACAGTAACAAGGAGACCTCCATGAAAAAGCTCATTCTAGCCGCGGCCTTCGCCGCCCTTGCGGCCGGCACCGCCCTTGCGGAGACCATCAAGGTCGGCGTGACCCCGGGCGAGCATGCCCAGATCATGGAGAAGGTGAAGGAAGTCGCCGCTCCCAAGGGCCTCGATATCGAGATCCTCGAATTCTCCGACTATGTGGTTCCGAACCAGGCGCTCGCCGATGGCGAACTCAACGCCAATTCCTTCCAGCACCAGCCCTATCTCGACAACCAGATCGCCGATCGGGGCTACGCCATCGTCAGCGTGGGCCTGACCATCACCACGCCGATGGGTGTCTACTCGAACAAGGTGAAGAGCCTCGATGAGCTCACGGATGGTGCGACGATCGCCATTCCGAACGACCCGACCAATGGCGGCCGCGCGCTCCTGGTTCTCGCCTCAAAGGGCCTCATCAAGGTCAATCCGGATGTCGGGCTGAAGGCCACCCCGGCCGACGTGACGGAAAATCCGAAGAACATCGAGTTCGCCGAACTCGATGCGGCCCAGCTCCCGCGCTCGCTGGCCGATGTCGACGCGGCCGTGATCAACACCAACTACGCGCTCGAGGCCGACCTTCATCCCAAGGAAGACGCCATTGCCATCGAAAGCGAGAAGTCTCCTTATGCCAACGTCATTGCGGTGCGTGCCGCGGACAAGGATGCACCCTGGGTGAAGACGCTGGTCGAATCCTATCATGACGACAGCGTCAAGACCTTCATCGTCGACACCTTCAAGGGAGCACTCATCCCCAGCTGGTAAGCCTGTCCGTTGAACGCAGACATGCGCCGCGCGCTGCAACCTCGGCGCGCCGTTTTTCTTTGACGGCGAAAGCCGCTTCGCTATCTTCTACAGCGCCGTGCGTAGACGCACGGCGCTGTAGCACTTTGAAATGCTGCATGTTTTTGCCCTTAAAATCGGCTCCGATCTCAGGAAACATGCAGCAGGCAGCTTGAGGGGGAGATGACATGAGCGGGATGAAGGGTGGGTGCCTCTGCGGCGCGGTAAGATACGAAACCAAGGGTTCGCCGATCTATTCCGGCTTCTGCCATTGCCGCGACTGCCAGCGGGCCACGGGTACCGGTCACTGCTGCTATATGATCTTCTCGTGCGCCGACGTCGATGTCACCGGCGAGCTCCGCGCTTACGAGAAGCTCGCCGAAAACGGCAGTGTGACGGTCCGCCACTTTTGCCCCACGTGCGGCAGCCAGATCTTCTCATCCGGTGCCGACCGTTGGACGGTCTATGCCGGCACGCTCGACGATATTTCACTGTTTGAGCCCACCAACGCGGTCTTCACCCGCAGCCGTCCGCATTGGGATCGGTTGGCCGTTGGCCTGGACGAGTACGAGACGCTGCCGAGCTGATTGGCACGAGGAGTGATTGCTGAGCGGCAGGATACGCCGCCCGGCAGGGCAGAGGGGGTGCCTCGTTACCGCTCGAACCAGACGCCGCGTCAGCTTCCGAGATGTCGCTCGCCGCGCTTCTTCGCGAGCGAGATCTGCCTCTGCCGCTCGCGATAGCGCTCGCGGTCCTCGTCGGTGCGGACCTCATGACAGTGGATGCAGGAGACGCCTTCCTCGTGCAGGGGCGACAACAGGTCTTCCGGCGTCAGGGGCTGGCGACAGGCGTGGCAGAGCGTGTGCTCGCCTTCTGCGAGCCCGTGCGTCACGGAAACGCGTTCGTCGAAGACGAAGCAGGCACCATCCCAAAGGCTTTGCTCTACAGGGACCTCCTCGAGATATTTGAGGATGCCGCCCTTCAGATGATAGACCTCTTCGAAGCCTTGCTCCTTCATGAAAGCCGTGGCCTTCTCGCAGCGGATGCCGCCGGTGCAATACATGGCGATCTTCGGCTTGTTGTGCAGGCCGGTGTTGGTGCGCACCCACTCCGGAAACTCGCGGAAGGTCTTGGTCTTCGGATCGACGGCACCGCGGAAAAGGCCGATCGCCGTCTCGTAGTCGTTGCGCGTGTCGATCACCAGCGTCTCCGGATCGGAGATCAGCGCGTTCCAGTCCTTCGGGTCCACGTAGGTGCCGACCACCTTGTTGGGGTCGATGTTTTCGACGCCCATGGTGACGATCTCTTTCTTGAGCCGCACCTTCATGCGGAGGAACGGCATCACCGAAGCCCGGCTTTCCTTGTGTTCGAGGCGGGTGAATTCCGGCTGCGCGCGCAGAAAAGCGAGCACGGCGGCAATGCCCTCGTCGGAACCGGCGATCGTGCCGTTGATGCCCTCATGGGCGACGAGCAGGGTGCCCTTCACGTCATTGGCGTCGCAGACCGCCTGCAGCGGGTCGCGAAAATCGGCGAAGCGCTGGAAGGGAACGAAATGATAAAGCGCTGCCACCAGAAACTGGCCTTGTGTCTCCGGGCGCGGGGTCATGGATATGTCGGTCATGCGCCACGCAAATACAGCTTTCGGCCGCCAAGTGCAATCGCAGCCGCCGTGTCCAATTGTCCGGCTGGCGAGCGGCCGGTTCGGCGGCAGAATGAAGCCGCACGCCACTCTACCGTCCGGCCTCAAGCCAGAGCAGCTCGATCGTTCGGCTTTCATCTTTTGGCTTGTCGAGAAAGACCGCCGCCGCCCGTTGCCGCGCCTCCGCTCTCAGCGCCTCTTCCCGCGTGATAACAGCGGAAAGGAGGTGTGCCTGGTTTTGGCTGCTGCCGGCAAGGCCCGGCTCCTCGTTGATCAGCGATGTGAGCGTGGCGAGGTCGTTCAAATGGCCGAGCACGTCTACGAGCGCCTTGGCTTCCGTCCTCTTCGCCCCCATTGCCGAGGGCCAGATCTCCCGCATCAGCGCCAGTTGCATGCGGTAGTCCTGGGCTTGCTTGCGCAGCTCGTGGAAAAGCGTGGCGTCGGTGCCCGCTTCGCAGGCTGCCCTCGCGCACGCAGCACGCTTCAGGGTACGACGCCAGCCTTTTTTCAGCCGGGCCGCGGAGTTTCGTTTGCCGTCGTTGAACGTAACATGCGCGAGTGCGGCAAGTGCCTGCTCGCAGTCGATGATTGTCGAGGCGATCTTGACTTCGATGTCCGCTTCGCTCTCGGCGATCCGGTCGCGGCGTTCCGCGAGAATGGTGTAGACCTGGTCGAGGGCCGTACTCTGTTCGTCGCTCTTCGTCTGCCCGCGCAGGTAGTTGATGTTCTCGACGAGTGCGGCAGCGTCGCGGGCGGTCGAGAGATTTCGCGCCATCGCGCGTATACGGGCGTTTTCCTGCTTCTGGAACAGCGGCGCGTCGGATGCCACAAGCCGGTAGAGCGAGCGCAGGCGCTTGAAGTTCTTGCGGGCATCGTGAATTGCTTCGTGAACGCCTTGCGGCCGATGCTCGAGCACAGCCACCGCGTGTTCGATCTGTTCGGCCCCGACAGCCCGAAAATCCTCGGTGAAAGGCCAGCCGGGATTGAACGCATAACTCATGATTGCGCTTCCAGCAGCCCCTCTGTGGCAAGCGCCTGATTGGAATAGCGGCGGTCTCCGGTAATCTCGCGCCCCAGCCATTTCGGCAGGGCCGGCAAATCCGTTTCCCGCTTCATCTCGACCTCGGCGACGACAAGCCCGGCGAGCGCCCCCTCGTAGACATCGACCTCCCAGGTGAAACCCTTGTGGGGGACGCGATAACGTCGCTTCTCGATGACGATGCCGACCGCCTGGGTCAGCAATTCCCGAGCATCGTCCATGGGCAGATCGTATTCGTATTCATTGCGAACGAGTGCCGACTTGCCGATCTTGATGGTCAGGCGCGCCCACTTGTTGCCATGGATCCGCACACGGACGGAGCGATCTTCCATGGTAACGACGTAGGCTTGCTGTAGTTTTATGCCCCTGTCCGCGTGCTCCTGCCAACCGCCGTCAGCGACCAGGAACTTACGCTCTATCTCCTTCGCCATGGATTTCCCGCCATTTCGAGAGGTGGACTGCGGATAAACTATCGTTTTATCATCAAGGCTCAAGCCATCTCTTTGTTGCCGATGATATTTTATTTTTCGCTGTTATAAGGCGAGGGTGTGTTCACGACCTTCGGTCTCGACAAGCACGGCCGGGGAGGGTATGCGAAGCGGAACATTCAATCGTTTTAAAAGGGTGACCGGCATGAGCGCGAAAACCGACAAGCTTCTCTCCATCCTCAAGCTGCAACCGGTGGTTCCGGTGCTGGTCATCGACGATGCTGCAACGGCCGTGCCGTTGGCGCGGGCACTGGTCGCCGGCGGCCTGAAGGCGATCGAGATCACGCTGCGCACGCAGGCGGCGCTGGAAGCGATCCGGGCGGTCGCCGCCGAGGTCGAGGGCGCTGTCGCCGGTGCCGGCACGATTCTCAACGCCGCCCAGTTCGAGCAGGCCGTGGAGGCAGGATCGCAGTTCATCGTCAGCCCCGGCACGACGCAGGAACTGATCGACGTCGCCAACGACCACGAAGTGCCGCTGCTGCCGGGTGCGGCGACGGCGAGCGAGGTGATGGGGCTGCGCGAGGAGGGCTATCAGGTCATGAAATTTTTTCCGGCCGAGCAGGCCGGAGGTGCTGCCTATCTGAAGTCGCTTTCCTCGCCGCTCGCCGGCACCTTGTTCTGCCCGACTGGCGGCATCTCGCTTGGCAACGCGCGCGATTATCTCTCGCTACCGAACGTCGTCTGCGTCGGCGGTTCCTGGGTGGCGCCGAAAGAACTGGTGGCCAAAGGCGATTGGGCCGGCATTACCAAGCTTGCCGCAGAAGCCTACGCCCTCAAGGGCTGATTTCACGCAACACCGAAGCGTGCGAAGGCCGGCGCCCCGGCCTTTTTCGTGTTCAACGCGAATTGTATTTTTCTCGCAACGTTCCTATGTCTCAATCCGCCGACGACGACGCGGGGCGAGCGTTTCCTGTATCGCCGTCGCGCGGTAACCGAAGAGGAGCGAAGCCATGTTCGACGCGAAGAAGTTGCTGGATCAATTCTTGGGTTCGCAGGTGCCTGGCGCCGGCGGCACGGTGCGCGACCGGGCCGATCAGGTGACCAGGCTTGCCAAGGATAATCCGCTTGCTACGGGCGCGATCACGGCGGTTCTTCTGGGAACGAAATCCGGCCGCAAGCTCGCCGGCAACGCGGCGGTGCTTGGTGGTCTCGCCGCGGTCGCCGGGCTCGGCTATCAGGCCTACAAGAACTACCAGGCCGGCAAGTCGCCGGCCGCCGAACCGGCTTCGCAGCCGACGCCGGAGCTCCTGCCGCCGCCGGCAGACTCCGGCTTTACGGCACCGGCAGCGGTGAGCAACGACTTTGCCCTGATCCTGGTGCGCGCCATGATCGCCGCTTCCCGCGCTGACGGCCATATCGACGAGACCGAGCGTGCTCACATCATGGGCAAGCTGTCGGTTTCCGGCCTCTCGGCCGATGCGGCGGCATTCCTTGAGGAGGAGCTCGCCAATCCGGTCGATCTCGATGCGATCGTCGCTGCCGCCAAGACGGAGGAGCAGCGCGTCGAGATCTATACCGCGTCGCGTCTTGCGATCGAGCCGGAGAGCCGGTCCGAACGCGGCTATCTCGACCTGCTCGCCGGTCGGCTCGGGCTCGCCGACGCGCTTGTCGACCATATCGAGGCAACAGTCTCGGGAGCCAAGGTTCCCGCCTGATCCCGGCGGCGCGCAACGGAGACACCGGGGAGCGGGGAACGCTCCCCTCCCATTCGTTCCGCTTCATGGGTCCATCACCAGTTTGAATTTGTAACGGCCAGGCGTCTGTCCTATTGCGAAGGGCAAATGAAAACGCGGGAGCAATCGATGCGTGACCTAGCCAATTGGAAGGGATGTCCGGCGCCGCAGCCGGTTCTTATCGAGGGGCGATACGTCAGGCTGGAGCCCTATGATCGGGCGGCGCATCTAGAAGCGCTCTGGCACGACGCCTTCGGCGGCATGGCGATCAACCCGCTCCTGAAATATTTCACCCAGGACGATTTTTCCGGCATTGGAGATTTCGACGCCTGGCTGAACTCGGTCCAGCAAAAGTCCGGTTGGATCACAGAGGTCTTTCGCGACAAGGCGACCGACAAGGTGGTCGGCATGGCAAATTACATGCGTGCGGACCCGGCCAATGGCGTCGTGGAAGTCGGTGGTGTGGCCCACGGGCGGGCCATGGCGCGCTCGCCGTTATCGACGGAGGCGCACTATCTGATGGCCCGGCATGTTTTCGAAGATCTGGGCTACCGCCGCTACGAATGGAAATGCCACAGTGAAAATCAACCGAGCCGCGCCACTGCAGCGCGTCTCGGCTTCACGTTCGAAGGCATTTTCCGCCAGCATATGATTTCAAAGCATGGCAACCGCGATACCGCCTGGTTCTCGATCATCGACGGCGAATGGCCGCTCATCAAGACTGCATTCGAAGCTTGGCTGTCGCCTCAAAACTTCGATGGTGATGGCCGCCAAAAGCGCCGCCTCGAGGATATTCGCGTCGATCTAGCAGCAAAGGAGCGAGCTTGAAACCGCCTGAGAAAAGGGAAAGGTCCGCCGCAATCGCGGCCGCGGTCATTCTAGTCGTCGTCGCCGTCGGCTTCTTTGCCTTGCCGTCGATCATGCTTTGGCTCGGCGACATTTCGCCATGGCTCGCCGCCGCCTTCGGCGCTCTCTTCGTCCTCGGTTTCTTCCTGATTTTCTGGTTGCGCGCCCGCCATCAGCGCCGGCGCGGACAGTGACGCACCTCACTCTTGAAACTGAGCAATTCCGGACGGAAAACCGTTAAACACTTTTCCTGGAATTGTTCTCTACAGCGACCTTAGCGCGTCCGATTGGACGCGCGGCGCGGTAGAGCATCTTATCCGCTTCTGTGATTCCATGTGAAAGCGGGATGCTCTATCCCTGAAGCGCAGCGCCCAGCAGTACAAGTCCAAGCACGAGCACCATCGCGGCGCCGGCGATCTCAATGCCGTTGGAAATGCGTGCTGCGGCAGAAGTGCTCGATGCGTAACGCACGGCAAAACCCTTGGCGGTGACGGCCATGGTAGCGAGGATCGAGACGGTGATCGCCGTGCCGATCGACATGGCGAAGACCGAGAGAACGCCGCCGAGATAAAGCCCGTTCAAGAGCGCGAAGGAGAGTACGATCAGTGCCCCGGAGCAGGGACGCAGGCCGACCGCGACGATTGCCGACCAGGCTTCGCTCAGCGCAAAACGATCGCCCTTCAGCATTGCCGGGTCGGGCGCATGCGCATGGCCGCAGGTCGCGCAGACCTCGCCGACAGCGTGCGCATGATGATGGTGGTGATCGCCATGGTCATGGTGGTCATGGACATGATCGTGCCCGGTATGCGAGGCGCCGGTGGTAGCAAGGGCAGGCCGCGCCATCAAGCGCAGCTTGCGAAAGACCAGCCAGCCTCCGAAAGCCGCGATCAGCGCGTAGCTGGCGACTTCCAGTGAATGGGTCGCGTCCGTCATGCTGATCGACGAGCCGCGCAACAGGAGATAGACGGCGCCGATCAGCAGGATCGCCACCACTCCTTGCAGCATCGACGATAAAAAGGAGAGAAGGACGCCGCGGCGAAGTTCCGTCTCGTTGGCGATCATGTAGGAGGAAATGACCGACTTGCCGTGCCCCGGTCCCGCCGCGTGGAAAACGCCGTAGGCAAAGGAGAGGCCGATCAGCGACCAGAGCTGCCACGGGTTCTCGCGCATGCCCTTGAGCGTGCCCGTGAGCAGCCGGTAGAAGCTCTGCTGCTCCATGTTCACCCAGGCAAAGAAACCGCCTAGGAAGCCCGTCGTCTGGACAGACGGTTCGGCGGTGCCGATGCCGAGCGGCGACTGGGCTGCGGCTGCCGTCGCCGAAAGGGCCGCGAGCAAGAGCGCAGCCGCCAGCGGTCCGCCAATCCTGCGTGGCTTTAGCATTTGATCTCGATCCTGGTTGCAAAGAGCTTCGACATGTCGGTGCCGGTAGGGTCGTTCCAGAAGGCGTCGGTCAGCGTGTCCTTGTTTTCGGCGAGCACTTCGTCGGGATCCGGCCGCACCACCTGATGTTCGCAAGCCTCGATCTTGTCGCCGACGACCGTCAGATCGTCATCGGTCGGGAAGTCCATCGCCGTGTACATCGTCGGGTCATAGACGCCGAAGGAGAGCTTGCCCTTGAGAGGCAGCGCTTCCGCTGGCTTGACCGCGAACATCATCAGGAGCTGGTTGTCCTTGTAGTCGACGGTAATGCTGTCGGGCTTATTCACCTTCACCGATTTGCCGTTGTCGGAAATCGTCGTGTAGTAATTGTATTCCGACAGGGATTCGAGAACCGTCTGGCCGACCTCCTTGAGTTCGTCCGGGTCGAGGGTCGCATTGGAGTTCTTGTCGAAGTCGAGCACGACGCTTGCGGAGAACAGTTCGTCGAAGCGCCAGACGTTGCGCAGCTCGCCGATCTCGCCCTTGTCGTCGGAAACGATCTCCAGCCGTGCTTCGGCGAAAATGTGCGGATGGGCGACAGCCAGGGCGGGCGCAACGAGCGTCGCGAGGCCGGCCATGACGAGGCGTTGCATTTTCATGGGAGTGGAAATCCTTTTTGGCCCGAGCCGGACGAATCGTCTTCCGAATGTACTGCAAATGGGACGGAATTGGGACTTGGCGATGCAGCGTTTCGCCCTGGCACGGTCATCGCGAGCGGAACCAGCCGTGGAGGAAATCGACGAAGGTGCGCACCTTGGCCGGCAGATAACGCCGATGAGGATAGATCGCGTAGATACCGCGGTCCTTCGGCAGGAAGTCATCGAACAACGTCACCAACTCACCGGAGAGGATCTTCGGCCGGGCGATGAAATCCGGAACCGGCGCAATCCCGATGCCGGTGACGGCGGCGCGCGCGGAGGCAAGCGGGCTGTTGACCTCGATCGGCCCGTTCACCGGGACGGTGAAGGTCGAGCCGTCCGGCTCGACGAAGCGCCAGTTCGAATAGGACCGGCCGTTGGTATCGAGAATGCACGGGATCTTCGAGAGTTCGCTCGGATGCTTGAGTGGGCCGACCTTCGCCACGAAGTCCGGCGAGGCGCAGAGCAGCACCTGGAAGTCGTCGAGTTTGCGGGCGATCAGTGTCGAATCCTCGAGTCGGGTGATGCGGACCGCCACGTCGAAGCCTTCTTCCACAAGATCGATGAAGCGATCGTCCGATACGATTTCGAGCGATAATTCAGGATGCTGTTTGCCGAAGTCGATCAGCGACTGGCCGATTTCCGCATCCACGAATGTCCGCGGCACGGTGATACGCAGCCGTCCGCGCAGATCGGAATTGTTGGCGCGCACGAGATCGGCGAGGTTGTCGATTTCCTTCAGGATCTCGGAGGCCGTTCGGTAGTAGGTGTGGCCGGCCTCGGTCAGCGAGAATTGCCGCGTCGTGCGGTTCAGCAAAAGGGCGCCGAGCTCGTCTTCCAGTTCACGCACGTATTTCGACAGAAGCGCCTTGGATTTCCCGACGCGCCGGGCGGCCGCGGAAAAGCCTTCCGCGTCCACGACGTCGATGAAGGCACGGATTCGGGTCAAGGTGTCCATGGCTGACCTTCTTTCATCTCATATTCGCCGGGCTGATTCGCCCGCAATCTCTCGCCTGCCGGAGGACGTGTGCGACGCCGGGCCGCCTGCGCTCGACCTTGCGCCGGTTTGTGTCTGCGCCCTTGCTTCGCATTTCGGAGGAAGTCCTTTTGTCTGCAATGGCTTAGCGCGGCCGTTCCGGCAGGTTCGATTGTTCAGTGAATGTGAACACCGACAATGTCGTCGGGTTCGGAAAAAATTCAACTGCGGAACGCAAAAAACTCTTGATTACGACAAGGTTTTTTCTTACCTACGCCCTTGCCCAAAGTCGCACGTGCCTGTGGGTGTCCGCCGACCCTCGATTAGGTGAGGTTATCGGTAAGGTACCTGGAACTAACCCCTCCAGTCGCTATTCCGGCCAACCGGGAAATGCGAGGACATCTTGAAGCAACGACGGTGCGGGCCTTTCTGGTGTCTGCCGGCTTTCCAACAGCCGGGGTTACTGAAGAGGCACACCTTCATTGCCGGAAGTGCGGTTGGGATACTCCCTCCAATCCATGGCAGACAAAGCCGAATCTTAGCCTTCGCGGGCTTCGATTCACCGTTTCGCGCATCGAGCGCATGCATGGTTCCGGGGTCTCCACCGGCTGGCACCAGTGCAAGCGCGCGTATGCCCTTTGTCCTCCACAGTTGTGGAGTCTAATGGATCAGGGGAATATGGCTATGACCACCGCACGCATCATCGACTTCCTGAACACCCGACGACCGGAAGGCCCGTGCCTCGTTGTCGACCTCGACGTCGTGCGCGACAATTTCAAGGCCTTCCGCCACGCGCTGCCCGACAGCTCGATCTATTATGCCGTCAAGGCCAACCCGGCGCCGGAAATCCTGCGCCTTCTCGCCGGTCTCGGTTCCAATTTCGATTGCGCGTCCGTCGCTGAAATCGAAATGGCGCTTGATGCCGGTGCGACCGCTCAACGCATTTCTTATGGCAACACCATCAAGAAGGAGCGCGATATTGCCCGCGCTTTTGCGCTGGGCGTGTCCCTTTTCGCGGTCGACAGCCATGAGGAAGTCGAGAAGGTCGCGCGTGCCGCTCCCGGCGCACGCGTTTTCTGCCGCGTGCTGACCGATGGCGAAGGTGCGGAATGGCCGCTGTCGCGCAAGTTCGGCTGCGTGCCGCAGATGGCCGTCGACGTGCTCGTCTACGCACATCAGCTCGGCCTCGTCTCCTACGGCGTGTCGTTCCATGTCGGGTCGCAGATGACGAAGCTCGACGCCTGGGATTCGGCGCTTGCCGACGCCAAGCGCGTGTTCGTGCAGCTCGCCAAACAGGGCATCGAGCTCAAGATGGTCAACATGGGCGGTGGCTTCCCGACGAAGTACCTCAAGGACGTGCCGTCGGCCGAAGCCTATGGCCAGGCGATCTTCGGTGCGCTGAAGAAGCACTTCGGCAATAAGCTCCCGGAGACGATCATCGAGCCGGGCCGGGGCATGGTCGGCAATGCGGGTGTGATCAAGGCGGAAGTCGTGCTTGTTTCGAAGAAGTCGGACAACGACAATCACCGCTGGGTCTTTCTCGACATCGGCAAGTTCGGCGGTCTCGCCGAGACGATGGACGAGGCGATCCGCTACCCGATCCGCACGGCACGCGACGCCGACGTGATGGAGCCCTGCGTGCTCGCCGGCCCGACCTGCGACTCGGCCGACGTGCTCTACGAGAAGAACATGTACCCGCTACCGATCTCGCTGACGATCGGCGACGAGGTTCTGATCGAAGGCACGGGCGCCTACACGACGACCTACTCGGCCGTCGCCTTTAACGGCTTCGAACCGCTGAAGGCCTATGTGATCTGATCCTGCCTGCTCCCGCGATGAAGTGGGAGCGGCAATTTCACAATTCCTATCCGATCCGCCTGAAGCGGTTTTGATGACGGGAGGCCCCGATGGCCGCTGTTGTTGATGCCATGCGCGCGTTCTTCGCGCCGTCCACCTTTGTGATTGACTCCGAAAATCCGGGCGACGTCGTCGCACGCGAAAGCCTGCTCGACCGCGCGATGGGCCCGGACCGTCGCCGGAAGTCATCGGAAAAGCTGCGCCGCGGCCGCGTACCGGCCGAGGGGCTTGCCCTTGTCGCGCGCGACCAGGACGGTCACGTGATCGGCACGGTCCGTCTTTGGAATGTCGAGGCGGGCGTGAACCCGGAAGGCCATCCCGTTCCCGCGCTTCTCCTCGGCCCGCTTGCCGTCGACCCGGCGCATGAGGGCAGGGGCATCGGCGGCATGCTGATGCGGGTGGCGATCCAGGAAGCCAAGAACCGTGGTCATGGCGCAATCCTGCTCGTCGGCGACGCCGCCTACTACGAACGTTTCGGCTTCTTCGCCGCGCGGGCGCAGCATCTCGTCATGCCGGGACCGTTCGAGCGTAACCGTTTCCTGGCGCTTGAGCTCAAGGACGGTTGGCTCGATGGCGCGGCTGGATTGCTGGTGGCGAGCGGCCGCAAGCTCGCCCTGCCGCCGCTCAAGCGCGCCGCCTGAGATCTCCGCCTCTCACCCTGCGGAGGCGGACAACGAACAGCGCTCCTGCGCCGGAATGGCGCGGGGGCGCTGTAGTGTTTTGGGGGCGCTGCTTCCGGCCGCGTTGCCTTCACGTTCGGGACGCCGATTGTTTCCTGGCATCGTAGCAGACAAAAGGAAGTTTGTTGCCATCTGGGTCACGCACGTAGGCCGCGTAAAAGCCATCGCCATATTGCGGGCGGAAGCCGGGTTTCCCCTCGTCCCGGCCCCCGCACTCCATCGCGATCTCGAACATCCGGTTGATCAAGTCTGCGCTTTCGATGAGAAGGGCCGTCATCCCTCCGCCCCCAGGAGGTAACCTGTTCATCACAATAGCAGCGCTCCTGACCGATCAGCGCCATCAACGGGTCGTAAAATCGCTCGGCCCGCTTCAGATCCGTTGTTCCGACCATCGTGTATCCGATCATGCGCCGTCCTCCGATGCCGCAGGTTAGTTCGCAGCGCGCCGGTAAAATGCCAGCGATCCCGCAAGTGCCAGGAGGGCGCCTCCACACACACGATCGAGCCAGATGGCGCCGGATCGCTTGAGGAACCGGACCGCTTGGGAGCCGATCAGCGCATAGCCGAACATCACCACGAAATCGATCGAAGCGAAGACGGTGGCGAGTACCGCGTATTGCGACGCCTGCGGCAGGGCAGGCTCGATGAACTGCGGCAGGAAGGCCGAGAAAAACAGATAGCCCTTCGGATTGGTGACTGCGACAAGGAAACTCTTGAGGAAGATCGCGCGTGTCGTGGCCGCGCCGCCATCGCTCTCGCGATCGGTGGCGATGTCCAGTGTGCCGCGGGAGCGCAGCAGCATGATGCCGAGGAACGCGAGATAGGCGGCTCCCAGCCATTTGACGACCGTGAACCAGAACTCGGACGCGGCCAGCAGCGCGCCGAGACCAAGCGCCACGGCGCCGATCAGCACGAAATCGGACAGGACGGCGCCGATCATGCCTGACATCGCCCGTTTTACGCCATGGCGAGAGCCATTGGTGAGCGCAAGAAGCACGGTTGGTCCGGGGGTCGCGATGCCGATGAAAGCGACGAGCGCGAATGCAAGAATGGTGACTTCACTCATGGTGTCCTCCCTTCGCGACGCAAAGTCCTCTCACAGCTTTGGCGTGCGCGCAAGCGTGGTTCGCCTCCTTGGTGAGGTCGTCGCCATCGTTGCTGCGAGCGACGCGCGTTTGACAGCCTTCCTGCCTTCCCCTATGGAGGCGATGGGCGAGGGCCCCAGCCGTCCGCGAGCTTGAAGCTTTGGTGAAGTCCCTCTTTTCGACACGGTCACGCCGAAACGGCATGCGAACCGATGGCAATGCGGGCACCCATCCTGAAATTGCATGCCGCAACAGGAGACCCTGTCATGACGCATGGAAAACCGACGCTCCCCGCACTCGATGCGCTGAAGGAGCAGGCTAGGCGCCTGCGGTCGCGGCTCGCGGCCGAGGGCGAAGCGATCAGCCACTCCAGGTCGCTCGAACTCGTCGCCGCGCAATACGGCTACCGCGACTGGAATACGCTTCACGCCGCCGCCGGCAACCGCCAGCCGTTCAATCCCTGGATGCTGGGGTCGCGGGTGAAGGGCCACTATCTCGGCCAGGCTTTCGAGGCGGAAATCCTCTCGGTCCATGCGATAAGCGCCGAGCCGAGCCGTTATCGCCTGACGTTCAAGTTCCACGAGCCGGTCGACGTCGTGACGTTCGAAAGCTTCTCGGCGTTTCGCCAGAGGGTGACGGCGACGATAGACGAAAACGGGCGGACGGTCGAAAAGACCTCGAACGGGCGGCCGCATCTGGAACTCGAGTGGTGAGGCTTACGGTGAAGCGGATTGCAATTCGCCCCTCATCCGGCTGCCGCCACCTTCTCCCCGCAGACGGGGAGGAGGGACATTGGCGGCCGCTTCGCCACCAAATCAAGGAATAATTATTGCCGTCTGGCGTCCCCTCGCCCCGCTTGCGGGGAGAGGGCTAGGGTGAGGGGCCTTCAGCCTGCACTGCGGAAGACAGGCTATCCAGCAAGATCCACCACGCCGCAGTCGCCGGCCGCCGAACCGAAGGCGAGCTGGCGGCCGTTCTTGCTCCACGCCATGGCAGTGATTGCACCTTTGCCAGGTCGGCGCAGCAGCACTTCCTTGCTGTCGGCGAAGCGGGCGGCGAGGATCATGCCGTCCTCGTAGCCGATAGCGACGACGTCCTCGGCCGGATGGCAGGCGACCGCCGTCACCATGATGTTGGCGCGGGTGCCGAGTTCGAGCGGCGCCTTGCCCATCGGTCCGTCCTTGCCCTGGAACGGCCAGACGATAGCGGCTGGCGCGCCGGAAGAGGCAAGCCACTTCCCCTTGGCTGACCAGGACAGCGACTTCACCTTGGCCGGATAGCCGGTCATGCGCATGTGGCGCGCTTCGGCCCCCGCCTTGGCATCGAGCTTCCATCCGTGCAGCGCGTTCTCCTGCATGCTGGTGACGACGAAACGGCCATCGGGAGAAAATGTGACGCCGGTGTGGGCGCCCTTCCATTCGAGATCGGCCGGCTGGCCGGCGATCGCCACCCAATGCATGGACACACCGTTGTACCGGGCAACGGCGATGCGCAGGCCTTTCGGTGCAAAGGCAATGCCCTCGACCGTGCGCTCCTCGGGAAAATCCTTTGTCGTGCCGTCCGCAAGGCGAACATGTGTCGTCTTGCCATAGGCATAGGCGACGGCGCCCTGGGGCCCGGCCGCGACCTGCGAAATCCACTTGCGTGGCGCTTCGGCAACGAGGCTTGTCGTGCCGTCGGCGAGAATGCGCATGACCTTGCCATCCTCGCCGCCGGTCAGAAGGCTGTCGTTCGCTTCGTCACGGTCGAGCGAGAGCAGGCCGTCATGGGCTTCAATGGTCCTGTGACCATGGTCGAGGCGATGGATGGTGCCGGAGGCTTCGGCGAAGAAGGGTGTGTCCTTGAGGAAGGCCACGCCGACGACGTGGCCTTCGAGATCGAGCGGAGCGACTGTCGGCATTAGTTGGCCAGGCTCTCTTGTTTATTCGGGCTCATGCCTGGACCTCGCAGGCCTTGAAGGTGCGCTCGAGCTTCTCGCGGTCGAGATCGCGGCCGATGAAGACGAGTCGCGTCTCGCGCTTTTCGCCGTCCTTCCAGGCGCGCTGGTGGTCGCCCTCGATGATCATGTGCACGCCCTGGACCACATAGCGCTCGGCATCGCCGGCAAAAGCGATGATGCCCTTCAGCCGCAAGATATTCGGACCGTCGGTCTGGGTGATCTTCTGGATCCACGGAAAGAAGCGATCGGGGTTCATTTCGCCGCCGCGCAGCGAGATCGACTGCACCGTCACGTCGTGAATGGGCGAGGGGCCATGATCGTGGTGATGATGGTGATGGTGATGGTCATGATGATCGTGATCGTGGTGATCATGATCATGATGGTGGTGGTCGTGATCGCAGTCGGGACCACAGACGTGATCGTGATGCTCATCCTGATCGAGGAAGTGCGGATCGTTTTCGAGCGCCTTCTCGAGATTGAAGGCGCCCTGGTCGAGCACCTTCGTCAGGTCGATCTCGGAGCGCTGTGTGCGGTATATGCGAGCGGACGGGTTGATGACGCGCACAGTCGCCTCGATCCGCTCCAGCTCTTCCGGTGTCACCAGATCGGTCTTGTTCAAGAGAACGACATCGGCGAATGCGATCTGGTCCTCGGCCTCGCGGCTGTCCTTGAGACGCAGCGGCAGGTGCTTGGCGTCGACCAGTGCGACGACCGCGTCGAGCTCGGTCTTGGCGCGCACGTCGTCATCCATGAAGAAGGTCTGCGCGACCGGCACCGGATCGGCAAGGCCGGTGGTCTCGACGATGATCGCATCGAAGCGGCCCGGACGGCGCATCAGCCCCTCGACCACACGGATGAGGTCGCCGCGGACCGTGCAGCAGACGCAGCCGTTGTTCATCTCGTAGATTTCCTCGTCCGACTCGACGATCAGGTCGTTGTCGATGCCGATTTCGCCGAACTCGTTGACGATAACCGCGTATTTGCGACCGTGGTTCTCGCTGAGGATGCGGTTGAGGAGCGTCGTCTTGCCGGCGCCGAGATAGCCCGTGAGCACAGTGACGGGGATCGGCTTCTGCGTGGATGTTTCGGTCATGGGAGCCTCGAGGATTGGCGATGCGCCGCGGGCATCAATGTCGCGTCCTCATATAGGAGATGACGGGACAATGCGCAAATAGTGGCGGACGATTTCGTCGCGCGCTCGCCTCTCGTCCTTCGCTCGAAATGCTATCGTCATCACGCCCGGGTCGCCGGAGCTCCAGACCGGCTTTCCGAGTTGCAAGCGAGCGCCAGACCGCCGATGACGCCCATCGTCACGAGGAGGTTCTCCGGATGTTGTCGTGTCTGCCCGCGGGCGAACATCGGTCTTAGGCAAGTTCGTCGACGTCGAAAGCGTTCACGTCCTCAAGCAGTTCGATGATGCCTTTCACCGCGTGGGCGAGGAGGAGATCACCACGCGCGGCAGTCGCCGCGCCGGCGTTGCCGGCGGCGCCCTCCCGGTTAAGGTCGGACATCTTCCAGCCGAACGCATGCGGACCGTAGGCGCGCAAATGCTTGAAGCGGGCGGTGAAGTCGCTCTGGCGGGAGGGAAACCGGGCGGCCCGCGTCGTGTCCACCCTGTCCGGGTGGAGCGCCAGCATGACCGACGTCTCGATGTCGCCGCCGTGGACGTCGAGCGCCTTGTCCTCGGCGCTGATCCACCCTTCCGGCTGCCCGAAACGGGTCCAGCTCGTCGCGACCGCGAGCATGTTGAAGCGCACCCGCGCCTCGGTCGCGACGATCGTCATCAACGGCGAGTTGCCGCCGTGGGCGTTCAGCATCACGAATTTGCGGATGCCGAGACGCTGGAGGTTTTCGGCAATCCCGAGCCAGCGGCCGATCGCCTCGTCATAGGCGAGCGTGCGCGTGCCGGGCGCATCCATGTGTTCTACCGAATAACCGACGGGTTCGACCGGGAGGAACGTCGCCGGCAGGTCCTGGGGGAGCGCCGCAATGACGCGCCGAACGATGCCCTCGGCGATCAGCCGATCGGTTTCGACGGGAAGATGCGGCCCATGCTGCTCGTGCGCGCCGAGCGGCAGCACCGCGATCCATTCCTTCCGCTCGGAAGGTGCGAGGTCTGCGGGATTATCGTTCCAGTGGGCCTCGGGCATCGACATTTCTCTTCGGTTCTCCGTCCCGATTGTCGTAAAATTGTTATTTGAGTCATACAGTTCGTAATCACAAGCTGTATTGCTATAAAGGGAAGTGTACGGGATTCGGCGGGAGGTCCAATGGGCAAGAAGAGCAAGGCCGAAAAGAAAGGCAAGAACGGCAAGAAGAGGGACGAGCTTGCCGTCGAGCCGCACGACCTTGCTTCAGTTCTTGTACAGGCGGCGCGCTCGATGCGCACCGTACTTTCCCGCAATCTGCATGAAAGCGGCCTTTATGCGGGGCAGGATGGCGTGATGCTCGCGCTGGCCGAGACCGACGGCCTGACGGCAGGCGCTCTCGCTGCAAAGCTCGGCGTCAAGGCGCCGACGATGACACGCACGATCGGCCGCATGGAGGCGCAAGGCTTCCTGGAACGCCGCCCGGACGAAGAGGATGCGCGGCTGACCAAGGTCTACCTGACCGCGCCAGGGCGTGAGCGGCTGCAGACAATTGCGGAGGCCGGGCAGCATTCCGAAAAGCTCGCCACACGGGGCCTGACCGACAAGCAGGTGCGTACCCTCCTCAAACTTCTGCGCGTGGTCGACAGCAATCTGCAGGCGGCAAGGGCGCCCGATTGATCCGTGCCCCTGCGGTGACACTTCCCGATTGCGGCGGCGATTTAAACAGTTTAAAGAGGATTTAAAACGGGCTGACGACATCGGTTGAAATTGGGGGGCATAGTGGCGCAAAAGGTCAAGCTTTCGACAATCGCGGAAACCCTCGGCCTTTCAACGGCGACAGTATCCCTGGCATTGCGTGACAGCCCGCTGGTGGCGACCGTTACGCGCGACAAGATCAAGGAGCAGGCACGGGCGCTCGGCTATATATACAATCGCCGCGCCGCCAGCTTGAGGACGTCGCGTTCGGGGATCATCGGTGTCGTCGTGCACGACATCATGAATCCGTTCTACGGTGAAATCCTCAAGGCGATCGAGGCTGAACTCGATCGCGACAAGCAGACCTTCATCCTCTCCAATCATTACGATTCCGTCGAGAAGCAGCGCGACTTTATCGAGACGCTGCTGCAGCTTGGCGGCGACGGCGTCATCATGTCGCCGGCGATCGGCACCCCACCTGAAGATATCCAGCTTGCCGAGGACAACGGCATGCCGGCGATCCTGATCGCCAGGTCGATCGAAGGACTCGACGTGCCGATCTTCCGCGGCGATGACGCCTATGGCATTTCGCTCGCGACCAATCACCTCATCGGGCTCGGCCACCGCTGCATCGCAATGGTCGGCGGCACCGACCAGACCTCGACCGGCCGCGATCGCTATCAGGGCTATGTGAACGCGCTGCGCAAGGCGAATATCGACGTCGATCCCGACTTACGCATTCCCGGTCCTCGCTCCAAGCAGGGCGGCTTCGAGGCGGCGGTGCATCTTTTGTCGCTGCCGCAAAAGCCGACGGCGGTCGTCTGCTGGAACGACCTGGTGGCGATCGGCATGATGAACGGCATCGCCCGCGCCGGGCTGGTGCCGGGTGTCGATATTTCGGTTACCGGGTACGACGATCTCGAGGAAGCTTCGATTGCGACTCCGGCGCTGACGACAGTCTGGAACGGTCAGGCCGACGTCGGCCGCAGCGCGGCGCGGGCGCTTCTCGACAAGCTCTCCGGCAGCCATGAGCCGGACGGCATCCACCTGATAAAGCCGGAAATGCGCATTCGCCAGTCGACCGGTCCGCTCCGCGTCACCGCCTGAAAAGGTTCCTGAAAGGAGCATCCATGTCCGAGAGCCGTCCCAGAATTCTCGTGCCCGGCAAGATCAACCAGCGCATTCTCGACCGGCTCCCTGAAATGTTCGAGATCGTGCGCATGGAACGGGCCGATGCGGAGCTGGTGGCGCCGGACATGGCGGATGTCGTCGGCATAGCGGTCTCCGGCCGCCTGCCGGTGGACCTCATGGATGCATTTCCTCATCTCGAAATCGTCGCCAATTTTGGCGTTGGCTATGACGGCGTCGACGTTACCCGCGCGGCGGCGCGAGGAATTGTCGTCACAAACACGCCGGATGTCCTGACCGAGGAAGTCGCCGATACCGCGATCGGCCTACTCATCAACACGCTGCGGCTCCTGCCGCAGGCAGAGCAATGGCTGCGGCAGGGCCGCTGGATCCGGGAAGGGGCCTTTCCGCTTTCCCCGCTCTCGCTCCGGGGGCGCAAAATCGGGCTCTTCGGCCTGGGGCGGATTGGCCTTGCGATCGCAAGGAGACTCGAAGCCTTCGGCGTCTCGATCGCCTACCACACACGCACGCCGCGCGAGGGGCTAGCCTTTGCATATCATTCGAGCCTCAAGAGTCTTGCCGAAGCGGTCGACACGCTGATCGTGATCGTACCGGGCACGTCAAGCACACTGAAGGCCGTCAACGCCGATGTTCTGGCGGCGCTCGGGCCGCAGGGCGTGCTGATCAATGTGGGCCGCGGCTCGACCGTGGACGAGGCCGCGCTGGTGGCGGCCCTCCAGAACGGTGTCATCGCGGGAGCGGGGCTCGATGTCTTCGAAAATGAGCCACATGTGCCGGAGGCCTTGCTGGCCCTTCCGAACGTGTCGCTTCTGCCGCATGTGGCATCCGCGTCTGTGGTGACCCGCAATGCAATGTCCGATCTCGTCGTCGACAATTTGAAGGCGTGGTTTTCGACCGGAGAGGCCCTCACGCCGGTCGTTGAAACGCCGTTCCGGCGCAAAGGCTGAAAGCGCATTCCAGGAAAAGTGTGTAACGTTTCCGTCCGGAATTGCGTGGTCTCAAAGAGCCAGCGAGATCAGGCCTTCGCCTCTCTATAGCCACGCACCGCATCACCAAAGGCCTTGAAAAGCGAGGCCGAGGGCGCATCGGTCTTCACCCAGTATTCCGGATGCCATTGCACGCCGACGGCGAAGGCCTTGGCGCCGATGACCGACACCGCCTCTATCGTACCGTCGTCGGCTACCGCTTCGACGGCGAGGCGCGGCGCGGTCGCGGCGATCGCCTGCCGGTGCAGGGAGTTGACCCTGATGCGGCCGACGCCGAGAACGGGCGCCAGGCAGCTTCCTTCCTTGACGATCACGTCCTGGCGAATGCCGTAGGCGACGTCGAGTTCGGGGACATCGGGCTTGCGATGATCCCAGATGCCCGGCTGGTCCTGGATTTCGGTCGCGAGCGTGCCGCCGAGGGCAACGTTGAGCTCCTGAATGCCGCGGCAGATGGCGAGCAGCGGAATGCCGCGATCAAGCGCGCGGCGGATCAGCGGCAGGCTGGTGGCATCGCGACCGGGATCGAACGGACCGTCAGCGTCCGTCGCTCGCCTTCCGTAGAGGGAAGGGTGGACATTGGAGCGTGCGCCGCTGGCGAGAACGCCGTCGACGCGATCGAGGATCTCATCGATGTCATTGCCGGTTTCCAGCGCGGGAATGAGAAATGGCATGACACCAGCGCCTTCGACCGCCGCACGCACATATTGATGGGCGGCAACATGCCAGACATTGCCGTCGAATTCGCGAAAGTCGCAAGGGACCGCAACGACAGGTTTCGACATCATCAAACTCCGTTTCCGTTCGAAAAAGCCTTGCAGTCAGATATTGGTTAAAGTCAACTATGGAGAATCGTTGCCGATGATCCGCGGCCGGCGACCCGGTTCGTCCGGCGGCTCCGGAGATGAGCGCGGCAGGAATTAAGGGCATTTCTTCAAGGTCGGGTAACCATTTCATCCGGAAAAAAGCAGCGGCGCCTCAGCCAGTCGAAGAAATGTGCAAGTCGCAGTCCGAATTTCTGACGCAGAAATACTATGCTTGGTTGTGAAAGCCGGGCTTATTTCGAGTCTTCTACAATACTGGGTTGAATCGGTGCATCTACCCCAATGCCGTTTTGCAAGCTATCCTGCAATTTGGCAGGTCTTTCGGGAAGTTAGGCGAAATCTTTCGTTAAGTCCTCGACCTTAACAATCCGGCAAACCCGGAGCTTGGTTCATGATGCCCAATGAACGGGGCGCTCTTCCGACAGATGTCTACCTGTCGTCTGTGAGTTCGCTCTATGAACATCGCCGGACGCTGGTGATCGGCATGCTGTCGCATGTCGTGACCTTCCTGCTTGTCTTTCTCAAGACCTCCGATCCCCTTCTATCTGACCTGCGCCGCGACTATTGTCGTCGTTTGGGCGCTGCGCAACATCGACATGGCCCGGTTCGACCGGCAGGATTTTTCCGGCGCCGACAACGCGACCGTCAGAAAATGGGAGAACCGATACATCGTCGGCGGCGTGAGCGTGACGCTGACCTGCGGCATTGCCTGCGGATATGCAATCGCCGTCAGTCAGGATTCCTTCTCCGAACTGGCGTGCATTTCGGTGACGCTCGCGTCTATGATCTCGCTTGTGGGCCGGAACTATGGTTCCGAACGGGCAGTCCTTTTGTTGTCGTCGGCGGCCTGCCTGCCGATCGTGGTCGGTCTCTTGACCCTGCAAGACCCCTACATGCTCGTCCTGGCGGTGCTGATATTGCCTTTCATCCTGACCACCTGGACGATGGCGAACAATGTGCGCGCCTTTCTTTACGAGAATGTCCTCGCCGCGCGGGAAATCGCGACGATTGCCGGGCAGTTCGACGCGGCACTCAACAACATGACCCACGGGCTTTTCATGCTCGACGGCCACAATCGCATCGTGGTCGCGAATGAACGCGCCTGCGAACTCCTGAGGCTCGGCGACAAGGCCGATCTCAAGGACCGCCTGCTCAGCGAAGTGCTGGAACATGCCGCCGACCGCATGTCGCTTGGCGCGGACAACAAGGACAAGATCGCGCGGCAGCTCGATTTGCTCATCCAGGGAAAGCGGTCGCGAGCGCTGATCTCCACGTCACAGGACCTCTCGCTCGAATTTTCGGCGAATCGACGCGACAACGGCGAGATCGTGTTGATCTTCGAGGATGTGACGGCACGCGTGCAGGCGGAAAAGCAGATCCTGCAGATGGTTCGCTTCGATACGCTGACGGGACTGCCGAGCCGAGACTATTTTGCCGAACTTGCCCATAACGCGATGCTTGCCAATGGCGGGCATCAGCGCGACGTGGGCTTTCTCCTCGTCGACGTGGCGGAATTCAAGCACGTCAACGATACACGAGGGCATATCGTCGGCGACAAGCTGCTTCAGGCGATCGCCGAACGCCTCAAGAGCCTTGCGGGCAACGATGCGATTGCCGCCCGCCTGATGGGCGACGAGTTCGTGGTCTTCTTTCCCAACAAGGCAAATGCCTCCGATCTGGAAGACCGGATCCGGGCCGTGCATGCCGGCATGCGTGGCATTTACGTGGCCGGCGGCTTCACGTTCAACATGACCATGAGCGCCGGCTTCGTCATCGTGGAAAGCGGCGATTTCCGTTTCGAGGAACTGCAGATCAAGGCGGATCTGGCGCTCTCGGAGACCAAGGCAAAGAACAAGGGTGGCTGCACGGCCTTCGAAGGCGAGATGGACGCCCGCTATCTCGACCGGCAGAAGCTCAAGAGCGATCTGCGCGACGCGCTCGCCGCAAATAGCTTGAGCCTGTCCTACCAACCGATGTTCACTCCGGACGGATCGCGGATCGAATGCTGCGAGGCGCTGGCGCGTTGGACGCATCCGGAGCGTGGGCCTGTGCCCCCGAACGTGTTCATCCAGCTTGCCGAAGAGATGGGGGTCGTCACCGACATCACGCGCTATGTTCTGCGCCAGGCATGCACGGACTGCATGCGCTGGCCGGCGGACGTATCCGTGTCGGTCAACCTTTCGGTCCTCGATCTCAGGGGCGACGAGATCGCTTCAATAGTCACCGAGGCACTGCGGGAAACGGGGCTGGACCCGGCGCGGCTGCACCTCGAAGTGACGGAAAGCTGCCTGATGGATGAGCCGACCAAGGTCCAGGGCATCCTCCGAGACCTGCATGACCGCGGCATAACCATCGCCATCGATGATTTCGGGACCGGCTATTCGAGCCTCAGCTATCTCGATGCGCTGCCTGCGGGCATCATCAAGATCGATCGGTCCTTCGTTCGCAACATCCGTGAAGACGCGCGCCGCTTCAAGCTGCTGCGGGGCACCGCCAATCTCGCCCGTGCCCTTGGCCTGAAAACGGTTGTCGAGGGCGTGGAGACTGCGGATCAGCTGCAGCTGATCAATGAGTTCAACTGCGCCGATCTGATACAGGGTTATGTCTTCGCAGCACCGATGCCGGCCTCCGCAATCGACGCCTTGTGCAAGCAAGGTGCACGGAAACGAGCCACGAAGTCGTCCAGCCAACGCATCGCCTGACGCCGTGTCTTAACCCTGGCGCATTCGTTTCAAGATCTGCCGCGCTCCGCAATTCCGCCCGCAGCGGCCTCTCGCCGATGGTTTTCGGTCCTCAACTTGCGGATTTACCATAAAACTTAACCCTTTGTTAAGGTTAACAAAAGGTTAAGTGCAGTCTGTGTCATTTTGTGGTTGCCACCTCGTCAACCGTCAATAGGTTAACCCTTTGTTAACTATGGGGGTCGATTGATGGGTGCTGATGGGCGCCAGGCGGAGCCTGGGATTTTTTCCGAGAAGCTGATGCAACTGCTCGATCGCGTCGAATACAGGCGCGTCGAAACCGGCGAGGACATGGAAGACATCGCGCGGCTCAGGTACAAGGCTTACAAGGCCGTCAACCTGATGGAGCTGACAGGGTCGACACTGATCGATGACCTCGACTTCGACAGCCATGCCTATGTCTTCGGCATCTACCTCGACGAAAGCCTGGTCAGCACGGTGCGTGTCCATCACGTGACGCCGGACCATCGGGCAAGCACGTCCGGAATTATCTTCGGTCCGGAGATCGATACCTTCCTGGACGCGGGTATGGTGCTGATCGATCCGGGCCGGCTTGCCGTGGACCCTGAGGTGCTAGGCGACGAGATGCGGGCGCTGCCCTATCTGACGCTGCGGCCGGTCGCGATGGCTTGTGAATATTTCACCGCCGACCGCTGCCTGACGGCTTGCCGACCGCGCCATGCGGCCTTCTACAAGCGTATCTTTGCCTCCGAGACGGTCGTGGCGTGCCGGGAAAATCTGGGTGTCTACAATGCCGACGGCGCCCTGCTGGTCGCGCGGGTGCGTGGTCAACGACCCTCCATCCTCGATCGCTATCCGATTTTCGACTCCGAACCGTTCGAGCGGCGGATGATGTTTGCGGACCGCAACGAGGTGCCGTTCGCGCCGCTGACGATCCTGCCGACCGCGCGAATTGCGCAAGGCGGCTACCGTCGCGCCTCCTCTCGCTTCTCCGCGAGCGGCTGACGACCGAATGTTTCCTTAAATCGCAGCCGGTTTAAGAATAAAAACATGCAGGATGCAAAATGCTACAGCGCCCATTGCGCGTCCGATTTGGACGCGCGGCGCTGTAGGCAGGTCGGTTCCAGCCAACGAAAGAGCGCGAACAGGATATCGTTTATGCCGCAGTCTTGCGGGCGAGTTTTCGTTGCGCATGGCTTTCGCATTGTGTATGCGGAGCTAAAGGACTGTCTGCTCACATGCCCGGCAGGCGGTTCCGTCGTGGATCAAGTTTGAAAGGCGGACGGGGCCACTGGCCGCGCCCCGCAGCATTCTGGGAGAATTGGACGATGGCAGAGCATCATTCGGGACCGGTCGAAACGGGCGCTCCGATGGACTATTCCGAGCATGAGAAGACCTACAACCTCTTCCTGAACGCGACGAAATACGGCACGTTGTTCTGCGCAACGCTGCTAATTGCGATGGCTGCGGCCTTCTTCACGACGATGGGCTTCTTCAGCTCGCTCGTGCTGTTGATCATCCTCAACGTGGCCGGTTTCTTCCTTCTTCGCTGACCGGTTTCTCTGACATTCCTTGCCGGTTGCGGGGCAGGAGGGCGCCCCGTCTCCGGCCGTCGGACGCAATCCGGCTCTACCTCACCGCGTGAGGAACGTTTTCGGCGGCGGGCGCGCCCGCCTTCGACGGAAGAGTGCCTGTCACCATGGATGCGGCCCGCCATAAGGGTGGTCGCTCCAGCAGTCGAACAAGATACTCGTGGTCCGGCCTCGGCTCGATTGCGAGTCGGGAGGGGACTTGTGAGCGAGGTTGTCTTTATCGCCAAGGAAACGGATGCGCACGAAGGGCGCGTCGCGGGTTCGGTCGAAAGCATCAAGAAACTGAAGTCGCTGGGCTTCGACGTGGTCGTCGAGGCCGGCGCCGGCCTGAGGTCGCGCATTCCTGATGCGGAATACGAGAAGGTTGGCGCGCGCATCGGGCCGACGGCGGATGCCGCGAGCGCCGACGTGGTGCTGAAGGTGCGCCGGCCCACAAACGCCGAGATCGCGAGCTACAAGTCCGGCGCGATCGTCATCGCGATCATGGATCCCTATGGCAACGAGGCCGCCATCGCGGCGATGGCCGGCGCGGGCTTGACCTCCTTCGCCATGGAACTGATGCCGCGCATTACCCGGGCGCAGTCGATGGACGTCTTGTCGTCCCAGGCCAACCTCGCCGGCTATCAGGCGGTGATCGACGCGGCTTGCGAATATGATCGGGCGCTGCCGATGATGATGACGGCGGCTGGCACCGTGCCGGCGGCGAAGATCTTCGTCATGGGCGCCGGTGTTGCCGGTCTGCAGGCGATCGCCACCGCGCGGCGTCTCGGCGCTGTCGTCTCGGCCACCGATGTCAGGCCCGCCGCCAAGGAGCAGGTCGCCTCGCTCGGCGCCAAGTTCATCGCCGTCGAGGACGAAGAGTTCAAGGCGGCCGAGACCGCCGGCGGCTACGCCAAGGAGATGTCGAAGGAATATCAGGGGAAACAGGCCGCGCTTGTCGCCGAGCATATCGCCAAGCAGGATATCGTCATCACCACGGCGCTGATTCCCGGCCGGCCGGCGCCGCGTCTGGTCACGCGCGAGATGCTGAAGACGATGAAGCCCGGCTCGATTGCCGTCGACCTCGCGGTCGAGCGTGGCGGCAATGTCGAGGGCGCGGAAGCCGGCAAGGTCGTCGCCGTCGATGGCGTCAAGGTCATCGGCCACTTGAACGTGCCGGGCCGCATCGCCGCTTCCGCCTCGCTGCTCTACGCCAAGAACCTCGTCACCTTCCTCGAGACGATGGTCTCGAAGGAGACCAGGGCGCTGGCGCTCAACATGGAGGACGAGCTCGTCAAGGCGACGGCGCTGACCCACGGCGGGGCCGTGGTGCACCCAGCCTTCGGCGGCGCGAAAGAGGGGGACAAGTGATGGCGAATGAACTTCTCGACAAGGCGCTCACCGATCTCGAACGGGCGGTCGAAGCGGTCAGGACCGCGGCCGAATACGTGCCCGATGCGGCCGGAGCGGTCGCGCATGGCGCCACCGGCGGCGCTATCGATCCTTTCGTCTTCCGTCTCGCGATCTTCGTATTGGCGATCTTCGTCGGTTACTACGTCGTGTGGTCGGTAACGCCGGCCTTGCATACGCCGCTGATGGCGGTGACCAATGCGATCTCCTCGGTGATCGTCGTCGGCGCGCTGCTGGCGGTCGGGATCTCGGCTTCGGGGCTTGCCACCGGTTTCGGCTTCGTCGCGCTGGTGCTTGCCTCGGTCAACATCTTCGGCGGCTTCCTGGTCACCCAGCGCATGCTCGCCATGTACAAGAAAAAAGACAAGTGAGGCCGGCCGATGAACGCTAATTTCGCAGCCTTCCTCTATCTCGTCTCCGGCGTCCTCTTCATCATGGCGCTCCGCGGCCTTTCGCACCCCACCACCAGCCGCCGGGGCAACACCTACGGCATGATCGGCATGGGCATCGCCATCGTTACGACGCTCTTTCTGGCGCAGCCGTCGGTCGGCGGGTTCCTGCTGATCGTGCTTGGACTTGCGCTCGGTGGCGGTGCCGGCGCCTACATCGCCAAGCGCATTCCGATGACGGCGATGCCGCAGCTCGTTGCCGGCTTCCATTCGCTCGTCGGCCTTGCCGCGGTACTGGTGGCCGCCGCTGCGCTCTATGCGCCGTCCTCGTTCGGCATCGGCGAGATCGGTGCGATCCACGCCCAGGCGCTCGTCGAAATGGCGCTCGGCGTCGCCATCGGCGCGATCACCTTCACCGGCTCGGTCATCGCCTTCCTGAAGCTCGACGGCCGCATGTCGGGCAAGCCGATCCTTCTGCCCTACCGCCATGCGATCAACATCGCGCTCGTCGCCCTCGTCGTCTTCTTCATCATCGGGCTGGCACTGACCGAAAGCCATTTCGATTTCTGGGCGATCGTTCTCCTGTCGCTGGTGTTCGGCGTTCTGATCATCATCCCGATCGGCGGCGCCGACATGCCGGTGGTCGTGTCGATGCTCAATTCCTATTCCGGCTGGGCGGCGGCCGGCATCGGTTTCACCCTCGGCAACCTGGCGCTGATCATCACCGGCGCGCTGGTCGGCTCGTCGGGTGCGATCCTCTCCTACATCATGTGCAAGGGCATGAATCGCTCGTTCGTCTCGGTGATCCTCGGCGGCTTCGGCGGCGAGACGGCGCAAGCCGGCGGCGACGACGGCATCCAGCGGACCGTCAAGCAGGGCTCGGCCGACGACGCCGCCTTCCTGATGCAGAACGCCTCGAAGGTGATCATCGTGCCGGGCTACGGCATGGCGGTGGCACAGGCGCAGCACGCGCTCCGGGAACTCGCCGACAAGCTCAAGGAAAATGGCGTCGAGGTCAAATACGCCATCCACCCGGTCGCCGGGCGCATGCCCGGCCATATGAACGTGCTGCTCGCCGAGGCCAACGTGCCCTATGACGAGGTTTTCGAGCTCGAGGATATCAACTCGGAATTCGCCCAGGCCGATATCGCCTATGTCATCGGCGCCAACGACGTCACCAACCCGGCAGCGCGCGACGACAAGACCTCGCCGATCTACGGCATGCCGATCCTCGACGTCGACAAGGCCAAGACCTGCGTGTTCGTCAAACGCTCGCTCGGCTCCGGCTATGCCGGCATCGACAACACGCTGTTCTACAAGGACGGCACGATGATGCTGCTCGGCGATGCCAAGAAAGTCACCGAGGAAATCGTCAAGGCCATCAATCACTGACGAGATCGCAGAATTCAGACGGAGATGCCCGCCGCGAGGCGGGCATCTTTGTGTTTGAACGCCACGCAATTCCGGACGGGGAAACTTACACACTTCTCCTGGAACTGCTCAGCTCCATCCGAGGCTCCGCCTGACGGGTAAACGATCGTCGCCTGCGATCGGTGGCGAGCCTGAGTCTTTAAGATCAGCCGATGACATGCGGCTTCAGCAGATCCTGAAGACCGACGTTGCGATACATTTCCGCCCGAACACGGTCGGCGACGCCATTACGATTTCCGCGCCGTCCTGAGAGGGATCGACGTGTGTACGGAAAGGACGGGTGCCGAACGGCATTTTGACGATATCGACGATGGCAGCCGCAACGGCGCCCGCGTCAGCATCGGCCGGCTCGAGTGCGGCCAAGCCCGTCAGCGCCTGTTCGGGCACACCCTTGTACGGACCTTCGGTATATTCGCCGGCACGCGCCGTATCCGCCGGTGTGCCGGAATGGGCGAAGTGGTTGGTTCCCCTGGTGAAGGCGCCCGGGACGATGATGGCGGTTTCAATGCCCCAACGGGTGAGTTCGGAGGCGTATGAGACCGCGAGCAAGTCCATCGCGGCCTTGGCGGCGAAATAGGGCGCCAGGAAAGGCGGCGTGCCGCCGCGCGTGCTCGAAGACGAAACCCATACAACCAGCCCCTTGCCCCGCTTGCGCATGTGGGGAAGGGCAGCCCGGTTCACGCGCTGCGTCGAGAGCACGTTGACGTCGTAAAGCGCGGCGAACTGGTCCGGCGTGAACGCTTCGGCGGGACCGAAGGACATGTGCCCGGCATTGTGCGCGATTACATCAATCCGACCCTGATCGGCGACGATCTTGGCGATCGCCGCGTCGACGGAGTCGTCGGAGATGACATCGAACTCGATTGGCCGAAGATCGACGCCATTCTCGACGGCGAATGTTTTCGCCGCCTCGGGCTGGGCCGCGTTGCGGCCGTCGGTTGCGCGCATGCCGGCATAAACCACATGCCCCGCCTTTGCGAGTGCACGGCGGTGAGGGCGCCAAAGCCGCTGGAGGCGCCGGTAATGACGATAACGTCCTTGCTCATGAGTTGATCTTCCATTGGGTTGAATTGAATGGGTACGCTCAGGCGACGCCGCCGTTAGCGCGCAGGACCTGGCCATTCACCCAGCCGGCGTCGGGACCGGCGAGGAAGGCGACGACATTGGCGATGTCGTCCGGTTGGCCCAGCCGTTCGAGCGGCGGCATCTTGGCGAAATTGCCGATCAGCTCGTCGCTCTTGCCGGTAAGGAAGAGATCGGTGGCGATCGGGCCGGGGGCGACGGCGTTGACGGTGATGTTGCGACCGCGCAGTTCCTTCGCGAAGACGCGGGTGAAGGCTTCGACCGCCGCCTTGGTGCCGTTATAGGCAGCGTAGCCGGGCATGTTCAGCGCCAACGTCGTCGATGAGAAATTGACGATCCGGCCACCATCTCGCATCCGCCCTGCGGCCTCGCGCATCGTGTTGAACGTGCCCTTTGCGTTGATTGCGAAATGGCGGTCGAATTCGTCATCGCCGGTGTCGGCGAGCGTGGCAGTCTTCAGTATACCGGCATTGTTGACGAGGAGATCCACGCCCCCGAACGCCGTTTCCGCAGCATCGAACATCCGGCGCACGGCTTCGGCGCTGCTGACATCCGCCTTGGCGGTCAGGGCGCGGCCGCCTCTCTCCTCGATCCTGCGCGCCAGCGCCTCGGCGGGCGCGGCTTCGCCGGAATAGTTGATGACGACGGTAAAGCCATCCCTTGCCAGGCGTTCGGCGATGGCGGCGCCAATGCCGCGCGAGGCGCCAGTGACGATTGCAACCTTGTTCGTATTTGCAGACATCTCTTCTCTCCTTCGATTGAAGCGCATTGCGTGTTGACAAGGAGAAGATGCCCCTGTTTCGATTGCGGATAATCATGCGTTACTCGCCAACACTATCCGGATTAATCGAACAATGGACAGATTGGATGCCATGCGGGTCTTTTCCCGCGTCGTCGAGCGGAGAAGCTTCACGCTCGCCTCTGAAGATCTCGGCCTGCCGCGCTCGACCGTGACCGATGCGGTCAAGCAACTCGAGGCGCGGCTCGGCGTGCGGCTCCTGCAGCGCACGACGCGGCATGTCAGCCCCACGCTTGATGGCGAGGCCTATTATCAGCGCTGCATCGCCATTCTGGACGATATCGAGGATGCTGAGGGTGCGTTTGCCGGGGCGAAGCCAAAGGGGCTTCTCAGGGTCGATGTTCACGGCGCGCTGGCACGACACTTCGTACTACCCAGCCTTCCGGCCTTTCTCGAAACGTATCCGAATATAGAACTCTACATGAGCGAAGGGGATCGCTTGGTGGATCTGGTTCGGGAGGGCATCGACTGTGTGTTGCGTGTCGGTGAGCCACAAACAAGCGACATGATCGGACGGCGCGTGGCGATGCTCGATGAGATCACTTGCGCCTCCCCGGCGTATATCGCGCGTTTCGGCCTGCCGAGCGCGATCGACGACCTCGATAGACACAGGATGATCGGGTTTCGCTCCTCGGCGACGGGCAATCTGCTGCCGCTCGAGTTTGTCGAGGAGACGGTTGTTCGCACAGTTACGCTGCCGGCAACCATCGCTGTCAACGCGGCGGAAAGCTTCGTGGCGGCGGCGCGGCTGGGGCTTGGCCTCATTCAGGTGCCGCGCTACCACGTCGAGAGCGACCTGGAAAACGGCACGCTTGTCGAGGTGTTGAAGCATTGCCGGCCGACGCCGACGCCGGTCTCGCTGTTTTATCCGCGCAGTCGGCAGCTTTCGCCGCGCGTGCGCGTGTTCATCGATTGGTTGGTCAGGGTGTTCGCTGAGAAGCGCTCCGTCGATGCGATGTCGTAAGACGATGTGATGTCGTAAGAATCAACCGGCAGCAATCTCCGGGTCCCAGGTAAAAAGCTCCCTTGCCCGGGCGATGCCGCGCAACGCAAAACGGCCAAGCGACACGGCGTCGGCGCGAAGGGCAGGTGGGCACGCCTCGACGAATTCGGAAGACATGATCACATGCCGCTCGACCGACCGGCACATCGACGCGATCCGGCTTACCTCGTTGACCGCCGGGCCGACGACCGTGAAGTCGAGCCGGCTCTGGCTGCCGATATTGCCGTAAAAGACTTCGCCGATATGCAGGCCGAGGTAGACGTCGGTCGTCGGCTTTCCGTCTTCGAGCCGCTGTGCGTTCATCTCGCTCAGCATCAGGCGCAACTGCCGCTCGGCGGCGACTGCCGAGGCGCAGGCGCTGGCGCGGTCCTCGGCTTTGAAGATTGCAAGTACGCCGTCACCGATGAGCTTCAAGACGCTGCCGCCGTGGTCGTGGATGGCGGTGATCACGGTTCCGGCATAGTCGTTGAGAAGCGGAATGATTTCCTCTGGTGCGACCGTATCGGAGATCCGCGTATAGTTGCGCAGGTCGGAAAACCACATGACGGTCTCGATTTTCTCGGCCGACCCACGCACGATGCTGCCCTTGACGACGCGCTGCCCGGCGTCCTGGCCGAGATAGACATCGGCAAGTGTGCCGATGATGCGTACGCATGAGGCCGCCTTGACGGCGAGCGCGAGCGTCGGCAACAGCACTCTCAGGGCATTGAGGTCCTCTTCGCTGAAGCCCCCCTTCTTTTTCGTCGTCCAATAGGAGTAAAAGCAATCCATCTCGCCGACGCGGCCCTGATCGGTGAAGTAGTGGATCGTGGTGAAGCAGTCCGTGTGCCCTTCGGCCTTCAACGTGTCGAGGAAATTGTAGGGAATGGACGTTTCAGCGGCGAGTCGGATGCGGCGCTCCGCCTGACGTTCCATGAGCATGTGATAGAAGATCGAGCGTCGCCAGCTCGCCTGCATCTCGCCGGTGGCGGTCGATCCATAGGGAGTGACCTCGGGGACGTCCCCGCTTTCGCTGTCCCAGGTGAAGGAACGGCCCTCGATTTCGGGATGAAGCGTGTCGATCAGGCCGAGCGCACGCTCGATCGGGATTCCGGCCTCTTGGCACCGCTCGCAGAAGCCGGCGAGCAGCTCGGGTTCCTCGCTCCCCCGGATTCCCTGCTCGGATGTCCATAGTATCAGCTCGCGGATCTGCTGGTCGTTCATCATTCTTCCTGACGACATCTGCCTCTTGCTGCCACCTGCGGGCAAATGACCGATACCATAAGCTATTCGACATTTGCTCGTTCGAACAGTTGCAGTATGCTCTGCTTGAGCTGCCCCAGAGCATGTCTGAATGGCAAAGGCCCCGGAATGACCGGGGCCTTGAGCCTGTTTCCGCGACATGGCGGACTCTGGTGCGATGATCAGCCTGCGGGCGCCAGCGTCAATTGGTCGACGCCGACGGCAATGTTCAGCCCCTCCTGGACCTGGACATTCACCGGCTGCAACATGAAAGCCTTGTTCGTGCCACCGGCGATCACCTTGGCACCGCCGCCCACGGCAAAGCTCGCATCGGCTCCGACGCCGTAATACTCGCCCGCAAGGGCGTGCGCCGTTACCGGCGTGCCGGTCTTTGCCAGCACGTCCCAAATCATCACGCTCTTGCCAGTCGCGCCGACGTCAAGGCCGAACTTCCGGATCATGCCCGCGTAGACGGCGGTCGGCGCGCCGTTGGCGGGCCTGTAGGTGCACATGAGGTTCTTCGTCGAAGTGATGATGAGCCCTGCGCCGCCTTCCGAGCCGCAGGTAAGGCGGCCGAGCGTGACATAGCTTTGCGCAGCGGCGGGTGCAGCGCCCGAAAGGGCAGCAAAGGCGGCCGCTGCGATGAAGGTCTGCTTGATCATGGCTCAGTCTCCGTTATTGAAGCCATTGGTCAAACGGATTGAGACCCGTGAAGGTTCCGCCATGCCGGGGTGGGCCCGGACGTGTTCCGCATGTCGAGGAGAGCAAAAAAAAAGCCCGCGAGATCGTCGCGGGCGTCAAGAAAGCTGCAAAATCGGATCAGGACATCGATTTCACACGAGCGAGACCCGCCCGGGCCGGCTCGTATTTGGGATCGAGCGAAAGCGCATGCGAATAGGACTTCGATGCCTTGGCCTTTTCACCGCGGCGCTCGTAGATCAGGGCCTGGTTTGCCCAGGACTCCGCCACTTTGCCGTTCAGGTTGATGGCGGTGTTGAAATCAGAAAAGGCATTGTCGTCATCGCCCTGGGCGGCATAGGAAATGCCGCGGCCGTTATAGGGTTCCGGCGAGCTCGGCGAGAGCGAGATCGCCGTCGAGAAATCCTCGATCGCCTGCCCATGCTCGTTGCGCGCCTGATAGATCAGGCCGCGATTGTGATAGGCCCGGGGATCGCTCGTGTCGAGCTGGATCGCCTTGTTGAAATCGTTGAAGGCGGCATCGAGCTGGCCGGCCTGGCGATAGAGATTGCCGCGGCCGATATAAGCGACATCATAGTTCGGGTTGATCTGCAGCGCGGCGTTGTAGTCAGCCACTGCGGCCTGTTGGTTGCCCATGTTGCGCTGGACGAGTGCACGATTGGCATAGGCCTGGAAGAAGCGCGGGTTGAGCTCGATCGCCTTGTCGAAATCGGCAAGCGCCCGGCGGAATTCACCGGCACGACCATAAGCCGAGCCGCGCACATTATATCCTTCCGGATCGCTCGGGTTGGAAGCGATGACGCTCGACAGCGAGGCGATGTTTTCCTCCGAGCCCTGCGCCCGCTCGACGCGGATCATCGATTCGGAGTTGTCGGTCTGGCAGCCTGCAAGCAGCAGGGCGGAGCCGAGGATGAGCATGGCAGCAAGCTTCGGCCTGCGCTGGTGGCGGCGGTGCGCCTCACGGATGGCGGAGACGTCCGCAGTCATGGCAGCAAATGTCAAAGTCGATCCCTCAATGCGACAAGGTCCCGAAAGCTTCGGGCTTTCCGTTTACGGAGACCGGCGAATACGCGGGGCTCCAGCCAGGGTTCATCAGATCCTCCGGCGATCCGACCGGCTTATCCCGTCCGGGCGGCTGACCGTCGCAAGCTGACGCATCACGCTAGCTTGCCGACGGACATGGTGTCCATACAAAAAGGCGGCGGCGATATCTCGCCCCCGCCACGACTTACATTAGAAAACGTCGAAAAAACGACAAATCAGCGAGCCAGAAGGCCTTCACGCTGTGCGCGCTTGCGAGCCAGCTTGCGAACGCGGCGGACGGCCTCGGCCTTTTCGCGCGCACGCTTCTGGGACGGCTTTTCGTAGAAGTCACGCATCTTCATTTCGCGGAAAATGCCTTCGCGCTGCATCTTCTTCTTGAGAGCGCGGAGCGCCTGGTCGACATTGTTATCGCGGACAAGTACCTGCACGTGAATCCCGTTCCTTTGTTTCGAGTTGTAAGCCCCACCGCCAGGTAAGGGGAGGCAAAAAATTTGCGTTCGCTGAGCTGGCAGCTCGACGATTGAAAAATCGGATAACAGATCGTGCGGGCAAAGTCCAGTGACGACAGCGCGAGCGGGTCGGAAAAAACACAAGTTCGGGTTTCTTCTGCGCTGCCGGCCCCTGAATGGCGGCTTCTCGGGGTGTTTAACTCGATGTCGCAAGTCCGCTCAAGTTGGCCGAATCGCGTCGCAAAAGAAACGTTGCGCGGCTCTCAGATTTGCGATTTCTAACGCCAACAACACGTTTTCTCGGGGTTCATGGAGTAGCAGGCGGATGCGCAAATATTCTGTTTTTGCCGTGGCGCGCGAGGCGCTGCGCGGCCACAAGGGCTGGGGCCCGCATTGGGCCTCGCCGGAGCCGCGCAAGGAATATGACGTCATCATCATCGGCGGCGGCGGGCATGGTCTGGGCGCTGCCTATTACCTCGCCAAGGAGCATGGCATCACCAATGTCGCAGTGCTCGAAAAGGGCTGGATCGGCGGCGGCAACACCGGCCGCAACACGACGATCATCCGGTCCAACTATCTCTATGAAGAGAGCATGGACGTCTACGAGCATTCGCTGAAGCTCTGGGAGAACCTGTCGCAGGATCTGAACTACAACGTCATGTATTCGCCGCGCGGCGTCATGATGCTGTCGCACAATATCCACGACCAGCAGTCCTTCAAGCGGCACATCAATGCCAACCGGCTCTACGGCATCGACAACGAGTGGCTGACGCCGGAACAGGCCAAGGCCTATTGTCCGCCGCTCGACATTTCGAAGACCGCTCGCTATCCGATAAACGGTGCGGCACTGCAGCGGCGCGGCGGCACCGCGCGTCACGACGCGGTCGCCTGGGGTTATGCGCGCGGCGCTTCCGACCGCGGCGTTCACATCATCCAGAACTGTGAAGTGACGGGCATTCGCCGCGATGCAACCGGTCGCGTGATTGGCGTCGATACCAATCGTGGCTTTATCGGCGCGAAGAAGGTCGGTATCTCTGCTGCCGGTCACTCCTCGGTCTTGATGCAGATGGCCGACGTGCGGGTGCCGCTGCAGAGCCAGCCGCTACAGGCGCTCGTCTCCGAGCCCTTGAAGCCGATCTTCCCTTGCGTCGTGATGTCGAACTCGGTGCATGCCTATATCTCGCAGTCGGACAAGGGCGAGTTCGTCATTGGTGCCGGCACCGACCAGTACAATTCCTATTCGCAGACCGGCGGCTTGCAAATCATCACCCATACGCTGGACGCGATCTGCGAACTCTTCCCGATGTTCCGCCGCGTCAAGATGATGCGGCAATGGGGCGGCATCGTCGACGTGACGCAGGACCGCTCGCCGATCCAGGGCGTCACGCCGGTGCCGGGCCTGTACCTCAATGCCGGTTGGGGAACGGGTGGTTTCAAGGCGACTCCGGGCTCGGCCAATCTCTTTGCCCATCTCATCGCGCGAGGCGAGCCCCACAGGCTCGCTGCCGGCCTGACGCTCGAGCGATTCCGCACCGGGCGGCTCATCGACGAGGCGGCCGCTGCCGCCGTTGCGCACTAGAATGAAAGGATAGAGCGACCTCTGCCCATTCCACGGAATGCGCGGCGATCTAACGCGAGGAATTCCAGATGCTTCTGATTTACTGCCCCTATTGCGAGGAAGAGCGCTCCGAGCTCGAATTCCGCAATGCCGGCGATGCCCACATCGCCCGACCGACCAACATCGCCGAGATCAGCGACGAGGAGTTCGAGGAATATTTCTTCCTGCGCCAGAATCCCAAGGGTCTGATCTATGAAAGATGGCGGCACATCCACGGCTGTGGTCGCTTCTTCAACGCAGCGCGCGACACGGTGAGCGACCGCTTCCATCTGACCTACAAGGCAGGCGAGCCGAAACCCGAGATCGGCGCCGCTCCGAAGACGAGCGCCACGGTTGAAACCTACGAGGCCTTGGAAGGAGTGGCGAAATGAGCGGAGCCCATCGCATTTCGGGTGCGGGGCGCCTGACGCCCGCCCGCACCGCCCGGTTTACCTTCGACGGCCGGACGCTGACGGCGCTCGAGGGCGATACGGTCGCCTCGGCACTGCTTGCCCACGGCATCCATCTCGTCGGCCGTTCGTTCAAGTACCACCGTCCGCGCGGCATTCTTTCCGCCGGCGCGGAGGAGCCGAATGCGCTGCTCGACGTATCGCGCGACGCGGCGCGGCGCCAGCCGAACGTGCGCGCTACGGTCCAGGAAGTTTTCGACGGAATGAAAGTCTCGTCGCAGAACCGCTGGCCCTCCCTTGCCTTCGACGTCGGCGGGTTCAACGACCTGCTTTCACCCTTCTTCGCAGCCGGCTTCTACTACAAGACTTTCATGTGGCCGAAGGCGGCATGGCACAAGCTCTATGAACCCTTCATCCGCCGCGCTGCCGGTCTGGGTGTTGCGCCGACGGAAGCCGATCCGGATCATTATGCGAGCCGCTACGTGCATTGCGACGTGCTGGTTGTCGGCGCCGGCGTTGCCGGCCTTTCGGCGGCGCTTGCCGCCGCCCAGGCTGGTGCCAAGGTCATCCTGTGCGACGAACAGTCGGAATTGGGGGGTGCGCTCCACTATGACAGCGGCACCGTCATCGACGGCAAGCCGGGTTACGAGTGGGCGCAGGCGACCGGCAAGGCGCTCGCGGGCAGGGACAATGTCACCGTGCTGACCCGCACGACCGCGTTCGGTTATTACAACCACAATTTCGTCGGCCTCATCGAACGGGTAACCGATCATCTCGCGTCGCCGGGCAAGGCATTGCCGCGCGAGCGGCTCTGGCAGGTGCGGGCGAAGAAGGTCATTCTCGCCAACGGCGCGATCGAGCGTCACATGGTCTTCGCCAACAACGACCGGCCGGGCATCATGCTGGCGTCGGCCGGGCGCACCTATCTCAACCACTTCGGCGTCGCCGTCGGCTCCAAGGTCGGCATCTACACGGCGCATGATTCCGCCTACGAGGCCGCCTTTGATCTCAGGAAGGCGGGCGTCGCCGTGCCTGTTATCGTCGACAGCCGCGACAAGCCCGGCGAGGCGGTGCTCAACGAAGCGCGCCGGCTCGGCATCGAAGTGCTGACGGGCCATTCGGTCGTCAACACCGCGGGCAAGCTCAGGATCTCCTCGATCAGCGTTTCCCGAAGGGGCGGCGGTGCTGCGCGCAAGATCACCGTCGATGCACTGCTCGTCTGCGCCGGCTGGACGCCGTCGGTGCACCTCTTCTCGCAGTCGCGCGGTAAGGTGAAGTTCGACGCCGCAACGGAGCGCTTCCTGCCGGGCACCTATGCCCAGGAATGCCTCTCCATCGGTGCGTGCAACGGCACGGACGATCTTCAGGCGACGATCGACGAGGCGCTTGCAGCCGGCGAACTGGCGGCGCGCGCCGCGGGTGCTGAAAACGGCTCGCAACTCGCGATCTCCGGCGAGAATGCCTTCGCCTGGACGGGCGGCATGATCGGAGCAGCGGAAGGAGCGGGGGCGGACACGACGGTCAAGGCCTTCATCGACTTCCAGCACGACGTCTGCGCCAAGGACATTCGCCTGGCGGTGCGCGAAGGCATGCATTCGATCGAGCACATCAAGCGGTTCACCACCAACGGCATGGCGTCCGACCAGGGCAAGCTCTCGAACATGCACGGGTTGGCCATCGCGGCGGAAGCGCTCGGCAAGGAGATCCCGCAGGTGGGGCTGACCACCTTCCGGCAGCCCTATACGCCCGTGACCTTCGGTGCGATCGTCAACCATTCGCGCGGAAGCCTCTTCGATCCGGCTCGCAAGACGCCGATGCATGCCTGGGAAGAGGAGCAAGGCGCCGAGTTCGAGGATGTCGGCAACTGGAAGCGTGCCTGGTTCTATCCGAAGGCCGGCGAGACCATGCACGAAGCGGTCGCCCGCGAGTGCAAGACAGTGCGCGATGTGGCCGGTGTCTTCGATGCGTCGACGCTCGGCAAGATCGAGGTGGTCGGTCCCGACGCGGCCAAGTTCCTCAATCTGATGTACACGAACGCTTGGGACAACCTGAAGCCCGGCCGCTGCCGCTACGGCATCATGCTGCGCGACGACGGCTTCGTCTATGACGACGGCGTCGTCGGCCGTCTTGCCGAGGACCGTTTCCATGTGACGACGACGACCGGCGGCGCGCCGCGCGTCATGCACCACATGGAAGACTACCTGCAGACGGAGTTCCCGCATCTGAAAGTCTGGCTCACCTCGACCACCGAGCAATGGGCCGTCATCGCGGTGCAGGGTCCGAAGGCACGCGAGATCATCGCGCCGCTCGTCGAAGGCATCGATCTTTCCAATGAAGCCTTCCCGCACATGAGCGTTGCCGAAGGCCGGATCTGCGGTGTGCCGACACGGCTCTTCCGCATGTCGTTTACCGGCGAACTCGGCTTCGAAGTCAACGTTCCGGCGGACTACGGTCAGGCCGTATGGGAGGCGATCTGGGCTCGGGCGGAACCGATGGGCGCATGCGCCTACGGCACCGAGACCATGCACGTGCTGCGCGCCGAAAAGGGTTACATCATCGTCGGTCAGGATACCGACGGGACCCTCACACCGGACGATGCCGGCCTTTCCTGGGCGGTGTCGAAGAAGAAGCCGGATTTCGTCGGCATTCGCGGGCTGAAGCGCCCGGACCTCGTCAAGGACGGCCGCAAGCAGCTCGTAGGCCTTCTCGCCAAGGATCCGAAGGTGGTTCTGGAGGAAGGCGCGCAGATCGTTGCCGATCCGAACGAACCGAAGCCGATGACCATGCTCGGCCATGTCACCTCGTCCTACTGGTCGGAAAATTGCGGCCGGTCGATCGCGCTGGCGATGGTCGCCGGTGGACGGGAGCGCCTCGGGCAGACCCTTTACATCCCGATGGCCGACCGGACGATCGCCGTCGAGGTGAGCGACATGGTGTTCTTTGACAAGGAAGGAGGTCGCCTCCATGGCTGACCAGGCAACTGCAATCCGCAACGCTCCGCTCGCCGGCCTCCGTGGCGGTTCGCCGGCGGCAATCCTGACGCCCGCGGCGCCTGCCTCGCGGATATCGCTGCGTGCGGCAGCGGACGCGGTTTCGGCTCTCTCCGCGGCGCTCGGGGTCACTCTGCCGGTGCGGCCGAAGACATCCGCCTCGACCGGCGGTCGCCACGCGCTCTGGCTCGGCCCCGATGAATGGCTGGTGATCGACGAGGACGGCAAGGATTTGATGGCGGCTGCCGCGTCAAGCGGCGTACTGCATTCGGCGGTCGACATTTCCCACCGCAACTCGGCGGTTATCGTCAGCGGCCCGGGTGCCGAGGTGGCGATCAACAGCGGTTGCCCGCAGGACCTGTCGCTTGCGATCTTTCCGGTCGGCGCCTGCTCGCGCACGGTGCTCGGCAAGGTGGAGATCGTCCTGTTCCGAACGGCTAAGGATGTGTTCCGTGTCGAGTGCTGGCGGTCGTTTTCGCCCTATGTGTTCGGCCTTCTCTCGGAAGGTGCCGAGGACGCGGGTCACTGAGCGCCATAGCAGTCGCGCCGGGTGTCTATAAAATCAAAGCGGCGGTCGATCCGCCGCTTTCTTTTTGAGGTGTGACTCTGCCAAGGCGATGCCTTGCCCCTCCGCGCCGGCGCTCTTTATGGTGTTGTCGGGTGAATCATCGAGAGGGTGTTTATGAAAACCCGTGTCGCGCTGCTCAGGAAATCTCCGGTCGAGGGGCCCTATGCCAATACCCGGCCCCTTTCGATCGAAGTCGTCGATCTCGATTCACCGGGCCCCGACGAGCTCCTGGTAAGAATTGGCGCGGCCGGTCTCTGTCATTCCGATCTTTCGGTCATCAATGGCGATCGGCCGCGTCCGGTGCCGATGGCGCTTGGTCACGAGGCGGCCGGTACCGTGGAGGCGGTCGGCAGCGGCGTGCGCGACATCGTGCCCGGCGATCGGGTGGTGATGAGCTTCATGCCGAGCTGCGGCCATTGCCTGCCCTGCGCGGAAGGCAGGCCGGCGCTCTGCATTCCGGGTGCAGAGGCAAACGGCAAGGGGACGCTGCTTTCAAGCGAACGCCGTCTGCGCTGCGATGCGGTTCCGGTGCATCACCATCTCGGCGTTTCCGCCTTTGCCGATTATGCCGTCGTTTCGCGTCACTCGGCCGTCAGGATCGAGGCGGACCTGCCGATGGTCGAAGCGGCCTTGTTCGGGTGTGCCGTGCTGACCGGCGTCGGTGCTGTCGTTAACACGTGCCTGGTCAGGCCCGGTCAGTCCGTCGCCGTCGTCGGCCTCGGCGGCGTCGGGTTGGCGGCGGTTCTAGGCGCAATTGCCGCTGGCGCCGAACGTGTCGTCGCCGTCGACCTGTCGGAAGACAAGCTGAAGCTGGCGCTCCAGCTCGGCGCGACCGACGCGTTCCTGGCCGGCGATCCGGACGCGGCCGAGAAGATCCGCGAGGCGACACGCGGCGGCGTTGATCATGCGGTGGAGGCGGCGGGATCGGTGAAGGCATTCGAGCTCGCCTACCGGATCACCCGGCGCGGCGGATTGACGGCGTCGGCGGGACTTGCCCATCCTTCGAGCCAGATCTCGATCCCGGCGGTCAGTCTCGTTGCCGAGGAACGTACGATTCGCGGCAGCTACATGGGAAGCTGCGTGCCGAGCCGGGATATCCCGCGATTCATCGCCCTCTTCCAGCGCGGCAAGCTGCCGGTCGATCGGCTGCTATCGAGCACGGGGCCGCTCGAAGAAATCAACGAGGCTTTCGATCTTCTCGACCAGGGTCGGGTGATCCGTCATGTGATCACATTCTGACGGCCCTTAGATCATTTCATTGTTTCATTGAAACGGTGAAATCATCCTTTCCTCGGCAAGCCGGTCCACTCAATCCATCGGCCATGGAAATCCGCCCGGCCGATCAGGTTCTTCTCACCGCCGGGCCAGGTCTGGAGCGAGAGCGCGGCGCCGGGCCGCAAGCCATCCGCCTCCATCTGCAGCCGGGCGAGCGGTGCATCTGCCGTTGCCGCCATTCCTGCTGCCGCGATCACGGCCTCGCCTTCTTGCTGGGCGGACTCAGGCAAATATTGCCAGGCAACCGAGTGGTAGATGACGTGGATCGCACCGGGGAACGGATGGACGAGGCGCCGTTTCAGCCAGTCGACAGCGTCTGCGCGCTCGATGGGACTACTGTATGCCGCCGCGATCGCCAGCGCGTTCCGGGTCCGCTCGATCCGGTCCGGCTGATCGGCCCAAACGTAGGAGAGCAGACGCAACCGATCCTCTTCGTTTGCAGGATCGAGTGGGTTGATGTCGCATCCTGCCCGTCCGACGATTTCGACCGGCCCGCCGGGCGGCACTGCTCCCGACCACTCGGGCGAGATGATGACGCCGGATCCCATATCGCCCCATTGGCTGCCAGAAAGATCGTAGCCGTAGCGGTCCCAGTGCAGGTTCAAGCCGGCGCTCGCACCAACTTCCGAAAGGACCAAAGGTTTGTCGAAGGCGCGAGCCACGGTGAGAAAGCCGACAAGCAGCGCGCCGGACCGGCGCACTTCGTTCGTCTGCGGCGCTGAACGCAGACGGTCGAGGATAAAATCACCGTGTTTCCGGAAGGCAGCCTCGCACGCTCCCCAGAGCGTCTCATCGTCGGCAACATTCGGCGGATAACACGAAATCAGCGCCGGGTCTCGATTCGACAACACAAGGGCATGCAGCGCACCGGCCAGCCGCAGCGCCACGGAGTCCGCCTTGGACGAAGGATCGCCTTGCCAGCCGATGACGCGGCTGCCGACAGCGCTTTCGCCATCGAGCCGTTCAGCTGCCAGCCTGCAGAGCCGAGCCATGAACGGGGAATCGAGTTCTTCGCAGGACTTGCCCTGGCCGCGAAAGGCTCGGCGGACAAGCTCCTCGCTTTCCGCTCGCTCAGGCATCGGCCGGCCGATCCTTCGGATCGAACTGGATGATGGTCTGCCATGTCGCGGTCAAGGCAGGCTTGCGTTCGCCCTCGATCTCCACTGTCACGTCATAGGTGATCATCAGCATGCCGGCGCCGCGAAAGCGGGCGTCGGCCATAATGAAACGGCCGCGCACCTTGGCGCCGCTCTTCACCGGCGCGACGAAGCGGACTTTGTCGAAGCCGTAGTTGATGCCCATCGTCTGCTCGCGGATCTTCGGCAGGCAATTGTAGTTCATCGCCGAAAGCAGCGAGAGCGACAGGAAGCCGTGGGCGATCGTGCCTCCGAACGGCGTTTCCGCCGCGGCGCGCACCGGGTCCGTATGAATGAACTGATAGTCGCCTGTCGCCTCGGCAAAATTATCGATGGTCTTCTGGGTCACGGTGATCCAGTCGGAGACGCCGATCTCCTGGCCGATTAGCTTCTTGACGTCCGAAAGTGAAATGTCTTGCGGCATATGATTGTCCTGAAACATGGGCCTCCCACCGATCTATAGGCCGGTAGATGTAGACCTAGCAAGTGATGGTAAAAACTCAGAAAATCTCGACAAAAAAGCTAACGGAGCGGGGAGCGACAAAAGCGGGCGCCGCCGCCTCGGAAAGAGCGTCGCGCCACGCACCATCGAGGCTCGTCGGAAGCCGCAAGGGATGCGGCGCATGACCGCGGTTGATGACCACGGCGAGCCGGGTCGCTCGACGCTGCTCCAGGTCCCCGGTCGCAAGCAGCATAACGAGGTTGTCGGTCGCCGGATGTTCCCAATCCTCGAGCGTCATGGGTTGGCTGTCGAGACGCAGCCAGGCGACGTCGCCCTTGCCAGTGAAGAACTCCGTCCCGGCGAAGACGTCGAAACGCCGGCGCATCGCTGAGAGCGCGGCCGTGCGGTCGACAAGTTTCGGGTCGAGCTTCGGCCAATCGAGCCAGGTCACTGCGTTGTCCTGCGCATAGGCGTTGTTGTTGCCGCGCTGGCTGCGCCCGCCTTCGTCCCCGGCCGTCAGCATGATCGTACCGCGCGAGGCAAAAAGAGTACCGACAAGCGCCATGGCGTCGGCTTGTCTCGCTGCCGCGATTTCCGGATCGTCGATGGGGCCTTCAGCGCCATTGTTCCACGAATAGTTCTCGTCATGGCCATCGCGATTGTCTTCGCCGTTCGTCTCGTTGTGCTTGCGCGCATAAGAGGCGAGATCCGTGAGCGTGAAGCCGTCATGCGCGGCGATGAAGTTGACGCTGCGGGTGGCCGTCTCGCCCCAGCGCGAGAATGTGTCCGAAGAGCCGGCGAGTGCGGTCGCCAGTGCGCCGATCGTGTGCCGGTCGCCGCGCCAGTAGCGGCGAATGTCGTCCCGCGCGCGGTCGTTCCATTCGAGGAAGGGTTCGGGGAAATTGCCGAGCTGGTAGCCGCCGGGACCGGTGTCCCAAGGTTCGGCGATGAGAACGCGGTCGCCAAGCACCGGATCCGCGGCGATGGCCGCAAAAAGCGCGGCGTCGCGGCGGAAGCCGCTCATGTCGCGCCCGAGGATCGATGCGAGGTCGAAGCGGAAGCCGTCGACGCCGGCATTGAGCACGAAGTGGCGGAGGCTGGCGAGGATCAGGTCGCGCACCATCGGGTGGTCGCAGGCAATGGTATTGCCGCAGCCGGTGTCGTTGATGAGTTCGCCGGGCCGATCGGTCGCGTGGCGATAATAGATGAGATTGTCGAGACCGCGCATGGAGAGCGTCGTGCCAAGCCGGTCGCTTTCTCCGGAATGGTTAAAGACGAGATCGAGGATGACGCCGATGCCGGCCTTGTGCAGCGTCTCGACGGTTTTGCGCAGTTCCTTGACGCCGCCGGGCACCAGCCGCGGCTCGAGCGCCATCGGGGCGATCGGATTGTAGCCCCAACTGTTGTGCAGACCGAGCGGCGGCAGGTGCCGTTCGTCAATCCAGGCGACGATCGGCATCAGTTCGACCGCCGAGACACCGAGGCGTTTCAGGTGGTCGATGACCGCCGGCTCCGCCAGTGCGGCGACGGTACCGCGTTTCTTCTCGGCAATATCCGGGTGCAGGGTGGTGAACGGTTTGACGGCCACCTCGTAGATCAGTCCGCCCGGTTGGAACAGTGGCGGTTTTACCTTTACCGCCTTCGTTTCGGTCACGATCGCTTTCGGCACCAGATCGGCGGTCTCCTCGCCGAAGACGGTCAGACAGGGATCATGGCGAAAGGGGCGATCGAGCTCGATTGCGTAGGGATCGACCAGAAGCTTCGACGGATCGAACCAGAGCCCATGCTCAGGCGAGTAGACGCCGTCGGCGCGCAGCCCGTAGCGGGTGCCGACCGGTGCCTCGGCGAGCGTCAGACTATGAACGTCTCCGTCGCGAGAGAGCGGCAGGCGACGGAGTTCCTTGCTGCCGGTCTTGTCGAACAGGCAGAGGTCGATGCGCGCGGCATTGCGGGACCAGACTGCAAAGTGTGTCCCCCCCGACGTAGGTGTCGCCCCGAGACGCGAAATTCCGGCAGTCGGCATGAAGGGGCGCACCTTTGTTCGGTCGTTGATCTCAATGCAGAGCGCGCGGCCAGCCGTCAGGTAATCACGCTCGGCGCGTCGCGGCCGGTGCGCTTCTTGATCTCGGCGATCTCGTCGGCGACGGCGATCAGATCGCCGAGTGCTGCCTGCGTGTCGAGGTCGTGGCGCGCCGAGTCGGCTTCGAACCGCTCGATATAGACGCGCAAGGTTGCGCCCGACGTTCCCGTACCGGAAAGGCGGTAGACCACACGCGAGCCGCCTTTGAAGAGGATTCGGATGCCCTGGTTCTTGCTGACCGACTTGTCGACCGGATCGTTGTAAGAGAAATCGTCGGCGTTCGCGACGGCGAGCGCCCCGAAGCTCTTGCCCGGCAAGCTGGCGAGCTTGTCTCTCAGCGCTGCGATGAGACCGTTGGCGGCGTCCGTATCGACCTCTTCGTAGTCGTGGCGCGAATAGTAGTTGCGGCCGTAGGTCGCCCAGTGCTTGCGGGCGATGTCGAGCGCGCTTTCCTTCCGCACGGCAAGGATATTGAGCCAAAGCAGCACCGCCCAGAGCCCGTCCTTCTCGCGCACATGGTTGGACCCCGTGCCGGCGCTCTCCTCCCCGCAAATCGTTGCCAGACCCTCGTCGAGCAGGTTGCCGAAGAATTTCCAGCCGGTCGGCGTCTCATAGAGGCCGATGCCGAGCTTTTCCGCCACGCGGTCGGCGGCGCCGCTGGTCGGCATCGAGCGCGCGATTCCGGCCAGTCCCTTGGCATAGCCGGGCGCCAGATGCGCATTGGCGGCAAGCATTGCGAGGCTGTCCGAAGGCGTGACGAAGATGCCTTTGCCGATGATGAGGTTGCGGTCGCCGTCGCCGTCGGAGGCGGCCCCGAAATCCGGGGCGTGAGGCGCCATCATCGTTTCGTAGAGGGCGCGGGCGTGCACCAGGTTCGGGTCGGGATGGTGGCCGCCGAAGTCGGGCAACGGTATGAAATTCATGACCGAGCCTTTTGGTGCTCCCAACCGCCTCTCGATGATCTCCTTGGCATAGGGGCCGGTGACCGCGCTCATCGCATCGAAGACCACGCGGAAACCGCCGGCAATCAGCTTGCGGATTGCCGCGAAGTCGAACAGGCTCTCCATGAGTTCCGCGTAGTCGGCAACCGGGTCGATGACGGTCACCGTCATGTTCTCGACCTGGTGGGAGCTTTCCAGGTCCAGATTGACGTCGGCGACCTCGGCGATCTTGTAGCTGTCGATGACCTTGGTGCGGGCGAAGATCGCGTCCGTCACTTTTTCCGGAGCCGGGCCACCGTTGCCGACATTGTATTTGATGCCGAAATCTTCCGTCGGCCCGCCGGGATTGTGGCTCGCGGACAGCACGATGCCGCCGAAAGCCTTGTATTTGCGGATGATATTGGAGGCGGCCGGGGTCGACAGGATGCCGCCGCGGCCGACAAGCACGCGGCCGAAGCCATTCGCGGCCGCCATCTTGATGGCCTTCTGGATGACTTCGCGATTGTAGTAGCGGCCATCGCCGCCGATCACCAGCGTCTGACCCTCGAAGCCTTCGAGCGAATCGAAAATCGACTGGATGAAGTTCTCGGCATAGTTCTTCTGCTGGAACGCCGGAACTTTCTTTCGCAGGCCGGACGTGCCGGGTTTCTGATCGCCATAGGGGTTGGTGGAGACGGTTTTAATCATCTGTCTTAGCCTTTCGCGAGGAGACCGGAATAGAGCGAGGCGTAGCGTTCCGCGCTCTTGGCCCATGAGACGTCGGACTTCATGCCCTGATTCTGCAGGCGTGCCCATACTTTCGGTTCGCTGTATGCACGGAACGCGCGCCTGATCGCAAGGCGCAATCCGCCGGCGGTGATCGGCGCGAACTGGAATCCGGTGGCGACCTTGGCCGATAGCGCAGCCTCGTTGGCGTCGATGATCGTATCGGCGAGGCCGCCCGTGCGGGCGACGATCGGTACGCAACCGTAGCGTAGACCATAGAGCTGGGTGAGGCCGCACGGCTCGAAGCGCGACGGGATGATGATCGCGTCGGAGCCCGCCTGCATCAGGTGCGACAGCGCCTCGTCGTAGCCGGTTACCATGCCGATGTGTCCGCGGTGGCGTGAGGCGGCTGCAAGCAATGTGCCTTCGAGCGCCGCATCGCCCGACCCGAGGATAACCAGCTTGCCGCCAAGCGCAACGATATCGTCCACCACCTCGGCGAGAAGGTCCATGCCCTTCTGCCAGGTCAACCGGCTGACGACGCAGAAGATCGGGCCCTTGCCCTTCTCCAACGCGAAGCGTTCTTCGAGCGCCTTGCGGTTGACGGCGCGCTGCTTCAGCGTGCCGTTGCCGAAATGCCGGGCGATATGGGGGTCCTTCTGCGGGTCCCAGGTATCGGCATCGATGCCGTTCACGATTCCGCTCAGGTCCGTGACCCTGCTTGCCAGCAGGCCGTCGAGGCCCATGCCGAATTCCGGCGTCAGAATCTCCTGTGCATAGGAGGGGCTCACCGTCGTGATCGCAGTCGCCGTCTGCAGGCCGCCTTTCAGAAAGCCGACATCGCCGTAATATTCGACGAATTGCATCGAGAAGGCCTCGGGCGGCAAGCCGAGTTCGGGGAAGATCGAAGCGCCGAACTGCCCCTGGAAGGCGATGTTATGAACCGTCATCACGCTCGGCGTATCGCGCGCCGCGCCGAAATGCATGTAGACGGGCGTCAGTGCGGTCTGCCAATCGTGAACATGGACGATGTCCGGTTTCCAGCCTGGAATGACGTTGTCGCCGGCGATTTCCGCGGCCGCCAGCGAGAGGGCGGCAAACCGGCGGAAATTGTCGGGATAATCGCGCCCGGTCGCGTCGAGATAGGGGCCGCCGTCGCGCGCATAGAGCGCGGGCTGGTCGAGGACGAGGAGGTCGAGCCCGTCGATCTCAGCACCCAGAACGGACGCCGGATGGCCGAACAGGTTGTCGAATCCGGCGACTTTTTTTTTCTTCTTCAGCTTCTGCAACACCGCGGGATAGCCGGGCACAAGCGTACGCGTCCTAATACCGTGCGGGACGAGAGCCGCCGGGAGGGCGCCGACGACGTCGGCGAGCCCCCCGGTCTTGACAAGCGGATAGACCTCGGACGCAACGGACAGGATGTTCATACGCGGCAGACCTACATTCCCAGCTTGTCGATCATGGATTGCGTGATCAGGGAGACGCCACTTTCCGTGCGGCGGAAGCGCTTGGCGTCCAGTTCCGGATCGTCGCCGACGATCAGCCCCTCCGGGATCACGACGCGGCTGTCGATGACCACGTTGCGCAGCGTCGAGTGCCGACCGATCGTCACATCTGGCAGGACAACGGCATTTTCGAGCCTGGAGTAGGAATTGACGCGGACGCCGGTGAACAGCAGGCTGCGGTTGAGCGTTGCGCCCGAGATGATGCAGTCGCCGGAGACAAGAGAGGATGTTGCCGACCCGCGGCGATTTTCGTCGTCATGGACGAATTTTGCCGGCGGCTTGATCTCGGCAAAGGTCCAGATCGGCCACGTGTTGTCATAGATATCGAGTTCGGGCGTCACATGGGTGAGGTCGATATTGGCCTGCCAGTAGGCGTCGATCGTGCCCACGTCGCGCCAATAGGCTTCCCGCTCGAAGTCCGAGCGAACGCAGGACCGGGTGAAGCGGTGGGCGACCGCCTTTCCGTTGTTGACGATGTAGGGGATGATGTCCTTGCCGAAGTCGCGGCTCGACTTCGGGTCAGCGGCGTCACGGCGCAGGAGATCCATCAGGAACCTAGTGTGGAACACATAGATGCCCATGGAAGCGAGCGCCAGGTCCGGAGTGCCGGGAATTCCAGGAGGGTCGGCCGGCTTCTCGACAAAGGCGATGATGCGGTCCTCATTGTCGACATGCATGACGCCGAAGCCGGTCGCTTCCATCCGCGGCACTTCCAGGCAGCCGACTGTTACATCGGCGCCGGAGTCGACGTGCTGCTGCAGCATCAGTTCGTAGTCCATCTTGTAGATATGGTCGCCGGCAAGGATGACCATGTATTCGACGCCGTGGTCCTCGATGATGTCGATGTTCTGATAGACGGCGTCCGCCGTGCCTTCATACCATTGCGTTTCGGAGACGCGCTGACTTGCTGGCAGGATGTCGAAGCTCTCGTTGCGCTCGGGGCGGAAAAAGTTCCAGCCGCGCTGCAGGTGCCGGATCAGCGAATGTGCCTTGTATTGGGTGGCGACGCCGATGCGGCGGATACCGGAATTCAATGCATTGGAGAGCGCGAAATCTATGATGCGCGCCTTGCCGCCGAAATAGACGGCCGGCTTGGCGCGGCGGTCCGTCAATTCCTTCAGTCGACTGCCGCGGCCGCCGGCGAGAACATAGGCCATGGCATCGCGGGCCAGAGGTTGTGTACGCTTTTCCACCATTTGTCCTCCCCAATCACTGTTCCTCGAGGACGGCCAGGCGGTTCAGACGCCTCGCGGCCCACGCAAGTACTTTTCGCTTCGTCTGTCGCGCACGAAGGCGCTACTCCTGCTCCAGCATCAGTGTTGCCAAAGGCGGCAACGTGATGTTTGCGACCGTTATTCCCGTCGATTTTCTCTCCGCATGCACGGCACCGCCGTTGCCCTTGCCACTCCCTCCGTAGATCTCCGCATCGGTGTTGAGGATTTCCTTCCATCGCCCCGCCACCGGAAGCGGGATGTCGTAGCCTTCCCGGTAGATCGGGGTGAAATTGGTGACGACGGCCACGAGCTTTTCGCCCGGCGCCTTTCTGAGCCAGGCGAAAACCGAATTGTCGCGATCGTCGGCTATCAGCCACTCGAAGCCCTCGCCCTCGCAGTCGCGGGCATGCAGCGCTGCTTTCGAACGGTAGGTGCCGTTGAGGTCGCGCACGAGACGACGCATGCCTTCGTGCAGATTGTATTCGAGAAGGTTCCAGTCGAGCGCGCGCTCCTCCGACCATTCGCGCCATTGCGCGAATTCCTGGCCCATGAACAGAAGCTTCTTGCCGGGATAACCCCACATGAAGGCATAGTAGGCCCTGAGATTGGCGAACTTCTGCCAGTCGTCGCCGGCCATTTTGGCGATCAGGGATCCCTTGCCGTGCACGACCTCGTCATGCGACAGCGGCAGCACGAAATTCTCGCTGAACGCGTAAAGCAGCCCGAAGGTCATGTCGTTGTGGTGGAACTTCCGGTGCACGGGCTCGCGCGCAAGATATTGCAGCGTGTCGTGCATGAAGCCCATGTTCCATTTGAAGCCGAAACCCAGGCCGCCGGTATGGACCGGATGCGAAACCTTCGGCCAGGAGGTCGACTCCTCGGCGATCGTCAGCACCCCTTGGTGGATGCCGTAGAGCCGGGTGTTCATCGTCTGCAGAAAGCGGACGGCCTCCAGATTCTCGTTGCCGCCATATTCGTTCGGCACCCACTCGCCGTGCTTGCGCGAATAATCGAGGTAGAGCATCGACGCGACGGCATCGACGCGCAGGCCGTCGACGTGGAACTTCTCCGCCCAATAGAGGGCGTTGTTGACCAGATAGGCCAGAACCTCCTGGCGGCCGAAATTGTAGATCGCGGTGTTCCAGTCGGGATGAAAGCCCTTGCGCGGATCCGCATGCTCGTAGAGCGCCGTACCGTCGAACCAACGAAGCCCGTGCTCGTCGGTCGGGAAATGTGCCGGTACCCAGTCAAGGATGACGCCGATACCGACCTTGTGGCAGCCGTTGACGAAGCGGGCGAACCCCTCCGGTTCGCCGAAACGAGCCGTCGGCGCGTAGAGTCCTGTGGTCTGGTAGCCCCAGGAAGGATCGAACGGAAATTCGGAAATCGGCAGGAACTCGATATGCGTGAAGCCCATGTCGATGCAGTAGGGAATGAGCCGGTCCGCCAGTTCGTCCCAAGAGAGCATCTCGCCATCGTCGCGGCGCTGCCAGGAGCCTGCATGCACCTCGTAGATGGAAATCGGTTGACGGCGCGGATCGACCTCGGCCCAGTGCTGGCGATGCGCCTCGTCCGCCCATACCTGCGCGATCTCGCCCGTCGTCATTGACGCGGTGTCTGGGCGGAGTTCGGAGCGGCGGGCGAAGGGATCCGCCTTCAGCGGCAGGCGTGTCCCTTCGCTATCGAGGATTTCATACTTGTACGGCGTGCCAGCCGGCACGCCGGGAATGAAAATCTCCCAGATGCCGGTGTCGGCGCGCAAACGCATCACATGGCGCCGTCCATCCCAATCGTTGAAATTACCGACCACCGAAACGCGTCGCGCGTTCGGAGCCCAAACGGCAAAGTGGAAGCCTTCCACGCCGTCGTGCGAGATCGGATGGGCGCCCATCTTGTCGAAGAGCCTGAGATGCGAGCCTTCGCGGATGTAATAGTCGTCCATCGGTCCGAGGACGGGACCAAAGCTGTAGGGATCGACGACGATCCATTCACCACCGCTGTTGGACGCGCGATAACGGATGGGCTGTTCCTTGCGCAGCGATACGACGCCTTCGAAGAAGCCGGCATCGTCGCGGCGCTGGAGCGTGCCGATCTCCTTGCCCGAGAGCGTTTCTGCCGTCACGTCCTCGGCGCCGGGGATGAAGCAGCGGGCGACATAGCTTTTGCCGGCCGCATGAACGCCGAGAACCGCGAAGGGATTATGATGGTTGCCGGAAAGTATTGCCGCGATGTCCGGCGCTGGCAGCACACCGGACGGGGCGGGCGCTGGGTCCTTACCGGGCGAAACCGTCATCCAGCTCTCCAGATTTCGCCGGCATATTGCCGGATCGTGCGGTCGGACGAGAACCAGCCCATGCGGGCGGTATTGCGGACCGCCTGCGCGTACCAGGAGGATGGCCTGGTCCAGAGCTGATCGATCTCGCGCTGTGCCTTGGCATAGGCCTCGAAATCAGCGGCGACCATGAACCAGTCATGGTTGTAGAGCCCGTCGACAAGACCGGAGAAGCGATTTCGGTCGTCAGGCGAGAAAACGCCCGAGGCGATTGCGGCGAGCGCCTGTGAGAGCTCGCGTGAGCCTTCGATGATGGCACGCGGGTTGTGCCCCTCCGCCCGCGCTTTCGCCACTTCCTCCGCGGTCATGCCGAAGATCTTTATGTTTTCCTCGCCGACCCAGTCGCGCATTTCGACGTTGGCGCCGTCGAGCGTGCCGATGGTCAGCGCGCCGTTGAGCGCGAACTTCATGTTGCCGGTGCCGGAGGCCTCCATGCCGGCGGTCGAGATCTGTTCGGAAAGATCGGCGGCCGGCACCATCACTTCGGCGAGCGACACGTTGTAGTTGGGGATGAAGACGATCTTCAGGAGACCGCGCACGGCCGGGTCATTGTTGATGACGCGAGCGACGTCGTTCGCAAGTTTGATAATCAGCTTGGCGTTATGATAGCTGGGCGCCGCCTTACCGGCGAAGAGCTTGACGCGCGGCACCCAGTCGAGTTCGGGATGCGAGCGGATCTGGTCATAAAGCGCGACGGCCTCGATGATGTTCAGGAGCTGCCGCTTGTATTCGTGGATGCGCTTGATCTGAATGTCGAACATCGCAGACGGATCAAGCCGGATGCCGAGGCTGCTCTGGACGAGCTTCGCGAGTTTCACCTTGTTGGCGCGCTTGACGGCGGCGAAGTTCTCCTGGAAGTCCGCCTGGTCGGCAAAGGCGCCGAGCGCCTGCAGCGCCTCGGTATTGTCCATGAACTCGTCGCCGATCGCCTCGCGGATGAGACCGAACAGGCCCGGATTGCACTGCATCAGCCAGCGGCGCGGCGTGATGCCGTTGGTCTTGTTGTTGATGCGGTCCGGATAAAGCCGGTGCAGATCGGCAAAGACCGTCTCTTTCATCAGTTCGGTGTGCAACGCCGAGACGCCGTTGATCGAATGCGAACCGACAAAGGCGAGATTGCCCATGCGCACGCGCCTTTCGCCCGTCTCCTCGATGAGCGAAATACTGCGGATCTCCTCGTCGGTCGCGTGCTTCTGCCTGCGCGCTTCGATCAGGATCTTCGCGTTGATGGCGTAGACGATCTGCATGTGGCGCGGCAGCAGCCGCTCGAAGAGCGGCACCGGCCAGCTCTCCAGCGCTTCCGGCAGCAGCGTATGATTGGTGTAGGAGAAAGTGCGTCGGGTGATGTCCCAAGCCTGCTCGAAATCGAGCCCGTGAACGTCGGTCAGGAGCCGCACGAGTTCCGCGACGGACACGGCCGGATGGGTATCGTTGAGCTGGATGGCGACCGCATCCGGCAACGACGTGAAATCCGGATACTGCTGCAGATGGCGACGCAGAATGTCCTGCAGCGAGGCGGATGAGAAGAAATACTCCTGCCTCAGGCGCAGCTCCTGCCCCGAGGGTGTTGCGTCGGCCGGGTAGAGCACGCGTGTCAGGCTTTCCGCCTTGTTGCTTTCGCGCAGTGCGCCGATGTGGTCGCCGGCGTTGAAGGCGTCGAGCAGGATCGGATCGATCGGCTGGGCACCCCAGAGGCGCAGCGTGTTGACGCGTTTCGCGCGCCAGCCGACGGCCGGCGTATCGAAGGCGGTGGCGATGACGCGTTCGGCCGGCTTCCAGACGTAGCGCTGAACTTCCTCGTCGATGTTGACGGTTTCCACGCCGCCGCCGAAACCGATTTCATAGGAACTTTCGCGCCGTTCGAATTCCCAGGGATTGCCGTGGGCGAGCCATGTCTCGGGCAGTTCGACCTGCCAGCCGTCGGCCATCTGCTGACGGAACAGGCCATGCATGTAGCGGATGCCGTAGCCATAGGCCGGTACATCGACGGTCGCCATGGATTCCATGAAGCAGGCGGCAAGGCGGCCGAGGCCGCCATTGCCGAGCGCTGCATCGGGCTCGAGCCCGGCGATCACGTCGATATCGACGCCGAGTGACGCCAGTGCGTCACGCATTTCGTCCATCAGGCCGATATTCGTCATGGCGTCGCGCATCAGGCGGCCGATGAGAAACTCGAGCGAAAGATAGTAGACGCGCTTGGCGCCGGTCGCATAGGTCTTCCGGGTCGAATCCATCCACTTGTCGGTGATGCGGTCACGGGCGACGAGAATGGCGGCCGTGAGCCAGTCATGCGGCTTGGCGACTTTCGGGTCCTTGCCTATGCGGTATTTGAGGCGTTCGAGGATCTCCACCGCGAGTTGGCCTGGCTCGGACGACCTCGGCGCGGGATGCGGCAGTTCGGAGGTGGAGAGCCGGTTCATCATAAGAAATGTCATACCTTTTTCTGTTTGCCCTTTTTGCGTGTGGGAGACCGCGGGCCGGAGCCGACCGGGAGAGATAAGGCAATTTATGCATCGATCCGAAGCGCTTGCAACAGGTGTTTTTAAAAGGATTAAAACAGCGCATGCTTGTGCGCGGGGCGGTTCGCAACGCGTTTTTCGGTCGGCGACACAAAGAAAAATGCCGCCCGCTGGAGCCGGACGGCATGGCAATCCAGGTCTCGATTCGATTATTCGGTGAGGCGCGAGACCATGGCGGAGGCTCGCTCGCCGATTGCCTTGAAGGCGGCGACGAGGTCAGCCGCTTCCTCGGCTTCGAAATAATGCGAGATTGAGGAAGCGCAATACTTCAGCAGAGCCTGGCCGCGGTCCGGTGCCATGAAGGCAACGCTGTAGATCTGGACCTTGTTGGCCTTTGCGATGTCGCACCAGTACTTGGTGACGGTGTCGTCGTTGGCGTAGTTGTTCTCGCCATCGGTCATGAAGACGATGTATTTCGTCGGAATCTGGCCGTTCTTGCCGTTGTGCGCCGTGTCTTCCGTCGATGCGATCACCTTCTGATAGGCGGTCTTGAAGGCGTTGCCCGAGGCCGTGCCGCCGGTCGCGACCAGTGCGTTGACATAGGCAGCCGCGCCGGTCGTTCCCCAGGCGAGGCTGCCTGCGGGATCCTGCGACGCGTTGTAGGACACGGCGCCGGTGCGAACATAGATCGAACCCGGATCGGCGAGCAGGAGTTGGGCAAAGAGATCGCCAGCGGCCGTTTTCAGCGCGTTGATCTTGGTGACGTAGCACGGGCTGGTCGCCGACAGGTTCGGATATCTGCCCCAGTTCGCCTCGGTATAATTGGGGCACTTGGACTTCGTCGTATCGACCGTATTCGTCTTCCAGGCCATCGATCCCGAGCGGTCGAGCACGAGATACATCGACAATGCGTTCTTGCTCTCGGTCGCGCTTTCCGCCGTTGCCCGCGTTTCAAGCTCGATCGAATCCGTGCCGAGGAGGCGCGTCATCGCGTTGAACTGGATCAGATGCTTGTTGACGATCGAGACCTTGAAGGATTTCCCCTTGGTGCCGTTGGGCGTCTCGATGATGTTCACCTCCGAGACATTGATATCGTCCCAATCCGGCGTCTCGGAAGTTGGCGTTGGGCTGTCCGCCGCCCGTGTGGTCGGCGTTCCTTCCGGTTCGCCCTCGGCAGGACTGTCCGTCGCGCTGGAGCCCGCCATCTGCGCCTTCAGGAACTTGCGCGCGATCAACTTGGCCGCTTCGATGTTGGGCTGTTCATTGGAGACCAGCGCGGAAGCCGCGGCCAGCGCTGCGGCATCGGTCGCGTCCTGAAGCTGGTTCTTGGTCATCAGCATGTTGGCCATGTCGATGGAAACGCCACCCGCGGCCAACAGCAGCGGCGCCACCAGTGCCGTCATCATTCCGAAATTGCCGCCGCGGTCCTTCAGCATCATGCCGAAGGACCGGCTCACCATGGATCGTCTTCCCATCTCCGCACACCCCAAGAAGTTCATTGCAGCTTGGGGCGGACATCTAGCGGCGACACGTTACGGTCCCGTTCAGCCGATTGCTTGAATTTTAGCGAATTGCGCGAAAGTCCATGATTTCAACCGGTTTCCCGGCGGTTTGGTTGCTCCGAAATGGGACCCGGCTGTGTCAATTCGGATCAATCGACGGGAATGACGTCAACCGCCTGCTCCGTCGTCTGGCTGCCATAGCTTTTCAGGACGCCGATGACGGGCGCGACGTCGCCATAGTCGCGCCCGTGGCCGACGACGATGTGATCCGTGCCGGCCGGAATATTGTTCGTCGGGTCGAGTTCCATCCAGCCGCCGGCGGTGCCACACCAGAATCGAACCCAGGCATGCATGGCGTCGGCGCCTTCCAGCCGCTCCTTGCCGGGCGGCGGCAAGGTTCTGAGGAAACCGCTGACATAGCCGGCCGGAATACCGAGACTGCGAAGAGCGACAATCATCACATGGGTGAAATCCTGGCAGACGCCGCGCTTGAGCTTGAAGGCTTCCGCAGCCGTCGTGTTCACGGTCGTCGCCTCGGCGTCGTAGACGAAGTCGCGGTGGACGCGCTCGCAGATCGCCGCCCCGATCTGCCGTACGGTCATTCCCTCGCCAGCGATCGTGCGTGCGTAGGCCGCGATCTCGGGAGCGTCCGGCAGGAGAGGGCTCGGCCCGACGAAGTGGTGGGGAGCCTCCGCGTCGACGGACCAGTACGCGGCGAGCTGAGCCGGCAGACCCGCAAGGGGCGGAGAAAGATCGGCGGTGAGCGCCTGCGCTTCCACCTGAACGCGCGCCTGCATGCGAATGGCCAGGCTGTCGTGCACGGAACGGAAAAGAATCGACGTGGTCGGATTGGCGAAGAAGTCCACGCTTTCGACCCGCTCGCCCGGGGTCGGTTGGCAGCTTATCGAGCCGACGACAAGGCGTTGACGGCCTGGAATCGAGGCCGGCAGCACACGCACGAGATGGCGCCCGCCGGCAACCGGAACCTCGTAGCCGTAGGTGATCTTCAGATTGATATCGTAGAGCATCAAGGCCGCGCCCTCAGCCGAGATAGGTTTGCGCGAGCAGATCCGAGAGCCGTTCCAGGTCCCGTTCGAGCTGCTTGTAGACGGTTGCGGTCATGGCCTCCGGCGTCATCACCGCAAGGCCGGAATGAAGCCGCATGGTCTCGCGGTAGAAGGGAGACATCTGGCCGTTGACGAAGGCGTTCGGCAAGAGCTCGACCTCCGTCTTGATCTCGTTCAACTGATAGAGGATCGAGCGCGGATTGAGCGGATCGAGGGCGAGCAGGTCGGTGACGGTCAAGGCCGCGGTGTTGACGTTGTAGCGGCGGCGGTGGGTCATGACGCTGTCGCCGATCTCGAGCAGCATGTCATAGGCTCCGTCCGGAGCCTCAGGTCCCGACATGTGCCCGAGCAGGCGGGTCATGTGCAGGCCGCGCTCGATGTAACGACCGATCGACAGGAAACGCCAGCCGGTGAAGCGATACATGTTTTCGTGGACGAGACCGGCAAACCCGGCGAGCTTGCGCAACAGAATCGTCATCGCATGCGTGGCGTCGTCGCCGGCCTGTACGGTTGCGTGGAACTTCCGCGCCGTCCGCGACAGGTCGTTGAGAGCCAGCCAACCATCGGGCGAAAACCGGTCGCGGATGTTGCCTGCGCTGAAGAGTGCGCTGTCGATATTGGCAAGCAGGCTGTCGGGCACCGGCTGGCGCGCGTTGATGTCGAGGGCGGCCAGATAGTCGGTGACGTCCTTCAGAAGCGGCATATTCGGGTCGGCGGCTTCGGCGAAGCGTCCGTGCCAGGCGCGAAGGATTCTGAGGGCTCCTTCCGCCCGCTCGATATAACGGCCGAGCCAGAAGAGATTGTCGGCCGCGCGGCTCGGCAGGCTGCCCGGCATGTTGCGCGTGAAGCTTTCCTCGGCCGGGAGCAGCGTCGTGCGCTCGACCGGCTTGTCACTGACGATCCAGACGTCGGCGGTCGTGCCACCCGCCTTCATCGCGATCGCAGCCACGTCGTCGCCGGAGCCGATGCGCGCAAAGCCGCCAGGCATGATCTGCCAGCCGTCGCGCGTGCGCGCGGCAAAGACCCGCAAGCTCATCGGCCGCGGCGTCAGCCGGCCGCGCACCCAGGCGGGCGTCGTCGAGAGCGTGACGACTTCCTGACCCACCAGCTTGCCGCCACCGGTCCCAAGGCGCTCCGCAACGGAGCTGCCTCCCTCGCAAAGCGAAGTACCAAGAATGGATTGTCCGTTGTCGTCGAAGAACGGGCGGGTCGAATAGGCAGGGCCGATCACCATGCGCTCGATATTGCCGGCGACATTGTCGCGTTCGGACTGCTGTCCGCACCACCATGTAGCGATTGACGGCAGCTTTTGCTCTTCGCCGAGCAAGTGACGGCAGATCGCCGGCATGAAGGCGAGAAAGGCGCGCGTTTCCAGGATGCCGGAGCCGAGCGCATTGACGATCGAGACGGAGCCGGCCCTCAGCGCCTCGACGATCCCGGGCGTGCCGATATGGGAGGACTGATTGAGTTCGAGCGGATCGGCGAAGGCGGCGTCGAGGCGTCGCCAGAGCACGCCGACGGGCTTGAGGCCGGCAACGGTGCGAACCATGACCCGGCCGCCGACGACCGTCAGGTCCTCGCCCTCGAGCAGCATGAAGCCGAGATAACGGGCGATATAAGCGTGTTCGAAATAGGTCTCGTTGGCGATGCCGGGCGAGAGGACGGCAATGCGGTCGTCCGGATGTTGTTTTCGAGCCTGGAGCGTATCGCGAAAGGCGCCGAAGAAGCCCGCCAATCGGTGCACGTGGGTTTCGGCATAGAGGTTGGAAAAGGCGCGCGTGGTCGCAACGCGATTTTCCAGCGCGAAGCCGGCCCCGGAGGGAGCCTCGGTCCGGTCGGAAAGCACCCACCAGTTGCCGTCCGGTCCGCGGCCGATCTCGAAGGAACAGAAATGCAGGAAATGTCCGTCGGCCGGATTGACGCCGACGAGAGGGCGCAGGAACTCAGGATTGGAGGCGACGAGGGCGGGGGGCAGCAGCCCTTCCTGCACCAGCCGGTTTTCGCCGTAGATGTCGGCGACCACGCGTTCGAGCAGTTCGGCGCGCTGAATCAGCCCTTGCGAAACGACCGCCCATTCCGCCTCGTCGATCAGGACGGGAATGTGGGATAGCGGCCAGCTCCGTTCAGAACTCCCCCGGCCGCCATAGGCTCGATAGAAAACACCGGCATCGCGGAGGTAGCGGTCGGCGCGGGCAAAGCGGTTGGCGAGATCCGTTTCGTCCAGACGGCCAAGCGTCGAGAGCAGCCGCTGCCAGACCGGTCGGACATTGCCGTGCGGATCGAGCATTTCGTCGGCGACACCCGGAAGGGCGCGATAACCGAACACCGGGTCATCGAGCCGATCCTGCTCTGTCGCCTCTGCCGTCTGTTTCTTCGCCATCTACACTCCTGCCGGACGTCTCAGGTCGAGCGTCAGCGGAAATTCTGCCGGCGGGCTTTCGGGTTGGAGTCGATATCCGCCGGTGGTGTGGCCCCAGGGTTCGAAGCGCGCCAGACGGCGCGCCTCGGCCTCGTTGCCGTTGACCGGAAATGTCTCATAACTGCGCCCGCCGGGATGCGCCACATGATAGATACAGCCGCCGATCGCCCGATTCGACCATGTATCATAAATATCGAATGTAAGGGGAGTGTTGACCGGCAGCACCGGATGCAGGCCGGAGGCGGGCTGCCAGGCCTTGTAACGGACGCCTGCGACGGCCACGCCGCCTTTCCCGGTCCTTGAGAGCGGCACGGGACGGCCATTGCAGGCGGCCGTGTAGCGGTCCGGATTGGCGGTTTCGAGCTTGACCTGCAATCGCTCGACAGAGGAATCGACATGGCGCACGGTGCCGCCGATCGCGCCTTGCTCTCCCATCACGGGCCACGGTTCGAGCGCCTGGCGGAGTTCGAGCTTCGCCTCTTCGTATTCGACCTCGCCGCAGAAGGGGAAGCGGAATTCGAGCTGAGCCTCGAACCATTCCGGCCTCAGATCGAAGCCGTGGGCGCGCAGGTCGGCGAGCACGTCGAGAAAATCCTGCCAAACATGGTGCGGCAGCATGAAGCGATCGTGCAGGACCGTGCCCCAACGCACGAAACCGCCGTCGATCGGGCTTTTCCAAAAGCGAGCGATGAGCGCGCGGACGAGCAATTGCTGGGCGAGCGACATGCGTGCGTTCGGCGGCATCTCGAAGCCGCGGAACTCGATCAGCCCGAGCCGCCCGGTCGGTCCGTCCGGAGAGAACAGCTTGTCTATGCAGATTTCGGAGCGATGCGTATTGCCGGTGACGTCGACGAGCAGGTTGCGGAACAGCCGGTCCACCAGCCATGGCAAGGGGGGCGGGCGATCGGACCCGGGAGGCGGCACCTGCGCAAGTGCGATCTCCAGCTCGTAGAGCGAATCGTGGCGCGCCTCGTCGATGCGCGGCGCCTGGCTGGTCGGCCCGATGAAGAGGCCGGAAAAGAGATAGGAGAGCGAAGGGTGACGCTGCCAGTGGAGCACGATGCTCTTCAGCAGATCCGGCCGGCGCAGGAAAGGACTGTCGTTGGGGCTGCGGCCGCCGACAACCACGTGGTTGCCGCCGCCCGTTCCCGTATGGCGGCCGTCGATCATGAACTTGTCGGTGCCGAGCCGGCTCTGACGGGCCTCCTCGTAGATCGCCGTGGTGATGTCGACGCATTCCCGCCAGTTGGCGGCAGGATGGATGTTGACTTCGATCACGCCGGGATCCGGAGCGACGCGGATGACGTTGATGCGCTCGTCCTGCGGCGGCGGGTAGCCTTCGATATGCACCGGAACACCGAGCGCGGCGGCGGCGCGCTCGGTCGAAGCGATGAGATCGAGATATTCCTCGATGCTCGTCGTCGGCGGCATGAAGATGCAGAGCCGGCCGTCGCGCGGCTCGACGCTGATCGCCGTGCGGACGGCCCCGTCGATCTCGTCGCGCGGGGACGGGAGCGGCGTCTGCGGCTCCTCGGACGGCTGGAAGCGAGAGTGCTGCGCTCTGCCGCGGTTTTCGGTGAAGCCGGGCAGGTCGTCCCGCGGAACGGTCGGATCCACCGGATTGACATAGGGGTAGGCGGAGGGTGCGATATAGGGCAGCGAGCCGAGGGGCAGGCGATAGCCGACCGGGCTGTCGCCGGGAACGAGGAAAATCCGGCCGCGCCGCGTCTTCCATTTCTCGCTCATCCATCGTGGTCCGCCAGCACGCGCGTTCCAGGCCTGCACCGGCAGAACATAGCCCGTCGGGGTCGTCAGGCCGCGTTCGAAGACGCGGGCAAGGCGGCTGCGCTCCTCGGGATCCTTGAGCTTCGAATTGGAAGGATCGACATTGTCCGGAAGGTTCGCCTCCTTGATGATCCACTCGGCCGGATCCTCGTAGGCCGGGACGACCATGTCCGCATCGACGTCGAGTTCGCCGGCGATCGCGACGAGCAGGCGCTCGGCGTCCCGCTCCGCGATCTCGTGCCGGCCGTTTTCCTCGGCGATCAGCTTAGCCTCCCGCCAGATCGGTACGCCGTCCTTGCGCCAGTAAAGGGAAAAGGTCCAGCGTGGCAGGCTTTCGCCCGGATACCACTTGCCCTGTCCATAATGCAGGAAGCCCCCCGGCGCGAAGCGGTCGCGCAGGCGGCGAATGAGCGTGTCGGCCTTCTCGCGTTTCGTCGGACCGACTGCAGCCGTGTTCCATTCGTCGGATTCGAAATCGTCGATCGAGACGAAGGTCGGCTCGCCCCCCATGGTCAGGCGCACGTCATTTTCGGCGAGGACGCGGTCGACCTTGTCGCCAAGCGCGTTCAGCGCATCCCAGCTCTCGTCGGAGAAAGGCTTGGTGATGCGGGGATGCTCCGCAACGCGGGCGACCTTCATGTCGAAGGCAAAATCGGTCCTCGTATCCGGGTCGCCGAAGAACTCGCCGGATATGGGCGCGGCGTTTCGATAGTGCGGGGTGGCAGCAAGCGGAATGTGGCTCTCTCCGGTAAGCAGGCCGGAGGTTGGATCGAGCCCGACCCAGCCGGCACCCGGAAGGTAAACCTCGGCCCATGCGTGAAGGTCGGTGAAATCGTATTCGGTGCCGGAGGGGCCGTCGAGCGCCTTCAGGTCCGGCGTAAGCTGAATGAGGTAGCCGGAGACGAAACGGGCGGCAAGGCCGAGGTTGCGAAGGATCTGTACCAGCAGCCAACTCGAATCGCGACACGAACCCTTGGCACTGCCGAGTGTCTCTTCCGGCGACTGGACACCCGCCTCCATACGGATGACATAGCCGATTTCCTTCTGAAGCCGCGTGTTGAGGCCGACCACCATGTCGATGGTGCGCTGGCGCGATCGGTCGACGCTCTCCATGAATACCGAAAGTCTTGGCCCCATCGGCTCCGGCGCCATGTAGATCTTCAAATCCTCGCTGAGGTCTTCGGGATAGCGGAAAGGCCAGTGCTCCGCTTCCTCCTCGACGAAGAAATCGAACGGATTGTAGACGGTCATGTCGGCGACCAGGTCGACCTCGATCTTCAATTCCGTCACCGGATCGGGGAAGACGTAGCGGGCGAGGTAGTTGCCGTAAGGATCCTGCTGCAGGTTGACGAAGTGGTTGGCAGGCGAGACCTTCAGCGAATGGCTGATGACCTTGGTCTTGGAATGCGCCGCCGGCTTCAGCCTGATGATTTGTGGTGTGAGCCTTACCGGCCGGTCATAGGTGTAGTGGGTGAGGTGGTAGACACTGGCCTTGATCGACATGCAGATTTTTCCCCTCGATGGCCGGTCCGTTGCCGGCCATTCGAGAGAATTTTGTGCAATGCGAAGAAAGAAAGCAAGCCGAAACCCCGGCGGTACGATTGCGGCCGGCTTTCCTTTGCGCCGTGTCGTATTTCTCAGACCGGCGGAGGGTTGATGCGGGCAAAGCCTTCCTGCCTGTAATAGGGGAAATGCGGGTAGGGCGCCATCGTTGCGCTGACTTCGTCGAGGCGTGCCACCTGATCGGCGGAGAGCGACCAGCCGACAGCGCCAAGGTTCTGCCGGAGTTGTTCTTCATTGCGCGCGCCGATGATGACGCTCGAAACGGTCGGCCGCTGCAGAAGCCAGTTGATCGCGATCTGCGGTACCGTCCTGCCGGTTTCCTCCGCCAAGGCATCGAGCACATCGACGATGTCGTAGAGCTTGTCATCGTCCACCGGCGGTCCGAACGTTGCGGTGTCATGCAGCCGGCTTCCGGCCGGCCACGGCTCGCCGCGGCGGATCTTGCCGGTCAGCCGACCCCAACCGAGCGGACTCCAGACTAGCGCCCCGACACCCTGATCGAGGCCGAGCGGCATCAGTTCCCACTCGTAGTCGCGGCCAACCAGCGAATAATAGACCTGGTTCGCGACGTAGCGGGGATAGCCGTATCTCTCGGCGAGCGCGAGCGATTTCATCAATTGCCAGCCGGAGAAATTGGAGACGCCGACATAGCGGAGCTTGCCGGCACGCACCAGGTCGTCGAGCGTCGACAGCACTTCCTCGATCGGCGTGCCGGCGTCGAAAGCGTGCAATTGCATCAGGTCGATATAGTCGGTTCCGAGACGCTTCAGCGCCGCGTCGACGCCGCCGACGAGACGAGACCGGGATGAGCCTGCGTCGTTCGGGCCGTCGCCCATCGGAAGCGACATCTTCGTGGAAAGGATCACCTTTCCGCGGCGGCCTTTGATCGCCGCGCCGAGTACCTCCTCCGAAGCGCCATCCGAATAGACGTCCGCCGTGTCGAAGAGGTTGACGCCCGCTTCGAGGCAGATGTCGACGAGCCGGCGTGCTTCCGCGTCGTCCGTCGTGCCCCAGGCGCCGAAGAGCGGGCCCTTGCCGCCGAACGTGCCTGCGCCGAAGCTCAGCGCCGGAACCTTCAAACCGGACGAGCCAAGCCGTCGATACTCCATTTTGCAACTCCTTTGTTGTCTCAACACCTATCGAGACATGAACATGGCGCTGCTTGCCTTTTGGAGCTAGACTGCAGTTCGGAACATCATTTGTGAGTTGAAGTCATATGTCGCGACTCTCGGTCAATCGCTCGGGGGAAATGGAAGTGTTCGCCAAGGCGGTCGAGCTTGGCGGCTTCTCGTCGGCAGCGCGCCACTATCGCATGACGCCTTCGGCGGTCAGCAAACTCGTGCTCCGGCTTGAGGACCGGCTCGGCGTCCGCCTCGTCAACCGCTCCACGCGACGGTTGCAACTGACGCCGGAGGGCTGTGCCTTCTACGAGCGCACCGCCCGCATTCTCTCCGACATCGAAGAGGCCGAACGCTGTGCCGCCGGGGGCGAAATGCCGACAGGACGGGTTCGGGTGAATGTGAGTGCTTCTTTCGCAACCCATGTCCTGATGCCGCTCCTGCCGGAACTCCGGGAGCGATTTCCTGCGGTCACGCTCGACATCGTCCAGACCGATGCGGTGGTCGACCTGATGGAGGCGCGCGCCGATATCGCGATCAGATCAGGGCCTTTGAAGAGTTCGGCGCTGCTTGCCAGCAAGCTCGGCGCCACGCGAATGGTGATCGTGGCGGCTCCCTCCTATCTCGATCGGTACGGGACGCCCTCGAACATCGAAGAGCTCAACGCTCATAACCGGCTCGGCTTCTGCTACGCACGCGCCGTCGACGGCTGGCCGATCAAAGCAGACGGAGAAACGATCGTCATGCCGGCTTCCGGGACGCTGCAGGTGAGCGACGGCGAGGGGTTACGTCATCTCGCCCTTGCCGGTACCGGATTGGCTCGGCTTGCGGAATTCACGGTTCGCACCGACATTCGCGTCGGACGGCTCGTTCCCGTTCTGGAAGATCTGAATCCCGGCGATCTGGAAGAAATCCATGCCGTGTTCCTCGGCCAGGGTGGCGCGCTACCCGCGCGCGTCCGTGCCGTCCTCGATTTTCTCGCCAGGCATGCCCGTGTGACGCCGGAGCCGGTTCAGCGGGGGAGCGATCGCCGGGTCAGCGTCGAGACGGTTACAGCGTAACTCCCCACACGGGCAGGCCATTGCCGAGAGCATCGAGCGAGGGGCACTCGCGCCGTGATGCCGCCCTCGCTCACAAGGAAAGTCACGTGTCGACTAGAGCATCCCGCTTTCAGGTGGAATCATCGAAAGCGGATAAGATGCTCTAGATCCAAGTGCTAGAGCGTCCTTTGTGCGTTCGTTTGAACGCACGGCGCTCTGGGCCCGTGCGTCCGAAACTGCGCCGTCACCGTTTCGGTGCGACGAGGGCAAAAAGGGCGCCCTGTGGATCTATGCATTGGACGATCCAGGCGCCGCCGGGTACTTCCATAGGCTCCAGGACGATCTTTGCGCCGCCGGATTTTGCTCGCTCGATCGCGGCGTCCAACGCCTCGACGTTGAAATAATAGAGCCAATAAGGAGCGGGAATGTCTTCCGGCTTGGTCATCATGCCGCCGATCTGCGTGCCGTTCCAGGAGAAGATCTGGTAAGTGCCCATGTCGCCCATGTCCATGGCCTGGTCCTTGGTCCAGCCGAACAGGTTGGAATAGAAGGCGAAGGCGGTATCGAGATCGCCGGCCATCAGTTCGTGCCAGCCGACGTTTCCAGGCGCCATCTGCTCGAGAGCCTGGGGCGCCTCGCTTGTGCCCTTGAACAGCGCGAACACGGCGCCATGCGGATCGGTGACGATGGCAAAGCGGCCGACGCCAGGGATGTCATCCGGAGCGCGGTGGACGTTGCCGCCGTCTGCGGCGACTTTGGCGGCGGCCGCGTCCACGTCATCGACCGCGACGTAGCCGAGCCACGCCGGCGGGATATTCATCTCGAGCGCGCCCTCGGGCATCGTCATCAATCCCGCCACCTGCTGACCACCCATGGAGAACAGCATATATTCCATGCCGGGCATGCCGGCATCGCTGCCGCTCCAGCCAATCACGTTCTCGTAAAAAGTTTGGGCGGCCTCCGTGTCGGTCGTCATCAGTTCGTACCAGACGAATTTCCCATGCTGACCCGTCATTGTCTGTCCTCCGGTTTTGTTGGGGGATTGCGCTGCCATTCGCGGCAGCGGAACAGTGGTTTGCTTGCCGTCGACTAAGCCGCGTCGCGTTCAATGAATTCAAGCAACGCGCTTTGCATTCTTGTTTTTACGCATGTCGTTGTCCCAGAGCCGCTGCATAGTTCTGGGCGCCATGCGTCAGCGTCGGCGATATTCCGCGGCCATGATCTCCTTCCAGTTCCCGTCTTCGGTCTGGACACGGGCCGTCAGCCTGCGATGGTCGGCGTCGATGAGGGTTATCACGTCCTGATATCTGGCGGACCTGCCCGGTCTGTCGAAATCCGGCCCCTCACAGTCGAGCGTCAGCGTCTTGCCGTCGTCTTCGAGCACGCCGTCATAGATCCACATATGCGTCATCATGGAGCCGACCCAGGTGCCGACATAGCGGTTGGTCTGAGGATTGAAGCCGAGAGTCATCAATGATTGGCCGATGCGGCCGTCCGGCATCGTGCCTTGTCCTTCGCAGACGAACCAGAGACCCTGCATCGAACGGACGTTTTCCGTCCATGGCGCCTGCGACTGGCCGGTGTCGGTTGACGGTTGCGACATGACTTCCCACTCACCGAGCAGCTGTTCCAGCCAGCGGTGCTCCTCCTGCGATTCCGCCTTCATTGATCCCTCCATGGCGAGACACGGCGCTCCAACCTGGAACTCCGCGAAACGTAGCAACGCGCGGGAATGCCGATTGGTTCCTCGTTCATATCAAGCTCAGGCGCTTTGCCTAGGCGCTTCTTCGTATTCGTCGTGGCGCCGCACGAAATCCATGATCGTGCCTTCATTTCGGCCCTTGGGTGCCCGATCGAGCAGCATGAAGGTGCCGACCAGTTCCTCCAGGCCGCGAGCATAGGTGGAATAGGTATGGTAGACGGTTCCGTCCTCGTCCTTGTAGAAGGCGCTGAGGCCGGGAAGCTCTTCATAGGCGTCGCCGCTGGCGATCTCGCTGAAATTGTAGACCACCTTGTCGCCTGCGAGTTCGGCGGGTGTGAAGGACACATGGAAGTCGCGGTTGAAGTCGTTGCCCCAGGCGGATACCCAGGGGAAATGCCAGCCCATCCGCTTGCGATAGGCTTCGATCTTGGCGAGCGGCGCGTTCGAAGCCGCGATCAGTGTGACGTCGTGGTGGTTTAGATGCGGCAGCATGCCGGCGAAGTGGTCGGCGAGAAACGAGCAGCTTGGGCAGCCCGCTTCCCAGTTCTCTCCAAGCATGAAGTGATAGACGACGAGCTGGCTGCGCCCGTCGAAAAGCTCCGGCAGCGTCTTGGGGCCGGCAAGGGTTTCGAAGACATAGGACTTGTCCATCCTCACCCAGGGCAGAGCCTGGCGCTCGGCGTTGATCCGGTCTCGAAGATGAGTGTGCTCCTTTTCCAGGGCAAGAAGCGATTTGCGCGCCTTCAGCCACTCCTCACGTGACACGACGGCATGGTCCGGTCTCATGCTCTTCCTCCTCACGAAATGTAGCACTTGACTAATTACGTTGATATCAACATTACTCAACCATGTCAAAGTCGCCGCCGATACCATTTTCCACCACCCTTTTCGTGAAGGATACCTGTCTGTGCCTGCACGTGCAGCGCGCCGCCAGGGCGCTTGCCCGTCAGTTCGACGAGGCGTTGAGGCCGCTCGACATAACGAATGGGCAGTTCTCACTGATGATGTCGCTCAACCGGCCGGAACCGCCGAGCATGAGCGCGGTGGCGTCCCTCCTTGCCATGGACCGGACGACGCTGACGGCGGCGTTGAAGCCGCTCGAACGCCGCGGTCTCGTCGAAGTTTTTGTCGACTCGACCGACCGGCGTCTCAGGCGCCTGAGGCTGACGGCGGAGGGCGGGAGGTTGCTCGCGGAAGCCGTGCCGATCTGGAAGGATACGCATGAAGCGGTCGACAGGAGCCTCGGTGAAGGCGGCGCGGACCGTTTGCGCGCCGATCTGCTGGCGCTCACCTGACGGCTGGCTGGACGTCTCGCGGCCTGCTTTGATCCCGCTGCCGCGACCTTCTTCCCGCATGCCGGGAGAAGGGACAACGCCGTGCGGCCGCCTTGCCCCGCGAAAGCCGTGGATAATAAGGATGGCTTTCCGCCGAAGATCGTGCTGATCTCGGCAGCGCCGTGTCGACATGCGGTACGACATTGCAGGCTGTTCAGGCGGAGGAACGATGATGAAGACGACCTACAAGGGGAGCTGCCATTGCGGACGGATTCGTTACGAGGTCGATGCTGATCTCGAGGCCGGGACCAGCCGTTGCAATTGTTCGTACTGCTCGAAAACGCGCTATTGGGGCGCGAACGTGAAGCCTGAGGATTTCCGGCTGATGTGCGAGGAGGCCGGCATCGGAGACTATCAGTTCGCTACGATGAGCGGTCATCACCGGTTCTGCACGACTTGCGGCGTGGCGCCCTATGGCCATGGATATGTCGAGCAGATCGGCGGCGCCTTCGTCTCCATCAACATTGCATGCCTCGACGATGTCGATCCGGCCGTGCTTGCGGCCTTGCCGATCCAGTACATGGACGGGCTGCACAACAACTGGTGGAACGCGCCCGCCGAGACCCGTTACATGTGATTCAAGCGGCTCGCAACGAAAAGGCTCCCGCCGCGACGGGAGCCTTCTTGCGTTTGCGAGTTGCGCCGATCACCGGTCGCCGAGATCCCTGACGGCGCCGCGGTCGGCAGAGGTCGCAAAGGCGGCATAGGCTTTGAGCGCCGTCGTCACCTTGCGCTTGCGCTGTTCGGCCGGCTTCCAGCCCTTGGCGTCCTGCTCGGAGCGGCGAGCGGCAAGCTCGGTTTCGTCGACGCGCAAGCTGATCGTGCGGTTCGGGATGTCGATGTCGATCATGTCGCCTTCGCGCACGAGGCCGATCGTGCCGCCATTCGCCGCTTCCGGCGAAACGTGGCCGATGGAGAGGCCAGAGGTACCGCCGGAGAAGCGGCCATCGGTGATCAGCGCGCAAGCCTTGCCGAGGCCCTTCGACTTCAGATAGCTCGTCGGGTAGAGCATCTCCTGCATGCCCGGGCCGCCCTTCGGGCCTTCATAACGGATGACCACGACGTCGCCCGCCTTGATCTCGTTGGCGAGAATCGCCTTGACGGAGGCGTCCTGGCTCTCGAAGACCCGCGCAGGGCCGGAAAACTTCAGGATGCTCTCGTCGACGCCCGCCGTTTTGACGATGCAGCCGTCGAGCGCGATGTTGCCCTTGAGCACGGCGAGGCCGCCATCCTTCGAGAAAGGGTGCTCGACCGAGCGGATGACGCCCTTCTCGCGGTCGGTATCGAGATCCTCCCAGCGCGCGTTCTGGCTGAACGCGACCTGGGTCGGAATGCCGCCGGGAGCCGCGCGGTAAAAGTCGCGGACGGATTCGCTCGACGTGCGGGTGATGTCCCAACGGTCGATGGCGTCGCCGAGCGTTTCGCTGTGCACGGTCACGCAGTCGCGGTTGATGAGGCCGCCTTTGTCGAGTTCGCCGAGAATCGACATGATGCCGCCGGCGCGGTGTACGTCTTCCATATGCACATCGGCCTTCGCGGGCGCAACCTTCGACAGGCACGGCACCTTGCGCGACAGACGGTCGATGTCGTCCATGGTGAAATCGACCTCGCCCTCGTAGGCCGCGGCGAGAATGTGCAGCACGGTGTTGGTCGAGCCGCCCATGGCGATGTCGAGCGTCATTGCATTCTCGAAGGCCTGCTTGGAGGCGATCGCGCGTGGCAGGACGCGCTCGTCTTCCTGTTCGTAGTAGCGGCGTGCGAGATCGACTACCAGATGGCCGGCCTCGACGAAGAGGCGTTTGCGGTCGGCATGGGTGGCGAGCGTCGAACCGTTGCCGGGGAGCGAAAGGCCGAGCGCCTCGGTCAGACAGTTCATCGAGTTCGCCGTGAACATGCCGGAGCAGGAGCCGCAGGTCGGGCAGGCCGAACGCTCGATAACCTTTACGTCTTCATCGGAAATATTGTCGTCGGCGGCGGCGACCATGGCGTCGACCAGATCGAGTGCGTGCTTCTTGCCGTGCAGCACGACCTTGCCCGCTTCCATCGGACCGCCGGAGACGAAGACGGCCGGGATGTTGAGGCGCAGCGCCGCCATCAGCATGCCGGGAGTGATCTTGTCGCAGTTGGAGATGCAGACCATGGCGTCGGCGCAGTGCGCGTTGACCATGTACTCGACGCTGTCGGCAATGATCTCGCGCGACGGCAGCGAATAGAGCATGCCGTCATGGCCCATAGCGATGCCGTCGTCGACCGCGATCGTGTTGAATTCCTTGGCGACGCCGCCGGCCGCCTCGATCTCGCGGGCGACGAGCTGGCCAAGATCCTTGAGATGCACATGACCCGGCACGAATTGGGTAAACGAGTTCACCACCGCAATAATCGGTTTGCCGAAGTCGCTGTCCTTCATGCCCGTCGCGCGCCAGAGGCCGCGGGCGCCGGCCATGTTGCGGCCGTGGGTGGTGGTGCGGGAGCGATAGGCAGGCATGAACGTGTTCCCTTCACGGACGAAAGTCATTGCGCGTATATGGCGATCCTGGAGCGCCGGTGCAGGGTACTAGCGCAAAATTGCGCGCGCGTCATCTTTTGCGTCAGATTATTTCCGCGGACCTGATGCGATTGCCGTGTGTCGCCGCGCATTGCCGCGCCGCTTATTCCGCGTTTGCTTGCCAAGCCAATGCAACAAGTCCATTGTCATCGGGCATTCATGCCCGAGTGGCCGGGGCTTCTCCTGGGCATGGCGGACTTTCTCGAGGGTTCGTTCGAGATGAATTGTCACGAATGCGGTTACGAAATTGAGAGCGGTTTTGCGTTTTGCCCGAAGTGCGGTGCGAAACAGCAGATCCTGTGTCCCGGCTGCGGCTATTCCTGTCCGCCGCATTTCGCCTTTTGCCCGCAATGCGGCACCCAGGTCAGTGCTTCGGCGCCGTCCGTGCCCCGATCCGCCCCTTTGCCGCGGCCCCAAGTCACCGGGACGGCGTCACAGGCGGTTTCGCCGGCACGTTCGAGCGTGGACAGCGGCGCCGATCGCCGCACGGTCACCGTCGTCTTTGCCGATCTCTGCAGTTTCACCGCCCTCGGCGAACAGGTCGATCCGGAGACTTTGCAGGCGCTGCAGAACGAACTCTTCGAGGAACTGACGGAGGCAGTGGAAGCATTCGGAGGGTTCGTCGACAAGTTCATCGGCGACGCGCTGCTCGCCCTCTTCGGTGCGCCGGTGGCGCATGAGGACGATCCGGAACGGGCGCTTCGTGCCGCGCAGGAAATGGTGCGTCGGGCGGCGCAGGTGGGCGAACGCTGGCGGAAACGGATCGGCCTGCCGCTGAACCTCCATATAGGCGTCAATACCGGGCCTGTCGTCGCCGGCGCCTTCGGTGCGGGCGACAGCAAATCCTATTCGGTCACGGGAGATACGGTGAACACCGCGCAGCGCCTGCAATCGATGGCCGGTCTGGATGAAATACTCGTCGGGCCGGTGACGCACCGCCTCACGCGACATGCTTTTGCCTATGAGACGCTTGGGGCGGTCGCCTTGCGGGGCAAGGCGGGCAGCGTACACGTTCATCGTCTGACCGGGGCGCTCGAGGTGCCACGCGCGGCGCGGGGGCTTGATGCGCTCGGCCTGAGCGCGCCGCTCATCGGGCGCGACAAGGAAATCGGCCGCTTGCGCGACTGTCTTGCGCTGGCCTGCGGCGGCACGGCGCAACTGGTGCGGCTTACCGGCGAAGCCGGCATCGGCAAGTCGCGCCTCGTCAACGATTTTCTCGCCGGCCTTGCCGAAGACGCATCGTTCGCACACGTCGTCGTGCGGCGGGCGGGATGCTCTCCACTCGGCGAGCCCTCCTACGGAACGCTCGCGAAGGTTCTGCGCAGCGCCTACGGCATATCTTCGACCGACACACCGGAGCAGACGCAGGAGGGCCTGTCGCTCGGCCTCGCGGAAATCGGCTTTCCGCCCGCCGAAATCGAACAGCTCATGCCGCTCTTTTTTCATATTCTAGGCATCGGCGATCGCGATGGAATGCTGCAGCACGTCGCTCCGGAACAGGTTAGGCGACAGCTGTTCTCCGCCATCCGGACCATCTTGGAGCGGCGACTCGACCAGGCGCCGCTGCTTCTCGTCATAGAGGACCTGCACTGGGCGGACTCGGCATCGCTGGAGGCGCTCCGTTTCGCGCTGGACAGGCTGGATCGCAGGCCGCTGATGCTCTTGACGACGCAGCGCCCGGATGCCGGTGCTGACCGGCTCGCGCCCGGCCGCACCAGTCTCACCGCCCTGCGCCTCGGACCCCTATCCGCGCCCGATGGCCAACGCCTCCTCTCGGCCTTATTCGGGGAAGGCGGCCTGCCGAAGGAACTGTGTGAGCGGATCCTGCGTCGGGCCGGTGGCAACCCGCTGTTCGTCGAGGAGATTGTCCGCAGCCTGATCGACCTGGACATGCTCAGGCGCGATGATTCCCATTGGCACGTGGCCGGCGGTGAAGCGACCGTCGACATTCCGATCGGCATCGAGGCGATACTGCTCGCGAGAATCGACCGATTGCCGCAGGAGGTGCGCCGGCTGGTCCACTGCGCCGCGGTTATCGGCCCGAGCTTCGAGGCGCACCTGCTAAAGAGCATCGCTGTCGCGCCGGCCAACGTGGACCAGGGTCTGGAACTGCTTTGCGACACGGAAATCATAGAAGAGGCGGGGAGCGGGCGATCGTCGCAGACCTATCGTTTCATGCAGTCGCTGTTTCACGAGGTCGTCTATAGCAACCTGCTCGTAAAGCGTCGCGCGGAAATTCATGCGGCCATCGCCGAGGCTCTGGAGCGTCGTTACGGCGAGAACCCCCAGCGCTTCGAGGAACTGGCGCTGCTCGGCCATCACTTCAGCCAGTCGAAAGACCGGAGCAAGGGCGCACGCTATCTGATGGCGGCTGGCGATCGGGCGCGCCAGCTCTGCGCCAACGAGGATGCCATCCGCTACTACCGGCAGGCCATGGCGGCCCTTGCCGCCCTGGGCGAAGAAAGGCCGGAATGGTTCGTCGCCCGCGAGCGCGTCGCGGATCTCCTGGGCCCGGCCGGTGAGCGCGGTGCCGCGGAGGAGCATTATCGCTCACTGCTCGCCTGCGAACGCGTCTCGGCCGACCCGGTGGCCTCCGCGCGGATCCTTCGCAAGCTCGGCCATCTCCTCTGGGAGGCTGGCAATCGCGAACAGGCCCAGGCGAATTTTACCGAAGCCGCCGTTCTCCTCGCAAGGGTGGATGCGCCAGTGGAAAGCGCTTCGCTTCTGCAGGAGCGCGGACATCTTGCATTCCGCATGGGCGACTATCTTGCTGCTTCGGAGTGGGCGGACGAAGCGTTGAGCCGGGTCAAGGACCTGGCACGCGACGCCGGTGACGAAATGCGGCGCGAGGCAGCCTTGGTTACGGCGGAGGCATTGAACACCAAGGGCGTGGCGCTTGCGCGGCGCGGCCGCCGGCGCGAGGCGATCGCCGCGGTGGAGGAGAGTGTTGCCGTCGCCGAGGCGGCCACCCTGATGCAGGCGGCCTGCCGCGGGTACACGAACCTCGGCGTGCTCTATACGATCGTCGACCCGAAGCTCGCGATCGATGTCTGCCGACGCGGCCTGAACATGGCGCGGCGTGCCGGCGATCTCGGCTTTGAGGCACGGCTGCTAGCCAATCTCGCCGTCGCCTACTGTACCTTCACCGACCGATGTGCGGCCGACGGAGTGCCGGCTGCCGAGAAGGCGATCGAAATCGACCGCGCTCTCGACCAGCGCGATCATCTGCCGGTTTCCCTGCTTGTGCTCGGGCAGATATACCAATGCCACGATCAGCCGCACGACGCCCGCCGGCTTTACGGCGAGGCGCTCGATCTCGCGGTCGAAACGGGCGAAGCACAGGTCCTGTTTCCATGCTATGATGGCCTTGGAGCGCTCTGCCTCGACGCGGGAGATCTGGACGAGGCCGAGCGCTATTTTACACTGGCTCGAGACATCTGCGTGCGTCACGATCTTGATCCTGAAGCATTGGTGATATTGCCGTTTCTCGACTAAGGCAGCGCGCTTCCAGATGAAGCCTGTCGATCCGAGACAGCGGGCCTAGCCACAAGGGTTACCGCGATCGTTTGCCGCGAAGATGTCTGGCGCCGTACCGTCGCGGGAGGAGAGCAATCATGGTCGAATATCGCAGCACAGGGCCATTGCAGCCCGGCGATCGTGCGCCGAACGTCGTGCTCGACGCGATCACGCGGGAGGGCAAGATCGCCATTGACGATTTTCGCGGTCGCAAGCCGGTTTTGGTCGGCCTGTTTCGAGGCCTGCATTGTCCGTTTTGCCGCCGGCACATTGCCGCCATGGCGCAGCTCAAGGGGGCGTTGAACGAAAAGGGCGTCGAAAGCCTGACGGTTGTGAATACACCGATCGACCGGGCGCGGCTCTACTTCCGTTACCACCCCCTGCCGAACCTTCTCGCCGCGGCCGATCCGGAACGGATTTCGCATCGGGCCTTCGGTCTGCCGAATCTGGAGTTCACCGAAAACGAGGATGATTGGCCGCACAAGCTTGGCATGCCGACGGTAACGGCGATGCGCATTGACATGCCCGGCGAATTGCCCGAACCGATGAACCCGATTGTCGCCTCGGAATATCTCGACAAGACGGATGACTATGAGATCACGGATGACGATAGCCGAATGATAGCGACCGGCATGGGCCAGCTCGTCGGACAATTCCTACTCGACAGGGATGGGGTGGTGCGCTGGTGTTTCACCGAAGCGACACCGGACGGCAGCAATATGTTCCGTGCTCCGGCCCCGGAGGAGGTGATGTCGGCCGCATCGCAGGTGGCGCATTGAACCGAAATTCCGGAGCCGAATTTTGCTACGGGAGTCCCAAAGCGGTGACAGAAGGGACTATTCGCGTCGCTCTACAGCGCCGCGCGTCTTAGACGCGCAAAGGACGCTGTCGCACTTTGAATGGTTGCATGTTTCCTTAAATCGTATTCGATCTAAGGAAACATGCAGTAGGCCTCCCGCACGCCCACGGCGGCAGTTGGGGACCTCCGTCATTCCGTAAGCGATTAGGGATATGCTCTGGAGGATCTATTCAGCAACAGTCGTCGGACCTTTAACCCTTCGAAGTAGGACTTAAGTCCGTGGATCGAAGTTGCCCACGCTCCTAAACTGCCTGTGTTTTTCAGCGACGATGAAGCTGTTTTTTGCGGATTTGCCGACTTGCCGGCCTGTGCAGATAGCATGGGCCGGCTTTGTTGAATGGGTCGCCGTTGCGGCGTGTAGTGACGCCGGTGAACTCCCAGCAGGAATCGTCAGTCACCCCAATTCTCTTTCCCGTCCCTAGCCAGTGCAGCGTCCAAAGGTCTTCGGAAAGGCGGCCGACAAGGGCGTTACGCAAAAAGGCCTCTCGATTTCTCGAAAGGCCTTTCAAATCAGAAACTTGGATGGTGGGCGTGACAAGGATCTTCAGCAAAGGCATCTCATTCGTGAGATTGAAGGGGCTAGCCAGAAGCCAACTGCCTCAGCCGGGTTCCTCGTGATTTCACGGCCTGACCGATGTTCGGTCCCAATCTCTGATTGTAAACAATGCTGCCTGCCGAATGGCAGCCAGAGGCCCTCGAAATGCGTGGCGCGGCAAATAAACTGGCTCGCATCGGGCTCGTGTCCGTCCCATGTCCTTTGATTGTGATCAATGCCAGCCGCATGTTTTTGCGTATCATCCTATTTGAATAATCAAGACAATCAGTCGTGACCTGCTTGCTTGGGAGTTGAGCGTTTTCGCCGGCAATTGGATTCTCGCCGGGCCTTTAAAGAGGGAGCGCAGAGATCTAACAATCGTTGCGTCCGGCTGCGGTCAACCAATTGCAAGCCGTTCACCGCACCGGGGCAGACGGACACCCTTTTCAATGTGATGATCGTCTTTGTCCTGCATCGTCTCGAACATGATCTCCGACCGAGCACCGAGGCGATCGTGCAGTTCATCGACCGCTTCGATCCGAACGACGAGTGTGGTCGCCGATTAGAGGAGGATGCGGGGCGGATTCGCCCTCCTGGGTTAACGCGCATCGATGCGCTGCAAGCGGTGTAGCAACAGTTTCATGGGCGCATTCTGCGGCGTGCGCCTGAGACCGGAGGACGATCCGATGCGCGATTTCCAGGGTAGACGCTCCATTGTGCCGCCATCCTCGGCCAATGCTGCAAGGGCTGCTCTGAGTGAGCTTCGGCGAACCCCTCTCCTTGTGCTTATCCTCTTCGTCCCCGCCGTCATTCTCCTAGAGCAAGTATCGCCCGAGGCGCACACCTTGCTGTTCCTCCTATCGGTCGCAGCGATCGTGCCGCTCGCGGCACTGCTGAGCCGCGCGACCGAGGCCGTCGCCGCGAAATTGGGCGATACCCTCGGCGCCTTGCTCAACGCCACGCTCGGCAATCTGACCGAACTCGTGATTTCGCTCGCGGCCCTGCATGCAGGCCAGTATCTATTGGTCAAGGCGTCGATTGCGGGCGCGATCGTCACCAATGCGCTGTTCATGCTGGGCGGCGCGTTTTTCGTCGGCGGTCTCAAGCATCACCTGCAGGAGTTCAACAGGGTTAGCGCACGCTTTCAGGCTAGCCTGTTGTTCCTTGCCACGATCGCGATTCTGGTCCCCTCCCTTATCAGCGAAGTGGACCGCGTCCCCGCCGGCACCTTCTCCCAGCAACTGAGCTTGAGCCTCTCTCTGCTCCTCATCGCCGTCTATGGACTTGGCATGCTGTTTTCCCTGAAAACGCACCGGGAGCTTTTCACCAGCGGCGGCCACGTCGACGAGGATGAGAAACCGTGGCCGCTTGCGGTCGGGATCGTTGTGCTGGTTGGCGTCACGCTTTTCGTCGCGATGGTCAGTGAGATCTTCGTCGGCTCAGTACAGGTCGCTGCTCAACGTCTCGGGATGACGCCTGCCTTCGTCGGGTTCATCGTCGTAGCCTTGGTGGGCGGAGCTGCGGAAATGACAACCGCTTTCTCGGCGGCGCGCGCCAATCGCCTCGACCTCAGCGTCGGCATTGCATTGGGCAGCGCCGCACAGATCGCGCTTTTCGTCGCCCCGGTCCTGGTGCTCGTCAGCTACTTTGTTGGTCCGGAGCCGATGTCCCTGCAGTTCTGGCCCGGGGCGGTCGCAATGATGCTGATTGCAACGATGGCCGCAACGCTCTTGTCCAACGGTGGGCGCGCAGCTTGGTATGCCGGCGTCATGGCGCTGGCGGTCTATGCCATTTTCGGACTCACGCTGTTTCTCTTGCCGCCATCGGCGTGAGTTCGCAGGCATCCGCCACTCACGGTCTTGGCCCCAATCCTGCCTGGCTGTCTCCGTGAAAATGTAGACGCTGGATCACGGCCATCATCAGTGCCGTAGCCCATCCAAAAATGATCCAGCCATTGACGGCCTCGAAAGTTGCAACCTGGCGCCAGTCTTTGCCGAGAACGATGTCGCCATAGCCGACCGTCGTGAAGGTGACGGTCGAGAAGTAGAGCGCGTCATCAAAGTTAGGCAGCGCTTGCGCAAGATAATAGAAGGTTGCCCAGAGCACGACATCAAGCGCAATCGGAGTGATCAGGTAGATTATCCAGACGACGGTCACCAGCGTCGGGTAGCGAAGCAGGAAGTCTCGGCGTTCTCTTTCCAACCTTCGAAAAACACCAAGTCCGGCGGACATGAAAGATGCTTGAACGGCGACTGTTGCCGCAATGAGACCACACGCTATGGCCAGCCGAAATAGCACCCACGCCTCCACCATGGCGGATCGACCAGAACGCGCTATTGCCGCCGCCAGCAGTGTAGCAAAGACTGCCTGATCGGTGAACAGTGTCGCCAGAGCGCTAAGTTGCGCCCGGCCCGTTCTGGCAGCCGCCGGACGGGTTACCGCCTGAGGAAGGGAGTTTTTGTACCGGCTCCGCAGATTGCACTGAGAAATGAAAGAATTTGCGTGGTCTTGCCTTGTGGCAAGGCTCTGTTAGGCTTCGCCATTGCTTCAAACGCGAAAGATACAACCTTGTCGCATGTTTCGGAAGCTGAGGGGAGACGTTTCCAGCTCATCCTGATCAAGCCCTCGCACTATGATGACGATGGCTACGTGATCCGCTGGTGGCGCGCGATGATCCCCTCGAACTCACTCGCCGCGCTCTATGGCATTGCCGCTGACTGTGCTGAGCGCAAGGTGCTCGGCCCGGATGTTTCCATCGATATTACGGTGATCGACGAGACGAATACGCGGATAGATTTCCCGGCGCTTCTGCGCATGTTTAGCCGACACGACAATTTTGGCTTGGTGGCTCTTGTCGGGGTCCAATCCAACCAGTTTCCACGCGCCCTCGATATTGCGCGGCCGTTCCGCGCGGCTGGCATCCCCGTTGCCTTGGGCGGCTTTCATGTGTCAGGCTGTCTTGCCATGCTGGACAGCAAGGCCGTAGAACTCGACGCGTGCCGGGAGATGGGCATTTCCATGTTTGCGGGCGAGGCCGAGGGCCGTCTTGACGCGGTGCTGCGGGATGCGGCGACCGGCAGACTAGCGCCGATCTACAACTTCATCAACGACCTGCCCGGCCTTGACGGCACGCCGGTCCCGTTCCTGCCGAAGGAAAACGTCGCTCACACGTTCGGCCTTAGCACGAGCTTTGATGCCGGGCGCGGCTGTCCCTATCAATGTTCCTTCTGCACGATCATCAACGTGCAGGGGCGCAAGTCGCGCTTCCGTTCGGCCGACGACATCGAGAAGCTGGTGCGGATGAACTGGGCGCAGGGCGTCCACAAATTCTTCATCACCGACGACAATTTCGCCCGCAATAAGGAATGGGAGGCGATCTTCGACCGGCTGATCGAACTACGAGAGAAAGACGGTATCCCACTCGGCTTGATGATCCAGGTCGATACGCTCTGCCACAAGATCCCGAACTTCATTGAGAAGGCAAAGCGCGCCGGCGTTACCCGCGTTTTCATCGGCCTCGAGAACGTCAATCCGGACAATCTCGCCGCAGCAAAGAAGCACCAGAACAAGATCACCGAATACCGCAAGATGCTGCTTGCCTGGAAGGCGCAGGGCATCATGACGCTCGCGGGCTATATCTCGGCTTTCCGGCGGATACGCCCGAGACCATCCGGCGCGACATCGCCATCATCCAACACGAACTGCCGGTCGACATCGTCGAGTTCTTCGTCCTCACGCCGCTGCCGGGCTCGGAGGACCATCAGAAGCTGTGGAAGAGCGGCGTCGAGATGGCGGCCGACCTCAACGTCTATGATGTCGAGCATGTGTGCACGGCGCATCCGGGGATGAGCCGTGAGGCGTGGGAGAACATCTACCGCGAGGCATGGCAGCTCTACTATTCGCCCGAGCACATGAAGACGCTGCTGCGCCGCGCGGCCGCGACGGGCGTGCCGCTTGGAAGCCTCATCAAGCTGCTCGTTTCCTTTGCGACGATGGTGCCGCTCGAAAACGTCCATCCGCTGCAGAGCGGTCTTCTGCGCCTGAAGCGGCCGTCGGAGCGGCGGCCGGGCATGAAGCGGGTACATCCGCTGATCTTTTGGCCGCAGTTTATATGGGAGACGGCGCGCAAGCATGTGGCGCTCGCAGGCGCGATCGTCCGGTTGGCTGCTACCGTCTACAGGATCTCCCGCGATCCGGCTTCAAAGGTCTACCTGGATCAGGCGCTGATGCCGGTTGGAGCCGATGACGAGGAGACGCTCGATCTGTTCATCAAGACTGCCGGCGGCACGGCAGCGGTGGCGCATGTGAAGAGGGTCGCGGCGCTCACCCGTGGCACTCCGGCGGTCTAGCCACTTGCAGTCGCGATGCGCAGTTCGTCGTTTGCATCTGCTTGTGAGGTGTTTGGACACAGGGGTGCGTCAATACAGGGGCGGTAGGCTCATTTCCCTCCCAAGCCTGCGGGGTCGCGGCGCCGCTTGTGTCCCCGGCAACCTGTGGTTACCAATGATAGATTATGCGACTTCGAAGCCAAAGCTGGTACACTGCCGACAGAGGTTTCGTTTGAGCCTTGGCCCCGTCTCCGCCCTGCTCCTTCCTTCATGTCGGAGCGCCAAAAGTGCCTTCGACCCTGCAGTACAAAGGTCGATGTTGGGCCACTAAAGACACAAGTTCTGAAGCGCGCGATACTCAAGGATCTCGATGCCGCGAGCACCGTATAAGTTGATAATGCGCTTGTTCTTCAGCTTCGTAAGCGAACGCGAAACGGTCTCGATCGTCAGCCCGAGATAGTCGGCGACATCGACGCGGGGCATGGATAGTTCGAACCTATGCGAATGACCCGAACGATCCGACATTTCGAGTAGGAATGCCGCGACCCTTTCGACGGCGCTTTGGCGGCCAATGACCAATTGGTGTTCCTGAGCCGACAGGAAGTTCTCCAACACCGCTGGCAACAAACCCTGCCAGATAAGCGGATCTTCGTGGAGGCTGACGCTCTTTACACCAGTGACACCTATCGCTTCGGCGTTGGAACGGTGCAGGTCCTCATTTTGCAGACCGAACCAGTTTCCTCCGAAATGGAATGCAAGAATTTGTCGTCGGCCGTTCGCAAGCACGCGGTACACGCGAACGGCCCCGAATTCTACTCGGTAGGCCTGACCGGCCCTTTCCCCGGAAGAGTAAATGCTTTGTCCGTTGACGAAGCTGCTGATCGGCCTCGACTCGACTTCCCCTTGCGTATGCGGCCCCATGGGGACGGTACCTATGAATCTCCCCGAGTGAGCCAATATTGACGTATGCATTATTCGACTCCCAATACTGTGCCCTTGCCTTACAAGAACCCTGATCCAGCGGATCTTCCTTGTGTTCTGCGCGCTGAACAGCGAGCAGACCGTTCGGACGCCGGCTCCGACGCCCAGGTAAAGCGGCAAACTCTCTAATTAGATGAGACCTTTCGCCGGCCCGAGCGCCTGCTCAATCTCTGCCGCCAGGCTCTCTACCAAGCTCCTGAACTCCGCGCGGCGCTCCTCGCGTACGTGAAAAGGAAGCTGATCGGCGTGAGCAAGCGCGTTTTCAGCGGCTGCGAAGTCCTCGCACATCCCCCTGAAGCTCTCGTCGCGGATCGACAACTCCCTGATCTGCAACGAGCGTGCAGGAAACCGACGCAAGGCCGCTGCCAGGCCGTGTTCCTCGTCACTCCACCCTGATCGCCCGTTCATTTCGCTCCACCCCTCCGAGCTCGAAATGAAATACAACTTTAATACATCGGTCTAATATATATTGCGCTTTGACCGGGTGCGGACGTAAGATACGGGAGCTTACAGTACCGCTGGACACAAGCTTGCGTTGTGTCGATTGGGGGCGGACATGGTAGCAGACCAGCGGGGCGTCCGGGTCGAACCGACAACTGCTCCTCGAGAACATCCGAAAGGAGGTCGCCTTGCGAATTCGTCGTCCTGAGGACCAACAGCACTTCATCGAAGGTTTGCGAGAGGCGGGCGTATCGGTCCCCGAAAATTGAGTCTGAACAGGCCTCGAGCAAAGGACATTCGCTACAGTGATGCGCCCCACGTAAATGGTCACGTCTGGCGCGGCAATCGTGAAGACTCAGGCAGTGACTTTTCCGGCACCGCACCCGAATGCATCCAGATCATCAGCAAATCATGGAAGACACTAAGGACGATCGGCCCCAGGAACAGGCCGATCAGGCCGTAGGAGAGCGTGCCGCCGAGCACCCCTAGCAAGATGACAAGCGTTGGCGTTGAAAGCCCGCGCGCCACCAAGATCGGTTTCATAACGTTGTCGATGATAAAGAGCGGTGTCAGCAAAAGTGTAAACAAGACTGCCGGGCCGAAGTCCATCGCCACCCAGGCCCAGATTATCACGGGTAGCAAAACCAGCGCCGGCCCGATCTGAACGATGCAGAGAATGAGCACGACGAAGGCGATTGCACCGGGTGCAGGAACGTCGAACAGGCTCAGCACCAATGCACAGAGAAACGCCTGCAGCAGCGCAACGCCAATAACGCCGCGTGCCACATTGCGAATCGTTGCCGCCGCCAGCCGCACGAACCCGACGCCCCTGTCCCCACCCATCCTGCTGGCGAAGCCTTGCGCAGTCTCCGCGAGCCGCTCTCCGGATCCGAAAAGAAATCCGGCAACAAGCACGGAAACCACGAAGCCGAGCAAGTCGACGCCGATACTCGCGATCTTGCCGAGAGCCTTGCTCCCCGCCTGCAGCAGCGAAGGCTCGAGTTGCCTTAGAACAGCCTCAAGATTGCCAGACGCCATACCCCAGGCAGCATAAATGCGCTCGCCGATCATTGGCCAATTGCGAACACTCTCGGGGGGTACTGGTATCAGCAACGAACCATTGTCTAGTCTTGCAAGCAGCGCTTGGACTCCTTCGGCAAAGCTGACGGCAATGGCCGCAAGCGGACCGACGATGACGGCCAGACAGACCACCGTGATCAGGACCGCTGCCAGCCGAGGCCGGGTGCCGAGCATGGCTGCAAGGGCGGCGTGGGCCGGATAAAGCGCGACGGCCAAGATCGCTGCCCAGACGAGAATGATCGCGAATGGGGCGATTAGCGTCAGGGACCAATAGGCGAAAAGCGCGACTATGCCGATCCTGACAATCTCGGTGATCTTTGCCTCGATGGATGATCGACCGGTTGGGTCACCTCGGACCGGACTCGTTCGGGATGGATCGTCATCCATTCTCGCCTCACTTTTCCACGCAGCAACGCAAATCAAAGCCAAAACGTCCGCGGCCTGCCGCAACGCCGTCGCTCAGGGTGCAGTTTCGGCGAACATTGAACTGAAGGACGCCGTCTCCCGCATGCTCCGCCTCAAGCGTGGCGGCGAGTGCGCCTCATGCAACGCGCTCTTGGAGATGGTACGCCGCCTGCGACCACGTTGCAGTAACATACCGTAGCATACGTCATTCGACGCTTACAGATGCCATTGAGGCAGTTCACCATCGAGGCTAATCGAGCGACCCTGTCACGTGTCGACTTTGACTGCGATCAATGCCAGCGGAGCATATTTTCGCGTATCATTCCATCGGGAGTTAAATATTTTCGCGAAGCAATTGAGTTTACGGCCGGCCTTCAGCAAAGAGGAGTGCAGAGATGGAAGAGTCGCATCCGGCCGCGGTCGACCATTTGCCGCCTTTCATAACCGCGCCAGGGCAGACGGACGTCCTTTTTACCGTGATGCTCGTCTTCGTGCTACTGATGGTCTTCCTAGTCGGCATTCTGTATCTGCGGCTGCACGCCCTGCCGGAACACATGGCGCATGGCGCCAGCAAGGGGCAGTTGCAGATCATCGGCGTGCTATGTTTGATCGCGCTCTTCACCCACAATCATCTGTTCTGGATCGCCGCGCTGCTGCTCGCCATGGTCGAATTTCCGGACTTTTCCTCCCCTGTGAAGTCGATCGCCCGCTCGCTCGCCAGGATTGCCCGCCGCGACGAGAGGGCGGACACGCGTGGGCCGCAACAGAGCGGAGCGACGACGACATCCGAGTCGCCGCCGAATGCGCCGCCATCCAGGGCGCCGCGCTCGAACGAGCCGCAATGGGTGCAACTCGAAGCCCCGCCGTTTCCTGGCGACGACAAGATCGAGCGAAGGGGGTGAGCCATGCTGGAATTCCTGATCTGCTCGATGCTCACAATCTTTCCCGACTTTCTCTTCCGCCGCTACGTCCAGGGCAAGCGCATCGGCCGCGAGATCAATCTCTATTCGATGTGGTTCGAGCTGCGCTACGGCATCACCGCCTGCGTGATCCTCACCGTGTCGCTGATCACGATGATCTTCTATTTCCACCCTTCGACCAGCAATGTCACCGCCGTCTTCCGCACCGTCACCATCCTGCCCGAGTCGACTGGCCGGGTGGCCGAGGTCTATGTCGGCCTCAATGAGAAGGTCGCGGCCGGCGCACCGCTTTTCCGCCTCGACGATGCCCAGCAGCGGGCGGCGCTTGAAACCGCACGCCGGCGCGTCGCCGAAATTGAGGCGCAGACGACCGTGGCGCAGAGCGAGCTTGCCTCCGCCGACGGCCTGATCGCACAAGCGCAGGGCGCCTACCTCCAGGCGCTGAATGAACTTCAGACGCAGGTCGAATTGAACCAGCGGAACGCCAACATTGTCTCGAGGCGGGAAATCGAGCGGCTGCAGGTTGCCGCCGACGGCCGCAAGGGCGCGCTCGCCGCCGCCGTTTCGAACAAGCAGACCCTGGAGACGAAGATCTCCTCGCTCCTGCCGGCGCAGAAGGCAAGCGCCGAGGCGGCACTCGCCCAGGCTCAGGTGGACTTGGACAAGACGACGGTGCGCGCCGGCGTCGCCGGCACCGTGCAGCAATTTACCCTTCGGCCCGGCGACATCGTCAATCCGATGATCCGCACCGCGGGCGTCCTCGTGCCCGAACAGGCCGGGCGCGTGGCACTTGTCGCCGGCTTCGGCCAGATAGAGGCGCAGGTGATGAAGGCCGGGATGATCGCCGAGGCGACCTGCATCGGCAAGCCCTTCACCATCATCCCGATGGTCGTCACCGAGGTGCAGGACGTCATCGCCGCTGGCCAGTATCGGCCGACGGACCTGCTCGTCGACGCCCAGCAACTGGCACGCCCGGGCACACTGACGGCTTATCTGGAGCCGCTCTATCAGAGTCAGTTCAGCGGCATTCCGCCGGGAAGCAGTTGCATCGCCAATGCCTATACCAGCAATCATGACGCGCTCCATGAGCCCGGCATCAGCACGCAACGCTGGCTGTACCTACATGTCATCGACGCCGTCGGGCTGGTGCACGCGGCGATCCTCCGGCTGCAGGCGCTGCTCTTGCCCGTCCAGACGCTCGTCCTGACAGGTCACTGATCCGGAGGCAACGGCATGGGGCTGACCCTTTCTCGCCTACCGCTGCTTGCGAACCTTGCCGGTTACCGGGCGGGCTGGTTGCGCAGCGATGTCTCTGCCGGGCTCGCGATAGCCGCAGTCGGCTTGCCGAGCGCCATCGCCTATCCGGCCATCGCCGGCCTTCCGCCGGAGACTGGGCTTTACGCCAGCATCACACCCTTGATCGCCTATGCCCTCGTCGGTCCCTCGCAACGCCTGATCGTCGGGCCGGACGCCGCGACCATGACCGTGCTGGCTGCGGTGCTTGCCACGGTCTATGCTGTTCCGGGCGTAACCGAGGACAGGGTCGCGGTGGCGGCCTTGCTTGCGCTCGCCGTCGGCGCGCTGTGCCTGATCGCGCGCGCGGTGCGGCTCGGGGTGCTTGCGACCTTTCTGTCGCGTCCGATCCTGATCGGCTTCTTCGCCGGCATTTCGCTTTCGATCCTGATCGGTCAGATAGACCGGGTCACCGGCATCGACATCGAGGCTGATGGCCTAATCGCTCCCATCCTCGAACTTATCGCCAAGGCGGCCGCGATCCACTGGCCGTCGCTCGCATTGGCGGCCGCGTCATTCGCGCTGCTGCAGGCAGCGCGCATCATGCAATCGCCAATACCCGGGCCGGTACTGGTTGTCGCGCTGTCCGTGCTCTTGTCCGCCCTTTTCGATTTCGAAGGGCACGGCATCGCCGTCGTCGGCGACATCCCCGATGGCCTGCCGTCCTTGACGCTGCCGTCGATCGCGGGCCTCCCCTTCCAGTCGCTCCTGCTTGGCGCCGGCGCCATCTTTCTGGTGAGCTTCGGCTCCGGCATCATCGCCGCCCGCAGTTTTGGGGCCAAGGGCGGCTATCTGGTTGATCCCAGCCGCGAGCTAGAGGGTTTCGGAGCGGCGAATATCGCCGCCGGGCTCTTCGGAACCTTTCCCATCACTGCTTCGGACTCGCGCACGGCGGTGAACTTTACCGTCGGTGGCCGGACGCAAGTCGCAAGCATAGTTGCCGCCGCTGCCCTCATGGCGGTCCTGATGTTCTTTGGCGACGTCCTGCGCATCCTGCCGATCCCCACGCTCGGCGCGGTGCTGGTGGCGACAGCGCTGAGCCTCATCGATGTTGCCGCCCTGAAGGAGATCTGGCGCATCAGCCGGATGGAGTTTCTTTTTGCGATCATCGCAATGCTCGGCCCAATCAGTTTCGGCGTGCTGGAAGGCGTCGTCACCGCCATTGCCGCGACGCTAGTCTACATTTTACGCAAGACGATGTTTCCGCGTGACGCGTTGCTCGGCCGGCTTGCCGGCCACGACGGCTTCTATAAGCTCCATCGCAACCAGGCGGCGCGGCCGGTGCCCGGTCTTGCCATCTTCATGGTCCAGGGCAGCCTGCTGTTCTTCAACACCGACTACGTCCGGGAGCGTCTGCGTGCCGTGATCGACGCGTTGCCTGCCAATACCCGCTGGTTCGTCATGGATGCGAGCGCGATCGCCCAGATCGACAGTTCGGCGGCCGCGATGCTCGACGAGGTTCACGACGATCTCGGCCAGCGCGGCATCGCGCTTGCGATCGCCGAACTGCATTTCGAGGCGCGCGAGATCCTTGAACGGGCCGGCGTGATCGCGAGAATCGGCACCGGGATGATCTTCGAGGATCTGGACGACGCCTTGGCTGCCTTCGAGAAAGGCGGCACCACAAGGGCGGCGCAGTAGGACCGACCGCCTGCCGCACGAATAGTAACTGTTGAAACACAACGGCAATTGGAGATGGGAGGATAGCATGGTCAAGAATGGCAAGAACGGCAAAAAAGCTAAAGAAAAGAACAGGGACAGCAACAGGAAAGTCGCCGGGGTGTATGCGATGGAGACGACCTCGAGCGGCGACTATGCGAAGGAACTCGCCCGATTGCAGGTGGAGATTGCCCACCTCCAGGCTTGGGTGAAGAAGAGCGGGGCGCGGATTGTCATCGTCTTCGAGGGGCGCGACGCGGCCGGCAAAGGCGGCGTGATCAAGCGCATCACCGAGCGCGTGAGCCCGCGCGTGTTCCGCGTCGTCGCCCTGCCGGCGCCGACTGATCGCGAGAAGACCCAGATCTACATGCAGCGCTATATCCAGCAACTGCCGGCGGCCGGCGAAGTCGTGATCTTCGATCGCTCCTGGTACAACCGGCCAGGCGTCGAGCGCGTCATGGGCTTCTGCACCGAGGAGAAGGCGCGACGCTTCCTCGAGCTTGCCCCGCGCTTCGAGGCGGCGATGATCGAAAGCGGCATCATCCTCTTGAAGTATTTTCTCGACGTCAGCGAAGAAGAGCAGGAGCGGCGCTTCCGCCAGCGCATCGACGACCCGTTGCGCCAGTGGAAGCTAAGCCCGATGGACGTCGAGTCCTATCGCCGCTGGTGGGATTATACCCGCGCCTACGAAGAGATGATCCGCATGACCGACACCGACTATGCTCCCTGGTGGATCGTGCCGTCCAACGACAAGAAGCGCGCGCGCATCAACTGCATCTCGCACATGCTTGCCTCGATCCCCTATGAACGGGTGAAGTTCGCCGAACCCGACCTTGGCAAGCGCCAGAAGCGGCCCGAAGACTACGCTGCGGATACTCATATGCGCCGGACGGTACCGGACGTTTTCTGAGTAGATGCATGTACGTGACGCATACGGCTTCAGGCGAACGGGCCGAAGCCTCGCGCAGGGAAACGATTGCGGCACTCGCAGGCCACGGACGCTCTCCGTCCGTCGGCGCGACTCACACCCTGTCGGGCGACCAGTCGAGGAAGAAGCCGACATCGCCCGGCACACCGCCGGGGAAATTGATGATCATCGCCTTCAGCTTGTAGCCCTGGGGTTTGCCGAACGTTTGGTAGCGCTCGTAGAATTCCCTGGCCTTGCCCTGTAGCGTCTCCGGCCAGTCGCGATCGGCATTGTTGATCGCGCGGCCGCTGTCGGTGCAGAGCGAAGACGGGAAGCTGTAGACCATGGCTTCGAATTTCCCGGCCTTTACCGCGCTTGCGACGAGGCGGCGGACCACCGCGATTTCCTCCTCCGAGACGTGTTTCTCGAGGAAATCCGCAGCAAGATCGGCGAGCTTCTGTTCTTGCACCGCCCGGAGCTTTCGCTCCTTGTCCATTTCTGCCATCTCCCGCTCCAGCATTTGCATGCGAAGCTGCGAGGCGCTGATCGGTGCTGCATTCGGATCCAAGTCTTTGTTTTCCGGCATGTTGGTGCTCCACTTCAAATCAACAGGACGACAAAAGTGTTCAATAGCTGCTTGGTTCACTTCTTGGGCAGCGCGTGACGCTGCCGTTGCGCTGAGTCGGTCTGGTTTCATGGCCAGCACTGCGCGAGCCCCATCTATGGTCCGGACACTAACCATCCGGTTCTTCGTCGCCGGCAAACTGACCTGAGACGTGAAATTTTCGCTCGATTTCCACCGCCATTTTCTACCTCTTGGAAACAATCGCAACTTCATCTGGAGCCGATGTGTGTTTCAGATTTGGCGCCGGATTTCTCGGCTCATCTGGAGCCCCGAGACCCCCCGTTCGCACTATCCGCCAATTCAGAAGAGCGAAAATGATGGTGAGTAGCGGGTTCACGATATTGAAGAAACAGAAGGCAGCATATGCGGCGGTGGAAATCCCGAGTGTCGCTGCCATATATGCGCCGCAACTGTTCCAAGGTATGAGGGGTGAAGTCACCGTGGCCGAGTCCCCGACGACCCGCGACAGCATGACGGGGGCTAAGCCTCGATCTGCGAAGGTGCGACCGAACAACTTTCCAGGCAGGGCGATGGATATGTACTGATCGGAGGTGACTACGTTTGAGACAACCGACGTTCCGACGACCGTCGCGATCAATCCTGCCGTAGATTTCGTCCGCGCCACGATCGGATCGATCAGTCGCTTCAGCAGTCCCGCGTGTTCCACGACCGCACCGAAAGCAAGAGCCGTGATAATCAGCCAAACGGTGTTCATCATGCTCGACATGCCACCGCGGGAAAGAACCAGGTCGATGGATTTTTCCCCTGTCGACGAAATGAACCCATTGGCGAGCGCTGCCCATGCACCTTTCAGCAACGCCAAGCCGAGAGGCAGGTCTGGAGCTGCAGCAAACGTTGCGACGCCCTCCGGATCGTGCAGAACCGCCACGATGGCACCGGCGATAGCTCCTGCAAAGATGGTCACGAAGGGCGGAAGCCTGGCGATCGAGAGCAGGAAGACGAGTACGAGAGGCAGAAACGACCAGAGCGAGACGTCGACCTTGCTGTCGATCATTGCGAGCGCACGCGTGGCATCAAACTCGCCTGCCTGCCCAAGCAACGCGAAAGCGATCGATGAAAGAAGCAGCGCCGGCACGGAGGTCCAAAGCGATTCACGGATATGGCTGTAGATGTCGGAGCCGGCAGTCGCCGTGGCGAGATTCACCGTGTCAGAGAGTGGCGAAGCCTTGTCGCCAAAATATGCTCCGGAAATGATCGCGCCAGCCGTGACCGCCGGCGACAGCCCCATATTCGCAGCGATGCCCATCAAACCGATACCGAGCGTTCCCGCAACCGTCCAGGAACTGCCGATGCTGAAGGCGACGACGGCGCAAACGAGGCAAGTTGTTGCGTAAAAATAAACCGGGCTGAGCAGCTTCAGTCCGTAGTAGATCATTGAAATGATCGTTCCGCTCATCGCCCAGGTGCCGATGAGCGCTCCAACAGCCAGAAGGATCAGAATTGCCGGAAGGCCTGCAGCAATACCGTCTACGACGGCTTGGCGGATGTCATCCCATCGCGACCCGTTCTTATAGGCTACTCCCGCCGCAACAATCCCGCAGAAGAGTAACGCTATCTGGTTGGGGCCAGATGAGGCACCGCTGCCGAACAACACGAAGGAAAGCGAAAGAAAAACAACAAGAGCCAAGCAAGGGACAAGGGCATCGACCAGCGAAGGGGGACGTGAAATCGCTCTTGGGCCGATACCTTCCTCGCGAGGGATTTGTGCCATCTTGATTGTTCCAAAGTGCGAGCGTCTGCGCCTAAACACCATGCCAAGTCATTTCGGGGAATGAGGAATTGATAATGGTCCCCCGCTCCGCACGCACGATCGCCGGAATATCCGCCAATGCCCCGATCGCAGCCGAGTGCCCTGTCGTCTTGGCGAAATGGCGCGCCGCTTCTACCTTTGGACCCATGGAGCCTGCGGGAAACGGGTATGCACTCAGATTGTCGGGCGGCGTCTTGAAGATAGCCTTTTGATCGGCTGTTCCCCAGTCGGTGTAGACCGCCTCGGCGTCTGTGGCCATAATGAACAGATCAGCTTCAAGTTCTCGCGCCAGAAGCTCCGAACAAAGATCCTTGTCGATTACCGCTTCCACTCCCCCAAGCTTCCGGTCCGCACCCCGCTCATACATAGTCGGGATACCGCCGCCGCCAGCGCAGATCATGACAGTTCCCTTGTCCAGTAACCAGCGGATCGGGCGTATCTCAAATATCCGTTTGGGAACGGGCGATGGAACGACACGGCGCCATTTGTTACCGTCCTGCTTGAAAATCCATCCTTTCTCCTGATGGATCTTGGCAGCCGCGTCCGCTTCGTAGACCGGCCCCACGAACTTGGTCGGGTTCTGAAATCCGGGATCGGCACCATCGACCTCGACCATGGTGAGCAATGTTGCGAGCGGCACTTCGAATGGAAGGAGGTTCCCTAGCTCCTGCTCCAGCATGTAGCCGATCATGCCCTCTGTCTCTGCGCCAAGTACGTCGAGCGGATAGGCCTCATCTGGCTTGTAAGCTGCCCCCTGGAGTGCAAGCAGCCCAACCTGCGGACCGTTGCCATGCGTGATCACGACCTGATGTTCAGCGACAAGCGGTGCTATGGCTTCGGCCGCAATCTTGATGTTCTGACGCTGTACGCCTGCGGTCATCGCCTCCCCGCGCTTCAGGAGAGCATTGCCGCCCAACGCGATCACAACACGCATGTTCAATCTCCCAGCGTTGCGACAAGTAGGGCCTTGATGGTGTGCAAACGATTTTCCGCCTGCTCGAACGCAACGTTCGCCTCGGATTCGAATACGTCGTTGGTTACTTCGAGGCCGTTGGTCATGCCATAGTCGTTGGCTATCTGCTTCCCGAGTGTTGTCTCGGTATCGTGGAATGCGGGCAGGCAGTGCATGAACTTGACCTGCGCATTTCCGCTCGCCTTCATCAAATCCGCATTGACCTGATAGGGGGTGAGCAACTGGATTCGCTCTTTCCAGACTTCCTTCGGTTCGCCCATCGAAACCCATACGTCGGTATGAATGAAGTCGACTCCCTCCACGGCCGCCTGGGGATCGTCGGTGATCATCAGGCGCGCTCCGGATTGCTCTTTGAGCTTCTCGGCGATGCTCCGATATTCCTCCGAGGGCCAGAGCGATCTCGGGCCGCAAATCCGCACATCCATGCCCAGCAGGCAGCCGACGATCAGCAATGAGTGCCCCATGTTCGACCGCGTATCGCCCACATAGGCGTACTTGATGTCGCTGATCGGCTTGTCGGCGTGTTCACGCATGGTCATGACGTCGGCGATCATCTGCGTAGGATGATATTCATCGGTGAGGCCGTTATAGACCGGCACGCCGGCATATTTTGCCAGCGTTTCGACCCCGTGCTGGGAGGAGCCGCGATACTCGATGGCGTCATACATTCGACCGAGGACCCGGGCCGTGTCCTTGAACGATTCCTTGTGCCCGATCTGCGAACCGGCGGGATCCAGGTATGTTACGTTGGCGCCCTGATCGGAGCAGGCAACTTCGAATGCACAACGGGTGCGCGTCGATGTCTTTTCGAATATCAGGCATATTTCCTTCCCTTCCAGGTGTTTCTGCTCCGTGCGTGCGTATTTGGCGCGCTTCAGATCGCGCGCGAGATCGAGAAGGTAACGAAACTCGCGAGGTGTGTAGTCCTGCACCGTAAGAAGCGAGCGATTGCGGAGATTGAAACTCATGATGCTGCTCCATTTGCCATAGTCAGGATGGGAATTCTTCAATAGGCGGGCTCTCGCCAGATCGGGCAGGTCATGCAGTGTCCACCACCGCGGCCGCGCCCCAGTTCCGCCCCTCGGATCGTGATGACCTCGATACCCGCCTTCCGCAGCAGCGTATTCGTGTGCGTGTTGCGGTCATAGGCGACGACCACCCCTGGCTCGAGCGCGACGACATTGTTGCCATCGTCCCATTGTTCGCGTTCCGCCTCATAAGCGTTGCCGCCGGTGGCTACGGTTCTGAGTTTCCGGATGTCCAGCGCCTCGCTCACGACTTGAAGCATCGGACGCTCCTCGGCCCGGACCTCGAAGTTTCCTTCGTCATCAACGGGATGCAGGCTGTAGCAGCGGATCTGCTCGACCACGTCGGCGAAAAGCGTCACGACGTCACGGTCGCAGAAGCTGAAGACCGTATCGAGATGCATCGCGGCCCGGCTCTTCGGCATCAGACAACCGATGACCCGCGTCGCTGCCTTGTGTTTGAATAGTGCTTGGGCCACTTGGCCCACCGACTGATAGGTGGTCCGTTCCCCCATTCCAACGAGCACGGTGCCGTTGCCGATGGGCATTACGTCGCCGCCCTCCATGGTAGCGTTGGCGAACTGCTCGTCCGAGTCGCCCCACCAGATATTGAAATCGCCGCCCTTGAAGATCGGATGAAATTTGTAAATCGCCCGCTGCACCAGCGTTTCGGCACGACGCGCGGGCCAGAACATCGGGTTGCAGGTCACGCCATTGTATATCCAACAGGATGGATCGCGCTGGAAGAGCGTGTTGGGGATGGGAGGAATAACGAATTCGAGTCCCCCGAAAGCGCCCACCATCAGCGCCTTGCCCCTGCCTTCGGGGAGGTCGGCAATGGCAATGCCGCCTATAAGGTAGGCGGCGAGTTGTTTCGAATCCATTTCATCGAGCCAGGGCCGCATGGCCTCGGCAATCTGGGCACCCATGACGTTCGGGGTGATGCGCCGATCGAGAACGAACTTGCGCGCATCGGCGTCGACGAGCGTCTCGGCGAGGAGATCATGGAGTTCGAGGACCTCGACCCCTCTCTCCTGCATTTTCAGAACGAAGTCGTAGTGATCCTTCTGAGCTTCGTGAACCCAGATGACATCATCGAACAGCAGATCGTGGCAGTTCGCCGGGGTCAGTCGTTGATGCGCCAATGATGGTCTGCACACCATGACGGTCCTGAGCTTACCTACTTCCGAATGAACACCAAAGTTGCGCATGCGCATCTCCTCCTTCAACCGGAGCCCCTGCAACTTGACCCATCACGCTCAGAGCGGGCTTATCTTTCCGATCCACAGCAAATAGGCGGCGACGATGGCGAGCACGACGACCAGGCCGGCAAGCCATAATTCAAATCCGGCAAACACCTGTTCGCCTCGCTCCCTCCTGGCCTTCGCGTAGACAAGGAGGCCGGGGGCAAACAGGATCGAGCACATCAAGAGGTAGCTGAGTCCGGCGGCGTAGACCAACCAGACGCCATAAAGCGTCGCCAGTGCACCTATGGCGATATCCCTGTTTCGACCGGACGCGCTCTGGTTATAGGTCTCTCCGCTCAATGCGAGCTTGAGGGCGTATGCTCCGGAAAAGACATAGGGAGGCAGGATCGCAACCGAAGCGATGAAATAGAAGAACTGGTAGGCGCTTTTGGAAAAGAAGCTCAGGACCAGGAAAAGCTGGATCAGGATATTGGTCGCCCAAAGCGAGTTTACCGGCGAGCCGTTTTCATTGTCGACGGCAAACCAGGTCGGAAAGGTGCCGTCGCGCCCGCACGTGTAAGGAATTTCGGAGCAAAGCAATGTCCAGGACAAGAATGCGCCGCCAACTGAGACGATCAGCCCTGCATTGATCAAAGCGGCTCCCCATTGCCCCACGAGTGGCTGCAGGACTCCGGCCATCGACGGGACCTTGAGCCCGGCCAGTTCCGGTTGGCTCAAAATCCCCGTCGAAAGCATGGACACGAGGACGTAAATTCCAAGCGCACCAAGAAAACCGATCACCGTCGCCCGACCGACATCGGAGCGCCGGGCTGCACGCGCGGAGTATACGCTCGCCCCTTCAATGCCGATGAAGACCCACAGGGTGACCAGCATCGTGCTCTTGACCTGTGACATGACGCTGCCGAGGTCGGGGGCATCAAGAGCACCCCCGCGTCCCCAGAAATTGAGCGTGAACCTGTCCCAGTTGAACGCGACGACGGCGATCAATACGAAAAGGAAGAGCGGCGCGAGCTTGGCGATTGTGGTAACGATGTTGACGAAAGCGGCCTGCTTGACGCCCTTCAGCACCAGCCAGTGAATGGCCCAGAGGCAGATCGAGGCGCCGACGATCGAAACGAGGTTGTTCCCATCGCCGAACACTGGAATGAAAAACGATAGTCCGGAAAAGATGGCGACCGCATAGGCGACATTTCCAAGAAATGCGCTCAACCAATAGCCCCAGGCGCTGATGAAGCCCATGAATGGACCAAAGCCGGCCTTCGCATAGGCATAGGGACCGGCATTGAGATCCGGTTTGCGGTTTGCCAGCGTCTGATAGACAAACGCCAGCATCAGCATGCCGAAGCCGGTGATGGCCCAGCCGATCAAAGTTGCCCCGGGCGAAGCGGCGCGAGCCATGTCTGACGGCAAGTTGAAAACGCCGCCGCCGATCATTGAGCCCACGACTAGAGCAGTGAGTGGCAAGAGAGTGAGCTTGTCGGAATGCACCTCAGTTTTGAAGGTGCCCTCATGCGCGATCGTCATGTCCCCCTCCAAATCGCATGCAGTTGTTGCATTCACGCGTTTCAGCTCTCGGGCACAGTATTGCGGAACCTTTGCGCGTTCAGTAGGACGCGCGCTTTCCACATCGCGCAACTTTAGGAATGAGGACACAGCGTGTCATTGATTTGAGACAAATGCATCGTCCGTTCGTTCGCTTCCTGATGTGCTAGCTCGTTGACGCAGATGCCGCGCAGTCTGAAACAGCAATATTCGCGACAGACCGACCGGACTGTCGGCAGAAGTGAGGGATCTCCGTCGCTGCCGCGACAGAGCCGACGCAGGACATGTGCTTGGAGCCAACGGCTGAGGCACAGAAAGCTGGGCGCGAATTGGCCGCGGCCTGCCTGTCTGGCTCGTTGATCACAATCAACGACGAACAGGAGTGATGGGCGTAACATCCAGAAAACAAGAAAGCGGGAGAGTACGATGAATCAGATAGGGAAGATTCTGTTCGCTGCCACCGGTGCTATCGTGACCGCATTCCCGGCTTCCTATTCCTTGGCCGACGGCTACTCCGGAGATCACTACCCAGGCGTTGACATAAATCAGCGCGTCATCGACGGGCAGCGCGAGCCCATCAACAAGTATCTCCTCAAGCGCAGAGACGCGGCACAAAGGCCGGATCCCGGCGCCACGGGTACGATCAACCAGCAGCAACCGGCACGTACGAAGCCTGTGCAGTAGCTCGGCACCAAGCGGTCCGGGACGCAGAGCCGCCTCCTGCCCATGAATAATGCCGTGAGCAATAGGCCGTGGAGCCCTTTGGAGGAAGAATATGGTCAGGGAGCAGATTCTTGTGCTCTGCCGTGCGACGGCAGTCGCTTTAACCCTGCTTGCGTCGTGTGGCCTGGCGCTCGCCCAGGAAACGGCGACGGCAGCGCCTACACCACAGCAGGAAGCCGCACCCGAGCCGCTCAGCGATGACGAGCTCGAAGTCCTGGTCGCCCGGATCGCACTCTTTCCGGACGAGCTGGTGGCGCTTGTCTCGGCCGCTTCGCTCTATCCGCTGCAGATCGTCGAGGCGGAGCGGTTTCTCGAGGCGCGCAAGAAGAATTCGGCCCTGAAGCCGAAGGACGACTGGGACGGCAGTATCATCTCACTCCTGAACTATCCCGAGATCGTCAAGATGATGAGCGACGACCTCGACTGGACGCAGGCCTTTGGCGAGGCGATCGCCAATCAGCAGAAAGACGTGCTGATCGCCATCCAGCAATTGCGCGACGAGGCGGTTGCCAAGGACATCATCGAGACAGACGACAAGATCAAGGTGGTTGAGGAGGGCGACAATATCGTTATACAGGCGGCAAATCCGGAAACGATCTACGTGCCGCAGTATCCGCCGGAGATGCTTTACGAGGCGGACTACGCGCCCGCGCCGATCAGCTATTACGAAGAACCCTATTCCGCCTATTGGTATCCAGGAGCCGCCTTCTTCGCGGGAGCCGTCACCGGCGCGGCGTTTGCCGCCATCGTCGACTGGGACGATTGGGGTGTTTGGGGCGGTGACTGGGACGGCGACATCGATGTCGACTGCAACAAATGCTTCAACAACATCGACTTCGACGGCAAAGTCAACTGGAACGACATCGACTGGAAAAACGTCGACCGCAGCAAGATCAACTTCGACCGCGACCAGCTCCAGAAATTCGATCGGACGAACATCAGGAACAACATAAAGGCCAACGGCAACAACAACATCCGCAACCGCGCCGCCGAGATCAATCGCGATCGGCCGCAGGCGCGCCCGGGTGGTGCTGGCGGCGGCCAGCTCAAGGACGTGCGCAAGAGCACCCTGGAGGGTCTGAAGGCTCAACCGAGACGGGATGCCACGGCGCGCCCTGGGGGCGGGCAGGCGGTAGCGAAGGCGAAACCCGGAGGCTCGAAGCCCAGCGTCAATCGCCCCAAGGGCAACAAGCCCTCGCAGGTGAACCGGCCAGCCGGCAAGAAGAAGATGGCCTCCAAGGTACAGAAGCGGCCGAAGAAGCCCTCCGGCCTCGGCAACGTCAATGCCGGGCGGCGCGAAGTGGCGTCGTCGCGGCGTGGCGGCCACAGCATGGGTGGTGGTCATCGCGGTGGCGGGCGGCCGCAGATGAGTCGTGGCGGCGGCGGCAGACCGCCGATGCACCGTGGCGGCGGAGGCCGTGGCGGTGGTGGACGCAGGCGCTGAGCGGAGGGAGAACGGCCATGACCAAACTTTTGCACACCCTTCTCCTCGGATCGGCGCTCTCGCTTGCGGGCGGCCTTGCAGGTATCGACGCCGTCGCGCAGGCGCAGCAGCCAGAGCAGGCGCAGCAATCGTCGGGCATCGACGACTACGCCGCGACCGAAGACCCGCCGGCCTTCGACGATCCGGCCAAAGCGGTGGAGGCCTTCAAGGCGAGGCTTGCCGCCAACGACTTCGACGGGCTGGCAAAGCTGCTAGGCCTCGATGCGGCAAAGGTGAAGACCGGCGAAGGGGCGATGGAAACCTTCGCGCTCATTCGTGAAGGGGCAGCCCGCAACGTGGTCGTCCGCGATCTCGACCAGCGCAAGATCCTCGAAATCGGCGATCGCCTCTGGCCGATGCCATTCCCGATCACCAAGGGTGAGGACGGCAAATGGGCCTTCGACACCTTTGTCGGGCTGGAGGAGATCGTCAACCGCCGCGTCGGCGAGAACGAGCTTGAGGCGATCGAAGCGGTACGCGCTTATGTCGAGGCTCAGAAGGACTATGCTTCCGAGGACCGCGATGCGGACGGCGTGCTCGAATATGCCCAGAAGCTGATCAGCAGCCCGGGCCAGACCGACGGGCTCTACTGGCCGGCCGATCAGGGCGATGGCGAAAGCCCGGTCGGCGACGCGATCAGCGAGGCGGCGCTCGAAAAGGCAAAGGCGGGCGAGGGCTATTTCGGCTATCGCTTCCTAATCCTGACCTCACAGGGCAACAATATCGCCGGCGGCAAATACGATTATGTCATCAACGACAACATGATCGCCGGCTTCGGCCTGATCGCCTGGCCGGTCACCTATGCCGAGACCGGCGTCAAGACCTTCGTCGTCAACCAGCAGGGTATCGTCTACGAACGGGACCTCGGACCCAGCACCGAGGCGATCGTGCCGTTCATCGACCGTTTCGATCCGGACGACAAATGGAGCGTGGTGGCCGACTGAATGCCGACCCGTGGGCTGCGGTGCCATTCGGAGTTCGCACGCCTTGACCATGCCCCTGTTCTCGCCGGGCAACGGCGGCGGCAGCGAACCGATTGTCAATTGTGCTGGTGCAAAGGAAGGATAACGGGTTATTGCGATGCTCAAGAGTGGTCACGGTGGCGCATTGCTCGCCTCGCTCCTTTTGCTTCTGCGGCTCGTTTTTGGCTTCGCCGCTCCTGTCGCCGCCCAAGAGCCGACGGCCGCGCAGCCTCCAGCCAAGGTGCAGCAACTGATCGAGTTGCTCGACGATCCAGAGGTTCGCCAATGGCTGGTGTCCAAGCAGACGGCTGCACCGGCGGCACCGGTGCCGGCGACCGGGCTTGCCTCCCAATGGGTCGCGGAAATCAGGAAGCACTTGGGCGGGATGCGGGACGCGGTTCCACGGATAGCTCCCGAATGGCGGGCCGCGAAGGAGCGCATCGCCGGCGACATGCAGAGCCAGGGAACGATGCCCATTCTGCGGGGGTTCGCCTTCCTTTTGCTCGTCGGCTATGGCGCTGAATACCTGCTACGCCATTTCCTGCGGCGCAATGCTGAGCGCAACGCCGCCCAGCACGGAGGCGGCCTTGGCGCCTTCATCCGCATCGCACCTCTCGTCGCCTTTGCAATCGCCGCAATCGCCACATTCGTGCTTTCCGATTGGCCTCCCCGACTGGAGGCAGCGGTCGCACCACTGCTCATAGCCTGGATAAGCGCGCGCCTGCTGATTGCCGTCGCATCGGCTGTGTTCAAGCCGGCGGCGGAGGCGGCCACGACGCCAGGCGCAGAAGGGAAACGTGCGACGCTTGCCCCCAGCGCCGCCAGGTTCTGGTTCAATCGATCGGTGCTCTTCATCTGCGCGCTGGCCTTTGTGTGGGCGGTTACCGATGTGATGCAGGCCCTCTCGATTGCGGAAGACGTTCGCACACTCGTTGCCGCTATAATCGGGCTTGTCATTCTCGGCATGGCGATCGACACAACACTTCGCCGCCCCGTCGAGGCCACGACGGCGGCGCGCCGGATGCTCCGAAATGCGATGATTGTCGCCTTCCTGGTCCTGCTGTGGCTCCTTTGGGTCGCCGGCATGAAGGTGCTGTTCTGGATCGGTATCTATGTTCTCGGCTTACCGCCGCTCTTGCGCTTTACCAGCACGACGACGAGGACGATGCTCGACGCCTCGGCGACCGACGGTATGCGCGTGTTGCGCAATGTGTTGATCGAACGGGGCGCCCGGCTGGTGATCATTGGGCTGGCGGCTGCCTGGCTCGCCGTTGTCTTCCGCTTCAACGGCAGTTCGATGATGCAGGACGATGCCTTCAACCGCATCTTCCGCGGCGTTCTCGCCGGTGTCGTCATCCTGCTCGCGGCGGATCTCGTCTGGCAACTGGCAAAGGAGTTCATCGATCTGCGCGTGAAGCAGGCGAGTGTCGACGTCGCGGATCCGGCGCAACTCGCCCGTAATATGCGCCTGCGCACGCTGCTGCCGATTCTGCGCAACTTCCTGGCCGCCTTCATTGCGGTGGTTGCCGTGCTGATGGTGCTCTCTGGCCTGGGCGTTGCGATCGCTCCACTGATCGCCGGCGCGGGCGTCTTCGGGGTCGCCCTCGGCTTCGGCTCTCAGAGTTTGGTCAAGGACGTCATCAGCGGCGTGTTCTACATGATGGATGATGCCTTCCGGGTCGGCGAATACATCCAGAGCGGCAGCTATATGGGAACGGTCGAATCCTTCAGCATCCGCTCGGTAAAACTGCGCCACCACCGCGGTCCGGTGTTCACCGTGCCGTTCGGCTCGCTTGGCGCGGTTCAGAACATGAGCCGTGATTGGGTGATCGACAAATTCAAGATCAACGTTTCCTATGACACCGATGTCGCCAAGGTGAAGAAAGTGGTGAAGGGTGTCGGGGCCGCGCTGCTCGAAGATCCAGAGCTGGGCCCGCTGATCATAGAAACGGTGAAGATGAAGGGCGTCGAGCAGTTCGGCGATTACGGCGTGACGTTGAGCTTCGCGATGAAGACGAAACCGGGAAATCAGACCCAGGTCAGGCGTCGGGCCCAGGCCCTGATCAAGGAAGCCTTCAAGACGAATGGCATCTCGTTTGCCTCGCCGACGGTGCAGGTCGCGGGCGACGATACGCAGTCGACGACGGCTGCGGCCGCCGCGACCCGCGATGCAATCGCCAAGAAAAATGCGGTCTTAAGCCAGGGCGGCGAGGCTGCGGCGGAATAGCTGGCAAAACGTCAAAAAGGACGTTCCTTGTCCCAGATCAATGAAGAGCACGTTTCGCCGGGGCAGAATATGGTTCGCGACGCGGGGCGCGCATAGGCAAAATAATGGCAATAGAGATCGAACGTAAGTTTCAGGTCTTGAATGATCGTTGGCGGAAGAGCGCCTCGGCGGGCTCCGCACTTCGGCAAGCCTACCTCATTGCAACAAAAAACCGTACGCTGCGCGTGAGGACAATTGACGCCGAGCGCGCGACTTTGACAGCCAAGTTCCGCAGAGACCGTATGCGACGCGAGGAGTATGAATATGCAATACCGTATTCCGACGCGCTGCAGATGTTCGAGTTCGCGTTGGGTATCGTCGAGAAGACTCGATACCAGGTTCGCTATGCTGATCATCTCTGGCATATCGACGTCTATTCAGGGGTAAATGAAGGTCTGGTCGTCGCTGAAGTAGAATTGCGCAACGGTTGGGATGATCCCCCGCATCCGAAATGGCTCGGCCCTGAGATCACGGGGAATCCGTTGTACTCAAATCGCGCGCTGGCAATGAGAAGCCGTGCGGCCCGTCAAACGCCTTCCTCGCCCTCGCCGGTTGGACGACCGACCGTGCCTATAGGGTGATCTGAAGCCGCCATGCATTCCGCGCCGAGAAACACAGATCCTTACTATGCTTCGCCTCGTGATTTGAGAACCACTGCCAGCTCCACCGCCTCTGTCGTGCCGCGCAGAAGCGACCTACTCGCCGTGATCAAGTGCAAAGTTGAGAAATCTGTGGGGGAGCACAGGGTGTTAGCGCGTTCGTTCCGCGCGGCCAGCTCGCCGGCCTCGTCGAACGTCCATTTGGCGGCACAAACCAGAACCTCTGCCGACCGGCTGCCAAACTTCGGCTCTCCACCCGGTTCGGCCTTTGCCGGAAGGCTACTGAACAGCGGCAATTGCACCAAATCCCGTCTTCGGCCACTCCGTGCCCGTTAAACAGCAGGCTATTTGGGACATGACGCGTCATAAGAAAACCAATTGGTTGCCGTCCGCGCAGCTGTAGGGGGGCAATTGGGACAGAGAGTAAATCGGGCTTACGGTAATGATCTCGCCCTCTCCCGCAAACGACCCCGAGATGCCCGATTGTCCGTTGCAACGGGTTGCAATTGGAGAGCTCGGGAAGGTCCGGGTGAGAGTGCTCACAGTGGCTGCCGGGTGCCAAAAATGGCACCGTTTCACCGCCCGAACTTGGCACCATTTGGCACCAGAGACCAAAAAGGGCTCAGCGATTTCCCGCTAAGCCCTTGAAAAGGATGGTGGGCGTGACAAGGATCGAACTTGTGACCCCTACGATGTCAACGTAGTGCTCTCCCGCTGAGCTACACGCCCATCCGATGCGGCGCATAGACCACAAAACCCTCGTCCGCGTCAATAGGCTTTTAGAAGGTTTTTTGACAGAATTTTAGACGGCGTTCTTGAGTGGCGTTTCTCGTGGTTAAGCGGGTTCGCTCGGCGCTTTCCGCACACGGCTCCTCCCGATAACTCATTGAAATGAAAAGGCTGTAGCCGATCCGTGTTGATCGGCCACAGCCTCGAAGCAGTGCGCGCCGCCCGCGCAGGAGTTTGGCGGGCGCTGTGATTTTCGTCCTGTCAGTAAGCCGGGATTTCGGAGTCCGTCAGGCCGCCAGCATCTTGTTGACCTCGTTTACGAGGTCGCGCAGGTGGAAGGGCTTGGAGAGGACCTTGGCATCCTTCGGCGCCTTCGAATCGGGGTTCAAGGCCACCGCGGCAAAGCCGGTGATGAACATTACCTTCAGGTCCGGGTCGAGCTCGGTCGCGCGGCGGGCGAGCTCGATGCCGTCCATCTCCGGCATGACGATATCGGTCAGCAGAAGCGAAAAGGGTTCTTCGCGAAGCCGGTCGTAGGCGCTGGCGCCGTTGTCGTAGGACAGGACCTTATAGCCAGCCTTTTCCAGCGCCTTCACGAGGAAGCGGCGCATGTCGTTGTCGTCTTCGGCAAGGAGGATTTTCGCAGTCATGAATTCGGCCGTGGCTTCTTCTTTTCAATGCTTGTGGAGTGCGGCAGCTCAGCAAACCGCAACATGGTAAATATCTGGTGAACAGGGCAGATCAAGCCCTGATACCAGCAAGACGTCACTATGGACACAGAGGCGACCAACTGGCAACATGATCTAAACAGCAAGATCCGGACATGGTAAAAAGGGTTGCGATGGGGGAAGTGGTCGAGCGGGAATTTTTCGAGGTACTGGAGCCCGCAAGTCAGCGGATTCCCTTTGTGTTCAATTCCCCCCATAGCGGCCGGTCCTACCCACTGTCCTTTCTGAGTCAGTCTCGGCTTGACGCGCATTCGATCCGCCGTTCGGAAGATCACTTCGTCGATGAGCTGTTTCAAAACGCCACCTTTCTAGGGGCCCCGCTGCTTCGCGCGCATTTCCCGCGCGCCTTTCTCGATGTCAACCGTGAACCCTACGAACTCGATCCGCGCATGTTCGAAGGGCAGTTGCCGCCGCATGCCAACATAAGCTCGATGCGGGTCGCCGGCGGGCTCGGCACCGTGCCGCGCCTTGTCGCCGAGAATATGGAAATTTATCGCAACCGCTTTCCGGTCGAGGAAGCGCTGACACGCATCGAGTCGATCTACAAGCCCTATCATGCGACGCTCAGAAAACTGATCGCCCGCACACATGTCCAATTCGGGATGTCCGTGCTGATCGATTGCCACTCGATGCCTGGCAATGTTCACCTTCCGGGCAGCGGCCAGCGGCCAGACTTCATTGTGGGCGATCGTTACGGAACGAGCGCGGCGGGAGAATTGTCGCGCACCGCCGTCAACCTGCTCGAGCAGCTCGGCTACGTGGTCGCCCGCAACAAGCCCTATGCCGGCGGCTTCATCACCGAACATTATGGCCGGCCGACGCGCGGACTGCATGCGCTGCAGATCGAAATCAACCGCAGCCTCTATGTCGACGAAACGACCCTCGTCAAGAAGCCGGGCTTTGCCGCGCTGACGGCCGATCTTACGACGTTCATCGCCGCGCTTGCACAACATGTCGAGGAATACGGTGCCTATCTGCCGCTCGCGGCAGAATAGTGCTTGCAATCGTCACTCAAAAAGAACCGCGCCAGCGGCGCGGTCAAGTCTAGGGAGGAAACACCCAAGGAGGGTATTTGCAGCCACAAGTAACTGCTCAAAAACTGTAATGTTGCGCTGCACAAATGTCAAGTTGTGGGCCGCCAAAACTTCCGCACCGCAATGGGACATTTCCTGATCGACGGCGATGCGTGCGCCAATCCGACCCGCAGCCCGCCTTCTCGTTGCTCATCTCCGGCGTTCTTGCCTTTCGATCAAATTCGTCTATTCAGGATCGCCTTCCTTTCTGCCTTCGAGAGAGCGATATGTTGCCGGACCGCACCTTCTTCGACCGCCTCGCCGACGCTGCCAAAGCCGAAACGATGCCGCGTTTCCGGACCGGCACCAGTGTCGTTAACAAGCTCGAGGGCGGGTTCGATCCCGTCACGGAGGCGGACAGGTCGGCCGAGGCGGCTATCCGGACGCTGATCGAAAGTGCATTTCCGGGCCATGGCATCCTCGGCGAGGAGCACGGCAATGTCGGTCTCGACCGCGAGCATGTATGGGTCATCGATCCGATCGACGGGACGCGTGCCTTCATTTCCGGCCTTCCGGTATGGGGAACGCTGATCGGCCTCTATCGCAACGGCAAGGCCGTGATGGGCCTGATGGACCAGCCTTTTACCGGCGAACGCTATTTCGCCGACGGCGAGAAGGCGATCTATCGCGGCCCCGGCGGGGAGAAGGTGCTTTCGACGCGCGCCTGCGATGCGCTCTCGGATGCGGTGCTGTTCACCACGTCGCCGCATCTCTATACCGGCGACCTCAAGGAGCGCTTCGAGGCGTTGCAGTCCAAGGTGCGGCTCTTCCGCTACGGTTGCGATTGCTACGCCTTCGCGCTTCTTGCATCCGGCCACGTCGACCTCGTCATCGAGTGCGGCCTGAAGCCCTACGACGTCGGCGGGCTGATCCCGTTGATCGAACAGGCGGGCGGCGTCGTCACCAATTGGCAGGGCGGACCGGCGGAAATGGGCGGCGAGATCATCGCAGCCGGCAGTCGCGAGCTTCACGCGCAGGCGCTGGAAATACTGCAGCGCAGCGCGTCCGATCCGGACGGGCTGCGCTCACTGTAACACTTTGAATTGCTGCACGATCTTGTCGTTGAATCGATTCCTATCTACGGAATCATGCCGTGGGAATTAAGCTTTCCTCGAATTGGCCGGCCACCATGTCTGCGTCCTCGAACGCGGGCAGGAACGCCAAAATCGCGGCCATCGCCTGCGCGCGGTAACGGTCGGCCTCGTGAAGAAGCTCGTGACGCGCGCCATCGATCGGAATCATGTGCCCGGCGCGGAAGTTGCGTGCCAGGACTTCGACGGCAAGATGCGGCACGAGGCGGTCGGCAGTCGGGGCGAGGATTATGGTCGGCACGATGACCCGCGTCAGATGTTCGCGGCGCAGGACGCGCCGTATTGCCTGGAAGGTCTCCCGCAGCCATCGGGCCGTTGGCGGCCCCAGACGCAATTGAGGGCAGGCATCGGTGAGCGCCTGGTTGCGCGCATAGCGATTTGGGTCGGCCGTCAATACGTTGTTCGTGAAGGGGCGGTTACCCTTGTCGCGATGGAGCGGCAACGTTCCAAGTCCGATCCAGTCCATTATCGTGGCGATCGAAAAGATGCTCCGCTGGCCAAGGGCCTGGCCGCTGAGGCCGACAAAGGGGGCGAGCAGCACCATGCGGTCGATCCGGCTCGCGAGCATCGGCGCGAGCGACAGGGCCACCAGCGCGCCCATTGAATGGGCAACGATGGAGAAGGGCAGGCGCGTGTCTGGCAGAACGATCTGCTCGAGGAAGATCATGAGATCGCGCTCGTAGTCGGCGAAATGCTCGACGTGACCGCGACCGGGCTGCCGCAGCAACCGCTCGGAGCCGCCCTGGCCGCGCCAATCGAAGGTGGCGACCCAAAAACCGGCCGCGTTGAGTTCGCCGATCGTTTCGAAATATTTCTCGATCGCCTCGTTGCGGCCCTGCAGCAGCACGACCGTGCCGCGGGCGACCGAGGCTTCCGTCTTGAAGACCGCATAGCGGATCTTGCGGTTGCCGACCCCATCGAAAAAGCCTGTCGCGTGTTTACCCGGTATCGGGTTGTCCGGCGTCGAATAGAGGATCGTTGTCATGAAAAGCGACGGCCCGAGATGCAAAACACGTTGAACGAGTTGACGCGAAAAGAGGGAGGATGGGAAGCTTTCCGCTCACCGCCCGCGTCTTGTTTCTCAGGGATAGGCGGTGGCCTCAAGCGCGTCAAAGAAAAAAGGCCGGAAACGGTGGGTGAAATCCGGACGATCACCGTTTCCGGCCGCTGAAGCAGAAGGGACATGTCGCTCCAGCGCCGGGATTTTGTTCCCAGTGTCCTTGTTTTAACCCGCCTCGGCTGAACGGGGACCGAACCGGTTATTCATGCTCCGTTCACCAAATGCCGGTCCGAAAAAATCCGCACAAAAATTCCCTTGAACTGGTGCAGACGCATTCCCATGTCTTGGTCACGGACGCCGATGATGGGTCCGTTCACCGGTCGAGCCGCAGCCTTATGGGGTGGCAGACCAGATATCGCAAATCGTTGCTCTTAAGGAGGACACCATGCGTCACTTCGATTTCTCCCCCCTCTATCGTTCCACCGTTGGCTTCGATCGCCTGTTCACCATGCTTGACAGCCTTGGTCAGCCCGATCAGTCGCAGACGTATCCGCCCTACAACATCGAACGCACGGGCGAAAATGCCTATCGCATTACCATGGCCGTTGCCGGCTTCGACGAGAGCGAGCTGTCGGTCGAAGCGCGTGAACACACGCTGACGATCAAGGGCGAAAAGAGCGAAGACAAGGGCGAGGAGAGCCAGTTTCTCCATCGCGGCATTGCCAAGCGCGCATTCGAGCGCCGCTTCCAGCTTGCCGACCATGTCGAGATCAAGTCCGCTTCGCTGAAAAACGGCCTGCTTCACATCGATCTCGTTCGCGAGATTCCGGAGGCAGCCAAGCCGCGTCGCATCGAGATCTCCTCGGTTGCTTCGCAGCCGAAGCAGATCGAGGCTCAGAACCTCTAATCTGGTCTAACGATCGAAATTCGAAAAAGACGGCGTCCCTCGGGGGCGCCGTCTTTTTTGCAAAAGGTGCCATCGATCTCTCCACCCCTCAGATGATCTAGTCGGCCGCGACAATGCGGCAGGCGCGGAAACCAAAGACTCTGCCCATCTTTGCCGCCCGCAGGGCCTGCGTAAGCCGGTCGCTCAGAAAGAATATGCGGTTCAAGGGAGGGCTCACCCACAGATCGGGGCCCACGAGTGCGGCCGGACTGACGGCCACATCGTCGTCATGAAGATTTGGCGGCATGCTCAAAGTGCCGTCACCGAATTCGATGACCCTTGGTGAGTGACTGAGCAGAAAGGCATCCTTGCGCTCGCCGATATTGAGACAAAAATATTCGCCCTCTACGGGCGTCGTCCGGTCATGCTGGAAAAGCTTGATCGGATAGAGCGAGGAATGGCCGAGATCGAATTGCCGCAGCACATCTACACAGGCCGCCGAGACCACTACCGCGCCTGCGGCAAGCACGAGATCGGCCTGCTTCTTTTCCTTTTTGTCAGGATACTTGGCGAAGATCTCCTTTGGAAAATGCTCGGCCGACATCCGTTCGCCGGCTTCATTCAATTCGGCCATTTGGCCCAGGCCCATCCCGGTCGGCAATGGATCGGCGGTAAATGCCGTGATACGTGTTGAATCCATGAAGGCGCGGCTGGCCCAGACCTGTGCGCCCTTAGATTGTGTCATAGCGGCTGTAATCTCCTGCAATTCAGTTCGCATGCGCACAGGAACCCGGTCTGGCGGAGGCGGTAAGCGATCGGATATCGCTAGCGCCCCCCGTGAGACCGCGATCGAGACCGGCGTCAGGGCAACGGTGCATGTGGCTCGCTGACTTGTCACAACGCTAAAGCATAGATGGAAACGGGAGGCCTGTGGCACGACCTACCGGTGATTGCGTAGGGCTACAATCACATGCCGTTTCAGATTTCGCAATTCCGCCCTGTCAGCAAGCTTCGACGAAGCGTTCGACATCTTCCGATCGTGTGGCAAAGCTTGTGACAAGCCGGTAAAGCCCCTCGTCTCCGGCTACGCTGTCTGCCAAGTGATCCGGCACATGCCAGTCGTAGAAGACTGCACCCTGTTGCTGCAGCTTCGACGCCACGTCCTGCTTCAAGATCACGAAGACCTCATTTGCCTCTGGCGACCAGGCAAGCCGGCTCCTGGCCGAGGCAGAAATTCCATTAGCAAGACGCGCCGCCATTGCGTTCGCATGGTGAGCAAGATTGAGCCACAGATCGCCCGAGAAGTAAGCGTCGAACTGCGCGGCGATGAAGCGGGACTTCGAAAAGAGTTGGGCGGCACGCTTGCGCAGGAAATGCATTTCCTGCGCCTTCGAGAGGTCGAACAGGATCAGCGCTTCGGCACACCAGCAGCCGTTCTTGGTGCCGCCGAACGACAGGAGGTCGATGCCGCGCTTCCAGGTCATTTCCGCCGGCGTCGTGCCGAGGCTGACGAGCGCGTTGGCAAAACGCGCACCATCCATGTGCAACGGAAGCTTATGCGATTTCGCGACAGCAGTAATGGCATCGATTTCCGCTAGCGAATATACCGTGCCGCTTTCCGTCGCCTGGGTGAGGGTCACTGCCATCGGCCGGCCGCCATGGATGAATTCCGCGGGGAAGCGACGGATCTCGGCTTCGAGCTTTGACGTATTCATCTTGCCGCTTGCGCCATCGACCGGGCAAAGCCTTGCCCCGTGAGAGAAGAACTCCGGCGCACCGCACTCGTCGACGTTGACATGCGCCTCTCGATGGCAAAAGACCACGCCGCCCGCCCGATTGACGCTGGACAGCGCCAGCGAATTCGCGGCGGTGCCGGTGCCGACGAAGAACACCGCCACGTCCTTTTCGAAAATTTCGGAGAACTTCTTTTCCACCTTCCGGTCGAGTTCGCTCGTGCCGTAGGCGGAGGCGTAGCCGCTCGCATGAGCCACCAGGCTTTCGGCGATTGCCGGATGGGCGCCAGCCCAGTTGTCGGAAGAAAAGATCATCTGAAGTCACCCTGTTCCTGCGGCGCCGCTGAAACCAGTCGCGCAAGATCGCCGCGATATTTTGAGTTTTCCGCGCGATTGCGTCCTTAAACCGGAATCATACAGGAGCCACGCCGGCCGTTTCGGCGAGACCATAGCCGACTTCCACGGACGATCAATGCGCCTCCTGACCGGGTGTGCCAACACAAGACCAGTTTGAAACCAAAGTGAAGAAATCCCCGGGTGATTGTAATTTAATTTCAAAAGCGCGAAATTTCCGGCAATCTTCGGCAAATTCTCTTCCAATATTTGCTCATATGCCCCTTGCGAAGGGGGGCGCTTTCTGGCATAGAGCGCATGAAATAGGACAGGTTTGCTGTCCTATTTCGGTCTAGGGCCGGAACAATCGCCGGAAGTGCCGCAGAATGCGGCATTCGGCGTGTAGCGCAAGGGGTTTCCGCCGGGTTTCATCCGGTTGTTGACGCCTGGCATCACGATGGTCGCGGACATTCGTGCCTGGTGCAGCGCCGCGCTTCATTTGCGACCTGATCAGGATCATGCGACGATAATGCCCGGCTTTGCCGCAGCGCGAAAGCGCGGACGCGGCGAGGAATAGGCGGGCGGCGGTATGCCCGGAATCTCCGGGTCCAATAGGAGGGAAGACGATGACGGATCATTCGCCATCACAGCAATCAGGGCTCCACCTCGCACACGCTGCGACGGTTGCGAAAACGCCCGCATTCCCATCCGGATTGCCGCGAAAACAGGGACTTTACGATCCGCGAAACGAGCATGATGCCTGCGGAGTCGGTTTCGTCGCTCACATGAAGGGCCAGAAGTCGCATCAGATCGTGCGCGACGGCCTTTTCATGCTAGAAAACCTGACCCACCGCGGCGCGGTCGGCGCTGACCCGCTGATGGGCGACGGCGCAGGTATCCTCGTTCAGATTCCCGACCGCTTCTTCCGCGAGGAAATGGCGAAGCAGGGTGTCACTCTGCCGAAGGCCGGCGAATATGCCGTCGGCTATCTCTTCATGCCGCGCGACGAAAAGCTGATCGCCCATTTCAAGGACGTAATCAGCGAAGTCGTCGCCGAGGAGGGCCAGCACCTGCTCGGTTTCCGCGACGTGCCGGTCGACAATTCATCGCTTTCGAAGGCGCCGGACATCGCCGCAACCGAGCCGCACCACGTGCAGGTCTTCATCGGTGCCGGCCGCGACGCCGCGACCAACGCGGAATTCGAGCGCCGGCTGTTCACGCTGCGCAAGGTGATCTCCAACCGCATCTATGCGGAGGCGGACGGCGGCGATCTCGGCTTCTACGTCGTATCGCTGTCGACTTCGACCGTGGTCTACAAGGGCATGTTCCTCGCCTACCAGGTCGGCGCCTACTACAAGGATCTCTCCGACGAGCGCTTCCAGTCGGCGGTGGCGCTGGTACACCAGCGGTTCTCGACGAACACTTTCCCGTCCTGGAAGCTCGCGCATCCCTATCGCATGGTCGCGCACAACGGCGAGATCAACACGCTGCGCGGCAACGTCAACTGGATGGCGGCGCGGCAGGCTTCCGTCTCCTCGCCGCTCTTCGGTGACGACATCTCCAAGCTTTGGCCGATTTCCTACGAAGGTCAGTCGGATACGGCGTGCTTCGACAACGCGCTCGAATTTCTCGTGCAGGGGGGCTACTCGCTCGCGCATGCGGTGATGATGCTGATCCCCGAAGCCTGGGCCGGCAACCAGTTGATGTCGCCGGAACGAAAGGCGTTCTATGAGTACCATGCAGCGCTGATGGAGCCGTGGGACGGCCCTGCGGCCGTTGCCTTCACCGATGGTCGCCAGATCGGCGCCACGCTCGACCGCAACGGCCTACGTCCGGCGCGCTACATCGTCACCAGCGACGACCGCGTCATCATGGCGTCGGAGGCCGGCGTGCTGCCGGTCGCCGAAGACAAGATCGTCAGGAAGTGGCGGCTGCAGCCCGGCAAGATGCTGCTGATCGACATGGAAGAGGGCCGTATCATCTCCGACGAGGAGGTGAAGTCGACGCTCGCCAACAAGCATCCCTACCGCAAGTGGCTCAATGACACGCAATTGATCCTTGAGGATCTGAAGCCGGTCGAGCCGCGGGCGCTTCGCCGCGACGTGTCGCTGATCGACCGCCAGCAGGCCTTTGGTTATTCGCTGGAAGACACCAAGATCCTGATGTCGCCGATGGCGACGACCGGGCAGGAAGCGATCGGCTCGATGGGCACCGACACGCCGATCTCGGCCATGTCGAACAAGGCCAAGCTGCTTTACACCTATTTCAAGCAGAACTTCGCGCAGGTCACCAACCCCCCGATCGATCCGATCCGCGAGGAACTGGTGATGAGCCTCGTCTCGTTCATCGGCCCGCGCCCGAACATCCTCGACCACGAAGGCATGGCGCATGCCAAGCGGCTCGAGGTTCGCCAGCCGATCCTCACCAATGGCGATCTCGAAAAGATCCGCTCGATCGGCCATACGGAAGATCGGTTCGACACCAAGACGCTCGACTTCACCTATGACATTTCGCGCGGTGCGGAAGGGATGCCGGAAATGCTCGATCGTCTCTGCGAGCGGGCGGAAGCGGCGGTCAAGGGCGGCTACAACATCATCGTGCTCTCCGACCGCCAGGTTGGCCCGGATCGTGTTGCGATTCCGGCGCTGCTTGCGACGGCGGCCGTGCACCATCACCTGATCCGCAAGGGCCTGCGGACCTCGGTCGGCATCGTGCTCGAATCGGGCGAGCCGCGCGAGGTGCATCATTTCTGCCTGCTCGCCGGCTACGGCGCGGAGGCGATCAACCCCTATCTCGCCTTCGATACGCTGGTGGACATGCACAAGCGCGGCGAGTTCCCGAAGGAAGTCGACGCCAACGAGGTTGTCAACCGCTACATCAAGGCGGTCGGCAAAGGCATCCTCAAGGTCATGTCGAAGATGGGCATTTCGACCTATCAGTCCTATTGCGGCGCCCAGATCTTTGACGCCGTCGGTCTGTCGTCGAAGCTCGTCGACCAGTATTTCTTCGGCACGGCGACGACGATCGAAGGCATCGGTCTCGAGGAGATCGCGGCCGAAACGGTCGCCCGCCACAAGGCCGCCTTCGGGGCCGATCCGGTGCTCGCCAACACCCTCGATATCGGTGGCGAATATGCCTATCGCATGCGCGGCGAGAGCCACGCCTGGACGCCAGATGCCATTGCCTCGCTCCAGCACGCGGTGCGCGGCAATGCCGAGGACCGCTATCGCGAATTTGCCGAAATGGTGAATGCGTCGTCGCTGCGCATGAACACGATCCGCGGCCTCTTCACGATCAAGAGCGCCGAGGCCGTTGGCCGCAAGCCGATCCCGGTGGAGGAGGTCGAGCCGGCGGCGGATATCGTCAAGCGTTTCTCGACCGGGGCGATGTCCTTCGGTTCGATCAGCCGCGAGGCGCATACGACGCTGGCGATCGCAATGAACCGCATAGGCGGCAAGTCGAACACCGGCGAAGGTGGCGAGGAAAGCGATCGCTATTTGCCGCGTCCCGACGGCTCGATGAATCCCGAGCGCTCGGCGATCAAGCAGATTGCGTCCGGCCGTTTCGGCGTCACCACCGAATATCTGGTCAATGCCGACGTGCTGCAGATCAAGGTGGCCCAGGGGGCGAAGCCCGGTGAGGGCGGGCAGCTGCCCGGCCACAAGGTGGATGCGACGGTTGCCAAAACCCGGCATTCGACCCCGGGCGTCGGTCTCATCTCGCCGCCGCCGCACCATGACATCTATTCGATCGAGGATCTGGCGCAGCTGATCTACGATCTGAAAAACGTCAATCCGGAAGCGGACGTCTCGGTCAAGCTGGTGTCGGAAGTGGGCGTCGGTACGGTTGCAGCCGGCGTCGCCAAGGCGCGCGCCGACCACATCACGATCGCCGGCTTCGACGGCGGCACCGGCGCCTCGCCGCTGACCTCGCTGAAGCACGCGGGCAGCCCGTGGGAAATCGGCCTTGCCGAAACGCAGCAGACGCTGGTGCTGAACGGCCTGCGCTCGCGCGTCGCATTGCAGGTCGACGGCGGCCTGAAGACCGGCCGCGACGTCATCATCGGGGCGCTGCTTGGTGCCGACGAGTTTGGCTTCGCGACCGCGCCGCTGATCGCCGCCGGCTGCATCATGATGCGCAAGTGCCACCTGAACACCTGTCCTGTCGGTGTCGCGACCCAGGATCCGGTCTTGCGGAAGCGCTTCAAGGGCACGCCGGAACACGTCATCAACTACTTCTTCTTCGTTGCCGAGGAAGTGCGCGAAATTCTCGCCTCGCTTGGGGTGAAGAAGTTCGACGAGATCATCGGCGCTTCGGAACTGCTCGAGCGCGACCGGATGATCGAACACTGGAAGGCCAAAGGTCTCGACTTCTCGAAGATCTTCCACAAGGTGGAGGCACCGAAGGAAGCGACCTATTGGACGGCGCGCCAGAACCACCCGATCGACGACATTCTCGATCGCAAGCTGATCGAAAAGGCGAGGAACGCGCTCGAAACCAAGGCGCCGGTCGCCTTCGAGACCGAGATCAAGAACGTCGACCGTTCGGCCGGCGCGATGCTTTCGGGTGCGCTTGCCAAGCGCTGGGGGCACAAGGGGTTGAAGGACGATACGATCAACGTGACGCTCAAAGGCACGGCGGGCCAATCGTTCGGCGCGTTCCTCGCTCGCGGCATTACCTTCGACCTGGTGGGCGACGGCAACGACTATGTCGGAAAAGGCCTTTCGGGCGGGCGCATCATCGTCCGGCCGCCGGAAGCCTCGAGGATCGTGCCGCATCAGTCGATCATTGTCGGCAACACCGTTCTTTACGGCGCGATCTCGGGTGAATGCTACTTCAACGGCGTCGCCGGCGAGCGCTTCGCGGTGCGTAACTCCGGTGCGATCGCGGTCGTCGAGGGCGTCGGCGATCACGGCTGCGAATACATGACCGGCGGCGTGGTCGTCGTCATCGGCGGAACGGGCCGCAACTTCGCGGCCGGCATGTCCGGCGGCGTCGCCTATGTTCTCGACGAGGAGGGCGATTTCGCCCGCCGCTGCAACATGGCGATGGTCGAGCTGCAGCCGGTGCCGGAGGAAGACGACATGCTGGAGAAGCTGCACCATCACGGCGGCGACCTGATGCACAAGGGCATGGTCGATGTGTCGGGCGACATGACGCGCCATGACGAGGAGCGACTTTACCAGCTGATCTCGAACCATCTGCATTACACGGGCTCGCCCCGTGCCAAGGAGATCCTCGATGGCTGGGCGGATTACAGGCCGAAATTCCGCAAGGTCATGCCAGTCGAATACCGCCGCGCGCTCGAAGACATGGAGCGCATGAAGATGGCTGAAGCGGCCGAGTAACCGGCCTCTGTGACAACGGTCCCCGGTCCGGCAGGATCCCGGGGGCACCTCGCGCGCTTGAACGCGCTTGTTCAGATTTGAAGGTATCAGGATCGTAAGATGGGCAAGGTTACTGGGTTTTTGGAGATCGACCGGCAGGTGGCAAAGTACCAGCCGGCATCCGACCGCATCCGCCATTTCCGTGAATTCACCATTCCCATGTCCGACCAGGAAGTGCAAAAGCAGGCTGCGCGCTGCATGGACTGCGGCATTCCCTATTGCCACGGGCCGACGGGGTGCCCGGTGCACAACCAGATTCCCGACTGGAACGACCTCGTCTACAACGGCAACTGGGACGAGGCGATCCGCAACCTGCACTCGACGAACAACTTCCCGGAGTTTACCGGTCGCGTATGCCCGGCGCCGTGCGAGGAAGCCTGCACGCTGAACCTCGAGGACGTGCCGGTGGCGATCAAGACGGTCGAACAGGCGATCGCCGACAAGGCCTACGAAATGGGATACATCGTGCCGCAGCCGGCCGTCACCAAGACCGGCAAGAAAGTCGCGGTCATCGGTTCCGGCCCCGCCGGCATGGCGGCCGCTCAGCAGCTTGCCCGCGCCGGTCACGAGGTCCATGTCTACGAGCGCGAGTCGAAGCCCGGCGGGCTGCTGCGTTACGGCATTCCAGATTTCAAGATGGAGAAGAATTTCATCGATCGCCGTATCGAGCAAATGCGGGGCGAGGGCGTCACCTTCCATTGCGGCATCAATGTCGGCGTCGACCTGCCGGTGCACAAGCTCCTCGACGACAATGATGCCGTGCTCTATTGCGGCGGCTCCGAGACCCCGCGCGATGCCGGAATCCCGGGCGTGAACTTTGAAGGCGTGCACGATGCCATGCCGTACCTCGTGCAGCAGAACCGCCGCGTCGGCCGCGAGAACATCGACAGCGTCGGCTGGCCCTCCGAACCGATCCTCGCCGGCGGCAAGCACGTCGTCGTCGTCGGCGGTGGCGACACGGCATCCGACTGCGTCGGCACGGCTTTCCGCCAGGGTGCAGTCAAGGTGACGCAGCTCGATATTCGTCCGCAACCGCCGGAGAAGGAAGACAAGCTCGCCGTCTGGCCATTCTGGGCGACGAAGATGCGCACGTCCTCCAGCCAGGCGGAAGGTGCGGTTCGCGAGTTCCAGGTCGCGACGCTGGAGTTCGTCGGTGACGAGGACGGTGTGCTTACCGGTGTCAAGTGCTGTCAGGTGGACGAGCGGCGCAAGCCGATCGCCGGAACCGAGTTCATCATCAAGGCCGATCTCGCCTTCATCGCCATCGGCTTCCGCGGTCCCTTCACCAACAGCGTGCTCAAGGATCTCGGCGACAAGCTGTCCCTCAATACCGACCGCCGCGGTTCGACCAACGTCGTCGCCAATGAGCGGGACTACAGGACGTCGGTCGACAAGCTTTGGACCGCGGGGGACATCCGCCGCGGCCAATCGCTCGTCGTCTGGGCGATCCGCGAAGGCCGGCAGGCGGCGCGTGCCATCGACGAAGCGCTGATGGGGTCGAGCGTCCTGCCGCGGTAGTCGCTTCCGCGTACAACTTTCACAGGCCTCGCAAGATGATTGCGGGGCCTTTTTCTTTGGGGCTCATTATTCCCGGGCGTCATTCTTGCGCTTGACCGGCCGAGCTCGAGGGATGGAGGGGGCGGAGTTCACGATGCACGACATCGGGCCATATCGGCACTCTCGTTCCCCCATGAAGCCGACAGATCGATTCGCCCGAGGCTCAGTTCGCGGTCACGGGCTTAGCGGCCGCCGACTGCGGTTTTGCCAGGCGGAAATCATCGATACGCCCAGGAGGGGCTACGACGACCTCGCCCTTTTCGATGAGCAGGTCGCGCGGGCTCTTGCCGGTGCTCTTCAACGGGGTGTCACCGCCGAGAAGCGCGGTCGCGCCGTCGAGTTCCGGATCGGTCAGACTGATCGGCTGTGTCTTGACGATATCCTCGTTCGCAAGCGGAGCTGTCACCACCAGATCTTTCAGCCCCTCCGCGCCCGGCACGTCCGTGTCGGTTGCTGCCGCCTCGCCAAGCAGCTTGCGGATGTCCTTCTCGACATAGAAGGCGAGCTTGCGCTTGCCAGCCTTGGTCAGGTTGATGCCGTCGGAACCACGCAGACGGACCTGCTGGCCGTTGATGTCGGAGCCGGTCAGCACGAATTTGCCGCCCTCGTCGACGAAGCCGTCCCAGATGTCGATGAACTGGCCGCCGGCCTTTTCGACCTCTTCGCGGAAGATGCCGTTGAATGTCACCATGTCGGCGGTCATGGCGCTCGATTGGAACGGTGGCATGCCGACCCAGAGAACCGGAAGCGAATCCTTGCGCGCCAGAGTTGCGAGAGCGTTGACCCGCTTGCGGTATTCCTCGGTCCAGACATCTGTGCGGAACTTCTCCTTGACGTCGCCGATCCGCATCAGCTGTCGGTCATTGGCACCGAGACTGACGACAATTACGGAAGGTTTCAGCTCTGCCACATAGTCTGGCAGGATCTTCGGCCAGTCGAAATAATCGTTGCGGACAAGGCCCGAAGAGCCGTTGGCGCGGGTTTCGACGATAATCCCCGGCGTTGTCTCGAAGGCAGTCTTCAGACCGTCGCCAAGGCTCCCGGCAACGAAATCGCCGACGACCAGGACCTTTTTCGCATCCGGCGATTTCTCGACAACCGGCGCCGGCGGCGGCGTTGCCGCCAGGCGCGGCTTGGCGCGTTGTTGGCGGCGCTGCTGCGGCTCTGCCGGTTGCTGCTGTCGGCGTTTCAGCACCCGTCGTGGCGCAGGCTGGCGGGGATAGTCGTACTGATCCCGGTAGTAGATGCGCCTTTGGGGAACGAAGACGCCGAAGAGCCTCTGCAGGACATTGCGCCGCGGGACCGGCTCCTGCGCTTCGGCCATGGTGGCAAAGAAGCCGGCGACGAGCATTGCCACGGCCCCTATAAGGATCGGCGCGAAACGAAACGGATGCAAGAACCGCTTCACCCCAGCGTCTCTGATTGGCAACATAATCGCTTTCACCGTCAAACGCAGCAATTCCAGGTGCTACAGCGAGTTTGCGCATCCATGACACGCGAGGCGCTGCATGTGCAACTCACTATAGCATACATACGCCAAATCACGGCGATTTGGGATCGAATGATCGGAAATCGCCGTGATTTGCAAAATTCGTGCGGAAGTGCCGTCAGTTGCGCAAGGCGCGCAGGAGGTGTTGCGTCGGTTCGCCATCCGGTGTCAGGCCGTTCTGGGTCTGGAAGGCCTGGATCGCGGCCTTGGAGCCCGAGCCGAAATTGCCATCGACCTCGCCGCTGTAATAGCCGAGCTCCTTAAGACGGTTCTGCAACTCGAACTTTTCGCTGATATCGAGGGATCCGTCCGGACGCGGCCAGCGCTGCTGCATTCCTGCGTAGCCGGCGATCTGGTCGGCAAGGAGGCCGACGCCGAGCGCATAGGAATCGGATGCGTTGTAGCGCTTGATCACGAAGAAGTTGCGCGTCATCAGGAAGCCCGGGCCGTTGCCGCCGGTCGGCAGTTTCAGTTCGGCGCGCGTGTTCGGGCTTCGGAAACCCTTGCCGTTCGGCCGGATGAAGCCGAGCGCTGCCCATTGGCCGAGGGTCTTCGTCTGGCCCGAATATTTCGCGGCGCTGGCCGGCGCCACGACTTCGTAGCCCCAGGTCTCACCCGGCTGCCAGCCATTCTTTTTCAAGAGGTTGGCGGCTGTGGCCAGTGCATCCGGGACCGAATTCCAGATGTCGCGGTGCCCGTTTCCGTCGGCATCGACCGCATAAAGCAGGTAGCTCGTCGGAATGAACTGCGTGTGTCCCATGGCGCCCGCCCAGGACCCGGTCAACTCGCGCGGCGTGATGTCGCCGCTTTGCAGGATTTTCAGCGCGGCGATCAACTGGGTTCTGGCAAATTTGGCCCGCTTCGGATCGGCATAGGCAAGCGTCGCAAGCGCGCGCGGCACATAGTGCAGCCGGTCGTCCTTTTCGAGGACGGCACCGTAGTTCGTTTCCATCGACCAGATTGCCAGGAGAATGTTCCTGTCGACGCCGAAGTGCCTCTCTAGATAGTTGAGCGTTCGGGCATGCTTGGCAGCCATTTCCTGGCCGACGCGCTTCGTGTACGGATTGACACGCGAGTCTATATATTCCCAAATCTTGTGCTTGAACTCGGGCTGGTAATTCGCCTTTTCGAGAACCGCCGGATCGGGCGTCTTCACGCCGGCGAACGCCTTGCGATAGGTCGCTTGGGTAATGCCGCTCTTGGCGGCGGTCGCGTAGAACTTGTTGATCCAGTTCTGGAAGCCAGGGTCCGCGTGTGCAGGTGCTGAACCAAGCGTAGCGGCGGTAACGATGAGGGCGGCGGCGATATGGCGGAAGAACGTTCTGCGGTTTCTGATCATCAGCTATCGGTTCCGTTTCTCATCGGAGCGTTCAGCCAGCGTTCATGCCGGGCGGAATACTCCGGTTTTGCAATGTCGCCCGCAGCATGCCGCGAAAGGGCAGCATGCGGTTCTCTTCACTCCGAACAGCGGAATCCGCATCGGATCAGGGGAGAAGCCTACAGAAACGAAGTCAACAAAGTCTTTACCATGAATAAGCCAGGTCGTCCTCTTTTGCAAAAAAATAGCAATCGGCGACTAATTCCAATCCAATTTGCCTTTTTGAGGCTAGAGTTGAGAACCACTGCAAGGAGGTGTCTATGACCGACAAGCATAAAGTCCGCAAAGCCGTGTTCCCCGTGGCGGGCCTTGGGACGCGTTTCCTGCCGGCGACCAAGGCGGTGCCGAAGGAGATGCTGACGGTGGTGGACAAGCCGGTCATCCAGTATGTCGTCGATGAAGCGCTGGAAGCAGGCATTGAGCATCTGATCTTTGTGACCGGCCGCAGCAAAGCGGTGATCGAGGACTATTTCGATATCCAGGTCGAACTCGACCAGACGCTGCGCGAACGGAACAAGAAGGCGGAAATCGAGCTGCTCGAGGCGATACTGCCGAAGGCCGGCACCACCAGCTTCACACGCCAGCAGGCGCCGCTCGGTCTCGGCCATGCGGTCTGGTGCGCGCGCGATCTCGTCGGCGATGAACCCTTCGCGCTTCTGCTGCCCGACATGATCATGAAGGGTGAGAAGGGCTGCCTCAAGGGCATGGTCGAACTCTACGAGCAAAGCGGCGGCAACGTGATCGCCGTCGAGGAATGTGCGCCCGACCAGGCGCAAAAATACGGCATCGTCGGCGTCGGCGACAAAATCGGCGACGGCTTCAAGATCACCAAGATGGTCGAGAAGCCCGCGCCCGGTACCGCGCCGTCCAACTTCTTCATCAACGGCCGCTACATCCTGCAGCCGGAGATCTTCCCGATCCTGGAACGGCAGGAGCGCGGCGCCGGCAACGAGATCCAGCTGACCGACGGCATGGTGAAGCTTTCCGGCATGCAGCCTTTCGCCGCCTATCACTTCCGCGGCGATACCTACGATTGCGGGGCGAAGGACGGTTTCATCCTCGCGAACGTCGCCTTCGCGCTCGAGCGCGGCGACATCAGGCCCTCCGTCGAGGAGCCGCTGAAGGCACTGCTGCAAAGCCTGAAGTGATCTCAGTCGGACTGAAAAGCGGGTCGCGCCAGAGGGCGCGGCCTTTTTTATTATGCAGTGACGCTCTTTACCGATCCTCTTCTTCGCTCTTGGATCATTTCATCGTTTTATTGAAACGATGAAATGATCCAACTCCTTGAAGCGACACAATTTCGGATGGAAAGCCGCTACCCACTTTTGCTGGAATTGCTCTAGCGCCTTAGCGTCAGACCGAGACCGATGCGGGCGGTGTCGCTCGACTCGCCGCGATCCCTGTTCGTTCGTTCGTAACTGACGTCGCCGGTGAGCGCGAGATAGCGGTTCATGTCCCAGGTCAGGCCGGTGCCGGTTCGCCAGGTGGTTTCGTCGGAGGAGATGGCATCCGACGGGAAGTTGCGCAATGTCACACTGTTCGACAGGCGGGCAACCAATGTCGAACGCAGTTCGCGGGTGACGATGCTGGTCAGCACATAGTCGATCGAGCCTGCGTCGCCAGGTGTCGTCGACGGGTCGAGATAGGTTGCGACACCGAGCAGGACGCCGGTGCCGCGCTGCGGCGACCAGTTGACGCGTCCGTCAACCGAAAGTCCGCGAAGATCGCCGAGCCGGTCGCCGTCGAAGCGGTAGGTCTCGTAACCGAGCGCGAGTTCGCCGTTGAGCTTTTCGCCAAGGTCGACTTCCAACCCGGCGCGGCCCGCGTAGCTTTGATAGGACCGCTCGAAGCCGAGCGTGTCCTCGCGCAGATCATAGTTCGACTTTCCGACCGACGCTTCGAGGAACGGGATAAGGGCCGGAGAAAGCTCGTAGCCGATGCGCGCGTTCAGAATGCCGATATTGCGGTTGCGGTCCTCGACGGAAAGCGTAGCCCCGTTGTCGAGCTCGACATCCCCATAGGTTCGGCGCTCGAAATCGGCACCGAGCGATCCGCGAATGAGACCGTAGTCGCGCTCGACGGCCCCGCCCAGCCGATAGATGTTGACGCCGGATTGCGTCTCGGCATTGGCAATCGCGTTTGGATCGTTGGCGTCTTCCCGTTCGAAGCTGTAACCGGCCCTCAGCCTGGCGGTCGTCTGCTCGCTGAGGTCGAGGCGCAATTCGGCGTCGAGGTCCGCGCGCGGTTCTTCTTCGCCCCGGCCCGATGTGTTGTTCTGCAAGACGCCTTCGCCGGTGATGCTCAGCTGGTGGCGAGACCAGTCCGAGGTGAGCGATCCCTTTAGACCGGTTTCGATGAAGCTTCGGCTCTCGCTGCGGCCCCCGGTCCTTTGCCGCTCGTGATTGAAGGTTTCGCTGAGGGCGGGTTTCAGGACGAACGTGCCGATGCGGATGCCCGGCGCCTGGCCCTCGTAGGGATCGATGCGCGCGCGCAGACCATCGATCGTGTCCTCGCGCCGGTTCAGGCGGTTGAAGTCCTCGTCGAGTGCCGGGGGAAGGTCGCTGCCGGCAACGGCACCGGTCGTTTGCGGGTCGGTGATCGCTGCGACATTTGCCGTTTGGCCGAGGGTACCAGGGGCCAAATTCGCGACCGGGGCGTCTGGAGGAGGGCTTTCCGCGCCGGCGGGTGTGCCGGCGAAGAGGGCGCAGCCCGCCACGAGCCACGCCCGCATCCTCGGACGCAAGGCGCCCGCTGTGGTCGAGCGTGAAATATTGGGCACCATGCGCCGTCTGTCCGCGAAAACGTGATTGCAATCGTTTCGCAACCGTAAAGGCGCGTGGTTAACCAATCGTTTCCAAATGGAAAATCCGGTTTCGAGACCGGTTTGCTGCCATGCGCTCAGGCACGCTCGACGGTCAGGTTCCGGCCGCTGCTTGCCACGATCCGCACGCGCGTGCCGACCGGCAGATCAGGCCCTTCGACCGACCAGGTCGTGTCGTCCAGGCGTACGCGCCCTCGGCCCTCTGCGATCGGTTGCTCCAAAACCGCCGTGCGGCCGACGAGGCTTTCGCCACGCTTGTTGAGCAGCGGTTCATCGCTCTCGACCGAGGAGGAGACGAAGCGCCGCCCGATGAGCACGGCGAACACCGAATGCAGCGCGAAGACGACGACCTGGATCTCCCAGACCCAGAATGCCGTATCCCAGAGGAGGAGGGACAGGCTGCCGGTAGCGAGCGCTGCGAACCCGATCCAAACCAGGAACACGCCTGGCAGCACCAGTTCCGCCGCCAGCAGGACGAGGCCGAGCACCCACCAGCTCCAGGGGCCGAGTTCGAGGAGGATGCGTGCGATCATGGGGACGCCCTCAAGAGGTCGTTTCGGACGAATTGCCGGCCGGACCGCTACGCGGCGTCGACTGGCGTGGGCGAGGCGAGCTAGGAGGCTGGCCCTCGCCGAAGACTTCCCTGGCGATGGCGCCGATGCCGCCGAGCGAGCCGATCAGCGAGGAGGCCTCCATCGGCATCAGCACGATCTTCTGGTTGTTCGCCGTGCCGATCGAAGCGAGCGCCTCGGTGTACTTTTGTGCGACGAAATAGTTGATCGCCTGCACGTCGCCGGCGGCGATCGCCTCGGAAACCATCCTCGTCGCCTTGGCTTCGGCCTCGGCAAGCCGCTCGCGCGCTTCCGCGTCGCGGAACGCGGCCTCGCGCTGCCCCTCCGCCTGAAGGATGGCAGACTGCTTCGAGCCCTCGGCGCGCAAGATCTGCGCGTTCCTGGCACCTTCGGCTTCGAGCACCTGAGCACGCTTTTCGCGCTCCGCCTTCATCTGCCGAGCCATGGCGTCGACCAGATCCTTCGGCGGGGCGATGTCCTTGAGCTCTACGCGGGTGATCTTGATACCCCAGGGGTTGGCAGCCTCGTCAACGACGTGAAGAAGCCGGTCGTTGATCGTGTCGCGGTTCGAAAGCAGCTCGTCGAGATCCATCGACCCCATCACCGAGCGGATGTTTGTCATCGTCAGATTGAGAAGGGCGTTCTCGAGATTGGACACCTGATAGGCGGCCTGCGCGGCATTTAGCACCTGATAGAAGGCCACCGCATCCGCCGCGACGCTGGCATTGTCCTTGGTGATGACCTCCTGCGTCGGCACATCGAGAACCTGCTCCATCACATTCATCTTCGCCCCGATGCGATCGATGAAAGGAATAATGAGGTTCAGTCCCGGCTCCATGGTCTTCGTGTAGCGGCCGAAGCGCTCGACCGTGTAGCGATAGCCCTGCGGCACCGTCTTGATCCCGGCGAAAAGCACCAGGACGACGAGAACGACGAATGCAATGACTGCGATATCCATGCCGCCCACCGACATATCTCCCTCTTCGCAACTCCAGCGTTTGGAGTGCCCCGAGAGTATGACGTGGCGATTCGGCGCAATAATTCAAGCGGTGTGTAGAGAAGGGCCGCCTAGAGCCAGCCCTCAAGCTCGCGGCGCACGACGTGATTGAGCACGGCCATGCCTTCCATGCTGTCGTTCAGACAAGGAATGTGCGCAAATTTCTCGCCACCATTGTGGTGGAAGCTTTCGGCGGCCTGGCCGGCGATTTCCTCCAGCGTCTCCAGACAGTCGGAAACGAAGCCGGGATTGACGACCGCGAGGCGCTTGATGCCGTCCTTCGCCAGCTTCTCGACGGTCTTGTCGGTATAGGGCTGCAGCCATTCCTCCGGGCCGAAGCGGGACTGGAAGGTGACCTGCAGCTTTTCCTCCGGCCAGCCGAGCTTCTCGCGCAATAGCTGCGCGGTCTGCTGGCACTGGAAATAATAGGGATCCCCCTTGTCGGAATAGCTCTTCGGAATGCCGTGGAAGGAGGCGAGCACGACTTCCGGCTCCCAGTCGAGCGCTGCAAGATGCTTGCTGATCGAGGCGGCGAGCGCATCGATATAGACCGGATCGTCGTGATAGGGCGGAACGGTTCGCAGCGCCGGCTGCCAGCGCATTTTCAACAGCGCCTCGAACGCCTTGTCGTTGACCGTTGCGGTCGTGGCCGCCGCATATTGCGGATAGAGCGGAAAGACGAGGATGCGATCGCAACCTTCCTTCTGCAGCACTTCCATGCGCGAGGCGATGGACGGTTGGCCGTAGCGCATCGCCCAGTCGATGACGACCGCCGGCCGATCGACAAAGGTCTTCGCCATCAGTTCGGCCTGATTGCGGGTGTAGGTGCGTAGCCAACTCTCATTCAGTTCTTTGTTCCAGATCAGCTCGTAGGTCTTGCCGACCTTGCCGGGTCGCGTGTTGAGCACGATGCCGTAGAGGATCGGATACCAGTAGAGACGCGACCATTCGATGACGCGCCTGTCGCTCAGGAACTCCTTGAGGTAACGGCGCATCGAGGAGTAGTCGGTGCCGTCCGGCGTGCCGAGGTTCACGAGCAGCACGCCGATCTTCCCGGATCTCACGGCAGGGTGGTCGGTGGTCGGTTCGGCGCGTGCGGTCGTCATCTCGGTCCTCATGGGCGCTTCTGGTTGCCAGCGCCGTCGGTCTCAAGCTCTTCTAAAAAGAAATGCCGGCGCGGGGAAGCCCGCGCCGGCCGATCTGCCAGAGGCAAATTGTCTTACTTGGCCGGAATTGCCAGCTCGCGGCCGATTTCGAGCCTGCGCGGAGCGGGCTCGCCGTTGGCTGCGGAGATCTTCTGCCAGAGCGCGCCGTCGCCATAGAAGGACTCGGCGAGGTCCCAAAGTGTGTCACCGCGGGCGATGACGTGCTTCTGCGGTCCGGCAGCCGCCGTCTCGGTTGCCGGCTGAGCGGGTGCGGCAGCGGTGCTCTCGGCCGGCTTCGCCTCCTCTGCCGGAGCAGCCATGTCGCTCGCAGTCGTGCCAGACGCCGCAGCGACTTCCGTGATGCGGCCATCGGTATAGGGCTTGAACGGCTGGTGCGCGGCAAGGTAGTCGGCGAGCACCGTCTCCAGCCCCGGACCGTAATCATAGGCGTTCTCGCCCTTGGTCTTGAAGACGTCATAGCCGTCGCCGCCGCCGCGCATGAAGTTGTTGCTGACCAGCGAATAGGTCTTTTCCGGGTCGAGCGCGGTGAAGGCCTCGCCCTCCTTCACCTCGACAGACACCAACCGGCTGCCTGCCGGCTTTGTGCGGTCGAAGGAATATTTGAGGCCGGCCACCTGCGGGAAGCGTCCGCCACCCTCTTCGATCTGGCTCAGACCGTTTTCCAGCGCGGCGCGAATGTCGGCACCTTTCAACTCGAAGGTCGAGAGGGTGTTCTGGAAGGGGAGCACGGTAATCGCTTCACCCATGGTCACGTCGCCGGCGTCGATCGAAGCGCGCAGGCCGCCGCCATTGGTGATGGCGATCGTCACACCCTGACCTTTGACGCGGTCGAGCATGGCGTCGGCCACCAGTGTGCCCATTTCGCACTCCTTGGCGCGGCAATTCTCGCGCGATCCATCGATCGGCGTTTCCGTCTTGGCGATGACCTTGGTTCGCAATTCTTCGATCGGCTTGGCGAGTTCCTTGATCCGGGCAAGCACAGCTTCGTCGGGCTTTACCGCGGAGTCGATGAGGATCGGATCGCCCTTGGCGGCCTTTACGACGCCGCTGTCATCGAATGTGACGACGAGGTCGCCAAGATATTTGCTGTAGGAGCCAGCCTGCACAACCGGCACCTTGTAGCCACCCGGATTGTCGACCATCGTGGGATAGGGGCCTTCCGCCTTCTCGTCGGTGTTGGACAACAGGCTGTGGGAGTGACCGCCGACGACGACGTCAACGTCCGGAATTTTCGCGATTGCCGCAAGGTCGCGCGGGTAGCCGACATGGGTCAGCGCAATGATCTTGTTGACCCCCTGTTTCTTGACTTCCTCGACAGCACTCGTGATCGTCGCGACGTCCTCGCCGATCAGGATGTCCGGTCCGGGAGAGGAGAGTTCGGGCGTGTCGTTGGCGACGGCGCCAACGATGCCGATCTTCTGGCCGCCGACATCGAGCACGATCGACGGTTTGATCCGGTCGCCGATCTTCGACTTGTGGCTTGGTAGCACGTTTGCCGTTACGACCGGGAAGGTGACTTTGTCGAGGAAGCTGGCGAGGCCGTCTTCGCTCTCGTCGAACTCGTGGTTGCCGACGGTCATCGCATCGAATTTCATCAGGTTCAGGAATTCCGCTTCCGCCGCGCCCTTGTAGGTGGTGAAGAAGAGCGAGCCCTGGAAATTGTCGCCCGCGTTGAGCAGAAGCATATTCTTGCCGGTCAACTCCTGGCGTTTCTGGTCGATCAGCGTCTTCAGGCGGGCGACGCCACCAAAGCACTCATTCTTACCTTCATCTTCCGCCGAGCAGGTCGAATCGAACTTGTTGATCGATTCGATACGGGAGTGGAGATCGTTGATGTGCAGGATGTTCAATTCATAATCGGCGAAGGCGGCGCCCGAAGAAAGGGCGAGAATAGACGCGGTCATGAGGCCGGTCCGTATGTGTCTGATCATGATGTTCTCCCGTTCTGCCTGTGGACTTCCGATCGATTGCGAAATCGCGAGGAATGCTCGATCCCCCCGACCGAGATGGCGTGGCGGATGTTTTCACCAGTTGCGGCCGACTTCAAGCGCTAAAGCCGCCCTTTCTTTGCCGGATTCCAACTACAGCGCCGCGCGTCCAATCGGACGCGCAAAAGGTCGCTATAGCACTTTGAATTGCTGCATCATTTTGTCTTTAAGTCGATCCCGATTAAGGAATCATGCAGTAGGGTTAAGCCGGCTGCCGAACCACACGACGCGGCCTTCGAAGGGCCGCGATGGCTGATGCTTTTCGGGCTAAAGATGCCGCACTTCGGCGGGCGTTTCCGCCCAATTGTCATTGCGACCATCGTAATAACTTAGAGGTGCTGCCATCAACTCGTCGGTGTCGACGCCATCGAGACATGCGATATTGATATTGAGATAAGGACTGCCCGTCATATTCGGGACATCGATGCGCTGGAAAGGGTGCACGCCGCAGTGCTTGCAGAAAAGGTGATGGGCCACCTTGTTCCTTCCCCGGTAGTCCGTCAGTTCGCGCTCGCCTTCGATGAGACGAAAAGCCTCGGGCCTCGCGCGAACCGACCACAGGCGCATCTTCGTGCAAATGGAACAATTGCACTTTCCGGTGCCGGCACCGATGTCCAGATCGGCCTCGAAACGGACTGCGCCGCAATGGCAGCTTCCCACATAGGTCCTCAGCATCATCTCCCCGTAGATCGGACGCGCGCTCCCGCTGGTCGATCAAAGAAAAGGCCCGCGCTTGGGCAGGCCTTCTTCATTCAGAAGGGTGTTGAACGGACCCTTCGTCACCGTGTCCATCCGGTTCAGCCGCGGCGCGCGAGCGAGAATTGTGCGCCGGAATCCGTGGTGCAGTTCAACTGGCTCTGGGTCACGAGCGCGCAGTTGACCTTCGACTGGGTGTTGCGCACCAGCGACGTCATGCTGATCTCGACAAGCGTCGGGCTGACATTGACGTAGTTGCCGGAGGCGAGGAGCTGGTTGGTGTCGGTGGTGCGTGTCGAGAAGGTTCCGCCGGCGAAGGTGGAAACGATGCCGTTCGGATCGACCCAGGCGCCTTCGACGCCGGCAGCCTGGCGAGGCGGCGGTCCGCCGATTTCCCGTGGCGACGACTGGCATGAAGCCAGCGCTGCCGCGGCGGCCAGAAGGGTCGGAATGGCGAAAGGCTTCATTGGCGTTTTCTCCCGCGTCTTGCCAAGGCGGTTTCGTTCTGTGCGCGAAACCATGCCGCGATCATGAGTTGAAAGCAAGACCGTCACTCAAATCTCGGCGATTTTGGATTGAATCGCTCCACGTCGTAAACGTGATCAATTCTAAGACGTTAGACCGCGATTTCCGTCACTCGGAACGGCAGGCCTTGCGCTGCCACGCAACCCCTATCGGCGCTGATAAGAAAGCCCGGAGCAGCTATGGTCCGGGCCGGATCTGCAACTTTATCTACTGCGATGTCAGCGGAAGAGGATGTTCCGGAACTGCCACGGATCCTTGGTGTCGAGGTCTTCCGGGAACAGGCCCGGACGGCCCTCGAGTGGCGTCCAGTCGGTGTAGTGGCCTTCGACCGGGCCGAGATAGGGAAGTTGCACTTCCAGGCAGCGCTTGTAGTCCATCTCGTCAGCTTCGACGATGCCTGCCTTCGGGTTCTCGAGCGCCCAGACCATGCCGGCCAGAACGGCACTCGTCACCTGCAGACCGGTAGCATTCTGATAGGGCGCGATACGCCGGGTCTCTTCCAGCGACAGGCGCGAACCATACCAGTAGGCGTTCTTGTCATGGCCGTAGAGCAGCACGCCGAGTTCATCGACGCCGTCGACGAGCTCGTTCTCGTCGAGAACGTGGTGCACCGGCTGCGCATTGCCGCCGTTGCCGAACATCTCGTGCAGCGAGAGCACCGCGTCGTTGTTGGGATGATAGGCATAGTGGCAGGTCGGGCGGTAGGTGACCTCGCCGTCCTTGTCGCGAACGGTGAAGAAGTCGGCAATCGAGATCGATTCGTTATGGGTGACGAGGAAGCCGTACTGCGGGCCGGGCGTCGGGCACCAGGTGCGCACGCGCGTGTTTGCGCCCGGCTGTTCCAGGTAGATCGCCGCCTTGCAGCCCTTCTTGTGCTTCTTGGCGTTCTTCGGCATCCAGTTCTCGTGCGTGCCCCAGCCGAGTTCGGCCGGCTGCAGGCCCTCGGAAATGAAGCCTTCGACCGACCAGGTGTTCCAGAACACGTCGAGCGGTTTCGGCTCCTTGCTGCGCTGTGTGTCGCGCTCGGCGATGTGGATGCCCTTGACGCCCGCTTTCTTCATCAGCTTCGCCCAGCCTTCGCGGTCGTCCTGATGCGGTTCCTCATATTTCAGGCCGAGATCGTCGGCGAGGTTGAGGAGCGCCTTCTTGACGAACCAGGAGACCATGCCGGGGTTGGCGCCGCAGGTCGATACCGCGGTGGTGCCGCCCGGGTTCTTCTGCTTTTCCTTGCGCACCGTTTCACGCAACGCGTAGTTCGTACGGGCCGCGTTGTCCATTTCGGTGTTGAAGTAGAAACCGAGCCAGGGTTCGACGACCGTGTCGATGTAGAGCACGTCGAGCTTGCGGCAGAGCTTCATGAGGTCGAGCGAGGAGGTGTCGACGGAGAGATTGACGCAGAAGCCTTGGCCGCCGCCCTCTGTCAGGAGCGGCTTCAGCAGCTCCTTGTAGTTGTCCTTGGTGACGTATGCCTTGACGTGACGCACGCCATGGCGCTCGAAAATCTCCGTGTCCTTGGCGTCTTCACGCGGTTCGACCACAATCAACCGGTTCTTGTCGTATTTGAAGTGGCGTTCGATCAGCGGCAACGTGCCGTGGCCGATCGAGCCGAAACCGATCATGACGATCGGTCCGGTGATCTCGCCATAAACCGGGTAAGTGGTATCTGCCATTTTGGTCTTCTCCTGAGAAAACATCCCTGTGAGGTTGGTTGAAACGCGCGGGGAAAGCGGGCGTTCGGGTCTCTGTTCAAGCCAGCAGCGCCGGGCGTTCGATGAACGCGCCGAAGGCGCCAAGGCACTGCGAACTAGAGTATCTTGCCCGCTTCCAGGTGAAATCGCTGAAAGCGGATGCTCTAAGAGCATAGTTTCCTGTCACAATAAAGAGCCGGCGCGTCAACCGCGACTTTAGACTTTGCTTAACCGGCAACCGCCAGCAACGCCGCGATCAGCGCCTCCCGCTTGCTTACAAGACCCTTGTAGGCAGCTTCAGGCAGCGTCAATTCGCGCAGTTGGGCAACGAAGGATTGTGCAAGCGCCGCCGCGTCGGGGTGGCTTCTGAGTGCGGCAAGCGGGTCTGAATAAATGCGGATCGTGAAAACGATCGCGCCGGTCTCGGGCAGTTTGCGAAGCGTCTGGCGTTCAACACGTATGAAGGTCCCATCTTCGGAAAGCGAGATCGCTTCTGCATCGACCCCTTCGGACTTCGACTTCGGCAAGTGCAGCGCGCCGTCGACGTTGATCGCCCAGTTGAAGCGTTCGACGAAGCGGCCGGGCGAAAGATTGTCGAACATGCGGCTGATGAGTTCGGCATTGCGCGTGCCTTGGCCGAAGCCCGGAACGGGCGCATGAATCTCGTGCATTGCCCGGCCGAATTTTTCTGCCAGCGACCAGGAGGATGGAAAGGCGACATAGGCGGCAGCAAGCCGCCAATCGCCATTCCTTCGCTCCATGATCGCAAGATCGTCCTGGATTAGCGAACCCGCGGTGACGAGAGGGGCGTCGCCGACGAGCGCCACCCGGCGCTTGCCGACGATCATCGCGTCGCCCTCTCGCCGGTAAAGCGCCGGATACTGCCTCGGTAGGTATTCTGTTAGGACATTCAGGAGTTCACCCTGCGCAGGCTCCGTTCCGGTCTCGGCAACGAAGACGGTCTCGCGCATCGAGGTGAGCGGCCGCTCCTTTTCGTCGAGATAGAATTCAAGCGCATCGTCCGGTTCGATCCACCGATCGGGATCGAGCTGGGCGAGGCCGATCGTGAAGGGTTTCGACGAGCCGTCGTAGGGGGTGTGCTTCATGCTGGAGGGCCGGAAGGTTTTGCGATTTAACCATATTCCCTTCCATTGGCATGGCGGGCATTCGGCCACAAGCGATTCGTGTTATAGCTCTTGCGCGTGTATATTCTTGCTGTAATTGCATTTCCCTAATGCGTTTACCCGGAGGGATTGAGATTTGACCGTGCTTGGCGACCATCTCCAGACCTTGATGGAACTGGAGGCCCGATCGCCCGTATTGATCGCACTTTATGATCAGCAGGACCGTTTGTGTTTTGCCAATGACGCATTTCGCGCCGCCTATAATCTCGCTCCGGACGACTTTCCGACTTGGGCCGATCTGATGCGGCGCAATTATGCCTGCGGCAAGGGCACGGTGGTGAAGACGGACGACATCGAAGCCTGGATCGCGGCCACGGTCCATCGGCGCGGAAAGGTCCCGTTTCGTGCGCTTGAAACCGACCTTCATGACGGCCGCTGGCTGTGGATGACGGAGACGGTCGACGCTAGCGGCTGGATGCTCTGCATTGCCGTCGATATCACCTCGATACGCGCGGAGGAACGCGAACTGCGGCAGGACCGCGATTTCGCGGTACGCGCGTCGCAAGTGGACGAACTGACGAGCGTGCCGAATCGGCGCTATACGATGAACCGGCTTAGCGAGTTCATTACCAACTGTACCGGCAACCCGGACATGTGGGGTTGCGTCGCGATCATCGACATCGACTATTTCAAGGCAATCAACGATCGCTATGGCCACCAGCGGGGCGATGAAGTGCTGCTCGATTTCGCCCGCCAGATGCAGGGGTTCGTCCGCCGCTCAGACTGCTTCGGCCGAATCGGCGGCGAGGAGTTCATGCTGATCCTGCCGGACACGACGGTCAGTGAAAGCCATCTCATTCTCGATCGGTTGCTGGACAAGGTGCGTAGCGCCCGCCCGCTTTCGAACATTCCGGAGTTCTATTACACCTGCTCGGTAGGGCTCGCGGAATACCGCGAGGGCGATACCGTCAACGACATTTACGCGCGAGCGGACGAGGCTCTTTACCTTGCCAAGCGCGAAGGGCGCGACCGGGTGAAACGCTATACTCTGGCGGGTTCAGACCACGAGTTTCGCCCGGATTAAACCTCGTAGGGAATTGCCGAGGTAGAGGCGTCCGCTTTCAAGATCGGCAAGGGAGAGCCGGGAAACGCGCGCGCGGCGCTGGCAGACGAGCTCGGTGCGCAGCACGCCGGCCAACAGGCCGCAGGCGATCGGCGGCGTCTTCAGAATGCCGCTTCCGTCATCGAGAAAGACCGAGGTTATCGTGCCTTCGCAGACCTCGCCCTTTTCATTCAGCAGAATGACCTCGTCGGCCTCCGCTGCGGAGAACTCGCTGCGCGCCGCCTCGAAGACCTCGCGTCGTGTCGTCTTGACCCGAAGCAGCCGATCGCTGGAATCGAGCCTTGTGGCAGCGATCCGCGCGCGCCAGACGGTATCGTGGGGAAGAGGGGAAAAGGGAGCGGTGGTCACGGCGATGACGCCGTGGCGATCAAGCGTCAAGCGGACCCGCAGCGGACCTTCGGCGCCGCGCACCGCCTCCTTCAGGTGCCCTTCCGCAGCGCCTGCGCCTGCAAAGCCAAGCCGCCTCGCCGAGCGCGTCAACCGGGCGAGATGCAAGCGAAGCCGGACGAAGCCGCTCTCCGGCTCGAAGCGCAGCGTTTCGATCAGGGAGAAATCCGTCATCGCGCAATCTCGGCGTCGCCGATGGCGAAGCGCGCCTTCAGCAGGCATTCGTCGTATTCCGCCTCGGCCTTCGAATCGAAGACGATGCCACCGCCGACATTGAAGACTGCCCGGCCGTCGGGAAACAGCGAAATCGTGCGGATTGCCACATTGAATCGCATGACGCGGTTCGGCGCGATGAAGCCGATAGCGCCGCAATAGGCGTCGCGCGGCCCGGATTCCAATTCATGGAGGATTTCCATCGCCCGGATCTTCGGTGCGCCGGTGATGGAGCCGCAGGGAAAGAGAGCCGCAAAAATATCGGCGATACCGGTATCGGGCCGAAGTTTGGCCCTGACGTGGCTCACCATCTGATGAACGGTCGGATAGGTCTCGATGTCGAAGAGTTTCGGGACGTCCAATGTTCCGACTGTGGTAACGCGGGAGATGTCGTTGCGCAGCAGGTCGACGATCATCCGGTTTTCGGCCTGGGTCTTTTCGTCCGCCCGCATCCCGGCAATGATCGCCGCGTCCTCCTCGGCCGTCGCGCCGCGCGGTGCCGTGCCCTTCATCGGATGCGTTTCGATCCAGCCGTCGGCGTCGACGCGGAAGAACAGTTCCGGAGAGCGCGAAAGGAGGACGGGACCGTCGAGCGCCACCAGCGCCCCGTATTTCACCGGCTGGCGCTCGATCAGCGACCAGAAGGCCGCGCGTGGGTCGCCCGACCAGCGCGCACGGATCGGCATCGTCAGGTTCGCCTGATAGCAGTCCCCTTGGCGAAGGTGCCGATGCAGGCGTTCGAACCGCGCGCGGTAAGCGGGAAAGTCCCAGCCGGCGCGAGGCTCGGAAAGAAAGGGTTCGTTTTCCGTCCGTCGCTGCGGTTCGGCAAGAGGGTGACCTTCCGCGGGCGCGTCGAAGACGCCGAAGGACATCAGCGGTGTTTCCCGGTTCTCCTCGGCAAAGGGCTCGAGCTTTTCCTCGAAGAGATGGCCGGCCTCATAGGCCATATAGCCGGCGAGCCACTTTCCGGCGCGGTGAGCGCTTTCGATTTCCGCAAGGCCGCGCCAGAATTCACTTCGCGTCCGCGCCGTGATCACGCGCGAGGGTTCAGCGAAGACCGTGGTCCGGTTCTCGCTGTCGTCCCGGAAAAGGACATAGGGCGCATTCTCGATCATCGAAGCTGGTCGTCGTCCGTTCAACATCCGGCCGTTGGAGCATTAGCCGGCGGCTTAGGCTGCCTTATCAAGCGCCTCCAACTCGTCGATCAGCCCCTCAATCATCGACAATCCCTGCGCCCAGAACGACGGATCTGTCGCGTCGAGCCCGAAGGGCGCCAGCAGTTCCGAATGATGCTTGGTTCCGCCCGCTTTCAAGAGCTCGAAATACTTCTCCTGGAAGCCTTTCTCGGCCTTTCGATAGACGGCGTAGAGCGAATTCACGAGGCAATCGCCGAAGGCATAAGCATAGACGTAGAAGGGCGAATGGATGAAGTGGGGGATATAGGCCCAGTAGGTTTCATAGCCCTCGGAGATCCGGATCGCAGGCCCGAGGCTTTCCGTCTGGATCGAAAGCCACATCTCGCCGAGGTCATCCGCGGTAAGCTCGCCGTCCTTGCGGGCGGTGTGGACCTTGCGCTCGAATTCGTAGAAGGCGATCTGGCGCACGACCGTGTTGATCATGTCCTCCACCTTCTGGGCGAGCATCGCCTTGCGCTCGCGCTTGTCCTTGGTCCGGTCGAGGAGCGCCCGGAAGGTCAGCATCTCGCCAAAGACGGAGGCGGTTTCGGCAAGCGTCAGCGGTGTCGAAGCCATCAGCGCGCCCTGTCCGCCGGCGAGTACCTGATGCACGCCGTGCCCGAGTTCATGGGCGAGCGTCATCACGTCGCGCGGCTTGCCCATGTAATTGACGAGCACATAAGGGTGGACGGACGGAACCGTCGGATGGGCGAAGGCGCCTGGCGCCTTGCCGGGCCGCACCGGCGCGTCGATCCAGCGGTCATCGAAGAAACGCCGGGCGATCGTGGCCATTTCCGGAGCGAAGGCGTGATAGGCGGAAAGCACCGTGTCCTTCGCGTCGTTCCACGGGATGAGCGCGTTCGGCGTTTCCGGCAGCGGCGCGTTCCGGTCCCAGAATTCCATCTGCTCCATGCCGAGCCACTTCGCCTTCATGGCGTAGTAGCGGTGCGAAAGGCGCGGATAAGCTGCCTTCACCGCGGCGGCCAGCGCGTCCACGACCTCCCGTTCGACGCGGTTGGCGAGGTGGCGGCTGTCGGCGATATCCTCGAAGCCGCGCCAGCGGTCGGAGATTTCCTTGTCCTTGGCGAGCGTGTTGGTGATCAGCGTGAAGGTGCGGATGTTCGCCTTGAAGGTTTCGGCGAGTGCCATCGCCGCCTTCTTGCGGGTCTCGGGCGAGGGGTCCTGCAGAAGGTTCAGAGCAACCTCGAGCGGCAACGCCTCGCCGTCGACGTTGAAGGTGAGCGCCGCGACCGTCTCGTCGAACAGTCGGTTGAAGGCCGTCGCGCCGGTCATCGATTTCTCGAGGAAAAGCTGCTCCAGCTTGTCATCGAGCTGATAGGGCTTGTCCTTGCGCAGGTCGAGGATCCACGGCTTGTAATGTGCTGCGAGTGTGTCGTTCTTCAGAGCCGCATCGATGATGCCGTCCTCGATGCGATTGAGTTCCAGCGAGAAGAACAAGAGATGAGCCGACATGTCGGTAAGCTTCGACTGAACGTCACCGTAAAGCTTGCCGTTTGCAGGCTTCGACGTGTCGGAGAAGTAGGTCAGCCCGGCAAAGGAGGCGATCCGCCCCATCAGGTCCTCAAGCGCTTCGAACTCCTTCACGGCCGCGCCGATACCCTCGTCACCGGTCTTGCCGGCCGCCTCCGTAAGCTTGCCCTTCCATTTCTTCTCGAATGCGATCGCGTCGGCATCCGCCTTCGCCAGGTCGGAGCGGAACTCTTCCGCCGTGGAAGAGACGTAAAGATCTTCAAGGCGCCAGGACGGCAGATCGCCGAGATCGGCGGCAACGCCATGCGCCTGTCCGGCCGTCGCGCGAACCGCGGATTGAGTGGCGTAAGCTGCAAGGTTTCGAGCGGATAGCGGCATCTTCGGATTTCTCGCGTTGTGGCTGGGGCAACAAGCCATATGGGCCTCTTTGCTATCGCCGCCAATGGATAAAATGCAAGCTTTTCTCAAAACATGATGTTCAGCCCTTTATGGCACGAATGGCTGGCATGATTTGGCACATGAGGTTGGCCAAAGAGTACCGCGTGTCCTAAGCAGGAGGCTTTCGTGACATCACATATTCTTGTCATCGATGACGATCCGGTCCAGCGCCGGTTGCTGACGAACATGATCGAACGGCTGGGTCACGTCGCCCATCTCGCCGACAACGGCCGCAGCGGTCTCGAAGTGCTGGTGCGCAAGGGCGGTATCATCAACGTCATCCTGCTCGACCTCCTGATGCCCGAGATGAACGGCCACGGTTTTCTCGAAGCGCTTGCCGAACGCGGCGTCGATACGCCCGTGATCGTCCAGACCGGACAGGGCGGCATCGAAACGGTGGTCCACGCCATGCAGGCCGGCGCCTTCGACTTCCTCGTCAAGCCGGTCTCGCCGGAGCGGCTCTCGGTCGCGATCGGCAACGCGCTGAAGATGGCGCACCGCGACGGCAAGGTGAAAACGTCGCGTCGGTCGCGCGGTGGCGCGATCGGCTTCGACGACATCGTCTCGGCCAGCCCGGCGATGATCCGGGTCATCGATCTCGCCCGTCGCGCCGCGCAGTCCAATATCCCGATCGTGCTTGAAGGCGAATCCGGCGTCGGCAAGGAGATGGTAGCGCGCGCGATCCAGTCGGCAAGCGACCGGGCCGGCAAGCCGTTCGTCACCGTCAATTGCGGTGCGATCCCGCACAACCTGGTCGAAAGCATCCTCTTCGGTCACGAGAAGGGCGCCTTTACCGGCGCAACCGAAAAGCACACGGGCAAATTCGTCGATGCGGATGGCGGAACGCTCTTCCTTGATGAAATCGGCGATCTGCCGCTCGACGTTCAGGTCAAGCTGCTGCGTGCCGTCCAGCAGGGCGAGATCGAGACCGTTGGCGCGCGTCATCCGCAGAAAGTGAACGTGCGGCTGATCTCGGCCACCAACAAGGATCTCATCAACGAGGTGCGCGAAGGCCGGTTCCGGGAAGATCTTTATTACCGCCTCAACGTCTTCCCGATCACCATTCCGGCGCTGCGCCGGCGCAAGGAAGATATTCCGGTGCTGGTGCGCGCCTTCGTCGAGCGCTTTGCCGCGGAGCAGCGGCTCAATGCACCGCTGACGGTGTCGAGCGGCGCGATGGCGCTGCTGACGGCCTATGACTGGCCGGGCAATATCCGTCAGCTCGAAAACGCGATTTTCCGCGCGGTGGTGCTCGCGGACGGCAACGAACTCACGGTCAAGGATTTTCCGCAGATCGCGACCCAGATCCCCGGCTATGTCGTCGCCGATCGTTCGGGTTTCTCCTGGGGCGAGGCCGGGCCGGAGCGCGCTCCGACGCTTGCCGGATATGCTCCGAACGCTCATGCCGATTTGAAGGTCGCGGAACAATCAACGTCCCGGGAGCATGCGCCGGATAACCGTCTGGAGAACGCCATTGCCAGCGTCGATGAAGGTGGCGACGTGCGCAAACTCGCCGAGGTCGAGGAAGAACTGATTCGTTTTGCCTTGAAGTTCTACCGCGGGCAGATGAGTCAAGTGGCGCGAAAACTCGGAATCGGGCGCTCGACGCTCTACCGAAAGCTCAAGGATTACGGCATAGATCCCGATAATCCGCTGCGCGAAGCCGCATAAATTCGACGCATTCACAACTGATTAGCCGTGCAATTAGGTCACCGCCGTTTAGACCTTGTTAGTGAACTGTTCACTATATTATAAGGGGCGGTGACGACTGTGGCATATTTGCCATGCTGTCACCTTATTTGACAGTCATCTGAGACAACAAAGCACGGTTGTCCGTCGGACGGGGATTGAATGCCAAATTTGTTCGGTTTGAAGAAGCCAGTCGGCTTCTTAGCGCGCAGAGTCTGCTCGGCGATCGCCCGCAAGGCGCCGCAGGTTCTTGCCTCAATCGCTTTGGCGGCGTCCCTCGTCACGCCGGGCATGGCACCTCCGGTCGAGGCCGCTGGCCAGACCCGAACTTTGAAGCTCTATTTCATCCATACGAAGGAAAAGGCGCAGATCACCTTCAAGCGCAACGGCCGCTACGATTCCAAGGGGTTGCAGCAGGTTAACCGTTTCCTGCGCGACTGGCGGCGCAATGAACCGACCAAGATGGACCCGAGGCTTCTCGACCTCATCTGGGAAGTCTACCAGAAGAGCGGTTCGCGCGATTATATCCACGTCGTTTCCGCCTATCGCTCTCCGGCCACCAACGGCATGCTCCGGTCGCGCTCCAAAGGCGTCGCCAAGAAAAGTCAGCACATGCTCGGCAAGGCGATGGATTTCTACATCCCTGACGTTCGGCTCAAGACGCTGCGCGAGATCGGCATGAAGTTCCAGGTCGGCGGCGTCGGCTATTACCCAACGTCCGGCTCTCCTTTCGTCCACATGGACGTCGGCGGCGTACGCGCCTGGCCGCGCATGACCCGCAACGAGCTCGCGCGCCTCTTCCCGGACGGCAAGACCATGCACGTACCTTCCGACGGCAAGCCGCTGCCGGGCTACCAGCAGGCCGTTGCCGATTACAAGCGGCGCGTCGGGGCCTCGGCCATCGAAGTTGCCGGCGGCGGCGCCAAGGGACCGGGCGACGTCAGCGGCAAGCGCAGCGGCAATCTCTTCGCCATGCTCTTCGGCGGTGGCGGCGACGAGGATGAAGAACCAGCGGCAATCGCCGCCGGCGCCGCGGACGACGGCGAGGGCGAGGCACCGGCCGCATCCGCGCCGGCTGCGCAGGAAGCGCTTCCGGGCGTCGCGGGATCGGTCGCCGGCTCGACCACGGAAGAACAGCAGAACATCAATGCGCCGGTTCCGGCCGTGCGCCCGGCGTTCAAGGATGCGCCGGCCAATGGCGGCGTCGCGGTTGCGCTTGTCGCTCCCGAGAAGAACACCGCCCAGGAGGCGCTGGCTGCGGCCATGCAGCAGACGCCGGCCGTGCCGTCGGAATATGCGGATCTCAGCACGCTGAAGGTGCCGGTTCCGCAGATGCTTGATCGTCGCGATATGAATTCGCTGGTTGCCAACGAAACGCTTGTGGCGTCTGCCGACGCTGCGGTCGGCGACACCGAAGCTCAGGCGCTTGCTTTCGTGCCGGTGCCCGCGATGCGTCCGGCCGGAGAAGCTGCTCTTGCGGCCGTTGCCGGAGTCGAGGTTGCCGTCCCGGCTTTCGTCGATCGTCCGGTTGTAGCGTCCGCCGAGGCGCCGAGCGACGTCGCTGCTGAGGCGGCAACGCGTGTGGCACTCGCGGCGCCGACAGCAGAACCCGAACCGACCGCACAACCGATTGAAATGGCCGCCTATGCGCCGCAGTCCAGCGCGAGCTCGAAGGCGTCGGTTTTCGACAGCGCCTTCGGCACGCAGGCGGAGGCACCGGCGAAGAGCCATCGGCCGAAGAAGCGGGACGCAGAAGCTGCGAGCCGTTCGTCCGTCCGCACCGAGCCCAAGCTGACGCAGAAGATCATTTCGGAATGGGCGCTTTCGACCGGTCGCGTCGCTACCCTGTCGAAACCCGTCAAGGCACCGCGTTTCGTCAGCAAGTCGCTTCGGGTGGCTCCGACGACAGTCTATGCTGCGGGCTTTACGAGTGGCGTCCGCGCGGTCGATACGGCACGCTTCAGCGGCAGTGCAGTAAATTTCATGGAAGTGAAGAAGTTCAGCACCAACTGATCGCTGCCCTTCCCGGAACAAAAATGCCCGCCGGACGCACCGGCGGGCATTTTGTTGGAATCCGGCGGCGTACTTATGCTGCGTCTTCGGCTGCGGGAACCATGCCCAGCGCCTGCAGATAGGTGTCAAGGATCGCTTCCTGTTCCATGCGCTCGTCATGGTCCTGCTTGCGGATGGAAATGACCTTGCGCAGGATCTTGGTGTCGAAGCCCATCGACTTTGCCTCGCCATAGACATCCTTGATGTCATCGGCGATGGTCTTCTTTTCCTCTTCCAGCCGTTCGATCCGTTCGATGAAAGCGCGAAGCTGGTCGCGTGCGACGCCGTGAGCATCCGACATGATCTTCTCCTTATGTGGGGATGAATTTCCTGGGTGCTGTGACCTGCCGCGAACCGCAGCCGAGGTCAAGGGCGATTGCGCAACAGCGGCGCGATTTCCCGGAACACGATCCTGGAAAAATACGACGCGTTTTCCGCCTCCACCGCGTCGCCAGCCCAAGTGGAATTATGGAGAAGCTTATTCCTTCGGCCGGTTGCGCTCGAAGGCGAGCTTTTGCTCGGCGGATGCGTCCGTTTGATGCTGCGCGCGCCACTCTTCATAAGGCATGCCGTAGATGGCCTCGCGCGATTCCTCCTTGCTCATCTCTATGCCGGAGGCTTCAGCCGCTTCCCGGTACCAGTTGGACAGGCAGTTGCGGCAGAAGCCGGCGAGATTCATGAGATCGATGTTCTGAACGTCGCTGCGTTCGCGCAGATGCGCCACCAGCCGCCGGAAGGCCGCGGCTTCGAAAGCGGTTTGCTGATCCTGGCTGAGTTCCGTCATCATAGTGTCTCCTCTGACAGCGCCCGTGCGTCTTATCGGATGCGTAAAGGACGCTGTAGCACTTTGAATTGGTGCATGTTTTATCCTTAAATCGGCTGCGATTTAAGGGAAGCATGCAGTGGTCAGCCGTCATAGGCGCCCGTGCGCGAGGGGTGCCGCTGATAGTCATGCAGCATCGGCAAGCTGTTGAGTTCCGCCAGAACGGGGACGAGGCGCCGAGCCCAGGCGGCAACGCCGGTCGCGTCGGCGATCAGGTCCTGGCGGATCTCGATCAGAGCGTGGGCGATGCCCGGCGTCATGCAATGCCGGTACATGGTATCGCCGCGCAGTGCCCCATCATAGGGCTCATTGTTGCCGACGACGATATCGCCCGTTGCTTCAAGCCGCTCTATCAGCGGAAACGCCGCGCGCGGGTCGTTGTCCCAGAGCACCGCGACGTGCCACGGGCGGGCGATACCCTTCCAGGTCGGCGTGAAGGAATGAAGCGAGATCACCAGCGGCGCCCTTCCCCCCGCCGCGGCGGCCTGCGCGATGGTCTCGGACACGGCGCGGTGGTAGGGGCGATGGAAGCGGTTTAGCCTGTTCTCCCATTCCTCGTCCGTGATCGGATGATTGCCGGGGATGATCGCGCCGTCGGAGATCTTCATGATCAGCGTCGGGTCGTCCTCGCCGCGGTTCGGATCGATCAGCAGCCGCGAGAAGCAACCGAGCACGGCCGGCGCATCGAGTGCGGCGGCCAATTCCCTGGTAAGCGGCTCGACGCCGATGTCATAGGCGATGTGACGGGCGAAGGCGCTTTCCGGAAGTCCTAATCTTCCGTATTCCGGTGGAAGGCGATTCATGGCGTGGTCGGCCAGAAGAACGAGACCATTCGCCGGATTTCCTTCAACGATCTCGTAAGGGGAATAGTGCTGCATGCCGCTCCTGCTCGATCTGCCAACGCCGGCTCGTGATCGCATGCGCAACCGCTATTCGCAAGAAAAAGGCGAAACTCTTCCACCTTCTGTCACCAGAATGCCAATTATAATCGATTAGGGTTGCGTTGACTTTCGGGGCTGGTCGTCGCAAGAAAGTGCCACGCAAATCAAAACGGAGTTCCGTTGGAAGCCGTGTCTAGACATCCTTTTTCCAAAGCGAAACCGGCCCTGGGAACGTTCTGGGCCACCCTCCTGTTTTTATTGGCAATCTCTGGTTCGTTTATTTTCGCCGAAGAGGCTCGTGCCGATTTTCGTGTCTGCAACGGCACGCAAACCCTGGTTGGCGTGGCGATCGGTTACCGCGCCAAGGAAGGCTGGGTGACGGAAGGCTGGTGGCAGGTGCCGGCGACGACCTGCGCGACCCTGATCGAGGGTGAGTTGCAATCCAGATACTACTATCTCTACGCGGAAGATGCGGTGCGCGGCGGCCGCTGGACCGGCGACGTCAACATGTGCGTCGCCGAGAACGAGTTCAAGATCACCGGCGTGCAGGACTGCTTCGCACGCGGCTTCCAGCGGATGGGATTCAAGGAATATGACACGGGGCGGCAGGGCAGCTGGATGGTTCAGCTTTCCGATACGCCCGGCACGCAGGAAAGCCAGAATTGATGAAGCGGAACAGAAAAGTCAAAATCCTCGCCACACTCGGACCGGCGTCGTCCGACGAGCAGATGATCCAGAAGCTGCACGAGGCGGGGGCCGATCTGTTCCGTATCAACATGAGCCATGCGAGCCATGACGTCATGCGCTCGATGATCGAGAAGATCCGCAACGTGGAAGCCCGGTGCGGCCGGCCGATCGGTATTCTCGCCGATCTGCAGGGTCCGAAGCTGCGCGTCGGCAAATTTGCCGAGGGCAAGGTCGAGCTCAAGATCGGCCAGACGTTCACCCTCGACAACAAGGAGATCCCCGGCGACAACACCCGCGTCTATCTTCCGCATCCGGAAATTCTCGAGGCAGTGAAGCCCGGCGATCGCCTGCTGATCGACGACGGCAAGCTGCACCTCAGGGCCGAGAAAACGGACGGCAAGAGCATTGTCACGACCGTTGTCTCCGGTACGAGGATATCGGACCGCAAGGGCGTGAGCCTGCCCGACACGCTGCTCGGCGTCGGCGCGCTGACGGAGAAGGACCGCGTTGATCTCGACGCCGTGCTGGCGACAGGGCAGGTCGACTGGGTGGCGCTCTCCTTCATCCAGAGGCCGGAAGACCTCGCCGAGGTCCGCAAGGTTGCCCGCGGCCGTGTTGGCCTGATGTCGAAGATCGAAAAGCCGCAGGCGATCGAGCGCATCGACGAGATCATCGAGCTTTCAGACGCGCTGATGGTGGCGCGCGGCGACCTCGGTGTGGAGATGCCGCTCGAATCCGTTCCCGGCCTGCAGAAGCAGCTGACGCGCGCCTGTCGGCGTGCCGGCAAGCCTGTCGTCGTTGCGACCCAGATGCTGGAGTCGATGATTTCGTCGCCGGTTCCGACCCGCGCTGAAGTGTCCGACGTGGCCACGGCCGTGTTCGAAGGTGCCGATGCGGTCATGCTTTCGGCCGAATCCGCCTCCGGCGAGTACCCGATCGAGGCGGTTTCGACCATGGCCTCAATCGCGAGCAACGTCGAACGCGACCCGCATTACCCCGGCATCATCTATGCACAGCGCACGCCGCCGGAGGCGACCGGCGCCGACGCCATTTCTCTCGCCGCTCACCAGATCGCGGAAACGTTGAAGCTGGCGGCGATCGTCACCTATACGTCGTCAGGTGCAACGGGCCTGCGCGCCGCACGCGAGCGGCCGCAAGTGCCGGTTATCGCGCTTTCGCCGATCGTCGAGACCGCAAGGCGCCTTTCGGTCGTCTGGGGCCTGCACTGCGTCGTGACCGAAGATGCAACAGATCTCGACGATATGGTCAACCGGGCCTGCCGGATCGTCGCGTCGGAGGGCTTTGGAAAGCCGGGCGACCGTATCATCATCTCCGCCGGCGTGCCGCTCGGAACGCCGGGCGCGACCAACATGCTGCGCATCGCCTATATCGGCTCGGACGGGCTCACCGGCGTATAAGACTTTTCCTGCATTGGAGCATTGCTACTGCATGTGTCGTTAAATCGTAGCCGATTTAAGGAGAAAACATGCAGCAATTCAAAGCGCTACAGCGTCCTTTGCGCGTCTGACAAGACGCGCGGCGCTGTGGCGGCGAGGCGGGCTTCGGCCCTTCGCGCGATCTCCTGCAGGTCGAGCGGCTTGCCCGCCAGCTTCTCGATCGCAGCAACGATGACGTCGGTCACCACGTAGTCCGGCTTGTGCCCGAGATTGCCGATCCACAACAGTTCCGAGCCGGCGATATCGCGCGCAAGGCCGCGCGCATGGATATCGGCAAGAACGATGGCGTCGCTGTCGCCGGTGACGATGACGGTCGGTGCCGTGATCTCGCCATAGCGCGGAGAGATACGCGTCACGTAGGCGTGCAGGTTGGCAATGTCGGTCGCGTTGTGGCGAAAGGTCATCGGCCGTAGCACCAGATGCGGAGCGGTCTTGTTTATGTAATCCACGGGTCGCGTGTTGGGTGAGAAGATCGAGAGCGTACTGCTGTCGATGAGGCGCAGGCCGAGCGGCGTCGCGACGGTGTGGGCGAAGAGCCAGCCAAGGCAAGGCAGCTTCGTCAATGTGACGTACCAGTCGATTCCGCCAGGCCAGGGATGCGTCGCCGGTGCGAGAAGAACGACGCCTGCGGTTCGCTCGGGGTGATGAAGCGCGAAACTTGCGGCAATCGCGCCGCCGAAGGAATGTCCGACAATGATGGCACGATCGATGCCACGACGCTCCATCAGTTTCGCGATCGCATCCGCCTGACCGTCCGGCCAGCCATTGACGGCTCCGCCCCGCTCTGAATAGCCGTGTCCCGGCCGGTCGACGAAAAGCAGCTCCGCCCGCCCTTCCAGCGCCGGCCTGAAGGCATGCATCTGGTCGAGCAGATTGCCGCCGGCACCGTGGATGAAGACGACAGGCGGTAGATCGGCACTGCTGGGCGCGGCGACGTGAATGCAGTTCATGCGGAAGCCGCCGACATCGACGAGTTCGCCCTGGTTCGGAAAGCGTGCGGATATGCGGCGCGCCTGCCAGATACTGTAGCCGACGCTGGCGATTATGAGGGTGGCGAGAAGCAGTAGCGCGGCGAGCATGATCGGATCGGTCTTCCCCAAATTGCGCTTGAGAAAGTCCAGTTTCTACCGCATATGCCTTCGGAGGCAATCCCGGGACGGCCGTTTGCGCGCCGCCCCCGCGAAGCGGGGCCGTGCTGCACGCAGCTTGCGTAGCGAAGCGCTCACACAATACATCGGTTCCAGCTCAGGTCCGGCTGCCCGCGAGCTTCTCCGCCAACTCGCCAAGCTGTTCCTGCGCCTTTCGATCCGAAGGATAGATGTCGAGGAACTGTTGCCAGGCCCGCATCGCCAACTCGTCCTTGCCGGCGGCGGCGAGCATGGTTGCCATGCCCGCAAGGGCGCCGAAATGCCGCGGCTCGATCGCGAGCACGCGATTTATGTCGGACATCGACTTGCGGTAGTTGCCCATTTGATAGTGCAAGGTGGCGCGGCGGTTCCAGCCTTCAACGTAATTCGGGGCAAGAACGATCACCTGGTCGAGGATGTCGAGCGCGACGGGCTGCTTGTCGTCGGTGATCGCCTTGTCGGCCCATTGCATCAGGAGGTTCACCGTGGCGCTGCCGGATTCCTGCCATTCGAGACGAATGCGTTCGGCCACCTGCCGCGCCCTGCTTTCGTCGCGTTCCTTCTTCAGGTCGGCGAACAGAGAATCAAGACGTTGTTTCGGTGTGGTGAGGTTTGCCGTTTCCGCTTGCGGCGAGGGTTCCGCCGCCCGGAGTGAATTGTCGGCTCCTGGGGAGACGGTGAGCGTGGCAAGACATGCCAGAATCGTGGTCACAAAAATACGCATGGCGGACATCGTAGCCCGCCATGGAACAAGATCAAATCAAATATGGGGGATCACCAAGGGCGAACCGCCAATCAGGCAGGGCAATTCGGCCGCTGCCCGCGACCCTCAGCCCTGACGAGCCTTGAAGCGAGGGTTCGACTTGTTGATGATGTAGACGCGGCCCTTGCGACGAACCAGACGGTTTTCGCGGTGACGGGTCTTCAGCGACTTGAGCGAATTCTTGATCTTCATTTTCCTGATCCGCAGGTTTCGGGGAACGAAAATTCGCCCGGTAATCTCTAACAATCAAAAGCGCGCCATTCAGCGCGCTCTAAGTAGGCAGGCACATACCGTGTCGCCCCTATTGTGTCAACCGCAAGACAGGGGTTTTTACCGCCGCACAGCGCAAATCTGTGGGCTTCCCCTCAGCTCAGCCGGGTGAAGTGGCCCATCTTGCGGCCGGCGCGTGCCTCGGCCTTGCCGTAGAGGTGAACGAGCACGTTGCGTTGGGCAAGCAAGCCCGGCACCTCGGCAATTTCGTCGCCGATGAGATTCCGCATCACGCAGTCCGAATGACGCGAAGGATCGCCTAGCGGCAGGCCTGCGATCGCGCGGATATGCTGCTCGAACTGCGAGACGACGCAGGCCGCTTCCGTCCAATGGCCCGAATTGTGGACGCGCGGGGCGATCTCGTTCACGACGACGCTGCCATCGGCCAGCACGAAGAACTCGACTCCAATCACGCCGACATAGCCGAGCGCGTCGAGTATGGACGTGGCCGCGGCCCGCGCTGCGTCTGCTGTCGCAGAGCCCACAGACGCCGGCACGGTGGAGGTGTGGAGAATGCCGTTCCGATGAATGTTTTCCGCCGGATCGAAACAGACGCTGTTGCCGTCGGGACCACGCGCGGCGATGATCGAAATCTCCCGCTCGAACGACACGAAGCTTTCCAGGATGAGGGGCACCTGTCCTAGAGCCATGAACGCGCCGGCTGGATCGTCGTCAGTCGAGCGGAATACGCGCTGGCCCTTGCCGTCATAGCCGAGCCGACGGGTTTTCAGGACCCCCGCGCCACCGAAATCGGCGAGTGCCATTTCCAGGTCGACTTGACTGTCGACGGAGTGAAAGCGCGCCGTAGCGATGCCGCAGTCATTGATGAAGCGCTTCTCGACGAGCCGGTCCTGCGCCACTTCCAGCGCCTTCGGCGGCGGAAAGACCGGGCGCGAGGCTGCCAGCCTTATGGCTGCGGAGACGGGTACGTTTTCGAACTCGTAGGTGATGAGGTCCGAGACTGCGGCGAGCTCATCGAGCCCGTGCACGTCGTCGTAGGGCGCGACGATCTGCGCGTTCGCGACCTGGGCGGCGGGACAATCCGGCTGCGGCTCGAGGATGACGGTGCGAAAGTTCAGGCGGGCAGCCGCCATCGCCAGCATGCGGCCGAGCTGGCCGCCGCCAATGATGCCGATGGTCTTCATGCCTCGTCCACCGGGTACTCGGCAACCGAGACGGTCTGCTGTTCGCGCCAGTCGTCGAGGCGATCGGCGAGGTCGTCGTCGCCAAGTGCGAGGACGGCGGCGGCAAGCAGCGCCGCATTGATTGCTCCCGCTTTTCCGATCGCCAGCGTGCCAACGGGAATGCCGGCCGGCATCTGCACGATCGAAAGCAGGCTGTCCTGACCGGAAAGCGCTTTCGACTGCACCGGAACGCCGAAGACCGGCAGCGGCGTCATCGATGCGCACATGCCCGGCAGGTGCGCCGCACCGCCGGCGCCGGCGATAATCACCTTGAAACCTTCGTCACGTGCGCCCTTGGCGAAACTCACGAGCCGATCCGGCGTGCGGTGCGCGGAAACGATGCGGGCCTCGTAGGCGATGTCGAGCGCCTCGAGCGTGTCGGCGGCGTTCTTCATCGTCTCCCAGTCCGACTGGCTTCCCATGATGATGGCGACGGGCGGGGTGGTGGTGTCGGTCACGTCTGTCTGGATCCGTTTCAGGCGATGATATCAGGGATGATCTGGTCTTCGATCTTGGTGATCTTGTCCTTGATGGCCAGTTTCTTCTTCTTCATGCGCTGGATGCGCAGTGCATCGCAACCGGTTTGGATCATCGCATTGATGGCCGCATCGTAATCTTCATGTTCCTGCCTCAGGCGCGCAATGGTCAGTCTGAGTTCGGCCTGGTCCTGGTCCGGCATGCAAAATGATCCCCATCAGCCCGGCCGCCGTGATCTGCGATCCGGAATTTTCATGCGCCGCTCTACCACATCTTGGGCGATGACGGGAAGTTATCCGACGTCATCATTTCGCCTTCGACAAATGAAAAATGGCGTGGCAGAGTAATAAGGTTTCAACCATGAAACATCCGGCATTTACCTGCCGGATGCAAGCAAAAGGAAGGGACTGCCAAATGACCATTGAGGCTCATCTTGCAACGCTTGAGAAAAAACATGGCGCCCTGGAACAGGAGCTCCACGCAGCTCTCAACTCACCGTCCTGCGAGGACGAGTTGATTAGCGACCTCAAGCGGAGGAAGCTGCGCATCAAGGACGAAATCGAAAGACTCCGTTCCTCGACTCACTGATTCTGAACGGTATTTTCGTGAGGCGTTGTCTGCTTTGGTGACAGCGCAACAAGGTCAAGAACCAATCCCATCACGGAATGCATGAACACTAGACCGGGCTTGATGCCCGGTCTATTTCCGCCAGGCGATCTGTTTGCGCGGCTCCCGACGGAAAACCGTTACAATTTTCCCGGAAATCGCTACGACCAGAACTGGTCGAGCCATAGATTGAGCTTGTCGAAGCCCGGCTTGTGGATCGCATAGATCCGCCGCGTTCCGCTGGAGGAAACCGACACCAAATTGCAGTCGAGCAGGGCCTTGAGGTGCTGTGATACCGCCGGACGGCTGATTGGCAAGCCTTCGGCCAATTCGTTCACCGTCTTCGGCGCGCGCCGCAGTTCCTCCAGCAGGTAGCGCCGGTTCGGATCCGCGATGGCATCGAAGGGGTCCGCGATGGTCATGGCCGAACGTTAAGCGAATTCTACGCAAGCGGCAAGAAAATTGTGCGCTGCGGCAGGCGGTTGCTGCGCAGCAATTTCCGGACGCCTCAGCCGCCCGACATGAGGCTGGTAAGACCATCCCAGACGAGTCTCGACCCGGCGATAAAGGCCATCGTGTACATGAAGGGATAGAAAATCTGCGGCTTCATCCGCCGGACGATCCAGGCGCCGCAGGCGGTCGCCACCATCGCCAGCGGGAAAAGCGTGGCGGATGTCTTCAGGTTGCTGATGTCGAGCTGGCCGAGGGCGAAATAGGGAATGAGTTTCACCGCATTGAGGACGGCGAAGAAGCGCACGATGGTTCCGGTATATTCACGCGGATCGAGCTTCAGCGGCAAGGCATAGATCTGAAAAGGCGGGCCGCCGGCATGGGCGACGAAGCTGCCGTAGCCGGCAAACGAGCCCCAGAGGGCGGCCGGGCCGGCCCGGTGCTGCTTCGGGGCGATCGCCACGCCATTGCGTGAACGCCAGACATTGTAGGCATAGCGCAATACGAACAGCACCGTGATGAGGCCGATAATCAATCTCAGCGCGTCGCGCGAAACATAGGCCGATGTTGCCCAGCCGATGGCGATGCCGGCGATCGCGCCGGGGAGCAGCATCGTGAGCGTCCTCCGATCGCCATGTTTGCGCCAGATCCATAAAGAGACGATGTCCATGGCAATGAGGATCGGCAGCAGCAGCGCTGCCGCCTGCACGGGCGACACCGCCATCGACAGAATCGGAACGCCCATCAACGAAAGCGCTTCTCCCATGCCGCCCTTGCTGAGGCCAACGAGCAGGACTGCGGGGACAGCGATGAGATAGAAGTCGAAATCGGGAAGCATGGGTGGCGGTTGATCCTTTTGTCATCTCCGTCTATCGGTTTTCCCAAACGAAATCGAGTGGCGGCTTTCGCTCCTACAGCGCCGCGCGTCCAATCTGGGCGCGCTAAATCGCTGTAGCACTTTGAAGTGCTGCGTGATTTTGTCCTTCCGATGTAAGGAATCATGCAGTGAAGCAGGTGTCGCCAGGAACGGATGTCATGAGCAATGTAGAAAACCGCTGCCGCCTTGTGCTGATCGTGCCGGACATGGCGGATGCCGTGCAGCGTTCGAAGCAGCTTGCCGACGCGTTGAGGGGAGGCGACGTAGCGTCCGTCATCCTGCCGCAGTACGGCCTCAGCGACGCCGAGTTCCAGAAGCATGCCGAACTGCTGGTGCCGGTGATCCAGCAGGCGGGCGCGGCGGCGCTGATCGAGGGTGACACGCGGGTCGCGGGACGCGCCAAGGCGGATGGCCTGCACATCGCCGGCGGGGCCGATGCGCTCGGCGACGCGATCGAGAAGCACACGCCGAAGCTGATCGTCGGAGGAGGCAATGCCTCCGATCGCCACCACGCGCTCGAAATAGGCGAGCTCAGACCGGACTATGTCTTCTTCGGCCGTACCGACGGCGACATCAAGCCGGAAGCGCATCCGAAAAACCTCGCACTTGCCGAATGGTGGGCGTCGATGATCGAAATTCCCTGTGTCGTCATGGGCGGTACCGATCCGCAATCGGTGCTTGCGGTCGCCGAAACGGGAGCCGAGTTCGTGGCTCTTCGTCTAGCGGTCTTCGGCGAGCCCGAGCAGGCGCCGGCGGTTGTCGCTGCCGTCAACGCATTGCTTGACGAAAAAGCGCCACGGTTTGAAGATTAAGACGATCCGATGTTCAGCCGCTTGTCGTCGAAGTCCAGCCGGGCTGCAGCCCTCCTTATGGCCGTCGCTCTCGTGGCGATGCCGGTTCGCGCCCAGCAACCGGCCACCGGTGCGCCTGCCGAGGAGGGCAACGCGCCAAAGCGCGGGCGGATCACTCCCTTCAACGGTGCGGCCCCGCCAGAAGGCGCGGCTCCGCAGCAGAAGCCCAACACCGACGCGGCAAAAAAGACGAAGGCCGGCGATGGCAGCACGCCGTCGGAAGGCGTCAACGTTATCGATCGCATGGGCGCACAGTTGCCGGCGCTTCCGGCGGAAAAACCGTTCACCGGAAAAGTGGACGATGCCTATGGCGCCTTCCAGCGCGGCTACTATCTGACGGCGATGGACTTGGCGTTGCCGCGGGCGCAGCTCGGCGACCCGGCAGCGCAGACGCTGGTTGCATCGATCCTGGAGCAAGGTCTTGGCGTCGCGCGCGACGCAAAGGAGGCAGCCTTCTGGTACGGCCAGGCTGCCAATAACGGCGATCCGGCGGCCATGTTCAAATACGCCCTGATCCTGATGGAGGGGCGTCACGTCAAGCGCGACAGGAAGAAATCCGAGGAACTGATGAAAAAGGCGGCCGACCTCGGCAATGCTTCGGCGCAGTTCAACTACGGACAAACGCTCGTCGCCGACATGCCGGGCGAAAAGGGCCTGAAGGCGGCGATGCCCTATTACGAGAAATCCGCCGAGCAAGGCATCGCCGACGCACAATATGCTCTCTCGCAGATCTATCTCAACGTCGACGGCATAGACGAGAACAAGCGCGCGCGTGCCCGGGAATGGCTGCAGCGCGCTGCCCGCGCCGGGTACGACACGGCGCAACTCGACATGGCGATCTGGCTCGTGGAAGGCATCGCCGGCGACCGCAACCTCGAAGAAGGCTTCGCCTGGATGAAGCGTGCGGCGGAAAGCGGCAATGTCGTGGCGCAGAACCGACTGTCGCACCTTTATGTCAACGCGATCGGTACACGTCCGGATCCGGTCGAGGCGGCGAAGTGGTATGTGCTGTCGCGCCGTGCCGGCCTCAAGGACGATGCGCTCGAGGACTTCTATCTGGGCCTCAACGAAAGACAGCAGAAATCCGCGCTTGCCGCGGCGAACAAGTTCCGCTCCTCCTGACACAGGCTGCACCAAGTCGGTGATCGCTGGTCCGTTTGACGGCGGCAACGCTATTTCGCTTGAACTTCCGCGGCTTTTGTGGTCTTGAAGCCGCGGTTTTTGTCCGCGGCTTCCCATTCTCGATACACGCCCTGCGGACGGAGTGAATTCACTCGGTTTTTTGACGACGGACCAGCTTCGGTCGCGCCCTGCGCGCCTTCGGGCAGGATACGTCAGACAGGTTCAATGTCGGTTCGAGATGGCTCAACCGGCCTTCGCTATCAAAGGATTCGCCACATGGCTCGTTCTGCCCTTCTCAATGTCATGGTCCAGGCCGCCTTCAAGGCCGGCAAGTCGCTGGCACGCGATTTTGGCGAAGTGCAGAACCTCCAGGTGTCGCTGAAGGGGCCGAGCGACTATGTTTCCCAGGCCGACCGCAAGGCCGAGCGGATTATCCGCGAAGAGCTGCTCAAAGCCCGGCCGACCTATGGCTTCCTCGGCGAAGAGGGCGAGGAGATCAAGGGAACCGACGGAGCGCACCGCTGGATCGTCGACCCGCTCGACGGCACCACCAACTTCCTGCACGGCATCCCGCATTTTGCCGTTTCGATCGCGCTGGAACGTCAAGGCGAAATCGTCGGTGCCGTCGTCTTCAATCCGGCAACGGACGAGCTGTACACCGCCGAGAAGGGCGGTGGTGCTTTCCTCAACGACCGCCGCCTGCGCGTCGGCGCCCGCAAGAACCTGTCGGATGCCGTCATCGCCACCGGCACGCCGCATCTCGGCCGCGGCAATCATGGCAAATATCTGATCGAACTTCGCCATGTCATGGGCGAAGTCGCCGGCATCCGTCGTTTCGGCTCCGCCTCCCTCGATCTCGCCTACGTGGCCGCAGGCCGCTATGACGGTTACTGGGAGCGCGACCTCGCCGCATGGGATATCGCGGCCGGCATCCTGCTCATCCGCGAGGCCGGCGGCTGGGCGACCGACGTCGACGGCGGCAGCAAGCCGCTCGACGACGGTTCGGTCGTTTGCGGCAATGAATACATCGCCAAGGCTCTGCGCGATGTGATCCATCGCCCCGTTCCGGCGAAGTAAACGGCCGCCTTCTTCCTGAACTTCGAAGCCTCGGCGGCAAGACAGGCTTCAGTAAGCCAGTGCGCAGCCGTCCTTGCGCGGATCCGAGCCAGCCTGCAGCACGCCGCTGGCCGCGTCGATCATGATCGCCTGGCCACCGCCATGAGGCATCTCGGCCATCTTTATCTCGTGGCCTAGCGCCGCGAGGCCGTTCAGCACATCCTCGCGGATGCCGCGTTCGGCCTCGAAACGGCCCATCTGGTGAAAGCCGCGGGCGCAGTCGATGGCCTCCTGCACGTTCATGCCAAAGTCGAGGATATTGGTCAGCACATGGCTTTGGCCGACCGGTTGGAAGCCGCCGCCCATCACGCCAAAGCAGAGCCAAGGCTTCCCATTCTTCATTGCCATCGCCGGGATGATGGTGTGCAGCGGGCGCTTCCAGGGCGCCACGCAATTGGGATGCGCAGGATCGACGCGGAAGCCGGTGCCGCGGTTCTGCAGCAGCACGCCGGTCTTCGGACTGGCCAGGCCGGTGCCATAGGGCCAGAACAGTGAGTTGATGAAGGAGCAGGCATTGCCCTCTTCGTCGACCACGCTGATATAGACCGTATCGCGATAAGTGGTACCGCCGGCCGGGCCCAGCGTCGGCATGGCTTTCTTCAGGTCGATGCGGCCGCGCAACTCGTCCGCGAACCCGGCCGACAGCAGCTTCTCAACAGGCACATCGGCAAAGGCGGGGTCGGCGACATACATGTCGCGCGCCTGGAAGGCGAGCTTTGTGGCCTCCGCTTCGATATGGAAACGCTCGATACCGACCGGATCGTATTTGCTCAGGTCGAAGCCGCTCAGGATATTGAGCATCAGCAATGTTGTGATGCCGACGCCGTTCGGCGGGATCTCCATGAGCTCGATGCCGCGATAGGTCGTCGAAATCGGCTCGACCCAGAAGGCCTCTTGCGTGGCGAAATCCTCCAGCGCATGCATGCCGCCCAGGCCGCGCAGGTAGGCCACCATGTCCTCGGCGACCCAGCCGGTATAAAAGCCGTCGCGACCCTTGGCGGCGATCTCGCGCAAGACTTTCGTATGCTCGGGCTGGTGGAAGACCTCACCGGCCTTCGGCGCGCGGCCGTTTGTCAACCACATGCGCGCGGAGTTGGCGTCCGCCTTCAGCTTGCCTTCATTGCGGCTCCAATCGGTGGCGACTCGCTCGGTCACCACGAAGCCTTCCTCGGCATGGCGGATGGCGGGCTGCAGCAGATCGGCCAGCGGCATGGAGCCGAAACGCTGGTTCAGCTTGCTCCAGGAATCGACCGCACCGGGAATGGTGACGGCATGCACGGAGGTCAGCCCGATCTCTGTCAATCCCTGCTTAAGCAGATGCTCGGCGGTGAGGCCCTTGGGCGCGCGGCCCGAGCCGTTAAGGCCATAGACCTTGCCGTCCTTCCTGTCGGCATCCGCCAGATTGGGACTTGCCGGGGCGAAGAGGACGAAATTGTCGCCACCGATGCCTGTCGAACCTGGCTCGACCACGCATTGCACGGCGCAGGCGGCGATAGCGGCGTCGGCGGCGTTGCCGCCGCGGCGCAGGATCTCGATGGCGGCGAGCGTGGAAAGAAAGTGCGAGGTGGCGGCGGCGCCATGCCGGCCCATGACGACGGAACGGCCGGGCAGGTGCAGGTCACGCATGGGGCTGGAACTCCGGGGGGCTCGGGAAAACTCAGGACCCGGAGCCTATGCCCATGCCGGTTGAATGGAAAGGGCCAGCGTCACGTGGCGGTTGGGTGTCACGGCGGCACTTGAATGTGAGAGTGCGGTTGTCTCGGTCACCTCACCCAGTTCACTAGGAGAATACCGAGGGTCGAATGCTCAAAGTAACCGCTGAGGCATTAACGCTCAGACCCTTCCGTTTTCCCTTCAATTTGGCGCAAAGTTCCACTAGTCTCCGGGCCGGAGCGATGCCGCCCCGCCGCCGACTACGCATTTTCTCGAATTGACGTCGAATTCGAAAAAATGCCACGGCAATTCAAAGCGTTGCGGCAACCCTTGCGTGTCTGAGGAAGCGCGCGGTGCTGGAGAACCCGGGAGTTTGGCTAACCTATGACGAAACTGAATCTGTCCGGATGGAGCGGTCGGGAGAGCGTGGAGGAGAACTACAATCCGCACAAGCTTTCGAGTCCCATGCCCTATTTCTGGACGATGGTCATCTTCCTGATCATCGTCGGTTTCGTCACTGCCATTCTCTTTCGACAGGCTCGTGAAGCCTTCGTCGGCAATCCGGGCCTCAATGGGCTCATCCTCGGTGTTCTGCTGATCGGCATTCTTCTCGCGTTCAACCACGTCCTCGGCCTGAGGCCCGAGGTTCGTTGGTTCAACTCGTTTCGTGCCGCCGGAAGTGCAGACAAGGTCGGACGTGATCCGGTCCTGCTCGCGCCGATGCGGGCGCTGATCGGCGGCCGTCAGACAACCGGCATTTCAGCGATCGCGTTGCGCTCGATCCTTGATTCCATTGCCACACGTCTCGATGAATCGCGCGACATAACCCGTTATATCGCGGGCCTTCTCGTCTTCCTCGGCCTGCTCGGCACCTTTTGGGGTTTGCTCGGCACGATCGGTTCGATCAATACAGTCATCCAGTCCCTGGACGCCGGTAGCGGCACCACGGAAGATTTGCTGGGCACTTTGAAAACCGGCTTGTCCGCGCCACTGACCGGCATGGGAACGGCCTTTTCCGCTTCACTCTTCGGGCTCTCCGGATCACTGATCGTCGGTTTCCTGGACCTCCAGGCCGGCCGCGCCCAGAACCGCTTTTATACGGAACTCGAAAACTGGCTTTCCTCGGTAACCGATGTCGGTTCGGGTTTTTCCTCGCCGGTCAGCATTGCCGGAGAGCCGCCCATCGAGGAGCTGCGCCGGCTGACGGATCAGCTTACGCGGCTCAACCAGGAGGGCGGTGCAAATCAGCGCACGACAGCCGCGATGGCGTCATTGGCGGAGGGCATTCAGGGCCTCGTCAAGAACATGCGCGGCGAGCAGCAGATGCTCAGGGACTGGATCGAGGCGCAGCAGGAGGAAGCGAAGTCGATGCGCAAGACCCTCGACAAGCTGACGTCGCGCATCGGCCAGGCCGAGAGGATCACCGTGCATGGCGAGAAGTCGATGGCCAAGCTCAGCCGCGTAGACGAGAGCGGAGGCGACTGAGTCCATGGCCCTTGCCCGTAAAGGTCGCAGTCACCGAACGATCGACTATTGGCCAGGCTTCGTCGACGCGCTCTCGACGTTGCTGATGTCGATCATGTTTCTGCTGAGCGTCTTCGTGCTGGCGCAGTTCCTGCTTGGACGGGAAATCACCGGCAAGGACGAGGTGCTGAACCGGCTGAACAGCCAGATCAATGAACTGACGCAGCTTCTTGCACTGGAAAAGAGCGGCAAGCAGGATCTCGAGGATTCGCTTGCGAACCTCCAGGCTTCGCTTGCCCAGTCCGAAGGCGAGCGCTCGCGCCTGCAGGCGCTGCTCGACCAAGGCGCCGGCAGCACCGAAGCGGCCAACCAGAAGATCGGCCGGCTGGGATCGGAACTGGAGGCCGAGCAGCAGGTCAGCGCTCGTGCGATGAGCCAGATCGAGCTTCTGAACCAGCAGATTGCCGCGCTGCGCAGCCAGATCGCGGCCATCGAGGGCGCCCTTCAGGCATCGGAGGCGAAGGATCAGGCATCGCAGGCCAAGATCGCCGATCTCGGCCGTCGGCTGAACGTGGCGCTGGCCCAGCGCGTGCAGGAGCTCAATCGCTACCGGTCCGACTTTTTTGGCCGATTGCGGGAAATCCTCTCCGATCGTGAAAACATCCGTATCGTCGGTGACCGCTTCGTCTTCCAGTCGGAAGTGCTCTTCCCATCGGGCAGCAGCGACCTGAACCCCGAAGGCCAGGCCGAAATGGCGAAACTTGCCGCCGCGCTTCTCGATCTCGCCAAGGAAATTCCCGCCGAGATCAACTGGGTCCTGCGCGTCGATGGCCATACCGACAATGTGCAGCTGTCGGGATCCGGCCGTTTCGCCGACAACTGGGAGCTGTCGTCCGCCCGTGCGACATCGGTCGTGAAGTTCCTGATGTCCAGGGGCGTGCCAGCGGACCGGCTAGTGGCCGCAGGCTTCGGCGAATTTCAGCCCATCGCCGAGGGTGACAACCCTGAAGCTCGGGCACAGAACCGGCGTATCGAGCTGAAATTGACAGAGAAATAACGGCGTCTCCGAGCCCTTGAATTGACCTTGACGTCTGCGTAACAGTTACGTCCCAGCAATTCAAAGTGTTACAGCGTCTTTGTGCGTCTGGAGGGACGCACGGCGTTGTAGGGAGGGCGCCTTGCATGGATTGTGATGTGCTGGTCGTCGGTGCGGGCCTTGCCGGGCTCGTGGCGGCGTCCGAGGCTGCGGCGCGTGGCCGCAAGGTGATCGTTCTCGATCAGGAGGGGGAGCAGAATCTCGGCGGTCAGGCCTTCTGGTCGCTTGGAGGCCTGTTCTTCATCGATAGCCCTGAGCAGCGGCGCATGGGAATTCGCGACAGCCGCGATCTCGCGCGCCAGGACTGGCTGGGCTCGTCGCAATTCGACCGGCCGGAAGATCATTGGCCGCGGCTGTGGGCCGATGCCTATCTCGATTTCGCCGCCGGCGAGAAGCGCTCTTGGCTCCATTCGCTTGGGCTTCGCTGGTTCCCGGTGGTCGGCTGGGCCGAACGTGGGGGTGGGCTCGCCCACGGTCACGGCAATTCGGTCCCGCGTTTTCACGTGACTTGGGGCACCGGCCCCGCTGTCCTCGGTCCCTTTGTCCGACTGGCGCGGGAAGCGGAAAGCCGCGGCCTTCTGCGATTCCGCTTCCGCCATCGCGTTGATGAACTGGTGACGACCGATGGTGTGGTAACAGGCGCCCGCGGCGCGATCCTCAAGGCGGATCCGGTGGCGCGCGGCCAGCGCAGCTCGCGTGACGTCGTCGGAGACTTCGAAATCTCAGCCGGGGCGGTCATCGTGAGTTCCGGCGGCATCGGCGGCAATCATGAACTCGTACGCCGAAACTGGCCGCGCAAGCGGCTCGGGCAACCTCCGGCGACGATGGTGAGCGGCGTGCCGCATCATGTCGACGGCCGCATGCTCGAAATCGCCGGCCAAGCGCGAGGTTCCGTCATCAATGCCGATCGCATGTGGCACTACACGGAGGGCCTCAGGAATTTCGACCCGATCTGGCCGGATCACGGCATTCGCATTCTGCCGGGACCGTCCTCGTTCTGGTGCGATGCCGACGGCAATCGGTTCGCGGCGCCTGCGATGCCGGGTTTCGACACGCTCGGCACTTTGGAGGCGATCCGCCGCAGCGGTCACGACTACAGCTGGTTCATTCTGACCAGGGCGATCATCAAGAAGGAATTCGCCCTTTCCGGGTCGGAGCAGAATCCCGATCTCACCGGCAAGAACCTGGCGCTTCTCCTGAAGCGGCTCGGCAAAAATCCGCCGGATCCTGTCCAGGCTTTCATGGACAAAGGCGAGGACTTCATCGTCCGCGACCGGCTCGAGGACCTTGTCGAGGCGATGAACCGGCTTTCCGGCGAGAACCGGCTTTCGGCCTCCCATCTGAGAGCGCAGGTCGAAGCGCGTGATCGTGAGATCACCAATCCCTTCTCCAAGGACGCTCAGGTGATCGCGATCCGCGGTGCTCGGACCTACCGCGGCGACCGGCTGCTGCGAACGGCAAAACCACATCGCCTTCTTGATCCGAAGGCCGGGCCGCTGATCGCCGTTCGGCTGCACATCCTGACGCGCAAGACACTCGGCGGCCTGCAGACCAATCTCGCTGGGCAGGTGCTGGAGATATCCGGCGAACCGGTCCCGGGTCTCTATGCGGCGGGCGAAGTGGCCGGTTTCGGCGGCGGCGGCATGCATGGCTACAATGCGCTGGAGGGGACCTTTCTCGGCGGCTGCATCTTCTCTGGCCGCGCGGCGGGACGCAACGCCGGAGCCGCGACGTAGACGTCTGACTGGCGGGCTTGGTCGGTACAAGCGGCGGCAATGCGCCGGGTCCGTTTCAGGCCCGGCGCTTGACCGAAAGCGTCAATCCATCTGAATGTTGGCGTCGCGTACCACCGGCGTCCACTTCGCAAGCTCTGCCTTGACGTGGGCGCCGAGCTCCTCGGGCGTCGAGCCGACGATCTTCGCGCTGAACTCCTCCATGCGCTTCTGGACCGCCGGGTCGGCGAGCGCCTTGTTTGCCGACTCGTTCAAGCGGGCGATCACCGGCTGGGGCGTGTTGGCGGGTGCGAAGAGCGCGTTCCAGGTATAGGTCTCGTAGCCGGGAATGCCGGATTCGGCGATTGTCGGAATATCGGGGAAGGACGGTGCGCGTTCGGCGGTCGTGACAGCGAGCGCCCGCAAGGTTCCGGCCTTGATATGCCCTGACGACGAGGGGAGATTGTCGAACATGATCGGGACCTGGTTGCCGATGACGTCGTTCAGCGCCGGCCCGGAGCCCTTGTAAGGGATATGCTGCATGCTGACGCCCGCCATTTTCTTGAAGAGCTCACCCGAGAGATGTAGCGGCGTCCCGTTGCCGGACGAGGCGTAGCTGTACTGGTCCGGCGCTGCCTTGAGCAAGGCGAGCAATTCTTCGACGGTCTTGGCGGGCAGTTCCGGGTTGACGACCAGCACGTTGGGGACGATGACCAGCAGGGAGATCGGCGCGAAGTCCTTTTCCGGGTCATAGGGCTTGGTTTTCAGGATCAACGGGTTGAGCGCGTGCGTCGCGACCGTGGCCATCAGGATCGTATAACCGTCGGAATCGGCGCGGGCGACGTTGGCGGCCCCGAGATTGCCGCCGGCACCGGCCACGTTCTGGACGATGACCTGTTGGCCGAGATCCTCCGACATCTTCTGGGCAATGATTCGCGCGACCACGTCGGTCGAGCCGCCGGCAGCAAAGGGGACAACCAGGGTCACTGGCCGATCCGGAAAGTCTTGCGCTTGCGCTGTTGGCCCAATGGCCAGCGCGGAAAGCGCGGTCAGGCCGAAGGCCATAGCGGCGCGGCGGGTCAGTCTCGTGAATGCCATGCGAAAATCCTCCCAATGTCGTCGGTGACGATGCCGGCTGCAAAAGGCCGGGTCCTTAAGAATAGGGCCCGGCTCCGGCGGTGCAATGGCGGAAGGTGTATCAGCGGCGGTTGGACGACGAAAGTCTAAGTTCGAGCCGCAACGAAGAGCGCTTCCGCGCCATGGTCGAACTGCAGCCGGGCGAGCTTTGCGTAAAGGCCGCCTTGGCGGATCAGCGACGTATGTGTGCCTTCCTCGACGACGCGGCCGTGGTCCATGACCAGGATACGGTCGGCCTTGAGCACGGTCGCCAGCCGGTGTGCGATGACAACGGTGGTGCGCTGCCGCATCAGGCCGTCGAGCGCCGTCTGCACCAATGTCTCGCTCTCGGCGTCTAGCGCCGAGGTCGCCTCATCCAGGAGAAGAATCGGCGCGTCCCTGAGGATCGCCCTTGCGATGGCGATACGCTGTCGCTGGCCCCCGGAAAGCGTGACCCCGCGCTCGCCGACTTCGGTGTCGTAGCCCCGATCAAGCTTTGCGATGAATTCGTCCGCCTGCGCGGCGACAGCGGCTGCGCGGACGGCTTCCCGGCTCGCATCCGACGCGCCAAACGCAATGTTGTCGTGGACGGAGGCGGCGAAGATCGTCGTGTCCTGCGGCACGATGGCAATGCGGCCGCGCAACTCCTTGGGGTCGACGGTGCGGGCGTCGATGCCGTCGACGGCGACAGTTCCTTTCGCCGGATCGTAGTAGCGCAGGAGCATCGAGAAGACTGTGCTCTTGCCCGCGCCGGAGGGGCCGACGATGGCCACGGTTTCGCCCGGCCTGACCGCGAAGCTCAGGCCGTTCAGGCTCTTGTAATCCGGGCGCGCCGGATAGGCGAAGTGGACGTCGGCAAACTCGATCGCCCCCTGTGCCGGCACCGGCATGGCGACCGGATGCTCGGGCGCCTGGATCTGCGGCACTTCGGTCAGCAGTTCGTTCAGGCGCTCGGCGGCACCCGCCGCTTGCGAGAGCTCACCCCAAACCTCCGAGAGTGCGCCGAGGCTGCCGGCGGCGAAAACCGAATAGAGCAGGAACTGGCTGAGCGTGCCTGCCGAGAGCGTGCCCGCGAGCACGTCGCGCGCGCCGAACCAGAGCACGGCGACGACGCTGCCGAAGACCATGGTGATGGCAAATCCGGTGAGGATCGATCGCGCCTTGATCGCCGCCCGCGCCGCGCCATAGGCGTCTTCCACCGCGCTACCGAAATGCCGATTGGCGCTTTCTTCACCGTTGAAGGCCTGGACCGTGCGGGCTGCCGCGATCGCCTCCCCGGCATAGGCGGAGGCTGTGGCAAGTGTGTCCTGCGCCTCGCGCGAGCGCCGGCGGACAGACCGGCCGAAACCGACGAGAGGAAAGACGATGACCGGGATCGCTGCAAGCACGAGGCTCGAAAGCTTCGGACTGGTATAGATCATCATGCCGATGGCGCCGAGACAGAGGATCAGATTGCGCAAAGCCACCGACGCCGTGGCGCCGACGGCCGATTTGATCTGCGTCGTGTCGGCGGTCAGGCGGGACACGATTTCCCCTGACTGGTTGACATCGAAGAAGGAGGCGGAAAGCCGGGTGACCTTGGCGAAGACATCGCGGCGGAGATCGGCGACGATGCGTTCGCCGAGCGAGATGACGAAGTAGTAGCGCGCGGCACTGGCAAGGGCGAGGACAATGGCCAGCACCATCAGCATGGAGAAATAGGTGTTGATGAAGCCGGAATCGGAATTGGAGAAGCCATTGTCGATCATCCGGCGGACAGCCAGCGGCAATGTCAGCGTGGTGACCGCGGCGAGCGTCAGCGAGATTGCTGCTCCAACCACAAGCGGGCGGTATCGCGCCAGGTAGGGCAGCACGGCGGCAAGCGGGCGAATGGACCTGCGTGCTGGCGGTTGGTTCTCTCGTGTGGACACATGACCCCCGATCGCCTACAGCGCCGCGCGTCCGATCGGACGCGCTAAGGTCGCTGTAGCACTTTGAAATGCGTGGAAGGGCTTTCCTGATAAGTCTTCCGCGCGGCACTTGTTATCCCGCAGACCTTCATGTATAGGCACGGCATCGAATTGGGGAGCCGTAGCCCAGTGGCGGTCTGCGGCTTCATTTACGTGTTCGGTCCCAAAGTCGCAATGCCTTGCGACAATTGGACCCTGGAACTCTAGGAAGATTGTTATGAAGGCAGACATCCATCCCGACTACCACACGATCAAGGTGGTCATGACCGACGGCACCGAATACGAAACCCGTTCGACCTGGGGTTCGGAAGGCGCCACCATGAACCTGGAAATCGACCCGAAGTCGCATCCGGCCTGGACCGGCGGCAACCAGCAGCTCGTCGACCGCGGCGGCCGCGTCTCCAAGTTCAAGAAGCGCTTCGAAGGCCTCGGCCTCTGATCGCCCGCTGTTTTCGGCGTGTTCGAAGCCCGGCTCTGCCGGGCTTTTTTGTTTCCTCGCACCTGTAAACTTTTGAATCGCTGCAGGTTAGCGGAGCCATGCTCTGGCACGAAAAACCCGGCGCGCGGCCGGGTTCTGGATTGTCAGGGAAGGTGAGCCGTTCGGGCGTCAGTTGGTGCCGAAGGCGGTCTGCAGCAGCTTGATCTGCGCCTTGACGCCGTTCTGGTTGTCCGGAACGAAGCTCGTCGCCTCCTGCGGCCGGTAAATCTCGCGATCGAGCATGGCGACGCGGTTCTGCAGGCGGAGCGACCGTTCGATCAGATCGCGGAACGTCTCCGGAAGGTCGTTCCAGCCGGGCGCGCTGCGATCGACATTGAAGCTGTCGAGGCGAACCTTGCTCTTTTCTGAAAGAACCTGATCACGGCTCATTTCGCCGTTGTTGACGGCGCGTTGAAGGAGAAGCCAGGAGGCCATCTGCATCAGCCGCGTAGTGAGCCGCATCGACTCGGCCGCGTAGAGCACCGACGCCATCCGCGGCAGCGTCTTGGAGGCCAGGCGGCCCGGCCCGTCGAGATAGCTCGCCGTTTCTTCGACCAGGCCCATGCCTTCCGCATAGAGCGACTTGAACTGCGCCGAGGACGCAGCGTGTCCCGCGAAGCTGACGGTATTCAATCCTCTCTCGGACATGGTCTGTTTTTTCCCTGGTTCAAACGCATAACGGTCAGGTGACGGGCGGCTCCGGGAAAAACGTCCCCTGGCCCCCTCTATGGTTGAAGAATGACCCCATACCGCATTCCGCGCAAGGGTATTCTTAAGAAAGGGTTAATCTCCACAATTCTTTGAAATACACCGATCGCAAGACAAAAAAAGAGCCGCGGAAAGCGGCTCTCAAGGTAAAACAGGGAGAAAAATCAGACCCATTCGCCAGTCGGAGAAAATGTCTGAGTCCGGGAGAAACCGGATGACTCGACAATCGCCGAAAATGCTTAATTTGCCGTTAAGCGGCGTTCATTTCGGGTCGCGAAGAAGGAGGCGCCAGCGCAAGAAAACTTTCCGCGTCGTCACCTAGCGAAAGAGCTTCTCCGCTGCGGAGCGGCTCGCCGACTTACGCGCCCGTTCGGCCTCCAGTCTTGCAATCTCCTCCGTCAAAAGTGCGATGCGTGCTGAAAGTTCATCGACCGAGAGCAGCGACAGGTCGCTGCCGATCTCGTGAACCGTCTTCTTCTTGGGAAGGTCGTCGTCAAACAGGCTCATTCGATCTCTCCTCTTCCTCGGGGTTGTCGCTGATATCGTCTCGCGGCTCATCGAGCGGTGCGGCGCGCGGCGAAAGCTGCAGGCTTTCCGGCGTCGTCGGCGTACCGGCGTTGACCGGCGAGAAGGCGTCGCGCTCGGCGACCGGAACCGGTGCGCGGCGGCGGCTGCGGACGATTGCGTAGGCCGTGATCAACATATGCGCGCAGGCGGTGATCATGAACAGGCCGTAGGGCCCCGTCGCGGTCATCACCGGTCCGCCGATCGTCGGGCCGATGATCGTGCCAATGCCGTAGAGCAGCAAGAGGCCGCCCGAAACCTTGACGAATTCTTCGGGCGTCGCGAAGTCGTTGGCGTGGGAGACGGCGATCGGATAAAGCGCATTGGCGGCCGCACCGTAGATGGCGATCAGCGTCAACACGATCCAGACCTGGCCTGGTTCGACGAGGAAGAGCAGGAGACCCGCAAGCGCGCCGATGCCGGCGAGCACCGCCAGCACGTAGCGCCGGTCGATGCTGTCGGAAATACGGCCCGCAGGCAACTGCATGACGGCTCCCGAAAAGATTGCCACGCTCATCATCGTTGCGACGGTGCTGTCGGAAAGACCGGCCTGGCGGCCGAAGACCGCGCCGAGCGTTCCGAAGGCGCCGTTTGCGATACCGACCAGCAGAATCCCCAGGAAGGAGACCGGCGAATTGCGGTAGAGGCCGCGCAAATCGAGCCGGACCTGTTTCAGCGGCTGCGGCGAGGCGGCCTTGGAGAGCAGCGTCGGCAGCATCGCGACGCAATAGAGAATGCCGCAGATCATGAAGAAGAAGGTCGTCGACGTCTCGCCGAATGGGATCATCATCTGGCCGCCGACGACGCCGAACAAAGTGATCGCGATATAGAGCGAGAAGATCACGCCACGGCTTTCATTGGTGGCGCGCTCGTTCAACCAGCTTTCGATGATCATCGATGTGCCGGCGGTCGAGAAACCCGTGACAGCGCGCAATGCAACCCACCAGATCGGATCGACCAGGATGCCGGTTAGCAAGGAGACGATGGCGATCAGGGCGGTGAAGACACTGAAGGCGCGCACATGGCCGATGCGCTTGACAACATTCGGCCCCAGGAAGCAGCCGAGAACGAAGCCCGAGGCCCAGGAGGTGCCAAGGAGGCCGAGAATGGTCGTCGGATATCCTTCCGCCGTGCCGCGGACCGGCAGGAGCAGACTCTGCAGACCGTTTCCAAGAAAGAGAAACAGGGTACCAAGCAGGAGCGCGGTGACGGGAAGCAGGTTCTTTCTCATCATCAATCCGAAAATCGTTCTGCCGTCAGCAAGCTAGGGCCGAGCTCCCGCAATTGCCAGCCGGATTTTGTGCCACCTGTCATTGCAAATCGGCGGCGGAAACAATAGCCCTCTATGCGACCAAAAGTGACGACGATATGACGCCGAGGAAAGAGACAGGAAAAGTGCACAAAGGTTTTCCGGCCCATCCCGCTTCGGCATCGCGGTCCGTCGTGGCGAACAGAGCTTTCGGGGATTGAACGAATGTCGAAGATCCTGGCGGCTCTCCTACTATTGGCAATGTGTGTTCAACTCATCAAGCCGCTCGGCTTGCCGGGGCTGCGCCAACGTCGTGACTTCTGGAAGATCGCGGTTTTCGCGATCGCGGTGATGATGGTCACCGTGCTTGTGCGGCCCTAGATCATTTCATCGTTTCGTTGAAACAGAGAACTGATCGAACTCTTTGAAGCCAGGCAATTCCGGACGGAAAATCGCGGCACGACCCAGAATAGTTGATGTCCCGTACGGCTGGTTCCATTTGAAACAGATCCTCTGTACGCGCCGGGCTATTCTGATGGCAGAGGTGCGGAAGTATCCGCACGACATCCAGACTATAAAAGGATAAGTTAGCTTGTTCGGACACAAGATGAAAATCGAGGGTCTCTTGGAACGTCGTCTGACCGCCATCCTCGCTGCCGATGTCGTGGGTTATAGCCGTCTCATGGGAACCGACGAGGCCGGCACGCTTGCAGCGATGAAGAGGCATCGCCGCGAGTTCCTGGAGCCAAAGATCGCAAACCACAAGGGACGCGTCGTCAAGCTTGCGGGCGACAGCATGCTGGTCGAGTTTTCGAGCGTGGTGAATGCCGTCGCCTGTGCAGCCGAGATCCAGCGCGGCATGCTCGCCAGGAACGAGGGCCTGCCAAGGAGCCGGCGCATCGAGCTCCGGATCGGTGTTCACCTCGGCGACGTCATCGTCGAAGACGGCGACATTTTCGGCGACGGCGTAAACGTAGCGGCTCGGCTCGAGGGCTTGGCCGAGCCTTCCGGCATCGCAGTTTCCGCCTCAGTGCGCGATCATGTCGGCTCGCGGCTCGACCTTGGCTTCGTGGACAAGGGGGAGCATGCGTTGAAGAACATTGCCGCGAGCGTCCGCGTCTACACCATCTCCTTCGGCGGCGGCGTCGCAGTACAGAAGCCAGCGGAGCCGACCGCCGTCACGGTGGAGCCAGGCTATGAGCTCTCGGTCGCCGTTCTTCCTTTCACGAACATGAGCCAGGATCCGGAGCAAGAATATTTCTCCGACGGCATCACCGAGGACATCATCACCGATCTGTCCAAGATTTCACGCCTGCATGTCGTCGCCCGAAACACCGTATTCACCTACAAGGGCAAGCCGGTGAAGGTGAAGCAGATCGCCCAGGAACTCGGGGTCCGCTTCATTCTCGAAGGCAGTGTCCGCAAGGTGGGCGAGCGGGTGCGCATCACGGGCCAACTTATCGACGCGCAGACCGGCGGACATTTGTGGGCGGACCGCTACGATCGCGAACTCACGGATATCTTCACGATCCAGGACGAGATCACGCATGCGATCGTCGACCAACTCAGGATCAAGCTGTTGCCGGAGGAGAAGAAAGCGATCGAGAGCGATCCGACCACCTCCGTGGAAGCCTATACCTACTATCTTCGGGGTCGGCAGTTCTCCCGTACCTGGACCCGGCCCTACCTGCTGCTTGCGCGCCGGATGTTCCTGAAGGCTGTCGAACTCGATCCTAAATATGCTCGTGCCTATGCGGGCATAGCCGAATGCGAATGTGCGATCAGGGATTGGCACGAAAAGGAGTTTTCGCTCGACAGCATTCTCGAGATGAGCGCAAGGGCGCTCGCCCTCGATTCAAATCTGGCGGAAGCGCATGCCTCACGCGGGCTGGCGTTGAATCACCAAGGGCAAACGGAGGAGGCCGGCCGCGAGTTCCGCCAGGCCCTGGCGCTTGATCCTTCGCTTTATGAAGCGAATTTATACTATGGTCGCTTCCTGTTTGCGCTGGGTCGGTTTCAGGAAGCGGTCGGATTCTTCCAGCGCGCGGCCGAGATCAGGCCGGACGACTATTTTTCGCCAATTCATTTGATGGGTTGCTACTTCTCGCTCGGGATGGAAACCGAGCGCCAGCGCTGGGCGCGCATCGGCATCGAGCGGGCCGAACGCGCGCTCGAGCGGCATCCGGAAAATGCCAGCCCGGCGCATCGCGGCGCGCTGGCGCTCGCGCACATGGGCGAACCCGAGCGCGCGAAGGAATGGGTGACTCGTGCGCTGGCGATCGATCCGGACGACGTGGTCGCGCAATACAATGCAGCCTGCGTCTACTCGCTTCTCGGCGAGGGCGAGCGCGCGCTGGATCTCCTTGAGACCGTCGTGCCGCAGAGTTCCTGCTATCACCTCCATTGGTTCCAGCAGGACTCCGATCTGGACGCCATTCGCGACCACCCGCGCTTCCGCGCGCTGCTCGACGCGTTCGGGGACCAGGAGGCCGCGACACGCTGAACCTCGCGCTGTCGCGGCAGAATCACACCTCGATCGATCCGCGCATGACGGCCACGCAATCGCCCGAGACGCCGACCTTGCGGATCGAGCCGCCCTGCTTACTGACGGCAACGGTTATGAGGCTGCGCCGACCCATCTCGACTCCCTGTTCGATCGTGAGTTCGATTTCCGCGTCGTCATCCGGAAGGAGCGAGACGAGATAGGCGCCGAGCGCGGCGCAAGCGCTGCCGGTTGCTGGATCCTCGATGACATTGTCGAGCGGCGCGAACATGCGGGCTCTTATCTGCCACGGCTGCTGCTGCGTTTGGGCGTAGAGGAACAGGCTGAAGCTGTCCTCGGCAAGCGGATAGCGGGCATTCGCCTCGTCGAAGGCGCTGACGTTCGGACGCGCCGTCGCGAGCGTTTCCACATCCCGGATTTCGGTGACCGCGAAGGGAAGGCCGACGGAAATCCGCACCGGCGCGTGGCAGCGATCGCTCACGCTTTCCGGGCGGAGTGAGGCACAGGCGGCGATGGTCGCCGTGTCAATGATGGGGCCGACGGCAAGCTGCTGCGGCGCGACGATGCTCGCGCCTGTAACAACGCTGTCTTGGCGCAAGAGGGCCACCTCGACCAATCCCGCCTTTTCCTCGAAACGCAGGTGGTCGCCCGGCAACTTGCCGAAAATTTCCGATTGTCGACCGAGCACGAAGGCGGTGCCGACATTCGGATGTCCAGCAAACGGCACTTCGGTCGTGGGCGTGAAAATGCGCACGCGCGCCGTGTTTGCGGGATCGCCTGGCGGAAGCACAAAGGTGACTTCGGAATAGCCGAATTCGGTGGCGATCGCCTGCATCTGACGATCGGTCAATCCGCGTGCATCCGGGATCACGGCAAGCTGATTTCCGGCGAAGCGCTCGGAGGTGAAAACATCGACAGTGGCGAAGGAAACGGTTGTCATTGAAGGCTCCTGCTCGATCGACATACCGATAGAGCCGTTGTGCGCCGGCAGAAACCGCGAACTTGTCTCCCTGACAATTGCCGCGCGGCGGAGATCGCCGCTATCCATCCCCAAGCAAAAGCCCGGCGACATCGCTGCCGCCGGGCCTTCTCCTCGCTCCCACTTTTGCGGTCCGATGCTGACGCCTCAGGCGGCCTTTTCGAGGTCCTTTTTCCAGCTGCCCTTGGCCGCGAGGCTGCACATCTTCGCACGATGCGTGAAGGCGCGCTGGCCGGCGGCGACGTTTTCCGCCTTGCCGTTCCAGGCGGTGAGCGCCTCCTGCTGCAGAGCGCGGCCATAGGAGAAGGTGAGCTTCCAGGGCAGGTCGTGCGCCGTGTTGATGGCGGAAAGATGCGCGGTTGCTTCCTCCGTCGACTGGCCGCCGGAGAGGAAGGCGATGCCCGGAACGGCGGAAGGAACGGTGCGCTTCAGCACCTTGACCGTGCGCTCGGCAACCTCGCTGACGGACGCCTTGCGCGCCTTCTTGCCGTCGATCACCATGCTCGGCTTCAGGATCATGCCTTCGAGCTTGACGCGCGCGTCGCCGAGTTCCTCGAACACGGTGCGCAGCACCCATTCCGTAACCTCTTCGGAACGCTCGATCGAGTGGTCCCCGGGAGCGCCGTCCATCAGCACTTCCGGCTCGACGATCGGCACGATCTTCGCTTCCTGGCAGAGTGCGGCGTAGCGGGCCAGTGCATGGGCGTTGGCCTTCACTGCGCCCCAGGTCGGAAGGGTATCGGAGACAGCTATGACGCCGCGCCATTTGGCAAAGCGGGCGCCGGCCTCATGATACTTGGCGAGCCGTGCCGCGAGGCCGTCGAGACCTTCGGTGATCGTCTCCTTTGCGAAATAGGGCAACGGCTTTGCGCCGGTATCGACCTTGATGCCGGGAATCGAGCCGGCCTGCCGGATGATCTCGACGAGCGGCGTGCCGTCGGCTGCCTTCTGGAACAGCGTTTCTTCATAAAGAATGACGCCGGAGATGTAGTTGCGCATCGCTTCCTCCGACCGCAGCAGCATCTCGCGATAGTCGCGGCGCGAGGTCTCGGTGGATTCCAGTGCAATGCTGTCGAAGCGCTTCTTTATTGTTGCGGTCGACTCGTCAGCGGCGAGCAGGCCCCGGCCATTGGCGACCATCGCAACCGCAATATCTTCCAGTCTTTCGCTCATGTTTTTTCTCCTTAGACAGCGCCGATCACGAACGGAGCGGGCGACGAATGAAAACAAGTTCGGTCTGAGGCGCAGATGCGTCCGCCGCGTTCCGAATAAAGGCGCGATAACAGAAGAAATTGTCCGGGAAAATGGCGGGAAAATCGACTAAAACGATTTAAATTATTTTAATCGTTTGAAATATCATAATTATTTTTACCTTCCGACCCAGGCCCATGAGCTTGCCCGGGTCGGAAAGCCTGATCACTTCTGCTGGTGGAGGATGTCGACACCCGGTAGCGGCTTGCCTTCCATCCATTCGAGGAAGGCGCCGCCGGCCGTCGAAACATAGGTGAAATCGTCGGCGACTTCGGCATGGTTGAGGGCTGCGACCGTATCGCCGCCGCCGGCAACCGAGACGAGCGAACCGGCCCTCGTGCGGGCTGCCGCATGCTTGGCGGCAGAGACGGTCGCCTTGTCGAAGGGTGTGATTTCGAAAGCACCGAGCGGACCGTTCCACACGAGTGTTTCGGCGCGGGAGATCCAGTCGTTGATCGCGGCGACCGATTTCGGGCCGACATCCAGCATCATGGCATCAGTCGGGATCGCCTTGATGTCGACGACGTCGTTGTCTGCGCCGGCCTTGAACTCGCGGGCGACGACGCCGTCGTCCGGCAGCACGATGGCGCAACCGGCCGCGGACGCGGCGGCAATGATCGACTTTGCCGTGTCCGCAAGGTCATGCTCGCAGAGGGACTTGCCGACATCGATACCCTGTGCGGCGAGGAAGGTATTGGCCATGCCGCCGCCGATCACCAGGGCGTCGACTTTCTTCACCAGGTTCTGGAGCAGGTCGATCTTGGTCGAGACCTTGGCGCCGCCAACGATGGCGACGACCGGGCGCTTCGGGTTGCCAAGGCCCTTTTCGAGGGCTTCGAGCTCGGCCTGCATCGTGCGGCCGGCATAGGCCGGAAGGTGGTGCGCGAGCCCCTCGGTCGAGGCGTGGGCGCGATGGGCGGCGGAGAAGGCGTCGTTGACATAGATGTCGCCATTAGCCGCCAGCGCCGTGACGAAAGCCGGATCGTTCTTTTCCTCGCCCTTGTGGAAGCGGGTGTTTTCGAGCAGCAGCACATCGCCGTCGTTCATCTCGGCAATGGCATTGGCGGCCTTGTCGCCGATGCAGTCAGCGGCGAAATGAACGCGCTGGTCGAGAATTTCCTCGACGGCGGGCGCGATCATCTTCAGCGACATGTCGGCGACCGGCTCGCCCTTCGGCCGGCCGAAATGCGCGAGCAGGATGACCTTGGCACCCTTTTCCGAGAGCTCGCGAATGGTCGGCGCCACGCGCTCGATGCGGGTGGTATCGGTCACCTGACCGTCCTTGACTGGTACGTTGAGATCGACGCGCACCAGTACGCGCTTTCCGGCGATGTCGGTCAGATCGTCGAGAGTCTTGAAAGTCATCAGATAGTCTCCGGTGATAGTCTCTGGAAAAGGGTAGGGTAGTCGATGACGAGGCCGTCCTCGTCCACCGGCAGGTCGGCCGTGAAGCTTCCATCCTCTGCCTCGAAGCGGTAGAGCTTGCCGTTCTCGAGGCAGGTGTAATGCTGGCCGTCGACCGTGGGTTCGAAGCTATCGAACGGCACAAAGAGCATCTTGAGCTTTGTCGTACCGGCTTTCCGGTTGAGGTTGAGCCTGCGGATCGGGAGCGTGTTGGTGAAGGGTGTGCCGGCCAGGTCGACGTCGATGCAGCCGTCGAATTCAGGAAGGGCGACGCCGTTGAGGTCGCGCCAATGTCCCTGGCGGTCCGAGAGCAGGTGCAACGTCCTGCCTTCCGTCGTTTCGATCAGCAACGACATCACCTGCCAGTGCGCGTCGCAGTCGATCCGGTAACGCAGGCCATAAGGACGGCCGCCGCGCTCGCCGATAACGACGCTTTCGGCGCGGATGGCCGCGCCGGCCGTTGCTTCAAGAGCCGTGAGGCTCAGATGTTCGAGCCCTTCCCCTTCGAGCGGGCGCCACCGCACCGTCGTTGAGGAAAGGGCCCGAAACATCGGTCTTACAGGAGCTTGCCGAGGGCGACCGCCGTATCCGCCATGCGGTTCGAGAAGCCCCACTCGTTGTCGTACCAGGACAGGATCGACACGAACTTGCCTTCCATGACCTTGGTCTGATCCATATGGAAGATCGAGGAATGCGGGTCATGGTTGAAGTCGACGGAGACGTTCGGCTGAAGCGTATAGCCGAGAATGCCCTTGAGCGGACCATCGGCGGCCGCCTTGATGGCCGCGTTGACCTCTTCCTTGGTCGTCTCGCGCTTGGCGACGAACTTGAGGTCGACGACCGAGACGTTCGGGGTCGGCACGCGCACGGAGACACCGTCGAGCTTGCCCTTCAGTTCCGGCAGCACGAGGCCGACGGCCTTGGCAGCACCGGTGGAGGTCGGGATCATCGACAGGGCGGCCGCACGTGCACGGTAGAGATCCTTGTGCATCTGGTCGAGCGACGGCTGGTCGTTGGTGTAGGAGTGGATCGTCGTCATCATGCCGTGGTCGATGCCGATGGCGTCGTGCAGCACCTTGGCGACCGGCACCAGGCAGTTGGTCGTGCAGGATGCGTTGGAGATGACGAGGTGGTCCTTCGTCAGCTTGTCGTGGTTGACGCCGTAGACGACCGTCAGGTCGGCGCCGTCCGCGGGGGCCGAGACGATGACGCGCTTGGCACCGGCTTCGAGGTGGGCGGCCGCCTTGTCGCGCGCGGTGAAGATGCCGGTGCACTCCATGGCGATATCGACGCCGAGTTCCTTGTGCGGCAGTTCAGCCGGATTACGGATGGCGGTCACCTTGATCGGCTTGCCGTTGTTGATGACGATGGCGTCGCCCTCGACCTTCACATCAGCGGGGAACCGGCCGTGGATGGAATCGAAACGCAGCAGGTGCGCATTCGTCTCGACCGGGCCGAGGTCGTTGATGGCGACGACTTCGATGTCGGTGCGGCCGGATTCGACGATCGCGCGGAGCACGTTGCGGCCGATGCGGCCAAAACCGTTGATGGCGACTTTCACTGTCATGTCGGGTCTCTCCCTGTCAGAATGGCATTGTACGGAAAGAGGGCGCCCTTGGGGAGCGCCCTCCGGCTTGATCAGGACAGTTTGGCTTCCGCGGCCGCTACGACGGCTTCCGGCGTGATGCCGAAATGCCTGTAGAGGTCCTTGTAGGGACCGGAGGCGCCGAAGCTCGACATGCCGATGAACGTGCCATCGGTGCCGATGAAGTGATCCCACCCCTGCCGGACGCCGGCTTCGACCGCAATCTTGACCGGTGAATCGCCGATGATGGCCTGCTGATAGTCTTCGCTCTGTTCGGCAAAGAGCTCGAAGCAGGGAACCGACACGACGCGCGTCGAAACACCCTTGGCGGTGAGCGTCTGGCAGGCCTTGACGGCGATCTCGACTTCCGAGCCGGTGGCGAAGATCGTCACCTGGGCGTCGCTTGCGGAAATCAGGTCGTAGGCGCCGCGGGCGCAGAGGTTCTCTTCCTCATACTCCGTGCGCACGGCCATCAGGTTCTGGCGCGTAAGCGCGATGCCGGACGGACGGTTATGGCTTTCGAGCGCAAGCTGCCAGCATTCGGCCGTTTCCGTCGCGTCGGCGGGACGGAACATCAACAGGTTCGGAATGGCGCGCAGCGCGGCCATGTGCTCGACCGGCTGGTGGGTCGGGCCGTCTTCGCCAAGACCAATGGAATCGTGGGTCAGCACATGGATGACGCGGATGCCCATCAGTGCCGCAAGGCGGATCGACGGGCGGCAATAATCCGAGAAGATCAGGAAGCCGCCGGAATAGGGGATGAGGCCGCCATGCAGCGCCATGCCGTTCATCGCCGCCGCCATGCCGTGCTCGCGCACGCCATAGTGGATGTAGCGGCCGGAGAAGTTGTCCGGGGTGATCGAATGGGTCTGGCTCGTCTTGGTGTTGTTTGAGCCGGTGAGGTCGGCGGAACCGCCGATCGTCTCGGCGAGAACACCGTTGATGACTTCGAGCGCGTCCTCGGAGGCCTTGCGGGTCGCGGGCGACGGCTTGGTGTCAGCGAGTTTCTGCTTGTAGGCGCTGATTGCGGAGGCAAGGCTGCCTTCGAGTTCGCCGGAGAAGCGGCGGATGAACTGTGCCTTCTTCTCGGTCTCGGTCTTTTCGAGACGCTCTTCCCAGTCTTTCCGCACTTTGGTCGAGCGAAGGCCGGCGAGACGCCAGGCGTCGAGCACGTCCGAGGGAACGGTGAAGGCCTCGGCCTCCCAGCCAAGCGCCTTGCGGGTGGCGGCGATTTCGTCGGCGCCGAGCGGCGAACCATGGACCTTGTGGGTACCGGCCTTGTTCGGAGCGCCGAAACCGATGACGGTCTTGCAGGCGATCATCGTCGGCTTGTCGGATTTCTGGGCCTGTTCGATCGCGGCGGCAATCGCGTCCGGATCATGGCCGTCGACTGCGATCGTGTTCCAGTTGCAGGCGCGGAAGCGCGCGTGCTGGTCGGTCGAATCGGCGATCGAGATCGGGCCGTCGATCGAGATGTTGTTGTCGTCCCAGAAGACGATCAGCTTGTTGAGCTTGAGGTGGCCGGCAAGCGCGATCGCTTCCTGGCTGATGCCTTCCATCAGGCAGCCATCGCCGGCGAGCACGTAGGTATAGTGCTCCATCAGGTCGCTGCCGAACTCGTCACGCAGCTTGCGCTCGGCGATCGCCATGCCAACCGAATTCGCGAGGCCCTGGCCAAGCGGACCGGTGGTGGTCTCGATGCCGGCCGCATGGCCGTATTCCGGATGGCCGGCCGTGCGCGAGCCAAGCTGACGGAAGTTCTTGATCTCGTCGATGGTGATGTCCTCGTAGCCCGTGAGATAGAGCAGCGAGTAGAGCAGCATCGAGCCGTGGCCGGCCGAAAGCACGAAGCGGTCGCGGTTGGGCCAGGCGGGGTTCTTGGGGTCGAAGCTGAGGTATCGCGTGAAGAGGACCGTTGCGATATCGGCAGCGCCCATTGGGAGACCCGGGTGGCCGGAATTTGCCTTCTCGACGGCGTCCATGGAGAGGAAGCGGATCGCATTTGCCATCCGATCGTGTTTTTCGCGAGAGATCATGACTGTTCCGTTTGAGTTCGGTGGTCAGGGACGGTCTCTATCCTCCAAGACCGTGTGAGAAGCGGCAGACACATAGCAGGTGCTCCACGCGAGTCAATAAATACGGGCCTTCCGCGGCCAAATGGCGACGTGCTTTTCGATACCGTTCTTGTGCGGGCAGCATACAGTATGAGTGCGATTGCTCGGGAGCAATGATCCACAGCTTCCGACGGCGTTTTGCCGCACGGGGCATTGTTGAGACTTATATAATGGGTTTAAAAAGAACCGAGGCGAAGCAGCGGACTGCGTCTGGCGATTCGGCTCTTCCGGAGCGCCGCGTTCGGGGAACGTGCAGACGACTCTACAGCGCCGCGCGTCCGATCGGACGCGCTAAGGTCGCTGTAGCACTTTGAAATGCTGCATGATTTTGTCCTAAATCGATTTCGATTTGAGGAATCATGCAGCGGCAGATTGATTTAGGGCGGGGCGGAAATCCGCTTCACACTTTTCCTCATCCCGCTCTAGAGAGGTATCGGGAGCATGCCGGCAAAGACGGTCAAAGCGGCGATCGAGGAGCTACGGAACGCGGTGCAATCGCTTGAGGGCGCGATAGACGGTCGTTTCGACAAGGAAAGGAATTTGAACGAGTTCGAGGGCGAGGTGCGGCGGGTCAATATCGATCGGTCGCGGCTGGCGCAGGAACTCGATCAATCCCAGTTCCGGGCCAATCGGCTGGAAGAGGTCAACCGCGAAGTCTCCCGTCGCCTGGTGACGGCGATGGAAACCATTCGAGCGGTGCTGGATCGTTGAGGTTTACGCTATGGCGCAGGTAACGGTGACGATCGACGGCAAGGCCTACCGGATGGCCTGCGAGGAAGGGGAGGAGGATCACCTGAGCGACCTTGCGGCGAGGTTCGATCAATATGTGAGCCACCTCAAGGGACAGTTCGGAGAAATCGGCGACCTGCGGCTGACCGTGATGGCCGGCATCATGGTCATGGATGAACTCAGCGAGGTCAATCGCCGGCTCAAGAGCCTCGAGACGGAACTGAGCAACCTGAAGAGCGGCCGCGACGTTCAGCTTTCCGAGCAGGCGAGGAGCGAGGAGGCGCTGGCCTCGGCACTCAGCGAAGTGACGGCGCAGATCCACAGCATTGCCGCCAAGCTCAACGGCCGCGCCGTTGCTCCGGCGAACTGATCGTCTTCTTTAAAAACGCCTCTGGCGAAAACGGCCAAGAGCCTCTATATCTGAGCGCGCGGTCTGCGCTTCCCGACAGGAACCACAATCCCCGGGGCCATACACGATCTCAAGGGAGTTGTCCCTGGCCGAACTCGTGGGTTCGGACACACGGCGCCCACCTACTTTGTAGGCACCCGGGATCGTAAACATCCACCGGTCGTCGTGGATCGCACTTCCCCTTTTCGTGGCGGGTCCTGCTGCTACAGCGTCTTTGCGCGTCTTATCAGGCGCGCGGCACTGTAGTGCCCAGGAAAGCGCTGCGAATGGCATCGGCCATTGCATCAGTCGTCGGTGATCGGTTCTCCGATCTCGTGCGCAGCACCACGTTCGACATGTCGATGACACCAAAACCGTCGTCCTCGGTCAGTTCGCGGCAACCGGGCGGTATGGCGCTGCGCGACAGCGGCGCGATCGCAAGACCGGAAACGACGGCGGCAATCAGACCCCCGCTCGTGCGGCTGACATAGGCTATGCGGCTCTGTCTCCCACGCTTCTTCAAATTCTGCATCGCCAGGTCGTCGCACCATCCGCCCGTTGCATAGGTATAGGCGGCGATCGGCAGGGGCTGCCGCTCGTGTATGCCGTGTTGATCCGAGGTCACCCAGACGGTTGGATCCACCATGAGGACCTCGTTCTTGCTGCGTCCACCGGGCTCAAAAACGATGGCGATATCGATCTCGCCCGCCTCCAGCGCTGCCAGGTTGGACATCGACGTACCCTGTTGCACCGTGACCTCCACGCCAGGATGGATGGCGGCGAACGCACCCAAGGCTTTTGGCAGGGTGGAGTTGATGTATTCCTCGGGGATGCCGATCCTGACCGAGCCGTCCAAGGCCGGCTGGCGCATGGATGCCGCCGTGTCATCGAGAAGGGCGACGATGCGCCGCGCATTGTCGACGAGGCGCTGGCCTTGCGTCGTCAGCACGACCCCGCGCGAATGCCGGTCGAACAGCGCGTCGCCCAGCATGTCCTCAAGCTTCTTGATCTGCATGCTCACGGCCGACTGGGTGCGGCCGACGCTGTCGGCCGCCTTGGTCAGATTGCCGGAGTCGGCAACCGCAAGGAAGGTTCTCAGGAGATCGCTGTCGAGTGGAAGGGACATGTAACCAGTCATCAGAAAATCTGATGATAGGTATGTTCGCAATTCGTTTGTCAGATGTCAACCAATGGCGGAAAATACAACTCTTTCGAGCGTCCTTTCGGAGATCCGCTCATGAGCATGCCCTTCACTGCCCGTTCCGCCAGCGCTTCCTCGATCGTGCAACTCCGTTCGCTGCTTGCGCACTGGCGTGCCTGGCAGGCGTCGCAGGTCGCGCAGTACCGCGAGGCGCCGTGGGACAATCCGCGATTGCTCAAGGACGCTGGCCTGAGTGGGCCCCGATGGCCAGCGGGCCTGAACGCGGCGCGCCTGGAGGCCGTCTATCGTTCGCACTGGATGTTATGAAATCAGCTTGAGCCCTGCTGCGCGAAAGATCGCTTCGGCGAGATTGCCTGCCTGCAGCTTCCGCATTGCGCCGTCGAGCGCCTTGTCGATACGTTTCATCGGAATGTCCGTCTCACACCACCATGTCCCGCCGGCTCCTGCCGCAGGCGGCAAGGGCGAGGCAACGCAATTCGAGGGCGAGTTGATTCATCTTTTCGGCCATGGACTTCCGCCCGCCACACTCTCGCAAGGCCGTGCCGCCGCAATGCACGCGGCATTTGGCCTGAGCTAATTATTTGAAATCGCGAACGTATCTGCACACGCCAGGCGCCTTTCGAAAGCGGAACCGTGCCTAGAGCGCCGTGCGTTCGAATGAACGCGCGAAGGACGCTCGAGCACTTTGATTCTAGAGCATCTTATCCGCTTTAGGTGATTCCAACTGAAAGCGGGATGCTCTAGTGATCAATGACGCGCGAACGCTGTGCCGAAATGGGAAAGGCGCGGAGGACTGTTGCGCGGTGTTGCAAACGCGGCGGCATGTATTCAGCAGCTACAGCGCCGTGCGTTCTACCAGACGCACAGAGGTCGCTGTAGCACCTTGAATTACTGCATGTTTTTGTCCTTAAATCCGCTCCGATTTAAGGAGACATGCGGTGAGCGCTTCGCGCTAACCGGCATGAAGGGCGAGGAACCCGCAGGGAGAGGTCTCGGATGTCACCGAAGGATTTGAAGGCAGCGCTGCGAAAGGAACGCCTGGCTTTGCGGGATGCGATGCCGTTGGAAGTGCGTATCGAGGCGAGCCTTTCCATGGCCGACCACGCCGGCGATGTCATTGCGCTCGATCCCGGTCATGTCGTTTCCGGCTTCTGGCCGATTCGCTCGGAAGCGGACATCCGGCCGCTGATGGTACGGCTCAAGGATCGCGGCGCGCGGCTCTGCCTGCCGGTGATCATCGACAAGAACACCATCCTTTTTCGCGAGCTCGTCGATGGCGTGGCGGTGGTCCAGACCGGCTTCGGCACGACCGGGCCGGGGCCGGACGCGCCAGAGATCGATCCCGACATCATGCTCGTGCCGCTTTCGGCCTTCGATTCGGTGGGGCATCGGATCGGCTATGGTGCCGGCTATTATGACCGCGCAATCGACCGATTGCGCCGCAAGGGTCACATGCCGCGACTGATCGGGATTGCATTCGACTGCCAGGAAGTGGCATCAGTGCCGGCTGAACCGCACGACGTGGCGCTTGACGCGGTGCTGACGGAGAGCGGTTTTCGGCATTTTAGAGCGGAATGAGGAAAAGTGCGCGGTTTCCGCCGCATCCCGCTCTAGCTTTTAGAACCGATCACGTTGTGGGACTTAGGGTCGATTGACCCAAACCATGGTGATCCAAGCGGGATTGAACGGGTATGCGACTTCTTTTTCTGGGGGACATGGTTGGCAAGACGGGCCGCACGGCCGTCTGGGAGCGTCTCCCGGGATTGGTCGGCGACTTGAAGCTCGACTTCGTCATTGTCAACGGCGAGAACGCCGCAGGCGGGTTCGGCATCACCGAAGACATCTTCCTGGAAACGATCAATGCCGGCGCCGACGTGGTGACGACCGGCAACCATGTCTGGGACCAGAAGGAAGCGGTAGTCTTCTGCGAGAGGCACGACCAGTTCCTGCGCCCTGCCAACTATCCGGCCGGGACCCCGGGGCGCGGATCCAATCTCTTCTTTGCCCGCAACGGCGCTCGCGTGCTGGTCGCCAACATCATGGGGCGGGTCTTCATGCATCCCGAGCTCGATGATCCTTTCAAAGCCGCCGAGACGATCCTCGATGCCTGTCCGCTCGGGGAGCAGGCTGACGCCATCGTCTTCGACTTCCATGCCGAGGCCACCAGCGAAAAGCAATGCTTCGGCCATTTCGTCGACGGCCGCGCGAGCTTCGTGGTCGGAACGCACACCCATGTTCCGACTGCCGACCATCAGATCCTCAACGGCGGCACCGCCTATATGAGCGATGCCGGCATGTGCGGGGACTATGACTCATCGCTCGGCATCGACAAGGAAGAGCCGCTCAATCGGTTCATCTCCAAGATGCCGAAGGGCCGCTTCGAGGCGGCTTCCGGCCCGGCAACGATCTGCGGCGTCGGCGTCGAGATTTCCGATCGCACGGGCCTTGCGGAGAAGATCGCGCCGCTCCGACTTGGCCCGAGACTCAGCGAAACGATCCCGCAGTTCTGGTCGTAATCCCAGGATAGCCCGCGCGATCTGGCGATTTTACACGCGATTTCTGGCGTTTGCCGCCGGCAATCCGGTGCTGCATATCGTCTTTCCCGAGTTGCCTTTTTCAAGTGACAGCCCCACCAAATGGTGGCAGGTTAGCGTCAAATCCAGAGCCGCACGGGATGCGGTCGCCGTTTGCAAGTTTTCCATTTGATGCTGCCCGCAGGCTCCTGCTTCGGGTTTTCAGTGTCGCCGGATGTACCGGGTTCGCGCCGGTCGTTTTGGTGGTTTCAAGCGCTATCGGAGGACGTGCATGTTGCTAAAGTGGCATTTGCCGACAATCTTCAGCGTTCCGTTCTTTCTTCTTGCCGCACTGCCCGCGGCCGCCCAGAACGCACCGCCGCCGCCGACTGTGACCGTCGCCAAGCCGGTGGTGCGCGATGTGATCGACGCTGACGAATTCATCGGCCGCTTCGAACCCGTCGACGAGGTCGCCGTCCGCTCCCGGGTCGGCGGCTATCTCGACGAGGTCTTATTTACCGACGGTGCACTGGTGAAGAAAGGCGATAAGCTTTTCGTCATCGACCAGCGACCGTTCCGCACCGCTCTCTCCCAGGCCGAAGCCTCGCTTGAAGCGGCGCGATCGACGCTTCAGTTCGCGGAATCCCAGTTCAAACGCACGGAATCGCTCGCCGGTACGGGCACGCTCTCGGTATCAGCGCTCGACGACGATCGTCGTGCGCTGCTTGCGGCGCAAGCCAATGTGCGCGGCGCCGAGGCAGCCGTCGAGCGGGCCAGGCTCGATCTCGAATATACGACAATCACGGCACCCCTGAGCGGCCGCGTTGACCGGCGCCTGTTGTCGCCGGGCAACCTCGTCCAGGCGGATCAGACCGTGTTGACGACGATCGTTTCGCTCGATCCGATCGATTTCTATTTCGACGTCGACGAGCGGCGGGTACTTTCCTACGCCCGCACCGCGCGGGAGCGGGGCAGCGTGCTTCAGGAGGGCGGGGGGGCGCTCAACGTACTGGTTACGATCGCCGACGCCAGCGAACGACCATTCGAAGGCAAGCTCGACTTCTCGGAAAACAGGGTCGACAACCAGACAGGCACGATGCGCCTGCGCGCCCGGTTCGCGAACCCGAACTTCATCCTCCAGCCGGGCCTCTTCGGGCGCGTGGAGGTTGAAGGCTCCAATACCTACAAGGCGATCCTCGTTCCTGATGAGGCGATCGCCGCCGACCAGAACGAACGCGTCGTCTACGAGGTCGGCGAGGATGGAAGCGTCATGACCAAGCCCGTGCGTCTCGGGCCGAGACTGCATGGCTACCGGGTCATTCGCAGCGGCATGACGGGCGAGGAGACGATCATCGTCAACGGTCTCATGCGCGCGCGACCGGGCGCGAAGGTGAAGCCCGAACTCGTCGTGCTCCCGCAGGAAGCAGCGCAAGCGGCGGAGAATGCCCAATGAGATTTGCGCACTTCTTCGTCGATCGGCCGATCTTCGCTTCGGTGCTGTCGATCGTTCTCCTGATCGTCGGCGGCATCGCCTACTTTCAGTTGCCGGTGGCGCAATATCCGGAAATCGCCCCGCCCACCATCGTCGTGCGCGCCTCCTATCCGGGGGCGGATGCCGAGACCATCGCCAATACAGTCGCCACGCCGCTCGAACAGGAAATCAACGGCGTCGAGAACATGCTCTACATGTCCTCCTATTCGACTGCCGACGGCTCAATGGCATTGACGATCACGTTCAAGCTCGGCGCGGACCTCGACCAGGCGCAGGTGCTGGTGCAGAACCGCGTTTCCGTCGCCGAACCACGACTGCCGGAGGAGGTCCGGCGCATCGGTGTCACCACGACCAAAAGCTCGCCGGACCTGATGATGGTCGTTCATCTGCTGTCGCCGAACGATCGCTACGACCAACTCTATGTCTCGAACTACGCCCGTACGCGCATCCGCGATCTGCTCGTTCGGCTGGACGGCGTCGGTGATGTTACCCTGTTCGGCGAGCGCGAATATGCGCTGCGCGTGTGGCTCGATCCGCAGAAGCTCTCCGCCTACGGCATGACCTCGGGTGATGTGGTCGAGGCGCTGCGCGAGCAGAACGTCCAGGTTTCCGGCGGTGCCATCGGGGGCCCCCCGATGTCGGGCGACAGCGCCTTCCAGTACACGGTTACGACCGACGGGCGTTTCAGCGACGCCCGACAGTTCCGCTACGTGATTGTCAAGGCCACGGAAGACGGCAGGCTTGTGCAGTTGCAGGATGTCGCCCGCGTCGAGCTCGGCGCCCGCGAATACGTCACCAACAGCTATCTGAACGGCAGCCCCGCCGTCGCGCTCGGCATCTTCTCGCGCCCTGGTACCAACGCGCTCGCCGCGGCGGAAGCGATCCAGGCCACCATGGCGGAGCTTTCGAAGGATTTTCCGGAGGGGCTGGAATACAGGATCATCTACAATCCGACGGAATTCATCGCGGAGTCGATCAATGAGGTCTACAAGACGATCGGCGAGGCCGCGATCCTGGTGGCCCTCGTCGTCATCGTTTTCCTGCAATCCTGGCGCACGGCGATCATTCCGATCGTGGCCATCCCCGTCTCGCTGATCGGTACCTTCGCGCTGCTTTTTGCCTTCGGCTTCTCGCTGAACATGCTGACGCTCTTCGGTCTGGTGCTCGCAATCGGCATCGTCGTCGATGACGCGATCGTCGTCGTCGAGAACGTCGAGCGCAATCTCGCGCAAGGCATGACCCCGAGGGAGGCGGCGCATGTGACGATGGACGAAGTGGGCGCGGCGGTCATCGCGATTTCGCTCGTCTTGACCGCGGTGTTCGTGCCGACCGCCTTCATTCCCGGCATAGCCGGCCAGTTCTATCTGCAGTTTGCGGTGACCATTGCGGTGGCGACAGTCATCTCTGCGCTCAACTCTCTGACGCTTTCGCCGGCGCTTGCGGCCATTCTGTTGCGGCCGCATGAAAGTCACGAGCATGAAAGCCGCAATCCGATCACACGGTTCGGTCGGGCGCTCGCCAATGGCTTTAACCGTGGCTTCGATCGCATGGCTGATGGCTACGGATGGGTGGTGCGCAACCTCGTCAAGACACGGATGGCGCTCGCGGCCGCGCTCATCGTTTTCGTCGGCCTCCTTGGTGCTACCTGGTACATGGCCCAAGTCGTGCCGCGCGGCTTCATTCCGACGATGGACCAGGGCTATGCCATCGTCGTCATCCAGCTTCCGGACGGCGCTTCGCTCGAACGGACCGACGCGGTCGTGCAGCGGGCATCGGCGATGATCAGGGACGTGCCCGGCGTCAGGGACGCCGTCGCCTTTGCCGGTTTCAGCGGCGCGACCTTCACCAATGCGTCCAATGCCGGTGTCATCTTCACGCCCTTCGACAGTTTCGAGGAGAGGCTCGAGAACAACCAGAGCGCCACCCAGATTATCGGTCAGATCTTCGGTACGATGCAGAGCATCCAGGAGGCCTTCATCATCGCCATTCCGCCGCCGTCCGTGCGCGGCATCGGCAATGCCGGTGGCTTCAAGATGCAGGTCATGGACCGCCAGAGCGCCGACATGCGCCGTGCACTCGGGCTTGCCCGCCAGATGATGGGCATGGCCAGCCAGACCGAAGGGCTGACCGGGGTCTTCACCACCTTCTCGGCATCGAGCCCGCAATTCTTCCTGGCGATCGACCGCGACAAGGCGCGAGCATTGAACGTGCCGATCCCGAATATCTTCGAGACGCTCTCGATCAATCTGGGGACGTCCTATGTCAACGATTTCAATGCATTCGGCCGTGTCTACCAGGTTCGCGCCCAGGCCGACCAGGAATATCGCGTGGAGAGGGAGGATATTCTCGCTCTGAAGGTGCGTTCCGCGTCGGGTGCGCTGGTACCGCTCGGAACGCTTGTCGAGATCCGCGACACCAGCGGACCTTCGCTCGTCCAGCGCTACAACATGTATGTTTCCGTGCCGCTGCAGGGCAATCCGGCGCCTGGTGTCTCGACCGGCACGGCGCTCGACAAGATGGAGGAACTCGCCGCCCAGGTCCTGCCGCAAGGTACCACCTTCGAATGGACGGAGCTTGCCTTCCAGGAGCGCCAGACAGGCAACACGGCCGCCTTCATCTTTGCGCTTTCGGTGATTTTCGTCTTCCTCGCGCTAGCCGCACAATATGAAAGCTGGGTGCTGCCGCTGGCGATCATCCTGATCGTGCCGCTTGCCGTTCTCGCCGCGCTTCTCGGCGTCGCCATCCGCGGGTTCGACAACAACGTGCTCACGCAGATCGGCCTTATCGTGCTGATCGGCCTTGCCGCGAAGAACGCGATCCTGATCGTCGAATTCGCGAGGCAAGGAGAGGAAGAAGGCAAGACGCCGGTCGAAGCGGCGATCGACGCAAGCAGGGTGAGGCTTCGGCCGATCCTGATGACCGCCTTTGCCTTCATCCTCGGCGTCGTGCCGCTGGTGATCGCAACAGGTCCCGGCGCCGAAATGCGCCAGTCGCTCGGCACGGCCGTCTTTTCCGGCATGCTGGGCGTGACGTTTCTCGGTCTGTTCCTGACGCCCGTCTTCTATGTGACGCTGCGCTCACTTGGCAGGAAACTTGCCAAGGTCATCAAGGAAGAAGCGGCAGGGGCGCCGGCGGAATGACCATGTTCCTTGGGCCGGCCTGAAGGAAACGCTTCGGGCCGGGGCGTTCGAGAAATGCGGAAATGACGCGATTGTGAGCGCCGGTGCTTGTTTGGCGCTGGACGGAGCGGCGAGCTTGAATGATCCTGCCACGCGCTAGATCACGATGACTTTAGGTCTCATCGACCTAAAGTCATCGTGATCGATTCTAATGAGTTAGAGCGGGATGCGGCGGAAAACCGCGCACACTTTTCCTCATCCCGCTCTGAAAACGCGTGTGAGGGGTGAAGGATGCTGCTCCGATACCTTGCCTACACTCTGGCCACCATCTGGCTGATCCATAGTTTTTGGCCGGAACATGCCCATGCGCAGCAGTCTCCGCCCCCGGTCAGCCAATGCCAGGCGATCGCGGAAGCAACGCCGAAGGCGACGTTCGTCAGCGTCACGCCTCCGGGAGCAACGCTTGCGGCCGCAGCCGACAGCGAGGTCGACATAACCTATCTCGGCCACTCGACATTCCTGATCGAAACGCCGGGCGGCATTTCGATCGCCACGGACTACAACGGCTGGTACCGGCCTCCCGTGCCGCCCACCGTGGTGACGATGAACAAGGCCCATTCCAGTCATTACACGCTGACGCCGGATACTGCCATTCGCCACGTCCTGCATGGCTGGGGCGAGGATGGCGAGGCGGCCGACCATGATCTGGTCGTCGGCGACGCCTATATCCGCAACGTGACGACGGACATACGCTCCGGCTACGGAGGCTCGGAACTCAACGGTAATTCGATCTTCATCTTCGAGGTCGCGGGGCTCTGCATCGGCCATCTCGGTCACCTCCATTACGAGCTCGACGACAGCCATTACCGTCAGATCGGCCGGCTAGACGTGCTGATGGTGCCTGTCGACGGCGGCCTGACCATGGGGGCCGAAAGCATGAGCCGCGTCGTTTCCCGCCTGCGTGCGGCGCTGATCCTGCCGATGCACCGGCCGCCGTTGATCGACGATTTTCTGGCGATGTTCGGCGACGGCTTTGACAAGAGCTTTGCCACGGGGGCGACCGTCAAGGTCTCGCTCCGATCCTTGCCGAATAAGCCGTTGATCTATGTTCTGAGGGGCATGTGAGTGAGGCGCCGTTTCGATCACGGTCGCCATTTGCCGCGAATTGAAAAGACGCGGCCCCTGCTGGACGGGGCGCGGCAATAAAACTATAAGGCGGCCCCATCTCATTAAATTTCATGCATGCAGAGGGTGCCATGGCTGGCCATTCACAGTTCAAGAACATCATGCACCGCAAGGGCCGTCAGGATGCGGTGCGCTCGAAAATGTTTTCCAAGCTCGCGCGCGAAATCACCGTCGCGGCAAAATCCGGCATGCCCGACCCCGCGATGAACCCGCGCCTCAGGCTCGCGATCCAGAACGCCAAGGCGCAGTCGATGCCGAAGGACAACATCGAGCGGGCGATCAAGAAGGCGTCGGGTGGCGATGCGGAGAACTATGAGGAAGTCCGTTACGAGGGCTACGGCCCGGGCGGCGTCGCCGTCATCGTCGAGGCGCTGACCGACAACCGCAACCGCACCGCCTCGAATGTCCGCTCGACCTTCACCAAGGCTGGCGGTGCGCTTGGCGAAACCGGTTCGGTTTCCTTCTCCTTCGATCGCGTCGGCGAAATCACCTACAAGCTTTCCGTCGGCGATGCCGACAAGGTCATGGAGGCCGCGATCGACGCAGGTGCCGATGACGTGACGACGGACGAAGACGGCCACACGATCATCTGTGGCTTCGAGGACATCGGCGAGGTCTCGAAGGCCCTCGAGGAGGTTCTTGGCGAAGCGGAAACCGTCAAGGCGATCTGGAAGGCGCAGAACACCGTGCCGGTGGACGAGGAAAAGGCGCAGTCGCTGATGAAGCTGATCGACAACCTCGAAGACGACGATGACGTTCAGAACGTCTATTCGAACTTCGAAGTTTCCGATGAGGTTCTTGCCAGGCTTTCGGCCTGACGTTCCCTTTTGATCTGACGAAAACGACCCGCGCTCCGAGTGGAACGCGGGTTTTTTGTTTCAGCATGGCTTCGCAGCCGACGAAACTCTCGCTCACTCTGCAGCCGCGAGGTTCCGCTGCGCCTCGCCAAACAGCTTCAAGGAATGCAGCCGCGCCTCCATGTCGAAGATCGGCATGGAAATGATCAGCTCGTCGGCCCTGGTCTGCTCAAGGAAGGTCTGAATTTTCCTGCGGATCGTCTCGGGACTACCGACGATCGCATAGGACATGGCGTGATCGACGAAGATCTTTTCGTCGCCGCTCCACAACCCTTCCATGGATTTGACCGGCGGCGGGAAGCGGCCGCGGGCGTTGCGGCGAAGTGCCACGAAGGACTGCTGCATGGAGGTGAAAAGATAATTCGCCTCCTCGTCGGTATCGGCGGCAACCCCCATGACGCCGACCATCACATGCGGCTTGTCGAGTTGCGACGACGGCGTGAAGCGTTCGCGGTAGATTTCGAGCGCGGTGAGCAGCATGTCGGGGGCGAAATGTGAGGCGAAAGCGAAGGGGAGACCGAGCATGCCGGCGAGGTGAGCACTGAAGTGGCTGGAACCGAGCAGCCAGATTGGCACATTGGAATCGGCGCCGGGCACGGCGATGATCTTCTGGTCGTCGGTGACGGGACCGAGCAGCGCCTGGAGTTCCACGACATCATTCGGAAAATTGTTGGCGCTGGCCTCCATGTTGCGCCGGAGCGCCTGGGCCGTCCTCATGTCGGTGCCGGGCGCACGGCCGAGGCCGAGATCGATGCGGCCGGGATAAAGCGCAGCCAGCGTGCCGAACTGCTCAGCTATGACGAGAGGCGAGTGATTGGGCAGCATGATGCCGCCCGAGCCGACGCGGATCGAGCGCGTCGCCGCCGCCACATGGGAAATGACCAGCGACGTCGCGGCGCTGGCGATGCCTTTCATTCCGTGATGCTCGGCCAGCCAGAAGCGCTTGTAGCCGTTCTCCTCCGCTGAGATCGCCAGCCGGCGCGAGTTTTCGAGCGACTGGGCGACGCTGCCGCCCTCGGTGATCGGCGACAGGTCGAGAACGGAGAAAGGGATCATGGCAGGACCTTCAATTAAAGGAAATTGATCGATCGCAATGTAGGTTCAAGTTTCTTAAAGCCAAGAGTGGCACTTCATGTTTCCTTAAATCGTACCGATTTGCGTCTGAAAAGACGCGCGGCGCTGTAGGCCGTTTTCGCGACCGCGCGTGCCATTCCTGTGCAATGTTTTTGTTTTGTTCACTTTTTTCTGGCAGCGTCCGGCTGAGCGACATAGGGTGAGGCATGCAGAGCACGATTCGCATCATCGGCATCGACCCGGGCCTTAGACGCACGGGCTGGGGCATCATCGAAACCTTGGGCAATTCGCTGCGTTTCGTGGCCTCTGGCACCGTGACCTCCGACGGCGAGATGGACCTCGCATCGCGCCTCTGCCAATTGCATGACGGGCTCGCGGATGTCGTGCACAGCTACCAGCCTCACGAAGCGGCCGTCGAGCAGACTTTCGTCAACAAGGATGCGACCGCGACGCTGAAGCTCGGCCAAGCGCGCGGTATCGCTATGCTTGTCCCGGCTCGTGCCGGCCTCAGAGTGGCCGAATATGCGCCAAACGCGGTGAAGAAGGCGGTGATCGGCGTCGGCCACGGCGAGAAGCAGCAGATCCACATGATGCTGAAGGTGCTGATGCCGAAGGCTGAGTTCAAGGGCAATGACGCCGCCGACGCGCTCGCCATCGCCATTTGCCACGCACACAACCGGCAGGCGATCACGAGCCGCCTCGCGGCTCTTGCCGGCTAGGTTGCCCATCTGCTTAAACGGTTGCGCTCCTAAACCACCCAGAAAGACAAGGTCAGATGATCGGCAAACTCAAGGGCACCATTGACGAGATCGGCGAGGATCACGTCGTTCTCGACGTGCATGGCGTCGGATATGTCGCCCACTGTTCGGCACGCACTCTCGGCAGGCTGGGATCGGCGGGTGAGGCGGCAGTGCTCTTCATCGAGACCTATGTGCGCGAGGACCAGCTGAAGCTCTTTGGTTTCCTGACCGCGCTCGAGCGTGAATGGTTCCGCCTCCTCCAGAGCGTGCAGGGCGTCGGATCGAAAGTGGCGCTGGCAGTGCTCTCGACGCTGACACCCAGCGAACTCGCAAGCGCGATCGCGCTGCAGGACAAGGCGTCGGTTTCTCGGGCCCCGGGCGTCGGTCCCAAGGTGGCCGTACGCATTGTTACCGAACTCAAGAACAAGGCGCCCGCCTTTGCAGGAGAGCCATCTGCCGCGATCAACCTCAAGCAGGAACTGGGCGAGGGGGTTGCCTCGGCACCTGTCGCGGACGCGGTTTCCGCACTGACCAACCTCGGCTATTCGCGCGACCAGGCGGCAAACGCCGTCGCCGCGGCCTTGAAGAACGGGGGGGAGGGCGGCGACAGTGCCAGGCTTATTCGCCTTGGGCTAAAGGAACTGGCGCGGTGAGGGCGGAAGGCCAAGCCTTTCTCCGGCCACAAAAGCATTGGAATGAGGTAATCGCGTGCCGACCGCGCTGGATTGCCCGTTGCGTTCCCAATATGGTCGAACGCGCTGGAACCACCGTGGCAAGGGGCTTAGACCCGGACGCCATGCTGCCGTGCCGTTCATCCCGAAATGGAAGTTTGACATGAGTGAAGCCGCACGCCTGATTGCGCCGGAGAAGCGAGGCGAGGATCTCGATGCGACGATGCGTCCGCAGTCGCTGGACGAGTTCACGGGCCAGGCGGAGGCGCGAGCCAATCTCAAGATCTTCATCGAGGCGGCCCGCAATCGCGGCGAGGCGCTCGACCACGTGCTCTTTGTCGGTCCGCCCGGTCTCGGCAAGACGACGCTCGCGCAGATCATGGCGAAGGAACTCGGCGTCAACTTTCGCTCGACCTCCGGACCGGTCATTGCGAAGGCCGGCGATCTCGCGGCGCTGCTCACCAATCTCGAAGAGCGCGACGTGTTGTTCATCGACGAAATCCATCGCCTGAACCCGGCGGTCGAGGAAATCCTCTATCCGGCCATGGAGGATTTCCAGCTCGATCTCATCATCGGCGAGGGCCCGGCGGCGCGCTCGGTGAAGATCGACCTTTCCAAGTTTACGCTGGTGGCGGCGACCACCCGCCTCGGCCTGCTGACGACGCCGCTGCGCGACCGCTTCGGCATTCCGGTGCGGCTCAATTTCTATACGGTCGAGGAACTGGAGCTGATCGTCCGCCGCGGGGCGCGGCTGATGGGCCTCGGCATGACCGATGAGGGTGCGCGCGAAATCGCGCGTCGGGCGCGCGGGACGCCGCGTATTGCCGGCCGTCTCTTGCGCCGGGTGCGTGATTTCGCCGAGGTGGCACGGGCGGAGGCCGTAACCAGGGAGATCGCCGACGAGGCGCTGACCCGCCTCCTCGTCGACAGCATGGGGCTAGACCAGCTGGACCGCCGCTACCTGACGATGATCGCGCACAATTTCGGCGGCGGGCCGGTCGGCATCGAGACGATTGCGGCCGGGCTTTCCGAGCCGCGCGACGCGATCGAGGACATCATCGAACCTTATCTGATCCAGCAGGGTTTCATCCAGCGCACGCCGCGCGGCCGGGTGCTGACGGCGAACGCCTGGAAGCATCTCGGCCTCAATCCGCCGAAGGACCTGGAAACAACCCAGTTCCGCCTGACGCTGGAGAACGACTGAATGATCACGCGCCGGGGATTCCTGCAGACACTCGGCAGCGGCTTCGCGAGCTTCGCGGCGCTCGGCAGTTATGCCTTTGCGATCGAGCCGCTCGCGCGGCTGAATATCGCGCGCTACAGACTGACACCGCCCGGCTGGACGCCCGGCCTGAAGCTTCGCGTGGTAGCACTCGCCGATCTTCATGCCTGCGAACCCTGGATGTCCACCAAGCGCATCGCCTCCATATGCGCGCAGGCCAACGATCTCGGCGGCGATGTCACGGTTCTACTTGGCGATTACGCCTCGGGCATGAACCTCGTCACGCGCTATGTCCACTCCAGCGAATGGTCGAAGGCGCTCGCCACGCTCAAGGCTCCGCTTGGCGTCCATGCGATCATGGGTAATCACGATTGGTGGGAGGACAGGACCGCGCAGAAGAACGGCGGCGGCGAGACCTTCGGGCATCGGGCATTGGCGAATGTCGGCATTGCGGTCCACAGCAACGGCGCCATCCGCCTGGAGAAGGACGGATTTGGATTCTGGCTTGCCGGGCTCGAGGACCAGCTGGCGCTTCTACCCGGCAAGAAATGGGGCCGGCGCTCGATGACGGGCCTCGATGACCTCGACGGAACGCTGGCGCAGGTGAGCGATACGGCGCCCGTCATCCTGCTTGCTCATGAACCCGATATCTTTCCGGAAGTGCCGGCGCGCGTTTCCCTGACACTGTCCGGCCATACTCATGGCGGCCAGGTGCGGTTTGCGGGTCTTGCTCCAGCGGTGCCTTCCCGTTTTGGCGACCGGTATGCTTATGGTCATATCGTCGAAGGGGATCGCAATCTGATCGTCTCGGGCGGTCTTGGGTGCTCGATCGCGCCGATCCGTTTCGGCGTCCCACCGGAAATCGTCGTGGTCGATCTTGGATAGGTTGCCGTGACCGTTTTGCCGGTTATTGCCCGTCATCCGGCGGCCTTCTCCCGCTTTGACAGGGAAAGGCTAGGGGCAATCGCCCGCATCCCCGGCCAGTTCGCGTATCGTTGCCGCCAAAAGATCCCGTCCTCCGGGCGACCAGCCGAGCGCTCGCAGCTTGTCCGTCGACATGACCTTGAATTCATCCGTACCCGCCTCAGCTGGCAACGGAAGGGGACATCCGGTTGCCGCCTGAAGAAGCGAGAGGATGTCGCGGTTGTCCGTGAGCACGTCTGAGACGTTGAAGACCTCGCCTGCGACTTTTGCGGGGTCGGCTTCCAGCATCAAGCGCACTGCCTGGGCGACATCGTCGCCATGGACCTCGGTGCCGGCGCGCGGCGGAACGGCCTTGCCTGCGAGGTAGTCGGCAAAGAGGCTGCTCCATTTGTGGTTCCGGCCGGGACCCGCTGGCCCGTAGACCCCGGTCGCGCGCAGGCTGATGGTGACGAAGCCGTGGCCGGTCATCGATTTCAAGGCGTCTTCACCGGCAAGCTTCACCGCGCCGTAGAGCGTGTCGGGCATGGCGGGCGATGTCTCGTCGACGAAAGGTACCGGCGTTTCGCCGTAGACGGCGCGGCTCGACAGAAAGACGCAGCGGCGAACGCCGGCAGCGCGGGCCTCTTCGAAGAGACGGACCGAGCCGTCGAGATTGGCGCGGCGGAAGCCGTCCGGGTCACTGCCTTCACCGCCTCGATACTTTCCTTCGACATGCCCGAAGGCCGCATGGACGAAATAATAGATATCGTCGAAGGCGGTGATCTGCTCCGCATCCGGATCGAGATGAAGCGAAACGTGGGATACCGGCTGCGAGAAGAACCCCGCGGGCGGTGGCATGCGCCCGCCGACCGTGACCTTGTAGCCGTGGGCGATGAGGTGCTCGACGATGAAACGGCCGACGAAGCCGGTGCCGCCGGAAACAAGAACGCGGGTCATGAGGGCACGGTGCCGGCTTGTACCGGATTGTCGAGCTTGGCGAGGTCCGGAATATTCTCGCCAGTCAGGTAGGCGCGCCAGAGCTCGATGAGCGGGCGAAGAGCCTCGGCGCGCGGGTGATCCGCCTCCCATGGTTTTTCATACTGGTAATGCAGCACGCAGATCGAGCGCCAGTCCCAGAGCGCCGGCAGATTGAACCAGACATATTGCAGCATGTTCATCGTCACGGGCAGGCCATGCCAGTCGGGAAAGTAGCTCTGCAGGAAAGTCTGGTCGGTGCGCGGCCAGAAGGCGTCCGGCGCATCGAGCACCGCAACCATCTTCTCGAACGTATCGAGCGACGGTTCCGCGACGAAAACGCCGGAATTCAGCCGATGAAAGTCGCCGAGGCTCTCATAGACGTTCGGAGCGGCGGAAAATTCCGGGTAACGAAAGAGTTTGTCGATGTTGCGGAGCACGATCGCATCGGCATCGATGAAGACGCAGCGCTCGTATTCGACGAGTTGCCAGAGCCTGAGCTTGCAGAAATTGTCGAGCGGCGAATGGAAATCGGGTTTGCGGCCCTTGGTGAAGGGCGCTTTTTCATGAACATTGCGCCGCGCGTGCCTGGTGTTGAATTCGTCGGATAGCGGCAGCAAATCCGATTCGACAAGGCGGCAGCCGAAGTCGCCGAGCGGCTCAAGTGTCGAGGGGTCCACGCCGCCGGTGTGCAGGACGACGATATCGGCTCTCGTTCCCGTCAGGCGAATGGAGCGGGCGAGTGCCCGCGCGCCGAGGGCGTAATCGGCATTGGTGACCAGCGTCACAAAGGCGTGGCGAGCGCGGGCGGGTGAGGAGGGGCGGAGCCCCTCCGGATCGGTAGTCGAGAGGCTCATGAAACGGATTTCAGACGCTTGCCTTCCGGATCGTGGTTGATCAGCGGCGCTATTTCCTTCGTCCAGGCCGAGACGGCCGGTACCCGCGAGCGGTCTACGCGATAGGCGAACTTCTTCGCCACATCGACGATTTCCGAGAGCAATCCATCCTGAAGCCGGATCGGCTCGAGACCCAGCGCCAGGAACTTCTCGTTGTGCACCACCAGATCGTTTTCGGCCGCTTCCTTGCGCGGATTGGGCAGCCAGGCGATCTTGGTTCCGGTCATGCCGGCGATCATCTCTGCGAGGTCGCGGACGCGATGCGTCTCGGTCATCTGGTTGAAAATCTCGACGCGGCTGCCGCGCGCAGGCGGATTGTTGAGCGCGAGTTCGATGCAGCGGACCGAGTCCTGGATGTGAATGAAGGCGCGGGTCTGGCCGCCGGTGCCATGAACCGTCAGCGGATAGCCGATCGCCGCCTGGATCAGGAAGCGGTTCAGTACCGTGCCGTAATCGCCATCATAGTCGAAACGGTTGATGAGCTGCTGGTGCCGGCGCGTCTGCTCGGTGTGCGTGCCCCAGACGATGCCTTGGTGAAGGTCGGTGATCCTGAGACCGTCATTCTTGGCATAGAACTGGAAGAGAAGCTGATCGAGGCACTTTGTCATGTGATAGATCGAGCCGGGATTGGACGGATAAAGAATCTCCTGGCTCACCGTCTCTCCGCTCATCGTCTCGATCCCGACCGGCAGATAGCCCTCGGGGATCGCCGCGCCGACGGTCGAATAGCCGTAGACGCCCATTGTCCCGAGGTGCACGAGATGGGCGTCGAGGCTGAGTTCCACCAGAGCGTTGAGGAGGTTGTGCGTGGCGTTGACGTTGTTGTTTACCGTGTAGTTCTTGTGCCGGTCGGTCTTCATCGAATAGGGCGCGGCGCGCTGTTCGGCGAAATGGATGACCGCATCCGGCCGGTGCTCGGCGAGCCAGTTCTTGAGAAGTTCATAGTCGCGAGCGAGATCGATCAGGTTGAAGTGGATGCGCCTGCCCGTCTCCGCGTGCCAGATGCGGGTGCGCTCCTGAATCGAGTCCATCGGGGTCAGGGATTGCACGCCGAGCTCCGTATCGATCCAGCGGCGGGAGAGGTTGTCGAGAATGTGGATGTCGTGGCCCGCATCAGACAAATGCAGCGCGGTCGGCCAGCCGACGAAACCATCACCGCCGAGGATTGCAATCTTCATGCACGGTTCTCCTGATCGCGAAGAAGGACATGGTGAGGTGATAGGATAGGATTGTGACAAAGCTGCAATGCTTGCAAATGGCTTTTTGTTCCTGCACAGAAAAAGACAAATCCTCCCGGAGAATGAGACGATGTCACTAATTTCGCTCGCGGGCGAGCTGACCGAAAATGGCCATCGGCTGGTGCAGCGAGTCTATTACGAGGACACCGATTTTTCGGGCGTTGTCTATCATGCGCGCTACCTGCATTTCATGGAGCGGGCCAGGACGGACTACCTACGATTGCTCGGCGTCGAACAGGCATCGCTCGCAATCGAGGGGGATGCGGAAGGCCTCGTCTTCGTCGTCCACCGCATGGAGATCGACTTCAAATTGCCGGCGCGCATGGATGATATCCTGACGATCGAGACGGCGACCGAGCGGGCCGGTGGCGCCAAGATGGTGCTGCAGCAGGAGATCCGCCGCGACGGTATGCTGCTGATCGCCGCCAAGGTCATCATCGCCGTCATCAACGGGCAGGGGCGACCACGAAGGTTGCCGGAAGCGCTGGCAGTAAAGTTCCTGGCGGCGGGTCATAGGATTCCGACCCGGGTCGAATAGCCCTACAGCGCCGTGCGTCTTCTCAGGCGCACAAAGGTCGTTGTAGCACTTTGAATTGCTGCATGTTTTTGTCCTTAAATCGGTTCCGATTTAAGGAAACATGCAACAGGCACGGTGCTGTCGGGAAGCCGCATAAACTTGCCTTCCCGTCGCGAATCAGCCGGGGACCGAACTCAATATCTTCTTCGTCAGCGATTGCCTGATCTCGCCGGTATCCGCCCACGGATCGCTTCCGGCTTCGATGCGTTCAAGAATATCGGAAATCTGGAACGTGTTGGCGGCTGCAAGGCTTTCGAGTTCGTCCCAGCTGACTGGAGTGGCGACGGGGCCGCCTGCGCGGGCGCGGGTGGAGTAGGGGGCGATCGCCGTGGCGCCGCGGTCGTTCCGCAGCCAGTCGATGAAGATCCGTCCCTTGCGCTTCGCCTTCGACATGGTGGCGACGAAATGCTCCGGATCGCGCTCGGCAAAGGATTGCGCGATCGCCTTGGCGAAGCCTTTTGCCTCGTCCCACCCGGCATGCGGACGAAGCGGCACAATCACGTGGACGCCCTTGCCGCCGGTCACCATGGCAACCGTTCTGAGGCCGATATCGGCCAGTTCGTCGCGCAGGGCGGCGGCCGCCGCCTTCACGGTGGCGAAATCGACGCTCGGATCGGGATCGAGATCGAACACCAGCCGGTCAGGCTTCTCCAGCCGGTCGATCTTTGCGCCCCAGATGTGGAACTCGAGCGTGCCCATCTGCACCGCGGCGACCAGGCCCTTTGCATCGTGTACATACATATAGCTTTCGGTCTCGCCCGACGCCTCTTCAATCGGCACTTCCCGGATGGCGTCCGGAAAGCCGTCGCTTGCATGTTTCTGGAAGAAGCACTGTCGCTGCCCGCCCTGCGGGCAGCGCACCAGCGAGACGGGATGATCGGCCGCAAAGGGCAGCATCCTGTCCGCCACGATGCCGTAGTAGCGGGCGAGGTCGATCTTGGTGATCCCCTGGCCTTCGAAGAGGACGCGGTCCGGATGCGAGATGCGGACGCTAAGGACATCGGCATCGCCCTTTGCAGCCGACGCTGTGCGCGTCGTGGCTGACGATTTGCCCCTTCCCGTGTCCGCCTCGGCGGCTGTCGGCTTCGGTGTTTCCAGTTTCACGGCCTTGGCCTCCTTGTCCTCGCGCAATCCCTCGAATGAGCCGTGGCGGATATGTCCGTCAGCCGTAAACTCGGTGAAATCCACCTCTGCGACAAGATCGGGCTTCAGCCAGACGGCATTTCGGTTCCTTTCCCTCGGCACGCTGTCGAAGGGCGACGTCTGCCGCCTGCGCTTTGCAAAGACGGCGGCGAGTTCCTCCATCGCCTTTTCACCGAAGCCGGTACCGACGCCGCCCCGGTAGACCAGTTTGTCGCCCTCGAAGGTCCCGAGAAGGATCGAGGCGAAGGCGCGCCCCTTTTTCGACGAGGGGGTGTAGCCGCCAATGACGAATTCCTGGCGTTTCGTACATTTGACCTTCAGCCAACTCCGGGTGCGTCCGCTACGGTAGCGAGCATTCGCTTCCTTGGCGATGATGCCTTCCTGTCCGGCCTTGCATATGGCGGCCAGCACATGCTCGCCATTGCCTCGAACGTGCTCGCTGTACTGAATGGTCGACGTGGTGCCGAGCGTGTCGAGCAGGGTCTCCAGCCGCTCCTTTCGCTCGACGAGTGGCTTGCTGCTCAGGTCCTTTCCGTCGAGCTCGATCAGATCGAAGGCATAGAGCCGTGTGCTGGCTCCGGTCCTCAGTGCCTTCTGCAGGGCAGAAAAGGACGAGCCTTCTTCCGACAACGCCACCACCTCGCCGTCGATCAGGGCGGACTTGCAATCGAGCTCGGCAAGGGCGGAAGCAATAGCCGGGAACTTCGCGGTCCAGTCGAGACCATTGCGCGTGTAACAGCGGACGGTGCCGCCGCCGATGGCGCACATCAGACGGTAGCCGTCGAACTTGGCTTCGTTCAGCCACGCATCGCCGGCGGGCGCTTTCGTCACCAGCGTCGCAAGTTGCGGCGCCTTGAACGCGGGCAGCTTGCCGGAGGATTTTCGCGTTGGACGCTTGCCTGCATTGTCGTTCTCGGCAATCGCGCCAGCCTTCAGATTGGCCGCCGTGCTCTTGTTCGAGTGCCAGACACGCGCCCGCTTTTCGCCCTTGCCCTCGTCGATCTCCTCCATCCTGCGGCCGGTGACCACGCTGGTGATGTTCTCTTTGATCAGGCTCTCGCCGTCCTCGGACGCTACTTCGTCCGACTCCTTGACGAGCAGCCAGTTTTCGCGCTTCTCGCCGTCGCGCGGCCGCATGCGGACGAGCGCCCAGCCACCCTTCATTCTGCTGCCATGCAGCCGGAACGAGAGTTTGCCCTTCTTCAGGCCTTCGGACGGGTCATCTTCCGGCTCCCACCAGCCGGTGTCCCACAGCATTACCGTGCCGCCGCCATACTCCCCTTCCGGTATCGTGCCCTCGAAGTCGCCATAGGCCAAGGGGTGATCCTCGGTGCGCACGGCCAGCCGCTTGTCTTCCGGATTGAGGCTCGGACCACGCGTCACCGCCCAGCTCTTCAGCACACCTTCCCATTCGAGGCGGAAGTCGTAGTGCAGGCGCGTGGCATCATGCTTCTGGACCAGAAAGCGCTTTTTGCCGGGATGCGCCCGGACCACCGTACCCTTCGGCTCGCGCGTTCTCGAGAAGTCGCGGCGTCGGTTGTATTCAGACAGCTGTTCATTGCGAGCGGCCATGGTCACCCTCATGCCGATTTCCGGCGGCCGCCGCGCGCAGACGACTTCGCCTTGGTTTGCGGTTTCTTGCCACCACCGCCTTCCAGGCTCTTCTTCAGGGCCGACATGAGATCCACGACATTGTCGCCTCGCCGTTGCGGCCGTTCGCCTTCTTCGACCTCGACACGCGCCGACTTGCCCTTCATCTTGCGATTGACCAGCTCCTTCAGCGCCGCAGCATAGTTGTCCTTGAATACATCGGCGTCGAAAGGGGCGCTCTTCTTCTCGATCAGCGCGGTCGCGACGTCCAGCAGCTCCTTGTCCGCCTTCTTCCCGGAGATCTCGGAGAACATCGGGTCGGCCTTTCGCAACTCGTCGGCATAGCGGAGCGTCTCCAGAAGCAGGCCGTCGCCGCAAGGCTTTACGGCGACGAGATATTCCCGGCCCCTCAGCGTCAATTGCCCGAGCCCGACCTTGTTCGATGTCCTTAGTGCGTCGCGCACGACGCGATAGGCATCCTCCGCCAGTTCATCGGCGGGCACGAGGTAATACGGCTTGTCGAAATAGAGCGGCGGGATATCGCTGGTCTCGACGAACTGAACCAATTCGAGCGTCTTCTTGGTCTCCAGCTTGATCGCATCGACTTCTTTGGGTTCGAGCAGGACATACCTGTCGTCCTCGTATTCATAACCCTTGACGATTTCGTCCACATCGATTGGCCCGATGCCTTCGACCACCTTCTGGTAATGCACCGGTTTGCCCGAGGGTTTATGAATTTGCCGGAAGGAGATGCTGGCTCCCGAGCGGGTCGCGCTGAAGAGCTCGACGGGTATCGAAACCAGCGAAAGCCGAAGCTGTCCCTTCCACATTGCCCGAGGCGCCATGGCAACACCTCACACGGAGTCCGTTGCAGCGCGGCGGAAGTGCCGCGTCGGTTTTTTCGCTTTCAGTCTCAGGGAAAAGGAACTCATGCGATCGAAACGTGCGACGCGGTGTGAAGTTCCGTGACGATCCAGTCGTCGAAGTGCCGTCCCAGTAACACTCCCTTAACCATAATGGTGTCTTAATCCGTGTATTAGGATTTGTGCAGTGCACGTCATCCTTTGACCAAAATTGACGGCAAGAAGGCAACCTGAAGCATTAGATCGCAATGCCGCGATCAGCGGCGATGCCGGGGCATTCTTGCAACAGGACGTTTGGGCGACCCGGTCATGAGCATGAGCCGCTCTTGCCGGGTATTTGGATTCGGGGACTGGAACGATGGAACAGGTTGGATTGGCCGCGACGAGCGATGTGACCCTCTGGTCGCTGTTCATGGAAGCGGGCTTTGTCGTGAAGCTGGTCATGCTGGGGCTGATCGCAGCCTCGATCTGGACCTGGGGTATCGTGGTCGACAAGACGCTCAACTTCGGGCGCGTTCGCCGCCAGCTCGACAATTTCGAGCAGGTCTTCTGGTCCGGCCAGTCGCTTGAAGAGCTTTATCGCACGCTGTCCGACCGGCAGACGGCAGGCATGGGCGCGATCTTCGTCTCGGCGATGCGCGAGTGGAAGAAGAGCTTCGAACGCGGTGCCCGCTCCCCGATCGGCCTGCAGATGCGTATCGACCGGGCGATGGACGTCACGCTCGCTCGTGAATCCGAGACGCTCGAGGCAAGGCTCGGATCGCTGGCGACCATCGGTTCGGCCGCTCCCTTCATCGGTCTCTTCGGAACGGTTGTGGGCATCATGACCTCGTTCCAGGCAATCGCCGGCTCGAAATCGACCAACCTTGCCGTCGTCGCGCCGGGTATCGCTGAGGCGCTTCTTGCGACCGCCATCGGTCTGCTCGCCGCTATTCCCGCGGTTATCGCCTACAACAAGTTTTCCGCCGACGCCGGCAAGCTGACGGCACGCATGGAAGCCTTCGCCGACGAGTTCTCCGCCATCCTGTCGCGGCAGATCGACGAGAAGCTGCAGTCCTCGCGCCAGGCCGCGCAATAACGACCCTCGAGCACGGAGACCACGCTGATGGGTATGGCAGTTGGCGGAGCCAAGGGTTCGGGCGGCGGACGTCGTCGACGCAACGGCAAGAAGGCAATCATGAGCGAAATCAACGTCACGCCCTTCGTGGACGTGATGCTCGTGCTGCTCATCATCTTCATGGTGGCGGCACCGATGATGACGGTCGGCGTGCCGATCGATCTGCCGGAGACGCAGGCCAAGGCGCTCAACTCCGATACCCAGCCGATTACCGTTTCGGTCAATCCGGCCGGGGAAATCTTCCTGCAGGAAACGCCGATCGCCATCGACGAGGTCGTTCCGAAACTCGAGGCAATTGCCACCACCGGCTACAACGAGCGCATCTATGTGCGCGGCGATACCAACGCCGACTACGGCACGGTGATGAAGGTCATGGCGCGGATCTCGGCGGCCGGCTTCAAGAATCTCGGCCTCGTAACGCTTCAAGAACAGGAAAAGTGATACCCGGTCATGAAGGGCAGTCTCGCAACATCTGCTGTCCTCCACGCCCTGGTGCTCACCTGGGCGCTGGTGTCGCTCGGTAGCCCGGCCGATTTCGAGGTCGCGGACGTCGAGGCGCTGCCGGTCGACATCGTGCCGATCGAATCGATCACACAGATACAGCAAGGCGACAAGAAAGCCCCCGCAAAGGAGAAGGCGTCCCCGGTTCCGACCAAGAAGCCGACGCCGGTCGAGAACGCCGAGAACATCGGCGATAACGACGTGAACCTGAAGACGCCGCCCACGCCCAATACCAAACCGGTCCAGAATGAATCGGCCGCCGCGCCGGAGAAAACCGAGAAGGCGCTGCCGACACCGGATCCGGTCAAGGATGAGATACAGAAGGTCGAGGAGCCCGAGCCGGCGTCCGAGCCCGCGACGGAGGTTGCGGCACTGCCCGAGCCGAAGCAGGAAGTGAAGCCCGAGACCAAGCCGGAACCGGCGCCGGCGGAGGAACAGCCGGCCGAGAATCCGCAGGCCGAGGCGCTGCCCGACAAGGTGCCGACGCCGATGGCGAAGCCCAAGGTCGAAAAGCCGGCGCAGACCGCCAAGACGCCAGAGCGCAAGAAGGAAGAGACCAAGAAGGAGCAGAAGAAGGCATCCTCCGCCAAGGAGAGTGACTTCAACGCCGACGAAATCGCGGCGCTGCTCAACAAGCAGGAATCGTCCGGCGGCGGCGCGAAGCGCTCGACCGAAGAAGCAGCGCTCGGCGGCAAGAAGACGACCAGTGGTAACACGCTCTCGCAGAGCGAGATGGATGCGCTTCGCGGCCAGATCCAGAACAATTGGTCGATCATCCCCGGAATGGCCGATGCCACGGACGTCCGCATCAAGGTGACGATGCGGCTCGACCCGAACGGCGAACTGGTCGGAGAACCGGAAGTCGAAGCGACGGGTGGCTCCGATGCCGCGCGGCGGGCGCTCGCCGGTGGAGCGCGACGCGCCATCCTGAAATCCGCGCCCTTCAAGGGATTGCCGGCCGACAAATATGATTCCTGGAGCGAGGTGGTCGTCAACTTCGACCCAAGCTCGATGCTCTAAACAGGTTGGGGCGGGATGTGGGCGGAAAACCGCGCACTTGTCCTCACCGGTACAGAAAAATGAAAGGCTGAAAGGCTTTATGGAAATGCTGAGACGCAATTTTTTCCGCCTTCTGATGGTGATGTTCGCAGGCTGTGGGCTCATTGCTTCGCCGGCAAACGCACTCGTCGAGATCAACATCAACAAGGGCAACGTCGAGCCGCTGCCGATTGCGGTGACCGACTTCCTGCAGGGGGAGCTTGGTCAGAAGATTTCCGACGTCGTCGCGGCCGATCTCAAGCGCTCCGGCCTTTTCGCACCGATCAGCAAGGGCGCCTTTATCGAAAAGATTTCCAATCCGGACGCTGCCCCGCGATTTGAGGACTGGAAGGTCATCAATGCCCAGGCGCTCGTCACCGGACGTGTCACCCAGGAAGGCGATGGCCGGCTGAAGGCTGAATTCCGTCTGTGGGATACCTTTGCCGGTCAGCAGATGCTGGGACAGCAGTTCTACACCCAGCCGGAAAACTGGCGCCGCGTCGCCCACATCATCGCCGATGCGATCTATGAGAGGATCACCGGCGAAAAGGGCTACTTCGACACACGCATCGTCTATGTCGCCGAAAGCGGCCCGAAGACGGCACGCAAACGCCAGCTCGCGATCATGGATCAGGATGGCGCCAATTCCCGCGCACTCACCAATTCGAACGACATCGTTCTGACGCCGCGTTTCTCGCCGAACCGTCAGGAAATCACCTACATGTCGTTTGAGAACCAGCAGCCGCGCGTCTACCTGCTGCAGCTCGAAACGGGGCAGCGCGAGGTGGTCGGCAATTTCCCGGGCATGACCTTCGCGCCGCGTTTCTCGCCGGACGGCCAACGGGTGATCATGAGCCTGCAGCAGGAAGGCAACGCGAATATCTACACGATGGACCTGCGTTCACGCACGACGACGCGGCTGACCAACACAGCGGCGATCGACACGTCTCCGTCCTATTCTCCGGACGGCAGCAGGATCGTTTTCGAAAGCGACCGCGGCGGCAAGCAGCAGCTCTATGTCATGGGTGCCGACGGTTCCGGTCAGACGCGCATTTCCTTCGGTGACGGTTCCTATTCGACGCCGGTCTGGTCTCCTCGCGGTGACCTCATCGCCTTCACCAAGCAGTCGGGCGGCAAGTTCTCGATCGGCGTCATGAAGCCGGACGGTTCGGGCGAGCGCATACTTACGACCGGCTTCCACAACGAAGGCCCGACCTGGGCGCCGAACGGCCGCGTCCTGATGTTCTTCCGCCAGAACGCGGGCGCCGGCGGGCCGCAGCTCTATTCGATCGACCTCACAGGCTACAACGAGCAACCGGTCCAGACACAAGGCTTCGCATCAGACCCGGCCTGGTCTCCTCTGATGGAATAGAGCGGACGAGGAGAACTGTAGGCGGTTCTCCGCCCGCATCCCGCGTCTCTACTTGCTGAAGCGCGCCGCGATCAGACCGATCCATGCGGCGCGCTTCATGTCTTTGTTTTTGTGCATGTCGTAGCCCAAGACCACTGTCTCCGGGGTAGCATGGACCAGAACCGATCACATTTGCGATCGATCCAAGATCATCGTGATCCGGTGTCCACAGAAGCGGCGGGAAATGTGGCCGATGTGCCGCTTTCTCGCCGCAAAGTGCTGTTCTAGCAGGCGTCCCACGCAAATTATCGATTTGTTAACCATATCAGTTGAAAAGCAATTAACCGCTTCCGGTTACAGTCTGGCAACCGTGAATCAGACACTTCCAAGGAGACCCGGCCCATGAGCCGAATTGACACCCCGGCCGCGAGCCGCATGCAGTCCATCGCCCGCAATCCGGTCATGATCGCTCTCGTCATGACGCTCGCTCTCGCCGGCTGCGCTTCCAAAAAGAACCTGCCGAATGATGCCGCCGGCCTCGGTCTTGGCGCAGGTGCTGCAACGCCGGGCTCGCAGCAGGACTTCACCGTCAACGTCGGCGACCGCATCTTCTTCGATACGGACTCGAGCTCCATCCGTGCCGACGCCCAGGCGACGCTCGACCGTCAGGCGCAGTGGCTGGCGAAGTACCCAAACTACGCGATCACCGTCGAAGGCCACGCCGACGAGCGCGGCACCCGCGAGTACAACCTGGCGCTCGGCGCCCGCCGTGCCGCTGCCACCCGCGACTATCTCGCCAGCCGCGGCGTTCCCGCGAACCGCATGCGCACGATTTCCTACGGCAAGGAAAAGCCGGTCGCTGTCTGCGACGACATCTCCTGCTGGTCGCAGAACCGCCGCGCCGTTACCGTTCTCGGCGGCGCCGGAATGTGATCGTCCGATCACTGAACTTGAATTTGAAGGGGCGGCCACGGGCCGCCTTTTCTTTTTTACCACACTTTAGCCGAACTCCGTTGCTTTTTCACAGCAATTGGAAAACTGTGCGGCGCGCTCACCTTAAGAATCGGCGACAGTATCGCGGACCGCGATCGCGGGTGGGAGTAATCGGTATTCGAACAGGACAGACGAAATGAAGAAATTTGTCGTGGCAGGACTGGTTGGTCTTGTGGCCCTTTCGGGTCTCGGACCAGCGGCAAATGCCATGCCACTTTCCGGGCTCTTCGCCCGCGTGACCCATGCCGATGCCGCCAGCAAACATGACTTGCCGGTGGTGAAGGTGCAGTCGGCCGACCTCGGACGGATCGGTCAACTCGAGGAACAGATCCGCTCGCTCAACGGGCGTATCGAGGAAATGAGCTTCCAGTTGCTGCAGATGCAGGAACAGATCCGGAAGTTCCAGGAGGACAACGAGTTCCGCTTCCAGGACCTCGAAAACGGCAAGTCCTCTTCGAAGAAGAGCGGCGCACTCGAAACGCCGAACTCCAGTGATCAGGCGTCCGTCACCCCCGGGGTGACGGATAGCCAGCCCCCGGTGGCACCTCCCGCCGCCGGCAACGACATGGCGGCAACGGGCGCCAATCCGGGCGCGACGGGCGCCGCACCGCCGACGACGTTGGGGCAGATCATTTTCGACGAGAACGGCAATCCGGTGTCGGCGACCACCGATGCCCAGCCGGGCGCGAACGCCACGCTTCCCGGCGTCGGGACGGGAACGGCAGACGGCGGCGATGCGGGCCTCAACGGCAATCCCGGCAGCGAGCAGCAAACCGCCTCTCTCGACAATCCTGGCGATCTCTACCAATCCGCCTACGGACACGTGCTTTCGGGCGACTATGGCTTGGCCGAGCAGGAATTTCGCGATTACCTCGATACTTTTCCCAACGGCGACAAGGCGGCCGACGCCAGTTTCTGGATGGGCGAGGCGCAATATTCACAGGGCAAATACAGCGACGCAGCGAAGACCTTCCTGAACGCGCATCAATCCCACGGGAAATCGCCCAAGGCGCCCGAGATGCTGCTGAAGCTCGGCATGTCGCTCGGTGCACTCGACAACAAGGAAACTGCCTGCGCGACGCTGCGCGAGGTGAATAAGCGCTACCCGAAGGCTTCGCCCGCCGTGAAAGCAAAGGTGTCGAGCGAGCAGAGCCGCTTTGGCTGCTGAGGCCCACCCACGTGCCTGAAGCCGTCATTGCCACGGCCAGATATTTTCTCCGCGCGTTCATCGAGCCTTGCCGGATTCTTGTGGCCGTCTCTGGAGGCAGCGACTCCAAGGGACTTATTCTCGCCCTCCATTCCGCAATCGGTGACAAAGATCGCGAAGGTTTCTCGCTCGTCGCCTGCACGATTGATCATGGCTTGAGACCGGAATCCGCAGATGAGGCGGCAGCGGTGGCGGCGTTCTGTGCCGAACTCGGCGTTCCTCATCTTGTCTGCCGCTGGGAAGGCGACAAGCCGCGAACCGGGATTCAGGCGGCTGCGCGCCGCAAACGCTATGAATTGCTGGCGGACGCTGCCGCCGCGTTTGGCGCCGACTGCATTGCGACCGGACATACGCTCGATGATCAGTACGAGACGATTGTGATGCGCGGTGCGCGTGGCGAAGGGGAGGGGGCGGGCAGCGCCGGCATGGCGAGCACCATGCTTTACGGGCGCCGGATCTGGGTGTTGCGACCATTCCTCGGCCTTAGGCGTGCCGACATACGGGCATTCCTGATCGCGCGGGGTGTCGCGTGGTTTGACGACCCGAGCAATGCCAATCCCCTGTTCGAGCGCGTTCGTGTGCGCTCCGAGCTCGCAGCTTCGGAGGAGGCGCCGGCCGCCCGGTGGAGCGCTGCGCAAAGGGCAGCGTCGTCGGCGCGGGCAGCCGCCTTGATCGAAAGCCATGTCCGGGTTCACGAGGCCGTCGCGGCCGAGATCGCGACCGAGCAGGCGGGAAACATGGGCGACGCCGACTGGCGCCGCGCGCTTCTGTCCGTCGCTGCCGTACTCGGCGGCCGCAACCATTTGCCCGTGCATGCGACGATCGAGCGCATATCCGCCTTTCTGCAGGCGGGCATGCCGGGGCGGATGACGGCGGGAGGGGTCGTATACGACAGGCGCCCGAGCGGTCTCTATCTCTATCGTGAGGCGCGCAACCTTTCCGCACTTGTCATTGAACCGGGCGAGACGAAGACGTGGGACGGGCGCTTCAACGTAACGAATGGCGAACGCAGCCCGTTGATGGTGACTGCCAAGGGACAGGATGGTCAATGGGATCAGAGGCTTATTGACGCAGGCCTGCCATCTGGAGTCGCCAAACGGGCCTCCCGAGCTGCGCCACATATTGCTCCAGCAGCCGCCAATGTCGTTGGCATGAGCCCGATTCAGGCGAAGGTGGAATGTCGCATCGGTCCCTACGACGCCTTTTTGCCCGGTTTCGACCGGATCATGGCAGATGCGGTCGCGATGCTGTTTGGGCGCGAACGATACCCCGCTCCGCCGGTTCACGATGTTTTTGACAGAAATGGAGAGGTAGCTGGCGGTTTGCCTTGGCAAGGCGACACCAGAACCTTATGTTAGGGAACAAGACTGTAGCTCGGCGAAATGCGCGAGTTGCGACAGGTTCCGGGGAGTTCGATGAACCCTAATTTTCGAAATTTTGCCCTTTGGGCAATCATAGCGCTTCTCCTGATTGCGCTATTCAGCATGTTCCAGCAGCCGACCGAGCGCGCCGGTTCTCGTGAAATTCCATTCTCGCAGTTTCTGAAGGACGTCGACGCCAGCCGCGTCAAGGAAGTCGTGATCACCGGCTCGAAGGTGATCGGCAGCTATTCCGAAAGCGGCGCCACCTTCCAGACCTACGCGCCCTCCGTCGATACGGCCTTGACCGAACGGCTGGAAGCCAAGGACGTCACCGTCACCGTGCGTCCGGAAACGGATGGGTCTTCGGGTTTCCTGAGCTATATCGGTACGCTGCTGCCGATGCTGCTGATCCTCGGCGTCTGGCTGTTCTTCATGCGGCAGATGCAAGGTGGCTCCCGTGGGGCGATGGGCTTTGGCAAGTCCAAGGCCAAGCTCCTGACCGAAGCGCACGGCCGCGTCACCTTTGACGATGTCGCCGGCGTCGACGAGGCCAAGCAGGATCTCGAGGAAATCGTCGAATTCCTGCGCGACCCGCAGAAGTTCCAGCGCCTTGGCGGGCGCATCCCGCGCGGCGTGCTGCTGGTCGGCCCTCCTGGCACCGGTAAGACGCTGCTTGCCCGCTCGGTCGCCGGCGAAGCGAACGTGCCTTTCTTCACGATCTCCGGCTCTGATTTCGTCGAGATGTTCGTCGGTGTCGGTGCGTCGCGTGTCCGCGACATGTTCGAGCAGGCGAAGAAGAACGCCCCCTGCATCATCTTCATCGATGAGATCGATGCCGTCGGCCGCCATCGCGGTGCCGGCCTCGGCGGCGGCAATGACGAACGCGAGCAGACGCTGAACCAGCTGCTCGTCGAAATGGACGGCTTCGAAGCCAATGAAGGCATCATCCTGATCGCCGCGACCAACCGTCCCGACGTGCTCGACCCGGCGCTGCTGCGTCCGGGCCGCTTCGACCGCCAGGTCGTCGTGCCGAACCCGGACATCAACGGCCGCGAACGGATCCTCAAGGTGCATGTCCGCAATGTGCCGCTGGCGCCGAATGTCGATCTCAAGGTCCTGGCGCGTGGCACTCCGGGCTTCTCCGGCGCCGATCTCATGAACCTCGTTAACGAGGCTGCGCTGATGGCGGCGCGGCGCAACAAGCGCCTTGTCACCATGCAGGAGTTCGAGGACGCCAAGGACAAGATCATGATGGGTGCGGAGCGCCGCTCTTCCGCCATGACCGAGGCCGAAAAGAAGCTGACCGCCTATCACGAAGCGGGCCATGCCATCGTCGCTTTGAACGTCCCCTCCGCCGATCCGCTGCACAAGGCGACGATCATCCCGCGCGGCCGTGCGCTCGGCATGGTGATGCAGTTGCCCGAGGGTGACCGCTACTCGATGAGCTACAAGTGGATGATCTCGCGTCTTGCCATCATGATGGGTGGACGCGTTGCCGAGGAACTGACCTTCGGCAAGGAGAACATCACTTCCGGCGCCTCCTCCGACATCGAGCAGGCGACGAAGCTTGCGCGTGCGATGGTGACGCAATGGGGCTTCTCCGATCAGCTCGGCCAGGTCGCCTATGGCGAGAACCAGCAGGAGGTCTTCCTCGGCCACTCCGTGGCGCAGCAGAAGAACGTTTCGGAAGCAACGGCACAGAAGATCGACAACGAAATCCGCCGCCTGATCGATGATGCCTACGAAACGGCGCGCCACCTCCTGACCGAGAAGAACCACGAATTCGTGGCGCTTGCGGAAGGCCTGCTGGAATACGAAACCCTGACCGGCGACGAAATCAAGGCGCTCATCCGCGGTGAGAAACCCGCACGCGACCTCGGAGACGACACGCCTCCGCATCGTGGTTCGGCCGTTCCCTCTGCCGGTACGAAGAAGGAAGCCGGTGCCAAGGGCGAGGAGCCGGAAGGCGGCTTCGAACCGCAACCGCAATAGCACCGTCGGAAAAACGAAAATCGGAAGCCGCCGCGCCGAAAGGAGCGGCGGCTTTTTTGTTGGGTATTTTCTTCGAACGTATCTTTCGCGCAGTTGGTAACGCGCTGTAATGATTTCTGATGATAGGATTGCTGCCGTTTGCTGCGGTTTTATGCCAAAGATGATTCAACCATGCCTGACCTCTGCGGTGGACGCGAGCAGGCTGCAGCCATAACAAGCCGCGCGAGCGTCAAGCCCTTTATATGAGGTCCGGCGATATGAAATCCAGTCGCGGAACACGCGGACAGACGCGGCCGACAAAGAAGATCCTGCCGAAGCAGGACAATGGAGTTTTTATGAAGCGCAAGTATTTCGGGACTGACGGCATTCGCGGGCAGTCCAACATTTTCCCGATGACGCCGGATCTGGCCATGCGTGTCGGCATTGCCGTCGGAACGATCTTCCGCAACGGCGCGCACCGTCACCGCGTCGTGATCGGCAAGGACACGCGTCTTTCCGGCTATATGCTCGAAAATGCAATGGTCGCCGGCTTCACCGCGGCTGGCCTCGATGTTTTCCTGCTCGGACCGATCCCGACACCAGGTGTCGCCATGCTGACGCGGTCGTTGCGCGCCGACATCGGCGTGATGATCTCGGCCTCGCACAATCCTTTCCGCGACAACGGCATCAAGCTCTTCGGACCTGATGGTTACAAGCTTTCCGACGATATCGAGGAGAAGATCGAGGAGCTCATCGACCAGGATATGTCCGCACAGCTTGCCAAGCCCGAGGATATCGGCCGGGCCAAGCGCGTCGATGGCGACATCTATCGCTACATCGAACAGGCGAAGCGGACCCTGCCGCGCGACGTCACGCTGAAGGGATTGCGGATTGCCATCGACTGCGCGAACGGCGCCGCCTACAAGGTTGCCCCGTCCGCGCTTTGGGAGCTCGGCGCCGAAGTGGTGACGATCGGGACGGAGCCGAATGGCGTCAACATCAATCTCGAATGCGGGTCGACGCATCCGGCCGCCTTGTCGAAAAAGGTCCACGAAGTCAGGGCCGATATCGGCATCGCACTCGACGGGGATGCGGACCGGGTCCTGATCATCGATGAAAACGGCACTGTCGTCGATGGCGACCAGCTCATGGCCGTCATCGCTGACAGCTGGGCTGCCGATGGCATGCTGAAGGGTGGCGCGATAGCCGCGACGGTGATGTCGAATCTCGGCCTCGAGCGCTACCTGAAGGAGCGGGGCATCGGACTGCACCGCACCAAGGTCGGAGACCGCTACGTCGTCGAGCAGATGCGCCAGGATGGCCTGAACGTCGGCGGCGAACAATCCGGCCATATCGTGCTCTCCGATTTCGGGACGACCGGCGACGGTCTGGTGGCTGCGCTGCAGATTCTCGCTGTGGTCAAGCGGCAGGGCAAATCGGTCAGCGAAGTGTGCCATCGCTTCGAGCCCGTGCCGCAGGTTCTGAAGAATGTTCGTGTGTCGACGGGCAAACCGCTCGAGCATCCGACCGTGCAGCAGGCCATCGCCGACGCCGAGGCGGGACTTGCCAGGAATGGCCGCCTGCTGATCCGTCCGTCCGGAACCGAACCGCTGATCCGCGTCATGGCGGAAGGTGACGATCGTAGCCAGGTCGAGCGTATCGTCGACGAACTGGTCAACGTGATCGGCAGCGTTCGTAGCGCTGCCTGACCATCGAAGTGCGACAGCGAACTTTGCGCGCCTGAAAAGACGCGCGACGCTGGAGGACCATGATTGCTTTTGAAGGCCGGCATCGATGCCGGCCTTTTTTGTTGCGGTGTCGGGTTGTCGAATACGGCGAGCATGAGCAATTGTTAATAAACAGAGTAAATTTCTATGCTTAATCCGATATTAACCGCGGCGTGCAACTTTTGACGCAACAAGAGTTGCAGTATCCGCCCGAGGCAACGCGGCGCGGGTCAGAATATTCGCGGAGCTGTTATGAAAAGACCTTTGATTGCATTTGTTGCCGCAATATTGAGCGGCGCCCCGGTTTTGGCTGCCGACCTTTATGTCGAAGATCCTGCGCCGGTTATAGTGCCAAGCGGCTGGTATCTGCGCGGCCATTTGGGGATGAGCAACCAGAAACTCGGTCATATGAAGCACGAACTCATGGATGTCGTGGAACTTCACGAGTTCCTCGACGAAGGCGAGTTCGACAGCGCGCCGCTCGCCGGCGTCGGTATCGGTTATCAATTCAATGACTGGCTGCGCCTGGACGGTATCGTCGAATACCGCGGCAAGGCGGATTTCGCCGCGCTTGATCGTTACGGCCACAGCGGCCCGACTGGTCCGATCTGGGATGGCACCAACGACTACGACGCCGCCAAATCGGAGTGGCTGTTGATGGCCAACGCCTATGTCGACATCGGCGATTGGTACGGCATCAAGCCCTACGTGGGCGCCGGTATTGGTGCCTCGCGAAACAGGATCTCGGGTTTCCGTGACATCAACGTGCCGACCCTCGGCGTTGCCTATGCTGACGACGACCCGACCTGGAACTTTGCCTGGGCGGTGCATGCCGGCGTCGCCTATCAGGCGACCGAGCGCCTGGCGCTCGATCTCGGCTACAGCTACGTCGATCTCGGCGACGCAAAGACCGGCAATATTCGTACCTACGACGGCTCCACGGTGAACGCCCCGATGCACTTCGAAGACATCACGTCGCACGACTTCAAGCTGGGCATGCGCTACGCCCTGCAATAGTCCGGGCTGCAGAGCGAGACATCGTCCGGGGGCCGCCATGCGGCCCCTTTCACTTCGGGGGCTCACCTTTCGAGTGCGGCCGCCGTGCCGGATTTCCTTAAATTTTCCGTCAATCAACATGCTTAACCGATGGTTAACTTGTCGCTGCCAATAGTTAACGCCAGCAAGCGGGCCGTCATGGCCGCTGACACGAATACTGACAGGGCGCGGACATGCATTGGCGGAACGGGATTTGCGGCATCGCTTTCAGCGCCGGTTTTCTGCTCTCCGGCATGGTGGAGGCCGCAGACGAGGATTTGCTCGACGCGCCGGAGATCACCATCTCGACGAAAGCGGAGCGCAGCAGCGGTCTCTATTTGCGCGGCGACATCGGTTATGCGCCGTGGCGCGACGAGGGCGATCCCTCCTATCGCACCTTCGATGCCGGCACCGGCAGCTACAACAACGTTCCGTTCGACAATGCACGTTTCGACAGGCCGATCTCCGGCACGATCGGTATCGGCTATCAGTTCAATGACGTCGTGCGCGCCGACATAACCGCGGAATATTTTGAGGGGCGGTTCGACGGCTCGTCGTTGTCAGCCACTCCCTGCGCAGGCCAGGGCGCCGGAACGTCATGCGACTTGTCGCACAGCGCCAATTTTTCCGCGCTCGGGCTCATGGCGAACGGCTATGTCGACCTGGCGACACTTGCCGGCTTCACGCCGTATCTCGGCGCGGGCATCGGCGCCACGAACATCAACTGGAACACCGTCCGCGAGACGGCAACCTGTGTCCCGGGGGGCGGCGCCTGCGCGGGTGCGGCAGGTGGAACGTCCTATGACGGAGAAGACAGCTGGCGCTTCACCTATGCGCTCATGGCCGGTGTCTCCTACGACATCACGGATCGGCTGAAATTCGATCTCGGCTATCGCTATTCCCACATCTCGGATGGCGACATGTTCGGCTTCGGAGCCGAGGCGCTTGCCGGCGCCAGTGGCGCCAAGGGTCATGACGACGGCCTTTCCCGCCACGAGATCCGCGCGGGCCTGCGCTTCTCGCTCTGGTAACAATCGTTCGGCGTCTGCACTCTCTGTGTTCGAAGTTTACCCGGAACGCCGAAAATTTTTCCAAAAGCGACGCAAGTTGCTTGACTTCCTCTCTGACCCGCAATATTCCCGGCGGCGGGACACCCCTCCCCAACGAGGGGCTTCTATCTGAGAGGATAGCATTATGACGAAGCCTGCCACGCCGGACGTGCGTCCGGCAAATACCCATTTTTCTTCTGGCCCCTGCGCAAAGCGTCCCGGTTGGACGCTCGAAGCTCTCTCCGATGCCGCGCTCGGTCGATCGCACCGAGCCAAGATCGGTAAGACGAAGCTGAAGCAGGCCATTGACCTCACCCGTGAAATTCTTGAAGTGCCGGCCGATTACCGCATCGGTATCGTGCCCGCTTCCGATACCGGCGCCGTCGAAATGGCGCTGTGGTCGCTGCTCGGGGCCCGCGGCGTCGACATGCTCGCCTGGGAAAGCTTCGGTGCCGGTTGGGTGACCGACGTGGTCAAGCAGCTCAAGCTCGCCGATGTTCGCAAGTTTGAGGCTGCCTATGGCGAATTGCCGGACCTCGCCACGGTCGATTTCGACCGCGATGTCGTCTTCACCTGGAATGGCACGACCTCTGGTGTGCGTGTGCCGAATGCCGATTTCATTCCGGCGGACCGCAAGGGCCTGACGATCTGCGACGCGACCTCCGCCGCCTTTGCCCAGGATCTCGATTTCGCCAAGCTCGACGTCGTCACCTTCTCCTGGCAGAAGGTTCTGGGCGGAGAGGGCGCGCATGGCGTCCTCATTCTTTCGCCGCGCACAGTCGAACGACTGCTGACCTATGCGCCGGCATGGCCGCTGCCGAAGATCTTCCGCCTGACCAGCGGCGGCAAGCTGATCGAAGGCATCTTTTCCGGCGAGACGATCAACACGCCGTCGATGCTTTGTGTCGAAGACTATATCGACGCGCTCCTTTGGGCGAAGTCGGTCGGCGGCCTCAAGGGGCTGATCGCCCGGGCAGACGCCAACGCCGACGCGATCCATCGTTTCGTCGACGCAAATGCCTGGATTGCAAACCTGGCGATCAAGGCGGAAACCCGCTCCAACACCTCGGTCTGCCTCAAGATCGTCGACAAGGACGTACTTGCCCTGGATGCCGACGGCCAGGCCGCTTTCGCGAAGGGCGTCGTCGCCCTGCTCGAAAAGGAAGGTGTGGCCCACGATATCGGCCACTATCGCGACGCCCCCTCCGGTCTGCGGATCTGGGCTGGTGCCACCATCGAAACTTCCGACATGGAAGCGCTGATGCCGTGGCTCACCTGGGCCTTCGAGACCCAGAAGGCGACGTTGTCGCAGGCCGCCGCCTGATCCAAGCGATAAGCTTCGCTCGCTGCGAGCGAAGCCACTCACGCACCCTTTCAGAACTGATCCTCAAGGAGGCCTCTCATGGCACCTCGCGTTCTCGTATCCGATGAACTGTCGGAAACCGCCGTCCAGATCTTCCGCGACCGCGGCGTTGAAGTGGATTTCCAGCCGAAGCTCGGCAAGGACAAGGAAAAGCTCGCCGAAATCATCGGCAACTATGACGGTCTCGCCATCCGCTCCGCCACCAAGGTGACGGAGAAGCTGATCGCTGCCGCCACCAATCTCAAGGTCGTCGGCCGAGCCGGTATCGGCGTGGACAATGTGGACATCCCGGCTGCATCTCGCCGCGGCATCATCGTCATGAACACGCCCTTCGGCAACTCGATCACGACGGCCGAGCATGCTATCGCGCTGATGTTTGCCGTCGCCCGGCAGCTTCCCGCGGCAGACGGTTCCACCCAGGCCGGCAAGTGGGAAAAATCGAAGTTCATGGGCGTCGAGATCACCGGCAAGGTGCTCGGCGTCATCGGTGCCGGCAATATCGGCTCGATCGTCTGCGCCCGCGCCATCGGTCTCAAGATGCACGTCGTCGCCTATGATCCGTTCCTGTCGAAGGAACGCGCCGAGGAAATGGGCGTGGTCAAGGTCGAACTCGACGAGCTCTTTGCGCGGGCGGATTTCATCACCCTGCACGTACCGTTGACGGACAAGACCCGCAACATCATCGACGCGCAGGCAATCGCAAAGATGAAGCCGGGCGTGCGCATCGTCAACTGCGCGCGTGGCGGCCTCGTCGTCGAAAGCGCGCTTGCCGCAGCGCTGAAATCGGGTCATGTCGCCGGTGCCGGCTTCGACGTCTTCGAGGTGGAACCCGCCACCGAGAGCCCGCTCTTCGGTCTGCCGAACGTCGTCTGCACGCCGCATCTCGGCGCTTCGACGACGGAAGCGCAGGAGAACGTGGCACTGCAGGTTGCCGAGCAGATGTCCGACTATCTGGTCAACGGCGCTGTCTCGAACGCCATCAACATGCCGTCGATCACGGCCGAGGAAGCGCCGATCCTGAAGCCCTTCATTCGGCTCGCCGACGTTCTCGGCGCCTTCGTCGGCCAGGTCACCGAAAGCGCCATCAAGGAAATCGAAATCCTCTATGACGGTTCCACGGCGGCGATGAACACCAAGGCACTGACGAGCGCCGTTCTTGCCGGCCTGATCCGTCCGCAGGTGGCGGACGTCAACATGGTTTCCGCGCCGGTCATGATCAAGGAAAAGGGCGTCATCCTTTCCGAAGTGAAACGCGACAAGTCCGGCGTCTTCGACGGCTATATCAAGCTAACGGTGACGACATCGAACCAGACCCGTTCGGTCGCCGGTACGGTCTTCTCTGACGGCAAGCCGCGCTTCATCCAGATCAAGGGCATCAATCTCGATGCCGATGTCGGCAAGCACATGGTCTATCTCACCAACACCGACGTCCCCGGCATGATCGGCTTCATCGGTACGACGCTCGGTGACGCCGGCGTCAACATCGCCAACTTCCAGCTCGGTCGCGAGAAGGAGGGCGGCGACGCCATCGCTCTGCTTTATGTCGACGGTCCGGTCTCCGAGACAGTGCTCGACAAGCTGCGTGCCAACGCGGCAATCCGCCAGGCGAAGCAACTGGTGTTCAATATCGATTGATTGGCACCGCTCCAGAACCGGCTTGCTACAGCGCCGCGCCTCGTTCAGATGCGCGGCGCTGTCGTCTTCAACGCTGCACGCCTTCATTCGAGGCGGACAGGAACACCGGCTACCCCTCGCGTTTCGATCTCATCGGGGCAGCTTCGGCCGGCCACGTTCCGCGATGGCAATGCCGCCGAGCACCAGCAGCAATGCCACGAGATGAAACGGATGAAATGTCTCCCCGACAAGAAGCACGGAAAGGAGCGTCCCGAAAACCGGGATGGCGTTGATGAACAGTCCGGCGCGATTGGCGCCGATCATTTCCACGCCACGCACGTATAGAACCTGCGACATCAGCGACGGGAAGATCGCAGCGTAGACGACGATTGCCCAGCCGCTGGCATCGGGCACGATGGCGCTGCCGTTTGAGAATTCCCAGATGAGGAGCGGGATAGCGCTCAAGAGTGCCCCGAAGGCCGGCGCGGCGATAAAGCTCTGCCAGTGCATGTTCGGCTTCCAGCGCAGACCGACCGTATAAGCGGCATAGACGATACAGGCGAGAAGCATCAGTGCGTCGCCGAAATTGAACTGCAATTGCATGAGGCTTGCGAGGTCGCCATGCGCGGCCGTGATCAACACGCCCACCAGCGTCACCGTAAAGCCTAGGATCTGCGCGACCGAGGCCTTTGTGCGGAACAGGACGAAGTTGAAGAGGAAGATCAGCATCGGGATGCCGGCCTGCAGGATCACGGCGTTGATGGCGCTCGTATATTTCACCGCCGAATAGAGGAATGCGTTGAACATGGTGAAGCCGACGGCGCCGTAGGCCAGCAATTGCAGCCAATGCTCACGGATCTTGGCCCAGTCGCGACGGATCTGCGGCGTCATCAATGCCAGGATGACGGCGAGTGCCACCGTCCAGCGCAGCGTCGTCAGCATCATCGGACTGACGTGCCCGACGGCCATCTTGCCCGCGACTGAATTGCCGCCCCAAAAAAGCGAAGTTATTGCGAGATAGAAATAGGCCCTGGCGTTCACGATGCTGCGATCCATGTGGGACGGGAATGAGTGCCGGAGAGGCGGGAGAGCAGCAGAGATATAGGCGCTAAATCCGTCGGTTGTCATGCGAAAAAGGGCTTCGAGCGGGGCACAACGGGGTCGCTTTCCGCAAGACAACACAGTATAGATGCGCGGGTTTCAGAATGGCGCAATCCCTTGTGCGCGTGCGAACAGGAAGAAAATTATGACGAATGTCGTGGTGGTCGGATCCCAATGGGGCGACGAAGGCAAAGGCAAGATCGTGGACTGGCTTTCGGAGCGCGCGGACATCGTCGTGCGATTCCAGGGCGGCCACAATGCCGGCCACACCCTGGTGATCGACGGCGTCAGCTACAAGCTGTCGCTGCTTCCCTCCGGCGTCGTCCGCCCCGGTAAGCTCGCGGTCATCGGCAACGGCGTCGTGATCGATCCCCATGCGCTGATCGCGGAGATCGACAAGCTTGCCAACCAGGGCGTGAAGGTCACCCCGGACAACCTGCGTATCGCCGACAACGCGACGCTCATCCTGTCGCTGCATCGGGAGCTCGACGGCTTCCGCGAGGATGCCGCCTCGAACAGCGGCACCAAGATCGGCACGACACGCCGCGGCATCGGCCCGGCTTACGAGGACAAGGTCGGCCGCCGCGCCATTCGCGTCATGGATCTTGCCGATCTGGACACGCTGCCGGCAAAGGTCGACCGACTGCTGACACATCACAATGCGCTGCGCCGCGGGCTCGGTGAAGTGGAGATCAGCCATCAGGCGATCATGAATGAACTGTCGTCGGTCGCCGCACGCGTGCTGCCGTTCATGGATACGGTCTGGCTGCTCCTCGACAAGCATCGGCGCAAAGGCGCGCGTATCCTCTTCGAAGGCGCTCAGGGCACGCTGCTCGACATCGACCACGGCACGTATCCCTTCGTCACCTCGTCCAACACGGTTGCTGGTCAAGCGGCCGCCGGTTCGGGCATGGGGCCGGGCTCGCTCGGCTATATTCTCGGCATCACCAAGGCCTATACGACACGTGTCGGCGAAGGACCGTTTCCGACGGAGCTTAACGACGAGGTCGGCCAGTTCCTCGGTGAACGCGGCCATGAATTCGGGACCGTCACCGGGCGCAAGCGCCGCTGCGGCTGGTTCGACGCCGCGCTCGTGCGTCAGTCCGTCGCCGCGAACGGAATCACGGGCATTGCGCTCACGAAGCTTGATGTGCTTGACGGTCTCGACGAGTTGAAGATTTGCGTCGGTTATACTCTGGACGGACAAGAGATCGACCATCTTCCGGCAAGTCAGGCGCAGCAAGCTTCGGTAAAGCCCGTCTACATTACGCTTGAAGGCTGGAAGGAATCGACGGTCGGCGCCCGCAGTTGGGCCGATCTTCCGGCACAAGCGATCAAGTATGTTCGCCAGGTCGAGGAACTGATCGGCGCGCCGGTCGCACTTCTTTCGACGAGCCCGGAACGCGATGACACAATACTTGTGACGGACCCTTTTGAGGACTAGTGTCGGCGCGACGACAGTGGCGTCGGTGATTGCGGGCGCATGCCTGGGAGTATGAGAAAGTTCTGATGGCGGATTTTGTTGCAGTTATTCGCAGGACCGTTGACGGCCTGTCGGAAAACACACCGGAAATGCGGGGCAGGGTTTACGAGAAGGCGCGTAGTGCCGTGCGCCGGCAACTCGAAAACATGAGCCCACGGCCATCGGACGACATGATCAATCGCCAGCTTAACAAGCTGGAACAGGCAATCGGCGAAGTCGAAAGCGAGCATGCGGAAGCCCTCCCTGCGGTCGAGGAAACCGACGCGGTCGAGCCGCGCGTAGCCGAAACGCCGACGGGGCAGGAGCCGCCTGCCTCGAGCGAGCCGCAGACTGAAGCGAGCGTTGCTGACGAGCCGGAACAAGCGTCGTCGGAGGAACAGACCGAGGAACCTGCAAGCGAGGAGCCGGAAGTCGCAGAACCTGTGTCGCCGCCGCCGGTTAGCGCCGAAGCGGGCGACGAGGCGCAGCACGCCGCGCCGATCGACGAGGAGGCGGCACACGAACCGGTCGCCGCCTATGACGAGGGCACCCCGTCCGAACCGCCTGAGGAAGTGCCGGCCGAAGAACCGACGGACGAAGCAGCGGCACCACGGACCGCTCCGACAGACGACCGACCGGCCGAACATGAATTCGAAGCCGATCAGGCGCCGCCGGTTGACAATGCGGGACAGTCGGAATCGCGCGCTGACGATTTCCGCGACGAGCAGGTCGAGGCCGAGCCCGATCACGGGGAGCCGGTACGGCCCGAATCTCTCCCGCGTGAGGAGGATACCGAGGCGAAATCCGCCGCGTCGGAATGGGCCCTGCCGGAATGGGACGATACGGCTTCGACGACAAAAGCGCCCGAGGCGGTCGGGGACGCGTCTTCGGCGGCGCCAGAGCGGCTGGGCATCCACCCGGTGGAACCGGTAACGGACGAGCCCGAACAGCAGCATCCCGGCGACGCCGAGCCGTCGCGCTCCTGGTCCTTCGACGAAAACGATCCTTTCGCGCCGGCAACGGAGAGCAAGAAGGATAAGGCTGCCGAAGCCGACATTTCCGAATGGTCGTGGCCGGTGGAAAAGGCGCCTGTGCCCGCGAGCCAGGAAGAGCGCGCCAGCACCGCCTGGGACCACATCGACGACCTGCTTGGCTTTGGCGACAACGCCGGGGCAGGGGCGGCTGCGAACGGAGCGGCAACTGCTGCCAAGGAGAATGGCAGCGAGCCTCCGGTTTCCGCGCCGGCTCGTCCGTCCTACCGGGCAACACCCAAGCCCTCCCGCTTCAATTTCAAGCGGCTGGCGATCGGCGCCGTCATTGCGCTTCTTCTCGGCGGCGGCGGTTATGCCTATTGGCAGAACCGCGAGGCGGGCAATGCCTGGCTTTCGGGGCTGATCGCGAAGATCATGCCCGCGGCGCCGGAGGGCACCGGAACGCCGGACGGCCAGAACGCGCCTGCCGACCAGCCCAGCCAGCCAAGCGGGCAGTCTGGCACGCCTGGCGAAACGGCGCAGCCCGAGGACAGTTCGACCAAGCTCACCCAGCGGCTGCTTGCCGATGGGTCCGAAGTGGATGAAGGTCCGGCGGGCGCGAGCGACACGGAAGTCTCGCAGGAGGGCAAGTCAGTCGCTCCTCAGACGGATGCCGGACAGCCGCAAAGTGGTGGTGCCGAACCACAGCAGACGGCAGGGGCAGAGGCCCCCGCGGCGCCGAACCAGGACGCCGGGCAAGCGCCTCAGGCGGAGATCTCCGTCGCCGACGGGGAGAAGATGTTCCTTTACGAGGAACGGCTCGGCCAGTCCTCCCCGACGGCGATCCCCGGTACCGTCGCCTGGTCGATCAAGGATGAGTCGCCGGGCGGAGACGCGAAGCCCGAGCCCACGATCCAGGCGCAGATCACGGTGCCCGACAGGGGGTTGACCGCGCTGATGACGATCAAGCGTAATGCCGACCCGTCGCTGCCGGCGAGCCACGTAGTCGAATTTGTGTTCTCGCTTCCGGAGAACTTCGAGGGCGGCGCAATCGACGGTGTCCAGCGCGTTTCGATGAAGCGCACGGAGCAGGACCGTGGCGATCCCCTGATCGCCGTCCCCGCGAAGATCACCGACGATTTCCACATGATCGCGCTCAACGACTTCGCCGAAGCCGTAAGCAACAATACGGAACTGCTGCGCAGCCGCAGCTGGATCGACATTCCGATCACCTACCGGAACGGGCGTCGTGCCTTGCTGACGCTGGAGAAGGGGGCTGCCGGCATCGAAGCCTTCAACAAGGCGATGCAGGCGTGGGGCGCGCTCGGCAACACGGCCGCAAGCAGCCAATAGCCGGGGAAGAGATGGCGATACAAAAAATCCCGGCCAGGAGAGCCCCGGCCGGGATTTTTCTTGTTCCTATGTGACTTCCCGCGGGCGGGAAACCGAGCCGTTACGCGCCTTCGACGACGCGCAAGGCGTTCGAGCGTTCGAGCGCTGCCTTGCGGACCGCGTCCTGAACCTTCTCGAAAGCGCGGACTTCGATCTGCCGGACACGCTCCCGGCTGATGTCGAACTCGGACGAGAGGTCCTCAAGTGTTACCGGATCCTCGGCAAGGCGACGGGCCTCGAAGATGCGGCGCTCGCGATCGTTCAGAACCTTCATCGCGCTGGCGAGCAAGGCCCTGCGGCTATCGAGTTCGTCCTGCTCGATCAGGATCTCTTCCTGGTTGTCATGGTCGTCGACAAGCCAGTCCTGCCACTGCCCCGAGTCGCCTTCGCTGGCCTTTATCGGCGCGTTCAACGAGGCATCGCCCGACAGGCGACGGTTCATCGAAACGACCTCGTCCTCGCTGACCTTCAGGGTCGTCGCGATTTCCTTCACCTGCTCGGGCTTGAGGTCTCCCTCATCGAGAGCCTGAATGCGGCCCTTCAGCCGCCGCAGGTTGAAGAACAGCCGCTTCTGGTTGGCGGTCGTACCCATTTTGACGAGGGACCAGGAGCGCAGGATGTATTCCTGAATGGCTGCCTTGATCCACCACATCGCATAGGTCGCCAGCCGGAAGCCGCGATCGGGTTCGAATTTCTTGACGGCCTGCATCAGACCGACATTGCCTTCCGACACGACTTCGCCGATCGGCAGGCCATAGCCGCGATAGCCCATAGCAATCTTGGCGACGAGGCGAAGATGGCTTGTCACCAGCTTGTGCGCGGCGCTGCGGTCGTCATGCTCCTGATACCGCTTGGCGAGCATGTACTCTTCCTGCGGTTCGAGCATCGGAAATTTGCGGATTTCGTCGAGATAACGGTTGAGACCGCCCTCTCCGGCGGTAATGGTCGGCAAAGTATTGCGGGCCATGAAGCACCCCCTTTTTGCGTCTCCGGCCTCCGGGACGGCAGACCGGGCTGTGGGTCTTCGTCAAGACCCCACGAAGCTAAAAGATAAGTACGGCGAAAGCATGATTCAAGGACTCCGGTTTCACGCCACCGTGAGACCGGGGAAGGGAATGTTGCGAATTGAAGCTTCTATAAGATTGGAATCCGCAACGGCGAATTCAAGGGCTACTGCATGTATCCTCAAACGTACTCTGTTAAAGGACAAAAACATGCAGCAATTCAAAGCGCTACGGCGTCCTTTGCGCGTCAGATAAGACGCGCGGCGCTGTAGGATCACTCCTCAGCGCGTAGAGCAGCGACAAGGACCTCCATGTCCGCGGGCATCGGCGCCTCGAAATGCATCGTCTCGCCCGTGGTCGGGTGCTCGAATTGCAGCATGAAGGCGTGCAGCGCCTGCCGGTGAAAACGGTTGACCACGGCTTTTGCCGGTTCCGGCAGCAGATTGGCCTTGGTGCGAAAGGCTGCACCATACTCAGGATCGCCGATCAGCGGATGGCCGATATGGGCCATGTGAACGCGAATCTGGTGCGTGCGGCCGGTTTCGAGGTGGCATACTACGGTCGAGGCGAGGCAGGTGCCATCCGGCTTTTCGAGGTAACGCTCGACGACTTCATAATGGGTGATGGCCTCACGCGCGTCGTCGCTCTCCTCGCGTTTGACGGCTCGCTTCGTCCGGTCTAGGGCCCGTCCCAGCGGAGCGTTGATGGTGCCCTTCAACTGACGGGGACGTCCCCAGACTACTGCCTGATAGGCGCGCTCGAGCGGTCCGGTGCGCCCATGGTCGGCAAACTGGTCCGAAAGATGGCGGTGGGCGACGTCGTTCTTCGCCACGACCATGACGCCGCTGGTTTCCTTGTCGAGCCGATGAACGATACCCGGTCGCCTGACACCGCCGATGCCGGAAAGGCTGTCGCCGCAATGGTGGATGAGCGCGTTGACGAGGGTGCCCGTCCAATTGCCGGCACCCGGATGCACGACCAGGCCGGCCGGTTTCACGAGAACGATCAGGTCGTCGTCCTCGTAAAGCACGTCAAGGGCGATCTCTTCGCCCTTCGGTTCGGGATCCTCGGGCTCAGGCAAGGCAATCTCGAACACGTCGCCGGGATGCACCTTTCTTTTCGGCTCGATGATCGTCGAGCCGTTGATCGAAACGGCGCCCTGTTCGATCAGGCTTTTGATGCGATTGCGGGAAAACTCGCCCGAAAGCGCCGCCGTGAGGAAGGCGTCCAGCCTTCCGGCCGCGCTCTCGTCCGCCTTCAGGACTTTCCTATTGTCGGCCGCTTGTTTAAAGGGATCGTTCATTCCGTTTCAATTCCGATAGAAAGCCAGCCCCATGACTGCAATCGAGCCCGATGAACAGGAAGAAAAGCCGCTTGATCCCGCGATGGAGAATGTCCGTCGCAAGATGGTGCGCCTGCAGCTCGTCTCGGCCGGCGTGATGCTCGTCATGCTTATGGCTGTCCTTGGGACGATTGTCTACAAGGTCACCCGTCCGAATGGTAGCGCGGAGGCAGCACCGATCGCGGTGAGCGTGCCGAGCGACGCGCCGGTGAGCGCGATCGCCGCACTGCCGGCCGGATTTTCGGTGAGCAATGTTGCACTCTCCGGTTCGCAGGTGCTTTTCTACGGCAATCTGCCGGGTGCCGAGCCGCGTGCGATCGTGTTCGACATTCCCGCGGGGCGCATCGTCGCCGACATCACCGTCAGGACCAATTGACGGATTCGCCATGACGCTGCCCTCCCTCGCCCGCATCGATGATCCGTCCGATGGCCGCATCGCCGCATTCGTCGCGATCAAGGAGCGAGATCTGACGGGGCGGCAGGGCCGTTTCATCGCCGAAGGCACTGTCGTGCTCCGCATGCTGGCTGCCGCTCACCGCGCTGGACGCGGCATCGTTGCCGAGGCGATCCTGCTGCTCGAGAGCCGCGTTGCCGGCCTGACCGGGCTGCTTGCGGAATTTCCGGCCGACATTCCCGTCTATGTGGCGGATGCTCGGGTCTTCGACGCGATCGCCGGCTTCAACATGCATCGCGGCGTCCTGGCGCTCGGGCGGCGCGACGCGATGCCGGACGCGGATGCTCTGATCGCGGGACTTCCGGCGGTGAGCCTGGTCCTCGCCGCCTGCGGGATATCGAACCACGACAACATGGGCTCGTTGTTTCGCAATGCGGCCGCCTTCGGCGTCGATGCCGTGTTCATGGACGCCACGAGCTGCGATCCAATGTATCGCAAGGCAATCCGGGTATCGGTCGGATCGGTACTGACGATGCCTTTCGCACGCGAAGGGACGGCTTCCTCGCTGATCGAACGACTTCAAGTCGCCGGTTTCGCGATCTGGGGGCTGTCGCCGCGCGGCACAGTCGACATCAACGATATCCAGCCTGCGCCGCGCACGGCGCTCCTCGTCGGCACCGAGGGCGAAGGGCTACCGGAGGCGATCCTGTCTGCGATCCAGACAGCCCGCATCCGCCAGCGGCCGGGCCTCGACAGTCTGAACGTCGCCATGGCTGCCGGCATAGCGCTGCATCAGGTTGCACTGATCAACAAGCGCCTCTGACGCTTGCGCTTTCTATCGTCCGAAGCATGCGGACGACGCGAGGCATAGCCTTCAAAAAGGAAAAACGGTCGACAGCGCGCTCATTCCGGAGGCAGGTATTCCTTGGCGCGGCTTGCGAGGCTCTTGCGGGTCGGCGTTGCGCCCGTCTCCTCCCCGGCAAGAAGGCTGCGGATCGGTGACACCTTGCCTTCGCTTGCCGCCGTCAGTGCGATCATGCCCGCGGCAATATCGGCGATCTCCTGCCGCAGCGCCTCGTCATGCGCGGCGGATTTGGCGTTTATCAGGCGCTCCGAAAGTGCGGTCGCGCGATTGCGAAGGTCTTCGGACAGTATGGTCGTGTCGGGGCCTGGAGCGGCCGCAGGCGCCGCTTTTGTGGCGGGCTCGGCGATCTCTCCATCCACGGCGTCCAGGACGGCGGACTTTTGCTCCGCGCGTTTCGGCATGGTCAGACCGGCCGCGCGAAGTGCCTTGGCCGCTTCGCGCATCTCATGATTCAGCTCCTTCACGCGGGCCTTCAGTTTTTCGATTTCGTCCGCGCGCCGCGTCAGCGCGTTCTCGCGGTCCGCGTTGGTGGCGGCTTCGCGCGCGACGGTGGTTTCAAGCTGGCGTATCCGCGTCTCGTTCCGACCGAGCCGCAATTCCATTTCCCGGGCCCGGGCATTCTCGGCCTTGAGTTCGCCGCGAAGCGCCTCGCGCTCGTCGCGCAGCGTGGCGACCCGGCTCTTCAGGTGCTCGATCTCGGTTTCGCGGGCGGCGAGATCTATCCGGAGATTGTCGATATCCGCCGCTTGTTTCTCCATCTGGCCGTTGAGCTTGCGAATCGTATCGTCCTTGGCGCCGTTGTGCTTTTCCGAGGTTTCAGAGGTCGACTTCATCCGCTCGATGCGTTGTTCGAGTTGGCGGATGGTGGAGCGCATGTCGGCGGCCTCCACGTTCATGTCGGCGAGTTGAGCCTGCAGATCGGCCTTCTCGCCGGCAAGTTTGCGCGCCTCCCGCAGGGTATTTTCGCTTTGCAGCATCAGCGTGACGCTCTTGTCGCGCTCGCGGCGGAGCGCCTGCTGGGCCTTGGCATTTTCGGCAGCATAGGCGGCGCGGGCGGCATCCTTCTGCGCGCGTACTTCCTGGGGGCTCAGAGGCATAGTCGCCTTCAGCCGATCCTCCGCAAAGCGCACGATGCGTCTTTGAATGGCAGGGGCGGCCATGAGGCCGATGACAATCGCTGTCAGAAAGCCCAGGGAAAAGAGGAGCGCAAATTCAATCACGAGCTGGCCGTTTCAATCTGGACCGGATGCGCCGCCCGCCGCGGAAGCCAGGCGCCATCTCGGTGCTTCCCCCGCAGTAAACATGATGCCCTGAATGCTGCAAGTGCTAGAACAGCAAAGCGCGTCTTTTGAGACGCGCTTAATTTCTGGCGAGACGGGGAGATGAGGCATTTTTGCAGCGGCCGGGTCAGCGGCTTTGCTGGAACACGCCGCCGCTTGAAGTACCCTCAGAAAGGATTCCAGGTCGGCTGCTGCGTCAGCTTGAGATAGCCGACGTTAAGACCGAGTCTCGCGCCGATGCCCGTGCGGATCGGCACGACAACAACGTGCTCGTCGGTCAATACCGTCATGCCGACGCCGGCGACGACATATGCCGAGCCGGAGACGCCGCCGAACCGCTTGTAGAGTGCCGGAACGCTGGGCAGATTGTAGACGAGCATCATGGCGCGACTCCCCTGGCCGCCCCAGTCGAGCCCGAGCGAGGGTCCCTGCCAGAAGACCGTGTGTTGGCCCACGTTCTTCGTATAGAGCTCGCCTTCGCCATAGGTGAGGCCGGCGATGAAGGCGCCGGAGCCTTCCTGCCCGAGGATGTAGCCATTCGGCAAGCCGTAGCGCTCGAAGGCGCGTTCGACGACCTTGGCGAGTCCGCCCGATGTTTCGCCGAAGAAGCCGTGGCCGGCGTCAACGATTTCCTGCATCGTGTACTGGCTGTTGTTGGGGGACTGGGCGTGGGCGGCAGACATGGTGCCGGCTATCAGCATCATCGTCAGGATAGCGCGAACAACCACCGTGGTTGCCTTCATGAACGGCTGCATCGTTTCCTCCGTCAGGCACGAAAGTGACCTGCGCCGGCTGTCATGGCCGGCATTTGCATCGGTTGCGCGTCCGGCGCGGGTCTGCTCCAATTCCAGGGGCGGGCGCGGAAAAGTGTGAAAACTGGTTCCGGCCGCGCATCCTCCAGCGATTCAGGCTGAATTCGGGATGCTCCAGCAATTTGAACCGATCATCTTAACAATCGGTTTACCAAATGTGATGTCATTATGGCCTATTGATTACCGGCCGCGCCCGCGCGATTCATGGCCCATGCCATGGTCGTGCGGCAGCTTTGGTTGCGGGGCAAGAACGCGCGGCGGTGGCGCCGGCAGACGGATAGCGAACAAGGAAGAATGATGGCAAAGAATCCGAACCTGACACTGACGGGACCCGATCTGGCCGCACTGCTCTGCAGCCGGGTTTGCCACGATATCATTTCGCCAGTCGGCGCCATCAATAACGGCCTTGAACTCCTGGACGAAGGGGGGGCTGACGCCGATGCGATGGACCTGATCCGCACCAGTGCGCTCAATGCGTCCGTCCGCCTCAAGTTTGCGCGCCTTGCCTTCGGCGCATCCGGTTCGGTCGGCGCGTCGATCGATACGGGCGAAGCCGAAAAGGCGGCCAAGGATTTCGCCGCGGCGGAAAAGAAGACCGAGGTCAACTGGAACGGCCCGCGCGCGATCATCGCCAAGAACCGCGTCAAGCTTCTCCTCAATCTCTTCCTGGTCGCCTACGGCTCCATCCCGCGCGGCGGCTCGATCGACATCACGCTGGAAAAGCCCGAATTCGACGCGACCTTCACGCTCGTCGCCAAGGGGCGAATGATGCGGGTGCCGCCGAAGCTCGTGGAACTGCTCTCCGGCACTCCGGAAGAGGCCGTCGACGCGCACTCGATCCAGCCCTATTACACCGTCCTGTTGGGCGAGGAGGCCGGAATGACGATCGACGTCGTTTCGACCGGCGAGGCGATCGTGTTCACCGCCAAGGCCGAGGCCTAGAGTATCCCTCTTTCATCGAAACGGCCCGCATCCAACCCTCCGCGACGCAAGTCTGCCGGAGGGTTTTCGTGTGCGGCCTTGGCGTTGCGCTCGCCTCTGCGCGATTAAGAAGCATTGGATCGGCGCCAAGCCGAAAGGAAGCATTAAGCAATCGTCGTAACGGTTTCTTTGCCAAATCTGTATAGGCTTTGTTTCTTGGATGCGGGGTGCGCGTGCAAGTAGGCGTGAAGGAGTTTGGACATGCGGCGCTTGATGATTGCTGATGGCTCGGATGTTGTCAGGAAAGTTGGGAAGCGCATCCTCTCGGGCATGGGATTTCTGGTTCTGGAGGCGCCAAGCAGCCTTGATGCGCTGGTGCGCTGCGAAGCCGAGTTGCCGAACATCCTGATCGTCGATGCCGCGCTGGACGGCGCGCTCGATCTGATCGCCAATATCCGGCACCTGCCGAACGGCACGTCGGTGCGCATCTACTATTGCGTTGTCGAGGCGGACCTGAAGAAGATGATGGCGGGCAAACGTGCCGGCGCCGACGACTTCCTGCTGAAGCCCTTTGACCGCAAGATCCTGACGAGTGTCTTCGCCAGCCAGTCGATGGCCGCCTGACGAGCGTTGAGAGCCTCGTTAGATCATTGGTGAAATAAACTAGTTGTTTGAAACACGGCCGCGGCAATGCTGCGGCCCTTTTTGCGTGCGCCCTCTCGGCATGCCCAGCGCCAACCCGACATGAGACGGCATGGACGGGGGAGAAGGCGCCGCCGTCTCTTCATTGTCTAATGCATGTCGCGCGAAAGTGTGCAGCGGTATCGGGACAACGACATGCATGCAAACAAGGACTTAAAAGCGCGTCGCGTGACTCCAATTGAATGCGACGCGCTTTGATGAGCGGGCAACCTGCCGCCAAAGAAAAACCCGCCCGAGAGGGGCGGGTTTTCGATCCGATAATAGCCGTCAGAGCGGACGAGGAAATGCGGGTCTCGACCGTGATGCTATCGAAAATCAGGCCGTTTCCAGGTAGTCGTTGCCGTCGGGCTCGCGCAGCACGTAGCCGCGACCCCAGACGGTCTCGATGTAGTTGGCGCCGCCGGCAGCATTTGCGAGCTTCTTGCGCAGCTTGCAGATGAAGACGTCGATGATCTTCAGTTCCGGCTCGTCCATGCCGCCATAGAGATGATTGAGGAACATTTCCTTGGTGAGCGTCGTGCCTTTGCGCAGCGAGAGGAGCTCCAGCATCTGGTATTCCTTGCCGGTCAGATGCACGCGCTGACCACCGACTTCCACAGTCTTGGCGTCAAGATTGACGATCAGCTCGCCGGTCGAGATGACCGACTGGGCGTGACCCTTGGAGCGACGGACGATTGCGTGGATACGCGCGACCAGTTCGTCCTTGTGGAAAGGCTTGGTCATGTAGTCGTCAGCGCCGAAACCGAGGCCCCGCACCTTGTCTTCAATTCCCGCCATGCCCGACAGGATGAGGATCGGGGTCTTTACTTTCGACAAGCGCAGCGTTCTCAGGACCTCGTAACCGGACATATCCGGCAGGTTCAGGTCGAGAAGAATGATATCGTAATCATAAAGCTTGCCGAGATCGACGCCTTCTTCACCGAGATCGGTCGTGTAAACGTTGAAACTCTCGGACTTAAGCATGAGCTCGATGCTTTGAGCTGTCGCGCTATCGTCTTCGATCAGTAGAACCCGCATGTTTTTCCCCTTTTCCGCCGCCCAAGGTACGTCGTGGCCCCCTTACGCGATACGGATCCAGTCGTTGCCTGATTTGGAGGCTGCCACCAAATGGTTAACAAATTCTGATTCACTCTGGCAAGGTGTATCGAGAATGTTAAATATTTTTAGCAGTCTCCTGATTCAAAAGGTGAATCTCAAATGGCATCTCTCATGTAATACATGAGGAAATGCCGCTATCTGACTCTTCCGACTCGTTAATGCGCGAAGTGCCACATTTCATGCTTCAGCATTTACGGAGCCTTAAATCATCACCCCTATGATTAACGATGCCCGTAAACGAAAGGTTACCAGCGGTAGGCCTTTGTTAAGGTCGCTTCTATTTTTTGTTTCCGGCCGCAACGGGGCCGGCACGACGGGTCAGGATCAGTAACCGGGGTCTCGCTATCCACGGGAGTATTGCGTATGAAAGCACGTGAGAGCCTTGTCCGCCTGAAGGAATTTCAGGTCCGGGAGAAGCAGCGTCAGTTGAACCAGCTTCAGATGATGATGGCTGAGTTCGAGCGAATGACCAAGGATCTGGAAAGTCAGATTGTATTCGAAGAGAAGAAGTCGGGAATTTCGGATCCCGCACATTTTGCCTATCCCACCTTCGCCAAGGCCGCCCGCCAGAGAGCCGACAATCTACAGGTCTCGATTCGCGAGCTGAAGGCGCAGCAGGATGCGGCCGAACTCGCGCTCGAGGAGGTTCAGGCCGAATACGCGAAAGCGGCGGCGCTCGAAGAACGAGACTCAGGCGCCCGCATGCGCGCCTGAGTCATTATGCTCCTTCAAAGTGTTACAGCGATCTTTCCGTATCTGATCGGACGTGCGGTGCTGTCTTCTCGAGTCGTGCAGTCTGCCTGACGCGGGAGGCGTTTCTATTGCCGCCTGCAGCAGTTCCAGGAAGGTATGTAACGGTTTTCCGTCCGGAATTCTGTGGTTTCAGAGAGTTAGATCATTTCATTGTTTCAAGGGAACGTTGAAATGATCTAAATCGATCCCCCTCGCATGTTCGGATGCCGGGCGTACCAAGTCGTCGATGGACGATCGACTCGTCGGGATGCGAGGCGGACATGGGCGGAAGAGCGCGTCTTCACGACCTCGCCTGCTTGTGAGCGCGCCGTCCGCTGAGCTTCGAAAACGCAGGTCGCGCGGGCCCGCTTACGCCTGAATGACGTCCTGCCACTCCGGATGGCGCATCGCTTGCGCGCGCATGAAGGGGCAGAGCGGAATGATCTTCCAGCCGCCTTTTCGCGCTTCGTCGACTGCGTGCTTTGCGAGCGCTTGTCCCACGCCCTTGCCGCGCAATTCATCCGGCACCAGCGTGTGATCGATGATGATCAGTTTCGGTGAGGACCGCGAATAGGTCATCTCGCCGGTATGGCCCTCCACGGTCGCCGAATAACGGCCCTTTGCATTGATTTCCTCGTGGGCGATTTCCATAGATCTTCGCTCCGCATCTGTTGCTGCCGGCGGGAATGCTACAACATGTTTTCCGCGATCGGAAACATGCAGCAATTCAAAGCGCTACGGCGTCCTTTGCGCGTCTGATGAGCGGCGCGGTAGCGGCGTCATGCGACCCAAAACAACACCGGCGGCTGCGGGCAGATCCCGAAGCCGCCGATGTTGAACTATGGCCCTGTCGGGTGAAATCAGTGGCGATACTGTTGGATGCGCGTGGTCCGCAGACCGGCGAGACCATGATCGTTGATGGAGGACTGCCAGGAAAGGAACTCCTCCACGGTCAGGGTGTACCGTTCGCACGCCTCCTCGAGGCTCAAAAGGCCACCGCGCACGGCGGCGACGACTTCAGCCTTCCGGCGGATAACCCAGCGCCGGGTGTTGGCCGGTGGCAGATCCGCGATCGTCAGAGGGCTGCCATCGGGGCCGATGACATACTTTACGCGTGGTCGCATCATTTCGGTCATGGGACTCTCTACACAAACTCAAGACCATATGACCGCGACCTTAGCTTGCCACATTTAACATTTGCCTAAGCCGCCGGTAACAATTTGCTCATAATTTGAGACACTTCGAAGCTGCGGCGTAACACCGGACGTCACAGAAGAGACCACTGTCGGGCGCGTTGTCTCCTTGCCGATATTTGCTGGCCTCCGCATGGAAAGGCCCAAGTTTCGCGTGGTTTTCACATGGGAGCCATGCAATTACCACATTTCACTTCAACTAAAATTTTTGATAGCGAGGCGCACAGCAAAGAATGAGCGTTCGCGTGTACGCTCCCGGAATTATCTCCTGGGCACAACATATTTTCTTGATCGGCCGCGTTGCTTGCGCGACCAGCTGATCGGTGCCGGCTGTATTGCAGCCGCCAGTTGAAGACTGTGCCGGGATTGCAAGGGAGCATTCAATTCTTGACCAGGCGAACCCGCCGGCAACGTGGTGACAAGGTATGAAGGAATCGACTGAACCGGCCTCGCGGCGCGAGGCTGATGACGACATGCTTTCGGAGTTTGATCCCGCATCGGTGCGCACCGAATACGAGCTGTTGCACTTGATGCGGCGACTGGTTGCGCGCTACCGCTTCAGCCGCTTCGTGATCGCTCGGCTGCCGCTGGCCGAGCAGCAGCGGTTTTCCGAACGTCTGGTGCTCAGCAATTGGCCCGTCGAACTGGTGCGCCAATACGATGCCTCCGGCGCCTTTCAGGCGAGCGTCCTCGTTGAGCGGCTGCGCCAGACGAAACTGCCGGTCGTGGGTGGCGCGGAGCTTCTGGACATCACACGCAAGGATGGAGAGGCGATGTCCGTCCGCCACCTTCAGGCCCATCCCGACATGACGCGTCATTTTGCCTTGCTTTTGCATACGACCTATGGGGAGCCGTTCGTCGTCATGCTTTCGGGAACGCGGGAAGAGCCGGTCGGCACGGAACGCGCAATGCTCTATCTGACGCTCGTGCAGCTCTTCGAGTGTCTCGAGCGTACCTTCGATACCGGGAGCGTGGCGCGCGAAAAACTGTCCAGCCGCGAGATCGAGTGCCTGCGGTGGGCCGCGGCCGGCAAGAGCAGCGACGAGATCGCCATCATTCTCGGCATTTCCGCCTACACGGTCAGCAGCTATTTCAAGAGTGCGACGCGCAAGCTCGATGCGGTCAACCGCATGCAGGCGATCGCTCGCGCGATGCGGATGAAGCTGATCTGACAGCTTGATGCGGCTGATCCGCAGCCAAACCTCCGCCCTTGCCGCAGGGCGGACAAGTTTCTATATGTCGCGGCACAGAAAGCTTTGAAATGCCGCTTGGCGCCGTTTTTGCGGAAGGCCCAAGGCATGAGCGTGAAACAGGGCGGCGCAGGCGATCGACGCGTGCCCCGCAATGCCGGATTGGATCCCGTGAACAGTCTCGATTTTGACCGCAAGCCCGAAGATACGCGCGTCGTCGTCGCCATGTCCGGTGGCGTCGATTCCTCCGTTGTGGCGGGCCTGCTCAAACGCGAGGGCTATGACGTGCTCGGCATCACGCTGCAGCTCTACGACCATGGCGCGGCCGTGCACCGCGCCGGCTCCTGCTGCGCCGGCCAGGACATCGACGATGCGCGGCGCGTTTGCGAGACGCTCGGCATCCCGCATTACGTACTCGATTATGAAGCGCGCTTCCGCGAAACGGTGATCAATCCCTTCGCCGAAAGCTATATCGCGGGCGAGACGCCCATCCCTTGCGTTGCCTGCAACCAGACGGTCAAGTTCGCCGATCTGCTTGCGACCGCCAAGGAGCTCGGCGCCGATGCGCTTGCCACCGGCCATTACATCCGCTCCCGGCCGAGCCCGAAGCCGCGCTATGCCGGGCAGCGGGCGCTCTACCGGCCGACGGACGCCGAGCGAGACCAGAGCTATTTCCTGTTCGCGACAACGCAGGAACAGATCGACTATCTGCGCTTTCCCCTCGGTGGGCTTTCCAAGACCGAAACGCGGGCTCTGGCCGAAGACATGGGCCTGATCGTTGCCAAGAAGGCCGACAGTCAGGACATCTGTTTCGTGCCGCAGGGCAAATACAGCGACATCGTTTCGAAGCTGAAGCCGAATGCGGCTCTCGCCGGCGAGATCGTCCATCTCGACGGGCGCGTGCTCGGCAGCCACGACGGCATCCTGCACTATACGATCGGCCAGCGGCGCGGCATCGGGGTCGCCACCGGTGAGCCGCTTTACGTCGTCTATCTCGACGCCCGCTCGCGCCGCGTCATCGTCGGACCGAAGGAAGCGCTGGAGACGCGCCGTGTCTATCTGCGCGACGTCAACTGGCTGGGCGACGAGGAGCTTGCGCAGGCGGCTGCCCGCGGCTTCGACTGCTTCGCCAAGGTGCGCTCCACCCGCCAGCCGGCGCCGGCGGTCCTGAGAAACGACGCAGAAGGTCTCTACGTCGAGCTTGCCGAAGGGGAGGCCGGCGTCGCACCTGGCCAGGCCTGCGCACTCTATTCCGGCACCGGCGAAGACGCGCGCGTCTATGGCGGCGGTTTCATCCGCAAATCCGAACGCGAGCCCGGCGCGGAAGCGGCGCTCAAGGCGCTTTTGCAGGCACCGGCGGCGGCTTGAGCAGGTGCGATCAGGAACGTCGGGAAAAGTTCACATTTTCCCGCAGACTTTGCTTGACACTAGCCGGAACAGCACCTTATAAGCCGCCCGTCCAGCCGAGACGGGCTTCCTCGGGGAAGCTTCACGGTGCCGGCGGCGGAGTAGCTCAGTAGGTTAGAGCAGAGGAATCATAATCCTTGTGTCGGGGGTTCGAATCCCTCCTCCGCTACCATTCTAAGCCTTGTCCAGCCCGGAGACATAGGTACCAGAACGTACCTAAGAGATGCGTAGCTCTCTGTCGCTTCCCGTGAATGTCGGAATTTTGACAGGAAAAGTGAAATTTCCGGCATCTTGTCGAAATCCACTCCCAGAACGCACCGTTTTCGAAGCGGTCTCAAACCCGCTTTGAAGAAGCCTCATCGCCTGCATGTCGCTTCCCGCCTTTGATTACTTCGGGTCGCCAAACTGAGCCCCTACCGGGACCCAGTATCGTCTTCAGCTAGTGCGTGTTCGGCAGCCACATCCTCCAACTCACACCAGTGTTGACCATCTCGGTCGCCCGACCAGCGGCAGCCTCAGCATGGCTCGTCAAAATAGCCTTCGTTATCGCTGCAGGGCTTCTCGATCACCCCATTGCCCCATCTCCTCTTCCACCACGTCGTCGTGCAGGCGTTCGTGGCACTCGGTGCAAACTGCTCTCGGAAGTCCGCTGTAGGTTGCAGTTGATATTCCCGGCAACCATGGCAAGCTAATCGCTATGGTTGAGGTGAAACATGATCTGGTCATTACAAGTTCTGCGTCTTGTCGCCGCGCTCATGGTCGTCTACCTGCATGCGGCGCTGACAGCTTTTCAGGCGACAGGCTCCAGCGGCGTTCTCCCGCCTGAAATTCAGATCGCTGGCACGGCCGGCGTCGATATTTTCTTCGTCATCTCAGGCGTCATCATCACGCGCACCGGACGCAACCTCACATGGCAGCAATTCGCCTGGAAGCGGCTTCGCCGGATCGTGCCGATCTATTATCTGGCATCTATCCCGGCAGCCTTCGTCGCGGCCAAGGCGGGCTTTGGCTGGCGCGAAGTGGTGACGACAATCACCCTTTGGCCGGCTCTCGACGTGATGACCGCGCCTATCCTCCCTGTGGCATGGACCCTCTGTTTTGAGATGCTGTTCTACGGCGCGGCGACGCTTGTGCTGTTTGATCGGCGGTTCCTGCCGCTCCTGCTGGGGCTCTTTGCCATCTCTTGTGCATTCAGGTCGGCAGGGCCGGTGTTTCAGTTCATCGGCAACCCGATCATTATCGAATTCCTGATCGGGGTTGCCCTTGCCTTCGCGCCACCGTTCCGCGCGGCCTTGTGGGGCATCCCGCTTGGTGCCACCGCCATCCTGATTGCCGGCCCACTAGGCATCACTCCGTTTGGCGACACTATTGATTTCCTTCTTGGCAAAGAGGCGTTCCAGCGCGTCCTCGTGTATGGCGTCCCCGCCGGCCTGATCGTCTACGGCACGATGCAAGTCCGCGCCGAGCGGAGCATTTGGACCTATCTCGGCGACGGCTCCTATACGCTCTATCTCTTCCACACCTTTCCGATTTCTCTTTTTCTGACGCTCTGGAACGCCTTCCCGTTGGCGCCGGACATCATCATCCTGGTTGGAGTTATTGCCGCAGTGCTATTTTCATGGCGGGTTTATGAGCGCGTCGAGAGGCCCCTGTTGGAGGCGATTAGGAGGCCGCGAATTGGCACAATCGGCGCCTTTGATGATCAGTTCCCGCACCGCCTTTCCTTGCCCCCGACCGACGGAGTAGGTCAGTTCGGCCTCAAGAAAGGCGAACCCCGCGAACGTCTGCCGGATCGCCGAAACGTCGTTGATCGATAGCATGAAGTGCCCCGGAAGCGGCTTCAAGTGCCCGGCCATGATCTTGTCCGAAGAGCGCCTTGCCGTGGTCGCGCTCGCAGCCGAAATACAGGCCTAAGACGTTTGCCCGCGGCGTGCGGGACTAAGGTCCTATGGATTGAAGGTGATGACACCCTAGCTCCATGGAATTCGCCGCGGTGAAGCAACCACAAGAACCTAATTATTTCAGAAAAGATTTAGGGCGGGTCCCCTGCCGCAACGGTACGGGGTCCCGCTTGTGTGGTCGAAAGCGAGGTAAGCAAGGTCGACAACTGCCCTATCGGACCACGCCCACTCAACAGTCGCCTTCATCAACGGTAGCAGCCATCAAGGTCTTCAGGCATCCTAAGTTATCGGGCTGGACTGTTTTCCGGCTAGCAGGAACGCGAATTTTAGATCAGAAGTAAGTGCAGCAGTTGCATGTTTCCGACCAGCGTACAAAGGGGGTTGGAATGAAGTTCCGCGTTTCTGACCGCGCAGAGTTTTTCCTGATTGGGAACCGCAGAACGATTTTCGTCGAATCGTTGCAACGGATTTTTGAACTCGACGACCTAACGGCGTATCTGACCTGCAATCTCGCCGAAGCCATGTCGTTTCAACAACTGGTATCCGACCTTGTGGCGCGTGGCGTCAACCGGAGTTCCGCCGGTGCATTCGTGAGAAAATATCTCCTTTCCTGGTCCCGTCAGGGATTGCTGGACATTGTGCTTGACGAGAGCGACGGACCGCCTGTTGACACACATGTGCTTGATCTCGCCGCGACTGCCGCATCGGTGGCATATTACGATCAAGGTGCCGTCGATCTGCTTCGGCCCGTTTTCGATCATCTGGCGGTGAAGGGCATCGAGGCCCCTTTTTGCTACAATGTGGCAAGGTTCGGCGACCGGCTGTGCATCAGCAGGAACGGCTCTCCGGGGATGATCGTCACTGACGCCGAGGCGGCGCCAGCATTGAAGAGCTTTCTCACCGAAGACGTCCTGGCGGCGGTCGGCACCGACATTGCGCTTCACGCGGCGCTTCTGGTGAAGAAATCGCGGGGCCTTCTGATCTGCGGCGCGCCGGGAGCGGGGAAAACGACACTTGCTATGGCGCTCGTTGACGCGGGCTTTGATTGCGGCGGCGACGATATTGCATTGATGGACGGCCGGGGTCTGGTGCGCGGGGTGCCCTTTGCGCTCGCGCTCAAGTCCGGTTCGTGGGGTCTCCATGAGGGGTCTCGCGATGCGATCATGTCCTGCCCGGTGCACCGCCGCCTCGACAACAAAAGTGTCCGGTATGTCGCGCCGGTTCGGCAGGCGCCGCGCGAGCGTGTTCCGCTGCACACGATCGTGCTCATCCGCCGCCGAAAAAAGGGGCCGGCGGTGGTTTCGGCAGTAGAGCCGGTGCAGGCTCTGTCTGAACTGGTCGCAGGTGCGTTTACTCCCGCGCGACGGCTGGACATGACCCAATTCCAGAGCTTGCTGAATGTCGTTTCCGGCGCTCGCCTGGCGGAGCTTGCTTTTTCACGGCTCGATGAAGCCGTTGCGATCCTGGACCGGTATCATGATGCGGAGTAGCTACAGGGATCTTCTCGCTCTTGCTTCCTGCCTTGATGGCCGTCTTCCCGACGAGATAGATTGGGACGCCGTCATAGACCTGGCGAACAAGACCATGACGATCCCGTCGCTTGCCGTGGCGGTGGCCAGATTTGCACGCCAGGACGATATTCCCGAGGAGGTTCGGACCTATCTTGCGGCGATTTACCAGAGAAATTCACAGCGCAATTCACGGCTGAATTCGCAGCTGGAAGAAGCGGTAAGCCGTTTGAATGACATTGGCATCGAACCGGTTGCCATGAAGGGCGCCGCAATTCTAGTGGCGCAGAGACAGGACGAGATCGGTGCGCGGATGCTTACCGATCTGGATATTTTCGTTCGACCCGCCGAGATGGCCAGGGCGATTGCAGCACTGCAAAGTGTTGGCTATGAAATCCGCGAAGACGCCGGTGTGGGCTCCTGGCCCGGAAATCCAAAGTTCCGTCTACCTGTCGTACTCGCTCGCCCCGCTGATGCCGGCAGCATCGACCTCCATTGCCGCCTGAAGGGTCCAGCCTCCTTCAGCGACATCGAATGGCTGTACCGCAACGGCAGCCGGATGGCACTCGCCGGAGGCCACGTCTACATCCCTTCGCCGTTCGCCCAGGTGGTCTATCTGATGCTGCACGATCAATTTCAGGATGGAGACTACTGGCGAGGTTTGGTCGACCTGCGCCATCTTCTCGACATAGCAAACATTGCGCGTTCCACAGGTGAGATACAATGGGAGGTGTTGAGGTCGCTGTTTTCAGCGGGATATGAAAGAAATGCAATCGACACACAAATTCTGACGATAAGTGCATTGTTCAATATCGGGAGTACTCCCGCGGCGTTATTCGGCAAGGCCGCGCATTTCCAACTTTGGCGGCGAAAAATCCAGATAGAACGACAATATCTCCGCGCGTCGTTTACGCTTCTGACGCTTCTGACGGAATTGTTGCATTATTCATCCTGGGATCGCTTTGGAGGCGAGCCCCATTCTTCCCGGCGGCAGGAAACGAAGCGAAAGCTTCGCGAGTTGCGGCGTATTTTTCGCCCTGTAGCCCCGGGTAAGGCGTAAAACGCGCGCAAAAATCGCCAGTGCGTCGTGAATGTTTCGAACAGGACGGCGCGAGGCGCCATTCTCATCGACTTTTCGGCATAATGATTTAGAGTTAAAAGAGCTTATTTTTGCTGTTTATTTAACCAAGAAGAATCATCGCTGCGTAGTCCTGCTCCGCCAAAGTAACGAGATAATTCCCGCTACCAATTTCTTTGGTCCTACTGTACGCTAGATAGGTTATCCAACGCGAACAGGAGGCATTCATGAGTTCTCAGATGCCAGACGAGCTGCCGTCACGCAGTGAAGAAGACCGGCGCGAGTTTTTGAAAAGCTGCGGCCGCTTCGCAGTGGTGACGCCGCCGGCGGTGACGATGTTGCTGTCGACGAGCCTTACGTCGAATGCAATCGCCAAATCGGGCGGCAGCAAAGATCACGGCAATAACGGTTGGGGTAACGGCCCGGACAGCACAAATCCTGGCAGTTCTCACGGCGATGGTGTCTCCCAGGGTGGACGCGGCGGAGGGCAATCGCAGAGCGGTTCCAAATCCGAGAGTATAGGACGCTAGAGCAATTCCAGGGTTTTCCGTCCGGGATTGCGATCTTAGCGAGAGCGCACGCTGTAGACGCGAAGGAGGATTTTGCGCGGGGGGATCGGGCGGTGGGCTCTTGCCGCAACCGCATTTGGATGGCGAGCGGCGGCAATAAAGAAAATGCGTCCTATCGGACGCACAAAAGTTCCCAACAGTTTTCTGAGCTGTTTTGTGGCGCGGTGAGGCTATGAACTCCGGAGCAGGGCCTTGCCGTGGCCCGTCGACGTCCTTGCGGTAGATCACGGTGCCGGAAGGCATTTCCTCAGGCCGCGCCGCCGGGCATCATCTCGACAAGGAAAAGACCCGAGGCGATGTCGGCCGACAGCGTGAGAGGAGGCGGCTGGACGAGGATCGCCGCATCCAGTGCATGGAGCGTCGCGGTCACCCCTTCCGCCGCCAGTGTGACGCTTCCGCGGTGGCAGAAGACGATGAGCTCTCGCGCATGGGATTCGAGCGATTGCGAGCCCTCGACGTGAAGCCGCCGCACGCGGTGTTTCAGCGCGCTGCGTCGCGTCATGACGTTGAGGTCGATAACCGGGCCGTCACGAAGCGCAGCCGATGTCGGCGCATCGGCGGGGAAGGACAGCGGCGCATCGGCGACCGTCAGCAGTTTCGGCTGGCGCCCTTCGATCGCGAGTGTCATGCCGGCTCCTTCGAGGATCGAGAGCGTGCGGTCGATGCCGGGGAAGGTGGAAAAAGAACCATCGCTCGCCACCGTCGCCATGCTGATGCGCCAGTCGAAATCGGAAAGCGACGCGCGGTCCGGGGAGACGGCGATTTCCACGGTCTCGCCGCCGCCGTTCTTCCACGGCATGCGCCTATATTCGTTCGAACGCAGGATCTTCATGGCGTAGCTCCTTGCATCAGATTGCGCATCCGATCGACGTCCTCATTCATAGGCCGGTCGTCGGCATAGGTCGATATCGTTTCGCGGATGCAGCCATAGAGGGAGGCCGTCCGTGTCGCCTTGGCTCGGGATCGTGGTTGCAGATCATAGGCCTGGGCGGCCGCGAGCAACTCGATCGCCAGAATTTGCTCGAGATTGTCGAGGATCGAGAGCGCCTTCCAGGCTGCGGGCGTTGCGTGGGTGAGAATGTCCTCCTGAAGCGCAGAAGTAATGCCGCCATCGAGGCTTGCCGGTGCCGCCAGGCGGCGGTTTTCTGCCGCGAGCGCCGCGGCGGTGTATTGCGCTATCATGTAGCCCGAAGAAACGCCGCTGTCGCCCGCGAGAAAGGCAGGCAGACCACTGACGAGCGGGTTCACCAGCCGGTCGATGCGGCGCTCCGAAATCGCTGCGAGCTCCGCCGCCGCGATCGCGAGACTGTCCATGGCGAGACCGAGGGCGGCACCGACGGCGTGCGCCTGGGAATGCACCTCCGGTGCTTCCGGCGTGCCGGAAACCGCCGGATTATCGGTGACGCTCGAAAGCTCGCGGTTCACCACCTCGGCGACGTGATCGAAGGTGTCACGCGCAGCGCCATGGACATGGGGTATGGCGCGCAGGCTCAATGGGTCCTGGGTGCGGGTGCCGGCTGTTTCGGCAAGCATCGGGCTTTGTGCCAGCCAGTCGCGCAATGTCGCGCCGACCGCCTGGAGGCCGCGCGATTTCCGCAGCGCCAGCGGCCCCTCGGCGAATGCATTCGCCTGACTGCCCAGGTTTTCGTAAGTCATCGCAGCGGCCGCATCCGCCCAGTCGAGAAGCCGCTCCATACGGGCAAGGGCCAAGGCAGCCTGGCCTGTGGCGCAAGGTGTGCCGTTGACGAGACTGAGGCCTTCTTTCGCCTCGAGCCGCAATGGTTCAAGCCCGATGCGGGCAAGGGCGTCGGCGCCGCTCAGCCGGTCTTTGCCATGCACGGCCGCACCTCGTCCGATCAGGACGAGACCGATGGCGGCGGCATCGGTGAGATAGCCGACCGAGCCACGCGACGGGATCAGCGGAATGATGTCGGCATCGAGAAGTGCAAGCAGGGCGTCGACGGTTTCCATCCGGACGCCGGAGAAGCCATGGGCGAAGTTGGCAATCTGCGCCGCCATCACGGCGCGCGCCTCGGCGTTCCCGAGCGGCTCGCCCACGCCGCAGGCATGGCTGAGAATGATGTTGCGCGACAGGGCTCGCTGGTTCTCGCGGCTGATCACGACGTCACAGAGCGCACCGACACCGGTGTTGATGCCGTAGCCGCGGATGCCACGCTCGACCAGAGCATCGACGATCCGTCGCGCTTCGACGATCCGCGTGCGGGCGGCATCGGACAAGGCGAGGCGCGCTCCCCCGGCGACAGCAGCAATCTCTCGCCAGGTGAGGGGGCCGTCGATCGTGATCGTCTCAGTCATGGGCTTCGGGTCTTCCCTGCCGGCGCTGAACAAAGCGCGCGACATAGTCGTTAGCCGGATTGCCCAGAATATCATCCGGCGTCCCGACCTGCACGACCTGACCGTCCTTGAGGATCGCAATTTCCGAGCCGATCCGCAGCGCTTCATCGAGATCATGGGTGATGAAGACGATGGTTTTCGAGAGATTTTGCTGCAATTGCAGGAGCTGGTCCTGCATGTCGGCGCGGATCAGCGGATCAAGTGCGCTGAAGGCCTCGTCCATCAGGATCACGTCGGTATCGGCGGCAAGCGCTCGTGCGAGCCCGACGCGCTGCTTCATCCCGCCGGAAAGCTGATGCGGGAATTTCGCGTCGTAGCCGGCAAGTCCGACCGTTTCGATCCATTTCATGCCGATGCCGCGGGCGTCCGCCTTCGATACGCCGCGCACACGTTGGCCGTAGACGACATTCTGCAGCACGGTACGGTGCGGCATCAGGGCGAAACTCTGAAACACCATGCTGACGCGGCGCATGCGAAACGCCCGCAGCGTCTTGGCATCCAGATCGAGAATGTTGCTTCCGTCGAAGACGACCTCGCCGCTCGTCGGCTCGATCAGCCGATTGATGTGGCGCACCAGCGTCGACTTGCCGGAGCCGGAAAGCCCCATGATGACGAAGATCTTGCCGGCGCCGATCTTGAGGCTGACATTGTTGAGGCCGACGCTGCAGCCGGAGCGGGCGAGAATATCGGCCTTGTCCAGGCCGTCCTTGGCCATGGCGAGCGCCGTCTTCGCGTCGTGCCCGAAGATCTTGTAGACATTGCGGATTTCGATATCAGCCATTGCGGGCGTCCTCCGTCCGGGCCTTGCCGAAGCCCTGCGTAATGCGGTCGAGCACGATCGCCAGGATGACGATGCCGATGCCAGCCTCCAGGCCCTTGCCGACGTCGAGGGTTTGGATGCCGTTCAGCACCTGCTCGCCTAGACCGCGCGCACCGATCATCGAGGCCACCACGACCATCGAAAGCGCCATCATGATCGTCTGGTTGAGACCCGCCATGATGGTCGGCGTCGCAAGCGGCAGCTCGACCCCGAAAAGGATCTGCGTCGGGCTACCGCCGAAGGCGGTCGCTGCCTCGACCACCTCCGTGTCGACCTGGCGGATGCCGAGATCGGTGAGGCGGATCAGCGGCGGGACGGCATAGATGATTGTGGCGAGGATGGCCGGCACCTTGCCGAGACCGAAAAGCATCAGCGCCGGAATGAGATAGACGAAGCTCGGCATCGTCTGCATGACATCGAGCACGGGCAGCGTGATGTTGCGGACGACCCGGCTCTTGGCGACAAGAATACCCATCGGCACGCCGATCACCACCGAGACGATCGTTGCCATCAGCATCAGCGCCAGCGTCTGCATGGTCAGATCCCAGAGGCCGAGCACGCCGACGGCAAGAAGCAGGGCACCAACTGCGACGGTCAGCGACCAGCGACGCGAACTCTGCCAGGCGAGTGCCATGAAGGCGAGAATGACGAGCCACCAGGGCAGGCCGCGCAGGATCCATTCGATGAACAGCACGGCTTTCAGGATGACGCCGCTGATCGCCTTGAAGACCCAGCCATAATTTGTGACGAGCGCTTGGATGAAGTCATTCACAGGCGCCCGGATGGAGAGATTGAGAGAGTCCGGAAACATCGGATGTCGTTCCTTGTTCAGGCGCTTTGGCGGTCTTCACCGCAAATCTGCCTGCTCTGCGGAAACAGCTTTTAAGCCATGGCTGCCACGCCCCTGTCCCGCGCTGAAGGCGGAAGAGGGCGTGGCGGGCACGGTTCGGCAAAACTGTCGTTACTTCAGGCTTGCTTCGATCTTGCCGCGCGCCTCGTCGGAGACCCACTTGCCCCAGACGTCGCCCTTGGTCTTCAGGAACTCGGTAGCGGCGGCTGTGGCGTCGACCTTGTTGTCGGCCATATAGGCGAGGCTGCCGTTGACATCCTCAAGCGGGAAGGTCGCCTTTTCGAGGATTGCGACGATCTCCGGCGCTTCGGCAGCGAAAGTGCTGTTCACGCCATAGGCAACGTCGACCGAGGGAAAGGCGCAGCCTTCATCACGCTTGCCGTTGGCGCTGCTCAATTCCTTCCAGCAGGCTTCGTTGTAGGCCGGCTCTTCAAGCTGGACGAGCTTGAACTTGCCCATGATCGCGGTGGGAGACCAGTAATAGAAGAGGATCGGCTCACCCTGCAAATAGGCCGAGGTGATTGCCGAATCGAGCGCCGTGCCGGTGCCGGGGCGGAAGTTCACATAGGTTTCGCCGAGTTTGTAAGCTTCGAGCTTGGCGGAACTTACGCCTTCGCAGGTCCAGCCGGATGGGCAATTCAGGAAGCGGCCTTTGGACGGCTCTTCCGGATCCGCAAAGATCTCGGCGATCTTCGGGTCGGAAAGCTGCGAGACACTCTTCAAGTCCGGTGCCTTCGCCTCGATATTGCGCGAGGGGTCGCCGTGAACCACATAGTCCGGCACGAACCAGCCTTCGCTGGCGCCGACGAAGGTCTTGCCGACGGCGACGACCTTCTTTTCCTCGACGGCCTTGTTCCACACGTCCGAGCGGCCGAGCCATTCTTCGGCGAAGATCTGGACGTCGTTGTTGGCGGTTGCCTGTTCCAGCGTCACCGAGTTGCCGGGGATGGAATCCACCTGGCAGTCGTAACCCTTGGCAAGAATCGTCTTCATGACTTCGGTGATGAAGGCGCCGCTCTCCCAGTCTATGCCGGCAAAGGTCACGGTCTTGCCGTCGCCGCAATAGGAGGCGCTGGCGCTGCCGGCGGAGGCCGCAAGCATCAGGCCGGCGGCGGCGAGGGTGAGTCTCATTGTGCTGATCGACATGCGCATTCCCCTTTTTTGATCGTCGCTTCGATGACTATTTCAGTTTCGTCAGAACCCGCGCGAAGGCGCGGTCGATGTCGTCCTCCCGATCATGGCGTCCATTGCGGATCTTCCATTGGCCGGCGACCATGACGTCGCGGACCGTTTCGCCGCCGAGTGCAAAGAGCCAGCGGTCGAGAATCTGGTTGCCGCTTGCCGCGGCGATGTAGGGATTGTCGCCGTTGAGGACGACGAGGTCCGCAGGCGCGCCTGCCTTGATGCCGGTCAAATCGACACCGGCCGCTTGCGCTCCGCCTGCAAGCACCGCCTCGAAGATCGAGCGACCGACGGACGCGCCCGGACCGGCGGCAAGCCGGTTGCGCCGGCGGTCGCGCAACCTTTGGCCGTATTCGAGAAGCCGCAGTTCTTCGGCAACGCTCGTTGCGACGTGGCTATCGGTGCCGATGCCGACGCGGCCATCCTCGGCGATGAAATCGACCGCGGGAAAGATGCCATCGCCGAGATTGGCCTCGGTCGCGGGGCAAAGACCGGCAACCGCTCCCGAAGCAGCCAGCCGCTTCGTTTCCTCAGCCGTCATGTGCGTCGCATGGATGGCGCACCAGCGCTCGTCGACCGGCATCTCGTCAAGCAGCCATTCGACCGGCCGCCTGCCGCTCCAGGCAAGGCAGTCGTCGACTTCGCGCGTCTGCTCGGCCACATGAATGTGAATGGGGCCGGAGACCGGAGCGGCGGCTAGAATTGTCCGCATCTCGTCCGGCGTCGCGGCACGCAACGAATGAATGGCATAGCCAAGCCTGGCGCCGGCCTTCGAGCAGGCAGGGCCGAGGCGATCGAGAAGGGCGAGAAAGCGATCCGGATCATGCAGGAACGGACGCTGACCGGGATTGGGCGCCATGCCGCCGAAATTGGCGTGGGCATAGAAGACGGGCAGATGGGTCAGGCTGACGCCCGTCGCCTCAGCCGCACTCAATATCCGAAGCGACATTTCGGCCGGATCGGCATAAGGGGTGCCGTCTGCCTGGTGATGAAGATAATGGAATTCGACCACACGGCCGAAACCGCCCTTCAGCATCTCCATGTAAAGCTTGGCGGCGATGGCCTCGACGTCATCAGGGTCGACGAGGCTCACCGTGCGGTACATTTTCTCGCGCCAGGTCCAGAAGCTATCGTCTCCCGTGCCCGCCACTTCCGCAAGACCAGCCATGGCGCGCTGGAACGCATGGGAATGAAGGTTGGCGATCGCTGGAACGACAGGTCCGGAAAGCCGCTCGTCACCATCTGCGGGCGCTTGGCCGGTCACAACGGACGCGATGCCGCCGTTGCCGTCAAGAATAATTGCCACGTTTTCGGCCCAGCCGGTTGGAAGAAGAGCGCGCTCCGCGAAGAGCCGGGGGACGGGAAAAGTTGGCATGTGCGTTTTTCCTGTACGTGGTTGTATATGGAACTATAGATATTTTATGGTAGCGCGCAAGGCTAAAATGGACGAAAAGAATCATCCATTGCCGGGAGGAGCCGCAGCCTTGATCGGCATAAGATGGGAGTAGACAATGACGCCACCGGGGCGGACGAGCGACATGTCGACCTTCGCGGAAGGACCCGTGCCGCGCTATGAGGCGGTAAAGCAGTTCATTCGCAGCCGGATCGAGAGCGGCGAATGGCCCGCCAATCACCGGATACCGTCGGAAAACGATATCGTCGCTGATCTAGGCGTCAGCCGGATGACGGCGAACAGAGCGTTGCGCGAGCTTGCGAGCGAAGGCGCAATCACTCGGGTTCAGGGCGTCGGGTCGTTCGTTGCTGCGCATAAGGGCAGCACGGCGCTCCTCGAGGTCCGCAACATCGCGGACGAGATCCGCGAGCGCGGCCATCGGCACACCTCCCGGCTGAACCTGTTGCAGGAGGAGCCGGCAGGCCCGGAGATCGGCCATGCGCTCGGGCTTCCGACGGGAGCCAGGGTGTTCCATTCGATCATGGTCCATTGCGAGAACGAGGTGCCAATCCAGATCGAGGATCGGTTCGTCAACCCGGCGGTCTGCCCTGACTACATGGTGCAGGATTTCCGCACCATGACCCCGAACGCCTATCTGACCTTGGTGGCGCCGATCACCCGCACTGAACAGATCGTCGAGGCCGTGTCGCCCAAGCCGTGGGAATGCAAGCTTCTCGCGATCGGCCGCAACGAACCGTGCCTGATGATCCGCCGACGGACCTGGTCGGAAACGGCGAGCGTGACGACCGCGCGGCTGCTTTATCCAGGCACGCGCTATCGCCTTGAAGGCGCCTCGCAGTGAGGCGGTTCCGCGAATAGACAGGGATGGAAGAATGGACGGAGAGTCGCTCAAGCTCCGCACGCAACTCGCAAGGCCGGATGTCTCCGTCGAGGAGGCGAAACGCATCCTGTCGGAACATTACGGTCTTTCCGGCGCCCTCACAGAACTCGGCAGCCAACAGGACCGAAACTACCGGGTGGACGCCGACGACGGCCGTTTTGTCCTGAAAATCTGTCGGCTGGAATATGCGCGGGTCGAACTCGAGGCGCAGAACGCAGCCCTGCATCATCTTGCCGCCAGCTCGGGTGCTCCGAAGGTGCCGGCTGTAGTAGCCACACTGAATGGCGAAGAGATTATAGACGCAATTGTCCGAGACGTGCCCTATCAGTTTCGGCTGCTCACCTATCTCGATGGCACGCCGTTGACCCGGCGCAAGCACCTTCCGGCGCAAACGGTCGCCGAACTCGGCGCTCTCGCCGGGCGGCTCGCCTGGGAGCTTCGCGAGTTCGACCATCCAGGGCTCGAACGGGAACTGCAGTGGGACCTTCGGCGGGCGGGACCGGTCGCGCTGCATCTGCTGTCGACGATGGCTGACGTGGATCTGCGCAAACGCATCGCTGAAGCGATGATCGGCGCCATGCGGCGTGTGCAACCGCTCATGCCGCAGTTGCGGGTGCAGGCCATTCACCAGGACGTCACCGACGACAACGTCGTGAGCAGGACGGAGGCGAGCGGCCAGCTCGTGCCTGAAGGCGTGATCGACTTCGGCGATGTCCTCAAGGGGTGGCTCGTCGCCGAACTCGCGGTTGCATGTGCATCGCTGCTTCACCACGCGGATGGCGATCCTTTCTTTATCTTGCCGGCGGTCAGGGCTTTTCACGCAGCGTTCCCGCTGACGGATGCCGAACTGAAGGCGCTCTGGCCGCTCATCGTGGCACGAGCGGGCATCTTGGTCGCGAGTACGGAGCAGCAGCTGGAGATCGATCCCGACAACGCCTACGTGCGAGGAAACGCCGCCCATGAGCGCGAAATCCTCGATGTCGCGCTTTCCGTGCCGTTCGGCCTGATGGAGCAGGCAATTCGTCAGGCCGTGGGGAAGGGGGCGGCATTGACCGTACCTCTGACGGACGGCCGGCTGCTGCCGGACATCGACCCAAGCCACGTCGGCATTGTCGATCTTTCACTTCTCGGCCCCCATCTCCCGGCCGACCGCTGGCATTATGAGGACACCGAAGCGCTGCTTTTGCAATCGGCGGCGCGGGCAGCCGGCGCTTCGGCGACACGCTACGGCGAATTTCGTTTGACGGAAACGCGGCTTCTCCAGGCAAACCCGCCTGCGACCTTCGCGCTGCACGTCGATCTTTGCCTGCACGGACAAACTGCCGTTCATGCTCCCTTTGGTGGGCAGCTTAAGTTGCGTGGCGAAAGACTGGTTTTGTCGACCGACGGCCTGCATCTCCATCTCAGTGGCGTCGAACCGGCCGATGGCGCGGAAGGGGCGATCGAAACCGGCGCGCCGATCGGGGTCGTTCCCGGCGATCGGTCGGCGCTGGGCTTCATCCGTGTCCAACTGTCAACCGAAGCGGAAATAGACCCGCTGCCGTTTGCGACGGCGAACCAGGCGGAAGCCTGGCGGGCGCTCTGCCCGTCGCCCGCGCAAATGCTTGGCTTCGATTGTGATGCTTCCTTGCCGGCAGCAAGCGAACTGCTTCAGCGCCGGCAAAGTCATTTCGCGCGACCGCAGAAGAACTATTACCGGCAGCCGCCGCAGATCGAGCGTGGCTGGAGGGAACATCTGTTCGATGTCGAGGGCCGGGCCTATCTCGATATGGTCAACAACGTCACCATTCTCGGCCATGGCCATCCGCGCCTTTCTGCAGCCGTCGGCCGGCAATGGTCGCTGCTCAACACCAATTCGCGCTTCCACTATGCATCCGTGGCGGAATTTTCCGAGCGCCTCGCGGGATTGGCGCCGGAGGGCCTCGACACGGTCTTTCTCGTCAACAGCGGATCGGAGGCGAACGACCTTGCGATCCGGCTGGCCTGGGCCTATTCGGGCGCGCGCCATGTCGTCTCGCTGCTCGAAGCCTATCACGGCTGGACGGTCGCGAGCGATGCGGTCTCGACCTCGATCGCCGACAACCCGCAAGCGCTGACGACGCGGCCCGACTGGGTGCACCCGGTCCTTTCGCCGAACACCTATCGCGGACCGTTCCGCGGGGAAGGTTCGACCGGCGACTATGTCCGCGCCGTTGGCGAGAAGCTGGCGGAAATCGACGAGAAGCAGGAAGGTCTTGCCGGGTTCATCTGCGAAGCGGTTTACGGAAACGCGGGCGGCATCCCGCTGCCGCCCGGATATCTTGAGGCCGTCTACGCCATGGTCAGGGAGAGGGGCGGCGTCTGCATCGCCGATGAAGTACAGGTGGGTTACGGCCGCCTCGGCCACCATTTCTGGGGGTTCGAGGAGCAGGGCGTCGTCCCGGACATCATCACGGTCGCCAAGGGGATGGGCAACGGCCATCCGCTCGGCGCGGTCATCACGCGGCGCGAGATGGCGGAGGCGCTGGAGAAGGAAGGCTACTTCTTCTCCTCGGCCGGCGGCAGTCCGGTCAGCTCCGTCGTCGGGTTGACCGTGCTCGATATTCTCCACGATGAGGCCCTGCAAGAGAATGCCCGCACCGTCGGCGACTACCTCAAGGCGCGGCTGCAGGCGCTTGGCGAGCGCTTTCCGATCGTCGGCGCGGTTCACGGCATGGGACTCTATCTCGGCGTCGAATTCGTCCGCGACCGCGAAACGCTCGAGCCGGCGACAGAAGAGACGGCGGCCATATGCGATCGCCTTCTCGATCTCGGCGTCATCATGCAGCCAACCGGCGATTATCTGAACGTGCTGAAGATCAAGCCGCCGCTCTGCCTCAGCCCCGAGAGTGCCGATTTCTTTGCCGACATGCTGGAGCAGGTGCTGGAAGAGGGCTGGTAAACGAAGCTCCCTCAAGGGGCCGCGCAGCACGGCGCGGACGGCTGCGTTTAGGCCGGCTCCCTAACCCTCACTCAGCATTTCCGTCTCGCCGCTCAATCGGCCGACCAGGCTGCGGCGAACGCGGCCAATATCGCGCGCCGGCGGCTCGCCGAACTGGCGGGCATATTCGCGGCTAAACTGCGACTGGCTCTCATAGCCGACCTGATGGCCGGCATCGCCTGCATCGAGGCGCTCCTCAAGCATCAGGCGCCGCGCTTCCTGCAGCCGCAGCTGTTTTTGATACTGCAGCGGGCTCATCGCCGTGATGGCCTTGAAGTGGTGATGAAGCGAGGAAACGCTCATGCTGACGCGGCTCGCGAGATCGTCGATGCGCAAGGGACGGGAATAATGCTCCTTCAGCCAGGCGACGGCGCGGCCGATCTGATGCGGCTGGCTTTCCGCCGTCGTCATCTGCCGGAGCCTCGCGCCGTGCGGTCCGATGAGCAGGCGGTAGAGGAGTTCCTGCTCGATCAATGGCAGCAGGGCAGCAATGTCGTCCGGGCGTTCGAGCAGCCGCAGCAGGCGGAGCGCCGCGTCTTCGAGGTCGGGCGTGATCTTGCTCACCGTCATTCCGCGTGGCGAGGTAGGGGACTTTGTTGGCCCATCACCAATCAGGTCAAGCAGCGCGGGGATCTTCCCGGTATCGATCTGGAACGCCAGGCTCATATAGGGCTCTTCCGGCGACGCCTGCGAAATCTGGGAAAGAACCGGCAGGTCGATCGAGGTCAAGAGATAGTCCGAGGCGCCGTAGACGAGCGTCTCGTCGCCAAGCACCACGCGCTTGACGCCTTGCACGATGATCGCGAGGCTCGGCTTGTAAGCCGCGCAATTCGGGGTCGCGGTGCTTGAATGCCGATGGACGCTGAGGCCCGGTATGACCGTTGCGTAGTCTCCATCACTTTCGGCGATACGGGCAATGATGTCGATCATCTCGTGGCGAGGCGTCTGTCGTAGCGGCGTCATATTCAGTGGTCTTTCCAATATCTTAGATATGTGCGGGATGCCGTTCAGATAGAGCCAGGAGGTGGCCTTGCCACATCGGTCCGTTCAATCTTGCAGGATTATGCAAAAACTTTGCAGAATTGCACTAACGCATTGTTCTTCCCGAACAGCATAGTCTGCCGCACCGCAGGAGGTCCATGCCTCCCAAGCGCATCATTTCCCAGACATCAAGGACAGACTCATGGCTATAGCTAGAGGATATGCGGCGACCGATGCTTCGAAGCCGCTTACACCTTTCACGTTCGAGCGCCGCGAACCACGCGACGACGATGTGGTTATCGACATCAAATATTGCGGCGTCTGCCACTCCGATATCCACCAGGCCCGCAACGAATGGGGCAACTCCACCTTCCCGATGGTTCCAGGCCATGAGATCGTCGGGATTGTTTCGGCGGTCGGATCAAAGGTCACGAAGTTCAAGGTCGGCGACCGCGCTGGCGTCGGCTGCTTTGTCGATTCCTGCACGACCTGCACCACCCGCGATCTCGATCTGGAACATTATCTGCCGGGTCTGGTCGGGACCTATAACAGCGTCGAGGCCGACGGAAAGACCCCGACCCAGGGCGGCTACTCGGATCATATCGTCGTCAAGGAAGGCTATGTGCTTTCGATTCCCGAGAACCTGCCGCTCGACGCAGCCGCACCGCTGCTCTGCGCCGGTATCACGCTTTACTCGCCGCTGCGTCACTGGAAGGCGGGACCCGGCAAGAAGGTTGCAATCGTCGGCATGGGCGGCCTCGGGCACATGGGCGTGAAGCTTGCTCACGCGATGGGTGCCGAGGTCACGGTGCTGAGCCAGAGCCTCTCCAAAAAGGAGGACGGGCTGAAACTCGGTGCGGATCATTACTACGCGACCAACGATCCGGAGACGTTCCAGGCGCTTGCCGGAAGTTTCGACCTCATCATCTGCACCGTCGCCGCCGAGATCGACTGGAACGCCTACCTCAATCTGCTGAAGGTCGATGGCGACCTGGTGCTTGTCGGCATTCCAGAGAACCCGGTGCCGGTCCACGCCTTTTCGCTTGTTCCGGCCCGGCGCAGCATTTCTGGTTCGATGATCGGCTCGATCAAGGAAACCCAGGAGATGCTGGATTTCTGCAGTGAGCATGGCATCGTTTCGGAGATCGAGATGATCCGCATGGACGAAATCAATGCGGCCTACGAGCGTGTCGTCAAGAGCGACGTGCGCTATCGCTTCGTGATCGACATGGCCTCGCTGTAGGAGGCAAATCCAGGAAAAGCATGTAACGGTTTTTCGTCCGGAATTGCGTATTTTCAAAGAGCCCGCTGCCGCTTTCAGACGAGCGGCAGCGGACCGTCGTTCTTGATCTCTTCCATGACAGCGTAGGTGCGGGTTTCCTTGACCCCCGGCAGTGTCCACAGCACCTGCCCCAGGAAATTGCGGTAGGCGGTCATGTCCTCGAAGCGGGTCTTGACCAGATAGTCGAAGCCGCCGGCGACCATATGGCATTCGAGCACGGCCGGGGCCTGTTTGATGGCGATCGCAAACTGGTCGAAGACTTCCGGTGTCGTCTTGTCCAGCATGACTTCGATGAAGACGAGCAGACCGAAGCCCAGCTTGTGCGGATCGAGGCGGGCACCGAATCCCGAGACGTACCCTTCCTTAAGCAGCCGGCGCAGCCGCTCGCTGGTCGCGGTCGGCGACAGGCCGATGCGGTCGGCCAGCTCAAGGTTGGTGATCCGGCCATCCGCCTGCAGGATGTTCAGGATTCTGCGATCCGTCTTGTCGATCTGGTGCATTACCGCCGCCTCCCGCTCGCGTCTCTCAGGCGGCCAGTCGCGCTTCAGCGAGCTTCACCCAATAGGAGATCCCGTGCGGGATCGCCTCGTCGTTGAAGTCATAGGCCGGATGGTGAAGGCCGGCCGTGTCGCCGTTGCCCATGAAGATGAATGCGCCCGGCCGGGACAGCAGCATGTAGGAGAAATCCTCGCCACCCATCATCGGGTCGAGCGAGGGATTGACCTTGGCCGCTCCGGCAACCGTCGCGGCTGCCGCAAGCGCGTGGGCGGTCTCGTCGGCATGGTTGACGGTCACGGGATAGTTGCGGCCGTACCAGACGTTCACCGTCGCACCATAGGCGCCGGCGATGCTTTCGGCGATCTGGCGGATACGCGCCTCGCCGGTGTCGCGCACTTCCGGCATCAGGGTGCGGACGGTTCCGGCAAGGACCGCCTGCTCGGGAATGACGTTGTGGGCGAAGCCGCCGTTGAACTTCGTGACCGAGACGACGACGGATGCGAGGGGATCGACGGTGCGCGAGGCGATCGTCTGGAGCGCGTTGACGATCTGTGCGCCGACGACGATCGGATCGATCGTCTTGTGCGGCTGGGCCGCGTGGCCGCCGCGGCCGTTGATGGTGATGGTGAACTCGTCGGTCGACGCCATGATCGGGCCGATGCGGCTGCCAAAATGGCCGACCGGCATGCCCGGCATGTTGTGCATGCCGTAGACCTCCGCGATCGCGAAACGCTCCATCATCCCATCCTTGACCATCTCGTTGCCGCCACCGCCGCCTTCCTCCGCCGGCTGGAAGATGACCGCGACGGATCCTGCGAAATTGCGCGTCTCCGCGAGATATCTCGCCGCACCGAGCAGCATGGCCGTGTGACCATCATGGCCGCAGGCGTGCATCTTGCCCGCGGTCGTCGACGACCAGGGCTTGCCGCTCGTCTCGGTGATCGGCAGGGCGTCCATATCGGCCCTGAGCCCGATGGTCCGCCCGGTGCCGAGATTGCCGCGAATGATGCCGACGACGCCGGTCCTGCCAAGACCAGTCACGATTTCGTCAACGCCGAATTCCTTCAGTTTCCTTTCCACAAAGGCTGCCGTATTTTCGACCGCGAACAGGAGTTCGGGGTTCATGTGCAGGTGGCGCCGCCACTCGGTGACTTCGTTCTGGAGTTCGGCAGCGCGGTTGAGAATCGGCATAGGGTCGTCCTGTTGGTCTGTTCGGTCACTACTGCATGATTCCTTAAATCGGAATCGATTTGAGGACAAAGTCACGCAGAAACTCAAAGCTCCACAGCGACTTTGCGTGTCCGATTGGACGCGCGGCGCTGTAAGGGCGCAGTGGATTGGCGCGGCAGCCAAGGATTGGGCTTTGCCATCTCCTCGCCATATAGGCTAAATACCGGGACAAGACGAGGCAATTGCGGAATTTCGAGGTTGGATTGTGGTGACAGGTGGATTCTTGAGGCGTGATGGGGCGAGGACGGTGGGCGTTCTCGCGGGGGCCTGTGCGGCATTTCTGGCAGTGGTAATGCCGGCATTTGCCAATCCGCGGCTGGTCGTCGACGTCAACTCGCTCAAGGTCTACGAGCATCAGGACATCTTCCGGAAGTGGTACCCGGCATCGCTGACCAAGCTGATGACGGCCTATACGACTTTCCGGGCGATCAAGACGGGGCAACTGACGCTGGAGAGCCCGGTCGTAATGACGAAGAACGCCGCGTCCGAGCCGCCGAGCAAGATGTTCTACAAGCCCGGCCAGGCGATGACCCTCGACAGCGCGCTGAAGATGATGCTGGTGAAATCGGCAAATGACGTCGCCGTTGCCATCGCGGAAACGGTCGGCGGCTCCGAGCCCGCCTTCATCGAGCGGATGAATGCCGAGGCACGGCGTATCGGGATGACCTCGTCCCATTTCATCAATGCTAACGGGCTGCCGGGCGAGGGGCAGTATACGACGGCTCGCGACCTTGCTGTGCTGGCGATCACGTTGAAGCGCGAGTTCCCCGAATATGCGGCCTATTTCTCGCTGGAAGGCTTCACCACCGGCAAGAAGGACTATGCCAATTACAACATGCTGATCGGCCGCTTCGATGGCGCGGACGGCATGAAGACCGGCTTTATCTGCGCGTCGGGCTTCAATCAGGTCTCTTCGGCGACGCGCGATGGCCGCAGCGTCGTTTCGGTCGTTCTCGGTGAAGACAGTCTCGGCGCCCGCGCCGACGAGTCTGCCCGTCTCTTGCAGATGGCGCTGACGACCAGCAGCGCGGGCAAGCAGTCTCTGACGCAGATCGCTCCCTATGGAGAGGGCCGCGACACGGTTACGGACGTCAGCAAGCAGATCTGCTCCAAGACCGCCGCGAAGGTGCGCAGTGAAGGCCGCGACGAAGCCGGGCGCCAGAAGCTGCTTTCTCCTTACATCCACGAACTCAATCGCCCGCTCAAGCTTGCTTTTGCGGGGCTTATTCCGGGCAGTGGCGACAAAGTCGCCAAGGCCGGCAGCGATATCGCGGGGCAGGGCGACGTCGTCGAGATCGCCAACGTGCCCATTCCGGTTCCTCGCCCGAGTTTCTAGAGCCGGGTAACAAGAGGTGCGCGGTCTTCGGCCGCATCGCGCGTCTCAAATTTCGTGGTTTCGAGTCGATCCGAGACCAGCGTGATCTAAGATGGAGTCCGCCATGAACGGTCCCCTGCCGGTGGTGCCGGTATCTATCCTCACCGGCTTTCTCGGTGCGGGCAAGACGACGCTTCTCAATCGCCTGCTCAAGGATCCGGACCTCGCCGATACGGCGGTCATCATCAACGAATTCGGCGATGTCTCGATCGACCACCTGCTGGTCGAGGCCTCGAGCGACGGCGTGATCGAGCTTTCCGACGGCTGCCTATGCTGCACGGTGCGCGGAGAGCTTGTCGACACGCTCGCCGACCTCATGGACCGTATGCAGACCGGCCGCATCAAGCCGCTGCGGCGTGTTGTGATCGAAACGACCGGGCTTGCCGACCCGGCGCCGGTGCTGCAATCCGTGCTCGGAAATCCGGTTATCGCGCAAAACTTCCGGCTGGACGGTGTCGTCACGGTCGTGGACGCGGTGAACGGTCTGCAGACGATCGCGAACCACGTGGAAGCCTTGAAGCAGGTCGCGGTCGCCGACCGGCTCGTCATCAGCAAAGCCAAGCTCGCGACTGACGCGGAGCGGGAGACGCTTCTGGAACGGCTCAGGGACCTCAATCCACGCGCGCCGGTAATCGACGGCGATACGGATGAGGCCGGCCGCGCGGAACTGTTCGCCTGCGGTCTCTATGAAGCGTCGACCAAGGTCGCCGATGTCGGCCGCTGGCTTCAGGACGAGGCGCACGCCGATCATGATCACCAAGATCACGACCACGATGGGCATGATCATCATCATGGACATCACGATCACCACCATCACGATTTCACGCGCCACGGTTCGGACATCCGGTCCTTCAGCATCGTCCACGATCGTCCGATCGAGCCGATGGCGCTGGAAATGTTCATCGATCTTCTGCGTTCGGCCCATGGCGAAAAGCTGTTGCGGATGAAGGCGGTCGTTTCCATGGCGGACAATCCTGAACGGCCGCTCGTTCTGCACGGCGTGCAGACCGTTTTTCACGCGCCGGAGCGGCTCGCCGCCTGGCCCGATCCTGACGACCGGCGCACGCGCATGGTGCTGATCACGAAGGGACTCGAGGAAGCGTTCGTGCGCGACCTCTTCGATGCCTTCACCGGCAAGCCCCGGATCGACCGGCCGGACGCGCAAGCTCTCTCGGACAATCCACTCGCGGTTCCCGGCGTGAGATTCTAGACCGCAGTGCGCGGAATCGGTTGGATTTGCCAATCGGCTGCGGTTTGATTTTCACAGCCAGCGGCGGACGCGGCTCTTGTAGCCGCGATAGGCGTCGCCGAACTTCACTTCGAGATAGGCTTCTTCTCGGGCGACCACTAGGTACCGGATGACAAAGTAAAACGGCACCAGCAGGATGAGGAGCCACAGGCTGTCGAAGCCGATGGCAAGACCGATCAGGCCGAGAAACATGCCGATGTAGATAGGATTGCGGCTGTAGCGGTAAGGCCCCTCTTCGACGATCGTCGTCGTCGGCTGGGTGGTCGGAATGTTCGTTCCCGCCCGGCGCAAGGTCGTCGCCGCCCAGATCAACAGTGCCAGGCCGGCGAGGAACACGATGGCGCCCAACCAACCGGCCGGCACTGCCGCCGGCAGGAAAGGCAGCGGGTAGAGCGCGTCGATCACACGCCCCGCCACAACGGCGAGTGCCCAGACGATCGGCGGCCGCACCGCCGCGCCGGAACTGTCGTGGAAATTGCCGCTCGCATCGTTCATTGTTGAGTCCGCGTCGTAGTTCGCTGGGATCATAGCAAGAATTCCGACCGCGTTGGAGCGCCGCGGTGTGGGACGACGACAGGGCTAAGATCTAGCGATATTGCCCCTCACCCTAGCCCTCTCCCCGCAAGGGCGAGGGGACTTCCGAGGTCGCCGCTTGTCCCTTCGCCCCGCTTGCGGGGAGAAGGCCGCGGCAGCGGGATGAGGGGCAGTAATTTAGCCGCGGGTGAAGCCCGCACGCTTCGTTCGATCCGTCAGGCCTTCTTGCGGATGACGAAGCGATGGCCGCCCTCTGTGGGCGCGGCTTCCTCAAGCCGGTGTCCGTCCTCGTTGCAGAAATGCGGAATGTCGATAACCGCCAGAGGATCCGTCGTCTCGATCTCGAGCAGGGACCCGGGTGCGAGCGCCTGCATGCGCTTGCGCGTCTTCAAAACGGGAAGGGGGCACTTAAGCCCCCTCAGGTCATAGACGATCCTGGGCTCGTCCGGCATCAATTGCCCCAGATCTTCCAGAACGGACGCTTCTTCGGCTGTTCGGCGGCGGGTTGTTCGGTTGCCGCCTGCGGATTTTCTGCCGGAGCCGCAGCCACTTGCGCATTGCTTTCGGCGGGCGTTCCTGTCTGCTTCTGGTCGGCGGCTGCCGGCTGCTGGTTTGCCGCGGGCTGCTGTGCCGCCGGCGCGGCGGCCTGCGGTGCGGGTGCCTGTGCCGCAGGTGCAGGCGTCGCGGCTTCCGGTTCGCTGGCCGAGAACAGATTCCAGAAGGATTTTCTGGCGGGCGGCGTCTGGACGGCCGCCTGCAGGACAGGCCGCTCGATCGGGCTTGCCTGCGGTACCGGCACGCTCGCGCCGCCACGGGTCGCTTTCTCAAGCGCCTCCTTCTGGATCAGCGCCGCCTGCTTGGCTTCCTCGGCCGCCTTCTGATCCGCGAGCTGTTTTTCGAGGTCGCTCACCTTCATCAGCTTGCCGGCATCGAGCGAATTGCCCGTGGGGGCATAGGCGAGTTCGCGGCCCTTGCGCTGATCGGCGACGATCGCCTTGCGCTCCGCTTCGCTCGGTTCATACCAGACCATGCCTTCGTACTTCTTCAGAGCCTTGTCGTAATCGCGCTGATAGTCCTTCTCGAAGTTTGTCATTGCCACTTGCAGCGCAGGTGGCGTCGACATCGCCGGGCATTGGCCCGTCGGATTGAACGTGCTGTCGCTCTGCTGGTTGAAGACGTATTTCCTCTCGCAGACATTCACATCCGGCGGACGCTTGGTCACCTCGAATTGGTCGTAGCCCGCCTTCAGCATCTTCCAGAACTCGATGTTCGGATTATCGCGATGGCGGGCCATGTTCTCCGCGGTCATGCGGAAGGGGAACGCCTGGAGCTGGACGCTTTGCTGTCCACCCCTGAAGGCATCACGTGCGAGCGCGAAGATCTCGATGATCTGCTCGTCCGTCATCGAATAGCAGCCCGACGAAGAGCATGCGCCATGGATCATCAGATGCGTGCCGGAACGGCCGTTCGCCTTGTCGTAAGTATTCGGGAAACCGGTGTTGATCGCGAGATAATAATTGGAATTGGGATTCATCTGGTGCGGGAACAGCGGATAGAATCCTTCCGGTGCCTGCCGGTCGCCTTCCTTCACCTTGGGACCGAGCTTTCCGGACCACGCGCAGATCTTGTAGCTCTTCAGGAGTTGAAAGCGGTTCGCCGCGTTGGCCTTCCAGACTTCGAGCGTGCCTTCTTCCTTGAAGATCCGCAGCGCGATCGGCGACGTCTTCTGCATCCCCAGTTCGCGCATCTTCGCGGTCATCTTGCTCGAAAGCTGATATTCGGTCTTGTTCTTTACCGAGGAGAGATTGACAGAATCCAGCGTCTCGTTGGTGCAGCCGGCAAGCGCGGCTGCGATAGCGGCGGTGGCAACAAGGTTCCTGAAACGCATCGGCAGAGGCCCGTTAAAAAACAAAATCCGTCATTGAGCGCCGCACCCGTCGAGGAGGCGCCCTCAACGAATCAGTAAGCGATTATTCTTCACGAAATCTTAACCCTGCAGGATCCCCCTGCGCACGCCATCTTTCATGACCGTACGAATATGGCCAAGATTTGGCCACAGTCCGATTTCCGGTTGCCGCTGCCGCCGTTTTAATCGCAAAGGTTCAGAGATTTCGGCCGATATTCAGGTATTTCTGCCGGCGGTCCGTCCGCAATTCGTCGCCGCTGCGGCCGGACAGGTCCTTGAGCGCATCGGCGAGCACGGTCCCGGTGCGGCCGATGACCGACAGCGGGTCGCGATGGGCGCCGCCGACCGGTTCGGGAATGATGCCGTCGATGATGCCGAGCGATTTGAGGTCCTCGGCCGTAATTTTCATGCTGCTTGCCGCTTCCTTGGCGCGCGCTGAATCGCGCCACAGGATCGAAGCCGCGCCCTCCGGCGAGATGACGCTGTAGATCGCATGCTCCAGCATATAGACGCGGTTGCCGGTTGCGATCGCGATCGCCCCGCCGGAGCCGCCTTCACCGAGGACCACGGTGACGATCGGCACCTTGACCTTGAGGCACATCTCGGTCGAGCGGGCGATCGCCTCGGCCTGCCCGCGTTCCTCGGCGTCGACGCCGGGATAGGCGCCGGCCGTGTCGACCAGCGTGATCAGCGGCAGGCTGAAGCGGTCGGCCATCTCCATGACGCGGATCGCCTTGCGATAACCTTCCGGGCGCGGGCTGCCGAAATTGTGCTTGATGCGCGATTTGGTGTCGTTGCCCTTCTCCTGGCCGAGAACAGCGACCGGCATGCCGCGAAAGCGGGCGAGGCCCGCCTGGATCGCATCGTCGTTGCCGAAGTTGCGGTCGCCGGCGAGCGGCGTGAATTCGGTGAAGAGTTCGGCTGCGTAGTCGAGGAAATGCGGGCGTGACGGGTGGCGGGCGACCTGGGTCTTCTGCCACGGCGACAGCTTGGAATAGATCTCGGCCATCGCGTCGCGTACACGCACCTCAAGCCGTGCGATCTCGTCGGATGTATTCACACTCTCATCTTCACTGGCGAGTTTCTTCAGTTCGAGAATCTTGCCTTCGAGATCAGAAATGGGTTTTTCGAAATCGAGATAGTTGTGCATGAGATGCGTTTCCGATCAATTTGCGACAGGGCTCTGCGGTCGAAGCCAGCCTGCCCGGCGGTCCTAATCCTGTTTTTTCGCCTGTTTGGCAAGGGGGTGATGGTTCTGCACGAGGTCATGCAGCCGTTCTTCCAGCACATGTGTATAGATTTGTGTCGTTGAAATGTCCGAATGGCCGAGCAGTTCCTGCACGGCGCGCAGGTCGGCGCCGTTGGCGAGCAGGTGGCTGGCGAAGGCATGGCGCAGAACATGCGGCGAGATCGCAGCAATCCTTATGCCGGCGCGTGCCGCAAGGCCCTTGAGGTCGCGCGCGAAAACCTGGCGCGGCAGAAAGCCGGTCTTGCCATGGGAAGGAAAGAGCCAGGGGCTTTCCTCTGGCGGGTCGGCCGCCGCGTTCCTGACCCGCAGGGCTTCTCCATAAGCGCGCATGGCGCGCAAGGCGGCCTGCGACAACGGCACCAGCCGTTCCTTGTTGCCCTTGCCGCGAATGACGAGGAAGCGTCCGTTCTGGGACAACACGCTCGCCGGCAGCGAGACGAGTTCGCTGACCCGCATGCCGGTTGCGTAGAGGAGCTCGATCAGCGCATGCATGCGCAGTTTCACCAGCGCGTCTTCACCGCCGGCGGCGGCTTCCGTTTCCGCCTGGCCGATCAGCCTGGACACATCATCGATGCTGAGCGTCTTCGGCAGCGCCCGTCCTTTCTTCGGCGCATCGAGAATCCCGGTAGGGTCGTCGCCCCTGAGGCCCTCGGCGTAAAGAAACTTGTAGAACTGCCGCAACGCCGACAGGCGGCGTGCCTGCGACGAGGATTTGAAACCCTCGCCGGCGAGATGCGAGAGATAGCTTCGCAAATCGTCGGCCGAGGCATCGATCAATCGCTTGCCGCGGGTTCGCAGAAAGGAGAGCGCATCTTTCAGGTCGCGCTCATAGGATTGCAACGTGTTGGCCGCCGCGCCACGCTCGGCGCTCATCATTTCCAGAAAGGATTCGACATAGGCGGCGGAGAGATCGGTCATTTCGGCTTGTTGACCCGTTCCGATGGAATGCGCACCGTTACATCCCGCTCGACCGGCTCGACGAAAGTCACGAGCGCCACCATCGTGCCATAGACGATGCCGGCGAAGACGGCCAAGAAGAACAGGAAGCGGAAAAGGGTCGGCATTTCGGTCTCCTCTGCATGACTCCTTTAAATCAGAGCTGGTTTAGAAATCATGCAGTCGTTCTTCAAAGTGCTGCAGCAATTCCTGTATGTCTGGATGGACGTGCGCTTGCTGCGGATGCGTGAACTATATGACCGGCCGCGCCGCCGAGTTCAAGAAGCGTCGCCCCGCACGCGCGACGACTTGACGCTCCCCGCCGATTTGTCGATATCGGAGGGGAATGGGGAAAATGAAGTGCAATGAACGACGTGACCGAACCGGTTTCCGCGACGCTTGCCGAACGGGCGAAGCTCGCCCTCGGTAAGCGCAATCTCGTTTTCATCGGATTGATGGGGGCGGGAAAATCGGCGATCGGTCGACTGACCGCACAGGCGCTCGGCGTTCCATTCATCGATTCCGATCATGAGATCGAACGGGTTTCCCGCATGACGATCAGCGAGCTTTTCGCGGCCTACGGGGAGGAAGAGTTTCGCGCTCTCGAGGCCCGCGTGCTGAAACGTCTGCTAAGATCCGGTCCCCGGGTGGTCTCGACCGGTGGCGGGGCCTACATCAACGAACGATCGCGCCGGCAGATCAAGAAGGGCGGCGTTACGGTCTGGCTCAATGCGGAGCTCGACGTTCTGTGGGAGCGGGTGAGCAAACGCGATACGCGGCCGCTCCTGAAAACCGAGAACCCGAAGCAGACACTCGAAAACCTGATGCGCGCGCGTTACCCGATCTATGCCGAGGCCGATCTGACGGTCCTCTCGCGCGATGTGAAGAAGGAGATGATCGTCGAGGAGGTTCTTACCGCCGTCGCCGATCGCCAGAAAGCTCAAAGCCATGACTAGCCATGTGATACCCGCCGCCGAGCGCAAGGTCCGTGTAGACCTTGGAGATCGCTCCTATGACATCCTCATCGGTCCCGGGCTCATTGCCGCGGCGGGCAAGGAAATCGCGTCGCGCCTCAAGGGCCGGAAGATGGCGGTCATAACCGACGAGAACGTCGCCCCGCGCTATCTACAGCCGCTGATGGCGAGCCTCGGCGAAAATGGTATCGAGGCCGTCTCGCTCGTTCTTCCCGCGGGCGAAAAGACCAAGAGCTTCGACCACCTCATTCCCGTCTGCGAAACCGTGCTTGGCGCCAGGATCGAGCGGAACGACGCGGTGATCGCCCTCGGAGGCGGCGTGATCGGCGATCTCACCGGCTTTGCTGCCGGTATCGTCCGCCGCGGCTCGCGCTTTATCCAGGTTCCGACATCGCTGCTGGCACAGGTCGATTCCTCCGTCGGCGGCAAGACCGGGATCAATTCGCCTCACGGCAAGAACCTGATCGGTGTCTTTCATCAGCCCGATCTCGTCCTCGCCGACACGGACGTGCTCGATACGCTGAGCCCGCGCGAGTTCCGGGCGGGCTATGCGGAGGTCGCCAAATACGGCCTGATCGACAAGCCGGAGTTCTTCGATTGGCTCGAACGGAACTGGCAGGCCGTCTTCGCCGGGGGGGCTGCGCGGATCGAGGCCATTGCCGCCAGTTGCCAGGCCAAGGCCGACGTCGTTGCTGCGGACGAGCGCGAAAACGGTCTGCGTGCGCTTCTCAATCTCGGACATACCTTCGGCCACGCTCTGGAGGCGGCGACCGAATACGACAGCGCGCGCCTGGTGCACGGCGAGGGCGTTGCGATCGGCATGGTTCTGGCCCACGAGTTTTCCGCCCGCATGAACCTCGCAAGCCCCGACGATGCGCGGCGCGTGGAAGCTCATCTCAAGGCAGTCGGCCTGCCGACGCGGATCGCCGACATACCCGGCAAGCTGCCGCCGGCCGAACGGTTGATGGACGCGATCGCCCAGGACAAGAAGGTGAAGGGTGGCAAGCTCACCTTCATTCTCACAAGGGGCATCGGCCAGTCCTTCGTCGCGGATGATGTGCCGTCCTCGGAGGTGCTGGGCTTCCTCAAGGAGAAGCACCCCCAATGACCGGCGACGCGTTTCTGGCCTTTCTGGCGGAATACTGGCTGTCTCTTGTTTCGATCATTTGCCTTCTGCTGCTCTCCGCCTTCTTCTCCGGCTCGGAGACCGCGCTGACGGCTGCCTCGCGGTCACGGATGCATATGCTGGAAAGCAATGGCGACCAGCGCGCCGGTCTCGTCAATCGGCTGATCGAGCGGCGCGATCGTTTGACCGGTACGCTGCTCATCGGCAACAACCTCGTCAATATTCTTGCCTCTTCGCTGGCGACGAGCTTGCTGATCGGCCTTTTTGGCGACATGGGCGTGGCGATTACAACGCTCGTGATGACCGTGCTGCTCGTGATATTTTCCGAAGTGCTGCCGAAAAGCTGGGCGATCGCTTCGCCGGATCGCTTCGCGCGCGCGGTGGCGCCGGTAGTGAGCCCCCTGGTCGCCGTTGCTGGCCCGGTATCGGCGCTCGTCAATGCGATTGTAAGGCGCATCCTCAACCTCTTTGGCGTGAAGCTCTCGTCGGACATGCCGATGCTGTCGGCGCATGAGGAACTGAGGGGCGCAGTCGATCTGCTTCACCGGGAGGGATCCGTGATCAAGGCGGACCTCGACCGGCTCGGTGGCGTGCTCGACCTCGGCGAACTCGAGGTCTCCGACGTCATGATCCACCGTACGGCGATGCGTGCGATCAACGCGGAGGAGCCGCCGGAGGTCTGCATTCGGGAAATCCTCGAGAGCCCCTTCACGCGCCTGCCGCTCTGGCGCGGATCGACCGACAACATCGTCGGCGTCGTCCATTCCAAGGACCTCCTGCGCGTATTAGCCGAGCCGGACGTCGAACCCGAGCGCCTCGATATCGTCAAGATCGCGCAGAAGCCGTGGTTCGTGCCGGATACGACCAATCTCAAGGATCAGCTCAATGCCTTCCTGCGGCGCAAGCTGCATCTTGCCATCGTCGTCGACGAATATGGTCAGGTCCAGGGTCTCGTTACGCTCGAGGATATCCTTGAGGAGATCGTGGGCGATATCGCCGATGAGCACGATATCGACATCCAAGGCGTGCGACAGGAGGCCGACGGTTCGATCGTCGTCGATGGATCGGTACCGATCCGCGACCTCAACAGGGCGCTGGACTGGTCGCTGCCTGACGAGGAGGCGACCACCGTTGCCGGTCTTGTCATCCATGAATCGAAGAGCATCCCGGAAGAGCGGCAGGCCTTCACCTTCTACGGCAAGCGCTTCATTGTCATGAAGCGGGTAAAGAACCGGATTACAAAGCTGCGCATCCGCCCCGCCGAGGACGATGCGCCAATCGGCTAGCGCCTCGTCACCAGCGCGTCGGCTCTCCCGGCGCGAATGGTTCGACGGCGAGCGCATGCAGACCCGCATCGAGCTCAGGCTTCAGGAGATCATTTATCGCGCGGTGGCGCGCCACTCGGCTCATGCCGTCGAACGCGCTGGAAACGATCCTGATCCTGATATGCGTTTCGCCTCCGCCGTCGAAACCGGGCTGATGCCCGGCATGCAGATGGCTTTCGTTGATCACCGCGAGGCGCTCGGGATGGAAGGCTTCGATGAGTTTCTGTTCGATCCGGCTTTGCAGCGACATTCTTCCGTCCTATTTCCCTGCTTGCTGCGAGGCAAAGTGCTGTCCGCATGGGCCCCGCAGCGCCGCGCGTCGTATCAGACGCGCAAAGACGCCGTAGCACTTTGAAGTACAGCATGTTTCCTTAAATCGTAACCGATTTAAGGAAACATGCTGTGGCGGTGCAAAATGCTCGCACAAAGCCAGCAACATTCCGCTTTGTCAATTCTTGTTGTGGGGGCCTCCAAACCCCATAATGTCGGCTATGAAACTCGATTCAAAATACTTCGATCGCATCCGTACGCGCCGCAAGGTGGAGCCGCGCGCAGAGCCGTCTGCGCCCGTATGCCAGTGGGACGGCTGCGACAAGAAGGCGATGCATCGGGCTCCCGTCGGCCGCAATGCCGAGGGCGAGTACTTCATGTTCTGCTTCGAGCACGTGAAGGAGTACAACAAGGGCTACAATTATTTCTCCGGGCTGTCCGATACCGAGATCGCGCGCTACCAGAAGGAAGCCGTGACCGGCCATCGCCCGACCTGGACCGTCGGCGTCAACAAGAGCGCCCGCAGCGGCCCAACTCAGTCGCAGATGCGCTCCGGCACGGCGGGGGCGCAAGCCCGCATGCGCGATCCGTTCGGCTTCTTCAGCGAGGCGCGTGCCCGCTCGGCCCGGCACGAACCGCGCCTGCGCAAACTGAAAACGCTCGAAGCCAAGGCCTTCGAGACGCTCGGCCTCGCGGCCTCGGCAACGGCCGCCGATATCAAGACGGCCTACAAGGATCTCGTGAAGAAACATCACCCTGATGCAAATGGCGGAGACAGGGGATCGGAGGACCGTTTTCGCGCGGTTATTCAAGCCTATCAATTGTTAAAACAGGCTGGTTTCTGCTAACAACGCGGATTATGACAGAAAGCACTTTTTGCAGGCGAATGCGCGGGTGCCGACCGGCGGCCGCTCTGGAGACATGATGAGCAAGATTGACCTCGACATTTCGAACCTCCCCGACACGACGATCTCTGTCCGGGAGGTCTTCGGCATTGACACGGATTTGCGCGTTCCTGCCTATTCGAAGGGCGACGCCTATGTGCCCGATCTCGATCCCGACTATCTCTTCGATCGCGAAACGACGCTCGCCATTCTCGCAGGATTCGCACACAATCGACGCGTCATGGTCGCCGGCTATCACGGGACCGGGAAGTCCACCCATATCGAACAGGTTGCCGCACGGCTCAACTGGCCCTGCGTGCGCGTGAACCTCGACAGCCATGTCAGCCGTATCGACCTCGTCGGCAAGGATGCGATCGTGGTCAAGGACGGGCTGCAGGTCACCGAGTTCAAGGACGGCATTCTCCCCTGGGCCTACCAGCACAATGTGGCGCTCGTCTTCGACGAATACGATGCAGGCCGCCCGGACGTCATGTTCGTCATCCAGCGCGTGCTCGAGTCCTCCGGCCGCCTGACCCTGCTCGATCAGAGCCGCGTCATTCGTCCGCACCCGGCCTTCCGCCTGTTTGCGACGGCGAACACGGTGGGTCTTGGCGATACGACCGGTCTCTACCACGGCACGCAGCAGATAAACCAGGCGCAGATGGACCGCTGGTCGATCGTCACCACGCTCAACTATCTGCCGCATGACAAGGAAGTCGACATCGTCGCCGCCAAGGTCAAGGGCTTTACGGCCGACAAGGGGCGCGAGACCGTATCGAAGATGGTTCGCGTGGCCGATCTCACGCGCGCAGCGTTTATCAACGGCGATCTTTCGACTGTCATGAGCCCGCGCACGGTGATCACCTGGGCGGAGAATGCCTATATCTTCGGCGACATCGCCTTCGCCTTCCGCGTGACCTTCCTCAACAAGTGCGACGAGCTGGAGCGGGCGCTGGTCGCCGAGCACTACCAGCGGGCCTTCGGTGTCGAGCTCAAGGAGAGCGCCGCCAACATCGTGCTGGAAGCCACCGCCTGAGGGGTTTCTGCTGCCGGCCTCGGGCAGAAGCCGGCCCCCGCGGACTTTCACGGTCAAGCGGACTTGAGCGCCCCGGATGTCACCGTATCTGGCTGAAAAAGGAATTGTCGTGAGCTCGAACTCCAAGGCGAAGCCGAACGCGAGGGAAAACGCCGCTGAACCGTTCAAGCGGGCGCTTTCCGGCTGTATCCGGTCGATTGCCGGCGACGCCGAGCTCGAGGTCGCCTTTGCGAACGAACGTCCCGGAATGGCAGGCGAGCGCATCCGGCTGCCGGAGCTTTCGAAGCGTCCCAGTCGACAGGAGTTGGCCGTGGCGCGGGGCCTCGGCGATTCCATGGCGCTGCGCAAGGCGTGCCATGATGCCCGCATCCACGCGACGATGTCGCCGCAGGGAGCGGACGCGCGAGCCATCTTCGATGCCGTCGAGCAGGCGCGCGTCGAGGCGATCGGTGCGCTGCGGATGACCGGAGTCGCCGACAACCTCACCTCGATGCTCGAGGAGAAATACGCCAAGGCGAATTTTGCGGCGATCGACAGCCAGTCTGATGCGCCTCTCGAAGAGGCGGTGGCGCTTCTGGTGCGTGAGAAACTGACCGGGGAGAGGCCACCGGCATCGGCCGGCAAGGTGCTCGATCTCTGGCGCGATTTCATCGAGGGCAAGGCCTCTGCGGATATGCGCAATCTGCCGGCCGCAATCAATGACCAGCAGGCCTTCGCCCGCGTCGTGCGCGACATACTGTCGTCGATGGATGTCGCCGAGAAATACGGCGAGGACGATATCGAACCGGACGAGCAGGAAAGCGAGACCGACGAGGACCAGCCGCGCAGCCAGGAGCAGGACGAGAACGCCAGCGACGAGGAAGAAGGCTCCGATGCCGCGCCCGCCGACGAAAACCAGTCTGCCGAGGAGCAGATGGAAGAAGGCGAGATGGACGGCGCCGAGATTTCCGACGACGACCTCCAAGATGAGGGCGACGAGGAGAGCGAGACGCCAGGCGAAGTCAAGCGGCCGAACCATCCCTTCGCGGATTTCAACGAGAAGGTCGACTACACCGTCTTTACGCGCGAATTCGACGAGACAATCACCGCCGAGGAGCTTTGCGACGAGGCGGAGCTCGACCGCCTCCGTGCGTTCCTCGACAAGCAGCTGGCTCACCTGCAGGGGGCAGTCGGCCGCCTCGCCAACCGGCTGCAGCGTCGGCTGATGGCCCAGCAGAACCGCTCCTGGGAGTTCGACCTCGAGGAAGGGTATCTCGACACGGCCAGACTGCAACGCATCATCATCGACCCGATGCAACCGCTGTCCTTCAAGCGTGAGAAGGACACGACCTTCCGCGATACCGTGGTGACGCTGCTGATCGACAATTCCGGCTCGATGCGCGGCCGGCCGATCACGGTTGCGGCGACCTGCGCCGACATTCTCGCCCGCACACTGGAGCGTTGCGGCGTCAAGGTGGAAATCCTCGGCTTCACCACCAAGGCATGGAAGGGCGGGCAGTCGCGCGAGAAGTGGCTCGCGAGCGGCAAGCCGCAGTCGCCCGGCCGCCTCAACGATCTCCGGCACATCGTATACAAGTCCGCAGACGCGCCCTGGCGTCGCGCACGCCGCAATCTCGGGCTGATGATGCGCGAGGGCCTGCTGAAAGAGAACATCGACGGCGAGGCGCTGATGTGGGCGCATGACCGGCTGCTGGCGCGGCCGGAGCAGCGGCGCATCCTGATGATGATCTCGGACGGCGCCCCGGTCGATGATTCCACCTTGTCGGTGAACCCCGGAAACTATCTCGAGCGCCATTTGCGCGCCGTGATCGAGCAGATCGAGACCCGCTCGCCGGTCGAGCTTCTGGCGATCGGCATCGGCCACGACGTGACGCGCTATTACCGCCGCGCCGTGACCATCGTCGACGCGGACGAACTGGCCGGTGCAATGACGGAGCAGCTTGCAGCGCTCTTCGGGGACGAAAGCATGCATCGGCGCCCGGGGCGCACGCGCCGCGCGGGCTAGGAGCCGATCGGATTTCTATGGCCCGATACCGACGGCGCCGATGGTTTGGACCGGTTCAATCCGCCCCTCCTGCGAAGTCGTTCCCTGCCTTACCAGGCCCCATCCTGCCCTCCGAAGGTCCCTCTCATATGCTCCGTCGAAGCCTTGTTGTCCTTTCCCTTCTGGCATCGGCCACGATCGCCCGGGCGGGGCCGGCGAGCGAGATCGCGCCCGTTCAGAGCCGGCAGGTAATGCAATTCAAATCCGGTTCCGATCAAACGGTGTTTGGCGGGCTCGAATTCATCGGCGGCATCGAAATGACGTCGCCCAACCCGCTGCTCGGTGCAATTTCCGCGATCCGCTTCCGACCTGGCAGCGATTCCTTCGTCGCCGTGATGGACACCGGCCACTGGATCGAGGGAGCCGTTGTCCGCGACGATGCTGGGAGGCTTCAGGGCCTGACCGAGCTGACCGTGACATCAATGACCGATGGAAATGGTGGTGCTGAGCTCAAAAAGTGGAGGGTGGACTCCGAGGGCCTGGCTTTGCGTGACGGGGAGGCGATCGTCAGCTTCGAGCAGTTGGCCCGTATCGAGATCTATCCCGATCCGGGCTTCGCGCGCTCGAAGCCCGTCCGGCAAATGGCCCTGCCGTTCCCCGTCGAGGAATTGCGCGTCAATGGCGGCCTCGAAACCATAGCGATCGCGCCAAAGGACAGTCCCCTTCGCGGTGCTGCGGTCATAGTCGCGGAACGCAGCGTCGACAAGGCGGATAACCTTCTGGCGGGGATTCTGGACGGGCCGATGAAAGGCGCGTTCACGGTCGTTCGCGAGGAACCCTATGCTGTCACCGACGGTGACTTCCTGCCCAATGGCGACCTGCTTCTCCTGGAGCGTCGGTTCAATCTCGCCTCCGGCCTCGGCATGCGCATTCGCCGGATTGCCGCCGGCGACATTCGTCCGGGCGCCGTGGTCGACGGCGAGGTGTTGCTCATGGCCGACATGAGCTATCAGATCGACAATATGGAGGGGCTGGATGTCGTCGTTCGGCCCGACGGCGAGGTTCGCGTGATCGTCGTTTCCGATGACAATCATTCGATTCTCGAACGCAACCTGATGCTTGAATTCCGGCTGATCTTGGATTGACGGGACGAACTCGTCGTCTCGCAAATGAAAACGGGGCCGCATCGCGACCCCGTAAACATCTTTGTACCGGCGTTAGGCGGTGGCTCTGGCTGCCGGCATCGGCTTGATGACGCTCATCAGCGCTCCATAGGGCAAGAGCAGCACGATGCCGCAAAGGATCTTCACCAAAAGATCGCCAAGCGCCCAGGAGATCCAGCGCGGCGCTTCCGCAGCAAGCGCGCCGAGCAGCGGAGCGGTCTCCAGCGCAAAGCTGTCGTTCGGGCCAAAGAACACGAAGAACGGCGCGAAGGCGAAGGAGAAGAACATCGCTGTGTCCAATGCCGAGCCGATGAGGGAGCCGGCGAGCGGTGCATGCCACCAGGTCTGCCGGCGCAGCCGGTTGAACACGGAAATGTCGAGGAGCTGTCCGAACAGGAACGCCGAACCGGAAGCGATCGCAATGCGCGGCGTCGCGAGATAGATCGAGAAGGTAACGCCGACGACAAAACCGGCAACCACCACGCGGCGCGCGATCCGCGGTCCGAAATGGCGGTTGGTGAGGTCCGTGACAAGGAACGCGAAGGGATAGCTGAAAGCGCCCCAGGTCCAGAGATCGCCGAGGTTCATGCCGGCAACGGAGCCTGGAAGGGGATATTGGACGAGGAAATTCGACGCCACGACCACCGAGGTCATGAGCGCGACATAGATAAAGAATGTGCGGTTGGTCAGCATTTTTTTATCCTGGGTGATGCCACCAGTTGGAGACGACATAGCCGGGACAGGCACGGCGGATGAATATGTGGCGACACGAGAAAAAGGCTTGCCGGACAGAGCCCGCAAGCCTTTAAGTCTTGTCAGAAGCGCTGGCGGCGATCAGGCTGCTTCAGCGGTCTTCTTGACGATCTGGCGGCGCAGCAGGCGAGCGCGCATGCTCAGCTCGTTCTCGTCAGCCTTCAGCAGGAAAGCGTCGAGACCGCCGCGGTGCTCGACCGAGCGGAGAGCGGCTGCGGAAACGCGCAGACGGAAGCGCTGGCCGAGAGCATCGGAAATCAGCGTGACGTTGCACAGGTTCGGGAGGAACTTGCGCTTGGTCTTGTTGTTGGCGTGGCTGACATTGTGGCCCGACTGGACGCCCTTGCCGGTCAATTCGCAACTACGGGACATGGTACACCTATTCTCTTTATCGCCGCCGGACAATGCGGTAGCGGGCCCAGAGCCCAGGCCGCGTTCCTGTTGGCCATTATTGGAAAGTCGCGGTTCTATAGTCAGAGAAGGCCTGCCAGTCAAGCCAAACACTGCGCATTCTCGAAAAACCGCAGATTTTCCAGCCGGTCTCGCAAGGCGATTGCTCATCGGGATACACTAATCGGCGCCCATACCCATTCCAAGCCGTTCTTCACTGCGCTATTTCTTTCACAAGACCGTGGAATGAAGAGGCGACGCTTGTTCTCCATTGGCGCGGTTGTATTTTAAGGATTTGGCGCAAAAAAAGCCGCAAACGGCTTGCATCCCAGAGAATTGCAACGACGGCAGAACGACAGGGCTTTCGGGCATGAACAGGCGCAATGGCTTCCGGGCGTCAGCATTGCTGACCGCGATGATGTTTTCCACAGCGTCCTCGGCTGCGGATATCGCGCATCAAACGGATTACAGCATCTCGCTTGCCGGCCTGCCGCTCGCGCGGGCCACGTTCCACACCGAGCTTGAAAAGAATCGCTACACGATTTCCGGCACACTGAATTCGGCCGGCCTGGTCGACATCATCAGCCGCACGTCCGGCCAGACACGCGTTTCCGGGGTGATCGGGAACGATCATCTGCGCGCCTCGCAATATTCCATGTCCTATCGCAGCGGCAGGAAGTCGCGTGCGATCAGCGTCACCTTCCGCAACGGCAATGTCGTGCGTGCGAGCATGACCCCGAAACGCAACCCACTTCCGAAGAACTGGGTGCCGGTAACGAGCCGCGACATGCGCAACGTGCTGGATCCGCTCTCCGGGCTGATCATTCCGGGGAAGAGCCGGGTCTGTCCCAATACGCTGCCGATCTTCGATGGCGAATCGCGGCTCGACATCAAGCTGTCGCCCAGGGGAACCCGAGCCTTCAAGACCCGGGGATTTAACGGCGAAGTCATTGTCTGTGGTGTCCGCTTCGTGCCGAAGGCGGGATACAGGAAGGGTCGTGAGGACGTCGAATATCTGCGCCGGCTGGAGACGATGGAGATCTGGTTCGCAAAAGCCGAGACCGTCAATGTCTATGCCCCGGTCTATGTCCGCATCCCGACCAAGCTTGGTCCCGTGACCGTTTCCGCGACGCGATTCGGCGGGTGATCGATCCCGATCTTCTCTTTCGCTCGTCGCGAACGGGCGCTAACTACAGCGCCGCGCGTCTTATCAGACGCGCAAAGGACGCTGTAGCACCTTGAATTGCTGTATGTTTTTATCCTTAAATCGGCTACGATTTAAGGAAACATGCAGTAGCAGGGCATGAATGATTTGACGCGGCTTTCACGAAGGTGAGCCGGGCGTGGGGACAGGAATGAAGTTCAAGGCAACGCTGATCGGTTTTTCCGCGATCCTGATGTGGTCGCTGCTGGCGCTCTTTACCGCGGCTTCGGGCAAGATGCCGCCGTTCCAGCTTTCGGCGATCTGCTTCCTGATCGGCAGCCTGCCGGGCATTGTCGTACTGGCTGTGAAGCCGGAGCGATTCGCGCTTTTGAAACAGCCCGCCAAGGTCTGGATCACCGGTATTGCGGGTCTTTTCGGCTACCACTTTCTCTATTTCACTGCGCTTCGCAACGCCCCGGCGGTCGAGGCGGGCCTCATCGCCTATCTCTGGCCGCTGCTCATCGTGGTCGGCTCGGCGCTGCTGCCGGGAGAGAGGCTTCGCTGGTACCATATCGCCGGCGCGCTCGCAGGACTTGGCGGCACCATCCTGATCGTCGCCCGCAATGGCGTCGCCTTCGACGAGGCGTATACACTCGGCTACGGCGCGGCATTTCTCTGCGCCTTCACCTGGTCGGGTTATTCCTTGCTGACGCGCCGCTTCGATGCGGTTTCGACCGATGTCGTGACCGGATTCTGCCTGGCGACCTCCATCCTTTCATTCCTCTGCCACCTTGGTCTCGAGACGACGATCTGGCCGCAGACGGCTTTCGAGTGGCTTGCCGTCGCCGGGCTTGGCCTTCTGCCGGTCGGCGCGGCGTTCTATGCCTGGGACTTCGGCGTGAAGAACGGGGATATCCAGCTTCTCGGCGTTGCGAGCTATGCGGCGCCCGTTCTCTCAACGCTGGTCCTGATCCTCTTCGGCTTTGCGGAACCCTCGTGGAGAATAGCTGCAGCCTGCCTGCTTGTGACCGGCGGCGCGGTGCTGGCAGCGAGGGACATGGTCTTTCGCAAGAGCAGGACTGCCCCGCAGCCCGCGGAGTAGGCGTCAGTTCTTTGGCGGCCGCCAGTCGGGGGCCGCCATCTCGAATGCGGAAAAATCGAATCCCGGCGCGACGGTGCAGCCGACGAGCGTCCAGTCTCCGAGCGAGGCGGCCGACTGCCACCAGTTGGCGGGGACGACGTGCTGCGGTCTTTGTCCATCAAGCAAATCCGGTCCAAGGCGAAAGCGCGAAGCCGGTTTGCCCGGCTCGGCGATGCTGAGTTCGAGAGGGGCGCCCGCGTAATAGTGCCAGATTTCGGCCGCGTCACGGACGCGGTGCCAGTGCGACAGCTCGCCCCTTTCGAGAAGATAGTAGATCGCCGTCGAATGGCTGCGTGGCGCGCCGACGTCGTCGCGGAAGGTCTCCACATACCAACCGCCCTCCGGATGTCTCGCCAATCCAAGCGCGTCGACAATCGCGGCTGGCGTGAGATCCCGTGAGACGTCCATTAGAAATTATCCTTGCGCTTGCGGATCTCTGCAAACACTTCCGCGTCGCTGGCGCCCTCCATCCCGAGATGCTTGCGAATCTTCTGATCGCCCGTGCGAAGGAACGGATTGGTCCGCTTTTCGAGGCCGATCGTCGTCGGCGCGGTGAACCCGCCATCCGAGCGCGTCTCTTCGATTTCAGCGGCGCGCGCCTTGAGGGCCGCGTTTTCGGGATCGATCGTCACGGCGAAATGCGCGTTGGTAAGCGTGTACTCGTGGCCGAAGTAGACCGACGTGTCGTCGGGGAGCGCCGTCAGCCGGTTCAGCGATTGCCACATTGTCTCGGCAGTTCCCTCGAACAGTCGCCCGCAGCCGAGTGCAAACAGCGTGTCCGCGGCAAACAGCATCCTGTCCTGTGGGAAATGGAAGCAGATGTGGCCCGCGGTATGTCCCGGCGTTTCGATGACCTCGACCGGATGGCCGGCAAAATCAAAACGGTCCCCTTGGCCGACGCTCCTGTCGATGCCGGGGATCTTCGATGCCTCGCCTTTCGGCCCTATGATCGTAACCCCGAAGCGTTCCTTGAGACTGACATTCGCCGCCACGTGATCGCCATGGTAGTGGGTCGTCAGGATGTGTGTGAGGCGCCAGCCCCGCCGCTCCAGCGTGTCGAGGATCGGTTGCTCCTCCGGTGCATCGATCGATGCCGTTGCGCCGCTCTCCGGATCATGGAGAAGCACACCAAAATTATCGGTACGGCAGAGGAAGAGGTCGAGTTCGAGCGCGGCCATGATGAGGTCCTCCGATCGGGTGTGATGAGGGCTGCGGGCGAAACCGCTTCTGCCGAATGTAGCGAGGCTCGCCTTGAAGTCTACCGCCCCAAAGCTAACATGTTGGCCATGCACACGGATATCGTCGATCTTCGCCAATTTTATCATTCCGAGCTTGGCCGGATGGCGGAGCATTCCGTCAGCATGGCGCTCTCCTCGGTCTGGGCGCGCTTGCCCGAGGAGCGGCTGGTCGGGCTCGGCTATGCCGTTCCCTATCTCGAGCGCTTCCGGGCGGACACCGAGCGGACCTTCGCCTTCATGCCGGCCGGGCAGGGTGCGGTGAACTGGCCGGTCGCCGAGTTGTCGTCGACGGCGCTGGTCTTCGACGAGGAACTGCCGCTGCCCGACGCGTCGATCGACCGCGTGCTGATGGTGCATTCGCTGGAATTCGCCGAAAGCCCGCGCGAAACGATGAAGGAAATCTGGCGGGTCCTTGCGCCCGGCGGCCGGCTGGTCATCGTCGTGCCGAATCGCCGCGGCGTCTGGGCGCGGATGGAGCACACCCCGTTCGGCTCGGGACGACCCTATTCGCGCGGTCAGTTGACGGCGCTGCTCCGCGAGACGAATTTCACGCCGGGCGCCACCTCCGAGGCGCTGTTCTTTCCACCGTCGAAGCGCAAGATCGTCCTTCGCCTGCGGCACAGCCTGGAGCGGTTCGGCCGTTCGCTTTGGCCGGTGTTTTCCGGGGTAATCATCGTTGAGGCGCAAAAGCGGCTCTATCAGGGCCTGCCGGTCGCTGTCCGCGCTTCGCGCCGCGTCTTCGTTCCGGTGCTGGCACCGCATGGCGTTCCAAGCACGCGCAAGCGGTTACCAGAGGTCAAAGCCCCATAAGGCAGGGCTGTCGCACTCGACAAATTTCCTCTGCCCGGCTATTGGCTTTGCCACATTTCCTCCCGTGAAAGCCGATCCGATGAACCTTGTTTCAAAGAGCCCGCAGCCGCGTCCCGGCATTCTGGACATCGCCGCCTATGTGCCGGGCAAGGAGCATGCGCCGGGTGTTGCCAAGGTTCACAAGCTCTCGTCGAACGAGACGCCGCTCGGTCCAAGTCCGAGCGCGCTCGAGGCGTTCCGGAACGCAGCCTTCAATCTCGAGCGCTATCCGGACGGTCAGGCGCAAGCGTTGAAGGACGCGATCGCTGCGGTTCACGGTTTGAATCCGGCCAATATCGTTTGCGGCAATGGCTCCGACGAGCTGCTCGGACTTCTCTGCCACACCTATCTCGGTCCGGGCGACGAGGGGATCATCACCGAGCACGGATTCCTCGTCTACAAGATCCAGATCCTGGCCGCCGGAGCCACAGCAATCACGGTCAAGGAAAAGGATGCGCGTGTCGATGTCGATGCGATCCTCGCGGCCGTGACGGAACGGACGAAGATCGTCTTCATCGCCAATCCGGCCAACCCGACAGGCACCTATATCCCGGTTGACGAGGTCCGCCGGCTGCACGCGAGCCTTCCCTCCGGAGTGTTGCTGGTGCTTGACGCTGCCTATGCGGAATACGTCCGGCGCAACGACTACGAAGCGGGCCTGGAACTGGTGTCGAGCAATCGCAACGTCGTGATGACGAGGACGTTCTCGAAGATCTATGGGCTCGCCGGGCTTCGCATCGGCTGGATGTTTGCCCCGCGCGAGATCGTGGATGCCGTCGATCGTGTACGCGGTCCGTTCAATCTCAATGCACCCGCGATCGCGGCAGGCGCGGCGGCGATCCGCGACCAGGCCTTCGTTGCCGTGGCGGTCGATCACAATCTTACCTGGCTCGCGAAAGTCACCGCGGCATTGCAGGCGATCGGTCTGCGTGTGACGCCTTCTGTAACCAATTTCGTGCTGATCCACTTTCCGGAGATGGGCGGGAAATCGGCGGAGGAGGCGGATGTGTTCCTGACAGCCCGCGGCTTTATCCTGCGCGCCGTGCGCGCTTACGGTTTTCCCAATGCGCTCCGCATGACCATCGGTTCCGAGGAAGCGAACGAAGGCGTCATCGCCGCATTGACTGAATTCATGGGACAAAAATAATGGCTCAACAGTTCGAAACGATCGCCCTTGTCGGTATTGGCCTGATTGGATCGTCGATCGCCCGGGAAATCCGCGAGAAACAATTGGCAGGCACGATCGTAGTCTCCACACGGAGTGCCGCGACGCTGAACCGCGCCCGCGAGCTCGGCCTCGGCGACCGCTACACGCTTTCGGCGGCCGAGGCGGTCAAGGATGCCGACCTCGTTGTCGTTTCGGTGCCGGTCGGCGCTTCCGGCGCCGTTGCCGCCGAAATCGCCGCGCATCTGAAGCCCGGCGCAATCGTCACCGATGTCGGTTCGACGAAGGGCTCGGTCATCGCGCAGATGGCGCCGCATCTGCCCAATACGGTCCACTTCATCCCCGGCCACCCGATTGCGGGTACCGAACATTCCGGCCCCGATGCCGGGTTCGTCGGACTTTTCCGCGGACGCTGGTGCATCCTCACGCCGCCCGTCGGCGCCGACGAAGAGGCTATCGCGAAGCTCAGGCTCTTCTGGGAGACGCTCGGCTCGATGGTCGATGAGATGGACCCCGAGCACCACGACAAGGTGCTGGCGATCGTCTCCCATGTGCCGCACATCATCGCCTACAACATCGTGGGAACGGCGGACGACCTGGAAACGGTCACCGAGTCCGAAGTCATCAAATATTCGGCCTCGGGTTTCCGCGACTTCACGCGTCTGGCGGCGTCGGATCCGACCATGTGGCGTGACGTCTGCCTGCACAACAAGGATGCGATACTCGAAATGCTCGCCCGCTTTTCCGAAGACCTTGCCTACCTGCAACGGGCGATCCGCTGGGGCGACGGCGACAAGCTCTTCGATCTCTTCACCCGCACGCGGGCAATCCGCCGCTCGATCATCCAGGCGGGCCAGGACACGGCAATGCCGGACTTCGGCCGGCACGCAATGGATCCCAAATAGCGGGCAACCGCGAAGCGGCGGAAGACCGCCGCCTCGGCCTTCAGAGCGCCGGCAGCACGCCGACCGGAATGAAGGCCAGGAAGGCGGTGCCGTCGCGGACGTTGAGTTTTACCGTTGCCTCATTCTTGCCGCCGGCCAGAGCCTTCAGCATGGTCGCGATGTTGTTGATCAGGTCGGTTTCCTCGGGAACGACCTTCATGAGGCTCGTGTGCCAGGCATCGATATTCATAATGGTCAGCGAAAACTCGCCGGATATCAGGCCCTGATCATTCACTGAAAACGGACCCGAGAGCTTCGCGCTCATTCCGTCGCCCGCATCAAGGGTCAGGTGACGCAGTTCGCCGCTGCTGCCGCGCAGCATGTGTTGTGAAAGGGCACCCGCCTGCATCCACCCGGCTTTGCCAACGACGGTGACGTCCGCTGCGACATCGACCGGAGAGGCGAGGCTCGGTCCTTGCGCCGGGCGCAGATCGAGCTTCTCCACGCTCAGGGCGGCGTCGAGGTCTTCGCCGTTCTGGCGCAAGTGCATCTCGCCGTGGCTTGCGCCGAAGCCCAGACTGTCACCCGTCAGCGGCCAACGCGCCGTTCCGGTGAGATTGTCGTAGGCGATCGACGAGCGCTCGAGGCCCGACATCGTCGCGTTGAGGCTCGCATGCAGGAGCGTCCAGTCGGCCGAAACCGTAAGGCCCGGAGACATCCGGACCTCGGCGGGGCCGTCGAGTTCGACAACCGCGCGTCCCGGTTGATAGACCTGAGAAGCCGTCCGCAGGGAGCCGAAGGATGCGGATGCGCCGCGAAGATTGTCGTCGAGGCGCAGCTTGTCGCAGAAAAGACCGATGCGGAACGGGAAGCCCCGCACTTCCATGTCCGTGCATTCACCGCCAAGACCGTTTTCCCGCTTTTCGGAAAGATAGGTTGTCAGTCGCTTTTCGATCTGGTCCGCGGCAAAGAACCAGCCGGCGGAATAAATGCCAGCGGCGAGCACGATGCCCACTGCCAGCCAAAGAAATTTCTTGCCGGCTGGTGATCCGTTGGCGACATCGGTGACGGTCATTCTGATCGCGTACTCCAATTGGTGCTGTGGCGGAAACCGCTTCGGATCATCGCGATCGAAGACGGAAGGGCTGAAAGAACATTTTGGTTTTCTCTCATCCCGTTCCGGGTGGCGGTTGCCGATCCTGCAAGCTATCTTCCATTCCTGTATACGGCGGCCGGCTGCCTCTTCCGTGTTCCGCAGTGTGTGCCGTAGAAGTTTCGGCTTGATCGGTCGCGACCGTGCCGGTGAATGATGCGACATGTGGCAAAGCGGCGTGTATGAATGGCAGTGGATATGGACGAATTTTGGGTCTTTGGCTACGGGTCCTTGATGTGGAACCCGGGTTTCCGTTTTGAGGAGAAGTCGACGGCACGCGCCTTCGGGTACCGCCGCTCCCTCTGCGTACACTCCTGGGTGCATCGCGGCACGGAGCAGCGGCCCGGTTTGGTGCTTGGCCTCGACTACGGCGGCTCCTGCATCGGCACCGCATTTCGCGTGCCGGGAAGCGAAAAGTCCGATGTGATCGGCTATCTGCGCGAGCGCGAGCTGGTGACGCAGGTCTACAAGGAGCGGACCATGCCGGTCCAACTCGCCGACGGACGCCGAGTGCCGGCGCTTGCCTATGTGATCGATCGCGGCCACGCCCAATATGCCGGGGCGCTCAGTGCGGCGGAAGCGGCGGAAACCGTCGCGATCGCCTCCGGCAAGTCCGGGCCGAACAGCGAATATGTACTTAATACGCTCGCTCATCTCAAAGAAATGGGCATCCGCGACCAGTGGCTGGAGGACGTGGTTGCACGATTGACCGCGACTGCAGCGCCGCGCGTCTTATCGGACGCGCAAAGGTCGCTGTAATCATTTGAATTACTGCATGTTTGCTTGAATCGGCTCCGCTTCAGGCAAGCATGCAGTAGGGCGGTCGCAGTTCAGGCCTGACCGAGTTCGCGCAGCCGCTGCTCCGCCGTCGGCGGCAACGGCAGATGCGGATTGGCCTTGACCGTCTCGACAAGCAGCTCATCGCTTGCGGCCTCGGTCATCTCGATCAGCTTTTTGAGGAACGCATCCGGATCCAAGCCGGCCTTGACCGGAGGCAGGACGCGTACCTTGAAATGACCGGGGAAGCGCAGGAATCTGCGTCGCGGCCAGAAGAGGCCCGGATGCATGGCGACGGGCACGACCGGAACCTGCAGGTCACGGTAGAGGCGGGCGATGCCATATTTGTATTCAGGCGGCGCGCCCGGGGGACGGCGGGTGCCTTCCGGATAGATGATCAACTGCCGCCCGGTCGCCATCTCGTTCTTGGTGCGCTCCATGACATCGGTCATCGCCTTGCCGCGCGCCGCGCGGTTCACCGGCACCATGCGCTGCTTGATGATGTACCAGCCGAACAGCGGTATCCAGGTAAGCTCGCGCTTCAGGATATAGAACGGATCGTCGAGCCAGGGCAGGAGCGCGTAGGCATCCCAGAAGGATTGATGCTTCGGCGCGAAAATATAGGGACCATCCGGAATATTCTCCAAGCCTTCGATTTCGAAGGTCGTGCCGACGATCTTCTCCAGGAGCCAGTGATTGCTGCGCACCCAATTCTTCGGCACGAACCAGGCCTTCTTGCGGGGAAGAAGGAAATAGATCGGCGTCAATACGATCATCTGGACGACCAGATTGGCATAAAACACCAGGTTGAAAAGGATCGAACGCAGGATGATCATCAGGTGGCTCTCGATGCGGACTACAGCGCCCCCCGTTTTAAGACGCGCAAAGGACGCTGTAGAACTTTGAAGCGCTGCATGTTTCCTTAAATCGGCTACGACTTAAGGAAACATGCAGCAGGCGGCGATTGGTGACCGGGGGCCGGCCACTCCGCTGCCTACACGAATATATCGCCAAGGAAAACCGCTGCCACGGCACCGCAGGCCTTTACCAGCGCAAAAGTCGCCGTCCGCTCTGCCCCGGGACGTAACCACTTTTTTACTCTTCCGCCGGGGTCACCCGAGAGGAAATGGCCGCCCTCAGGCCGTTCGTCGGACGCGCGCCCATCATGTCGAGCACGGAGGCGACGGAATATTTGCCGTATTCAAGCAGAATGGCCTTCAGGACCAGCGGGTTGCGCAGCCAGTTTGTCGTCCTCAGATCGGAATTGATGACGGGATAGGCCATGAAATCCGTGTCGGGCTTGGCGCGCCGCAACTCCAGAAGGCTGCGCGGCATATGGTAATTGTTGGTGACGACGAGCACGCTCTTGTAGCCCCGGTTGCGGATCCACTGGGCGGCCTCCCGGGCGTTGCCGATGGTGTCTATCGCTTCATGCCCGATGTCGACGCAGCATTTGAAGAGATCGGCCGAGCTCTGCGTGTTTCGGCGTATCTGGCTTCCCGTCGTCGTCGGGTGGACGCCGGAAATCAACAGACGCTTGCCTGCTCCCGTTTTCAGAAGATCCACCGCCTGATCGATCCTCTGGAAACCGCCCGTCAGGACGACGATTGCATCGGCCTTGGGATGAGTGGGCGGCTGCAGCGTTGCGACCGTATCGGCAAATTGCAGGAAACCGCCGATGAAGATGGCGAGGAATACGAGCAGCACGAAAAAGGTCCGGCGCAGCAGCTTGCGCAACAAGCTGCGGGACCGGCGGCGGCGCGCGGCTCTCTCCCGCCATCTGCCCCTCTCGGCCATTCCGCTCTCGCGTAATTCTCGCCCCATCGTGATTCTCTTCACACACAGCGCCGCGCGTCCAATCGGACGCGCAAAGATCGCTGTAGCACTTTGAATTGCTGCATGATTCCTTAAATCGCTTCCGATTTAAGGAATCATGCAGTAGCCGCAGATTGCGGCAAGGAATAGATGGCGTGAGCGGTTCATGGCTGTCAGCTTTGAAAGGTATCCGTCCGGCCGGGATCCGACCGGATGAGGTCGATTTCGTAGATCGTCCTCATGACTGTAAGGCGCGCCGTCAGTGTCGTCAGCAGAGCGATGACGATTATGATCGCGAAAATGCCGAGATAACCGGTATAGCCGATGGCAAACCGTCCGAACAACGCCGTCGCCTGGTCCGTTTCGGGGGTGGCAAGCGTTTGCGATTGCCAGAAACTGGCGGCGGCGAAGGAAAGAGCGGCCAGCAGACCGCCGGTACCGGCCCCTTTCAGGCTGATTCGGAGGAAGTGCTTCTGGAACTCGGAGGCCACGAAACCCGCCTCCGCACCGACGAAGTGAAGTACTTCGACGATGTGGCGGTTGCCGGACAGTGCACCGCGGGTTGCGAAGACGACGGTGAGGACCATGGCGGAGAATACCAGCGCAAGGACGCCGCTTCCGATCATCGCGGTGGTATTGGCCATTGCCACTAGGCGGTCGACCCAGGTGCGATGATCGTCAAGAAAGGCCTGCGGGATGGTTTCCGTCAACGCCGCGCGCATGGCGGCGAAATCGGGCGGGTTGTTCTCGTCGATGGTAATGACGACCAGTCGCGGCACGGGCAGTTCGTCGAGGTCCAGACCTTCGCCGAGCCAAGGCTCCAGGAGGCGGGCCGTGGCGGCCCGGTCGATGATCTTCCCGCCCGTCGTGCCGCTGAAGGTCAGAGCCAGGTCGCGCGCATCGGCTAGCGCCTTCTCCATCTCGAGATTGTCGTCCGGCTTGATCTGGATGGTGATTTCCCGCGAGATCTGGGACTGCCAGCTTTGCGCCGTCGCTCGCACCATGCTGACGCCGCCGAGCGTCAAGCAGGCGAGGAACGACATGATGGCGATTACGCACATCAGCGCATGGCCGGAGACATTGGCCGAAGGAACGATCGGACCGGTCGGGCGCACGCGCATCTCGGCGCGGCGTTGCTGCTGCGGCTCGGATTCGCGGCGGGGGACGCTGTTCTCATTCATAGATGTCGAGCCGCCCCTGTGACAGGATCATGCGCCGGGCTTCGACCTGATCCATCAAGGACAGGTCGTGCGTGGCGATCACCACCGCCGTCCCGAGCCGGTTGAGCTCGAGAAAGAGGTTCAGCAGCCGGCGTGCCATCGGCGGATCGACGTTGCCCGTCGGCTCGTCGGCAAGCAGGATCTCCGGCCGGTCGATCAGAGCTCTTGCGATCGCCGCACGTTGTTTCTCGCCGCCCGAAAGCACCGGCGGCAGGACGTTGATGCGCTCGCCGAGGCCGACCCATTTGAGAAGTTCGAGCACATCCGCGCGGTAGCTTGCCTCCTCCTTGCCGCGCACCCGCAGCGGCAGGGCAACGTTCTCATAGGTCGTCAGGTGGTCAAGCAGGCGGAAGTCCTGAAAAACGATGCCGACGCGCCGGCGCAGCATCGGGAATTCGTCTCTCGGGATGGAGGAGATGTTGCGATCGAACATGCGGATCAGGCCGCGCGTCGGCTGCAGCGACAGAAAGAGCAGCCGCAGCAATGTCGTCTTGCCGGCGCCCGAGGGGCCGGTGAGAAACTGGAACGACCGGCGCGGAATGTCGAACGTCAGGTCCCGGAGGATCTCCGGTCCCATGCCATAGCGCAATCCGACGTTCTCAAAGTGAATCAATGGGACAGCCCAGTCTCTCTTCACGACCTTCGACACCCGCGAAGCGATCGTCCGAGCGTACGGCGCCGCGCGTCCCATAAGACGCGCAAACATCGCTGTAGCACTTTGAATCGCTGCATGTTTCCTTAACTCGGCTCCGGTTTGAGGAAACATGCAGCAGGACAGCACTCCTGCCAAGGCTAAACCGCGCGCGGCACGATGGTTAAGCAGCGGCTCATTTTCCATGAAAAGGCGCCGCTTTCACGGCCTCTTTCCGAAACATTAACCATTTCGGTTTACGTGTCGTAAGGATTTGATGCAATGCCCTGTTTCTTGCTCAGGCCGGTTACAGGCATTGCCCGCAAGCTCCGCTCAAGGCTGGCGCCGGTCGAGCCGTCGATCCGGCCGCATGATGCGTCGGAAGGAGAGCCGGAGTGATCCCGAGGGGGAACGATGCAGGCATTTCGTTCAAAAACCGCCGCACGTGTCGATCTGCTTCCGCCGGAGCGGGATGCGCGCCCAAGCGGAGCCGTGGCTAGAAACCCGAATTATGTCGACGCGGAATTCGAGACCATCGCCAACACGGTCCGGCCCAGCCCCTATCCGGTCTTCAACGACAATCGGCGTGGTCAACGCCTCTCTACGGCGCAGTCCGGCAAACCGGCTCGGCAGGTTCTGACCGTTATCGAGACGAGATTGCGCGCCATGCCGCCCCGACGTTTTGCCGGGCTGGTCGGCGGCCTCGGCCTTGGGGCGTTCCTTCTGATCGTGGGCCTCTTCAACGAAGACCAGGCGGACGCCCGACCTCTGTCGATCGGTGGCGTCACGACTTCCTTCGATTATGCCGGCGGCATGCGTGTGCTTTCGGTCCACGGAAGCATCGACAACCGTTCCGGCACCGAGCAGCGTCTGCCGCTGGTCGTGGTCGACGTCAGGAGCAATGGCCGGAAGGTGACGGCAACGCGTTTGATGCCCGACGGCGCGCCGATCGCACCCGGCGAGAGCCGTCATTTCGCTGCGCGCCTTCCTTACGCGGGCGGGAAAATGCCGGACGTGACGGTTTCTTTCGCCGAAACCAGTGTTTCTCGGCTCTGATTGTGCTAAGCGGCGCCTGAAAGGGAAGGCGCTCCTGTCTTCCGCAATTAAGCGCTGGAGAGCCCCGCATGCCCGTCGTTCGCGGTAAGAACATCGAAGTCCTTTACAGCGCCGAGACGATCGCTGCCCGCAATCACGAACTGGCCGACGCGATCGTTCGCGGTCCGCACAAGGATCTGCTGGTCATTTCGATATTGAAAGGTTCGTTCATCTTCGCGGCCGATCTGATCCGCTCCATGCACGACGCCGGTCTTGCGCCGGAGGTCGAATTTATCACGCTGTCGAGCTACGGCGCGGGCACCGAATCCAAGGGCGTAAAGATCACCAAGGATATCGACAGCGACGTGCACGATCGCGATGTCTTGCTGATCGACGACATTCTGGAGTCCGGCCGGACATTGCGCTTCGCGAAGGATCTGCTTCTGGAGCGCGGCGCGCGCAACGTCACGGTCGCCGTTCTCCTGGACAAGCGGATGAAGCGGCGAGTCGATCTGGAGGCGGATTATGTCGGCTTCGAGTGCCCGGACCATTTCGTCGTGGGTTACGGCATGGACGTCGCCTACGCCTTCCGCGAACTGCCGTTCGTCGGCGTCGTCACCGGCGACGCTGAGTGATAGCGAGGCTCTGACGCGCAATGTCGTTGCGGTCGTTTGAACCGATCCAACGACCCAATGCCTGGCCTTTTCTGAAAATCGACGTTCCGGCGTTTACCGAAAGCAAACGAAAAGCTGTTTGTTTGAAGGAGCGTCACGGCTTCGGCCACTCTGAAGCGCGACGTCGGCATATGCTCGAAATCGGAAGCGATTTTCGGAAGGCATGATGCTCGAGTTCAAACGATGAGCGTCCTTTGCATTCCAGGGGGCGCATGGCGCTCTATGGGAGCGAAGACGGGAGGCCATGATGGCGAGAATCCTGATTACCGAGGATGAGGATGCCTTGCGCTCATTTGTGGCGCGCGCATTGCGACTCGATGGGCATGAAACTGTCGAGGCCGGGGATGGAGCCGACGGGCTCGCCTGCCTTCAAAGCCAGGCCTTTGACCTGCTCTTGTCCGACATCCGCATGCCGGTGATGGACGGCATTGAATTGGCCCATCAGGCATCTGCCGCGTTTCCCGCGCTCAAGATCCTGCTGATGACCGGCTATGCGGAACAGCGCGAACGTGCGGACGATCTCTCCGGCAAGGTTGTCGATGTGATTTCCAAGCCGTTCTCGCTGCCCGATATCCGCAAGGCGGTCGCCCTGGCACTCGTCGCCTGAGGCCATCCGCTTTCCGGCCTTCGCCGCCTCGGCGAGGGCCGACTCCTGCTTAAATCGAATCCGGTTTAAGGAAATCACGCAGTCGTCAACGCATGTCGAGCAGGCGTTCGAGGTATTGCCGCTCGGCTTCCGGAGACAGGCTGTCGCCGAGCTTGCGGCGGATCGCGTCGAGGATTTCGCGGGCGCGCTGCGTGTCGATTTCGTCCGGAACCTTGACCTGATCGCCGAAGTCGGGGCCGACGTTCTGCTGGCGACGGCCGAGCGGGTCACGACCGTTCTGGCCATATTGCGGAATGCCCTGTCCGGGACCTTGTCCCTGTCCCTGGGCCTGCATCTGGTTCATCATGTCCTGTGCGCCCTCGCGCAGCGCCTGCAGCGCCCGGCCCTGGTTGCCGACAGCCTGTTCCCCTTGGCCTTCGCCCAAAGCGTCGGCGGCGCCTTTCATTTCACGCTGTGCCTGGCCGAAGCCCTTGCCGGGTTTGATGCCAAGGTCTTCAAGGCCTTTCTGCAGCTCACCAAGTTGCTTGCCAAGCGCCTCCTGCTGCTGCCTCAACTGTTTCAAAGCTTCCTTCAACTGTTCGGCGGTCATATCGTCAAGCGGGCTGGGCTGAGCGTTGGGATCGTTCCGCTGCCCGGGATCTTGAGGCATGTCCTGACCGAAAAGTTCGTTGTCTTCGCCCTGCAGCGGGTCGCCACGTTGCATGCGGTCGCGCAACGCCTGGTCCAGTTTGAAGGTCTCGTCCATCAATTGTTGCTGCTGCTGCATCAACTGGCCAAGCTTGTCCATCTGCTGGCGCATGGCGTTGTTCTGCTCGCCCATCTGCGGCATCCGCCCGGCCTGCAGGTTGTTCATCATTCTTTGCAGTTCGGACAGGAGTTGGCGCGCCTGATCGCGCGCACCCGACCGGGCCAGATTTTCGATCTGGTCCATCATCTTCTGCAGATCCTGCTGGCGCAGCACGTTGTTCTGGTCGGGGTTGGCCGCCGTGCGCGGATTTTTCGCGGCTTCCTGGGCAAGTGCCTGCATGTATTCCTGCATCGCCTGGCGCAACTCCTGCATCAACTTGGCGATTTCCTCATCGGAAGCATTGCGTTCGAGTGCGTCCGAAAGCGCCTGCTGAGCGTCGCGCAGCCGCCGTTCGGCAAGCGACAGGTCTCCGTCCTCGATGCCGAGCGCAATTTCCCACAGATGGTCGGCCGCGTCCCGCAGCATGTCGTCATTGCGCGCGAGCGCCATGCGCGTACGTGCCGATTGGATCAGAAGGAAATGCGTGAGGTTCGGGATCGTCTCCTCCGCATAGAGCGTCAGCGCGTCATTGAGATCGATCGCGCGTGGCAGGTCATTGACATTGAGCGCGAAGACCTGGCGTTGCTCCGCAACGGCAGCAGCGAGCGGTTCGAAGAACTGGCGTGCGGGGAGGATTGTTTCCTGAGGCACGCTTCGGCCTTCCTGACCGGCGGCATCGCGGGCGACCAAGGTGATACGCACACGCTCTCCGGCGAGCGGATGCTCGCTGAGGTTCCGGCTCGTGGTTCCCTTGGCCTCACGGGCATTGCGACGCGGCAAGTCGAGGCGGTACTCAGGAGGAGGGTAGAGCGACCGGGCGCCGGCAGGCGGCTCATCGACCGGCTTGATCTCCGCCCAGGCCTGCGCGATGCCGTAGTCGTCATGCGCGAGGAAGCTTATTTCGAGCGCCGCATTCACGGTCGGGCGCGGTGCGCCATCGAAAGCGATGTCTGGGACGCTGTCGGGCGTGATCTTGAAGTCCCAGCTTTGCCCACCGACCGAAAGCGTTCCGTCCTTGGTTATTTTGTAGAGATGGTTGCGGACGCCGTTTCGCGGTGCCTGAGCTGTGTCCTGCGTTTCCTTCTTCGGCTCCGATTCCGCCTTGTCGTCGGAAGTCGGAACGACGATCGGCTCCGATCCGCCAGCTTCGGCATAGCTGACGCGTGCCTCCGGTCCGGCACCGGTTATCCTGACGGTCAAATCGCTGAACTGCGGCACGGTGATGAGAGCTTTTTCTTGAGCCGGGGGCTGCTCCTGAGCCGGCCCCGTATCCTGTCGGCCAGTCAGGAAAATCGGCGCGCGGCCCGTGTAGGCCGGCGGCGTCACCCAGGCATCGATGCGGATGTCCGCCGCGACGACCTGTTGCTGAGGAAGCCGGAAAGCGTCCGTTACCAGCCCAGCGCGGTTCGAATAGGAGTAGGCGAAGGCCAGGCAGGCAAGCAGCACGGGGACCGCCCTCAGCGCCAGGGGATCGTGACGCGCGATGTCGGGACGCGGCAGGCCGGTGTCCAGACCGCGGACCAGTCGCGCCATGCGCGCCTGGTGCTCGCGCCACAGCGCCGCCCCGAAAGCTCCATCCGTCGCCGGCGTGTCATCCTGAACGCGGATCGCCTGGTGGGGCAAATAGTTCCGCTCCTCAAGCATCCGGTCCGCATCGGCGTTTTCCGGCCAGCGGATCCGCGTCAGCGGCAGGAGCGAAAAGAACAGTCCGGCGAAGAAGGCGAGAAGCATCGCGGCATGCAGCCACAGCGGCGCTACACGGAAGAAGCCGAGCCAGCCTGCGGAAAGGAACAAGAGGACAAGCGAGGCCGGCATCAGAGTGCGAGGCAGCACCTGCTCCGCCAAAAGGACCGAACGAGCGAAAAACCTCTTGGTTGCCAGCATTCTGGCAAACGGCTTCGGTTGTGGCGTGTTATCCCGCCCGAATTGCGTCATCCGCCCAAGTTCCCTTTCGGTCGCTCATGATCACTCTCCTGCATGTTTCCTTAAACCGCAGTCGATTTAAGGATAAAAACATGCAGCAATTCCAAGTGCTACAGCGTCCTTTCCGCGTTTGATAAGACGCGCGGCCTGTAGTCGATCCTCGCACCGCAGGATAGCACCGTTTGTGGCGAAGACGAGGGCGACAACAAAAACGTGATCGCCACACGGTTTTGCGCGGTGAGGATCAGAAACCGAATGAGATTGGCTCAGTCGAGCCAGTCCGGCACGGAGTCGAGGCCTATCAGGCTGTCGTAATCCGTGCGCGGACGGACGACATGGAAGCGGTCGCCCTTGACGAGCACTTCCGGCACGAGCAGGCGGCTGTTGTAGGTCCCCGCCTGTACGGCGCCGTAGGCACCGGCCGAGCCGATCGCGAACAGATCGCCCGGTTTCGGCATCGCCATTTCGCGATCAAGCGCCAGATAGTCGCCGGTTTCGCAAACGGGGCCAACCACGTCGGCCTTGATGCGCGGCGCGTTGGCGGCGGAAATCCTTACCGGCCGGATTTCGTGGTAGGCCTCATAGAGGGTCGGGCGGATCAGGTCGTTCATCGCGCCGTCGACGATGACGAAGGTCTTGTCGCCGCCGTCCTTCACGTAGATCACTTCGGTGACGAGAATGCCGGCATTGCCCACGATCAGCCGGCCGGGTTCCGTCACGATCCGGCAGTCGAGGCCCTTGAGCTGGCTCTTGACGATCTCGGCATAGGCATCGGGCAGCGGCGGCGGATTGTTGTCGTCCTTGTAGGGAATGCCGAGACCGCCGCCGATATCGACATGATCGATCACGTGACCATCGGACCTGAGGGTATCGACGAGTTCACGCAGCAGCTTGAAGGCATCGTCGAAGGGCTGCAGCTCGGTGATCTGGCTGCCGATATGCATGTCGATGCCGGTAACCTTGATGCCGGGCAGGGTGGCGGCATGGGCATAGACGCCGCGCGCCCGCTCCCAGGAGATGCCGAACTTGTTTTCCTTCTTGCCGGTCGAAATCTTGGCATGGGTGCGCGCATCGACGTCGGGGTTGATGCGGAAGGAAACATGTGCCTGCTTGCCAGCGCGCAGCGCCCGCTGGTTCAGGATCTCCAGTTCCGGTTCGGACTCGACGTTGAAGCAATAGATGCCCACTTCGATCGCGAGATCCATTTCGCGCGCGGTCTTGCCGACGCCGGAAAACATGATCCGGTTTGCCGGAACGCCTGCGGCAAGCGCGCGACGGAGTTCGCCTTCGGAAACCACGTCGATACCCGCGCCAAGTCGGGCCAGCGTCTTCAGCACGGCCTGGTTCGAATTGGCCTTCATGGCATAGCAGACCATGGCGTCAACGTCGGCAAAGGCTTGCGCGAAAACCCGGTAATGCCGCTCCAGCGTCGCGGTTGAATAGCAATAGAAGGGTGTTCCGACGGCTCTTGCGATGTCGGTTACGGGGACGTCTTCGGCGTAGAGAATTCCGTCACGGTATTCGAAATGGTTCACGGCGTTTGCTCGGGTCAGAGGAGGGGATCAAGCAGGAAGGGTCGGTCCGCTACCGTAGCCTTCTCTTCGACGGTTCCGGCCGGCGCTTTCGTGTTGAGCGTCGTGGCGCCGGGTCTGTCGAGATCGCCCTTACGCCCACAACCGATGAGAACCAGCCCGGGGATAGCGAGCACAAGCGCAAGCCGGGCTGCCTTCGTCAATGTCATCGTCATTTTCCTTTGCCGGAACGGGAGCCGATTGAGTTGGAGCGGGCGGATTTCCCACGCCGCTCTGGTGCGATGTCTTATCGATTTTTCAGGGCCTTGTGCACCCTTTTTCTGCGCTACCCAAAGCGCGTCGCATTCAATGGGAGCCAGGCGGCGCGCTTTAAGTCTTTGCTTGCATGCATGTCGTTGTCCCGAACCGCTGCACACTTTCGGGCGACATGCATTAGTTGCGGGCGCGCCACCAGGCGATCTGCTTGCGCACCTCGGCCGGCGCGGTGCCGCCGAAGCTGGTGCGGCTTGCGACCGAGGCCTCGACGGTGAGCACGTCGAAGACCTTCTCGGTGATCGCCGGGTTGATCGACTGCAGGTCGGCGAGCGAGAGATCGGCGAGATCGCAGCCCTTCTGCTCGGCAAGCGCGACGGCGCGGCCGGTCACGTGATGGGCGTCGCGGAAGGGGAGGCCGGCTTCCCGCACCAGCCAGTCGGCAAGATCGGTCGCAGTCGAATAGCCGGAGCCGGCGGCGGCCTTCATCCGGTCGGCACGCACGGTCATGTCGCGCACCATGCCGGTCATCGCCGCGATCGCCAGTTCGAGGCTCTCGGCGGCGTCGAAGACTTGCTCCTTGTCCTCCTGCATGTCCTTCGAATAGGCGAGCGGCAGGCCCTTCATCACCGTCAGCAGCGCGACCAGCGAGCCGTTGATGCGTCCGGTCTTTGCACGCACGAGCTCGGCGGCGTCGGGGTTCTTCTTCTGCGGCATGATCGACGATCCCGTCGAAAAAGCGTCCGACAGACGGATGAAGCCGAATTGGGGCGTCGACCAGATGACGATCTCTTCCGCCAGGCGCGACAGGTGGGTCGCCGCGATCGAGGCGATCGAAAGGAACTCCAGCGCGAAGTCGCGGTCGGAGACGGTGTCGATCGAATTGCGGGTCGGCTCGCGGAAGCCGAGCGCCTTTGCGGTCATGTGCCGGTCGATCGGGAAGCCGGTGCCCGCGAGGGCGGCAGCGCCGATCGGGCTCTCATCCATGTGCTCGATCGCGTGGCGAACGCGCGAGCGATCGCGGCCGAACATTTCGACATAGGCCATGCAATGGTGGCCGAATGTGACCGGCTGCGCCGTCTGCAGATGGGTAAAACCGGGCATTACCGTATCGGCATGCTCGTCCGCGCGATCCAGGAAAGCGGCAATGAGCGCCGTCAGTGCCTTTTCGGTCTTCTGCAGTTCCTCTTTCACCCAGAGGCGAAAATCGAGGGCCACCTGGTCATTGCGCGAGCGTGCCGTGTGCAGCCGGCCGGCAGCAGGGCCGATCAGGGTTGCCAATCGCGCCTCGACGTTCATGTGGATGTCTTCGAGACGCCGCGAGAATTCGAATGCGCCGCTTTCGATCTCTGACAGGATTGTGTTGAGCCCGTGAACGATCTTGTCTTTGTCGTCCGCTGAAATGATGCCTTGATGCGCCAGCATGGTCGCATGCGCTATTGAGCCGCGGATATCCTGGGCATAGAGCTTCTTGTCGAAGCTGATCGAGGCGTTTATCTCCTCCATGATCGCATCCGGGCCCGAGGCGAAGCGCCCGCCCCACATCTGGTTGGAGGATTTCGTCTCGGAACTGCCGTCAGCCATGAGGATGCCCGCCTTTGGAGAATGAAATGCCAGACCAGAAGAAAAGTCCGCTGGCCATCAGGTTGTTCGCGCTTGCCGCCCTTTTCGGCGTGATCGTCGGCGCGGCTGCGGTATACGTGAAGGAGACGGGGTCTGGCAATGCCGTAGGGCCTGGCAATGGCGCTGCGCCGCAAACGGCTCAAGGCGGGAGCTGCCCGCAAGCCAAACAGAAGATCGCCTCGCTGACTCCCTTCATGAAAGGGCAGGTTGCGGCCATGACGCCGGCGGCCGACCCGCGCCCAATCGGCGGCCTCGAGTTCAAGGGGCCGGATGGTAAACCGCTGACGCTCGCGGCCTTCGCCGGCAAGACGATCCTCGTCAATCTTTGGGCAACCTGGTGCGTGCCCTGCAGGGAAGAGATGCCGGCCCTGAACGGGCTGCAGAAGGCGCTCGGCGGCGACCGCTTCGAGGTCGTTGCGGTCAACATCGATACTGGCGACGACGACAAGCCGAAGGCCTTCCTCGACGAGATCGGCGTTCGCGAACTCCGCTACTATCGTGACGCGTCGATGGGCGTCTTCAACGCGCTCAAGAAGGAGGGCCTCGCCTTCGGCCTTCCGGCAACAGTGCTTCTCGACGAGAAGGGGTGCTTGATCGGTTCGATGAACGGCCCCGCCGCCTGGGAGAGCGAGGATGCCAAGCGGCTCATCGAGCAAGCGCTCGGCTCGATGGCCGGGAGTTGACCGTCAGCGCGTCGGAACGGGAACGTCGCCGCGATAGTCGTAGAAGCCGCGGCCTGACTTGCGACCGAGCCAACCAGCCTCGACATATTTGACCAGCAGCGGGCAGGGGCGGTACTTCGAGTCCGCCAAGCCATCGTGCAGCACCTGCATGATCGAAAGGCAGGTATCGAGACCGATGAAGTCGGCCAATTGCAGTGGTCCCATCGGATGGTTTGCACCGAGCTTCATCGCCGTGTCGATGGCTTCGACGGTGCCGACACCCTCGTAAAGCGTATAGATCGCCTCATTGATCATCGGCAGCAGGATGCGGTTGACGATGAAGGCGGGGAAGTCTTCCGCGACGGTGACTGTCTTGTCGAGATGGGCGACGAATTCCTTCGCGGCCTTGAACGTTTCTTCCTCGGTCGCGATGCCGCGCACCAATTCGACCAGCTTCATCACCGGCACCGGATTCATGAAGTGGATGCCCATGAAGCGCTCCGGACGATCGGTCGCGGAAGCGAGCCGCGTGATCGACAGCGAAGAGGTGTTGGTCGCGAGGATCGCTTCCGCTTTCATAAGCGGACAAACCTGCCCGTAGATCTTGCGTTTGACCGTTTCGTCTTCCGTCACCGCCTCAATGACGAGATCGGCCTGCGAGAGATCGTTCATGTCGGCGGAACCCTTGATCAGGGAAAGCGCCTTCTTGCGGTCCTCGTCGGTCATCTTGCCGGAGGAAACCTGACGGGCGAGATTGCCGTTGATGGTGGCAAGCCCGGCCTCGATGCGGTCCGCAGCAAGATCATAGAGCTGTACCTTGTATCCGGCCGCTGCTGAAACATGGGCAATACCGCAGCCCATCTGCCCAGCGCCAATAATTCCGACAGTCTTGATCATCGAAGCGAACATCCATCTTCAAGAGATTTCGGCGGCTTTGCTGCCGCAGATATAAAAATACCGGGCCGATTGGGTCGGCCCGGTACGATTGTTAATGCCAAGCCCGCGCTTTTTCCAGCCTTTTTCATGCCGGAGGTAAACGCGTTTTACGCGTGGTTACAGCGCCTTTTCGAGTTCCGGCAGCGCATCGAAAAGATCGGCGACGAGGCCGTAGTCGGCGACCTGGAAAATCGGCGCCTCCTCGTCCTTGTTGATCGCGACGATCACCTTGGAATCCTTCATGCCGGCAAGATGCTGGATCGCGCCGGAAATGCCGCAGGCGATGTAGAGGTCGGGGGCGACCACCTTGCCGGTCTGGCCGACCTGCCAGTCGTTCGGGGCATAGCCGGCATCGACGGCGGCGCGGGATGCGCCGACGGCCGCACCGAGCTTGTCGGCGACCGGCAGGATCACTTCCTTGAACTTTTCCGACGAGCCGAGCGCCCGGCCGCCGGAGATGATGATCTTCGCCGAGGTCAGTTCCGGCCGGTCAGAGGACGACAGCGCATCGGAAACGTGGCTGGAAAGGCCGGGATTGGCGGCGGCCGCAACCGTCTCGATCGGCGCCGAGCCGCCTTCTGGAGCGGCGGCGAAAGAGGCGGTGCGGACGGTGATCACTTTCTTCGCTTCGGTCGTCTGCACCGTCTGGATGGCGTTGCCGGCATAGATCGGCCGCTTGAAGGTGTCACTGGAAACCACCTCGATGATTTCGGACACCTGCGAGACGTCGAGCAGCGCTGCGACGCGCGGCATGACGTTCTTGCCGACCGAGGTGGCGGCGGCAATGAGCGTGTCATAAGAGCCGGCGAGCGAAACGATCGTTGCCGCCAGCGGCTCGGCCAGATTGTTGGCAAGGCTTTGATCGTCGACAACCAGCACCTTGGCGACGCCGGCAAGCTTTGCCGCCTGTTCGGCAACAGCTTTGGCGCCAGCGCCGGCGACCAGCACATGCACGTCGCCGCCAATCTTCGTCGCTGCCGTCAGCGCCTTGGCGGTCTGGTCGGAAAGGTTCGTATTGTCGTGGTCAGCCAGAAGCAGAATGGCCATGAGTAGTGTCTCCCTTTCCTGATGTTATAGTACGCCGGCTTCGGTCTTGAGCTTCTCGACGAGCTCGGCGACCGACTTGACCTTGACGCCGGCCTTGCGGCCCGACGGCTCTTCCGTCTTCAAAACCTTCAGCCGCGCCGTCGTGTCGACGCCGAAATCGGCCGGGCTCTTCTTGTCGAGCGGCTTCTTCTTCGCCTTCATGATGTTCGGCAGCGAAGCATAGCGCGGCTCGTTGAGGCGAAGGTCGGTCGTGACGACCGCAGGCAGCTTCAGCTCCACCGTCTGCAGGCCGCCATCGACCTCGCGCGTCACCTGAACCTTGCCGTCGGCAATCTCGACCTTGGAGGCAAAGGTGCCCTGGGCCCAGCCGAGCAGCGCCGACAGCATCTGGCCGGTCTGGTTCGAATCGTCGTCGATCGCCTGCTTGCCGACGATGATCAGCCCCGGCTGTTCGGCTTCGGCCACGCCCTTGACGATCTTCGCAACGGCGAGCGGCTCGACCTGGTCTTCGGTCTCGACGAGGATCGCGCGGTCGGCGCCCATGGCGAGCGCGGTGCGGAGCGTTTCTTCGGCCTTGGCCGGGCCGATCGAGACGACGACCACTTCACTCGCCTTGCCGGATTCCTTCAGCCTGAGCGCCTCTTCGACCGAGATCTCGTCGAACGGGTTCATCGACATCTTGACGTTGGCAAGCTCGACGCCGGAACCGTCCGCCTTCACCCGGATCTTGACGTTGTAGTCGACGACCCGCTTAACCGTCACAAGTACTTTCATGGATTCATTCCCTCCAAGAGCTTTCGCAGGAAAATGCCCCTTAACAGAGCTGCCTGATTGTCGGTTGGCGACATCGATACGCGTTTTTTCTCCAATTACAATCGTCGCCCGCGAAGCTAAATCGATATAATCCTGAGATTTGGAATTACGTTTACGTACACGTAAGCCTGTCGGCTGGCAAGAGGTGAGGCGGGGAACGTCCAATGGCCCGAATGAGGCCATCCGCCACAGGGCCAACGCATTGAAATCGCGTTTTATATCGGCACCAATAGGGCACGCTGAGATCAGGCCTCAGGTAGGACGTCCCCAAGGTGTAGGCGGTTTTCGCGTGCCAGTGGCGCTGGCGTCGATCTCGTCGGTTCGCTCGGCGCGATGCTCGACGGCGCGCGGCGTGACGATCGTGCGGTCGAAAAGCGGAACGCCGCGACGTCGCAAAATGACCACCAGCAGAAGCCCCGCAACAATGCCGCCGACATGAGCGCTCCAGGAGACACCGCTGCCGGAGTCGACCACCAGCATGAAGAATTGCTGGCCGATCCAGAAAGCGAGCGGGATCGCGGCGGGGAGCGGCAATGGAATGCGGAAGAGGACGAGCACCCAGACCCGCACCTTCGGATGGAGCAGGAAGTAGGCGGCGACGACGCCCGAGATGGCGCCGGAAGCGCCGATCAGCGGCGCTTCGGAGGCGGGATCGAGCAGTCCGTGTGCAAGCGCGCCTGCTGCCGCGCACAGCAGGTAGAATACGAGGAAACGAAAATGCCCGAGCGCGTCCTCGACATTGTCGCCGAAGACCCAGAGAAACAACATGTTCATCACCAGATGCATGAAGTCGCCGTGCAGGAACGAATAGGTGACGTACGTGAATTGGTCGGGGACGATGACGAGCGACGGATCGAGGGTGGCGTAGTCGAAGATCAGTGCCGGGATGTAGCCGAGCCCGAGCACTGCCGCATTCGCGAATTCCTCGGTGGCGATCGGGCCGGTACCCAGCCAGACGGCGACGTTGGTGACGATCAGGGCGATCGTCACATACTGCATGCGTATGTGCTTCAGCGTGTTCCTGTCGTGAAGCGGTATGAACATGCGGCCCCCGAGCGCGATTCTTGACGAACGTTATCTGTTCTTGCCCGGAACCCAAAGCACATCGGCGCGTCCCTTGTCATTTGCCCAGCGGGCCGCGACGAAAAGGAAGTCCGAGAGACGATTGATATAGGCGATTGCATCGCGGCTGACGATCTCGCCGGCCGTCTGCCCAAGCGCCACCATCTGCCGTTCGGCGCGGCGCGCGACGGTACGGGCTACATGCAGGGCTGCGGAAGCCGGGCTGCCGGCCGGCAACACGAAAGAACGCAGGGGCTCGAGTTCGGCATTGAGGCGGTCTATCTCCGCTTCGAGCCTTGTGACCTGGGCGGCCGCGATCCTCAGCGGCTCATAGTCCTGCTTCTCGCCGGTGTCGGGCGTCGCAAGGTCCGCGCCGAGGTCGAAAAGGTCGTTCTGAATGCGCATCAGCATTGTGTCGAGTTCGGCCATGTCGCCGGTATGGAGGCGCGCGAGGCCGACCAGCGCGTTCGCCTCGTCGACCGTTCCGTATGCCTCGACGCGAAGGTCGGACTTCGGACGGCGCGGGCCGGAAACGAGGCTTGTGGTGCCGTTGTCGCCGGTTCTCGTGTAGATCTTGTTGAGCCTTACCATGGTGCCGCTGCCTGCGCTTAACTCGGCCGTCCGCCGCCGGTGATCCAAAGTGTCAGCATGATCAGAGCGATGGCGATCGCCTGCAGGACGATACGCGCCTGCATCAGCTTGTTCGACGTGTTGCCGCTGCCGCCCGTTGCCATGTTGAAGAGGCCACGGATCAGGACGATGACGACCAGGCCCATGACGAGCAGGGTCAGGCCGGTGAAGAAACTGGACATGATGAATATCCTCCGATTCGGTCAGCCGAGGCGGCCGATGATGCGATAGAACAGAGCGGCCGGCAGGAGTTTCTTCAGCAGCGCACCCTGCTTGGCGGGTCTTGTTACTATATAGTGCGGCCGCGGCCTGCGTGACGTCAGCGCATGTTTCAAGACGACATAGACCGCCTCGGGCCCGAGCTTGCCGGACGCCGGTTTGCTTTCGCCGCGCAGGCGTCGCATCTGCCGCTCGTACTCCGTGCGATGGACGGAATTCTTGAGATCGATGAAACGCTCGATATAGGGTATCGCATTGGCCGTGAATTTCGATGCGATCGGCCCGGGCTCGATCAGGCTGACGTCGACGCCGCTGCCGGCAAGCTCCATTCTCAGCGTCAGCGACAGTCCCTCAAGCGCAAATTTCGAGGCATTATACGCGCCGCGCCAGCGATAGGGGACGATGCCGAGGATCGAGGAGCACTGGACGATGCGACCATGGCCGCGTGCGCGCATCGCCGGTATCACGCGGCGCGTCAGGTCATGCCAGCCGACGACGTTGGTTTCGAGCTGCAGCCTGAGCGCCTCGGGCGGAAGGTCCTCGACCGCGCCCGCCTGGCCATAGGCACCGTTGTTGAAGAGCGCATCGATCCGCCCGCCGGAACGGGCCATCACCGCCTCCACAAGCGCTATGATCGTTTCCGGTCTGGTGTAGTCCATGATGAAGGTTTCGATGCCTTCGGCCTCCAGTTCCGCCTGATCTTCAGGCTGGCGAACGGTCGCGAATACGCGCCAGCCGTCCGCCTTCAAGGCGCGGGCGCAATAGGCTCCGATGCCGGAAGAACAGCCGGTGACGATGATGGCGGGGCGATCGGGCATCCGGTCGATTCCTGTAGAAATCCATCCCCCGTTTCCCATATTCATCGCTGGGATACAAATTGAATTGCGTGTGTACACTCGCGTCATTCCGAGTGGATGCCGCAAGCTCGGAGATGGAATGCCAGCCCTCGTTCGCGTCATCTGGAAGGTCATATTCGATGCGCTCTGGCACTTCAGCGAGGACGACGGCTGGGCTATGGCAAGCCACGTTGCCCTTTCCTCTCTGATGGCCGTGTTTCCGTTCCTGATTTTTGGTACGGCACTCGGCAGCTTTCTCGGCGCCGACCAATTTGCGGTGACTGCCGTCCATCTGATTTTCGATGCCTGGCCGGAATCGATCGCGAAACCCGTGGCGGACGAGATCGTGGAGGTGCTGACGGTTCAGCGCGGCGGTCTGCTCACCATTTCGGTGCTGGCGGCCGCCTATTTCGCCTCTAATGGGGTCGAAGCGCTCCGGATCGCGCTCAACAGAGCCTACAGGGTCGCCGAAAGCCGTCCCTGGTACTTCACCCGTCTCTCCAGCCTTGCTTTCGTGCTCGCGGCCGTCCTCATTCTCGCTGCCGTCAGCATCCTGCTCGTCGCCGTACCGCTCGCCGTCCGCAATGCCGACGAGTGGCTGCCTTGGCTCGATGCGGTGCTGGCGACGGTGGACAATTGGGGGCTGGCGCTGGCGCTGGTGATGGTGACTTGCGGGCTTCTGGTATCGCATCTGTGGCTACCCGCCGGGCACCGCAAGATCGTCGACGTGCTGCCCGGTATCGTTCTGACGCTGCTCCTGTGGTCGCTCGGCGCCTATGCATTCGCTTCTTACATCTCGACCTTCTCCAATTACGTCGCGACCTATGCCGGTCTCGCCTCGGTCGTGATCGTGCTGGTTTTCCTCTACATGATTGGTGCCATCTTCATCATCGGCGCGGAGATCAACGCCGCAATCATGAAGTTCAGGGTGAGGCGCATGGTCGTGCGCAGCTTCCAGGCGACGCGGGACGAGTGACCGCCGGCTTGCAATGATCGTGATCCGTATGAGCCGGTGCGGGAAGCGGGCGACCACCGTTCATGATGCACCCTCGAGAACCATGGCGCGGATGTCCGCCGGCGAACGCCCGGCGACGCGGAATGCAGCAATGCCCGTGTCCTGATTGCTCTTCGACAATTTCCGCCCGTCCGGTCCAAGCACAAGACGGTGATGGTGGTAAACCGGCTCCGGCAGATCGAGAAGCCGTTGAAGCAGACGGTGGACGGAGGTCGCATGATAGAGGTCGCGCCCGCGCACGACATGGGTGATGCCCTGCAGGGCGTCATCGACCACCACCGAGAGATGGTAACTCGAGGGCGCATCCGAGCGCGAAAGGATCACGTCGCCCCAACCGGCCGGATCGGCTGTGATCAGGCCCGTCTCACCTGCCGGGCTCGCCCCCGTTTCCCGCCATGTCAGCGGTTCGGCAATGAGCTTGATCGCCTTGGCGACGTCGAGGCGCCAGGCATAGGGCCGTTCGCCGGCCACAACGGCGGCCTGCGCGCGAGGCGAGAGCTCGCGCTCGTGGCCCGGATAGAGAGGCGATCCGTCCGGATCGCGCGGCCAGACCGCGCCCTCGGCTTCTGTCGCAGCCACGGCTGAGCGGATCTCGCCGCGGGTCATGATGGACGGATAGACGACGCCCATGGCCCGCAGGCGCTGAAGCGTCTCAGCATAAAGATCGAGATGGTCTGACTGGCGCCGGACCGGCTGTTCCCAGCCAAGCCCCAACCAGGCGAGATCCTCGAAGATCGCCGCTTCGAATTCCGGGCGGCAGCGCGTCCGGTCGATGTCTTCGATCCTCAACAGGAAGCGTCCATTCGTGGCGGCCGCCATGTCATGATTGAGGATGGCGGACAGGGCGTGGCCGAGGTGCAGCAGGCCGTTCGGGCTCGGCGCGAAGCGAAAAACGGGTTGCTCTGGCAAAATGGGCATCGTTTCCCTTTGGCATGGAAGGGGTATAAGGGTCACCCGCTTTCTACAGCGCCGTGCGTCTTTTCAGACGCACAAAGGTCGCTGTAGCACTTTGAAGTGCTGCATGTTTATCTCCCCAAATCGGTTACGATTTAAGGTGACATGCAGTGGAGGGCGTATGCGGATCATCCGGACACACGAGGACATCGAGGCCGGGCTTGCCGGTCTGGTGATGCTCGACGCCCGTCTCGAGCATGTGGTCGCCAAGGCAGGGCCGGTGCCGCTCAGGCGCACCGATCCCGGCTACCGCGGTCTTGCCAACATCATCGTTTCGCAAATGGTCTCGAAGGCGAGTGCTGCCGCGATCTGGCGGCGCATGGAGGCCTCCCTCGGCGAGATCAGTCCGGCCGCAGTTCTTTCGCTTGGCGACGAAGATTGCCGGCAGTTCGGTCTTTCCCGCGCCAAGGCCGACACCCTGCGTCGAGTCGCGGCAGCGGCACATGCAGGCGAGATCGATCTCGACGCCATCTGCGACGCGGACGCCGCTGTTGCGGTTCGCGAACTGACGGCAATCAAGGGCGTTGGCCGCTGGACGGCGGAAGTCTACCTGCTTTTCTGCGCGGGCCACCCGGACGTCTTTCCATCCGGCGACGTTGCCCTGCAGAACGCCATCGGCCACGCGCTCGACTTCGATCTGCGTCCGACGGCAAGCGAGATCGATTCGCTCGCCACCTCCTGGTCACCGTGGCGCAGCGTCGCCGCCCGGCTGTTCTGGGCCTATTATGCACAGGAAATGCGGCGCGATGCGATGCCGGTGACGCCTTGAAGAAAAAAGCGAATCCTTCGCGTCGTTTTTCTTTGTGGCTTCACAATCCTGTCGCAACGCGCCTAATATAGAAGGTGCAGATGCCGAATCGATCAGGAGAATACGCTTGACGATTGCAGTCTCACCTCAGGCCTTGCCGGCGCTCGTCTTGAACGCCGACTACCGGCCGCTGAGTTATTACCCCTTGTCGCTCTGGTCCTGGCAGGACGCGATCAAGGCCGTCTTCCTTGACCGCGTCATAATCCTTGCTGAATACGAACATTCGGTCTCGTCGCCGAGCTTTTCGATGCGGCTGCCGAGCGTCGTTTGCCTGAAGAGCTACGTGCAGCCGTCGCGTCATCCGGCCTTCACCCGGTTCAACGTTTTCCTCCGCGACAAATTCGAATGCCAGTATTGCGGATCGCCTGACGATCTGACCTTCGACCACGTGGTGCCGCGCGCCCATGGCGGCCAGACGACGTGGGAGAATGTCGTGGCGGCCTGTTCGCCCTGCAATCTGCGCAAGGGCAGCAAGTTGCCGAAACAGGCCAACATGTTCCCTCACCAGAAGCCCTATCACCCGACGGTGCAGGACCTGCACAACAACGGCCGGCTTTTCCCGCCGAACCATCTGCATGAAAGCTGGATGGACTATCTCTATTGGGATGTCGAACTGCAGCCGTAAAGGTCTGGCCTACTGCTTGTTTCCTTAGATCGTCGCCGATTCTACGATAAAAACATCCAGCAATTCAAAGCGCTACAGCGTGTTTGCGCGTCTGATAGGACGCGCAGCGCTGTAAGGCGAAAGCAGCGTCAGGCCTTGGCGGCCCCGCGCAGAGCGATCGCCGCGAGAACGAGGCTTGTGATCACGTTCCAGCCGGCGAAGGAAAGGCCGAATACCCTGAGCGCTGCATCCGTGCAGGAGGGGGCGTGCTTGGCATCGAGATCGCCGAGCAGATCGCCGACATCGGACGAAACGCCCTGGGCGGTCGTCGCGCAGGTCGACGGTCCCTCCCAGAAATGCCATTCGACACCTGAGTGATAGACGCCCAGGCCAGCGCCGACGAGCATCAGGATGCCGACGAGAAGGAGCAGCGTCCGCGTGATCCACGCCGGCAGCTTGATGGCGCTCGCGACGATTGCCAGGATGCCGAGCGGAATGCCGTAGTAATAGGGATTGCGCTGCAGCAGGCAAAGCGCACAAGGGATGTAGCCGCCGATGTGCTCGAAACCAAGCGCGCCGCCGACAGTTGCCGCCATGCCGAGCGTGACGAGAACGGCGCCAACAAGGTGTTGGCGTTGAGCGACGGAAGCTGCGGTCATGGATACCTCGCGCTTATGCGAAACGGCGGTCGGCGATGCCGGCCGTACAAATACGCCGCCTTCTTAAAAAGGATCAGCGTCGCTGTAAATTGCCCGCATAATACAGAGTTTGCACGCTTTTGTGATCGCCGGAGGCCGAAATGCAATTTCGCGGTTGACCGCCGCGAAATCGATCGTGTAAATCGCAAACCGCTGACATCACAGCCTTGGCCCCATTGGCGGAATTGGTAGACGCGCTCGACTCAAAATCGAGTTCCGAAAGGAGTGCTGGTTCGACCCCGGCATGGGGCACCATTTGCAAAAATAAGTTTTAATTTTGTGGAGTTTTTTGGCTGCCACTCCGACGTGGAAAAAAGAGCCATCGGTTGCTCCGTCACATTCCGCCCGCCGTAATCTTATTCCTGCGCCTCGGCAGGCAGGCACGCGTCAATCCGACGGCCATGCCGGGCGATGCGGTGGTGTTCAACGACTGAGTGCGGTGCACCGCGCTATCCGATCTTGAACACCTCGTCGTGGTACGAGGCCACGTATTGGAAGGGACTTGTTTGGGTTTGAGCTTTGCGGGTGATGTCTCCACCCACCTTGATGGAAACATTGTCCTTGATCAAGTTGAGGGCAAGCAGCGCGAGAGACAGTTTTGGCATAGAAGTAGCAGTTTGCACGGCGGCAGAAGTGACAAACGCGCCAACAATCTTAGCTAGATCTAGCTCGAAGCGAGGCCTTACGTTCGAGAGGCGAAACGGGATGCTTGCTTCTTTTGTCACCGCAAGAACTTCGAGGCAACCTTTTTCGATCTTCTCCAATGCAGAGATGAATACGCCCGCGTCGTCTCCTGCTCGCATCACCGCTGAAGCCAGGTTTTGAATTTCTATCCTCAAGCCTAGTAGTTGATCCCTACGCTTTTCTTTGAACTCCAGGATATCGTTAAGCGGAACGTCCTTGTCCGGCACCGGGATGGCGCCTAGGAGGTCGACATGTGAGCCGCCCGAGGCCGCAAACTTAGGAGAGTGCTTTACGACATTCACATAGGCATTTGACAGCGCCCAAAGGCCCGGCTCTTTCTCCTCCATATCTTCGAATGCACTCAACTGTAGTTCAACAAAAAGCTTGGTAGCTTCGCCGCCGCTAGTGAAGCGGTATCGAGGGCGAGTGAGAATGCCGCATTGTTCGAGAAAAGCTGCGCTCGTGCTCGATCCAATCGAAATCAGATTGTTATCCGGCCACATCATTCGATCGAAGAAGAGCAGGCTGAACCGAATCTCTTGTTCGTCGATCGCGCTGTTCTTAACAGTTAAACTGTTGCCGTAGATCTCGATAGGCGGGCTCAATATGATTCGCGGCCAGGTTTGGGTTCCCGCCCGTACAAGCCGTCGGCTTTCTTTCGTCGTGCCGCCTCTCCCATGCAACCTCCGGTTCGTTCACCAGCTTAGGTATCGCGGGTCATGCCGGTACACAAGCGTTGTGGCGGGCCGTGAACAGCTTCAATGATCAAAATAGATCACGCGACAGGGCGGGCGATTGAGGCTGTCTTGAGCGACGAGCTAACGGCTCTTATGGCGCCCGGTCACGTGGGAAATACGCGACACAACATAACAAACGACAGGACGCCTCTTTCCACAAAATCGTAAGTGGGACTGCACTCTCGTCGATCAACGGACTCCTCCAAAGCCGCACCTCCATTGAACAGATGGGGGTGAAAATGCTAGCTGCGTGGCGGAAAAATTCTGTTGCGGCGGCCCATGCTCCCGAAAATCGAAAACTACGACGAACTTTACCGCGATTTCCGCTGGCGGATTCCGAAGCGCTTCAACATCGGTGTTGCGGTCAGTGATGCCTGGGCGGAGCGCGAACCGGAGCGCGTCTGCCTTCAGCATTTCAGGCCCGACGGCGGGCATCTGTCTCTGACCTATGGTGAATTCGCGGCGCGCTCTTCCGCCTTTGCCGGTGGATTGGCGGATCATGGTGTGAAGCGCGGCGACCGTGTCGCCATCTTCCTGCCGCAGGGCTTCGAGGCCGCGATTGCGCATGCCGCGATCTACAAGCTTGGCGCGATCGCCTTGCCGCTTGCTTTGCTGTTCGGCGTCGATGCGCTCGAATATCGCCTGCTGGATGCCGGGGCGACTGCGATCGTCACCAATCGGTTCGGCTATGAGCGGCTTGCGGCGATCCGGGCGAAGTTGCCGGAACTCGGCCTCATCGTGCTTGCGGAAGAGGCGGATGAGCCCGGGACGGTTCGTTTCGACCGGCTCGCGAACAGCGGAAAGCGTTTTGCGGCGGCCGAGACGACGCCGGACGATCCGGCGCTGATGATCTATACCTCCGGGACAACGGGTCCGCCGAAGGGCGCGCTGCACGGCCATCGTGTCCTGCTCGGCCATTTGCCGGGCTTCCAGTTCCATCATCATTTCCTGCCGCGCCCGGGCGACCGGATGTGGACCCCGGCCGATTGGGCCTGGGCTGGCGGTTTGCTGAACGCACTATTGCCGTCGCTGCTGCTCGGCGTGCCGGTCGTTTCGTCGCCGGCCCAGAAGTTTGATCCGCATGTGGCTTTCCGGATCATGGAAGAGATGGACGTCCGCAACGCCTTCATCCCGCCGACGGCGCTTCGGCTCCTGAAGGCCGTCGACCGACCCCGCGACCACTACGCCCTCACGCTGGGCACGATCGGTTCTGCGGGTGAGTCGCTCGGGCGCGAGACCTTCGAATGGGCAAAGGCTGCGCTCGGGATCGAAGTCAGCGAATTCTACGGCCAGACGGAATGCAATATCGTGATCTCTTCGGCGGCAAATCTCGGCGTCTTGAAGCCCGGCTCCATGGGCAAGGCCGCGCCCGGCCATCGTGTGGCGATCATCGACGGCGAGGGTCGCGTCCTGCCGCCGGGCACGGTCGGGCAGGTGGCTGTGAGGCGCCCGGACCCGGTGATGTTCCTCGGCTATTGGCGCAACGAGCAGGCGACGGAAACGAAGTTCATCGGGGACTGGATGACGACCGGCGATCAGGGCGTGATGGATGCGGAGGGTTACTTCACCTTCTTCGGCCGTGACGACGACGTCATCACCTCGTCGGGCTACCGCATTGGTCCCGGCGAGATCGAGGATTGCCTGGCCGGCCACCCGGACGTTCAATTGGCGGCGGCCGTCGGCAAGCCCGATCCGATCCGTACGGAAATTGTCAAGGCCTATGTGGTGCTGAGACCCGGCGCTTCTGCCGATGAGGAGACCGCGGCCGGGATTCGCGACTGGGTGAAGACGAGGCTCTCCATGCATGAATACCCGCGCGAGATCGAGTTCGTCGACAGCCTGCCGTTGACCACGTCGGGGAAGGTGATCCGGCGGCTTCTGCGCGACCGGGCGGCTGCGGAAGCATCTGCTGCATGTTCCCTTGAATCGTAGCCGATTTAAGGGAACATGCAGCAATTGAAAGTGCCACAGCGTCCTTTGTGCGTCTGGCAAGATGCGTCGCTGTAGAGAGCAGTAAAGCGGGACTGCGCGTCAACGGCCGGCAAGCGCGCGTATCTTCTCGCGCAGCAATCGCGCCATGTTGCGGGTGTTGCGATAGAGGTGGAGCTGGGTGGCGACCTGGCGGACATCGCGGTCACGGTTCTGCTGCAGGCCGATGACGAGTGTTCCCATTTCCTCGCGCTCCTGCCAGAAGCGGCCTATTACCGGATGGTCGGGCACGGCGCAGGAATCGGAGCGGGCTATATTGGCATCGTCGAGGTGCCATTCCGTCAGTTCGGCGAGCAGCAGCTTGCCTGGCGAATATTTGGCATATCGCTCGTCATAGGTCGTCTTCCACGTATAGGCTTCGCCGGCCATGAGCAGAACGACCATGGCGGCGATCGCCCTGCCATCGAGATCGAGCGTGTGGATGCGGACGCTGTCCGTCTCGGCGAGATTGGTGATCGCCTCCCTGGCGAAGGCGGCGCGGAAGCGATCCATGATCATGGCGCTGCGCTCTCGCCCCTTCCAGCCGGAAGCCTCCAGCGCCAGGAATTCCTCCATGCGCAATCGGATTTCCTCCGGCCGGCGCGCGACGTTGTAGATCAGCTGTCCGTGCTTTTCGAGGTTCTTCCACTGGCGCCGCAATTCCTTGAAATGCGGGCGTTTGATCGCCTTGCGCAGATAGGTCGGGCCGTCGAGCAGGCTTTCGAGCATCGGCCGTTCGAAGGTGTCGGTCACGGTCAACGGCAGGTTTTCGCCGATCGCGACCGCGCGGGCGAGCTGTGCGAACTGGCCCTTGAGCCTCACATCCGGCAGCACGAGCACCGGCGGCAAGCCGGACGAGGGGGCGGCCAGCGCTTCATAGAGATTGCTGAGCGTTTCGGCCGCGTCTTCCGCGTCGAGCAGCGGTACGCCCAAGGGACCGAATGGGTTCGACCAGGCACGAATGATGGTCGCGCCGATCGCGAAGCCGGGCTTCTCGATCGAGAACGGCATGAGGAAGCGCATCCGGCTGCGGTGTTCGTCGCTGTCCCGGATCACGGCGAGCCGGATTACCCGGTCTTCAAGGCGCGGCATGGCCGGAGCGAGAAAGCGGCCGGTAAAGAATATGTTCGGTTCTATGGCACGGTTCGAGAGGAAATCGAGCTCTCGCTGCAGCTCGTAGCCGGCCTTTGCGGAATAGATCGAGAGATATCGGCCGGGCCGCCCGACGCTGACGGTCTGCTCGGGCTGCAACGAGTCGAAGCCAGGCTGGGCCAATCCGGCGAGCAGGCGGCTCGCCCTGCTGTTTGCGTCTCCGGGAAGGGGGGTGTTGCCGATCATGGACGGATCGCCTCGTTCTTGTCGTTGCCGCGTCCTCTGCCCGCGAAAGCGAGGAGCGGGATGTCGAAAGTGCGTCTTGCAGCGAGGTGCAGAATTGCCGCCTCGACGAACATCGCGCCGGCGGTGGCGAGCGCTGCGCCCGTCAGGCCGAAAGCCGGGATGAGAACGAGGTTCAGCGCGATGTTGACGGCGAGAGCGGTGGCGTAAAGGATCACACAGAGCTTCTGTCGGCCAGCCATGGTGAGCAGCGTTTCGACGGGGCCGACGAAAGCCTTGGCCAGAATGCCGGCAAAAAGGATCGCCATCAACGGCGCGCCGGCGGTAAAGGCCGGGCCGAACAGCGACAGCAGGAACCGGCCGGCGAGGAGCACCGCGCCGCCCATCGCGAGCGAGGGCCAGAAGGACCAGTGCGCGCTTTCGGTCGCGATTTCGGCAAGTTGGCGGTGATCGCGGGCAGCCATCGCCTCGGAAAAGCGCGGCCCGGCCGCTGCCTTTACGGCGAACATGACAAAATGCACGAGAGCCATAGTCTTGGCGGCCGCGAAGTAGATCGCTACGTCATCCGGCGGCAGGTAGAGCCCGACGATCACGACGTCGGAATTGGTCAGCAGGAAACCGAAACCGTCGACGAGAAATATCGGCACGGAGAGGCGCAGCCACGGTCCGAGTTCGATCTTCATCGGCCCGCGAACGTACCGCCTGCGGAGGCGCCGTGTCATTGCGAGAAACTGCCCGAGCGTCGTGACGTAGGTGGCAGCCAAGGCGGCGATCATTGCGGTCTTCGCCGTGTTGGGCAATCCGGCGGCGGTGGTGGCGAGCACCATGAAGGCGAGGATGAGCAGCGGCCGGATGATGAAGGTGGGGCTCATAGCGGCGAACGGCCAGCTGTGCGCGCGTGCGGTGCCGTCCATGACATCGCCAAGTGCGATCATCGGCAGGGCGACAAGGCCAAGATAGAGGGCGACGAGATAATAGCGCTCGATCATGTCGGCAAAGAACCAGAGACCAATGCCACCGAGCGTGGCCAGCGCAGTCGCCGAAAGGAGCGCAAAGACGCGCGAGACCGTGGTGAGGCCGCGGATTTCCGCCGCGGCGTCGGCCGTTTGATATTCCGGCAGAAAGCGGATTACGGCCGTGTGCAAGCCGAGGCAGGACAGGTTGCCGAACAGGATGGCCAGGACCCAGACGAAGACGAAGACGCCGTATTCGAACTCGCCCATGAGACGAGCGAGAACGATCTGCGAGACGAGGGCAATGGCTGCGCTGAAGATGCGGATCGCAAAGGCGATCAGGGCCGTGCGTTGCGCGCGGCCCTTGGGGTCGGTGCTGGAGGCGATCGATCCAAGCCTGCCCGGCAGCGGAGACAGGCGGTGCCTCAGCGCCGACGGCAGCATTCGTCCGGCCGATTGACATACCGCCATGAACACGAGGACACCCTGATTCTACGCAATACAGGGCTTCACTTCTGCCAGATCAGCGTTAACAAACGGTTCAGCGCGGCCATCTCGACGACGGCCATCACCATCCGATTCGTGAAAATCAGCGCCGGATCATGCGGTAGGAAAAGCCGAAGGCGCGCCTATGAAAATGCCGCCCGAAGGCGGCATTCGATCACGCTTCATACGTTCCATGGCAATGCTTGTATTTCTTGCCGGAGCCGCAAGGGCAGGGCTCGTTGCGCGATACCTTGCCCCAGGTCGAGGGATCGGCCGGATTGCGGTTCGTTGGCGCGACGGCCAGCAGCGACGCTCCGGACTGCGCGAAGTCGTCCTCGCCGGTCAGCGGGTCGATGTGATGACCTTCCATCGGCGGCAGCGGCTGCGGTGCTTCGGGTGCCTCGCGCACCAGTTCGACGCGCATCAACTGTGCCGTCACGGCCTGGCGGAGATTGCCCAGCAGGGCCTGGAACAGTTCGAACGCCTCGGACTTGTATTCCTGCAGCGGATCGCGCTGAGCGTAGCCGCGGAAGCCGATGACCGAACGAAGATGGTCGAGGTTGACGATGTGTTCGCGCCAGAGATGGTCGAGCGTCTGCAGCACGACAGAGCGCTCGACATATTGCATGACGTCGGGGCCGAAGCGTTCGGTCCGGTCGGCCGCTGCCTTGTCGGCGGCCTCCCTAATGCGTTCGAGAATATCGTCCTCGGCAATACCCTCTTCCGCAGCCCACTCGGTGATCGGCAGGTCGAGATTGAGATACTGCTGGACGTCCGCTTTCAGGCCTTCGACGTCCCATTGCTCGGCATAGGCGCGCTCGGGAATCCTCTTGCTGACGACATCCTCGATCACTTCGTTGCGCATGTCGGTGACCGTCTCGGTGACGCTCTCCGCATCCATCAGTTCGATGCGCTGCTCGAAGATGACCTTGCGCTGGTCGTTGAGCACGTCGTCATATTTCAAGAGGTTCTTGCGGATGTCGAAGTTGCGTGCCTCGACCTTTTTCTGGGCCCGTTCGAGTGCCTTGTTGATCCACGGATGGACGATTGCTTCGCCTTCCTTCAAGCCCAGCTTCTGCAACATGCCGTCCATGCGGTCGGAGCCGAAGATGCGCATCAGATCGTCCTGGAGCGACAGGAAGAACTTCGAGCGGCCGGGATCCCCCTGACGGCCGGAGCGGCCGCGCAGCTGGTTGTCGATGCGGCGGCTCTCGTGGCGCTCGGTGGCGAGAACATAGAGACCGCCGGCGGCGAGCGCCTTCTCCTTGAGCTTCTGCACCTCTTCGCGGATCGCCTTTTCGCGCGCTTCGCGCTCGGGGCCGGGCTCTATCTCGTCCAGTTCCTGCTGGATGCGCATGTCCGGGTTACCGCCAAGCTGGATGTCGGTACCGCGGCCGGCCATGTTGGTCGCGATCGTGATCGCGCCGGGCACGCCGGCTTGCGCGACGATATAGGCTTCCTGCTCATGGTAACGGGCGTTCAGGACCTGGAACTTCGAGAAGCCGCTCTTCTTCAGCATTTCGGCGAGAAGCTCGGATTTCTCGATGGAGGTGGTGCCGACGAGCATCGGCTGGCCACGCTCGTGCGCCGACTTGATCTCGTCGATGATCGCCTTGTACTTCTCGCCGACCGTGCGATAAACCTCGTCGTCCTCGTCGATGCGCATGATCGGCAGGTTGGTCGGCACTTCGACCACTTCGAGTCCGTAGATGTTGCCGAACTCCTCGGCTTCGGTCGATGCGGTGCCGGTCATGCCCGCAAGCTTATCGTACATGCGGAAGTAGTTCTGGAAGGTGATCGAGGCGAGCGTCTGGTTCTCGGGCTGGATCTGCACCTTTTCCTTGGCTTCCAGCGCCTGGTGCTGGCCTTCGGAATAGCGGCGGCCCGGCATCATGCGGCCGGTGAACTCGTCGATGATGACGATCTCGCCGTTGCGCACGATATAGTCCTTGTCGCGCGTGAAGAGCTTGTGGGCTTTCAAAGCATTGTTGACGTGGTGGACGATCGCGACGTTCTCGATGTCGTAAAGCGACTCGCCTTTCAAGAGGCCCGCCTGCCGCAGCATGTTCTCGAGCTTCTCGGTGCCTTCTTCGGAGAAATTGGCCGAGCGCTGCTTCTCGTCGATTTCGTAGTCTTCCGGCGAGAGCAGCGGAATGAACTCGTTGATCGTATTGTAGAGGTCGGAGCGGTCGTCGAGCGGACCGGAGATGATCAGCGGCGTGCGCGCCTCGTCGACCAGGATGGAGTCCACTTCGTCGACGATCGCGAAGAAGTGACCGCGCTGCACCATCTGCGAGCGCTCGTATTTCATGTTGTCGCGCAGATAGTCGAAGCCGAGTTCGTTGTTGGTCGCGTAGGTGACGTCGCAGGCATAGGCGTCGCGGCGCTGCTCGTCGGTGAGACCGTGAATGATGACGCCGGTCGTCATGCCGAGGAAGCCGTAAATCCGGCCCATCATGCCGGCGTCGCGCTGGGCCAGATAATCGTTGACCGTCACGACATGCACGCCCTTGCCGGCAAGCGCGTTGAGGTAGACGGGCAAGGTCGCGACGAGCGTCTTGCCTTCGCCGGTCTTCATCTCGGAAATGGCGCGCTCATGCAGGATCATGCCGCCGATGAGCTGGACGTCGAAGGGACGCAGGCCGAGAACGCGGCGCGCGGCTTCGCGCACGACCGCAAAGGCCGGCACGAGGATGTCGTCGAGCGTCTTGCCTTCGGCCAATTGCTGGCGGAATTCCGCGGTTTTTGCCGCCAGCGCTTCGTCGCTCAACGCCTTCATTTCGGCTTCGAGAGCGTTGATGGCGTCCACCCGGCCCTTGTAACCACGGACGCGGCGCTCATTGGCGGAACCAAACAACTTGCGGGCGAGGCCGCCGAGACTGACCATACGAATGGCCCTTTCTTTATTTGTCGCCTGGGGTTTCAGGTTGGGCTTGAAAAACCGCATAATGCCATGAAACGCCCGGAAACTGTTCTGGACGCGAGGTTGCGTGACAGATAAGAGGGGGGTCGGATTATGTCAACGCACTTGCACAGCCGGAAGGCTACAGAACGGCCATATTCTGGTGTTGTGCAGCCGCAAGGGCCAGAGGCAATCGAGCTGGCGGCCAAAGGTGAAAGGTTAGTGAAATGTCCAGATACAAGACTTTGGCGGCCGCGGCATTCGTCGTGGCAATCGCTGTGCACGGAGCGCGCGCCGAAGAGACCGATCCGGTGATCGCGACAGTTGGCGGGCAGGAAGTCCGTCAGTCCGAACTCAATCTCGCTCTCAGTGGTCTTGATCCGCAGCTTCAGCAGATGCCGGAAGAACAGAAACGCGCCGCGGCGCTTTCGGCCGTCATCGATGTCAAGCTTCTGGCTAAGAATGCCGAGAAGGAAGGCCTGCAGGACGACGCCGTTTTCAAGCAGCGTATCGCTTACCTTACCGAACGCGAGCTCCACAATGCGTTCTTCAAGAAACATGTCGTGGACGCGGTGACGAAGGAAGAAGTCAAGGCCCGCTACGACAAGGAAGTTGCCGCCATCCCGGCACAGGAAGAGATCAAGGCCCGCCATATCCTGGTGAAGACCGAGGATGAGGCCAAGGCCGTGATCAAGGAGCTCGAGGCAGGCAAGAGCTTCGTCGAGCTCGCCAAGACCAAGTCGTCCGATCCGAACAAGGATGAGGGCGGCGATCTGGGCTACTTCGCCAAGGGGCGGATGGTGCCCGAATTCGAAGAAGCAGCATTCGCCCTCGAAAAGGGCGCCTATACCAAGGCCCCGGTGAAAACACAGTTCGGCTTCCACGTCATCCTTGTCGAGGACAAGCGTCCGCAGGCGCCGCCGACCTTGGAACAGGTCGAGCCGCAGGTGCGTCAGCTCGTCATGCGCGACAAATACCTGGAGCTTCTGGCTTCCGCGAAAAAGGAAACCGGCGTCGAAATTTCGGATCCTGCGCTCAAGAAGGCCTACGACGAGGCCAACAAGCCGCAGGAAACGAAGTAAGTTCTCGCAGGATGTCGTTTCGCCTGCTGCATGTTTCCTTAAATCGTAGCTGACCTAAGGATAAGAACATGCAGCAATTCCAGGTGCTACAGCGTCCTTTGCGCGTCTGATGAACGCGCGGCGCTCTAGAGGGGCGGAGCGACGTCCGGTCCCGCTCATCGTCGATGCCCGACGGCGCGATGCCGCTCGGGCATCGTCGCAACATTATCCAGGCTTCTCCAAAGCAGGTTTAACCATGTCCGGCTCCGTTTCTCCGCTTGCTCCGAAAACCTTCGCCGAAATGCCGCCGCTTCGAGGCGTGCGCATGGCAACGGCCGCGGCGGGGATCAAGTACAAGAACCGCACCGACGTGCTGATGATGATCTTCGACGAGCCCGCCGCGGTTGCCGGCGTCTTCACCCGATCGAAATGCCCGTCCGCACCGGTCGATTTCTGCCGCAAGAACCTCCAGGCAGGCGTCGCGCGCGCCGTGGTCGTCAATTCGGGCAATGCCAATGCGTTCACGGGCAAGAAGGGGCGGGAGGCGACCGAACTCACCGCGCAGTCCGCAGCCAAGGCTGTCGGATGCAGCGAGAGCGAGATCTTCCTGGCCTCGACCGGCGTGATCGGCGAGCCGCTCGATGCAACCAAATTCGCCGGCGTGCTCGATGGTCTTGCTGTTTCCGCCAAGGAGGATTTCTGGTTCGAGGCGGCCAAGGCGATTATGACCACGGACACTTACCCGAAGGTCGCGACCCGTAGAGCCGAGGTCGGCGGCATCACCGTGACGATCAACGGCATCGCCAAGGGGGCCGGCATGATCGCGCCAGACATGGCGACGATGCTCTCCTTCGTCGTGACCGATGCCGACATCGCGCCGGAAGCACTTCAGGCCCTGCTTTCGGCTGGCGTCGGTCCGACGTTCAACTCTGTCACGGTCGACAGCGACACCTCCACCTCCGACACTCTGATGCTGTTTGCGACCGGCGCGGCGGCGAAGGACGGTCAGGCAAAGGTGGTCGACGCCGCCGATCCGCGCCTCGAGGCCTTCCGCACCGCCCTCAATGATGTGCTGCGCGATTTGGCTCTCCAGGTGGTGCGCGACGGCGAAGGCGCCCGCAAGATGGTCATCGTGACCGTCGAAGGTGCGGAGACCGATGCCGCCGCCAAGCGGATTGCGTTGTCGATCGCGAATTCGCCTTTGGTCAAGACGGCCGTTGCCGGAGAGGATGCGAACTGGGGCCGCGTGGTCATGGCCGTCGGCAAGTCCGGAGAGATGGCCGAGCGCGACCGGCTGGCGATCTGGTTCGGCGACGTGCGTGTCGCCGTGGAGGGCGAGCGGGATCCGCATTATTCGGAAGCGGCTGCGAGTGCCGTCATGAAAGGCGAGGACATTCCGATCCGCGTCGACATCGGCCTCGGTTCGGGCCGCGCGACCGTCTATACCTGCGATCTGACCAAGGAATATGTCGAGATCAACGGCGACTACAGAAGCTGACGATTTCGCGTGATCGGTATCCGGGACCCGGGGTTTAGGGTGAATGACATCGAACGACAGGCGGCGGCCGACGGAAGGCGCGGCGGTTGGGGAAACGATCATGGTTGATCTTCCGAGTGTGCGTCGGCTGGAAGCCGTCGGCTTCCGCGCCTGGCCGGCTGCGAACGTTCAGTACGACGGCAGTTGGCTGATCCGTCTTACGGCCGGACACGCTTCCAAACGTCTGAACTCCGTCAATCCGCTTGATCCGTCGGATTACCGCGACATTGCCATCCGGCTTGAAAAGGCAGGCAAGCGCTTCTCCGACTACGGTCGTCAGCTCACGGTTCGCCAGACGCCGCTGACGCCGCCGCAACTGATCGCCCACATGGACAGTGAAGACTGGGCCGCATTCGGACACAGCCTGGTGCTGACGGCCGATCTCGCCGAGCGCGACTTCGGCGATGGCATCGATCACCTCCCGATCAAGGATATAGGCCGCTTCGTCGATGCGCGTATCCTGATCGGCAAGGAGGAGCCGCAGACCAAGGCGGCGCTCACCGAAATCATCAATGCCATCAAACCGGAATGCGGTCTGTTCCTGTTCGAAGACCTCGAGATCGGTCCGACCGCGGTGTCGCTGGTAGTTCAGGACAATGATCTTGCCGGCATCATGCAATTCGCGGTGGCCGAGGCCGTGCGCCGAAAGGGCGTCGGTTCGGCGCTGCTCGATGCGTCGCTCCGCTGGGCACGCCTCAAGGGCGCGAAGAAGGCCTGGCTGCAGGTGGAGGCCGAAAACGAGGCGGCGGTCGAACTTTACCGTAGGGCCGGCTTCACCGAAGTCTATCGTTATCTCTATCGGACACCTACAGCGCCGAGCGTCTCTTCAGACGCACAAAGGTCGCTGTAGCACTTTGAATTGCATGTTTTTTCCTTTAATCGGCTCCGCTTTAGGGAACATGCAGAAGGGGCTGAATGGATATGCAGAGAAAGAAGATCGTGCTGGTTGCGGCCTGCGCTCTCGTCGATTCCGACGGCCGCATTCTCCTGGCACAGCGTCCGGAAGGAAAGCCGCTTGCCGGGCTCTGGGAGTTTCCGGGGGGCAAGGTGGAGCCGGGTGAAACGCCCGAGGTGACGCTGATCCGGGAGCTTGAAGAGGAACTCGGCATCCGCACCAAGGTCGCATGTCTTGCGCCGCTCACCTTCGCGAGCCACAGCTATGACGACTTCCATCTGCTGATGCCGCTTTATGTATGCCGGCGCTACGAAGGCTTCGCCGAGGGGCGCGAGGGCCAGACGATCAAGTGGGTGCGGCCGAAGGCGCTGCGCGACTATCCGATGCCTCCCGCGGATGAGCCGCTGATTCCATTTCTGATGGATTTGCTGTGACCGGTCCAACCTCGGCTGGAGCCCTTGCCTGATCGCTTTGGTCCCGTAAAAGCTCGATTTTTAGCGGAAAATCCCAAACTTTATTAATCAAAAGTTTATCACCCTCCTGCAATGATAGGGCCATCAGTTTCGGTGCCCGGCGGCTTCTGACGTGGCACCGGTTTCGAGCAGGTGTGGTCAGGTCGAGGCTTGGGAAGGATGCTTTCGCCCGCCGCTCTTTACGTGTTTGCGAGGCTGGGATGGTGGACGAAGATTTCTGGAGGACAGTTCAGGACAAGGATCTGGCGGCGAGCCAGGCCCGCCGGACGGGCGTGCTCAATCTGTCGCTGCTGTTCGGAACGGCGGTGATCGCGCTGACGCTGATCCTCACGCCGATGCTGTCGTCAAAGACGGACAAGCGCATGTTGGCGAATACGCCGATGGGCTACGACAATATTTCGACCGGCTCGATTCCCTCGAACGGTACCAGCCGGCGCTACACAGTCCGCCGCAGCGTGCTGCAGGAGACTCCGGGCGCCGTCTGCATCATCGATGCGGATGGCAGCAAAAGCGGATGCTGAGCTGATCGAAACGCCGGGGCAAGTCAAAGTGCTACAGCGTCCTTCAAGCGTCTGATGAGGCGCGCGACGCAGCGTCGTTTACTTCTCTTTCAACGGATGTTCATCGACGCCGAGCGCCTCGGAAAGCCTTTGCTTCGCGGAGCCGGGCTTCAAAGGCTTTTGCTGGCTCTCGTGCGGGGCCCAGCCAGAGACGTAGATGATCGAAAACGTTGCGCGAACGCGGCCGTCGGGGTCGGAGAAACGCTCCGCGTAGAGCTCGGCCGCCCTCAGGAAAAACCGTCGAGAGACGGGCGCGCGGCTACGCGCCGCCAGCGGGTTGGCCATGCCCATGGCCCTCAGGTCCTTGAGCAAACCGAAGAGGGAATCGTAACGGACCGTATAGATTTCGGCGTCTGCCACCGGCAGGGCAAAGCCAGCCCGCTGCAGAAGGGCGCCCATTTCGCGGACGTCGGCAAACGGAATGACCCTCGGGCTTGCTCCGCCGGTCAGTTCGGCTTCGGCCGCCAGAAGCGTGTCGCGAAGCTCCTGCAGCGTGCCGCTCCCCGGGATCGCCGCGAGGAACAGGCCATCCGGCTTCAATACCCGCCGGGCCTGAATGAAGACCCCTGGCGTATCGTTGGTCAGATGCAGCGAAAGCGGCGACACGACAAGATTGAGGGATTCCGGCGCGGCGGGAATCTGCTCCAGTGGGGCGACCGTAACAGGTTGATCGGCGGAACCGAAGCCCTCGTCCGTTTCCACCCTCTCGATGGTTCCGACCTTGCCTGTCGCCGCAAGACACTCGGCTGTGAGCCCGGTGTAACCGTGCAGTTCCATCGCGCGATCGAACTGCCGCTCGACCACACTCACGCGGTCGGCGAGCTCCCGTGCCACGATATCGAGCAGGAAGGTCGCCTTCTCGTCGGCGTGAAGCAGGGCCCTGTGGCGGCGCGCCTCAACGAGGCTCTGGTCAAAGATGATTTCCACGATACTCTCTCCGAAATCACGGATGCAAAGAAACCCTGACGTGGACAAAGTCAACCATGTGGAACCGGAAGGATGGCGAAATCGGGCCCTGCGTTGGGCGGCGCTGTTGCGCCGATTCGGGACCGACGCTGTCGGCATCGTCTTTCCGCCGGTCTGCTGCGGTTGCGGCCGGTTGACTGGACATCATCATGCCGTTTGCCCGGCTTGCTGGTCCGGCCTTCGGCTGATCGAGCGGCCCTATTGTGAGATCCTGGGGCTCCCCTTTGCTTTCGACCCCGGACCGGGTTCCGTCTCTCCCGAAGCGATCGCGGAGCCGCCCGTCTTCGACCGTCTTCGTTCTGTCGCGATCCACGAAGGTGTCGTGCGCGACCTTGTCCACGGTTTGAAATACCGCGACCGCACCGATCTGGCGCCGATGATGGGCGAATGGATGATCCGTGCGAGCGACGGAGCGGTGGCGGCGGCCGACATGATCGTGCCGGTTCCGCTGCATGCATTCCGCCTCTGGCGGCGAAAGTTCAATCAGGCCGCGGAACTCGCGCGGGTCATTGCGGCGCATGCGGAAAAACCCTACCGGCCGGACGTGCTTCGTCGCATCAAACGCACCAGCCGGCAGGTCGGCCTCGGCGCCCGGGCGCGTGAGGAGAATGTCCGCGGCGCCTTCGTCGTCCCTGAAAGCGGCAGACCGGGTCTCAGCGGGAAAAGAATTGTGCTCGTGGACGATGTATATACGACCGGTGCAACCGTCTTGGCCGCCACCCGCGCGCTGAAGCGGGCAGGGGCCGGGGACGTCACGGTTTTGACCTTTGCAAGAGCAATGTCCGGTCCTATATGACTACAGCGCAGCGCGCCTAATAAAACGCGCAAAGGTCGCTGTAGCACCTTGAAATGCTACATGCTTTCTTGACTGGGAAGCGGTTCAAGGAAGCATGTAGCGGCAGATGTCCGGCATCGATGCCGGTGAAGGAGCGGTTCAGGATCATGGCTTCGGTCGTCATTTATACGCGTCAGTTCTGCGGCTATTGCTCGGCAGCAAAGAAACTTCTCGAAACCAAAGGCGTCACCTTCGTCGAGCACGATGCAACCTTTGATCCGGGCATGCGCCAGACGATGATCGAAAAGTCCAACGGCGGCACGACGTTTCCGCAGATTTTCATCAACGACCTCCACGTCGGTGGCTGCGACGACCTGCACGCGCTCGACCGCGCCGGCAAGCTCGACGAACTGCTCGCTGCCTAAAGGTTTGATGCGCAGCCGTCGCGCATGACCAAAGCTTGGCGTGCGTGAAGATGGCTATGGAGACAAGAAAGATGAGTTTCAAAGCAGCTGCCGTCCAGATGTGTTCCGGCGTCGATCCCGCGAGAAACGTGGAGATGATGGCGAAGCTCGTGCGCGAGGCGGCCGCTCAAGGCGCGACCTATATCCAGACCCCGGAAATGACCGGTGCCATCCAGCGCGATCGGACGGGGCCTCGTTCCGTACTGAAGCACGAGGCGGACGACATCATCGTGCGCGAGGCCGCCAACCTCGCAGGAGAACTCGGCGTCTATCTCCACATCGGCTCGACGCCGATTGCCCTTGCCGACGGCAAGATCGCCAATCGTGGCTTCCTCTTCGGGCCGGACGGGGTCAAGATCTGCGACTACGACAAGATCCACATGTTCGATGTGGATCTTGAGAATGGTGAAAGCTGGCGCGAGAGCGCGGCGTACCGCCCCGGTGCTACCGCGCGTGTCGCCGATCTTTCCTTCGGCAAACTGGGCTTTTCCATCTGTTACGACGTCCGCTTCCCCGAGCTCTTCCGGCAGCAGGCGGTTGTCGGTGCCGAGATTATGTCCGTGCCTGCGGCCTTCACCAAGCAGACCGGTGAGGCGCATTGGGAGATTCTGCTGCGCGCCCGCGCCATCGAGAACGGGTTTTTCGTCATCGCCGCTGCGCAGGCCGGAAAGCATGAGGACGGCCGTGAAACCTTCGGCCATTCGATGATTGTCGACCCGTGGGGTCGCGTGCTCGCCGAGGCCGGCCCGACCGGGGAGGGGGTCATCGTAGCCGACATCGACACTGCCGCAGTGCATCGCGCGCGCGCAAAAATACCCAATCTCAAGAATGCCCGCAGTTTCGTGCTGGATGAGGTGACGCCGACCGGGAAAGGGGGCGTTGCAGCGTGATCCGTTACAATCTGTCGTGTGATAATGGTCACGACTTCGAAGGCTGGTTCGCGTCGAGCGGCGACTTCGATTCCCAGGTCGAGCGGCGTCTGGTCGCCTGTCCCACTTGCGGCTCTCACTCCGTCAGCAAGCAACTGATGGCGCCTTCGGTATCGACCGCACGCAAGAAGGAGGCGACGCGCGCGCTGGTGATGGATCGGGCCCAGAAGGAAACGATCGCCAAGATCCGCGAACTGGTCAATTCGATCCGCGAGAATGCGGAAGACGTCGGCGAGCGTTTTCCGGAAGAGGCGCGCAAGATCCATTATGGCGAGGCCGAGCAGCGCGGGCTGATCGGCAAGGCAAGCGCGGAAGAGGCGATCGCGCTTCTGGAAGAAGGCATCGAGATCGCACCCTTGCCGGCGCTGCCGGATGATGCCAACTGAGAGTGATAATCACGACGATTTGGGTCGGCCCAGAGACGAAGTGCCCGCTGCGATCGCCCGCCAATTCAAGCGGTTTGTGAGGCGTAGAAGGTCGACATGGAGGCGTAGACCGAGCGGGCCCCTCCTATCTGTGGGGAGAAGAGCGGCACCCCTTAGGTCAGACCGGCCGCTTGGCGACGATCATGTAGTTGACGTCCATGTCCCTCGACAGGTTCCATTGGTTTGCGAGCGGGTTGAAGAACACGCCGGTGCGATCGGCGATTTCCATGCCGCTGGCCTGGAGCGGTTTTTCGAGTTCCTCCGGACGAACCAGTTTCTCGTACTGGTGGGTGCCGCGCGGAAGCCAGCGCAGCAGGTTTTCCGCGGCGAAGATCGCGAGCGCCGCGGCTTTTACCGTGCGGTTGATCGTGGCTATGAACATCAGCCCGCCGGGCCGAACCATATGGGCGCAGGTGGATACGAAGAAGTCGACATCGGAGACATGCTCCACCACCTCCATATTGAGGACGATGTCGAAGCTTTCGCCGGCTTCGGCGAGCGCCTCTGCCGTGACTGCGCGATAATCGACGGAAACGCCGCTGCCGGCGGCGTGGGTCTTGGCGATGCCGATATTCTTTTCCGATGCATCCGCCCCGAGAACATCTGCGCCCATGCGCGCCATCGGTTCGGATAAGAGCCCGCCTCCGCAGCCGATATCGAGCAGCCGCAGGCCTTTGAGCGGCTGCGAGCCTTTGGGGTCACGGCCGAAATGTTCCGACGCCTTGTCGCGGATATAGGCAAGCCGCACCGGATTGAACTTGTGCAGCGGGCGAAACTTGCCGGTCGGATCCCACCATTCCGCCGCCATCGCGGAAAACCGGTCCACTTCGCTCTGGTCGATCGTGGTGCGCGCCGTCTCGGTCATCGGGATGCCTCCGTATTGTTCAGAGCGGACGAGGAAATTGTGACACCGCTTTCGCCGCATCCCGCTCCAATTGCCCTAGGTGAAGTCGGCTGATCCGGGAGCGATGTCAAGGGGATCGTTCAGCCGTCGCGTTGGCCGTCAAGGCTCCACGCGCCCCGGAATCGCTTGTCCATCTTTTCTCCTCCCTTCCGATTCCTCAGATCAAGCGGACTGCGGCAGGTAACGACGCCGGACTTGAGCGGGCGCGGACGGCATCGCGTTTCCCCGAAGCCGATCGCTGCCGACGCGATGAATGGAAGCGGTTGCGCTGGTTTCGGCCGAGCTTTGCAGCGTCCCGCCAGCGGGCGGGACGCTGCACGGTGCTCACGCCTGACCTGTTGTCGCGGAGGCAAAGAAATCCTCCGGCCCCTCGACCTCGACGACCCGCCGGTTCTCGATCAGCCAGAATCGATTGCTGACGGCGCGCACGAAGCTGCGGTCGTGCGAGACGAGAAGGCAGGTCGCTTGGTTGGCCATCAACTCCGATTCCAACGCTTCCTGTCCTTCGATATCCAGGTGGTTGGTCGGCTCGTCGAGCAGATAGAAGTTCGGCTCGGTAAGCCTCAGCACGAGCATTGCGAGCCTTGACTTTTGGCCACCCGAAAGAACACCGACCGGGCGCGTTTGCAGGTCGATGCCAAGGCCGGCACCCGCCAGCAGGGCGCGCGCCCTTTGATCGCCGATCTCGAAACGGCGACCGAGAGCGGCAAGCGGCGTGTCGTCATCCGGCAGGCCGGCAAGCGCCTGGTCGCTGTAGCCGAGCACGAGCGACGGGGTTGTCTTGATCCTTTCGGATGCGCCATCCGGTCCGGATATTGCTGTCTTGATCAGGTTGACGAGACGCGATTTTCCGGCGCCGTTGTGCCCGAGCAGGACGATGCGGTCGCCTTGGCAGATCCAGCGCTTGCCTGTCTTGAAGAGCAGGCGCCCCTCCGGAGTCTCCACGGATGCGTCGTCGAGCGTTACCAGGATCTTGGCGTGCGTGCCCCGGTTGGCGAGCCGAATGGCGCCGGATGACCGTTCTTGGAAGCCCGGCCGTGCTGAATCTTCCAGACGCTCCGCCCGCTGCCGCAACTGTTTCGTCTTGACGGTCAGGAGATCGCTGCCGGAGTTGATGCCGATATTGTTGAGCTTGGCCGCCTGCCGGCGCAGCTGCTGGGCGGTCTTCATCTCCTTTTGGTAGCGCCGCTCGTCTGAGGCATCGATCTCGTCCAGGGCATCGCGGGCGCGAGAATAGGGAAGCGAGAAGACATGGGACTGCTCCGGCCGCAGAAACAGCGTCCGGTTGGTCGTTGCGTCGAGAAAGGCGCGGTCATGGCTGGAGATCAGCACGGGAACATCACGGGGCAGGCTATTGAGCCACGTCTCCAGCTGCATGATCTTGGCGAGGTCGAGGTGGTTGGTAGGCTCGTCGAGCAGAAGCGCGTCCGGATCCGTAACCGCCGCGCGGGCAAGCAGGGCAAGCCTCTGCCATCCACCGCTCAGTGCCGCGACCGGGCGGTCGCGAAGCTCCGGCGGAACTTCGAGCGAGTCCAGCATGACGTCGACCCGCCAGCTCTCGGTTTCCGCCTGTTCCTCCGGCAGTACCTGGCGGACAGCATCGTAAAATGACTTGGTGAAGATGGCGGTCGGCACAGCTTGTTCCACATAGCCGATGGTGAGACCGCGCGAGCGTGTGATTTCACCGGCGGTCGGATCGAACCCGCCCGCGATGCATTTCAAGAGCGTGGATTTTCCTCGGCCGTTGGCAGCGACGATGCCGATACGGTCACCGGCTGCGACCGCAAGGTTGAGGTTCGAAAAAAGCGGCGCACCCAAGGTGACGCCGAGATTCCTGACATTGATCAAGGCCATTGTCGTTCTCTGGACTGCCCGAGCTGAGGCTTCGCATTTCCGACGTCAATTGCGGAAGAAGCGAAGCGGGTGGCCGATGCGAACGTTAGCGTCGCTCGGGCCACTCGGCTCGGTTTGATGACGATAGGCGGCGCCAGTGAACTTATCGTTCGGCGCTGCACGACGACTGGGCAGACCAGGAGGTGATGAGAATGAGCTTCAGTCTCTGGTCAGCCCTGCAAACGCATCTGCAGGGCGGAGACGGGGCCACGCTGGCGGTGGTGCCGGAAGTATGTGATCACGCGCAGCCCTCCTTCATCAATCGAGTTGCGGTGCGTTGATAACATTGCAGGCAAGGACTTGCAACCTGGGGGCGGCGAGAGGCCCGGGACCGGTTCCAGACACCGGCCGGAACCTCGGGCATTCCGTCGCCTTGCCATTGCACGTCGCCCGTCGATCCGCTAAGAGACGCCGCGACTTTCCGCTCCCCGAAGCGGTGACTGGCCGATGTCCGAGAAGTCCCAAGCTTTTTTGATCGTCAGCCGTCGGCGGGGACGCTTTCTCTGTCGCGCGCTCGCGCGCAAACATCGGTACCGGTAGAGGCGAAATGGCACGCATCGTTATGAAATTCGGCGGAACGTCCGTCGCAAATTTGGAACGCATCTACAATGTCGCCCGCCATGTGAAACGTGAAGTCGAGGCAGGCCACGAGGTTGCCGTCGTCGTTTCCGCCATGTCCGGCAAGACCAACGAACTGGTCGGCTGGGTGGAAAACATGCCGAAGGTCGCCGGTTCGAACGCCCCGTTCTACGATGCGCGTGAATACGACGCCGTTGTCGCCTCCGGTGAGCAGGTCACCTCCGGGCTGCTCGCGATCGCGCTGCAATCCATGAACATCAATGCGCGTTCCTGGCAGGGTTGGCAGATCCCGATCAAGACCGACAATGCCCACGGTGCCGCCCGCATTCTCGACATTGATGGCGCCGATATCATTCGCCGGATGGGTGAGGGCCAGGTTGCGGTCATCGCCGGGTTTCAGGGTCTCGGTCCGGACAATCGCATGGCGACGCTCGGCCGCGGCGGCTCGGACACCTCGGCCGTCGCGATCGCTGCTGCCGTTAAGGCCGACCGCTGCGACATCTACACCGACGTCGATGGCGTCTACACGACCGACCCGCGGATCGAGCCCAAGGCGCGGCGGCTGAAGAAAATCGCCTTCGAGGAAATGCTGGAAATGGCCTCGCTCGGTGCGAAAGTGCTGCAGGTGCGCTCGGTCGAGCTTGCCATGGTGCACAAGGTCCGCACTTTCGTGCGCTCTTCTTTCGAGGATCCCGATGCGCCGGGCATGGGTGACCTTCTGAACCCGCCCGGAACGCTGATTTGTGATGAGGATGAAATCGTGGAACAGGAAGTCGTAACCGGCATTGCCTATGCCAAGGATGAAGCTCAGATTTCGCTGCGCCGTCTGGCAGACCGGCCGGGCGTTTCCGCCGCGATCTTCGGGCCCTTGGCGGAAGCGCATATCAACGTCGACATGATCGTGCAGAATATCTCGGAAGACGGTTCGAAGACGGACATGACCTTCACCGTTCCCTCCGGTGATGTCGACAAGGCGCTGAAGGTGCTTTCCGACAACAAGGAAAAGGTCGGCTACGACGTCGTGCAGTCGGAATCCGGCCTCGTCAAGGTCTCGGTGATCGGTATCGGCATGCGCAGCCATGCGGGCGTCGCCGCATCGGCCTTCCGTGCGCTTGCCGAGAAGGGCATCAACATCAAGGCGATCACAACCTCCGAGATCAAGATTTCCATCCTGATCGACGGTCCATATGCGGAATTGGCGGTTCGCACTTTGCATTCCGTCTACGGTCTGGATAAGAGTTAAACAGCAGGCAGTTGATTTGGGATTCGCGACCGATCGCTCGTGAGGTCCGGATGCGTGCCGTCAGTAATTCTTATTCGGGAGACCTTACGCGATGAGAGACCTTTCCGCAGGTCCGCGCGTTCTCCTCAAGCGGTTGCGCGAGCTCATGGCGGAACCGCTCGAGCCGCAGGAGCGCCTGGACCGGATCGTGCGCCAGATCGCACAGAACATGGTCGCGGAAGTGTGCTCCGTCTATGTGCTGCGTTCCGACGGCGTGCTCGAACTCTATGCCACCGAAGGTCTGAACAAGACCGCCGTCCACCTGGCGCAGTTGAAGATGGGGCAGGGCCTCGTCGGCACGATTGCGGCCTCGGCACGACCGCTCAATCTTTCCGACGCGCAGTCGCATCCGGCCTTCACCTATCTGCCTGAGACGGGCGAAGAGATCTACCACTCCTTCCTTGGCGTGCCGATCCTCCGCACAGGGCGCGCGCTCGGCGTTCTCGTGGTGCAGAACAAGGCGATGCGCAATTACCGCGAGGACGAGGTCGAGGCTCTCGAGACGACGGCGATGGTTCTCGCCGAGATGGTCGCGACCGGCGAGTTGAAGAAGATCACCAAGCCCGGCCTCGAACTCGACCTTTCGCGTCCTGTCACGATCGACGGCAACAGCTTCGGCGAAGGCATCGGCCTCGGCTATGTCGTGCTGCACGAGCCGCGAATTGTCGTCACGAACCTGCTCAACGAGGATACGGACCAGGAATTGCAGCGCCTTGCCGAGGCGCTCGGTTCCTTGCGCATCTCGATAGACGACATGCTGTCGCGCCGTGACGTCTCCATGGAGGGCGAGCACCGGGCGGTGCTCGAAACCTATCGCATGTTCGCCCATGACCGCGGCTGGGTGAGGAAACTCGAGGAGGCGATCCGCAACGGCCTGACGGCGGAAGCGGCGGTCGAGCGCGTGCAGAGCGAGACCAAGGCGCGGATGATCCGGCTGACGGACCCTTATCTCCGCGAGCGGATGCATGATTTCGACGATCTCGCCAACCGCCTGCTGCGCCAGCTATCCGGCTATGGCGCCAAGCTGTCGGCAGCCGATTTTCCGAATGACGCGATTATCGTCGCCCGTGCCATGGGGGCGGCCGAACTGCTGGACTATCCGCGCGAAAACGTCCGTGGCCTTGTCCTCGAAGAGGGTGCCGTGACGAGCCATGTGGTGATCGTCGCCCGCGCCATGGGTATTCCGGTCGTGGGCCAAGCGGCGGGTGCCGTGGCGCTTGCCGAAAACCGCGACGCCATAATCGTCGACGGCGACGACGCGAAGGTGCATTTGCGACCGCTCGCCGATCTGCAGCGTGCTTACGAGGAGAAAGTGCGGTTCCGCGCCCGCCGGCAAGCGCAGTTTCGTGCACTGAAAGAGGTCGAGCCGCTTACAAAGGACGGCAAACGCATTACATTGCAGATGAACGCCGGCTTGCTGGTCGATTTGCCGCATCTGAATGAGGCGGGGGCCGAAGGCATCGGTCTTTTCCGCACCGAACTGCAATTCATGATCGCCTCGACCATGCCGAAGGCCGAGGAGCAAGAAGCCTTCTATCGCAGCGTGCTGAAGCAAACGGGCGGCAAGCCGGTGACGTTCCGCACGCTCGACATCGGCGGCGACAAGGTCGTTCCATATTTCCGTGCGGCGGAAGAGGAGAACCCGGCGCTCGGCTGGCGGGCGATCCGGCTTTCGCTCGACCGACCGGGACTTCTGCGCACGCAGTTGAGGGCGATGCTGAGAGCGGCCGCCGGCGCTGAACTCAAGCTGATGCTGCCGATGGTGACGGAAGTCTCCGAGCTCAAGATCGCGCGCGAACTTTTGCAGAAGGAGATCGAGCGCCAGTCGAAGCTTGGCGAGCAATTGCCGCGCAAGCTGCAGTTCGGCGCAATGCTGGAAGTTCCGGCGCTGATGTGGCAGCTCGACGAACTGATGGCCGAGGTGGATTTCGTCTCCGTCGGTTCGAATGATCTCTTCCAGTTCGCTATGGCGGTCGACCGCGGCAATGCCCGTGTATCGGATCGTTTCGATATTCTCGGCCGGCCTTTCTTGCGCATCCTGCGGGAGATTGTGCGGGCCGGCGAACGCAACGACACGCCGGTGACGCTCTGCGGCGAAATGGCGAGCAAGCCGCTGTCGGCGATGGCGCTGCTTGGTCTCGGCTTCCGCTCCGTGTCGATGTCGCCGACGGCGGTCGGGCCGGTCAAGGCGATGCTGCTGGCGCTCGATGCCGGCAAGCTGGCTGAGCTTCTGGAGACTGCGCTCGACGACGTGAAATCCGATACGTCGGTTCGGCAGCTTCTCGTTGATTTCGCAGGGGCCAACGGCATACCGGTTTAGACAGCATTGGAGCGTCTTTACAGCGCCGCGCGTCTAATCAGACGCGCAAAGGTCGCTGTAGAGCTTTGATTTGTTGCATGATTCCTTAAATCGGAACCGTTTTAAGGAATCATGCAGTGGCCACGCCCGAATGATCTCGGGCGGGGCGAACGCATTTGGAGTTACATTTGGCAAAGCTTCCCGTTGAAAAGATGCGCGAACTGGAGCGTCGGTTCGGTGAGATCGAGGCTCGCATGTCGGCCGGGCCGTCGGCTGACGTCTACGTCAAGCTGGCCTCGGAATATTCCGAGCTGCAGCCGGTCGTGACTAAGATCCGTGCCTACGAGAAAGCTACGACTGAACTCGCCGACATCAACGCCATGCTCTCCGACCGGGCGACGGATAAGGAGATGCGCGACCTAGCCGAGATGGAAAAACCCGACGTCGAAGAGCGGATCGACGCGCTCGAGCAGGACATCCAAATCCTGCTCTTGCCAAAGGATGCGGCCGATGAAAAGAGCGCGATCCTCGAGATCCGTGCCGGCACAGGCGGCTCGGAGGCAGCACTCTTTGCCGGCGATCTCTTCCGCATGTACGAGCGCTATGCCTCGACCAAGGGCTGGCGTGTCGAGGTTCTTTCGTCAAGCGAGGGCGAGGCCGGCGGCTACAAGGAAATCATCGCGACGGTATCGGGCCGCGGCGTGTTCTCGCGGCTGAAATTCGAATCCGGCGTCCACCGGGTGCAGCGCGTGCCGGAAACGGAGGCGAGCGGGCGCATCCATACCTCCGCGGCGACGGTGGCGGTCCTGCCCGAGGCCGAGGAGATCGATATCGATATTCGTCCCGAGGACATCCGCATCGACACGATGCGGTCTTCGGGTGCCGGCGGTCAGCACGTCAATACGACCGACTCTGCGGTCCGCATCACCCATATTCCGACCGGTCTCGTCGTCACGAGCTCGGAGAAGTCGCAGCATCAGAACCGCGCCAAGGCGATGCAGGTGCTGCGCTCGCGGCTTTTCGATATGGAGCGCCAGCGCGCCGACAGTGAACGGTCGGCGGATCGCAGGAGCCAGGTTGGCTCCGGCGATCGTTCGGAGCGTATTCGCACCTACAATTTTCCGCAGGGCCGCATCACCGACCATCGCATCAACCTGACGCTCTACAAGCTCGACCGGATGATGATGGGCGAGATCGACGAGGTCGTGGATGCGCTGCTGGCGGATTATCAGGCAAGCCAGCTCGCGCTTCTCGGCGAGCAGCAGGGCTGAGCCGCAATGGCCGAGACGCTCGACCACCTCCTTGCCGAAAGCCGTGACAGGCTGAAGGCCGCCGGTATCGAGACGGCGGCGGTCGATGCCCGGCACCTGATTTCCGGGCTGCTCGGGCTTTCGTTAGCGGCAATGATGGCGCGGGGAGGGGAGGCGGTTGACGACGCCGTCGCGGCGCGCATCCGAGCTGCCGTCGAGCGTCGCGCAGCGCGCGAGCCGGTCTACCGCATCCTCGGCGAAAGGGAGTTCTACGGACTCACGCTCAAGCTCTCCAAGGACACGCTGGAGCCGCGGCCGGATACTGAGACGCTGGTCGACTGCATGATCCCGCATGTGCGGCGGATTGTCGCCAACAAGGGAACCTGCCGGATCATCGATCTCGGCATCGGAACAGGAGCAATTTGTCTTGCTCTTCTCGATGAGGTACTTGAAGCTCGCGGCCTTGGTACCGATATATCCGAGGACGCCTTGGCGACGGCGCGCGAAAACGCAGAGCGCAACGGTCTTGCCGGGCGGTTCCAGACGCTTCGGAGCAACTGGTTCGAGGAGGTCGGGGGGCGGTTCGATATAATCGTCTCAAATCCGCCTTATATCCAGTCCAAAGTCGTCGAAGAGCTTGAGCCGGAAGTGAAATTCCATGATCCGGCCGCTGCTCTTGATGGCGGAGACGACGGGCTGAATGCCTATCGTGCCATTGCCCTTCACGCTGCTCGTCATCTTGAAGCAGACGGCGTAATAGGCTTGGAAATCGGTTTCGATCAAAAGCAGGCGGTGATGGCGCTGTTCGCAGCGCAAGGGTTCCGTTTGCATGACAGCGCGAAGGACCTCGGCGGCAACGACCGGGCCCTTGTATTCAAGCGCGACCGGGAATGCGGCAGCAACTGTTGAAAAAACGCTGCATCGGCACATCTCTTTTCTTGAAGGGCAAAGAAAGGGCTTGGAATCCTAAAGGAAGCGGGCTAGTTTGCCCCCGCGCACTGGGCAGTAAGGTCATCGACCAAAGATTCGCTCCGGTATGACCTGGCCACGGGGATTGCTCTCAAGAAAGAGTTGCTAGGGTTCGACAGTGCCTTGTGCGGGTACCTGTTAATTTGACGTCAGCCGGCGCCGAGATCGCGATGCGGTCTTTCGTGGCGCGTGTTTTCTCGGGCGCGGACAGGTCCGGCCGGGATGCGGAATCACATGATCATCATTATCAAGAGAATTCGGGTGAATATACTATGAGGCCAGGACAGCAAAACAAGCGCGGCCGTGGGCGAAATAACAACAATAACAACGGAAACAACCATAACCGCAAGGGATCCAATCCGCTTACGCGGACTTACGATAGCTCCGGCCCCGATGTGAAGATTCGCGGTACCGCTCAGCACATCGCTGAGAAATACGCTGCCCTTGCGCGCGACGCGCAGAGTTCCGGTGACCGCGTCATGGCGGAAAACTACCTGCAGCATGCCGAGCACTACAACCGCATCATCGCCGCGGCGCAGGCGCAGATGCAGGATCGTTTCCAGCGCGACGAGCGCCAGGACTATCAGGACCGGGACGGGATCGATCGCGATCAGGACGATCTGGATCAGGGCTATTCAGAGGATGCACCCGCAGCCTCGAATGCTGCCGCACCCTCCGTGAGCGCACCTCAGCCGGTTATCGATGGTTCCGGTCCGCAGCCGGTGATCGAAGGCACGCCTGCCGAAGTGGCAATGGAAGAGGAAACGCCTGCGGCGACCTCCGGCCGTCCGGCCTCTCGCCGTCGCAGTGCCAGCCGTCCGCGCCGCCAGCCGCGCCGCGGCGCGCAGGACGAAGCATCGGGCGACGCCCAGCCGTCCGGCGAAGCTGCTGGCGATGCGCCGGCGCTAGCCGCCTCGGAATAAGCGCTCCCGGAATAAGCGCTCTCGGGCGCTTCGCCTTACGCAACCGATTGACCAGAACCCGGCCGCCCAGCGGTCGGGTTTTCTTATGTCAGCTACTCGGCGATCCGGGCGCTCTTTCTGGTTGAGCCCGGCCCCACCTGTCCGTGGAGATTTCGCCAAGCGCCTTCCGCCACCGCCCTTTAATTTCTGAAAACACTGCCCCATATTCCGCTTCGAAGACTTGATCCCGCGCAACGCGAGGACGAGTCATCAATGACAGGCTTGCCGAATGCGGGAGCCTGATCCTGAAACACCGGCCAGTGCCACGATGATGGGCTCGCCGGGCTATGGAGGTAGAGAATGAATATCGAGAAATATTCCGAGCGCGTGCGCGGTTTCCTGCAATCGGCGCAGACCTATGCGTTGGCCGAGGGACACCAGCAGTTCACGCCCGAGCACGTCCTCAAGGTATTGCTCGACGATGATCAGGGCATGGCGGCGTCTCTCATAGAACGCGCCGGCGGTGATGCGCGCGAGGCAAGAGCCGGCACGGCTCAGGCTCTGGCGAAGCTCCCGAAAGTCTCCGGCGGCAATGGTTCCGTCTACCTGTCACAGCCGCTTGCCAAGATTTTCACTACGGCCGAGGAGGCCGCCAAGAAAGCCGGCGACAGCTTCGTGACCGTCGAGCGCCTGCTCCTGGCCCTGGCTATCGAAAGCTCGGCTGCCACCGCATCGATCCTGTCGAAGGCGGGCGTCACGCCGACCAAGCTCAACCAGGTCATCAATGAAATCCGTAAAGGGCGCACGGCCGACAGCGCCAATGCCGAGCAGGGCTTCGATTCGCTCAAGAAATACGCGCGCGATCTGACGGCGGAAGCGCGGGAGGGCAAGCTCGACCCGGTGATCGGCCGCGACGACGAAATCCGTCGCACGATCCAGGTGCTTTCGCGGCGGACCAAGAACAACCCGGTGCTGATCGGTGAGCCGGGCGTCGGCAAGACGGCGATCGCCGAGGGCCTTGCGCTCCGGATCGTCAACGGCGACGTGCCGGAAAGCCTCAAGGACAAGCGCCTGATGGCGCTCGACATGGGCGCGTTGATTGCCGGCGCGAAATTCCGCGGCGAATTCGAGGAGCGGCTGAAGGCCGTGCTCAACGAGGTTCAATCGGAAAGCGGCGAGATCATTCTGTTCATCGACGAGATGCATACGCTCGTCGGCGCCGGCAAGGCGGATGGGGCCATGGATGCCTCGAACCTTCTGAAGCCCGCGCTCGCTCGTGGCGAACTGCATTGCGTCGGCGCGACGACGCTCGACGAGTATCGCAAGCATGTCGAGAAGGACGCCGCCCTTGCCCGGCGGTTCCAGCCGGTGATGATCGACGAGCCGACGGTCGAGGACACGATCTCCATCCTGCGCGGCCTCAAGGAGAAGTACGAGCAGCACCACAAGGTGCGGATTTCGGATTCCGCGCTGGTGGCCGCCGCGACGCTTTCCAACCGCTACATTACCGACCGCTTCCTGCCGGACAAGGCGATCGACCTGATGGACGAGGCCGCGTCTCGCCTGAGGATGCAGGTCGACTCCAAACCGGAGGAACTCGACGAACTCGACCGGCGCGTCATTCAACTGAAGATCGAGCGCGAAGCCTTGAAAAAGGAGACCGATGCCTCCTCCAAGGATCGTCTCGCAAAACTGGAACTCGACCTGTCCTCTCTCGAAGAGGAAGCTGCCGCACTGACGGCGCGCTGGCAGGCAGAAAAGCAGAAACTCGGGCAAGCCGCCGATCTCAAGAAGCAGCTCGACGAAGCACGCAACGAGCTTCAGATCGTCCAGCGCAAGGGCGAATTCCAGCGCGCGGGTGAACTTGCCTACGGCGTGATCCCGAAACTCGAGAAGGAGCTTGCCGAAGCGGAAAGCCAGGACGGTTCGGAAGCGAATGCCATGGTGCAGGAGGTTGTCACCCCGGACAACATTGCCCATATCGTTTCGCGCTGGACCGGCATCCCCGTCGACAAGATGCTCGAAGGCGAGCGCGAGAAGCTGCTCAGGATGGAAGACGAACTCGCAAAATGGGTCGTCGGCCAGGGCGATGCGGTCCAGGCCGTCTCGCGTGCCGTTCGGCGTTCACGCGCCGGGCTTCAGGATCCGAACCGACCGATCGGTTCGTTCATCTTCCTTGGGCCTACCGGCGTCGGCAAGACGGAGTTGACCAAGGCACTTGCCCGGTTCCTCTTCGATGACGAAACCGCGCTGATGCGGGTCGACATGTCGGAATACATGGAGAAGCACTCCGTGGCCCGGCTGATCGGTGCGCCTCCCGGCTATGTCGGCTATGAAGAGGGCGGGGCGTTGACCGAATCCGTTCGCCGCCGGCCTTACCAGGTCGTGCTCTTCGACGAGATCGAGAAGGCCCATCCCGATGTCTTCAACGTGCTCTTGCAGGTGCTTGACGACGGCCGGCTGACCGATGGCCAGGGGCGCACCGTCGACTTCAAGAACACGATGATCATCATGACCTCGAATCTCGGTGCGGAATACCTGACCGCTCTCGGCGAGAACGAGGACAGCGATGCGGTTCGGGATCAGGTGATGGAGGTGGTCAGGGCCGCGTTCCGTCCGGAATTCCTGAACCGCGTGGACGAGATCATTCTGTTTCACCGGCTGCGTCGCTCGGAAATGGGCGCGATTGTCGATATCCAGCTCGAAAGGCTGCGCAAGCTGCTTGCCGATCGCAAGATCACGATCGAACTGGAGGACGAGGCGCGCGCCTTCCTGGCCGACAAGGGCTATGATCCCGCCTATGGTGCACGGCCTTTGAAGCGGGCGATTCAGAAATATGTTCAGGATCCGCTGGCCGAGAAGATGCTGCAGGGCGAGTTCCCGGACGGCTCCGCGGTGAAGGTTATCGCCGGATCCGACCGGCTGAACTTCAAGCGCGGGACCCCCGCCGAGAAGGAAGCCGCGTAAGGCGGAAAGATCGAGACAGAAAAGGCCGCCGAGAGGCGGCCTTTTGCATGGCTCACGCGATGGATATTATTGTTTGCTCGCAACCTCGTTGCCGCCCTCGTCCTTGCCGAGGAGTTCGTCGATACGCATGCGTTCCTTCTCGAAGGTCGCCAGCGCCTCGCCTTTGAGCGATTTGCCGCCGGGCAGGCGGATGCGCAGGGGATCCACCTTGTTGCCGTTGACGATCAGCTCGTAGTGGAGATGAGGGCCGGTGGAAAGCCCGGTCGTGCCGACCCAACCGATCACCTGGCCCTGGACGACCTTGGCGCCCGGCCTGACGTTCTTGGCGATCGCGCTCTGGTGATTGTAGGACGAAACGTAGCCGTTGGCATGGCGGATCAGAGTCTGGTTGCCATAGCCGCCGGAGTCCCAGCCGGCTTTCTCGACCGTGCCGTTTCCGGCGGCGATGATCGGGGTGCCACGCGGCGCCGACCAGTCCACGCCGGTATGCATGCGGGAGAAGCCGAGGATCGGGTGGCGGCGCATGCCGAAACCGGAACGGAAGTGGCCGTTCGGAAGAGGATTGCGCAAGAGGAACTGGCGGATGCTCTTGCCGTCCTTGTCGAAGTAATCGATCGAATTGTCGTCCGGATCCTGAAAACGGTAGAACCGGGTCTCGGCGTCACCGAACTTGGCATTCACGTAAAGAAGCTCGGATTCGTCCGTCGCGCGCCCGCTTTCGTCGGTGACCGAGAAGAAAGCCTCGAGCGAATCCGCAGGCTTCAACTGCGCTTGGAAATCGACATTGCTTGCCAGCAGCTTGACCACCAGGGCCACCATGTCGGAATTCATGCCGTAGGAAAGGGCGGCTCGATAGATACCGTCATAGACGCGCGGCAGGTCATGACCGCTGGCGACCACAGGCATTCCGTTGTCGTCGAAGGCGGTCGCGACCGCATCGAGCCTCGGCGGCTCGGCGCCGGGAACGAAACGGCCCTTGTCGTCGACGGCCATGGTGAGCACGTGACGATTGCGCGAGTAAATGGTGGCGCGCACGATCCGCGCCTCCTCACCTTTCTGGATGATCCCGATGCGCAGGACGTCGCCGGCGGCCAGCTCCTTGGCGCCGAGTGCCTCCTCGATGTAGCCTCCGGCATCCTCGGCCTGCGCCTTGGAATAACCGGCATTCACCATCGCCGTCGCGATCGGCGTCGGGCGGCGAACCGGGATTACGTCGTCCGCATATTCGGTGCTCTGCTTGGTGATGTTCTCATAGGCCGAAACGCTCATGTTTTCCTCGACGATCCGGGCCGACAGCCCCTGGATCAGATCGAGCTCGCCTGCGTCCGAAGCGAAGCGTTGCGGGTCGACATAGAAAAGCGAAGCAACCTGCGTGTTGCCTTCAGTCAGGACCGAGCCGTTGGTACGGACGTTTTCCTCCACCTCGTCGAGCGACATGGATGGTCCAAAAGTGAGGCTGGATCCCTTCAGCGGAAAGTCGATGGTTTTCAGTGCAACCTCGGATTCGACGTCCGAACCGTAGATGGTGCCCGTCCGTGCTACCGGAGCTTCCGCGTCCGCGTCGTCCGTCGCGAAGATCGCCAGCGGATCGAATGCGGGATAGTTTTCGGACGTCTGGTGATTGGCCGCGAGCGCCATCTTGACATGGACGAAGGGCTGCCGGCGGACGACCTCCTTCTCGCCGTCATGGATCATCGTCGAGACTTCCATGACCGTCTTGTCGGCGGGCTTGGCGACGATGTTCGGCGAAAGGATGCGGTCGCCGCGCTTGGCAGCACTGATCGGTGCAGCGCCGGGAGCGGAAGGGTCGAGTGCTGCAAAGGCCTCCGCCGGAATCGCTAGTTGCTGCCGGCCGTCGAGAGCGGCAAAGAGGGCGACGCCCATTAGCAGGCTCGATGTGATACCGGTGAGGAACGTGCCCGACAGCCAGCGCATCGAGATCTCGCGCCGGTCCGGCGCGCGGCGGCCATCCGCAAGGATCGGCGGCTGGTCGCCGAGCGACCGGACCATGTTCTTGTCGGTGATCATGCCAAGCTTAAGCGCCCCTGATTACTCGTATCCGTATTCTTGACGTCGATACGTTACGCGAAGGTGTGCATCCTCCGCGCGCCGGAGTCAAATCGGCGAGGGGGAGGGCCCCCGCCTGTGTCCCCCGAAGCGAAGCATCGATGATGTCGCTTAGATCGGTTGATTGTGAAGAAGTGAGGGCGAAATTGTGAATCCACAGGGCGGCCGATCCGGCGAGAAAAGAATCTCCAACCCGCAAAGCCTTGCGTCGCCGAGGTTTGTCAGAAAACTGTCATTTTTTTTGAAAATGGCTGTTGACTGGGGAAAGGGTGCGGGTCTATAAGCCCGATCA
>NZ_JABEKV010000001.1:947417-984476 GCF_013283645.1 Sinorhizobium psoraleae
TGTCGGGACTGCATCAGGGGCGACTCGCTCCCGCGATTACCCCATGTGGTTGCCGTCCTCCCCTAACGGCATTGCAATGTGCCAAGCGACACCTGTTCCTTTTTCAAAATTTGATGATGTTCAAGACGCTTTCTATCGGCAGTTCGACGTGACGGCCCGCGACCTGGCGACGAGGATTTTTCCGGGGTTGAGCTTCGACAAGACCTCGCAGTTCCTGAGGGCTTAGAAGACCTGTCATGGGCCAGCGCTGACCAGCTGCGATTTGATCGCAGCCAAGCCCCTTCGGTTCGGGTGAAGGTTTGAACGGCGTGAACGAAATCCTGTTCTCGCACATTTCAATTTGCGGGGTCCGTTTCGTTCAAGTGCAGCAGTTCGTGTTCCAGCTCACGAACGGACCGATGCTGCAAATTCTGGTGCATCCGCCGTCAGATCCAGCCTGCATAATAACAGCACCGCCGAACTTCGAATCCGTGGGCAAATCGTCATCGGGGTTGCGGTATTCGGCACCGACCAAGCCAAAATTTCCTTGGATCGGATGCAGTCCGTTACCGGTCAATCATCGATCATAGAGAGAGCGCGCACTGCGCCGTTTTCGCACCGTGGGCCGAAGCAAAATCCAGCGTTGCCCATAACACCTGCCGCGGAAATCCCGGCCGAGAAGGAATCTCTGCGAGAGAGGAGGCGATACAACGCCACCGAGACGGCAACCGCCCCCACGCTGGTGATGGCGCCCATCACCAGCTGCGTGGCGACGCCCAATCGTTCAGGCGAAGCCTTTATCCAGAGTTGAAAGACATAGGGGTGAGAGAGATAGAGGGAATAGGAGGCGTCGCCAAGCAGCACCAGCAAGGAGGAGAGCGGCGTTTTTGCAGCGGGAGCCGTCAACACCGCCGCCACGAGGACTGCCGCAACAATGGCATTCGCCCAGATCGATGTCATGCCCGGCAAAGCCAGCCTGGCCGTAAACGCTGCTATGAACGTCAAGATGAGATAGCGGGCGGATTTCGCGAACACATCGGTGTATCGCCGGTAGAGGATGCAAAGGACGATGCCGAGGGCAAATTCAAGAATGATCGGATTCGTGTAGAATTCCCACACGACGTTGTCGACCTCAAAAAGCCGCCCAGCCGCAACGACGGTGAGAACGAGCACCAGCGGCGCCAAGCTCGAGCGGAATCCGGTTTCGATGCATAACGCATAAAGCGCATAGAAGAACATTTCGTAGTTGAGCGTCCAGCCCAGGAACAGGATTGGTCGCGTGTCGCCGCTGCTTGCTTCGTAAGGAATGAAGAAAAGGGATTTCAAAAGACTCTCGGCGTCGACGACGGTCGAATTGAGCAGCCTCGGCATGAGCAAGGCGATGGCTGCCAAACCGAAGGTCAGGGTCCAGTAAAGCGGTACGATCCGCACGATACGGCGCCAGACAAAATGCAAGGGGCCCCGGTCGGGATCAGCGGTATAGGCGATTATGAAGCCGCTGATGACGAAAAAGATATCGACCCCACTGGAACCGATGAGGAAGATGTTTCGCTCCATCCCGAACTCGGCCTTATATGTGGCGCCGAGATGGAACAGCACGACACTGAAGGCGGCGACGAAACGCAATATCTGCAAGCTGTGAAGCTTAGGCCTGCCACTTTTCCTTTCAACGACCGTTCCGCCAATCTCGGGCCGCATCGTCCTCATTGCCGCCGGTCCCATTTGAGGTCCGCCTCGATCCTCGCGCTCAGGATAGAAGCCATGTGCTCATGGCTGGCAATGCTGGGATGCCAGTCGCATCCCAGCACCGCTTGGCCGGCGATATTCTCGAAACGGATGAAGGCGACCTTTGTGTCCTTGGAGGCCAACCGTGCCTCGACCGCATTTTTCGCCGCCCTTGTCGCGGCTTCGAGATCAGCACCCGCCAACATCGGCCCGATGGCAGCATAGATCATCGCATCGGGATCGTTCTCTCGCAGTTCGGCCAGAAACGCGATGTAGCGTTCGACAAAATCGGGGGGACGACCGCCATTGGCGAAGTCGTTGGTGCCGAGATGAACGACGATCACGTCGGATCGCGGGAACGGCAGATTGCCCGGATGTGCGGGCGATCCACGCAGATAGATCTCGGGCATCGTGTTCTTTGTATCGCCGCCATAGTTGCGGACGAGACCCTTGCCCGAAACCGCCGCAGTGATCGCATCCGCGTCGAACTCGCGGGCGGCCACGGCACCATAGGTGAGATATTGGTTCTCGGTATCGGCGCTGAATTTGCAAGACGAAGTCTTGCCCTCGATGCCGTATCCGGCTGAGATGGAATCGCCGATCAGGAATAGCCTTCGCGTCCTCTTGGGAGGGCTGCTGAACACCCCGTCGGTGGTTGCACCAGTGAAGACGGTCGGCCCGAACAGCGCCTCCGTTCGCCTGATCAGGCGGACAAGATGCTTACCGTGCGTGGCCTCGGCAACCACCCGATATTCGGTCTTCTCTTTGCTGAGGTCCAGCCGCGAAGTTACACCGTCAACCTCGACGACCATGCTGTTGCGTCCGGTGTCCTGGAAAAACACCTCAAGCGACGTACCGGTGAATTCGATTTCGATCGTGCTGCCAGGCCAAGCGAAGATGGCCGTCGAGGGCGACGGTTGGACAAATCTGCCGACAAGCCGGAATTGCTCGCCCAGATTTTGCTCGGCGAGAGCGGAAAGAGGAATCAAGTATAGCAGGAGGAGTGCCGCGACTGTAGCAGCGGCAACAGGCGACTTCCTGCAGCTGGACGTGCACATGGTCGCTACACTCCAAGAATCCTGTCGGAATGTTCAGTTTCTAAGGGTCAGCAACGCATGCCAGGCGAACCGCTTCACGAAAGGCAGCGTCAGGACGACCGCATCAATCGCCTTTCCGGCCGCATAGGCCAGCTCCCGCACGCCGGACGGCATCAGGGCGCTTCCGACGGAGCAGAGGCCGAAGTATTCCACCTGGACGTCATCGAAATAGCGATGGGCCAACGCAAGGTCCGACATCAGCAAAGGGTGTTCATCGACGGTGCGGACGTCGGGTGTTCGCCTTCTGTAGGCATTCAGGAGGGGATTATGTCCCATCGGCTCGTAAAAGCTTGCGACCGCACCGGGCTTCAAGACGCGCGCGACTTCGGCAAAACAGCGTTCCAGATCCAGATGATGGACGATCCCGCGTCCGTGTACTAGGTCAAACCTATTGTCCTCAAAGGACATGGCTTCCGCATTCATCGCAACGAATGTGGCGTTCGCGGCTCCAATCTTCCGCGCCCGTTCGGTCGCCTTGCTTACGGCGACATCTGAGACATCGATCCCTGCCAGAGACCGGCAGATGTCGGTAAGATGCAGGGAATACAGAGACCACCCACCGTCGGAACAACCGTACTCCAGCACGTCTGCGTCTTTCGACAGACGTTTTATCTCCTCGTCCTGACGTTCAGCGCCATGACGGATCGTCTGGTACCATTTGTCCAGATATCGTCTTGGATCCTCCCCATGACTGAACCTTGTGTTGTGAAATTCTCTTTCGCGATTGATGATATTGTCGCGTTCACCTCGCATGACAAAAATCCTCGTGTCGATCAGTCATTAAACAAAGAGCAATCGTGTTTGATGTCAGTGGACAACCTCCGCTGGCGCCAGCCTGTCGTTGCCGCTCCTGACAGACACGTCCCTTAGGCCGATCTCTGCGCCGACTTTAGAACGGGCATAATAATGTTCATTGTCGCATTCTCGTGTGGTTTTGCAGCGTAACGCATCGCTTTCTCAGGACTGAGAAATACGCTGAAACGAGAGGTGCTCTTCCTCGGTTATTTGTTCTGGTTGCGATGCAAATATAACGCAGAGTTGTACGTGTGGCTAGCACAAAGTACGCTGGGTAGAACAATCAGCGAATTGGGTCGTTGGCTGCGGCGTCCTTAAACTCGCCGGCCGAGCGGGCGTGCCAGTGACAGATATCGAGATTGGTCGGCCTCTCAAACCGGTCGGGCTGGAGCGCTTAACGGCAGCATAAGAGGCCCATGATGCTGACTCAGGGGTATCTTCAGAGACGGAAACCGGCCGTTCTATGATTGGAATCGTGGATCGGCTTCAATTTCGGAGCAGTCGTCGAATGTCGAACCGGATCATTCAGAGTGTTGCCGCAGTGGGAGACCTGCGTGGTGGTTCACTCGCTTTGGTCAAGATGATTTTCAATGTCCTGATAACGTCAGCCGCATCGAAGAGAGCCCTGACCTCTTCCGCGGATAGGTCGCGAACGCGCTCCGACGATATCCGGAGATCGATCAGAACGTCCCGTGTACGAACCAGTCTGCTCGCGCATGTCGCGGAACCGATGTGTGCGTCTTGCCGTGCGTCCATCGCCGCGTCGGTCAAGTCTCGCCGGTCGATCATTGGCTCTTCCTGCTTGGCGACATGTTCACCTGTCATGGGTCACTCTCGGGCCCCGGCATCAACTAAAAATTGAGGCCTATCTCCTTGCGAATAGGAGGCGGGGCTTTCGCGGGCGCTGATGCCGGTTTCTTTCCCAGGCCGGTCGCACGTGCGAGTTCGGAGCGCTGTCGGGCATAATTCGGAGCTGTCATCGGGTAGTCGGCTGGAAGCTTCCACTTCTCCCGATATTGCTCCGGCGTGAGACCGTACTTTGCCATCAGGTGCCGCTTCAGAGATTTGAATTTCTTGCCGTCCTCCAGGCAGATGATGAAATCCTCTGTTACGGATTTCTTGACCGGGACGGCGCGGCGTAGCTCCTCGGCGGCGGGCTCGGCTTTTGCTGTTTGAGAAGTCCCGTCCAGCGACTCGTAGGTTTGCCGGATAAGGTGGCGCAGATCTCCGGCGGAAACGACATTGCAGCTAACATAGGCGGACACGATGCGGGCGGTGAGCTCAAGTCTCCGCTCCTTTATCTCCGAACGCGATTCCGTCAATGGTCTTCTCCTTGGCCAGCATCAGTTGAGATCGACGCGCGTAATTTGCAGGTATTTCGGTCGGAAGAAAGGCTGCCAGAGAGAAAGGCGCTGTCCATCGACAGTTTTTGTTCTTTGTTTCTGACGTTCTGTCCGCATTTAGGTTCCGGGAGCCCTCTCCAGCTCTCTGCCGTGATTGCTTACTCGCATGCCTCTCGCGTTCGTCGGCGTGAGGTATATTGCACGATGATGCCGGTGCATCCTTCTCCCGCTCGGCGAACTATGCGTCGATACTTCACGGCTCAACAGTGCGATCGTGGCCTGTAACCGCGCCCGCGCTTCTGGCGCGCCAAGAAAAAGAAGTGACCGATCGCTTGACGCTCATCCTTAAACAGATCAATGCGCTCTTGGCCGCGTGCCGATGCGGCCCTAGCGACGCACAAGCGAAGCGCCGCCGAAGAGATCCGGTTCAATCGACATCGCATAAACGCGTGCGACGTACTTGGTCGTGTCGATGCGCTGAACGTATAGGCGGAACCGGTGCTGGGTCATGGCTCCAAGCTTGGCCGGTCAAGGGTCGGGGCGTCCAAGGACATTTATGAATCGATCAGCGCTGATCGATTCAAGAATTTGAAGCGACGTCGAGCGTCCGCGCCATTCCGACGTCCGCAACGATGCCTTATTCGTAGTGACGCGATTGACCGCAAAGCAGGATGGCACAGAACGCTCCCAGTCACCGTCCGTCGTGTAGTTTTCCATGTCCATCGACTGCTGGCGGAGGCGCCCGTGACCCTGCAAGTCCGAGTTTCCGGCCCCTCGCTACGCCGCCCGCCGGTCCCAGGTCGCGAGCGGATCGGGAAGGTTGCGCCAGAACCGGCCGGTTCAAATTCGCCAAAGCCGAGACGCATCCGCTCTGGCTCAAGGAACTGCACGGCTTTAAGGACCACATCCCTGAAACGGAAGAATAGGGCATTCACTCCTTTGTCTATCGGGCGAAGAAGCCGTTCGATCCCATGCTTTTCCAGGCTTTCATCGACACGTCGTGGCCGAGTGTCGTGCGCGCCAAAGGGTGCTTTTGGCTGGCAACGCGGCCCCACCACGGCGGCGAAATCAGCCAGGCGCGCGCGCTGGTGCGAACGGGCAAGATCGGGCTGTGGTAGTTATTCACCAGAGCTGATCTGGAGCGCAGAACGTAGCGTCACTTGATCGCCATCTGCTATCGCTTACCTTCCTACTGGCGAATGACCACTTCGGGTCCGATCTTTCCGGTTCCCATCCGTTGTGGAAGGATGGGAACGGAAGACCGCCGCAAACGGTGAAACGGCCGCAATGCGAATTAAATTAAAGCCGATGTTGTGCTCGACGCGGATCATTCCGGCTTTCTGACCATGATTGCAACCCAAGGTCTCTGGGCACCTGAATCGTAGCCGCCTCCGAGGTAATCTGTGATGGACAGGATCTCCCACCGTCCGGAGAGCTCATACATTCGGACAACTTCATCCGAGGAAAGATAATTGAAATAACGGCCGTGTTGATCACGCCCTTCCTGTTTGGCGCATCGCTGACGCGACCGACATCCAGACCGAAATGGGGTTGTTTGGTCTCGAGAAGCCGACGAGTGGTGTTGGCCATTGGCCGAGCCGTCGTCACTCCCCTTTGCCGAGGCATGATACCTGCTCAAAACCGGTGAGATTGGCGAGGCACTCGCGCTCACGTTGTGTGAGGCTGTGCTACACCGTAGCATCGCGCTCGCAATCATCGGCCTGTGTTCAGATTAAGTGAGACGGGACTCATGCGCGGAAGTGGAGTGGGTTACGGGACAGTAGCCCGGAGTTCAGCATCCGGGAAGTCGCGGACGGATGGAACCTTCCCGTTCGAGGCCGGCTGCCGGAAGGTGTGGGGGCCGCGCAACGATACGTGATGCATGGCAGAGCCTTGCCCATAAGACCGCTGAGAGGTCGCGCTTGTTCGAGATTGGCTTCGTTGACGTCCGCCCCGCGCTGTCGGACAGCAAGGATCAGGGCGTGGCCCAATCAGCTGAATGCGGCTGAACTACTGTCCACGAGAACATGCGGCCGTCCGGCCCTGGGACTTCCTGCTACAACTTACCTCAGCAAGACGGCCGCGACCATCAGCTCTGGAGTCGTCCTTCCCATCAAGCACGATTTTAGCAATCCCTGTCTGCTCGCGCACGTTGCGTCTCGTATCGCGAGCGATCGATAGTTTGCGGCTGTATTAACTCAGAAATGAGACTCATGGACTGCTCTTTGTGTGTCTGAGCCGGGTACCGGCGCTTTATGCCGGATCCTGTTCTGCGAGCGCTTCACAAGGTCAAGGGTGCGGCTCCGCACTTTTTCGTCGGTGATCGCGGAGAAGGCGCGATAAACGCAAGACCTTCATCGCTTGACGCAAACTCCATGATTTCTGGTTGCAGCGCCTATACGACGCCGAGCGTGCTGTTGCGGTGCATAACCTTCAGGAAAGCGGCTGCAGGTGACGACGACGCCGAAGTGATCGAGGAGCGCCGCAGCGCTAGCGCTGGGAGTTTGCGCAAGCTAAAATTGACGGCGAAGCGTTCACGGCCGGGTCGACCGGCCATGGACGCTTTTGAGGGGCACCCGAACCTAGTTTAGTAGCCCGCTTCTTTCTGGTGCCGGAAGGCCAGAACATATACCGCGTCGTCGGCCGGCTCGTGACGGTACAGGGCCACATAGCCGGAGTCCCCGAAAGCGATCACCAGCTCGCGCAGCTCAGGCGTTTCGGGGAACGGACGGCCAATGTCGGGCGCCGTCTCCAGAAGCAGGAACTGCCGCTCGATGGCCTGGCCGGCCCGTCTGGCGGCTTCGGGGGCCTTAGTGGCCAGGAAGCGCCGGCATCGCTCCAAGCCTTCCGCGGCGCCTTCGGTGACGATTACTTGTGGCACTCTGGCACCGGCTTTTCGTCATCGGTGCCCCAGGTAGTCAACCAAGTGCGGACTTCTTCGCCGGTCAGGTGGCGACCGGTTTCCTTGTACGCGGCCCAGGACGCCAAGGCCTCCTGCTTGAAGCTCTCGCGTGCTTCCTCGCGCTCAACGTACTGCTGGATCGCTTCGAGCATGATCCAGTGAGGCGAGCGGCGGCGCTGGCTGGCGAGCTGCTGGACGCGACTTTTCAGTGTGTCGTCGATCTTGAGAGACGTTGCCATAGCCGGCACCTTATCACGTAGTAATACCCAGTGATAAGATACCTCTTCTCTGCTCCAGAGTCCATCCCGAGCGCGTGCGTGGGCCGAAGCCAAAGCGGCGCGCATTCTTATTTGCGTGACCTGAAGATCCCCTAAACAAGGCCGGCCGCGGCGGAAGGCCGGAAGCATGTCACTGGCGGCGTGACGGCAACAAGAAGAGCAGAGCCGTTTGGTCGGGCCCTTAAAGTGCGTTCCTGACCGGAAACATATCTTCGCCGTAGTGATGAAGCCTCGTGTGATGCCGCCGGCATAACCACCGTACCTTTAAAGGCTCGTCATATTGATCGTGATGGGCATCGACCGCTTCGACGCCGCAGACCTCACAGGTTTGCTTCTCCAGCTCGCCTGCCTTCAATGCACGCTGCACAGCAAGGTGAGCATCATATTTGCCTGGATTGGCACGGCGCCAGTTCGCTTGGCGGGTATCGGTTTTCAGCATCACTGCATCCTGCCCTTTATAAGCCTGTGCTCTGGTCTGTAGAGTCTTCTTATCATGACTTCGCTTCTTTATTGACCCCCCAACTTCGCGGCAATAGGCCAAAATCAGAAAAGCACTCGGTCCATGCTCAGAGCATCGACGTAGGTACCTCCCTTGAAGGCGAAGGAGCGGCGAATTCCCTCCCGCTCGAAGCCAAACTTTTCGTATAGCCGGATCGCTGGAGCATCGTCGGTGTAGACTGTCAGTTCGAGGCGCTTGAATCCCAGCCAGTTGTCTGCTGCATCGACCAATTCTCTCGGCACCGTAAACTTAACGCTGTGAAAACAAGATCTGGGAGTGAGGCTTTGGTTCATTCGGCGTGAAGGCGCGCGATTTGGCGCCTCTCCCGCCGTCGGACGGGTTGATGAGAGTTCTCCGCCCGATTGTTCAGGCCCTTGTGCGATCGATGTTCGACGCCTGGTATGATCTCCCGTTTCGCCGCACCGTAGGATCGACGCTGGTCGGTGATCATCACACGCGGCGAACGGCCTTGCCCTTTCAGAAGCTTTCGCATCAAGCGCTTTGCCGCCTTGGCATTGCGACGGCTTTGCACCAACACGTCGAGAACAAACCCGCCCTGATCAACGGCGCGCCAAAGCCAGTGTTTCTTTCCACCGGTGGTGATGACGACCTCGTCGAGGTGCCATTTGTCACCGAGCTTGCCGGCCGATCGCTTCCGGATATCATTGGCAAAGTGTCTGCCGAATTTCTCAGCCCAAAGTCGCACGGTCTGATGAGAGACGATGACGCGACGAGCTGCCAGCATATCCTCGACCATCCGCAGGCTGAGCGGAAACCGGAAATAGAGCCAAACGGCATGGGCAATCACCTGCGCCGGAAATCGGTGGCGACGATAAAGAGGATCACGGGAAAATCTGGTTATGCCGCCAGATCCCACATTTTGATCGATGCTCGGTTAACGTTACGGTGCCCTTCCGACGCCTAGACGGATGGCGGCGCAGCTAGCACAAGGGCCCATGCTGACGCATCCGTTGGCAGCGCCAATTCGCTATGGACGTCGCCCCATTCGTCATTGCAGCGCAATGCCGATAGGCGGCCGCGGTCAAGAAGGTCGAGGCGGTAGTCGCGAGCGGGGTCGTTGATCGCCCTCTCAAATCGCTTCTACCGAAGCCTCTAATCGGGAATCAACCTGCGGCACGGTGCGGTAGTCACCGAGATCCGCCTCCTTCAACAACTTCCAATAATCGACCAGACGCCAAGGGCTGTTCGTTACGATTCGCCCTCGGTCGTTGCGAAAGAAGGTGGACATGCCGGCATGGCTCCAGATCATCTGCTGGTGCATTTGTTGGATTTCCAGGTTGTAACGTTGATATACATCTTGCCGGCATTCTACTTCGACAAGCTTCTTCTCGCCCATCTGGCGCAGAACACTCAGCACGTAATCAATTTGGCTCTCGATCGTGAAAATGAAGCTGCCGCGATGGCCGAGCGCCGTATTGGGGCCGTATAGCATGTAGAAATTTGGGAATCCCGCTACAACAGTGCCAAGGTAAGCTTGGCAGTCATCATCGTTCCAGACCTCACGTACCGTCCGACTATCGCGTCCGATCACTTGAACCGGAAGTAGATAGCGCGTGGTATCGTAGCCCGAGGCGACGATGACAACGTCCGCCTCATGCGTTTCACCATTAATCGCATGAATCGACCTGCCCTCAACACGCGCAGCAGCTTCGTCTACCAGCGTAACGTGCGGCTTCAGTAAGGTTCTGTACCAACCGTTGTCCAGGAGCATCCGCTTGCCGAATGGCGGGTACGACGGGATGACCTTGGCGAGAAGGTCAGGGCGCCCCGCCAGCTCTCCCTCGATGTATCGTGTGTAAGTCTCGCGGTCGCCGTCGTTAACCGCATTCACGGAACGGTCCGGATGCGGCCAGGCCGGATCCTTCTGCAGGGCCTCATGCACTTCACTGTCGAAAATCCAACTGAGCCGGAGCCTGTACAGCCATTCGTAATGTGGCACCTCGCGGAACAAGTACTGCACCGGTTCCGGAACCGGCTTTTGAAACTTCGGGAAGGGCGCCGCCCATTGGCGTGAGCGCTGGAAGATTGTCAAGGCACCCACCCGATCTACGATGGCGGGAACAATCTGCATTGCCGAAGCCCCATTACCAATCACGGCCACACGTTTACCGTCGAGCGCGACTTCTGGATCCCATTCCGAGGTGTGCACCACCGGACCGTCGAAGTCGCGCAGGCCCGAAACGTTCGGCCATTTCGGCGTGGTGAAGCCGCCCACGGCCGAGAGGACCACATTGGTCACGACGGTTTCTTCCGTACCGTTGGGCAGGCGTAACCGGGAGTGCCAAGTTAGGGTCTCTTCGTCATAGCGGGTGACCAGGCACTCGGTGCCGTAGCGGATGGAGCTGTCGATCCCAAAGTCGCGGGCAACACGGTTGAAGTAGTCGTCGATTTCCTTTTGCAACGGGAAGTACTTGCTCCAGTCACCGCTCGCAAAAGTGTAGGAGTAGAGATGCCCGGGCGTGTCCACTCCGCAGCCAGGATAGTGATGTGAGTGCCAGACTCCGCCGGTGCTGTCTTGCTTTTCGATCTGGATGTAGGGGATGCCCAATTGTCTTAACCGAATCGCGGCTGCGACACCGGACATACCCGCCCCGATGATGAGCACACGAAATCCCTCCGGCAAGGACACCGGATCCGGAATAGCGCCTGAATATCTCCGCAGCTTATGAAGCATCATGTCAGCGTATTCTGGCGGGATAGGCTCGGCCTCCGACACAGTCAGCATGCGGATCAACTCTTCTGCCGACAGGTCCTGCTTGGCGACTTGTGCGCCGCGGCGCCAAGAGATGATGGCGGCCAGTGCTGCATTGCGAATCTCCGTCTGCAATTCGTCCGCGAGCCCTCCTGAGTCGTTGTCGCCCCAGCCACTCTTCACAGGAATAAGCGGCGGGTTGAGCCAGTACTCGTCTCCTGTGAACTGGTACAGAAGGAGTAGTAGGGTTGGGATATTGGCCGAAGGGAGCGCCTCGGCGATGCGCTGGCGGAACAGGTCGAGGTCCGCAGAGTGAGCCATGATTTAGGTTCCTACTGTTGAATGTATCCGGATCCACCCGCCAGACGCTGCACTTCAAATGCAGGTTTTCTGCCTCGGCTTCGGCGTGGTTTCCGCAATTGGCATTAGGGAAGATTCGGCAAGCGAGTTGCCGAATTTCGATCTAAATTGCGCTTGAGCGCGTCGGCATCGATCACTTCTCCCACGCCTGCGGCAAGATTGTAGCGCCCGAAACCCGCTCATGAAGCGAGGCGAAGGTCGTGCAGGGCTTTTTCGGCGCCGTCGTGCCGGTAGCCGGGGCACGACAGCGGAATATGCGCCTGCGCTGCCTCAGCTCGACAGGCGCGAACAGCCAGTTTACTTCTGCATCTGAATCGATCCGCTCCTTGATGATCGGAAGTTGGGAACCTTTGTGCTGGCATGTCGATATCTCCGCGCGATAAGTCGGTCCGTGGTGTGTCCTGCAAATGCCAGAAGCAAGACGCGCGCCAAAGGAAGAACTCTTTCTAATACAACGAAATGGCTCAAACGGGCGGTCTCGCATGTCCAGCATTGTCGTACATCGGACGAGCCTCAACGCGACATTGACCTACCGCAGCCTGACGCACTCCGCGCCCAGGGTCCTGTTCGACGACGGCCGATGTTGGCGGCGAGCGTCTCGACCGTGAACAAATCGCGATTTTTGGGGCGCTGCAGCCTTCGTCGTCGTGCCGGTTGGGGTGAGTGGACATAAATGCGACATAGGCCTGCGCGAAACCGTGGTGGGCTCCAAGCATCTGGCGAAATCGGCGCCGACAGAATTGTCGGATATCGCTCAAAGGCGCTTAGCGCGGTCGGACCCGCCTGTATGAATTAACGCTGTCGGAGCAACTGCGCCATCGCCGAACGACGAGTGGCGGACGATTGTGACCGTTTCTGGGTTTGACCTGCAAACGGCAAGTGGACGGAAACCAATACCAGCGGGCGGAGATCACCACCGATGCGCCCATTCACGGAGTCCCAGGGACATGATTTTCCACGGTTGATCGACGAGCTTGTTCCAAGCGGCGCAGCAATGGGCCCATGGGTTCTGATTAATGAGGGGTGGCTCTCTACATTTGGCTGCTGCGTCGAGAATTTTTGTTCGCGTTGTCTTTGTCCAATTCGGCTGAAGCATAACAAGCGTCCCATGGTTCTCTTCGGTGTACGATCTGTCCTTGTGCGTCACCAATACGGGCTTTTTCACTTCTCATCCAGGTGGCCGATGCAGTGTATTAAACGCGTTCCGGTCCGGTCGCTTCACCTCATGGACACTGAGGACTTTGTCTGCGAACGAACTTCACGATTCCGGTTTCTAGAAAGCATTGCCGCTCGGCGCGGCACGGAGTTCGTGGTAGAGCCAAGGCGTCATCGATCCTGTCTCAAGGCCGACTTTCGCAAGATGACCTTTCCATCGCTTCAGCCGCTCCGCGATCATGAAGGCTGCGTATCCGCGCTCCCGCCTACACCACCCGCCGATCCTGGTCCATAATACAGATGTGCGTGCTCTTGAGCTGACACAATCCAACGTAATATTCCATCGCTGCTCTCCTTAGTTCTTCGACAAACCAGGGCAGATGTCTCATCCGCCGAGGGGAGCAGCAACCTCATGTATGGGATGTATTACATTAGACCCTCCAGAGCTGTCCAATGACTTTGCCTCACCTGCACCTCCTCGGAGGAAGCATTCCAGGCATGTTTCAGGTTATGGCAGCGGCTGTATTTTCCGGCTGGACACATGACACTGCCGCTGACGAAGAGCATGGTCGTTTTCCTTCGTGATGCGGATGAATAGAAGCCGTCGTCGGTTCACACGCGAGTGTTCCCCGGCTGAAAGGAATTCAAACACAAAAATCGGTAGTTTTATTGCGGCCATAATATAGTGCAGATCCTGCTGATCCGCTTCCTGCTTCTTACTTTTCTTGCGGCCATCGGCCTTCGATGTTCGCAACATTGCCTCGCGACAACGCTCCTGGTCATTTTTTGTTCTGTTTAATTCACCTTCTCTAACACGTGAATGTCCGAGCCTGCATTGTCTGAGAGCACATCGATTGACACAAATCCTGCTCGGTGTGCACATTTTTTGAAAAACAACTCAGAAAAAGAAAACGAGTTCTTTAGATGTAGTCGATCACCACTTGTCAGTATAATCTCTTTTCCGCCAAGGCGAAAATCCAGATTCCTTTTGACCACCGCGGTGTGTATGACTTGCATGAATTGGTCTTCACCTCTTACATCCGACTCATACTCAAATGCGTCTGGATCGAAGTTAGCGTCGACCGGCAGCTCTGCCTTCATTCTATAGAAGACGTTTAGCTGAAATTCAGGATGCGCTTCATAGTAGGACTTTGCCACATCCCTCCTCAGATCTGAGCCAATTGAGATCGCAACCCAGCACCTCTTCGCACTATTCGATATCTTCTTCAGCGTCTCGACGACCGCCTGCACGGGGGGCGAGTCATTTATTGGGGCGGCAAGATTTCCAAATGTCCGGCCAAACATGACAACAAATACCGCGTCATCGTCGCAAAAATAGCGTCGCCCAGAGAATATATCGTCGCGTATGAACTCGATTTTCAACCCCAAAGCGGACGGCAAGTGCGCTATGTCCCCGAGGAACTCTTTTGACCGGTCAACGAGTGTGCAATGTGAGGTTTCGCCTCGCAGACCTGTTACAAGGGGAAGCGTTTTCTGTTGGAAAGCTCGCACTGTTCCGGGCCCATACTCCAGAACCGACACCCCTTTACGACATCGTTCGTCCTGGTGATACCATTGAACATAATCTCTCACTCTCTCGTGCAGTTTTTGGGCCAACTTGACTTCAGCATCCACCATATTGGTTGTGCCAGTGACGAGCGCATTGCTGATCCTCTGAGCTTCAGCCTTAGCCCATAACAATGCGCCACTCATTGGATTGCCATCCCGGTCGAGTCCAGTGTGGTGAGCGTATTGTTCAGGACCTAAGTCAGGTGCATATTTTTGCTGAAACAGCTGCAAACTCGTTTCAAGAAAGCTCAAGCTGATCTCCTCTCGATCGTTTAGCGGCTGGCTCACTTACCGCCGTAAACGAAGGTGGTACGCGTAGTCCGCGTATGCTGTGACCGGTCCCAGGGACCCGCCAAAGCGCGGCCCGCTCGTCAAAGCAGAAGCGCGACGCGACCGCCGATAAGCCCGTTGGGTCTATCTTCATGAACCCACAGGAAGGCTACAGGATTGGAAGGAGTAATCCTTGACGTCGATCAAGGGCAACCTGAATTCCGGGACGGTGTTGAACCGCGCCGGGTTTGCCGGAGGCTCCAACTTCTGAGAAAGTGGAGCCGATATGAGCAAGACAACAAACAAATTTTCACCGGAAGTCCGCGCCCGAGCAGTGCGGATGGTTTTGGATCACCAAGGCGAATATTCCTCGCGATGGGCAGCGGTTTCCTCGATCGCCGCCAAGATCGGCTGCACGGTGCAGACGCTCAATGAATGGGTGAAGAAGGCGGAAGTGGACGATGGTTCCCGGCCCGGACTCCCAAGCGACGTCGTCGAGAAGATGAAGGCTCTGGAGCGGGAGAACCGCGAGCTTCGGCAGGCCAATGAGATACTGCGCAAAGCGTCCGCTTATTTCGCGATGGCGGAGCTCGACCGCCCATTGAAGCGATGATCTCCTTCATCGACGAACACCGCTCGGTATTCGGGGTCGAGCCGATCTGCAGACTGCTGCCGATTGCCCGATCAACCTACTACGAGAACGTTGCCAAACGCCTGGACGTGGACCGGTTGTCGGTCCGCGCCCGCAGCGACATTGCATTGAAGATCGAGATTCGCCGTGTGTTCGAGGCGAACTTCCGCGTCTATGGCGTGCGCACGGTCTGGCGGCAATTGAAGCGGGAAGGCTTCGATATAGCCCGCTGCACCGTCGCCCGGCTCATGCGATCGATGGGACTTCAGGGTATCATCCGGGGCAAGCCGATCCGCACGACGATCCCGGACAAGACGGCTCCCAGCCCGCTCGATCGGGTGAACCGCCAGTTCAACGCTCCTGCGCCGAACAGGCTCTGGGTTTCGGATTTCACCTATGTCGCCACCTGGCAGGGTTTCGTCTACGTGGCGTTCGTCATCGACGCCTTCGCCCGCCGCATCGTCGGCTGGCGGGCGAGCCGGACGGCGCATGCCGGGTTCGTCCTCGATGCCCTGGAGCAGGCGCTTCATGAGCGGCGTCCCGTTCATTGCAACCTCCTCTTTCAAGGTGTTGCTACGACCGGTTGAATCTGCCCAATACGTCTCGATCAAGTATTCGGAGCGACTGGCCGAGGCGGGAATCGAGCCTTCCGTCGGAAGCGTCGGCGACAGCTACGACAACGCCCTCGCCGAAACGATCAACGGCCTCTACAAGGCCGAGGTCATTCATCGGCGCGGACCGTGGCGGAGCTTCGAAGCGGTTGAATTCGCCACACTCGAATGGGTCGATTGGTTCAACCATCGACGGCTTCTGGAGCCCATCGGCAACATCCCGCCAGCCGAAGCCGAGGAGCAGTATTACGCCATGCTGGACGAACCAGCCATGGCTGCATAACTTAAACCAAACGGCCTCCGGTAAACCCGGCGCGGTTCAGTTAGAAGATTATTGAAGTCATGCGCGATACCCCCCGTCAGCCGTCCCACTGCCTCAAGCTGTGGGCTTGCCTCAGTTGCTCCTCCATCGCAAGCCGTCTCGTTATGTCCGAGTTGATCGAGAGGATGGATTGTGGGCTAGAAGTACTGTCCCGCATTAGGGAGCAGCGGGCCTCTACGGTAATACAGCTCCCGTCCTTGCGCCGCTGCGCGATCTCGCCAGTCCATTCCCCAGTATCCACGACCGCGGCGGCGTAAGCGAGGGAATTGAAGTCATCGCCATAAAGCAGCGGTCCAACCGATTGGCCGAGTGCTTCTTCCGCAGTCCACCCGTAGATTCGCTCTGCCCCCTTATTCCAAAACAGAATCCTATGGTCGATGCCATGAACAATAATCGCATCCCGGGCCATATCGAGAAGCGCCGCCTGATGGGCAAGCTTATCTTCCGCGTCCTTGCGTGCCGAAACGTCAGTCATGCCACCGACACATCGAACCGGCTTTCCCTGGCGGTCGTAGATGATGTATCCAAAATCCTCGACATATGCGATCGAGCCATCGCCACGAAAGGATCTGTATTGATCCTCCCATGTTTGTTCCCTCGAATCGAGCGCTGATTGAGTGGAACGCAACACACGCTCTAGATCGTCCGGGTGAACATGTGCCTTCCAAAACCCAAGATTGCGACGACTTTCTTCAGGAGAGTGGCCAAATACGACCTTGAGGCCCTCGCTCCACCACATGGTGTCCGTAACAATGTTCCAATCCCAAATCACGTCCGCAGTTACGTTTGAGACTGCGCGAAACAACTCCTCGCTTTCACGAATCTTCTGTTCAGCAGCCAGACGCTGGGTGACATCCAGGGCCATAATCAGCCTTGCACTTCGACCTTCGAAGTCGAAGGCATGGGACGATATCCCTGCGAAGATGATTCGGCCGTCCTTGAGACAATGCCGGAAGACGCTCGGCTGCTCGACGCCAAGGCAGCCTTTTTGGGACGAATGTCCCTGTGCCGTAGTGGGCAACGGCAGCGTTGTTTACCATGAGGAAACAGAGCGTTTCGGTGTCGTACACCCACATTGGTTGGGGGTGAGAATCGAATAGCTGTACGTAGTGTGATTCATTTTGTAGCGGGGCGCTGCGGCTATCATGGGTCATCCATCGGGGGGTACCGTCGCGATAATCGAAGACCAAACGATAGCTTGGCTCTGGGCTTCTTGATTAGGCACTTCTGTTTCGGCGAATTCGGTCTTTTTCCGTCGGTCCAGCATCGGATGTCAATGACAGAGGAGCGAAACTTACGAAGAGCGAAGGGCCGCAGTCATTAACTTGCGCGAGGAGCTAAGGCGGCTTCTGAGAAGGCTTGCCGGCGAGTCAGGTCGAAAGGATCGAAACGCTTCCTGCCTGAGCCAACCTACTGGTCGCCATCATTGACGGAATCGGCCGCTCGTCAAAAGGCAATGAGGCGCTGCCGCCAACAGAACTTTGGTCTGATCAACGTACCGGGGTCTGAGTTGTGGGCTGCCGATCCTATCTCAAGAGTTTGCCAAGGACACCGCGGACGCTCGTCCGGCTCGACATCGCGCCTGACACAAATTATCTATAAAACATGACCGCGACGAACGAAGACACGATTGCCAACCGCATCTGCCGCATTCTCGCAGCACGGATCGTGACGGGTGAACTCGAGCCCGGCACCAAGCTCCGGCAAGATCACATCGCCGAAGAATTCGGAACGAGCCATGTGCCGGTGCGCGAGGCCTTCCGCAGGCTGGAAGCGCAGGGCCTCGCCGTGAGCAAGCCGCGTCGCGGCGTGCGAGTCGCCACGTTCAGTCTCGACGACGTTCGCGAGGTTGCCGAAATGCGGGCAGCGCTCGAAGTGCTGGCGCTACGCCATGCAGCGCCGCATCTGACGCCATCGATCCTCGATCTGGCAGAGGCGGCGACCGTGGAAGCCGACAATGCGCGCGACGTGCGCTCCTGGGAGGAGGCGAATCGCCGCTTCCATCGGTTGCTTCTGGCGCCTTGCGGCATGCCGCGCCTGCTCGCGGCCATCGACGATCTGCATGCGGTGAGCGCCCGCTTCCTGTTTGCGACCTGGCGCTCGGACTGGGAGGTCAGGCCTGACCATGACCACCGGGCGATTCTGGCTTTCCTTCGCCAGCGCAGGACAGAGAACGCCGCCGCCGTGCTGGAGCGCCACGTCCAGAGGATCGGACAAAAGCCGGCGAAAAACGCATCCGGAGGCGCCTTCGCCATCGTCGGCTGATCGCCGCGCTCAGCAGATTGCTTTTGCAGCGTTTTCCGGTTCCGAGAGGAAGCTCACCGTAGCGTCGTTCGATCCCGGAATCTCGTAATGGTTGAAACGCCACTCCAGCTCGCCGCTCAGGCGGTTGCGCCTCCGTCGCCCGAGAAATTATAGATAATATTGAAATCTATCTATATAGATCGTGCAGGCAGAGGGAGATTGCTAAGCATGCTGGATGCACACGCTTCAATTGAAGGAAGTTTCGCCAAATCCGGTGATGCCGCAGAGCGCTGGGCACTCGGCGACGCGAGAAAAATCTATAATCTGCCCTTCAATGATCTTCTTTTTCGCGCCCAGTCCGTCCATCGCGCGCATTTCGTTCCCAACGCCGTGCAGATGAGCCGGCTCCTGTCGATCAAGACGGGCGGCTGCGCGGAGGATTGCGGCTATTGCAGCCAGTCGGCGCATTACCCGACCGGGCTCAAGGCCTCGAAGCTGATGGAGGTCGAGCGTGTCGTCGCGGAGGCCCGCAAGGCCAAGGAGGGCGGGGCGACGCGCTACTGCATGGGGGCAGCCTGGCGCAGCCCGAAGGAGCGCGACATGGAGACGATCGTCGCCATGGTTGAGGGCGTCAAGGCGCTCGGCATGGCATGACGCTCGGCATGCTGACGCCGGCGCAATCGGAGCGGCTGGCGGATGCCGGTCTCGATTACTACAACCATAACATCGATACGTCCGAGCGCTTCTACGGTGAGGTCATCACCACCCGGACCTTCGCCGACCGGCTGGAGACGCTCGCCAATGTGCGTGAGGCGGGGATCAAGGTTTGCGCCGGCGGCATCCTGGGCATGGGCGAAACGGTCGATGATCGGATCTCCATGCTGGTGACGCTCGCCAATCTGCCAACCGCCCCCGAAAGCGTGCCGATCAATATGCTGATCCCCATCCCCGGATCAAAGCTCGCCGACGCGCCGCCGGTCGATCCGATCGATTTCGTTCGCACGATCGCGCTCGCCCGTCTCCTGATGCCGAAATCCCATGTCCGTCTCTCGGCCGGCCGCACGGAAATGAGCGACGAGCTGCAGGCGCTCTGTTTCCTTGCCGGCGCCAATTCCATCTTCGTTGGCGAGACGCTGTTGACGGCTGGCAACCCCGGCGAGGACCATGATGCGGCGCTGTTCCGCCGCCTCGGGTTGAAGGCGATGGAACTGCATCCGGCCGAACCGGAGCCGGCCGAATGACGCCGCGCGCTCTCGTCCGTTACGAGAGGACGCTGGCGGGGCTCGAGCGCAAGGGGCGGCGCCGGGCGCTCGCGCCGCAGCATGGTGTCGATTTCACCTCGAACGATTATCTGGCGCTTGCCCAGTCGCCGCGCCTCAAGGCTGCGATTGCCGCGGCGATCGAGCGTGGCGTGCCGGTCGGCGCCGGCGGCTCGCGGCTTCTGCGCGGCAACCATCCGGAGCACGAAGCGCTGGAGGCGGAGGCGGCCGAGTTCTTCGGCACGAGCCGAACGCTCTTTTTCGGCAACGGTTATACGGCTAATGTCGCGCTTTTCTCGACCCTGCCGCAGCGCGCCGACATCATCGTCCACGACGCGCTGATCCATGCGAGCGCCCACGACGGCATAACCGCGAGCAAGGCCGAGGCGGTTGCGGTGCCGCACAACGATGTCGATGCTTTTGCGGACGCGATCCGCACATGGCGCGACGGCGGCGGAAAAGGACATCCGTGGATCGCCGTCGAAAGCCTCTATTCAATGGACGGCGACCGGGCGCCGCTCGCCGAACTCGCCGCCCTCGCCGAGCGGCATGACGGCCTTCTGGTGATCGACGAGGCGCATGCGACCGGTGTTTTCGGCCCCGGCGGCCGCGGGTTTTCGGCTTCGCTCGAGGGCCGGGACAATATCGTCGTACTGCACACTTGCGGCAAGGCGCTCGGGGTTTCGGGCGCCTTGCTCGGCGCGAACGCGACCCTGTGCGACTATCTCGTCAACCGCGCCCGCGGCTTCATCTATTCGACCGCGCCATCGCCGCTGACGGCGGCCGCCGTTCGCGAGGCATTTAGGACACTCGCGGATGAGCCGCAGCGCCGAGCGGCGTTCGATGAGCTCAGAATATTCGCCAATGAGGCGCTTGCCGCAGCGCTCGGTATAGAGAGCAGCGGATCGCAGATTCTACCGGTAATGATCGGTGACAATCCTAGGGCGGTAAGGATCGCGGCGCGCCTGCGCGCCGAAAGCTTCGATATCCGCGCGATCCGTCCGCCAACCGTGGCTGAAGGTACGGCGCGGCTCCGGATCGCTATCACGCTGAATGTCGACCGGTCGGCGGTCGCTGAGATGCTGGAGAGACTGAAGATCGCGATAGTGGAGGAGCAGCCATGACGCTTCGCCTGGTGATCACCGGCACCGATACCGGCGTCGGCAAGACGGTCTTTGCCGCAGCACTCACCGATGCGCTTTCCGGGTCCTATTGGAAGCCGGTGCAGTCCGGGCTCGAGGACGCAACGGACAGCGAAACGGTGCGGCGGCTCGGGCAGATAGCGCCCGACCGCATTCTGTCGGAGGCCTACAGACTTACGACACCCGCCTCGCCTCATCTCTCTGCCAAGCTCGACGGTGTCACCATCCTGCGGCACGATCTTTCACTGCCTGACACCGACGCGCCGCTCGTCATCGAAGGCGCGGGCGGGCTGATGGTGCCGCTGACGGACCGGACGCTCTTTGCCGATGTCTTCGCGCGCTGGCGGATTCCCGTGGTCCTTTGCGCGCGCACCGGGCTCGGGACGATCAATCACACGCTGCTATCGCTCGAGGCGCTGCGCGCCCGCTCGATCCCGATCGTCGGCGTCGCCTTCATCGGCGACGAGCAGCCGGACACTCAAGCCACCATCGCCTCGCTCGGACCCGCCCGCGTGCTCGGTCGGTTGCCGCGGCTCGAGCCGCTGACGCCGGATGCTCTGCGGCAAGCTTTTCGCGCGAACTTCGACATCGACGCCTTCCGCGAGGCCCCGGTATGAGAACGTCGCCCGTCTGGCATCCTTTTACCCAGCATGCGCTCGAAGGCCCGATAAAACGGGTCGTTAGCACCGAGGGCGCCTACCTCATCGACGAGGATGGTGCGCAGATCCTGGATGCGATCTCCTCCTGGTGGGTGATCACCCATGGCCACCGGCACCCGGCGATCATGGAGGCGATCCGGCGTGCCTCGGAGGCCTACGATCAGATCATTTTCGCTGAATATACCCATGCACCGGCAGAGGAGCTGGCGAGCGGCCTGATCGGGATCGCGCCCGCTGGCCTCCGGCACGTCTTCTATTCCGACAGCGGCTCGACTGCAGTGGAAGTGGCCCTGAAAATGGCCTTGGCTTCTTCCACAACATCGGCGCCCCGCGCAGCCGCATCTGCGTCCTGGAGCACGGCTACCATGGCGACACCTTCGGCACGATGTCGGCCGGCGAGCGCGGCGTCTTCAACGCGGCCTACGAACCGCTTCTCTTCGCCGTCGACCGAGTACCGTTTCCCGAGTCGGGTCGCGAACAGGAGACGCTCGACGCGTTCGAGACCTTTTGTGCCTCCGGCCATGTGGCGGCGCTGCTCCTCGAGCCGCTGGTGCTCGGCGCCGGCGGCATGAAGATCTATCCGGCTTCGGTTCTCAGCGAACTGAAGCGGATCGCCGAGCGGCATCGCAGCCTCTTCATCGCCGACGAGGTGATGACCGGTTGGGGCCGGACGGGTCCGCTCTTCGCCTGCGAACAGGCGGGGATCGCGCCCGACATCCTCTGTACCTCGAAGGGGCTCACCGGGGGCGCGCTGCCGCTGGCGGCGACCCTTTGCACCGCCGAGATCTTCGACGCGCATCTTTCGACCGATCGCCGCAGGACGTTCTTTCATTCGAGCTCCTATACGGCCAACCCGATCGCCTGCGCGGCCGCCCTTGCCAATCTCGAAATCTGGATGACGGAGCCGGTAAGGGCGCGCGTCGAGGCGCTTGAGGCGAAGCAGCGGAGCCGCCTGCAACGCTTCGAAGGCGACCCGCGCTTCTGCAACATTCGCCAGGTCGGCACCATCGCCGCGCTCGATCTCGCCGTGCCCGTCGGCGGCTATCTTTCGGAGGTCGGGCCGCGGCTTCGGGCCTTCTTTCGCGAGCGCAGGCTCCTCATCCGGCCGCTCGGCAATGTCATCTATCTGATGCCGCCCTATTGCGTCACCGATGCCGATCTCGACCGGGCCTATGACGCGATCGACGAGGCGGCGTCGGCCTTCGTGGCGGGGCGGCTATGAGCAGCGCCCGGTCATCCCGCCTTGCCGGCTTCGGCCATTCCGTGCCGGCACGGCGCGTCGAGAATGCCGAAATCGAAACGAGGCTCGGCCTGGAACCGGGCTGGATCGAGCGGCGGACCGGCATCCGCGCGCGCCGTTGGGTCGAGGACGGGGATACGCTGAGCGCACTTGCGGCAAAAGCGGGGGAGGCGGCGCTTCAGGATTCAGGCGTCTCGCGGGGCGACGTCGCGCTGACGCTGCTTGCGACCTCGACGCCCGATCACTTGCTGCCGCCATCCGCACCGCTGCTCGCCCATCGTCTCGGGCTTGCCAAATCCGGTGCGATCGACCTTGCCGGCGCCTGCTCGGGCTTCCTTTACGCGCTGACGCTTGCCGACGGTTTCGTCCGCGCACAGGGAAAACCGGTGCTCGTCGTCGCCGCCAATATCCTCAGCCGCCGGATCAATCCGGCGGAAAGGGCGAGCGCCGTGCTGTTTGCCGATGCCGCCGGCGCCGTCGTCGTCGCGCCTTGCGACGATCAGGACAAGGGGCTCCTCGGCGTCGATCTGGCGTCGGACGGGAGCGGCTACGACCTGATAACGATCCCAGCCGGCGGCAGCAGCCGGCCCTTTGCGTCGGGCATGGCGGCGGAAGATGTGCTGATGACGATGCGCGACGGGCCGTGAGGTGTTCGTCCGGGCGGTGGAGATGATGTCGGCCTGCGCAACCCGCGCGCTCGCCGATGCCGGCATTGGTCCGGCGGACGTCAGCCGCTTCGTGCCGCACCAGGCGAATGTGCGGATCTTCGATGCGGTTTGCGACAATCTCGGCATCGATCCGTCAAAGACCGTGCGTACCATCGAGGAGCACGGCAATTCGTCGGCAGCGGCGATCCCGCTCTCGCTGTCGCTTGCGTACAAGGCCAGATCCTTCGTGCCTGGGGAGAAGCTGTTGCTGGCGGCGGCCGGTGCGGGGATGACCGGAGGGGCTGTGCTCCTCAGCATCTAGGGGACTGGGAACCTCGTCGGCTATCTGAGGGCGAGAGGAGGAAAAGAGGTGAGACATGGCAATGGCATGTTGTGAGTCGACTGTTCGAATCTCTCAAGGCAGCATGCTGCTATCGATCGGTAACCTCCACCTGGTGCCTGACAGTCTGGCATACGAGTGCCTTCCGGTCTGGCAGGCTTTCCTCCAATAAAGCCACGACGAAAGTGACGGTGAGGGAACATGAGAAAGCTTGTCGCAGGCAAACTGCATGGCATCTACGTAACTGAGGCAAACCTCAACTATCATGGATCAATTACGCTGGACCCGGACCATTGCGAGGAAGCTGGTATCCTGCCCATGGAGTTTGTCGAGATCTGGAACAGGAATTCCGGCGCCCGGATCTCAACATACGTCATTCTTGGTGAGCGGGGGTCGCGGTGCTGCGTTCTCAACGGAGCCACAGCGCGCACCTGCCAGCCCGGTGACCAGAGCAACTCGGTCTATCTCGACGAAAGCCGGATTACGTCGTTGAAACCGAAGGCGCGGCGGCGGTTCTTCGGCGTCCTCCCTGTTACGTTAGAAGCTTATATTTGCTCCCCGTTTGGCATCGTCACGGCAAACGAAGCCCTGCTGTTCCCCGCTCTTGGCAGTGAAGGCGCGCCAGCGGCGAGGTTGGCGAGCAGCTTGAAGCGCGCGAGGAGCGCGGCGGCGGTCGCCCGCCAGCGCTTCCTCCTTCATGTCACGAGCGACCATCGCAAAGGCTGCGCCTTCTGCCGTCACGATTTCCTGCGCGCGTTGGATCGTCCACAGGACAAAGTCGCGCCGGCTGCTGATTTCCACGGTTCAATGATTTATCCTGATTTGTTCAAGCGGATGCCTTATAGCGAATTTGGTGGGGCGATGCAGTCAGGAAAGAGTCGTTCTTCGGAATGAGCCGGAATAGCCGAATGACGCAGCAGTTCGATCTCTTTGTTGCGAACGAGGCAGTACCTGCGAAGGTGACTGGTTCCTTAGCGTTGAAGCGCCATTCTTCGAATGTGTTGTGCGAAGCAGAGATGGTTCGGCAGCTTCAGGAGACGGGGCGGTATCGCATCCTGAAAAAGCTCGAGCCTCGTGCTGTGAGCTTGGGGGCGCGATCGGGATTTCCCTTGAAGGGCGTCATCCTCGATACCGAGACGACCGGCCTTAATCATCGCAAGGACGAGATCATCGAGATCGGTGCGATCGCCTTCACATTCGATGACGGCGGCAGCATCGGCGATGTCACCAGCGTGTATGGTGGATTGCAGCAACCGAGCGTTTCTATTTCGCCGGAAATCACGCGTCTGACCGGCATCTTCGATGAAATGGTGGCCGGTCAGGTGATCGATGTCGATCAACTGAGCTCAATCATCGAGCCGGCAGATCTCATGATCGCCCACAACGCCCGTTTCGATCGGCCGTTCTGCGAGGCCTTTTCGCCCATCTTCGCCGGAAAAGCCTGGGACTGCTCGGTTTCGGAAATCGATTGGTCGGCACGGGGCTTCGAAGGCACCAAGCTCGGCTACCTGATTAGGCAGGCGGGCTATTTCCACGAGGGCCATCGGGCCGTTGATGACTGCTTTGCTCTGCTCGAGGTTCTCGCCGGCGCGGGAGAACCCGGGCGATCGCCGTTGGCCGAGCTCTATGAAGCAAGCCAGCGATCAGCGGAGAACAGCCCATTCGACATGAAGGATCACCTGAAGGGGCGCGGCTATCGCTGGTCGGATGGCAGCAACGGCCGTCCGAAATCCTGGTGGATCGAGATTGCGGAAGAGGCACTCGACGACGAGCTTCGGTATCTCCGCGCGGAAATTTATCAATGGGATGAAGCCGATCCACCGGTGAAGCGGCTCACCGCATTCGACCGGTTCAAGGCCTGATACGCTTTCGTCGCGTACAGCATGGGTGGTGGACTGTGTATTTCGCCTGTCATTTGGGCGCCACGAGTATGAACCTGTCGAAGCGACGCGCCTCCTTGCTCCGGCTTCGGGAGCTAGCTCCCGCTTCTCTCCCGAAGTACTTGGGCGATCGGCACCACCTCGGTGCAGTCGATCGCTCTTTGAAACGACTGCCGATGGCTGAACAAGGGACAGCGTGCCCCTGTCCCTCCTCTCTTCAGTGCTGCTTCAAAGACCCATTGTCAGAGCCAGCATAATCGGCTGGGTGACGGATATGACGTAAAACGTCACATCCAAACACCAGCAGATAGAGGTCCAGAAAAAGGCGGATAGAGTTCGCATTCTGCGTGTTTTGCACGGGGCCCAGACGTGTCCCGTCGAGTTCAAGGAAGAAATAAGCGCGATCGACGCTACTTTCTCGCGGTCTCAGTGCGATACCGCTCAAGGGCGGGCGATTCGCTTATGTTGATTGCATAATTCGCGTAAGCCAGTCGGCGAAAATCCTCGCCAAGCGGCGTTGGCTGCCTGATTTCGGATAGGCAAGGTAGTGCCCGATATAGCGCGTGTCACGACACCTGCCTGCGAAGGGCCGCACCAGTTTTCCGTTGTCCAATTCGCGGCGTGCCAGCACATCCGATTCCAGTGCGACACCCAACCCGTTAGCGGCGGCGTCTACCGCAAGGAAGCTCCTGTCGAAGCTCATCGTTGGTGCAGGCGGCGGTCCGAGGTTGTTTGCCTCGAACCAGTCGACCCACTGGATGCGCTTCAGATCGCTGCGTATGAGCGGCTTTCTTAGGAGGTCGCGGGGCGATTTGAGATCCTTGGCCATCTCCGGCGAGCAAAGGGGAGCGACGATCTCCTCTCCGAGAGGAATAACGATGAGGCCCTCGCGATCCAGAGGCTCGCCATAGACGATGTCCGCATCGAAAAGACCGTCCACGAAGCGGGCATAGTTCGTGCTCGCGGCGAACCTCACTTCAATGCCGGGGTTCTCTTTCAAGAACAGCGGCAGGCGCGGTGACAGCACCTGAGCGGCAAAACTTGGCGCGCAATGCACGCGCAGCAACTGCGTTCTTTTGGATGAAATGAGTTCAACACCACGGCGCAGTTCCTCGAAAGCGTTGGAAGCATGGGTGAGCAGCGTTTGCCCCGCCAGTGTCAGCTCGACATTGCGTGTCGTCCGCTCGAAAAGACTGGCGCCGAGATCGCGCTCCAGTCGCATTATCGCGTGGCTTATGGCGCTTGGCGAAAGCCTGAGCTCTTCGGCAGCGGCTCGAAAAGAGCCGAGGCGGGCGGCCGACTCGAAGATGCGCATGGCGGAAAGTGAAATCATGTTCAGCATCGAATTAGTGAAGCAGAGTCATCTACCGATGTAAACTTGGCGTTTGAAGTAGACCGCTTGTTCATTCAATTCTCTCTCCATCGAAGCGGCGGACCGCCATGCGGACGAAGAGGACCAGAGGCTTCGGGAGGAGATCTGTATGCTACTGCGAGGAAAGACCGCGGTCATTTCGGGCGCGGCAAGCAAGCGCGGCATCGGCCGTGCCACTGCCGAGCTATTTGCGGAGAATGGCGCCAGGGTGGCCATCCTGGACATCGAAGCCGAGGCCGCCAGTGAAGCGGCGTCGACCCTGGCACCGGTCGAACATGGCAAGCACATCGGCCTCGGCTGCGACGTCACCAACCGGGCGTCTTGCAATTCTGCAGCTCACGCGGCCATCGAGGCGTTTGGCGCTGTCGACGTGCTCATCAACAACGCAGGCATCACGCAGCCAGTAAAGACGCTCGAGATTTCCGACGCTGATTGGCAGCGTGTCGTTGCGGTCAACATGACGGGCGTACTGAACCTCAGCCAGTCCTTCATTCCGAATATGCGCGACAATGGCGGCGGATCAATTGCCTGCATGTCATCGGTCTCCGCCCAGCGGGGAGGCGGCATCTTCGGCGGTCCGCACTATTCGGCGGCCAAAGCTGGCGTTCTTGGCCTCGCAAAGGCGATGGCACGCGAATTCGGTCCTGCCGGCATTCGCGTCAATTCGGTAACCCCCGGTCTGATCCAGACCGACATCACCGGCGGCAAGCTGAGCGAGGAGATGCGGGCCGAGATCATCGGGGGCATCCCGTTGAACAGGCTCGGCGAGGCACGCGACGTCGCCAACATCTATCTGTTCCTCGCCTCGGACCTTTCAGCCTATGTGACCGGCGCCGTGATCGACGTCAACGGCGGGATGCTAATCCACTGAGCTCGTAACAAAGCCTCCAGTACAAATCGGAAGGAAAGAACGAATGACCGAGATTGGTCATAATGTGAGCTTGCGCGAGCGCGCGAGGCGCATCCGGCGCAACGCGCTCCGGATGGGCGAGGTCCAGGGCCAAGGATATATCGCGCAAGCGCTTGGTGTGGCCGACGTGCTCGCGGTGTCCTACTTCCACGCCACCAACTATCGTCCGGAGGATCCGGAGTGGGAAGATCGCGATCGGTTCCTGCTCTCGATCGGCCACTACGCGATTGCTCTTTATGCCGCCCTGATCGAGGCGAAGATCATCCCCGAAGACGAGCTCGAGACCTATGGCACCGATGATAGCCGGCTGCCGATGTCAGGCATGGCGGCCTATACGCCCGGCATGGAGATCACCGGCGGGTCGCTCGGCCACGGGCTCGGCATCGCAGTCGGCATGTGCCTGGCGTTGAAGCGCAAGAGCTCGAAATCGTTTGTCTACAATCTCTTCTCGGACGGTGAGTTGGACGAGGGTTCGACCTGGGAAGCGGCGATGTCAGCCGGTTCCTACAAGCTCGACAACCTGATCGGCATCGTCGACGTCAACCAGATGCAGGCCGACGGGCCGTCCCTCGGCGTGATGAACTTCGAGCCGCTCGTACCGAAGTTCGAAGCATTCGGCTGGTTCGTGCAGCGCGTCGACGGAAACGACATAGACGCGCTTGTCGGGGCCTTCGACGCCGCCCGCCACCACGACGGGGTACAGCCGCGGCTGATCATCTGCGACACGAAGATGGCGAAGGGCGTGCCGTTCCTGGAGGCGCGCGAGCGCAATCACTTCCTGCGGGTCGAGCCGCATGAATGGGCCGAAGCCCTTGATATCATCGATGCGGGAGCCGTGGCATGAGGCGTTCCAAATACATTCGGCAGCCGCACTTGCTGAATAACGGCGACGGGCCGCGGCTCACAACTTCCGCTATGATCGCGTCCATTGCCGGGCCGGACCAGCCGACGAAGCCGGCGCCTTTCGGCCACACGCTCGCCGCGATTGCTGACAGAGAGCCTCGCATCCTCGGTCTTTCCGCCGACCTGGCGAAATACACCGACCTGCACATCTTCCGCGCCGCCCATCCCGACCGGTTCTACCAGATGGGAATGGCCGAGCAGCTTCTGATGATGGCCGCGGCCGGCATGGCGCGGGAAGGCTTCCAGCCGTGGGTCACCACCTATGCGGTCTTCGCCTCTCGCCGCGCCTACGATTTTATCTGCCTCGCGATCGCCGAGGAGATGCTGGACGTCAAGATCGTCTGCGCGCTTCCCGGCCTCACCACCGGTTACGGGCCGAGCCATCAGGCGACCGAGGATGTAGCGATGTTCCGCGGCATGCCGAACCTGACGATCATCGATCCTTGCGACGCGCACGAGATCGAGCAGGCGGTGCCGGCGATCGCTGCCCACAAGGGGCCGGTCTACATGCGGCTGTTGCGCGGCAACGTGCCGCTCGTGCTCGACGAATACGGCTACCAGTTCGAGCTCGGCAAGGCGCAGCTGATCCGGGATGGACGGGACACGCTGATCATCTCGTCCGGCCTTATGACGATGCGGGCTCTCGAAGCGGCAAAGGAGCTCCAGAGGGACGGCGTGGACGCGGCCGTGCTGCACGTTCCCACTGTCAAGCCGCTCGACGAGGCGACGATCCTTGCGGAGTGCGGGAAGGGCGGCCGCCTGGTCGTGGTGGCCGAAAATCACACGATCATCGGCGGGCTCGGCGAGGCCGTCGCCGCCACGCTCATGCGCTCGGACGTCCGCCCCGCGGCGTTCCGACAAATTGCCCTGCCGGATCGTTTTCTCGAGGCAGGCGCCCTGCCGACGCTGCACGACCAGTACGGACTTTCCACGGGCAGGGTGGTGTCGGCGATCAAAGGCTGGCTGAACGAATAAGGGGGAGATCCGGCTTGGAGGAGCTGGATCGCCTTCGATCTAAGCACATGATGGAGGAGACAATGAGCTTGCAGATTCAGAGACGTACCTTTCTCGCATCGGCCGTGGCAGTTCTCACCGCGCCCGCGCTTGTCAGCACGATCCGGCCCGCCAGGGCCGAAACGACATTGACGCTGGGTCATGGCGCTGCGCCCGGCAATCCGCGCACCGTCGCAGCCGCGAAGTTTGCAGAACTCGTAGCCGAGAAGACCTCGGGCCGCGTGACGATCAACGTTGCGGGGGCGGAGACGCTTGGTAGCGATGCGGCCATGTTGACGAGCTTGCGAACCGGTGCCCTGGACTTCACGGCAAACAGCCAAGGTGCCACCTCGGCTCTGGTTCCGGAACTGGCGGCGCTCGGCTTGCCCTTCCTGTTCGAGAGCACCGAGAAGGCGATGAAGCTTCTCAACGGTGCCGTCGGAGAGGAGCTGAACAAGCGCTTCGAAGCGGTCGGCGTCGTTCCGCTCGACTGGTGGGACAACGGCATTCGCCATCTCACCAATTCGAAGCGCAAGGTGGTCGCACCCGGCGATGTCGCCGGTATGAAGATTCGCACGCCCGCAGATCCGATGACCATCGATATTTTCGAGACGCTGGGCGCGACGACGGAGCAGATCGCATTTGGCGAGCTATACATCGCGCTCCAGCAGGGCGTCGTCGACGGGCAGGAGAATCCCCTTGCCAATATCGAGAGCTCGAAGCTCTACGAGGTCAATCGCCACATCAGCCTGACCGCGCACAAGTGGGAGTCGACACCATTCCTGATGTCGAAGATCGCGGAGGCGCGGCTTGGAAGCGACCGCGAGGCGGTGAAAGCTGCGGCCAAGGAGGCTGGCAACCTGCAGCGAAAGCTCTCCACCGAGAAGGCGTCGGAGGTCCTGGCCGCCTTCAAGAGCAACGCGAATGTCGAAGTCGTCGAGGTCGATCGCGAGGCATTCGTGAAGGCGACGGCTCCTGTTGCCGAAATCTGGAAGAAGAAGCCTTTTGGCGATTTCGTCAGCCAGATCGAAACGGAGGCGAGGGCGTAACTGTCCTCCCCAAGCCGGAGCCCCGTCATGCTTACGCTGTTGCAGCTCGTCGACGCCATCGAGAAGATCATCGTGCGGCTCGCCCGCTTCGTCGTGATAGCGAGCGGGATCGCACTCACCCTCGTTACCACCAGCAATGTGCTCGCCCGCTATACGTTGAGCGGCGGTGGCTTCTCCTTCGCACAGGAGCTGCCGATGCTGATCTTCCCCTGGTTCATTCTGGCCGGCATCGTTCTCGCCGCACATATGGGCGGACACATGGCCGTCGAATGGCTCTACGAAAGGCTCGGCGAACGGCTCCGTTATGCCGCTTTCGTGCTCGCCAGTGCCATGAGCGCCTTCGCCTTCCTGGTGCTCAGCTACCAGGCAATCGTCGTCGCCGAGATCGCGGGCGTGGAACACAGTCCCGTGCTGCAACTGCCGAACAGCGTTGGGTACTACTCGCTCGCGATCGGCGCCTTCCTTGTGGCCATCGTCACGATCTCCGTCGCGGTGAGGGTACTTCGTTTCGGCTGGGGCCAGCGGACCCAGGCCGGGGCAGAGGAGATGCCGCTATGACGTTGGTGATGATCATCTCGTTCTCTATTCTCATGGTCCTGGCCGTGCCAGTGGGCTACGCCCTCATCATTGCCGCGGGCTTTGGTGTGCTTTTCAACGGCTACGTACCGCTCTCCGTCGTCGCGCAGCAGGTTTACGACCAGACCCAGTCGTTCCCCATGCTGGCCCTGCCATTTTTTATGCTGGCCGGGACGCTGATGCTCGGAGGCGAACTCGGCCGGCAGCTCCTGGCGCTTGCATCGAAGGCGATGCAACGCTGGCGCGGAGGCCCGTTGTCGACGACGGTCGTCTCCTCCGTCGTCTTTGGCGGCGTATCGGGCTCGGCTGTAGCAAATGCCAGCGCGCTCGGATCGGTGCTCATTCCCTGGCAGAAGAAGCAGGGCTATCCACCGGCGCTCTGTGCCGCCAACAATGCGACCTCGGCGGTCATCGACGTGCTCATCCCGCCGTCGATCCCGATGATCCTCTATTCACTCATCAGCGGTGTCAGCGTCGGCAACCTGTTTCTCGCGGGCGTCCTGCCCGGCCTCATCATGGCGGCGAGCTTCGTCTTCGTCTGCTGGTTCGTGTCGGTTCGGCGTGGGTACCACGCGCAAGCCGCGAAAGTGAAGAAGAGTGAGCTGGCGATGCTCGCGCTCAAGAGCTTTCCCGCAATTCTGCTGCCTGTTCTGATCGTTCTATTCCTGCGCTTCGGCTTCGCGACCCCGACCGAGGTGGCCGTGCTGTCGGTCATATATTCCCTGTTGCTGAGCCTCTTGTTTTACCGCGACCTGACCTGGACTCGCTTCTGCGAGAATGTGGTCGAGGCCGGCGTTGCGACCGGCGTCGTCATGCTTGTCATCATGGGAAGCGCCGCTGTCGGCTGGGTCCTGACCTTCGACCAGGCGCCGCAACAGATGGCGGCATGGGTAGCGAACAACATTTCGAGCCCCATCCTCATCATCCTGCTGATGAATGTCTTGATGCTGATTGTCGGTATGCCGCTCGACATGCCGCCGGCAGTCCTGCTGCTCGGCCCGATCTTCGTGCCTCTGGCGGACGCCATCGGTCTCGATCGTGTGCAACTCGGCCTGATGATGGTGATCAATCTCGGCATCGGCCTCTACACACCACCGATTGGCACAACCCTCTTCATCTCATCTTCGATCGCCAAGGCCCCACTCGGAGCGACGACGCGGGAACTATGGCCATTCTTCGGCATGGCGATGCTCCTTCTGCTTGCCGTCAGCTTCATCCCCGGTCTGACGATCTACTGACGGGAGAAGCGTGAGATGGACGGACTAGAATTCGTCGTGTCGGTCATAGGGCTGACCACGTCCTACGGTTCTCAAGGGTGGCGACTTTTCGGTTGCTCGCAATGAAGTCCATGCGCGCCTCGGAAGAAACGGCGCGGGCAAATCCACTTTGATCCGCGTCATCTCGGGTTCGCGCCTCCAAGGGTGACGGCGAAATCGTCTTGCGGGATCCTGCGGGTGCCGTTCGCAGCGAAGCGGAGGGGCGGTATCTGGCGCCGAAAACATTGCACTGCTGCATTTTCGAACGGGTTTGGGTTTTTTCGGTCGATTCCCTCGTCTTGGAAGGATGCCAGATCATCTGCTCCGATAGGTCGATGGCGGACATTTCCCTGCGGCAGTAAATAGACCGTGTTTGGGATTCATCGATCTCATCAGGAATGCATAGACGTCCTGCTTGTAGCGATTCCTCCATCCTACTGACGGCTGCCAACACTTGTTCAAGACCTGGCAGTGTGGCGTCAATATCGATCAGAGGCTTTGCTGAGAGGCCGGCAACCGCCGTGCTGCCGAAGTGATCGATGGCAATAACCTCAGGTCCTATCAATGCCTGAAGGCTTGCCGCGATATCGCGAAAGTGACTGGCTGTTTGTCATATGTAACGACTTCCAATGAAACCTCCATTGCTGTGGGTGTTCGAATACTTCTAGTCATTTCAGGGACATGAAAACGACAACAGCGTGCTATTAGCTCCACCGCTGAGTAGAGAGGCCACATGAGCGACGACAACATCATTAAGTTTGAACGACGGAAACCAAAGCAGGGGCTGATGACGGTCAGCCCAATGCGGCGGAAGGCGCTTACCTGGGTTGCCGTAATAGCAGGGCTGGTCCTGGTGTGGGCGTACTACCAATTCATCGCGCCCCCGAGCCTGCCATGAGAGGCACTCGCCCGCCATCTTTATCGAGGCCTGCAAACATCTGCATGTAGGACAGGGTCTTAGCGTTTTTGTGATCAGTTACACCGAGTAGCCGGTGGGGCTCAATCGCTCCGTGACGTTACGGACGGTCCAGGTTGCGGCCGCCGCAGGCGCCCACTCCGCCATCGCCGCGTTGCCTTGCAGTCTGCCCGAAACTGCCAAGGCGGTCTGCCGTGCGACGGCATGAGCGGAGATAGCGGGGCAGCGCAGGCTTCCTATCCATACCTGTCCGCAAATGCGAACAGACGTCGAAGCTGCTCATCAGCCGTGTAATCGGGATTACCGAGATCAAGCCAGGCAAGGACGGAGTAGCCCAAATCCCACAGGCCCATCCCGGATCTGATGGTGTCGAAATCGATGATGCCTCTCGGCAGACCGTCTCTGAATACAGCGTTCGGCGGCCCCCAATCATTGTGCCAGATAACCTTGGCATTTAGCGATGGACAAGTTCAAATCGGGCGTCGCGAGGCGACTCGACAACGCTGGTCGCCAACAACGACAAGGCCCGCCAGGTGCTTGGCTGGGAACTGCAATATAATTTGGGGGCGATCACCGAGTTGCTGGCATTCGCGCCGAAACGGCTAAACCAATCGGCAGACTTGCCGGGCGCTATTTGATGGCAGACCGGGTGAGGTCGACGGCTGGCGGCGGCGTCCGGCGACGCTGCAGCAGCGGGCGCTCGAGAAGCGCATATGCTGCGACACCAACAAGCGTTCCCGAGACGATCGCGAGGACCATCGACATCGCCCGATGGATGCCAAGCATGCTCCCCGCATTGGCGACGACCGAGATCGCGAAGGTATGCCACAGATAGATCGAATAGGACGCATTGCCGAGCAGGATAGGCACCTTCAGCACCGGCACCCGTCCACTGGCCTCGAGCGACAGCGCTCCGAGAACCAGCAGGACCGCGAGCGGCCCAGTCGTCCATTCATCGAACGGGAAACGGGCGGATCCGATCGCGGCGAAGCCGCCGAGCGAACCGATGATCAACAATGAACCGACCGCAGCTCCAGGAACCTTCCCTTTGAGCCAGAACTCACCGAGCATCATCCCGGCGACGAATTCGAGCATGATCGGACGCGTATAGGTCAATACTAGGACATTTTCGCTGGGCGCGACCAGCCCGATCGCCACCAGCACCACGAAGGGGCCGGCGATGGCCGGGAGGCGCCATTGGCGCGCCAGCGGCAGAGAAGCCGCGAACACCGCGTAGAAGAGCATCTCGAAATTCAGCGTCCAGCCCTGCACGAGCACCGGCCAGATCTCGCCGCTGCTCGGGGAACGAGCCGGAATGAAGAACAGGGAGGCCAGCACGTGATCAGCGGTCAGCACCAAATGGGGAAACAGGCCGACCAGCGCGCCGGCGACCATGACGGCCGTCGCGAGCCAGTAGACCGGCACGATTCGGCGAATGCGATCCTTCATGAATTTCGCGGGGGTCAACGATCGCCGGTCGCTGATCACCCACATGATGAAGCCGCTGATGACAAAGAAAACATCGACACCGGCCGCGCCGATTGCAAAATGATGGCCGGTCTTCTCGGCGGCATGAAAGATCACGACCGCGAGCGCCGCCGCCGCCCGAAGATACTGAATCGTCCGGATCGTTCCCATTGTCCCCTCTGACTGTGATGTTACCGGAAAACCTTCAATCCACCAGCATTGATCCAGCCACTCGGCAACTTCATCCAAACCTTCATCGGCATTTAGCAGTCCTCGTTCCGGGTGGTGGTCGAAACGATCCGACAGTTCGTTTCATTTGAGAATAGACCTACGAGGATTCGTGTTGAGTTGCAAATACATAACTAACGATGTGGATCATGTAAGGGAAAACCTCCACCACGTTCCGGAGAAACGCTGCGCCTTCCATCTTTCCAGCGCAGTCGTGGAACTCGACATGGGTGAACTTCGAAATCCGGTCGATGGCGAGGAACATAACCAGCTTTCCATCGGCCGGCGCAATTCGCAACTGTGGACGTGACCGATCTCGTAGCTTTTGACCTCTTACGCCGCTCCTTCGTTTCCTCGACCGGCAGTCGGGATATGCCATGGCGTTGCAGGCAGCGGTGCAGCGCGCTGCGACTGAGGTTGGGGATCACCGAAGCGGACGGCAACGGAACTGGTGCTTTCTTGCGACGCTTGGAGCTCGGCGTCGAAGGCGCTGCGTCGTGCGGGCGCTACCGTGAAGAATACTGTAAGCGCCGTCTCCGCCCCATTGGATAGGCTGTATTTTGAGGCTGGCCGGGCGTCTAGTGGATTGATTCCAACACTTGGTGCCCGCGTTTGACGGCGGCAATGATGTCGTCTGGGTCTGCCTTCCAAACGAAGGGGCGCGGCTCTTGGTTATGTTCTTTGATGAACCGGTTGATGGCCGCCTGCAGGTCGACGACGGAGTGAAAGACGCCGTGCTTCAACCGTCGGCGTGTCAGTTTTGCGAAGAAGCCTTCGACGGCGTTCAGCCATGAGCATGATGTTGGAACGAAGTGGAAGGTCCATCGCGGATGCCTTGCCAGCCAGGCTCGGACCTTCGGCTGCTTGTGGGTCGCGTAGTTGTCGAGAATGACGTGGACGGCCTTATCCTTCGGCAGTTCCGCCTCAATCGCGTTGAGGAAACGGATGAACTCCTGATGCCGGTGACGCTGCATGTTGCGGCCGATCACCGAGCCGTCGAGAACATTGAGGGCAGCAAACAGGGTGGTGGTGCCATGACGCTTGTAATCATGGGTCATCGTGCCGCCCCGACCCTTCTTCAAAGGAAGGCCCGGCTGCGTCCGGTCGAGCGCCTGGATCTGACTTTTTTCATCGACGGAAAGGACAATGGCATGGGCCGGCGGCGAGACATAGAGCCCGACGACATCGTGCAACTTCTCGGCAAAAGCCCTGTCATTCGACAGTTTGAAGCTGCGCCAGCGGTGCGGCGCCAGACCATGCTCGTGCCAGATCTTGACGACGGAAGAGGCCGCGATCCCAACTGCCTTTGCCATCGCGCGAACGGTCCAGTGCGTGGCCTCCTGCTTGGGCGTTTCCAGCGTCAGCCCGACCACCTGCTCGACCAGTGCCGGATCGAGCGGCGCGATGCCGGGCGGGCGGCTCTTGTCGCGCAAAAGGCCATCGACACCTTCGGCCATGAAACGCTCCTGCCATCGCCAGATGCAGGTCTTCGATTTGCCGGTGGCCGCCATAATCGCCACCGTTCCCAGGCCGTCGTCGCTCATCAGGATGATCTTCGCCCGCCACACGTGCTTCTGCGGCGAACCACGGTTCGCAACGATGGCTTCGAGCCGATTTCGATCAGCGGCGGTGACGTCGAATGCAATCCCTGTGCGCATGCGGCAACGTCGCACATTCGACGAGCGATGGGAATCAAAAACGGACTCTTTTGTCTCGATCAGTCCACTAG
>NZ_JABEKV010000001.1:984576-1644145 GCF_013283645.1 Sinorhizobium psoraleae
TGCTTTGAAACAATAACGCGGGGTGGAGCAGCCCGGTAGCTCGTCAGGCTCATAACCTGAAGGCCGCAGGTTCAAATCCTGCCCCCGCAACCACTGAAACTTGAATATTTTGCCATTCAAGTCGCTTCACAGAAAGCTCCTCCGCGTACGCGTCGAGGAGCTTTTTCTTTTTGTGCTCCGTGTCGACCTCTCCCGACGCGATCTTCGCCATAAGATCGTTCTGTGCCGCAGCGATGAACTGCTGCTCAAGCAGGTCGAGCCCTCCATCGACGCCATGATGTTGGCGATCGAGCCATGGACCTGCAGGGATGCCGGCTGGTGGCCGGGCGTCTTGCCGATCACAACGGTCTGGATGAAATCGCGCACGATCGGCATCAGGCGCTGCTTGGCATGTTCGTCGGCATGGTTGCGGGCGAGGAAGAGCAGCTTGCGGATGCTGATCTCGATATCGGCCGGATTGAACAGCGCCTTCAGCTTCGCGATCTTCACCTGAAAATCCTCCGCCGGCGCTTCGGCGTTGGCGAGTTCCAGAACCAGCTTCTCGCGGGTGGCTTCCAGTTCGTCCAATTGGTCATCCAGGATGGCGAGACGAGCATCGAACTCACGGGTCATTTCGATCATTCGACGACCAGACGGCGCTGGCCATGGTCCTCTTCGCTTAGGGTCGTGCGGCTTAGAGACTTCTGGAGTATGCTGAAGAACCTTGCACTCCGAGCAGACGGAGGAGGAGCCATGGACGTCGGTGCCTGGCTGCGCGATCAAGGGCTGGGACAGTACGAAGAAACGTTCCGCCAAAACCACATCGATCCTGAAGTCCTAAGAGATCTTACTGCCGAGGACCTGGTTGGTCTTGGCGTAACTTCGGTGGGGCACCGTCGTAAACTGCTTGCTGCCATCGCCGCACTGCGTGAGGTCGCTCAACAACCGAGCGGCCAAGCTGGGGTTGGCGGCACACCTGTAATCCTCCCGGAGCCGGAGCGCCGGCAGCTCACCGTGATGTTCGTCGACCTTGTCGACTCGACCACGCTTTCCTCACGACTCGATCCAGAGGAGATGGGCGAACTGCTGCGGGGCTACCAGCGTGCGGTGGCGGGCGCTATTGCGCGATTCGAGGGCCACGTTGCCAAGTACATGGGCGATGGCGTGCTCGCTTACTTTGGCTATCCGCGCGCTCACGAGGATGAGGCCGAACGAGCAGTGCGAGCGGGGCTTGCGGCCATCGACGCAGTGGGAAACCTGCGACCACCGCATGGGGAGACGCTGCAAGCCCGCGTCGGCATCGCGACCGGCTTGGTGGTTGTCGGCGAACTGATCGGCGAAGGTGCAGCGCGTGAGGAGACGGTAATCGGCGAGACGCCCAATTTAGCGGCACGACTGCAAAGTGTCGCCGAGCCGGGAGCGGTGGTGGTGGCATCCACCACCCGGCAGCTGATCCGCGGCCTGTTCGAGCTCGCCGAGCTCGGGTTCCACTCTTTGAAGGGCTTTCCTGCGTCCGTACCCGCTTGGCGCGTGCTCGGTGAAAGCTCTGCGGAAAGCCGTTTCGAAGCCCTGCACGGGGCGAGCCTGACTCCGCTCGTCGGTCGCGAGCACGAGATCGGACTCCTGCTTAAGCACTGGGAAGCGGCCAAAGAAGGGGAAGGCCGCGTGGTGTTGCTAGCGGGCGAACCCGGCATCGGCAAGTCGCGCCTTGTTCGTGCCCTGCGGCGGCGTCTGGAAGGCGAGCCGCATACGACTGTAAGTCACTACTGCTCGCCCTATCATCAGACCAGCCCGCTTCATCCGGTTATCCGTCTTCTGGAGCGGGCGGCTGGCTTCGCCGCGGAGGATCCCCCCGACGTAAAACTGAGCAAGCTCGAAGTGCTGCTCACGCAATCGACCGAAGACGTCGCCGAAGCGGCCGCGTTGCTCGCGGCGTTGCTGTCGGTTCCAGCGAACGATCGCTATCTACCGTTGGAGTTAAGCCCGCACCGGCAGAAGAAGCGGACGCTGGAGGTACTCGTCGATCAGCTCATCGGACTCGCGGCCCGTCGGCCCGTCCTGGCAGTATATGAGGACGTGCATTGGGCGGATCCGACCTCGCTCGAGTTGCTGGATCTCGTTGTTGACCGCGTGCAAGACTCGCCAGTGCTGGTGCTCATCACGTTCCGTTCCGAGTTTCTCCCACCGTGGATGCGCTATCCTCATGTTACCGCATTGACGCTTAGTCGTTTGAGCCGTCGGCAAGGCGCAGATATGGTCGAGAGCCTGACCGGCGGCAGGGCTCTGCCTACCGAAGTGCTCAACCAGATCGTCGGACAGACAGACGGCGTGCCGCTCTTCGTTGAAGAGCTGACGCGCGCGATATTGGAGACCAAGTTGCTCAAAGACGAGGGCGATCACTACGCTCTCGCGAGTCCGCTGTCGGCAATCGCAATTCCAGCTACGCTTCAGGAGTCGTTATTAGCCCGGCTCGACCGACTTGCGCCCGCCAGGGAGGTGGCGCAGGTGGCGGCCGCAATCGGTCGAGAATTCTCGCATGAGTTGCTGGTGACCGCCGCGCCGTTGCAGACGAGCGAGGTAGAGGAAGCACTCGACGACCTCATTGCGTCGGGATTGGTGTTCCGCCACGGGACTCCGCCGCAGCTAACCTACAGCTTCAAGCACGCGCTCGTACGCGACGCCGCCTACGCCACCCTTGTGCGCTCGAAACGACAACGGTTGCACGCGGCGATAGCTGCAGCGATCGAGCAACGCTTCCCCGAAACGGTCCAGACGCAGCCCGAACTTCTAGCCCAGCACTATGCGGAGGCGGGGCGGGTAGAACCCGCGGTCGATTACTGTCTCAGGGCCGGGCAAGCCGAGATTGCGCGCTCCGCAACGGCCGAAGCGATCACCCATCTGACAAGAGGGCTGGACCTGCTTGAAGGGCTGCCTGATGATGCCGTGCGATGGCGGCAGGAAGTCGACCTGCAAGTCGCTCTCAGCGTCGCCCTGATGACTGCCAAGGGTTGGGCAGCGCCAGAGGTTGGGCGGGCCAATACGCGAGCACGCGAGTTGTGCGAGCGGCTCGGGGACACGAGTAGGCTCCTCCCTGTTCTCTACGGAGACTGGGTCTTCCACGTCGTGCGCGCTGAACTGGAGGCGGGGAGGAAGGCGGGAGAGGAACTGCTCCGGCGCGCGCAGGAAGAACGCGAGGTGTCCGGCGAGACCGTCGGCAATCGCATCGTCGGAACCGATGCCTTCCTTCGCGGCGAGATACCTACTGCCCGCGAATATCTGGAACGGTCGCTCGCCCTTTATGACCCGCGGCAACACCGCTCCCTCGCGTTCCTGTTCGCCCAGGACCCTCGGGTGGCGGGACTGTCGGTGCTCTCCTGGACCCTCTTCGCTCTTGGTTATCCCGAGCAGGCTGAGGCCAGGAGCAACGAGGCATTGGCGGACGCAAGCGAACTTTCCCACCGCAACACGCTCGGTTACGCCCTGCTTTACGGCTGCACCCTGTCACAGCTTCGCGGCGATTGGCGAGAAGCCCGAGATCGGGCGGATTCACTGATCGCGCTCGCAAGAGCGCAGGGCTCTCCGCACTTTCTCGGCGCAGGTGCGATCATTCGAGGCTGCACGCTAGCCGAGACGGGTGAATTATCGGCGGCCCTCACACAGGTTCGAGAAGGCTTGGCGTCGTGGCAGATGACTGGAGCGAGATTCCTGGTTCCATTCTTTTTGAGCTTGCTCGCGCGCCTCGAGGCGCATACCGGGGGAGCAAGGCAAGGCTTGGATTTGCTGACCGACGCGCTGGACCGAGTTGGCGCAACGGGCGAGCGGTGGTTCGAGGCGGAATTGCATCGGCTGACGGGCGAGCTAATGCTGCAGGTGCCCGAGTTTGATCGTGCCGAGGCGGAAGCACGACTCCGCCACGCGGCCGAGGTAGCACGAGGGCAAAGCGCTGACTTATGGGAGTTGCGCGCGGCGACAAGCCTGGCCCGACTATGGATCGTGCAGAACCGGTTCGGCGACGCGCATCACCTGCTAGCGCCCCTCTGCGGCAAGTTTACGGAGGGATTCGCGACATCGGATCTGCAATCGGCCCAAGGGGTGCTTCGCGCGACAGCCGGTGTCAATGGCGCGACCAAGTCATCCGACTAGTCAGCCGAGTTGCAATGTTCTACGCCAAACCACGCTGACAGCACTGTCGGACGGCAAGGGCGTCGTGTGATGGAGCGTCGCCGAGTCGTCCGCTTTCCGGCAACGAATTAGAGCCCCTGAGTGTCCGATCCGGGGGTCAAGACCTGGCGGCGCACTCACCAAACGAAGTTCCGCTTCGGGGTCGATGTTTGGGTTTCAGCAGGCCAGGGGGGCGGCACTTAGCCGAGAAATGCCACCCCTGAGTGCTAGAGGTCAACTTGCTCAGAGAATGCGTCGTCCACGTCAATCCCGAGGTACTGCACAGTGCTCTCCAGCTTCTTGTGACCGAGCAAGAGCTGGATGGCGCGCAGGTTGCCCGTCTTCTTGTAGATGTGCGCCGCCTTCGTCCGTCTCATCGAATGCGTGCCGTAGCGCTTGGGATCAAGCCCGATGCTCGACACCCACCTTTCGACGACCCTGCTATATTGCCGCGTCGATAGATGCGGCAATATATGCACGCGGCTTGGAAACAGCTAATCCCGTTCACCGAGCCGGCGACTTCCAATCCATGCAGCGACATGAGGATCTCAGACGTTCAACTGCGATCGGGGTGGTGAACTGACCGAAGCTGGAACTGACTACCCCGCTACATTGTATATCTCGGCAAGGTCGCGTAGATCCCAGTTCCCGCCAGACAACACCGCACAGACTTTTTCATCGGGCTTGACGTCTATGGTGCCCGCCAACAGTGCTCCGACACCAATCGAGGCGGCTGGTTCAGCGATCAATTTCGCATCCTTCGCAAGAGCACGCATCCCGGCGATGATGTGCTCGTCTTCAACAAGAACAATCTCGTCCACATACTTTTCGATAATCGGATACGGGTTTTGACCCGGAGCGCTTATCCTCAAGCCATCCGCAATAGTTTTTTCAAGGGAAGCGATGTGCGCCCTTGTTGATCCGGCTGTGAAAATACTTCGGTGTCAAGGCCGGCTCTGCTCCGACAACGCGCACCGATGGTTTCGTTTCTTTTATGGCGGTAGCGATTCCCGAGATTAGGCCTCCGCCGCCTACGGGAACGATGACCGTATCTACATCGTCCAGGTCCTGCAGTATTTCACACCCGATCGTTCCCTCACCGGCCATCACGATGGGGTCCTCAAAAGCGTGAACAGCCGCGTATTTGTTTTCTTCAGCGATTTCATGTTTCGGTATCCCCTGACGCGCGCCATCTCCTTGACGGCTTGAGTCAGCGGAACAGGAAACGAAGCCGGATCTCCTCGTGGCTGGCGCGGCCGTGCATGCCGCCAGATGAAGCATGCCACCTACGACGCGCGTCACAAGCGCCGTTTGACCACCGAGCAGCCGCCGCGAGCTCTCAGAAATGACGTCGAAAACCGGTTGCACGTCGGTTCGCGACATGGAGATGACGTTGAGAATTTGCGCGGTGATGGTCTGGCGTTCCAGCGCAATCGCAAGCTCCGATTGCAGGTTGGCATTCTCGGATGAGAGCGGCTGAAGATAGCTGCGGGCTCACCGTCCATAACGGCTGGCCCCCAGAGCAGGCTCTCGGGCGGCATTGCCAGAGAAAGGCCGTTCGTCTTGCAGCCGCGGTAGACGAGATCGATGACCTCATTTTTGGCCGGCATTCGGCTCGCCGGACTCGCCACCCAGAACTGCAGCTCGACCTCGATAGCCATCGCATCGATCGCTTTGAGCGCAATGGCTGGCGGAGGAACCTTGACGATTCGCTCGCAGTCCCGCAGAACCCCCAGCATGACCTCTTCAACGACGGACGGCACGTGGGTGTGGCAATGTGCACGGCAAACGCAATGCAGTGCGTTTCGTCAGGACGGCTGAGATTGGTCACCCCTTGCTTCGCCAGGACGCTGTTGGGTACCATCACCAAATTGTGCGCGCCGGTCAGCAGATTCGTCGAGCGCCAGTTGGTTTCGGCGACGCGTCCTTCCGTGCCGTCGCTGAGCCGGATCCAGTCGCCGATGAGATAAGCCCGCCCGAGCGTGAGCGCGATCCCCGAAAAGACGTCCGCAAGCGTATTCTGCAGCGCCAGGCCGATGATGACGGCGACCACGCCCGAGGTAGCAACCAAAGGGGCCTATTGGCGCGCCAAAGACGAAGCCGATGATCGACAGCGCCACGCCGAGATAAACGACGGCGATGATCAGATCCTGCAGAAGATGTGCCTCCCGCGGCCTGTGATTGAGACCGATATAGATGTGCACGAAGCCGATGATCGTCCAAGCAAGATGAGTCCACCAGAGGATCCTCGCCGACTTGGCAATCAATAGGCCGGCGCCCTGAAGCTCGGTCTGGTCGAGCCGGTAAGGCGAAATTCTGCCCAGGCCGAGCACAAGGCTCATGGTGGCGAAGAACAGAATCTGCACGATCAGGCGACCGGTCGGACGGCTGCGCCCCTGAATGTGCCATACGAGAATGCCGGCAAGCCCCAGAATATTGATCAGGACGAGCGGCAGGAAACGATCTTCACCGAACATGGCTCGGGCTCACCGGCAGTGATTTCGAACGATCGGGAAAGGGCCAGATGCCGCAGACGACAGCTGGCCCTTTCGCCTACTCCTCGATCGGGAAGGTCAGTTCCTTCTCGCTGCTGTCGACGACGAAAACAGCCAGCAGCTTCGCCGGTTCGGTCTCGCTGGCATTCTCGCTGACGCCGTGGCGGTCTCCCGGCATTTCAGAGAAGCTCTCGCCCGCCTTGTAGGTCTTGACGGGACCGTCGTTGACCTGACTGCGGATGGCGCCCTCCAGGACAGTCGCATAGATGAAGGCCGACTCCGGATGCGTGTGGGCCGAGGAGAAGCCGCCGGGACCATATTCAACGAGAACACCCTTCATGCTCTTGCCCGGAACATTCGGCAGTTCGTGCTCGTAAACCAGCGTGACCGAAGCATCCTTATCGCCGACGTCGTGAGCAGCGGCGGCAGCGGACAAGAGAGCCGTCATGGCAACGGCGGCAAAGATTGACTTGATCATGTCGAAACTCCTTTCGTGAGGTCGGAAGGTGCGCCGCCTCATGCGACGCGCCGGATCGGTCATTTCCGCGCCGCGGTTGCGAACCACTGCTCGAAGGTGATGCTGCCGAGGCGGGGATTGTTGTCGGAAACGAGCGAGCCATCTTCCAGTTTGGCGCCGAAGTAGCGAGCCTCCGGATCTGCCCCGACCTTGCGGGCGTCGCCCATTGCTTTGAGGTAGCGGGCGACGAGCTCGTTCAGCCGGACACGCTCCGGCCCCGAGATCTCCACAACGCCATTGATCGGCGCGACCGTCGCAACGGCGGCCATGTTGTCGGCCACATCGTCCGAGGCGATGGGCTGGACGTAGGCTGGCGACAGATGCACCGTGTCGCCGATCGTGCCGGACTGGGCGATGCCGCTGAGGAATTCCATGAACTGCGTCGAGTGGACGATCGTATAGGGAATGCCGGATTCCCGGATGATCTTTTCCTGGGCCACCTTGGCGCGCATGTAGCCGCTGTCAGGCAGCCGATCGACGCCGACGATGGAAAGCGCGACGTGATGCTTTACGCCCGCGGCCTTTTCCGCAGCCATCAGATTGCGGCCCGACGTCTCAAAGAATTCCAGCACGGCCTTGTCTTCGAAGGACGGCGAGTTTGCGAGATCGATAACGACAGAGGCGCCAGCGAGCGCCTCGGCGAGACCTTCGCCGGTGATCGTGTTGACGCCGGTGTTCGGAGCGGCGGCAATGACTTCATGGCCTTGCTTGCGAAGGCGGTCGGCTGTCTTTGAACCGATCAGGCCGGTTCCGCCGATGATGACGATTTTCATGAGCTTCTCCATTCGCGGGCGCTCGGCGCGCCGCATTGTCATTCGTTTCCAGAAGGTGGTTGGGCGGTCTTAGCTCGGGCCGGTCCCGTCGAGGCCATAGACGTGTCGGCCGAACTGGAAGGATACGCACCCAGTTCGGCCCTGACCCAACAAGGGGTCAGTAGTCCCAGAAGGCCGCGACCCAACGAAAGTCGTCGCCGTCGACCGCCACCCGGCCGACGGACGGGAACGGCAGGTGAGTGGCGACCAGCTGTCCGCCGGTCTCCGCCAGCTCGCGCAAAAGACGGACCCGAACGCGCGCCGCCTCCTCGGGGTCGTGTTCGAAACCGTTGTGCCAGTCGGGGTGTTCGAACCCGACCGCGAACACGGCGTCGCCGGCGAACATCAGCCGGTCGCCGCCGGACGCCACGCGGACCACGCTGTGCCCGGGGGTGTGGCCGCCGGTACGAGAGACGACCACGCCCGGTGCCACTTCGTACTCCTCATCGAACAGCCGCAGCTGGCTTTGATACTCCTTCGCGAACCGCTTGGCGGTCGCGCGAAGCGCGTCCGGGAAGCCCGGCGGCATGGAGACGTGGGAGAAATCGGGCGACTCCCAGAACTTGACCTCGGCGGCGGCCACGTGGATCCGCAGGTCCGGACGCAGCTGCTCCTTCACCCCCTCGACGAGCAGCCCGCCGACGTGATCCATGTGCATGTGGGTAAGCACCACGTCGGTCACCGATGCAAGGTCGATGCCGGCGGCCTCCAGCCGCTTGATCAACTGCCCGGCCCGCGGCAAGTTCAGGTCCGGATCCAACCCTAGCCCAGCGTCGATGAGTATGGTCTGGTCGCCGCTCCGCACCACGACCACATTCAGCGCCCAGTCGAAGGCATCCTGCGGCAGGAACATGTCCTTCAGCCAGGCCGCCCGGGCGGCCGGGTCGGCGTTGTGTCCCAACATCTGGGTTGGGAGCGGCAGCACCCCGTCGCTGATTACCAGCACTTCAATCTCGCCGACCTGCACCGCGTAGCGCGAGGGAACCAACTCTTCGGGTCGCGATCTACCGGAGGGTGAGGTGTTGTCCAAGCTCATGTTTGTCTGCTGCTGAGCAATCGAACGGGGTTTTGTTTCTGTCTGCGACATGATGCGCTCCTGTTTTGCGTGATTGAAACGTGTCGGTTACAAGCCACGGCGCGGATTTTATGTTGAGGCGCGTTTGGCGGTCGATCCGGCCAAGGAAGAGGAAAGGCCATACCTGAGGATAGGGCAGCCTATGCTCTCAGTGCGGCCGCAGCGGAGATTTTGGCAGTGAAGAGGCTGGCATGAAGGAGCAGACGCTTTGCATTGGATGTTCCCGGGCGGATGAATCCGCCCGGTGCGTTCGCGTCTGCTCGGCGATCAAGCGGCGCGCTTGTGGTCTGCCGGATGCTGCAGCCGAAAGCCGATCGCCAGTCGGTTCCAAGCATTGATCATGGCGATGCCGATAGACAGCACCAAGAGTTCGTCTTCCGAAAAGACGCTGTGGGCAATTTCATAATCCGTATCCGGCGCACGGCTCTTTGCGATATTGGTCAGCGACTCGGCCCAGGCGAGTGCTGCGCGCTCACGGTCGCTGTAGAGCTGCGATTCGCGCCAGGCGCTCAGAAGAAGCATGCGCTCTTCCGTCTCGCCCCGTTTCAGAGCGTCCTGACGATGCATGTGCAGGCAATGGGCGCAGCCGTTGATCTGCGACACGCGCACCTTGACGAGCTCCATCAGTTTTGGATCGAAGCTCTTGGCAATCCAGGCCTCGACGGTGACGAGGCCATCGATGCCGTCATTCTTCCTGGCCAATATGTTCAAGCGTCTGGTCATCCTGCTCTCCGTAGATTGGTTGCGATCGGGTCGAAGCCACGCGCGTCGCCCGGATCACCCACTATCCACGGCATCGTGGATCATCCATCTGGCCGGAAGGCGCTCCCGGTTAGCATCTGATGGAGCTGAGCCTTGCCGATCGATCAGGTTTCCCCGCCGTTTGAGCCATCTCCTTCTATACTTCGGCAGTGGATGGGCGCGTCCCACGCAGAATGGTTTGCGACCGCAAACCCACGCATTCTCCCGGCATGGCAATCGCTGCGTTAGGAGAAAGCAGATGCTCAAACTTATCAAGGTCTTGGCGCTTGGCGCTGTGATCGCGACGCTGACTGTCGCCAGCGCACAGGCCGAAGATCGCGATCTCAAGCCGACAATCGTTCTCGTTCATGGCGCCTTTGCCGAATCGTCGAGCTGGGATGCTGTGATCGCCCGCCTGACCAAGGATGGCTATGTGGCGATCGCGGCGGCCAACCCGCTTCGCAGCGTCGCATCGGATGCAGCATCCGTCGCGGCGGTCGTTCGCGCCATCCATGGACCGGTGGTTCTGGTCGGCCACTCCTATGGTGGACCGGTCATCACCGAAGCCGCAAACGGCAATTCGAACGTGAAGGCCCTGGTTTATGTTGCAGGTTTCATGCCGGATACCGGCGAATCCAGCCTCACCCTGTCGGGCAAATTCCCGGGTAGTACGCTTGCCAGCGCGCTCGCACCCGTGATGCTGCCGGACGGCACGCAGGACCTCTACATCCAGCCGTCCAAATTTCATCTCCAGTTCGCCGCCGACGTTTCAGATGACAAGGCGGCGCTGATGGCTTCGGCGCAGCGTCCAGTCGCCCAAGCTGCGCTCGCCGAACCCTCCGGCGCCGCATCTTGGAAGCTGCTGCCCTCCTACATGATCTACGGGTCCGCCGACCGTAACATTCCACCAGCGGTCATGCAGTTCATGGCCGAACGGGCACACGCCGCGAAGACTGTCGTCGTCGACGGGGCCTCGCACGCGCTCATGGTCTCGCATCCCGCCGAAGTCACCGCTCTCATCGAAGAAGCGGCATCCGCCCGGTGAACAGCCATATTGTCGGTCCGGAGAAGTTCCGCCTCAAACGAAATTGCGGGCACGGTTCCTGACGTCGCTCGGCCGGCGTCTGGTAGCCGCGATCCTCTGGCACAAACGCCTAGTCGTTCGATGTGATCAGCTAAACTTTCGTACAGTTCCGCAGATGCTTGCGGCCAATAGTTTTCCGGGCCGCCGGTCGCCATTCTCGTTCGCATTTCAATCATCGTGAAGGATAAAATATGCAGGACATTTCAAACCCATCGGCCGTTAGCCTCTCACGCCGCGACGCCCTGCTCGGCGGCCTCACCGCCGGTATCGCAGCGGGCTTGCCCGCGGTTGCCGCCGCAAAGACTCCGAAGCAGCCTCTCCCCGCCACCATCAATCACGGAAAGCAAGCCATGAGCACGATCACCACCAAGGACGGCACAGAAATCTATTACAAGGACTGGGGCACCGGCCCGGTCGTTACCTTCTCGCACGGCTGGCCGCTGAACTCCGATGCCTGGGACGGCCAGATGCTCTTCCTCGCCCAGCAAGGCTTCCGCGTCGTCGCGCACGATCGCCGCGGCCATGGACGCTCCAGCCAGCCGACGTCGGGGAACGACATGAACGGATATGCCGACGATCTGGCCGCCGTTATCGAGGCGCTGGACCTCAGGGACGCAACGTTGGTCGGTCACTCCACCGGCGGCGGCGAGGTCGCCCGCTATATCGGCCGGCACGGTACGAAGCGTGTCGCAAAGGCCGTCCTCATCGCTGCTGTGCCGCCGGTCATGGTGAAATCGGCGACCAATCCAGAAGGCCTGCCGATTGAGGCGTTCGACGCGATCCGCGCTGGCCTCGTCAAGGATCGCTCACAATTCTACCGTGACCTTGCCTCGCAATTTTACGGCGCCAATCGTCCCGGCTCGAACGTTTCCGAGGGCACGCTCAACCAATTCTGGCTCTGGAGCATGCAGGCCGGCCTGCTGAACGCCTATGAATGCGTCAAGGCTTTCTCCGAGACCGACTTCACCGTGGATCTGAAGAAGTTCGACGTGCCGACGCTCGTCCTGCACGGGGAGGACGACCAGATCGTTCCGGTCAAGGATTCCGCCGTCAAGTCTGCCCGGCTGATCAAGGGCGCCAAGGACATCTACTATCCCGGCGCGCCGCACGGCATTACCGCCACGCATCAGGACCAGGTCAACGCCGACCTGCTCGCCTTCCTCAAGGCTTGAACCCACCACGGCTCGCGGAGCAAACCGCCGTGCTCCGCGTCCGGAACTGGCGCGGCCTTGCCGCGCCAGTTCCGCGATCCCTTTCTATCATCGCCTTTTTAGAGGTCATCCCATGCCGAAGACTTGGCTCATAACCGGCAGTGCCAGCGGAATCGGCCACAGCACGGCGGAACTGGTGCTCGCCCGCGGCGACAACCTCATCGCAACGGCCCGCAACGTCGACCGCCTTCTCGATCTTGCGCACCGCTATGAGGAGCACGTGGAACTCATCGAACTCGATGTGACAGACGCGTCCGCATCGCGCGGCGCAGTCGAAGCCGCGATGGAAAGGTTCGGACGCCTCGACGTGCTGCTGAACAATGCCGGCTATGCGCATCTCAGCCCTTTCGAACAGGTCTCTGAAGATGATTTCAGGGCGGAGATCGACACCAATTTCTACGGCGTGGTCAATCTGACGCGCGCAGCACTCCCGGTGATGCGCCAGCAGAAATCAGGACATATCATCAACATTTCGTCCAGCTCGGCGCGCTTCGGCAGTCCCGGTTCCACCGCCTATAGCGCTGCCAAATGGGCGGTGAGCGGTTTCACCGCTTCGCTCGCCAAGGAGGTCAAACCATTCGGCGTCAAGGCCATCGCCGTCGAGCCGGGCAGCATCCGCACGAACTGGACACGGGTCGCCCGCAGCCATGTCCCGCCGCTGCTGCTGGAATACGAACCAACCATCGGCGCAATCATGAGGTTAACGGAGGGCTATGCCGGCACCGAGCCCGGCGACCCCGACAAGGTGGCCTCCGTCATCTTCGATCTTTCACGCCGGGACGATCTCCCGGAACAGCTCGTCCTCGGAAGCGACGCGCTGGCGCGAATTGCCCAGAATGATGTGATCCGATCGACGGCCGCGCTCCAATGGAACGAGGTCAGCCGGTCGACGGACTTCGACGAGGATGCCACGCCCTTGCGGCTTTTGGACTGAGACAGGAACCATCCAAGCGGATGTCGGATATTATTGAGGCTTGACAGTTTTCTACCAGGGCGGTCAAGCGACGGCATCGCCGCCAATACATGGATTTCCATAAGTTGCGGCCGTGCAGTGGCGCGAATAGGGTACGACACGGGATCGCTGACGCTGCTATCGAGACTAGCCACTCGATATGCTGGCGCCGCCCAAGCTTTATTTTCCCTGCAGGAGTCGCCGATGACGCGCGTCTGGTCGTACCGCCCCCAACTCCTGCACCTGGGTCTGTTTTTTGCGGCCTATGTGCTGGGTTGCGGCTTCGCGCAGGCACTTGCAATCGTACCCGGAACAGGCATTTCCATATGGCCTCCGAGCGGGCTTTTCATTGCAACCCTTATCCTCGCACCCAAGCAGAGCTGGCAGTGGTGGGTGCTGGTCGGCTGCCTCGGCGAGCTATTCGGCAATGCCTTGTGGTTCCATAGCCCGCTGCCCGCCGCCGTCCTGATTTATGCCGGCAACGCGCTCGAAGCCATGGTCGGCGCGTGGCTCGTGAACCGGGTCCTGGGCCGGTCGGTCCGGCTGGAAACCCTGCAGGAAGTTCTCGTATTCGTCCTGCTAGGCGCCGGCGTTGCCTCAGTCGTGAGCGCGACGGTCGGAAGCGCGACGCTTGCCGGGTTCGGCATACTTTCGCAAACCTTCTCAGGGGCCTGGCCTCTCTGGTGGATCGGGGATGCCACTGGGGTCCTGATCGTCGCGCCGCTCGCGCTGGTCGTGATCCAGAACTGGAACGGCAAGGCAGAGCTATCGGCTGCGCGATGGATAGAAGCGTGTGCCGTGGGACTTATCCTTCTTGGCGTCGCGGCCCTTTCGCTCGGCGGCTACCTGCCCTTCGCCTATATCATCATGCCGCCATTGCTTTGGGCCGCGGTGCGCTTCGAGTTCAAGGGGGCTGCCGTTACTCTCGTCCTCCTCGCGCTAATAACCGCGATCTTCACGATATCCGGCGCCAGTCAGTTCGCCGGAAATGCCGAGAGCCAGCGCCACAACCAGATCATGCTACAACTCTTCCTGGCGATTTCGGCGTTTTCGGCCTTGGTCGTGGCCGCCATATCCCGGCAGCACCAGCTCGCGTTGCTGACATTGCGCCAGAGTGTGGAGGCCCTGCGCGACCGAGAGCGAGAGCTCTCGCAGATCGTGAACATGGTCCCAGTCCACATCAGACGGCTGACGCCCGAAGGCGAGCCGACCTTCTTCAACAAGCGGCTGGTGGATTTTTTCGGGTTTGACCTGCAACAGTTGAAAAGGCCGGGCACAAGCCAACTGGTGACAAACATTGAGACTCTTGCCCATCCGGATGATGCGCCCAGTCTGTTGCAGGCGGTGCGCCATGCCGTCGCCACAGGCGAACCATACTCGATGAAATATCGCATGCGCCGCGCGGACGGCGTGTATCGCTGGGTTGATGGCCGGGCGGAACCACTGCGAGACGAAGGCGGGAAGATCTTGCAATGGTACGCAATCTCCATCGACATCGATGATGAGGTGCGCGCACAGGAGGCCTTGCGCGACCGGGAGCGGGAGCTCTCGCAGCTTGTGGATGCCTTGCCAGTCCACATCTGGAGCTGGACGCCTGCTGGCGAGCTGGCCTACGTCAACAAGCGATCTTTGGAGGATCTCGGCATTTCCAAGGCGAACTTCGAAGATACCGTCCGGGTGGCGCAAAAGCTGGTTCACCCCGAAGATGCCCCCGAGGTGCTGCGAACGTCAGCCAACTCCCTTAAAACTGGCGACGCCTTCATGATGCGATATCGCCGGCGTTGGAAAGATGGCAACTATCGCTGGATAGAGGCGCGCGCGCAGCCTCTGCGCGATCACGATGGAGCGATCGTTCAATGGTATCAGGTGTCCATCGACATCGACGATCAGGTGCAGGCCGAAGAAGCGCTGAAGAGCAGCAAGCGGCAATTGGAACAAATGATCGACGCCATGCCTTTCAATATCCTGAGCTTCACCGCTTCAGGCAAGATGACCTACACCAGCAAGCGATATCTCGACGACGTTGGTTTGCCGACGGCGGACATTAAAGACTTCGATGCGCTGGCCCGAGACGTGGCTCACCCCGACGACTTTCCAACAATGTTTCAGAGAGCATCGGATGGCTTCGCGACCGGTCAGTCTTTCGTGAACCGATTTCGCCGTCGCAACAAGCAGGGCGTCTATCGCTGGATAGAGGCGCGCGCGCAACCGTTGCGCGATGCAGATGGCACAATCGTGCAATGGTACATTGCTTCGATCGACATTGAGGACGAGATGCGCGCGCAGGCGGCATTGCGCGAGAGAGAACGCTTCCTTTGGCAACTGGTGGAAACACTGCCGGCGATGATCGATTGTGCTGCGCCGAACGGCGAACCAGTCTATCGCAGCCAGCAACTGCGCGAGTTCCTTGGCTATGAGCTGGAGGAACTGGATGGGAAGGCCAAATCGCGGCTGAACGGCACGCTTGATGCCGGGGTCCATCCCGACGATGTCGCGGGCGTCAAGGAGCAATATGCCCATTGCCTCGCGACCGGCGAACCCTATCTCAGAAAGCACCGTCTGCGGCGCTTCGACGGCGAATATATCTGGGTCGAAACGCGCGCCGCGCCGATGCGCAAGGACGACGGCACCATCGTGCAATGGAACATGATCTGCCTGGATATCGATGGTGAGGTGCGGATGCAGGAAGAGCTGCGCCTGGCGCAGGAGCGGCTTGCGCGCGCCAGTCAGGCGGCGAGCCTTGCCGAACTTTCGGCCTCCATCGCCCATGAGGTAAACCAGCCTCTGGCGGCGATCGTCGCCAATTCGCATGCCTGTTACCGCTGGCTGTCAGCCGAGCCGGCCAATGTTGATCGAGCGAAGATCACGACAGAACGCGTCATCCGCGATGCCAATTCGGCGGCGGAAGTCGTCAGCCGCATCCGGGCGCTGTTCAAGCAGTCCGTGGAGAACAGGATCAGCCTGTCGCTCTCCGGCGTGATCGCGGAGGCGTGCAACCTCGTGGCAGGGGAGGCTTTGCGCCGTCGCATCCGGATCGACATCGACGTGGAAGGCAAGCTTCCGCCTATCGCGGTCGACCGCATCCAGATCCAGCAGGTCTTGGTCAATCTCATGCGCAATGGCATGGAGGCAATGGAGGCCGTCGCAGGGGAAAAATCGCTCACCGTGCGCGCCCGTCGCGTGGGTAGTGAGGTGCAGACCGAAATAGGCGACCAGGGAAACGGCATCGAGTTCCCGGATCAGATCTTCGAGCCCTTCTTCACGACGAAAGAGAATGGAATGGGCATGGGTCTCGCCATCTGCCGTTCGATCGTCGAGGCGCATGGCGGGCGTTTATGGGCCGAGAAAAATGAACCGCATGGCGCGCGGTTCATTTTCACCTTACCAATCGTGGGGAAAGCGGCGCCATGACAACGGATGACCATGTTGTTTTCGTCGTCGACGATGACGAACGCATCAGGGAGGCGCTCGGCGAGCTCCTGGAGACCCACGGCATGCGCGCCATCGCGTTCGGTTCGGCGGGCGACTATGTGGACGCTGAAAAACCGGATCTACCTGCCTGCCTGATACTCGACGTTGAATTGCCCGATATCAACGGCCTCGAACTGCAACGGCAGATCGCCGAGGGCGATCATCCGCCGATCGTCTTCATTACCGGCCATGGCGACATCCCCTCCTCGGTGCGGGCGATCAAGCATGGTGCGGTGGATTTTCTCACCAAACCGTTCAGCGACGCGGACCTTATGGCTGCGGTGCTCACGGCAATTTCCGAGGATCGGCGAAAGCGATCGGAGCGGGCTGAACTCGGCATGCTGAGACAACGCTATCTCGACCTGACGCCACGCGAACGCGACGTGCTGCCGCTCGTGGTCAGCGGCCTGCTCAACAAGCAGGCAGCATCGGAACTCGGAATCAGCGAAGTGACGCTGCAAATTCATCGGAGGAATGTGATGCAGAAAATGGCGGCGGCATCGCTCGCCGACCTCGTGCGCATAGCGGAGCGATTGGGAATACCGATCACTCATTCGCGCCGGGCTGGAGGAAACTGAGCATGGAGAAGACAGGACCGATCGTCGCGATAGTCGATGATGACCCGCGGCTGCTCGAGTCGCTGGAGGAACTGCTGGAATCCGCCGGCTATACAGCCTGCTGTTTCCGGTCGGCGGAGCATCTGCTCGCCCGTGACCTGTCGAACTTGGATTTGTTGATCACTGATATTGGCATGCCGGGCATGAACGGCTTTGAGCTTCGTGACATCGTCAAAAAGGCGCGTCCGGAACTACCGGTATTTCTGGTCACTGGCCGCCACGAGATCGCCGACCAGGGCCGCGTCAAGGGCGTCGACGGCTTTTTTCGAAAGCCATTCGATGCGCCTGCGCTACTCATTGCGATAAGCGAAGCTTTGCAGAAATCGAGAAATGGAGGGTGACATGAGAATTGACCAGCCGCTCCGCAGATCGGCACCGCTGTCGCGGCAGCACAAGAATGACACAAGTGAGCCTCTCGTTATCATCGTTGATGACGATGCGGCCGTTCGCGAGGCCTTGTCGGAGCTGATCCTCTCAGCGGGCCTGCAGCCCATGAGCTTCGCCTCGACCCATGAAGTCCTTGACGCCGACATACTGGACAGTCCGGGCTGTCTGATCCTTGACGTGCGCATGCCGGGGGCGAGCGGCCTTCACCTGCAGCACCATCTGGCGGAAAACGGCAATGCGAAGCCGATCATCTTTCTGACCGGACACGGCGATATTCCGATGACCGTGCAGGCGATGAAGGCTGGCGCGGTCGACTTTCTTACCAAGCCGGTGCGCGACCAGACGCTGCTCGACGCTGTGATAGCCGGCATCGCGCTCGACGCGGCCCGACGCGCCAACGCCTTGGTCGTCAGGCGCAATATCGAACGCCTGGAGACGCTGACGCACCGCGAGCGCGAGATCCTGCGCGAAGTGGCGCGGGGGCGGCTCAACAAGCAGATCGCCTTCGATCTCGGGATAAGCGAGGTCACGGTCAAGCTGCACCGCGCCAATGTCATGCGCAAGATGGAGGCCGGGTCGATCGGCGAGTTGATCAGGGCTTGGGAGACGCTGCCCATGGCGATGCGCGAGGATGGCGGCGCCTGGTTCTGACGGGATCGATCCTGCCCAAGGATGTCGATGTCGCCGATGATAGGTTGTACTCACATTGCTTCGATGGCTCTCGCCTCACGGGCTATGAAGTCGCAGAACAGTTTGACGCGCAAAGGCCCGGTGCGGCCGAAGGCGTGCAGCGCATTGAATGGCAGGCTCGGAAGCGCGATCTCCGATGCAAACGTGACAAGCGCACCGGCTTGCAACTCCTTCGCCACCAGACACCGCAGCAGATAGGCGGCACCCAACCCGGCGAGCGCCGCCTGGATGAGCGCGGCGCCTGAATCGCAATCGACGCGACCGGCGGGAACAAAGCTGCTGCCGTCTGCCAGACGTACAGGCTGGCTTAAGCCTCCGAGCACGTAGCGGGCAAAGGGCAAGGCTGCCAGATGTTCGACAGGCAGCGGATTGCCCCAGGTCTCAAGAAAAGCCGGAGAGGCGACGATCGCCATCGGCAGGTCGGCCAGACGGCGGACGATCAAATCGCCTTGCGTCGGATTGCCAGCGCGCAACACGACGTCATAATCCTCCCGGATCAGATCGACGAATCGATCGGTAAGGCCGATATCGAGATGTAAGTTCGGATTGTCGGCCGCAAAACCTGTAAACAGCCGCGGCAGCAGCAGGGGCGCCAGCTCGCTTGGCATGCTGACGCGGAGGCGGCCGGAGAGTGCGGCATCGGACCCGATCCCCTCGTCGCTCGAATCCAGATCCCGCAAGAGCGGTGCGACGCGCTCGAAGAAGATCTGGCCGTCCTGTGTCAACGTCAGTGCCCGGGTGGAGCGCAGGAAGAGACGCGCGCCGATCTTCTTTTCAAGCCGTGCCACGCTCTTCGACACTGCCGACGGGGTCGTATCGAGATTGCGTGCCGCGGCGCTGAAGGAACCGGCCTCCACCGTTCGCACAAAGGCCATCAATCCAGACGTCTCATTCAGCAGGTTCGGCATTTGCAACTCCGCGGCACAGATCATGTGCCCGCCCATGATCTAATGGATGAGAACGCTGACGTTTATCTCAAGCTCAGTTGAAAGGAGATAAACAATGCAACATCTGAAAGACAAGGTCGCCGTTATCACCGGTGGCAATAGCGGCATCGGCAGGGCGACCGCCAAGCTTTTCGCCGAGGAAGGCGCGCGGGTTATCATTACCGGTCGGCGGCAGGATGTCGTCGACCAGGCGGTGCGCGATATTGGTCATCATGCCATTGGCATCGTGGGCGACGTCGCCGACCTCGAACATCACCACCAGGTGGTGGACATGGTGGAGAACCATTTTGGTGGCCTCGATATCTATATTGCCAATGCCGGCGTCATCAAGCTCACTGCGTCCCACAATGTGACACCGGAGGACTACGACCGGCATTTCGCCATCAACACGCGCGGTGTGTTCTTCGGTGTGCAGACGATCGCGCCGCTAATCCATGATGGCGGCAGCGTCATCGTCACGAGCTCGCTGGCGGCAACAAAGGTCCTGCCGGACCACGCGGTTTACGCCGGCTCGAAGGCTGCCGTCGCCGCCTTCGCGAAGAACTGGGCGATCGAATTCAAGGCACGGCGCATCCGCGTCAACATACTTAGCCCAGGGCCGGTCGAGACGGAAATTCTCGGTAAGCTCGGCGTATCAGAGGCCGAACGCCCAGCATTCGATGATCACATGGCGTCGCTCATCCCGGCAGGGCGGATGGGACGGCCGGAGGAACTGGCGCGCGCCGCACTCTTCCTCGCCTCAGACGCGGGCAGCTTCGTCAATGGGATCGAACTTCATGCCGACGGTGGCATGACCTTGGCTTGAGGGGCGAGGAAAATGCCCGAGACGACTGGGTCGTCCTCGTTCGGTTACGCGCTGGCTCTGCAACGGGCCTAGTGTTTTGGGATGCCAACGATCTGGTCATCATGGCTCCTGCTGCGGACATTTCAGCCCGACACTGGGACCGCTGTGTTCTTCTGTCGGTTAGTCGAACATCCGCACGAGTCGCGGTAGGTCTACGACCGCAGAGGGGCGGGCACCGGAAAATCCGGGCCGTCTCTACGAGCGGCAGCAACGGGTCGAGACGCGACGATCGCAGCTTCTGAAGTAAGGTCTGGAAGTGGCGCACTTGAGACGTGCCACCGCGATCTGTGAGCGTTGGCTTCAGTCAGATTTCCATCAGGGCGAGTAAATCGAAGTCTCCGTGTAGTCGGGCCCCCGCAACCAAATCAATCCGCAAAAGGCGCCCCCTGGGGCGTCTTTGGCGTTAAAGCCACCATCAGCCCGCACGGCAAAGCGCGCAAACGGCAGGCAAAGATGGCCACGGCAAAGCCGATAAAAAAACAAGCCCTCGCAACAAAGCAGAACTGAAAAGCTGTCCGCAGGAAGATCCGATCCGACCGTCACGGCATTCTCGACATCGATCGCCGGCTATGCCGGGGGGAGGGGGAAGCGGCGCTCGTCCATGGCCAGCATACGCGCGAAATTCCGCGCGAATACGGTCACGGCGATGATTGCCATCGATAGCCTTCTGGGGCGCAAGGTGGCGGAGAAATCGTCGCCTACTGGATGTTTCCTGAAACCGTATTCGATTAAGAATAACACATGCATCGATTCAAAGTGCGACAGCGACCTTTGTGCGTCTGAAAAGACGCACCGCGCTGTAGAACACGATGATCTTAGGTTGCCTCGGCCTAAATCATAAACGCTTCGATGCGAAAAGGTCAGAGCGGGATGCGGGCGGATCGATCCGGCATTCTCCGAACGTTGCACGCGAGCCGAAGTCGTGCTTCAAGATGGCACGTGACTGGACATGCGGCATGGCGTTCGCAATGCTCGCTCAGACGCATGTTGCTTCGATGAGGCCGGCGAGCCCGCCAGCCGGCCTAATCCATTTTGGCGGCGGTTCTCCCGAGAGACACTCCATGGCACTCAAAGTTGCGGTCCAGATGGACCATATTTCCTCAATCAACATCGCGGGTGACAGCGCCTTTGCCTTGATGCTGGAGGCACAGGCACGCGGCCACGAGCTTTATCACTATACCCCCGACCGCCTTGCGATGATCGGCAACGACGTTTTCTGCGTGCTGGAGCCGGTCGATGTGCGCGACGAGAAGGGCAACCATTTCGTGCTCGGCGAGAAGCAACGCATGAATCTGGCCGATATCGACGTGGTGCTCATGCGCCAGGATCCGCCGTTCGACCTGTCCTACATCGCGGCGACCCATATGCTCGAAAAGATCCATCCCAGGACCCTCGTCGTCAACGATCCAGCCGAGGTGCGCAACGCCCCGGAGAAACTCTTCGTCACCGAGTTCGCAGATCTGATGCCGCCGACGCTCATCACGCGCGACAAGACGGAAATCGACCTATTCCGTGCCGAATACGGCGATATCGTCATGAAACCGCTTTTCGGTCATGGTGGCGCAGCCGTGGTCCGTCTCACCAGGGACGATCTCAACTACGGCTCACTCTATGATATCTTCGCCACGACCTTCCGTGAGCCTTGGGTCATTCAGCAGTTCCTGCCGAACGTGAAGCATGGCGACAAGCGCATTCTCCTCGTCGACGGCGAGTTCGCGGGTGCGGTCAACCGGGTGCCTGCAGCCGGCGATCTGCGCTCCAACATGGTGCGCGGCGGTGCGCCGACCGTCGCCGACCTCACCAAAAAGGAGCGGGAAATCTGCGAGCGTTTGGGCCCTTCACTGCGTGAGAAGGGGCTCATTCTCGTCGGCATTGACGTCATCGATGACAAGCTCACCGAAATAAATGTCACCGCGCCAACTGGTATCCGCGCAGTGAGGAAGCTTGGCGGTCCGGACGTGGCGGCGAAAGTATGGGACGTGCTGGAGGCGAAGCTGGCGGGGTGAGGATCGTCTGACGATATCCGCAGCCATTGGCGGCGGGATGCTAAGCGCCTCCGCGAGCGGCGATCGTTACGCTAACGCGATCGTCCTATGGGGCGCGGGTTAAGGGCGGTCACGGTCTCTCCGGAGATCGCCGGCCGCCCGCCGCTTACGTCGGGGGAGATCGAGTGCAGACAGGATTGATCCGGTGAAACTCTGTCGATGCGATGAAGATGGGAAACGAACAGCCGAAAAGAAAATCAATCAATACTAGTCATTTTTCCATCAGATGATGGAATGGTAGAGTAAAAGGATCCTCTTCTATTGGATCGCCTATGCTCGAATATTCTCTTGCCCATTGGATCGCATTCCTCACGGCCGCCGTTCTTCTGAACCTGTCGCCCGGTCCAGATATGGCTCTCATCCTCGGCCATACGATCAGGAGCGGAACAAGGGCTGGATTTTCAGCACTCTTCGGCATTTGGACCGGCTCGCTCGTCCACGTGCTTCTAGCTGCATTCGGTCTCTCCGCCGTTCTCGCCGCGTCGGCAACCGCCTTCACAGCCGTCAAGTGGATTGGGGCGCTCTATCTCGTGTGGCTCGGCATCCAGGCGCTGCGGGCAGGCGGCGGGACGGCTTTTGCGAAAGCCCAGGGCGAAACCTCAAGTTGGAGGCAGATTTACCGACAGGGTGTTCTCGTTGCGGCGCTCAACCCGAAGGTCGCCATCTTCTTTCTCGCGTTCCTGCCGCAGTTCGTCGTCGAAGGCGCTGGCCCAGCCTGGTTGCAACTCGCCGTGCACGGCCTCCTGATCATTGTCGTGGCGGCGTTCATCGAGCCGCCGCTTATCCTTGCCGGCGGACGGTTCACGGATCTTATCAAGAGGAATGGCCGCATCTCTGTTTGGCTTGACCGTGGCCTTGGCGCGCTTTTCGTAGCACTCGGCATCCGCTTGGCGTTGACGACCCGCTAGATCATCTCACCGCTTTCGTTGAAAACGGTGAAATGATCTCTCTGAAACCACGCAATCCCGAACGGAAAACCGTTACACGCTTTTCGTGGCACTGCTTTAAAATATGGGCTCCGTCGGGGCGGATTGAACTCTTGCCCATGGCGCGACGGACAAGCACTCGACAAGGTAATCCATGAGCGCCACCACACGCGCCGGCCGCAAGGTGCCAGGCGGGGTCAGAAGATTTAGCGCAATGTCATTGATGCGCCACCCAGGCAACACTTCTTCGAGCTTTCCCTCGGCCAGATCTTTCCAGACCATGAATTCCGGCTGAAGCGCCAGGCCATATCCCGCCATCAGTGCCGGAGTGAGCGCTTCAGCATTATTGAACTTCAGCCTCCCCCGCACAGAAACGATGTACTCGTCGCCGCATCGGTGGCGAAAGCGCCAGAGTTCGGGTGAGGGGAGATTGGTGTAGATCAGGCAGGCGTGCTGCTCCAGGTCGCGAGGGTGGGTGGGCCGGCCCCATTGATCGAGGTAGGCGGGGGACGCGACGAGCGGGCGACGCACAGCGCACAGCTTGCGGGCGCGAAACGAAGAGGTTGTCAGAGCCGCAATTCGCAAGGCGAGATCAAAGCCGCCGGCAACGAGATCTTCAATGTGATCGCTGAGCGAGAGCTCGATATCGACCTGGGGATAGCGCTCGAGGAAGGCCGGAATGAGGGGAGCCAGATAGCTCACGCCAAATGACATGGGAGCGGTGACGCGGACCAGTCCGCGCGGATTGAGCGCCTGTTCCGTTGCTTCGGCTTCGATGGTTTCGCCGTCGGCAAGAATGCGTGCCGCCTTGTCGCGTGCGGCTTCTCCCGTTGTGGTGAGCGATATCCGGCGGGAAGTCCGGTGCAGGAGTGCCGCGCCGAGCCGTTGTTCGAGACGGCTGATTGCCTTCGAGATCGTCGGCTGCGACATCCCAAGAGATTCAGCTGCTTTTGCAAAAGAGCCGGTCTCCGCAACACGGGCAAAGACTGCCCAGGCCTCAAGGTCAGGAAGTTTGCTCATGTAAATCTTGGAATGAATGTCTTTCCGCGCGTTCAATTCTGCATGATCCGAGATCATGCTATTTGAGGAGAGGCGTCAAGGAAAACTTCAAGATGTCTCTCAGGCTTCCTCGTCAACATCGAAATCCGGGACATGGTCGCCGAACGCCAGGCTTTTCGGCGTCCTGCGTTCATGACGTGTGGGCAATGGCATGGTCAGGCAAGTATTTCAGGTCGCCACCTATAATAGAATTGCTTACGCGGCCGGCGGTCCTCGTACGCCGGCGGAACACGTCAATCGACCTCACTTTCGGCACCCATGATATCCCTTGTCCCGACTGAAGCCGAACGGCATCACTTGAGAAGCACGCTAACCACAATGGCGCTCTGTACCGGTACTGCAATTCTCTCCGCATGTGTCGCGCCCGAGACCATGCTACGCGGCGTTGGGGGGAATCCAGTCGCGGCGCTGCCGCTCGAGCCGCAGGGTGTGGCAGGGGAGTGGCTGGACCCGAACGGATTCGTCTCAAGCTTCAGCGGGGGAGAATTCAAAACTCGCACGACCGACACCAACCAGGTGCTCGCCTACGGCACCTATGTCAGTTCCACCCCGCATCTCATCGAGATTCGCATGACGTCCCTGCTGCGCAACCGCACGACCAGGGTCAATTGTGCGCTTGTCGGTCCGAGCCAGTTGAACTGCACGGCCGAATCCGGATCGCGTTTCACGCTCCAGCGCCGGGCGGCGGTCTCCGATTCGGGCACGGCGAACGCGATCGTCGGTCCCGGCTAACGCCGGTCGGCGGTCGCCAAAGTGTGCGGATCGTTGTCGCGCGCGCCGTGCGAACAGAGACAGTAATCCGGAGGCTGGATATGGAAACGAGCTTCGATGTAGGACACGCCTCTCACGCGCTTGGGGCCATGGCGCATGCCCATCGGCTGCTCATCCTCGAATTGCTACTCGAGCGCGAATGGTCCGTTGGCACGCTCGCCGTTCGGGTCGGGCTCAGGCAGGCGACATTATCGCAGCATCTGGCGAAACTACGCGTGGCAGGCGTTGTCCAGTATCGGCGAGAAGCGCAGACGGTTCTTTATTCATGCCGTTCCGACTTCGTCATGCGTATCATGGATGCATTGAAAAAACGTCGATGAGGCGCTGTTGAGCCAGGAAGAGCGTTCTGAATTGTAACCTGGTTTCGCGCAGGCGCGGATCAGGCGCGGCAGCCGGAAGCCGCCGCGCCTTGCTAATCACTCGGCCGCGAGCGTCTGCTCGCCGCTGTTCAGCGTCATCAGCCTCCTGGCGCGCGCGAGGCTTTCGGGCTGTTCGTTGCCGTACCGAGCGCCGATTTCCATCATCAGGACGGTGTCGGGCAGGAATTCGAGTTCGCTGAAAATGCTATCCCAGTCGATATCACCCCAGCCGAGCGGCATGTGCAGGTCGCCTATGCCGAGCGCAGTCGATTCCTGAGGGTGGAACGCCTTGTAAAACCCTTGCGGGCGGCCGAAGGAATCATGGACATGCAGATGCCCGGCAACCGGTGCCATGGCGCGAAGCTGTTCGCGGAAATCGAGTCCGCGATAGGTCGATTCGATATAGGCATGGCTGAAGTCGATCAGCGCCACCAGGTTAGGGTGATCGACCGCCTTCACCGTTTCCGCCAGCTCGACGGGCGTCTGCCGGTATTGGCCCGGTTCAGTGGTGAAGATGTTCTCGAACGCGATGCGCACTCCATAGGGTTTGCAGAACTCGGCAAGCTCGAACAGGGCTTCCCGCTCGCGCCGATCTGCGGCCGCCCGGTCGAAGATCTGGTCGGCACGCAGAAAGCCGCCGTGCTGGACGAGGACACGCGCATCGATCCGGTCACATAGCTCGACCAGCGCCTTCGCCGCGTCGATCTGGTAGCGGCAGGTGACCGGGTCCATGAAATTTGACGATACGAGGCCGTGGACCGTATAGCGGAACTCGAACTGGCTGGTGAGCGCCACGAGCCTGTCGGCCCTTTCCTTGATGATGCGGCCGCCGGCGATAAGGTCGAGGCTGGTGAGCCCCAGTTCAACCGTGTCGACGCCGATTCCGGCGAGGCGGTGCAGGTCCGCTTCGAGACTGTCCAGTTCGCCGTCGGTCGAGCCGGAATTGAAGCCTGTCGCGATGATGTTGCCCATTGTTCGTCTCCGATCGTAGGATTTTGGGTTATGCGTTGACCAGTGTTTCCGCGCGCAGTCTCAGGGCCAGATCCGGACTGTCGGAGGTGAGGTGTCCGATACCGCGGTCGAGCCATTTGCGGATGAGTTCCTCATCGTTCAGCGTCCACACGCAGAGCCGGTCGAGCGGCATGGTCCTGGTGACGAGGTCCCATTCGCGCCCCATCAGTTCATGATGGACGGCGACGATCTCGACCAAATCGTCGACGCGGCCGAGAAAGCTCTGCAGTCCATCCTGCTTGTCGGCCCACGCCGCGTTGACGGAGACGAGCCGCCGGATGTGCGGCGCACGGCGACGGCAAAGCTCGAGGACCGACGTGTCGAAGGAGGTGAGATAGCTGCGGTCGTCGAGGCCGAAGCGGGCGATCTCTGACGCCACCTTCTCGACGATGCCCGGGTAAGGCGTGCCGGTTGTGTGCGACTTGATCTCCACATGCAGCGTCTTGTCCTTTGCCGGGGCGAGCACCGAAAGCACGTCGGCAAGGGTGGGGATGTTCTCGTCAGTGCCTCTCAGCTTGATCCGTGCACGGGTTTCGGGCGTGAGCGCGCGCACCGGACCGTCGCCCTCGGCCGTCCGTTCGAGCGTTGCGTCATGGATGACGACGAGCTCTCCAGCGTCTGTGAGGTGCACGTCGAATTCGACGGCGTCCACGTTGAGCGCAAGCACGTTGCGAAAGCCCGTCAGGGAGTTTTCCGGCCAGAGATTGCGGCCGCCACGATGTCCGGTGATGAGTGTCATTAGCTGGTCCTGTTGGAGTATCTGAACGGTTCAGCGCACCGTCGGATCGAGCTTGTCGCGCAGCCAGTCTCCGACGAGCGAGATCGACAGCGTGGTCAGCATGATGACGAGTGCGGGGGCAAGCATGATCCAGGGTGCGCGCGTGAGGTATTCGCGTCCGAAGCCCACCATGTTGCCGAGGCTGGTTTCCGGCGGTTGCACGCCGAGGCCAAGGAAGGAGAGGCCGCTTTCCATCAGGATGATCTCGGGGAAGGTCAGCGTCATCGACACGATGAGCGTGGAAGCGACGTTGGGCAGGATGTGACGCAGATAGACTCTCGCCGGTGTCGCCCCCAACTGCACCACGGCGGCTGCATAGCCCTGCGCGCTTGCGGAAATCGCCAGGCCACGGGCGATGCGCGCGTAGCGCTCCCAGCCGTAAAAGCCCATCAGGCAGACCAGAAGCACCATTGACGAGCCGAAAAAGGCGAGAACGGCGAGCGACATGATCAGAAACGGCAGGGCCGCTTGGAAGTCGGCCAGCACCAGCACGAGATGTTCGACCGCACCACGGAATTTGGCAGCGGCAAAACCAAGCGCCGTTCCGAAGACCGCCGACAGGATCGTCGCGCCAAAAGCGATGACGAGCGAGACGCGGATCGACTGGATGAGGCGGGAGAGCACGTCGCGGCCCAGCTCATCGGTGCCCAACCAGTGCTTGGCATTACCGGGTGATGCGAGCCGGTTGGTCAGATCCATCGCGGTGATGCCGTAGGGTCTCAAGGCGTCGGCAAAGCAGGCCACCAGGACCATGGCCGCCAGCCAGAAAATGCCGAGCCCGACCGAAAAGGGTACGTGGCGGCGAAGATACGAGATCAGCCCGAGAACGCCGCTGCGTGCCGATTGTGTTTGGGCCGATTGCTTTTGTGCCATGTCTGCCGAGGTCATCGCCGTTCCTCAATGTGCAGTTTGCGCGCGCAGGCGCGGGTCGAGCCAGCCGTAGAGCAGATCGACGACAAGATTCGAGATAACCATGGTGGCCGCGATCATCAGGAGGATGCACTGGACGACAGCCAGATCGCGGTTGCTGACGGAGACCACCAGAAGGCGGCCGATGCCGGGCCATGAAAAAATCGACTCGACCACGACGGCGCCGGCGATCAGCGAACCGACCATGAAGCCGACAATGGTGACGATCGGCACTGCCGCGTTCGGCAAAGCATGGCCCCAGACGACGTCCGACCACTTCAGCCCCTTTGCGGAGGCCGTCCGGATGTAGGGCTGGCCCATCACTTCGATCATGGCGCTGCGCGAGAAGCGTGCCAGGATGCCGATGCCGCCGATGCTCATGGTGATGGTCGGGAGGATGCTATGCATCCACGTGTCCTGACCCCCAGAGGGAAGAACGCCGAGGATCACGGAGAAGATCAACACCAGCAGCAATCCCATGACGAAGGAAGGGATGGTGAAGCCAAAAATCGCCAGCAGGATCACGCCGCGATCAGCAAAGCTCTGCCGATGAAGGGCCGCGTACACACCCGCCGGGATGCCGATCAGGAGCTTCAGCAGGAGCGCCGGAACGGTCAGTTGCAGCGTCGCCGGAATACGCTCCAGAACGAGATGCAGGGCCGAGGCCTCGTCGCGCATCGAGACGCCGAAATCTCCGGAGAAGATCGATTTGATGTAGGCGAGATATTGCACCCAGAGCGGCTGATCCAGGCCCCAGGCCTTGCGGAAGGCGTCCACAGCGTCCTGCGGAACATCCGGGCCGAGCATCACCTGTGCCGGATCGCCCGACATGCGCAGCACGACGAAAGCGAAGGTGACGACGGCGAAAATGGTGATCACGGCGCGAAGCAGGCGGGTAAGAACGAAGCGTATCATCGTCACCTCCCGTTATGCGGCGACCGGCGCGGTTTCGCCGGGGACCAGGTGACAGGCCGCGGTTCGGCCGCCTCCGATCGAACGAAGATCCGGCGCGCTTGTCCGGCAGATGTCGCTCGCCAGGGGGCACCGCGGGTGGAATGCGCATCCGGAGGGACGGTTGGCGGGGTTCGGCGGCTCGCCCTGCAGGATCCTGCGCCCCTCGAGTATCCTGCCCGGAACAGGTACGCTCGATACCAGGGCCTCAGTGTAAGGATGTCTGGGCGACTGAAAAATCACGTCGGAGGATGCCTCCTCGACGATCTGTCCGAGATACATCACGGCGACACGGTCCGCGATGTTGCGCACGACTTTCAGGTCATGGCTGATGAAGATCATGGCGATCCGATTCTGTTCCTGAAGGTCGCGCAGCATATTGACCACTTGCGCCTGGATGGAGACGTCCAACGCCGAAACAGGTTCATCGCAGACCAGTAACCGCGGACGGGAAGCGAGCGCCCTTGCGATGACCGCGCGCTGGCGCTGGCCGCCCGAAAGCTCGTGCGGAAAACGGCCGGCCTGATCTCGGCGCAAGCCGACGGCGGACATGAGTTCCTCGACACGGGCGGCACGATGTTCCTTCGGAATGAGCTTGTGAATATCCAGGGGCTCTCCGATCTGGGTGGCGATCGTCAACCGCCGGTCGAGTGCGGCAAGCGGATCCTGGTAGACGAATTGCATTCTGGCGCGTAGCGCCCGCCATTCGGCTGTCCCGGGGGCTGCCATCGGCTTGCCCTCGAATTTCACCTCACCGGATTGCGGCGGATCGATGCCGAGGAGCATGCGCCCCAGCGTGGATTTTCCGGATCCCGATTCGCCGACAATGCCAAGGGTTTCGCCCGGCATCAGTTTGATCGAGACCCCGTTCACGGCGCGAACGGGTGTCGGCGTGCCAAGGAGGCCACGGCGGACCTGATAGACCCGCACCAGGTTATTGGCTTCGAGGAGGGCGCTAGTCACGATACGGCTTCCAGAGTTCGTGTCCTGACCGGTGGCGCCGAGACGACGGGGACAGGCCGGTGGCAGGCCAGCTGCCGGCCATCATGCATCGGCGCGAGGCTCGGCAAGTCACTGCGACAAGCCTCCACGGCGCGCCCGCAGCGGGGAGAGAAGGCGCATCCGGCGGGAAGATTTTTCGGATTCGGCACGGTGCCGGGAATCGGGACCAGCCGTTGGCGGGGACCATCGATCCGCGGGATCGCGTCGAACAGGCCGCGGGTATAGGGATGGCGCGGTTCGGAGAACAATTGCTCCATGCGGCCCTGTTCGACGATGCGGCCCGCATACATGACGCAGACGCGCTCGCAGACCTGTGACACGGCGCCAAGATCGTGGCTGATGAACACCATCGCCATGCCGGTTTCCGCCCGAAGCTGGACGAGAAGATCGAGGATTTGCGCCTGGATCGTCGCGTCGAGCGCGGTCGTTGGCTCGTCGGCGATAAGGAGATCAGGTTGACCGGCAAGCGCCATCGCGATCATTAGGCGCTGGCATTGGCCGCCGGAAAATTCGTGGGGATAGAGATCGAAGCGGCGCCGGGCATCCGGAATGCCGACCATATCCATCAGTCTGAGGGCTTCAGTCTTGGCCGCCTCACCATGAAGCCCGCGATGGATCGCCAGTGCTTCGGTAATCTGTCGTCCGATACGGATCACGGGATTGAGGGAACTCGATGGGTCCTGGAAGATCATTGCGATACGGCCACCGCGAACCTCCTCCAGCACATGGCGGGAGGTACCGCAGATTTCGCGGCCCTCGATCCGAACGGAACCGGTGACGCTCGCCTTGCCCGGAAGCAGGCCCAGCGCCGCAAGCCAGGTCACCGATTTGCCGCATCCGGATTCGCCGACAAGCCCCACGGACTCGCCGCGCCCGACATCAAGGTCGATGCCGTGCAGGACCTGGACGCCGTCAAAGGCAACTCTCAGGCTGCGCAATTCCACGAGGTTGGGGATCATTCCACTGACCTCCTTCGATGTCCGCGCTTGCGTGCCTTCCGGTTCGCAACGGCGCGTGCTGAAAAGGGGAAAGACACCGGGACCTTCGGGCCGCCGGTGTCTTTTTGTTTGCGGATCACATGGTCCAGTTGCTGGCGCGGAAGTCCATTGCGAAGGCCGGAGCAGCCTTCCACTTCAGCGACGACTTCATGCCGGTGAAGACGGCGTTCTGGTGCAGAACCTGATAGACCGGGTCTTCGCGCTCGCAGATTTCGAGCATGCGGGCGAATGCCTTCTTGCGCAGGGCCGGATCGGTGCTGGTTTCCAGAACGACCGACAGTTCGTTTGCCTCGGCATTGGTCCAGTCCTTCTTCTGCTGGACTTCGCCGTTCGGGCCGAACTGGGCGACCATCGGCGTTACCGGGTCGTTGATATTGGCCGAGGCCGACCAGTCGCGGACGCCCTTGACGCCGGACGGATCGTGGATCTGGCCCCAGTTTTCCTTCATTTCGATCTCGACGTTCAGGCCCACCTGTTTCCACATCTCCACCATGACCTGACCGTTGGCGGTCTGGTTGGTGTAGTAGTTGTTGAGCAGGCGGAAGGGGATCGGATCACCTTTGTATCCCGCCTGTTTCAGAAGGTCCTGGGCCAGTTGCGGATTGTATTCGGGCGCTTTCCAGTCCTTGATGAACATGTCGCCATAGGACGAGAATTGAAGCCCGTCCGGAACCACGGTCTGGCCGGCCCAAAGCGCATCGACGATCGCCTGGCGGTCGATCGAATGCGTCATGGCGCGGCGCACGAGCGGATCGGCCAACACCGGATTCTGTACGTTGAAGACCGAAATGCGATGGTTGAGAATGGTGGAACCCTGCACCTCGAAGCCCGATGCGGCGCGAACGGCGCCGATCTGATCCGGCGGCAGGTCGCAGGCGAAATCATATTCTCCGGAGAGCAGACCGTTTACACGGGACGAAACCTCGGGAACTTCCACGAAACGGATCTCTTCGAGCGGCGGGCGGCCACCCCAATATTCGTCAAAGGCGACCAGCGTCAGGGAAACGTCCGGCTTGTACTCGCCGACCATATAGGGGCCGGTCGTGACCGGCTTGCGGGCCCAATCGGCGTAGGTCGCAGCTTCGTCCCAAGCACGACGGTTTGCGATCTGGCTGCCGAATGCATAGAGGCGACCTTCGAGCGTGATGTCCGGTGTCGCATTGTGGAAGCGCACGGTATACTTGTCGACCGCTTCGACGCCGGCGAGCGCCGGCCAGAGACGACGGCCGATGCCCGGAACGGAGGCAGGCAATTCCTTCGCCGTCGTGGGCTTGTGTTCATCGGCGAAGATCGTCTTGCCGCCGGCGGGCTGCGTATCGCCGAAGAGGCGTTGGGCCGAGAAGCTGAAGACGACATCGTCGGAGGTCAGTTCGTCGCCATTGTGGAACTTGACGCCCTGGCGCAGCTTGAGTTCAAGCGTCTTGTCGTCGATCCGCTTCCATTCGGTGGCGAGACCCGGGACCGGACCCTGGCTGCCCATCCAGTCGCGCAGGATCAGGCCCTCCCAGAAATTGGGAAAGAAAATGCGCTCGCCGACGTTCGACTGTTCGTTCCAGATGTCGAGCGTGTTGTTGTTGGTGATCTTCTGGACGGCGATCGTGACGGACGGGCGCTTGCCCTGGCTGAAGGCCATGCGCGGCAGTATCAGGCTGCCGGCGGTGGCTCCCATTAGTCCAAGCGCGCTGCGTCGGGTGATTGAAAGCATCTGGATCCTCTCCTTCTACAAGGGACAACTCAAAAAGCGCAGAAATCTGTCTTGTGCATTCCGGGTGTCGGCTTCTTGATAATCCTGTGAATTTTCAGTGACATCGCCTGCACCCGCGAGGGCGCCAGTCATACCGGCGTTGGAATCTTCACCGCGCGCTCGGCCGGATTAACGGGTGCTGCGGAAAAGACGGTGCTCAAGGCCGCCGACAGTTCCTCGACGCCGGTAGCGACCAGTGTCGCGCCCGCCTCGGCGAGCACCGCGCTACGCCCCTCGCGAGGGTCCGCAGGGTCGACGAAGCCGATCCCGCTCATTCCGGCGGCGACGGCGCCGGCAATTCCGTGAGGGCTGTCGTCGATCACCAGGCACTTGGCTGGGTCGACGCCAATGGTTTCGGCACACAGCAGGAAGAGATCGGGCGCAGGCTTGGCACGCGCGACCATGTCGGCGCTGAAGATGTTCGGGGCGAATTCATCCCAGAGATCGAAGAGACCGAGACTGTTCTCCAAGCGCTCCATCGTGCTGTTGGATGCGACACATTTCATGTGCGGCAGGGAGCGGATGAGCTCTGCAATGCCCGGCATCGGCGCCAGCGAACGGGCGAACTCGGCGTAGAGATTGTCGCGGGCATCCGCAAAAATACCGTCGACGTCCTTAAGCCCCAACTCCTGGATACAAATGTCTCTTGCATCCGCCTCCGAATAACCGGTGAACCGCTTGTGGACCTCGGCGTGGGACAATGTTGCGCCAGCGCTCTGCAACGCCTTCCAAAAGACACGGCTTGCGACAGGTTCGCTGTCTATCAACACGCCGTCGCAGTCGAAAATAAGCAGTTCTGGGGTCATCATGATGCACGTGCCTGGTGGTTTATGCGGGCATGTTGGAATGCAGGAAGGCGAACTCCCGAAGAGTTTCGGATTGCCGTTTTCCAATTCGGTTGCTGACCGGCTGGCTCGGCGTGAGAATTGTCTTCGACCGAGCAACCGTGTTGCGCTGCTTCTAGGTTACAATTGTTACGCCGGTGTGACATTTGCTCAGGAGGAATTGAGCTTGGACATCCAGGAACTGATGGTGAAGGCGTCGTGGCTCTACCACGTGGAAGGTCTCACGCAGGCAGAGATCGGCGAACGGATGAACCTCACGCGGCGTCGGGTGAATGAGCTGCTCGCCGCCGCGCTACACAAGGGCATCGTGCGGGTCAGCTTCAATTCCCCGCTTGCGGAGAGCGTCGAACTGGAAGCGCAGCTATGCAGCCGCTTCGGCCTCCAGGAAGCTGTGGTCGTGCCTACGCCCTCGGATTCTGGCCAGATGCATGCCGTGCTCGGCCGTGCCGCCGCCGCTTTCCTCGATCGCCTGATCCAGGTCCGCAAACCAGGGGCCATCGGTGTCGGCTGGGGTGCGACATTGCGTGAGACGGTGCAACATCTGACGACCAGGAACGAGCCGCATATCGAAATCTGCTCCATGATGGGTGGGCTGACGCGCGGTTCTGAAATCAACACCTTCGAAATCGTGCGTAGCTTCGCTGAGGTTCTCAATGCCAAGTGCCACTATTTCGCGGCACCGATCTATGCGAGCAGCGAGCAATCGCGCGATGTCATCATCGCGCAGCCGGTGTTCCAGGAGCTGCTTCGGGAAAGTTCAAACGTCGATATGTCCTTCCTGAGCGTCGGCGATGTCTCCGACCAGTCCCTGCAGGTCCGCTACGGACTGCCGTTGCAAAGCGACATACGGGAGCTTGTTGCGACCGGTGCCGTGGGCGATTTGCTCGGGCGCTACCTCGATGCCGAGGGGAGACCTGTCGATCATCCGCTCAACCGCCAGGTCATCTCGCCAGACCTTGCGGACTATCGCGGCATTCCCTGTCGCATAATCGCATCGGGTGGATCCCATAAGCGCGCCATTCTCTTGGCCACGCTGAAGGCGCGCTTGGCAACGGCGCTCGTTACGGACTCGGATAGCGCCCGTTGGCTGCTCATGCAGCCCCCGGCGGAGGTCGGCCGTTGATCAGCCGCGCTGGCAGCTCGATCAATGGCCGAACCAGTTTGAGGGCGAGGTCTGTCGCCCGCCGGGAGTCGCAATAAACTGGTTTCACATCGACGTGAGCTTCGGGGTCGGCGTGATGATTTCCTCGAGCATCCACCCTAGGGTGCGTCGATGATCAAGATGGTTGCTGCATTTCTGTCGTTCTTGGCGTTCCTGCCGTTTGCGATCGCACAGGAGGTCCCCTCCGTGCCTTCGCTGCTCGATGGCCTTGCTGCCCGCGACGATCTGAATGCATTGAAAACCGTCGTCATTGCCCGCGGCGGCAAGGTCGTCGCGGAACGCGGCTATCGCGGTCATACGCCTCGGGAATCGACCAATATCAAATCGGCATCGAAGGCTATCGTATCGGCGCTTGTCGGGATTGCGATCCACAAGGGTCTGCTCGAAGGGCCGGATCAGAAGATCGCGCCGATCCTGAAAAGCGAGCTGCCGGCTTCACCGGACCCGCGGATCAACGACATCACGATCGGCAACCTGCTTTCGATGCAGGCGGGACTTGGGCGGATGTCGGGGCCGAACTATGGACGCTGGGTCTCCAGCCGCAATTGGGTTCGTTTTGCGCTCGCGCAGCCCTTTGACGACGAGCCGGGAGGGCGGATGCTTTATTCGACGGCCTCTACCCATCTCCTTTCGGCGATCCTGACGAAAGTCGGCGGCAAATCGACCCTGGCGCTTGCGCGCGAATGGCTGGGACCGGTCGAAGGCTTCCGGATCGGCGCCTGGGAGCGCGATCCGCAGGGCATCTATCTCGGCGGCAACCAGATGGCGATGAGCGCCCACTCGCTGCTTGCTTTCGGAGAACTTTACCGCAATCGCGGCAGGACGGCCGAAGGCCGGCAGATCGTTCCGGAAGATTGGATCGATCTCTCATGGCAGGCGCGCACCAATTCCCGTTTCTCAGGCGACGCCTATGGCTACGGCTGGTTCGGACGGCAGATCGGCGGCGAGGACGTGTATTTCGCCTGGGGATATGGCGGCCAGATGCTCTATATCGTGCCGTCGCTGCAGCTCACCGTGGTGATGACCTCGGCGGAGAGCGGACCTTCGGCGCGCAATGGCTATCGTGACGCGCTGCACGGCGTCATGGCCGATATCGTAAGAACGGTTCGCGCATCCTGAAGGTGAGCCCACCGCAGGAATGGCATCCGCGCCTTCACTGTCCCGCGCCGAAGAACGCGTGCCGGGTGAAGAGCACGTAGTTCGATTCCGACACCATCAGTGCCACGAAAACCAATACGAGGAGGGGCGGCAGCAGGATCGCGTAGGTCAGCGCGAGGCGCTCCCAGGCCATGTGCATGAACACAGCGACGATGAGACCGGCCTTGAGCATCATGAAGATCAGGATCAGCGACCAGCGCAGATAACCCTCGAGGCCGAGGTAGTCCACCATGTAGGAGAAAGCGCTGAGGACGAACAACAGTCCCCAGACCAGAAGATAGAGCTTGATCGGGTGGTGTTGCTGCTGCTCGGCATGCGCCTCTACCGGAGCCATGATGCCCTCCTCACCAAAGATAGAAGAATGCAAAGATGAAGACCCAGACCAGATCGACGAAGTGCCAGTAGAGGCCGGTGATCTCGACGATTTCGTAGTGACCTTTGCGGCTGGTGAAGAAACCGCGCCGCTCCGTATCGAAATCGCCGCGCCAGACCTTGCGGGCAATGATCAGCAGGAAAATCACGCCGAACGTGACGTGGGTGCCGTGAAAGCCGGTGATCATGAAGAAGGTCGAGCCGAACTGCGCCGCTCCCCAGGGGTTGCCCCAGGGCCGCACGCCTTCAGCAATGAGCTTCGACCATTCGAAGGCCTGCATGCCGACGAAAGTGGCGCCGAACAGCGCCGTCAGAAGCATCAAAGCGGCCGTCTTGCGCCGGTCGCGGCGGTAACCGTAATTGACGGCCATCGCCATGGTGCCGCTGCTGGAGATGAGGACGAACGTCATGATCGCGATAAGGATCAGCGGCACATGGACGCCGCCGATCTCCAGCGCGAAGACCTCGCTCGGGTTCGGCCAGGGCACGGTTGTCGACATGCGCGCCGACATGTAGGCGATCAGGAAGCAGCCGAAGACGAACGTATCGCTCAGGAGAAAGATCCACATCATGGCCTTTCCCCAGGAGACGTTCTTGAATGCCCGCTGGTCCGAGGCCCAGTCGGAGGCAAAGCCGGCGAGGCCGGACGAGCGGGGCAGCGGTTCCAAGGCAGACGGCTTTAGCGGAGCAGACATGTCAGCGTTCCTATGTCAGCAATTGACGGCAGAGGTCGACGACGTCGTTGGCCCAACCGGAAAAGAGGGCGAAGAGAACCACCCAGACGGCCAGCATGAAATGCCAATACGTGGCGCAGAGCCCGATCGCGAGACGCGTCCGCCGGTCGATCGGCGCGTCCCATGTGCGCAGCGCGACGCGCCCCAGCGCCGCAAGTCCGCCGACGATGTGCAGGCCGTGCATTCCGGTGATCATGTAGAAAAAGCTGTTGGCTGGGTTGCCGCTCAAGAGGTAGCCGGCCGAAGAGAGCGCTCGCCAGGCGAAAAGCTGTCCAACGAGAAAGGCGAGGCCAGCGGCGAGCGCGACGAGCAGACTGGTCCGTGCCGCTTCGTCGTTCCGCCGCTCGGCTTCGACCTTTGCCCAATGCAGGGTCACGCTGCTCAAGACGAGAACGCCGGTATTGATCCAGAGGAAGCGCGGCAGCGGCATTGGCGACCAGTCGGACGAGGCCATGCGCATGAAGTAGGCGCTGATGAAAAGCGTGAAGAGCGCGCCGACGACCGCGAGAAAGACGCCGAGACCGATCTTGGCGGCCGGCACCGGCTCGATGCCACGGTGGTCGTGCGTGTGCCCAACTTCCAGCCACGGTTTCGAGGCCAGTCGCTGCTGTGCCAGCCACCAGGCGATGATGACGGCGATGACCGCCAGGAAGACCATCACGACCGTCATAAAGTGGCCTCATGGGACATGCGTCCGGGCGCCGGCTGGTTCTGCGGAATGAAGTCCTCGGGCGCGCCCGGGACGCTATAGTCGTAGGCCCAGCGATAGACGATCGGCAGTTCCTTGCCCCAGTTGCCGTGGGGCGGCGGCGTTTCGGGTGTTTGCCATTCGAGCGTCGTTGCGCGCCAGGGATTGCCGCCGGCCTCTCTGCCATGGCGCAGGCTCCAGACCAGGTTGAAGAGAAAGACGATCTGGGCCGCGCCGACGATGAGCGCTGCGACGCTGATGAACGCGTTGAGGCTGTGAACGGAGTCCGTCACGAACGACGCATCGCCAAGCTCGTGGTATCGCCGCGGCACGCCAACAAGGCCGAGATAGTGCATCGGGAAGAAGATCGCATAGGCACCAAGGAAGGTGATCCAGAAATGCAGTTGACCGAGCGCCTCGTTGAGCATGCGTCCGGTGACCTTGGGATACCAATGGTAAATCGCGCCGAAGATGACGAGAATCGGCGCAACGCCCATCACCATGTGGAAATGCGCCACCACGAACATGGTATCGGAGAGCGGCACATCGATGACGACATTGCCGAGGAAGAGGCCGGTCAGCCCGCCATTGACGAACGTGACGATGAAGGCGAGCGCGAAAAGCATCGGCAATGTCAGGTGAATGTCGCCGCGCCAAAGCGTCAGCACCCAATTGTAGACCTTGATTGCCGTCGGCACGGCGATGATCAGGGTCGTGGTCGCGAAGAAGAAACCGAAATACGGGTTCATGCCGCTGACATACATATGGTGCGCCCAGACCACGAAGGAGAGCGCGCCGATGATGACGATCGCCCAGACCATCATCCGGTAGCCGAAGATGTTCTTGCGGGCATGGGTGCTGATGAGATCGGAAACTATGCCGAAAGCGGGCAGGGCGACGATATAGACTTCCGGATGGCCGAAGAACCAGAAGAGGTGCTGGAACAGGATCGGACTGCCGCCGCCATATTCCAACTGCTCTCCCATCTCGGCGATCGCCGGCATGAAGAAGCTCGTACCGAGCAGGCGGTCGAAGAGCATCATGACGCAGGCGACGAACAGCGCCGGGAAGGCGAGGAGCGCCATGACCGTGGCGGTGATGATGCCCCAGACCGTCAGCGGCATGCGCATCAGCGTCATGCCACGGGTCCGGCCCTGCAGGACCGTGACGACATAATTGAGGCCGCCCATCGTGAAGCCGATGATGAAGATAATCAGCGAAGAGAGCATGAGGATGATGCCCCAGTCCCTGCCGCCCGGTGTGTTGGAGAGGATCGCCTGCGGCGGATAAAGCGTCCAGCCCGCTCCAGTCGGTCCGCCGGGCGCGAAGAAGCTTGCGGCCAGCACCAGCACCGCGAGCAGATAGATCCAATAGCTCAGCATGTTCGCGTAGGGAAAGACCATGTCGCGAGCGCCGACCATCAGCGGAATGAGATAGTTGCCGAAGCCGCCGAGGAAGAGCGCGGTGAGCAGATAGATCACCATGATCATTCCATGCATGGTGATGAACTGGTAGTAGCGTTCCGCATCGATCAGTTCGAAGGTGCCGGGAAAGCCGAGTTGCAGGCGGATCAACCAGGAGAGCACCAGCGCGACCATGCCTATGGCGATTGCGGTCGTCGAATATTGGATGGCGATGATCTTCGCGTCCTGGCTGAAAACGTATCGGGTCCACCAGCTGTGCGGATGATAAAGTTCAACATCCTCGACTTCGGCGGGCGGGACCGCCTCGCCAATACCTGACCGGACGTCGACCATCATGTTCCTCCCCGTTCCCTACCGCATGCTTCCTCAAACCGGAGCCGATTCAGGGGCAAAAACATGCAGTAATTCAAAGTGCTACAGCGACCCTGTGCATCTGATTAAGACGCCCGGCGCCGTAGTGTTCTGTCCTGGCGCCTCCTATTGCGCCGACGAGGCGTCGGCCGTGGCTGCCGTCGGGCTCCCAGCGGCCGATGCCGTCAATTGCGAAAAAGTCTGCTGCTCGGCGAGCCACGTCTGGTAATCGGCCTCGGTGTCGACCACCACCGTGCCGCGCATCTGCGGATGGCCAACGCCGCAGAGCTCGGCACAGAGGATCTCGAACGTGCCCGTCCGCGTCGGCGTGAACCAGAAATAGGTTACCATGCCGGGCACCATGTCCATTTTGGCGCGGAATTCCGGCACATAGAAATCATGCAGGACGTCGACCGAGCGCAGAAGGACCTTGACCGGTTTGCCGATCGGCAGGTGCAACTCGCCGCCTTCTATAATGAGGTCGTCCAGAGTGGCCGCGTCGTTGCGGTTGAGGCCGAGGGAGTTCTCGGGCGCGACGTCCCGGGTTTCCGATGTTCCGAGCTTTCCGTCCGCGCCCGGCAGCCGGAAGCTCCACAACCACTGCTGGCCGACCACTTCGACTTCCGTGGCCTCCGCCGGGACGGTGACAAACTGGTTCCAGACGAACAGGCCGGGCGCGAGCATTGCGATGACGCCAACCGTCGTGCTCATCGCGAGCCAGCCTTCAAGCCGCTTGTTTTCGGGTTCGTAAGCGGCCTGATTGCCCGGGCGATGGCGGAAGCGCAGAACGCAATAGGCCATGAACAGGACGACCGCGACGAAGACGAAGCCGGTAATCCAGAAGGTTATGATCAGGGTATTGTCTATGTAATTCCAGTTGGAGGCGATTGGTGTCCACCACCAGGGACTCAACAAATGGAACAACACTGATCCGGCGGCCAACAACACCAGAATCACCACCACGGCCATTTCTTGTCCCTCCTCGCCGTGATCGGCTGTGGGCATGAATACGCAATCCGCAGAGTTCCGATCACGATTATTGCACGAACGGAAAATAGTCGCAAATCGCCCGAAAGGGTTGTTGTCAGGTTCCCTTTCGCGCGTGAGTTTTGGCTATTGAGAATGTTGTTTGAGGTAGGCAATCACGTTCGAGATATCGGCTTCTTCCTTCAGGCCGGGAAAGACCATCTTGGTTCCTTTCACCTTTGCCTTCGGATTCTGGAGGTATTCACGCAGCGTCGCCTCATCCCAGACCAAGCCGCCCTTGCCGGCCTCGACCATAGCCGTTGAATAGCGGAAATTGGGATGCGTGCCGGCTGTCCTGCCCATGACATGATTGAGCGATGGGCCGACTTTGTTGGTGTCTTTGTCGACGACGTGACAGACCGAGCATTTCTTGAAGACGACCGCGCCGGCCTCGGCGTCACCCTCTTGCGCGAGGGCCGTCACGGGACAGAGTGAGAGTGCCGAAAAGGAGAGGGCAACAACAGAAATTCGCATGACACTTCCTCAATTTCGCCGGGCGCGGGGCAAGGAGGACTATCGTCAATTCGTCGTATTGGCGGTGCTTGCTTCTCTCAATGGTGGCGCGCCGAGGGCGGTTGATACTTGCGACAAGAACAAAACTAAGGCCCGCTTGGCAGAAGTCAATTGCCATGTCGGGGCGCGTCCAGCGGTGCCAAGGCCCGGGAGATGCGCTCCTTGACGGCTTCCGCGACGCCGCGCCGGGTCAGACGCGGTTTCCCGCCACGTCGAAGAAATGCAGGTAGTGCGCGGGAAAGTGGACCGGGATCGTGCCGGAGGTCGTCAGAAACGACCGGTCATTGGTGAAGGCCTTGAAGCTTGTCCGGCCGAGCGACAGGTGCAGGATGATGCCGAAGCCGGTGGGCTCGACAAGTTCCACCGTCGCGAGCAGGCTGTCCGGGCCGTGCCCCGCAAGCACGACGTGCTCGGGACGGATGCCGAGCGTCGCCTTGGCATTGTCCGCGGCCGAGGCGGACGCATCGAGCGGAATGCTGACGCCGCTCTCCGTCTCGAAGCTCGGCCTTTCTCCGGCACGGTATGTGCCCTCGAAGAAGTTCATGCCGGGGGAGCCGATGAAGCCTGCAACGAAGAGATTGGCGGGTCGGTCGTAGAGTTCGAGCGGGCTTCCCACCTGTTGGACCACGCCGGCATTCATGGCGACGATGCGGTCGGCCAGCGTCATCGCCTCGATCTGGTCGTGCGTCACGTAGATCGACGTGGCGCCGAGGTCCTTGTGCAGTTTCTTGATCTCGGCGCGCATCTGTTCGCGCAGGCGAGCGTCGAGGTTGGAGAGCGGCTCGTCGAAGAGAAAAGCCTTCGGCTGGCGGACGATCGCGCGCCCCATGGCGACGCGCTGGCGCTGGCCGCCAGAGAGCGCACGCGGGCGGCGCTCCAGCAGGGGTTCGAGACCGAGCTTGGCGGCGGCGCCGGAAACGACGGTCGTGATTCTGTCCTTGGCCGTCTTACGAAGGCGCAAGCTGTAGCTCATGTTCTTCTCGACCGACATATGCGGGTAGAGCGCATAGGACTGGAAAACCATCGCGATGTCGCGGTCCTTCGGCGCAAGTTCGTTGACCCGCTTGCCGGCAATCCGGATCTCGCCGGCCGTCACGCTTTCAAGCCCCGCGATCATGCGCAGGAGGGTGGACTTGCCGCAGCCGGACGGGCCGACGAGGACGACGAACTCACCGTCGCGGATCTTGAGGTCGACGTCGTGCAGCACCGGGTGGATGCCGTAGGATTTCTGGATATTGGCGATATCGATGGAAGCCATGGGTAATCAGCCTTTGACCGCGCCGGCCGTGAGGCCCTGGACGAGATAACGTTGAATGAGCAGGAAGAAGAGGCAGGCGGGGATCAATGCCAGCACGCCGGCCGCCATCATCTGTCCGAAATCGACCGAAAACTTCGAGACGAAGGAGAGGAGCCCGACCGGGAAGGTCGCCTGCTCGTTGCCGGAGATCAGCATCAGCGAGAAGAGCAGTTCGCTCCAGGCGGCGGTGAATACGAAACCGAGCGTTGCGGCGATGCCGGGCAGCGTCAGCGGCAGAATGATCTGGCGGAAGGCGACGAATTGCGTGGCGCCGTCGATCATCGCCGCTTCCTCAAGATCCTTCGGAATGCCATCGAAGAAGGACTGCATCAGGAAGGTGGCGAAGGGTACGTTGAAAGCCGTGTAGACGACCACGAGGCCGGTGAGGCTGTTGGTCAGCCCCATCGGTGACAGGATCTTGAAGATCGGCGCGACCAACATCACCAGCGGGAACATCTGAGTAAGCAGCATCAACGTCACCAGCCAGTACTTGCCGCGGAAACGGAAGCGCGAGAGCGCATAGCCGGAGAGCGAGGCAAGGATCGTCACGATGAGCGCGGTCGAGCCCGAGACGATCAGGCTGTTGCGGAAGAAGACCGGAAAGGCGCTGTGCCTGAGCACAAAGTCGAAATGCTCGAAACTGGCGCGCGACGGCCAGAGGCGAACGCCCTCGGTATAAAGCAGGTCGTTCGGTGTGACCGCTACCTTGAGCAGCCAGAACAAGGGGAAGAGCGCAAAGGCGATATAGGCGAGGATCGCCAGGCGGTGCGCAATGGTGAGGAAGGCTGATTTGGTGCGCATCGGTTTCAATCCTTGCTCAGCAGCCACTGTCTCAGGATGACGATCAGCAGCGAATAGGCGAGCAGCAGTGCGAGCAGCACCAGCGCGATCGCCGAGGCATAACCGAAATCGAGCCGCTTGAAGGCTTGGGTGAAGATGTAGCTGGCGACGATCTGTGTCCGGTCGGCCGGCCCGCCATTGGTCATGACGATGATGAGGTCGGCGAAGTTCGAGATCCAGACCGTGCGCAGGAGGATGGTGATCGCGATCGTCGGCGCCAGGAAGGGAAGGGTGATCGAAAGAAAGCGCTGGCCCGGTCCCGCGCCGTCGATGCTGGCGGCTTCGTAGAGATCGCGCGGGATTGCCTGCAGCGCGGCAAGCAGGGTGATCGCGAAGAAGGGGATGCCCCACCAGATATTGGCGACGATCGGCCCCCACATGGCGAGCTGCGGATCAGAGAGAATATTGGCTGGCTGGCTCATCAGGCCGAGCCCGTAGAGCCAATGCGGCAGCGGACCGACGACGGGATTGAAGAGCCAGGCCCAGTTGAGGCCGGCGAGAAAGCTCGGGACGGCCCAGGGCAGGAAGACGAGCGCCTGAGCGACGGCGCGGCCGTGGAAAGGTTTGTCGAGAAGCAGGGCGAGGATCAGCCCGAAAGTGAACTGCAGCAGCACGGAAGCGCCGGTCCACCAGAGCGTGTTGCCGAGCGCGCGGAAAAACGCTTGGTCCTGCGACAGCGCCCTGAAATGATCGAGCCCGACGAAGGCGCCGGAGAAGGGGTTGAGCAACTGGATGTCGCGGAAGGCATAGGAGACGCCGAGCACGAGCGGCACGAGCATGACCGCTACGATCAGGATCAGCGCCGGCGCGCTGTAAAGATAGGGCGCGGACGCGTCGGCGATGCGTTTCATCAGCGGCGGTCGAATTGCGGGCAGGCCGTTATGGCGTGCGGCATAGGCCATCGATCGTATTTTCCCCTTTTTGACCGCCGTTATCGATCGGCGTGCCTTCTTGTCGTTACGGCGGTCGACCGGCGGCGGCACGAACCGCCGCCGGTGCCGGTTTACTTCTTGTTCGCCAGGTACTTCTGCTGCGCCTTGGTCAGGTAGTCGGCCCACTGGTTGGCGAGTTCTTCCGGCGTGATGTCGCCAAGCAGCGCTTCCTGGGTCGTCTTGATCGCCAGCGAATCCTTGAAGAAGGCGAATTCTTCGAGGTAGGTCGGCATGACGGTCAGCACGACGTCCTTGTCGGCAAGTTCATCGAACCAGCCCTTGAATTGCGGGCTTGCGTAGAAGGGGTCCTTCTCGGCCGACCTGTGGACCGGAAGCGCGCCGGTGCGCTTGTTCCACTCGATATTGCCTTCCGGGCCCTCGAGCGTTTCGATGAGCTTCCAGGACAGGTCCTTGTTCTGGCTTGCGGAAAGCATCGACCAGCCGGCAAAGCCGATCGTGGTGAAGGCCTTGCCGCTCGGACCCTTCGGCATCGTGGTGACGCCGAAGTCGTCCGGCTTCATGCGCTGGGCAATCGCGATCAGCGCATCCGGATCCTGGTCGAGGAAGGCGCAGGTGCCGCTATAGAAGCCGGCAACGATTTCATTGAAGCCCCAATTGACGCTATCCTTCGGCGCGAGCCCCTTCTTGTAGAGATCGATGACCCACGTCAGGCCCTTCACCCAGCCCTCGCTGTTCATCGTCGACGTGCCGTCTTCGTTGAAGAACTTGTTGTCGCCGGCCATGGTCGCGCCGAACATCACCCAGCCGTTGAGGCCGCCCGGACCACCGCGCAGGCAGTAGCCGGATTTGCCCGGCAGCTTGGAGACCGCTTCCGATGCCTTGACGAAATCGTCCATCGTCTTCGGTGGCTCGGCAACCCCCGCTTCGGAAAGCAGCTTCCTGTTGTAGAACATTGCCCGCAGATAGAAGCCGTAGGGCAGCATGTAGGCGGTATCGTTGACGTCGCGGCCGAGTTCGAGCGCACGCTCGGTCAGGCCGGATGTGTGCTCCCACTTTGCGAGATAGGGCTCGAGGCTTTCGAGCATGCCGTTATTGGCATAGAGCGAGAGCCAGGTGTCAGGCATTTCCATGACGTCGGGGATCTCTCCGGCCGAGACCATCGTCGCGAACTTCTGGAACGCTTCGCCCCAGGGCAGCGAAATGATCTCGACAGTGGTGCCGGGGTTTGCGGCCTCGAACTTGGCGACGATCGACTTCAGGGTTTCCGTGCGCTCGGGGCTGGTGATGACCTCGACGAGCTTCAGCTTGGTGTCGGCGAGCGCGCTGCCGGCCATCAGCGTCGCAAGCAGCGTGGCGGTGATCAGTTTCCTCATTTCAGTTCCCCTTTTTCTTGGGTGGTTGATCGCTTCTCTGAGAACGGGATGCGGGCGGAAAACCGCTTGTACTTTCCCCATCCCGCTCGTCGTCAGCCTGACGAAGCGGCGGCAATCGCCGCTTCGAGATCGCTCCAGAGGGCCTCCGTTCCCTCCAGGCCAACATGGAGCCGTACCGACCGCGGAGAAATGCCGAAGGCGGCCGCGGAATTGGGCTGGGCTTTCTGCGCCAGAACGACTTCGCCCGGCACGATGAGGCTTTCGTGACCGCCCCAGGAAACGCCGAGCTTGAACAATTGAAGATGATCGGCAAAGCGGCGCACGTCGACGCCCTCGCTGAAGATGAACGAGAACAGGCCGGACGTGCCGGAAAGACCCGGCGGCAGATGATTGGCGAGGCCGGGATGGCAAACCGTTTCGACCAGCGGATGGCTTTGAAGGCGCTGCGCAACAGTGAGTGCCGAGCGTTCGTGCGCCTTCATCCGGATCGGCAGCGTCCGAAGCCCGCGGATCAGGAGCCAGGCATCGAAAGGTGAAAGCTTGCCGCCGAGATAGGGGTAGGCTTCGGAGCGGATGCGGCCGATCAGTTCCTTCGAGCCGGCGACGACGCCGGCTACGACATCGCTGTGGCCGCCGAGATACTTCGAGGCCGAATGTATGACGAGATCGACGCCGAGCGCGATCGGCTGTTGGAACACCGGGCTCGCCCAACTGTTGTCGATCACGGTGACAATGCCCTCGGCCTTGGCAAGTGCGGCCAGGGCGGCAACGTCGTGAGTGTCCATGACCCAGCTCGTCGGGCTTTCCATATAGAAAAGTTTGGCGCCGGGCAGAGCCTTCGCCACCGCCTCTTCGTCACGCCCGTCGACATAGGTGACTTCGACGCGCATGCGCTTCAGATGCGTGCCGAACAGCCGGAAGGCGTCGGGATAAACATGCTTCACGGCGACGATGCGGTCGCCCGGCTCGACGAAGGAAAGAACGGTGGAGGAAATCGCCGACATGCCGCTGGCAAAGCCGATTGCGTCCTCGGCACCTTCGAGTTTCGCCAGCATCTCCTCGAACATCCTGACCGTCGGGTTGAGGCCGCGTGTATAGATCGGCCGCACCCGCTCGCCCCGGTAGGAGGCGACCATGTCGTCATAGTCCTTAAAGGTGAAAAGCGACGTCTGGACGATCGGCGGCACGACCGCATCGAAGGCATTGCCTTCGTCATGCGCGACGATGAGGGAGGCTGCATCGAACGGATCGAGGCCGTTGTTCATTTGGACATTTCCTTGATGTCTTCCTCGACGATCGCGAGGATTTTCAGTGTTTCCAAGCGCGCTGCGTCGGAGTCCTGCGCCGCGATCGCGTTGAAGAGCGTGCGGTGGAACGGGAAGGAGCGCCGCGCGAAATCCGGCCGGTCGAAAGGCTTCTCCCAGAAGCGCTCGAAGGCTTCGCGCATCTGTTCGAGAAGCTGGCGGAAGAGCGGATTGTGGGTGGCGTCGTAGATCGCCAGGTGGAAAGCCAGGTCTTCCGGACCAGACGTGCCCTTGGCGAGATGCACGCGTTCCATCTCATCGAGTTTTGCTTGGATGTTGATGAGGTCCGTATCCGTGCGGCGGCGCGCGGCCACCATGCCGGCCTCGGCCTCGATCCCACGCCGCACCTCGAGCGTCTGCAGAAGCGCGTCGCGAAGGTGCTGGGTATCGAGCGTCAGCGGCATGTGGATCGTCGCGCCGGAAATGGTGCGCAGAAGATAGGTGCCGCTGCCCTTGCGCGCCTCGACGACGCCGAGTGCCTGGAAATGGCTGAGGACCTCGCGGACCGTGGAACGCCCGACGGCGAGCGCCGCCATCAGCTCGCGCTCGGCCGGCAGCCGATCGCCCTGCTTCAAGCCGGAATGCTGGATGTAGTCGGCAAGAGCGGCAATGACCTGCTGCACCCGATCGACCGGGGGCAGGGGCAGGAGCGTCGCCTTGTCTTGCTGCGGCATCCGGTTCTCCCCATGACGTCAAATTGGTCTGACATCTGAGCAATATGCCGCCCGCGAGTTGGGCGGTCAAGCCCGGTTTTCTCGCTGACATTGCGGGACTTGAGTTCTGGAGCGCCGGATCATACGGCCATCTCCGGTGCGCCCGAAAGGAAGCGGGTGCCACCCAAAGCCAGCAGCCGGTATCCAGCCCATGATCTAACTCTTTGAAACAACGCAATTCCGGACGGAAACCGTTACACAATTTTCCTGGAATTGCTCTCAGCTTGAATGCAAAGGACGCCGGCGCGTTGCACCGGCGTTCTGCAAGACACGGAAAGGCGCGTCAGACCTTGGCGACATGGGCCTCGCGCGGCAGCGAGGAAAGAACCTCCGGCCCGTCGGCGCGCAGGATGACGATATCCTCGAGCCGGATGCCGAAGCGGCCGGGCAGGTAGATGCCAGGCTCGATCGAAAATACCATGCCTTCCTCAAGGATCGTTTCGGAAGTCGCGGTGATGTAGGGCGGCTCGTGACCGTCGATGCCCATGCCGTGGCCTGTGCGATGCACGAAATATTCGCCATAGCCGGCATCCGTAATCACCTTGCGGGCCGCCGCATCGACCTCCTTCGCCGGCACGCCGGGGCGGGCTGCCTTCATCGCCGCCTGCACGGCCTTCTCGACGATCGTGTGGATCTGGCCATAGCCCTCCGGCGCGCGGCCGACGACCGCCATCCGGGTGATATCGCTCGGGAAGCCCTGTTTGCGGCCGCCGATGTCGATCACCACGGCGTCGCCTTCTTCGATGATGCGGTCGCTGGCGGAGTGGTGCGGAAAGGCGCCATTGCCGCCTGCACCGACGATCCAGAAGGCCGGTGCCGCGCCTTCCGAGGAAAAGTGCGCACGGATCTCGGCGGCGAGTTCCTTCTCGGTCATGCCGGGGCGGATCTTCGAGAACGCGGCCTGCATCGCCCGGTCGGCGATCGCTGCGTTCATCTTGAGCAGTTCGTATTCACCGCGATCCTTGCGCATGCGCAGTGCACCAAGCGTGCCCGGCGTAAAATCGCGCGCGGTGTCTTCCGGCAGATTGTCGAGAAGCAGCAGCGCAAAGTCGGCGCGCATCGTCTCATCGAGAACGACGCGGCCGGGCTCTCCAGCGCCGATGCCGGAGAGCGCCGTCCTGAGCGCCTGAACGGGACCTTCCGCGTCCGACCAGCTGTAGAAGTCAATGTCGGTGTGTTCGCGCGTGCCCTCGGCATTGAGCGCCGGCATCAGAAAGGCTTCGCGTTCCGGCGCGATCAGAAGCAGGCAGGGGCGTTCGTCCGGGTGCGGATGGAAGCCGAGAACCCAGTCCATGTGCGATCCCGGTGCGATTGCGATCAGTCCTGTGCCGGTTTCCTTCATTCGCGCGCGCAATGCGGCAACCCGCGTCTTCGTCTGCTCGTTCATGTGGTTCCGTCCTGTGTTGGTGGGGAAAATGCTGTATGCGAGGCGGGTGTCGGGCGGCGTGTCTTATGCGTCAGCGCGACCCTTGTTTCTTCACTGTTCCGCGGCGGCCTGCGGCGCGGGTCACCGCCAGGCTGTTGTCCGGGTCGCCGAAAGGCTCGCCGTCGCCGAACACATCCATCGTGCAGGTATGCAGAATGGTCGCAGGCTCGTTCGTGTGGTTCCAGGTTGCGTGGGTGCGCGTGGAGGGGAAATGGGCTGAATCGCCGGCCTTCAGAACGACCCGCTCGCCGTCTATTTCCAGCGTCAGCGAACCCTCGAGGATGAAGTAGATTTCCTCGCCCTCGTGCGACATCGGCTCGCTCCGGCGCCCGGGCGGTTCATGTATGATCGTGCTTCGAAGGACGTTGCCGGGGAAGGCGGCAGAGAGGCGTTCGTAGGAGACGTTGCCGTCGCCTTTGCCGAGCGCGTAGACCGGGCGATGTGCGCGGCGGGTGACGGGCGAGGCGACCTTCGGCGGCGAGAAGAAGGTGCCGACTTCGACGTTCAAGGTGCGGCAGACGGCGATCAGCGATGTCAGGGAGGGCACGGTGATGCCGCGCTCGATCTGGGAGATGAAGCCAACGGAAAAGCCGGAGCGGTCGGCGACGTTCTGAAGCGTCAGCTTCAGTTCCTTCCGGCGCCGGCGCAGCCGCTCGCCGAGCGGCGGGTCGCCTCCACCGATGCGCGCTTCTGAACAGTTCTCCGTCTCCAAAGGCTTCTCCCGCTTTTTAGTATTTCTTCAAAGCTGGAGCAGTCATGAACCGCTGTCAACGAGATTTTTTTAGCTATACTAAAAATCTTCGTCGGATGTACTTGAGCGGGCCTGCGCCTTGGTTGCCTGTCAGTGCGTTGAGATTGGATTCATCTGGCGAGGCTGAGCAGCTTACCGATCGCCTGCTGGTCAAAGCCGCCGATGCCTTCGCGGATATCGGCTCCGATTGCTTCGGCGACAGCGTCCTCGTCGCGTCGTCTCAGCGCCTCGATCGCCTCGCGATGGCGATCGACGACGTAGAGTTCCGTGACATGCTCCATGGCAATGCCGAGAATGGGTCCGAGCTGCAGCCACACGCTCTCGATCAGCGGCATGGCGACCTGGTCCGGATTGGCCATGTAGATCTGCCGATGGAATTCCTGATTGGCGATCAGCGCCGCAGCCTTCTGGCCATCGAGGATTGCGGCCTCGATAGCTTCGTCGATTGCGACGATGCGGTCGATCTGCCGGTCGGAAAGATGGGCGACCGCCCGGCGCGCGGCGTGGCTTTCGAGCACGATCCGTAGCGAGATCAGTTCCTCGAAGCGCGCCGGCGTGATGCGCGGCACGACGATCCGCCGGTTTTCGAGGAAGTCCAGTGCGCCGATAGAAGTCAGCTGCCGCAGCGCTTCGCGTATCGGCGTCGGGCTGCTCTCCAGCGCTTCGGCCAAACCGCGGATCGTCACCGAGGTCCCGGGGCGAAAGGCGCCGACCATGATCGCCTGTCTTAGGCGTGCAAAGGCATAGTCATGCGTCGTCATGCCTTCCGGCCGTTCCAACACCGGCAAAACCAGGGCCTTCAAGATTGCGTTTCCTCCTGCCGCGTCGGTTCCCGCGGCTGATAGCACCGGCCAAGCTTGACTTCAAATCGTGAATTATGTCAATTTTCCAAAAATGTGATCACAAAATAAGAATTGAGATATGTCACTAGAGGCGGAAGATCCAAGCGCATTCAAGGTCTGGCTGGAACAGAACGGTCCGATCGAAAGCATCCAGGCGGTCATCTGTGACTTGAACGGCATCATGCGTGGCAAGCGCGTGCCGGTCGAACAGGCCTCCAAGGTGCTTGGCGGCGGCATCCGCATGCCGCTCTCGATCGTCGGCGTCGATGTATGGGGAGAGGATATCATCGGCAGCGAACAGGTTTTCGCGACCGGCGACCGCGACGGAATCTGCGGTGTCACCGGGCGCGGTGCACTGCCGGTCAACTGGACGTCCCGGCCGAGCGCCCTGGTGCCGCTCTGGCTCTTCGTCGAGGACGGCAAGCCGTTTCTTGCCGATCCTCGTCAGGCGCTTGCGGCGATCGTCAGGGAGTACCGCGAACTGGGCTTGCGTCCCGTCGTCGCCACCGAGATGGAATTCTACCTGATCGACCCGGAGCCCGACAGCGCCGTGCCGCCGATCTCGCCCTATACCGGCAAGCGACTCGATTCCGACGCGATCCTGTCGATCGACGAGCTCGACGATTTCGGCGAGTTCTTCTCCGACGTCTACAAGGAATGCACACGGCAGAACGTGCCGGCGGACGCGGCGATCGCCGAGAACGGTATCGGCCAGTTCGAGATCAACCTGCTCCACACCAACGATCCGCTGAAGGCGGCGGACGACGCGATTTTCTTCAAGCGCATCGTCAAGGGTGTCGCCCGCAAGCATGGGCTTGCCGCGACCTTCATGGCCAAACCCTACGGCACGCGGTCCGGCAATGGCATGCACGTCCATTTCAGCCTGCTCGACGAGGAAGGCAACAATGTCTTTGACGACGGCAGCGACGAAGGGTCGTCCGTGCTGAAGCATGCGGTCGCCGGACTGTTGCGCGGGATGGCGGAGACGACGCTGCTCTTCGCGCCGCATTTCAACTCCTATCGGCGGCTGCGGCCCGACACCCATGCCCCGACCTCGATTTCCTGGGGATACGAGAACCGCACTTCGGCGATCCGTATTCCGGGCGGAAATCCGGCGGCGCGGCGCATCGAGCATCGCGTGGCCGGTGCCGACGCCAACCCCTACCTCGTCATCGCCGCGATCCTTGGTGCAGCACTCGTCGGCATCCGCAACAAATGGAAGCCAGCGGCACCTGTTGAGGGGCGGGCCTACGATGCGGAGAAACTGCCCAAAATTCCTGCCGAGTGGGGGCAGGCGGTCGATGCCTTCGAGGCCGGACCGATTGCCGCCGAAATCTTTGATCCCGTGCTTCGCTCCATGCTGATCGCCTGCAAGCGCCAGGAGATCGCCGGCTTTGCCGAGCAGGTTACGGACTATGAGTTCAGCGCCTATCTGGAAATCGTATGATGGCAAGCGCAACGAAATCCTACGCCGGTGACGGCAGCTATCCGACGAGCTATTACGCCGCTTCCCGCAACATTATCCGCACCCCGGTCAAGCTGGAGGGGCGCGTCGAAACCGACGTTTGCGTCGTCGGCGCCGGCTATTCGGGCCTGTCGACGGCAATCCACCTCGCCGAAAAAGGCTACGAGGTCACTGTGATCGAAGGCGCGCAGGTGGGGTGGGGCGCCTCGGGTCGCAATGGCGGTCAGGTCGTCAATGGCCTCAACGCGAGCCTGTCGACGATCCAGAGTCGCTACGGCGAGGATGCGGCCCGTTTCATCGGCGGCCTGGTGCAAGAAGGCGGTCGGATCATCCGACGGCTCGTCAGCCAGTACCAGATCGACTGCGACCTGAAGCCCGGCAATATCTATGCCGCCTATACCGCCGCGCATATGACGGAACTGGAGGCCAAACAGGCACTCTGGCGCAAGTACGGGATGGACGACCACCAGCTTCTCGACCGCGAGGCGCTCAGAAAGCTCGTCAATTCCGATGCCTATTGCGGCGGCATGCTCGACACAACGGGCGGCCACATGCATCCGCTTAATCTCGTGCTCGGCGAGGCCCGCGCCTTCGAGAGCCTGGGCGGCACGATCTACGAGATGTCGCCAGTGACACGCGTGGACCATGAGGCGGCGCGACCGACGGTCTATACGCAGGAAGGCGAAGTCAGTGCCCGCATCGTCGTGCTCTGCGGCAACGCCTATCTCGGCGACGCGGTGCCGAAGCTCGTCTCGCGCGTCATGCCCGTCTCGACGCAGATGATCACCACGGCCCCGCTCGGCGAGGAGCTCGCCCATTCGCTGATCCCGAGCGACATGTGCGTGGAAGACGTGCGCTATATCCTCGATTATTTCAGGCTCTCGGCTGACAAGCGGATGATTTTCGGCGGGGGCACCGTCTATGGCGGCACCGACCCGGCGGATGTCGTCGCCAAGCTCAAGCCCAATCTCGAAAAGGTTTTTCCGCGGCTCAAGGGTGTGAAGATCGACTATGCCTGGAGCGGAAACTTCGCGCTCTCCTTCACGCGCGTGCCGCAGATGGGACGGATCGGCGCCAACACCTATTTTGCCCATGGCTATAGCGGTCATGGCGTCACCGGTTCCCACCTCTTCGGCCGCACGCTCGCCGAGGCGATCGACGGCGACACCGCGCGCTTCGACGTCTTCGAGAAACTGCCGTGGTATCCGTTCCCGGGCGGACGAATGTTCCGCGCCCAATATTCGACAATCGGCTCCTGGTGGTATTCCTTCAAGGATGCCGTCGGCTGGTGAAATGCCTGCCGCTGTTCCGAGGTGATTGGTTGCCGCGGGTGCCGTCTTTCCCTCCCAAATCGATTCCGCTCGTCCCGATCATGCGCTAGAATTTCTCGGCTGAACCGTCTGACCGGCGCGTTCAGCGGGGCGTGATACCCGGCGTACCGCAACGGTGCGCGACCGGTTTTTCCTCGGCCCGGATCTCAACAAATCGAGATCGCGGCAAACGCGACGCGTGGACATCCATTTCGGGGCATGCACGCCCTGACCGCGGGCCAGAGCCATGACACGGTCGCGGTCGATCAGGGAGGTCGGAAATGTTCATACGCTTCGGTTACGAGATCGGCGTTCGGTGCACCCAGCCAACGCCCATGATGACCTATCTTTCGGTCGTACCCGAACGGCGTGGAAGCATTGTCCGGGAGCACGGTCCGGTCGCGTCACCGATGCTGGCGATGGAGGAAATCACCGATCCCCACGGCAATGCCTGCCTGCGGATGGTCTTGCCCGAGGGCGAAACCGGGCTCAGCTATGACGCGGTGATGAATGATGACGGCAGGCCGGACGCCTCGGATCCGTTGGCGGAAGCCGTGCCGGTGGAAAGGCTTCCGCCCGCCTGGCTGCCTTATCTTTCCGCCAGCCGCTATTGCGAGACGGACCGGCTCGGCGCGCTGGCGTGGAAGCTTTTCGGCGATGTTCCGGCGGGATGGCTGCGCGTCCAGGCGATCTGTGACTATGTCCACGACCGGCTGGTTTTCAGCTATGGCTATGCGCAGGCAATGCGCACGGCACTGGAAGCGCATGAGGATCGCTTGGGTGTGAGCCGCGATTACGCCCATCTCGCTATCGCTTTTTGCCGCTGCATGAACATGCCGTCGCGTTTCGTCAACGGCTACATGACTGATGTCGGCGCGCCGGAAAGCCCGGCGCCGATGGATTTCAATGCCTGGTTCGAGGTTTATCTCGGCGATCGCTGGTATACCTTCGACGCCAAGAACAATGCGCGGCGCATCGGCCGCATTCCGGTCGCGCGCGGCCGCGACGCGGCAGACATCCCGCTGATGCAGACTTTCGGCAAACACGACCTCACCGCCTTTACCGTGTGGACCTCGGTCGAAAGCGACGTGTCGCTTGCCCGCTCGCACCGGGCCGCCGATGTCTCGCTGCTGACCCCGTGGTTCAGCGAAACCTGGTCGCGACATCTACAGGAACGTGACCGCAATCGGCATTGAACGTACCAGGCTCCGTAAAACAGATTTTTCGTTTCCGGCGCGATCGGCAGAAAATAATATCTATAAACTCAATGGATAATATAGGAGAACGAAGCTGCTCGTGGAGTTGCGAAACAGCGGAGTGGCAAGATGAACGCGATCAAGGCGACAACCCAATCCCGCTACACGATCTACACAGCACAACCGGCGCGACGCGCGCGGGGCAATCTCATTCCTCACACCGTCGCTATTGCAGCGGCTTTCGGTTTTCTCTCGGCGCTCATCATCGGCGCGATCTGAAACGCCAGTGGTGGGCTAACCTGACCGCGACAAATGCTCGTCCACGGCGAGCCATCCCCGCCGCGGCGTAATCTCGAACGCGATCATTTCCATTTCCTCAGCCCTGCCGGGAGGCCGCGGACGGCGAGATCGTTCCCCTTGCGGTCCGGGCTGCTGGCGTCGTAGCCTTGCCCTCGGCAAGCGGGAATCTATGACGTATGCGGCGGATTGCTCCGGAAGACTGGTATGCGGTGAAGCGTCTCGAAGATGACGTCACCTCCATTTCGGCGCCGTTCATACAGGAGTTCTTCCGCTGCAACGTCTGGCACGTGCGCGGCCGTGACCGCGACATGCTGGTCGACAGCGGCCGGCGCGCATTGTCGATGGCGGGCATCTTCCGAGTTTTTCCGGCGAACGCTATCGGGTGCCGATCAAGGACTGGCTCGACCAGAAAGAAGACAATTTGACGGGAAGGAGAAGTGAATGCTCGACAAGAGAAAGTTCTACATCAACGGCGAATGGATCGACCCCATCGAGCCCAAGGATCTGGAGGTCCTGAACCCGGCGACCGAGCAGCCGATCGCAGTGATTTCCATGGGCACCGCCGCCGATATCGATCGTGCCGTTGCCGCCGCGAAGAAGGCCTTTGCAAGCTACAGCCAGACCAGCGTCGAGGAACGTCTGGCGCTGCTCGAAAAGCTGCTTTCGATCTACAAGCGTCGCTATGACGAGATGGCCGCGACGATCACGATGGAACTCGGCGCCCCGGCGACGATGGCGCGCGAACAACAGGCCGATGTCGGGGTCGGTCACCTGCAGGGCTTCATCGACGCGCTGAGACGCTTGAAAACACGTGACCGGCTTCCGAACGGCGATGTCATGCTGCGCGAGCCGATCGGCGTCTGCGGGCTGATCACGCCCTGGAACTGGCCGATCAACCAGATCGCTCTCAAGGTCGTGCCGGCGCTTGCGACCGGCTGCACCTGTGTGCTGAAGCCAAGCGAATTCACGCCGCTCAACGCCATGCTCTATGCGGAGATGATTGACGAGGCGGGCTTCCCGGCGGGTGTCTTCAATCTCGTCAACGGCGATGGGGTCAGTGCCGGTGCCGCGCTCTCGAAGCACAAGGACATCGACATGATGTCGTTTACCGGTTCGACTCGGGCGGGCATCGCCGTCAGCAAGGACGCGGCCGAAACGGTCAAGCGCGTCACGCTGGAGCTTGGCGGCAAGTCGCCGAACATCGTCTTTGCCGACGCCGATCTCGAGGATCGCGTCACCGGCAGCATTCTCGAATGCTTCAACAATTCCGGCCAGTCCTGCGACGCGCCGACGCGCATGCTGGTGGAGCGCAGCGTCTACGACAAGGTGGTGGAGATTGCGAGACGTGTCGGCGCCGAGGCGAAGGTCGGCGACCCGACAAAGGAGGGCTCGCACATCGGCCCGCTCGTCAGCCACGTCCAATACGGCCGCGTCCAGGCGCTGATCGAGGCGGGTATTGCCGAAGGCGCCAAACTGCTCATCGGCGGCGTGGGCAAACCGGAAGGCTTCGAGACCGGCTATTTCGTCAAGCCGACGATTTTTGCCGACGTCGACAATACCATGCGCATCGCGCGCGAAGAGGTATTCGGTCCGGTGCTGGCGATCATTCCCTTCGACACGGAAGAGGAAGCGATCCGGATCGCCAACGACACCAATTACGGGCTCGCGGCCTATGTTCAAACGGGGGACCCGAAACGGGCGGAACGCGTCGCCGCAAGGCTGCGCGCAGGCATGGTGCACATCAATGGCGGACCGCACCGCTACGGCAGCCCCTTCGGCGGTTACAAGCAGTCCGGTAATGGCCGCGAAGGTGGCATGTTCGGACTTGAGGATTTCCTGGAAGTGAAGACCGTCCACGTCCCGGACGCGGCATGATCTGCCGCTAGGCTACATTCAGCCGGTGCCGCCGCGCCGGCTGATTTTTATCGCTAATTTAGTGGTTGGCCGCTGTTGTCGGCAGCAGGCTTCTGATAGCTGGCTTGCGGGTGCCATTGAGCTCGTGGCGCCCGCAGTAAGTCGACCCCTCTGGACATCGCCGTGACCCAAGCCGCCGGTTCCGTTTCTTCCCGCAACTCGATTGCGATGACAGCGCTGCTGCTCGGTGGTGTCGCCATCGGCGGGTCGCCGATCTTCGTTCGGCTTTCCGAAGTCGGGCCGATGGCGACGGCGTTCTGGCGCGTAGCCTTGGCTCTTCTCCCGCTCGTCGCCTGGTCATGGCTGCGCAACGGATCGGCGAGCGACAGGCGGCCGGAGCAATTCTCCGATTACGCCATGCTCATCCTGCCCGGCGTCTTTCTCGCGATCGACCTCGCCGCCTGGCATCTCGCACTGACCATGACGTCCGTTGCGAACGCGACACTGCTCGCAAACCTTGCGCCGGTCTTCGTCACGCTCGCGGGCTGGGCGCTGTTTCGCACGCCGGTCAGCGCCGTCTTCGTCGCGGGGCTTGCCACGGCCGTCGCCGGCGTCGTGATCTTGAAGGGCGGGCCTGCCGCGCTCGCTGACGGCGACGTCCTCGGCGACGGCATCGCTGTCGTCGCCGCGATGTTCTATGCTGGCTATATCCTGGCGATCGGCAAATTGCGGAGCCGGTTCAGCACCAACCGGATCATGATCTGGAGCACCGCCTCGGCTGCCGTGTGCATGCTGCCGATGACGCTTGTCGCAGAACCCTCGCTGTTCCCGGCAAGCGCCTTCGGATGGGCGATGCTGTTCGGTCTCGCCTTCGTCAGCCATGCGGGCGGGCAGGTCGCGATCACCTATGCGCTCGCCTATCTGCCGGCCGCCTTCTCCTCGCTGACGCTGTTGTTGCAGCCCGTTGTGGCGGCGATCCTCGCCTGGGTGCTGCTCAGCGAACCGGTGGGCCTCGCCCAGGCGATCGGCGGCGCGATCGTGCTCGTCGGGATCTTGATCGCCCGCCGCGGATAACCCTCTTCAGATGCCGGGCAGTTCGAAGCCAGCGAGCCGTTCCTCGAGCTTGCGGATCGTCGCGACATCGGCATTGGCGAAGGCGAAGCGCAGGTAGTTTTCCTGACCTTCACCGAAATAGTCCCCGGGCAGGCAGACCACGCCGGCGAGCTTCGCCAGTTTTTCGGCAACGAATTGCGAATCGATGTCGGGGAAGGGGTGGCGGATATAGGCAAAATACGCCCCGACTGCCTGCAGCTTCCATTTTGCCAGGCGGCTCATGACGTCCTTGAGCGCGTCGGCACGTGCGGCAATTTCGGCACGATTCGCAAGCCGCCAGTCCGCGAGTGCCGGAATGGCCTTGGCGACGGCCGCCTGTGCGGCCCGCGGCGCGCAGATCTGCAGGTTATCCATAACCTTGGTGATCTGTTCGACGAGCGCCGGACCGGCGGTGATCGCACCGAGGCGGTGGCCCGGAATGCAGAAGGATTTCGAGAAACTGTACAGGCCGATGAAGCTGTCCTGCCAGCCCTTCGTCTGAAGCAGGCCGTGCGGCGCAATGTCGGCCGACGGCAGGAAGTCGCGATAGGTCTCGTCGAGGATTAGCCAAGCGCCGTTCTTGCGGCAGGCTTCGTGGATGCGCTGGAGAAGTTCCGGCGGATAGACGGCGCCGGTGGGGTTGTTGGGGGAAACGAGGGCAAGCGCGCGAATGCCCGGCCGAAGCGCCGAGACGATCGCGTCGACTTCCGGCAGGAATCCGGCGCCGGCGTCGCAGGGTACCAACTCGACATTGATGTCGAGCATCGCCAGCGTCGTTTCCTGATTGAAATAATAAGGGTTGGTCATCAGCACCGTGTCGCCGGCACCGGCGATCGCCATGACGGCACACATGAAAGCCTGGTTGCAGCCCGAGGTAATGTGAATGTTGTCGGCGGTGATCGCCGCACCATAGAGAGAGGCGACATGGGCAGCATAGGCGGTGCGCAATTCCGCCTCGCCCTCGATCGCACCGTAGCCGGTAAAGGCGGTCGATGCGGAAGCCTCGCCGAGCCATTTCAGCATGTCCGGATGTGCAGGATAGCCCGGCACGGCCTGCGAAAGATCGATCAGCGGACCTCTCGCCCCATCATAGGCCTTCGCCCAGGCAAGCACGGAGGGAACCGGCGGCGGCGAGAGCTTTTCGACGAGAGGATTGAAATGCGGCATTTTGAACCTTCCTGTTGCTGCTAGCGGTGGGCGAAGTGCTGGCGGAGAGAACTGCGCAGGCGCTTCGCTCTATGATTTGGCCTTGCGTTTCGGGGGGCGTTCCGGGCGCCGATTCCGCGTCGGCGACGAGATCGGCTGAAAGCTCTCCGCTTTCGACTTTTGCGCGGCTTCCGGCCTCGACATGCGGCTGCGAATGATCGTACGGGCCGAGACTTGGAGCTCCGGCATAGGATCGCTTTCGAGCGCGGCGAACAGCCAGTCGATGAAAACGCGGACGATCGGCGCGGCGCGGATTTCGTTGCGGCAGGCGACGAAAAAAGCGTCGTTGGCAGGCACCGTCAGATCGAAAGGGGCGATCAGCTCGCCGCGCGCGATCAGGCTTCCGGCGGTGATCGTATCGCCGAGCGCCACGCCCTGATTGTGCAGTGCCGCCTCGGTCGAAAGCCGCGCATCGCTCATGAAATGCTGGCGGCCGCGCTGCAGGTCGATGGCATCGGCTGCGGCGAGCCAGGTGTTCCACTCTCGGCCGTCGTCGCCGTGAAGCATCACGTGATCGCGCAGATCCCGTACCGAGCGCAGCGGCCGCATGTTGAGGAGTGTCGGGCTTACGACCGGGAAAAGCTCGAGCCGGCTCCAGAGCTTCGCCCAGCAGTCGTTCCAATTGCCATCGCCATAGAGCAGGCAGACGTCGACATCGGGGGAATGGAGGTGCGCCGCGTCGTTGGAGGCGATCAGCGTCAGCCTGACATCGGGGAACTGCTCGGTGAACTGGTGCAGGCGCGGGATCATCCAGAAGGAGAGCAGCGCCGGCACGCAGGTGATCCGGAGCTCGCCGCTCGTTGCTGGCCGGGTCATGGCGGCGGTCGCGGCGGCGATCTCCGCGAAGGCGTGGGTAACGGCCGGCAGCAGCAGGGCACCTTGTGGCGTCAGTCTTAGCCGCTTGCCGCCGCGCTCGAACAGAGTGGCGTTGAAGGAAAGTTCGAGCGCGCGGATCTGATGGCTGATCGCACCGTGCGTGACGTTGAGCTCACGTGCCGCGGCCGAAACGGAACCGCGCCGGGCGGTCGCCTCGAAGGCACGCAGCGGATTCAGCGGGGGCAGGCGGCTCGACAAGAAAGGCTCCGAAAAGCGGTGCAACAATGTGAATTTTTCTCACACGAAACGCTATAACAATGTCAATTGATTTTCCAGCAAAATTGTCTCCTAATATGCGCCAACAAGGGCAAAAGCCTGGGGAACGTGGCCGCGCCGGCGAAACCGGCGAAATCGCAGATCGTCATTTGCGGTGCTTCGCGCACATGTCCCCGGCTGAACACACGGAGGTTCGGGCGCATGGCCTGGGATGAACAGAAGCTCAACGAATTGAAAGCGAAATATGGCGAAAGCCACGGCGGTGAGCTCTTCGATCCGACGTTTCGCAAGGTCGCCGACAAGATCTTCACCAAGAGCGGCACGCGGCTGGCGCCTTATTCCGGCATCCCGACCTTCCTGACCGCTCCCTATATGCCGGTCGACGCCGAAAATCCGGATTTCGGCAATCTCCAGGTGGCAATCGTCGGCATACCGATGGATCTGGGTGTCACCAACCGTCCGGGTTCCCGTTTCGGACCGCGCGCCTTGCGCGCCATCGAGCGCATCGGTCCGTACAACCATGTTCTCGGCTGCGCGCCCGTCCACGATCTCCGTGTCGCGGATATCGGTGACGTAGCCTTCCAAAGCCGCTATCGGCTGGAACTCAGTCATGAAGACATCGAAAAGCGCATCAACCAGATCGTCGATGCCGGCGTCGTGCCGCTGTCGGTCGGCGGAGACCATTCGATCACCCATCCGATCCTGAAGGCGGTCGGCAAGAAGCGCCCGGTCGGCATGATTCATATCGACGCCCATTGCGACACCGGCGGCGCCTATGACCTCACCAAGTTCCATCACGGCGGTCCGTTCCGCAACGCGGTTCTCGACGGCGTGCTCGATCCTACCCGCGTCGTGCAGATCGGCATCCGCGGCTCGGCCGAATATCTCTGGGAGTTCTCCTACGAGTCCGGCATGACCGTGATCCATGCGGAAGAGGTTTCCGGTCTCGGCATTTCGGCGATTATCGAGAAGGCGAAGAAGATCGTCGGCGATGGTCCGACTTATCTCTCCTTCGACATCGACAGCCTCGACCCGAGTTTCGCTCCGGGCACCGGTACGCCGGAAGTCGGCGGGCTTACGACCCGTGAGGTGCTTGAACTCATTCGCGGGTTCAAGGGCGTCAATCTCGTCGGCGGCGACGTCGTCGAGGTCGCCCCGCAATACGACGCGACGACGAATACGGCGCATGCCGGCGCGCAGGTGCTCTTCGAGATCCTGAGCCTGATGGTTTTCAGCCCGGCGATCACCGGCAAGGCCGGCTGAGCCTTTGACGCTCGTTCTGCCGCCGAACTGGAAGCGGCGGCAGGGCGAGAGCCGGAACAAACAAGCTTCCAGACACGGGAACCACGATGTCGTCCTTTTTCCGGAACCGGGACAGTTTGCCGGTTACATCGGGAACGAAGCGATCGTCCGCGCCGACGAAGCCGGATGCGGTCGTGTCTGGCATCGCCTTTGACACGCATGGGGAGCAATGATCGGATGCCAGGCTTCTCAGGATGGCCAATGCGGTCGATAATGCGGACGTGGAGTTTTTTGCGGCCGGCAGGCTGATTGCGGCCTTGTTCGCGCTTTGCAACGCGCTGATCGAACATGGGACAATTCTCCGGCGACAAAGGCTGGCGGAGCGAGCCGAAAAGATGCAAGGAATCAACTACAACAGGGAACGCGGCGGTAGCCGCCAAAACAAAGGAGACATGCGATGAACATCAATTCCATCAAGCGCCGCACGCTGCTGGGGGCAGGGCTTGCCGGCGCGTCGATGCTGGCGATGCCGGCCGTCTTGAGAGCGCAGGACAAGTCGCTGAAGGTCGGCGTCTACGGCGGTTACTTCAAGGATTCCTTCGACAAGAACATCTTCCCGGAATTCACCAAGGCGACGGGCATTGCGGTCGAGTCGGTGGCAGAGCCGACCGGTGAGGCCTGGCTCGTCCAGTTGGAACAGGCCGCTCGTGCGGGCCAGGCTCCGGCGGACGTCTCGATGATGTCGCAGGTCGCAATGCTCAAGGGTCAGGCGACCGATCTCTGGACGCCGATCGATGTGGCGAAGATCAAGAACAGTTCCAACCTGCTCGACCGGTTCGTCAACAAGTATCCGGACGGTCGCGTCGCAGGTATCGGTGCCGTTTCCTGGTACATCACTCTCGTCACCAACACCGACGTCTACAAGGAAGCGCCGACATCCTGGTCCGCCTTCTGGGATCCGGCGAATGCCGATAAGCTCGGGCTGCTCGCGCTTGTCTCGAACTCCTTCCTGCTCGAGGTTACCGCGAAGACCTTCATGGGCGGCACCAATGCGCTCGACAGCGAAGAAGGCATTCTCAAGGCTTTCGAAAAGCTCGCGGAAGTGAAGCCGAACGTACGCCTCTGGTATCGTGACGAAGCGCAGTTCGAACAGGCGCTGAAGTCCGGTGAAATTCCGATGGGCCAGTACTACCACGACGTGACCGGCCTTGCCGCGGCCGATGGCCATCCGGTGCGCTCTACCTTCCCGAAGGAGGGCGGCATCCAGGATTCCGGTTGCTGGGCATTGTCGCGCGCCTCGCAGAAAACAGAGGAAGCGCACATTTTCATCGACTATATGTGCCAGTCATCGATTCAGGCGACCCTGTCGCGCAAGGTCGGAACCGCGCCCACGGTCAAGCGCGAATCGACAGATCTCACGGACAAGGAGTTTGCAGCCGTTTCATCGGACATAGAACCGATTGTCCCGCGCTACGATCTCTACCAAACCAAGTCGGATTGGCTGAACCAGAAGTGGACGGAACTGATCGTCGGCTGATCGCCAACAGGTCTCCCGCCGGCCGAGCGCCGGCGGGAGACCCTATTGCAGCGGCCATTGCGCGTCCGAAAAGACACGCGGCGCTGTGGAAACCATCTGCGCATGAGGCGCTACTGCATGGTTTCTTAAACCGGAAACCGATTTAAGAAACCGTGCAGCAATTCAGAGCGATACAGCGGCCATTGCGCGTCTGAAGAGACGCACGGCGCTGTGGGACGGGGATATATGTCGGGACTTGCCCTTCAGAACGTCGTCAAGGAATTCGGATCCTTCACGGCCGTCAACAATGTCGAGCTCACCGTGCCGCACGGCACCTTCGTTTGCATGCTCGGCCCATCGGGCTGCGGCAAGACGACGTTGCTGCGCATGATCGCCGGGCTTGATCTCCCGACGGGAGGTGCGATCCATCTCGACGGCGAAGACATCACCCGCGTGCCGACCCACAAGCGCAATCTCGGCATGGTGTTTCAGTCGCTGGCGCTCTTTCCGCACCTGACCGTCGGCGAAAACATCGCCTATCCCTTGCGCATCCGAAACGCACCGAAGGAGGACCAGAAGCGGCGGGTCGAGGAACTGCTGTCGATGATCCATCTCTCGGGCTATGCGGACCGGCCGGTTTCCAAGCTTTCCGGTGGCCAGCGCCAGCGTGTCGCGATCGCCCGCGCCCTGGCGATCTCGCCGAAGCTTTTCCTGCTCGACGAGCCGCTCTCGGCGCTCGACGCGAAACTGCGCGAGGCGATGCAGGTGGAGCTCCGGCAACTGCAGCAGAAACTCGGGATCACGACGATCGTCGTCACGCACGACCAGCGCGAAGCGATGACCATGGCCGATACGGTGGTGGTCATGAACGGCGGAGAAATCCGCCAGGCGGCCTCGCCGATCGAAATCTACCGTCGGCCGGCGGACAGTTTCGTCGCCGACTTCATCGGCCAGACCAACTTGATCGAAGCCGAAGCGGACTCGCTCGGCCATGTTTCCGTGCTCGGCCAGCCAGTGCCGGGTCTCGCGCTGCTCCCCGGCGCGGCCAAGGCGACGCTGTCGATTCGTCCCGAGGACGTGCACCTGACGGCGCCGGGTGCCGGTGCAATTTCCGGCACGGTCACCTTCGTGCGCGATCTCGGCGGGACGATCGAGACCTTCGTGGATGTTGCCGGCCGCCAGATTGTTGCCGTTTCCACGCCGCGCGAGCGGCCGGACGTCACCGTTGGCCAACAGGTCGGCGTCGCGCTCACTCCCGATGTTTGCGTGGTGCTCAGGAAATGAGACGCGAACCGCCCCAGACCATCGGCGATTACGCGCCGCTTCTTTTCCCCGCGGCGATGCTCACCATCTTCTTCGTCGTGCCCTTTGGCACGATGATCGCCGTCAGCTTCTTCCAGCGCCAGCAGGGCGGCTTCTATACGCCGGCCTTCGTTTACGACAATTACGCCCGCTTCCTCTCGGCCTTCTTCGGCGGCGTGCTCGGCTTCTCGCTCATGATGGCGATCGCGGTCGCGATCTGCTGCGTCGTGCTGGCGCTGCCCTTCACTTATATGCTGACGCGGATGGCGCGCAGCGTGCAGGTCGTCTGGCTGGTCGCTCTGCTCTCGGTGCTTTCGCTCTCCGAGGTTATCATCGGTTTCGCCTGGTCGACGCTCTTCTCGCGCACGGCCGGCATCACCAACATCCTTGTCGCGCTCGGCATCATGGGTGAGGCCAAGGCGTTGACGCCAAGTTTCGCAGCAGTGCTGACGGGGATGGTCTATCAGGCCTTCCCCTATACGGTGCTCGTCCTGTTCCCGGCGCTCGTCCGCCTCGATCCAACCTTGACCGAGGCTGCTCGCACGCTCGGCGCCTCGCCGCTCAGGGCCTTCTTCACCGTCGTCGTTCCGGCGCTCAGGAACACGATCGTCGCGACGCTGATCATGGTCTTCATCTTCGCGCTCGGTTCCTATCTGCTGCCGCAGCTTCTCGGACGGCCCCAGCACTGGACCCTGTCCGTCCTGATCACCGACCAGGCGATCTACCAGTCGAACATGCCCTTCGCTGCGGCGATGGCGGTGTTCCTCGTGCTGGTGACGCTCGGGCTGGTCGCCTTGACGGTAATTGCGGGACGGAAGGGAGAAGCGGCATGACATCCATTTTCCGCAACTTCTATTTCTTCCTGATCGCCCTTTTCCTCGCGCTGCCGCTGATCGTGGTTGCCGGCGTTTCGATAAACGAAAAGCAGACGCTCGCCTTCCCGCCGCAGGGCTTCTCGACATCCTGGTATGGCGAGATCTTCCTGAATCCCGAATGGCGAAACGCGCTGATGGCCTCGGTGACGCTCGCCGTGCTTTCGGCGGCGCTTGCCGTCGCCATTGCCCTGCCGCTTGCCTGGTTCCTGTGGCGGCGCGTGGCGCCTTGGGCGAATATCTTCCAGCTTCTGGGCGTCGCACCCTTCACGCTGCCGCCGGTCATCACGGCGCTCGGGCTTCTCACCTTCTGGGCGACCGCCGGATTCTATGGCCAGCCCTGGACTGCAGTCGTCAGCCACGCGATTTTCTTCGTGACCTTGCCGCTCGTCACCCTGTCGCTCGGTTTCACGTCGATCGATCGTTCGCTGGTCGAGGCGGCCTCGACCATGGGCGCGGACGAGCGTACGGTTTTCCGTACGGTGGTGCTGCCGCTGATCCTGCCCTACATTGTTTCGGGCTATGCCTTTGCCTTCGTGCTATCGCTCAACGAATATATCGTCGCCTACATGACCGTCGGCTTCACCATGGAGACGCTGCCGATCAAGATCTTCAACGCGCTGCGCTACGGCTACACGCCGACCATGGCGTCGGTGACGATCCTCTTCGTCACGACGGCTGCGGTCATCTTCGGTCTCGTCGCCCGTTTCGGAGACCTACCGAAGCTGCTCGGCGCCATGTCATCGGATGGTAAATGATGAGGCTTGCCGCTCTGCAGATGAAATCCATTGGCGGCGACGTTGCCGCCAATCTCGGCCGGATCGGCGGGGCGGCAGCGGAGGCTTCGCTCCAGGGCGCGACGTTGCTGATCACGCCCGAGCTCGGCATTACCGGCTACGGCGCGGGCGATGTAATCCGCGACATCGCCGAACCCGCCGATGGCCCCATCGTGCGGCGATTGCAGCAGATTTCGGCCGAAGCCGGTATCGCGATCATTGCGGGCTTCGCCGAGCGCGAGGGCGATGCCATCTATAACAGCGCGGTCCACGTCAACGGCGACGCCGCCCCGACCGTATATCGCAAATCGCATCTTTATGGCGACTATGAGCGCGCGCTGTTCACGCCGGCCGAACCGTCGACGCGCCTCTTTGAACACCGGGGCGTCACCTGCGGCATGCTGATCTGCTACGACGTCGAGTTTCCCGAAAATGTCCGGCGGCTCGCGTTTGCCGGCGCCGAGGCGGTACTGGTGCCAACGGCGCTTCCGGCCGGCTGGTCGGGAACCTTCATCACCGAGCACATGATCCAGACAAGGGCGTTCGAAAATCAGGTCTTTGTCGCCTACATCAATCATTGCGGTTCCGATTCGATGTTTTCTTTCGCCGGCTTGTCGCGGGTTGCCTCGCCGGACGGCCAACTCCTGGCGAAAGCCAATTCCGCGGACGAGACCTTGATCTTTGCCGAGATCGACCCGGAGGCATTTGCCATTTCGCGCTTGGAGAATACTTATCTCAAGGACCTGCAGCGTCCACGCCGCTAGATCGTTCGCCTTTGGAGAACAATCTGTTCGCGTCGTTCCCTCTTTTTGAAACGACCTGGCCGACCGATATTCTGCTCAACGAAATGCCCGCCTTACGGCGCCGCGCGTCCCCGGACGCGCAAAGTCCGCCGTAACGCTTCGAACTGGAGGCAATCATGAGCTTGCAACTAACAGGTATCCACCATCTCACGGCGATCACGGCCAATGCACCGGAAAACCTGCGCTTCTACACGAAGACGCTGGGTCTGAGGCTGGTCAAGAAAACCGTCAATCAGGATGATACGACCGCCTACCATCTCTTCTATGCAGACGGAAAGGCGACGCCCGGCACGGACCTGACGTTCTTCGACTGGCCGGTCGGCCCCGAGGGACGCGGCACGCACAGCATTTCGCGCACCGGCCTTCGCGTTGGCAGTGCTGAAAGCGTCAGATGGTGGAAGCGCCGGTTTACCGAACTGAACGTCTCCGCCGGCGAGGTCACGGAGATCGATGGCCGCACCTCGCTCGACTTCGAAGACGGCGAAGGCCAGCGTTTCCGGCTGCTCGACGATGGCGGGCTGATGCCGTCGCATCCTTGGGACAGGAGCCCGGTTCCAGCCGAGCATCAGATCAAGGGCCTCGGTCCCATTACCATCAGCGTGCCTGACATCACCAACACGGCGCTCGTGCTCACCCACGTGATGAACATGGCGGAGGTGCGCCGCTACGTTTCGCCCGACGGCTCTGGCGAAGTACACGTCTTCTCGATGGGCGAGGGTGGTCCGGCGGCCGAATTGCATGTCGCGGTTCAACCGGACCTGCCGATTGCGCGCCAGGGCGCCGGCGCCGTTCACCATGTGGCGTTCCGCGCGCCGGACATGGACGCGCTCCATCAGTGGACGGAACGCCTGAACGGCTTCCGCCTGCCGTCGAGCGGTGAGGTCGAACGCTTCTATTTCCGCTCGCTCTACTTCCGCGAGCCGAACGGCATTCTGTTCGAGATCGCGACCGACGGGCCCGGTTTTGCTGTCGATGAACCGATGGAGACGCTCGGCGAAAGCCTGTCGCTGCCGCCCTTCCTGGAGCCCAAGCGGGCTCAGATCGAGGCCAGGCTGAAACCGCTGGAATAATGCCAACGCAAAGCCGGGACGCTGCTCTCGGCTTTCTTTTTGTCCTTTGACCTCTAGTTCTAATGAATGCGGACTGCAGTGCCGCGCGTCTGATCAGACGCGCAAATGATGCTGTACCGAGGCATAAACAAGAGGAAATCAGGCATTCATGACGAAGATACTCGGCATATCGGGCAGTCTGCGGAAGGCTTCCTTCAATACGGCCTTACTGAAGGCTGCAAAGTCCGTCGCGCCGGACGACATCGAATTCGAGACCGCGACGCTGCATGGCATCCCGCTCTACGATGGTGATGTGGAGGCTGAGAGCGGCGTTCCGGCGGCGGCGGCCGATCTCAAGCGGAAGATCATGGCGGCGGATGGCGTGATCCTTTTCACGCCGGAATACAACAACTCGATGCCCGGCGTTTTCAAGAACGCGATCGACTGGCTCAGTCGCCCGCCGGCTGACATCCGTAATGTGTTCGGCGGTCGCCCCTTTGCCTTGGCCGGTGCCTCTCCCGGCAATTTCGGGACCATTCTCAGCCAGAATGCCTGGCTCGCCGTGATGCGGACGCTCGGAGCCGATCTTTGGTCGGGCAAGCGGCTGATGCTGCCGAAGGCCGACACGCTCTTCGACAGCGAGGGGCAGTTGACCGACGACCAGACCCGGGAGCGGTTGCGCGGCTTCGTCAGGGCTTTCGCCGACCATGTCGCGACAGTGAAAGCAACGGGCGCAGACATTTAGTGCCGTATTAGGCGTTCGCGATCTCGTTGAAACAGTGAAATTGCGCCAACCCTTTGAATGAGCGGGATGAGTCGGAAGACTCGTCATGCACGCCCCCATTGCAATGACGCTCCGAGGTCACTAATCGAAAGCATTGGATGGCAAAGGGGGCGGTAGTGGATCATCAGCATTATGAGTGGGTGCGATTTCCGTTCGAGGAGTCTCACGTTCGGCATCGCGGCGGACAGACGATTCCGCCAAATGGCGTTGGTAACGCCTACCAGCAGTTGATTAGGGTCGGTCGAGAGATAGTCGCGAGGCATCTGCCCAACGATCACCTAAACAATCTCTACGGGACATTGGGAAAGGCGATCGATACCCACACGAGACAGGGCCTTACAGAGCTTGCGTCATTGCGCGTACCAATCTTGTACACTGAGGCGATAACAGAATTTTCTGCGCGCATTAATGGCAGCGAACCACCACTGGATTCAGATCAGTTGCGCCGGCTCGGCGTTGCATTGTTCAGTGCAATCTATGTGGAATGTGCAGACCTGCCCCTGGGTATCGATTTTCAGAATTCGACGAGCAGTGCGGCGCTTACCGCTGATGTCGGCAGCTACGCAGCGTTGAAGGCCTTTGCAGAGACCAAGAGCAGAACCGAATCGGACCTCGCTCTCATAACGACACGTACGGAGGAGCGGGTCCAATCCCTTGTGGGCACCGCACAAAGCCAGTTGCAAGGAATGATAGAACGCAACAGCACCCTGCAGAAACAAGACACTCATCTCCGGGCGCAGATTCAACAGACCATCGGTGATCTCAAGATAGATGTCGAGCAGCTGGGTGAGACCGCCACCGCTGCAAAAGTCGTTTTTGATGAAGTGCTGAAACAGAGTAAGGAGAATGAGGCCAGGATCTCGCTCTCTCGGGAAAACATCCAAAGATATGCGGATGCGGTTCGCGAAGAACTGCAGATCGATACGACCAAGAAGCTCTGGAAGAGCCGCGCACAATGGAGCGCAGCATCATTCTGGCTTTCTGCTGGTGTAATCTTCGCGGCGCTGGCCGCCCCTATCCACGCGGCATACACAAATATGGACGGGATTATTGAAATCCTGCGGCATATCGGTGATGCCGCAACGCAAGGACTACCTGCCGATGCCACGACTGCGCAACTGACCACCGCCACCATCAGTCGGCTGGTCATCATTACGGTACCGCTTGCGATCTACTTCTGGGCGATAAAACTCTTGGTCCGCTTCAATGCTCGCTCGATGATACTGATGGACGATGCGCGACAGCGTGAAACGATGATGGACGTGTATTTCCACCTCATCGAAAAGAACGGCGCTACATCGGAGGAAAGAGCACTGGTCCTTAATGCTCTCTTCCGACCTGCGCCTGGACATGGGCCAGAAAACGTCGACCCGCCGAACTTCACGGAGTTGCTCAACAAAGCAGCGGCGGGCAAATCCTAAAAACACAGCCTCACCCTCGCCTCCCCTCGCGATGACAAAGCTTGGATGGAGAACCGCACGCACTTCTCCTGAATCTGCGTCAGATACCGTTTTTCCCCATCCAGCGGCGAATGGCTGCAACATCGTCGTCGCCGATGCCGTGATGGGTATCGATATCCAGTGCCTCGAGACTGGCGCCGGTATCGGCGAGGACCTTCTTCAAAACCGGCGCATGTTTGCCGTAGGGATCCTGCTTTCCGGTGAGCACCAGGATGTTTGCTTCGGCAAGATCGGGCTTCGGCACGTCTTCGAGCGCCGACATCGCGCGCATCATCACCACGTTCCTGAGCAGGCCGGGATAAAGCAGCATGACGGCGGCCAGCATGTTGGCGCCGTTGGAATAGCCGATGAATATTGTCTTGTCGGGAGCGAGCCCGTAGCCCTCGCGCGCGCCTTCGACGAAGGCTGCGAAGGCCTCTGCTTCCGAGCGGATGTCCTGCTGGTCGAAGGTCGTCATCGACAGGCGGCGGAACCACCGCGGAAAACCTTCCTCGTTGCTTCGGCCACGCATTCCGAGCAAGGTGGCGTGCGGATCGACCTGATGTCCGAAGGGAAGCATATCCGTCTCGTTGCCGCCGCTGCCGTGCAGCAGCACGAAGGTGCGATCGTTCGGCTGATCCGGATGATAGAACCGGTGGATGAAGGGCAGGTCGCGCGGCGTCAGCCGCGGCTCGCCGGGCATGGCGAATTGCGGCAGCTTGACCAAAGTCGCGACCGCGTCGGCATCCAGATGCGATGGCAGGAACAGCTTGGATCCGAGCGTGTCGGAAGGCTCGTCGACAGAAAAACCCGGACCGTCGGTCGCCAGCTCGTAGAGCGAGCCGCCCGGCTCACGGACATAGAGCGAGAAGAAATACTTCCGGTCATGCGCGTTGGTGGCGCCGGCGTGCTCCTGCTCGAGATCGGCGCGCACGGCAAGCACCGTCGCCTCGTCCGGCGCGCGAAAGGCTATATGGTCGATCGTGCCCGTGCCGGGCGCCGACGTCCAGAAGCCGGTGGCGTCGCGTACGTCGATAACGTCTCCGGAAGTGGAGGTGAAGCGCCGGATCGTGGCTGTTGCGCCGATCTCCGAATAGCCGAAATGGTTTTGAAGGAAGTGAGCGGTTTCCTTGGGCTTCTCGGTGAGAATGGTCGCACCGCGCAGCCGCCGGACCGCGTCCGTTTCGGGGATGTCCCGGCTCGCCCACGGGGCAGGTTCGGCGAGCGCGTTCGTTCCGACCAGTTTCACGATCACGCCGTCCGGATCTTTCAGACGCAACACCGGTTCGCCGAACTCCTGTGCCGGGCCGGTCGCCTGAATGTTGAATTGCAACGCGCGCGTCAGCCAGAAGCCGATGCTCTCCGGCGGGATGGCAAAGGCGATTTCGCTCGGCTGGCCGTGCCCGACGCGTCCTGGCGCGCCGTCTTCCCACATAAGGAAGGTGACGAGCGAGCCCGGCGATCCCACCGCATCGCCGTAAAAGAGATGTAGTTGATTAGGGTCCTCGTAGCCGCCGGTTCGCTTGACGAGGCGCAGCCCGAGGAAGCCGACATAGAAATCGACATTTGCCTGCACCTTGCGGGCGATCAGGGTGATGTGGTGAATACCGCTAGTCACGGTCTTGTCCTTCCTGCTGTTCCCCTGCTGCATGATCCCTTAAATCGGAATCGATTTAAGGACAAAATCATGCAGCAATTCAAAGTGCTACAGCGATTTTAGTGCGTCCGATTGGACGCGCGGCGCTGTCGAACCGCCCGTCGGGTTGCCTTGTTTCGTCGGACGGCCGTTTCTCAATCGCGGTCGAGGAATGCCTTGAAAGCGTCGCCGTGATCGGGGTGCCAGCGCGAAAGCGGCGGCCGGTTCTCGACGATATCACCGGCGGCCCACAGGATGCGTTTCTCGTCCGTCGAGCGGACGACTTCGTTGTCCGGGCAGAGGATATAGAAATCGCCGCGTTCGAGGCTATCCATCATGAAGTCCACCGTCTGCTCAGGAGTCCACGCTCCCGCCGGCTTCTCGGTCCGTCCCTGGGCGGTCAGCGACGTGTAGACGAAACCGGGGATCAGCAGGTGGGCGGCAACCTTGCAGCCTTCGGTATTGCGCAACTCGTGCTGCAGCGCCTCGGTGAAGACCTTCACGCCGGCCTTCGAGACATTGTAGGCGGGGTCGCCGGGCGGCGTCGTGATGCCTTGTTTCGAACCGGTGTTGATGATCAGCCCGGGCTCACCATGGGCGATCATCGCAGGCGCGAAAATTCGCGAGCCGTTGATCACGCCCCAGAGATTGACGGTGATCACGGCTTCCCAGTTCTCCAGCGGGCCGAACATCGAGCTGCCCGGCTGGATGCCGGCATTGTTCATCAGCACATGCACGTGGCCGAAGCGCTCGCGCACCGAACGCGCCAGCGCCACGAGCTCGTCGGGCTGTGAGACATCCGTCGCGATTGCGGCGACATCGTTCGCTCCGCCTGCGGCGACCTTCGCTACCTCGGCCGCAGCCGCCTGCAAGCGCTCGCCCGGCAGGTCGGCAAGGACAACTTTCAGCCCGAGATCGGCGAAGCGCTTCGCCGCGGCAAGTCCGATGCCGGAGGCGGCCCCGGTGACGACGGCGACATGGTTTTTCGAAAGAGCGGCGTGGGGCATTGAGATTGCTCCTGATAACGAAGGTGCCCGAAGAAATAGGACGCCCCTTCCGCGAAGTCCATCGCACTTCCGCGTTTGGCTGTCGGCATGCTGCCGCCGTATTTTCGATCAGGGTTTGCCGCGGGCGACGAACCAGGGATTGGCAAAATCGCTGTCGTGGCGCTGGTTGCGCTTGCCATAGGTAAGCGGCGTTCCGTCCATGGTCAGAGTCTCGCCGCCGGCAGCCCGCAGAATGGCGTCGCCGGCGGCCGTATCCCATTCCATCGTGCGGCTGAAGCGCGGGTAGATGTCGGCAAGGCCTTCGGCCAGCAGGCAAAATTTCAGCGACGAGCCGACAGCCTCGTAATCGGTGATGCCGTGATCGGCGAGATAGGCGATCGTCTCTGCGCTGTTGTGCCAGCGGCTGGTCAACGCCACCGGCCGGTCGCCGCAGATGCGGCAGCCGATATCCGCCTGAGGACTGGCAATTCGATCGTCCACGACCAAGGCCTTCTTCGCCTTCCTGGAACTTGTCGAATAGAGGATCCCGAGCGCGGGTGCATAAACCACGCCGGTAACGGGCACGCCGTTCTCGATCAATGCGATATTGACGGTGAAATCGCTGCTGCGGCCGACGAATTCCTTGGTGCCGTCGAGCGGATCGACCAGAAAGAAGGGTTTTCCGGAAATATCCGGCACATGCCCGGCGGCGGCGGCTTCCTCGGCGACGACGGGAATATCGGGAAAGTTCGCCGCGAGATCGGCGAGGATTATGCGTTCGGCGCTGTGGTCCGCGTCGGTGACCGGCGAGGCATCGGCTTTGTAGGCGACGGCCGGCCCGGCGTTATATATGTCCAGGATCGCCCTTCCGGCCGCGATCGCCGATCTTTCCAGTATTTCCAGCATCGTCACTCTTCTTTTCCACGCCATTGCTGCGATTCGCATGAGACGGGCGGAATACCGATAGGCTTCTTCCGTTCATACTCAAACCTTTCTGTTTGCCGCAATCGCGGACGCTCGACGCCGTGGCGATCCATCACCGCGGCATTTTGCAGCCGCAGAGCCTCTTGCATCTTTGCGTTGCGCTTCGCTTATGCAAAAGTGGCCGCGCAAGTGAACTGGATGCCTTCATGCGCTATTCCGCATTCTCGATCGTCAAGAACGCTCTCTCCGGAAATCTGAATTGGAAGCCGCAATGGCGACAGGCCGAGCTGAAATCGCATTACGATGTGATCATCGTCGGCGGCGGCGGTCATGGCCTTGCAACTGCCTATTATCTCGCCAAGGAATTCGGTGTCAAAAACGTCGCCGTGCTGGAGAAGGGCTATCTCGGCTCCGGGAATGTCGGCCGCAACACGACGATCGTGCGTTCCAACTACATGCTGCCGGGCAACGAGCCGTTCTATGAGTTCTCCATGAAGCTCTGGGAAGGGCTGGAGCGGGAGCTGAACTATAATGTGATGCTGTCGCAACGCGGCGTCATCATGCTTTACCACAGCGACGGCCAACGCGACGCCTATATACGGCGCGGCAACGCCATGTGGATGGAAGGCGTGGCGGCCGAGCTGATCGAGCGCGACCAGCTGAAGAAGATGATCCCCTTCCTCAACTACGACCACGCCCGCTATCCGATCCTCGGCGGGCTCCTCCAGCGGCGCGCAGGCACGGCCCGACACGATGCGGTCGCCTGGGGCTATGCGCGCGGCGCCGACCGGCATGGTGTCGATATCATCGAGCACTGCGAGGTGACCGCGATCCGTCGCGAGAACGGCGTCGTCACCGGTGTCGAGACGACCAAGGGCTTCATCGGCTGCGGCAAGCTCGCGCTGGCGGCCGCGGGAAACAGTTCCCGCGTCGGGCAGATGGCGGATCTGAAGCTGCCGATCGAGAGCCATGTGCTGCAGGCCTTCGTCACCGAAGGGCTGAAGCCTTGCATCGATCATGTGATCGTCTATGGCGGCGGCCACTTCTATATCTCGCAGTCGGACAAGGGCGGCCTCGTCTTCGGGGCGGAGATCGACGGCTATTCCTCCTATGCGCAGCGTGGAAACCTCGCGACCGCCGAGCATGTGATGGAGGAAGGCGTGACGATGATCCCCGGCCTTTCGCGCGTCCGCGTGCTGCGCTCCTGGGCCGGCGTCATGGACATGAGCATGGACGGGTCGCCGATCATCGACCGTACGCCGGTCGACAATCTCTACCTGAACTGCGGCTGGTGCTACGGCGGCTTCAAGGCTACCCCCGCATCCGGTTACTGCTTTGCCCACCTGATCGCCAAGAACGACACGCATCCGGTCGCACGTTCCCTGAGGCTCGACCGTTTCGCTCGCGGCTATGCGGTCGACGAGGCCGGTTCCGGTCCCCAACCCAATCTTCACTGATAGAAGCGGCGAGCCCGCAGCGGCCGCATTTCGAGCCAACTGGACCCGTTCGGGCCTAAGGACAAGACGATGGCAAGCCTGATCACCTGTCCCCATTGCGGGGTCCGTCCAAAAGAAGAGTTTTCGATCCGCGGCGATGCGTCGCTCGTTCGTCCGGCGCCGACCGCATCGGACGAGGCCTGGCACTATTACGTCTATGTGCGCGCCAATCCGCGCGGGCGCACGCACGAGCACTGGCAGCATGTGGCGGGCTGCCGCCGTTTCCTCGTGGTCGAGCGGGACACGTACACCCATGAGGTCCATTCCGTGACCGATGGCGCGGTCGTCGCCCGGGAGAACGGCCGATGACCGCCTACCGCCTGATGGCCGGAGGGCTGGTCGATCGCAGCCGTTCGCTGAGTTTCAGCTTTGATGGCCGCCCCTTGCGTGGTTTTGCCGGCGACACGCTGGCCTCGGCGCTGCTTGCCAACGACCAGATGCTGGTCGGCCGCAGCTTCAAATATCATCGTCCGCGTGGGATCGTCAGCGCAGGCTCGTCAGAACCGAATGCGCTCGTCACCATCGGCTCCGGCGCGCGCAGCGATCCCAACACAAAGGCGACCGTTGCCGAGCTCTATACCGGATTGACGGCGCGCAGCCAGAATCGCTGGCCGTCGCTCGGCTTCGATATCGGCGCGGTAATTGATCGTTTCTCACCATTCCTCGGTGCGGGTTTTTACTACAAGACCTTCATGTGGCCGGCGCAACTTTGGGAAAGGCTCTACGAACCGCTGATCCGCCGTGCTGCCGGTCTCGGTCGTGCGGTGCTCGAACGCGACCCGGAAATCTACGAGAAATCCTGGGCACATTGCGATCTGCTCGTCGTTGGCGGCGGCCCGGCCGGGTTGATCGCCGCGCTGACCGCGGGACGCGCGGGGCTTCGCGTCATTCTCGCCGACGAGGATTTTCGCCTGGGCGGATCGCTCCTTTCGGAGACGCAGCCGATAGACGGTGCGCCCGCGCATGTCTTTGCCGATCGCGCCGTTGCCGAATTGCAGGCGCTGCCGAATGTAACCTTGCTGCCGCGGACGACGGTCTTCGGCTGGTACGACGACAATGTCTTCGGCGCGGTCGAGCGGGTCCAGAAGCATGTCGCCGAGCCCTCGGCCAAGCTGCCGACGGAGCGGGTCTGGCGCATTGTCGCGAGGCGAGCGCTCCTCGCGACCGGCGCGGAGGAGCGCCCGCTTGTCTTCGGCGGCAATGACCGGCCGGGGGTCATGATGGCCGGGGCACTCAGCACCTATGCCAACCGTTACGGTGTGGCGGCCGGCAGGTCGGTTGCGATTTTCACCAACGGCACCGCGGGATATCGCGCCGCCCGCGATCTCCACGCGAAGGGCATCGCCATTGCTGCAATCGTCGACAGTCGCGCAGCGGAAGCGGACGCCGCGCCGGAAGGCGTCCGCGTGATCCGTTCGGCCGCCGTCGTTGATACGCGTGGACGCCTGCGGGTTTCCGGGCTTGTGGTCGAACGGTCGGGTTTCGAGGAGCTCGTCGCCTGCGATGCGGTCGGCATGTCCGGCGGCTGGAGCCCGGTCATTCACCTCGCCTGCCAGCGGGGAGCGAAGCCTGTGTGGTCTGAAGCCCTGAACGCGTTCGTCGCGCCGGATGTCGGCGGTGGATTGCGCGTTGCCGGTTCGGCGAATGGTGTTTACACGCTCTCGGGTTGCCTCGGCGACGGTGCCGCCAAGGCATCGGCGATCGCGTCCGAGCTGGGATTCAAACCCGCTCAGGACGTCTTGCCGGCAACGGGAGAGGAGACCGATCCGTCGTTCACCGCGCTTTGGTACGCACCCGGTGCAAAGTCCAAGGCCTTTGTCGATTTCCAGAACGACGTTCACGCAAAGGATCTGGGTCTTGCGCTCCGCGAAGGGTTTGGCCACGTCGAACACGCCAAGCGCTACACCACCAGCGGCATGGCCACGGACCAGGGCAAGCTCTCGAACATCAATGCAGTCGGCATTCTTGCCGGTATGCGAGGAGTAAGCCCCGCGGATGTAGGGACGACGACATTCCGCCCGTTCTACACACCGGTCTCCTTCGGCGCGCTTGCCGGCACGGCGCGCGACAAGCACGCAGCACCTGTCCGCAAATCGCCGTTGCATGAATGGGCACGGAAAAACGGGGCGAGCTTCGTCGAAGCGGGCCCTTGGTATCGATCCGCCTGGTTTCCCCGGGCGGGCGAAAAGACCTGGCGCGAGAGCGTCGATCGCGAGGTGCTGAACGTGCGCGCGAACGTCGGCATTTGCGATGTGTCGACATTAGGCAAGATCGAACTTTTCGGACCGGACGCGGCTGAATTCCTCAATCGGCTTTATTCCAACGCGCTGTTGAAGCTCCCGGTCGGAAGGGCGCGTTATGGCCTGATGCTGCGCGAAGACGGCTTCGTCTATGACGATGGCACCGTCAGCCGGCTCGCGGAGGAGCATTTTCTCGTCACGACGACGACCGCGCTCGCGGGTGGCGTGATGTCCCACATGGAATATTGCTCGCAGGTGCTCTGGCCGGACCTGAAGGTCCGCTTCTGCTCCGTCTCCGACCAATGGGCGCAGATCGCGATCGCTGGTCCGAAGGCGCGCAGCGTGCTGCAGCAGCTTGTCGAGGACGACATCTCCAACGCGGCATTCCCCTTCCTCGCTGTCGGAACAGTAACGCTCAAAGGCGGCCTGAAAGGGCGGTTATTCCGCATATCCTTCTCCGGCGAACTGGCTTTCGAACTGGCAGTTCCGGCAGGATTTGGCGTGGCGGTCGCCGATCAGATCATGGAAGTGGGCCGTGCCTTCGATATCTGCGCCTATGGCGTCGAAGCGCTCAACGTCCTACGGCTGGAGAAGGGCCTGCCGACGCATGCCGAGTTCGACGGCCGGGTGACGCCGGACGACGCCGGACTGGGCCGAATGGTTTCGGCACAGAAGACGGACTTCATCGGCAAGCATCTTTCGGCACGATACGGGCTGACCGCCGCAGACCGCTCGCAACTCGTGGGACTGAAGCCGGTGGACAAGGAAAAGGATATTCGCGCGGGTGCGCATTTGCTGCGCGAGGGCATGAAGCCATCGACCCTCAACGACCAGGGCTGGGTGAGCTCTGCCTGCTTCTCGCCGGTGCTCGGACACCACATTGCGCTTGCCTTCCTCAAGTCGGGCCGTGAGCGCTATGGCGAACGGATTGTTGTCTGGGACAAGCTGCGCGATCAGGAGGTGATGGCCGAGGTCTGCAATCCGGTCTTCGTCGATCCCGAAAACGCCAGAATGAAAGCCTGAGGGAACGCTGATGATCCGCGATTACTACAACCGTCATGCGCTCGATGAGAAGCTGCGCGGCGCGCCTCGGCCAGCAGGTGTCAATCATCTGGCCATCGCCCACAGACAGGCGGTCGCTATGGTGCTGGCCCAAGCCGGCGAGGAGGACACCGTCCAAAGGGCGTTGTCACAGACAACCGAATTCATCTTGCGCTTCTGTGCGTCAGGCGAATGGCTGGTTGTTTCCGAAAACGACACCCCGGAAGGGCTGCAGCGTCGTCTCGACGCCTTATGCGCCGGCCGGGCGTATATCGTCGACCAAAGCGAGGCGCGTGTCCTGTTCCGGCTTTCCGGTCCGTCAACGCGCCGGATACTTGCAAAGGGCGTCGGCCTCGACCTGCATCCCGCAGCCTTTGCGACCGGCGCCAGCGCGAATGCGTTGTGCGGCCACGTCGCCGTCAATCTGGCCCGAACGGGAGACGACACGTTTGAACTGATAGCTCCACGCTCTTTTGCCGAATCCCTTTTCGACGACCTCATGGCGATGGGACGCGAATACGATCTGACGGCGGCATTCGCCGGTTGACGAGGCAGGCCGCGGCGAGAATTCGCCCTGATATGATACGCTCGCTAGATCGGCACGCTAGCCACCGATTTCCGCGCTTTTGCATTCAAAGTTGCCCATTTGGCGTGCGAATGCTGCTAAAAATTTGATTTTTCTGGCTTCGAAAGCGCCAAATCGATTTTATCGCCGAAGAATCTGGCGAAGAAGCATTTTTTAGCTTTCATTTTCGTTTGAAAGAGGTATGGAATCGGGGCAAATAGCACGCTCACAATGAGCGCCAATAACAAGAGATCGGACCGCTAGGATCTGGTCCAGGGGAAGATTGATGGAGTATTTCGTCCAGCAGCTCGTCAACGGGCTGACGCTTGGGTCTATTTATGGTATGATCGCAATTGGTTATACCATGGTCTACGGCATCATCGGCATGATCAACTTCGCCCACGGCGATATCTTCATGCTTGGCGGCTTTGCCGCTTTGATTGTCTTTTTGCTTCTCACCTCATTCATAGCAGGCGTGCCGGTTGTACTGGCGCTTTTGCTTATGATCATCGTCGCGATGCTCGCGGCGTCGCTGTGGAACTGGACGATCGAGCGAGTGGCCTACCGTCCGTTGCGCGGGTCTTTCCGCCTGGCGCCGCTGATTACCGCGATCGGTATGTCGATCGTGCTGTCGAACTTTGTTCAGGTGACGCAGGGACCGCGCAACAAGCCGATCCCGCCGCTCGTCTCCTCAGTCTATGATATATTCGACATTGCCGTATCGTTGAAGCAGATCATCATCATCATCATCACGGCAATCCTGCTTTCGAGCTTCTGGTATATCGTCAACAAGACGCCGCTTGGGCGCGCGCAACGGGCCACCGAGCAGGATCGCAAGATGGCGGCGCTGCTCGGCGTCGATGTCGACCGCACCATTTCAGTGACCTTCATCATGGGTGCCGCGCTCGCTGCCGTAGCGGGTACCATGTATCTCATGTATTATGGCGTCGTTGTTTTCACCGACGGCTTCGTTCCGGGGGTGAAGGCATTCACCGCCGCCGTTCTCGGTGGCATCGGCTCGCTGCCAGGCGCTGTCTTGGGCGGACTGATGATCGGCCTCATCGAATCCCTGTGGTCGGCCTATTTCACCATCGACTACAAGGACGTTGCGACATTCTCGATTCTCGCAATCGTCCTGATCTTCAAGCCGTCGGGTATTCTCGGACGACCGGAAGTCGAGAAGGTATAATTCCATGGCAAATATTGCATCTACTACTGCAAGCGCCGGCACTGAGGTGACGGCGCGGGCCCTACGCGAGGCTGTCTTCGCGGGCCTCATCACCCTCGGTCTGTTCGTGCTCTTCGTCGGCCTCAAGACCGACCAGAACATCCGTAACGAGCTGATCCTTACCCAGCGCTGGGGTCTGCTGGCGATCTTCGTGATCATTGCCATGGTCGGTCGCTTCCTGATAGTCGCCTATGTGCAGCCCCGGCTCGTGCAGAGAAAGGCGGCGAAGGCCGCTGCCGAAGACGTCGCCAAGGAAGAAAGCTTCTTCAGTCGCAACTTCTCGAAGATCGCGATCGCCGCTCTCATTCTCTATCCGCCCGTGATCCTCGCCCTCACCGGCGTCCAGGGATCACTGAAATGGGTGGACAACTTCGGTATCCAGATCCTGATCTATGTGATGCTCGCCTGGGGCCTTAACATCGTCGTCGGCCTGGCCGGTCTCCTCGACCTCGGATATGTGGCCTTCTACGCGGTCGGCGCCTATTCCTATGCGCTGCTTTCCACCTATCTGGGCCTGTCCTTCTGGGTGCTGCTGCCGGTTGCCGGTCTTCTCGCGGCCTGCTGGGGCGTGGTCCTCGGGTTCCCGGTGCTGCGCTTGCGCGGCGATTATCTCGCGATCGTGACACTCGCCTTCGGTGAGATCATCCGTCTCGTGCTGATCAACTGGACCGAGGTGACCAAGGGTACTTTCGGTGTATCCGGTATCGCCAAGGCAACCCTGTTCGGCATCAAGTTCGATGCTTCCAAGGATGGCTTCGCGGCGATGATGGGCCTGCCGATCTCGTCGGCCTATTACAAGATCTTCCTGTTCTATCTGATCCTCGGCCTCGCCCTGCTGACCGCCTTCGTCACCATCCGGTTGCGCCGGATGCCGATCGGCCGTGCCTGGGAGGCTCTTCGCGAGGACGAGATCGCCTGCCGTTCGCTCGGCATCAACACGGTCACGACGAAGCTGACGGCCTTTGCGACGGGCGCCATGTTCGGCGGCTTCGCCGGCTCGTTCTTCGCCGTGCGCCAGGGCTTCGTGTCGCCCGAATCCTTCATCTTCCTGGAGTCGGCCGTCATCCTCGCGATCGTCGTGCTCGGCGGCATGGGATCGCTGACCGGCATCGCGATCGCAGCGGTGGTGATGATCGGCGGTACGGAAATCCTGCGCGAACTCTCCTTCCTCAAGATGATCTTCGGACCGAACTTCACGCCTGAACTCTACCGCATGCTGATCTTTGGTCTTGCCATGGTCGTCGTCATGGTCTGGAAGCCGCGCGGCTTCGTCGGATCGCGCGAACCGACCGCGTTCCTGCGTGAGCGCAGGGCCGTCTCCGGCAGCTTCACCAAGGAAGGGCACGGCTGATGGCGATCGACACAATGACGAGCACAATGACAAAAGACCCCATTCTCAAGGTTGAGCACCTGTCGATGCGCTTCGGCGGTCTCATGGCCATCAACGACTTCTCCTTCGAAGCCTATCGCGGCGACATCACCGCGCTGATCGGCCCGAACGGGGCGGGCAAGACGACGGTGTTCAACTGCATCACGGGTTTTTACAAGCCGACGATGGGCATGATCACGATGAAGCAGAAGTCCGGGCAGGAGTTCCTGCTGGAGCGTCTGCCTGACTTCGAGATCACCAAGCATGCCAAGGTTGCGCGCACCTTCCAGAACATCCGGATGTTCTCCGGCCTGACCGTCCTGGAAAACCTGCTCGTGGCCCAACACAACAAGCTGATGCTGGCCTCCGGCTATACCATTCTCGGCCTGCTCGGATTTCCGGCCTATCGCCAGGCTTCCAGGGAAGCGATCGACGTTGCGAGACATTGGCTCGAGCGGGCTTCGCTGATCGACCGCGCCGACGATCCTGCCGGCGACCTGCCTTACGGCGCGCAGCGGCGGCTCGAGATCGCACGTGCGATGTGCACGGGGCCGGAGCTTCTCTGCCTCGACGAGCCGGCGGCCGGCCTCAACCCGCGCGAGTCGCTGGCGCTCAACGAATTGCTGCAGAACATTCGCCGCGACACCGGCACCTCCATCCTTTTGATCGAACACGACATGTCCGTGGTCATGGAGATTTCCGATCACGTGGTGGTGCTCGAATACGGTCAGAAGATTTCCGACGGCAACCCGGATTTCGTGAAGAACGATCCAAGGGTCATTGCGGCCTATCTGGGTGTCGAGGACGAAGAGGTTGAAGAGGTGATCGAACAAATCGAGGAAATCGAAGGCGAGCAGGGAGGCACCAAGCAATGAGTGCGCCGCTGCTGCATGTAAGAGCCGTCGAAACCTATTACGGCAATATCCGGGCGCTGAACGGCGTCGATGTCGAGGTCCACCGCGGAGAAATCGTCAGCCTGATCGGCGCCAATGGCGCCGGAAAGTCGACGCTGATGATGACGATCTGCGGCAGCCCGCAGGCGCGCACCGGCTCCATCTTCTTCGAGGGGCAGGACATCACGCGCCTGCCGACGCACGAGATCGCACGCCTCAGGATCGCCCAGTCGCCGGAAGGGCGCCGTATCTTCCCGCGCATGACCGTTCTGGAAAACCTGCAGATGGGGGCGAGCCTCGACAATCTGAAGCATTTCAACGAGGACGTCGAAAAGATCTTCACGCTCTTCCCGCGTCTCAAGGAACGGCAGGCGCAGCGCGGCGGTACGCTGTCGGGCGGCGAACAGCAGATGCTGTCGATCGGGCGTGCGCTGATGGCGCGACCGAAGCTCCTGTTGCTCGACGAGCCGTCGCTCGGCCTTGCGCCGCTGATCGTGAAAGGCATCTTCGAAGCGATCAAGAAACTCAACAAGCAAGAGGGCCTGACGGTGTTCCTCGTCGAACAGAACGCCTTCGGGGCGCTCAAGCTGTCGGATCGCGGCTATGTCATGGTCAACGGCAGGGTGACCATGAGCGGGACAGGCAAGGATCTTCTCGCCAATCCGGAAGTCCGTTCGGCCTATCTCGAAGGCGGCCGTCATTGATGCGCCGCGCCTGGAGTATGTGACATGCAGGGAATTCTCTACGAAGAAGCGTCGATCTGGCAGTTCCTCTTCATCACCTGTGTACTGGGCGGCTGGACCGCCTGGCGGACGGGCAAGAGCGTCGCCGAGAGCTGGCATAACTTTCCGCGACTGCTGGTCTACGTGGCGCTGCTGGGCTGGGGCATTCGCTTCATCCATCACGCGCTCTTCGAAGGCACGATGTTCAGCCTCCAATACTATGTCGTGGACACGATCGTGCTTTTGTTGTTTGCTACCGCCGGTTTCAGGTACTACCGGACCAGGCAAATGACCAACATCTACTACTGGCTTTATGAAAAAGCTTCGCCTTTCTCCTGGAAGGCCAAATAAGGGAACAGCGCGTGCCGGTCCGCCGCGGCCGGTGCGAAAGAAACACCGGCGCAATTAAAGTGGGCATTGCGCAGGCTTGGAAAACGAGACCCGCTCGAATATTTGGGAGTAACAAGATGAAAAAGTCTCTTCTGTCGGCCGTTGCGCTGACGGCAATGGTCGCCTTTAGCGGCTCTGCATGGGCTGACATTCTGGTCGGCGTTGCCGGCCCGCTGACCGGCCCGAACGCTGCCTTCGGTGCCCAGCTCCAGAAAGGTGCCGAGCAGGCTGCTGCCGATCTCAACGCTGCAGGCGGCATCAACGGTGAACAGATCAAGGTCGTGCTCGGCGACGACGTGTCCGACGCCAAGCAGGGCGTTTCGGTCGCCAACAAGTTCGTTGCTGACGGCGTGAAGTTCGTCGTCGGCCACTTCAACTCGGGCGTGTCCATCCCGGCTTCGGAAATCTACGCCGAAAACGGCATCCTGCAGATCACGCCTGCCTCCACCAACCCGCAGTTCACCGAGCGTGGTCTGTGGAACACCTTCCGTACTTGCGGTCGCGACGACCAGCAGGGCGCGGTTGCCGGTGCTTACCTTGCCGCCAACTTCAAGGACGCAAAGATCGCCGTCGTTCATGACAAGACCCCCTATGGCCAGGGCCTTGCCGATGAAACCAAGAAGGCGATGAACGAAGCCGGTCTGACCGAAGCCCTCTACGAAGGCATCAACACGGGCGACAAGGACTTCTCCGCGCTCATCGCAAAGATGAAGGAAGCCGGTGTTTCGATCGTCTATTACGGCGGTCTGCACACGGAAGCCGGCCTGATCATGCGCCAGATGAAGGACCAGGGCCTGAAGGCAACGATGATGTCGGGCGATGGTATCGTCTCGAACGAACTGGCCTCGATCGCTGGTGACGCCGTCGACGGCACGCTGATGACCTTCGCGCCGGATCCGCGCAAGAACCCTGAGGCCAAGGAACTCGTCGAGAAGTTCCGCACTGCCGGCTTTGAACCGGAAGCCTACACGCTCTACGCCTATGCTGCCCTCCAGGTCATCGCCGAAGGCGCCAAGGCTGCCGGCGGCAACGATCCCCAGGCTGTCGCCGAAGCGATCAAGGCCAAGGGTCCGTTCAAGACCACGATCGGCGAGCTCGGCTACGACGAAAAGGGCGACATCACCCGCCCGGACTACGTCATGTACACCTGGAAGAAGGGTGACGACGGCAAGTACAGCTACTTCCAGAACGAATAGTCATCGTTCGACCCGCTTTGGAGGACCCGGCGTGCAAGCGCCGGGTCTTTTTGTTCTACAGCGCCGCGCGTCTAATCGGACGGGCCAAGATCGCTGTAGAACTGTGAGTTCCTGCACGATTCCTTAAATCGATTCCGATCCAAGGAACCATGGGGTAGGGCGGCATCCGCGCCGTTCGATGCGCATGTCTTCGTGATTGGAAGCAGCGTTATTTCAGCAGCGATGTGCGCAGCGTCGCGATCTCCTGCTTGAGCCGGACGAGCTCCGCAGGCTCCATCCCGGTCGCGCTGGCAATGCCGTACGGTACGTTGTCGGCCTTTTTCCGCAAGGCACGGCCGGTTTCCGTCAATTTCACGCGCACCTGCCGTTCGTCGGTCCTGTCGCGGACCCGCGAAAGGTAGCCCATGCTTTCGAGGCGCTTCAGCATGGGGGTGAGCGTGCTCGATTCCAGAAAAAGCTTTTCACCCAAATTGCCGACGGTCTGGTCGTCCTTTTCCCAAAGGACGACCATCACGAGATATTGCGGATAGGTGAGGTCCAACTCGTCAAGCAGCGGCTTATAGACGCGCGTGAACGCATGGTTCGCCGAATAGATTGCGAAGCACAGGAAATTGTCGAGCTTCATAAGGTCTTCGTGAGAAGGACTTTCTGCCTTGGTCATTGTTCTAACCCAGATTTCGGGACGCGATAAAAATAAATCGTTCGCGATCTAATCGCAAGGTATTGACACGCGAAATTCGTCGCGATAACTATCGTGCACGATTTAATTGATGGCGATTCAAGTATGTATGTCGCGCACGATTTAATCGTGTATTTCGGATCAGGCTCTTCAACGGGAAACAGGAGCACTCCCATGACAAAGATACAGGCAAACGCAATCGCGAACGGCATCTCTCGAAGAGGCGTGCTGGCTGGCACTCTGGGCGCCGTTGCGGCAGTATCTGCCGTCCGCCCGGCGTCGGCGGCAACCCCCGCGAAGACAGCAACCAGCAACAGCGAAGGAGCAAGGACCATGGGCAGCAGGATCATCACCCGCGACGGCGTCGAAATCTACTACAAGGACTGGGGCCCGAAGGACGGCCCCGTGGTCGTGCTTAGCCACGGCTGGCCGCTGTCGTCCGACAGCTGGGAGGCCCAGGCCTTCCACCTCGCTCAAAACGGTTTCCGCGTCATCACCCATGACCGCCGCGGCCATGGCCGCTCCAGCCAGCCCTGGGATGGCAACGACATGGACCACTATGCCGACGATCTCGCCGAGCTGATCGAGCAGCTGGATCTCACCAACATCTTCCTCGCCGGCTTTTCGACCGGCGGCGGCGAGATCTCCCGCTATATCGGCCGCCACGGCACCAAGCGCGTCGCCAAGGCCGGACTGATCTCGGCGGTGCCGCCCTTGATGGTCAAGACCGAGGCGAATCCCGGCGGGCTGCCGAAGGAGGTGTTCGACAATCTGCAGGCAGCAAGCCTCGCCGACCGCTCGCAACTCTACAAGGATGTCGCCTCCGGCCCGTTCTTCGGCTTCAACCGGCCGGGAGCCAAGGTCTCTCAGGGCATGATCGACAGCTTCTGGCTGCAGGGCATGATGGGCGGCCACAAGAACACTTACGATTCGATCGCCGCCTTCTCGCAGACCGACTTCACCGAGGACCTGAAGAAGTTCGATGTGCCGACGCTGATCATCCATGGCGACGATGACCAGATCGTGCCGATCGATGCGGCGGCGCGGGCCTCGAAGAAACTGGTGCCGCACGCGACGCTGAAGGTCTATCCGGGCGCTCCGCACGGCATCACCGACACCCACAAGGATCAGCTCAACCAAGACCTGCTTGAATTCGCGAGGTCGTAATTCGCGCGAAAGAGAAGAGGGCGCCCGCCGCGCGTCTTATAAGACGCTCAAAGGACGCCATAGCACTTTGAACTGCTGCATGTTTTCATCCTTAAATCGGCTACGATTCAAGGGAACATGCAGTAGCGGCGCCCTCTTACTTTTCATGGGAACAGGCTGTCCGCAGGCGCGATTTTGTGCACTATCCGGAGCCGATTCTTCATTCTCGGAGGGTAATCCCATGACCGCAAAGCCGCGCATTCTTCTCACCCGCCGCTGGCCACGAGCCGTGGAAGAGATTCTTGCCCAACGGTTCGAGACAGTCTTCAACGAACGGGATGTGCCCCTCGATGCCGCCCAGCTTGCAGAGGGGCTTCGCAAGTTTGATGCCTTGCTGCCGACAGTATCCGATCGGCTGCCTGCACCACTCTTCAAGAACGGTGACCTTCGCTGCAGGATTCTCGGCAACTTCGGGGTAGGCTACAACCACATTGACGTCGAAGCAGCGAAGGCCTCTGGCGTCGTGGTGACGAATACGCCGGGGGTCCTCACCGATTGCACGGCGGATCTCGCCGTTTCGCTGCTGCTGACCGTCGCGCGGCGTGCCGGCGAGGGCGAGCGCCAGGTGAGGGCAGGCGAATGGGAAGGCTGGCGCCCCACGCATATGATCGGAACGAAAGTCACTGGCAAGACGCTAGGCATCGTCGGTTTCGGCCGCATAGGCAAGGCGATGGCCAAGCGCTGCCACTTCGGCTTCGACATGGACGTGGTCTTCTACAACCGGTCGAAAGTCGCAGAAGAGGAAGCGCAGCGCTTCGGCGCCCGTCAACTCGACACGATCGAGGATGTCCTGAAGGAATCCGACTTCGTCTCCCTGCATATCCCCGGCGGCGGCGAAAACCGGCATCTGATCGATGCGGCGCGCCTCGCGGCCATGAAGCCGGGCGGCTATCTCATCAATACCGCCCGCGGGGACGTGGTCGATGAGGAGGCGTTGATCGAGGCGCTTGAAAGCGGCGTGATCCGTGGGGCCGGCCTAGACGTCTACGAGGCGGAACCGCAGGTGCCCACGCGGCTGCGGGCGCTCGAGAACGTCGTGGTCCTGCCGCATCTCGGCAGCGCCACGGAGGAGACGCGAACCGCGATGGGCATGAAGGTCGTCGACAACGTCACGGCATTCTTCGCCGGTCGTGAACCGCCGGACAGGGTGGCTTGAGTTGCCCGCCTCTACAGCGCGAGTCCCGTAAGGTCGCAGGAATTCTCGTTGCGAAACAACGTCTTGACTTTGGGGGTCGGCGCACGGACGATACCGCCATCGGTGCATGCCGTATCACAAGGATATACGACGGCCGCTCATGAATGATGCAGTGATCATCGCTCCGCAGCGGGCGTGGGGAAGGGGGCGGCTGGTTGCCAAATCCCGGAGCGGCCGCGCGTGCATTGCCGAACTCTATCAGGAAGGCTGCGCCAAGATCCGCCTGCCGCGAACCTTTGATGCATCGATGGAAGCAGTGCTCATCAACTCGTCCGGAGGGGTCACCGGCGGCGACCGGATAAGCTGGGCTTTCGAAGCGGGAGAAGGCACGGCGCTGACGTTGACGACGCAGGCCTGCGAAAAGATCTACAAGGCAAGTGCGGGAACGGCCGATATTTCGACGCGGATTTCTGTTGCGAGCGGAAGCCGGGTCGATTGGCTGCCGCAGGAAACCATCCTCTTCGACCGCGCATCCATGTCGCGATCGCTGGAGGTCGACCTTGCCGAAGACGCGACCTTTCTGGCGGTCGAGGCGGTTCTCCTCGGCCGCAAGGCCATGGGCGAGGTGGTCCAGGCTGGTCTCTTTCGTGACCGATGGCGGGTGAGAAGCGGCGGCCGGCTGCTGCATGCCGAGAACCTGACGCTCGCCGACGATATCGCAGCACTTGCCGGGCGCTCGGCGGTGCTCCGTGGCGCGGCTGCCTTTGCGACGCTGCTCTATGTCGGGACGGATTGCGAACCGATGCTTTCGAGGCTGCGAGGAACGATCGGCGACCGCGCGAGCGCCGGTGCCAGTCATTTTCGGGTTGCCGGTCGCGACAAGCTGGTTGCCCGCGTTGCGGCGACCGACGGCTTCGCTCTCAGAAAAATTCTCGTCCCGCTTATTTCGCACTTGCGTAACGATGCGTCTGTGCCGAAAGTCTGGACTCTCTGATCCCACAACCCATTGGACGGCGACGCATGAATCTCACTCCGCGCGAAAAAGACAAGCTGTTGATTTCCATGGCGGCGATGGTCGCTCGCCGGAGGCTGGAGCGGGGCGTGAAGCTCAATCATCCGGAGGCGATCGCCCTCATCACCGATTTCGTCGTCGAAGGCGCGCGCGACGGGCGGTCTGTGGCTGAGCTGATGGAAGCCGGCGCGCATGTGCTGACCCGCGACCAGGTCATGGAAGGAATTCCGGAAATGATCCACGACATTCAGGTCGAGGCGACTTTCCCCGACGGAACGAAGCTCGTCACCGTCCACGAACCGATCCGTTAGGAATGACAGGCGACGAGGAGCAGCTTTCCGACTGGAGCGACATGAACATTTGAAGAGGGGCAACCATGCTGAGCCTGCGTCCGAACTGCGAATGCTGCGATCGCGACCTGCCGCCCGCGAACCGGGACGCGATGATCTGCACCTTCGAGTGCACATTCTGTGCCGACTGCGCCGAAAATAGACTTGGCGGCGTCTGCCCGAATTGCAGCGGAGAACTGGTCCGCCGTCCCGTCCGCCCAGCGGCGATGCTCGTGAAATATCCGGCGTCGACGGAGCGCGTGCTGAAGCCGCAGGGTTGCGCGGGCGGCGAAGCGGCGTGAGAAGGAGAGGGAACATGATTCCAGGCGAAGTCATCGCGGCCGACGGCGAAATTGAACTGAACGCCGGTTTCGAGGCCGTCACCATCGAGGTTTCCAATTCGGGCGATCGTCCAGTGCAGGTCGGGAGCCACTATCATTTTGCCGAAACCAACCCGGGCCTGATCTTCGATCGCGATGCCGCCCGCGGTAAACGGCTCGACATTCCGGCGGGCACGGCTGTGCGCTTCGAACCCGGCCAGACGAGGCAGGTGACGTTGATCCAGCTTTCAGGCAAGCGCGAGGTGTTCGGCTTCCGTCAGGCGGTGATGGGCAAGCTATGAGGATTTCCGCCCCTCTCGTCGGCTTGCTTCTGCTGTCAGCGGTCTCCGCAGTCGCACAGGAACAGCCAACGGTCGATTGCCAGAATGCTGTGACGCAGACGGACATGAACATCTGCGCTGGCCAGGACTATGACAGAGCCGACGCGGAACTGAACAAGGTCTACAAGCAAGCGGTCGCTGCCACGCAGGCAATGGACAAGGAGCTTGGCGAAATCGATGCCGCCTATGTCGGGGCCAACGAGGCGTTGAAGAAGGCGCAACGGGCCTGGATCGGCTATCGCGACGGCCAGTGCGAACTGGCCGGGTTCGAGGCGCGCGGGGGCTCGATGGAGCCGATGCTGGTTTCCGGCTGCCTGGCGGAACTGACCCGCAAGCGAACCACCGAATTGAAGCAACTCCTGGAACCGAGCGGAAACTGATCGTTGAGCGGCCGCACCATCACGATCGTGGGTAATGGCGACGTGCCGGAAGGGGTGGCGGCCGTGATCGATGCCGCCGACCTCGTCATCCGCTTCAATGATTGCCGCTCGGTCGGCAAGGGCGGCTCCAGGACCGATATCGTCGCGGTCTGCAATACCGGCCGTCCTGCGCTTTCGATGCTCGGCGGCGGTCGATGGAAGACCAGCGAGGCAGTGCGCCAGGCGAGCGAGATATGGAGCGTTCGTTCCGGTGCGAAGTTCGCCGCCATGCGCGCGGATCTGGCGAGGACGCATCCCGACCTCGACGATCTTTGCGACGATTATACGACAGGTTTCGAGGCTTTCGCGCGCGCGACCGGTCGGCGCCATCGGGCGATCCCGATGGAAACGCATGAGCGGCTCGACCGCGATCTCGCTCTTTTCGAGCCGGCCCCTTATGTCGTACCGTCGAGCGGCTTGGTGGTGATCGCCGACATCCTGTCCGATTTCGTCCATCCTGGAGATGACGTCGTGCTTGCCGGTTTCGGCCACAGCGGCTGGGAATGGCATCCCTTTGCCGCCGAGCGCCACTACGTCGACGCACTTGTCGCCGAAGGCCGCCTGCGCCGTCTCGGCCAATCCCAATCTTCAGACTTTTCCCAAGGAGCCTGAGCCCATGCCTTACAAGATGTCGCGCGCAGCCTATGCCAACATGTTCGGTCCGACTGTGGGCGACAAGGTACGCCTCGCCGATACCGAGCTTTTCATCGAGGTCGAGAAGGATTTCACGACCTATGGCGAAGAGGTGAAGTTCGGCGGCGGCAAGGTTATCCGCGACGGCATGGGGCAAAGCCAGGTAACGCGCGAGGCCGGCGCCGTCGATACGGTGATCACCAATGCACTGATCGTCGACCATTGGGGGATCGTGAAGGCGGATATCGGTCTCAAGGATGGGCGGATCGCGGCGATCGGCAAGGCCGGCAATCCGGACACGCAGCCCGGAGTAACGATCATCGTCGGGCCGGGCACGGAAGTCATTGCCGGCGAGGGCAAGATCGTCACGGCCGGCGGCATGGACAGCCATATTCACTTCATCTGCCCGCAGCAGATCGAAGAGGCGCTGATGAGCGGCCTCACCTGCATGCTCGGCGGCGGCACCGGCCCGGCGCATGGCACGCTCGCAACGACCTGCACGCCAGGCCCTTGGCACATCGCCCGTATGATCGAGGCGGCGGACGCCTTTCCGATGAACCTTGCGTTTGCCGGCAAGGGTAATGCGTCTCTCCCCGGCGCGCTCGTGGAAATGGTGCTGGGCGGGGCCACTTCGCTGAAGCTGCACGAAGACTGGGGGACGACGCCGGCGGCGATCGATTGCTGCCTGTCTGTCGCCGACGAATACGACGTTCAGGTGATGATCCACACCGATACGCTGAACGAGAGCGGCTTTGTCGAAGATACGATCGCCGCGATCAAGGGCCGAACGATCCACGCTTTCCACACGGAAGGGGCGGGCGGCGGCCATGCGCCTGATATCATTAAGATATGCGGCCAGCCGAACGTCATTCCGTCTTCGACCAACCCGACGCGGCCCTACACGCTCAATACGCTGGCGGAACATCTCGACATGCTGATGGTCTGCCACCACCTGTCGCCCTCCATCCCGGAGGACATCGCCTTTGCCGAAAGCCGCATCCGCAAGGAAACCATCGCGGCAGAGGACATCCTGCACGACATCGGCGCTTTCTCGATCATCTCGTCCGACAGCCAGGCGATGGGCCGCGTCGGCGAAGTGGCGATCCGCACCTGGCAGACGGCCGACAAGATGAAGCGCCAGCGCGGGCGACTCAAGGAGGAGAGCGGCGACAACGACAATTTCCGCGTGAAGCGCTACATAGCCAAATACACGATCAACCCCGCGATCGCGCACGGTCTCAGCCATGAAATCGGCTCGCTCGAAGTCGGCAAGCGCGCTGATCTCGTCATCTGGAACCCGGCCTTTTTCGGCGTGAAGCCGGATATGGTGCTGCTCGGTGGCTCGATCGCCGCGGCACCGATGGGCGATCCGAATGCCTCGATCCCGACGCCGCAGCCGGTTCATTACCGGCCGATGTTCGGAGCCTATGGGCGGAACCGCACCAATTCCTCGGTAACCTTCGTTTCGCAGGCATCGCTCGATGCCGGGCTCGCGGGAAGGCTCGGCGTTGCCAAGCAGCTCGTTGCCGTCCAGAACACCCGCGGCGGTATCGGTAAGGCGTCGATGATTCACAACAGCCTCACGCCGCATGTGGAGGTCGACCCGGAAACCTACGAGGTGCGTGCCGACGGCGAGTTGCTGACCTGCGAGCCGGCGACGGTGCTGCCGATGGCGCAGCGTTATTTTCTGTTCTAGGTCGGGCTGCTCTGGGGCATTTGTGAATGAAGCGAACGGTCAAGCGGTTCTTCACGGCCGTTGTGCTCCTGCTGCTCGCCATCGCGTGCGGGGCTTTGATCCCGCGTCCCTTCATGCCTGTCCACGCCTCGTCCGAAATCGCGGGATCGCGACGAATCCTACTGCTATCCGGGCCGATTCACACCGACATCGCAATTCCCCTGGACGACGCGTTGCGCGCAAGGTTCGATTTTGTTGAAAGCGCTGGCGTGCCTCTTCGGCATCCAGACGCGGAATGGCTGATTTTCGGGTGGGGAGGGCGCGCCTTTTACCTGGAAACGCCGACCTGGGGCGATCTTAAACCGCTACCGGTTTTGCGGGCACTGAGCCTCGATCGTTCCGTGATGCACGTCGACATCGCAGCACGCATCGTCGAACCGCAGGCATCAGTTGCTGGATTTGAAGTCGACCATGCGGAGTTCGAGCGGCTTGTGACCTTCATATCCGACAGCTTCCGCACAGAAGCCGGCCAAGCCGTCCCCATTCGTAACTTCTCCTATGGTCCGGACGATCGGTTCTTCGAGGCGAGGGGCTATTTCAACGCCCTGTTCGGCTGCAACACCTGGACTGCCAGTGCATTGAGATCAGCCGGCATCCGGACCGGAATCTGGAATCCCTTTCCGGCGACACTTGGCGTCTCGCTCGACCTCTATAATTAGCAGCGCGAAAGACCGACGGGCGGGCCAGAAAGCCATGCAGTCGCCGCATGGCAGCCATGCCAGCCACCGAAATCGGCTCTTCGATGCTGCACTGCAGTGGAATCTTCGGTAGGAAAAGCTCTCACTTTTTCGCCGGCTGCGCTTCCTCCAAGACCGATCGCGGCCGGCAGCCTGTCCTGAAGGAGATGATGATGCTCGGCAGAAAAGTTCCCGCTGTAACCTTCCGCACCCGCGTCCGCGACGAAGCCGTCGGCGGCTCCAATCCGTTCCGCTGGCAGGACGTTTCGTCGGACGAGTATTTCGCCGGCAAGCGCGTCGTGCTGTTTTCGCTCCCGGGTGCCTTCACGCCGACCTGCTCGACCTACCAGCTTCCGGACTTCGAAAAGCTCGTTGCCGAATTCCGCGCCGAAGGCATCGACGAGATCTATTGCATCTCGGTCAACGACGCCTTCGTGATGAACGCCTGGGGCAAGTCGCAGAATCTCGAAAACGTCAAGCTGATCCCGGACGGCTCCGGTGAATTCACCCGCAAGATGGGCATGCTGGTCGCGAAGGACAATCTCGGCTTCGGCATGCGCTCCTGGCGTTATGCCGCCGTCGTCAACAACGGTGTCGTCGAGCAGTGGTTCGAAGAGGAAGGCTACTCCGACAATTGCGACAGCGACCCATATGGCGTTTCCTCGCCGCAGAACATTCTGGCGGCTCTGCGGTCGCAGAAGATCGCTGCCTGATAAAGCCGATCGCCGGCGCGTCCGGAAAGGCGCGCAGGCGCTGAAATAGAGAGAAGGCCCCCGTTTGCTCCGGCAGGTTGCGTGAAACCATTTCGCTTTCCGCCTTCCCGCTGGCGCCGGGGCCTTTTCTTGTTACATTGGTGCTGGAGAGGCGCGGCGAGAATCGATGGTTTACGTTATCGCATATCTGAAGGCACATGCGGGCAGGGGCGATGACGTTGTCGCCTTGGCGGCACCGCTGGTCGAGGCCACCCGCAAGGAAGCGGGCTGCGTCAGCTACGATCTCTACCGCAAGCCTACGGAACCGGACACCCTGGTCTTCGTCGAGAACTGGAAAGATCGCGCGGCCGTGGACGCACATTTTGCCGAGCCGCATCTGAAAGCCTTTCAGGCGGCGATGGCGGACGTTCTGGCGGACGCTCGCATCGAGGTCATGCACCCGGAAAGGATAGAGGTGATCTGACGTGCCTTATCGCTCGACCGAAGTTCTCTCGCCAGGCCCCGCAGACAAGGTGCCGCTCCACAGCGTGACCTTGGCGCATGACGAACGCCATCTGCGGCGCAAGCTGTTGCATCTCGAAAACGACGACGTGGTGATGCTCGACCTCAAGCAGCCGGTGATGCTCGCCGATGGCGATCTGCTCGTGCTGGAAGGAGGCGGCTATATCCGGATAAAGGCCGCCGACGAGGCGCTTTACGAGGTTCGTGCGCGAGACATTCTGCATCTCATCGAACTCGCCTGGCATCTCGGCAATCGGCATCTTCCGGCAGCGGTCGAGCAGGGACGGATCCTGATCGGCCGCGATCCCGTCATCCGCGTGATGCTCGAAGGCCTCGGTGCCACCGTCAGCGAAGTGACGGAACCCTTCCAACCACTGCGCGGCGCCTATCATGGTGGCGGGCACGGCCACGACAATCATGGGCATGGCGGTCACCACCACAATCATGGCTGACCAGGCCGACACACGGGCGCTCCTGCGTCTCGCCACCTGGCTATCGCCTGCTTTTCCGGTTGGTTCGTTTTCCTATTCCGGGGGGCTGGAGCAGGCGGTCCACGATGGCCTGGTGACCAGTGCCGAAGAGCTGCGGCTTTGGCTCGAAACGCTTCTGACGCGTGGTGCCATCTGGAATGACGCCCTTCTGCTGGCCGAGTGCTATCAGGCGCATGACGATCCACAACGACTGAAGGCGGCGAGCGAGTTGGCCGAAGCGATGGCCGGTTCGTACGAGCGTCACATGGAAACCATGCTGCAGGGCGAAGCGTTTCTTGTCGCTGCTCGCAACTGGCCGGGCGCCGTATTCGACCTGCTTGGGCCTGTAGCAGCCTATCCGGTGGCGGTCGGTGCCGTGGCGGGCGCGCATCGAACGGGACTGCGAGCTGCGCTTGCTGCCTATCTCGGTGCCGCGACATCGAATGCCGTTTCTGCCGCCATCCGTTCCGGCGTCATCGGCCAGCGCGATGGCGGCGGTGTATTGGCCGGTCTCGAAAGCACGATTGCCGCTATCGCCGATCGTGCTGCGAAAGCCCCGCTGGACGAGCTTGGCTCGGCGACAATCATGGCCGATATTTCGTCGCTGAGACACGAGACCCTGCACACCCGCCTGTTCCGCTCCTGATGGGCGGCCGCGTTCTGAAAGGACAAGCAAAGATGCCATCGAAAAACGGTCCCCTTCGCGTCGGTATCGGCGGCCCGGTCGGTTCCGGCAAAACGGCGCTGACCGACAAGCTGTGCAAGGCGATGCGCGAGAAATATTCCGTCGCCGTCGTCACCAACGACATCTACACCAAGGAAGACGCGGAGGCGCTGGTGCGCATGCAGGCGCTGCCGTCGGAGCGGATCGTCGGCGTCGAAACCGGTGGCTGTCCGCACACGGCGATCCGCGAGGACGCATCGATCAATCTCCAGGCGATTGCCGATCTCAATCGCCGGATTCCCGATCTCGACGTGATCTTCATCGAATCGGGCGGCGACAATCTGGCGGCGACCTTTTCTCCCGACCTCGCCGATCTCACGATCTACGTCATCTCGGTCTGCCAGGGCGAGGAAATTCCGCGCAAGGGCGGACCGGGGATCACCAGATCCGATCTCCTTGTAATCAACAAGAAGGATCTCGCACCTTATGTCGGGGCCGATCTCGATGTGATGGAGCGGGATGCGGAGCGGATGCGTGCGGCAAAGCCCTTCGTGTTTTCGGATATGAAGCGCGGCGACGGTGTCGACCGGATCGTCGAATTCCTGACGGTGGAGGGAGGGCTTTAGTCGGTCTAGACTGCGCGACGCGGACGGGTCAGAACTTCTCGAGCGCCTGCCGATCGCGGATTTCAATCACACGGCCTTTTACGGTGACGCCCGACTGGCGGAGCATCGAAAAAGCGCGCGACAAGGCCTCCGGCGCAAGGCCGAGCTTGCCCGCAAGGACGTTCTTCTGGAACGGCAGGCGGAAAGAGAAACTGCTCAGCCCATCCGGACAATGGCTGAGGATATAGCTCGCGACCCGCTGGGGCGCGGTGAGCAGACGGTCCTCGGCAAGGCAGTCTTCTGTCATCTTGCCATGGTGGCAGAGAAGTTCGATAAGCGCCTGGGCGACGTCGGTATTTTCCGCAGCAAGCTGGCGGAGCTTGCGGCTTTCAAGCCGCGCGACGATCAGAGGCTCCGCCGCCTGCGCGTTGGCGGTGGCGCGATGCTCCAGGAACATGGCGTTTTCGCCGAAGATCTCGCCCTTGGGGAAAACGGCGATATCGGCTTCGCGACCGTCCTTGCCCAATCGGTAGAGACGAACAAGTCCCGAGAGCACGAAGAAGACGTGGTCGACCGGCTCGTCCTGACGAAACAGGATATCGTGCTCTTCGTGGGTGGAAGCGATTGTCCCGTCGAGGATGGCCTCTGCCGTCGCCCGCGGTAGTCTCGCGAAGAAACGTGAATCGAAAAGAACGGCTCTATCGTTCGAGGTCAGTCGCAGGGTCTTCATCGTGCCATCCCGAATGGATCGAACCGACCCTAATCGGTCATCGAGACATGCGGATTGACCCTAATCAAATAATTTTCACAAAATATGGCCCGCGCATGGCTGCGCGGGCTTCAGGTGACGGTTCGCGTCTGCTGACGCAGACGCCTCTATTCTGCAGCAAGCGCGGGATGGTTGATGACCTTGCGGTCGGATTTGCCGTCACGCTGCGCTTCCAGCGTCTTGATGCGCTGCTGCAGTTCCTCGATCGTATCGCCATGCTCGGCCACCCGTTCGGTGAGCGCCGCGCTGTCGAGCGGCAGGTTTTCCTCGTCCTTCTTGCCGACGAACCGACCGAAGATGCGGGCAAGCAGCCGCGACAGGTCGTCCATGATCAGGAAGAAGGAAGGAACGACGACGAGGCTCAGCACGGTCGAGACGATGATGCCGCCGATCACCGCGATCGCCATCGGCGCACGGAAGGAGCCGCCTTCGCCGACGCCAAGGGCCGACGGCAGCATGCCCGCGGACATGGCGATCGACGTCATGACGATCGGGCGGGCGCGTTTGCGGCCGGCCTCGATCATCGCCAATCCCCGGTCCATGCCGTGATGCATCATTTCGATTCCGAAATCGACGAGCAGGATCGCGTTCTTGGTGACGATGCCCATCAGCATCAGGATACCGATCAGGACGGGCATCGAGAGCGCGTTCTGAGTGAGGATCAGCCCGGCCGCCACGCCGCCGATCGCGAGCGGCAGCGAGAACAGGATTGTGAACGGCTGGATGACATCCTTGAACAGCAGGATGAGCACCACCAACACCATCATCAGGCCCAACAGCATGGCGTTGCCGAAGCTCTCCTGCATCTCGGCCTGCACTTCGGCATCGCCGCTTTCGAGGAACTCGACGGTACCCGGCAACTTCGCTTCGGCCGCGATCTGCTTGAAGCGATCGGACGCGGTGTTGAGCGCAACGCCGATCGGCAGGTCCGCGCCAAGTGCCACGACGCGGTTGCGGTCGTAGCGCTTGATCGAGCTCGGGCCTTCCGAATAGTTGATGTCCGCGACGCTTGAAAGCGGAACTGTAGCGCCCGATGCGGTCTGGATCTTCAGGTTGCGGATCGCCGCGATATCGGTGCGGAAATCGCGGTTGAGCTGAACCCGGATCGGAATCAGCCGGCCGTCGAGCGCGATCTTCGTGAGCGCGGCGTCGATATCGCCAATCGTAGCGACACGGATCACCTCGGAGATCTGGGCGGTCGTGATGCCAAGGCGGGACATCTGGTCAGCGCGTGGACGGATCTGCAGCTCCGGCCGCGGCAGCGCGCCATCGGGGCTGACATTGGCGAGCAGCGGATCGCTGCGCAGCTTCGCCTCGAGGGTCGCCACAGCCGCGTCCAGATCCGCCTCGTTGTTCGAGAGCAGGTTAAAGGACAGGTCGCGTTCGCCGCGGTCGTTCAGCTTAATGACCCGAACGTCGGGGATCGATTGCAGTCGCGCAAAGATCTCCTTTTCGATCTGCGACTGCGGCTTGGTGCGCCCAGCGGGTGGCAGCTTCGGCAGGTATTGGCCGATCAGCGGCGTGCGGCCGATGACGTCGTTGACGATCTTGTTGATCAGCGAATGGTCCAGCTTCTTGAGAAGCACGGTCACGGCAGCGCGGCGCAGCTCCAAGTCACCCTTGGGCGATGCGCCGCCAAGCACGAAGACGTTTTCGACGCCTTCGATGTCCTTGACGCGGTTGTAGATTTCCGCTGTCGTCCGGTCCGTGTCCTCGAGCATCGCGTCCGGCGGAAGCTCAATCGACAGGCTGACGCGCGATGCGTCCTCGGGCGGGAGGAAGCTGCCCGGAACCTGGAACAGGAAGTAGACGGAAACGACGAGGCAGGCGATGGCGGCGAGAAGCGTCGTATAGCGCCAGCGCGTCGTCACGCGTATGAGGCCCGTATAGAGCTTCATGATCGCGCTGTCGTCGTCACCGTGGTGGCCGCCGCCGACGTCGGTGGGCTTCATCAAGTAGGCCGCCATCACGGGTGTGATCAGGCGGGCGACCAGCAGCGAGAAGAACACGGAAACAGCGACCGTAAGGCCGAACTGGATGAAGTATTGGCCCGGGATGCCCGGCATGAACGAGACCGGGACAAAGACCGCGATGATGGTGAACGTGGTGGCGATTACCGCAAGACCGATCTCGTCCGCCGCTTCGATCGCGGCCTTGTAAGGCGACTTGCCCATGCGGATATGCCGCTCGATATTCTCGATCTCGACGATCGCGTCATCGACGAGGATACCTGTCGCGAGCGTCATCGCCAGGAAGCTCACAAGGTTGAGCGAGAAACCGAGAAGCTCCATCACCCAGAAGGTTGGAATGGCCGAGAGCGGCAGCGCGACCGCCGAAATCAATGTCGCGCGCCAGTTGCGCAGGAAAAGCATTACGACGAGGACGGCGAGCAGGGCGCCTTCGATCAGCGTGTGAATAGCGGCCTCGTAGTTGCCGTAGGTGAAGTAGACCGAATCGTCCACCTTCTCGATAGTGACATCCGGATGTTTCGCCCGGATTTCGTCGAGCGTCTTGGCGACCGTTTCGGCGACGGTCGCTTCGCTGGCGCCCTTGGCGCGGAATACCGCGAAGGTGACGCCGGGGTTGCCGTTAAAGCGGGAAAACGACTTCGGCTCCTCATAGGTGTCGGTCACCGTGCCGAGTTGCGACAGGCGAACGAAGCGACCGTTCGGGAGCGAAATCATCGTATTGGAAAGCTCGGCTACGTCGCGCGTGTCGCCGAGCGTACGGATCGCCTGTTCGCTGCCGCCGACCTGGCCGCGGCCGGAACCGAGATCCATGTTCATCCGGCGAAGCTGACCGTTGACATCGGCGGCCGTGATGCCGAAGGAGTTCAGCCGGTCTTCATTGAGTTCGATGCGGACTTCGCGGTCGGAGCCGCCGTAACGGTCGACACGGCCGATGCCGCTTTTACCCTGGATCGCGCGCTTGATCGTGTCGTCGACGAACCAGGAGAGTTCCTCGAGCGTCATACCGGGGGAGGACACGGCGAACGTCTGGATCGCCTGGCCTTCGACGTCGACCTTGGAGACGATCGGCTCTTCGATCGAGGTCGGCAGGTCGCTGCGGATGCGGTCGATCGCGTCCTTGACGTCCTGCACTGCTTGAGTCGTCGGCACTTCCATGCGGAAGATGACAGCGGTGGTGGAACTGCCGTCGGTGATCGTCGATTGGATGTGGTCTACGCCCGAAACACCCGCGACCGCATCCTCGATCTCCTTGGTAACCTGGGTCTCGAGTTCGGCGGGGGCGGCACCGCTCTGCGTGACGCTGATCTGAACGATCGGCACGTCGATGTTCGGGAAGCGGGTGATCGGCAAGGAATTGAACGACTGCCAGCCGAGCACGACCAGTACAAAAAAGGCAAGGATGGGAGCGACCGGATTGCGGATAGACCAGGCGGAGAAGTTCATGGTCGCTGTTCCCGTCAGTTGGTTGCCGGTTGCGCGGATTTGACCGGCTTGATGCGGTCACCGTCGCGTACATAGGCGCCGGCCTTTGCCACTGCCTGTTCACCTGCCTTGAGGCCGGAAAGGATTTCGACGTACTGTCCGTCCTGGATACCGGTTACGACCGGAACCAGCCGGACCACGCCGTCTTCGACCTTACGGACGATCGCCTTACCGTCTTCTGCTGTAACAGCCGTTTGCGGCAAAACAACCGTTTGCTTCTGCTGAACGATGATGGTCGCGGCGGCATACATGCCGGAGCGGGCCTTGGAGGTGTCGCTGAGAGTAATATGCACTTTTCCAAGCCGCGTCTGCGGGTCCACGATCGGTGCGATCAGACGAATCTTGCCCTCGATCGTCGTGCTGCTGCCGGCAAGCCTTACGGTCGCCGGCTGGCCGACCGCAAGTTTGATGATGTCTGCTTCGGCGACATCCGCCTTCATCTCGATGATGCCATCGCGGATGATCGCGAACAGCGGCTCGCCGCTGCCGCTGGCGATGGCGCCGACCTTGGCGTTCTTGACGGAAATGACGCCGCTGACGGGCGCTTTCACCGCGGTGCGGGCGAGGCGGAGGTCGATGTCATCGATCTGAGCCTGGACCACCTTGATGTCGGCGGTGGCAACGCCGACGGATTGCTCGGCGGAGCGGACGCGGGCGCGTGCGGCGACCGCAAGTGCCCTCACGCGATCGGCCTCTGCCGTCGGCACGGTGCCGTTTTCAGATAGCCGCGCTGCACGGTCGGCGACCCGCGTTGCTTCCTCGGAATTCGCCGTGGCCTCAGCGAGCTGGGCGCGCAATTGCGCGAGAGCGGCTTCCGCTTTTGCGAGATTGGCTTCGAGCTGGCTCCTCTGCAAGAGAAGCGCATCGTCGTTGAGAACGACCAGGGTGCTGCCTTCTTCGACCGTGTCGCCGACATCGACATTCAGCGATCGGATGGAGAGACCGTCGACCAGCGGCGAAACATAGGTTTCCTCGACAGCCTCGATGGAGCCCGTCGCGATGACGCGGTCACTGATCGATTGCTGCACCGCCTCGGTAACGACGATAGAGGGCAGAGCCTGCGATTGTTGCGGCTTGACGGCTTCTTCGGCGAAGGCGCTGGAAAATGCGCTGAGCGTCATTGCCGCGCAGGCGCTGAAAAGAGGTAGGAGTCTCTGAGCCATCGGCCAATTTCCCAAAAAATGAAATGCCGGACATCGCCCTGGATGGCGAACGTCTGGCTTAATTCACGCTGTTTCTTGTGTTCCAGCGCCGGCGGCGGATCGCCAAGTGGCAGTCGTGGCCCACAAGCTTAAAAATCTTTGCCCCAATGCAGGCGGTTTCAAACCGCATACATCGAGTCCAGGAAAAAGTTCCCTAAACGGCAATGCTTAAGAAAACGATTTCCTCCCTGCGCCTGCCCACCCAAACGCTTTGGCCTATGTAATCGTCGCGCGAAATGCTTACAAGGTCGCTGAAGCGATGGTGCCTCATTATTACTATTCTTGTGTGTCTCGCGATGCAATACTGGTAGTGCGGCAAAGGGCTCAACTTAGGCGCGACCTTTTGTCTGCGGCCTCCGCTGATCCTGCTGCGCCGTCCCTTCCGATGCACAAAGGTCGCCGCAGCACTTTGAATTGCTGCAGCAGGACGGCGCCAGGCATCAAGAAAAAGAGCGCGCGGCAAGGGCCGCACGCTCCGCTTTTTATCGGTTTGGCGCTTTTTACTTGAGCGCTTCGTCCGTCACTTCGTGCGTCCAAGCGCCCGCCGGCTCCTTGGAGATGACGGGATCAGAGCCGCCGGCGAGCAGCGACTGGACCGTGCGCTTGTAGTCGGCCTCATCGAGAGCGCCGTTCGAGCCGGCCGTCAGCTTGGCGATTTCGCCCATCATGCGCTTCTGGTGCTTTTCCGTCTGGGCACCGGTGGAATCGTTCTCAAGAACGATATCGGCAGCCTCGTCCGGGTTCTCCTCGGCATATTTCCAGCCCTTCATGGAGGCGCGGACGAACTTCACCATTCTTTCCTTGAAGGCAGGGTCCTTGAGCTTGTCCTCGAGCACGTAAAGCCCGTCCTCGAGAGTTGCTACACCCTGGTCCTCGTATTTGAAGGTGACGAGGTCTTCCGCCTTGATGCCGGCGTCGATCACCTGCCAATACTCGTTGTAGGTCATCGTGGAGATGCAGGCGGCCTGTTTCTGGATCAGTGGATCGACATTGAAGCCCTGCTTCAAGACGGTCACACCTTCCGGACCGCCATCCGTCGGGATCTTCAACTGCGACATCCAGGAGAGGAACGGATATTCGTTGCCGAAGAACCAGACGCCGAGCGTCTTGCCCTTGAAGTTATCAGGGCTCGTCACGCCGGATTCCTTGAGACAGGTCAACATCATGCCGGACTTCTTGAACGGCTGGGCGATGTTGACGAGCGGCACGCCCTTTTCGCGCGTGGCGAGGGCGGAAGGCATCCAGTCGACGATGACGTCGGCTCCGCCGCCGGCAATCACTTGCGCCGGGGCGATATCCGGACCGCCCGGCTTGATATCGACGTCAAGGCCCTCTTCCTCGTAGAAGCCCTTGTCCTTGGCGACGTAGTAGCCGGCAAACTGAGCCTGGGTGACCCACTTCAATTGGAGCGTAACCTTGTCGGCGGCATTGGCATGGAAGGCGGCAAGCGAAAAGACGCCGGCTGCAAGCAGAGATGCAAGTTTCTTGTTCATGTCTGTTCCCTCTTATTGTTGGTTCATACTCATCGTCGCTTCGTTTTAAAGCGCGTCGCATTCAACAAGAGCCGGGCGACGCGCTTTAAATCTTTGTTTGCATGCATGTCGTTGTCCCGAAACCACCTTTTCGGGCGACATGCGTTAGGCCCGTCCACTGCGGATGGACGGATGCCAGAAGGTGACGGCCCGCTCGGCGAGCGCGACGACCCCGTAGAAGGCGGAGCCAGCCACCGCCGCAACGGCGATCTCGGCCCAAACCATGTCGACGTTCATGCGGCCCACTTCCGTGGAGATCCGGAAGCCCATGCCGACAATGGGCGTTCCGAAAAATTCGGCCACGATCGCGCCGATCAGCGCCAGCGTGGAGTTAATCTTGAGCGCGTTGAAAATGAAAGGCCAGGCGGCGGGCAATCGCAGCTTGACGAGTGTCTGCCACCATGTCGCCGCGTAGGTTCGCATCAGGTCACGTTCCATGTGGCTTGCGGCGGCAAGGCCGGAAACCGTATTCACCAGCATCGGGAAGAAGGTCATGATGACGACGACGGCGACCTTCGACTGCCAGTCGAAGCCGAACCACATGACCATGATGGGCGCCACGCCTATGACGGGCAGTGCGGAGACGAAGTTGCCGAGCGGCAGCAGACCTCTCTGCAGGAAGGGCGAGCGGTCGATCAGGATCGCCACGACGAAGCCGAGGCCGCAGCCAAGCGCATAGCCGGTCAGCACGGCCTTAAGAAAGGTCTGCCGGAAATCGGCCGCCAGCGTCGGGAGAGAGTTGACGAGGCGCTGCCAGATCATCGATGGCGCCGGCAGCAGCACCGACGGAATGCCGAAGCCGCGAACGACGCCTTCCCAAAGGACGAGGATGGTGATGCCGAAGAGGAGGGGAACGGCAAAGCGCGCGGCGCTGGCGGCCGTGCGGTGCGCAAAGTGCTGGCGCACGAGCCATTCGTTGAAAGCCCAGGCAGCGAGCCAGAAGAGCACGGCTCCGGCGAAAACAGGAATATTCATGGCTTGGCCCCCATGCGCTTGAGAACGGCCGTATGGGCGAAGCCGACAATCATGACGAGGACGGCCGCGAGCGCTGCCGCCATGAACAAAGCCGCCCAGATCTGCACGGTCTGGCCGTAATAGGATCCGGCAAGCAGGCGGGCGCCAAGCCCGGCCACCGCACCCGTTGGCAACTCGCCGACGATGGCGCCGACAAGCGAGATAGCGACCGCGACCTTCAGCGAGGTGAAGAGGTAGGGCATGGAGGATGGCCAGCGCAACTTCCAGAAGGTCTGCGCCGGTGAAGCATTGTAGGTGTGCATGAGGTCGAGCTGGATCGTTTCCGGGCTGCGCAATCCCTTGACCATGCCGACGACGACCGGGAAGAACGAAAGGTAGGTCGAGATCAGCGCCTTCGGCAGCAACCCTGCGATGCCGATGGCGTTCAGAACGACGATGATCATTGGCGCGATGGCGAGGATCGGGATGGTCTGGCTGGCGATCACCCAAGGCATCAAGGACCTGTCCATCGCACGGTTGTGGACGATGCCGACGGCGAGCAGGACGCCGAGCGCGGCACCGATGCCGAAGCCGAGCAGCGTCGCGGAAAGCGTGATCCAGGCGTGATAGATGAGGCTGCGCTTGGACGTGATCGCCTTGTTGGCGGTCGTATCCCAGATTTCGGCGACAACTTGGTGCGGGGCGGGCAGCACGGGCCGCTCCTGTGCCATCGTGTTCCGGACGATCTCGGAGAAACCGATTTCGGTGCCGGCACGCGCCGCCGTATCGCGCTCGAACGGCGCGTTGAGGAAAGCGGCCGCCACATACCAGACGGCGATCAATAGCAAGACGACGGTGCCGATCGGCAGCAGCTTGTCCTTGAGAAAGCTTTGCTCGCGCATGATCAGGCCCTTCCGCTCGTCGGCAGCAGCATCAGCCCCATCGCGGCGATTCCGAGCAGCACGCCCGCCATCTGCGTCGTGCTCAGCTTCTCACCGAAGAGCGTGAAGGCAATGAGGTTGACAAGCACCAGCTGCACAACGGCCGACAGGGAAATCGCGAGCCCCAGGCCTCCCTCGCGCATGAGCTTCACCATGATCAGGTTGCCGATCACATAGAGCCCCAGAGCGAGCAGCAGCACGGGAACGCTGTTGCTGGAGACGTAGGCGCGCGATGCGGTCGCGCCGCCGAGGAAAATGAACGTGGCGAGGAGAAGCCACAGAACGTAGGCGGGGTTCATGCGCGCTCACCTCCTGCGGCATACCAGCTGTAGAGTATGTCGGGCAAACCTTCCTCGTTCTCGCCGTCCGTTCTCTTCACTGCGACGAAGCCTTCGCGCTCGTAGAAGCGATGTGCGTCCGCGTTACGCTCGAAAGTCCATAGCTTGAGCTCGTCCGGGGCGCGTTTCTTTGCCTCGCGCAACAACCGGGCGCCGACACCGCCCTTTCGGTGGCGTTCATCAACGTAGAGCGCCGTGACGTAGGCCTCCGGTGACAGGGCGAGAAAGCCAACAACTTCACCCTCGCGGTCTGCAACGACGATCGCGCGATCCGCGAAGACAGTTTCGCGGTAATACCGCTCCACGTCGGCTGCAGCATGCACCCTCGGCATCCAGGGCGTAGCATCGATCCAGCGGTTGAGAATACCGGCACATGCCGTCATATCGGCGATGACGGCGTCCCGGCACGTGATGTTGGCGGAACCGCTACTCATCATAGCTATGCCCCGCTCTCAGGCCCTCTCGGACGCGATGGGCGATTTCCAGAAATTCCGGCGTCTCGCGAATGCCGAGCGGCCGCTCCCGGGGCAGAGTGGATTCGATGATATCGGTCACGCGGCCCGGGCGCGGGCTCATGACGACGATCTTGGTCGAAAGGTATACCGCCTCCGGAATCGAATGGGTGACGAAACAGATGGTTTTGTTGGTGCGTGCCCAGAGTTTCAGAAGCTGCTCATTGAGGTGGTCGCGGACGATCTCGTCGAGTGCGCCGAACGGTTCGTCCATCAGAAGAAGATCGGCGTCGAAGGCGAGTGCGCGGGCGATCGAGGCTCGCTGCTGCATGCCGCCGGAAAGCTGCCAGGGATACTTCTTGCCGAAACCCGAGAGATTGACGAGTTCGAGCGTCCGCTCGATCCGTGCCTTCCGCTCGTCCTTCGAATAGCCCATGATTTCGAGCGGCAAGGCGATGTTCTTCTCGATCGTGCGCCAGGGATAGAGCGCGGCGGCCTGGAAAACATAGCCGTAGGCGCGGTGGCGCCGGGCTTCTTCGGGTGTCATGCCGTTGACTGTGATAGCGCCGGATGTCGGTTTCTCGAGGTCGGCGATGACGCGCAGGAACGTCGTCTTGCCGCACCCGGACGGTCCGATGAAGGAAACGAAATCGCCCTTGGCCACGTCGAGGTTCACGCCCGTCAGCGCATTGACCGGCCCGTCGCTGGTCTGGAACGTGAGGCCGAGATCCCGAGCCGAGACCACGGAGGCAGAATTGGATGTCATGGGCGGATTCTCATTGTGGCTTGTCTGTGGCAGACTGCTATCCGAACCTGCAACATGCAATGCCGCCGATGTCGTCTGTTGCGGTTTTTTCAGCGAATTCTGGAGAGCGTTCATGTCTCGGTCATCCAATTCTGGCTGTCGCGTGGTTCGTCCGGGTGACATCTATGCCGGCAAGCAAGGGCTTAACTATTTCGAGGGCATAGCCCAGGAAACGGTCGGCTCGACCGGTATTTGCATGCATCTCTTGACCATGCCGCCTGGCGCGCGCGCCAAGGCGCATCTGCACGAGAGCCACGAGACCGCGATCTACATTCTTGCCGGCGAGGCGCATACCTGGTTCGGCGATCGGCTCGAGGAGCATGTGATCGTCAAGGCCGGCGAGATGTTCTACATCCCGGCCGGCGTGCCGCATCTGCCCGCCAATCTCTCCGACAAGCCGTGCTCGGCGGTGATTGCCCGGACAGATCCGAGGGAACAGGAAAGCGTCGTGCTGCTGCCCGAACTGGATGCGCTGGTGCCGGCCTAGCGCTCCGGAAAGCGACGTTGTCCATGACGTGGGTGACAGATGCGGCATCTGGTGTGCGTCAAACCCCGCTTGCCGGAATGCCGGTGCGCTGTACGGCGCGGGGCGCCGTCACTTCCTTCCATGTAGAAAGAGCCGTGCTGACGGCGGGGAAGGGTTCGCGCCTGACGAACTCTCCGTGGCCTTCCTGCGTCTTGACCATGCCTTCCTCGATCGAAACGACACCGCGGGTGAGGGTGAAGCGAGGCAGGCCCCTCACGGTTTTACCTTCGAAGACGTTATAGTCGATCGACGATTGCTGGGTCTTTGCCGAGATCGTCTTGGAGCGCTTCGGATCCCAGACGACGAGGTCGGCATCCGCTCCGACCAGGATCGCGCCCTTCTTCGGATAGATGTTGAGGATCTTGGCGATGTTGGTCGAGGTCACCGCGACGAATTCGTTCATGGTGATGCGGCCCGTGGCGACGCCATAGGTCCACAGCATCGGCATCCGGTCTTCCAGCCCCCCGGTGCCGTTCGGGATCTTGGTGAAATCCCCGACGCCGAAGCGCTTCTGGTCGGTGGTGAAGGCGCAATGGTCAGTCGCCACCACCTGCAGTGAACCGGAGGCGAGCCCGGCCCAGAGGCTGTCCTGATGCAGCTTGTTGCGGAAAGGTGGCGACATCACGCGGCGGGCGGCGTGGTCCCAATCCTTGTTGAAATATTCGCTTTCGTCGAGCGTCAGGTGCTGGATCAAGGGTTCGCCGAAGACGCGCATGCCCTTGGCGCGGGCACGCCGGATCGCCTCGTGCGCCTGTTCGCAGGAGGTGTGGACGATATAGACCGGACAACCGGCCATGTCGGCGATCATGATCGCACGGTTGGTGGCCTCGCCCTCGACTTCGGCCGGCCGCGAATAGGCGTGCGCCTCGGGGCCATCGTTGCCCTCGGCGAGCAGCTTTGCTTGCAACTGAGCGACGACGTCGCCGTTTTCGGCGTGGACAAGCGGCAGGGCACCAAGCCCGGCGCAGCGCTGGAACGAGGAAAACATCTCGTCGTCATCCACCATCAGAGCACCCTTGTAGGCCATGAAGTGCTTGAAGGTGTTGATGCCCTTATCCTTGACGATGGTCTCCATCTCGTTGAAGACCTGCTCGCCCCACCAGGTGATCGCCATGTGGAAGGAATAGTCACAATTGGCGCGCGTCGACTTGTTGTCCCACATGGTGAGCGCTTCGAGCAGCGACTGGCCGGGCGAGGGGAGCGCGAAATCAACGACCATGGTCGTGCCGCCAGCGAGTGCCGCACGTGTGCCGCTTTCGAAATCGTCCGAGGAATAGGTGCCCATGAAAGGCATCTCGAGATGGGTATGCGGGTCGATGCCGCCGGGCATGACATAGCAGCCGCTCGCATCCAGCGTTTCAGTGCCGGAGAGGTTCGGGCCAATCTCGACGATCCTGCCGCCCTCGACCTTGATATCAGCCTTGTAGGTGAGGTCGGCCGTGACGATGGTTCCACCCTTGATCACAGTGCTCATTGGCTATGTTTCCCTTGCGATTGTGTTTTCGGCCGCCGGAGGGGCCAAGAAAAAGGGCGGAACTGTCGTCCCGCCCATGATGTCACTTCACGATTTCGGCCGTTTCGACGACGGCGTGGAAGAGGACATCGGCCCCCGCGGATGCCCATTCCTTGGAGATGTCTTCCGCCTCGTTGTGGCTGAGCCCGCCGACACAAGGGCACATGATCATCGTCGTCGGGGCGACCTTCGCCGCCCAGCAGGCGTCGTGGCCGGCGCCCGAGATGAGATTCATGTGGCTGTAGCCGAGCTTCTCGGCGGCGCCGCGAACGGTTGCGACCAGTTTCGGATCAAAGGTCACGGGATCGAAATGGCCGACCGCCTCGATCGAGCAGCCGACGCCCAGCGCCTCGGCGATCTTCGGCGCCTCGGCCTCGATGCGCGCGCGCATACCGTCGAGCTTGGCCTGGTCGGGCGAGCGAATGTCGATGGTGAAGACGACCTTGCCGGGCAGCACGTTGCGCGAATTGGGTGAAAAGAACACCTGGCCGACACCGCCGACAGCGCCCGGCTGGTTCTCCATGGCGACCTTCTGCACCATTTCGAAGATGCGTGACATGGCGAGACCGGCATTGAGGCGCATGTCCATCGGCGTCGAGCCGGTGTGGGCTTCGCGGCCGGTGAGTGTGACTTCCAGCCACCACAGGCCCTGACAGTGCGTGACGACGCCGATCTGCTTGTTCTCGGCTTCCAGGATCGGCCCCTGTTCGATGTGGTACTCGAAATAGGCGTGCATCTTGCGCGCGCCCACTTCCTCGTCGCCGAGCCAGCCGATGCGCTTCAGTTCGTCGCCGAAGGCCTTTCCGTCCGGGTCCTTGCGGGCGTAGGCGTAGTCGAGCGTATGAACGCCGGCAAAGACGCCCGAGGCGAGCATTGCGGGCGCAAAACGCGCGCCCTCCTCGTTGGTCCAGTTCGTCACAACGATCGGGTGCCTGGTCCGGATGCCGAGATCGTTCATCGTGCGGACGACCTCAAGGCCGCTTAAGACCCCGAGCACGCCGTCGAACTTGCCGCCGGTCGGTTGTGTGTCGAGATGGGAGCCGATGTGCACGGGCAGTGCGTCGGGATCGGTGCCGGGGCGAGTAAAGAACATGGTGCCCATCTTGTCGACACCCATGCTGAGCCCGGCCGCTTCGCACCAGGACTGGAAAAGCCGGCGACCCTCGCCGTCCTCGTCCGTCAATGTTTGGCGGTTGTTGCCGCCGGCGACACCGGGGCCGATCTTCGCCATATCCATCAACGAATCCCACAGGCGGTCAGCGTTGACGCGCATGTTCTCGCCAGGTGCTGCCATGGCGTTCTCCTCATTTTTCGGTTTGCCCCTTGCGGTGCAGCCCTCATGTTCCCGCCGGTCAAATCCAGGCTTTGTTGTTGGTGCCTTTCGATCAGTCGTTGCCTTTGTCGACAAACTGGCTGATAATTTGACCGGTTGGTAAACATTACAACTTCCGTGGCGGCACTCAAGCCGGAAAAACAAAAAATCGGAGTTGCTGCCCAAAAAGATGGCGCGTCCGAATTTTGGGCAAGTCAGGCTGCTGCATGTTCATTGGATCATATTCGATTCAAGGACAAAAACATGCAGCAATTCAAGGTGCTACAGGTTTGTGCGTCCGCAGAAGACGCACGGCGCCATTGTTGTTGTGCGCAAGCAGCGGGCAGGGGGCAAGATGGTACTTCCGAGAGCGGCCAGAACCCAGAGGCGTACACGCATACAGGAGGAGAAGGAGGAGCAGATCCTCGAGGCGGCGTTGGAAGTTTTTTCGGCCCACGGCTTTCGCGGCTCGACCATTGACCAGATCGCGGAAGTGGCGGGCATGTCGAAGCCGAACCTGCTTTATTATTTCCGCACCAAGGAGGCGATGCACCGTGCGCTGATCGACCGCGTGCTCGATACCTGGCTAGATCCGCTGCGGGAGTTCAATGCCGACGGAAACCCGGTTGCCGAGATCCGTAGCTACATCCGTCGAAAACTGGAGATGGCGCGCGATTTCCCGCGCGAAAGCCGGCTGTTTGCCAACGAAGTGCTGCAGGGGGCGCCTCGTATCGAGGACGAGCTGAAGGGCCCGTTGAAAGCGCTCGTCGACGAGAAGGCCGAGGTGATCCGCGCATGGGCAAAGGCCGGCAAGATCGCCAAATGCGATCCCTATCATCTGATCTTCGCAATATGGTCGACGACGCAGCACTATGCCGACTTCGATGTGCAGGTTCGCGCCGTGCTCGGCCAGGAGAACGCCGGCGACGGGCGCTTCGAGGATGCCGCACGCTTCCTCGAGCGGCTGTTCGTCGACGGCCTGCAGGTAAGCGAGCAACCCTCGTCGGAGCACGACGAAGGAGAATAGGGTCGCTGGATAGCCTTTTCCGCTGCCGCACCTTCTCCGCTGGAGCAGCGTACCCTTACCCCGCGCGTGGGGAGCAGGTCATTCAGATGCGGTCGCTCCTCGCGGCTCAACCCTGCGCCGGCAGCACTTCGGAAATCTGCGCCGCATCGCCAATGATCCAGGTCTCGAGCTTCGCCTGACGGCCGCGTAGGCCGATATCGAGCCGCATGTTGCCCTCGAGATCGAGGCCGGCGCGACGGACGAGTTCCACCGAAACCGCGAGTTCGGCATCATGCTCCTTCGCCAGGCCCTCGAGCCGGCTTGCGGTGTTGATCGTATCACCGACCGCCGTCAGCGAGGTCGCCCGGCCATAGCCCATCTCGCCGATGATTGCCGGACCCGCGTGCAGTCCGATCGCCAGTCGCAGCGGTTGCTCGAGCTCGCCTTGGAATGTCTGATTGAGCGCCCGAACCCCCTTGGACAATCGCACTGCGGCCGCGAGTGATTGAAGGCATGCTTCCTGGAATGGGCTCTTCAACCCGAAGATCGCGAACGCGCCGTCGCCGATGAACTTGTCGATCACGCCGCCGGAGCTTTCGACGGCCTCGCCGACCATTTCGAAATAGCGGTTCAGCAGGAACACCGTATCGAAAGGCAGTCTGTGCTCGGCGATGCGGGTAAAGTCACGCAGATCGCAGAAGAGCACTGCGATCCGGCGCTCGCGGCCCTCGCCGTTCTGCTGGGCGAGCTGCTTCTTTATGCCCAGGCTGTCGGTGTCGAGAATGGGGACGACGGTCACGCTGTGAACCGGTCGGAACTGGCAAGCGAGCCGCACATTGTCCGGCGCGCCGATCCGGGTCAATGTCGCCAGTTCCGCGGCCTCCGGTGCCGGCTGGCCATCCAGGCCCTGGATTACGCGGACCCGGCACGTCGAGCAGCGGCCACGTCCGCCGCAGACGGAGACATGGGGAATTCCCGCGGCGCGGCTCGCCTCGAGAACGCTGAAACCAAGACTGACTGCCGCGACACGGCCGTCGGGATAGCGGACGCGAATGCGACCGCGCGCGGGCAGGGCGCGAAGGGCGAACGTGCCGGCGATCAAACCACCGAAACCGGCGTAGAGCGCGAGGCGGATGTTTTCCATCAGGGCCGGATCGACCCGCAGTTTCGCCTCGCTCACATAAGCCTTGTCGCCATAACCGCCATGTTCGGCATAGTCGCGCTCAAGCGATCGCGCACCGTTGATGAAGCCGAGCAGCGCGAAGATCGGAACGAGCAGGGCAATCGTATAGAGCAGGATTTCATAACGCGGAAACCAGGGGCGGCCGCGCATCCAGAACCAGGCGCCGAGACATCCGTGGCCCCAGGCAAGGAGAAGCGCCACCGTTTGTCGGGTGGTGTTGATGGAACTCGACCAAAGCGATCGAAGGATTTCGGGATAAGTGGCTTCGATCCCTGAGAAGATCGGTTCCACCCGGGCGGCGACCACATGCGCCATCAGCACAAAGGGCAGGCTGAGACCGAAGACGATCTTCAACGCTTCACGGGCGGGCATTCTGAGCGTCTGCCGCCGGTAAAGGCTGTCGAGCGCCATCATGAAATGCAGGAGCAGTGCGCCGTAGAGCAGTATCGTCCCGGGCACGCTGTGCCAAAGGAGGGTGAACGTCCGCCTTCCGGCTTCCATGGCGTCGATGGAGATGAGGCCGAGCGAATGATTGAAGAAATGGCCGAGGATGAATGTGCCGAGCACGGCCCCGGAGATCAGGTGTGTCTTCTTGCGTGCATTGGTGGAAAAGATCGTCAAGCACTCTGCCCGGTGTCTGTCGGCTGCGGCCGGCTATTGCTGATTCCGTCCCTTATCAACCAGATCGCCGGTACCGACAACTTACGTTTTCGATACAAACTGTTTCGTTTTCGTGACTTGTACGAGTCGTTGGCGGCGTTACTCGAACGCGTCCGGAGCCCTTGCGCGGCAACCTCTCGGCAAGTTTGTCGATCACCACCCGGAGCTTTGGCAGCGTATGCGCGATAGACGCGGCGATCGTGCGCGCCATGAGGCGCGGATCGCGTCCGCTGAATCGTTGCGGATGGGCGGGATCGACAACGGTATTGATCGGGTTCCAGCGCACGCAAACGCGAAGGCCGCCGGGGTCTCTCCCGGCGGCCTTCCCGTTTATCGGCGCTCCGTCATTCGGCGGCCTGGCGGGCCATCGGATTGTTCGGATGCGTCGTCCAGTTGGCGTAGTTCGGATCGACAGCCTTGCCGGTGCGCCTGTCAACGGTGCCGGCGGCAAGCGGCTCCATGGTAATGCAGTTGTCGACCGGGCAGACGTTGACGCAGAGATTGCAGCCGACGCATTCCTCCTCGATCACTTCGAAATGACGCACGCCGTTGACGAACTGAGTGATCGCCTGATGCGAGGTGTCCTCGCAGGCGATGTGACAGCGGCCGCATTTGATGCAGGCATCCTGATCGATCTTCGCCTTGGCGATATAGTTGAGGTTGAGGTATTGCCAGTCGGTGACGTTGGGCACGGCGCGGCCGCAGATATCGTCGAGCGTGCGGTGGCCTTTGGCGTCCATCCAGTCGGAAAGGCCGGAGATCATTTCCTGGACGATCTTGAAGCCGTAGGTCATCGCCGCCGTGCAGACCTGCACGTTGCCGGCGCCAAGCGCCAGAAATTCTGCCGCATCGCGCCAGGTGGTGATGCCGCCGATGCCGGAGATTGGCAGCCCACGGGTTTCGGGATCGCGGGCGATCTCGGCCACCATGTTGAGCGCAATCGGCTTGACCGCCGGGCCGCAATAGCCGCCGTGGCTGCCCCGGCCGTCGATCGACGGCTCGGGCGAGAAGGTGTCGAGATTGACCGAGGTGATCGAGTTGATCGTGTTGATCAGCGACACCGCGTCGGTGCCACCGGCGTTGGCGGCGCGGGCAGGCTTGCGGATGTCGGTGATGTTCGGCGTCAGCTTGGTGATCACCGGCATGCGCGTGTACTGCTTGCACCAGCGCACCACCATCTCGATATATTCCGGCACCTGGCCAACTGCCGATCCCATGCCGCGCTCGGACATGCCGTGCGGACAGCCGAAGTTGAGTTCGATGCCGTCGGCGCCGGTTTCCTCGACGAGCGGCAGGATCGCCTTCCAGGCATTTTCCTCGCACGGCACCATGATTGAGGCGATGAGCGCCCGATCCGGCCAGTTCATCTTCACCTGCTTCATCTCGCGCAGGTTCACATAAAGGTCGCGGTCGGTGATGAGCTCGATATTGTTCAAGCCGAGCAGGCGCCGGTCCGCGCCCCAGATCGCGCCGTAGCGCGGCCCGTTGACGTTGACGACCGGCGGTCCTTCCTCGCCAAGCGTCTTCCAGACGACGCCGCCCCAGCCGGCCTTGAAGGCGCGTTCGACGTTATAGGCCTTGTCCGTCGGCGGCGCCGAAGCGAGCCAGAACGGGTTCGGGGATTTGATGCCGACAAAATTGTTGCGAAGATCAGCCATTGTTTCGTCCTCTCGATCCTGTTCCGCTCTTCACGCGACGGCACTCGCCAGCGGCTGAGCCGCGGCGAAAGCCTTGTCGATCGATTCGGCGGCATCGCGCCCCATGGCGACGGCGGAAACGGTGAGGTCCTCCCCGCCAAGCACGCAGTCGCCGCCCGCCCAGACACTGGCGAGCGACGTGCGGCCTTCCGCATCGATGACGATGCGTCCGCCCTCCAGCTGAAGCGCGCCAAGGCCAGAGGCTTCGAAGGTCTGGCCGATGGCCTTGAAAATCTGGTCGGCTGCGATGATACCCGTTTCCCCTGTTGTCGTCAGCTTGCCGTTGTCGAGCGTGGTGTACTCGAGTTCGATGCCCGCGACCTTGCCATCCTTCAGCGCGATGCGCTTCGGCTGCAGCCAGTGGCGGATGGTGACGCCCTTGGACGCCGCGAGATCCTGCTCGAACTCGGAAGCATTCATGTGCTCCTTTCCGCGGCGGTAGCAGATCGTCACTTCTTCCGCCCCGAGCAGCTTTGCCTGGACGGCCGCATCGATGGCGGTCATGCCGCCGCCGAGCACCACGACCCGGCGGCCGACCGGGATGTCGGCCTTGGTCTTCGACTGGCGCAAGGCTGCGATGAAGTCGACCGCGTCTTCGACGCCCTCGGCATTTTCGCCTTCAATCCTGAGCGCATTGACACCGGTAAGCCCGAGGCCGAGGAAGACGGCATCATATTGCTCCGTCAGGTCAGCCAGCGAGAAGTCGCGGCCGAGCGCCTGTCCGTGGCGCACCTCGATGCCGCCGATCGAAAGGACGTAATCGACCTCCTTCTGGGCGAAATCGTCCACCGACTTATAGGCGGCGATACCATATTCATTGAGGCCGCCGGATTTCTCGCGGGCATCATAGATGACGACGTCATGGCCTTTGACTGCAAGCCGATGTGCGCACGCAAGCCCCGCGGGGCCGGCACCGACCACGGCGACCTTGCGACCGGTCGAGGCGGAGCGGGCATAGAATTGCTTGTTCTCCTTCACCGCGATGTCGGTCGCGTAACGCTGCAGCCTGCCGATCTCGACCGGCCGCTCCTCGGCCGTGTTGCGCACGCAGGCCTGCTCGCAGAGCGTTTCGGTGGGACAGACGCGGGCGCACATGCCGCCGAGAATGTTCTGGTCGAAAATCGTTTTCGCCGAGCCGATCGGATTGCCTGTTGCAATCTGCCGGATGAACATCGGGATGTCGATCGAGGTGGGACAGGCCGTCATGCACGGCGCATCATGACAGAAGTAACAGCGGTCGGAAGCGACCAGAGCCTCGTGTTTGTCGAGCGGTGGATGAAGGTCGGAGAAATTGGCTTCGTATTCCTTGAGCGGCAGGCGGCCGCCAAGGATCCCAGATTGCGTCGTTCCCATTTTTTGCTCCCAATGTTTTCTCAGGATGAGAGAACGGTAACACGCTTTATTTTTTTATCAAACGGTAAAAGTTTACTTCGGGAATTCCCGAACGCCTTGAGAATTGAGGCTTTGTCTTCGCGCATCCTACTGCATGTTGCCTTAAATCGGAGTCGATCGGCGAAATACGCAGCAATTCAAAGCACTACAGCGGCCTTTGTGCGTCTGAAAAGATGCACGGCGCTGCAGTCGACCTCCACGTTTGTTTGACAGGATAGGGCAAATAGTGGCAGCAAATCGAAGGGGAAGGAGACAATCGCATGGCGCGCAGGCCGGAGACCAATAACAGGCTGGACGATGCCGCCCGGGCTGGCTGGCTATACTATGTCGCCGGTCGGACGCAGGACGAGATCGCCTCGATCATGGGCATTTCGCGGCAATCGGCGCAGCGCCTCGTCTCCCTCGCCATGGCCGAGCGGCTAATCAAGGTGCGGCTCGATCATCCGATTGCCGCCTGTCTCGAAGCCGCCGCCCGGCTTAAGGAAAAATTCGAGCTGAAGCACGTCGATGTGGTACCGAGCGATCCGGGCTCTAACTCGATGACCGTCGGTATCGCCGAGGCCGGCGCGGTGGAGATCGAGCGCTGGCTGAAATCGACGGACCCGGTGGTTCTGGCGATCGGGACGGGGCGGACGCTGAAGGCAACCATCGACCAACTGCCCTCGATGGAGTGCCCGCAGCATCGCATCGTCTCGCTGACCGGCAATATCAGGCTCGATGGCTCGGCCGCCTATTACAACGTCATCTTCAGCATGGCGGATACCATCAAGGCACGCCATTTTCCCATGCCCCTGCCGGTTCTCGTCTCATCGCCCGAAGAGCGCGAGGTTCTTCACAAGCAGAGCCTGGTGAAACTCGCGCTCAAGCTCGGCGCGGAGGCAAATGCCGCCTTCGTCGGCGTAGGCGAACTCGGGCCGGACGCACCGCTCTGCGAGGACGGCTTTCTGGCGCGCGAGGAAATGGCGCGACTGATGGCAGCCGGTGCCGCAGGCGAGATCTGCGGCTGGATGTTCGACCACGAGGGCGAACTGCTCGCCGGCAGCATCAATGAGCGCGTCGCCTCCATTCCGCTGCCGCCGCGCGACCGCGCGTCGGTCATCGGTATTGCCAAAGGCAAGCGCAAATACCAGGCGCTCCGCGCGGCGCTCAAGGGCCGCATCATCAATGGCCTTATCACCGACGAAACCACTGCCGACTTTCTGCTCGGTGCTTGAATCGGTCGAAATCGACTCGTTCGAAATCTGCCCGGGCGCGCTCGACGTTTTTAGAACGGCGCGGCGGCGCCGTCGCGGCTGGCGTTCGTACACCCGCTCGATAAAAATCCATAGCTAAAACAGTTCATTAGAATTTTGCGTGCGTCGCAGCAACGAATGCGCATTGACATTTTGCGTCAACGGGTGAGTAATTGCTCATGAGCAAGGCAAATGCTCATTTTCTTCTGGGAGGAAGTCGATGAACTTGAGAACTTTCCTGCTGGGCACATGCTCGGCAGTCGCTTTGGCGGGTCTGGCCCAAGCAGAAACCCTGACCATCGCGACCGTGAACAACGGCGACATGATCCGGATGCAGAAGCTGACGGATGATTTCACCTCTAAAAATCCGGACATTCAGCTCGAGTGGGTAACGCTCGAGGAAAACGTGCTGCGCCAGCGCGTGACGACGGACATCGCGACGAAGGGCGGCCAGTACGACATCATGACAATCGGCACGTATGAAGTGCCGATCTGGGCCAAGCAGGGCTGGCTGCTGCCGCTCGACAATCTTGGCGCCGACTACGACGTCGATGACCTGCTGCCGGCGATCCGCAGCGGACTGACGATCGATGGCAAACTCTATGCCGCGCCCTTCTATGGCGAAAGCTCGATGGTGATGTATCGCAAGGACCTGTTCGAGAAGGCCGGCCTCACCATGCCCGAAGCTCCCACCTGGGACTTCATTGCGGACGCCGCCCGCAAGATTACTGACAAGGGGAATGAAATCTACGGCATCTGCCTGCGCGGCAAGGCCGGCTGGGGCGAGAACATGGCCTTCCTGACGGCGACCGCGAATGCCTTCGGTGCGCGCTGGTTCGACGAGAAATGGACGCCGCAGTTCGACCAGCCGGAATGGAAGAACGCACTCGACTTCTACGTCAAGCTGATGAATGACGCAGGCCCGCCCGGCGCCTCCTCGAACGGCTTCAACGAAAACCTGTCGCTCTTCCAGACCGGCAAGTGCGGCATGTGGATCGACGCGACGGTTGCCGCTTCCTTCGTGACCAACCCGAAGGAATCGACGGTTGCCGACAAGGTCGGCTTCGCGCTTGCGCCCGATACCGGCCTTGGCAAGCGCGGCAACTGGCTCTGGGCCTGGAACCTGGCGATCCCTGCAGGCTCGCAGAAGACCGAGGCGGCCGAAAAGTTCATCGCCTGGGCAACCGGCAAGGACTATCTGAAGCTGGTCGCCGAGAAGGAAGGCTGGGCAAACGTTCCGCCCGGCACCCGTACCTCGCTCTACGAGAATCCGGAATACCAGAAGGCGGCGCCATTCGCGAAGATGACGCTCGACTCGATCAACGCGGCCGATCCGAAGAACCCGGCGGTCAAGCCGGTGCCTTATGTCGGCGTGCAGTTCGTGGCGATCCCGGAATTCCAGGGACTGGGTACGGCTGTCGGCCAGCAGTTCTCGGCCGCACTTGCCGGTCAGATGAGCGTCGATCAGGCGCTTGCGAGCGCGCAGCAACTGACGACCCGCGAAATGACCAAGGCAGGCTACATCAAGTAGGGCTCCCAAGGGCCGGGGCGCTGGCCGGAAACGGCTGGTGTCCCGGCAACTCCCAGGGCGGGAGGGGAAAGCGTCAGGCGGTTCTTCCGCCGGCTTCCCGCTCTGTCTTTTTTGGATCGACAGCGGGCGCGTCCGGCATGCGCGGCAAACTGCGCAAGCCCTTTCATGGAACAGCGTTGACAGTCACAGGGGAACGCCATGGCGACCTTGCACACCCGCTCCGCCGCGCGGCTGATGATCGCGCCTTCGGTGCTTTTGCTTTTGGCCTGGATGATCGTTCCGTTGGCCATGACCATCTATTTCTCGCTTCTGCGCTACAATCTGCTGATGCCGGGAATGGAAGAGTTCGCCGGCCTCTCCAACTACACTTATTTCCTGAGCGATCCGGCCTTCTTCCAGGCGATCTTCAATACGCTCGCCATCGTCCTCGGCGTGTTGTTCATCACGGTGGTCGGCGGCATCGCCCTCGCGCTTCTTCTCGACCAGCCGATGTTCGGGCAGGGGATCGTGCGTATCCTGGTGATCGCGCCCTTCCTCATCATGCCGACCGTTGCGGCGCTGGTCTGGAAGAACATGTTCATGAATCCGGTGAACGGGCTCTTTGCCTGGGTCGCCAAGCTCGTCGGCCTCCAGCCCTATGACTTCCTCGCAAATGCGCCGCTTGTCTCGGTCATCATCATCGTCGCCTGGCAGTGGCTGCCCTTCGCGACTCTCATTCTTCTGACGGCGTTGCAGTCGCTCGACGAGGAGCAGAAGGAGGCCGCGCAGATGGATGGCGCCGGCGCCTGGAGCCGCTTCTTTTACCTGGTGCTGCCGCATCTTTCTCGTGCGATCACCGTCGTGATCCTGATCCAGACGATCTTCCTGCTCTCGGTCTTCGCCGAGATCCTCGTCACTACCAATGGCGGTCCCGGTACGCAAAGCACGAATCTCACCTTCCTCGTCTATGCGCAGGCTCTCCTGCAGTTCGACGTGGGCGGCGCTTCCGCCGGCGGCATCATCGCGGTCATCCTCGCCAATATCGTCGCATTCTTCCTGATGCGCATGATCGGCAAGACATTGGAGGCTTGAGCCATGGCACGCAATGTTTCGACCCGACGCAAGCTGGTTGTCACGGTCGTCGCCTGGACGATCGGCATTCTGATCTTCTTCCCGATCCTCTGGACGTTCCTGACGAGTTTCAAGACCGAAGCGCAGGCGATCGCCTCGCCTCCGTCGCTCCTCTTCTTCGATTGGACGACCGAAAACTACCATGAGGTGCAAAGCCGTTCAGACTATTTCAAGCACTTCATGAATTCGGTCGTCGTGTCTTTCGGCTCGACGCTGCTCGGCCTCGTCATCGCCATTCCGTCGGCCTGGGCCATGGCCTTCGCGCCGACGAAACGGACCAAGGACGTGCTGATGTGGATGCTTTCCACCAAGATGATGCCGCCCGTCGGCGTGTTGGTGCCGATGTATCTGATGTTCCGCAACACTGGGCTTCTCGACACGCGCACCGGCCTGGTGATCGTCCTGACGCTGATCAACCTGCCGATCATCATCTGGATGCTCTACACCTACTTCAAGGAAATCCCCGGCGAGATTCTCGAAGCGGCACGCATGGATGGCGCCTCGCTCTCCAAGGAGATCATCTACGTGCTGACGCCGATGGCGATCCCCGGCATTGCCTCGACGCTGCTCCTCAACATCATTCTCGCCTGGAACGAGGCGTTCTGGACCCTGAACCTGAGCGCGGCGAAAGCGGCACCGCTGACCGCCTTCATCGCCTCCTATTCGAGCCCGGAAGGCCTTTTCTACGCGAAGCTCTCGGCCGCCTCGACGATGGCGATCGCCCCCATCCTCATTCTCGGCTGGTTCTCGCAGAAACAGCTTGTACGCGGCCTGACCTTCGGCGCGGTCAAATAAGGATACGACCATGGGAAACATCACACTCAAGAACGTATCGAAAGTCTTCGGCGCCCACGCCGTCATCCCTTCGATCGACCTCGACATCAATGACGGCGAATTCGTCGTCTTCGTCGGGCCGTCCGGCTGCGGCAAGTCCACGCTGCTGCGATTGATCGCGGGGCTGGAAGATGTGAGCGACGGCGAGATCGTCATCGACGGCAAGAAGGCGACCGACCTGCCGCCGGCAAAGCGCGGCCTCTCGATGGTGTTCCAGTCCTATGCGCTCTATCCGCATATGAGCGTGCGCTCCAACATCGCCTTTCCCTTGAAGATGGCGGGCGAGGACAAGACCGTCATCGACAAGAAGGTGGCGGACGCCGCCCGGGTGCTGAACCTCACCGACTACCTTGACCGCAAGCCCCGCCAGCTTTCCGGCGGGCAGCGCCAGCGCGTCGCGATCGGCCGCGCCATCGTCCGCCAGCCGGAAGCCTTCCTGTTCGACGAGCCGCTTTCGAACCTCGATGCGGCGCTGCGTGTCAACATGCGGCTCGAGATCAGCCAGCTTCACCAGCAGCTGAAGACGACGATGGTCTATGTCACCCACGACCAGGTGGAAGCCATGACAATGGCCGACAAGATCGTCGTGCTCAACCGCGGACGGATCGAGCAGGTCGGCTCGCCGCTCGATCTTTATCACAAGCCGGACAATCTCTTCGTCGCGGGCTTTATCGGCTCGCCGAAGATGAATTTCATTTCGGGGGCGCCGGCGGCTACCTATCAGGCCCATACGATCGGCATCCGCCCGGAACATCTGGTGCTTTCGAAGGACCAGGGAACGTGGAGGGGAACGGTTGGTGTGGCCGAACATCTCGGCTCCGACACCTTCCTGCACGTGAACGCCGACAGCATCGGCACATTGACGGCGCGCGTCAGCGGCGATTTCGCCGTGACACATGGCGACCAGGTCTTCCTGACGCCGGACGTTCAGCGCCTGCACAAGTTTGACGAAAAGGGATTGGCAATTCGATGAAACGTCTCGAAGGGAAAAGCGCGCTGATCACCGGATCCGCGCGGGGAATCGGCCGCGCCTTCGCAGAAGCCTATGTGCGTGAGGGCGCGACGGTCGCGATTGCCGACATCAATATCGATCGGGCGAAGCAGACGGCCGCGGAAATCGGACCGGCAGCCTACGCCGTCGAAATGGATGTGACCCGACAGGATTCGATCGATGCAGCGATCGCCGCGGTCGTCGAGCGCGCCGGCGGTCTTGATATCCTGATCAACAATGCCGCTCTCTTCGATCTGGCGCCGATCGTCGAGATCACCAGAGAAAGTTACGAAAAGCTATTCTCCATCAATGTTGCCGGCACGCTCTTCACGCTGCAGGCGGCCGCCAGGCAGATGATTGCGCAGGGGCGCGGCGGCAAGATCATCAACATGGCGAGCCAGGCGGGCCGCCGCGGAGAGGCGCTGGTGGCGGTCTATTGCGCGACCAAGGCTGCCGTCATCAGTCTCACGCAATCGGCCGGACTCGATCTCATCAAGCACCGCATCAATGTGAACGCCATTGCCCCGGGCGTCGTCGACGGCGAGCACTGGGAGGGCGTCGATGCGCTCTTTGCCAAGTACGAGAACCGTCCGTTCGGCGAAAAGAAGCGGCTGGTCGGCGAGGAGGTCCCTTACGGACGGATGGGCACAGCCGAAGATCTCACCGGCATGGCGATCTTCCTCGCCTCGCCGGAAGCAGACTACATCGTCGCACAGACCTACAACGTCGATGGCGGCAACTGGATGAGCTGAGGCTTCGTCGCAGGACGGGTTCTCGAAAGGAACGATAGGATGACGACCAAACTCTCCCTCGCCACACTCGACGCCGTCAAGGCCAAGGCTGGCGTTCCGAAGTATGATCGGCACGATCTCCGGGCCGGCATTGTCCATTTCGGTGTCGGCAACTTTCACCGCGCCCACCAGGCCGTCTATCTCGACGATCTCTTCAACCTGGGGCTCGACCACGACTGGGCGATCATCGGAGCAGGGGTGTTGCCGTCTGACGAGGTCATGCGGGCCAAGCTCGAAGCGCAGGATTTCCTGACGACGGTGGTGGAACAGGACAACAACCGCACCGGCGCGCATGTCACCGGCGCGATGATCGCCTATCTGAAGCCCGGCGATACGCCGGCCATCGTGGCGCAACTTGCAAGCCCGTTCATTCGCATCGTGTCGCTGACGATCACCGAAGGCGGCTATTTCATCGATCCGGCGTCGGGCGTTTTCAATCCGGCCCACCCGGCCATTGTCGAGGACGCGCGCAATCCGACCTCGCCGAAGACGGTCTTCGGTTTCATTGTGGCTGGCCTCGCCGAGCGCAGAGCCAGGGGCATACCGCCCTTCACCGTCATGTCCTGCGACAATATCCCGGGCAACGGCGAGGTGACGCATGCGGCCGTTTCCAGCCTCGCGCGCCTCTCGGATCCGGCATTCGCGGATTGGATCGACTCCAATGTCGCCTTTCCGAATGGCATGGTCGACCGCATCACGCCGGCGACCGGTTCCCGGGAAATCGGCATCGTCGCTTCGGACTACGGCATCGACGATGCCTGGCCGGTCTTTTGCGAAGAGTTCAAGCAATGGGTGCTGGAGGACCATTTCCCGCAAGGCCGCCCAGCATTGGAAAAGGTGGGCGTGCAATTCGTGCCGGACGTCGCGCCTTATGAGCATATGAAGATCCGCATTCTGAACGGCGGCCATGCGGCGATCGCCTATCCGGCCGCGCTGCTCGACATCCATTTCGTCCACGAGGCGATGGAGGAGCCGCTGATCCGCGCCTTTCTCTCAAAACTCGAGCACGACGAGATCATCCCGGTCATTCCGCCGGTTCCGGACACGGATCTCAAGGATTACTACAAGCTGATCGAAACCCGCTTCGCCAATCCGAAGATCGGCGACACCATCCCGCGACTGGCTCAGGACGGTTCGAACCGCCAGCCGAAATTCATTCTGCCTTCGACGGCTGATCGGCTCCGCCGCGGCGAGGACGTCGTGGGTCTTTCGCTCGTGTCCGCCCTCTGGTGCCGCTACTTCGCCGGCAAATCGGACAGCGGCAAGGATATCGTCTTCAACGATTCGAGCGCCGACCGGCTGCAGGCCGCCGCCCTTGCGGCCAAGGACGATCCGATGGCCTTTCTTGCGCTCTCCGACATCTTCGGCGATGTCGCCCGATCCGACCTTTTCCGGCGGCGCTTCGGACATGCATTGAAAACACTCTGGGAAAAGGGCACACGCGCAACGCTCCAGCTCTATCTGGATGGCAAACTCGGGGAATAGAGCCGATGGCGGACGGCCCTAGCTTGGTCATTTTCGACTGTGACGGTGTCCTGGTCGACAGCGAGCCGATCTCGCTTGCGGTTCTGGTCGAGGCGCTGGATGCGGCCGGCGTATCGATGACGACGGCGGAGGCGAGCGAACGCTTTCTGGGCCGCAGTTTGAAGACTATGTCCGCCATCCTTCGCGACGAACACGGCCTTGCGACCGACGACGCCTTTCTGGAAGGGATGCGCACGCGCCTTTATGCACGCTTCCGCGAGGAACTGAGGCCCGTTGACGGCATTCGCCGGGCGGTCGAGCAGCTCGACGGTGCCTGCTGCGTCGCTTCGTCGAGCCAGCCCGAGCGCATTCGTCTTTCCCTGACAGTGACCGGACTGATCGACCTCTTCGATCCGCACATCTTCAGCGCAAGCATGGTGACGCACGGGAAACCGGCACCCGATCTCTTCCTCTATGCGAGCGCGCAAATGGGCTACGTCCCCGCCGACTGCATCGTCGTGGAGGACAGCCCGGCCGGCATCGAAGCGGCTAAAGCGGCCGGCATGCGCGTCTTCGCCTTCGCCGGTGCAAGCCACGCGCGAAACGACCTGCACCGGCAGGCGCTGGCCAGACTGGATCCCGATGTGCTGTTTGACGACATGGGCGAATTGATACAGTTTGTCCGGCAGTAATTCAGAACAGGATCGCGGATCGTGCAGCGGTTTTCCGTCCGTATCCCGCTCTGAGCTCTCTAAAATCATCGGGACGGGGACTTCCATTGATGCGCGAATTGGTCGTTGCGGTCGATATCGGAACCGGTAGCGCCCGTGCCGGCTTTTTCGACCGGAAAGGCAAGCTTCTTGCGCGGGCCGACAGGCCGATTGCCATGAACCGGCCGGAAGAAAACCACGCCGAGCATGACTCTGAGGATATCTGGGCGGCCGTATGCGGGGCGGTCAAGGTGGCACGAGACAACGCCGGGGTCCGGCCCGAAAGCGTGGCGGCCATCGGTTTCGACGCGACCTGCTCGCTTGTCGTGCGCGACCGCGATGGCGCACCGCTTTCGGTCAATCGCGCCGGTGAAGCGCGCTGGGACACGATCGTCTGGCTCGATCACCGGGCGCTGGCGGAGGCCGATTTCTGTACGTCGACGGAGCATCCCGTTCTTCATCATTCCGGCCGCGTGATGTCGCCGGAGATGGAGATGCCGAAGCTGATGTGGCTGAAGCGGAACCTGCCGCGGCAGTGGGAGAGGGCGGGCTATTTCTTCGATCTTGCGGATTACATGTCGTGGCGCGCGACAGGCAGCGCGGCTCGCTCGCGCTGCACCCTGACGGCAAAATGGAATTATCTCGCTCACAAGGAGAGTGGCTGGCAGCAGGACTATCTCGAACGGATCGGTCTCGGGGACCTTCTCGACCGGGGAAGATTGCCTGAGGAAACCCTGCCCGTCGGAGGTGCCGTCGGGCGCTTGAGCGCGGCGGCGGCGGAGGAACTTGGGCTCGATACGGAATGCCGCGTTGCACCGGGGCTGATCGACGCCTATGCCGGCGCGCTCGGCGTGCTCGGTGGATTTGCCGCCGAGCCCGCAAATCTCGAACGGCAGCTGGCCCTCATCGGCGGCACGTCAAGCTGCATCGTCGCCTTTTCGCGCGATATGAAGCCTGGCTTCGGCATGTGGGGGCCGTATTTCGAAGCGGTGTTTCCGGGCTGCTGGTTGGTCGAGGGCGGGCAATCGGCGACGGGCGCGCTCCTCGACCATATCGTCCGCGTGCATGGTGCCGGGTGCGAGCCGACCGCGGAGACGCATGGGAAGATCATCGAGCGCGTCCAAGAATTGCGTGCGCTGCACGGCCCGAGCTTCGCCGATCGACTGCACGTCCTACCTGATTTTCACGGCAACCGGTCGCCGCTGGCCGATCCGCATGCGCTCGGCGTCATCAGCGGCCTCGCGCTCGATTCATCCTTTGACGCGCTTTGCCGTCTCTACTGGCGCACCTGTGTTGCGATTGCGCTCGGAATTCGGCACATCCTCGAGATGATGAAAGAGGCGGGATACAACCTCGATACGCTGCACGTGACCGGCGGCCATGTGCGCAATCCGTTGCTGATGGAGCTCTATTGCGACGCTACCGGTTGCCGCGTCGTTGCGCCCGAGACGCCCGATGCAGTGCTGCTCGGCACCGCGATGGCGGCGGCTGTGGCCGGCGGTCTTTATTCCGGTCTCGCACAGGCCGGATCTGGGATGGCGTCCGGCGGCGAGGTCCGTCTTCCCGATGCTGCCTCGCGCGACCTCTACGACCGCGACTATCGGCGGTTTCTCACGCTTTACCGGCATCGCGCCGAGCTGGAGGCGATGCGATAACGGTGCCGCGTCGATGTCATTTTTTATTGGAACCTTTTTTTCCTTCGCGCGTTTTTGCGTACAACCGGACGGTGGCGCACATCGCCCCCAATGTGACGCCGGAGGCATACCGCCGGTTGCCAACTCACATCCCCTCTGTGAGTTGATTCAGCTCAGCCAGTGCCCTTCCCTCGGCACTGGCTGTTTTGCGTTTGGCACTGTAGGCTTTTCAGAAAGATCTCAGGAAGATCGCCGTTCTTCGCGGCTCAGGCGGCCGCTTTCGTCGACTCGTTGAAGAAGAGTGCCTGGCTGATAAGTGCCTTGACCATATCAGGGTTGAAGGGCTTCGTAACAAGGAATGTCGGTTCGGGCCGTTCGCCGGTAAGCAGCCTTTCGGGGAATGCGGTGATGAAAATCACCGGGATGGCACTGGTCTTCAGAATCTCGTTGACGGCATCTATGCCGGAACTGCCGTCGGCCAACTGGATGTCGGCGAGCACCATGCCCGGCTTGGTTTCCTTGTAAAGAGCGATTGCCTCGTCCCGGGTGCGTGCAATGCCGGTGACGCGATGGCCAAGGCTCTTGACCATCTGTTCGATGTCGATCGCGATCAGCGGTTCGTCCTCGATAATCATGATATCGGTGGCAACCTGGCGGGAGATTTCCTGCGAGGCCCGCTCGAGAAGATCGCTCAATCTGGTTGAATCGACGTTAAGCACTTCTGCAGCCTCGGATGGGCTGAAGCCCTCGACCGACACGAGCAGGAAGGCCTGGCGTGCAAGCGGTGATACCGCCGCCAGGTTGACCGACGCCCGCTGTTCCCAGGCAAAGGGCGAAACCGGTTCCGGGATCAGGACCGAGGAAGAACCAAACAATGAAGTGTAGAGGCGAAACAAGGCGACCCTGTCGTTGCTTGCTTCTGGAAAGATCGTGGTATCGGCGATAAGAGCTTCAAGAACCGCGGCTACATAAGCATCGCCCGACGTTTGCGAGCCGGTCAGCGCGCGAGAGTAACGGCGCAGATAAGGCAGCAGTGGAGCGATCCGGTTCGACAGTGTCATGCAGGACTCCCTCGGTCATTCTTTGTATTTCTGTCACCACGCGGAAACGCCCCGCCGAAAAAAAGGTTCCGCGCCGGAACATTTCATTTTTCCTCTGCGTTATGGTGCAGGCGAACTCTCGAAGGTGACGATTGTAAAATGAGGTATAATTCAGGGGCAGGGCGGCCGATTGGCACAAGCTCGTCGACCGACGATCCGAATGCACAGATCGCGGCGAAGCTGAAAGCGCTCTATCAATCAGTACAAGAGGAGGCGATTCCAACCCGCTTTCTCGATCTGCTGGAAAAGCTGGACGCAGCGGAACAGCACTCGACTCTGCAAGGCCGATCGGTTCTGCAAGGCAGGGAGTAACCGCCGGAATGTCGTCCGAAAACCAAGAATTCAAGCGTGAGATGCTTGCTGCACTGCCAAGCCTGCGCGCATTTGCCATGTCGCTTATCGGTCGCCACGACCGTGCGGACGATCTCGTGCAAGACACGATCATGAAAGCCTGGGCCAAGCAGGATCATTTCGAGATCGGTACCAACATGAAGGCCTGGCTTTTTACGATCCTGCGCAACGAGCTCTACAGCCAGATGCGCAAGCGCGGCCGGGAGATCCAGGACAGCGACGGCCATTTCACCGATACCCTTGCCCACCACCCCGAGCAATATGGTTCGCTTGATCTTCAGGATTTCCGGCGCGCTCTGGATCAGCTGCCACCGGACCAGCGTGAAGCCATCATTCTGGTCGGCGCATCCGGCTTTTCCTACGAAGAAGCCGCCACGATCTGCGGCTGCGCACTGGGCACCATCAAGAGCCGTGTCAATCGCGCCCGCCAGCGCCTGCAGGAAATTCTCCAGGTGCAGGGCGAGAACGATTACGGCCCTGATGAGACCTCGGCGCCCATCACCTCGCGCGCCTTCGTTTCATGATATTCCCGCGCGCTCTTGACGTCAGACTGTTGCAAGTCGAAGGCGGTCCTGCTTTTTTGCTGCGAGCACCGGTCACCGCGGTGATGGCGGGAACTTCTAAACCCTGATTGGTTCTGCTGCGGTGCGCGAGTTGGAGTTGGACCGGATGCGCGAGAAGACCGAGGCGATGCTTCCAGCGGTAGCGCAGGTGCTCGACACCCCCGAAAGACTTGGCGTGCTGCATGCGGTCGTACCCGACATGGCGGTGCCGGACGGCGACTTCGATGGTCTTGCGAAGCTCGCGGCAAGCCTGTTCGGCGCGCCGATCGCGCTCGTCAGTCTTGTTGACAGTGAATGGCAATGGTTCAAGGCGGCCGTTGGAACAACGGAAACGCGACAGCGTTGCGACGAATCCTTCTGCCTCCACACAATTGCGGACCCCGGCAGCGTCCTCGTGGTGCTCGATGCTTCCCGGCATCCGTTATTTCGTCATCGGCCAAGGGTAACTGATGCGCCGTTCCTGCGGTTCTACGCAGGCGCCTGCATTCTTTTGGACGGCCAGGCAGTCGGTACCGTCTGCGTCTTCGATGTGGCACCGCGCCAGGAGATCGCCCCGAAACTGGTCGATGACCTTCGCCGGGTCGCCGATATTGCGGCCTCGCTGCTCAAGCTGAAGGACGAGGCGCGCCGACGTGCACTCAAGGAAGCGGCACTTTCGCGCGAGGAGCAGCGCCTCGCCATGGCGCTTGACGCGGCAAATGTCGGCAGTTGGCTCTGGGACATCCGTGCCGGCGTGGTTGCGGGCAACAGCGCGATGATGCGCATGTTCGGGCTTCGGGCCGAGCGTTCCGTCGGTGCCAAGACGATTTTCGCCGCCATTCATCCCGACGATCGCGTCGCGACATTTTCCAAGCTCAGGGAGGCCATGGCGGCGAACGAGGAATATGACGGCATGTTTCGCATCCGCGACAGCGGGCGCTGGCTGCTTGGCCGCGGCAGGGTGCTCGACCGCGACGGCAAGGGTGCTCCACTGACCTTCCTCGGCATGACCATCGACGTCACAGATCAGCAGGAGTCGGTGCAGCGGACGCGACTTCTGCTCAAGGAACTGAATCACCGGGTCAAGAATACCTTGGCAATGCTGCAGTCGCTGGCCCGTCAGACGCTTCGACAGACGAGCGATCCGGTGGAATTCATGGCGGCATTTGCGGGCCGGCTCCAGGCCATCTCGGACGCACACGGGTTGTTGTCCGACTACGAATGGGGCACGATCCACCTTTCCGAGCTGATATCGAAGCAGTTGCGCCCCTATGTCAGCGACTACGCTGAACAGGTCGAGATCCACAAGGACGAGATCCTGCTGGGGCCGGACCAGGCGGTTGGCCTTGGGCTGGTGCTGCACGAGTTGGCGACGAACGCCGTGAAGTACGGCTCGCTTTCGGTGCCGAAGGGCAAGGTCGTCCTGACGGCGCGCGGCGTCGTCGAAGACGGCGGTGCCGTCTTGCACCTGACCTGGACGGAGGTGGGCGGTCCCCCGGTTCGCGAACCGAGACGACGGGGCTTCGGCTCGATCCTGATCGAACGCAGCCTCGACAAGGTCATCGGCAGTTCCGTCAAGGTGGAATACCTGCCGGCCGGCGTGACCGCGCTGATCCGGCTGCCACTATAGGCATGATTGCCGTAACGTTCCCGTAGTAGGCGAGAGTGGGGAATTGAGAGACTGTGGTTTGCCGGGAGAAGGTGGCCGGCAGGCCGATTGAGGTGGCGTTTACCGCGCGAGATCATACCGCCTCGGCGCGAAATCAGCGCTCTTCGCTGCGACGGCGGCCCCTGCCGACACCAAGCAGGGCTCCCACCGCGATGGCTGTCGCGGCAGCGAGCAGCGGCTGCTTTCGCACGATGCTTCCGGCGGCAACAAGTGCCAGATTCGCCTGGAGCGCCGCGCGACGCTTGCGCGCTTCGGCGATCCGTCTATCGCGGGCACGAAGCCCTGCCATGACGCCGATAAGGATCAACGCCGTCACGAACAGAACGACGGCTATCGTCGTAGCGGCTGCCACGGGCGAATAGCGTGCCGCGAGAAACAACGCGACCGCTGCCAGCGCGAAGACGTAAGCGGTGCCGAGCAAGATCGCGATGATCGCCCATAAAAAAACGTTGCGCCTGTAGCGTGAGGCGGTGGCGGTCACGTCGACTGCGAGCAAGGCGGACAAGGCGGCCCCGAGGGTTCCCATGCAAGCTACTCCGATCACCCGTCAAGCGGTGCAGGAAACGCGGGCTTCCTGGCTGTTCACCCCTATGGAAATGTTATCGGCGTAGAAGCGCAGCCGCGATAAGACCTATCGCCGCCGCAGCGCCGAGCGTTGCGATCGGATGCTCGCGCACCGCCCTGCGGATCTCCCGTTCCGTTCCGGAATAGCGGTCGCGCAAATCCGAGAGCAGTTGCTCGCCGCTGGCCAGAAGATTTTCAAGATCGGCTTCGGCCCGATCGCGCGCGCCCATCGCCTTGGCTTTCGCGTCGTGGGAAACGGCCGCCCCGCGCTCGCTGAGAAGTCCGACGAGCGCCGCTATGTCCTCGCGAATTTCGTGGAGTTGATCTTCGATGGGGGATTCGCCATGTCCGCCGTTGCGTTTCCTGGTGCTCGAACTCGAGAAGAGGCCCGTTGCCATGATATGAAGCTCCCTTTCGCTGCAACGCCGGCCAAGACAGCCGGCGCGTGTTCAACCCCCATCGGCGAGGCACGCCTCGGCCGACATTCAGCGGAACAACGCACGAAGACGAGTTTTGTTTCGATAAATCCTGCCCTTGTCGCAAACAGCTGCCGGCAGCAGTAAAAACGGCGCGCAGGCGGCCGATCGGGATCAGATCGCCACCGATTGCGGCAGTACAAAGGGAATGTCTCTTGCCGGGGTCACATTGACCTGCATCCGGCATCCGAACACGGCCTCCATGGTTTCGTCGGTCAAGACGCTTTTTGGCGGCCCGCTTGCGCGGACACGGCCGGCCCTCATCATGACCATCTGATCCGCGAACATGGCGGTCAGATTGAGATCGTGCATGACCGCGACCACGCCGCCTCCGCGTTCACAGAATTGGCGTGCCAGCTGCATGATCGTCAGCTGGTGGCGGATGTCGAGGCTCGATACGGGCTCGTCGAGCAGGAGATAACGGGGCTCGCCATCGCTGACCGGCGCCGAGATCTGGCAAAGGACACGCGCAAGCTGGACGCGCTGCTGCTCGCCACCCGAGAGCTCCTGATAGAAGCGTCCGGCAAAGCCCGCCAGGTCCACGGCTTCGAGCGCATCATCGGCGACGCGGTCGTTGGCGGCATGGCTGCCCGTGCCGCCGGCAGAGAGGCCGAGACGGACGATTTCGCGTACCGTGAAGGGGAAGGAAATAACCGTCGATTGCGGCAGGACGCCGCGTTTCAGCGCAAGCTCCCATGGCCTGAGGCCGGCGAGATCATGCCCGTTGATGGTGACCCTGCCGGAGACGGGCGACAGTTCGCCCGAAACCGCCTTCAAGGTGGTTGTCTTGCCCGATCCGTTCGGTCCGACGATCGCGGTCATCGTACCGGCAGCGGCGGCGAACGAGACGCCGTGGAGGACCTGCCTGCCCCCAAGGCGGACGGAGATATCGGAAACGGTGATCATGACGCGCTCTCAAATTCCCATGTTCGATCGCCCGCGCAGCAGGATCCAGAGAAAGAAGGGCGCGCCAACGAAGGCGGTGATGATGCCGATCGGCAGTTCGGCGGGGGCGACGATCGTCCGGGCCAGCATGTCGGCAAAGATCAGCATCGTCCCGCCGAGGAGGGCCGAGGCGGGCAGCAGGTAGCGGTGGTCCGGACCGATGACGAGGCGCAGAAGATGCGGCACGACGATGCCGACGAAACCGATGCCGCCGCTGACCGCAACGGACGCACCGGTCGCGGCCGCAACGCTCAGGATCGCGACGTTCTTCAGGCGCTGCACGGGAACGCCCATGTGGAATGCCGCCGCTTCGCCGAGCGTGATCGCGTTCAAGCCGCGTGCCAGAAAGGGGACCACGGCAAGCGACGTGAGGATGATTGGGGCGGCGGCGAGAATTTTCGTCCAGTTGGCGCCGGCAAGCGAACCGAGCCCCCAGAAGGTCAGGTCTCGCAGTTGCTTGTCATCGGCAATAAAGACGAGGACGCCCGTGACCGCACCGGTGAGCGCGCCGAGCGCAATGCCCGCAAGCAGCATTGTCGCCACCGACGTCTGGCCGCCGCGCGTCGCAATGCGGTAGAGGAGGAGGGTCGTGACGAGGCCGCCGAAGAAAGCAGCGATCGGAAGCGCGTAGAAACCGACGAGTGCAAAGAGCGGGCCGAACAGGCTGGCGCCGAGCACGATCAGCAGAACGGCGCCAAGACTCGCGCCGGACGAAACGCCGACGAGACCGGGATCGGCGAGCGGATTGCGGAACAGGCCCTGCATGACCACGCCGGAGACGGCGAGGGACGCGCCGACCAGCAGGCCAAGCACGGCCCGCGGCAGGCGGATATCGAGGATGATGATGCGGTCGCGCGCACTCAGCGCCTGGTCGGCGCCCTCTGCACCGGAAAGCCAATCGAAGACATTGGAGAGCGAGGCGTCGGCGGCGCCGGTCATGATCGACGTGACGAATGTTGCCGCCGCAAGGACCGCGAGCACAACAATCAGCAGGCGCGCAAGCCCCGAACGGTTCCCCGCGCGCCATTCGCTGACGATATTGGCGGCGAAGGCAGGCGCGCGCATGCTGCCTTCCATCGCCTCACTGCGGGGCATTGGTCTTCTTTCCGTAAATTGCGGCATTCAGTTCACGGATCGCGCCCGCGGTGCGGGGGCCGAAGCCAAGCAAGTGCAGCCCGTCCATGCGGATCAGCGCCTTGTTTTTCGCAGCCGGCGTCAAGCTTAGGGCCGGCATGGCGAACAGCTCGTCGACGCCGGTCGAATGATCGCCGCCCCGGGTCATCATCAGGATCACATCCGGCTTGGCCTCGATGATCGCCTCGTCGGTCAGTGCCTTGTAGCCCGGAAATGCGCCAGCGGCATTGACCGCGCCAGAAAGCTCGATAATCCCGTTTGCGGCCGTGCCTGTGCCGGAAGCCAGGATCTTGCCGCCCTGGGTGCTGAGAATGAAGAGGACGCGTTTGCGGTCGCTCTCGGGGCGCTTTGACGCCTCCGCGAGCGCGGCATCGAGGTCCCGCTCCACGGATTTTGCAAGCGCCTCCGCCTTTTCCTCAACTCCGAGAAAGGCCCCTACCGCGCGGATCTTCGCGACGATACCGTTCCTGTCGAATGTCTCGGGAACGCTGGTGAAGGGAATGTTTGCCTCCTTCAGCACCGCAAGCGCCTCCGGCGGTCCGCTGCCGTCGACTGCCACGATCGCCGTCGGGTTGACGGCGATGATGCCTTCCGGCGCCAATTGCCGCATATAGCCGACATCGGGGAGCTTCGTTGCCGGTTCCGGGTAGGTGCTGGTGGAATCGCGACCGACGAGGCGGTTTTCCTCGCCGAGCGCGTAGATGATCTCGGTAACCGCACCACCGACCGACACGACGCGGGAAACGTCCGGTCGCTGCATGTCCTCGGCCATTGCCGGGGGCAGGAAGGAGGGGCCTCCGGGGGCCAGCGTCGGCAGCAGCAGCGGCGCGGAAAGCGCGAAGGCGGCAAGCGCCAGCTCCCAACGGCGAAGGCGGCGGAAATCGAGACCGGTGATCATGATCGTTCCTCAGGCTGCGGCAGTCGTGTTCAGCCGGGGCAGGCCTTCTACGAGGCTGCGCCACTCGGGCCGTTCGGCCAGACCTTCCTTGCGCTTGCCGAAGAACTGAATGACCATCTCGCCCTTGGCGTCGAGCGCCTCAAGCGAGGTCACATGCCCGTCCGTCGTCGGTTTGCGCACGGCCCACAATTCGGCGATATGATCCGTGCGCAGATGAAGATGAAACGTCGGATCCATGACGTTGAGCCACGGACCCATCACCCCGATGCGGGCAACCGGACCGGAATGGATCTGGATGACGCCGCGGTTGCCAACGAAGCACATGATCGGCAGTTCGATTTCGGCGCCGCCGCGCATCATCGTCTCGACGCCGGTCGGATCGAGGCGCCACGCCAGGTCTTCGCCGACGGTATGCAAGGCTTGGCGCCGGCCGATCTTCAGGTTGCGCAACATTCCGTGGAACTGATGAGTGTCGGTCAGCTTCGTCCAGCGCTCCCTGAGTTCCGTGGCATCGACCGCGACATCGTGCCCGTCGTCGCTCGTCGGTGCGCTCGAGTCGGCAACGAAATCCTGCGACTGGTCAGGGAGACGGAAGTCCTCGACGATCCTTTCGTAGGCGGCGAGGTTCGAGGCGGGGCGCAGGTGAACCTTGTGGACGGCATTGCCCCACTTGTCGAAGAATTGCAGGCTGCGGCGGATTTCACCGTTGGAGTCTGTCTTGCTGACGGCAAAGCCGTGAGCCCAAGCGCTGGGGAAGATGCGAAGGTCGATTTCGGACCCAAGCACCAGGGCAGCGGCCTTTCCTGCCTTGATGTTTTCGTAGACGCCGATCTTCTCGTGGACCGCACTTTCGTTTCGGGTGAGCGCCAGCACTTCGCCCAGTTCCTCGACGCGCGCGAGGAAGCGGTTGGCGTCGCTATCGATGCGGACCGTGGTGAGGCCGCATTCTGCCGCAACGAGCGCGGCTTCCGAGACGCCGAGCTGCGCTGCGATATCGCGCTCGCGCAGCTTCGGGTTTGCTGCGCGATAGGCGCGGATTTCGGAAGGGGTTGGGCGAATGCTGTCGATCATTGTCGTCTGCCTATTTATTCAGGATCAATTTGCCCTGACGGGTGATCTTCATCCGGTAGATCGTGCCGTCGTGCGAAATGAGGATCTCGCTTTCGCCGCGGAAAAGGTCGCGGCTTTCCACGACTCGCTCGGTTCGACCGGCAAGGGTCGGCTGCGAGGGGCGCGCGTTATCTGTATCGTTAGGTGTCACGGTCTCGGCCAGTTCGCGAGGGACGAACCGGCTGTTTCCCGAATTCCTCCCACGTATTCCTATTAGTATCTTGACTTCATTACTCATATTTATTTAAGGACGCAATACCGGATTATTACAGTCAAGTTATGAGCGCGAAGCCTTCGGGAATGCCGGGCAAGACGCGCAGATGTCGAGTGGTGTTATGATGACGCGTCTTTTCCGTTTCGCTTTTTCGGCCGCATTCTTGCTCCTTCCCGCTGCCGCGCCAGCCATCGCGCAGGAGGCTGCGGCTTCGGGTGGGCTCGCCATCGAGCTGAACGACGTCGCTCCATCGGAGAAGGGCTGCAAACTGACGTTCGTTGCAGGCAACGCGCTGCCGCAGTCGCTCTCGAAAGTCTCCTTTGAATTCGTCCTCTTCGATCAGCAGGGACTGGTGGAGCGCATGGCCGTGCTCGACTTCCGTGATCTGCCTGCCGGCAAGACGAAGGTGCGCCAATTCGATCTGCCGGGCACGAAATGCGAGTCGGTGAAAAGTCTCCTGATCAATGATGCACCGGCATGTGTCGGCGATGGCGTCGACAAGAACGCCTGCATGACGGGTCTCAAGACCGGTTCCAAGTCGGCGGTCGAGCTCAAGGGCTGAGGCGATGCCGGCCGGTCGGCGATGAAGGTACGCATTGATGAAGCAGACGGTGAAATGGACGGGGGCGATCGCACTGTCACTTCTTGCGCACGCAAGCGGCGCGATGCTGTTCAGCCCAGATAAGGAGGTCGTCCAAACTGCAGGCGGCGCTGCTACGGAAGTGACGCTGCTTGGCGACGCTTTCGAGCAGACGCTCCAGGCGGGTGATCCCTCTGACATCGTCGAGCCGACCGAAGACATGCCGGAAGAACTGAAACCGGACGAGATTCAGCCGACTGAGGAGCTCAGCGAGGAAGTTCCGCCGAGCACGCCGGAGGTGGCTTCGCAGCAGCCGTCCGACATCACGCCGACGGAGGCGGACGTCATTCTGCCGGCGGAGGAGATCCCCACCCTTCAGCAGGCGGAGGCCGCGGTAACAGCCAGCGTGGCGCCCGTCGAGACCGTCGTTCCGGAAGAAAAGCCGGAGCCGGAAAACGTCGAGAAGCCAAAGGCGGAAAAACCGGAGCCGAAGAAGGAACTGGTGAAGAAAAAGAAAGTCACGCGGAAAAAAGCCGGTGACGGCGGCGAGCAAGCGAAATCGCAGATCCGGGGCAAGGCCGACGGCGTCGAAAATGCCGCGGCAAGCGCCGCCGCGGGCAACAAGGGGAGCATTGCTCAGCAATCGGGCAATGCCGCAGCGTCGAACTATCCCGGCAAGGTGCGCAGCAAGCTCAATCGCGCCTTCCGCTATCCCTCCGAGGCAAAGCGCCAGCGGTTGCGCGGCGTCGCCCACGTTCGCTTCACCGTAACCTCCGGTGGTGGCGTGGCGGGCGTCAGCCTGGCAAAGAGCGCAGGTTCACCGATCCTCGATGAAGCGGCACTCGACACTGTACGCCGCGCGGCTCCCTTCCCGGCGATTCCTGCCGGTGCAGGTCGCGACAGCTGGGTTTTCACCATCCCGCTGACGTTTACCACCCGTTAAATGCCGTTCGCACGCCTGCGGAAGAGGCGAATCCCACCGTTTTTTACTTTCGCCATGCGCCCGTAATTGGCCGGCGAACGGCGGGTGTGTGGTGGCAGCGGAGGCCCGACAATGGTCTAAAAAAATATGAACTTGAAACTCATGTTTATACTTTACTCTGATTATCAAGTTTAATAGGTTGCCGCCATCACGCAACCGTTCGGTGTGTGCTCTGAATCAATCCCGGGGGTGATCGACGGCGAAGTGCCGCGTGCCACGGAAGCAAGATGGAGAGGAATGCATGCGCGGCAAGCGGCAGAACGCAGGCAAGGGCAGCAAGGGCAAAGCGGCGAACGCAGCGCCCGAACCGAGGCCTGATGCCGGCAAGGCGACGCTCGAGGGTCGCAGCTTTCTCTATGTCGGTGGCCGGGACTGCCAGGTTGCCCATCTGCGTGAGATCGCCAGTTCCTTTGGTGCAGAGTTGATCCATCACGACGGGGGCCTGCGCGAAGCGGTGTCGCGCATCGACCGCGTCCTTCCTTCAGTCGACTGCGTCTTCTGCCCCATAGATTGCATCAGCCACGACGCGTGTCTTCGCGTGAAGACCGGCTGTAAGAAGTGGGGCAAGGCCTTCGTGCCGCTGCGCAATGGCTCGAAATCCAGCCTTGAGCGGGCGCTGCAGGATCTCACCACCAGCAGCCGAGACGGCTGACTTATCCGAAGAACATGCCACGCACGCGTGCGCATGGCGCGCCGTGCCCGGAGAATTGACGATGAATGATGAGCGCCCGGATCAGATGATGATGATCGGCCTTCACAAGTTGGCCTCGCAGTTCGGCGATGGACTGGTGCCCGAACTCTATGAACTCATGACCCGCCGTGCCCGCTTGCTGGAGGAAAATGCGAATGTTGCCGAGTTTCCCACTTGGCAGGCACGGCAGCCGGGCAGAGATCCTTTCGGGCTTGTGTCACCGCTTGAGGGGGTTATCCTGCCTTTCCCGAGTGCCGGGATCGATGCCACGTTGAAAAAAGATCGTGCATAGGGAGCGATGAGATGTACTTCGCGATGAACCGTTTCCGTATTGCGATCGGCCAGGAAGAGGCTTTCGAAGCCGTCTGGAAAGGCCGGGACTCGAGCCTCGCCGAAATGCCCGGTTTCATCGCGTTCCATCTCCTTCGCGGAGAGAGCGTGCCGGAAGAGGGCTACACACCCTTCATTTCGAAATCGACCTGGGAAAGCAAGGACGCCTTCATCGCCTGGACGAAGTCGGAAAATTTCCGAGCGGCGCACAGCAGCGCCGGCGACAACAAGGCGATGTATCTCGGTCCGCCGAAATTCGAGGGTTACTCGGTGGTCGAGGGCGCCTAGATCATTCATTGAACAATGAAATGATCCGACTCTTCGAAACTACACAATTCCGGGGGGAAAGCCGTTACACACCTTCCCTGGAGTTGCTCTGAGAGGCGCCCATTCCGGCAGCCATCAGCTTGCCTTCGACGGCAGAAATATCCCGAGCGCCACGGCGAGCCAGCCGGCCATCATCGCCAGTCCGCCAAGCGGCGCCGACATCGGGAAAAGACCGTGGCCGAGAGCATGGCGGGCGGTGAGATCACCCGCGAAGAGCGCGGTGCCCGCGGCCAGCAACAATGCCGCGATCGCAGCCGTACGGAAATGCGTCCACCCCGCATGGAGCGCGACAAGCGCCGGCGCGTGGGCGAGGCACATGGCGGAAGCGCCGCCGAGAAGCCGCGGATCGGCGCCATGCGACGCCGCTGCTGCGGCGGCGACACCGGCAACCCCCATCAGCCCGGCGACGAAAAGCACCGTCCCCCGCGTTCCGCTGTTCGGCATCGAAGACTATTCCTTGTTCTGCATGTGATGGGCGAGCCGCGTGATCGGTTCGAGAATGATTGCCTGCAACTTCGGATGGGCAACCGTCTCCTCGAGCGCGCGCGTGAAGCAAAGAAGCCATTCGTCGCGCTCAGCCGGACCGATTTGCGCGATGAAATGCCGACGGCGCAGCATCGGATGACCGCGCTTTTCTATGTAGATTGGCGGTCCGCCGAGCCAGCCGGTCAGATATTCGTAAAACTTTTCCTCGCTGCCTGAGAGGTCTGGCGGATGGACGGCCCGGCACCGGGCAGCCTCCGGGAGGCTGTCCATGAGCGCATAGAAGCGTCGTGTGAGCGCGCGAACCGTGGCGTCGCCGCCGATCGCTTCATAGAGTGTCGTCGTCTTGGTTTCCGGCATATCGTCGTCCTTCATCGATCTGTTATAACGCGATCCGTCTTCCGACAATCTCTTTCACCATTTCCGTTTGCGGCCTTTCATCGCGCCGCGCACCATGACATGGGCACTTGACAAACCGTCCAGACGGTATCTTTATGAGGCATGTCAAACGCCTATCACAGAAAGAAACAGCCCGAGCGGGTTCGTCAGCAACTGCTGGATGTCGCCGCGCGCCTCTCGCTGGAGCAGGGGATCGGTGCCGTGACGCTGGACGCCGTGTCGCAGGCGGCAGGCGTCAGCAAAGGCGGGCTCCTGCACCATTTTCCGAACAAGCTCGCCCTGCTCGACGGCCTGTTCGACGAGCTCGTCGCGCGCTTCGATCGGGCGATCGAGGAGGCGATGGCGGGCGACGATGTCGAGCGGGGGCGGTTCACGCGCGCCTATCTGACCATCTGCCTTGCACTGGAGGCGGAAGCGGACGGGAAGGGATGGCAGGTGCTGACGATTGCATTGCTCGCCGAACCGCATCTCAAGGCGCGTTGGCGCGATTGGGTGGCACAGCGCGCGGCCGAGTTCGCCGAGACCGATTCCTCGCCGAACTGCCTCCTCGCCCGTTTTGCCGCCGACGGCATTTGGCTTGCGGACCTGCTTGGGAGCCATGAACTCGATGCACAGACGCGGTCATTTCTGCTCCAGAGGCTCAAGGCGCTCTCACTGCAATAGTACAGCAAAGAAGTCGGAGCAGATCGCTCTCACCTATCACCGGAGACATCCCATGAACCCCGCCATGCTCTATACGGTCCTGGTGATCGCAATCGTCTTCGAGGTTCTTGGCACCTCCGCGATGCAGGCGGCGCAGCATTTCTCGCGGCTGGCGCCCACGGTGGTCATGGTGCTGTGCTATGCCGTCGCGTTCTTTTTCCTGTCCTATACGCTGCGCTATATTCCGGTCGGCATCGCCTATGCGCTGTGGAGCGGTCTCGGCATCGTGCTGATCTCGCTCGCCGGCTACCTCGTCTTCGGCCAGAAGCTCGACTTGCCGGCGATCCTAGGGCTAACGCTCATCATCGCCGGCGTGCTGGTCCTCAATCTCTTTTCCAAGTCGACGTTTCACTGAGCGCTTGAAGGGCCGCGCAAAGGGCCGTGCTCAAGACAGTGTTCGCGCTGCCCTCAGGGCGTAACGGCTGAGCCGACCGTATTTTCCATGGATTGGCCGAAGCGGCGAACCTGGTCATCGTAGTTCTCGCGTGTGCGCGGATCGAAGATCATGATCGGCGTCGAGACCGCGATACTGGCAGCGCTGCCGACGGTCTGCGCGGTGCCGAGCGCAACGGCTCCAACACGTTCGCCGAGCCCGACATCGGAATCCGTTACCGTCTGGCCGGCAATGAGCCGATTGCCGAGGAGCTGCACGACCTCCGGGCTCTCGGCGAACTTGCCATGGTTGAGCCTGTCCCCGCCTTTAAGCGCGGTCAGATCGAGCACCGTTATGCCTGCCTTCTCGAGCTGGCTCCTGTAGGGCTCGACCGACGGGTCGATCTGCCCGAGCCTGTCGATATTACCTGAGATCCGCCGGGAGATGGTAAGTGCGCGGTCATCGCGCGAAACGAAGAGCGTGAACTTGGGCCTCGATTTGCCCATGGCCTCCAACTGCTTGGCGAAGACGTCGACGTCGAGATCGGGCGAGGCGAGGATGACATCGGTGATCTTGGGGGCGATGCGGCCGTCGCGGATCGCCATCTGCCGCAGGGCCTCGACCGTCAGCCAGGATCCCATCGAATGCGCCATCAGCGTAATTTGGCCGACCGACGGGTCCTTTGATGCGCGGTGCAGGAGCTCCTCGAGGGCGTCGCGGGAATAGTTGGTGCTTTCCTTGTCGTAGTTGTAGTCGAAGATGCTGGCCCGCGACGGCCAGGTAAAGATGATCGGAGCGACATCGGCGCCCGAATCGTGGACGATCTGGACATAACGGTAGACCGCATCCTCGAACCGGTTGTTGAAGCCGTGAACGAAGATCAGGACGCGGCGGTTCTCCGGCATTTGCGCCTTGAGCCAGCCTTGCGCTTCCGGGCCGGGCTTCAGCGGCTTGACACTGACCGTCGAGAATTCACGCGTCGGATCGGCCGGCAGCTTCTTTGGCCACTGGACCTGACCGACCTTCCGGTTGCTGGCCGGAGGAATCGAGACGACGATTTCGGTCAGCGACAGTTGAGGCGCGCGCTCGCCGGTGTAGAGAATGCCGGGATCGGCCGACGGAGCGCGCGTCGTTGCCACCAGCAGGTCGACTTCCGATGCGCCGGCCGCCGTACCCGAGGGAACCAGAACCCCGACGGGGCGACCGCCGCAGCCGGCGACCGACAGCATCAATCCCAGGCAAAGCAGCGTGCGGCGCGACCGCGTTCTCAGACTCATAAACCGGATTGACGGCAACCTCGACACTCCCCGCACAGCTTTCGACGGTCGTCGTAACCGAAGATGATCGTACGCAAGCTCGCGTTCAGCGAAAGCCATGGCAGATTTTCTGCCTGTGGACACCTTTCGAATGGCGTTTTTCTATGGCGCTCCGGTCTCGTCGGCCTTTCCGCGGTGCATTCATGCAACATTTCGCTACATGCCGCGCTGGGAAAAACCCCTGAAATTCATTGAAATGGTCGATGGGTTTCAATAGCATCGCCGCGTCCCTTCTTTGGATGAGGCATGGAAGCACTCCATCCGATCTCCCTGATAATGCGAAGGAATTCTAAGGAATGCAGGCGGTTTTCGACGGCCATAACGACGTGCTTCTGCGCCTTTGGCAGCACAGCCGCAGCGGAGGCGATCCGATAGCCGAATTCGTCGAGGGAACCGACAAGGGCCACATCGATGCGCCGCGTGCCCGCATTGGCGGCCTCGCGGGTGGTCTCTCTGCGATTTATATTCCGTCGGGCGATCTGGTGCTGAAGACGCCGGATGAAAGCGGCCACTATGCTACCCCTTTGTCCGCGCCGCTTGATCGTCTGCCTTCGCTTGCTACGGCTATGGAGCTTGCAGACATCGCGATCAGGCTCGATAGCGCCGGAGCCTGGAGGCTCTGTCGTTCGACTGCGGAAATCCGCTCGGCGATCTCCGACGGTGTCTTCGCCTCCGTCCTGCATATGGAGGGGTGCGAGGCGATCGGCCCCGATCTCTCGGCGCTTGAAACCTTCTACGCCGCCGGGCTTCGGTCGCTGGGGCCGGTTTGGAGCCGGCATAACGTCTTCGGCCACGGCGTGCCGTTCGCCTACCCGATGTCGCCGGATACAGGCCCTGGCCTCACGGAGGCCGGGTTCGAGCTGGTGCGAGCCTGCAACCGGCTCGGCATCCTGATCGATCTGGCGCACAGCACCGAGCAGGGCTTCTGGGATGTGGCCAAGACCACCGACCAGCCGCTTGTCGCCAGCCATTCCAATGCCCATGCGCTGACGCCGGTCGCGCGCAATCTCACCGACAGGCAGCTCGATGCCGTGCGCGAAGGCCGTGGGCTCGTCGGCCTCAATTATGCGACGACGATGCTGCGCCCCGACGGGCAGGAGAACGCGACAACGCCTCTTTCCGATATGGTGCGCCACGTCGACTACATGGTCGAACGCATGGGAATCGATTGCGTCGCGCTCGGATCGGATTTCGACGGTGCGACAATACCGGAGGAAATAGGCGACGCGGCGGGTAACCAGAAGCTCGTTGCCGCACTGAAAGACGCCGGATATGGTGATGCCGAACTGGCAAAGATATGCCGGGAGAACTGGCTGAGAGTTCTGGGACAGGCATGGCACGAAGCTGCCTGACCTATGAAGAAAGCCCGGAAAGGGCATAAAACGAGGGAACTGCAAAAATGATGCACAAGCTCAATGGACGTTTTCGACTGCTTGCCGCTTCGGCAGCACTTGCAATGGTAATGGGAGCCGCGCAGCCTGCATTCGCAGAGACGCCGAAGGACACGCTGGTCGAAGCCTTCGCTATCGACGACATCATCACCATGGATCCGGGCGAAGCCTTCGAGCTTTCGACCGCCGAGATGACCAGCAACACCTACAGCCTGCTTGTCCGCCTCGACCTCAACGACACGACCAAGGTCGTTGGCGACCTCGCGGAGAGCTGGACGGTCTCCGATGACGGCCTGACCTATACGTTCAAGCTGAAGTCCGGCCTGAAATTCGCTTCCGGCAATCCGATCACGGCAGAGGACGTCGCCTATTCGTTCGAGCGCGCTGTGAAGCTCGACAAGAGCCCGGCCTTCATCCTTACCCAGTTCGGCCTCAACGGCGACAACGTCACCGAAAAGGCGAAGGCAGCCGACGAAACGACCTTCGTCTTCACCGTCGACCAGCCCTATGCGCCGAGCTTCGTCCTGAACTGCCTGACCGCGACGGTTGCTTCGGTCGTCGACAAGAAGCTAGTGCTCGAGCACGTCAAGCCGGTGACGCCAACCGAGGATTACAAGTACGACAATGACTTCGGCAACGAATGGCTGAAGACCGGTTACGCCGGTTCCGGCGCGTTCAAGCTGCGCGAATGGCGGGCGAACGAAGTCGTCGTGCTGGAGCGCAACGACAACTATTACGGCGAACCGGCGAAGCTCGCCCGCGTCATCTACCGGCACATGAAGGAAAGCTCCGGCCAGCGGCTGGCACTCGAAGCCGGAGACATCGACGTCGCCCGCAACCTGGAACCGGGCGACTACGAGGCCGTGGCGAAGAACAGCGATCTGGCGACGACCAGTGCAGCGAAGGGTACCGTCTATTACATCAGCCTCAACCAGAAGAACGAAAAGCTCGCCAAGCCCGAGGTGCGCGAAGCCTTCAAGTATCTCGTCGACTACGACGCGATCGGCTCGACGCTGATCAAGGGCATCGGCGAAATTCACCAGAGCTTCCTGCCGAAGGGCGTTCTCGGCGCGCTTGACGAGAATCCCTACAGGTTCGACGTTGCCAAGGCCAAGGAATTGCTGACGAAAGCCGGTTATCCGGACGGCTTCTCCGTCACCATGGATGTTCGCAACGGTCAGCCGGTCACAGGCATTGCCGAATCCTTCCAGCAGACGCTGGGACAGGCGGGCGTGAAGCTCGAGATCATCCCCGGCGATGGCAAGCAGACGCTGACGAAATACCGCGCCCGCAACCACGACATGTATATCGGCCAGTGGGGCATGGACTATTTCGACCCGAACTCGAACGCCGAAACCTTCACCAGCAACCCGGACAATTCCGACGAAGGCAAGAACAAGACGCTTGCCTGGCGTAATGCCTGGGACGTTCCGGAGCTGACGAAGAAGACCAAGGAAGCGCTCCTCGAGCGTGATAGCGCCAAGCGCGCCGAGACCTACAAGGAACTCCAGAAGACCGTTCTCGCGGAGAGCCCGTTCGTCATCATCTTCCAGCAGACGGAAGTTGCGGGCCTTCGCGGCAACCTGAAGGGTCTCAAGCTCGGTCCGAGCTTCGACACCAACTACGTTTGGAACGTCTCCAAGGAATAGGCCGAAAGGAACGTTCCCTTGAGCATGAGCGGAATAGAACGACCGAGCGGGCGCAGACGCGCCCGTTCCCGAAAGGCTGTGGCCTCGGCGCTGCAATTCCTTGTCGTCGTGGCAACCACCTATCTCGGCCTTCTCGCCGTCACCTTCTTCATCGGCCGGGTGATTCCGATCGATCCGGTGCTCGCCGTCCTTGGCGACCGGGCGCCTTCGCATGTGGTCGAGAGAACCCGTGAGGCGATGGGGCTCAACCTGCCTCTCTACCAGCAATTCTTCATCTATGTCCGACAGGCGCTTTCCGGCGATTTCGGCGTTTCGGTGCTCACGACCAACCCGGTCATGACGGACATCCGCCGCGTTTTCCCGGCGACGATCGAGCTTGCGACCCTCGGGACGCTGATCGGCGCCTTCATCGGCGTGCCGCTTGGAGTGCTTGCAGCGGTCAAGCGCGGCAGCATCGCCGACCAGATCGTTCGTGTCATCGGCCTTGTCGGCTACTCGGTTCCGATCTTCTGGCTCGCCTTGCTGGCCCTGCTCGTCTTTTACGCGCGGCTGCAATGGGTCGCCTATCCCGGCCGTATCGATGTCGTCTACGAATATACGTTTTCGCCGATCACCGGCTTTTATCTCGTCGACGCGCTCTGGCAGGGGCAGTGGGATGTTTTCCGCGATGTCTTCCGCCACATCATTCTGCCGGCCTCGCTGCTCGGCTATTTCTCGCTCGCCTATATCAGCCGCATGACCCGCAGCTTCATGCTGAACGAGCTGCAGCAGGAATATATCGTCGCCGCGCGCGCCAAAGGCCTTTCGGAAGCGCGGATCATCTGGGGCCACGCGCTCCGCAATGCAGCCGTGCCACTCGTGACGGTGATCGCGCTTTCCTATGCGGGCCTGCTTGAAGGCTCGGTGCTCACCGAGACCGTGTTCGCCTGGCCGGGCCTCGGCCTCTACATCACCAATTCGCTGCAGAATGCCGACATGAACGCCGTGCTTGGCGGAACGATCGTTATCGGGTCGGTCTTCATCGGCATCAATCTCCTGTCCGATCTCCTCTACCGGACGCTCGATCCGAGGACGCGCGCACGATGAGCCTTGCCACCGAAACACGACCGATGACGCGCCGCGAATGGCTGCTGTCCGACCGGCCACAGTCGCGCACCCAGGCGCGTCTCGGCCGCGCCTACATGACCTGGCGCCGTTTTTCGGCCAATCGTCTTGCGGTTCTCGGCCTGATCATTCTGCTCGGGCTGGTCTTTGTGGCAGCCTTTGCCGATGTGCTGGCGCCGCATTCGCCAGTGGTCGGCAATCTTGCGGGAGCGCGGCTGTTGCCGCCCGGCAGCGAGGGATATCTGCTTGGCACGGACGACCAGGGCCGCGATATCCTGTCGCGACTGATCCACGGGTCGCGGCTGACGCTTGCGGTGGTCGTGCTCGTCGCGGTCATCGCCGCGCCGGTCGGCCTCATCGTCGGTGCTGTCGCCGGCTACTCCGGAGGCTGGATCGACGCCGTGCTGATGCGCATTACCGACATTTTTCTCGCTTTTCCAAAGCTCGTGCTGGCGCTCGCCTTCGTTGCGGCTCTTGGACCCGGCATCGAGAATGCCGTTATCGCCATCGCGATCACCTCCTGGCCGCCCTATGCGCGCATCGCCCGGGCCGAGACGCTGACGGTGCGGAACTCGGACTATATCGCCGCCGTGCAGCTTATGGGGGCATCGCCAGCGCGCATCATCTTCCGCCATGTCATGCCGATGTGCCTGTCGTCGCTCATCGTGCGCGTCACGCTCGACATGGCCGGCATCATCCTGACGGCGGCGGGTCTCGGGTTTCTCGGCCTGGGGGCGCAGCCGCCGCTGCCGGAATGGGGCGCGATGATCGCCTCCGGCCGCCGCTTCATTCTCGATCAATGGTGGGTCGCCACGATGCCCGGCATCGCCATCCTGATCGTCAGCCTCGGCTTCAACCTGCTCGGCGACGGCCTGCGTGACGCGCTTGATCCACGGGAGAGCGGCCAATGACAGCGCTCTTGACCGTTGACGACCTCAGGGTTCGCTTCCCGACGCGCACCGGTGTCATCGAGGCGGTCCGCGGCGTCTCCTTCACGCTCGGGCGCGAACGCCTCGGCATCGTCGGCGAGAGCGGGTCCGGCAAATCGCAGACGGGGAGGGCGATCATGGGGCTCACGCCCTCGCATGCCGAGGTTACTGGGACACTTTCGTTCGGCGGTATCGATTTGCTTTCCGCGCCGCCAAAAATCCGCAGGGATCTCCGCGGCAAGCGCATCGCAATGATCCTGCAGGATCCGAAATATTCGCTGAATCCGGTGATGAGTATCGGCCGGCAGATCGTCGAGACGCTGAGGCGTCACGAGAAGATCGGCCGCGCGGAGGCCCGGGAGAGGGCGCTGGATATGCTCGCGGCCGTGCAGATTCGCGACCCGGCCCGCGTCTTCGACTTGTACCCGCACGAGGTCTCGGGTGGCATGGGTCAGCGGGCGATGATCGCCATGATGCTCGTCGCCGGGCCGGAGCTTCTGATCGCCGACGAGCCGACGTCCGCTCTTGATGTCACGGTGCAGCTGGAAGTGCTGTCGATCCTCGACAAGCTGGTTGCGGATCGCGGCATGGGACTGATCTTCGTCTCGCATGATCTCAGGCTCGTCTCGTCCTTCTGCGATCGGGTGCTGGTCATGTATGCCGGCAGGATCGTCGAGGAAATCGCCGCATCGGATCTTGGCAACGCCAAGCATCCCTATACGCAGGGCCTCCTGAACTGCATGCCAGTCATCGGGGCGGATCGCCATCCCTTGCCCGTACTCGACCGCAAACCGGAGTGGGCGCTATGACGACTTCCGTTTCCGTTCGAAACCTCACGGTCAGCTTTGACGAGTTCAAGGCGCTGGACGCCGTCGACGTGGATGTGGCTCCTGGCGAGTCCTTCGGTCTCGTCGGCGAGTCCGGCTCGGGCAAATCGACTCTGCTGAGGGCGGTCGCCGGACTTGCGCCGGTAACCGAGGGTACGATCCGCGTCGAGGACCGGCAGCTTCTGGGCGCTCGCCGCGACAAAGCCTTCTACCGCTCGGTGCAGATGGTATTCCAGGATCCCTACGGCTCGCTGCATCCGCGCCAGACGGTCGACCGGCAATTGCTGGAGCCGCTGGCGATCCACCGCGTCGGCGACGGCGAACGCCGCATCCTGAAGGCGCTGGACGAGGTGGGGCTCGGTTCGGGCTTCCGCTTCCGCTATCCGCACCAGCTTTCCGGCGGCCAGCGCCAGCGCATCGCCATCGCGCGCGCGCTCATTCTCGAACCCTCGATCCTTCTGCTCGACGAGCCGACGTCGGCGCTCGATGCATCTGTCCAGGCGGAAGTGCTCAACCTTCTCGAACAGGTGCGTCGCGACCGCAAGCTGACCTTCATCATGGTCAGCCACGACCTCGGGGTCGTCACCCATATGTGCGACCGGCTGGCGGTCATGCAGAACGGACGCGTCGTCGAGCGGCTGTCGTCGGCTGATCTCGTCGCGGGACGGATCGGCGAGGACTATACGCGCAACCTGATGGTGGCGAGCAAGGGATTTCGGCGGGGCTGAATATCGATCCGGGGTTCTGGTCGCTCCTCACCCTGACTGCTTCTGAAACAACAAAAAACGCCCCGAAAAGAGCTTCGGGGCGTTGTTCTGGGTCCTTGCGGATCATTTGCGCCGCAGGAAGCCGTCGGGGGCAACGGTAATCATCAGCTTCCGATCGATGGAGCGGTCAATCTCGAATTCGCGATGCGATTCGAGATATTTCCACACGGCCGTCTTGGGGTTGTTTCCCTTGCCCCAGGGACGATCGGGATAGGCTTCTTCCGGTAGATCTTCGATGACGGTATCGAACACGACGCAATAGCTGTCCTTCGTGATCAACGGCGCGTAGGCCTCCAGTTCCGCCAATACGTGATCATGGGTGTGATTGCTGTCGAGGCAGACGAGAACGCGCGAAAACGGCTTTGCAAAGTCGTAAACCCGCTCGACGACGTTCCGCTCGATGCTCGACCCCTGGATCATGTGGATCCTGGACGACATCGGGTGAGCCTCGATGGCCTCGCGGTTGTGGGCACGGATGTCGATGTCGACGCCCAGAACCTTCCTGCGCGGAGCGCGGGGATCGAATGTCGTGCCGGCCTCGATCGCATCGCTCATGTCGAGAAGCGCCAGGATCGATGCGCTCATGATGAGCGAACCACCGTGAGCGATGCCGGTTTCGATGATGAGATCCGGCCGGGTCTGCCAGATGATCTCCTGCATCGCGACGATGTCTTGCGGATACTGGATGATGGGCCGGCCCATCCAGAAGTAGTTGTAGGAGTATTTCGGACCGATCGACTGACGCAGGAAATCGGCGGCACTCTTCCGGAATTCGCTGTTTGCCTCGATTTCGGAGATGCGCGCAGCAACCTCCTCTCGGAAATCAGTCATGATCGACCTCAATATAGGTGTATGCGTTGTTGGACATTCGCTTGATCTCTTCGAGATAGTTGCGGTTCATCACGTAGATGCTTGAACCAGGGGGCAAATCCGCCAGGACATCCTCAGGCGCGCGGACCGGTAGTCCGGTAATCGGCAGGTATTTGCCCTGCTTGGCCGGGTTGATGTCGATGACCGCCTTTACCGGCAATCCCGCACGCGTGCGGAGCAGCGAGAAGATTACGCCCTTCGACGCTCCGCCCCAGATCACAGCCGGCTCCTGGTCCGCCGTATCCAGCGCCTCGATCTTGCGGGTGAAATCCGTGGGAAGGCCCGCCCGGTCGTTCTCATCGATGGCGGGTCTGCGCAACGAATTCAGTTCCGCGACGACGAACAGATACTGGCCGCCGAAGACCCGGCCGCTCGAGATGACGTTGCCGAAGATCCGGTGAAAGTCGGAAAGTCTGAAATAATTGACGTGCTCGTAGAAGATATCGAACCAGGCCCGGCGCTCGCAGATCCAGTCGAAGCAGGGAACTTCGATATAGATCTTTCCTTGGCCGCCATTCGCCTGTTTCAATTGCTCGAGAAAGGCGACGGGATCCGGAATATGCTCGAGCACATGGCGCAGGATGAGGCCCTTGGCCTCGATGCCGGACCCGGGCTGGAAATATTCCCTGCGGACGCGCGGGTTGTCGCCCTCATAGGCCGGATCGAAACCGGTGATATCGACGCCCTGGCCGAGAAGTTTCTCAAGGAAGAAAGCCTTCCCGCATCCAACTTCAACGAGCTCCTGGCGGCCCATCGTATCGAGAATGATCCTGGTGACATCATCCAGATGACGCTGGAACGAAGGGCTGACGGCCTGCTCGTTCTGATAGCTCGTATCGTAGATCATCAGTTCCGGCCTGAAGGCCGCATTGCGCACCAGGCCCGTGCCAAGATCCTCCACCAGGCGCATCTCGCCGCGCGGAGAGGATATTGCCTCGTCGGCGCTGTCGTACATCTTGTTCTGAAAAATCGGCAACTCGCGTTGCTCGTAAAGCACCCGCGTGGCGTTTCCTGATGCCATAAGTGGTTCCTCAGCCTGTCGGTTCACCTGACGCCCACGACATGAGGTGGGTCGACGAGGTTTTCAGCTCGACCTCCGAAATTGAGCAGGTCCCGCCTACCATGTTCGTCGGCGATTCTCTCAGCAAATTCTCGGATCGTTACCGGTACGCCTGAACAGATATTGACCGCTCCTTGCGCGGTGCTGACCGAAGCGGCCACGATCATCCTGGCTGCCTCGCGAACGTCAAGAAAATCGCGGACCTGGTGACCTTGGGTCAAATCCGCCCTCTGCCCGGAGGCAAGGGATTTTCTGAGATAGGGAACGAAGCGCCGCTCGTCTTCTCCTTCGCCATAGAGATAGAACAGCCGGCACCAGGCAAATTCGACGCCTGCCTGCGGCAGCCATTGCGAAAGCGTCATGAAGGCCGCCGCCTTGGCGCCCGCATAGGGCGTCAGGGGCTTGAGCGGCGTATCGGTCGTCAGGGGGCGGCCGGTGAGTTCGTATTCGAAGCATGTGCCTATACCGACAAAGCGCCTGACGCCCGCGGCGGCAGCGCCCTTGGCGATCGCCAGAGTGCCGGTGAGACAATCGAGATTGATGGGTGACGTGAGGTATTTGCCGGGTTCGGCGTACCAGGCCAGATGGATGATCGTATCGATGCCGGCGAGTGCTTGCGCCCACCACTCCGCCGATTCGGAAAAAAGCGCGTCGGTTGAAAGAATGCGCCCGATTCCGGCCATGCCGAGGAATCTGTCCTCGCTTGCCGGGCGGACCACAGGGCACGCGACAATGCCGCGTTCGGTCAATTCGCGTAAAACATGGCGGCCGACAAAACCGGTGGCGCCGGTGAGAAGGACTTGTTTGGTCAAGCGTTTTCCAGTCGCGGGCGAGGGCGATTTTTGCAAGGCATGGCGTTCATGGGCCTGATATCAGGTTTCCGCGCAACAACGGCTTTCGATCGCACGGAAATGATGGTACCGCCCTCCAAGGTCGTCGCCCTGATGAACCCTTCGGCCAATTGAGAGGACATGCCATGCAGCGCTTCAGGCGCATCCATACGGAACTTCCCGGCCTGACGGTGGTCGAGCGCATGCAGTTCGGTGACGAGCGTGGTTTCTTCTCGCGTTTCTTCTGCCAGGAGGAGCTTTTCGGGTTCGGTTCGACCGGCGCGATTGCGCAGATCAATCACACGATGACCCGCACCAAGGGCGCTGTTCGCGGGCTGCATTTCCAACGGTCTCCCCATGAAGAGGCGAAGTTCGTGTCGTGCCTGGCCGGCGCGATTTTCGATGTCGCCGTCGACATGCGTCCGGACTCGCCGACCTATTTGCGTTGGCACGGTGAGGTTTTGAGCGCCGAGAACGCGCGGTCGATGATGATTCCGGGCGGCTTTGCCCATGGGTTCCAGACCCTCATCGAGAACTGCGAGCTGATCTATCTCCACGACAAACCCTTTGCGCCGGAGGCGGAAGGCGGATTGAACGCGCTCGATCCGCGCATGAATATCGCATGGCCCATTGAAATCACCCAGATGTCCGAGCGCGACCGAAGCTTCGCCTTCATCTGACCGCCGGCGTGAGGCGGGGGAGCGCCCGCCTCAGATCACCCGCACTTCCGGAATGGCAACCACGAAACGGCCGCCCCAGGAGCGAACATGATCGTTCGCGGCAACGATTTCGTCCGTTAGATTCCAGGGAAGGATCGCGACATAGTCCGGCTTGGCGGCCGCCAGTTCGTCTGGCGCGTGGATCGGGATATGGCTGCCGGGCGACAGCTTGCCCTGTTTCAGGTCGTTACGGTCGACAATAAAGGCTATGTCATCCGAGGTAAGGCCGCAAACATTCAGGAACGTGTTGCCCTTGGCCGCCGCACCATAAGCCGCCACGGTCTTGCCCTCAGCCTTTGCGTCCGCAAGGAAGGCCCGGAACTCTTCGCAGACTGCTGCGATCCGCTTCCCGAACGCCAGGTAGGTCTCCATGCGCATCAGTCCGGCCGCCGCTTCGTCGGAGCGCACCTTCGCGAGACCGGCGGTCTCCGGCCTTTTGCCGCCCGCCAGTTGCGCATAGACGCGAAGCGAGCCGCCATGGGTCGGCAGTTCCTCCACGTCGAAGACGTGCAAGCCGCAGGTCTTGAAAATACGCTCGACGGCGACGAGCGAGAGATAAGAATAGTGCTCGTGGTAGATCGTGTCGAACTGGATGCCTTCGATCGTGTGCAGCAGATGCGGGAATTCGAAGGTCGCCACGCCGTCCGGCTTGAGCAGGATCGGAAAGCCGCTGACGAAGTCGGCGATATCCGGCACGTGCGCCAGAACATTGTTTGCGGCCGTCAGGTCGGCGCGGATGCCGCGGGCGACCAGTTCACTCGCGGTGATCTGCCCGAAGAAGGCGACGTGGGTCGGAACGTTGCGTTCCTCGGCGATCTTGGCAGCGTTGGCTGCCGGTTCGACACCAAGCACGGGAATATTCTTCTCGGCGAAATATTGCAGCAGATAGCCATCGTTGGAGGCAACCTCCACCACCTGTGACGTGCCGTCGAGATTGAAACGACCGATCATCTTTTCGGCATAGCGGCGGGAATGGTCCAGCCAACTCGTCGAGAAAGAAGACAGGTAGTGATATTCGGCGTTGAAGATCTCGTCGGCGGGTACCGTTTCGGTGGTCTGGACGAGCAGGCATTCCGAGCAGACCATCACCTGCAAGGGAAAAGCCTGCTCCCGCGCGATCGCTTCTTCGGTCGGCTCGAGAAACGAGTTGGACCAGGGCGTCGCACCCAGGTCGGCAACCAGGGTCGCAAGCGGGGTAGAGCAGAAGCGGCAGTGATGAGGCATTATCATGGGCGACCTTTCGTAAATGCGGCGATCTGGCCGAGCGTGAGCTGGCGAGCGGTCTCGCCCCGGCGCCAGCCGTTGTACCAGTGTGCGGTCCACTCGATGGCCTGTCGCTGCGTCAGTCGCGCGCGCCAGGCGAGGGTCTCGGCTGCGAGTGCCGGATCAAGACCGAGTGTTTGCATTTCGCGCGGTTGCGCGAGCGAGGAAACATCGTCCCATTGCGGGGAGAGGCCCATTGCAGCCTGAATGGCGTTCGCCACGTCGCGCACGGCAATGGGCTGCTCGGTGGGCGAAGGGCCGAAGTTCAGTGCATCGACGCTGGCTTCGCCCTTGTAGAGCGATTCGGCGAACAGGAAATAGCCGTTGAGACAGTCAAGCACATGCTGCCACGGGCGCGTCGCCAGCGGACTGCGGATATGGAGTCTTTCACCTGAAAGCGCTGCCCGCACGATATCGGGCACCAGCCGGTCGGCAGAAAAGTCGCCGCCGCCGATGACGTTACCGCCGCGCGCCGTGGCAATGCGGATGCCGCGCCCGTTGAAATAGGAACTGCGCCAAGTCGCGACCGCAATCTCGCACGCGGCCTTCGAGCCTGAATAGGGATCATGGCCGCCGAGGGTGTCGGTTTCCCGAAAGTGGCGGCCGCTCTCGTCGTTGCGGTAGACCTTGTCCGTCGTCACCACGAGAATGGCCTTGACCGACGGAGCGGCGCGGGCGGCCTCCAGGAGCCGTACCGTGCCCATGACGTTCACGTCGAAGGTCTCAGCCGGCGCTGCATAGCTCTCACGCACGAGCGGCTGTGCCGCCATGTGCAGAACGATTTCCGGCTCGCTCGTCCGCAGGGTCTCGGCAAGTGCTTCGCGATCGCGAATGTCTCCGAATTTCCCCTCCGGCAATTCGTCCTCATGCAGCAGGGCGTAGAGCGATGGCTGCGAGGCCGGCGCCAGGGCGTAGCCGGTCACATGCGCCCCCATCTCTCGCAGCCACAGTCCGGCCCAACTGCCCTTGAAGCCCGTATGGCCCGTGAGAAGGACGCGTTTTCCCGCCCAGAACTCTGGATCAGGCAGACCGGTCATGACCAGACCTTCCAGGGTGCGCGATCCTGCTGCCAGAGTTCTTCGAGCTGGTTCTTGTCGCGCAGCGTGTCCATCGGACGCCAGAAACCGTCATGCTGGAAAGCCATCAACTGGCCGTCGCGCGCCAGGCCTTCGAGCGGCCCGTCTTCAAACGGGGTGTGGTCGCCTTCGATCCGGTCGAGCACCGAGCGGTTGAGCACGAAGAAGCCGCCATTGATGCGGCCGTTATCTCCCGCAGGCTTTTCCGTAAAGCTGTAGACTTGGCCGGAGTCGATTGCGAGCGCACCGTATCGTCCCGGCGGCACGACGCTCGTGACAGTCGCGTCCCGTCCATGTCGGCGATGGAAATCGGTCAGTGCGCGGATGTCGATGTCGGCGACGCCATCGCCGTAGGTGAGGCAGAAGCTATCGCCGAGATAATCGGCGACGCGCTTCAGGCGCCCGCCGGTCATCGACTCCGCGCCGGTTTCCACGAGGGTTACCCGCCAAGGTTCTGCTTTGCTTGTGTGAAAAATGGTCTCGCCCGTCGCCATGTTGAAGCTGACGTCCGAGGAGTGCAGGATGTAGTTGGAGAAATACTCCTTGATCATGTAGCCGCGATAGCCAAGGCAGATCACGAAATCGGAAAAGCCGAAATGGCTGTAGATCTTCATGATGTGCCAGAGGATCGGACGGCCGCCGATCTCGATCATGGGCTTGGGGCGCAGGTGGCTCTCTTCGGAGATGCGTGTGCCGTATCCACCGGCGAGAATGACGACTTTCATGCCCGATCTGCCTCCCACGTGCGCGTTGCGCTCCGTTTTTTCGTATTCCAGCCTTGCCCGGGGCTTGATTGGCGACGTTCTCCCTGGGGAATCGGCACAACCCGTGGATGAGCCCGCGCGTCGCCGGCGCTCCTTGGAGTATTTTCGGGGCAATTGCAACCATGAGGCGTCCTGAGGCTGGCCAATGCAGCCGGGCCGGCTGCTTGCGCGGGTTTGGGGAAAGGCGCAAGATGCCGCTCGCTGGGGCATGGTTCACCGCGGGAGGAGCGAATCATGGATGAAATGAGCCTCACTAATCTGCAAGCGGGAAAGACGACGATTAAGGCCGAGGCGGTCGAGGCGCTGGCGGGGCAATTGCGGGGCCGCGTGCTCACTGAGAACGACGCGGCCTACGACGAGGTGCGCGCGATCTGGAATGGGATGATCGACCGCAAGCCCGCGCTGATCGTGCAATGCGCCGGCGCCGCAGACGTCATCAACGCGGTTCGTTTCGTGGCCGAAAACGGCCTGCTCGTCGCCGTGCGTGGCGGTGGACATAACATTGCAGGCAACGCTGTCTGCGACGGCGGCCTGATGATCGATCTGTCACCGATGAAATCGGTGCGGGTGGACGCCACGGCGAAGAAGGCTTGGGTCGAGCCGGGTGCGACGCTCGCCGACGTCGACAAGGAGACCCAGGCTTTCCGACTGGTGCTGCCGACCGGGATCAATTCGACGACCGGTATTGCCGGATTGACGCTTGGCGGCGGTTTCGGATGGACCACGCGCAAGTTCGGTTTGACGCTGGACAGCCTGCTTTCGGTCGATGTCGTGACGGCGAATGGCGAGCTGGTCCGCGCAAGCCCGACTGAGCATCGCGATCTGTTCTGGGCGCTGCGCGGCGGCGGCGGGAATTTCGGCGTCGTCACAGCTTTCGAATTCCAGCTTCACGACCTTGAACCGCAGGTCCTGGCGGGGCTCGTCGTTCACCCCTTTGCGGACGCGCAAGCCGTCCTTCAGCAATACCGCCAGGCGCTCGAGACGGCGCCCGACGAACTCACCTGCTGGGCGGTAATGCGGCAGGCGCCGCCGCTGCCATTCCTTCCGGAAGAGTGGCACGGCAAGGAAATTCTCGTTCTGGCCATGTGCTACTCAGGCGATATCGCGGCCGGGGGGCAGGCGACCGCTGCCCTGCGCTCGATCGGCAATCCGATCGCCGATGTCGTCGGTCCCAGTCCCTTTGTCGGCTGGCAGCAGGCGTTCGATCCCTTGCTCACGCCCGGCGCTCGCAACTACTGGAAGAGCCACGATTTCATGGAACTGTCCGATACGACGATCGGCATCCTGCTGGAAGCCATTCGTCAATTGCCGGGACCGGAATGCGAGATCTTCATCGGCCACGTCGGCGGTGCCGCCGGTCGTATTGCAGCCGAAGAAACGGCTTTCCCGCAGCGCAGCTCGCATTTCGTCATGAATGTTCATGCCCGGTGGCGCGAACCGGAAATGGACCAGGTCTGCATCGACTGGGCGCGCCGTCTTTTCGAGGCGGCAAAGCCTTATGCGGCCGGAACAGCCTATATCAATTTCATGCCGGCCGACGAGGTCGACCGCGTCGAGAGCGCCTATGGCAGCAATTACGGACGGCTTGTCGAGGTCAAGCGGCGATACGATCCGCAAAACCTGTTCCGCATGAACCAGAACGTAAGGCCGATAGAGGAACGGGGGGCGGCATAATCTCCGCCTTGGTAGAAGGCAGGCTCCGGCCATGCGCGAACAAGCACGTGGCCGGTCGAATGCTGCAAACGGCAGAACGGGTGACCAGAGAGTTGCCATTGCGAATGGCCGAGGGCGATGTGGCGCCTTGGCAGGGAGGGGTTACATGGGGGAACGGTCGGTCGATGGCCTGTTTCGGCGCGCGGCAGAACATGCCATGCGTTTCCGGGACGGAATATCCGAGATTCCGCAAAAGCCGCAGGTTTCCTATCTCGCATCGCTCAAGGGATTTCGCGAGCCGCTGCCGATCGAGGGGTGCGCCGGTCCTGGTGTGATCGACGAGCTTGTGGCGAAGGCGGAGCCGGGACTTCACACGATGACGGGCCCGCGCTTTTTCGGCTGGGTCATTGGCGGGTCGCATCCGGTGGGCGTCGCCGCTGACTGGCTGACGAGCGCCTGGGGCCAGAACACGGGCAACCATCATGCAACGCCGGCAGCGGCCGCCGCAGAGGCGGTTGCCGGCGGCTGGCTGCTCGATCTTCTCGATCTGCCGAGAGAAAGTTCCATCGGTTTCGTTACCGGCGCGACGGTCGCCAATTTCGTCTGCCTCGCTGCAGCACGCGGCGCCGTCCTGCGAAGGGTCGGCTGGGACGTCGAAGGGCAGGGCCTGTTTGGTGCCCCGCCGATTGCGGTCCTGATTGGCGATGACGCGCACGCGACGGTCTTCTCTGCGCTGCAGTTTCTAGGCCTCGGGCATGACCGGGTCGTTCGCGTGAAGACCGATGGTGCGGGACGAATTCTCACCTCCGATTTCGCCGAGGCGGCCGGCAAGGTCTCCGGGCCGTGCATTGCCATCCTTCAGGCGGGGCAGATCAATACCGGCGCCTTCGACGATTTCGAAGGCATCATCCCCATCGCCAGAGATATCGGCGCCTGGGTTCATGTCGACGGCGCGTTCGGCCTTTGGGCGCGCGCCTGCCCGCAGAGGAGCGGACTTGCCAAGGGTGTCCACGGGGCCGATTCCTGGGCGACCGACGGACACAAATGGCTGCAAACACCCTATGACTGCGGCTATGCCATCGTTCGCAACGAAGAGGCGCATCGCCGTGCGATGACGACTGCGGCAAGCTACCTGCCGCCGAGCTTTGAGGGCGAGCGCGATCCAAGCCATTTCGTTCCGGAACTGTCGCGTCGTGCCCGTGGCTTTGCCACCTGGGGGATGATCAAGCATCTGGGGCGTGACGGGATCGCCGCCATGGTCGAGCGTCACTGCCGGGTCGCTCATGCAATGGCCGAAAGGCTGAGATCGGAAGAGGGAATAGAGGTCCTGAACGACGTCGTGCTCAATCAGTTCCTCGTGCGGTTCGGTGCGAAACACGCGGGCGATGAGGCCGACCGGCTCACGCAACGGACGATCGAGCGAATACAGACCGATGGCGTCTGCTTCTGCGGCGGCGCAACCTGGCGCGGTCGCAAGGTCATGCGCGTATCGGTGATTTCATGGCTGACCGATGATCTCGCCGGCGATGTTGCGGCAGACGCGATCATCGCGGCCTGGCGGGCGGTCCGGGCGAATGAGGCATCAGTCTCGGCTTAGGGAACGACATTCCGAGCGTTTGCGGGGCATAGCTAGGCAGGTGGAAAGTCTTATGAGTTCGCTGACACTGAAGCGTGTCTATGAGGCGCCGGAGGCAAGCGACGGCGCGCGCATCCTCGTCGACAGGCTGTGGCCACGCGGGATCGCCAAGGACAAGGCGCGGATTGATCTCTGGCTGAAAGACATCGCGCCGAGCGATGCCTTGCGCAAGCGCTTCCATGGAAACCCGGATGCATGGGACGAGTTCTGCACGGCCTATGCGGGGGAGCTGGAGGACGCGACGGCCCAGGCGGCGGTCCACGAGCTCCGCGAGCATCTCGCAAAGGGTCCCGTGACGTTGCTTTATGCGGCGCGCAACGAGGAGAGGAACAATGCCGTCGCATTGAAGGCATGGCTGGGGCGCCGTGTCTGAGGCGTCCTTAAGGCAGTAAGCGCCGTGACGACCATGCGGTTCGGGCGCGGAGGGCCTGTTTGCCGGCCCAGTTACACCCGCATCGCTTCGATCACGGCCCGCAGCCCCGCGGATATGTTCCGGCGGCTCGGGTAGTAGAGGTAGAACCAGTCCTCCGGCGGGCACCATTCGTCAAGGCAGCGGATCAGCCTGCCGTCGATGATCTCGCGTTGTGCGCGATTTTCCCAGACATAGGCGAGCGCCACGCCGGAGAGCGCCACCTGGACCATGAGGTCTTGGTCGTCGAGCGCGATCGGTCCGCTCGGGTGGAAGGCGACAGCTTCGCCGCTGTGTTCGAATTCCCAGGGGTAGCGCACGCCGCTCGGATACGTGTTCTGGACGCAGACATGGTCCTTCAACTCATGCGGCGTCTGCGGGATGCTCCGTTCGCGGAAGTAGTCCGGTGCGCCCACGACCGCGAAGCGAAGCCGAGGCCCGATCTTCACCGCCACCATGCCTTCCCGAAGGCTCTCGCCGAGGCGGATGCCGGCGTCGAAACCTTCCTCGACGATATCCACCAGCCGGTCGGTCGCCGAGATCTCGAGTTGCAGATTGGGATTGTCCCGAATGAGCGGCCCCATCACCCGCCCCAGAATGAATGGGGCAACCGAATTCGGGACATTGATGCGCACCTTGCCGAACGGCGTATCGCGAAACCTGTTGAGCGCCTCGAGCGCCGAGCCGATGTCGCCGAAGGCGGGAGTAAGATGCGCTTGAAGCATGGTGCCGGCATCAGTCAGCGAGACGCTGCGGGTCGTGCGATTGAGCAGCCGAAGTCCGATCCGCTCCTCCAGATTGCTGACGGCATGGCTGATCGCCGAGGCCGTGACCCCGCGTTCCTCGGCCGCTTTCCGGAAGCTCCGGTGTCGGGCGACGGCGTCGAAGGCCGCGAGCTCTGATAGGTCGGTTGCGCGCATAGATGAATCTTGCTCAGCATTATTGAGAGAATTTCCATTCTAATCACGCAAATCGAATTGCGCCATTCTCCCCTTGTCGTCACGGGCAAGGCAGCCCCGGCCTCGAGGATCTGATCCTCATCCGATCAAGGAAGGAGTTCGCAATGGCACAGACATGGTTCATCACAGGCTGCTCGACCGGCTTCGGCCGCGCGCTCGCACAGCACGTCATCGCGCTCGGCCATAACGTCGTCGTCACCGCTCGTGATGCGACGCAGGTTGCCGATCTATCGGCCATCGCGCCGGACCGCACGCTCGCTCTCGCGCTCGATGTGACGAAGGCAGATGACATTGCCGAGGCGACACGCGCCGCCGAGCAGCGCTTCGGCCACATCGACGTTCTCGTCAATAATGCCGGTGTCGGTTACTTCGGCGCCTTCGAGGAGAGCGACATGGATGCGGTCCGCGCCATGTTCGAGGTCAACGTCTGGGGCCTCGCCAACATGACGCGCGCGGTCCTCCCCGGCATGCGTCGACGCCGCTCGGGCACAATCGTCAACATCTCTTCGATCGGCGGCCTGCGGTCGGTACCGTCGCTCAGCTTCTACGCGGCCTCGAAATTCGCAGTCGAGGCATTGTCGGAAGGGCTGTCGAAGGAGGTCGAGCCGCTCGGCATCAAGATACTCATTGTCGAGCCCGGTCCTTTCCGCACCGATTGGGCGGGACGTTCCGCCGGCGAGGCCACCGTCTCGATCAACGACTATGAGGACACGGCAGGGGCGGTGTGGCGGAGGATCAGGGGCTACAGCGGCGAGCAGCCGGGCGATCCGGAACGGGCCGCGCGTGCGATCGTGATGGCGGTCAATGCCGCCGAACCGCCGCTGCGGCTGCTGCTCGGCCGCGAGGCTCTCGCCGGCGCCCGGGCGAAGCTCGATGCCTTGCGCAAGGATTTCGACGCCTGGGCCGAAGTGACCGAAGGGGCAGATTTTCCGGCTGCCAGTTCGACCTGATCGAACTCGAAAAGAACTTTCAACTCAACTCAACTTGACTCAAGAAAGGATACTGCCATGCGCATCTGGTTCATCACGGGCGCTTCCCGCGGTTTTGGCGCGCTCATCACGAAGGAGGCACTCAGCGCCGGAGACGCGGTGGTTGCCACAGCGCGCCGCCTCGAATCCCTCGATGTCCTCGGCCGGCACGAAAATCTCCTGACGCTGGCGCTCGACGTCACCAACGAAGAACAGGCCAGGGCGGCAGCCGCGGCAGCGGTGGAACGCTTCGGCCGGATCGACGTCCTGCTCAACAATGCCGGCTACGGCCTGCTTGGAGCCGTCGAGGAAGCAACGACAGAAGAAATCGAGAAGATCTATCGCACCAACGTGTTCGGCCTTCTTGCGGTGACCCGGGCCGTCTTGCCGCAAATGCGGCGCCAGCGGTCGGGCCATATCATCAATATCTCCTCGATCGGCGGCTATTCGGCCTTTACCGGGTGGGGCGTCTACGGGTCGACCAAATTCGCGATCGAGGGACTGACCGAGGCACTTGCCAAAGAACTTGCGCCGCTCGGCATCAAGGCGACGGTGGTCGAGCCGGGCTTCTTCCGCACCGACTTCCTCGACGAGCAATCGCTGGCGGTCAGCCCGTTGTCGATCTCGGACTATGGCGAGACCGTCGGCGCCATGCGCGAATTCGCCAAGACGGCAAATCATGCCCAGCCGGGTGATCCGGCACGGCTCGCAAAGGCCATGGTGCAACTCGCCCATGCCGACAACCCGCCGCTGCGCATGCCGTTCGGAAGCGATACGGTCGCGGCGATCGAAGCCAAGAACGCCCATGTCGCCGGTGAACTCGCCGCCTGGCGCGAACTCGCGGTCTCGACGGACTTCCCGAAGGAAAGTGCGTCCGCCCATTGACAAGGGCTCAATTGCAGAAGGCCGGTGGCTGCGCAAAGGCGGCCGCCGGCCCTCTCTTGCGACCCGAGCAAGGCACCCGAGCGCCGCCACGGGCGCCGTTCGCATCTGCCATTCGTCGTTGACTTCGCAGGTGATGAGAGGAAAATGTCTCTCCTGATACGTCACTACGCAACATCAAGGGTGCCTACGATGACGATCGCAAGAAAACTTCAAGACTATATTGAAGGCGAGGGTGTCGCCTACGACACCGTCGCTCATCACCGCACGGCAACCACCAGCCAGTCAGCGCAGGCGGCCCATGTTCCGGGCAGCAGGTTGGCCAAATCCGTGGTCGTGCATCACGAAATGGGATACGTTCTCGCCGTTGTTCCGAGTACGCATCGGATCGAACTTTCCACATTGCAGGAAGTGATGAACAGGCGCCTTGGCCTCGCCTCGGAGGAGGAGGTCAGCACGCTTTTCGCCGATTGCGACACCGGTGCGGTGCCGCCGATCGGATCGGCCTATAATGTGCCGGTGATCCTCGACGAAAGCCTCGGCAACGTCAGCGACGTCTATTTCGAAGGCGGTGACCACCGGACATTGGTGCATGTCAGCGGCCCCAACTTCCGCAACCTGATGAAGGATGCGAAGGTCGCTCGCTTCAGCCATCCGTCGTAAAAGGTCACCGTCCCCGGTGAGCCCTCGCAACCGGACGCCGAGGTGGCGTTTTCGGAAGATTGTCTGTGCGCCCCGGCATCAAAGTCGCGTCATCAGTCGATCATGACGTCCGGAAATCAAATGGGCATTTTTGAGCGCCGCCTTTCGAGGGCAGCGCCATTTCCGTCACAGCAGCAGTTCCCAGTTCTGCCCGACCAGGTCGTGCCCGAAGCTGTGGTGCTTCTCCTCCTGCACGAGATGAAAGCCTGTCGTTTGATAGATGTGCCGCGCCGCGGTCAGGATGTCGTTGGTCCAAAGAGTGATCTTGGAATATCCAGCCTGCCGCGCAAAACGGATGCATTCCTCGACGAGCCGGCGACCGATCCCGAGACCTCGAGCGCTCGGCTCCGTGTAGAGGAGACGGAGCTTGCCGACGCTCGCTGACTCTTCAACCAGGAAGATAGAACCGACGATCCCACCTTCGCGCTCCGCAATCCAGCAGCGCTCGCGGTTCGGTTTGAAGTTTTGAATGAAATCTGCCGTGATCTGGGCAACGAGAGCCTCAAAAGTCTCGTCCCATCCATACTCCTCGGAATAGAGCACGCCATGACGATGGACAATCCAACCCATGTCTCCGGGCTGATGTGTGCGCAGGATATAGGGGACGCGAGCAGGCTCGGAGGGTACACCCCCGAGCAGACGCTCGGCCTCGGCAAGCGCCACGGCGAGCTTGCGCCGTTCAGGCAGGGAGAGGCGATCGAGCATGGCGCCCACTTCTTCGCGCGAACGAGCGTCAATGACGGCGAAGCTGTCGCGGCCCGCCGGGGTCAGCGAGAGCAATACCTGCCGCCCGTCCTCGGGCGACGGACTTTTCAAGACGAGGCCGCGCTCTTCCAGGCTCCGTAGGAGACGGCTGAGATAGCCGGAATCGAGTTCGAGCTCTGCCCCGAGTTCCTTGGCCGTGGATGTTCCCCGCTGCGCGAGCTCGTAGACGAGGCGGCCTTCGGCGAGAGAAAGCGGACCTCCAAGCAAGCCTTCGTGTAGCAGACCGATCCGGCGTGTGTAGAAGCGGCTGAAACGCCGCACAGCGGCAACATGATCGTCCTGATCGACCTGCGGCATCGGTTCATTCCTTGGCCCTGCTAGATGTTGTCTGATTTTGTCATATAAATATCTGACGATGTCAACTATCTATGCGGAGACCGAGTCGGCTGGTCAGCTTCATCGATTATGAATTGGGAAGTTCCGACTTGGAACAGAGGACCTTGCAAAGCATCGACAACCGTACGGCAAGGGATTGTCACCCTTGTCTTAGGGACAAGCTGTTACCTATGTCTCCGGTATGGACATCAGTAAAATGGCGCACCCGACATCCGCCACGTTGATCGTGTAGCTTTTTATTTTCAAATAGTTAGCTTGCGTGAGTGCTGCATTTTGTGCAGCAAAATGTGCAGCAAATTTTCTGCGCCCTTCCACAATTCCGAAACGAGACGCGCCGCCCCGGAGGACGACCGGAGCGGCGCTGAAACGCAGCCGTGCGTAGGACTATTTGCCCGGGAATCCCGGATTCAGCAACTTCAGAAAGGAACCAAAGGTGCGGTACTCTGATACCACGCATTTCTTTGATGAGCAAGACGATTTGGTCGGTTCGCCGACCTTGGACCGGCCGATCCGCATGACACATTTCCCGACCATGGCCGCGACGAAGAAGAAGGATATGCGCTTGTCGCTCCGCCAGCTTGCCGCGCTGATCGAACGGACGGAAGCCGACGACAAGTCGAAGCTGCCGTGGTTCAAGATGGCCGTCTTCGGCAACGATCGCGCCGCCTCGCCGTCGGGCCATTCCTTCCGCAGCAACGGCAATGTCGTCGCCGTGAGCGGTATTGAAGCGGATTATGACGGCGAAGAGATCATGCCCGAAGACGCCCGCGACATGCTGGCCGAAGCAGGCATTGTGGCGGCCGTCTACACGACGCCTTCGCATTCGCCCGACGCGCCGCGTTGGCGCGTGTTCGCTCCCTTCAGCGAAGAGCTTCCGCCGGACGAGCGCGAACGTCACATGGCACGCCTCAACGGTATCTTCGGCGGGGCGCTCGACGACGCGTCCTTCACCTTGTCGCAGAGCTACTACGGCGGCAACGTGACCGGCCGTCCGAAGGTGCGGACCTATCTCGTGGATGGGCGGCATGTGGATACCGCTTCCGATTTAGACGCGACGGCGAAGTGGAAGCGCGGCCGCGAGAAGGGGGCGGCCAATGACAACGGCTTCGACGAGGCCGCCTATCTCGATGCCATCGCGACCGGCGAGTCCTATCATCCGGCGGCCATCGCCTTGGCTGGAAAATGGGCCACCGCTGGCGTGTCCTATATCGAGGCCATGAAGCGGCTCAGGGCGGCTTTCGACCGCGTGCCCGAAGAGGGCCGGGACTCGCGCTGGAAAGAGCGCGTTGCGTCCCTGCCGTCGATCCTCAACCATGTCTACGGCAAACAGGTCGAAGAGGACATCGCGGAAGAGAAGCGCCGCGAAGAAGCTTTTGACGAAATCCCGACTGCCGAAGAACAGGCGGAAATCGACGCCGACATTGAAGAGCTTGTCGGCGGCAATGCGAAGACCGAAACCGACGGGCTGACCTTCCTGAAGCCGTCCGAATGCGAGGCCAGCGACGCCCGCCGCTATGTGATCAAGGGCCTTGTCGCCGAAGGCGACGTGGCGTGCATCGTTGGCGCTCCGGGCGTCGGCAAGTCGCTTCTCGCGCCGCGCCTCGCCTATGCCGTTGCGCAAGGGCAAGACATCTTCGGGATGCGCGTTCGGCAAGGTGGCGTGCTCTATGTCGCGGCGGAAGACCAGCATGGAATGCGCGCCCGCGTGGCGGCGCTCCGGCGCGAACACGGCGAAGCCGACGACTTCGCTCTTGTTGCTGGCGTGTCCGATCTATTGAGCAAGGGCAGCGAGCACCTGAAGCGGCTGAAGGCGGCCGTAAAGGATCGGCGGCCGTCGCTGGTCATAATCGACACGCTCGCCATGGCGTTCCCCTGCCTTGAAGAGAACAGCGCCGAAGGCATGGGCCGCGTTGTCGCCGTCGCCCGTTCCCTGACCCAATGGGGCGCGGCCGTGATCCTGATTCACCACGACACTAAGGACGGGCAGCAAGGACTCCCGCGCGGCCACTCGCTCTTGAATGGCGCGCTCGACGTGTCGCTGCACCTGTCGCGTGGCGAGGACGGCATTGTCCGGGCAAAGCTGACCAAGAACCGCAACGGTTCGACCGAACGGGATATTGCCTTCACCATCGGCACGCAAGCGCTGGGGCTCGACGACGACGGCGACCCGATCACGGCGGCCGTTTGCCGTGAACTCGATCCCGGCAGCGCACCGGAGCGCAAGGACCACCTGTCGCCTAGCGAGAAATCCGCGTTCCGCATCCTCGCCGATCTGATCGAAGCCGAAGGCGTCGAGATCAACCGACGGCGGGGCATTCAGAAGGATAGGTGGCGAGACGTGTGTATCGCAAGCGGCGAATTGTCGGCGGCGGATGATCGCGACGGTCATAAACGCGCATTCAACCGTGCCCTGAAAAAGCTCCGGGACAAGCGCCGCATCGAGTTCATTGACGGCCACTACTGCATGGCCGTGATCGCTGGCGAGGATTCGTTCGCAACCGATAGTCACCACGGAGGCGATGATGATGACCTCGTGTAACCGGGACAAAGCGGGACTGTCCCGGGACAGTCCCGCTTTGTCCCACCGGCATATCGCATCGGAATATCGCATCGGGCTACCGGGACGGACCGGGACATATCCCTTTAGGGATGTCCCGTTGTCCCGCCCTCCGATGCACTGGTTTGTCTTCATTCGAGGCGCGCACGCGCCCGCTAACAAAGGGGTCATGCCCGTTCGCAACCGGGTCCTTTGCGGCGGGCGGCCGTCGCGGGGGACGCGGAGCCCCGGCTTTTCGATCTGCGAGGAAAAATAGAAAATGGACTCTACGATTTTATCGGACATCGAAGAGCTAGTCGGCGCTGTCAGTAAGCAACCTGCCGATAGGCTGGTCACGGCCGAAGAGCTTGCCGAATGGCTCGGCTTGACCCGCCGCCGAATCGACGAATTGACCGTGGCGGGCGTACTGACCCGCGCCGCCCGCGCCCGCTACGCGCTCCGGGCATCGATCCTCGCCTATTGCGCCGACCAGCGGTCCAAGACTTCCGGGCGTGGCCGTGGCGACCCCGCCTATACGGCGGCGAAGACCCGCGCGGCCGAAGCCCAAGCGGAGAAGCTGGAAACCGCGAATGCTGTCGCCCGCCGTGAACTTATCCCGGCCGCCGAAGTCGAGCGCGAATGGTCCACCATTCTCCGGGACGTGCGCGCCGCCATGCTCGCCCTGCCGTCGCGAATCCAGCAACGGCTTGGGCACCTGACGGCGCACGACGTGACGACCATCGATCGCGAAATCAGGGACACGCTTGAAGGAATCGGATCAGAATAGCAATCTGGGGCAGTCACTCGGAAGGGGGTACAAATGGCGGCAGGTAAGAAAACGGATAGCTCGCATAAGGATATCGATCCTCACATGCAGGAGATGCAGCATCTAATTACGCTGGGTTTAGCGGGTGGAAGCTTCGCTGGAATGTTGGCGGTGTGTTCCTTCGCGAATATTGATATGGCGAGGAAAATCGCATTAGCATTATTCTCTATATCGTTGCCAACGAGTATAACTGTTTTCTTTTTGTCGCACAAATCTACCGAAGAGATTGTTCCAAAAAACAATCTTGTTGCAAACATATTAGGGTCAGCGTTTGCAATAAGTTTCTTGTCTACGGTATTCGGTCTGGCGGCAATGTTGTTTTCTGTATCAGTGTATATCAGTGCGATTTCTGTTATTTCTAATTTAGGCATACCGATGCTTATATTGTTCATGCTTTCTAAACTGGACTCAAAAGAATGAATTATTTTAGCACGGAACGGGTGCGTCGCCGTGCGCTCCGAGCGCTTATCCCACCGCCGCACCTTCGCCTGTCCGAATGGATCGAAACGCACATGCGCCTGCCGGAAGGCGTGTCGGCACTGCCCGGCCGCGTGAGCCTGTGGCCGTACCAGCGGGAAATCGCCGACGCCATTTCCGACCCCGAGCTAGAGCGCGTGACGCTGGTCAAGCCCGTGCGTGTTGGCTTCACGACGCTGTTGACCGGGGCGCTCGCCTCCTACGTCGCCAATGAGCCGTCGCCGATCCTCGCTCTTCTGCCGACGGAAGCGGACTGCCGCGATTACGTCGTCAGCGACCTTGAACCGATCTTCGAGGCGACGCCCGCGCTCCGGGGCCTGTTATCGGCCGAAGCCGACGAAACCGGCCGCAACACGCTTCTGTCACGCCGCTTCGCGGGCGGGTCGCTGAAGATAGTCGCGGCGAAGTCGCCCCGCAATCTCCGGCGACACAACGTCCGCGTCCTGTTGATCGACGAAGCCGACGCCATGGAGCCGGGCGTTGAAGGTTCGCCAATCACGCTGGCGGAACGGCGCACGCTGTCTTTCGCAAATCGTAAGATCATCTTGGGCAGCACGCCGACAATCGAAGAGACCAGCAATGTGCTGCGGTCCTACGCCCGGTCGGATCGGCGTGTCTTTGAAGTCCCGTGCCCGGAATGCGGGCACTGGCACGAAATCACCTGGGCCGATATCCAGTGGCCGGAAGGCGCGCCGGAGCGGGCGCACTATGTTTGCCCGGAATGCGGTTCCATCGTCGAGGAACGGCACAAGGCGGCCATGGTTGAAAGCGGCCGCTGGCGGGCGACCGCGCCGCATGTGCGTGGCCATGCCGGATTCCGACTCAACGCGCTTGTCTCGATGCTGGCGAACGCCTCTTGGGGCAAACTGGCGGCGGAGTTCGTCGAGGCGAGGAAGAGCCCGGACACGCTTCAGGTCTTCGTCAACACCATCCTCGCTCAAGGCTGGCGCGAAGCTGCCGAAGAGATTGACGAAGCCGCGCTTGCCGCCCGTGCAGAGCCGTTCGGGCTCGACGCCATTCCGCCGGACGTGCTGGTCATCACGGCGGGCGTGGACGTACAGCGCGATCGGTTGGAAATCGTCTTCCTTGGCTGGTCACGCGATGAAGTTTTCGTGCTGGGGCAAAGCGTCATCTATGGCGACCCGGCGAGCGATGACGTGTGGTCGGAACTCGACGACGCTTTGCGCACCGTTTGGAAGCATCCGAAGGGCGGAATCCTGCGCGTGGACGCGGCGGGAGTGGACGCGGGCGATGGGGAGACCATGGACCGCGTGATCGCCTTCACACGGGCTCGTATGGCGAGGCGTACATACGCTTTGAAGGGTGCGACCGGGAACCGCCCGGCGATCCGGGCGAGCGACACGAAAGGGACGAAGCTTTTCATCGTCGGCGTGGACGGCCTGAAGGGGCAGCTTGCCAGCCGGTTGACGCGCGGCCGCACCGTCCGCTTCAGCGACCGTTTGGAAGCCCGGTTCTATGAGGAACTGGCGTCGGAACGCCTGATCATGCGCTATGTGCGGGGCGCGCCTGTCCGCCTATGGGAACGAATTCCCGGCCGTCGGGCCGAGTCGCTCGACTGCACCATCTACGCGATGGCCGTGCGCGGACTGGTCACGGCCAATCTGGATCGGCGGGAAGAGGAAGTCGCCAGCGCGACCATGCTCAAGAAAGCTCCGACCGTGATAAAGTCCGCGTGGCTGAATCGGTAGGGGCGGAATGATGTTCAAGGTCGGGAATCAAGTGGTCCACAAGGACAACCCCAACAAGGGGCTTATCGTTGAGGCGGATGAAAAGGACGGGACCGTGCTTTGCCGCATTCCGGGCACCGGAAAAATTGTGATGCATAAGGCGGCCGATCTTCGGAAGGTCGATTCGGGGCCTATGCGCGTTGGGTTCTAAGCAGGGACGAGCTGCGCTACACCTTGAAGGGGGCGAGGAAGTCGCCAGCGCCACCATGCCCAAGAAAGCGCCTTCTGTCATAAGGTCCGCTTGGCTGAATCGTTGATCAGCCTTCGCCGTATTTCGGCGGCAGCATGTTTCTCCCGCCGGTCGAAAAATCAGATAGCACTTTGCCGTAGCTGACCTTCGGTGGCTTGCGATCTTCTGCGGCTAGGGAGATCAGCCGGATGTAGTGTTGACCCCAATGCACCATCAATTGCCGGACAGGTAGCCACCCCTGACGCCGGAAATTGCCCGCCAGCGAACGCCGCACGGCATTGACCAATATATCAGCCGCTTCAAGCCCATATTCAGCGTCCCAAGAAAAGCGAAAGTCTTCCTTCAAAAGCAGCTTTAGGTCGAATGCGTCCCCTTTTTCAGGGTCCTTCATAAATTGCTTTTTGTACTCGCCGGGCTCGGTTCGGAACCGTTCATGAGCCCTGTAATCGCCTCCTTCGGCGGCAGCGAAGGGTTCCCTGAATGACCTCGACTCGATCATCGGCAATATGACCGTTGACCACCAGTCTTCCCAAGCCGTCACCTTATCGCGATTCTTAGCATCGATTACCCAATGGTACTCCCCAAGCTCTTTAGGACGCCGAAACGAGTAATATAGGTTCGCATGATAGATGGAATTGTATACAAGATCTGCCATCGCGCATGACTGTACATAAAGTTGTAGTGAAGTAGCTTCGAGTTGTTTTCTCAACCCCCAAACCGCATTGACGAGCGTCTCATGGTGTTCGTCCGTTAAATGCATTGTAATGTGTTCTTCTTGACCGGTCTTATGCCTTTTCACTTCATCTTCGGTGTGACAGGCGGAGTCGACCGCTACCACTTCAAATAGGCAATTTAGCTTGCGGAGGATAGCGACAACCTCGCCAATATGCTCTTCACAGAGCAGACGCCCTTTCACTTCGCCTTTTTCTTGGGGAAGCTTGCGGCGCAAGCGACCATATAGCTTTTCGAAGCCCTTGAAGTTTTGATCTGGGATGATCAGCGCCCCGACGGCAGAAATATTGTTTTGTCCGCTGAATGTGCCGGACTCATCAATGAAGATTCGCATACTATCCCGCCCCGATTCGATCGGCTGGCAGTATATCATTCCCGGAAGTTCCACTCCGCCCCTAGCGTGAGTTTACTTGCACTGTACCACGCCAGATCGGCGGGCATGTCGTATTGGATACGAAAGTCCCTGTAGCGCCGTTCCCATTGCCGTCGCACTTGCCGTGAAAGCCCTTCAGGCGGCTTCGTAAAGTCCGGCAGGTCTTCCGGCGCGACCGGGACAACCCGGCCGTCTGGCATCACGTCAAGCGCGAAAACTCTGTGCATTGCTCGTCCTTAGCAAAGAGGCCGGGGCAGTCGCCCACCCCGGCCCAGTATAAGGGAGCCTGACAGGGGACAACTCCCGCCGGGCAGACTGGAAATAAACCGACACAAAGTCTCAAGTCAAGTATAATTTCTTTAGTTCTTATGTTGTTCTGCATTGCCAACTGTTAGTTGCTTATGGCTACTGGTAGTAGCTTATTTACAATACTTTAGATTTCAGCAACTCTCCGACTCGATACAAGCCATTGGGAGTTCCTGACATGCTCGACGAAAACAATCATGCGTTCGTTTCCAAGCCGATTCCGCGCAACCCCGGTTACTTTCTCACCATCGCGGACGTGGCGGAAACCATCGCGGAGCCGGGCGAGGACAAGGTGAAGATGATCGCGGCCCTTCGGCAATTCGCTTCGCAGGGCTATCTGTGGGCACCGTTCTACGAAACCGAATCACGCGGCGCTTACCTCTACGCCCCGGCGACCTGCATCGTCTGCGCGGTCCTTCTGCGCATGATCGAAATGGGCATTCGCGACAAGAACGCCTGCCATATGGCCGCTAAGGCGCTCTACCAGTGGAATCCGAAGGACTTCAACGGCGACGCGCCCGACTACTCGCCCGGCGCGCTGGTCATCAAGCATTACGTGGAGGACGTGTCCAACTGGACCTTGGAATTGTGGTCCCTTCGGCACGATAGCGGCAAGATCGTTCACGACGCTCGTATCTATAACCCCGCCGCAGGCGGCGGCCCGTCGCTGACCTATGACCTTTCGAAATTCGCGCAACGGGCAGTTCTCGCAATCGATCTTGGCGACGTGCTCGACCGGATGCATTCGCGCGTCCGGGTGAACTGACCATGCCCGTTCGGTTGCCCAATCCCTTCAATTTCTTCCGCCGCACGACTCGGCCGCAGCACGTCCGCCGGTTCGACGGCGCGGCGGGCGGCCGTCGCGGCTGGGCCATGGGCACCTTCGGCCGGATCAACCCGGAAGTGGCGGCCGCCGGGGCGAGCCTTCGCGGCCGTGCGCGCTACCTCGCCAACAACAATCCGTGGATTGCGAACGCCGTCGGAAACTGGACCGGCGCGCTTGTCGGCTCCGGCATCATGCCGACTTCCCAGCATCCCGACGCCGCCGCCCGGAAGGCGCTGTCGACGCTCTTCAATACCTGGGCGGAAGAGTCGGACACCGACGCTCGCACGACCTTTTGGGGCCTTCAGGCGGACATCGCGCGGGGGCTGGTCGTGGATGGCGAAGCCTTCGTCCAGTTCCTCGATTCCGACGGCCTCCGCGTCCGGCTGATCCCGCCGGAATTGATCGACGAGTCCATGACGCGCGAATTAGGTAATGGCGGCGTGATCGTGCAGGGCGTCGAGTTCGACGCCGACGGCCGCCGCGTCGCCTATCACGTCTTGTCGTCGCGCCCCCACGACCAGTTCGCCACCTATGCGCCACCCGTGCGGATCGACGCTTCCGAAATCTTGCACGTCATGAAGCCACTGGCGGCCGGGCAGGTCCGGGGCGTCTCTTGGCTTGCGCCGGTCATCCTGCCCGCCAGTGAGCTAGACCAGCTTCTCGACGCTCTGCTTGTCGGTGTGAAGGTGGCGGCCATGCACGCGGGCTTTCTGATCGATCAGAACGGCACGTCGGGCGAACCGTTCGACGGCACGGGCGAGGGCGGCGTGTTGGAAGCCGGACTCGAGCCCGGCACGTTGCGCCGCCTGCCGACGGGCATGGACATCAAGTTTTCGACGCCCCAGCAGACGGCGGAAGTGGCCGCCTTCCTTCGGCTCAACCTTCAGCAGCTTGCCGCCGGGCTGGGCCTGCCGACGCATTTCGTGGACGGCGACTTGACCGGGGCGAACTATTCAAGCCTTCGCGCCGGGCTTCTGCCTTTTCGCCAGCGCGTTGAGCAAATCCAATACGGCACCTTCGTTCCGCAGTTCCTCGCTCCCGTGTGGCGGCGCGTGATCAGCTATGCAGTGCTATCCGCCGAACTCGACGCGGGCGACTTCGGCCGCGAATGGCTGGCGGTCGAATGGTTGCCGCCGAAGCCGCTTCAGGTCGATCCGCTGAAGGACACTCAAGCGACTGTCGCCGAAATCGAGGCTGGGCTTACCAGCCGCCGCAAGGCGGTGGCCGAACGCGGCTGGTCTATCGAACAGCTGGACGAAGAAATAGCCGCCGACACGCGGCCGATGCAGAAGGAGTCCACCAATGCCGAAAGCTAGGAAGCGGGAGGTATCGCCGGAATCGCAAGACGCGATGACCCGCCGCGCGGTCATCTCGCCCGAGTCGTTCGACGAAGCCGCGTTGACCGTGGAAGCGACCATCTCGACGTTTTCCGATGTCCAGCGCCGCGACCCGCGCGGGGCCTATGTCGAACGGCTGGACCCGGCCGGGCTCGACACGTCGCGGCTGATCGGCGCGCCCGTTCTCGACGGCCATCGGCAGGCCAGCGCCCGCGACACCATTGGCGTCGTGACCGCCTTCCGCACTGAAGGCAACGCGCTGATTGCCACCATTCGTTTGCTTCAGTCCGATGACGTGAAGCCGATCGTCGAGCGCATCCGGCAGGGCGTCATTCGGGGCGTTTCTGTCGGCTACCGCGTCCAACGCTGGCTCGATTCTCTCGAAAACAAGGTCCGCGTCCGCACGGCGGCGGCGTGGTCGATCTTTGAAGTTTCCGCCGTGCCGGTCCCGGCCGATCCGGGCGCAACCTTTCGGAGCGAAACCATGGAAGACGAAGTGATCGAAACCCCGAACGAAGAAACCCCGGCCGCGACCCGTGCAGCCATCCGCACTATCGCCCGCGCGGCAGGCATGACGGCGGAACAAGCGGACGACATGATCGACCGCGACCTGTCCGTCACGGAAGCCCGTGCGGAAGCATTCGAGGCGATGCAGGCACGGACTCGCAACACGCCGCGCATTCGCGTCGTGAGCCCGTTGAGCGAAGACCCGGCCATGATCCGTACGCGGCGCGAAGAGGCGCTTTACGCTCGCGTGAGCGGCACCCCGCCGACCGACGAAGCTCGCCCCTTCATAGGCGACACGCTTCGCGACCACGCCCGCGCGTTGGTCGAAGCGGCGGGCATCTCGACGCGCGGAATGGACCCGGACGCGCTCTTCCGGGCGGCGATGCACACGACCAGCGACTTCCCCCAGCTTCTGACGGGCGTCGGCCGCCGGACTTTGATGGCCGCCTATCACGTCGCAGGGTCGCCGCTGAAGACCGTGCTGGCGCGGCAGACGACGCTTCCCGACTTCCGGGCAGCGTCCAAGCTGAAGCTGTCGGACATCGGCCTTCTGGAAAAGGTCTCGGAGTCGGGTGAAATCAAGAGCACGACCCGGGGCGAGGCGACCGAGTCCTACGCACTCGATACCTACGGAACCATTTTCGCACTGTCGCGCAAGGCGCTGATCAATGACGATCTTGGCGCATTCCGGGATTGGGGCGCGACCGCCGGCCGCATGGCGGCCGAAACAGAAAACAACCTGCTCTTCGCGCTTTTCCGCCAGTCGAGCGGGGCAGGGCCGGTCATGGGCGAGGACAACAAGCGCCTCTTCCACGCGGATCACGGCAACCTTGCCGGTTCGGGCACGGCGCTGGACGAAACAAACCTGTCCGCTGCCCGCCTCGCCATGCGTGGCATGAAGGCGCTGGACGGCAAGACGCCGATCAACGCCGCCCCGAAATATCTGGTCGTCGGGCCGCAGCTTGAGACCAGCGCCGAAAAGTTGCTGGCGGCGATCTATGCGGCCACGGTTGCCACGGCGAATCCGTTCACGGGGAAGCTGGAGTTGCTGGTCGAACCGCGCATCACAGACAAGTCGTGGTACGTCTTCGCCGATCCGGCCGTCCTGCCAGTGCTTGAATATGCTTACCTGTCCAGCGCCCAAGGTCCGCAGATGGCGAGCCGCGAAGGCTGGGATGTGCTGGGGCAGGAGTTCCGCGTCGTGCTGGACTTTGGTTGTGGCGCAACCGACTTCCGGGGCGCTTACCGCAATCCGGGTCTCTGATCGTCATGGCCGCATCGCTGCAACAGCTTCAGGCTTGGCGGGACGCCCTCTTTGCAGCCCGGCTTCAGGGCGTGCGGGAGTTCCGCGATCAGAACGGCGAAGCCGTGTCCTACAAGTCCGACGCCGAAATGGCGCGGGCGCTCGCGGCCGCCGACGCGGCGATTGCGGCGGCGCAGACCAAGCCCGTCAACACCATCCTCTTCAAGACTTCGAAAGGAATCTGACCATGAAGAACTTTGTGCAGAAGGGCGAGAATCTGACCCTTCCCGCGCCCTACGCCGTGTCGAGCGGCGACGGCGTATTGAAGGGCAGCATCTTCGGTGTGGCCGCTGGCGACGCCGAGTCGGGCGCTGAAGTCGATATCGTGACCGTCGGCGTCTTCACGCTGCCCAAGGTTTCAACGGACGTGATGGCCGTCGGCGATCCGATCTATTGGGACAATACGGCGAAGCTGGTCACGACGACGGCGACCGGCAACACCAAGATTGGCGTGTCCCTCGCCACGGCCGTCAATCCTTCCGGCACGACCGACGTGCGCCTCAACGGGGCGTTCTGACCCATCCCGCAGGCGAGCGTGATCCTGACCGCTCCGCTCGCTCGCGTTCTTCAACGGGACCACGCCCTTGAGGGCGTTCCATGGAAAAGGACGAATTGGTCCGCTTGCGGGCGGCCGTCGCTAAACTCGTCGTCGAAAATCCGATCTATGCGCCGATCTTCGAACGACTCGAAATCGAAATTGCCAGCTTAGAAGCCTCCGACCCTATAGCACGGGCGCGGGCGATAGTAGCTGGTCAGAAGGCAATCGCCTGAAGGATGTCCCGCTTGTGTTCGAGAGTTGCGCCCGCCCCATACCGTTCCCGGTCAAGCCGATGGCCGAAGATGTCACGGCGGATTCGTTCGTCGACTCCGGCTGCAAGCATCCGGTCTTCAAACGAATGGCGCAAGCTGTAGAGCACATGGTCGGGCGTTTCGAGAAGCCCGTTTTCCCGCATGAATTTGTTCACCGTGGCGCTAAGGCTGGCGCTGGTCTCCTGATAGCGCTGGAATCCCTTCGGGCACTGCCGGAAGGCTTCGAGGCTGACGCCAGTGAGCGGGATGACGCGCTTCGACTGGTCAGTCTTCAGTTGCCGCCCGACCGGCTCAATCGAGATATGCGGGATATCATGTTCGAGTCGAATGTGCTCTGGCAGGAGCCCGGCCGCCTCGCTTGGGCGATAGCCCGTGTTGACCATGCCGAGCAGGATGCAGCGCGCTTCTGTATTGAGTCCATCGAGCGCGCCGGGCGCGAGCAACTTGGTCTTGATCCATTCCGTAGAGAAAGGGGGGCGCTCGCGCTTGTGCTTCTTTCCGTCCTTGAAGGACAGATTGCCGACGGGCAGCACCAGCCCGAGCCGCTTCATCTTGTTGACGGTCTTCAGCGTGTCGGCGACATGGATCAGGTCTTTGTTCGCGCTATTCGGGGCCAGTCCTTCCGACGCCACCCGGTCAACCCACCAGTCGCGGAAGTCGAGCATGTCGTCGGCCGTGATCTCGGCAATGTTCTTGTTGCCGACGACCTCAACGAAGTTGCGAATTGCCTTCATGCGTGGATTCTTCCATCGACGAAGTTGGTCTTCGCTTTTGCCGAGCGTCCGGTCCTTCGCCAGCGTCCAGAACAATTCAAGCGCCCGCTCGACCGTGATCGGCGGTTCCTTCGCCCCGCCAAGGACGGCCGCAGCTTCTATCCGATCCGGCTCACCGTCGGGCCGTACGGCGGCGCGAACCCGTTCAAGGAACTCTTCGCGCGGCAACTTGGCGACACGATCTGCCGTGAGGTAGCGGAAGCCCCGGACTTGGGCGAGTTCCCGCGCCGCCTCGAAACGGCGTTCGGCGTCGTCGCTGTCGCCCGCAAGTCGGGCTTCCCACGCCTCAACCATGTTCTGCCATGCCGTCGGGGCCTTCTGCCGTGCAACGGACTCGGAATCAGTGTGCAGGCTGATCCACACGACTTTGCGGGACTCGATTGCCTCGTAGCGTTTCGGAACGCGCTTGATCAGGTGGAAGGTCTTGTTGCGGCGCTTGATGTTCATGGCGGAACTCCCTTCGGTTCCAAAACCATGCCTGACGCTTTGATGTATAGCAATATGTGCAGCAAAAGGTGCAGCAGAATCGCAACATGCGGCGTCGGATCCCGTGCAAAATCTCTGGAAAACGTAATTAAATCAAGCGCTTGCGGGACAATTATTGGGGAGGAAAATGGCGCACCCGACAGGATTCGAACCTGTGACCTTTGGAATCGGAATCCAACACTCTATCCAGCTGAGCTACGGGTGCATCCGTTGGCGGCAGGGCCGCCGAAGCAGGCTGTGAGCGGTTCTTAGCCTAGCTTGCGCGTCGCTTCAATGGTCAATTGCAGGAGATTGTGGGGGAAATTCGTTTTCCTGGTCCGCGCTGAAGTCGCTTCGCATCGCCGATGGGCGATATGGATCCAAAGAAAGACGCCGCATCTTGAGGGATGCGGCGCCGGATTGATCGGGGCGGATGCGGTCACAGGCCTTGGTGCCGTCACGCCATCTGCATGGCGCCGGGGCCTGGGATCGCCTTCGGCGGCACCTTGCCCATGATGATCATGCCGAGCACCTCGTCCTTGGTCACGTCCTCGGTGCGGGCGTGGCCGACGACCTGGCCGTTCTTCATCACTGATACGCGATCGGCGAGGTCGAAGACGTCGTGAATGTCATGGCTGATCAGAAAGATGCCGATGCCTTCGCGCTTCAGCTGCTTGATGAGCTCGCCGACCTGGGCGGTTTCTTGCGGTCCGAGGGCCGCGGTCGGCTCGTCCATGATAAGGATGCGGGCGTTGAAGAGGATCGCCCGGGCGATCGCCACCGATTGCCGCTGGCCGCCGGAAAGCGCCTTCACCGGTTCCTTGAAGCGCTGGAAGTTCGGGTTAAGGCGGCCCATCACCTCGCGCGCCTTCGCCTCCATCGCCACATCGTCGAGCGTTCCCCAGGGGGTGCGGAGCTCCCGGCCGAGATAGAGATTGGCGGCAGCGTCGACATTGTCGGCGACGGCGAGCGTCTGGTAGATCGTCTCGATGCCGTATTTCTTGGCGTCGCGCGGATTGTGGATGTCCGCCGGTTCGCCATTGATCAGGATCTCGCCGGCATCGCGCCGGTAGGCGCCGGAAAGAATCTTGATCAGCGTCGACTTGCCGGCGCCGTTGTGGCCGAGCAGGGCGACCACTTCACCCGGATAGAGATCGACGGAAGCGTTGTCCACCGCGTGGATGCCGCCGAAGGAGATGGAAATGTTCTTCATTTCCACAAGCGGAGTGCGTTGTTCACTCATCATTCGTACTCCTGATTATTTTGCGCGGGCGCGATAGACGGTGTCGAGCCAGACGGCGGTCACCAGCACGACACCGACGACGATCCGTTGGAGCGGGCTGTCGATGCCGACGAGCACCATGCCGGACTGCAGCGACTGCATGACGAGTGCGCCGAGCATGGCGCCCGCGATCGTACCCATGCCGCCGGCAAGCGAGGTGCCGCCGATGACGGCCGCGGCGATCGTGTAGAGTTCATCGAGCTCCCCTTGCGCGTTGGTGGCGGCGTTGAGGCGCGCCGTGGAGATCGCGGCGGCAACGGCACAGAGCATGCCCATCAGCGCGAAAATCCTTACCGTCACCCAGCGCGTCTTGATGCCGGCAAGCTCGGCGGCTTCCGGATTGCCGCCGATTGCGAAGACGTAGCGGCCGAAGCGCAGACGCGTGGCGATGAAGGTCATGACGATGCCGATCAGGATGGCGATCAGCACCGGAATGGCGATGCCATGGGCGATGAAGAGGCCGCCTTCCGGCCAGGCGATGCCGTTGGCTTCGGCGTATTTACGGGCGATGTTGGCCGGCCAGGGATAGCTATTCGCGACCGCCACTGCGCCGAGGACGAGGGCGCAGCCAATTCCCGACAGGAAATACTCGGCCCAGACCGGGCGGCGCGGAAAGCCGAAGCGTTTGCGCTGCTTGCGCGAGTGGACAATGCTGGCGACGATTGCGACGCAGGCGAGAAGGCCGACGATCCAGCTGGCTGTCGCGCCGATCGACCCTTCGGTGCCGCCGCCCATCAGGCGGAAGGTGGCGTCCATCGGCGCGACGGTTCGGCCGCTCGTGACGAACCAGGTGGCACCGCGCCAGACGAGCAGCCCGCCGAGCGTGACGATGAAGGACGGGACGTTGAGGAAGGCGATGATCATGCCGTGGAGCGCACCGATTGCCGCGCCGAGCGAAAGGCCTGCAAGGAGCGTGATGATCCAGGTAGCCGGATGATTGAAGCCGAGGAGCTGTGGGAGAAGCTCCGCCTGCAACACGCCCATGATCATGCCGACGAAACCGAGGATCGAGCCGACCGACAGGTCGATGTTACGCGTGACGATGACCAGCACCATGCCCGTCGCCATGACGGCGACCGACGCGGTCTGCACCGACAGGTTCCAGAGGTTTCGCGGCGTGAGAAACAAGCCACCGGACAGGAAATTGAAGCCGATCCAGATGATCAGCATCGCGCCGACCATGCCCAAGAGGCGGGTGTCGATTTCGGTGGCGCGGAAGAAGCGCTTCACCGGATTTTCCGCCGCGCTGCGCGCGCGATTAAAATGTGCGGTATTCGTCGTGTCGGCCATGGCCGCCGTCCCCCACTGTTTCCATTTGCCTATGCGGTCGTTCTACGCGCCGCGCGTCGTACCAGACGCGCAAAGGATGCTGTAGCACGTTGAATTGCTGCATGTTTTTGTCCTTGGATCGGCTACGATTCAAGGAAACATGCAGTAGCGTCGCGTTGCCGCGATCTTATCACCCGCACGCAAGACCGTCCCGACCTCGAGCAAACGCCGCAACGGGTCACGTTGCGGCGTCTGGAGGTCAATTCAATTGCCGAGCCGTCAGTTACACGCGCCGATGGTGCCGGCAGCAACGCCCTGGCAGGCCGCGTCCTTGGAAATCCAGCCGGCGTCGATGACGACGTTCAGATTGTCCTTGGTGATGGCGAGCGGCGCCAGGAAGACCGACTTCATGGCAACACCCTTCGGTCCGCCGTTGAAGGTTTGAACGCCCTCGATCTCGTCCATCGTCTTGCCGCTGGCGAGAGCCGAAGCGATTTCAGCGGCCTTCTTGCCGAGTTCACGCGCGTCCTTCCAGACGGAGACCGTCTGGGTGCCGAGCGCGACGCGGTTGAGTGCCGCAAAGTCTCCGTCCTGACCGGAAACCGGTACGGAGCCTGCGAGACCCTGTGCCGAAAGCGCGGCGATCGCGCCACCGGCCGTGCCGTCGTTCGAAGCCACGACCGCGTCGACCTTGTTGTCGTTGGCGGTCAGGAACTGCTCCATGTTCTTCTGCGCATTTTCCGGCTTCCAGCCATCGGTGTAGGCCTCGCCGACGTTCTTGACCTTGCCGCCGTCGACCGCTTCCTTCAGCACTTCCATCTGGCCGGCAAAGAGAAAGTCGGCATTCGGGTCGGACGAGGAGCCCTTGATGAAGACGAAGTTGCCCTCAGGCTTTACCTTGAAGACTTCGCGAGCCTGCATGCGGCCCACTTCCTTGTTATCGAAGGTGATGTAGAAGGCGTCCGGGTTCTCGATCAGGCGGTCATAGCCGACGACCGGAATGCCCTCGGCGGTGGCCTTTTCGATCGCAGGGGCGATCGCATCGGAATCCTGGGCGAGCACGATCAAGGCGTTTGCGCCCTGCGCGATCAGCGACTCGATGTCGGTCAGCTGCTTGGCGGCGGAAGACTGGGCATCGGCGGAGATATATTTGTCGCCGGAAGCTTCAAGCGCGGCCTTGATGGCGGCTTCGTCGGTCTTCCAACGCTCTTCCTGAAAGTTCGACCAGGAAACGCCGACGACAAGGTCTTTGGCGATCGCGGCCGAATGCATTGACGCGATGATGGCAACCCCCGCCATCAGCTTCAAAACGGATTTCATTTCATCCTCCCAATTGGTTGCGCCGTGCGCACGAACCTCCCGCACGCCTCCTCGGCCAACCCTGAAGTGCTGTCGTAAACGGGCCGCAACCAGTGCGGACTTTTTTCTCGACAGTCGAGAAAATAAATGTCAGAGTTTTAGCAGGCTGTCAACAAGGCTCCCGGCAGCGCCGCGCGTCTTTTCCGAGGTGCTCGAAAATCGCTGTAGCACTTTGAAATGCCGCCTGTTTTCATCCTTGAATCGGCTTCGATCCAGGGAAACAAGCAGGGCGCCTTGTCTTGCCGCTCAACAGATGCTTTGGAGGAGGCATGTGGTTGAAGGATCCGCCATCGACAGGGATGTGTAATGCTGACCAAGTCCAGTACTGAACTTGTACGTCAGCAGAACAGCATGCTTGTCCTTGCGGCGCTCCGCCGGAGAGGCTCCTTGTCCCACACGGAAATCGCGTCGGAAACCGCTCTCGCCTCCGCCACCGTCTCCGCCATCACCGCTGAGCTGGAACGCGCCGGGATCATCGCCAGGAGCGAACAGCATGTCCAGGGTGGCCGTGGCCGGCCGCGCGTGCTGCTCATGCCGAGACGCGACTACGGCTATGTGATCGTCGTGCGTATCTCGTCCGATATCGTGCAGTATTCGCTCGCCGACTATGGCGGCACGCTGCTCGACCGGTTCGAAGAAGCCAGAAACCACGACCTGAAGGGTACCGCGGCCTTCGGACAGATATTTGCCGCCGCGCTTGAACGGCTGCTCCAGCGCTCGCGCATCACGAAAGAAGAGGTGCTCGCCATCTCGATCAGCAGCAAGGGTCTCGTCGCCGGCGACGGGGCGCGGCTGATCTGGTCGCCGGTCTTCGGCAGCGAGGAACTCGATTTCCAAAGTCTGCTCCGGCCGGAGTGGCGGGCCAAGATCATGCTGAGCAACGAAACGCTGCTGGTCGCCCAGGCGCTGGCAGTCCGGGCCGAGGAGGGGAGGGACGACTTCAAGGCGCTTGCGGCCATATCGCTCGGCCACAGCATTGGTCTCGGCCTGGCGCGGAAAGGGCATTTCGGCGAACTCGACGTTTCGGCGCCGAATTTCGGGCACATGCTGCACACGAGTTCCGCCGGGCTCTGCCGGTGCGGTAGCCGTGGCTGTATCGAGGCAGCCGCCGGCTTCTATGGAATCCTGCGCACGGCCTTCGAGGTGCCTTCCGACACGATCCCCGCGAAATTCGTGCCGCTTTCGGAAATGGACAAGATCGCGGCCAGTGCGCGCCAGGGCCATCGGATGGCTGGATATGCCTTCCGCCAGGCCGGGATCGCTCTCGGCAACGGCATTTCCCGCCTGCTGAGCCTTTATGAGCCGATGCCGATCCTCGTCACCGGACCGGGGACGCGCTACTTCGACCTCCTGCAGAAGGGGGTGGAGGAGGGGCTTGCCCAGTCCTTGCAGGTGCGCCTGATGGGTCCGCCGGAGATCACGGTCGTGGCCGACGAGCAGCGGCTGGTTTTCGATGGTCATCTCAATCGGGCACTGAGCACGATCGATGGCGGCCTTGCCGCCGGGCACGACTAGAGGCGAGTCCCGGTACTTTTGCAATTTACAGTTATTTAGCGACTCCTTGCCAAGCTGTCCCAGGAGGCGGGGGCAGCCATGTTTTCAGTGATTGCATGCATACGCAATGATCATGACTGGCGTCTGATCGCCGTAGCGGCGATCGTTTGTCTTGCCGGCAGCATCGCCACGATGCTGCTGTTGCTGCGTGCGCAGCGCAGCGAAGGCACCCAGCGGCGCCTTTGGACCGCGGCCTGCGCCTTTGCATCCGGTGTCGGCATCTGGTCGACGCACTTCATAGCGATGCTCGCCTATGACGGGGGTATACCGATCGCCTATGAGATCCGGGGAACGACACTCTCCGTGCTGGTGGCGATCGCGGCGTCCTGGATCGCACTTGCCGTCGCACTGACCGGGACCTCCCGTTACGCTTTCGCCGTCGGCGGTTTGCTGCTTGGCCTTGGCATCGCAGCGATGCATTTCACCGGCATGCGCGCGGTCGAAACGCAAGGCCAGGTCACCTTCGATTTTACATCGACCGTTACCGCCGTCATATTCGGCACGCTCATCGCCGGCGGTGCGCTTCATGCGTTTTGGACAATGTCCGGTGTCGGGAGGCTGGTCGTGTCGACGCTCCTGCTGGTTCTGGCGATATGCGCGATGCATTTCAAGTCGATGAGCGGTGTCAGCCTGGTGCCGGATCCGAGCATTGCGGCCGCGGATGTATTCGATCCCGCCTGGCTTGCCGGGGGCGTGATCGCCGCATCGACGACACTCATCCTCATGGCTTTCGGCGCGCTTTTTCTCGACAGGCACCTCACGGATCTTCGCGGGCTCGTCAACGCGTCGCTCGACGGCATGATGATCGTGCGCGATGACGAAATCATCGATGTGAACGAGCGCTTTGCCGATCTTTGCGGCCGGAGTGCAAGCGAATTGGCAAGAACAAGCCCAGCGGAGCTGTTCGTGCAGGATTGCGAGCGGCCGGTGGATCGCCCGGCGTTCGGCGGATCATGCGAACTCGAGCTGCTTCACGCGGATGGGAGGCGAATCCCCGTCGAATATATCTGCCGCACGATCGAATACCGGGGCCGGGAGTGCGACGTGATTTTCGTGCGCGATCTCAGTCAACGCAAGGAGGCGGAACGCACGATCGAGCACCTTGCGCATCATGATGCGCTAACGGACCTTTCGAACCGCAGTTCGTTCGACCGCCGCATGGCGCAGGCAATCGCCGTGGCGAGTGCGAGGAACGAACCACTGGCCGTTCTCTGTCTCGATCTCGATCGCTTCAAGGCCGTCAACGACATTTTCGGTCACGGAGAAGGCGATCGCATTCTGCGCAAAGTGGCCGACATCCTGCGTGCAGCATGCGGGGAAGGCGATACGATCGCGCGGCTCGGCGGCGACGAATTCGCGATCATACAGCCTTCCGTCGCGCAGCCGGAGGCCTCGCGGCAATTGTCGGACCGCATTCTCGGCCTTTTCTCCGAGGAAATGGATACCAACCGCGATCCGATGGCCGTCGGCGTCAGCATCGGTGTGGCGATCTATCCGGCCGATGGGGTCACGGCGGACCGGCTTTGCAACAATGCCGATACGGCGCTTTACCGGGCGAAGCAGACCGGCAAGGGTATAGCCTGCTTCTTCGACGCCGAGATGGACGCAGCCGTGCGCACACGCCGGCAGATTGAAAACGATCTCCGGCACGCGGTCGTCAGGCGGCAGCTTTTCCTCGAGTACCAACCGCTCGTCGACGTGCGTGACGACAGGGTTGTCGGCTACGAGGCGTTGTTGCGCTGGAGGCATCCCGATCGCGGCCTCGTCAGTCCCAGCGTTTTCATTCCGATCGCCGAGGAAAGCGGCTCGATCATCCAGATCGGTGAGTGGGTGCTCGAGCAGGCCTGTTTTGAAGCAGTCCGGTGGAACGAACCGCTGCCGATTTCAGTCAACATATCGCCGGTCCAGTTTCTGCTTCCCAACCTCTTTGATCAGATCGAAGGGATTCTGAGGCGAACCGGTCTTGAGCCGCGCCGGCTGGAGCTGGAGATCACCGAAGCAGCCTTGATGCACAACAGAGATGACGTGCTGACGACCCTCGTCCGGCTGCGGTTGCTCGGTGTGCGCATCGTCATGGACGATTTCGGAACGGGGCATTCCTCGCTCAGCAATCTGCAGACCTTCCCCTTCGACAAGCTGAAGATCGATTGTAGCTTCACCGCCGCCCTCGACAAGGATCCGGCGGCGCATGCCATCATCCGCGCGATCATCGCTCTCGGCCAGAGCCTCAACCTGCCGGTGGTGACCGAAGGCGTCGAAACCGAGCGACAGAGGCAGATCATCGTCGAAGAGGGATGTCAGCAGATACAGGGCTTCCTCTCCGGTCGCCCGGGGCGCGCGCCGAGTTCCAGCCAACAGCCCGCGCGCCACCGGTTGAAATCGGCCGAAGCGTGATTTTTCGTTGCGTGAAAACAAAGCCGGGCGTTGAGCCCGGCTGCACGTATTGTCGACGTGTCGGCCTCAGGCGATGCTGATCTGACGCTTTTCAGCAACCGACTTCACGGCCGCGTCTGCCAGCGCCAGCGCGGCGAGGCCGTCCTTGCCGGAGGGGGTGATTTCCGCACCTTTTTCGACTGCGGCGATGAAGCTCTCGATCTCGTTTGCGTAGGCTTCGGTATAGCGCGTCATGAAGAAGTCATGCAGCGGCGGGCGCGTATAGCCTTCGCCGGTAGCGATTTCGATTGAAACCGGGCGCTGGTTTTCCGCCGAGACGACACCCTTCGATCCGTGAACCTCGATGCGCTGATCGTAGCCATAGGTGGCGCGGCGCGAATTCGAGATGATCGCCTGCCTGCCTGAGGCCGTCTGCAGGATGACCGAAACGCTGTCGTAGTCGCCGGCCTCGGCGATGGCCTTGTCCACGAGCACGGCGGCGGTGGCGGTGACCGTGACGGGCTCCTCCCCGAGCAGGAAGCGCGCCATGTCGAAATCGTGGATCGTCATGTCGCGGAAGATGCCGCCGGAGCGCTTGATGTAGTCGACCGGCGGCGCACCCGGATCGCGCGAGGTGATCGTCACCATCTCGACATCGCCGATGCGGCCGTCGTCGATCGCCTTGCGCACCGCCATGAAATGCGGGTCGAAGCGGCGGTTGAAGCCGACCATCAGCTTTGCCTTGGTTTTCGACACGACCTTGAGGCAATCCTTAACCCGCTCGACATCAAGATCGATCGGCTTCTCGCAGAAGATCGCCTTGCCGGCGCGGGCGAAGCGCTCGATCAGGTCGGCATGCGTATCGGTCGGCGTGCAGATGACGACTGCATCGATATCGGCGGCGCTCTCGATCGCCTCGATCGTGCGCACCTCGCAACCATAAGTCTTGGCAATGGCGTCCGCCGCAGCCGGGAAAGCGTCGGCAACCGCCACGAGGACGGCGTCGGGATTGCCGCTGACGGCTTTCGCGTGAACCTTGCCGATACGCCCGGCGCCCAGAAGACCAAATCTCACAGTCATTTTCGTCTCTCTCGAAATCCGGTCGCAACCGGAAGGGGGCGCGATGATTGACGCTCATTGCGCAAAGGCGTCGCGGGCCGTGTGGCCCGCGTATGTGTCAAGGAGTGTAACGATGATTGAAGTCGCCGCAGACCGCGGCGAGGTGCGCCTCTCTCCCTTGCCTCCGCCCTGATTCTCCCGCTTGCGCCAATTTCGCGCGTAAAGCGGAATGAAAAGGCCAAATTCTTTAGTTACGGAATTTTTATTCTATTTCTGCTGCGGCCGTCAAGAGCTGGTTTGTGGCGGACACTTGCGGGCGCGGCCAATTTGCCCCTACAAGGGAGGCCAATTGCACGTCGGCTGAGAGACAGGATGCTCAAATTCATCGATCCGGACCACCCTTTTTATCGGCCCTTGTGGATCCGTCTGTTGATCGTCGCCTTCTGCGCCGCGTGGACGGCGGTCGAGTTCAGCAACGGACAGACGGTGTGGGGCATGATCTTCCTGGCCGTAACCGCCTATGCCGGCTGCGCCTTGCTCGTCTTCTACAAGCCGAAGCAACCAGCCGATGACAAGACCGACACGGGTGACGCCCCTAAATGAAGGTCATGTCGACCTGTTGTCGCGCGGCAATCTTCGCGACGCTTCGTCGATCAGCATGTTGGCGAGCTTCATCCGGGCGGTGGCGTTGGCCCTGAACTCCGCCGGCAACCGGTCCGGATGGTTTGCGGCGGCGAAACGCCGTCGTTTGGCAGCAAGCGTCGTCGCGGTTTCCTGCTCCTCAAACGCAAGTTCGGCCGCGACCTCGGCAAGGCTGGTGCGTTCCAGGTACTCGGGCATCACCGGTGGCTGCGTCATCTCGGCCGGTGCAATCTCACTGTAGGCATGCGCCACGGCGTCGAATGCGGCTACGGACGGCGAGGTGTCGATGACGAAACCTTGCGGGAAGCCCGCTATTCCGTGCCGGAATGCCTGTTCGCCGACGTCCTCGTCGGAGGTTCCGGCCTGCTGCTCCGCCTTCAGTCTCTCGAGCACCGACTGGAACACCGACATGCCGAACATGACGTCGCCTTCTCAAAAACACATTCATTCAAGGCGAACCGCTTTGCGGGCGCCCGGACGAAGCACCGGTTTTGGCGATCCTGCCCGATGAGGGTTATGCGGGCCTGATCACGCTCTGCTTTGTTTCAGGATGAGGTCGTAAAGCAGCTTTGCGCTCGGGGGCAGGGCGCGGCCTTCTGCGGTGATGAGCCCGTAGGGCTTGATGCGGATGGGGAATTGCGTCTGCAGCACGCGAATATCGCCGGCGGGCGTCCCGTTACCGGCCACGAGGTTCGCGACGTCGAGGGCGACAGGGGCGATCGCGTTGGTGTTTCGGACGATCGACAGCGTCAGGATGATCGACGACGTGTTGATGACGGTCGCCGGCAGCCGGACGCCGGCGGAGACGAAGCTGTCCTCCACGGCACGGCGCAACAACGTGCCCGGCGGCTGGAAAACCCAGTCGTAGCCCGGCAAGTCGTCGGCATTGGCGGATGGCTTGTCGAGCAGGGGATGGCCCTCGCGAACGATAAGGCAGACTTCCTCGAAGCCGATCTCAACCAGATTGAAGAGACGCGGATTGAGATCGTCCGGGATGCGGCCGACGACGAAGTCGTGGCGTGCCGCCAGGAGCTCGCGTGTCAGCACATTGCTGTTATCGATCTGCACATTGATCTCGATGCCGGGATAGGCGGTCGAGACCTGGCGGATGGCTGGTACGGCTAGATTGAGGGCGGGGCCGGTCACCGAGCCCAGCGATACCGAACCGCCGCTGCCGGTCTTCAATTCATTGATCTCGCGGGCGGCCTCGCGCAGTTCGAGAAAGATCGTGCGTGCCCGCCGTGCAAGCGCCTCGCCATAACGGGTCAGTTCGACGCCGCGCGCGACGCGTTCGCAGATCGGCGCCTTCATGATTGCTTCGATCTCGGCCAGCATGCGCGATGCCGCCGGTTGCGAAATGCCGAGCGAATCCGCTGCCGTGCTGATGCGACGGTGATCTTCGATCGCCAGGATGAGTCTCAGATGATTGATCTTCAGCCCGGACCGCAACAGGCCGGTATCGAGGAGCTCGTCCGCCATGCCGATGGCGTTCGCCCTGCTGTCCACTGTCACGACACGGTTCCGTTTTCATAAAGTTTCAATAATCACACTCTTTTTGCGTGGTATACCAATTATGATATGCATGCAAATCGATATTGTATTTGACAGTTATGTCGATTGATTCCAGTTTCCCTTCGATGCGCCAGTGCATGCGGGAGTATGTGGGGCCGGGAGGGCTTTCCTTCACCTTGAACCACCGCCGGGGACCAGCTCTCCGCGCCGGTGGATCGCTGCGCATAAGACGGGGCCTGCCGGCTTCAACACTTAGGGAGAGATCTGATGAAATTGATTACTTCGCTTCTCGCAGCCGCGGCGATTTCCGTCGCGTCCTTCGCTGCGCCGGTTTTCGCGCAGGACAAGGGGACGGTCGGCATCTCCATGCCGACCAAGACGTCGACGCGCTGGATCTCCGATGGCGAGACCATGGAGAAGCTTTTCAAGGAAGCCGGCTACACGCCGGACCTGCAGTTCGCCGATGACGATATTCCGAACCAGCTCGCCCAGATCGAGAACATGGTCACCAAGGGCGCCAAGGTCCTCGTGATCGGCGCCATCGACGGCACGACGCTCTCCGACATCCTGCAGAAAGCAGCCGACGCCGGCGTCAAGGTCATCGCTTACGACCGTCTGATCCGCGACTCGGGCAATGTCGATTATTACGCGACCTTCGACAACTTCCAGGTCGGCGTGCTCCAGGCGACGTCGCTCGTTGAAGGCCTGAAGCTCGACGGCGCCACCGAGCCGAAGAACATCGAACTTTTCGGCGGTTCGCCGGACGACAACAACGCCTTCTTCTTCTATGACGGCGCGATGTCGGTTCTGCAGCCGCTGATCGACAGCGGCAAGATTGTCGTGAAGTCCGGACAGGTGGGTATGGATCAGGTCGGCACCCTGCGTTGGGACGGTGCCGTTGCTCAGGCCCGCATGGAAAACCTGCTGTCGTCCACCTACACCGATGCCAAGGTCGATGGCGTTCTCTCGCCCTATGATGGCCTCTCCATCGGCATCATTTCGGCTCTGAAGGGCGTCGGCTATGGCTCCGGCGACATGCCGATGCCGATCGTCACCGGTCAGGATGCGGAACTGCCGTCGGTCAAGTCGATCCTTGCCGGTGAACAGTATTCGACCGTCTTCAAGGACACCCGCGAACTCGCCAAGGTCACGGTCAACATGGTCAACGCGATCATGGATGGCAAGGAGCCGGAAGTGAACGATACCAAGACCTATGAAAACGGTGTCAAGGTCGTTCCGTCCTACCTCTTGAAGCCTGTTTCGGTGAACAAGTCCAACGCCAAGGAAGTCCTTGTCGGCTCGGGCTATTACACCGAAGACCAGATCAACAACTGATCCCGTCGAACATGGAGGGTCCGCGATCCGTTGCGGACCCTTTTATCTGGGCGAGGGAGTATGTAATCTCTCGCAGACTGCCGCTGGAATGCTGAACATGGACAATATCATTCTCGAAATGCGGGGTATCACCAAGACGTTTCCGGGCGTCAAGGCGCTGGACAATGTCAGCTTCAAGGTCCGCGAAGGTGAAATTCACGCCCTCGTCGGAGAAAACGGTGCCGGCAAGTCGACCTTGATGAAGGTGCTGAGCGGCGTCTATCCCGCCGGAACCTACGAGGGTGACATCCACTATGACGGCGAGGTGCGCCGCTTCAGCACGATCTCGGACAGCGAGCACCTCGGCATCATCATCATCCATCAGGAACTGGCGCTCGTCCCGCTGTTGTCGATCGCCGAAAACATCTTTCTCGGCAACGAGATCGCCAGCAAAGGCGTGATCCAGTGGCCGCAGACCTTCGCCCGCACGCAGGAACTCTTGAAAAAGGTGGGCCTGAACGAGTCGCCGGCGACGCTCATCACCGACATCGGCGTCGGCAAGCAGCAACTGGTTGAGATCGCCAAGGCGCTTTCCAAAAAGGTTCGGCTGCTGATCCTCGACGAACCGACAGCCTCGCTCAACGAGAACGATTCCGACGCGCTTCTGAAGCTGCTCATGGAATTTCGCAAGCAGGGCATGACCTCGATCATCATCTCGCACAAGCTGAACGAAATTAAGAAGGTCGCGGACCAGATCACCATCCTGCGTGACGGCGGCACGGTGGAAACGCTCGACTGTCACAAGGAAGACATCAGCGAGGACCGGATCATCAAGGGCATGGTCGGTCGCGCCATGGAAGATCGCTATCCGCCGCGCGAGCCGACGATTGGCGACACGCTGCTCGAGGTCAAGAACTGGAACGTCTACCACCAACATCACCGCGACCGGCAGTTCCTGCACGATGTCAGCTTCAACGTCCGCGCCGGCGAGGTCGTCGGCATCGCCGGGCTGATGGGCGCCGGCCGCACCGAAACGGTGATGAGCATCTTCGGCAAATCGTGGGGCCACAAGATCACCGGCGAGGTGAGCATGCGCGGCAACCCGGTGGACGTGAGCACGATTCCGCGCGCTATCAAGGCGGGCCTTGCCTATGTCACCGAAGACCGCAAGCAACTCGGTCTCGTGCTGATCAACAACATCAAGGATAACACGACGCTTGCCAACCTGAGCGCGGTCGCGTCGAGCGGCGTCATCGATGAGCGCAAAGAGCGAAAGGTCGCTGCAGACTATCGCGCGAAGCTCCGGATCCGCTCGCATTCGATCTATCAGGAGACGGTCAACCTGTCGGGCGGCAACCAGCAGAAGGTGGTGCTTTCCAAGTGGCTGTTCACCAACCCCGAAGTTCTCATACTCGATGAGCCGACACGCGGTATCGACATCGGCGCCAAGTATGAAATCTACACAATTATCAACCAACTCGCGGCCGAGGGCAAAGGCATCCTGATGATCTCGTCGGAGATGCCGGAACTGCTCGGAACCTGCGATCGCATCTATGTCATGAACGAAGGGCGCATCGTGGCAGAGCTTTCCAAGGAAGAAGCAAGCCAGGAATCCATCATGCGCGCCATCATGCGTTCAGGGGAGAAACACTAATGGTCGCCGATACGAGCACCCACACCACCAAACCGTCGATCGGGGACTATCTCAGGAACAACATCCGCGAATACGGCCTCCTGGTCGCACTCGTGATCATCATGTTGTTCTTCCAGTTCGTGACCGACGGCGTTCTCTTCAGGCCTGTCAACATCACGAACCTGGTACTGCAGAACTCGTTTATCGTCATCATGGCGCTGGGCATGCTGCTGATCATCGTCGCCGGCCATATCGACCTTTCCGTCGGCTCGATCGTGGCCTTCATCGGCGCGATCTCGGCGATCATGCTGGTCAAATGGCAGGTGCATTTCGCGATCGTGGTGCCCGCCTGTCTGATCCTCGGCGGCATCATGGGGGCCGCGCAGGGCTACTGGGTCGCGTACCAGAAGATTCCATCGTTCATCGTCACGCTTGCGGGCATGCTGGTTTTCCGCGGTCTCACCTATGTCGTGCTCGGCGGACGCCCGATCGGGCCGTTCCCGAAGGAGTTCCAGCTGCTTTCGACGGGCTTCATTCCGGACTTCCTGTCGCTTTCGGATCCGGCGACCAGCCTCATCAAGAACTATGTGGCGCTGATTGCGGTCATGGCGCTGGTGGCCTATGCCATCTATGCCGGCTTCCGCAATCGCCGGATCAACGAGCAGCACGGAACCGAGAACGAGCCCTTCGTCTTCTTCGCGATCCAGATGGCGGTCATCGGCGTCGTGGCCCTGTTCCTCGGCTTCCAGCTCTCAACCTATCGCGGCCTGCCGAACGTTCTCATCGTCATGGGCGTGCTGATCGCCTTGTACACGTTCATCACGACGCGTTCGACGATCGGCCGCCGGATCTATGCCATGGGCGGCAACGAGAAGGCGGCCAAGCTCTCCGGCATCAACACCGAACGGCTGACCTTCTATGCTTTCGTGAACATGGGCGCGCTCGCTGCCCTTGCCGGCATGATCATCACGGCGCGGCTGAACTCGGCGACCCCGAAGGCCGGCGTCGGCTTCGAACTCGACGTGATCGCTGCCTGCTTCATCGGCGGGGCATCGGCATCGGGTGGCGTGGGCAAGATCACCGGTGCGGTGATCGGCGCCTTCATCATGGGTGTGATGAACAACGGCATGTCGATCATGGGCATCGGCATCGACTACCAGCAGTTGATCAAGGGCCTCGTGCTGCTCGCAGCCGTGTTCTTCGACGTCTACAACAAGAACAAAGGCAAGGGCTGACCGGGTCTCCGATCAGCCTTCACCAGAAACAGAAACGGGCGGCTCAACGCCGCTAGGTTGGGTGGCGCGAGTCACCCTCGGACAGCGCATTGCCTGCGTCATGAATGGGTGCAGCAATTCAAAGTGTCACAGCGACCCTTGTGCTTCTGGCACGGCGCTGTAGGTCGAGAGGAAGGACAGGAACGTGCTAATTTCTCAGGTCAGGAAGGAAGATGGATCGATCGCCGTCGCGGTTCGCTCGCCGGGTGAGATGGCTCGCGCCGTCAAGGGAGCGGAAAGCGTCTATGCGTTGGCAATGGAGGCGGCCAATGCCGGCAAGAGCCTCAAGGAGGTGCTCGACGCCCGCGGTTTGGGCGACGAGATCGATCTCGAGAAGGCCTATGCGGAAGGCCGGCTTCTTTCGCCGATTACACATCCCGATCCGGCGCATCTTCATCTGACCGGCACGGGCTTGACCCATCTCGGATCGGCCGCGACCCGCGACGCCATGCACAAGAAGACGACCGAGGCGGCGGAAGAGACGCTGACCGATTCGATGAAGATGTTCCGCATGGGTATCGAGGGCGGCAAACCGAAGCCTGGTGAAACGGGCATTCAACCGGAATGGTTCTACAAGGGCAACGGCACCTCGGCCGTTGCGCCCGGTCACGCCCTGGTTTCCCCGGCCTTTGCCGAAGATGGCGGCGAGGAGCCGGAAATGGCCGGCATCTACGTCATTTCCGACAAGGGTATGCCTTACCGTATCGGCTTTGCCGTCGCCAACGAGTTTTCCGACCACAAGACAGAGCGGGTCAACTATCTCTGGCTCGCCCATTCGAAGCTGCGCCAAGCGAGCTTCGGGCCGGAAATTCGCATCGGTATGGCGCCGGAGGATATCCGGGGCACGTCCCGCATCCTGCGGGGCGGCAAGGTCCTTTGGGAGAAGCCGTTCCTTTCGGGCGAGGCGAACATGTCGCACAGCTTCGCAAACCTCGAGCATCATCATTTCAAGTACGAGCTCTTCCGCGTGCCGGGCGATGTCCATGTGCATATGTTCGGAACGGCGACGCTTTCCTTCGGCGACGGTATCCGCACGGAGGAGGGGGATATTTTCGAGATCGAGGCCGCCGGTTTCGGCCTGGCGCTCCGCAATCCGCTGGCGATCGCCGGCGATAAAGAGATCACCATACATCAGCTCTGATATATCTGATATAGGAGCCCGAGACCGCGACGGGCGGTCGAACGCGACAGAAGACAAGGAGGCTTAAGGCCCATGACACTTCACCAGAACCTGATTGCCGGCGAATGGGTCGGCACGGACGGCGTTGCCAATATCAATCCGTCGAACACCAACGACGTTATCGGCGATTACGCCCGGGCGAGCGCCGACGACGCGAAGGCCGCGATCGCTGCGGCGAAGGCAGCGTTCCCGGCCTGGTCGCGCTCCGGCATCCTCGAGCGCCACGCGATCCTGAAGAAGACCGCCGATGAGATCCTGGCGCGCAAGGATGAGCTTGGCCGGTTGTTGTCGCGCGAAGAGGGCAAGACGCTTGCCGAGGGCATTGGCGAGACGGTGCGCGCCGGCCAGATCTTCGAATTCTTTGCCGGCGAGGCCTTGCGGCTTGCCGGCGAGGTACTGCCGTCGGTCAGGCCGAATATCGGCGTCGAGATCACCCGCGAGCCGGTCGGCGTCGTCGGCATCATCACCCCGTGGAACTTCCCGATCGCCATTCCCGCCTGGAAGGTCGCTCCGGCGCTCTGCTATGGCAACACGGTCGTGTTCAAGCCGGCAGAGCTGGTACCGGGCTGTTCGTGGGCGATCGTCGATATCCTCCACCGCGCGGGTCTGCCGAAGGGTGTGCTGAACCTCGTCATGGGCAAGGGCTCCGTCGTCGGGCAGGCGATGCTCGACAGCCCGGACGTTCAGGCGATCACCTTCACCGGTTCGGTCGGCACCGGCAAACGCGTGGCAGCCGCCTCGGTCGAGCACAACCGCAAATTCCAGCTCGAAATGGGTGGCAAGAACCCGTTCGTCGTGCTCGACGATGCCGATCTTTCGGTCGCCGTCGAGGCCGCGGTCAATTCCGCCTTCTTTTCGACCGGCCAGCGCTGCACCGCCTCCTCGCGGATCATCGTCACCGAGGGCATCCATGACCGGTTCGTCGCAGCCATGGGCGAGCGGATCAAGGGTCTCGTTGTCGACGACGCGCTAAAGGCCGGCACCCATATCGGCCCCGTGGTCGATCAGAGCCAGCTCAACCAGGACACCGACTATATCGCCATCGGCAAAAAGGAGGGCGCCAAGCTCGCCTTCGGCGGTGAGCTGATCTCGCGCGACACGCCCGGCTTCTATCTGCAGCCGGCGCTGTTCACCGAAGCTACGAATGAGATGCGGATCTCTCGCGAAGAAATCTTCGGGCCGGTAGCGGCGGTGATCCGGGTGAAGGACTACGATGAGGCGCTCAGCGTCGCCAACGACACGCCGTTCGGGCTCTCCTCCGGCATCGCCACCACCAGCCTCAAGCATGCGACGCATTTCAAGCGCAATGCCGAGGCCGGCATGGTGATGGTCAACCTGCCGACGGCGGGCGTCGATTTCCACGTGCCCTTCGGCGGCCGCAAGGGCTCGTCCTACGGTTCGCGCGAGCAGGGCAAATACGCCGCTGAATTCTACACAACAGTCAAGACAGCCTACACGCTGGCTTGAAGACTTAGAGCGGGATGCGGGCGGAAAACCGCGCACACTTTTCCTCATCCCGCTCTCAAGCCCACGTGATTTCGCCCGCTGACATGCGGGGTTAAAGAGGAAACGATGAAGAAGAAAGCTGAGTGGCCGCGCAAACTCCGTTCGCAGGAATGGTTCGGCGGTACGGGCAAGAATGCCATCATGCATCGCTCCTGGATGAAGAACCAGGGGCTACCCGCCGATACCTTCGATGGCCGGCCGATCATCGGCATTTGTAACACCTGGTCCGAGCTCACGCCGTGCAACGCGCATCTGCGTGACCTTGCAGAGCGCGTAAAGCGCGGCGTCTATGAGGCAGGCGGCTTCCCGGTGGAATTTCCTGTCTTCTCGACGGGGGAAAGCACACTCAGGCCGACGGCGATGATGTTCCGCAACCTCGCGGCCATGGATGTCGAAGAAGCGATCCGCGGCAACCCGGTCGATGGCGTCGTGCTGCTCGGCGGCTGCGACAAGACCACGCCCAGCCTTCTGATGGGGGCGGCGAGCGTCGACATTCCGGCGATCGTCGTCTCCGGCGGACCGATGCTCAACGGCAAATGGCGTGGCAAGGATGTCGGCTCCGGTACCGCCGTCTGGCAGTTTTCCGAAATGGTCAAGTCCGGCGAGATGTCGCTTGAGGAGTTCATGGACGCCGAGCAGGGCATGGCCCGTTCGGCGGGAAGCTGCATGACCATGGGTACGGCCTCGACCATGGCGTCGATGGCCGAAGCGCTCGGCATGACGCTCTCCGGCAACGCCGCCATCCCAGCAGTCGACGCGCGCCGTCGGGTAATTTCGCAGCTCACCGGCCGGCGCATCGTCGAGATGGTCAAGGAAGACCTGAGGCCTTCCGACATTCTGACGAAGCAGGCCTTCGAAAACGCCATCCGCGTCAATGGCGCGGTCGGCGGTTCGACCAATGCCGTGTTGCACCTGCTCGCCCTTGCCGGGCGCGTCGGCGTCGATCTTTCTCTCGATGATTGGGATCGGCTCGGCCGCGACGTGCCGACGATCGTCAACCTCCAGCCGTCGGGCAAGTACCTGATGGAGGAGTTCTATTACGCCGGCGGCCTGCCGGTCGTCATCAAGGCCGTGGCCGAGATGGGGCTTCTGCACAATGACGCAATCACGGTCAGCGGCGACACCATCTGGAACGACGTCAAGGGCGTCGTCAACTACAACGAAGACGTGATCCTGCCGCGCGAAAAGGCGCTGACGAAGTCGGGCGGCATCGCGGTGCTGCGCGGCAACCTTGCCCCGAGGGGAGCGGTGCTGAAGCCCTCCGCCGCATCGCCGAACCTCATGCAGCACAAGGGCCGCGCGGTCGTCTTCGAAAGCATCGAGGACTATCACGCGCGCATCAACCGTGAAGATCTCGACATCGACGAGAACTGCATCATGGTGCTGAAATATTGCGGTCCAAAGGGATATCCCGGCATGGCCGAGGTCGGCAACATGGGCCTGCCGCCGAAGGTCTTGAAGAAGGGCATCACGGACATGATCCGTATTTCCGATGCGCGCATGTCGGGAACGGCCTACGGCACGGTTATCCTTCACACGGCACCCGAAGCCGCGGAGGGGGGGCCGCTGGCGCTCGTCGAAAACGGCGACCTGATCGAAGTCGACATCCCGAACCGCACGCTTCACCTCGACGTTTCGGACGAGGAGCTTGCCCGCCGCCGCGCGGCCTGGGTCTCGCCGGTTCAGCCGCTGACTGGCGGTTACGGCGGGCTCTACATCAAGACCGTTATGCAGGCGGACACCGGTGCCGACCTCGACTTCCTCGTCGGCGCGCGCGGCGATCGCATCCCGATGGACCGCGACAGCCATTGATGGGCCTGCTGGCGCGTTCTGGTTTGCCCCTCACCCTAGCCCTCTCCCCGCAGGCGGGGAGAGGGGACTGGGAGGTTGCGACGAGTCTCCTTCGCCCCGCTTGCGGGGAGAAGGTGGCCGGCAGGCCGGATGAGGGGCAAACGCGGACGTCACACCCGCAATGCCTCGCCAGCTATTGGCTCTGACTCTGGCTCTGCGTCTGCACCTGCTTCTCGACCGTTACGGCCACCTTCAGCGTTTCGCTGGCCGCGCCGTGCACCAATCCGGAAATCGGCGCGGCATCCCGGTAGCATAGGCCCGAGGCGATGCGGACATAGCGGTCGTCCGGGCAGACCTTGTTTGCGGCGTCGAAGCCAACCCAACCGAGGCCGGCGAGATGGACCTCCGCCCAGGCATGACTCGCCGTCTGCTCGGGATGGCCTTCCATCATAAGATAGCCGGAGAGATAACGGGCGGGGAGGCCGAGCGAGCGTGCGGCGGAAATCAGGATATGGGCATGATCCTGACAGACACCCTTGCCGCGCTCCAGGGCCTCTTCTGCGGTGGTCTCGGTTCGCGTGTCGCCGGGCTTGTATTCGACCGTTTCGTGAATGATCGCCATCAGTGAATGCACGCGCTCGAGGTCGGTTTCGCCTTCGGCCGATTTCGCGAGATCGCGGATCAGCTTCCCCGCTCTGCTGAGCGGTGTTTCGCGCGCATAGAGCCACAGCGGCACGTAGGAGTGATGCGGACCGAAAACACCGGCGCGATCCTCCGTCTCGACCTCGCCGCTTGCGACGATCCGAATGGCCGTGCGGTCTCCTTCGATGCTGACGAGATGCGTGCGATTGCCGAAGTGGTCGTCGTAGGATACCTCGACCGCCGCGCCCTCGACGCGCGTCTGCCAGTTCAGGACCGTCTGGCCGACCTGCGTCGTCGGTGTCAGACGCAGCCGCTGCAGGGCATATTGCACCGGTTCATCGTAGTGGTATTCGGTCGTGTGGCTGATTTTCAGGTGCATCTTCTTCTCCTGAAGCTCAGTGGTAGAACCGATAACCGTCGGAGATTTCCTGCCCCAGACGGTTGTTGTCGCTGATGAACTCCTCGAGATATTCGTGCAGCCCATGGTCCATGATGTTGGTGATCGAGCGGCTGCGCAGCGACGCGAGCGTCTGTTCGGCCGTCGCGTGGGCGGCGTGCGTTTCGCCGTACTCCCGCGCAAGATAGCCGAGATTGCTGACGATCTTCTCGTAGCAATAGGCGAGCGAGCGCGGCATGCGGCCATTGGAAATCAGGAAGTCGGCGATGTTCGATGGCCGCAATTCGGCGTCGTAGACCCAGCCATAGGCGCGATGGGCCGAGACGGAACGCAGGATCGATTCCCACTGCACATTGTCCATCGAAGAGCCGACGGCGGCGACGGCCGGCAGCAGCACATAATATTTCACGTCGAGAATGCGCGCCGTATTGTCCGCCCGCTCGATGAAGGTTCCGATGCGCGAGAAGTTGAAGATCTCGTTTCTGAGCATGGTGCCATGGAAGGCCCCGCGGATGAGACCGGCGCAGCGCTTGATCGTGTCGATGATCTCCGGCAGATCGGCGGGCCGCGCCTTCTTCGCCAGCATCGCCTTCATCTCGATCCAGCATTCGTTGGTCGCCTCCCAGGTCTCGCGCGTCAGCGCCGTGCGGACCATGCGGGCGTTGTGGCGGCCCGCCTCGATGCAGGACATGACGCTCGACGAATTGGCGCGGTCGCGCAGCAGGAAGTCGATGGCATCGCTGCTCGTCAGCGTGTCGTGCACCTCGTCATAGAGTTCGCGCACACCGGCGCTCTGCAGCACGCCGTCCCAGTCATCCTCGGTCGCTTCGCTGCGGGTCAGCGACATGCGCAGGCCCGCATCGATCAGGCGGGCGCCATTCTCCGCGCGCTCGATATAGCGGAACATCCAGTAGAGGCCGTTCGCAGTTCTTCCCAGCATCGCGTCAGTCCTCCAGTACCCAGGTGTCCTTCGTGCCGCCGCCCTGGCTGGAATTCACCACCAGCGAGCCGGCCTTCAAGGCGACGCGCGTCAAGCCGCCGGGGATGATCTGCACCTTGTCGGAGACGAGCACGTAGGGACGCAGGTCGACGTGGCGAGGGGCGATTCCCTTGTTGACGAGGATCGGAACGGTGGAGAGCGACAAAGTCGGCTGGGCGATGTAATTGCCCGGGCGCGCTTTCAGCTTCTCGGCGAAGATGGTCCGCTCCTTTCTTGTCGCCGTCGGGCCGACGAGCATGCCGTAGCCGCCGGAGCCGTGGACTTCCTTGATTACGAGTTCCTCGATGTGTTCGAGCACGTATTTGAGGCTCAGCGGCTCCGAACAGCGCCAGGTCGGCACGTTTTCGAGTAAGGGCTTGCGGCCGGTATAGAATTCGACGATCTCCGGCATGTAGGAATAAATCGCCTTGTCGTCGGAAATGCCGGTACCGGGCGCATTGGCGATGGTGATGTTGCCAGCGCGATAGACGTCCATGATGCCGGGAATGCCGAGTGCGGAATCCGGGCGGAAGGCGAGGGGATCGAGGAAATCGTCGTCGACGCGGCGGTAGAGCACGTCGATCGCCTCGTAGCCGCGCGTCGTGCGCATCTTAACCTTGCCGTCGATGACACGGAGATCCGAGCCCTCAACCAGCTCGACACCCATCATGTCCGCAAGGAAGGCGTGTTCGTAGAAGGCGGAATTGTAGATGCCGGGGGTAAGCACAGCGACGCGCGGCTTTCCGCTGCAGCCGGGCGGCGCCAGCGAGGCGAGGCTTTGGCGAAGCAGATAGGGATAATTCTCGACCGGCCGCACGCGGTTCTGATGAAACAGTTCCGGGAACATCTGCATCATGGTTTCCCGGTTTTCCAGCATGTAGCTGACGCCGGACGGTGTGCGGGCGTTGTCCTCCAGGACGTAGAACTGATCTTCGCCGGTGCGCACGATATCGGTGCCGACGATGTGCGTGTAGACGCCGCCCGGCGGCCTGAAGCCGATCATTTGCGGCAGGAAGGCGTCGTTCTTTTCTATCAGTTCGCGCGGGATGCGGCCGGCGCGGACGATCTCCTGCTTGTGGTAGATGTCATCGAGGAAGGCGTTGAGGGCGATGACCCGCTGTTCGATGCCTTGCGCCAGCTTGCGCCACTCTCGGCCGGAAATGATGCGGGGGATGAGGTCGAAGGGGATGAGCTTTTCGGAGGAGTCTGCGTGTCCGTAGACCGCGAAGGTAATGCCCGTCTTGCGGAAGATGTTCTCTGCTTCCCTGGATTTCGCTATGAGCCGATTTCTGTCCTGGCTGGCATACCATTCATTGTAGGTCGAATATGGCTGGCGCGGACTGCTGTCCGCATTCATCATTTCGTCAAATGCCAAAGGCGTGGTCCCCTTATTTTTGACCATTTGAGTACAATGGTTGATGCAATGCAAGAAGCGTGCACATTCGCGGATCAAGAATTTTCGAGCTGCCTTCGATGTCTTTCCCGACGCGCTTGCCGCCGTCGCGAACGGCCGAAAATCCGCAGCCGGCGGTGGTTTTGTTCCGGGCGACTCTCCGCGAGCGTCAGGAAATCAGCAGATGCTTGAAATTTGAGCATTTCGGCGGGCAGGCGATGGGAGGAAGCGACATGGTGATATCGTTCGAAATCACGGAACGGCCGGCGCAGAGGATCACCGGTCACCTCTGGGAGGGCACCTTTGTCGAAGCGGCCGACGGCGCCGTCCGCCGCCTGATCGCCGAGACGCAGGAACGTCGCCGGCGTGCTTATCCGCACGATCATTCGGCGCTTATCGGCCTCTCCTGGAACGACCGGTCAGACGGATTCCGCTATCTTATCGGTTATGTGGGCGAAGACGACGGAACCTTCACCCAGCCGCAGCATGTGGACCTGCCGGCCATGCGTCTGGCGACGACGATCCATCGTCCTGAAAGCTCGGACGTGTTCGTGGATTACCGGAAGATGTTCGATTGGATCGCCGCCGAGGGGCACGTCGTCGATACGACGCATCTCCACTATCGCGAGGAATACGAGGCTGGTTTCGTTTCGCCCTCGACATCATCGCTGCGGCTGATGGTTCCGATCCGCTGATTTAAGCATCAGAAAAATTGCTTTGACCGATGGCGGCCTGCACTTTATCGCGACTCGCGTATCAGCATTGCGACCTTCTGCATCCGGATGATTCGTCGCGATAGTCCCCGGCCCACGGAAAAATCGATGACGCTTGCCCGTCTGGCTCCGGCCATCTTCGTTCTGCTCTGGTCCACCGGCTGGGTTGTCGCCAAATATGCGGCCTTTTTCGCCGATCCGCTCACCTTTCTTGTGCTGCGTTATGCCTTTGCGATCCTGCTGTTCATCGGCTTCTGCGTCGCGACGGGCGCGCGCTGGCCGCGCTCCTGGCCGGTGATCGGGCATGCCATCGTGTCGGGAATGTTTCTCCACGGCCTCTATCTCGGCGCCGTGTGGTGGGCGATCGGGCAGGGCGTGCCGGCGGCGATTTCCGGCATCATCGCCGGATTGCAGCCGTTGATGACCGCGGCCGTCGCGCCGCTCCTGATTGGTGAAAACTTGACGCGGCAGCAACAGATCGGGCTGGTGCTCGGCTTTTTCGGCATTGCGCTTGCTGTGCTGCCGAAGATGGTGGCGATCGATACCGCAACGACACCGATCCAGATCCTGCCCGTCGTCATCAATGTTCTGGGCATGGCGGCGGTCACCTACGGCACGCTTTACCAGAAACGGCATCTCCAAAATGGAGACATCCGTGCGATCGCGACGCTGCAATATGCCGGCGCCCTGATCGTCACCATTCCCCTTGCGCTGGCGCTTGAGGATCTGCACGTGACCTGGAACCTGCAGCTTGTCGCCGCGCTCGCCTGGTCCGTGCTCGGCCTGTCGATGGGCGCGATTGCGCTCCTCCTCTATCTCATCCGCCGCGGACAAGTATCGCGGGCCGCGTCGCTGATCTACTTGGTTCCGCCGCTTGCGGCCGTCCAGGCGGCGCTTTTCTTCGGCGAGGCGCTAACGCTGCCGATGGTTGTCGGCACGGTGATTGCCGTCGCCGGCGTCTATCTCACCAATCGCAAACAGCGGGCATAAAAAACGGCGGGCCTCAACGACCCGCCGTGCTTTATCAAATAGCGCCTTGTCGATCAGCCCTGATGGCCGCGATTGCTGCCACCGGCGCCGCGACGCATGCCTTGGCCACGGTGCTCGCCGCCCTGACCCTCGGGGCGTCCGCCCCTGTTGCGGTCACGCCATTCGCCCTGCTTCTGGCCGGGACGACCGTGGTGCTTCTTGCCTTCGTGATTGCGGTTGCCTTCCGAACGGCCGTCGCTGTGAGGCTGGCCGGCGGTACGCTGGCCACGGCGTTCCTGCTGCGGACGGTCGTCGCGCAGCAGGTCGTCGCCGGCAAAGCTGCTCGGAGCCAGCGCCGACTGGCGTGCCGGACGTTCGCGATGCGGGCGCCCTTCCTGGCGGTGACCGCCGCCGTTGCCACGATGCTGGCCATTACCGCGGCCACCGCGTCCCTTGGAAGGACGCGCCTGGTCGGCGGGTGCCTCGCCGCTGGCTACAGCAATGTTGATGCCCATCAGCTTCTCGATGTCGCGCAGAAGGCGGATCTCGTCCGGCGCGCAGAAGGCGATGGCGATGCCGTCGCGGCCGTTGCGGGCCGTTCTGCCGATGCGGTGGACATAGGCGTCCGGAACTTCCGGCAGGTCGTAGTTATAGACATGCGTGACGCCTGGAATGTCGATGCCCCGAGCGGCGACGTCGGTTGCAACGAGCACGCGGATTTCGCCGTCGCGGAAGGCTTTCAGCGCACGCTCGCGCTGGCCCTGGCTCTTGTTGCCGTGGATCGAGGCGGCCTTGAAGCCGACGTGGTCCAGATGCTTCATCAGCTTCTCGGCGCCGTGCTTGGTGCGGCTGAAGATCAGCGACAGGCCGTCGGGATTGGCCGTCAGCGTCTGCTTGAGGATTACCGTCTTCAGGTCCTTGCCCGGAACGAAATGGACATATTGCTCGACCTTGTCGGCGGCCTTGCCCGGAGGCGTGACCTCGACCTTGACCGGATCAGTCAGGTACTCGCCGGCAAGCTCTGCGATCTGCTTCGGCATGGTTGCCGAGAAGAGCAGGGTCTGGCGGTTCTTTGGCACGAGCTTCGATATCTTGCGCAGGTCGTGGATGAAGCCGAGGTCGAGCATCTGGTCGGCCTCGTCGAGGACGAGATAGCGGCCCTGCGTCAGCGTGACCGCCTTGCGGGCGACGAGATCGAGCAGGCGACCGGGGGTCGCGACCAGAATGTCGACGCCACGGGCGAGCTGTTCGGTCTGCTTGTTGATCGAGACGCCACCGACGACGACGCCGATCTTGAGCGGGCTCTTCTTTACAAAAAGCTTCAGGTTGGCGGCGATCTGGTTCACCAGTTCGCGGGTCGGTGCGAGCACGAGAGCGCGGATGTTACGCGGATCGGGACGTTTACCGTCGGCAACGAGCTTCTCGATCATCGGCAGGCCAAAAGCAGCGGTCTTGCCGGTGCCCGTCTGTGCGAGGCCGATGAGATCATGGCCTTTCAAGACCAGCGGAATGGCCTGCGCCTGGATCGGCGTCGGCTTTTCGAAACCATTGGCGGAGAGTGTCGCCAGAATATGCTCGGAAAGACCAAGCGCTTTAAAAGTGGACAATGCATATACCTTTCGGGGCGCCAAGCGCTCTCGCCGGAACAGCAGGATGCGGTTCCGGTGTCGTCTGGCGTCAAGAACCCCGCGTGAATTGGGAACTTGTGGGTTAAAGAAAAATCGTCAAGCGCCTGTGCTGCCGCCGATTTCGGCGAATGTTTGCGCTTTTCCTTCTTCACGGCTTGAAAGTGGTTGCCGAGGGCGCGCTCACGCGGCGGCCGGAAGGTGACGCTGCGACCATGTCGTTGTTTTGGCCGAAAAAGTCAAGGTCTAACTTTTCGCACGTGCGAAAAGCGGTTCGATTTCAGTCGATCACCAGTTCGAAATCGGCGTCGGCCATCGGTTGACCATTGATCAGAACGACAAGCTTGTGCGTGCCGGCATAGTAGCGCCGCGTCGTGATCGGGCGGATCGGATGGCGTTTTTCGATTTCGAAGGTCGCACCCGGTTCGAGCGTCATTGTCGCCCACTTGAATACTTTCGGTGACATCGAGCCGTTTGCCTTCTGGTGATGCACGGCGTAATCGATCATCACTCGTCGTTGGGCGATGCCGGAATTGCGTATTTCGAGATCGAATTGAAGATGCTGGCCGAAGCGGACGAGCGATGTTCCGAGCGTCAGGCCGGTATCGATGCCCGACAGAGCACCGAAACCGAAATTGGCCAGTGCTTCCGCATGCCCTTGCTTCAGCAGGGTGCGGGAAGCATGGCGGAGCAGCCTCAGGCGTTCCGGCGATGCGCCGTCAATATGCGCGGCGACGAAATGCGCGACGAGATCCGGATGATCCTTGGCGTGTCATTGAGGCTGTTGGCGACGGAGCGGCGAACGTACTCTTCCGGGTCGTCGATCAGCGCACCGAGGATCGGAAGGATAGGTTGCGGATCGCGGATGAGTTCGGGCAGTCGCATGGCCCACGGCAGGCGCGGGCGCGTGCCCTCGCTCGCCAGCCGCCGGACATGATGATTGCTGTCGCCCGTCCAGCCGGAGATCGTCGCCAGCGCTCGCTGCTGATCCCGATGGATGAAGGCGCGGATGCCGAATTCCGCAGTGAAATGCGGCGTCAGGCGGCGCAGAAGCGAGAGCGAGAGTTCGAAATGGTCGAGGCCGCGGGCGGCGATGAACTGGTTGACCGGAAGAAGTGCCCAGCCGGTCAGCCCCGGCGTGATGTCTCGCGGCAGCGCGTGTTGCAGAATCTCGGCGGCGGCAGGGAAATCTTCGGGCAGCGTTTGAAAAAGGGCGTCGCGGATCCGCAGCGATCGCTGCATTAGTTCGAGCGAATCGAGGCCGTCGCTTGCAAGCGCGATGAAGCGGTCGTGGTCGAATGCCGGCGCATACCGGCCCAGATGCTTGGCGAGTTCAAGAACGACGCCTGGATGCAGCAGGTTCTTCAGAGGGTCTGCCATAGGTCGGGGCCGTCTTCTCTGCTCAAATCTGCCGTTCGGTGACGAAGTGCTGCATCAGTCTTACCCGCGTGATCGCCGCCATATACGGAGTAAATTCCGGGTCATTCAGCACCCGCTCGCCGGCGGCCTCGGCGGCATCGAGAGTTTCCCATTCGACCAGGTCGGCGAGCAGATCGTTCATTTCGCAGGCAGTCACGGCGCGCCACGAGACGAAGCCGGGATAGCGGGATACGGCCTGCATGGCGCGGCTGCGAGCGACGAGTGCTGCCTTCTTGTCCCTCACGGTGCAGAGTGCGAGTTCGAGAACACGTTGGGCCGTCATCGTTGCCTCCTTTTTCAACACAGCTTGACTAAACCACACTCCAACTGCCAGCCTTATGGCCATAGTGTTTGTGGAGGTGAAATCATGCGGCCCGCAGATCGGCTGTTTCGCATTATTCAACTCCTGCGTGCGTCTGGCAAGGCTATGACGGCGCGGGAGATCGCTGAAAAAATGGAAGTCGCGCCGCGCACCATCTATCGCGACATGGAACACCTGATGGCATCGGGGGCGCCGATCGATGGTGAGCGCGGCGTGGGTTACCTGCTGCGCGAGGCTTTTGATGCGCCGCCGCTCACCTTCACCTTCGAGCAACTGGAGGCAATCGCATTTGGCGCCCGCGCCGTTCAGATGCTTGGGGACAGGCGTCTGGCGCAGGCCGCCCGTGAAGCGATAGAAAAGATCGGACATGGATTACCGCCAGATCATGCAAAAAGGTTGAGGGAAGCACCGTTGAGGGCCTTCCGCTCGGCAGTGCAGCCCGATCCGCCTCTGCTGCTCGGCGAAATACGTCAGGCGGTTGCGACCAGGCGGAAGCTGCACGTGACGTACGAAAGCCTTGCAGAACTTACGTCGGAGCGTACAATTTGGCCGCTCGGCCTTAGCGTTTTCGGGCACAACTGGCTGCTCACGGGTTGGTGCGAATTGCGCCAGGACTTCCGTGATTTTCGGGTTGATAGGATCACTTCGCTCACGATCGAGCGGGAGCAATACGAACCAACACCGGAGCGCAGCTTCGACGCCTATCTTGCCCGAATATAGTCCGGTCGCGCGCACTGCGTGTGAAAGATTTCAGCAGAAGGGAACTTGGAACGGCTTCGGTCGTTCTGCCCTGATGACCTTCACCGACCTATCTGCCATCGACGACACGGGGAGAAAAGAGTGCGGAACCGGATTTGGATACTGGCAGCCGACGGAAACACGGCGCGCATCGTCAAGGATGTGAACCTGCTGAAGGACGGACGACAGCAACCGGAAGTGGAGATGTTTCAGATCGAAACCAAGCGTGCCAAGGACATTATGGCCGATAAACCCGGCCGCAGCCATTCGTCGGTTGGCTATGGTCGTTCGGCGATGGAATACAGCAGCGATCCGGTCCGCGAGGAGCAGCACCGATTCGCCATGGAGATCGCCGGGAAACTCGACCACTATGCGCTCGAGCACGCCTTCGAGAACCTCGTGATCTGCGCCGCGCCCAAGACGCTGGGCGACCTCAGGAAGCTGCTTTCCCACCAAGTCAAGGAAAAAACCCTTGCGGAGATCGATCGCAACTGCGTCGCCGTGCCGACGGACCAACTGATCGCGACCGTCCGTTCAGTGGTATTTCCTTAGATCATTTCATTGTCTCGTTGAAACATTGAAATGACTTAAGTTACTGAAACTGCGCAGTTCCGGAGGGAAACCGTTAGACACTTTTCCTGAAGCTGGATCAGCGCAGCCTGCCGGTAGTTCTGCCACCGCGGCGTTCCGTCAGAAATCCGTCGGGACGCCGCCTTCCTGCTTGCGCCTGGCGACGAAAGCATCGAGCTCTTCTTCTATCGCCGGATCGAGCGGCGGGCGCTCGTATTCGTTGAGCTTCTGCTTGAAGACACGGTTGGCATGGTCGTAGGTGGTCGGTCGGCCCGCTTCCGTCCAGGTCTCGAAATTCCGCCAATCGGAAAGGATCGGCGAGTAGAACGCCGTTTCGTAGCGCTGAAGCGTATGCATCGTGCCAAAGTAATGTCCGCCTGGGCCGACGTCGCGTACGGCATCGAGACCGAGCGCATCGTCGCTGACGTCGAGCGGCTGGAGGAATTCGGCAACCATCTGCAGCATGTCGACATCAAGAATGAACTTCTCGAACGAGGCCGTCAGGCCGCCCTCGGTCCAACCGGCGGCGTGCATGACGAAATTGCCGCCGCCCTGTGTCAGCGCCCAGAGGGAAAGCGCCGATTCATAGGCCGCCTGCGCGTCGAGCGTGTTCGCGGCGTTGGTGTTGGATGTACGGTAGGGAATGTTGTATTTGCGGGCGAGCTGCCCGCCGGCGATAACGGCTTTCATGTATTCCGGTGTTCCGAATGCCGGTGCACCGGTCTTCATGTCGACGTTCGAGGTGAAGCCGCCATACATGACGGGCGCGCCTTTGCGCACCATCTGGGTAAAGGCGATGCCGCAAAGCGCCTCGGCGTTCTGCTGCACCAGCGCCCCGGCAATGGTGACCGGGGCCATGGCTCCGGCAAGTGTGAAGGGAGTGACGACGACCACCTGGTTGCGCGACGACATCTCGATGATACCCTGGAGCATCGGGCCGTCGAGGCGAAGCGGCGAAGATGTGTTGATGATGGTGAAGAGCGACGGCTCCCGCTCCATCTGCTCCATGGAGACGCCGCGGCCGATGCGGGCGATTTCGATCCCGTCGGTGTTGCGCTGGCGACCGAGCGAATAGACATGAAAGACCTTGTCAGTCAGCTTCACCATGTCCGAGAGGCAGTCCAGGTGACGGACCGAGGCATGGAGGTCGACCGGCTCGACCGGATAGCCGCCGGTGGTGTGGACGATGTCGTAGGACTGCGCCAGCTTCACCAGTTTGCGGAAGTCCTCTTGGTTGCCGGTCCGCCGGCCGCCCTCGCGATCGGCAACGAAAGGGGCGCTGGCGATCTGCGCGAAAACGAGGTTGTTTCCGCCGATCTCGACATTGCGCGCGGGATTGCGTGCATGCATGGTGAACGCGGCGGGAGCCGAGGCGACCATCTCCATGATCAGACCGCGATCGAAGCGGACGCGATCGGTGCCCGGCGTCACATCCGCGCCGGCGGCTTTCATGCGATCGCGCGCCTCAGGCAGGATGATGTCCATGCCGATTTCTTCGAGGATGGTCAGGGAAGCGTCGTGCACCGATTCGAGTGCATCTTCCGAGAGCACCGTCGACTTTGCCAGCGTATTGACAAGGTTGAGATATTTCGTGGCCGCCGGCTTTCGTGTCCGTTCCGCGCCGCGGCCGCCGGGCCGACGCCGCCGCTCCAACGGTGAAGTGTCGCCTGCCGCAGCATCCCGGACGTGATTGTCGGTCATGAAAGATCCATCCCGCGTTTCCGATGAATCTCTGTCGCAGATTTTTGTGCTTCGTGCCCCCGCCATTTGCGACAGTTCACTTCGTCGGACGGGGCCAAGGCTGAAAAACACGGCTGCCGCCGGCGTGGCCGCGATCAGCGCTTGTCGCCGCGCAGCATCTCGCGTTTGCCAGCAAAGCCCGGCCGACGTTCCACGATGAAGCCGGCTGCCTCGAGGTTCCTTCGGACGAAGCCGGCCGCGGCATAGGTCGCGAAGGTGCCGCCGGACGCGGTCCTGTCGAACACCATCTGCATCAACTCCTGTGACCACATGTCCGGATTGCGGGAGGGCGCGAAGCCGTCGAGATACCACGCGTCGAAAGTGTGTTCCGATGCGCCGAGACTCTCGAGCGCCGGCCCGCAGACCACCGTCAATAGCACCCCATCCGAGAAGTCGAGATCGACGCGGCCTCCTGGCGTTTGCGGCCAGTTGGCGACGAGCGCCCGTCTTTCCTCGGAAATTTCCGGCCAGTGAGAAAGGGCGCGATCGGTATCGGCCGCTCGCATCGGAAATCGCTCGAAGGAGATGAAGTGGAGGCGCTTGCCCGCGGCCGGCGCCTTTTTCCACCGCCGCCAGGTTTCGCAGAAATTGAGACCGGTGCCGAAGCCGAGCTCGCCGATCGTGAAGGCGCTGCCCGCGTGCCAGCGCGCGGGCAGTCGGTTGCCGTCAAGGAAGACATGGCCGCATTCGAGCCGCCCGTCCGTTCGGCAATAAAAGTGATCGCCAAATTCCTTTGAATAGGGCATATCGCCGTCATGCCATTCGAGGCTTTGCTGCGATGGCGGATGGCTCTGGCGGAGTTCGGTTCCAGTCATGAGATGCCGATAGTTCTCCGACCCGAAAAGGTCAACCGATGAGCGAAGTTTTGATAGTCGGCGGCGGCATCATGGGGCTTTGGGCCGCATTGACGGCTGGTCGGGCCGGCATCGCAACTTGCCTGGTCGAACGCAAGAGCATGGGCGCTGGCGCAAGCGGCGGCCTGCTCGGCGCCCTGATGCCGCATATGCCCGACCGATGGAACGCAAAGAAACAATTCCAGTTCGATGCGCTGGTGTCCCTCGAAGACGAGATCGCCGAATTGCAGGAAACGACGGGTCTCTCCGCGGGTTACCGGCGCTGTGGCCGGGTCATGCCGCTCGGCAAGCCACATTTGAGAGAGATCGCTCTCGGTCACGAGCAGGACGCTGCGAGGCACTGGGTTTCAGGTGAGCGCCGGTTCCACTGGCACATCGGGGATGTGGACGCTGGCTGCGACTGGCCGGCGGCGGAGGCGGCGCCTTTCGGTATCGTCCACGACACGCTCGCCGCGAGAGTGGCGCCGCGACGCCTCCTGCGGGCGCTCGAAGCAGCGCTTACGCGTTTGCCCCATATTCGGGTGGAACAGGGGGCCGAGATTGCATCGCTCGATCCTCGTCGCAGGCGGCTCTCGCTCGCTGACGGCAGAGCAGTATCCTTCGGCCATTGCATTCTCGCCGCCGGGGCCGAAAGCTTTGGCTTGATCGACCGCCTGGCGCTTTCGGCACAGGCGCCGAGCGGCAACGCAGTCAAGGGGCAGGCGGCGTTGCTCGGCGCAGACGTAGATCCCGCCATGCCGATCATCTTCACCGATGGGCTCTACATCGTTCCGCATGAAGATGGTCATGTGGCGGTCGGCAGCACCAGCGAGAACCGGTTCGACGAGCCGTTCTCGACCGATGCTCAACTGGATGCGCTGATACGGCGCGCCGAAGCCTTGGCGCCCGCCTTGCGCGGCGCGCAGGTGATCGAGCGTTGGGCCGGGCTGCGCCCGAGGGCGACGGGACGTGAGCCGATGGTCGGTCGCCATCCGGATTATGACAATCTCTCCGTGCTGACCGGCGGCTTCAAGGTCAGCTTCGGTATGGCGCATGTCCTGGCGCGGATCGTGGTCGACGAGATGCTGGGACGGCCGACCAACGATCTCCCGGAATCGTTTACGTGCGCCCAGCACATCACAGCGCTGCGGCAGCTTGTATAAAATGCTCTTAACCCATTGCTCGCCGTATGGTTTTTGACAGCGCAGTCAGGAACGCGGGGCGGGATGATGCAACGAGCTTCCAGGAGAGCACCGATGTCGCCGCCTGCCGTGGAAGCAGGCCGACTGCAAGGAACCAAAGCGCTTCGACAGCGCGCCTGCGGATCGAGTAATTCATCGCAAGACTGGCAGTTGCCCCGGCTGTCGCCAGGCGCAGCCGAGAGTCGCCTCTGACCGGGTGCCGAGTCTGCTCGATGCACAAGGACGCAAGCCGCTCTTCAAGGTGGGTCGGGTCGTGCAATGCGATTCCGGGCTGCAATTGCGATCCGGCGGCCGCGGCCTGAGTAGAAAGAGCCTCGAGGCGGCAGAAATCATGTTGCACGCGCCAACGGGCACGTTCGGCCAGTTTTTCGGCGAAAAGCGAGTGATTGGAACCATGCATGCGGTACGCGCCGAGACAGACGTCGGTGGCCTGAACCCGCCCATGCAGCGGCGCCACAGTTGCAAGATAGCCATCGGCTCCCTGCCTGAATTTCGCTTCGGGCATCGGCATGACCGCTTCCAGGGCGGAACGGGCAAAGGCAAGGCCGCTTGTCACCGTCGTCTGATAACGCCCGCGATGAAACAGCTTCGGCGTCACGTCGCCCGTATCGAACGGCTGCTCCGGTGGCGGGAAGATATCCATGATCTTTTCTCGTTCATCAACGAGATGGAGCCTGAACTGAAATTGCGCGGTCGAAGCCTCCCAAGCGTTGACGACCTCCGACACGGCGTTCGGGTAAAGATAATCGTCGGCATCCAGGAAGAACACGATGTCGCCAACGCTCGCGGCGAAACCGGTGTTAAAGGCGGCCGCATGTCCGCCGTTTGCCGCTCTGAGACAGGGACGGATCCTGCTGCCGTATGACCTGATGACATCGGGCGATTCATCCGACGAGGCATCGTCGACGACAATTACCTCCGTGCGCGGATAATCCTGAGCCAGGGCACTGTCGACACAGCGCCTGAGAAAGCGCGAATAGTTATAGTTGGAGATGATGATTGATACAGAAGTTTGGTCCAGCAAAGCTTGCCCTCGCTCTGATCCCCGCTTTTCGCTTCGGTTACTCATGCCTGAGTGTAAGCGGTCGGTCGCCGGGATCTCGCCTGGAGACTACAAGGCATTGGTCCTCCCACGGGCGGCCGGTGCCAACCTTCAAAGGAAACCGCGGGTGGATTTCCTTCGGCGCGGCGGTGCTATGAACGGCAGGCTGCTGCCTTGCACCATTTGCGCGATTTTTCCGCGCTTCAAAGTACGCGCTGCTTAGTAACTGCACTCATTGTGTTTACAATAGGGCCCCCCGCGCATTGGCGCCGGACACGGGTGCTGCTTGAGCGGGTCCGACGCCGCGTGTTCCATTGTTCGTCTTGCCCTGCATAACAGGTGCCGCAGAACGCCAGCTTGTTTCCTCGGCCGCTTTTGAACGACCGATTCACGACCTCGTGCCGAACCTCCAACTTCGTCAATCTGTCACGCAAATCACCTAATAGGCGGGCCATCGACGGACTTCCGGAGCTTGCGCCATGCGTTACGCCATTTGTTTCACCCCGCCTATAGGGGACCCGCTGTCGGCAGTTGCCGCCAGTTGGCTCGGGCGTAACGTCTATTCGGATGAGCCGACGGAACTGCCTTCCGTCGCCGGATTGAGCGTCTCGGAGATCGCCTTCCACACGGCGGTGCCGCGCCGTTTCGGCTTTCATGCGGTGGTCATGGCACCGTTCTGCCTCAACCCGGATACTGACGAAACCGAGTTGCTGAAGGCGCTGATGCACTTCGCCGGCGCCGAGGCGCCTTTGGAAATCGCGGGGATGGAGGTCGCGCGCTTCAGCCAATGCTGGGGACTGGTGCCGCAGGTGCCGAGCCAAGAGATGCACCTGCTCGCCGCCCGCGTCGTGCAGGCGTTCGACAGGTTCCGCGCGCCGATGAGCGAGGACGAGATCGAGCGGTGCGACCCGGATCGCCTGACGGCGCCGCAATTCACCAACCTTCATCGCTGGGGCGATCCCTATGTTATGGACGAGTATCGCTTTCACATAAAGCTGACCGGCGCCTTGAACCCGGAGACTGCCCGGCGCATGGAAGCGCCGCTCCGGGAACTTTTCCAGCCGCATCTCGAAAGGCCGCTGGCGATCGGCAGTCTTGCCTTGTTCGTCGAACAGGGTCCCGGCGCGCCGATGCGGGTCCATTCGCAACATCCGCTCGGCAAGATCTCCGCCCGTTCGCGCGACGGCGGGGCGAAACGGCCGGTGGTGGAAAGCCTGGCCGAAGGGCGCGCTGTCGCACCGATCCCCTTCATCATGGCCTCCTTGCTCGCGGGGCGCTAGGCGCCTCTTGCGGACGTCAAATTCATCTCGACAATCCGGTTCGCGGTGCTACCGTTCCGGAAAAGTCGAAGGGTGATTTGATGGCAGAGACTTCCTATCCGCGCGATCTTGTAGGCTACGGACGCACGCCGCCGCAGCCACGCTGGCCGGGCGATGCGCACATCGCCGTGCAGTTCGTCCTGAACTACGAGGAGGGCGGCGAAAGTTGCATTCTCGATGGCGACCCGGCCTCCGAATGCCTGCTGTCGGAGATCGTCGGAGCGCAGCCCTGGCAAGGGCAGCGCAATCTCAACATGGAGTCGATCTATGAATATGGCTCCCGTGCCGGCTTCTGGCGGCTGTGGCGCATGTTCACGAGCCGCGGTGTGCCGCTCACTGTCTATGGCGTGACGCTTGCAATGGCGCGCAATCCGGAAGCGGTCGCGGCGATGAAGGAGGCAGGCTGGGAGATCGCCAGCCACGGGCTGCGCTGGCTCGAATATAGGGATTTCCCGGAAGAGGTGGAGCGCGAACATATCCGGGAGGTGGTTCGCCTGCACACGGAGCTGACCGGCGAGAGGCCGCTCGGCATCTATCAGGGCAAGCCGTCGGTCAACACATTGAAACTCGTGCTGGAGGAGGGTGGTTTTCTCTATTCCTGCGATTCCTATGCGGACGAGCTTCCCTATTGGGTTCCCGGATTGGCCGCCGACAAGCCGCATCTCATCATTCCCTATACGCTCGACGCCAACGACATGCGCTTTGCGACCAATCAGGGATTCAATTCCGGCGACCAGTTCTTCACCTATCTGAAGGACACGTTCGACGTGCTCTATGCGGAGGGCAGGGAAGGCAGCCCGAAGATGATGAACATCGGCCTGCATTGCCGCCTCGTCGGCCGGCCCGGCCGCGCCGCCGCGCTCGCGCGCTTCATCGATTACGTGATATCTCACGAGAAGGTCTGGGTGCCGCGCCGCATCGACATCGCGCGTCACTGGTACGATCACCACAAGCCGGAAAGCCCATGCTGATGTCCGAAAGGGAGGCCTTCGTCAGCCGCTTCGGCGGTGTCTTCGAGCATTCGCCGTGGGTGGCGGAGCGTGCCTATGACCGCGCGGCCTCCGTCGGGTTGACGGCCGGCAACGTCCACTCGGCGCTGTGCAACGCATTCCGCGCGGCGTCTCCGGCTGAGCGCCTTGCGGTTCTGCGAGCCCACCCGGATCTTGCCGGCAAGCTCGCAATTGCCGGCAAGCTCACCGCCGATTCGCGGGCCGAGCAGGCGTCCGCCGGACTGGACCGGCTTTTACCCGAGGAGCATGCGCGGTTCACCGCGCTCAACAAGGCCTATACGAAGAAATTCGGCTTCCCCTTCATCATTGCGGTCAAGGGGCTGACGAAGGACGATATTCTCGCCGCCTTCGAAACGCGGATTGACAACTCGGCGGAAGAGGAATTTGAAATCGCCTGCGCGCAGGTGGAGCAGATCGCCCGGCTGCGGCTCAGATCCATGCTGCCCGGAGATGAAAATGCCTGAGCGTGCCGTTGCTGTCTTGTCCGTCTGCGCGTGGGCGTCGTGCCACCCGCCTGTACGCTTCGGAGCCGAAGCCTGATGGCGCGCCTGCTTTCGATCGAGCCCCTGACGAAACAGACTTTCGCCCCGTTCGGGAGCGTCATCGAGGCCGATCCGGCCTCCATGCGCTACATCAATGGCGGCAACACCGAGCGGTTTCATGCCCTCGCGCGGGCCGAGGTGACGGGCGAGGGCGCCGGAGTAATCATCAACATCTTTCGCGGCCAGCCGCGCGCCTTCCCCTATGCCGTCACGATGATGGAGCGCCACCCACTCGGCAGTCAGAGCTTTTCGCCGCTCGATGATCGGCCCTGGCTCGCGGTGGTGGCGGAGGATGAAGGCGGGCGTCCGGGCCGGCCGCGTGTTTTTCTGGCGAGCGGGCGACAGGGCGTCAATTACGGCCGCGATGTCTGGCATCATCCACTGATGTCGGTCGGAGCGGCGAGTGATTTCATCGTCGTCGACCGCGAAGGGCCGGGCAACAATCTGGAAGAATTCTTCTACGACGAGCCCTTCGTCATCCCCGATCCCTTCTGAAGGAACCGAATCGATGAGCAAGACCGGGCGACTTACCACCCACGTGCTCGATACCGCGCTCGGCAAGCCGGCAGAGGGCCTCAGGATCGATCTCTATTGGCTGGAAGGCGAGGAGCGGCAACTGATCCGCACGGTCCACACGAACAGCGACGGGCGCGTCGACGGGCCAATGGTCGAGGGCATCGGCTTCATGCCGGGCAATTATGAACTGGTCTTCCACGCCGGCGACTATCTCAGGACAACCGGCGTCGTGCTTCCGAGGCCGGCCTTCCTTGACCTCATCCCACTGCGTTTCGGGATCGCCGACCCCGAAAGCCACTATCATGTGCCGCTGCTGCTCTCGCCCTACGGCTATTCCACCTACCGCGGAAGCTGATCACTCGGCGAGAATGTCGCGGCTCACGTCGGTGATGTTGCGCTTGCCGCAGAGTGCCATGGTGACGTCCATCTCCTTGCGGATGATGTCGAGCGCGAGTGTCACGCCCGCCTTGCCCATGGCACCGAGGCCGTAGAGGAAGGGGCGGCCGATAAAGGTGCCCTTCGCGCCGAGGGCAATGGCCTTCAACACATCCTGGCCGGAACGGATGCCGCCGTCGATATGGACTTCGATGTGATGCCCGACCGCATCGACGATGCGCGGCAGCATGCTGATCGACGACGGCGCGCCGTCGAGCTGGCGGCCGCCGTGGTTCGAGACGACGATCGCGTCGGCACCGGTCTTGGCGGCCATCTTCGCATCCTCGGGATCCAGAATCCCCTTGAGGATCAGCGGGCCGCCCCAGCGCTCCTTGATCCACTCGACATCCTTCCAGGAGAGCTGCGGATCGAACTGCTCGTTGGTCCAGGCGCCCAGCGAGGAAAGATCGGTCACGCTTTTGGCGTGGCCGACGATATTGCGGAAGGTGCGCCGCTTGGTGCCGAGCATCTTCATGCACCAGCGCGGCCGCGTCGCCATCTGCCAGAGGTGCTTCGGCGTCATCCGCGGCGGCGCCGAAAGGCCATTGCGCAGGTCCTTGTGGCGCTGGCCGAGGATCTGCAGATCGAGTGTCAGGACCAGCGCCGAGCATTTGGCGGCCTTTGCGCGGTCGATCAGGTTCAGCACGAATTCGCGCTCGCGCATCACGTAGAGCTGGAACCAGAAGGGCTTGGTCGTGACCGAGGCGACATCCTCGATGGAGCAGATGCTCATGGTCGAAAGCGTGAAGGGGATGCCATAGGCCTCCGCCGCCTGTGCGGCCAGCATCTCGCCGTCGGCGTGCTGCATGCCGGTGAGGCCGGTCGGGGCAAGCGCAACCGGCATCGACACCTTGTGGCCGATCATCGTCGTTTCCAGCGAGCGGTTGCTCATGTCGACCAGAACCCGCTGACGCAGCTTGATCTTGGCGAAATCCTCCTCGTTGGCGCGATAGGTTCCCTCCGTCCAGGCGCCGCTGTCGGCATAGTCGAAGAAAAGCTTCGGAACACGCCGCTTGGCGAGCGCCTTGAGATCGCGGATTTCCAGGATTTGCGTCATGGGAACAGCCTTCATCAATGCATGATTGTGCAGCCATTATCATGTTTTGGAGAGGCTTGTAATAGCTGCCACGGAGAAGAGGTCAAAAAAATTGACCTCTTCTCGAAGAGCTTTTTTGCTCAGTTTGCGTCGAGCGACGACTTGACTGGCTTGCCCGCAACATAGGTTTCAACGATCGCCCGATCGTCGCCCATTGTCTGGAGCAGGAAGAGCTCATCGGCCAGCGAATTGACCACTTCGGCACGCAGCGCCATCGCCGGCGTCGCCGCCATGTTCAGCACTGTCAGGTCGGCATCGGTGCCCGGCTCCAGCGTGCCGATGCGATCGACGAGCGACAGCGCTTCGGCATTGCCGCGGGTCATCATGTAGAAGCTGTCGAACGGGTTCAGCCGCTCGCCCTGCAATTGAAGGATCTTGTACGCCTCGTCGAGCGTCTTCAGCATCGAGTAACTGGTGCCGCCGCCGATATCGGAGGCGACCGAAACCCGCACCGGCCTCTGCCGCCGCGTGAGCGCCCGCAGCGGGAACAGGCCGGAGCCGAGGAAGAGGTTCGACGTCGGGCAGAAGACCGCGACGGAGCCGCTCTCGCTCATGGCATCGGCCTCGCGATCGGAAAGATGGATGCAATGGCCGAAAAGGCTTTTCGGCCCGAGCAGGCCGTAGCGGGCATAGACGTCGGTGTAGTCCTTCGCTTCCGGATAGAGTTCGCAGGTGAAAGTGATTTCGTCGCGGTTTTCGGAAAGATGCGTCTGGATATGCAAGTCGGGGAATTCGCCGGCGAGCGATTTCGCGACCTCCATCTGCTCCGGGGTCGATGTGATGGCAAAGCGCGGCGTGATGGCGACGTGGTTGCGGCCCTTGCCGTGCCAGTCGGCGATGACCGCGCGCGTCTCGTCGTAGCTCATCTGGGGCGTGTCGAGCAGGCCCTGCGGTGCGTTGCGGTCCATCATCACCTTGCCGGCGATCATGCGCATGTCGCGCTTCAGGCTTTCGGCGAAAAAGGCATCGGCGGAGGCCTTGTGGACAGAGCAATAGGCCGTCGCCGTCGTCGTCCCGTGGCGGATCATCTCATCGAAGAAATGAATGGCGATCCGTTCGGCATGCGCAGTTTCGACGAAGCGGCATTCCTCGGGAAAGGTGTAGGTGTTCAACCATTCGAGCAGGTTGGCCGCATAGGAGGCCATCACCTGCATCTGCGGGAAGTGAAGATGCGTGTCGATGAAGCCGGGCGTGATCAGGTGCGGACGGTGGTCGATCTCCGTGACACCGTCGGGCGCTGCGGCCTTGACTACCCCGTACGGGCCGGACGCCTTGATCACTCCGTCCCCGATGAGCAGCGCGCCATCGCTCTCGTAGGAATAGGCAGCGCTGTCGTCGATGGCGTGCGGGGCACGGGTGAAGCTTAGCAGGCGGCCGCGAATGAGGGTGGATGTCATCGTGTCTCCCCGACGGCGCTTTCGAACCAGGCAGTCAACAGCCTGCGTTCGTCCGCCGTCATATCGGTTATGTTGCCGGGCGGCATGGCATGGCTGCGCCCGGCCTGGATATAGATTTCGCGGGCACGGGCGGCAATCTCGGCGTCGCTTTCGAGTATGACGCCGTTCGGCGCCCGGGCAATGCCTTCGTAGACGGGTTCGGCCGCGTGACACATGCTGCAGCGGGTCGAGATCGTATCCTTCACCGCCGGAAAATGCGCGTTGTCGGCGAAGCGCTTGAAGGCCGGCGCGGCCTCGGCCCGGTCCTCGCCGGTCAACACCTTAGGCACCGTCGAGAGCCACATAATCAGGATGAAGAGGATCACGGTGACGATCCAGGTCCAGGTCGGCTCGCCTTTGCGCGCATGGGTGGTGTTGAACCAGTGGCGGATGGTCACGCCCATCAGGAAGACGAGCGCTGCGATGATCCAGTTGAAGGCCGTCGCGAAGGCGAGGGGGTAGTGGTTCGACAGCATGAAGAAGATGACGGGGAGTGTCAGATAGTTGTTGTGGAGCGAGCGCTGCTTGGCCTGGGCGCCGAGCTTCGGATCCGGCGTGCGGCCGGCGATCAGGTCGGCGACGACGATCTTCTGGTTGGGAATGATGATGAAGAACACGTTCGCCGACATGATGGTCGCGGTGAACGCGCCAAGGTGCAGGAAGGCGGCGCGGCCGGTGAATACCTGCGTATAGCCCCAGGCCATGGCGACCAGCACGACGTACAGCAGCGCCATCAGCCCCCACGTGTTCTTGCCGATCGGCGATTTGCAGAGCAGATCGTAAAGGACCCAGCCAATCCCGAGCGAGGCGAGCGAGATCACGATCGCCGTGGTCGCCGAGATATCCAGCACATGGCGGTCGATCAGGAAGAGATCGGCGCCGCCGTAATAGACGATGCAGAGCATGGCGAAGCCGGAGAGCCACGTCATGTAGGATTCCCATTTGAACCAGGTGAGATGCTCCGGCATCGTCGTCGGTGCGACGAGGTATTTCTGGATATGGTAGAAGCCGCCGCCATGCACCTGCCATTCCTCCCCATAAGCGCCTGGCGGCAGGTGGTCGCGCTTCACCAGGCCAAGATCGAGCGCGATGAAATAGAAGGATGAGCCGATCCAGGCGATCGCCGTCACGACGTGCAGCCAGCGAGCGGCGAAGGCCAGCCATTCCCAGGCAATGGCGAATTCGTACATTCAGGTCCCCTTTTTTCTCTCCGTTGACGTACCTTGCGAAAAAAAGCGGAAACGGGGAAGGGGCGTTCTCGGCGATCCAGCGAGCCTTTGCGAAGGTCGACCTCAATGCTCGTCGTGCATTAAGTGTGCATTCCGAAAATATGTATGAAAACAATGTCCCAACATCCGCGCGTGAATTCCTTGCCGCGACAGGCTTTAGGCGCCGCCATCCTGTTTGAACTCCGCGAGGATCCAGTCGCGAAAGTTGCGGATCTTTGCGACGTTGCGCCGTGCATGCGGGTAGACCAGCCAGTAGTCGTGACCATCGCTGCCGCGCAGGTCGAAAGGCTGATAAAGCCGACCGAGCGCGACGTCATCGGTGTAGAACTGGGGAGTGAGGATCGCCACGCCTTGCCCCGCGATTGCAGCGCCCGCCTCGAAGGCCTGGGCGCCGAGCCGTGTCGGAACCCGGCTCTTGAGATCCGGATCGGGGACGCCGGCAGCGCGAAACCACTGTGGCCACCAACGATCTTGAGGGTCGATGATGCGAAGCTTCAAGAGGTCTCTCGGTTTGTTCACTCCGCCGATCGTCGAAGCGAGCGCCGGACTGAGCATCGGCGTAAACTCCACTTTCATCAGTCTATGGCTGACGAGACCCGGCCAATCGCCCAACCCGGACCGGATCGCCAAGTCCACTGCCTCTTTGCTGAAATCGATCATCGCATCGTTCGCCGACAGGCGGACGGCAATGTTGGGATGGGCGAGTTGGAACGTGCCGATATGGCGGGCGAGCCATTGCGATGCGAAGGTCGCGGTCGAACTGATGAGCAGGGCGGACGCTGCATCGCCGCGTGCCGTGGCAACCGCCTCCTGCAGCATCTCGAACGCCTCCGTCAACCTGGGCGCCAGCCGTTGGCCGACTTCCGTCAGCGTGATTTGGCGCGGGCGTCTCAGAAACAGCGGCTCGCCGATATTCTCCTCGATGAGCTTGATCTGATAGCTGACGGCCGTCTGGGTCATGCCGAGCTCGTCGCCCGCTTTGGTGAAGCTGCCGAGGCGGGCGGCCGCCTCAAAGACCCTCAGCGCATTGAGCGGGAACTGCTTGGACATCTTCATGGATAAGTTCTCTTGATGCATACAGACGGATGTTCGATTGGAATTCGAGCATCTTTGGCGCCATGCTGCAAGTCAAATTCAGCAATTCCTAAGGTGCCAAAATGACTTGTGACGCATTGGAACATCCTGAAAGAAAAGTGTTTCTTTCCATCGACCCGATTTCGCGACTGGCTTCGGTCCTCTTTCGCCCGAATCCGGAACTGGACATCAGGATCTTATCCGATCACATGAAAAGAGACATGGGTTTCATGGATTGGGGCGCGCCCCGACGGGAGGACGAGATGCTCCGGTAGGAGCAAGATTGGTCGCCCCTCATCCGGCCTGCCGGCCACCTTCTCCCCGCAAGCGGGCGAAGGGGACTCGCGGGGCCGCCTTAGTTCCCTCTCCCCGTCAGGACGGGGAGAGGGTTAGGGTGAGGGGCCGTCTTCGGACGCCTCACATCCGTCTCAGCCGTTCTACCGCCATCAAAATCCGTTCCGGCGTCGCCGGCGTATCGAGGCGCGGGCACTCGCGGTAATCGGCGACGCTGGCGACTGCCATGGATAGCGCCTCGAGCACAGAGATCGGCAGCATGAAGGGCGGTTCGCCCACAGCCTTCGATCGCCCGATGGTCTTTTCGGCATTCTCGGACCAATCGGCGAGACGGACGTTGAAGATCTTGGGCCGGTCCGAGGCGAGCGGAATCTTGTATGTCGAGGGCGCATGCGTCCTCAAACGTCCCTTTTCGTCCCACCAGAGCTCTTCCGTGGTCAGCCAGCCCATGCCCTGGACGAAACCGCCCTCGATCTGACCGAGATCGATCGCGGGATTGAGCGAGCGGCCGACATCGTGCAGCACATCGACGCGGTCGACGAGGTATTCGCCAGTCAGCGTGTCGATCGAGACCTCGGAGACAGCGGCGCCGTAGGCGAAATAATAGAAGGGCGTGCCGCGCCCGGTGGCGCGATCCCAGTGGATCTTCGGCGTCTTGTAGAAGCCGGCAGCAGATAGCTGGATGCGTGCCATGTAGGCCTGGCGGATGAAGTCCGCGAAGGGCACGAGCTCTTCGCCGATCTTCACGTGGTTCGCCACGAAGGTGACCCGTTCGGCGGTCGTCTGCCAGCGCTCGGCGGCGAAGGCGACGAGGCGGTCCTTGATCTGGCGGGCCGCGTCGAAGGCAGCCATGCCGTTCAGGTCCGAGCCGGAAGAGGCGGCGGTTGCCGACGTGTTCGGCACCTTGCCTGTCGTCGTCGCGGTGATTTTCACCCGGTCGATATCGATCTGGAAACTGTCGGCAAGGACCTGGGCCACCTTGGTGTAAAGGCCCTGGCCCATTTCTGTGCCGCCGTGATTGAGGTGAACGGAGCCGTCCTGATAGATGTGGACAAGGGCGCCAGCCTGATTGAAGGCAGTCATGGTGAAGGAGATGCCGAATTTCACCGGAGTGAGGGCAATGCCTTTTCGGATCACCCGGCTCGATTTGTTGAAGTCGATGATCGCTGCCCGGCGCGCCTGATAGTCGGCGCTGGTCTCCAACTCGCCGACGATCCGGTGGATAATATTGTCTTCGATCTTCTGGTGGTAGGGCGTGACGTCGCGGCCCGAGCCCTTTTCTCCGTAGAAGTTGAGCTTGCGGATTTCGAGCGGATCCTTGCCAAGGGCATAGGCGATCTCCTCGATGATGCGCTCGGCGCCGACCATGCCCTGTGGCCCGCCGAAACCGCGATAGGCGGTGTTGGACACCGTATTGGTTTTAAGCGGCTGCGACGTCAGCTTCACATGCGGATAGAAATAAGAGCTGTCCGCATGGAAGAGCGCCCGGTCGGTCACCGGACCGGAGAGATCGGAAGAGTAGCCGCAACGGGCGGCATAGTTCGCATGGACGGCATGGATGCGCCCTTCGTCATCAAAGCCGACATCGTAATCGACGAGGAAGTCGTGGCGTTTGCCGGTCGCCATCATGTCGTCGTCGCGGTCCGGACGGAATTTCACGGCGCGGCGGAGCTTCCGCGCAGCAACGGCAGCGAGTGCGGCGAACTGGTTGCCCTGCGTTTCCTTGCCGCCGAAGCCACCGCCCATGCGGCGGACGTTCACCGTCACGGCATTCGACGGCACGCCAAGCACATGCGCGACCATGTGCTGGATTTCGCTTGGATGCTGCGTCGAGGACCAGACGGCCATCTCGTCGTCTTCGCCGGGAATGGCCAGGGCTATGTGACCTTCCAGATAGAAGTGCTCCTGGCCGCCGATCCGCATCTGCCCCTTCAGCCGGCGCGTTGCGCGCTCCAGTTCCGCTTCCGCGTCGCCGCGCTGTAACGTCAGCGGCTGAGTCACAAGCTCGCCACCCTGGGCCATGGCGTCGGTAACGTCGATCAGGTGCGGCAGGTCGCGATAAGTGATCTTGGCAAGTCGTGCGGCGCGCCGCGCGATGTCGCGCGTTTCGGCGATCACGGCGAAGGCCGGCTGGCCATGAAACTGCACGCGTCCGTCGGCCAGCACCGGCTCGTCATGCAGGTGGCTCGGGCTGATGTCGTTCGAATGCGGCATGTCGCTTGCGGTCAGCACGCAGACGACACCGGGCAACGCGGCGACCGCCGAGAGGTCCATCTCCAGGATCTCGGCATGAGCGCGATCGGTGAGGCCCAACGCACCATGCAGCGTGCCGGCTGGCTCCGGCATGTCATCGATATAGTCCGCCGTTCCCGCGACGTGCTTGTGGGCGCTGTCGTGGCGCAGCCGTGTGTGCATCGGGCCCGCGATGGTGGTCTGCTCTTCGAAGGTGGACTTATCCATGCCTCGGCCTCCGTTCGAAGCGCTCGCCCCTCATCCGCCTGCCGGCACCTTCTGCCCGTAAGACGGGGAGAAGGGACATCCCGGCAGCTCCGTCATCCCTCTCTCGTATCAAGGAGCAGGCGGCAAAACTCGCGTCCCCTCTCCCCGCGAGCGGGGAGAGGGCTAGGGTGAGGGGCAACCCCAGCCCAGAAAAATCGAAGCTAGCACTCATGCCACCTCCTCGAACCGCCGCAACTGAGCCTTCTCGCCGGTGCTTTCGAGGAAGAAGCGCATCAGCAGGTTCTTTGCCGCCAGCATGCGATAGGCGCTCGTGGCGCGCCAGTCGTTAATCGGCTGGTAGTCGGTATCGAGAGCCGCCTGTGCAGCGCGAATGGTTTCCTCGCTCCAGCGCTGCCCGATGAGGGCAGCTTCCGCGGCCTTCGCGCGCTTCGGCGTGGCGGCCATGCCTCCGTAGGCGATGAGGGCGGTGCGGACGTGATTGTTCTCGTCAAGCGCGACGCGGAAGGCGCCGAGCAGTGCGGAGATGTCCTCGTCGCGGCGCTTGGAGAGCTTGTAGGCGGCGAAGTGGTCACCGTGCAACGCAGGAACGAAGATGCTTTCGACGAATTCGCCCGGCTTGCGATCCTGCCTGCCGTAGGCGATGAAGAAATCCTCGAGCGGCAGCGTGCGTGTGCCGTCCTTCGAACCCAACGTGACCGCTGCCCCGAGGACGATCAGCGGCGGCGGGCTGTCGCCGATCGGCGAGCCGTTGGCGATGTTGCCGCCGATCGTGCCCATGTTGCGGACCTGTTCGCCGCCGATGCGGTCGATGAGTCTGCCGAAGGCTGGGTAGGCGCTGGAGAGGGCGTCGAACGCGGCCGTATAGCTCACGCCGGCGCCGATCGTCAGGCCGGCTTCCGTGCGGTCGATCCGTTGCAGCTCGGCGATGCCGTTGATGAACACCGCCGGATTCAGCGTTCGCATCTGCTTGGTCACCCAGAGACCGACGTCGGTTGCGCCTGCGACGATCGTCGCGGTAGGATGTTCCGAGAGAACGGTGGCGAGACTGGCAGCGTCGGCGGGCACGATTAGACAGTCTTCGCCCTTACCGACAACGATCGTTTCCTGCGGCTGCAAAGCCTTCAGCCGCGCGGTGACCGCTTCCCGGGTGCGCATGATCGGATCGAAAATCGCGGATGGGTGTTCGCGCGCCGCGGCTTCCGCCGCGCGCACGATCGGCTCATAGCCGGTGCAACGACAGAGATTGCCTTGCAGCGCCTTCTCGATCGCGGCTCGGCTCGGGTTGTCGTTCGTCAGCCACAGGCCATAGAGCGACATGACGAAGCCCGGCGTGCAGAAGCCGCATTGTGAGCCGTGAAGATCGACCATTGCCTGCTGCACTGGATGGAGCGTGCCGTCCTTGGCCGCGAGGTGCTCGACGGTCACGACATGCGTCGCGTTCAGCGAACCGACGAAGCGGATGCAGGCGTTGACGCTTTCATAGACGAGCCTTTCGCCGCCCTGGCCGTCCTTCGCGAGGCGGCCGACGAGCACGGTACAAGCGCCACAATCGCCTTCGGCGCAACCTTCCTTGGTCCCGGTCAGCCGGCGCTCCAGCCTGAGAAAGTCGAGCAATGTCGCGGTCGGCGCGACTTCCGAAACGGCGACTTCCGTGTCGTTCAGGATGAAGCGGATGCTGTCGGCTGCCTGTGCCATGCCTGTCATTCCGTGGCTACTGCATGTTTTCTCAATCGTATAACCGATTTAAGGATAAAACATGCAGCAATTCAAAGTGCTGCAGCGTCCTTTGCGCTTCCGATAAGAAGTGCGGCGCTGTAGACCGGCGGAGCGGGGTGCGAGCCGAAAACCGCCCACACTTTTCATCCCGCTCTATTGCGCGGTCCAGCCGCCATCCATCGAGACATGCGTGCCGGTGATCTGCGCGGCATCATCGCTCGCAAGATAGAGCGCCAGCGATGCCACCTGCTCGACGGTGATGAATTTCTTGGTCGGCTGGCCCTTGAGCATCACGTCGTTCACCACCTGCGCCTCGGTAATGCCGCGCGTCCTCGCCTGGTCCGGAATCTGCTTCTCGACAAGCGGTGTCAGTACGTAGCCGGGGCAGATCGAGTTCGCGGTGATGCCGTTTTCCGCGACTTCCAGCGCGACCGTCTTCGTCAAGCCCATGACACCATGCTTGGCCGCCACATAGGCGGACTTGAACGGCGAGGCGACGAGCCCATGCGCGGAGGCGATATTGATGATACGCCCCCAGCCTTTCGCCTTCATGCCCGGGAGAGCGGCGCGGATTGTGTGGAAGGAGGAAGAGAGATTGATGGCAATGATCCGGTCCCATTGTTCGACCGGAAAATCCTCGACCTTCTCGACGTATTGCACGCCGGCATTGTTGACGAGGATATCGACGCCGCCGAAGCGTGCCGCCGCAGTCGCCATCAGATCGGCTATCTCGTCCGGTTTGGTCATGTCAGCCGGATGGTAGATGGCGGTGCCGCTTCCGAGACCGGCGACCTCGTCCGTCACCGCCCTGATCTCGTCCGGCGCCCCGAAGCCGTTCAACACGATATTGGCGCCGGTTTTCGCGAAAGTCTTGGCAATCGCCAGCCCGATGCCGCTCGTCGAACCCGTTATGACCGCAGTTTTCGTCATTCTCGTTCTCTCCCTCGCGATGCCGCCCGATCTCATCGGTTCGAGCGGTTGCGGGCGGAGGCCGCTGCGCCTTCCTCGTTCCGCCCTCGGCCCGGTTCTGCAATGCAACAGCGTCAACCTACGCGGAAAAATATGGGAGTGACAATTGTGTTTTTCAGATTGCCGACGCAGATTTGGCACCGTTCGCAGGGGCGATGAAGTTGCGTTTCGTTTTCGTTTGACATTCGTTTTTTCATCGTATTGAAGTTTTGCGAATGTCGGCTTTGAGGAAGGCGCGACGTCGAGGTAAGGCCGGGGAGGGGCGCATGGGCGAATATATTCTCGCGATCGATCAGGGCACGACATCGAGCCGGGCGATCGTTTTCGACCGCAAGCAGAAGGTCGCCGGCGTCGGCCAGAAGGAATTCAGGCAGCATTTCCCGAAGTCGGGCTGGGTCGAGCACGACCCGGAAGAAATCTGGCAAACGGTTCTCTTCACCGTCAAGGAGGCGATCGGAAACGCGGGTATTTCCGCAAGCGAGATCGCCGCGATCGGCATCACGAACCAGCGCGAGACGGTGGTCGTCTGGGAGCGGGAGACCGGCAAGCCGATCCACAATGCGATCGTCTGGCAGGATCGCCGCACGGCGCCTTTCTGTGAAAAGCTGAAGAAGCAGGGACTCGAAAAGACCTTTGCGAAGAAGACGGGTTTGCTGCTCGATCCCTATTTCTCAGGCACGAAGCTCAACTGGCTGCTTTCGAACGTGAAGGGGGCGCGGGTGCGCGCGGCAAAGGGCGAGCTTTGCTTCGGCACGATCGACACTTTCCTCATCTGGCGGCTCACCGGCGGTAAGTCCTTCGCCACGGACGCGACCAACGCATCGCGCACGCTCCTCTACAACATCGCCGACAATGCCTGGGACGACGACCTGCTCGATATTCTGCGCGTTCCGCGGGCGATGCTGCCAGAGGTCAAGGATTGCGCCGCCGACTTCGGCGTGGCTGATGCAGCGCTCTTCGGGGCGGCGATCCCGATCCTCGGCGTTGCCGGCGACCAGCAGGCGGCGACGATCGGTCAGGCCTGCTTCATGCCCGGCATGCTGAAATCGACCTATGGCACCGGCTGCTTCGCCCTGCTCAACACCGGCAGCGACATCGTCCGCTCAAAGAACCGCCTGCTTACCACCATCGCCTATCGTCTCGATGGCGAAACCACCTACGCGCTCGAGGGTTCGATCTTCGTTGCCGGTGCGGCCGTGCAATGGCTGCGCGATGGTCTCAAGGTGATCAAGGCGGCCCCGGACACCGGCACGCTTGCCGAGAGTGCAGATCCCTCGCAGGACGTCTATCTCGTTCCGGCCTTTACCGGCCTCGGCGCGCCGCACTGGGATCCGGACGCGCGCGGCGCGATCTTCGGCATGACCCGGAACACGGGCCCGGCGGAGTTTGCCCGGGCCGCGCTCGAAGCTGTCTGCTACCAGACCCGAGATCTGCTCGAGGCCATGCACAAGGACTGGCGTAACGGCGGCAAGGAAACGGTGCTGCGGGTCGACGGAGGCATGGTCGCGTCCGACTGGACGATGCAGCGCCTCTCCGATCTGCTCGACGCGCCGGTTGATCGTCCCGTGATTCTCGAGACGACGGCGCTTGGTGTTGCCTGGCTCGCCGGAAGCCGTGCCGGTATTTGGCCAAGCCAGGAGGAGTTCGCGAGGTCCTGGGCGCGCGACCGGCGCTTCGAGCCGACGATGGACGAGGTGACACGCAAGGGGAAGCTCAAGGGCTGGCGCAGCGCGGTCAAGAGGACGTTGATCGCGGCTTAGGTGGCAGCGTTTCGCCTGTGCTTCTGCCGGGCTCGTTTACAAAACGCGTAACGCGGACATCTGCGGATGGCAGCAATAAGGCGCTGCTGCCGAGCATTGATGATTCGATGCATCTCCGATGGGATATGGGAATTTCAAGAATGCCCTTGGTGCTGCTTGCGCAATCCGAACTCCCGGGCATTGCGCGAGAAGGCGCGCCAGGTCTCGGTAACGCCGGCCTGTAGACGGTCGCTTGCTCTATCGAACATCGTCACGTCGGCGGTTGGGACTTGACTCACGTATAGCTCGATAGCTATACGTTGATCAATAGCCAGCAGGGTATCGATCCCAGATGTCGAACACTCACGACATGCTCTTTAGAACGCTTGCCGATCCGACTCGGCGGGCTCTCTTTGAACGCCTATGCCGCGAAGGGGAAAGGACCGTCGGAGCCCTGACGGCGCGGGCCGGGGTCTCGCAACCGGTCGTCTCAAAGCATCTCGGGGTCCTGAAGCAGGCCGGATTGGTGCGCGACCGCCACGAAGGTCGCCACACATACTACAGCGCCCAACTCGGCGCGCTTGCCCCTCTGGTCGACTGGACGAGCCAGATGGCCGGTTTCTGGCAAAGCCGCTTCGACGACCTCGAAGACCTACTGAAAAGGATGGACCAATGAACGAAACGTCCGAAACGCGCTCTGTCGTGGTCGAACGCGAGATCCCTCATCCGCCGGAAAAGATCTGGCGTGCGCTCACCCAGCCACACCTGGTCGAGGAGTGGCTGATGAAGAACGATTTCAAACCTGTCGTGGGCCACCGTTTCAATCTTCGCGGAGACTGGGGTGGAGTATTGGACTGCGAGGTCCTTGCCGTGGAGCCGAACAAAAAGCTGACCTACACCTGGAATTTCGCCCACGAGGATCCGGCTTACGATTTGAAGAGCGTGGTTACTTTCACACTCATCCCAACGAGCACGGGGACCCAGCTGCGCATGGAGCAGTCGGGCTTCCGACCGGAACAGCGGCAGGCGTACGGAGGCGCCAACGCGGGATGGCAGCAGTTCCTTGCGAATCTGGAGCAGGTCCTGGCGAGGATGGATTGAAGTCTGCCGCACCGTCCGAAATGGGCCCGTGAGGCCCGATTCACTGCGCTTCATGCTAGTGGGAGGTCTCAATGAACTGGAATATGTGGATTCGGCAAATCCACCGCTGGTTGTCCATCGCCTTCACGGTGACCGTGATCGCCAACTTCGTCACCATGGGCCTGGGGGAGCCTCCTGTCTGGGTGGTCTATTCGCCACTGCTCCCGCTCTTCCTGCTGCTGTTCACCGGCCTCTACATGTTCATGTTGCCGTACGCTATGAAGTGGCGTGGCGGTCGGCCTACTGCTGCAATGAAGTGAACACTCCCGTTGGAAACGGTGCGTTTCCTCAACGCGCATTTGCGGCTCGATGTGATGCCAACTATTTCTGTGCAAACAGCAACAGGAAGGCATCATGGAACTCGGGCTTTACACATTCGCGGACGTCGATCCCAATGCGATCGACAAGGGTGCCGAAGGACGGAGACGCCTCGCCAACCTCCTTGAAGAGATTGAGCTTGCCGACCAGGTCGGGCTCGATGTCTTCGGGCTCGGCGAGCATCACCGGCCGGACTATGCGGCCTCGGCGCCGGCAGTCATCCTGGCAGCCGCTGCGTCCCGCACAGCCAAGATCCGGTTGAGCAGCGCGGTAACGGTGCTGAGCTCGGACGATCCGGTACGGGTCTTCCAGCAGTTTTCAACGCTCGACCTCCTCTCCAACGGCCGCGCCGAGATCATGGCGGGCCGAGGCTCCTTCATCGAGTCCTTCCCGCTCTTCGGCCAGTCGCTCGACGACTATGACCAGCTCTTCTCCGAAAAGCTGGATTTGCTGCTGGCGATCCGGGAGACCGAGAAAGTCACCTGGTCGGGCGAGTTGCGTCCGCCGATCAACGACCGTGGCGTCTATCCGCGTCCGCTGCAGGATCCGCTGCCGCTCTGGATCGCCGTCGGCGGCACGCCGCAGTCGGTCGCTCGGGCCGGCGCGCTCGGCTTGCCGATGGCGCTTGCCATCATCGGCGGCGAACCCCGCCGTTTCGCGCCGCTCTTCGATCTCTATCGCGAGGCGGCGCGCCGCGCCGGTCAGGACGTCGCGAAGCTGAAGACGAGCATCAATGTTCACGGCTTCATCGCCGACACGACGGAGAAGGCGGCTGACCAGTTCTACGGACCGCAGGCGGAAGTCATGAACCGGATCGGCCGTGAACGTGGCTGGGGACCGACGAACCGCGCCCACTTCGACCAGGCGCGCAGCGCGACCGGCAATCTCTTCCTCGGCGATCCCGAAACCGTGGCCGAGAAGATCGTCGCGCACCAGAAGCTGTTCCGCAACGACCGCTTCCTGCTGCAGATGGCAATCGGTCCGATGCCGCATGACCAGATCATGCGTGGCATCGAGCTTTATGGAACCAGGGTGGCGCCGCTGGTCAGGAAGGCGTTGGCCGAGGAAGGCGAGCGGTCTCAACCAGCGAGCGCGTGAGTGCGCACCGCCGACGCTGGAATATTCGGCTTCGACACGCTACATCTACGCGCGAAAGCGAGACACCATGACCCTCAACAATGATGAAGACCTGCTCCGATTGAAGGAGATCGGCCGCATCTGCGCCAATGCGCTCCAGGCAATGGGCGAGGCGCTTGAACCCGGCATCACGACGGCGGAACTCGATGCGATCGGCCGCAAGGTTCTGGAGGATGCCGGCGCGCGCTCGGCGCCGGAGCTCTGCTACCGCTTTCCCGGCGCGACCTGCATCAGCGTCAACGAGGAGATCGCCCATGGCATTCCGGGCACCCGCGTGATCCGCGCCGGCGACCTCGTCAACATCGATGTTTCGGCCGAGAAGGACGGCATCTTCGCCGATACCGGCGCTTCCTTTCCGGTGTCGCCGGTGACCGCAGCAGTCGACAGGCTTTGCCGTGATGGCAGGCGCGCCATGTGGGTCGGATTGAAGCAGGTACGTCCGGGTCAATCCCTGGCGGCGATCGGCAATGCCATCGGCGACTTTGCCCGTAAGAACCGCTATTCGCTCGTGACCAACCTTGCGAGCCACGGCATCGGCCGTTCGCTGCATGAAGAGCCGGGCGAGATCGCCACCTGGCCGGACCCGTCCGAGCGGCGACACATGACCGATGGCATGGTTTTCACCGTGGAGCCGTTCTTGTCGACGGGCGCCCACTGGGCGGAAGGCGGAGACGATGACTGGACGCTCTACAGCGAGCCGCGCGCTCCGACGGTGCAGTATGAACATACCGTCGTCGTCACGCGCGGCGGGCCGCTGGTCGTGACTTTGCCGGGCTGACGCTCGCCCGATCCCGTGGACCGTTCGATTCCTTCAATAGGACCTTCAATTATAGTCATTTGTCGTCTTCTTGCTGCGGTGCAATAAGAGACCATGAGCACGCTTCACAAAATGCCGGACCGCGATCATCTCTCTGCGAAGCAAACCGGTGGCGGCTTTCATGACGTGAAGCACCGCGGGGGCGAAGAGACGCCGTCGTCCATCGCGTATCCAGCCCCAAGCGGCAACCTCGCGGCAACGGCGGTTGCCGGCGCCATTGCCATGGCGGTTGCCATGGGCTTCGGCCGGTTTTCCTACACGCCGATTCTCCCGGCGATGATGGCGGATGCGGGGCTCTCGCCGCGGGACGCTGGGCTGATTGCGTCGGCGAATTTCGTTGGCTATCTCGCTGGCGCCGTGCTTGCGGCCTATGGCTGGGCTCATGGTCGCGAACGGTGGATCGGCCTCGCCGCGCTCGCGGCGACGACGCTGTTGCTCGCCGCCATGGGGATGACATCCTCCGTGCTCGCTTACTCGGTCATTCGTTTCATCGCCGGCCTCGCCAGCGCCTTTGCGATGATCTTCATATCGGGAATCGTGCTGGGCGAGGGGCTGCGCGCCAGATCGGAGCATGTGCCGTCGGTGCATTTCGGTGGCGTCGGCCTCGGCATCGCCCTTTCCTCGATCTGTGTCTGGGCCGCGCCGCTTGCGGCCGCCGGCTTCTCCACGTCGCAAGGAGACTGGTTCACCGGTGCGCTGGTCGCGCTTGTGGGCACGATCGTCGTGGGGGCGCTGCTGCCGCGCGGTCATCTCGCTGCGAGCGGGGGGAAACGCGAAGGGCCGCTGACGTGGACGCGGCCGTTGACGGTCGTGACGCTCAGCTACGGCTTCTTCGGCTTTGGCTATGTGATCACCGCCACGTTTCTCGTCGCCATGGCCCGGGATGCCAGCGGCGGTCACAGCGTCGAATTCCTCGCTTGGCTGCTGACGGGCGCGAGTGCCGCAGTCTCGATTTACCTCTGGCGCTTTGCCGTGCCGCGCTTCGGGCTTGCGGGCGTCTACGCCATCGGCCTGCTGGTGGAAGCCGCCGGGCTGGTTCTGACCGTGTCGTTGCCCTTGCCCTTCGCTCCGCTCGTAGGCGGCTTGATGCTCGGCGCTACCTTCATGATGATCACAGCTTACGGCCTGCAGATCGGCCGGCGCCTTGCCCCGGAAAGCCCGCGCCGGGCGCTTGCCTTGATGACCGCAGCCTTCGGCATCGGCCAGATCGTCGGGCCGCTCGTCGCCGGTTGGCTTGCCGAACGGACCGGCGATTTTACCTTGCCGACGCTGGTCGCGGCCGTAGTGCTGTTTTGCTGCGGAACCGTAGTCGTGCTTGAACTTCGCAAGATCAGCGCCGCCCTGGAACGCTGATATTCGCCGCCGTTCGGTTGATTTTGCGGAAAATTGTGAACAAGCGCAGCTTGATGAAATAACAGTAACATTCACATTACCTAATTGTTGCCTAGGGCGATTTGCCCTAGTTTCGGCACATCAGGGGGCAAGTCATTGTCCCTCATCAGAAGCGAGAGTGCCGCACCTTGTTCCAATCCTTTTTCCCCAAGCCGAAGCAATTCTTCATTTCCGTCACCGTATGGTCGCTGTTAACCATTGCCTTCTGGTATAGCTGGGGCGAAAGCATGGGAGCAGCTTTTGGGCTCCCGCCATTGGCGATTGACGCGCCGCCCATTGTCGGCATTTCCGCGTTCTGGTCGCCGGCCTTCCTGTGGTTTTACATCTACTTTGCCGTCATCGTCGGGCTTTTCACCGCGTTCTGGTACGTCTATTCGCCGCATCGTTGGCAGACCTGGTCTATCCTGGGGTCGGCTCTGATCCTTTTCGTCACCTATTTCCAGGTTCAGGTGAGTGTCGCGATCAACAACTGGTACGGCCCCTTCTGGGACCTGGTGCAGGCAGCGGTTTCGAAGTCGGCAGTGGTGACCGCCGAGCAGTTCTACGGCGAGATCGCCACCTTCCTGGCGATTGCAATGGTGGCCGTCGCTGTTGCGGTCATGACGCGCTTCTTCGTCAGCCATTACATCTTCCGCTGGCGCACCGCGATGAACGAATATTACATGGACAACTGGGGCAGGCTTCGCCATATCGAAGGTGCCTCGCAGCGCGTCCAGGAAGACACGATGCGTTTCTCGACCACCGTCGAGGGGCTCGGCGTCAGCCTGATCGACAGCGTCATGACGCTGATCGCGTTTACGCCGGTGCTGATCCGACTGTCGGCCAACGTCACGGAGCTTCCGATCGTCGGCATCATTCCCTATCCGCTGGTAACGGCCGCCGTGCTCTGGTCGCTGTTCGGCACGGTGTTCCTGGCTCTCGTCGGCATCAAGCTGCCGGGGCTGGAGTTCCGCAATCAGCGCGTGGAGGCCGCCTATCGTAAGGAACTCGTCTACGGCGAGGATCACGCCGACCGCGCCCAGCCGCCGACGGTCGCCGATCTGTTCGACAATGTCCGCCGGAACTATTTCCGGCTTTACTTCCACTATCTCTATTTCAATATCGCCCGCATCTTCTACCTGCAGATCAACAACATCTTCTCGTTGCTGATCCTGGCTCCGTCGATCATCGCCGGCAAGATTTCCCTCGGCGCCCTGAACCAGATTTCCGGTGCATTCGGCCAGGTAACGTCTTCGTTCCAGTATCTCGTCAACTCGTGGCCGACGATTGTCGAACTGCTCTCGATCTACAAGCGCTTGCGCGCCTTCGAAGCGATCCTCGACGAGGAGCCGCTGCCGGAGATCGATCAGCAGTTCATCGAGGTCGGCGGCAAGGAAGAACTGGCGCTCTGAAGGACGGCAATCAGAAGGCGGAGCGATCCGCCTTCTTTTTTGCGTCCTCGATAAGGGGATGCGCCTCCGCGTAGCTGACGCAGGCGACATCCGGCTTGCCGCAGGTCTCGGTCAGGAACCGGTCAAGCGCGCGCCAATAGGCGCCGCCATTCATCTCGACGAAATGGAAGCCGAGCTGAAGTGGAACGCGGCCGCCGTCATATTCCTTGCGGAAAGCCTCGCGGTAGGCCGCAAGCGTCCGTTCTTCGAAGACCGCGCTGTTCTTCTTGTTTTCGACGCCCATCGAATGACGGACGAAGAGATTGTAATCCATGCCGATCACCGGCCGATGCGACGGGCCTTCGGGAATGAGGGGCAGGCCGAAACGCGGCAGGCCGTCCTGCACCGACGGCCAGCCGGGGCCTTTGGTGACGAGGCTTGCGTCATAGGTGAAGCCGAACGCCTTCAGCGCCGGCAGCAGACCGTCGCTCAATGAGAGATAGGGCGCGCGGAAGCCCTTGATGCCGGTTCGCGCAAAGTCCGCCCAGCCTTGCGGCTCGGCTTCCGCCTTGCCGGCCTTCTTCCAGGCGCCGGCCACTGCCTCGCGGAACGCAGTGAATTCGCGCTGCCAATCGGTCTCGCTCCAGCCCTTCCCGTCGAAATGGCCGCATGCGTGGCTGCCGATATCGTGTCCTTCGAGGCGAGCATGCCAGATATGGCCGGCGCGAACAGCGATCTCCTCGCGGCTTTGCGCAAAGCCGACATTGGAGCGTCCCGCCTTCTGCCCCGGCGCCTTGTAGATCTCTTTTCCGTCGGCCTTCGTCATCAGGAAGGTGCAGGAAAGGAAATAGGTGAAGTGGGCGCCGGTGCGCTTTGCCAGGGCGAGGCTCTTCTCCCAGAGCGCATTGTCATGCGCGCCGTCGAACGAGACGATCACGAGCTGCTTGTTCGCCGGCGCCGCTGCCTCGGGTGTCGGAGGCGGGGCGGCTGCTGCGAGGACGGGAAAGAGACAAAGGGAGAGCGTAAGGGCGTTGCGGGTCATTTCCGGGGCATCTTGGGAGAATCAGTAAAGGATTTGTTCGTGTCGTCCCTTCTTCAACAATGCGGCAATCCTTTGATCCATCTGGCAATTCGCGATCGATACCGCTATGCCTTGGTAAACAAATGGATAATTGCGGCGGGTAAAACATGGCGCTTCTGGTTCTAGGCATTGTGATCTTTATGGGCATCCACCTCGTTCGAAGCTTCGCGCCCGGCGTTCGCGCAGCGGTGATCGAGCGAAGCGGTGTCGGAACCTGGCACGCGATCCACGCGATCTCGGCGATCGTCGGCCTCGGTCTTATCGCCGTTGGCTTCGACCAGGCGCGCGCGACGACCGGTGTCCTCTACACGCCGCCGGTCTTCCTTGCTCATATCGCCCTGACACTGATGCTGATCGCCTGCATCTCTCTCGCCGCCGCCTTCCTGCCGCCCGGCAAGATCCGCGTCGTAACCAAGCACCCGGCCATTCTCGCCATCAAGATCTGGGCGCTTGCTCATTTGCTTGCCAACGGCGAGACGTCCTCGGTCCTGCTCTTCGGCGCCTTCCTGGCCTGGGGCGTCATTCTCCGGATATCGATGAAGAAGCGCTGGCGGGCCGGCGAGATCAGCTATCCGACCTTTGTTTCCTATCGCTACGATGTCGGCGCGATCCTGATCGGCGCGGCGCTCTTCGTTGCAATTGTCTGGAAGCTGCACGAACTGGTGATCGGCGTAGCACCCATCGCCATCGGCTAAATGATCTTCTCCCCCTTACAAGCGGCGCAAAATCGGGTAGAAGGCGCAAAATTCTCAGCATGAAGGCCGGGCAGCCGGAACACAGGACATGGCGAACCAAGACGACAGCTTTATCCGCGAGGTCAATGAGGAACTCCGTTCGGACCAGATGAAAGCCATCTGGACGCGCTTCGGCGGGCTGATCGTTGCGCTGGCCGCCCTGATCGTTCTGGGCACCGTCGGCAAGGTCGGCTACGATTACTGGCAGGAAACGTCCTCGTCGCGGTCCGGCGATGCTTTCCTCGCCGCGCTCAATCTCGCCCGCGAGAACAAGTCGGACGAGGCCTTTGCGGCGCTGACCACTCTGGAGAAGGACGGCTACGGCTCCTATCCCGTACTAGCGCGGCTCAGGACCGCAACCCTGCAGGCGCAGAAGGGCGAGACCGATGCGGCGATCGCCGCCTTCTCCGACATCGGCAAGGATACCCGCATTCCGCCGGCGCTGCGCGATGCGGCGCGCCTGCGCGCGGCCTATCTGCTCGTCGACAACGGAACCTACGAGCAGGTGTCGTCCGAGGTCGAGCAACTGGCAGTTCCGCAAAACACGATGCGCCATTCTGCCCGCGAAGCGCTCGGTCTTGCCGCTTACAAGGCAGGCGACTTCGCCAGGGCGAAGAGCTGGTTCCAGCAAATCACAGACGACAAGGAGAGCCCGCGCGGCGTCATGGGTCGTGCGCAGATGCTGCTTGACGTAATCGCTGCGGGCGGCAAAGCCTAGCGCATCGGCCCGAAAATCGGACCCGATTTTCGGAAAGCACGATGCGTAGACTCAAAGAGTTACAGCGTCCTTTGTGCGTCCTAAAGGACGCACGGCGCTGTAAGAGCGGAAACGGATATTTCAAGATGAGCTTTACCGTCGCCATCGTCGGGCGCCCCAATGTCGGCAAGTCCACCTTGTTCAACCGCCTGGTTGGCAAGAAGCTGGCGCTCGTCGACGATACGCCGGGCGTCACCCGCGACCGCCGTCCAGGCGACGCCAAGCTCGTCGATCTCAAGTTTCGTATCATCGATACGGCCGGTCTCGAACAGTCGGCGCCCGAGAGCCTGCAGGGCCGCATGTGGGCGCAGACCGAGGCGGCGATCGACGAGGCCGACCTTTCGCTTTTCGTGATCGATGCGAAGGCTGGATTGACGCCCGCCGACGAAACGCTCGCCGAAATGCTGCGTCGCCGCGGCAAGCCGGTCATCGTCGTCGCCAACAAGGCCGAAGCGCGCGGCTCCGATGGCGGCTTCTACGACGCCTTCACGCTCGGTCTCGGCGATCCTTGCCCGATCTCGGCCGAACATGGCGAGGGCATGCTCGACCTGCGCGACGCGATCGTTGCCGCGCTCGGCGAGGAGAGGGCATTTCCGCCGAAGGACGACGTGGCGGTAACCGACGTCGATATCCGCCCGACCGCTCCGGGCGAGGGGGCGGAGGACGAGGACGCAGAGCCCGCCTACGACGAAACGAAGCCGCTGCGCGTGGCGATCGTCGGCCGGCCGAATGCCGGCAAGTCGACGCTGATCAACCGCTTCCTCGGCGAGGACCGGCTGCTGACCGGGCCAGAGGCAGGCATCACCCGCGATTCGATCTCCGTCGAATGGCAATGGCGCGGCCGGACGATCAAGATGTTCGATACGGCCGGCATGCGCCGTAAGGCAAAGGTCCAGGAAAAGCTCGAAAAGCTCTCGGTCGCCGATGCGCTGAGGGCGATCCGCTTTGCCGAGACCGTCGTCGTCGTTTTCGACGCCACGATCCCATTCGAGAAGCAGGACCTGCAGATCGTCGACTTGGTGCTTCGCGAAGGGCGGGCGGCTGTGCTCGCCTTCAACAAATGGGATCTGGTCGAGGATTGGCAGGCGGTTCTGGCCGATCTTCGTGAAAAGACCGAGCGCCTCTTGCCGCAGGCACGCGGCATCCGCGCGGTACCGATTTCCGGCCATACGGGCTATGGCCTCGACCGGCTGATGCAGGCGATCATCGACACCGACAAGGTGTGGAACCGGCGCATCTCCACGGCGCGGCTCAACCGCTGGCTCGAAGCGCAACAGGTACAGCATCCGCCGCCGGCCGTTTCCGGCCGCCGGCTCAAGCTCAAATACATGACGCAGGTGAAGGCCCGTCCGCCGGGCTTCATGATTTCCTGCACGCGTCCCGATGCGCTGCCGGAATCCTACACCCGATATCTCATCAACGGGCTTCGTAACGATTTCGACTTGCCCGGTGTGCCGATCCGCGTGCATTTCCGAGCGTCGGAGAATCCTTACGAATCGAAGGCACGCAAGAAGCGCTGACCGCCTGACCGGTCATCGAAACGGTGGATTGTCTTGCCGGCGGCGAACGGGACGATCGTCGTTTACTCGAAGAATTCCCAAATATACATCTGCATGGGGACAGCCGAAACGAGGGGATTCGCCGATGGCGACAGCATCGAGGTCAGGTGACGACTGGTGGCGCGGCGCGGTGATCTACCAGGTCTATCCGCGCTCCTTCCAGGACACCGACGGCGACGGCATTGGTGATCTTCGCGGCGTCACGCGGCGACTTCCGCATATCGCCTCGCTCGGCGTCGACGCGATCTGGCTGTCGCCCTTCTTCACCTCGCCGCAGGCCGACATGGGCTATGATGTCTCCGACTATTGCGGCGTCGATCCGATGTTCGGCACGCTTGCCGATTTCGACGCCATGCTGGCCGAAGCGCATCGCCTCGGGCTGAAAGTGATCATCGATCAGGTCATTTCGCACAGCTCGGACCGCCATCCTTGGTTCGTCGAGAGCCGGTCGAGCAGAAGCAATTCCAAGGCTGACTGGTACGTCTGGGCGGATCCGAAGCCGGATGGGACGGCGCCGAACAACTGGCTTTCGATTTTCGGCGGCCCGGCCTGGGAATGGGACGGCGTGCGCAAGCAATATTACATGCACAATTTCCTCTCGTCGCAGCCGGATCTGAATTTCCACAATCCGGAGGTCCAGGAAGCCCTGCTGTCGACCGTCCGCTTCTGGCTGGACCGGGGCGTCGACGGCTTCCGACTCGATACCGTGAACTTCTATTTCCACGACCGGCATCTGCGCGACAATCCTCCGCTCGTTCCCGATCCCGAGGCGACCAGCAACGATGCGCCGGACGTCAACCCCTACGGCATGCAGGACCATCTCCACGATAAGAGCCAGCCGGAAAACATCGCCTTCCTCACGAGGCTGCGGGCGTTGCTCGATGAATATGGCGGCCGCACCACGGTGGGCGAAGTGGGGGACGGTGCCCGTTCGCTGAAGACGGTCGCCGCCTATACCAGCGGCGGCGACAAGCTGCACATGTGCTACACCTTCGATCTTCTCGGACCGGAGTTCACCGCAACGCATATCCGCCGATGCGTCGAGAACTTCCAGGCCGTGGTGACCGACGGCTGGGTCTGTTGGGCCTTCTCCAACCACGATGTCATGCGCCATGTCAGCCGCTTCGTGCGGGATGAGGCGGAGAGGGAGCGGGTGGCGAAACTGGCGATCTCGCTGCTTTCGGCCCTGCGCGGCTCCATCTGTCTCTATCAGGGCGAGGAACTGGGCCTGCCGGAGGCAGAACTTGCCTTCGAGGAACTGCGCGATCCCTACGGAATCCGCTTCTGGCCGGCCTTTAAAGGCCGTGACGGTTGCCGCACGCCGATGGTCTGGGAGGGGGATCTCGCCAACGCCGGATTTTCCGCTGGGATCCCCTGGCTGCCGGTGCGCGGCGAACAGCGGATGCTGGCCGTCGATGCGCAGGAAAACATCTCGGGATCGGTCCTGGAACATTATCGCTCTACGCTCGCCTTCCGGCGCCTGCACGCACCGCTTCTCGACGGCGACATGGGGTTTGTTGCCTCCAATCAGGACATTCTGGCCTTCATACGGGAGAAGGACGGTGAGCGGCTGCTCTTCGTCTTCAATCTCACACGGGAGCCGCAGACCGTTCAGCTTTCGACCGGAACGACTGTCGCAGAGGTGCTGCCGATGCCCGGATTTGCGCCCGCCTTCGCAGAGAGCGCAATCATGCTCTCCGGCCTCGACGTCTTTTGTGGCAGGCTGCGAGCCTGAGGCTCACCCGATCAGCGTGAACTTATCCACGTCGACCAGCCCACGATCCGAAATCTTCAGGTGCGGGATCACCGGCAGCGGCAGGAAGGCAAGTTGCAGGAACGGTTCCTCGAGTGTGGCGCCGAGCGCGAAGGCGGCATGGCGCAGGTGATGCAGGATGTCGCGCACCCGTTCGTAGCATTCGAGGCTCATCAGGCCGGCAATCGGCAGCGCGATCTCGCCGGTGACCCTGCCGTCCTCGACAACGACGAAGCCGCCCTTGATCTCGCCGAGGCGGTTTGCGGCGAGCGCCATGTCCTCTTCGTTGACGCCGACCACGCAGATATTGTGGCTGTCGTGACCGACCGTCGAGGCAATTGCGCCCTTCTTCAGGCCGAAGCCCTGGACGAAGCCGTTCGCGTGGTTGCCGTTGACGCCGTGGCGCTCGATGACGGCGACCTTGATGATATCTCGGCCGAGGTCGACTCCGGTTTGGTTTCCTTCGGCGGGCAGGTGGAAGCGCCGGTGTTCCGTGATGATCTTGCCGGGCAGGACGCCGATCACCGAGGTGTGACCTTCAGCATAGGGAACCGCGAAGACGGCCGCCTTGACCTCACCCGCCTTGACACTGTCGAGCCCGACCGGCTCGACCGGCTTGCGCGTGGCGAAGAGCGCATCCGTTACCCGCCTCCCGGCGGAAAACACGATCTCGGCCTTGCAGTTTTCGAGGCTGTCGATGACGACGAGGTCGGCGCGCCAGCCCGGCGCGACGAGGCCCCGATCCATAAGGCCGAAGGCGCGAGCGGCGGAAATCGAGGCGGCGCGATAGATCGCCAGAGGCTCGACGCCGGCCGCGATCGCGGTGCGGATCATGTGGTCGAGATGGCCCTGTTCGGCGATATCGAGTGGGTTACGGTCATCTGTGCAAAGCGCAAGGTAGGGCGACAGCCGCTCGGTGATGATCGGCATCAGGGCATTGAGGTCCTTGGAGACGGACCCTTCGCGCACGAGAATGTGCATGCCCTTGCGGATCTTTTCGAGCGCCTCTTCCGCGGACGTGCATTCATGATCGGTGCGGATGCCGGTTGCGAGATAGCCGTTCAGTTCCTTGCCGGAGAGAAGCGGCGCGTGGCCGTCGATGTGGCCTCCCTGGAATGCATCGAGCTTCGCCAGGCAGACCGGATCCTTATGGACGACGCCTGGAAAGTTCATGAACTCGGCCAGGCCGATAACCTTCGGATGATGGCGAAAGGGCACGAGACGCTCGATCGGCAGGTCGGCGCCGGCCGTTTCGAGATGTGTCGCCGGCACGCAGGACGAAAGCTGGACGCGGATGTCCATGATCGTTTCCACCGCTGAATCCAGAAAGAACTGGATGCCGTCTGTGCCAAGCACGTTGGCGATCTCATGCGGGTCGCAGATGGCCGTCGTGATGCCGAGCGGTAGAACGCAGCGGTCGAATTCGTGCGGGGTGACGAGCGAGGATTCGATGTGCAGATGCGTATCGATGAAACCCGGAACGACGATGCGCCCGGTGATGTCGATTTCCTCGCGTCCCTGATAATCGCCGTAGGTGCCGACGATGCGATCGCCGCAAATGGCGATGTCGGAGGCAACGAGTTCACCGGTGACGAGATCGAAGAAGCGCCCGCCCTTGAGCACCACGTCTGCCGGGGCGCGGCCCACGCCCTGATCGATGATACGTTCCAACATCTCGGACATGCGCGCGCTCCGCTTCTTTGCTTCGATCATAAGAATAGCCCTCTCCCCGCGCCGGGGGAAAGGGTCGAGAAAGCATGATGTCGAAGCTCAGATGTTGTTCTTCAGAACGTCTCGCAGCTTGTCGAACAATTCGTCGATCTGCTGCTTCTCGATGATGAGCGGCGGTGACAGCGCGATGATGTCGCCGGTCGTGCGGATCAGCAGCCCCTTCTCATAGGCTTTCAGGAAGGCGGAGAATGCCCGCTTCGTCGGCTCTCCTGCGATCGGTTCCAGTTCGATCGCGCCGATCAGGCCGATGTTGCGGATGTCGATGACATGCGGGCAGTCCTTGAGCGAATGCAGCGCTTCTTCCCAATAGGAGGCGAGCTCAGCGGCGCGTGTCAGCAGGCCTTCTTCCTTGTAGGTATCGAGCGTGCCGAGCGCCGCGGCGGAGGCGATCGGGTTGCCGGAATAGGTATAGCCGTGGAAGAACTCGATCAGATGTTCCGGCCCGGTCATGAAGGCATCGTGGATCTCCGACGTCACGAAGACGGCACCCATCGGGATCACCCCGTTGGTGAGACCTTTCGCGGTGGTGATGATGTCCGGCTTCACGTCGAAGTACTGCGCGGCAAAAGGCGTGCCGAGGCGGCCATATCCGGTGATGACCTCGTCGAAAATCAGGAGGATGCCGTGCTTGGTGCAGATTTCGCGCAGCTTCTGCAGATAGCCCTTCGGTGGGATGAGGACGCCGGTGGATCCCGCAACGGGCTCGACGATGACGGCGGCGATCGTCGAGGCGTCATGCAGGGTGACGATCCGCTCCAGTTCGGTTGCGAGATCGGCGCCATGCTCCGGTTCTCCACGGGTGAAAGCATTCTTGGCCGGAAGATGGGTATGCGACAGGTGGTCGACGCCGGTCAGAAGCGTGCCGAACATCTTGCGGTTGGCGACGATGCCGCCGACCGAAATACCGCCGAAATTGACGCCGTGATAGCCGCGCTCGCGGCCGATCAGCCGGAAACGGGAGCCGTTGCCTTTCGCGCGATGGTAGGCAAGCGCGACCTTCAGGGCCGTATCGACCGATTCGGAACCCGAGTTCGTGTAGAGAACATGGTTCATGCCTTCGGGCGCGATGTCTACGAGCCGGTTGGCAAGCTCGAAAGCTTTCGGATGGCCAAGCTGGAAAGCGGGCGCATAGTCGAGTTCGCCGGCCTGCGCGCGGATAGCTTCGGTGATTTTCGGGCGGCAGTGGCCCGCATTGACGCACCAGAGTCCCGCCGTCCCGTCCAGCACCGTGCGACCGTCATGGGTCGTGTAGTACATGTCCTTGGCGCCGACGAAGAGGCGCGGCTCTTTCTTGAATTGCCGGTTGGCCGTGAACGGCATCCAGAAGGCGCGCAGATCGTTCGGCGTGGTGTTCAATCGGTTCGACATGTCCTGTTCTCCTCGGCGGATCTGATTGCTGGCGGTGCCCAATGACGGCCAGGTCGGATTCTTTTACCCGTTGGTCAAACTATCAGCGCGCCCGATAGCGTCAAGCCTGCGGCTTTTGCGTCCCGGCGCCAAGTTTTTCGAGAGAACGATGGGCGGCGCCTCCCGGCTCGCCAAAATATAAGCCCCCCGCGTGATTGTTCGTGGGGGGCTTCTCAGAATGTCCAGCGTGGCGGACGTATTGGGAGTTTACGCCGATTTGCGGACGAGGATTTTTTCTTCCACGGCATTGTTGTCTTCACCGTAGATCTCTGCGAGGGCGCCCAAAATCTTCATGACCGCGCCAGAGGAACTCGAATAATAGATCGTCTGGGCGTCACGACGGGTGCTTACCAGATTCTGGGCACGCAATTTCGAAAGATGCTGAGAAAGAGCCGACTGGCTCAGCCCAACCTTGTTGGCCAATGCGCCGACCGCCAGCTCTTCCTTTGTGAGAGAGTCGAGGATGAGGAGGCGTTTCGGATTTGCCATGGCCGAAAGGAAACCGGCTGCTATTTCGGCTTCCTCGTGTTTTTCAGGCGGAAGAGGCTGCATTGCGTGCTCCATGCGAAAATTACATCACACGTAGTTATGATTGACGAAGCACGATAATTAGCCGTGATGCATAAAAGGGCAACCACCCAGTGCGAAAAATGGGGGTAGCTTGGCGCCGATTAACCGTAAAGTTTTTTCAGAAGCGGCCGCAATTCCCCCGGATACTGGATAGATGCCTCGAATTCGAGGCGCCTCAGCCGCTCCCCGTCGGAAAGGTCGAGGCCGGCTGCGTCGAGGCCAACGATCTTCCAGTCGCCGTCCGGCGCGCGGCAATGGACGGTCGCGTAGTGCTTCACGGCGCCGGCATGGTCGGCATTCATGTGCTCGATCGCGCTCTCCTCCATTTCGGCGAGCGCGGCCGCGGCCGGTGAAGCGATGGCGAGATCTTCGGCCGTCAGCACATAGGCGCGGCCGAAGCCGCCGTTAAGGCTTGCCCTGAGCGGCTGCAGGCGGAAGAAGCCGAAATCGGGAAAGTCGACATAGAGCTTGGCCTTGGGGTGGCGGCGGACGAAGCGCGCGCGAATGCGGGCATGAGCCTCGGAATCGTGCGGAACCTCTTCGGCTTCGCATTGGACGGTAAGGCGCGGGTGGGCGAGCGGATCGCCCTTGCCGGGCTCGCCCGCCAGTAGCGACGCGCGCCGGTCGGCGAGCAGCGCCTGCGTGTGCGTTGCAAGCCGCGAGACGAGTACCACCGGCGCGCCATCGATGTCGATGCCGATCAGGATGCGGCTTACGAAGGGGAAGCCGCTGCTTTCGGGCTCGATGACGGCGAGCGCGCCACTTTTCGCCGAGCGAAGCAGTACCCGGGCAAGCTTGCGCGCCTCATCGTCGGTTTCGCGCAATACGTTAGGTTTGTCGCTCATGACTCGCCTCCTTTCGCTGCCTGCCACCCCGAACAATGAAAAGCCCGGAGCGGTCGCTCCGGGCTTTATTGGCCGTTCGGCGCGTTGCGTCAACTTTTGTTGCGGTGACGCGTCAGGCCCTCGACGACGTTTTGCGCATCGATCGTGCCGACCACCGAGCCGTTGTCGACGACGCCGATGCTGCCCGGCTGTCGGGACATGGCATCCAGAATGTCGACGAGTGGAGTGGTCAGCTTCGCCGTTGCAGTCACGCCGGCAATTGTGGCGCCTCGTTCGACGCCGGTTCGCATGACGTCTTTCGCCGTCAGCATGGTGATCGGGTTCATATGCTGGACGAAGTCGGCCACGTATTGGTTCGCCGGGTTTTTCACGATCTCCTGAGGCGTGCCGCACTGGATGATGCGCCCGCCCTCCATAATGGCTATGCGGTTGCCGATGCGGAAGGCTTCATCGAGATCGTGGCTCACGAAGATGATCGTCTTCTTCAGTCGCCGCTGGAATTCGAGCAGTTCATCCTGCAGGCGGGTGCGGATCAAGGGATCGAGCGCCGAGAATGGCTCGTCCATCAGAAGGATGGGTGCACCGGTCGCAAAGGCGCGGGCAAGTCCGACGCGCTGCTGCATGCCGCCTGAAAGCTCGTTGACTTTGCGGTCCGCCCATTTCGTCAGATTGACCAGATCGAGCTGTTCGCCAACGCGTTTTTTTCGCTCCGCCTCCGGCATGCCTGCGAGTTCGAGACCGAAGCCGACATTGTCGGCGACGGTCCGCCAGGGAAGAAGAGCGAACTGCTGGAACACCATCGAGACCGTATGCATGCGGAAGTCGCGCAGCAACTTCGCGGTACAGCGATAGGGGTTCAGCGAACCGTTCCCGGTCTTGATCTCGACTTCGCCACGCACGACGGGCGCAAGGCCGTTGACGGCTCTAAGCAGGGTCGACTTGCCGGATCCGGAGAGGCCCATCAGGACCAGGATCTCGCCTTCGTTGATCGTCAGCGAAGCGCCGGCGACGCCGAGCACCAAGCCTGTGGCCGCGCCGATTTCGTCGCGACTTTTCCCCTGGTCGACCATCTGCAGGGCGGCTTGCGGGCTCTTGCCGAAGATGATGTCGACATTCTTGAAAACGACGGCGTCGGTCATGCGCCTTCTCCTTCGTCGGACGAGCGGAACAGACGATCGAGAACGATGGCGAGGATGACGATGCAGAGGCCGGATTCGAAACCCCGGGCGATATTCACCGTGTTCAGCGCCCTGAGGACCGGCACGCCGAGGCCGTCGGCACCCACCAGGGCGGCGATCACGACCATCGAGAGTGACAGCATGATTGTCTGGGTAAGTCCGGCCATGATCTGCGGCATAGCGAAAGGCAGTTCCACCTTGCGCAGCACCTGCCATGGCGTGGCGCCGAAGGACTCGGCTGCCTCGACCAGGGACGGCGGCGTGGAGATGATGCCGAGGCGGGTCAGCCGGATCGGTGCGGGGATGGCGAAGATGACCGTGGCGATCAGGCCCGGCACCATGCCGAGCCCGAAGAGGATCAGCGCCGGAATGAGATAGACGAAGGTCGGGATGGTCTGCATGAGATCGAGGATCGGACGCATGATCGAGTAGATCCAGGCGCGCCGCGCCGCCGCAATGCCGAGAGGAACGCCGACAGCCATGCTGACGAAGCTCGCCGCGAGCACCAGCGCCAGCGTTTCAGTCGTCTCCTGCCAATAGCCCTGGTTGATGATCAGCAGCAGCCCGAGACAGGTGAAGAGAGCAATGCCGATCGAGCGGCGGAACCACCAGGCAAGCGCCGTGACGACGACGACAACGATGAGCGGGTGAGGCGTCTGGAGGATATAGAGCAGGACGGCCACGACGGCCGACAGGAAGTTTGCGAGCTGATCGAAGAACAGTTCGAAATTCGTTGTCAGCCAATCGACGAACGCCTTGGCCCAGCCCCCGATGGGGATGCGGTATTCAGTCAGAAATTCCACGAACTTGGATCCCTCTCGTCAGGGTCAAAAACCGGATCGCGCTAAGCGGTGAAAAAAGGCGGGGTGGTCCCCGCCCGCTGCATGTTTCGGTAATCGGAGCCGACAAAAACACGCAACAATTTTAAACTGCTACAGCGACCTTTGTGCGCCGCCGGAACGCATGGGTGCTCCAGCCGATCACAGACCAAGAGCGGTCTTCACCGCGGCCAGTCCGTCGCCGCCATCCTTGGTGGTGACACCGGCAAGCCAGGTATCGAGAGCCGTCGGATTGGCCTTGAGCCATGCCGCCGCAGCTGCCTCCGGCTCTTCGCCGTCGTTCAGGATCTTGCCCATGATCTCGTTCTCCATCTGGAGCGAGAATTTCAGGTTCTTCAGCAGGGCACCGACGTTGGGGCATTCGGTCGTGTAGCCGGCGCGCACGTTGGTGTGCACCGTCGCTCCGCCGAAGTTCGGGCCGAAGATGTCATCGCCGCCGGACAGATAGCTGAGCTTGAAATTGGCGTTCATCGGATGCGGCTCCCACCCGAGGAAGACGATCGGCTCGCCGTCCTTTTCGGCGCGGGCGACCTGCGCCAGCATGCCTTGCTCGGAGGATTCGACCACTTCGAAACTCTTGAGATCGAAGGTTCCCTTTTCGACCATGTCGATGATGAGACGGTTGCCGTCATTGCCCGGTTCGATCCCGTAGATCTTGCCTTCCAGCGCGTCCTTATGCGCCGCGATATCCTTGAAATCCTTGATGCCGAGTTCCGCGCCCTTGGCGTTGGTCGCGAGCGTGTACTTGGCGCCTTCGAGGTTCTCGCGCACGGTTTCGACCGACTTGTCCTCGCGATAGGGCGCGAGGTCGGCTTCCATCGTCGGCATCCAGTTGCCGAGGAAGACGTCGATGTCCTTGTTCTTCAGCGAAGTATAGGTAACGGGAACCGACAGGACCTTCACATCCGTCTCGTAGCCGAGGCCCTTGAGGATAGTCGTCGCAGTTGCGGTCGTTGCCGTAATGTCGGTCCAGCCCACGTCGGAGAAACGGACGGTGCTGCAGCTTTCCGGTTCGGCCGCGGCCACATTTCCGGCGGTCAGGGCGGCCATGCAAACGGCACCAGCCAGCATGAATTTGATCGAGTGCATCCTTATCATCATTGTCGTTCCCCTGCCTCTGATTATTGTTTTAGCCAAACACCAATGGAGCCTGAATTCAAGCGCCTTGATGTCGAAGGAAGTGTATTGCGTCAATACATTGAGGGGATGCACAATGCGACGCCGGATGTCGCAATGTTCATGAAATAGGAGCCTTTTGGCGTCGCGCGCTTGCGTCAACACGCGGGCGTTTCGCTTGGCTGCCCGGTTTGGGGAACCACGTGGGAGATGAAAATCTGTGGGTCACGCCGACGTGCTCTGGTCATCGGCCACAAGCCCCGTCATGAAGCGGATTATGAAGTCCGGAGACGGGAAACATGGCCAAACTCTATTTCAGCTATGCGACGATGAATGCGGGCAAGAGCACGCTGTTGCTGCAGGCCTCCTACAATTATCAGGAGCGCGGCATGCGCGTGGTGATGCTCATCGCCGCCTTCGACGACCGCGCCGGCGCCGGCCGCATCTCTTCACGCATCGGGTTGACATCGGAGGCGATCCCGTTCAACGCGGATGACGACCTCTACGCGCTTGTGGAGAGGCTGAACGTCGACGGTTCCGGCGAGATCGCCTGTGTTTTCGTGGATGAGGCACAATTCCTTGGCGAGAACCAGGTCTGGCAACTCGCGCGCGTCGCCGACCGTCTCAGCATCCCGGTTATGGCCTACGGCCTCAGAACCGACTTCCAGGGCAAGCTCTTTCCCGGTTCAATGGCGCTGCTTGCAATCGCGGACGAGTTACGCGAAGTCAGGACGATCTGCCATTGCGGGCGCAAGGCGACGATGGTCGTGCGCCTCGATGGCGCCGGTAACCTCGTGCGCGAAGGCGCGCAGGTGGATGTCGGCGGCAACGAAAAGTACGTTTCCTATTGCCGCCGTCACTGGGAAGACCGGATGCATGACGGTTGACGCTGTCCGTTGTCTGCGCGCTGAGCGCCGTAGTCACGCGCGTTTGCTTCCTACAGCGCCGCGCGCCTAGTCAGACGCGCAAAGGTCGCTGTAGAACTTTGAGTTTTTGCATGATTTTGTCCTTATCGATCCGATTTAAGGAATCATGCAGGAGGGAATTCAAGCTCATGCATCGGTTTGGCGTTGTCGCCTTTCTTCTTTTTTATCTCGGCGCATCAGATGGGTTCGCTGGCGGGGATGCAAAAGCGGGAGCGGCGGTCTTCAAGAAGTGCGCCGCCTGCCACACGGCAACCGAGCCCGCACACCGCGTCGGCCCCACGCTGATGGGCGTGGTCGGTCGTCCGGCGGGCTCGCTCGCCAACTACGACTATTCCGACGCGATGAAGGCGCTTGGCGCCGAAGGCAAGGTGTGGGACGAGGCGACGCTTTCAGAATATCTCCTCAGTCCCAAAGCCATGGTTCGCGGCACGAAGATGAGCTTTCCGGGCCTGAGAAAGCCCGCCGAAATCGCCGACGTGATCGCCTATCTCAGGGACCCTTCGGCTGCACGATAGACGGTCGCTGCCATCGCCTGTCCTTTCTTCGGCAGTTTGGGTGAAAAAGCCTGCCTGCGACACTTGTTCTGACCGGCTAAACATCCTTTATATAACTGCAATCGAAGGCTGAATAATCCGGCATGCCGATGCGGCTGCCCGTCCCGATCGAAGGGAGGCCGGATTAAAGGGGGATGGAATGGCAACTCTTCAGAATTTTGACGCGGAAATCGAAAAGACGAGGGGTGTCGTCGAAGAGATGCGCGGCAAGCTCGAACAATCTGGCGTTGTCCTCGAGCAGTTCGCCAAGGCCGACACCAAACTCGGCGACGTCAACTTCGATATCGAAAACGCCCGCATCCAGGATGTGATCAACCAGCAGAAGGTGATGGAAGCCAACATCGCGGATCTTATCATCGGGCTGGAGGATGCGACCAACGTCTTTGGCTCCGAATTCGAAAGCATGAAGAGCTATACCGGCTACGAGAAATTCATCGGCATGTTCTCCAAGCAGAAGATGCAGCGATTGCGGACCGATCGCGTGCGCAACATGTCGCTTGCAGGCAACCTGCAGGAACTTCTCGTCAAATCCGATACCATCGTCGGTATCCTCAAGGACCAGAGAGCGATCCTCGACCAGCGCTACAAGACGTCCGAGCAGAGCCTCATCAAGGTGATCGACCGCCGCAAGGGCACGATGGCGGCGCTTGAGCAGGTTCAGAAGCGCATCGAGGAACTCAACCCGCTATTGCTCGACATCGAGAACCGGATCGCCGCTTCGACTGACCAGAAGACGAGAACGGAGCTGGAAGGTGAGCGGTCGACGCTTGCGACGGAATATAACGAGAAGCAGGCGAAGGAGCAGGAACTGCTCGCCGAGAGCCAGACGCTCGAGCGCTACACCTCGATGTTCCAGACCTTCGTCGATTCCCTCAACAACCAGATCGCGGCCCAGAACACGTTGATCAACAAGCTGACGATCGATACCGAACAGCGCATCGTGCTTTACAAGTCGCTGGAGGATTCGTTGAAGACCGCGGCTCAGCAGGATGTCGCGCACAAGATCAACACGCTCGGAAGCCAGGTCGATACCGCCGCCGAAGAGACCATGGCCGGCATCGGTGCGGCGGCGCAGCGTCACATCGGCGACCTGCTCGAAATGCATGAAAAGAACATGCTCGCCACGCAGGATATCCAGCGGCGCAAGAAACTGGCCGACGATGCCTTCGCCCGTCGCTTCCAAACGGTGATGGACAAGCACAATGCGGCAAACTACGTGAAGCAGTGATCGGCAAGGCGGCAATGACCAGATTTCCGACCGCCTTTCGGCGCCTGCCGAGGGATTAGGCATGAACACCGCCGCATCCGTAGCCGTACGGCAATATTTCACCTCCATCCGGTCCGCGCTCGCGGGGCTCGAGCTGTTTCTCGGCGACCGCAATTCACCGCTTTACCGCAACACGGTGGTGGGCGAGGTCATCGTTCCCTATCTCGCCCGGTTGAAGTCCTCGATCGCCTGCTGGGAGAATCGCATCGGTTTCGTCGAACGGTTCCGGATTTCACGCGCTGAAAGCGGCTTCCCGGTGTTCCAGAATGTGCTGGAGCTGGAAAACGACCGGCAGAGTGCGGAAAAGCGTCTGGCGAGCATTCCTCCTGCCGATGCGCTCCGCGAGGAGATGGCCGACTTCATACTCAGGCAGAAGGCGTTTCCGGAGGTGCTGCAAGCCCGCATGGCCGAAAGGCTCTACCTCGAGCAGATCGGCAAGGGCGATATATTCTCGCCCTTCATCCTGCCGGAGACGATCCGGGTCGCGGTCAACCCTAAGACGATGAGGCCCTATTACGTCGTCTCCTGGGGCGCCTTCGACGGCACCCAGACGCTCCCCATGGTTTACATGGCGACGATCGAGGATTCGTCGGAAAAGATCGTCGAGATGTTGGTTACGCGTGACGGCAAGCTCAATCCGGACATCGAGATTCCACTGCCGGTCGGCGGTCTGCTCAACCCGGAACTTGCGAGCCGCTTCGATGACTTCGCCTCGAAGAACAGCGCCTATTCGCTGACGCCGGTGACGATCGCCACGAATCTCGACAAGGATTTCCCGGAACTCCATCCGAAACAGCTTCGGCGCATCGTGCTCGGCCCCTTCTATTCGGCCGGGATCACCGAGAATAATGCCAGGATCAACGACATCCTTTCCAAAGTGCGCAAGACGGAAAATGCCTGGCTTTTGACCTGGACGGTGCAGGAGGTTTTCTCCAAGGCCGAGCGTCCGGCGGAGCGCGGCTTCTGGTCCTCGACGCCGGCGCAGGAGGAGTTTCACATCGATACGGACAATCTCGAGGCTGCCCGGATGGGCGTCAGCTCTTACGAAAAGCATGCGCTCGTGCCGCACGATGCCTATCAGGCGCTCTACGCCGCGGGCGAAGCCGGTGAGGTTTTCGGGGACTACAAGGTGCACGTGATTTCCGGCAACCAGGTGGTGAGCGAGGTTTGACCATGACGCTGAATACCGGCCTGACGACGCTGCACGAGGACGATATCGCGAAGCATCAGGCGACAGCCCAGAGCCTTGTCACCAAGCTGGTCATCCTCGAACGGGACGACGCATCCGGGGGAACGCCGCTCGCCGGCACCGGCCGTCGCTTTGTCTCGACCGTTTCGACCGGCGGGCAGCGCCGCACGCGCGAGATCGAGCTTCAGCGCACGATCCAGTCGGTGCGCGGTGCCGATCCGCTCTTTTCGCCGGCCCAGCATGCCGTCCTTTACCGGACGCGCCGGGGCATTCAGGTCGCGCTTGCCGTCGCCGACGTCTTCGGGCGGCAGACGAATCTCGAGCAATTGCAGGCGCGCAACGCCACTGCGCCGCTCGGCGGCGAGGAGGCGAGCCAATTCAAGCGGTTGCTTTCGGCCGCCGCCTATGTCGCCGCCTTCACGCTCGCGGCCTATCTGGGCGCGACGCTGCAGGGAGAAGGCGAGCCTGTCGATGATGCGTCAGAGCCGGATTTTCTCTTCGATACACCACAGGATGCGCTGAAGAGCATGGTTGCGGGGCTCGACCGCAGCATTGCCGGCGCCCCGGACGATCTTGCCTTGACCGCACGGACGCGCGCCTTTTCACGCGTCGCCATCGAAGGACTGATCGCCCGCAAGGCGCGGTTCACCGGTCTCCAGAGCTTTGAAAACGTCCATATCCGGCTCGACCAGGATGACTTCACCCTGAACGGTTTCGATGTCGCGCCGGGACAGAAGCGCAAGCCGTTGGTGATGACCTTCAAAAAACCGGAGGAAATCATCGGCAACCACATCGCCAAGTATCAGGCGCTGAAGCTTGCCAAGATGCTGATGGCCTATGATTTCGACCGGCAGATGAATCCCTTCGTCGAACTCGGCGGCTTTCTCTTCACCTTCATCGGCGACGGCATGCCCGGCACCGGCAAGACGATCCTGATACAGATGCTGGCCGGAATGCTCCACGATTACTGCGGTGTCGCCGGTTATGCCTTCCACTACGAGAATTTCGGCGTCGACCAGATTTCGTCCTACCAGGGCAAGTCCGGCCAGAACTGCAAGGAGTTCGTCAACAATGTCATGAATCCTCGGGCGATCGGCTTCGGCACGATCGACGATGTCGACCAGGTGGCGGCCAGGCGTTCCGATGACCGGGCGTCGGCCGGTCAGCATGAGGTGACGGCGGTTCTGATGGAGAGTTTCGCGGGTGCCTCGACCGTCGTGCGCGGCAACTGCACCTTCGGCATGTTCTCGAACTACCCCGAGAATGTCGACGATGCGCTGCGTCAGCGCGCCGGTGCCCGCTGGCTCGTCGATGGGCCGCAGACGGAAGGCGATTACATCGACATTTTCGCGCTGCTCGTCGGCAAGAACCACAAGATCCCGCTGGGCGAGCACGATCTCTATGCCGGTCAGGAGATCAAGCGCGCGGTCTCGCAGTCCTATGAGGCCCATTCACGGCCAAAGGAGGAGGGGCTTACCGCCGTTTGGGCGCGCTACGAGAAAGAAAAGGGCAAGATCGCCACGCTCGCCGACGTCGGCGCCTACCTGCACATGATCAAGGAAGCCGAACCGCGGTTCACCGGCCGGGCGATCAGGAACATCACCGACGCGATCAAGATGCGGGCGATGGACGTCGAACTGCCCGACGACTGGTTCAAGGATGCGGGCGCTTTCATGCACAAGTCCTACGACGAGAAGAAGTCGATGATCGAGGACTTGCGCGGCCCGATCACGATCGAGATGGTGCTGCAGGAGATCAATCGGTATGCCGACAGCGAATTCCGCTACACCGACAAGTCGGACGATGCCGCCGTCAGCGACATCATTCGCCGCGAGCGCCAGCGCGAAAAGGCGATCCGCGAAATCGAGACGATGAAGCGCGAGGGCAGGTGGCAGGCATGACCGGTGAGCATAGAGAGTGCTCAAGTGCCGCAGCGAGGAGCATTCTCGCATGAAACGCCTCCTCGAAGCCGAGCTGATCTATGGTCGGCTGCTCGACATTTCGGAGCCACATCTCGTGGCGCGTTACAACAAGGCGTTGGAGGGCTTCGGCCTGAAGCCGACGGCGCTCGATCGCTTCAGCATCGACATGACGGGTTTTTCGCCGGAAATCGCCGATGAACTCGGGGATCGCGACTATCTCGACCCGAACCGGGTCAACCGACGCTTCATCGTCCTGACCCCTGCACAGGTGGACCTTCCCGTCGTCCATACGAGTTTTTCCAATACTGCGGCGCTGATGCATGAATTCTTCAACGCCAACAGCCGGGCGATCAACGCCGTGACGATCAAGGATGCGCTTTACGGCGAGATCGAGGACTCGGTTTCGGTGGTCGAGGACATCGACGACCTCCTGTCGATCAACGAGGTTCGTTTTCGAGTCCTTTCGGCGGAAGACATGCTCGGCAAGGCAACTGAACTCAGGGAACTGGTGGACCGGTTGAAGAAGGTACCAACGGCCTGGGCCGACGACGCCATGCTGAACCGGATGGTGGAGCTCGCGAAAGTGACCGGCGACATCCGGCAGAACGCGCTGGTGCCGAACGAACTCGTTTTCCGCCATGAGGCCTTCTGGGCCAATCACTTCGGCGGCGTGTATGTCTTCCTCGACGAGAAGACGACGACGGTGATCTGCGATCCCTCGGTACCCGGTTTCAGGCGGTCGCGGCCGTGGCAGGTGAGCTACATCGCCATCAACGATCACGCCCGTATCTACGAGTTTCTCGCCCGGACCAGCCGGCTGCAACTGCCACAGGCTTCCTGGGTGCAGGAATCCGGCCTGTTCCAGCACCGCGCGGATATGATCATTCGCGGACTGATCAACGATACCGATCCGACTGCCGACCTCATGAATGCCGACCGGATCTGGCTGCAGACCTGGATCCACCGCAACGCAGCGCTTGTGTCGCGCGACGGAACCTACCCCTTTCTCCAGGAAATGACCCGGACGATTGCCGCGACGGGCACGATCACCATGGCGGAGGTGCCGCCGGAAAATCGCTTCCTGCTGGTGCGCGCCGCACCGATGCACCCGGATCAATGGCTGGTGAATCGTCTCATCTCACAGCTCGTTCCCCGCGATTTCGTCTCCCGCTTCGTGTTCGACAAGCAGGGATTCTATGACGCTTACGAGCGCTACAGCGAAAAGTTCCGGGAATATGTTGTGGCGACATTGACCAGTACGTATCTCAAGGACAAGGCCGCCTTCCGGCACAAGCTCTACGGCCTCAAAGAGGAATAGGACATGTTCGATCCGATCGTTGCGTTCTTCCAGCGGGTTTTCACGGCGATCGGCCGTGGCATCGGCCTTGCTGTTGCCTGGCTCCTCTGGCCTTTCGTGGCAATGGGCAACTGGTACCGGCAGCGAAGCTGGATCATCAAGGGTCCGATCGGCCTTATCCTGCTCGGTCTGATCCTGTTCTACGGCTATTTCGTCTGGCAGACCCAGGCATGGACCAATTTCAATCCTGACTATGTCGACCGCTACAAGCTTGCCGACCGCAAGGTGCCGGCCGGTTCGCCGGTCAGCGGTCCCGGTGCCGCCACGACAGGGCAGGTCGGTGCCGCAGGCGCCACGAACCAGGCAACCGCGGCCGCCCCGCCGGCTGAAGGCGAGTCCACGGAGGCACTTGCGGCAGCGCAATTGCCCGCTGGAACCGTGTGTCAGACCTCGGCGATCGTCGATGTCGCGGCCGATCTCATCGATGTCAGTGTTAACCAGAATGCCTGGATATCGTCGATGCTGCTCTACAAACTGGGCTTTTTCGGGCTCGATTGGGACGACACGCCCTGGCTTGACAACAAGGCATCATTCCAGCGCGGCATCAACCAGGCCGTGCGCCGTACCGCGGTCGAGCTCGTCGATTCGCTTGGCCGCGTTCGTGGGACGTCAGGCGTCAACAATGATCTGCAGAGCGCGCGCGGCAACATCCAGTTCGACGAGGAGACCTGGTATTTCGGTATCAATCCGTTCGGGCCCAAGACCCCGACACCGAGCTTCTATCGCGCGGCCATGCGCGATCTCAGGAAATTCAACGTTTCGCTCGGCAAATGCGAGGCGATCTTCGACGGCCGGTCGGACAACATGGTCGAATTCCTCGACCGCGTCGCTAACGATCTCGGCAACACCTCGGCCATCATCCGCGAGCGCTCCGAATTCCACAATGGCGGCTGGTTCGACACGCGCGCCGACGACCGCTTCTGGTTCGCCTTCGGCCAGCTCTACGGTTACTATGGCATTCTCTCGGCGGCCGGTGCCGATTTCGAGAATGTCGTCGCGCAGCGCGGGCTGACGCCGATCTGGACTGAAACGATGAAGCAGCTTCGCGCCGCGTTGAACATCCAGCCACTCATCATCTCGAACGGCCGCGAGGATGGCTGGATCATGCCGACGCATCTGGCGACGATGGGCTTCTACATTCTTCGCGTGCGGTCAAACCTCGTGGAAGTGCGCGACATTCTCGCCCGCTAGGCATTTCACCGTTCCATTGAAACAGTGAAATGCTCTAACTCTTTGAAACTACCCAATTCCGGACCGAAAACCGTTACACTTTCCTGGAATTGCTCTAACGGGCGGAACATTCGGAACAGACTTTACATGCGCTCCGCCAAGAGGAGGGCGGAGTGGAAAAACATAAGCTGAGGGGGAGCAGCCATGGCGGAGATAAGGTCCGATATCGAGATCGCGCGTGCCGCGACGAAGAAGCCGATCCTTGAGATCGGCGCCAGACTCGGCATTCCGCCGGAGGCGCTTCTGCCCTACGGCCATGACAAGGCGAAGGTCGGCGCCGATTTCATTGCCGCGCAGAAGGAGAAGAAGAACGGCCGGCTGATCCTGGTGACGGCGATCAACCCGACGCCGGCCGGCGAGGGCAAGACGACAACCACGGTCGGTCTCGGTGACGGTCTCAACCGCATCGGCAAGAAGACGATCGTCTGCATTCGGGAAGCGTCGCTTGGTCCCTGCTTCGGCATCAAGGGAGGGGCGGCCGGCGGCGGCTATGCGCAGGTCGTGCCGATGGAGGATATAAACCTCCATTTCACCGGCGATTTCCACGCCATTACCTCGGCGCATAACCTGCTCGCGGCGTTGATCGACAATCATATCTATTGGGGCAACGAACAGAACATCGATGTCCGCCGTATCGCCTGGCGGCGGGTGATGGATATGAACGACAGGGCCCTGCGCCATATCGTCGGATCGCTCGGCGGTGTCGCCAACGGCTATCCGCGGGAAACCGGCTTCGACATCACCGTCGCATCCGAGGTGATGGCGATTCTCTGTCTTGCGCAGGACCTCAAGGATCTCGAGACGCGTCTCGGCAATATCATCATCGGCTATCGGCGCGACAAGAGCCCGGTCCACGCCCGCGACATCAAGGCGGACGGGGCAATGACCGTGCTCCTCAAGGACGCCATGCAGCCGAATCTCGTACAGACTCTCGAGAACAACCCGGCCTTCGTTCATGGCGGCCCCTTCGCCAATATCGCTCATGGCTGCAATTCGGTCATCGCCACCACGACGGCTCTGAAGCTTGCGGATTATGTCGTGACCGAGGCCGGTTTCGGCGCCGATCTCGGCGCGGAAAAATTCTTCGACATCAAGTGCCGCAAGGCCGGATTGAAACCGGATGCAGCGGTCGTCGTCGCCACGGTGCGAGCGATCAAGATGAATGGTGGCGTAAAGAAGGACGATCTCGGCAAGGAGAACATCGACGCCCTCAGGAAGGGGTGCGCCAATCTCGGACGCCATGTGCAGAACGTCAAGAAATTCGGCGTCCCGGTGCTTGTCGCGATCAACCATTTCACCTCCGACACGGAAGCGGAAATCCAGGTGATCAAGGACTATGTCGCGACGCTCGGCTCCGAGGCGATCCTCTGCAAGCACTGGGCTGAAGGCTCCGCAGGGATCGAAGATCTCGCCCGGAAAGTCGTCGAACTGGCCAATGCCGGCCACTCGCAGTTCTCACCGCTCTATCCCGACGACATGCCGCTCTTCCACAAGATCGAGACGATCGCCAAGGATATCTATCACGCGAGCGAGGTCATCGCCGACAAGCTGGTTCGGGACCAACTGAGGACCTGGGAGGACCAGGGTTACGGCCGCCTCCCGATCTGTATGGCGAAGACGCAATATTCCTTTTCGACGGACCCGAATCTCCGCGGCGCGCCGACCGGTCACGCCGTGCCGATCCGCGAAGTCCGGCTCGCCGCCGGCGCCGGCTTCATCGTCGTCATCACCGGCGAGATCATGACCATGCCGGGCCTGCCGAAGGCGCCCTCGTCGGAGAGGATCTACCTCAACGAGCAGGGTTATATCGAGGGCCTGTTTTGAAAGTGGTGCAACGGGCGATGCGCGTCTGTCGCCCGCCGCATCCTCGACGATCTCAGCCGAGGCCGCCGATGTAATCGCCCTTGCCGATCGGAACGCCCTTGTGGCGGAGAATGTCGTAGGCGGTCGTGATGTGGAAATAGAAGTTCGGCAGCACGAATTGCAGCAGGTAATCCTCGCCGGTGAACGTCACTTTGAGCTTGGGGAAGTTAAGCGTCACTTCGCGGTTTTCGCTGCCTTCGAGATCGCCGGGCCGGATCGTCCCAAGGAAGGCGACCGTCTTGGCGATCCGCTCGCGTAATTCGGCGAAGCTTCGTTCCTCGTCCGGAAAGCGCGGCGGCTCGATTGTCGTCAGCCGCCCGATCGCGTTCTTGCTGGTGTCGCTCGCCCGTTGGATCTGTCCGGCGAGCGGCAGCATATCCGGCGCAAGCCGTGCCTCGAAGAGTTCCGTGAGCGGTATGCCCTTCTCCGAAGCGAAGGCTTCGGCTTTGTCGAGCATGCCGCCAAGGGCGGAAAAGCCGCGGATGAAGGCGGGTACGGAAAGCTTGTACATGGTCAGCGGCATGGATTGTTCCTTGAACGGTGGCGGGCAATGGTGCGGCACAGTTATACTGTTCGCCATAGATCGTGCCTGGGAGGAACGATTTCAATCGCGGCGCTCCTGCGAGCGTCGCTTGGCCCCAATAATCAACCGGCGCCGACCCGGCTTGATCGCCGCCTATCGACAGTAGCGATAGCCGTTCTTGCGTTCGATGACATCGAGATGCAGGTGCGTCTCGTGGGCTGGATCGCTGCCTGGATCGAGGACGGTGGTGAAATAGAGGCAGGCGGTTGCCGTGACGGCGCGCTGGAACGCGCCGGTCAGGGTGCCGTCCTCGTCGCGCGGCTGAATGGCGATGGTCCTGCCGTCGGCGAGCGTAAAGGAAGCGATGTCGACCGCGTTGCCATGGGCGTGTTCCGATATCTTGCCGGTCGTTGCGTTGTTGCGCCGGCGGCAGACATAGGCCGAGGCCTGGTTCAACGCGGTGATCCGGGTGTCCGGTCCGAAAGCCGCACCGGCGGTGGGGATCGCCGACTCCCTGGTCCAGCGGGCAAGTGCCAGTGCCGTTGCGCAGCGCATCGTTCCCTCGGGCTTCAATGCGACGCCCGGCAAGACCGCGCTCACGCGAAGCGGTTTGTCGATGCCGCAGCCCTTGCCGTCGTCGATGCGCTTAGCGTCAACAAACGTGCCGCCGAGCGCCTTGAGGGCGGCGAGGCAGGATGCGTGCGCCTCGGGGTTTTCGTCTTGCACCGGGATGATGGGTTCTTCTGCGTCTTCGCCAGCCGGGGCTCCGTCCTGGGAGACACCGTCTTTCTCTTCCTGGTCAGGCTCGGCACTTGTCTCGCCCCGCTCATCAGCGTCGCCTTCGTCGTCCCTGGGCGGCGGGGCAGGCTTTGGCTCCGGTGTCGCCTGCTCGCCGGCGACTCCGGGTTTCTCGGCCGGTATTGGCCCCTTCTTGGGAAGGCTTACGCCCGAAAGAATCAAGACGGACAGCAGTATGATACCGGCGGAGTGGCGCATGCAGGTCCTTCCCATCCGTTGCGGCCGAAGCACTCAAAACGCATGAGAAGCAATCCTGTTTCAAATTGTGCTGAAACTGAGGACGAGGCCGGCCGAAAGCTTGAGTGGGACGCGCGCCGGCACCCCTAGATTTATATTGACAATTACACTCATGTTTTTTTATGTGGCCTAAATGAGGCGACGCACCGACACGTCGCAGGCATCCAAACCGCCCAGCCAGCCCCTTGAGTTTGCCGCTCAACAGCAAGCCCGGCCAACATCTCAAAGGACTGGTCCATGCTCAACCGGCATCATCGCCTGGCTCTTCTCGCGTGCACGGCGTTTGTCACTCTGGCGGGCGCCGCCGCTTCCCATGCACAATCGATCACAAGCAACGAAACAGCGGCTGCCGAGAAGCAGGGGCGCGTAACGCCGCTGAAGACGCTGACGGTCAGGACAGGAGAGCAGGAGGGTGTGGCCGATACGCCGCTGGCCTCGCAGGTAACCGAACAAGAACTCGACGACAATCAGATATCGAGCTTCGAAGATCTCGGCAGAACGCTCGAGCCGGGCGTGTATTTCAACCGGGACAACGGCAGCGTCAACATTCGCGGCCTGGACGGGCCGCGGGTATTGACGCTTATTGACGGTATCGCGATCCCCTATCTCGACGATGGCGCGAGGGATGCGGACGGCGGCATCGACAGTTTCGATTTCAGCGAATTGTCGACCGTCGACATTGTTCGCGGGGCGGATTCGAGCCGTGCCGGCGGTGGCGCGCTGGGCGGGGCAGTGGTGTTGCGCACGCTCGATCCTGAAGATCTGATAGGCGAGGGCAGGACCTGGGGCGGCATATTCAAGTTTGCCTATGACGGCGAAGACGAAAGCCTTGGCGGTTCCGCTGCCGTGGCGGCGCGCTATGACAACACGGCCGTCCTCTTTCAGGGCGGCTACAAGAAGGGGCACGAACGCCAGACCGGCGGCGACAACGGCGCCTACGGCACCGGTCGGACCGAGGCCAATCCGGCCGATTTCGACCAGAACAACGTTCTCGTCAAAGTCAAGCAATACACCGACAGCGGGCATGGCTTCACGCTGACCGGCGAGCGTTTCGATCGCGACGAAGACACCGATCTTCGGCATGCGCAGACCGGCGCGACCTATCGGCCGGGCGAGTGGGATGGCACGGAAGTCAACAAACGTGATCGAATCTCGCTGAACTACGAGTTCGAAGCGACCGACGACGACGCGCTCTTCGACGCGGCGAACGCCGTGTTCTACTGGCAGGACCTCATCCGTGAGAGCGGTACGCACGGGGTGCGCTATGCTACTCCGGCAGGTGATTACCAGCGTCTGAGCGAAGTCGAGGATCGCGGTTTTGGTAGCGCGGGTTATGTCGAGAAGGGGTTCGACGCCGGTTACTTCCACCATACGGTGACGCTCGGCGGCGACTTCTACGTCAACACCACGACGCAATATTCGTCGGGCAAGGATAGCTGCGGGCCGGGACCCTATCCGCCTTTCAGCTCGTGCAACTTCCTGCATTCCAACCAGTCGGACATGCCGGACGTCGAGAGCAAGCGCTTCGGCATATTTGTTCAGGATGAGATCGCCTTCGGAGAAACCGGTTTCTCGCTTACGCCGGGTCTCCGCTACGACTGGTACGAGCATTCTCCGCAGGAAACGGCCGCCTATACGCGTAATCCGAACTACAATGGTCTGCCGGATGGGCAGGACGGGGATGCCTTGTCTCCGAAGTTGCTCGCCAAGTATCAGGCAACGGACAATATCGAACTGTTTGCCCAGTGGGCTATGGCGTTCCGCGCTCCGACCGCAACCGAGCTCTATCTCGACTACGGTGCCCCCGGCACCTATCTCCGTCTCGGCAATCCGGATCTGAAACCGGAAACGAGCAGCGGTGTCGAGATCGGCGCCAATCTCGGCGATACGGATTTCGGAGGCCGTATCACGGGCTTCTACAACCGCTACCGCAACTTCATCGATTCCGTGGACGCGCCGGTCCAAGATCCGATCAATTATCCCTTCGGCGTCACGCAGTACATGAACCGCAACCGCGTGCAGATCTCCGGCGTCGAGCTCGCGGCTCACAAGATCTTCGATTCCGGCGTTACGCTCCGCGGTTCGGTCACCTATGCGCTCGGCAAGGATCTCGACACCAACGAGCGCCTCGGTTCGGTTGCGCCTCTCAAGGGCGTGCTTGCCGTCGGCTACGAGACCGAAACCTGGGGAACGGAGCTGGCGATGATCGCGGCGAAGGACGTGTCCGAAAAGTCCGATGCCAGCTTCAAGGCTCCGGGTTACGGCATCTTCGACCTCACCGGTTGGTGGAAGCCGGAGAAGGTCGAGGGCCTGACGATGCGCGCGGGCATCTATAACCTGTTCGATAAGGAATACTACGACGCGATCTCCGTTCGCGACGTCACCCTGACGTCTACGGGTCCCGGCAGGGCGTTCTATTCGGAGCCTGGAAGAACCTTCAAGTTTTCGCTGACACAGCGTTTCTAGCCGGTTCTCCATCGCAAAGAGGAAGGGCGGCGGCAAAGCGGTGCCCTTCCTCGCGTGATTGGCAAACAGCGCGCCGTTTTCCCGCTTGCTAAGCCCCGCAAGCCGCGCTAACACTTTCGCCCATGATGAACGCACGCAACATCTCGATCTGGTGGTGGGCTCGCTGAGGCGGCCTTGACCAGTCATGCGTGATTGAGACATGAAGCCGCCCGGAGATTTCGAGGCGGCTTTTTCGTATTCAGAGCCGTGTGGAAAGACCGGGCTTTTACGGAGCGAGGCGAATGGCAACGGTAATTCTGGAAGACGGCGCGGAGAGCTACACCACCGAAGGCGGCATTGTCGTCACGCGCAGGCGGCGCGATGCGTCCTACACGGACGCGATCTCGTCCTGCGTCGACAAGCTCGACGAGCGGCGCGGCGCGGTTTTCTCCTCAAACTACGAGTATCCCGGCCGTTATACCCGCTGGGATACCGCCGTCGTCGATCCTCCGCTCGCCATCTCTTCCTTCGGTCGCTCGCTCTGGATCGAAGCCTATAACGGTCGCGGCGAGGTGCTGCTCGCGGTCATCGGCGAGCATCTGAAAACCGTGGCGGATATCACGCTTGGCACGTCGACGGCCCGTCGGCTCGATCTCGTCATCAACGAGCCGGACCGCATCTTCACCGAGGAGGAGCGCTCGAAGATGCCGACCGTCTTCACGGTCCTTCGCGCAGTGACCAGCCTCTTCCATTCGGCCGAGGATGCCAATCTCGGCTTCTATGGCGCCTTCGGCTACGACCTTGCCTTCCAGTTCGACGCGATCGACCTCAAATTGCAGCGGCCAGACGACCAGCGCGACATGGTCCTCTTCCTGCCCGACGAAATCCTCGTCGTCGACCACTATGCGGCGAAGGCATGGATCGACCGCTACGACTTTGCCAAGGATGGCCTTTCGACCGAGGGCAAGGCGGCGGACATCGCGCCGGAGCCGTTCCGCACGGTCGACAGCATTCCGCCGCATGGCGATCATCGGCCGGGCGAATATGCGGAGCTCGTGGTCAAGGCCAAGGAAAGCTTCCGTCGTGGCGATCTTTTCGAAGTCGTGCCGGGACAGAAATTCTACGAGCGCTGCGAGAGCCGCCCTTCGGAGATTTCCAAGCGGCTGAAGGCGATAAACCCGTCTCCCTATTCCTTTTTCATCAACCTCGGAAACCAGGAATATCTCGTCGGCGCCTCGCCGGAAATGTTCGTCCGGGTCTCCGGTCGCCGCATCGAGACCTGCCCTATCTCCGGCACGATCAAGCGGGGTGACGACCCGATCGCCGACAGCGAGCAGATCCTGAAGCTCCTGAATTCGAAGAAGGACGAATCCGAACTCACCATGTGCTCGGACGTCGACCGCAACGACAAGAGCCGCGTCTGCGTTCCGGGTTCGGTGAAGGTGATCGGCCGGCGCCAGATCGAGATGTATTCGCGGCTGATCCACACGGTTGACCATATAGAGGGCCGCTTGCGTGACGACATGGACGCCTTCGATGGCTTCCTCAGTCATGCCTGGGCGGTGACGGTCACCGGCGCGCCGAAGCTCTGGGCGATGCGCTTCATCGAGAGCCATGAGAAGAGCCCGCGCGCATGGTATGGTGGCGCAATCGGCATGGTCGGCTTCAATGGCGACATGAATACCGGCCTGACCTTGCGAACCATCCGCATCAAGGACGGGATCGCCGAGGTGAGGGCGGGCGCTACGCTGCTCTACGATTCCAATCCGGAAGAAGAAGAAGCCGAAACCGAACTGAAGGCATCCGCCATGATTGCAGCCATCCGCGACGCCAAATCCGCCAACAGCGCCAAGGTCGGGCGTGACGTTGCGCCGGTCGGCGCGGGCGTCAATATCCTGCTCGTCGACCACGAGGACAGCTTCGTCCATACGCTGGCGAACTATTTCCGGCAGACGGGCGCGACCGTCACCACCGTTCGCACGCCGGTTGCCGACGAGATCCTCGACCGCGTCAAGCCGGACCTCGTCGTGCTCTCGCCCGGTCCGGGCACCCCGAAGGACTTCGACTGCAAGGCGACGATCAAGAAGGCGAGGGCGCGCGAGCTGCCGATCTTCGGCGTCTGCCTCGGCCTGCAGGCACTTGCCGAGGCCTATGGCGGCGATCTCAGGCAACTGGCGATCCCGATGCACGGCAAGCCTTCGCGCATCCGCGTGCTGGAACCCGGCATCGTCTTCTCCGGTCTCGGCAGGGAAGTGACGGTCGGACGCTACCATTCGATCTTTGCCGATCCCTCCAGCCTGCCGCGCGAGTTCATGATCACGGCAGAGAGCGAGGACGGCACGATCATGGGCATCGAGCACATGAAAGAGCCGGTGGCGGCGGTGCAGTTCCATCCGGAATCGATCATGACCCTTGGCGGTGACGCCGGCATGCGGATGATTGAAAACGTGGTGGCGCATCTCGCCAAGCGGGCGAAGACCAAGGCCGCCTGACGCCCTTTGAACGGCGTTGGCGCTACAGCGCCGCGCAGCCCTTTGACAAGAGGGTCGTTATTGCCCATATGGTCTTTGGAACCCGCCTGCGCGAAAATTCGCGTGGGCGGTTTTGCGTTTGAATGGGCTTGCATTTGCAACTCGTTTGCATCTGCACGAGGAATGAAGATGACCGCATCCGACAATCGAAGCGTCCAGAGGCTCGCCTTTTGGGGCATACCGCTGTCCCTAGGCGTCATGGGGCTGAAGATGTTCGCCTGGTGGGTGACCGGTTCGGTGGCGCTTCTGTCCGACGGGCTGGAATCTTCCGTCAACGTGATCGCTGCGGTGATCGCCTATGCGATGATCGGCTACGCCGCAAAACCGGCGGATGCTGGCCATCCGTTCGGGCATCACAAGGCGGAGTATTTTTCCGCGGTCATCGAAGGCGTGCTGATCGTCGTGGCAGCGCTTCTGATCATATGGGAGGCCGTACCCGAGATGATGGCGCCCGTCCTGCTGAATGCGCCGGCGCTCGGCCTTGCCATCAACTTCGTCGCCGGTATCATCAATGCGATCTGGGCCTACCTGCTGATCCGCGCCGGCACGCGACATCGCTCGCCGGCGCTGAGCGCCGACGGACACCATATTCTCTCCGACGTCGTTACATCGGCGGGCGTGCTCGCCGGCCTTCTTCTTGCCATCGCCACCGGCTACGCGATCCTCGATCCGCTGCTGGCGGTGATCGTCGCCGGGAACATCCTCTTCCAGGGTTGGAAGGTCATCTCGCGTTCGGTCGACGGATTGATGGACAAGGCCGTGCCAGCGGAGGAGGAAGAGGCGATCAAGCAGGCAATCGCGGCAAATGCCGGCGGCTCGCTCGGCGTTCACGATCTGAAGACGCGGCAGGCGGGCCCGGCGATCTTCGTCGATTTCCACATGGTCGTACCGGAAGCCATGCCCGTCGGCGACGCCCATGACATTTGCGACCGTATGGAGGACGCTATCCGCGTCGTTCATCCGGGCGCGAGAATAGCCATACATGTCGAGCCGGAAGGCGAGAAGGCGCACGGCGTGCGCGTGAAAATCAGTGGAGCAGTAAGGAAATGACAAAAACGGACGTATCGGGACTTTCACAACTCGGGGCAAAGGTCGACCTGCCGCAGAGCCCGGACGAGGCGGTGCTCGAAAGGGTACCGAGCAATCATGCGGGCACGGACTTCGTCGTCCGCTTCACAGCGCCGGAGTTCACTTCACTTTGCCCGATGACCGGGCAGCCGGATTTCGCGCATATCGTCATCGACTATCTACCGGACGGTTGGCTCGTGGAGTCGAAGTCACTCAAGCTCTTCCTGCACTCCTTCCGCAATCACGGCGCTTTCCACGAGGATTGCACCATCGACATCGCCAAGCGGCTGGTGTCGCTGCTTTCGCCGAAGTGGCTCAGGATCGGCGCCTATTGGTATCCGCGCGGCGGCATTCCGATCGACGTCTTCTGGCAGACCGGCGCGCCGCCGGAGGGCGTCTGGTTGCCGGATCAGGGTGTGCCGACCTATCGCGGCCGCGGGTGAATTCACTAAAGCGCGTCGCATTCAATTGGAGTCACGCGACGCGCTTCAAGTCTTCGTTTGCATGCATGTCGTTGTCCCGAAACCGCTGCACACTTGCGGGCGACATGTATTAGAGGGACTTCGACAGGCCGATCTTCTCCAGATCGGTCTCCAGTATGGGATCGAAAGTGATCTTCTTCCAAAGCTGTCGATATCCAAGGTTCTGATAGAGCCGAAGGGCTCGTTCGTTTGCTGCAGCCACGTGGATCCGCGCCTCAGTGTGTCCCCGCTCAGCGATTTGCGCCTCAAGCGCAGCTATGAGGGCTGATCCGGCGCCTCGCCCTTCGAAGGCGGGGGCTACCCAGATGTCGCTGATGGTGTCGTCTGCGTGCTCGCAAGCGCCGATGCCGGCCGGTTCTCCATCGATCTCAGCGATCAACACGCGCGGGCCGAGCTCCCGGAGGAACGGAACGAACGGATTGCCGTGCTCGATCTTCGCCGTAACGGGCTTTGGAACAAGCGGCTTTATTCCCTTGCGCCACGCAGATAGACCGATCTGAGCAAGAGCTTCCAGCTCGTGCGGCATGGCGGTGCGGATCACCAGCATTCAGATTTCCTTTGTACAACGGTCATGGTCGGTTCGGCTGAAAGCCAAGCCGCATGTCCCTACGCCGTTCTCATGACGTACTGATCTTATTGGGCTTTCGCGCGCTATCCAACCAGCGTTTGCAGCTCCAACATTTACCATGGCGGCAGCGCCTGCCATCCGAACCCATCTTCGAGTGCCTGTTGCATTGTCTTCGCCGTCGAGTCGCATTATCTGACTTAAAGACATTTCATGAGGAGTCCGAAGAATGCGGAACGACGACGAACAGGAAGAAAAGAAGACCGAATTGCCGCTCGGCAAGGAAACGGAGGCGAACCTTTTCAAGTCGCGTTCGATTTTCATCTACGGCACGATCACCCAGGAACTGGCGCAGAAGGTTTGCTCGCAGCTCGTGGCGCTCGCTTCCGCCAGCGATGACGATATCCGCATTTTCGTCAATTCTCCCGGCGGTCACGTCGAATCCGGCGACAGCATTCATGACATGATCAAGTTCGTGAAGCCGAAGGTCTGGACGATCGGGACCGGGTGGGTCGCTTCCGCCGGCGCCCTGATCTATGTCGGTCCGCCGAAGGAACGGCGGCTCTGCCTGCCCAACACGCGCTTCCTGCTTCACCAACCGTCCGGTGGCACACGCGGCATGGCGTCCGATATCGAGATCCAGGCTCGCGAAATCCTCAAGATGAACGAGCGCCTGAACAAGATCTTCTCCGAAGCAACCGGCCAACCGGTCGAGAAGATCGCCAAAGATACCGATCGCGACTACTGGCTTTCGGCCGAGGAAGCGCAATCCTACGGCCTCGTTTCGCGGATCATCACGTCGATCGCCGACGTCTGAGCCCGGCAAGGCCAAAAGCATCGAGGGCATCGGCCGCGCGCCGGTGCCTTTTTCTTTGCTTCCTTTTTCGCTTTCTCGGATGAAGCGGCTTCGGCGCGATGTCTCCCTTGCCCTGTTTCGGCAAGCCGTGTATAGGCTTTCCCCATGACTGGCGCGAACGTACATAAGATCGCAGCGATCTTCTCCGGACACGATGACAATCGTGCGCCGTCCCGCGCCTTTGCCTCGCTTCTTCTTCTCGGCCTTATTCGCGGTTGCCGGGTTCGCTGAGGAGCGCCCGGCGGCCGAAAAGCCTCGCCGGCAGATGCTCCTCGAATCCCTAAAAGAGCTGAAACAAAAGGCGCGGCCGCGCGGCGTTAGCGATCGCAATGACTTCGATGATCGGCTATTGCATACGGCAAGCCACGCCCAGTGACGAAGAGAAGCTGCACATGATTCTGAAATCGCATTCCATCAAGGCCGGCATGCCCGACGCGGCGGTGAAATATCAGCCTTACCCGCAGATCGCGCTGCCTGACCGGACCTGGCCGTCCAAAACCATCGCTCAAGCGCCGATCTGGTGCTCGGTGGATCTGCGCGATGGCAACCAGGCGCTGGTCGATCCAATGGGCCACGACCGCAAGGCGCGCATGTTCCATCTGCTGCTGGACATGGGCTTCAAGGAAATCGAGATCGGCTTCCCGTCCGCCTCGCAGACCGATTTCGACTTCGCACGCTGGTGCGTGGAGGAGGGCAATGTCCCCGCCGACGTGTCCTTGCAGGTGCTGGTGCAATGCCGGCCGGAATTGATCGCCCGCACATTCGAGGCGCTCGAGGGCGCGCACAAGCCGATCGTCCACTTCTACAATTCGACGAGCGAATTGCAGCGCCGCGTGGTGTTCGGCAAGGACGTCGCCGGCATCAAGCAGATCGCGACCGATGCGGCCAAGATGATCACCGACATGGCGGCGAAGGCGGGCGGCGGCTACCGTTTCCAGTATTCGCCGGAGAGCTTCACCGGCACGGAACTCGAAGTGGCGCTGGAGATCTGCAACGCCGTCACCGAAATCGTCAAACCGACGCCGGACAACAAGCTGATCATCAATTTGCCCTCAACCGTCGAGATGGCGACGCCGAACATCTATGCCGACCAGATCGAGTGGATGTGCCGAAATCTCGACAACCGCGAGAACCTGATCATCTCGCTGCATCCGCACAACGACCGCGGCACCGGCATCGCCGCGACCGAGCTGGGCCTGATGGCGGGCGCCGACCGCGTCGAGGGGACGCTCTTCGGCAACGGCGAGCGCACCGGCAACGTCGATGTGGTGACGCTGGCCCTGAACATGTTCACGCAGGGCGTCGACCCGAAGCTCGACTGCTCGGACATCGAGCGGATCAAAGAAGTCTACGAATATTCCAACCAGATGGTCATTCCGGAACGCCATCCTTATGTCGGCGAACTGGTCTACACCGCCTTTTCCGGATCGCACCAGGACGCGATCAACAAGGGCATGAAGGCGATCAAGCAGGCAAACAAGCCGCTCTGGGAGGTGCCCTATCTGCCGATCGACCCGCGCGACGTCGGTCGCAGCTACGAGGCGATCATCCGCATCAATTCCCAGTCGGGCAAGGGCGGCATTGCCTATATCCTGCAGGAGGACTACGGCATCAACCTGCCGCGCAACCTGCAGGTCGAGTTCCGCGAGGACATCCAGCGCATAACCGACGAGGAGGGGAAGGAACTCCCGTCGAAGCGGATCCATGCCCGTTTCCTCGAACGTTACGTGGAGCAGCCCCACGCGCGGCTCAAATTCGTCGACCACCAGACCTATCCCGCCGGAGAGCACAAGGGCGGCCTGCGTGTCGTTGCCGCGGAGATCACCGACAAAGGCGAGACCAAGCGGATCGAGGGCAAGGGTACCGGCCCGATCGATGGCTTCATCAACGCACTGTCGATCTATCTCGGCATCGAGCTTTCGGTGGCGGACTACTCGGAGCATTCGCTGCAGCATGGTTCGAATGCCGCGGCCATTGCCTATGTCGAGGTCGAATATCCCGGCGGCACGCTGTTCGGCGTTGGCATCAACACCAACATCGTCGCCGCCTCGCTGGAGGCTATCGTGTCAGCGGCCAACCGGGTGCTGGAGATGAAGGCGGCATAAGGACCGCCAACATCAGCCTATGCAGAAAAGCCGCGCCGGTTCTTCGGACCGCGCGGCTTTTTCATTTTGCAAACCCGTGCCTTACAGCGCCGCTGTAGTGGTCAGATGCTCGCCGCCACAGCTTCTGCGAGCTCGCGGAGCCCTGCATCCGCGGACGGGCCGACGAGCACCAGGGATGCATCGCCTTTCTGCCAGGAGATCAGTCCGAGGTTGTCGCGTATATCCTCGCGGAACTGATCCGTTTGCGGTTTGTCTCCGCCCTTGAGGAAGCAGATCGCGTAGATATCGCCCTCGCGGTCACGGTAGACGAGCTGGCCGACGGGCTTGCCATCAACCACCAACAGCCTTGCACCCTCGAAGGCGAGGCCCTTGCTTGCGAGATCCGGGGTCTTGAAGCCGATGCCGACGCTGGAGGCGAGCCAGGTCTCGATCTTCGGCCCGTCCGACGCAGGCGCCTCGACAAGGTGCTCCTTCTGCCGGGAATAGATGCGATGGTAGTCGGCGATCTCATCGATCCATGGACGCGTGGAGGCGCTGCCTTCGGGTTCGGCCACGTACTGCGTGCTACCAACGATGAAGCCGACAGCGCCGCCGAGAAGCAATAGTGCCACGGCCGCGGCCATGACCCGCGGCCAGACGCGAATGGTGGGAGCCGGCAGGTTGGCCGTTGCTACGCGCTCGGACCTCGGATTGATGCCGGGCCCCTGCTTGATCTGGCGCACCAGCGCCAACGGCACTGGATCATGAAGGAAATCCTCGAAGGCCTTGTTGCCAAAGGCGCTGCCGGCTTTGAGCTTCTCGAGCATGACCTTGGCGTCCTCATCACGCGCCAGCAACGCGTCGAGTTCGGCCCTCTCGGCCTCGCCGAGCTCGCCGTCGATATAGGCGGATAACCGAACCTCAAGCGCTTGACCTGTCGTCTGCTGCAATGGTCAGGCCCTCCTTTCGGTATTCTCGGACAGCATGGCGGCGAGCCTCAGGCGGGCGGTGGACAGCCTGCTCATCACGGTCCCGATCGGCACGCCGAGAATATCTGCGGTCTCGCGGTAGCTGTGCCCTTCGACATTGATCAGGAGGAAGACGCTGGCGAGGCCTTCCGGCATGGACAAGATCATCTTCTGCAGTTGGTTAGCATAGACCGCCTTTTCGGCAACGGCTTCCACACGCAGTTCGCTCTGATCGAAAATGTCGACCGCGCCGCCGCCGGTGCGGACCTTGCGCTTGCGGACTTCGTCGACCCAGAGATTGCGCGTCATGGCATAGACCCAGCTTTCCAGCCGGCCTTCCCCGTTCCATAGATGGCTGCGCGCGATGGCCCGCTCGCAAGCCTCCTGGACAAGGTCATCGGCGTCGTTGGCGTTGCGCGTCAGCGTCATCGCGAAACGGCGCAATTTGGGCAGCAGGCTGACCAAATCCCGTCTGAAGTCTTTCGTCTCTGCCGCTGGGCGCATTGCTCTTCCAATGAGACGTACCGGATCGGGCATCTATTCACCGTGCGAAACGCACTGCCCAATGATATGAAACATTTGATCCGAAGTCTGCAAGGGAAGAGCCGGAACGGAAACAGGTTTTTGCATTCCGGCGTCGTTTCCGGCTGCCTGCTCCCTTCCGCCGCAGGCGGGCGGCGGCAGAAGGCGGTGCTACACGGCGTAGAAAGTGGGCCGTCGCGGTCAGTAATGATGGCGGGTGCCACCGAGGGATTGGAGCAGAGCCTTGTAGGCCCAGGTATTTTCACCGCCGCGATCACGAATCTCGACGAGTTGCACCTTTGCTTCCTCGATCCGGCCTTGCTCGACCAGGGCCAGGCCGAGGTAGGATCGGGCGAGGATGTAGTTCTCGTCGGCCTGAAGGGCGCGTTTGTAGAATTGCATGCCGAGTTCAATGCGCCCGGCCTTGCGATTGGCGTAGCCGAGATAGTTGAGGACGCGGGCACCGCGCTGATCGCTTACCGCGCCGAGCACCTTGATCGCATTCTCGTACTGGCCGGCATAGGCAAGTTCGCGCGCGGCCTCGAACAGAATATCGTCGCTGAGACCGCTTTTCTTCGCGTTGACGCACTGGCCCTTGCGCGCATCCCAGATCTTGCCGTTCTTGCACTGGGTGGTCGTCTTGGTCTTGCGCGGCGGCTCGCTGGTATCTTCACCGATGGCCATGGCCGACTGGCTCGCGATCGAAGCCATGAATGCAGCAAGGACAAGGAAAGTCGTTTTTCGATACATCGTGCCTGTCTCCCTCGAACGTCGCGCAGCACGGCCGGTGACCCCACCGACGCACGTGCGTCTCGCAGGCTGCCGCACCCGAACCGCAATATGACGCACAGGCATGACGAATTATTCGTCCCCGTAGGATTTTTCTTTGACGTTGGTCCTTATCGCGGACGGCCGAGCCTAGAAACGGGTGGTTTCGGCGAGTTCGACGCCGGTCGCGTCGGCATTGAGCGTGTAGCGCTCGCGGCTGAGCTGCCAGTTGCCCGGCTCGCCTGCTATCGAGAAGAGATTATAGGCGGCTGCCGGCTTGCTGCCGCCCGGCCCCTGCGACGCCGAGGCAATGCCGACGACCGGGACCGGCGCAGTCGGCCCTTTCAACCAGTAAACCGTGTTGAGATGGGTATGGCCGTGAAGTACCAGTTCGGCGCCGCCCGACGAGATGGTCGCCGCAAAACGGCGAATGCCGATCATGCGCTTGTGCATGGAAGTCGCGCCACGGATCGGCGGGTGGTGGATCAGCACGACTCGGAAGAGCCCAGCCTCGCCTGCCGCCCGCAACAGGTTGACCGTGGCGCGCGCCTGCCGCTGGCCGAAGTAGCCGCTTGCGGCGAAGGGCGGCGTCGCGACGGCTGTCGAGCAGCCGATAAGTGCCACCGAGCCGCGCACGCGCACATAAGGAAAGCAGTGATGACTGCGGGCCCAGCCGGGCGGATCCTCGTCACCCCGCATGTAAGCGTACCAGGCGCGCGTCGTCTTCTCGTAGGCTCCTGGCACATAGGCATCGTGATTGCCCGGTACGATGGAGATATCCCCGGGGTCGCCCGCTTGCGAAAGCCACGCCGTCATAGCCTCGATCTCCAGGGATGAAGCGAGGTTCACGAGATCTCCCGTGATGGCGAGATGGTCGGGATTGCGCTTCTCGATGTCGTCCATCAGGCACGCGAGCGTGCCGGGAAAGAGATGGCGCGCCCGGTTTCTGTGCCAGTTGACGAAGCCGGTGATCCGCTTGGAAGCAAGTTCCCTCAGGGACAGATCCGGCAAGGGTCCGAGATGAACGTCCGAAATATGCGCGAGTTTGAACATCGCCCCCGTCTAGCGCATATTCCGCCAGAGTGGAATCACCAGTTCGTAACGATTTCGCGTGAGAACCGCGGCCCACAGGAGGACGTGTTTGGAGCAGGACCGACCGGCGGAATTGCGCAACTGGCGAATTCGCCTGCTGACGCGGTTCGCACATGTCTATTTCGCGCTCTCGCGCGGCATGACACTTGGCGTGCGCGCCGCCTGCTTCGACGGCGAAGGGCGGATCTTCCTCGTCAGGCATTCCTATCTTCCCGGATGGCACCTGCCGGGTGGCGGCCTCGACCGCCATGAGACCGCGGTGGAGGGGCTCGCACGCGAACTGAGGGAAGAAGGCAATCTGGAACTGACGTCGCCGCCGCTACTGGTGCAGGTCTATTACAACCGGGGCACCAGCAAGCGCGATCACGTCATCTTCTTCCGTTGCGACAATGTCCGCCAGCAACAACCGAAGGTTCCTGATCTGGAGATAGCCGCTGCCGGCTTCTTCGCGCTCGACGAACTGCCGGCGGACACGACGCCCGCGACGCGCCGGCGGATTGCAGAACTCGCGGGAACGGAGGAGCAGGACACGTTCTGGTGAGCGTCAATGCGTGCCGGCGGCCGCTCGCCTTGCGGTCTCGCTTGTACGTCTCGCATCGTCAAGGCGATCGCGTCCGTGCGGCGTCGTAAGGTCCACCACCGGGCCGGCCGGCACGACGCCCGTCGGGTTGATCATCGTGTGGCTGCGGTAATAGTGCTCCTTGATATGGCGCATGTTCACCGTGTCGGACACGCCCGGCACCTGGTAGAGGTCGCGCAGGTATCCGTAGAGATTCGGATAGTCGGCAATGCGCCGGATGTTGCATTTGAAATGGCCGACATATACCGGGTCGAACCGCACCAGCGTCGTGAACAGGCGCCAGTCAGCCTCCGTGGTGCGATTTCCGGTGAGATACCGCTGTGAGGCGAGGCGATCCTCCAGTTCATCCAACATGGCGAACAAGGCCGTCACGCTCTCGTCATAGGCCTGCTGGCTGGTCGCGAAGCCGGCCTTGTAGACGCCGTTGTTGACGGCGTCATAAATGCGCGCGTTGAGTTCGTCGATTTCACCGCGCAGTTCCGCTGGGCAGAAATCCTCGGTCGACCCGGTGAGATGATCGAAGGCCGAATTGAACATGCGGATAATTTCGGCCGATTCATTGGAGACGATCGTGTTCGTCTTCTTGTCCCAGAGCACGGGCACGGTCACTCGGCCGGAATAACCGGGGTCGGCGCGAACATAAATCTGCCAAAGGGTCTCGGAACCGAAGAGATGGTCGACCGTGCCGCCATTCTCGCCTTTGAACTCCCAGCCGTTGGACAGCATCAAAGGATCGACGACGGAGACCGAGATGATGTTCTCAAGCTTCTTGAGCTTACGGAAAATCAGTGTGCGGTGAGCCCAGGGGCATGCAAGCGAGACATCAAGATGATAACGGTTCGGCTCGGCCACGAAGCCGCCTGCGCCGGAGGGGCCAGGCGATCCGTCGGCGGTGATCCAGTTGCGGAACTGCGCCTCGCTGCGCTTGAAATGGCCTTTCGTCGCCTTGGTGTCGTACCAGACGTCCTGCCAGACTCCGTTCACCAGTCTGCCCATACAACCAACTCCTTCACGTTTTCTCTCATCGTTTATAGATAACGCAGCAGTGGAACGGTAATAGGCGTCAATTTTTGAACAGTGCGTTTTGGGCTTTGACAGGCGGCGATTTTCTGCTATCGCGAGTCCGGAAATTTTTCGTGTTCGGAACGACCGTAACCATGATCCTGTCGGGAAACCTGCGACGACGCTGATGCTGCCACACGCCCTTTTCGGGGCGAGCCATCCTTATTGTCCGTTCGCATGCTTGGTTCCCGATATCCATGAAAAAGCACGACATCGTCTATCTGACTGAAGACGCGTCACACGACGCAGCCATCGAAATCATCAACGAAGAAGCCTTTGGCCCCGGGCGGTTCGTGCGCGCCGCTGCCCGTATTCGCGAGCAGGGTCCCCATGATCGTTCGCTGTCCTTCATCTGTGCCGACGATGGCGAGACGATCGCCTCCGTGCGGATGACGCCGGTCACGGCCGGGCCTGTGAAAGGACACCTGCTTGGCCCGCTCGCGGTGCGGCCGTCGCACAAGAACCGGGGCATCGGTCGCGAACTCGTGCGCATTGCCGTCGAGGCTGCGCGGCGGAAGGGCTCCGAGGCGGTGATCCTCGTCGGCGATCCGCCCTATTATCAGCCGCTCGGGTTCGAGAAGGTCCACTACGGTGCGCTCGAATTTCCAGGGCCGGTGGATCCAGCGAGAGTTCTCGTCGTGCCGATGGCGGCGGACGTCCACGCGCGGCTCAGCGGCGTAATCCGCTGGCGGAACGACAGCGCCGCTCCGGTGGCCGAACTCGCCGTAGAGGCGCAGGCCGAAGGTGCTGCCGCCTGATTTGACAGACAGGCAATCAGATCGGCTTGAGCGTGAACACGTCGAGCCGGTGGTCTCCCACATCCTGCTCATGCAACGACCAGCCAAGTCCTTGGTAGAAGGCACTTTTTGCTGGCACGGCGCAGAGGTAGGCGATATCGGCGCCCGCTGCGAAGGCGGCGCGCGCGGCATGGCCGACGATGATGCCGCCGATGCCTTGCCGCCGAAACGTCGGGTCCACCCAAACGGCGGCGACCCAGGGTGTATATTGAGGCCGCTCCTCCATGTCGGATGCGATAACCGAGGCGGTTCCGACGAAGGTTGAACCCCGATGGGCGACGATCGCCAGGGGTAGCGGACCGCTTCCGAGATTCTCGCGGACCAAACCGGCGACATGCTCCAGAGGGAATCCTTTCGGTTTCCACCAAGCTCGCCAGACGCGATCGGCAATCGCATCCGCAAAGTGCGGGACGGCGCGAAGATCTGAAATTACGATGTTTCCGTCGGTCACCGGTCCTCGCATTTTCAACTGACAGTATCCGAAGAAAATTGGTGTCATCAGAAGCGGCAACAGCGATCCGGTGGTGCCACCGGATCGCTGTCTGAGACTGCAAGCGCAAGCTTGCACTCTTTCCGTTTTTGGATCAATCAGCCGCGTAGTTGACCGGTACCCAGTCGTAATTCGTGTCGTCGGTGCGCAGGTGACCGATACCGGGGAAGGCAATATGCGCGCCGGCGACCCAATAACGTTCCGATGCTGCTTCGACGAATGCGGCTCGGCGTGACTCGACAGCCTTCTGCTGATCGACATCGAATTCGATGGCGACGCCCGGTTCGTCGAACTGCAGCACATCGCCGTGCGTAATATCTCCCCAGAAGACCATCTTCTCTCCTTCGCTTTCGATCACCAGCGAGCTATGGCCCGGCGTGTGGCCCGAGCGCAGGATGGAACCGATGCCCGCGACCGGCGCGGCATCGTCGTCGAAGGTCTCCAGTCTACCTGCGTCCAGATAGGGCGCGAGGCTTTGCTGCGCTTCGACAAACTGGTTCTTAAGCGGACCGGTTGCGCCTTCCCGTTTGGCGGGGTCGAGCCAGAAATCGGCGTCGCGCTTGTTGACGCGCACAATGGCGTTCGTGAAGAGCCGCTCGCCGTCAGCGGAAAGACCTCCAGAGTGGTCGGTGTGGATATGCGTGAGGATCACGTCATCGACATCACTTGCCTTGTAGCCTGATGCCTCGATGTTCCGGATCAGCTTGCCAAGCTTCGGGCCGAGATAGCTGCCTGTCCCCGCGTCGATCAGGACGAGACGTTCGCCGGTGTTGATCAGAAATGCGTTCACGGACGTTTCGGTCTCCGTGCCCTGAAAGGCTGCGGCAAGCGCGGATTGCGCATGTTCGTCGGTCGTATTGGTGTAAAGGCTGGCAAGCGGAATCGGGATCGTGCCGTCGGAAACCGCCGTCACCTCGATCGAGCCCACCTTCATGCGATAGAAAGCGGGAGCCTGGACCTTTGCGAAGGGCGCTTTGGCCGCGGCGCGGGTCGAGATAACCGGCATCGAACTCGCCGCGACGAGAGCAGAGGCGGTTCCCTTGAGGATCGATCGGCGCGTATGCATAGGTTCAACTCCTGATAAGTTGGAGCGGGATGCGGGCGGGAGACCGCTCACATTTTCCTCATTCCGCTCTGATTGCTGATCTGGCTCTTGCAAGACCTCAGGCAGAAGCTATGTATGGAGCAGTCAGCAATCAAATCGATACGAGTCATGGAAGTCATCGATCATTTCAATCTGCGCTCCTTCGACCTCAATCTGTTGATCGCCTTCGATGCGATGATGGAGGAGGGCAGCGTGACCAAGGCGGCTCGCCGCCTCAAAATCCAGCAGCCGGCCATGAGCCACAACCTGTCTACGTTGAGGGTTCTGTTTCAGGACGATCTTTTCGTGAGGATTGGCCAGGTTATGCAGCCGACCGCGCGGGCGCGGGCATTGGCCGGGCCGATCCGCCTGGCACTGAAGCAGGCGCAGGCCGCACTCCTCGCTGCCGACGTGTTTGATCCGGCAACGGAACGGCGAATTTTCCGCCTGGGCCTATCCTGCGAGGCCGAGCTTCTGCTGCTTCCGGATTTAACGGCGCTGTTGCGACGCATGGCCCCCGGTATCCGGCTTCTGGTGCGGACGTGCACTCCGGACGAGGTGGATGCGATGCTGAGCGCAGGTACGATCGACATGGCCGTCGGCTGCACTTACGCGCCCACCTCACGCTACATCTCCGAAGTGCTCTACGAGGCGGAGGTGCTTTGCTGCTTCAATCGCGGTCTGTTGCCCTTGCCGAATCCGGTGACCCTCGATACCTATCTCCAGGCCGACCATGTGGTGATCTCGCAATCGGAAAGCCTTCATGGGTGCGTGAAAGATGCACTTGAACATGCCGGGACCGAGCTGAACGTGGTCGCCGCCGCCCCTGATTTCATGTCCGTCCTGGCGACCGCGAGCTTGTCGCCCGTGATTGCAACGGTGTCTTCGCGCATTGCCGAGCGTTATGGTCCGTTGCTGGGGCTGGAGGTTAGTCCGGTCCCTTTGGCGCTGCGGTTTCCGCCGGTTACCATGGTCTGGCCGCTGCATTCCGACAATGATCCGGCCGGCGTCTGGCTGCGGCAGCACATTCGCGCGTGTCTCTCCGCCAGTGTCCCGCAGCTTCCGCATCCGCTCGCTGCGGAATAGGCATCATCGGTGTGGCCGAAGCGTCGATCGGTTCTAATAAGTTAGAGCGGAGTCCGGGCGGAAAACCGCTCACACTTTTCCTCACCCCGCTCTATCGACCCTCGCGATACCAGGTGGAGGAGATCAGGAAGAGCAGGGCGGCGAGCCCGAAGAGGCTGGAGAACAGAGACAGCGAATTGATGCCCTTCAGCACGGTCTCGTCGGTCATGCGCAACGAAAGGCGCTCGTTGTCCGCCACCCGGACAGCGCCATGAACCGGCAGGATCGAAGGAAGGTCGACCGGGCCGTCCGCATCCGCCAGCCGCCGCACGAGTCCCTTGGTTTTTTCCGCCCAGGGACGGAGCTTTTCCTCCGTGGAGATTGCCGCCTTGAACTCCGGCGCATCGACGTTGCCGACATGGACAAGCGTCGTCAGCTCGTCGTTGGCGACTTCGAAGAGGCCGGTTTCGGTCGTCTTGACCTCGGCCTTGTAGAGACCCGGTTCGCGTTCTGTGAGTGTGACCTCCTCGGTCTTGCCCGATGGATAGGTGAGCGTCGCCTGGCCGGGGTCTCCTTCGATCGTCTGCCGGGTAATTTCCAGCGTACGGCCGGAGGCGCGCGCCGTCAGCGCCTCTTCCTCGAGCGCCGGTTCCTGCATCAGCCAATGGGCCGTGCGACGATAGAGCGAAACATGCGGTCCGCCGCCTTCGAAGCCGCGCGCCCACAGCCAACCTTGGTCGGACAAAAGCATCGCGACACGCCCCTTGCCGACGCGGTTGAGGACGAGCAACGGCTTTCCGTCTGCCGCTTCCATTACCGTCTGCCCGAGGGGGCGGTCGACGTCGACCGTGCGGAACCATCGACCCCAGCCCGGAGGTTCGCTCGCTGCGCCTTCGAGACCGCGCGTCACCGGATGCTTCTTTCCCTCCTCGGAAAGGCGGGGGAAGAAAGCCTTCTCATTCATGGCACCGGTGGGGCTCGCGGGAAGAACCGCCGAAAGCGGCGTGGCGGCAATCGAGTCGTCGCCGGCGTGTTCCGGGCCGGCGGCGATCAGCAGGGCGCCGCCGTTCTGCACATATTGCGCGATGTTGTCGTAGTAGAGGATCGGCAGCACGCCGCGATGCTGGTAGCGATCGAAGATGATCAGATCGAACTCGCTGATCTTGTCGACGAAGAGCTCGCGCGTCGGGAAGGCGATCAGCGAAAGTTCGTTGATCGGCGTACCGTCCTGTTTTTCCGGCGGACGCAGAATGGTGAAGTGGACGAGGTCCACCGCTGCATCGGATTTCAGCAGATTGCGCCAAGCGCGCTCGCCCGCGTGCGGCTCACCGGAAACCAGCAGTACGCGTAGGTTCTCCCGGATCCCGTCGAGCACGTGGACGGCGCGGTTGTTGACCTCCGTCACTTCGCCCGCGATGGGGTTCACCGCGAATTCGAGGATGTTGTTGCCGCCGCGCGGGACGGTGAAGCTGAAGGGCACATCCGTGCCCGGCTCGGCTTGCTCGGTGGCGATCTCGTTGCCATTGAGGCGGATCGTCACTTCGGCGCCACCCTCGGGAGCCGCTCCGTCGTCAACGACGCGGAAGGTCATTTTCTGCTGTTCGCCGACGATGCCGAACCGCGGTGCGCTGACGATTTCGATACGCCGGTCGAATTCATCCGGCTTGCCGCTGATCAAGCCATGGATGGGCGCATCCAAACCGAGCTTCTGATTGACATCGGGAACGTCATGGATCTGGCCGTCGGTTATGAAGACGGCGCCACCGACGCGGGCCGGCGGCACGTCGGCAAGCGCTGTTGTCAATGCACCGAAGAGCTTCGTCGACGGCGCTTCGCTTTCGGCGTCGTCTGCGGCCTCGACGATGCGGGTCTCTATCTGCGGAAAGTGGGCGAGGCGATCCTTGAGGTCGGCAAGCGCCCTGTCGGTCTGTTCTCGCCGATCGGCATTGTCCTGGCTTTGGCTGCGATCGACGACGATCGCAACGATGGTCGAGAGCGGCTCGCGCTCCTCCTGGAAAACAGACGGATTGGCAATCGCCAGGCAGAACGCTGCTAGCGCGGCCGTCCGCAACCAGGCGCCGCGAACGCGACGCCAGAGGCCGAGCGCCGCGAGCGCGGCCGCGACGAGCGTCAGCGCCGCGAAATAGGGCCAGGGAAGAAACGGTGCAAAGTCGACGGTCATCGAACGATCCTCACTGACCGAGCCGCTCGAGCAGGGCGGGCACGTGCACCTGGTCGGCCTTGTAGTTGCCGGTCAGCATATACATCATGATGTTGACGCCGGAGCGGAAGGCATATTCGCGCTGCATCTCGTCCGGCGGAACCGTCGGCAGGAGCGCGACGCCATTCGTATCCACGGCCCAGGCGCCGGCAAAGTCGTTACCGGTGATCATGATCGGCGTGACGCCGTCCGCGGACCTGGCTGGGCGGTCGCTTACCTCTTCACGGTTGTCGAGCTGCGCCTCGATCCAGAGCGGACTGCCGGTGTAGCGCCCTGGAAAATTCGAGAGCAGATAGAAGGCCTTGGTCAGCACATGATCACCCGGAACGGGCTCCAGCGGCGGAATGTCGAGATTGCCCAGAATCGCCTGCAGCCGTTCGGTGTTCGCGCTCGTCCCGCTCGAAGAGGCGCCCAACGAGGAAAACTGGTCGCGCGTATCGAAGAGCACCGTGCCGCCCGCGCGCATATAGGCGTCGATGCGGCTTACAGCCTGCGGACTCGGCATCGGCGCATTGGCGGAAATCGGCCAGTAGATGATCGGGTAAAGGCTGAGCTCGTCCTTGGAAATGTCGAGCCCGACGGGCGCGCCCGGCTCGAGCGTCGTGCGATAGGTGAGGAAATCCGTGAGGCCGATGAGGCCGCGTTCGGAGAGGCGGTCGACCTCGTCTTCGCCGGTGACGACATAGGCGAGATGGGTCGTGTCGAGGCGTTCGAGGACGCGTTGGTCATCCGGACGCGCGTCATCCGCGAACGCCTGCGGTGGAAGGAGGACAAGGGTGCCGCACAGCACGAAGAGTATTGTGGCAGCGGTCCTTGCTATTCGAACGCGCGAAAAGGCACCGCTCATGAAGAGGACGACGACGGCGTCGGCAAGGAGCAGCAGCAGTGCCAGCGTCAGGAGAGCAGGCTTCAGCGACCAGCTTTCCGCGCCAGTCAGCCGTTCGGAGGTATGCGGGCCTGCAGCCACCATGTCGATCTTTTTGAGTTCGGCATCGCGGGGGAGCAGGTTCAACGCCGTGAAGCCGTCTTCGGAGCCGTAAAGCCCCGGCGGGTTTTCCGGAGTTGCAAGCGGTGCCTTGCCCGGGACGATGTCGAGCGGCCGCGCATTGCCGGTTTCGGCGACGAGGACACCGTCGGCGTTCAGCAGCCGGTAGGGCGCCAATGTCTGCGCCTGTGTCTTGCCTTCGCTCGCGACGCCGCCGCTGCGCGAAAGCTGCACGCTGCGGCGAAGCATTTCCACGAAATGCCCGGAAATCGGCAGGTTCGACCAGGTTGCCTCGGCGCTGACATGGAACAGGATGATGCGTCCGGCCCCTTGTCCGGCCGTCGTCACCAAAGGCGTTCCGTCGGCGAGGTTTGCCCAGGTCCGCTCGACCAGATCCGCTGTCGGTTCGGCCAGGACCTGCCGCTTGATCAAGATGTCGGTGGGACGGGCCATGCCGGCAAAGGGGCTGTTGCCAGGATAGGCGGCGAGCGGCTGCGGCTCCGACCAGGAAAGCGCGCCGCCAAGCGCCCGCTCGCCCTGCCTCAGCGTCACGGGCACCAGCGGGTCGTCGGCCGGTGCTGCTGCAAGGCGCGGCCCGGCAAAGCGGATCAGGGTGCCGCCGTTGTCGATCCACTTCTTCATCAGCGGGTACATCTCTTCCGGCAGGCGGCCGATATCGGCCATGATCAGGACCGAAGGTCGTTGTTCCAAAAGTTCCGGAATGGCGACGGCAAGGTCGGTCTCGCGGGGTTCGACGAGATCGGCATAAGGGGCGAGCGCCCGGTTGATGTAGTAGAGCGGCGAGAGCAGCGGTTGGGAAAGGTCTCGGGCCTCGCCGCTCAAGAGGGCGACACGGCGGCGGCGGAAGCCGTCGTCGAGCAGGTGGACGCCGCCGGCGGTCGCGGCACCCTCGATGCCGATGCGCGCGAAATCGTTGCGCAGCTCGAAAGGCGCGGTGATCGTTCCCTTTGCAACCGCTTCATTGGGCGCGAAATCGATCGTGCCGTCCGCGATCGCGCGGCCACGCGTATCGTAAGCGACGATCGACACGGAACGGCGATCATCGGTTTTCAACCGGCTCGCCGTCACCGACATGCCTGCGGATTCGTTGCTGCTGTTGGTGAGGGCAATTGCTTGACTGCCGTCGGCCTCGATCAACCGAAGGTTGGCGGCGCGAATTCCCGCGAGCGCCTCCATCGTCTTGCCTTCCGTCGCTTCTATGCCGTCGGTGACGAAGGCGAGCGTTCCGGGTGCGGCGCTTTCGAAGGCCGTTTGCATTGCCGCGATCGCGGAGCGACGGTCGGCCGGAAGCGGTTCAGGCGATGCGGCGGCGAGGCGGTTGCGCGCGGCCCCTGCCGATCCCGGCGTCGCATCGTGCTGCCGATCGCCGGTGAAGACGATCGAGACCGCAAGGTCTCTTGCCTCCGCGTCGTCGATCAGCGCCGAGGCGGCTTCGATGCGGCGCTCCCAATCGGGCGCCGTCGCCCAGCTGTTGTCGATCAAGAGCGCGAGAGGGCCGGAGGAGGCGAGCGTATTGCTGCGCGGGTTGAAGACCGGGTCGGCAATTGCAAAAATGACGGCGGCCGCCATCAGCATCCTGAGAAGCGTCAGCCACCAGGGGCTTTTCGAGGGGGTCTCCTCGCGCTTCAGAACCGAGGCGAGAATGCGCAGCGGCGGAAAGACCTCGGCCGCCGGCCGCGGCGGCGTCATCCGCAAAAGCCACCAGATGACCGGCAGCGCTACAAGCGCGGCCAGCATGGCGGGATTGGCGAAGACGAAGGCGAGACCGCCGATCATAGCAGGCCTCCATGCGTTGCCCTTCCGGGCATTCCTGAAAGATACATGTGCACGGCTACCAGTGCCTCGGACGCGGGGCGGTCGGTCCGATGCGGAATGAAGGTCCAGCCGAGGTGCCGGAGGCTCGAGCCGAGGCTGTCGCGGCGGGCGAGATAGGCGCGCTGATAATCTTCTTGCAAAATCTCGGCGCGCCCCGCAGTCAGTTTTTCCCCGGTTTCCGGGTCGGTGAATTCGGTTCGCCCGGCATAGGGGAAGACCTCTTCCGCAGGATCGGCGATCTCGACCATATGTCCGCGGAAGCCGCGGCGCGCGAGCGGCGCAAGGCGCTCCATCACCTTTTCGGCGGGGTCGAGAAAATCTCCGATCAGCACCAGATCACTGGCGTTGCGGATCATGCCGGTCTCAGGAAGTCCCTCGGCGAGCGGGCTCAGCATGATCGCGGTTGCCAGCCGTTCGGCGGCGTTGCGCGCCGACACCGGTTCCATGACGCCGGGGCAGCCGATCCGTTCGCCGGAGCGGGCGAGAATTTCGGCAAGCGCCAGCATCAGCACCAGCGCACGGCTTTCCTTGGAAACGGCGCCGAGCGTCGACTTGTACATCATCGAGGGCGAGAGATCGGCCCAGAGCCATATGGTATGGGCGGCCTCCCATTCGCGATCGCGCACATAGGTATGGTCGTCGCGGGCCGAGCGCCGCCAGTCGATACGCGACAGGCTTTCGCCTTCGCTATAGGGGCGGAACTGCCAGAAATTTTCGCCGATGCCGCGTTTGCGCCGGCCATGCCAGCCTGAAATCACCGTGTTGGCAATCCTGCGCGCCTCGACGAGGCAATCCGGAACGAGCATTGCGCGCTGCTGCGCGCGCGACAGGACCTCGCCGGAAGGGGTACGCGCGACTATGTGCCCGATGGCGGCCATGCATTAACCCTTGGCTCGTTTCACCAGGCCGGCGATGACGTCGCGCACGGTCATGCCCTCCGCACGGGCCGCGAAGGTGAGCGCCATGCGGTGCTGCAGCACGGGTTCGGCAAGCGCCAGAATATCGTCGACAGAAGGCGCCAGCCGGCCGTCATAAAGCGCCCGCGCCCGAGCACACAGCATCAGCGCCTGGCCCGCACGCGGACCGGGCCCCCAGGCGACATTCTTGTCGGTCGTCGAATTGCCGTTGCCGGGGCGGGCGGAACGCACGAGCGACAGGATGGCATCGACCACCTTTTCGCCGACCGGCATCTGGCGGATCAGGCTCTGGATCTGCAGGAGGCGCTGTGCGTCGATCACCGGCCGGGCCTCGGTCTCGACCACGCCGGTCGTCTCCAGCAGGATTTGCCGTTCGGCCCCAAGCTCGGGGTAGCCGACATCGACCTGCATCAGGAAACGGTCGAGCTGCGCCTCTGGGAGCGGGTATGTTCCCTCCTGCTCGAGCGGGTTTTGGGTCGCCAGCACATGGAATGGCTGGGGCAGGTCCTTGCGGGCGCCGGCGACGGTGATGTGATATTCCTGCATGGCCTGCAACAGTGCCGATTGGGTTCGCGGCGACGCACGGTTGATCTCGTCCGCCATCAGCAGCTGCGTGAAGATCGGGCCGGGGATGAACCGGAACGATCGGTAGCCCGCCGCGTCCTGATCCATCACCTCGGAGCCGAGAATATCTGATGGCATCAGGTCGGGTGTGAACTGGATCCGGCTGTTGTCGAGCCCGAGGACTGTACCGAGGGTGGCGACGAGCTTGGTCTTGGCGAGGCCCGGTACGCCGACAAGCAGTGCATGACCGCCGGACAGCACGGCAAGCAGCGTCTGCTCGACCACGCTTTCCTGACCGAAGATCACCTTGCCGACTTCGGCGCGTATAAGCGCGATCTCCCCAAGCGCGGCTTCCGCGGCCGCGACGATCGCCTTCTCGTCGGCCGCATCGACCGCGCTTTTCATAACACTCATCGCCATTCTCTCCGATCGTCGCTGCTGAACCGAATCAGCCATTGCGCAGTATTCAGTTCCTGTTTTTCAATTTAGACCCTGGCGGACGGCTGACAAGCCGGCGCCAACGCACTATGTCGTGAGCTTGCAGGACGCTCGCCGTGCATCCCGCATTCTCATCGATGCGGACGGAATGCCCAAAACCGAAGGCTGGCGCATCCCTCGCACGTCGTCTGAACGCGTTATGCTTCAGAAGCAAGATCGGGACCAAACAGGACAGAACGATGGCAGAGGCCAAGATTCAGCAAACGGGCGACGCGGCGGGCCTTGCCGCGCTGATCGCCCGCGCCGCGGGCGAAAGGGGCGGTGAAGCGAAGGGACTGCCGCCGGTAGACCGTTGGAATCCGCCGTTTTGCGGCGATATCGACATGGAAATCCGTGGCGATGGAACCTGGTTCTACATGGGCACGCCGATCGGCCGTCAGCCACTCGTCCGATTGTTTTCCACCGTCCTGCGCAAGGACGAGGACGGCAAGACCTATCTGGTTACGCCGGTGGAAAAGGTCGGTATCCGCGTCGCCGATGCCCCGTTCATCGCCGTCGAAATGAACGTTACTTCCAAGGAAGGCGGAAATGTCCTGACGTTCCGCACCAATGTCGGCGACGTCGTGGAGGCGGGGCCGGAGCATTCGCTGCACTTCGTCGTCCACGGCGAAAATCGCGAGCTGAAGCCCTATCTCCACGTGCGTGGGCGACTTGAGGCGCTCGTATCGAGGCCCGTCATGTACGACCTTGTCGAACTGGGCGAAACGGTCGAGATCGACGGCATCGATATGTTCTGCGTAAAGTCGGCCGGCGCGGTGTTTCCGATCATGCCGGCGGCTGAACTGGAAGCCCTGTCGCAATGACAAATCATCCCTATTCCGCCGACGAGTTTCGCCGCCGGGCGCTTACCCAGACGGGCGGGCCGATTGAGACGTCCTGGCGCGATCACGGCGATTTTTTGCTTAATCCGGGTATCGTTCCCTATCTCGAGTCCCTGCATCTGAAAGATGCGGCGGTGCTCGTCCCCGTGGTCGACGACGGCGAGGATGCGAGCGTCATCTTCACGCAGCGCACCTCGACATTGCGCAAGCACTCGGGTCAGGTCGCCTTTCCGGGCGGGGCCGTTGATCCCGAAGACCGGTCCATCGAAGTTGCGGCCCTGCGCGAAGCCCAGGAAGAGATCGGCCTTGATCCCCGCTTCGTCGAGACGATCGGCCGTCTGCCGCATTATATGGCCATGTCGGGCTTCCGCATCACACCGGTGCTCGCGGTGGTGCAGCCTGGATTCGAGCTCATGCCCAATCCGGAAGAGGTGGAAAGCGTCTTCGAAGTGCCGCTCTCCTTCCTGATGAACCCCGTCAATCACGGGCGCGGGCGCAGCCATTGGCAGGGCGCGGAGCGGCAGTTCTATCGCATGCCCTATGGCGAACGGAATATCTGGGGGATTACGGCGGGCATCGTCCGCATGCTCTATGAAAGGCTTTATGCATGACTTCCGTTGCCGCTGAGGCCTGGTTTCAGGCTCCTTCGCTCCGGCGCGTTTTCGATGTTCTGAACGCCGATGGTCGCGAGGTGCGCGTTGTCGGCGGCGCGATCCGCAACAGCCTCATGGGTCTGCCTGCCGGCGACGTCGACATGGCGACCACCTGGCGGCCGGAGGACGTTGCCGAACGGGCGAAGGCTGCGGGTATCAAGGTCGTGCCGACCGGCGTCGACCATGGAACGATCACGCTCGTTATCGACGGAACGCCCTATGAAGTGACGACGCTTCGCCGCGATGTCGCAACGGACGGGCGCCGCGCCGAAGTGGCCTTCGGGACCGATTGGCGGGCGGATGCGGAGCGCCGCGACTTCACGATCAATGCCCTCTATGCGGACAGCGACGGTAAGGTCTTCGATTATGTCGGCGGCCTCGCCGACATAGAGAGCCAGACATTGCGGTTCATCGGCGATGCCGCCGAGCGCGTCCGGGAGGATTATCTGCGCATTCTGCGTTTCTTCCGTTTCTTCGCCTATTACGGCGCCGGCCGTCCGGACGCCGACGGGCTCAAGGCGTGTGCTCAGGCGCGCGCAAAGCTCTCCACGCTTTCGGCGGAACGGGTCTGGTCCGAGACGAAGAAATTGCTTGCCGCCGACGATCCAGGCCGCGCGCTCCTGTGGATGCGCCAGGCAGGCGTGCTCACCGAAATCCTGCCGGAAACCGAGAAATGGGGTATCGATACCATTCCCGGCCTGATTGCCGCCGAGAAGGCCTTTTCCTGGAAGCCGGATCCGCTGCTGAGGTTGGCGGCGATCGTCCCCCCGGATTCGGAACGGCTTGCGGCCATGGCAGCGCGCCTGCGCTTGTCGAAGGCGGAGGCAGCTTATTTTGCACGCTTTGCGGGCGCTCCAGCAGTCCCCGCGACGCTTGCGGATGCGGCTCTCGACCGCCAGCTTTACCGGCATGGCGTCGAGGGGATTACCACTCGCCTGCGGCTCTCCCTGGCGTCCGCGCGCCGTCTGTCCGAAAACGATCCGTCGCTTCTTTCTGAAACCGCGGCGCTTCAGCGGCTACTGTCGCGCGCGGAGAAGTGGCATCGCCCGGCATTTCCCTTGACCGGCGCCGATGTCCTGAAGGCCGGCGTTCCGGCCGGCCCGAAAGTCGGGGAAGTGCTTTCCGAACTCGAAAATTTCTGGATCGAGCGCAATTTCGCCCCCGACCGGGCAGCGCTCGCGGCCCGGCTCGAGTTGATGGTGCCCAAGTGATCAGGGATGGCGGGAACTGCTGTTTGCCTTTCCTCATCCCGCTCGACCTGAAAGCGGCAAAGACGGCCTTGCCCCGCTCCGGTCAGGCGGCCTTGCTTTCGTCGACGATCCGAACCTTGATATTGTCGATCATGTTCTCGCGTATCGTCGTTTCGCCATGGGTCACGCGCATGTGTTCCACAACGCGACGGACGATTTCTGCATCATTGTCAGCGCGGGTGTGCCATTCACAACCCGGGACGAGCGAACCGCATTCAAACAGGCGCATGGCCTCCTCCTTCCTCTTGCTGCTGGCTCCTGGAGCCTCCCGCTTTCACATGGAACCACTGAAAGCGGATAAGACGCTAGAATCAAAGTGCTAAGTCCGTTTGTGCGTTCATTTGAACACACGGCGCTTTGGTGCAGTAACGCCCCAATTGGCTGCCCTGCAAAATTCAAGTTTAACACAACACCTGGCAAGCCAAATTGTTCCCGCGCACCTGCGGAGATTTCAAAGGATTGCCGCGGGTGCGGTGGGAAGCCCGGCCTTGTGACTGCAGTGCGAAGAAAATTCTATAGAATTGCACGTCGTTGATGTTATGGCTTTGGCTTCATTGAGACTCGCAGAGGCTGTTTTCCCATCATGACCGCGACCGTTCAATCGGAACTGATTTCCGCCATCCGGAGCATTCCGGATTACCCGAAGCCAAGCGTCATGTTTCGCGATATAACGACCTTGCTCGGCAATCCGAAGGCTTTCCGCCGGGCGATCGACGAGCTTGTCCACCCCTATGCCGGCACCAAGGTGGACAAGATCGCGGGCATCGAGGCGCGCGGTTTCATCCTGGGCGGCGCGATCGCCCACCAGCTTTCGGCCGGCTTCGTCCCGATCCGAAAAAAGGGCAAGCTGCCGCACGATACCGTCCGCATCGCCTACAGCCTCGAATACGGCGTGGACGAGATGGAAATGCACAGGGACGCGATCCAGCCGGGCGAGAAGGTGATCCTGGTCGACGACCTGATCGCCACCGGCGGAACCGCAGAAGGCGCCGTCAAGCTTCTGAAGCAAATGGGGGCGGACATTGTGGCCGCCTGCTTCATCATAGATCTGCCCGAACTCGGCGGTCGCAGGAAACTCGAAGCTCTCGGCGTCAATGTGCGCACACTGATCGAGTTCGAAGGGCATTAACCGCCCGGCGGTTTCGCGCGCTATCTCAGGTGAATTCGATAACCTTACTTTCGAACTGGATGACGGTCTCGCCGTGCTGGTTCTCGCCCTCGCAGAAGATGGTGTTGATCCGCCACCCCGGTCTCGACGCGACGACCCGTGCCTCCAGAAAGGTGACCGCGTAGGTTATCGTGTCCCCGGCATAGACCGGCTTCAGCCATTTTAATTCGCGAAAGCCGGGTGAGGGGCCGAGTTTCGGCGCATGCAGCCCTTCGGCCGCCAGGCGTCGAATTTCATCCTTCCAGAACCGCACGAAGCATTGCATCCAGCCGGCGCTCGTGTGCCAACCGGAAGCGCAAAGGCCGCCGAACAGCGAGTGCTTGGCGTCCTCCTCGTCGAGGTGGAATGGTTGCGGGTCGAAGTCGCGTGCAAAGCGAATGATGTCGTCCGCTGAGAATGTCAGACTGCCGATCACCGTTTTTCGGCCGGCCGCGTAGATTTCGCCCAAGGTCATCATCGCCGCAGCCCCCAGTCGCGGCGGCGGAAAAGCACGGAACATTCCGAAACCGCGATCGCCTCGCCCGTCTGGTTGTCGATCTCGTTGCGGAACTTGACGATGCCGACGCCAGGTTTCGAATTCGATTGCCGCGCTCCGAGCACTACGCTGAAGCCTGTCAGCACATCGCCGGCGAGCACCGGCTTCTTCCAATCCATGAAGTCGATGCCGGGCGAACCCTGAGAGGAGGAATCGCCAAGAAAGGCGTCGATCATCATGCGCATGCCGATCGCGCTCGTGTGCCAGCCGGAGGCAGAGAGCCCGCCAAGAATGCTGCGCTTCCCGGCTTCCTCATCCAGATGCATCGGCTGCGGGTCGAACTCACTGGCGAAGGCGATGATGTCAGGCGCCTGCATTACGACCGGCTGATAGTCGAAGCGCCGGCCTGGCGTGAAATCCTCGAAATATAGCATGCCGGCCTCCCTCGCTGCCGGAGATGTTTAGCTATGCGGCTCTGCTACATGCAGAGCCGCCACCGCATCAGGTGTTGAAGCGGAAATGGATGACGTCGCCGTCCTGGACGACATACTCCTTGCCTTCGTCGCGCGCCTTGCCGGCTTCCTTCGCGCCGGTTTCGCCGCCGAGCGAAATATAGTCATCATAAGCGATGGTGTTCGCGCGGATAAAGCCCCGCTCGAAATCCGTGTGGATGACGCCCGCGGCTTGCGGCGCCTTGGTGCCGCGCGGGATGGTCCAGGCGCGCGTTTCCTTCGGGCCGACCGTGAAGTAGGTGATGAGGTCCAGCAGCTTGTAGCCGGCGCGGATCAGCCGGTCGAGACCAGCCTCCTCGAGGCCGAGCGCGGCAAGAAATTCCTTGGCTTCCTCTTCGGGCAGCTGCGCCACTTCGGATTCGATCGCGGCCGAGATGACAACGGATTCGGCGCCTTGGGCCTTTGCCATTTCGGCAACGGCGCGAGTGTGTTCATTGCCGGTAGCTGCGTCGCTTTCCGCGACGTTGCAAACGTAGAGCACGGGATGGGAGGTGAGGAGGTTGAGGCCCTGGAGGATGCGCAGTTCTTCGGCGTCGAGCTTCGACAGGAGCGTGCGTACCGGCTTGCCTTCCTGCAAGAGCTTCAACGAGGCTTCCATTACGGGAAGCTGCGCCATCGAATCCTTGTCCTTGCCGACGGCGCGTTTGCGCGTCTGTTCCGTACGGCGCTCCAGGCTTTCGAGATCGGCAAGCATCAATTCAGTCTCGATCGTCTCGGCGTCGGCAACCGGGTGGATGCGGCCTTCCACATGGGTGATGTCGTCGTCCTCGAAACAACGCAGCACGTGCACCACGGCATCCACCTCGCGAATATTGGCGAGGAACTGGTTGCCGAGACCTTCGCCCTTGGATGCGCCGCGCACAAGGCCGGCGATGTCGACGAAGGAGATGCGCGTCGGGATGATTTCCTTCGACTTCGCGATATCGGCGAGCTTGCGCATGCGCGGATCCGGGACCGCAACTTCACCGGTGTTCGGCTCGATCGTGCAGAAGGGATAGTTTGCCGCTTGCGCTGCCGCGGTCTTGGTGAGCGCGTTGAAAAGTGTGGACTTGCCGACATTCGGCAGCCCGACGATACCGCATTTGAAGCCCATGGCTGAAACCTGTCGTTCTCGGAATTGCTTGGCGGTGGCTATGGGATAAAGGAGAGGAGCGGTCAAGGTCTTCGCGCGCTTCTGCGCGTTATGACACGGCTTTCCCTTGAATGCCGATGCCCGACGCGCAATATTGTTCAGCGACCCTGCTGCATGTTTTTGTTCTTAAATCATTGTCGATTTAAGGACAAAAGACGCACCAGTTCAAAGCGCTACCGCGTTCTTTTGCGCGTCCTATAAGACGCGCGGGCGCTGTAGTTCCTTTTTTCATGTCATCAACGGGTGGATTCCGATGAGTGACAATGATGTTGCCGCAAAACCGAAGATCAAGTCGAAGCCGAAACTGGAGCGGCCGAAGCTCTACAAGGTAATGCTCGTCAACGACGACTACACGCCGCGCGAATTCGTCGTCGTGGTGCTCAAGGCCGTGTTCCGCATGAGCGAGGAAGCCGGCTACAGGGTGATGATGACGGCACACAAATTCGGGACTTCGGTCGTGGTCGTCTGCGCCAGGGACATCGCCGAGACCAAGGCCAAGGAGGCGACCGATCTCGGCAAGGAAGCGGGCTATCCGCTGATGTTCACCACCGAGCCGGAGGAATGACGCAGCAACGCTGCCTGATCTGAAAGCCGGTCGGGATCTAATCGCCTTTCGAGCCGAACATCTTCTTCAGCATCTCGGCCATCGGTCCGGTGGCGGGAAGCTTCTTCGGTTGCGCGGCGTTGCGGGCTTGGTGAATATGGGATTGCGCGGCCTGCTTCTTCGCCGCCTGGGGCTTTTCCTCGCTCGCCTTGCCGCCGGTCGCAAGCGCGATCTTGTTCATGAGTTGCGAATCCTCGCCCTTCACCAGCATGTCCGCATTATCGGCGATGGCGTCGAGAAGCGGTGACACCCAGACCTGATCCGCCTTGGCGAAATCACCGAGCACATGGGCATGCACCAGGTCCTTCACACCCGGATGGCCGATGCCGAGACGCAGGCGGCGATAGTCCTTGCCGCAGTGAGCGTCGATCGATTTGATGCCGTTGTGGCCGCCATGGCCGCCGCCGGTCTTGATCCGCGCCTTGCCCGCCGGAAGATCGAGCTCGTCGTAGATCACGACGATATCCTTCGGCCCGAGCTTATAGAAGCGCATGGCGTCGCCCACAGCTTCGCCCGACAGGTTCATGAAGGTCTGCGGCTTCATCAGGAGCACGCGCTCGCCGGCGATCTCGCCTTCGGAGATTTCCGCCTTGAACTTCTTCGACCACGAGGAAAAGCTCGGGCGCCGCTGTATGGCGTCGACGGCCATGAAGCCGATATTGTGGCGGTTGCCGGCATATTTCGAACCTGGATTGCCAAGTCCCGCGATAATCAGCATGTCGCCATTCTCCTTGGGCTTCCGCCAGCGTCCTTAAATCGATTCCGATTTAAGGAATCATGCAGTAGCGGGGCGAAGTGACAAGCGGCGCCCCTTCTCGTCCGCTCTCCTGCGAGCGGCGAGACGGCTAGGTTGAGGGGCATCCAAATCCCGCTGACAAACCCAAAATCACTGAGGCCGCGGCAAGTCAATCCTTATTTCGCCGCCTGCTCGATGCGGTTCGGACGCAGGCCGTAGCGTTCGAATATCCGGTCCTGCGTGCCGTCGGCGATCAGGCGGTCGAGTTCGGCTTGCATGCGGGCAACGATGTCGTCCGGCATGTCCCGGTGGCAGGCGATCCCGTACTGCTTGCCTTCGAGCACCAGTGCCGCCTCGACCGGTTTGCCGCCGGCCCGCATGCTCTCGAAGGTCTTTTCCGACGTTATGAGCAGATCGATGCGCCCGGCGGCGAGCTTCTTCATTGTGGAATCGAGATTGGCGGCATAGTCGATCCGCTCGAAGCCATGCGACTTCAGATAGGTTGCGGAGAAATCCTCCCGCTGTGTTCCGACGACGAACCGGGTCGCCTCATCGATCGTTTGCGGCGCGATTGCCGAACCCTTGCGTCGCAGCAGGATCATATGATCGACGAGCAGTGGCTCGACCCATTTGAAGTTCTCGTGTCGCTCGGCGTCGTGACCGGTGGTGAAAACGCAATGGAAAGGCTGGCTTTCGGCAAGGGCGAGGGCGCGCGCCCAAGGCAGGAACTCGATATCGTGAGGGAGATCGACCGCCTCCATGATCAGCGCGATCTGTTCGACCGACGCGCCGTTCGGACCGCTGCTGGTCGAGAAGTTGTAGGGCGGATATTCCTCGGTTACGAAATGGATCGTCTCGGCGCGGGCAGTGGCGGAAAGACCTAGGAGGAATGCCAGGATCAGATGCTTCACGCCCATTTCTCCTTTTCGACGGCACTATGCCGGGTTGGCCGCCTTGGCTTCTGAATCGTTTTCCAGGAGGGCCAGCATGCCGTCGATGGGCATGGGGCGGCTGAAGAGATACCCCTGGCCATTATCCACGCCGAGCTTGCGCAGAAGCTGCCATTGCTCCTTCGTCTCGATGCCTTCGGCGACAACCGTGCATCCCATCTGATGCGAAATGGTGCGGATGCCCTTGATGAGCATGCGGCTCTTGCGTCTGACGTCGGCGGTCCCGGAACTCAGCGATCGGGTGAAGGACTGGTCGACCTTGACGATATCGACGGGGAAACGGTTGAGATAGCTGAGCGACGAATAACCGGTGCCGAAATCGTCCAGCGCGATGCGGCAGCCGAACTCGTTGAGCTGTTTCAGGACGGCGTGGACCTCGGGATTGTCGAGCATCAACACCGCCTCGGTGATCTCGATGACGATCCGTTGCGGCGAAATATGATGCTTGAGCAGCAGGGCGGCGAGCTTATGGGGCAGGGACAACTCGAACTGCAGCGGCGAGAAGTTGATTGCCAGATAAGTGTTCTGTGTTCCGTCCAGCTTGGAGATCGCGGCGAGATGGCGGATTGCCTTGTCCAGCACGCGGTCGCCGATACGGCCGATCGTGCCCGTCTCCTCGGCAATCCCGATGATCTTGCCGGGCGGCATCAGCCCTTTTTCCGGGTGATCGAGCCGCATCAGTGCTTCGAAGCCGACAATCTGGCCATCGCCGAGACCGACGATCGGCTGCAGCCAGGCCTCGAACCGATCCTCTTTCAGACCGGCTTCTATGCATTGCTCGATCTCGTGGCGCTCGCGTGCAGTGTCGAGCATGCTGGCGTCGAAGATTCGCAGGCCGTTCTTGCCGTCGCGCTTGCGCGCATACATCGCCATGTCCGCATTCAAGAGCAGGTCGGAGGCGTTTGCGGCATGGGTCGGGTAGACGGAAACGCCGACACTCGCGCTGACCGACAGCTCGTTGCCGGCAATCGGCATCGGCTCGCGCAGTGCGGCGACGATGCGCTCGCCAATCTCGCTGGCGAGAGCGGCGACATCCGTCGCCGCAACGAGAATGGCAAACTCGTCGCCGCCGAGCCTCGACATCACGTCATCGGCACCGAGCGTCGTGCGGATCAGTTCGACGGTCCGGCGCAGAACGGCGTCGCCGGCGGCGTGGCCGAAATTGTCGTTGATCCATTTGAAGCGATCGAGATCGATGAACAGGCAGGCAAGCTGCATGCCGCACGCGTCGGCGTTGCGGATCGCGTCATCGAGAGCGCTTTCAAAGCCCTGGCGATTGAGCAGTCCAGTCAGGTGATCGGTGATCGCCTGGGCATGGTTGCGGCTCTCCGCCTGCTTGAGCGCGGTGACATCGGTCATGACGGACAGCGAGAGCTCGCCGCCATGGGTCGTTTCGGTTTCGAGGATCAGGACAGTCATGAACTCGCCGTCGGCCTTGCGGAACGGCAGCGTCACTTCACTGATATTGTCATTGTCGATCGCGGTCGTCTTTGCGCGAAGGCGATAGGCTTCGTGCCACAGCGGGTCGATGAAATCGGTGAAATTCCGGCCGATGACTTCTTCGCGGGCATAGCCCGTCGCAAGCAGCCAATAGTCGCTGACAGCGCTCAGCCGGTTTGCCGCGTCGAGCGAGAAGAGCATCGCCGGCGTGAGATTGTAAATCTCGGTTGCGCGATCATGCGCGATCTTGAGTTCGGTTTCCTCCCGTTCCAGCCGATCCTGCATTTCGTTGAAGTTCGCGGCGAGCGCGCCCATTTCATCGTCCGAGGTCCAGTCGACCCGGTGGCGCGAACCCAGCCGCCGCGTCGCCTCGATCGCGGCGGTCAACCGCATCAGCGGGCGGATCACGGTGAAACGATTGCCGACGAAGGCCGCCGCAAAGACGATCGTGACTGCAAAAAGAAGGATGGCGAGGACGGTCCATTCGTCCTTGCTGAAGCGCGAAAGGATGCCGGGAGTCGGAACGACCACCTCAAGCGCTCCGACTTCCTTGACACCATCGATGCTGTCAAAGGCGATAGCGGTTTTCAAGGAGCGGTTTGCGGTCGTGCCGGCGATGCCTCCCACAGGGAGTTGAGCAAGGATATTTCCGCCGGCGTCGCGGACGGTAACGGCGCGGATCTCGGTGGCGTTCATCAGGGATCGGGCGATGCGGTCGATGCCTTGCTGATCGAAGTCCCAGATCGGCTTGCCGAGCGCTTCGCCGCTTGCCTCCATCAGAAGCTCGATGTTCTGCAGGCGCTCGCGCGCCACACGTTCGCTCGATATCGTGAGGAAGAGTGCGAGCAACGGAGCGACGAATACAAACATCGCGCCGCAGATGATGGCAATAAACCGGTTTTCCACCGAGTGCATCACCGCATGCCCCCCTCGGCAGTCGTTGCCACTTCATTCATCGTCAATTCTCTTCGACTGCCACCGATAGGCTCCCCGGTCGGCAGGACATCATCTAATCCTTAAATGTTACTGAAACTGCACGCCGAGATTTCATGATGGTGCGGGGAAGACCTGGCTTGCATGGGGCGATGATGCGTTCTGATGAGGGCCAAGTCCGGGCGTCGGGAAATGAGCCGTGGGTCGCCGGCCGAAATGAAAAAACCCGCCCCATGCGACATGGAGCGGGTTTGTCATGTAGGCGTCGACGTGGCTGGCGGGCCGGCCCAAGGAATGAGCCCTGATCCGCGTCCCGCGCCCGTCGCCGGCCGATTGACGAAAAGCAGATTATTCTTCTGCTTCGCCCTCGGCTTCTTCCTCTTCGCCTTCTTCCTGAAGGCCGCCGGCCGGAGCCGCGATCGTCGCGATGGTGAAATCGCGATCGGTGATGACCGGGGTCGCGTTCTTCGGCAGCTTGATGTTGGAGATGTGGATGGTTTCGCCGGCCTTCAGGCCAGTGAGGTCCACGGTCAGGAATTCCGGAATGTCGTCGGCCGGAACGTTCAGCTCGACATCGTGGCGAACGATGTTGAGAACGCCGCCCTGCTTCAGACCCGGGGACTTCTCTTCATTCTCGAAGTGAACCGGAATGGCAACGGAAACCTGGCTGTCCTTGGAGACGCGCAGGAAGTCGACGTGCATGGTGAAGTCGCGGACCGGATCCAGCTGGTAGTCCTTCGGCAGGACGCGGATCTTCTCGCCGTTGACGTCGATGATCGCGACGGTGGTCATGAAACCGCCGGCGTGGATCTTCATCGTCACGTCCTTGGTGGAGAGCGCGATGGAAAGGGGGGGCTGCTTGTCACCATAGATGACAGCCGGGATAAGACCGTTGCGGCGAAGTTCACGGGAGGACCCCTTACCAACCCGTTCGCGCGTCTCGGCCTTGAGCTCGTAAGTTGCGTGGCTCATGGATAGACCTTTCTGGTTATTTGGAGAGTTTGTCCGTCAAGAAGCGGAGAAACCTGAAGCTGATGGCAGCTTCATCCGCGTTGCCTCCAAGGGTGTCTGCGCGGACGCGGGGTCCATAGCGGAGAATGGGTGGAAATGCAAGGCAGGCGCGGCCGTTCACGCCTTTCGCTTGGAAAACCGGGCGAGCGCGAGCATGAGGCCTCCGGCGATCAGGCCCCAGAAGGCGCCGGAGACGCCAGCGAAACCGACACCCGATGCTGTTACCAGAAAGGTGATAGCGGCAGCTTCGCGCGTCTGCGCTTCGCTGAAGGCGGCCATGGCCGAGCTTGCAAAGGCGCCGACCAGCGCCAGACCGGCGACGGCCTCGATCAGCACCGGCGGCGCAAGACTGACGAAGGTTGTGACAGCGCCGGCGAGAAGCCCGAAGAGGATATAGGCAATGCCGGCATTGATCGCCGACCAATAGCGGCGGGCACGGTCGGGGTGGGAATCGACGCCAGCGCACATGGCCGCGGTAATCGCCGCCAGATTGACCGCGTGGCCGCCGAAGGGCGCGCTCAGCATCGAAAAAAGGCCGGTCGCTGCAAACAGCGGACCGGGATTGGGATGGTAGTCGTTGACCTTCAGCACGGCGATGCCGGGAATGTTCTGCGACGCCATCGTCACAATGAAAAGCGGCAGGGCGATGCTGACCATGGCGGCGGCGCTGAAAACAGGGAAGACGAATTCCGCCTTGGGCGCAAGGGCCGACGAGAGCTTTGCAAAGGTGCCGTCGGGCATGTCAATGCCGAAGGCGATAACGAGGACGAAGGCCAGAAGGGCGGCGGGAACGGCATAGAGCTTGTTGACGCTGCCGACCAGTGCCCAGGCGAGAACGATCGGCAGGCCGAAGAGAGGGTTGAAGGCGATCGCCTTGACCGGCGCGAAGCACAGCCCGATGAGCACGCCGGCAAGCATCGCATTCGCCAGGGCCGAAGGAATGGAAGAGACCATCCTGCCCAGCGGTTTCCAAAGCCCGGCAATGACGATCAGCACGCCGCAGACGAGAAAGGCGCCGACCGCGGCATTGAAGCCGCCCTCGACGGCGCTCGAACTCGCCAGCAATGCCGCACCTGGCGTCGACCAGGCGATGCTGACCGGTAGCCGCGTCACCATGCTGATGACGATCGCGCACACGCCCATCGAAATCGACAGCGCCATCAGGCCGGAGGCGGCCTGGGTTTCGGTAGCGCCCACGCCGGCAAGTCCGTTAAGGATGACGGCGAAAGAGCTCGCAAAACCGACAAAGGCAATCAACAGGCCCATGAACAGGCTTTGAAGGGAAAAGTCGCGAAGCATAGTGGACAACCGGGTGTTGCGGGGCGTGGCGCGAAGTGAAGTAGCATATCCTGCTGCATGTTTCCTCAAATCGTAGCTGGTTCAAGGATAAAAACATGCAGCAATTCTGAGTGCTGCAGCGTCCTTTGCGCGTCTGACAGGACGGGGCGCTGTAGGCCGATGTCGATACCGCCCGGCTGAAGGCATTCGATGGCGCGACCTTCGTCTGGCTGGACCCGCTGCGCAATCGATGCCTATAGTGCGCCAGCCGCAGGTATGCCGACCGGAGATCCGGCAAACCTGTCTCCGCCGGAGGACGCTTTCAGGGAGGGGGCGGATGCCTGCTGTCAGGGATCATACCGAACACGTCTACAAGATTGCGCATCAATCGTCGGCTGCGGCGAGTTCGCCGGTCGCAGCATCATGGCGCCGCTGCATGACGCTTCACGGGTTGGCTCCAGAGGAGGCGCGTACGCCTTGGCGACTCGCGGAAAGCGAATTCCGGCAGGCGCGCGAGCGTTCCGGCGTGTTGATTGCGGAGGCGGCCGGAGAACTCGACCGGCTGTTCGCTGTGATCGGTAGGGCCGGGTGCTGCCTTCTGCTCACGGACGACAAGGGCGTCGCGCTCGAGCGCCGCGGCGCGGTCGGCGACGATGCCGATTTTCGCGATGTCGGTCTCTGGTCGGGAACCGTGTGGAGCGAGGCGAGCGTCGGCACGAATGGCATCGGCACGGCAATCGCCGATGAGCGCGCCGTCGTCATCCAGCGCGATCAGCATTTCCTGAGCCGCAATATTGGCCTCAGTTGCGCCACCGCGCCGATCCGGGACGAGGCCGGGCGCCTTGCGGCGGCGATCGATATTTCCACCTGCCGTGACGATGCGTCCGAGGTAACGCTGTCGATCCTCTCCCAGGCCGTGCGCGACGCTGCCTCGCGGATCGAGGCGAACCTTTTCCGGCGGGCCTTTGCCGGGGCCCGGATCGTGCTCGTGCCCGCCGATCGGGCAGGGCCGGCACTGCTTGCGGTCGACCGTGACGACCTCGTCCTTGGCGCGACTCGGGCCGCGCGGCAACGGCTCGGCCTCGACGACGCGCGCATTGCCGCGGGCGTTCCGGCGTCCGACCTGCTTCAGGAAGACGCGCCAGGTGAGGGCGGCGAACTGCCGGATGCCGAGAGGGCGGCCTTGCGGCGCGTGCTCTCGCGCGCCAATGGCAATGTTTCGATGGCCGCCGACCTGCTCGGCATCAGCCGCGCCACGCTTTATCGCAAGATGAAGCGGCTTTCGCTCAACTGAGCAGCGTCGCCTGGCCCCTCCTGCAGGTCGGGCGAGGGAACTGGGAGGTTTTACTCCTCCTTCACCCGCGCTTGCGGGAGAAGGTGCCTGCCAGGCAGGCCGGATCAGGGGCGCTTTCGAGCCTCATTGCTGCGCTGCAGCACGCCGAGGCTGGCCGACGTGTCTCAATTCTGAAACAGATCGCGCTGCCGGCTGCCGCGGCCGGCTATCGGAAATCCGCATTCGGCCGCACCCTTCCTCGCACAGCAATCGGACTGCTGTTCGAAGGGAGGAAATCATGCTGCATCAGAAGATCATCGAGAACCCATACAAGCAGAAATACGGAAACTTCATCGGCGGCGAATGGCGGGAGCCGGTCGCGGGCCGTTATTTCGACAACACGACACCGGTCACCGGCGGCACGCTTTGCCAGATCGCGCGCTCGGATGCCGCGGATATCGAAGCCGCGCTCGATGCGGCGCATGCGGCACGGGAAAAGTGGGGGCAGACGTCGACGACGGAGCGCTCCAACATCCTGATGAAGATAGCCGATCGGATGGAGGAGAATCTCGAGCTTCTCGCGCGGGCGGAAACCTTCGACAACGGCAAGCCGATCCGCGAGACGATGGCCGCCGACATTCCGCTGGCGATCGATCATTTTCGCTATTTCGCCGCCTGCATCCGGGCCCAGGAAGGCTCGATCGGCGAGGTCGACCACGATACGGTTGCCTATCATTTTCACGAGCCTCTCGGGGTCGTCGGCCAGATCATTCCCTGGAACTTTCCGATCCTGATGGCCGCGTGGAAGCTCGCGCCGGCGCTTGCGGCCGGGAACTGCGTGGTGTTGAAGCCGGCGGAACAGACGCCTGCCTCCATCCTTGTCTGGACGGAACTCGTCGGCGATCTCCTTCCGCCGGGCGTGCTGAACATCGTCAACGGCTTCGGCCTTGAAGCCGGCAAGCCGCTCGCCACCAGCCCTCGCATCGCCAAGATTGCCTTCACCGGCGAGACGACGACCGGACGGCTGATCATGCAATACGCCAGCCAGAACCTCATACCGGTCACGCTCGAGCTCGGCGGCAAGTCGCCGAACATTTTCTTCGCCGATGTGCTGAACGAAGACGACGACTATTTCGACAAGGCGCTCGAAGGTTTCGCGATGTTTGCGCTTAACCAAGGCGAGGTCTGCACCTGCCCGAGCCGCGCGCTGATCCAGGAAAGCGTCTATGACCGTTTCATGGAGCGGGCGCTGAAGCGGGTCGAGGCGATCCGCCAGGGTAACCCGCTCGACCAGGCGACAATGATCGGCGCACAGGCGTCGAGCGAGCAGCTCGAGAAAATCCTCGCCTATATCGAGATCGGCAAGGAGGAGGGCGCCGAGGTGCTGACCGGCGGTGGGCGCAACGTGCTCGAAGGCGAACTTTCCGAGGGGTACTACGTCAAACCGACCGTGTTCCACGGGCACAACAGGATGCGGATCTTCCAGGAGGAGATCTTCGGACCCGTCGTTTCGGTGACGACCTTCAAGACTGAGGCGGAGGCGCTGGAGATCGCCAATGACACGCTCTATGGCCTCGGTGCCGGCGTGTGGAGCCGGGATGCCAACCGTTGCTACCGCTTTGGTCGCGCCATCCAGGCGGGTCGCGTCTGGACGAATTGCTACCATGCCTATCCGGCGCATGCCGCCTTTGGCGGCTACAAGCAGTCCGGCATCGGCCGCGAGACGCACAAGATGATGCTCGACCATTACCAGCAGACCAAGAACATGCTGGTAAGCTACAGTCCGAAAGCGCTCGGCTTCTTCTGATCCCGCGCCGGCCTTGCCGGCGTCCTCCCGGCGGGCTCCCGATCATTCATCGGGAGCTTGCTGGTTTATCGCATGTTTCTTTAAATCGTTGCCGATTGAAAACAAAAACATGCAGTAATTCAAAGTGCTACAGCGACCCTGCGCGTCCGATTGGACGCGCGGCGCTGTAGGTGTGAAGCTGGAGGCTGTGATGACGGATGAAGAAAAGGAGCCGCGCGTGCTTGCGACCGATGCGGCAATCGACCTCATCCGCGAAATCCGGCGCGATCATCCGGATATCCTGTTTCATCAATCGGGCGGCTGCTGCGACGGCTCCTCGCCGATGTGTTATCCGGCCGGCGAATATATCGTCGGTGACAATGATGTGAGGCTCGGTGAGATCGATGGCGTGCCGGTCTATATCAGCGCCAGCCAGTACGAGGTCTGGAAGCACACCCAGCTCATCATCGATGTCGTGCCGGGCAGGGGCGGGATGTTCTCGCTCGATAACGGTCGGGAGAAGCGTTTCCTGACGCGCTCGCGCCTCTTCGGCGGCGGTGAGGCCTGCGCCGTAACGGGCAGATAGCGCGGCCCTCCAGTCATTTCCGCCTTACGCGGGCCGGGCTTTCACCGTTCGATTTACACTCCAGAGACGAAATACTTTTCATCAACGTATTGAGGTTCTTGTATCCGTAATTTCGGGAATCGAAGCCCGATATCCGTTTTCCGAGTGCGGTCCCGACTGCGCTGAGGTGGGCCCAGCCATCCCCTCGCGCTACCTCCTTGATCGTCGCGAGAATTTCTGCCTCAGGCAGCTTCAGCTTCTGCTCCGATGTTTCCTGAACAAGGTGGTCGCAATAAAAGAATTTATCGCAAGCTTTCACATAGGGATCAGGCGCCTTCTTCTCCCCAAAGCCGTAAACGGGCAGACCATCCTCTCGGATGCGACCTGCGAGAGAGGTGAAATCGCTGTCGCTCGACGCAATGCAGAAGCCGTCGACTTGCCGTCGATGCAGGATATCCATTGCATCGACCGCCAGCTTCAGATCGGTGGTGTTCTTGCTCTTTGCAGCCGGTACGACGTGGACCGGCGACAGCGCATGTTTATGCACGAGCGGCTGCCAGCCTGTCATCGCAGCACAGCCAAAATTGCCGTAAACGCGTTTGATGATGACTGTGCCGATAGCCGACGCTTCGCGAATGACAAGTGGTACAAAGTCCGGGCGAATATTATCGGCGTCTATCAATATCGCGAGGCGATCACTCTTCCTCCCAGAGCTAATTCCCATTTTACATACGCCTATACATCTAAAATCCAGAAATTTCTCGAACTATGCAGTGTACGCCTCAAAATTGTCAATCTTGGTGGACTTTAGGCTTGGTTGTGGGCACGGGCTTTATTTCGCCGCGCGTCCGATCTTTGTTGCCAAATCGAACCGGCACGCCGCTGACGCAGGCTGGACTCTCTCGCCGCCACATTCTCTGGTCTGTGGACCGGATCCTGAAGCGCCCGGCACCGATTGGGTCGACGTCTACGTCGTTCACAAGGAAGGATCCCTGCACGCCGCTCGGCGCCCAAGCGGCATCAGCTTAAAGACGATCCTAGCGGCGCCGAGCTTGCGTTGAACGAAGGCGAGGGCGCGGCACGCGATGCCGACACTATGCCAGCGGCGGTCTATCCGAACTGGTTCATCGACAATCTTGCCGACGAGCCGGTGGTGCAGGTGCTGGAGAAAAGTCGATAAGCTGAAACAAGAACGCCGGCGCCTCGGGACGCCGGCGTTGAACGGGTTCACGTTCGGATTGGGCGACCTCAGTCGAAGAGGCTCGAAACCGACTCTTCCTGGCTGGTGCGGCTGATCGCTTCGCCGATGAGAGCCGCGGTCGAGATCACGCGGATATTGTGCGCGGACTGGACGGCGGTGGTCGGCTGGATGGAATCGGTGATGACCAGTTCCTTCAGCATCGATGAGGCGACACGGGTAACCGCACCGCCGGAGAGAACGCCGTGGGTGATGTAGGCGGTGACGCTGGTGGCGCCATTCTTCAAAAGTGCCTCGGCGGCGTTGCAGAGCGTGCCGCCCGAGTCGACGATGTCGTCGATCAGGATGCAGTCCTTGCCGCTGACATCGCCGATGACGTTCATGACTTCCGATTCACCGGGGCGATCGCGGCGCTTGTCGACGATCGCCAGCAGACAGTCGAGCCGCTTCGCAAGTGCGCGCGCACGCACGACGCCGCCGACGTCCGGGGAAACGACCATGACGTTCCTCAGGTCGTAGTTCTCCTTGACGTCGCGCGCCAGGATCGGAACGGCGTAAAGATTGTCGGTCGGGATGTCGAAGAAGCCCTGAATCTGGCCGGCGTGAAGGTCGAGGGTGAGAACGCGGTCGGCGCCTGCCCTGGTGATGAGGTTGGCGACCAGCTTGGCCGAGATCGGCGTGCGCGGCCCGGGTTTGCGGTCCTGTCGGGCGTAGCCGAAATAGGGGAGAACAGCGGTGATGCGGCGGGCGGAAGAGCGGCGCACCGCGTCGATCATGATGAGCAGTTCCATCAGGTGATCGTTGGTGGGAAAGGAGGTGGACTGGACGATGAACACATCCTCGCCGCGCACGTTTTCCCCTATTTCGACGAAGATTTCCTGATCGGCGAACCGCCTGACTGTGGCTTTGCCGAGGGGCAGATTTAGATAGTTGCAGATCGCTTCGGCAAGCAGCCGGTTCGAATTGCCTGCGAAAACCTTCATTGACGGTCCGCCTTGAGCTGGCGCGGCCACCGTCCGGGTGCAGTCCGGGGCGGCTTTTTCCGCGCGAAATCCGTGAGCCATTCCGATCGCGGGCAATCTTTACGGACGGCCGCTATTCAGAGCTGATCGGCCGCTTTTTAGCGCCCCTGAACTCGAATGCAAGTGGGAATGCTGCGGCGCAAAGGCCATTATCCTAAAAACTTTGCGTCATCAGGCCAAGATCACGATGATTATGGGTCGACCGACCCATGATCATAGATCGTGATCGGTTCTCGCAAGTCGGAGCTGCATGCGGGCGGAAAACCGCGCGCACTTTTCCTCATCCCGCTTTAGATTGGCGCCAATCAAGATAGGCCCTGATCGTTTTGGTGGCGATTGCTTGCATGATTTCCGGCGGAATCGCGCTCCAGGGCTCGGCCGCGGTGCTCCTGACGGTATCCTGTCCCTGGATACGGTGCAGGCGGTTGCCGCTGCCATCGAGAATGTCCCAGACATAGACGACCGTCGTTTTTCCGCCGTCGTTGAGCGCCGAAAAATAGCCCTTGAGGATATGCTCGCTGGTCGCGTCCCCGGAGCCTTTGATCGCCAGCCCCTGCGCGCGGGCATCGGCGCCGAGCTGCTTCGAAAGCGGGGTCACCGCCTGGACCGGTGCGCCGATGATCGGCAGGAAGCGAATGCCGCCCGAGCCGGACGTTGCCGCGGCGGGCGGCACGGCGGCCTGCTCTGGCTCTTCCGGAGTCGCAGTGGCAGTTTCAGCCGGCGCCGATTGCTGCCGGACCTCCTCGGCTTCAGGCATCGCGGTGGCATCAGGCATCGCGTTGGCGTGAGGCATTGTATTCTGAATCGGCGTTTCGCCTTGGGCGAGGCGGTTTGCCTGGGCGTCGAGCGTGCCGGCTGGATCCGTATAGGTGGCGTCGCCCGTTACATATTGCGTCGGCGGGCTGGAGACGTTCGGCTGTGCGGAGAAGGCGGCCGTGCGGCTTGGCGGCACGCTTTGTATCGGAACGATGGCCGTTTGTGTGGACATCGTGTCGAGATCGGATTGCGTCACCGGCGGGGAACGGAAGGTCCCTCCGCCCACGTCCACCTGGGGTATCAGCACATCCGTGCTGTTGCAGGCTGCAAGTGCTGTTGCAAGACCAAGGCTTGCGATAGGCATGATCGGTTTACGCATCGTTCCCACCGTCCGTCTCGACTCTACAGTTGGAGCGGGATGGGTCGGAAAACCGCTTTCGCACTTCCTCATCCCGTTCCGGCTCGCGGCGGTTCTATGAAACCGTCGCCGTTCGTCCGTCTCGGGCGGGGATCATAGGCCGATTTTCTTACGCAGAAATGAAGTCCAGTCCGTAGCGTGAGAGCGCGCGCGGCGTATCCGGTGTCGTAAGATAGGTCTGGCCGAGGGTCATGGCCGTGCCGGTGTCTGAATCCATGATGATCATGTGCACGAACAGTGACATGTCCGACTCGATCTCCTGGGGGTTGCCGACATGGAACATCTGGTGCTCCATCCAGGAGGGCGAAAAGCGCGCGCCGAGCGAATATCCGCACGCGTTCAGCCGGTGGCGGGCGAGGCCGCGTTCGTCCATGATCCTGGCGTGGACGTCGAAGACAGTGCCAAAAGTATTGCCGGGCCGGAGCACCATTTCTATCGCCTGGATCGTCTCGCGGCAGGCGCTGTAGAGCTCGCGGTGGCGATTGCTCGGCTCGCCGATCACAACTGTGCGCATCATCGCCGCATGGTAATGGGCGCTGACGCCCGCCCATTCGAGGGTCAGCTGGTCGTTGGCGTCGAGTGTGCGCCGGCCCGATTTGTAGCGGCAGAGCAGGGCGTCGGCACCCGAGCCGATGATGAACTCGTTGGCCGGATAATCGCCGCCGCCGGCAAAGATCGCGCCCTGCATGGCCGCGAGAATATCGGCCTCGCTGCCGCCGGGGCGGATCAGCGGCAGGGCCGCCTCAAGCGCGTCGTCCGCGAGGCTCGCGGCCGTTTCGACATAGGCGATTTCCGCCGGGCTCTTGATCAGGCGAAGGCGGCTTACAAGCAACGAGGCATCGATCATTTCGCCGAAGTTGGCGAGTTGATGGTCGAGAAGCCGGGCTGTCCGGCCGGTCATGCCATGGGTGTCGTATTCGACGCCGATGCGGCAGCCGAGAAGATCGAGTTCGCTGAGGAGATTCTTGAGGTCCATGGCCGGATCGGCGTTGACCCGGTCCACCCAGATCTCGATGCGTTCTATATTTGAGGTATGGCGGGCCTGGCGCAGGTCGGCCGAGCGGGTGAGCAGCACCATCGAGCCGTCCTTCTTGACGACCAGCGTCTGGAAGAAGCAATAGCCGAAGGTGTCGTATCCGGTCAGCCAATACATGCTCTCCTGGGCAAAGAGCAGCAGGGCGTCGAGCTTCTCTTCCTGCATCCTCGCCGTAAGCCGCGCAAGGCGGGCCGCATATTCCTCTGCCGCAAAGTGAAGCGCCATCTCAAACCTCCCGTATGCAGATCGCCGACATCTGCCGGCCGTAGTCTGGCTCCTGTCTGTGCGTCGTGCGCCGATAGGAAAAGAAACGGTCCTCGTCCGCATAGGTGCAGATGTCGAGGTTTTCCGCCGTCACGCCGGCTTCCGCCAGTCGTTGGATGGTCAGCCCCGGCAGGTCGAACATGGCATGACCGTTCCGTCCGGAAGGGCTGAAGAAAGATGTGTTGTCCTTGTCGGCGGCAAGGAACCGCTCGACGAATTCGGCTCCCACCTCATAATGTGTCCGGCTGATCGACGGACCGAGGCAGGCGATGATCCGCTCACGGCGCGCGCCGAGCGAAATCATCGCCTCGATGGTGCTTTCAAGAATGCCGCCGAGGGCGCCTTTCCAGCCGGCATGGGCCGCCCCGATCACGCCGGCTTGCGGATCGCTGAAGAGGACAGGCCCGCAATCGGCCGATAGAACGCCGAGCACAATGCCGGGGGTCGCGGTCACCAGCGCGTCGGCGTCGGGACGCGCGCCGTCATAACTGTTGTCGACGACGACGACCTCCGGCGAGTGGATCTGGTGGACGGTTGCAAGGCGCCGCGGTTCGGCACCAAACCAACGCGCGACCCGGGCCCTGTTCTCGCCGACGCGCTCGCGGTCGTCATTCGAGCCGAGGCCGACATTGAGGCCGCGATAGATACCTTCGGAAACGCCGCCCTTGCGCGTGAAATAGCCATGTGCAATCGCCGGTCCCGCCTTGGCGCTGAAGAGCGGACTCTGAACCGGGGAAAGCGAGGCATCGTCCTGCATCGGTGTTCTCGCCCTTGTTATTTTAAGGTTTCATTGGAATTGAGGGCGCGTCGCGGCCCGGTGACTTGCGGCTGATTTGCCGGCGCGATGTTGACCCGGCATGCCGATACTGTCAATCGCCGAACCGCTGCCGGCTTGCTCCATATTCCCTTACATCGAAACCGATATTCGGATGAAACATACAGCAATTCAACGTGCTACGGCGAGCTTCGGGCGTCTGAAAAGCTGGGCGCCGCAGAAAGCGGATCGTCATTGCGCCTTTTTCTGGAAGGGTGCCAGCCTGACTTCGGGACTGCTGACTGCCAGCACCTTGAACAGCTCGCCCATCTTGCCGGAGCCTGAGCCCGCGAGCCGTTCGACGGCGGAGCGAATACCTTCCTGCATCAGCGTGTCCTTGGCGCTGCCGAGTGCCGCGGCGCGCTCGAGCAGGCCGAGGCCGACGAGGAAATCCCCCTGGTGGGCAAGACCGTTGACCTGCACTCCCTCCATTTTGGCGCGATGGGCAAGCTGCTCGAAATCGACATGGCTCGTGAGATCCGCCCGGCCGGGATTGGCGAGCGGAGGATCGTAGCGATGTTCGCGGACCGCCTGCAGCGTGTCCCCATAGCCGGTCGCCAGATGTCCATAGTCGATGATGATCGCCGTGCCGCCGCCCGCGCGGAGGCGCTCGCAGAGTGCGGCCATGACGGCATCGCGCGCGGGGGCGATCTCGAAAATCGTGCCTTCGCTCACCGATTGCGCCGGCGACGGCAGAAACGACGGATCAATGCCGGCGACCCCCGCTGCAAAGGTCAATTCGCCACCTGCGTCGAGGCCTACCATGCGCTCGCGGAATCCCTGCGTGGTGCGCACGAATTGCCGGATGGGGATAGCGTCGAAAAGCTCGTTTGCCGCGAGCAGGAGAAAGCCTGCGGGCAAGGTTTCGAAGCTCGCGTGCCAATGAACCTTGCCTTTGTGGTCCGCGAGCGTTTCGGCCTGCACCTTCTGCAGGCGCTCGCTTGTCTCGACGAGATGCACGCTTCCAGACTGATAAAGATCTGGCGCAAGGCGACGGATGACGCGCAGCATATCGGACATCATCGTGCCTCGGCCGGGGCCGATCTCGGCGATGATCGCGGGCTCGGGGCAACCGTGCTGCTGCCACGCATGCACCAGGAAGATGCCGATCATCTCGCCGAAAAGCTGGCTGATCTCGGGCGCGGTGGTGAAATCGCCGGCCCGGCCGAAGGGCTCGCGCGTGCGATAGTAGCCGTGCTGCGGGTCGGCGAGGCAGAGGGAAAAATAGTCGGTGACGCTGATCGGCCCGTTGGCCTTGATCAGCGCCTTGATCTTGTCGGCGAGAGGATTCGTCATGCACTCGTCCAGTTATGCGGTGGCTGCCGCCGCCCGGCGTGCGCGCGCAATCGCCCATATGCCTGCGAGCGCCATCGGCAGTGAAAGCACCATGCCCATGGTCAGCCAGCCGCCGGCCAGATAGCCGATCTGAGCGTCCGGTTCGCGGAAGAATTCGACAAAAATGCGGCTTGCGGCGTAGCCGCAGACGAATATGCCGCAGATTAGGCCGGGTATCTTCAACGCCTTGCGGCGATAGACGAAATAGCCAAGCACCAGAAGGAGCAGAACGCCTTCGAGCGCCGCCTCGTAGAGTTGGCTCGGATGGCGGGCGAAGGGACCGCCAGTCGGAAAGGCCATTGCCCAGGGCATCGAGGACAGGCGTCCCCAGAGCTCGCCATTGATGAAGTTGGCGATGCGGCCGAAGAAGAGCCCGATCGGCACTACGGTGGCGACGACGTCGAACAGGCTCCAGACCGCGATGTCGTTTCGCCGAGCGAAGACGATGATTGCGAGCGTCGTACCGAGAAGCCCGCCATGGAACGACATGCCGCCGTTCCAGATTTCGATGGCGCGGATCGGATTCTGCAGGACAGAGCCCAGGTCGTAGAAGAGGATGTAGCCGATGCGCCCGCCAAGCACGATGCCGGCCGCGGCCCAGAGCAGAAAATCGTCGAGCTGCGTCAGGTTGAAGGCCGGGGTATCGTTGCGCCAAAGCGAAGCGTTCTGGATGATGCGGCGCGCATAGAGCCAGCCGAGGAGTATGCCCGCGACATAGGCGAGGCCATACCAGTGGATGGCAAGCGGCCCGATCGTGAAGATGACGGGGTCGATTTCCGGGAAAGGGAGGATGGCGAGGCGGGTTGCGATTGTTTCCAAGGTCTTGTCTCGTGCCGGCCGGTTGTTTTGGCGGAACATGGCGATCGAAATCGGGCGGGTCAAGCTGGCAGGTGCCGGTCCGTCATCTCCTTGCCGTCTTATTTTTCTTGCATCCTTCCGCCGACGATCCTACCTGAATTTCAAGACCGCGCTGCTACGCGCGATGCTGAAATGGAGATCTGGACGATGAGCACTGGAGCCAACCGCATTCTGGACGATTTTGCCAAGCTGATGACCGATGCGGCGGGCGCTGCCCAGGGCGTGCGACGCGAGGTCGAAACGGCTTTCCGCGCACAGGCCGAAAGCTGGCTGAATTCGCTCGATGTCGTCAAGCGCGAGGAATTCGAGGCCATCAAGGAGATGGCTGTCAAGGCGCGCGAGGAAAACGACACGCTGCTTGCCCGCATCGAAGCGCTGGAAGCGCGCCTCGCGGAGGCCGGCGAGAAAAAGTAGCGGCCGAAGGGGGTAGCGCTCGCCGCGGCTCGGCTCGCCCCGCTTCGCCCACTTGATTGGAGCGAACCGCGAGCGTCGCATCGCTTCCTGCGGGGATTTCGCTCGCAGGTGAGTGATTCCATCAATCGTTTCCCGATTTGAAGCAACGGCCGTTCAAAGTGCTACGGCGACCTTTGTAGGTCCGAAAAGATGCACGGCGCGATAGGGTTAATAAAATCTCGAAAGTTTTCCACCTGTGGACACTGCCAAAAAATCCTTATGGCAGAGTCGTTTATGCATCTGCGCTGAATCAAAATCACAACGCGGCCCTGGTTCTTCGCCGCAATTTTTCGCCTGAGGGGCTGGCAGGCTGACTCTGCCGTTATACACTGATTTTAAATGATGATTCGAAACGGATCACGTAAGCTCCGGGCAGGGTAAGTAAGCCAGGATGGCCGTGCGTCCAGCAATCATAGTGTGTCCGTATCTGGTATTGGGTTTGCAGCGTTGCGTTTTGTGAACGCGATCATGCGCGCCTGTGCCGCACCGTTAGGGTGATGCATGAGCCTTTTGGAAATGGAAGTCGAGCGCCAATCCAACCCGGTCGATATGATCGAGTTCGTGGCCGCAAACAACGACTGGTCGTTCGAGCGATCCGGCGAAGACGAGATCGCCATGACGGTCGAAGGTAAATGGGCGGACTATCACGTTTCCTTCTCCTGGATGGAGGAGTTCGAGGCGCTGCATCTGGCCTGCGCCTTTGACATCAAGGTGCCGGAAGGTCGCGTCAACGAGGTGATCCGGCTCCTCTCCCACATCAACGGTCAGGTGCTGATGGGGCATTTCGACCTCTGGCGCCAAGAAGAAGTCATCATCTTCCGTCAATCTCTCTTGCTCGCGGGCGGCGCGGAGCCGACGAACCAGCAGGTCGAGGTGCTGTTGTCGAGTGCGCTCGATGCTTGCGAATCCTATTTCCAGGCGTTCCAGTTCGTCGTCTGGTCCGGAATGGATGCGCAGCGTGCAGTCGATGCGGTGCTGTTCGAAACCGTCGGGGAGGCGTGAGGTGGCTGTAGCCGTTTCCGGTCCAATCGTTCTCATCGGTGCCGGCAATATGGGCGGCGCGATGCTCGGCGGCTGGCTGAAGAGCGGCGTCAAGGGCGCCGACGTCCTCGTCATCGATCCGGGCCCCCAGCCGGCGATGGCCAAGCTTATCGCCGACAATGGCGTCAGCCACGCCACGTCCGCGCCGGAAGGCGTCAAGGCAGGCGTGATCTTCCTGGCTGTCAAACCCCAGGTCATGGATGCGGTATTGCCGCCGCTCAAAGGGCTCGTCGGTCCCGAAACGGTCATCGTTTCCGTCGCCGCCGGCAAGACGCTCGGTTTCATCGAAAGCCATCTGGGCGAAGCTGCAACCGTGCGGGCCATGCCGAACACGCCGGCGATGATCGGCCGCGGCGTGACGGGCGCATACGCGAATGCTCACGTGACGGACGCGCAGCGTGCGCTGGTTCACGACCTTCTTAAGGTCAGCGGCCCTGTCGAATGGGTCGAGACCGAAGCCGACATCGATGCCGTCACGGCCGTTTCCGGCAGCGGACCGGCCTATGTGTTCTATCTCGTCGAGTGCATGGCGGAGGCCGGGCGCAAAGCCGGTCTCAAGGCGGACCTCGCCATGCGACTCGCTCGGGAAACCGTCGCGGGGGCTGGTGAACTCCTGCATCAGTCCCCCGACGAAGCCGCGCGGTTGCGCCAGAATGTGACCTCTCCCGGTGGAACCACCGCTGCCGCGCTTGCTGTTCTTATGGCGGACGACGGAATGCAGCCGCTCTTCGACAAGGCGATTGCCGCTGGGCGCAAACGCGCCGAGGAACTGGCCGGATAATTCAGAGTGCAATCATGACCGAAACGATCTCCTTCGCCGATTTCGAGCGCGTCGACATTCGCGTCGGCACCATTATCGAAGCCGAACCGTTTCCGGAGGCGCGCAAGCCCGCCCTTAAACTGAAAATCGATTTCGGCCCGGAAATCGGCATAAAACGGTCATCCGCACAAATTACGGCGCATTACAAACCGGAGGATCTCGTCGGAAGACAGGTGCTGGGCGTGGTCAATTTTCCGCCACGTCAGATCGGTCCCGTTCGCTCCGAAGTGCTGACCCTCGGTTTTGAAGACGAGGCCGGCGCGATCGTGCTGGCGGCGACCGACAGGCCGGTTCCGAACGGCAAGAAGCTGATGTGAGTGTGATGATATTGAGCGGCGATCTGATCCATGAACGCGTCAAGGTCTCCTGCCTCTGGAGGGCGGCGGACGCAGCGCGAGAATGGCGGGCGAGCCACGTGCTTTCGCTTCTCGATCCGGAACTGCCGGAAGTGGATGTGCCGGTCATCTCCGAAGTCGCCCACCGCGTCGTGCGCATGCGTGATCAGGAAAATGCCGGTGCGACGCAGCATTTCCCCGATCTCGTTCAGGAAGTCTTCGCCGCGATGAGGCCGGTGGCCGACGATCGATCGAGCCGCATCCTTGTCCATTGCCATGCCGGCGTCAGCCGCTCGACGGCCTTCGCCTACGGCCTCATTGCCCATCAGTTGGGAGAGGGCAGGGAAGAGGAAGCCTTCGCCGCGCTGCTGACGATCACGCGCAAGCCCTGGCCGAACCGCCGAATAATCGAAATCCTCGATGCGTCCCTTGGGCGTGAGGGCAGGCTCCTTGCCCCGCTCGATGCGATGCGTGCTCGTTATCCGCTCCGGATCGAGGCTTGGCATCGCTTCAACCGTCGGCGCGGCCTGACCTCTACCTATTCGCGGTAATCCGGATCCAGAGACGACGCTTCTAAGCGGCTGCTATCCGGCGCGGCGCGGTGACTGATCACGTCGGCACGCGTACCGTTGCGCGCAAGCCACCGAGCGGGCTGTCGCCAAGAATGACGTTTCCGCCATGGCTTCGCGCGATATCGCGGGCGATCGCGAGACCGAGCCCGGTGCCGGAGCTGTCGAGATTGCGCGCCTCGTCGAGGCGGAAGAACGGCTTGAAAACATCCTCCCTGGAGCGCTCGGGGATACCCGGGCCGTCGTCGTCGACTGTGATCGTCAGCCATTTGGCACTGTGGCGCGCCTCAATTCGCACCGAGTTCGCATAGCGATAGGCATTCGAGGCCAGATTGGCGATGAGACGCGTAAAGGCCGCAGGCCTCACGCGGATGTCGTCTTCGCCTTCGATGGAGGTCGTCAGTGTCTTGCCGTATAGCTCCGCCTCGGCCGCGAGACGGGCCATGAGATCGCTGAGTTTCAGCTGGCCGACGTCCTCTTCTGCTTCGCCACGCGCGAAGGACAGGTAGCCTTCCAGCATGTTCTGCATGTCCTCGACGTCCTGGTTGAGACTTTCGAGGTCCGGATTGTTGCCGGCGAGCGCGAGCTGCAGCTTGAAGCGCGTGAGGATCGTGCGCAGATCGTGGCTGACGCCTGTCAGCATTGCAGTCCGCTGCTCGATCTGGCGCTCGATGCGCTCGCGCATCAGGATGAAGGCAAGACCGGCGCGACGGATCTCCTCGGCACCGCGCGGCGCGAAGTCGTCGATCTTCTGGCCTTTACCGAAATTTTCGGCGGCGCTCGCCAGCGCCAGGATCGGCCTGATCTGCCCGCGCAGGAAGAGGATCGCGATCGTCAGCAGCACGAGCGAGGCGCCGACCATCCAGACCAGGAAGATATGGGTGTTGGATGCATAGGCCTGGTTGCGCCGCGCATAGACCCTGAGGATACGGCCATCATCGAGCTTGATACGGATCTCGACGATCTTCGAGTTGCCGACGGTGTCGATCCAGAAGGGGCGGCGGATCTTGTCCGAAATCTCCTCGCTGAGGATCTGGTCGAGTATTTCGAAGAAGGGCTTGGGGCGTGGCGGCGGCAAATCACCGCCAGGCTCGACGGCAATGTTGAGATTGAGCTGTTCACGGGCGATGCGCACGACCTGGTCGATATCGCCATCGCGCGGAAAGGTCGTGATCAGATCGACGATTGCGGCTATGTCGCTGGTCACGGCGGCCGAGAGGCGTTGCGTGACGAGCTGCCAGTGGCGCTCCATGAAGACAAAGGCGACGACCGACTGCAGCAGCACCATCGGAATGATGACGATCAGCAGCGAGCGGGCGTAAAGGCCGATCGGCAGGCGGCGGCGCAACCACCGCGTCAGGCGTTTCCAGGCGCCGTCGCCGGGGCCCGTTCTTTCGCGCCTGATGCTGTCAAAGCTCGCCATGATTCTTTGCCGCGCTTGCCGGAATATTCCGCATGTCAGTCCACACTCAGCCGGTAGCCGATGCCGCGCACCGTCTGAAGCCAGACGGGGTTGGACGGGTCGTCCTCGATCTTGCGCCTCAGCCGGTTGATTTGCACGTCGATCGTCCGCTCGCCAACCTCGGCATCGTCTCCGATCAGTTCATGCCGGGGGATGGTTTCGCCGGCGCGCTGGGAAAACAGGGTCATGATTTCCTGCTCGCGATCGGTCAGCCGGATATGGTCGGCGCCGCGGCGAAGCTCCTTGCGGACCACGGAAAAGGTGTAGGGTCCGAAAATGACCTGATCGACCTTCGGTGCCTGGGTTGGCTGGTTGCGGCGCAGGATGTTGTTGATCCTAAGCACGAGTTCGCGCGGCTCAAAAGGCTTCGGCAGATAGTCGTCCGCACCGGCCTCGAGGCCTTCAATGCGCGAATTCGATTCCGCCAGCGCCGTCAGCATGATGATCGGCACTGTCTTGATCTGCCTCAGGCTCTGCGTCAGTTGAATGCCGCTCTCGCCGGGCATCATGACGTCGACGATCAGAAGGTCGAAATCGATGCCGATCAGCTTGCGCCGCGCCTCGTCGGCATCTGCTGCAGTCGTCACCCGAAAACCCTGCTCGACCAGGTAGCGGTTGAGCAGGTCGCGAATCCGCCTGTCGTCATCGACGATCAGGAGATGCGCCGCATCATCGGAGACTTTCGCTTTTACTGTCATGGCTCGACTACCCTCATTTTCCGCAAAGCCTGGCTGGCTGGATCACGCATTTCACGCGGAAGCGCGGCGGCCGCCCACCAATTCCCCGATTCCAGGGGTCTGCCTGCTTCGCTCGGAAGCTCAAAGCGCAGGCCCCATGAAGATCAGTCCGCGGCGGCATTCTTCATGTTGGCGAGAAAACGCTTCACGGTTTCACGCGCGCCGGGACCCGTTTTTGCCAATGCCTCGGCTATGCGGCGGGACTGTGGCTCCGCAAGCGCCCGCGCCAGTGCTTTGCCTTCCTCGGTGGTGTAGAGCATTCGCTGCCGCCTGTCCTCAGGACCGGTTACCTGCCGAATATAGCCGGAATCGATGAGCTGCTTCAGCACGCGCGCGAGGCTCTGCTTGGTGATCTTCAGTGTATCGAGAAGATCGGCAACGGTCATGCCGGGCTCACGGTTGACGAAGTGCACCACGCGGTGATGCGCGCGGCCGAAGCCGCTCTTTTCGAGTATTGCGTCCGGGTCGCCGGTGAAGTCGCGATAGGCAAAGAACAGCAGTTCGATGATCTCGAAATCTATCGTGTCTTCGTCCTCACCGACAACTTCGGTCAGGTAATCGGTGTTGTCCTTGGGTCGGCCGGGCACGCAGTCATTTCCTTTCAACCAAATTGCACTTCGCGAAATATATCGCAAAATATGTCAGTTTTGTTGACATATTTTTACCGCGTTGATAGCGGTCGGTTCGTCGGGCGAGATATCGGACCCGTTGGAGGATATGCCGCGCGTTTCGGTTCGCAAATCCAAAATCGTGAAATTGAATTTTCCCTCAGTCTGTTTGCCGATAAACTGGAAACAGCAAGATAATCAACAGTAGATATGGTGCATAGGCGCCGGAGGATAACACCATGGCAGCTATTCCTTTTGATCAGTTGGACGGTGAAATCTGGTTCAACGGCGAGTTCGTGCCCTGGAAGGATGCCAAGATACATGTGCTGACACATGGGCTGCATTACGCAAGCGCCGTATTCGAAGGCGAACGCGCCTATGGCGGGCGCATCTTCAAGCTCACGGAACACAATCAGCGGCTCCACCAGTCGGCGGACATCCTGGGTTTCAAGATTCCCTATTCGGTCGAGGAACTCGACAGCGCCAGCAAGGAGTTGCTGACGCGCCAGGCTTTTTCCGAGGCTTACGTGCGTCCGATCGCCTGGCGCGGCAGCGAGCAGATGGGCGTCTCCGCGCAGAACAGCCGCATCAACGTCGCCATCGCCATTTGGCAATGGGGCAGCTATTTCAACCCCGCGGAAAAGTTGAAGGGCATTCGTCTCGATATCGCCGAGTATCGCCGTCCCGATCCCAGAACCGCTCCGTCGAAGTCGAAGGCGGCGGGCCTCTACATGATCTGCACGATCTCCAAGCACGCGGCCGAAGCCAAGGGTTATGCGGATGCGCTGATGCTCGACTGGCGCGGCCAGGTGGCCGAGGCGACAGGCGCCAACGTCTTCTTCGTCAGGGACGGCGTTCTGCATACGCCTGTGCCGGACTGCTTCCTCGACGGTATCACGCGGCGAACCGTCATCGAGCTTGCCAAGCGCCGAGGCTATGAGGTGGTTGAACGGGTGATCATGCCGGAAGAGCTTTCCGGTTTTTCGGAATGCTTCCTGACCGGCTCGGCCGCCGAGGTCACGCCGGTATCCGAGATCGGCCCCTATCGCTTCACGCCGGCCGCGATCACCGAAACGCTGATGAACGACTATACGAAGGAAGTTCATCCGGTCGCCGCCGCAGCGGAATAGAAGCATCGGAAACAGAAAAGGCGGCCCGCGGCCGCCTTTTGTCTTGCTACGGATATTGTTCGCGAGACTTCATGCTGTTTTGCCGAGGAATTGTCCTACGAGGCCGCTCAACACGCCGCCGCCGACAACGCCGCCAATTGCCTGCATGACAAGGCCGGTGGCGGCTGCTTCCCCGCCGAGCATCTGGATCAGGAACCCGCCGCCAAGGCCCCCGATGGCTCCGACGATCGTGCGTGCGACGACCCCGAATGCCTGCTGCTTCAGCATGGCGCTGGCCGCGTTGCCACCAGCCGCCCCCGCGATCAACTGGGTAATGATAGGCATTAATGCTTCCATTGATCCCTCCGTCTTGCGGCCCTCGTCCGAGAGTCGCGATGCGCCGATGATCCGGCACGGTCAGGTTGAGACCGAAACTGGAAGCTTGTCAATTTTGCCGTCGCGGCTGTGCGGGGCGGTCGTTGCGGATAGTGCCTGGCAGAGTGCCGGAGTCCCTATAAGACTCTGATCTATATCACTAGTTCTTCTTTTTATCGTCGCTTGGCTGTTGAAGGATGCAGTTTGCAGAAGTCAAGGATTTCTTCCGCCGCAGAGGCGCATATGCGCGCGTGATTCGGCGCATCACTGGTCTCCAGCGCGCCTAACGTGGCGCGCTGTGTCCTGTTGGGAGGGGAGGCTAGCGGAGCCCGGATCCTCGGCCGTGTCAGCGATAGACGTAGACGATGCGCCGTGTCGCAGGTTCTACCAGAACGGGCTGTCCGTTCACGCTGACATATTGGTAATCGTAGTCCGGGATCTGCTGGACGGCGACCGTGTTCGGCAATGCGGCGCCGACCACGACCTCACCATCGAGATAGACCGTATCGGCAGGATTTTGGGTGATGTAGGTGCGCACCGCCGGTGGCGGCGTGATGGCATCAACCTCCTCGACCGGCCCGATCAGTTCAAGTGGTTCCGGGCTGGTGGCAATCACCGGATCCCCAGGCTGCACTTCATAGGTCACGGCGGGGATGGGGAGATCCGCGCGCCGCTGCTCGATGACGACGGTGGACCCGCCCATATCGGTTGCGAGATATCTGGCATAGGCCCAGCCGCGCATACCGTTGACGCTGATCCGGCACCAATTGCTGCCTTGGATGCATCCGTCAAGAACCGCGGGGCTGCCGCGCGTCGCAAGACCGATCGCCGGATATTGCGGCCCCGGGCCTGCGCGGATGTTCAGATCCGTAACCGCGGTTGCGCTCATTGCTGCATAACCCGTCGACGCGCCGGCGGCGAGCATCAAACCCGCTGCCGCGACCGCTCGAAACAGGTGGGGGGAAGGGGTTTTCATCGTCTTGCTCCTCTTACGTGATGGAGGCGAAACGCCTCGTGCAGCCGGGATGTTCCCCCTGTGACATCACTAAATGTGAGGATGAGACACATTGCTTTCAGAGGAGCGATCAGGTCGAGAAGGCCGGCCGTCGCGATCCTCGAACGGCCGCTTGAAGCGCCGGTACTTTCCCGTCCCGGAATGGGGGGCGGTCTGTTGCAATCCGGGGGCGATGAAATGAAGCAGGGACTCATCGACGAAAGCAGGACCACGGCCCAGCGGCTTCGCCCGCTGGTGATCGTCGTAGTGGCATCGGAACTGGCGGTATCGGCCCTGCTGCTGACGACAGTGCAATTCCCTTCGCCAACACCTGCACCGGAAATCGCCGCGCTGCGCTGAATTGGGCTGTCATCCCACCCATATGACGCTATAGGTGGCGCGAAACAGGTCCAGATCGGAACGGGAAGCGTGGAGGTACGCCTGCATCAACCCTGAAAACGATCCAGCAGCGAGGCGCGGTTGCATGTTACAGGCGGGCATTATCCCGGTTACGCATTTCGAGCAGAACTGTACGGTGCTGTTCGACAGTGAAACCAAAGAGGGCGTGATCGTCGATCCGGGCGGCGACGTCGATATCATCCTGCAGACCATTCGTGAGAACGGTATCACGCTGAAAGCGATATGGCTTACGCATGGCCACATCGATCACGCCGGCGGCGCCAAGGAGCTGAAGGAGGCGCTCGGGCTCGAGATCATCGGCCCGCACAAGGACGACCAGCCCCTGCTTGAGCGATTGGAGAGCCAGGCGGAGCGCTTCGGCCTGACGATGAAGGTGCAGAATGTCCTGCCCGACAGGTGGCTCGAAGATGGCGATACGGTCTCCTTCGGCGATCATGTTTTCGAAGTGCTGCATTGCCCGGGTCATGCGCCGGGCCACGTGGTTTACTTCAACCGGGTGCAGAACTTCGCCCATGTCGGTGACGTGCTCTTCCACGGTTCGATCGGGCGCACCGATTTGCCGGGCGGCAACCACCAGCAACTGCTTGCCTCGATTCGCGACAAGATCCTGCCGCTCGGTGACAATGTCGGATTCATTTGCGGCCACGGCCCGGGCGGACAGATCGGCGAGGAGCGCCGCAGCAATCCTTATCTCAGGGGTCTCTGATATTGCTGGATGTTTCCTTCGTGAACGATCGAAGGAAACATGCAGTGGCTACAGGTGGCCGGGAGAAACAAGAAGGCACATGCCTCGCGCGAGGCATGTGCCTTCTCGTTTAAGCCTATTGCGTTCAAATGAGATCAGCCGGCGCTGCAGAAATGCCGGAGACCGTCATAGCCGACGAAGGTGCCGGAGTCCGGATCGAACGAGCGGTAGCGCTGCGAGCAATAGCGGTACCAGGCCGGCGTCCAGGGCTCGAGGTCATAGCTATCGACAACGACTTGGCGATAGACCGGGCGGGCCTGATAGACCGGGCGCGGCTGGTAAACGGGGCGAGGCTGATAGACCGGGCGCGGTTCATAATATTCGGGTTCCGGATCGACATAGACCGGCTCGTTGTAGTAGCGCGGCTGCGAGGCGATCGCGCCGCCGATGAGCGTGCCTGCGACCAGGCCCACGGCGCCCGCCGCCCACGCGTCATCGTGATCGCGACCTCCTGCTTGGGCGGTACCGACGGTCGGGAGAACCATGGTGGCTGCGGCAACCGAGAGAACGGCGGCTTTGAAGAACTTGTTCATGGGCTTCAATCCTATGCATGGGGCCGGAATCAGTTCCGGTTTTCATGATGGCCGGACTCTATGGCGCCCAAACTGAACGGAGCCTGAATGAAAAAACCCGGCAAGATTGCCGGGCTCCAACTTGAATCTGTCAACAGGCGCCGTATCAGCCGGCGATCTGCAGGTTGACCGCCTTCGGGCCTTTGCCGCGGCGATCGGGTTCGGTGTCGAAGCTTACTTTCTGATTTTCCGTGAGACCGCTCAGGCCCGAAGCCTGCACGGCAGAAATATGTACGAAGATGTCTGCACCACCGTTGTCAGGCTTGATGAAACCAAAGCCCTTGTCGGTGTTGAAGAATTTTACAGTGCCAGTTTCGGCCATGCGTCAGGTCCTTTTCTCTCCACCCGCTTGACGGCGCGGGCAGCATTGCAGTTTTGCCCAAAATGGGCGTGGGGGCAGGCAGTTCTCGACATTTGAGGAAAGGGTCCTGTTCTCGCAGCCAGCCATAGGAAGGGAAAATAAGCCTCCCCCCGGTCTGGCCGCCCGGAGTGGTTTGCGTCTCCGGCCCGCTTATATTCAAGATCTTCCCGTGTTCGCAGATTGCCCGAACAGAGTAAGAGTGATGGGTTTATTTTGAATTGGCAAGCAAAACTTTTCTGACGAGGTATTGCCGCTTCCCATTGCTCAAAAACCGGTCAGTTGCGGTTTAGGCGTGGAATATTCGGAATGCATCGCAAGCTGTTGAAATCACAGCTTTTTGAACAAAGCTGCGATTTGGCTGGACTGTTTGCGCCATATTCTGTCGCTCTCGATCATGCCGCTGCTTTGTGCAGCCTCGCCGAAAAATCGCAAGCGTCTGATATGTCTCATGTTCCGCACGCGATCAAAGCGGAGCCGCAAATTTTGCAGAAAAACTGCAAGGAATACTACGGTGCTCTCGCGCGGCGCGCCAGAGCGTCTCGATTTGAAGCAAAAGCGGCGCTGTTGGACAGTAATAAGTAATACGGTAAGTTCAGCTTGCCAGCAGTGCAGAAGATCTTGCCGCGGCACGCCGCTTCAAGCGGCTGCTTCCGCCTCCTGGCGCCTTCTCGCCAGTTCCGGAACAAGCTCGACCGCCAGCATCGCGACGAAGATGACGGCACAGCCGACGTAACCGATCGGCGTGATGACTTCGTCAAGCAGCAGTACGCCGAAAAGGGCGGCGAACAGGGCTTCGCTCGACAGGAAGATCGCCGCCTGTGGCGCCGTCGTGTAGCGTTGGCCGACAACCTGGCAGATGAAGGCAACGCCGCTCGAAAAAACTCCGGCGTAAAGGATCTGGGGCAGGGCGTTCCTGATCACATCGAGGCTGAGGGGTTCGGAGAAGGCTGCGAACAGGCAACCGAGTGCGGCGCAGACGGCGAATTGCACCATCGACAGCAGCATCGGCCGACCGGTATGGGAGGCGAAGATGCCGACGAGCAGCATCTGGATCGCCCAGAAGACGGCGCAGACGATTGTCAGAAGGTCTCCGCCGGTCAGGCTCGACAGAGCTCCGCCGCTCAACAGGTAGATGCCGAAGCTCGCAAGCAAGGCACCCGGCCAGATGACCCAGTGCGGCTTGCGGCGCAGGAACACGACGGTCAGTATCGGCACGAAGACGACGTAGAGGCCCGTCAGAAAGCCGGAGTTGGTGACGCTGGTGGTCAGCAGCCCGAACTGCTGCGTCACCGCGCCGCCGAAGAGCGCCAGGCCGATGAAAACGAAGTTGCGGATCGACTTGCGCGGAAGCGGAGCCGTGGAGAGCCTCGTTTCGACCAGCGCCAGCGGCAGCGCGACGATCGTCGCGATCGCGAAGCGAAGGCCGATGAACCAGAGCGGACCGATTGCCTCCATCGCCGTCGACTGGGCGACGAAACCAGCGCCCCAGATCGCGCCGGAAAACAGCAGGAAGAGATTGGCCTGGAGGCGAGTCACGGCTGTGCTCCCGGATCGTAACGGTTTTTGGATCGAAGCAATCCAAAGCCATGCCGCTCCGGTAATTGCCTTGCCGCTCTATCAGTTGCGTTTTTGCCGGGCAAGCCTCATCCTCGCGCTTTCGTTGTGGCTAAAAAACCGGCGACGCTACGATGACGCTCGACAAATCGGGGCCTGCAGCCACGGAGGAAACGGCAATGAGCAGCGCCGGCTATTCCGGAACGCCGCTGGCAAAAAAGCTCGGCCTGCGCGACGGGCAGGCCGCGCTCCTTCTCGCCGTTCCGGCCGAACTTCCCGAGATTGCAGCCTTCCCCGGTCTTGCGCTCGTCGAGACGTCGCTCATGGATCTCTCGATCGACCGCGTCGCCTCGCGCCGCTATGACTACATCCATGTCTTCGAAACCGAGCGTACCGCGCTCGAAGCCCGGGCCGTGCTGCTCGCAGCGCGGCTGAAGGCCGATGGAATGTTCTGGGTTTCTTGGCCGAAGAGGGCCTCGGGTGTTGCGACGACCCTGACCGAGGATGCCTTGCGCGAGATATTTCTGCCGCTCGATCTCGTCGACGTGAAGGTCTGTGCCGTCGATTTGACCTGGTCGGGGCTCAAGTTCATGTTTCGCAAGGAAGTGCGGGCGTCGCTTCGGACATGATCCAACGCTTCGGACCCCGAAATTCCGGACTGAAAACCTCTCGTTTCTGGAATTGCTCCAGACGCTGTTATTGCGTCGGGGCCTTGGAGACCCGGAGTACGGCGCCATTTTCTTCGTCGGTCACCATCAGAAGCGCGCCGTCCGGTGCGACGATCACGTCCCGAATGCGGCCGAATTCGCCATCGAACAGCCGCTCCTCGGAGGTGATCGCGCCATTTTCGTCCCGCTCCAGACGGGCGAGCAGCTTGTATTTCAGCGCCGCGATCAGCAGGTCGCCGTCCCATTCCGGAAACATGCTGCCGCGGTAAACCGCAAGCGCTCCCGGGGCGATCGACGGATCCCAATAGTAGAGCGGCTGTTCATAGCCCTCCTTGGCCGTGCCTTCGCCGATCTCCGCGCCGGAGTAATCCTTGCCGTAGGTGACCACCGGCCAGCCGTAGTTCTTGCCCGGCTGTGGATTGTTCACTTCATCGCCGCCGCGCGCGCCATGCTCGACCGTCAAAAGCCTGCCGTCGCCCTGGTCGAAAGTGATGCCTTGCGGATTGCGGTGCCCCTTCGACCAGATCTCCGCCCGACCCTCGGTGCCACCGCGGTAGGGGTTGGATGCCGGAATGCTGCCGTCGGGGTTGATGTGCAGAATGGCGCCGGCATGATCCCGCGGGTCCTGGGCGCGGTCACGCTGACCCCGATCGCCGATACCGAAGAACAGGCTGCCGTCCTTGTCGATGGCGATGCGCGAGCCGAAATGCTGGCCCCTGCCGGTGAACTTGCTCATCCGGAACAGTTCCTTCACATCGGTCAAGCTGCGCTGGTCGTCGGAGAGTTCCGCTCGGACGAGGACCGTGCCGTAGCCGCCGTCGCCGCGAGCGGAATAGGTCAGATAAAGCACGCGGTTGGTGGCGAACTTTGGATCCAGGGCGACATCGAGCAATCCGCCCTGGCCGCGTGCGGCCACGTCGGGCACACCCTCGATCGGAGGCGACAGATTGCCGCCCTGCAGAATTCGCAATCGTCCCGGGCGCTCGGTGACGATGAGCCCGCCGTCCGGCATCACCTCGACTGCCCAGGGATGGCTGAGCCCGGTTGCGAGCGTCTCGACGAGCACGGTGCCGGACTGGGTCGAAAATTCCTGCGCCCGCTGCGCGGAGACTGGCTGCGGGGCAGCGAGGCAGAGAAACCCGGAAAGCAGAGCGGCCGTGGACCGCGCCAAGCCGGCCTGGATATTGGTCAAACCTGCTTTCAAGAGCCAGCGCTGCATGGCATTCTCCGGTTTGCGTTTTCGGCCTCGCATGTTTCCTTAAATCGCAGTCGATTTAAGGAAACATGCGGCAATTCAAAGTACTACGGCGTCTTTGCGCGTCTAATGAGACGCGCGTCGCTGTAGCGTAAGCTGGGACGCAGCGGGGTGCCTTTCAAGTCAAATCGGATCAAAACGGCTTTATCGGGCGATCGAACCGGTGGTGAGCGGAACAGCGCGCTGTTCGCCGGCGAGCTCGGCCTTGGCCTTCATGTAGAAACCCTTGCCGATGAGCAGCAGACCGGCAAGGGCAACGAGGGCGATGATCGCCACGACGATCGTTTCGATTGCCGATAGTCGGGCGAGGAAGCCGGCGCGCTGTTCGGGCAGATCGTCGTCAGCCATGGTGGTGAACCCTTGCGACAACGAAGGCGGCGATCTGCTGCCGCCAGAGGGCGAAGGTCGTGCCGGACATCAGCGCCATGGCAAGCAACATCAAGCCGATCAGGATCTGCCGGTCGGCCGCAGTTGCCATCTGCGGCAGGTTCACCTGGCTGTTCGCCTCGGCGATCAGGCTTGCGGCATGCGCCGTCGGCGCGTCCGCGATGTGGTCCGCGACCACCATGGCGCGTTCGTTGCGATTCCCGACTGCCGCTTCAAACATGTTCGGTGGCTGTTGCTCGAGAAACGTGACCAGCCGCTGCGGTTCGGCCTCGGCCGTTTGCGCCGAAGCCTGTGCCATCAGACCGAGTATCATCACGATGCAGGCTGCAAGTGCTGCGAGCGCCAGGTAGAAGCCCCAGCGCACCTCGTTGCGCCGCGTGCGCGCGGCGGCGATTTCGTCATCGAGAAACATTGCATACCCCCACGATGTCAATGCATTCGCGTCAGGGTAGAAAAGACCCGGAAATCGGCTGTTGCTGGACTAAATTGCGGCGCTCTGCGACAGTTGTTGTGACCAAATTAAGGCGTTGCGGAAAAGGGCGAAACGCGCTGATTTTTTTGAGAAAATCCGGACCTAGGGCGGCATCGCCTGGTGCTCTCATTTTCACGATCGTGCGGACCGCCTGGCTGTTTTGAAAACCGGTCTCGTCAGAAGCTGTGGGTGTCGAAGGCGTGGCCTAGCGATCGATCGCCTCGATGGCATTCATGAAACTTTGTCATGGTGACGCATTTTGAGCCGTCTTGGCGGCGTTTTTCCCGCTCGAGTGCTTGCAAGACCGGGCTTCTTTCGACATAGACCTAACCGCTATGGAGCCTGACTTCCCGTTCCGTAGCGCTTCACGCTGTTTCGAAACGATCAGGACCTCACACCATGGCCTTCCTTGCCGATGCCCTTTCCCGTGTAAAGCCTTCCGCCACCATCGCCGTTTCGCAGAAAGCCCGTGAGCTGAAAGCGAAAGGCCGTGACGTCATCGGCCTCGGTGCAGGGGAGCCGGATTTCGATACGCCGGACAACATCAAGAAGGCCGCGATCGATGCGATCAACCGCGGCGAGACGAAGTACACGCCCGTTTCCGGCATCCCGGAACTGCGCGAGGCCATCGCGAAGAAGTTCAAGCGTGAGAACAATCTCGATTACACCGCGGCGCAGACGATCGTCGGCACCGGCGGAAAGCAGATTCTTTTCAACGCCTTCATGGCCACGCTCAACCCGGGAGATGAAGTCGTGATCCCGGCGCCTTACTGGGTCTCCTATCCGGAGATGGTGGCGCTTTGCGGCGGCACCCCGGTCTTCGTCTCGACGGAGCAGGAAAACAATTTCAAGCTTAAGGCCGAGGACCTTGAAAAGGCGATCACGCCGAAGACCAAGTGGTTCGTGTTCAACTCGCCGTCCAACCCTTCGGGCGCTGCCTATTCGCACGACGAACTGAAGGCGCTGACGGACGTGCTGATGAAGCATCCGCATGTCTGGGTTCTGACGGACGACATGTACGAGCACCTGACCTATGGTGACTTCAAGTTCGCAACGCCGGTCGAGGTCGAGCCCGGCCTCTACGACCGTACGCTGACGATGAACGGCGTCTCCAAGGCCTATGCCATGACCGGCTGGCGCATCGGCTATGCCGCAGGCCCGCTGCAGCTCATCAAGGCGATGGACATGATCCAGGGTCAGCAGACCTCGGGCGCGACCTCGATCGCACAGTGGGCCGCCGTCGAGGCGCTGAACGGTCAGCAGGATTTCATCCCGCGCAACAAGGAGATTTTCCAGGGCCGGCGCGATCTCGTCGTCTCGATGTTGAACCAGGCCAAGGGCATTTCCTGCCCGACGCCGGAAGGTGCCTTCTACGTCTATCCGTCTTGCGCCGGCCTCATCGGCAAGACCGCGCCGTCCGGCAAGGTCATCGAGACGGATGAGGACTTCGTGTCGGAGCTTCTGGAGGCGGAAGGCGTGGCGGTTGTCCATGGTTCGGCCTTCGGTCTCGGTCCGAACTTCCGCATCTCCTACGCGACGTCCGAGGCGCTCCTCGAAGAGGCTTGCCGGCGCATTCAGCGCTTCTGCGCCGCCTGCAGGTAACAGCAACGATCCTCGACGACGGAAAAGCCCGCCAGCACTGGCGGGCTTTGTTGTTCAGAAGTCGATTCAACGGCCTGAGAATTCGATTCACGCAACGGACCTATCGCGTTGAAAACGGATTCACTTTTGCTTCCGGATCAGTTCGACCACGCCAGAGATATCGTCGCCGCCATGACCTCGATCGACCCGAGCGGCGGCGAGCTGTCGCATGGGTTCGATGAAGTCGGGCGAAATGTGCCTCTCCTGGCTCGCTCTGACGATGTTCTCAAGAGCGATCGTCTGCATGGCGAGGTTGGAGACGACATTGCGGCTATGCAAGCCGCTGTCGATCTTCTCGGCAAGGTCGGGAAGGGTGCCGTTCATCGCTTCGAGCCAAGGCAGGAGGAGCGACAGGAAGTCGGCCACCTTGCCGCCGCTGCTTGCCACCAGCGCGCCGGCATGCAGGAAGCCTGAGAAGAGACCGTACATTGCGGAAAGCAGCGCGAGGTCATAGAGCGCCGCAAGGGCTGGGTCCTCGCCGAGCAGACGGCAGGTAGCGAGCGCGCCGAGCGCTGCCTTATGTTTTTCGAGAAGGGCACCCGAGCCACTGTAGAGGATCAAGGCACCGGCCTCGCCGATCATCGGCGGGATCGCCATGATGCCGCCGTCGAGGTAACGCGCGCCCTTTGCCTCCACCCATGCGGCGAGATTCTTCGCATCGTCGGGCGTGCCATTGGTGAGATTGACAACATCGCGGCCACGGAGCGCATCTCCCGCCGGCGCCAGAACCGCACGGGCGGCGGCGTAGTCGAGGACGCACACGATCGCAAGCTCGCTGGCCGCGACCGCCTCGGCGGGGCTCGCCGCAACAGTCGCACCGATGGCGGCCAGCGGCTCGGTCCGTGACAATGTCCGGTTCCAGATCGTGACCTCGTGGCCCTTTCGAATGAGCGTTGCCGCCAGCGCCGAACCCATCGCGCCAAGGCCGAGAACGGAAATCCTGCTCATGATCTTTCTCCCGAGTGTCAGGCTGGCGTGGACAGCTTCTGGCCAAGGCCACCGTCGACGGCGAGCTTTGCGCCGGTGGTGAAGGTGGCGTCGAAGGCCAGGAACAGCACGGCGCGCGCCACTTCGTCGGCGGTGCCGTTGCGTTTCATCGGCGTCACCGCGTCGCCGAGCGCCTTGAATTCGGCGCGTTCAGCATCCGTAAGGCCCGCGGCACCCTTTGTCGGTGTGTCGATGAAACCTGGGCTGACCGTGTTGACGCGGATGCCGCGCGGCAAAAGCTCGGCAGCGAATACGGAGGCGAAGGAGACGAGCGCCGCCTTGGTGGCGCTGTAGACGCTCATGCCCTGATACCCGCCTTCGTCGGCAACCGATGAGGTGAAGACGATGGAACCGCCGTCGCGGATCAGCGGCGCCAGCCGCTGGACAGTGAAGAACGCGCCTTTGGTGTTGATGGCGAACTGACGATCGTAGGAGGCCTCGGTTACCTTGTCGAACGCCTCAAGTTCCGAAATGCCGGCGTTGATGTGGAGAAGGTCGATCGTGCCGAGCTTCTGACCAACGGCCGCACCGAGAACCGCGATGTCGTTGAGATCGGCGATGTCAGAGCGCAGGGCGTGGACGCGCGCGCCAAACGTCTCTCTGATCGTTGCGATATTGCCTTCGTTGCGTCCGGTCAGCAGCACGTCCGCGCCGCCATCGAGCAACCGTGCGACCGTCGCCAGTCCCATGCCGTGGGTGCCGCCGATCACGGCGGCCTTTTTTCCTTGATAGATGGTCAAGATGTCTTCCTCTTGGTTTCGAATGAACGATGAGGAAGAGATGCATTTGTGGACGAACTTGTGCTAGATGGGCAGATGTGGACTTATCATCTGTGAATGTGGACGATAGATCGGGCCCATGGCGAACCTCAACGACTTCATGCTCTTCGTTCACGTTGTGGATCACGGGGGCTTCGCTCCGGCGGCTCGCGCGCTCAACGTACCGAAATCCACGCTTAGCAAGCGTGTGGCGGAACTTGAAAAAGCCCTAGGCGTTCGGCTCATCAACCGCACGTCGCGCCGTTTCTCGGTGACCGAAACGGGAGAGGATTTCTATCGTCACGCGGCGGCAATGCTCATCGAAGCGGAAGCGGCCGAAAGCGTGGTCAAGGGCAGGCTTGCCGAGCCAACCGGCACGGTCAGGATCACGGCATCCGTTCCGACGACACAGCTCTCGCTCGCACCGCTTCTGCCGCAATTGGCGGTCGCCTATCCGAAGATCCGCGTCGTGATGCATGCGACGGACCGGTTCGTCGACCTCATTCAGGAAGGCTTCGACATCGCTGTACGCGACCATTTCTCGCCACTTCCGGATTCCGGCCTTGTGCAGCGCCGTGTCGCTTCTGAAACCATTTGGCTGGTGGCGTCGCCGGCCTATCTCGATCGGCGCAGCGCACCCGAAAATCCTCAAGATCTCGAGCATCACGACGGCTTGTTGACATCGCTGGCATCGGCGGGGTGGACGTTGGAGCATGCGGACGGAACGATTGTCGCCGTGTCACCGAAGCCGCGCTTCGTGGCGGATGAATCGCATGTCCTGCGAGAGGCTGCGGTGGCGGGGCTCGGCATTACTGCGTCGCCCGGCAAGCTTTGCCGCAACGAGATCGCCCGCGGCGCGCTCGTACGCATCCTGCCGGAGTGGACTGCGGGCCGTGTGACAACGACGATCCTGATGCCGCACCGGCGCGGGCAGTTGCCGTCCGTGCGTGCCGCCGTCGATTTCATCGCGGCGCGGTTCGGCGACATTTGATGCTGCGGCAGACGTCGAAAAAATAAAGGCCCGCGGAAGCGGGCCTTTAAGAAGCGGATTGTGTTTCTCAGCGTTCGGCAAGCGCCGGTTCGCCCTTCTTCTCGCGCACGAGGTTGAGGAAGCGGCGGAAGAGATAGTGGCTGTCCTGCGGACCCGGCGAGGCTTCCGGATGGTGCTGGACCGAGAAGACGGGCTTGCCGGTCACGCGCAGGCCGCAGTTGCTGCCATCGAAAAGCGAAATGTGAGTCTCTTCAACACCTTTCGGCAGGGACTTCGAATCGACTGCGAAGCCGTGGTTCATCGAGACGATCTCGACCTTACCGGTGGTGTGATCCTTGACCGGATGGTTGGCGCCGTGGTGCCCCTGATGCATCTTCTCGGTCTTGGCGCCGAGCGCCAGCGCCAGCATCTGGTGACCCAGGCAGATGCCGAAGACCGGAATGCCGGTCTTCAGCAGGTCCTGGATCACCGGTACGGCGTATTCGCCGGTCGCGGCCGGGTCGCCTGGGCCGTTCGAGAGGAAGATGCCGTCCGGATTGAGGGCGAGCACTTCCTCGGCGCTTGACTGAGCCGGCAGAACCGTGACCCGGCAGTTGAGGCCGGCAAAGAGCCGGAGGATGTTGCGCTTGACGCCATAGTCGAGGGCCACGACGTGATAGGCGGCGTCGGTTTCGCTGAGCGTCGAAAAGCCCCCGTCCCAGACCCAGGGCTTTTCGTTCCAGCGGTAGGACTGACCGGAGGTCGCGACCTTGGCGAGGTCGAGGCCTTCAAGGCCGCTCCAGGCCTTGGCCTCGGCCTTCAACGCATCGACGTCGAAGACGCCGGCGGGGTCGTGGGCGATGACTGCGTTCGGCATGCCGTTTTCGCGGATCCAGGCGGTCAGAGCGCGCGTGTCGATGCCGCAGAGGCCGATGATGCCGCGCGCCTTCAGCCAGGCGTCGAGGTGCTTGGCGGCGCGGTAGTTCGACGGTTCGGTGATGTCGGCCTTGAAGATCACGCCGACGGCACCGTGGCGGGCGGCGGGCGTCAGGTCTTCGATATCCTCGTCATTGGTGCCGATGTTGCCGATATGCGGGAAAGTGAAGGTGACGATCTGGCCGAGATAGGAAGGGTCCGTCAGGATCTCCTGGTATCCGGTCAGCGCCGTGTTGAAACAGACTTCGGCCTGAACCTTGCCGGTCGCGCCGATGCCCTTGCCTTCAATCACGGTACCATCGGCCAGAACGAGAAGGGCGGTGGGTTTTTGAGTTGTCCATGCGGGTGTCGCGGTCATCGTTCCTATCCCGTTGCGGCGGAAAACGCGGCTTGAAAGCCGGTCGGTTCATCGCCATTTCAAATGCATGCGGCATGGCGCGCGGGAACCCCGCGAGAAAAGGTTTCATGCCGATGTCGTGCAGGTGCCGGAAAATAGCCAAAGGCGTCGATCGGGTCAACCGGCCGCCTTGAATTGTGAGGAAATAAAATTCCTTATAATTCAATTGGTTGCGTAATCCGTTTGATTGTACCTGCCGCACTGGTTTAAGACGACGACAACAACGACGTAATCGAGCCGGTTCCGGGCACAAGCACCGCGGGCCGGTTTCGACATGGAGTAAAGACATGCGCGACCAACTCGCGAACGCATTGAAAGACGCACTCAAAGCTAAGGACACGCGGCGCACATCGACCGTCCGGTTGATCCAGGCGGCGATCAAGGATCGTGACATTGCCAATCGCGGCCAGGGCAAGGACCCGGTCGGCGATGACGAGATTATGCAGATCCTTGCCAAGATGATCAAACAGCGCGAAGAATCCGCCCGCATTTATGACGAGGGCGGACGCCCCGAGCTCGCGGAGCAGGAACGCCAGGAAATTGCTGTCATCAATCAGTTCCTGCCCGAACAGCTTTCCGAGGACAAGGTGAAGCAGGCCTGCGCCGCCGTCGTCCAGGAGACGGGCGCCCACGGCCTTCGGGACATGGGCAAGTGCATGAACGCGCTGAAGGAGCGCTATCCCGGCCAGATGGATTTCGCCAAGGCGTCCGGCCTCGTCAAAGAACTGCTCAAGTAAGCTTCGGTCCGCTCGACCTCGTCGGGCGGACTGCTGTTGCATTCTGTGTCAGAAACGTTTCGCGGCGGTGCCGATCGGCGCGATTCCTTGGCAAGCCCGCCTCACTGACCTGTGAATAGCGGGCAAGGCGGGCTGCGGCTGTGGCATCCTGTGGCCGTGCTGCTTATATGGAAATCGGCCAGAGTGGGACGGGTGAGCTGTTTTCCGCCCCCATCCCCTCTAACTCTTGAAGAGTCGATTACGTTATGACTTTGGATCGAATCGACCCAAGATCATCGTGATCCAGGGGAATCCATGCGCCTTTCACCGTCCTTCCTTGACGAGATACGCGATCGCGTTCCGATTTCGGACGTGATCGGCAAGCGTGTCACCTGGGATCGGCGCAAGACCAATGTTTCGCGTGGCGACTACTGGGCCTGCTGCCCGTTCCATGGTGAAAAGTCGCCGAGCTTCCACTGTGAGGACCGGAAGGGCCGCTATCATTGCTTCGGCTGCGGCGTTTCCGGCGACCATTTCCGTTTCCTGACCGACCTTGAAGGACTGAGCTTCCCCGAAGCCGTGCAGCAGATCGCTGATATGGCCGGTGTCGCCATGCCGCAACCCGATCCCCAGGCCGAGCGGCGCGAAAAGGAGCGCACCAGCCTGCTCGATGTCATGGAAATGGCGACGCAGTTCTTCCAGGACCAGCTCCAGACGGCGAACGGCGCGAAGGCGCGGGCCTATCTGCGCGAGCGGGGGCTGACCGGCCGTACCATCGAGACCTTTCGCCTGGGCTTCGCGCCCGACAGCCGCAACGCGCTGAAGGAATTTCTCGCCGGCAAGGGTGTCGGCAAGGAGCAGATCGAGGCCTGCGGCCTGGTGGTCCATGGACCCGACGTGCCGGTCTCCTACGATCGCTTCCGCGACCGCATCATGTTTCCGATCCTTTCGGCACGCGAGAAGGTAATCGCCTTCGGCGGCCGCGCCATGTCGCCCGACGCTCCGGCCAAATATCTGAACTCGAACGAGACCGAGCTCTTCCACAAGGGCAATGTGCTCTTCAATTTCGCGCGCGCCAGGCGGGCTTCGCAGGGGGCGGACGGGGCGGGAACGATCATCGCCGTCGAGGGCTATATGGACGTGATCGCGCTTCATCAGGTAGGCATCGAGAATGCCGTTGCGCCGCTCGGAACCGCGCTCACCGGTAATCAGCTCGATCTTCTCTGGAAGATGACGCCGCAGCCGGTGCTCTGCTTCGACGGCGACGGCGCGGGCATTCGTGCCGCCAATCGCGCCGTCGATCTGGCGCTGCCGCATCTGAAGCCCGGACGGTCCGTCCGCTTCGCCATGCTGCCGGACGGCAAGGACCCGGACGACCTGGTGCGCCATGACGGGCGCGAGCCTTTCGACAAGGTGCTTGGCAATGCCCGCTCGCTTGCGGAGATGGTGTGGCTGCGCGAGATCCAGGGCGGCGCGTTCGACACGCCGGAAAAACGTGCCGAACTCGAAGCACGGCTGAGGCAGGTGACGTCCGTCGTCGTCGACGAAAGCGTGCGCCGGCACTATGGCCAGGATATGCGCGATCGGCTGCATGCCTTTCTGCAGGGCAGTGCGCCGTTCAAGTACGAACGGCGGCAGTTCGAGCGGGGCGGACGCCAGGGTGGCAGAAGGACAGCGGCTCCCGATCCTGTTATGGGCGCCGTCGTCGAGGCCGGCACTGCCGCCAGTTCGAAGCTTAACCAGTTGTTGAAGGCGGATCGCTCGGTTCGACCGCCAGTATTGCGCGAAAGCGTGTTGGCGCTCACCATCGTCAACCATCCGCAATTGCTCTTCGATGAGTACGACGAGATCTCGACCATCGAGTTCGACCACCACGATCTGCAGCGCTGCTGGGCGGCGGTGCTGAATGCCGCAGCAGCAAACGGGCCGCGACTGACGCGGGAAACCCTCATTGAGCAACTGGAGGCGGAGGGTTTTGGGACGCTGATCGGCGGGCTCGACCAGCAGGTCCGTTTTACGCGCCTCTGGACTGCGACGACCGCGGCGGCGCCGGAAGATGCGCGCGAAGGCTACCTTCAGGCGCTTGCCCTGCACCGGCGCAGCAAAGCGCTCCATTGGCAACGTCGCGAACTGGAGCGTGAATTGGCTCATGCCACCGAGGAGGGGGATATGGAAGTGGTGCCGCAACTCCTGCGCACGCTCCAGGAGGTCCAGCTCGAAGTGACGCGGCTTGAGAACCAGGAAGCCATCATCGAAGGCTTCGGCGTGCTTTCCGGCCGGGTGAAGGGTCCGGCGGCGCGGTAGAGCTTTTCTTCTCGCAAACGCGGGCGATTTGCGTCCCACCTGACCAAACCCCATACTCAGCGCCTGACGAAAGCGATTCCATGCCTCACCGCCACGACACCACCTCCGCACGCCTCTTCGAAAGCGAAGGCGTCGCCAATCCTCTTGATGTCTTGAAGCGCGTCTACGGTTACTCCGCTTTCCGCGGCAAACAGCAGGATGTGGTCGAGCATATGGTTGCGGGCGGTGATGCTGTGGTGCTCTTCCCGACGGGGGCGGGCAAATCGGTCTGCTTCCAGATTCCGGCGCATTGCCGCCGCGGTGTCGGCATCGTCGTCTCGCCGTTGATCGCCTTGATGCGCGACCAGGTCGAGGCGCTGAAGCAGCTCGGCATTCGTGCTGCCGCGCTCAATTCCTCTCTGACGCGCGACGAGGCGATCGCGGTGCGGCGCGCACTTTCGACAGGCGCGTTGGACCTGCTTTACGTGACGCCGGAGCGCGCCGTCACCGATGGTTTCGCCGAGATGATCGGTGATATGGAGATCGCGCTCTTCGCGATCGATGAAGCGCACTGCGTCTCGCAATGGGGACACGACTTCCGGCCGGAATATCGGGGCCTTGACTGTCTCTCATCGCGCTTTCCCGGCGTGCCGCGGATCGCGCTTACCGCCACCGCAGATCCGCATACGCGCGACGACATCGTCGAGCGATTGGCGCTCACCGGAGCGAGGGTCTTCACGACCAGCTTCGACCGGCCGAACATTGCCTACGAGATCGTCGAGCGCGACCAGCCGCGCCAGCAGTTGCTCCGTTTTCTCTCCCGCTTCAAGGGCTCGAGCGGCATTGTCTATTGCCTATCACGCGCCAAGGTCGAGGACACGGCGGAATGGCTGAACGCACAAGGCGTGCGCGCGCTTCCCTATCATGCCGGCATGGACCGCACTCTGCGCGACGCCCATCAGGATGCCTTTCTGAAGGAAGAGGATCTTTGCCTGGTCGCGACGGTCGCTTTCGGCATGGGCATCGACAAGCCGGATGTGCGCTATGTCGCTCATCTCGATCTGCCGGGCTCGGTCGAGGCTTATTACCAGGAGACCGGACGGGCGGGTCGTGACGGGCTGCCGTCCGAGGTCTGGATGGCCTACGGCATGGCCGACGTCATCCAGCGCCGGAGGATGATCGACGAGGGTGGTGCGGCAGAGGAGATCAAGCGCATCGAGCGGTCGAAGCTCAATGCGCTGCTTGCGATCTGCGAGACGGCAGGTTGCCGGCGGCAGGCGATCCTTGCGCATTTCGGCGAGGTGCACCCCGGCCGCTGCGGCCACTGCGACACCTGCCTGAAGCCGGTCGAGACCTGGGATGGTACCGAGGCCGCGATCAAGGCCCTTGCCGCCGTCTATCGGACCGGCGAGCGTTTCGGCGCGGGCCACGTCATCGATGTGCTCATGGGAACGACCAACGAGAAGACTGAGCGCTTCGGCCACGTCGATATGCCGGTCTTCGGAGCGGGCAAGGATCTGCCGGCACGCACGTGGCAGTCCGTGTTCCGGCAGTTGCTCGCCGCAGGCCTCGTCAGGGTCGATCAATCCGCCTTCGGGGCGATCCAGCTCGAGCCGGAGGCGCGCGCAGTGTTCAAACGCGAGCGCCAGGTGTTCTTCCGCAAAGACAGGCCGACCTCGGGCAAGGCCGCCCGAGCGGCGAAGTCCGGTGCGCGGCGCGAGAGAGCCGATCTCGCCGGCTCCGATCTCGAGCTTTTCGAACGCCTGCGCGCCGAGCGGTTCTCGATCGCCAAGGAATTGAACGTGCCGCCCTATGTCGTCTTCCCGGACACGACCTTGATCGCGCTCGCCAAGCAGCGTCCGCGCGACTTCGACGATCTCCTCGATATTCCCGGCATCGGCGAGAGCAAGCGCGAACGCTACGGCGAGGCATTCCTGGCCGTCATCGACGGCTATCTCGACGGATAGGCAGCCTCGGACGATGCCGCCCGCACTGCATCTCGCGAATGAAAATGTCGCCTGAGGCGCTCCGCCGGACAGAAAGTATCCGCAGGCGGCTCCCTGCGTGAAAGCCCCTGTCGTTTTCATCGATCTCTGCGTTCCGGCCTTCCTGAGGCGTTGGAAATTGCTGCAGGAGACGGCCCGCCGTGCTAGTCGTCTAGCGTTCCGAAGTTCGAAATCGACCTTCGTCAGAGCCGGTGCGCAGATCCAGGAGCGAGGGTGACCGCAGCATGTGCGAAAGGCGCGGTGCCTTGGCTTGAAACGTCCTTCTTACAGCGAGAGTGGCCAACCATGACCTCAGCCTTTCTGTCCCATCTTCGTTCTGAACTCGAAGGCCTGAAATCGGCCGGCCTCTATAAATCCGAGCGCGTCATCACCTCGAAGCAGGCGGGTGAAATCGAGGTGGCGTCCGGCGATCGCGTGCTGAACTTCTGCGCCAACAACTATCTCGGCCTTGCCGACAACGAAGAGCTTGCCACGGCCGGCAAGCAGGCGCTCGATCGCTACGGCTACGGCATGGCCTCCGTGCGCTTCATCTGCGGTACGCAGGAGGAGCACAAGCAGCTCGAAGCGCGCATCTCCTCTTTCCTCGGAATGGAAGATACGATTCTTTATTCCTCCTGCTTCGATGCCAATGGCGGCCTGTTCGAGACATTGCTTGGCGAGGAAGACGCGGTCATCTCAGATGCGCTGAACCATGCCTCGATCATCGACGGCGTACGCCTCTCCAAGGCGAAGCGCTTTCGTTACGCCAACAACGACATGGCGGCGCTCGAGGAGGAGTTGAAGAAGGCCGAAGGCAGTCGCTTCAAGCTGATCGCCACCGATGGTGTCTTCTCGATGGACGGCATCATCGCCAACCTTGAGGGCGTGTGCGACCTCGCCGAGAAATACGATGCGATGGTCATGGTCGATGACAGCCATGCGGTCGGTTTCGTCGGCAGGCACGGACGCGGCTCCGCCGAGCATTGCGGCGTCGAGGGCAGGGTCGATATCATCACCGGCACGCTCGGCAAGGCCCTCGGCGGTGCCTCGGGCGGCTACACCTCGGCCAAGGCCGAAATCGTCGATTGGCTGCGGCAGCGCTCGCGTCCCTATCTTTTCTCCAACACGCTGGCCCCCGTCATCGCCGCCGCCTCGCTCAAGGTCTTCGATCTGATCGAGAACGGCGATAAGCTGCGCGAAAGGCTTTATGCGAACGCGGCGCTTTTCCGCGCGGAGATGTCGAAGCTCGGCTTCACGCTTGCCGGCGAAGGACACCCGATCATTCCCGTCATGCTCGGTGACGCCACGCTTGCCCAGGAGATGGCCGCCCGGATGCTTCAGAAGGGCGTTTATGTCATCGGCTTCTCCTTCCCGGTGGTGCCGCGGGGCCAGGCGCGGATCCGGACCCAGATGTCGGCCGCCCACAGCGAGCAGGATGTCCGGCGTGCGATCGCGGTCTTCGAAGAGGTCGGTCGCGATCTCGGCGTGATTTGACGAGTTAGGGTGAGGGGCGGAGGATCTTGCGATGACGAACATGATGAAGGCGCTGGTCAAGACGAGGCCGGAAGTCGGGCTCTGGATGGAGCGGGTGCCGGTGCCGGAAGTGGGCCCCAACGATGTGTTGATCCGGGTGAAGAAGTCGGCGATCTGCGGCACCGACGTTCATATCTGGAACTGGGATCAATGGGCGCAGAAGACGATTCCCGTGCCGATGGTCGTCGGCCATGAGTTCATGGGCGAAATCGCGGAGGTCGGCTCCGCCGTCACCAAGCATCATGTGGGCGAACGCGTATCGGGCGAAGGCCACATCGTTTGCGGCAAGTGCCGCAACTGCCGGGCGGGCAGGGGCCATCTCTGCCGCAATACGCTTGGAGTTGGCGTTAATCGTCCGGGCTCGTTCGGCGAGTTCGTCTGCATCCCTGAATATAATGTCGTCTCGATCCCGGACGACGTGCCGGACGAGATCGCCGCGATCTTCGATCCCTTCGGCAATGCCGTGCACACGGCGCTTTCCTTCGATCTCGTCGGCGAGGACGTGCTCGTCACCGGAGCGGGGCCGATCGGCATCATGGGTGCCATGGTTGCCAAGCGGTCTGGCGCACGCAAGGTGGTGATCACCGACATCAACCCGACGCGCCTCGAGCTCGCCCGCAAGGTCGGCATCGACCATGTCGTCGATGCCTCCAAGGAAAACCTCGCCGATGTGATGCGATCGATCGGCATGACCGAGGGCTTCGATGTCGGTCTTGAAATGTCGGGCGCGGCGCCGGCGTTCCGCGACATGATCGACAAGATGAACAACGGCGGCAAGATCGCCATCCTCGGCATTGCACCGGCCGGCTTCGAGATCGACTGGAACAAGGTCATCTTCAAGATGCTCAACCTGAAGGGCATCTACGGCCGCGAGATGTTCGAGACGTGGTACAAGATGATCGCCTTCGTCCAAGGCGGGCTGGATCTCTCGCCGGTCATCACCCACCGGATCGGCATCGACGATTTTCGCGAGGGGTTCGAGGCGATGCGCTCCGGAAATTCCGGCAAGGTGGTGATGGACTGGTAGAGAACGCGAACGAGGATTGGTGCGGCGGCTGGTCAGTCTGCTAGCCCGAACTGGGATCTCAATCTCCCGGTAAAGGGGCGCCGTGACCCGTCCAGCGGTAATGGTCTCGCGACTCTCGGAGGAGAATTATGCCGTGACATCGATCTCCGTGACCAGCGAAGCGCCGCGACCCTTGTCTTTTTAAAGGCCGCTCCTACATGTTGAGCGAAAGCTGATAAACAGCGCAAAAACCCGCGAAGAAGCGTTTTTTGCCGATTTACGCGGTTTTTCACCGGAAATGCTTGACGGGATCAAAAATTCTGGGAATCACCATTTCAGCAGAAATGGCGACACGGTACGGCGGATAGGAAAATCATGCCTGAGACGTTTCAGTGGCAGGGCTGTCGAAGCTTGCCGCTCAACCGCGATCGCTGTCGTGGTTAATCAGGAATTAAACATCATCCCGTTACGTCAGGGGAAATGATTCGGTGGCGGGTGCGCGGCGCCCGAACCACGAAGCGGCATTGGCACCAGGCGCACGCTGGTTGCGACAAGGAAAGCGACGAATAAATGGCAACTAAAGTCAAAGAAAACGAAGAAGCAGACGTTGAACGCGAAGGCGCTCCGGACGGCCCGCTTCTCGACCTTTCCGACGACGCTGTCAAGAAGATGATCAAGGCCGCCAAGAAGCGCGGCTACGTGACGATGGACGAACTGAATTCGGTCCTGCCGTCCGAGGAAGTCACCTCCGAGCAGATCGAAGACACGATGGCCATGCTCTCCGACATGGGCATCAATGTCATCGAGGATGAGGAAGCCGAGGAAGCTGCCGGTGGCGGCGACGACGAAGACGGCGGTGACGACGGCGACAGCGAAGGCGGTGAACTGACCACCTCCACCGGTACCGCGCTTGCGACCGGCAAGAAGAAAGAACCCACCGATCGCACCGACGATCCGGTGCGCATGTACCTGCGCGAGATGGGCTCGGTCGAACTTCTCTCCCGTGAAGGCGAAATTGCGATCGCCAAGCGCATCGAGGCTGGTCGCGAAACGATGATCGCGGGTCTCTGTGAGAGCCCGCTTACCTTCCAGGCACTCATCATCTGGCGCGATGAACTGAACGAAGGCCAGACGCTTCTGCGCGAGATCATCGATCTCGAGACCACCTATTCCGGTCCGGAAGCGAAGGCTGCCCCGCAGTTCCAGAGCCCGGAAAAGATCGAGGCTGACCGCAAGGCGGCCGAAGAGAAGGAAAAGGTGCGCAAGACGCGCGCAGCCGCAGCCAATGACGACGACATCACCAATGTCGGCGGCGATGGCCAGCCACCGGAGGAAGAAGAAGAGGACGATGATGAATCGAACCTCTCGCTCGCCGCGATGGAAGCGGAACTGCGCCCGCAGGTGATGGAAACGCTCGACATCATCGCCGAGACCTACAAGAAGCTCCGCAAGCTGCAGGACCAGCAGGTCGAGGCGCGCCTTGCCGCCACCGGCACCCTGTCGCCGGCGCAGGAGCGCCGTTACAAGGAACTGAAGGACGAGCTGATCAAGGCGGTGAAGTCGCTGTCGCTCAACCAGAACCGCATCGATGCGCTGGTCGAACAACTCTACGACATTTCCAAGCGCCTGATGCAGAACGAAGGCCGACTGCTGCGCCTTGCCGAATCCTACGGTGTCAAGCGCGACTCCTTCCTGGAACAGTATTCGGGCGCCGAGCTCGATCCGAACTGGATGAAGTCGATCAGCAATCTCGCCGGCAAGGGCTGGAAGGAGTTTGCAAGGGCCGAGAACCAGACGATCCGGGATATCCGCCAGGAGATCCAGAATCTTGCGACCGAAACCGGCATATCCATCGCCGAGTTCCGCCGCATCGTTTCCATGGTCCAGAAGGGCGAGCGCGAAGCGCGCATCGCCAAGAAGGAGATGGTCGAGGCCAACCTGCGTCTCGTTATTTCGATCGCCAAGAAGTACACGAACCGCGGCCTGCAGTTCCTGGATCTCATTCAGGAAGGCAATATCGGCCTGATGAAGGCGGTCGACAAGTTCGAGTACCGCCGCGGATACAAGTTCTCGACCTATGCCACCTGGTGGATCCGGCAGGCGATCACCCGCTCAATCGCCGACCAGGCCCGCACGATCCGCATTCCGGTGCACATGATCGAGACGATCAACAAGATCGTTCGTACCTCGCGCCAGATGCTGCACGAAATCGGCCGTGAGCCGACGCCGGAGGAACTGGCCGAAAAGCTCGCCATGCCGCTCGAGAAGGTGCGCAAGGTGCTGAAGATCGCCAAGGAGCCGATCTCGCTCGAAACACCGGTCGGTGACGAGGAAGATTCACACCTCGGCGATTTCATCGAGGACAAGAACGCGCTGTTGCCGATCGACGCCGCCATCCAGGCGAACCTGCGTGAAACGACGACCCGCGTTCTCGCTTCGCTGACGCCGCGCGAGGAACGTGTTCTGCGCATGCGCTTCGGCATCGGCATGAACACGGACCACACGCTCGAAGAAGTCGGCCAGCAGTTCTCGGTCACCCGCGAACGTATCCGCCAGATCGAAGCGAAGGCGTTGAGGAAACTCAAGCATCCGAGCCGTTCGCGCAAGCTGCGCTCGTTCCTCGATAGCTAAACTGAGCGCTGTAGAGACGTCGAAAAAGCCGGGCCTTGCGCCCGGCTTTTTTATGCCGTCCGCTTTTCCAATTTGCGCCGAACCCTGCGCCGCCTGTCGCGCTTGTTCGCCCATGACCGCGGGATTATACTTCACAGCTTGCAGCGAGCCCGGGCCGCAGCGACACCGCGCCTTGGGCGAATCGAGAGTGCCGCGCGATCAACGCAGAGGCACTCCAGAGCGTTTCACCGTTCATCGATACAGTGAAACGCGCATTTTTTGAAATGACGCAATTCCGGACGGAAGGCGTTACACACTTTTCCTGGAATTGCTCAAGTCCTTTGAATCCAGAGCATTTATCCGCTTTCATCCGAAAGCGGGATGCTCTGCGGGAGGTGTGAGATGACCACTTATGTCGTGCTTCTCAATTGGACCGAGCAGGGTATCAAGAACGTACGTGAGTCCCCGAAGCGGCTGGATGCCGCCAGGAATGTGCTCACCGAAATGGGCGGATCCTTCAAGGACTTCTACCTGACGATGGGTGAATACGACATGGTCGCAATCTGCGAAGCACCTGATGACGCGGTCGCTGCGCGGTTTGCTTTAACGCTCGGCATGAACGGCAATGTGCGCACCCGCACATTGAAGGCATTTCCGGAAGCGGCCTATCGGGAACTCATCGCTACGCTCGGCTAAAGCATGGCCGGTCGACGGCCCGGTGATTTCCATCGCTGAGACTGACTGGCACGCCGCCGGCGCGAAGGCTTGGTCTGCGTCAAGGCTCGCCGTTACCTGACAGAACCTGCGCCGTCCCGCGGATCGCATTGCGAAAGGCGTCGTCGAAGCTGACGCCGCGGACCTGCCACCGGTGCGTCTTCCCGGCGCTCACGAGTTGCCAGTCGGCTATCCAGCCGAGCGCCTTGTCGCTCCAGGAAATCGTGCCCACGAGCGCGACATCGCCGCCGATCTTCTTTGCGAGCCGTTCCAGTTGCGCAGCTTCTTCGGCCGACAGGACGTCGAGGCCGAGCTTTTCCGCGGCAAGCGTTTTGCGGGCCGGCAGCCTTGCTTCAAGTGCGAGAGGCACAGTCGCGGCGGCGAGCGACTCGGCCATATAGGGGCTTTCGTCGCCATCGCTGGTCAACATGAAGCTGCGTTTCTGGTCATGGACGGCGAGGAAGACGGCAATCCGTGGCCGCGGCTGAAGCCAGGGCCCTGATCCGAGCGTATCGAGCAGGTGGTCGATCGTTGCCGGTTCGTATCGGCAGGTCAGGTCGTGCGGCCGGTCGTGCGTGCCCTGTTCGTCGTGGATCGGAATGCCCTCGAGCCGATCCCGATAGGCAAAGGACGCGACGAAGCTGCCGGCGCGTTCGATGAGCGGTGAGAGCGCGGGCAAGGCGAGCACACGCTGGTCGCCGGAGACCTTGACGAGGACTTCGCCAAGGCATTCGCGAAAACCGATTTGCCGATTTTCCTCGCCGGTGCCGGTGACGATCGCGTCGCTCGTATAGAGATCCCGCGTGTTGCCGGCCCACGCTCGCTCCGGAGAGATTACGCCGGCAAGCATGACGAGAAATGGCAGGACGGCTGTCATTCTGGCGGTCATTCAACTTCGCCTCAAAACCGATCCTTAACATTTACGCTTTATCAATCTCTCGCAAACGAGAGGTTCCGCGATGCGTTGCGTTTTTGTCGTCGTCCTCCTGTTGCTGGCCGGCTGCGGAACGGTGCCGAGGGACACCCGGAACGCCTGTGCGGTTTTCGAGCAGCGAGATGGTCTTTTCAACAGTTGGCGTCGGGCCGCCTATGCGGCGGAACGCGAATATGGCGTGCCCGTGCCCGTGCTGATGGCGACGATCTACACGGAGTCCGGATTCCGACACAATGCAAGGCCGCCGCGCACCAAGCTCTTCGGCTTCATTCCGTGGACGCGCGTCTCGACCGCCTATGGATATTCGCAGGCGCTCGATGGCACCTGGGCCCGCTACCAGGCCGAAACCGGGCGCTGGATGGCGCGCCGGACGGATTTCGCCGACGCGATCCGCTTCATCGCCTGGTACCACAATCAAAGCCATCAGAGGAACGGCATCGCGCTCAACGATCCCTACCGGCTCTACATTGCCTACTATCACGGTCATGGCGGTTACGCGCGGGGCAACTGGAGCGCAACGGCGCAGGCAGGCGCGAAGCGCGCGGCCAGTGTGGCGGCGATCTATGCGGGGCAACTGCGCGGCTGTGGTTCGTGACCGCAGCACCGCGCGTCTTTCCAGACACAAGCCGCTACGCTGGACGAATGGAAGCGGGCGTTCCGAGAACGCAATCGTCGCATTCTGCTCCGTTCGCACATGGACGCCAGCGAAAGCGGTCTCGCCTCCGGCCGAAGATCACGAAAAATCATCATACCCTGTCGGAACCTTTCCGCTTCGATCGTCCTTTGCCTGTCCAGCCAAAACAGGAGGAGATACAAATGCCCTATGTCGATGGTTTTCTCATCGCCGTGCCGAAGGCGAAGGTCGAGGAATATAAGGCGCTCGCGCGCCGGGCGGGCGACGTCTGGAAAGAACACGGGGCGCTCAGCTACGTCGAGTGCCTGGCGGACGACGTACCCTATGGCGAATTGACGTCCTTTCCGCGCGCGGTGCAGGCAAAGGACGACGAGACGGTGGTCTTCTCCTGGGTCCTTTACGGGTCGCGCCAGGATCGCGATGCGATCGTCGCCAAGGTTATGGCCGATCCGCGGCTTCAAGGTGACGAGTGGAAGTCCATCTTCGATGGCAAGCGCATGATTTATGGAGGCTTCCAACCGTTTCTGCAGCTATAGCAGGACAGGAGCCTGCAGCGCCGCGCGTCTAATCAGACGCGCAAAGGACGCTCCTGGAGCGTTTTGCTGCATGTTGCTCCTTAAATCGCTACGATCCAACGAGACATGCAGGAGCGTTCGCCGGCTGCGCCGGCAACGCTCGGTCCTGACACTCTGCTCGTTCCTCAATGAGCGGCGGCGAATTTTGAATTGTCGGATATCCTTCCTAAATTGATTCCTTCAAGGACGTGTTCCTTCGTCGCCGCCAGTGAACGAGAAAAGCCGCAATGCCGCAGACAGCCATCACCATCGCCACCCGTGGCCAGGGACTATACGAGTTCACCGATGCGGCGGCCGATTTCGTGCGGAAGTCAGGCGTCGCGGAGGGACTTCTCACCGTGTTCGTCCGTCATACGTCCGCGTCCCTGCTCATCCAGGAGAATGCTGATCCGGATGTGAAACGCGACCTCGATGAATTCTTCCGTCGTCTGGTGCCGCCGTCCTCTGATCCCTCCATGCGCTGGATCGTCCACACCCAGGAGGGACCTGACGACATGCCGGCGCACATCAAGGCAGCGCTCACGCAGGTCTCGATCGGTATCCCGGTAACCGACGCGCGCATGGTGCTTGGCACCTGGCAGGGCCTGTACCTCTTCGAGCATCGTGACCGCCCGCACCAGCGTGAAGTCGTCCTGCATCTTGGCGCGTGAATCTCTGCTCCGGACGGAAATTCAGCGGTACAGTGAGTGATCATTAAGCTTCAGGGGGAGATGATGACAGACGCCCAGACCATCGCCAGCCGTTTCATCGAGGCCGTCAACGACCACGATTTCGATGCGCTTTCGCGCCTCGTCGATGAGGACATCGCGCTCGATTCGCTTACCGGTCAGCGTACCCTCGGCGTCGATCCTCTACGGGCCTGGATCATGAATTATCTGCGCCACTTCGACGAAACGTTCAACGACGTTGTGCTGATGCACGATGCCTTCGGTCAGCGGGTCGCCGCCGACATGACCGCCCGCGGCACCTATCGCGAGACCATGTCGGGCTTCCCCGAGGCCTCGGGCCAGAGCTATTCCATTCCGAGCGTTTTCATCTTCGAAATCGAGGATGGCGCCATCACCCGCCTCAGCCACTACCGCAATCTCCGCATCTTCGAACGGGAACTGGCGGGTTGAGCGGTTCTCCGCGCGTAACCTTTTGAACCTCTATGGTAATTTTCTCCGGCATCGGGGCGGCGCGCCAGGAAATGCGAGGGGCCGAAGGCAGCGAATCGTCTTGCGTCTTCGTTTCTCCCACGCGCGATCCATTAACCTGAACAGCACATGAACGGAGGGTTCCGGTACCGTTCAGTTTATCCGGTCTATGGTGGCTCAATGATCGAGAGCGGTAATCGCCAATTTCGAACCTTCGCCATACCGGAGAAAAGCTATGAAAAAGTTCCTCGTCAAAGCCGCCGTTGCCGCCGTCATCGGGTTGACCGGTCTTGCGGGTGCCGCCACCACGGCTTCCGCTGAATCGCTGATATTCGAGTTTGGCTCGCCACGCGGCGTCGATGTCCAGTACCGCGACTACGATCGCGACGACTGGCGCCGGGATCGCCCCCGCTGGGGCCGTGAGCGCCGCGGCCGTTGTGACCCGTGGCTTGCCGTCGAAAAGGCACGTGATCGCGGCCTGCGCCGGGCCCATGTCGCCAATGTCGCGCGGCGCCAGGTCGTCGTCGAGGGTCGCCGCCATGGTTACCGCCAGGCAATCATCTTCGCCAATGTGCGCGGATGCCCGGTAATCGGCCGCTGGTAAACTGCCGGATTTCCGTCTCGTCTCCCCCGGCTGGCGGAAACAAGCCCCTCGCGGTCTCCGTGAGGGGCTTCTGATTCGATAAAGCCCCGCGCGAAGCGACTCGCCCGGGGCTTTCAGTTGTCTTCGCGCGAAGGGTCCAGCCCTTTGAAACTACAGCGCCGCGCGTCTCGTCAGATGCGCAAGGAACGCTGTAAATTGCCCTGGCGCTTTTAATCTCGGGCGAACAGAGGATTCCTTGTCCGCGCCGAGTCGGGGTTGCATCACTGATCGATAGCGAAGGTCACGTTGACCGTGACGTTGTAGGTGTTTTCACCGGTCGCAATCGGAACGGCATCGGCGGCGAATTCCTTGGCCATGCTGCGCACCATCGGAACCGGTTCCGGGCGCGAGGCCTGTTCCGAAATCTCGATCAGGCGGCCGAGCGAGACGCCGGCGGCTTCGGCCAGCACCTTCGCCTTCACGACGGCATCGGCCACGGCAGCCTTGCGGGCCTCGGTGATGACATCGTCGGGCTTGTCCCTGGTGAACTCGATGCCACCGCCCTGGTTGACGCCGAGCGTCACGGATTTGTCGAGGACCTCGCCGAGTTCGCTCAGTTCACGCACGCGGACTGTGACGCCGTTGACTACCTGATAACCGATCAGTTCCGGCGGGCGGTTGCTGCCATCGTTGTTCTGCGGATAGTGGTACTGCGGGTTGATCGAGAAGCCGCTGGTCTGCAGGTCGCGCTCGGCAATGCCGCCTTGCTTGAGCGCCGCAAGCACCTCCGCCATCGCCTTGTTGTTGGCGTCGAGCGCCTCACGCGCGGTCTTGGCATCCTTGACGACGCTCAGTTGCACGATCGCCATGTCGGGCGCTGCGGTTGCGCGGCCCTCACCGGAGACCTTGATCAGCGCCTGCCGGCCCCGCACGCCGTCCGGACGCCCATTGCCGCCCCCCTTGTTGCCGTTGCTGTCATCCGCGAGAGCGGTAGCCGCAAAGGCGCCGGCAAGGGCAGCGGCCATGGCAGCGACATGGGCCGTGCGGGCGATGCGTGTAGAAAGCATGACTATTTCTCTCCGGTTGTTTTATGCCGAACTCTTGCTTATCGATTGTGTAGGCATTGCGGCAATGGGTTGTCGTCAAAAAGGTTTTCCGCTAGAGCCATTGCGACCCGCGAATTACCATTGGTTCGCGGTCACCGGCGAACGACCGGCACGGGCCTGTAGCTCAATGGTTAGAGCCGGCGGCTCATAACCGCTTGGTTGGGGGTTCGAGTCCCTCCGGGCCCACCATTTCTGTCTTCGGACGTTGTTTTTCCATCGTTTTTTCCCGGGGTTAAGCGGCTGATTTTCTTGGAATTCGGCGTTCCCTCCGGGCCCACCATTCTCTTTTAAATTCAACGACTCGTTTGGATGAGCCGATTGGCTGGCCACTCGGCTCCTTTGCCGCGAGCGCGTTCCTCTGGTGCGCCGTGGCATCTCGGCGAGTCGCTGCTGTTCGGCCTCTCGCAACCAACCCATTCGTCACAAGAAGGAACCTTCGCGGGTGCCATGGGTTGAGACCTCGAAAGAAAGGATTTGGAAGATGAGCGATCCCAAATACGATGACCTCACCGACCAGCCGATGCCGTCTCCGACGTGGAAACCTGACGCCAAGGAGATGCACGTGGATCCCCAACCACTTCCCGACCACGCCGCAGAATCCGGCACGGAAGATGCTGACCAGCCGCCGGCAAGGAGTGGCCAGACGGAGCGGCGCGAGAAGCCCACGGAAGGAGCCGGAAAAGACAATCCGGTCCACCATACTGGTCGGGTCCCGCCGAAGGTCACTAAAGGTCAGATTTGACGTCTCGGCAATTTCGGTTTGCCGCTGGTCGTCGATAATGTGGCCTGTGGCGAACGACGAGAGGGGATGCCGCAGCGCTTGGCGTGCAACGCACGTCAGCATGGATCGTTGAGGCCGACGAGTTCGAGCTTCTGATCTTCGATGTGGATGCGAAAGGGCAGCAGTTTGTGTCCTGTTTTGGCGAAGCGTCTTCCCCAAATGTGTCGGCCCCTTCCTTGTGCTCATGTCGCCGACTGGAGCGAACGACTCCGTATCGTCGCTGCATGAGATCCGTACGGGCTTGACCGACCGTGGCTGTAAGTCGACTTGTTGGAGAGAAAACGCCATTGCGTGCTCGGCACCGCGGGCGATAGCATTGCGGCGAGCCATGGATTTGGGAGGAGACCATTAATCTCAGGCAGCTTCGTTATTTCGTGAAGGTGGTCGAGACCGGGAATATTACCCGGGCGTCGGAGAGCATGAACGTCGCGCAGACGGCGCTCGGCCAGCAGATCAGGCACCTGGAGGAATCGCTCGGCGTTCGGCTTCTCGTGCGCCATTCGCGTGGCATTTCGCTGACGGAGCCAGGTGAGGTTCTGCACCGGCACGCGCTTGCCATCCTCAGTTCCGTCGAAGAGGCACGTCGGGACGTGATGGCCCGCGGCGTCGCGCGACGAGAGGTCGTCAATCTCGGCGTCACGCCCAGCATTCAGGCGCTGATCGGGCCGGAGCTCCTTCTTGCCGCCCGTGAGGAGATCCCGGGAATTTCCTTCCGCGTCGTCGAGGAGCTAAGCTTCATCCTGATCGACGCGCTGCTGCGTGGTGAACTCGACATCGCATTCGCCTACGAATTCCAGAACCGTCCGGGGCTTGCGGCGACCGCTCTCATCGAGGAGGAACTGCTTTTCGTCGCCGGCGCCGGTTCCCGTGTGCTCGGAGATTCGATTCCGTTCGAGGATGCGATCCGCACCGACCTGGCGCTCGTCAGCGACCGCGATATCGTGTGGCGGCTGATCCACGACGCGGCGGGCCGGCAAGGGCTTCCTGTAAACGTCGCCTTCGAGGTGCAGTCGATGCCGGCGATCAAGACGCTGGTCGCGCGGGGAGCGGCCACCAGCGTCGTGCCCTACGGGGTGGTGGCGGAGGAAATCCAGCAGGGGCTGATCGTCGCCTGTCCGATCCGCCAGCCGTCCCTCAGGCGGACACTCTTCCTGAACCGCATGTCGGATGCGCCGTCTTTCATTCACGAAGCGGCGTTGCTGGCCCTTCTCGACAGGATGATTGGCCGGCTTGCCGAGAGGATGGGGCCTTACGGCAACGTGATCGGCAGGGTGCTGCCGCGTCGACATGAGGAGGCTCAGCCATAAACCTTCGGCAGCTGCGCTATTTCGCGATGGTGGTCAAAACCGGCGGCATGTCGCACGCCGCGTCCCGGCTGAAGCTTGCCCAGACCGCGATCAGCATTCAGATTCGCGACCTCGAAAGCGAGATCGGCGTTAGCCTTTTCGAGCGGCATTCGCGCGGGGTTGTGCCGACGAAGGCGGGCGAGGTGCTCTACGAACGCTACAACGAACTCGAGCGATTCCTGGAGCGCACGCTTGAGGACGTGCGGTCTGCCGCCGGCAACCCGGCACCGCGGCCTTTCGTCATCGGCTTGACGCCAAGCCACATGCGCCTTGTCGGCGCCGACGTGCTGATCGCGGCGGGTACAAAGCTGCCTGCGACATCGCTGAAACTGGTCGAGGAGTTGAGCTTCGCGCTGATCGCTGCGCTTGAGCGCAAGGAAATCGACCTTGCTTTTGCCTATGACGTCGACGGGCGTCCGGGACTGGTGCGGGAGGCGGTGATCGAGGACGAACTGCTGTTCGTGACTGCGCGCGCCAACGCTGTACACGACAGCCCGATCAGCTTTGCCGACGCCCTTCAAGAGGAGCTCTTCTTTGCCGGTGAGCGTGGCATCGTCACGCTTGTCCGCCGCATGGCCCAGCGCCTGTCGCTCGAACCGCGCATCGTTTCCGACATGCAGTCAGTGCCGGCGATCCGCGCGCGCATCGCCGAGGGTGGCGCCAGCCTTCTGCCCTATGGCAGCGTCGCCGACGGCGTGAGCCGCGGCATCTTCGCCATCCGCAGGATAGAGCGTCCCGTGCCGAGCCGCACGCTTTACATGGTGAGCCGGCGCGAGGAGCGCTCGCTTCTGGAAGACGAAATCATCGGACCGTTCCTCAAGGACGTGGTTCGTTACATTTGCCGCGCCTCGGCGCCTTACGCGATCATCGTCGATCCGCGTTTCGACAGCGCCGGAACGTCTTCCTGACACCCTGCGGTCTCATCCAGCCATAGCGAAAAACTTATAGCTCGCCGCTTTCAACGGTCTTGGACAGGCCGTCTACGCGCCACTAGCTTGTCTTATATCAAATCCGGCGCGGTCAGGAGAGAGCACCGGGCGGCCCGGACACCAAGCCGCATGAAGCGCATCAGGGAGGCACCGCATGGGAGGCTATCGCGTGACCGTCGACACCGGCGGGACGTTTTCGGACTTTGTCTATCTCGACGAAACAACGGGAGAGACGTCTATTTCCAAGGTTCCATCGACGCCGGACGACCCGTCGCGCGCAATCCTTTCCGGGATCGATATTCTGCTGGGGCGCGGCGTGCGTCCGGACGAAGTGAGCTATTTCTGCCATGGTACGACGGTCGGGACGAACGCGCTCCTGGAGGGTAAAGGAGCGAAGACCGGGCTTCTGGTGACCAAAGGTTTTCGCGGTATCTACGAAGTCGGCGAACAGGCGCGTCCGCATGGGCCGGCGATCTTCGATATCCTCTATGAAAAGCCTCAGCCGATCGTGCTGCCGTCGCTGACCGGCGAAGTCTTGGAGCGGGTGGTCCACGACGGCAGCGTCCTTGCCGAACTCGACGAAGCTGCGCTTCGCGAGACGCTTGCGGAACTCCGCGGCCGGGGCGTCGAATCCGTCGCCGTCTGCCTGCTCTTCTCCTTCCTCTACCCGCGCCACGAGGAGCGGATTCGCGAGATCGTCCGCGAGGAGCTGCCGGACTGCGAGGTTTCGCTTTCGTCGGAAATCGTGCCGCAAATCCGCGAATACCACCGTCTGAGCACGACGGTGATCAATGCCTACCTGCAGCCGGTGCTTGCCCGCTACATCGCCCGGCTCGCCGAGCGGCTGGAGGCGGCGGGCGTGAAGACGCCGCAGAAATACATCATGCAGTCGAACGGCGGCATGGCGACATTCGAGGCAACGGCGAAGAAAGGCGTCACCACCGTGCTTTCCGGTCCCGCGGGCGGCGTGACCGCGAGCGTCGCGATGGCGCGCTCGACCGGTTACCACGACATCGTCACCTTCGACATGGGCGGCACATCCTGCGACGTGGCGCTGATCAAGAACGGCGCCCCGGTGATCGCCAACCGCGGCAAGGTCGAGGGCCGCGACATCGCAATGCCAATGATGGACATCAATACGGTCAGCGCCGGTGGCGGTACAATCGCCGAAGTCGACCGCTTCAGCGTCCTCCAGGTCGGGCCGGAAAGTGCCGGCGCTATTCCAGGCCCCGCGTGCTACAGCCGCGGCGGCACCAAGCCAGCGATTACCGACTGCAACCTGCTGCTCGGCTATCTTTCGGAAGAAAACTTCCTCGGCGGCAAGATGCGCCTCGATGCGCAGAAAGCGCGCCTTGCAGTCGAAACCCACGTGGCGCGCCCGCTCGGCATGGACGTGCTGGAGGCGGCCGAGGGCATCGTGCGGATCATCAACGTCAAGATGGAGGAGGCGATCAAGGCCATCTCGACGATGCGCGGCCACGACCTGCGCGATTTCATGCTGCTGCCTTTCGGCGGCGCCGGTCCGCTGCATGCCGCCCGCATCGCCCGCGAGCTCGGCATGGCCGGTCTCGTCGTGCCGCTGCATGCCGGCGTGTTCTCGGCCATGGGCCTGGTAATGTCGGATGTCACGCATGACTATGTGCGCTCACGGCTGACACCGCTCGACGGCGCCTCGGCGAGCGAACTCAACGCAATTTTCGCCGGCATGGAAGGGCAGGCGCTTGCCGACCTGGCAGAGGAAGGCTTCCCGGCGGACCGCATCCGCATCGAGCGGGCTCTGGACCTCCGATATGCCGGGCAGGGGTATGAACTGACCGTTCCGATCGGTGCGCTGGCCGATGCCACGGATGTCGATGCCGTGCGCAGCGCCTTCGATGCCGCGCATGAAGTGATGTTCGGCCACAAGGCGTCGGGCGAATCCGTGGAGATCGTCTCCTACCGGGTCAAGGCCGTCGGCCTCGTGCCGCCGGTCGACGCCAAGCGCTACCAGCCGAGCGGCGGAACGCTTGCCGACGCCTTTCTCGGCCGCCGTCCGGTCCGTTTCGATGGAGAGAACCTCGATTGCGCCGTCTACCAGCGCGAGCGTCTCGACGTCGGACTCGTCTTTGCCGGGCCGGCCGTCGTGGAACAGTTCGATTGCACGACCGTCATCCTGCCGGGCCAGCAGGTTCGGGTCGACGAATTCAAGAATCTCATCGTAACGGAGGTCGCGTGATGCTGCAGCGTAGCGCTTCGCTTGGCAGGCCCACTGCCGTCGAACTTGAAGTGATCCGCGCGAGCCTCGGCGGCATCGTGCAGGAAATGCAGAACTCGCTGTTCCGCACCGGCTTTTCAACCATCATCCGGGAATCGCAGGATGCTTCCTGCGCGCTGCTCGACGCCAATGCGGCGGTCATCGCCCAGCATGTGGTCCTGCCGCTGCATATCGGTGCTTTCCCGGCGTGCACGCAAGCCGTGCTGCACGCCTTTGCCGGCGACATCGCGCCCGGCGACGCGTTCCTAATCAACGACCCTTACGAGGGTGGCAGTCCGCATGCGCCGGACATGGCGGTGATCACGCCGCTCTTCTTCGAGGACACGTTGGTCGCCTTCTGCGCCAGCATCGCGCACAAGGGCGACATCGGTGGACCGGTGCCAGGCAGTTGCTCCGGCCAGGCGCGTGAAGTCTTCAACGAAGGCCTGCAGCTGCCGCCGGTGCGCTATCAGCGCAATTTCCTGCCCTTCGGCGACGTCGAGCGGATCATTGCCGCCAACAGCCGCACGCCGGAATTGGTGCTCGGCGATATTCGCGGCCAGTTGGGCTCCGCGCGGCTTGGCGAGCGCCGGCTTGCCGCCCTTCTGGAAAAGTTCGGCTTGGCCAAATGCGTTGCGGCCTTCGATGAATTGGGCAGCATCGCCGAGCGGCGGATGCGGGCGATCATCAAGACGTGGAAGGACGGCGTCTTCGAGGCGGAGCGCTATGTCGACGACGACGGCGTCGAGCTGTCGAAGCCGGTGTGTATCCATGTCCGGGTGGAAAAAACAGGCGACGCCATCCGCTTCGACTTCACCGGCTCGGCCGATCAGACGCGAGGGCCGGCGAACATCCGCCCGCCGCTCGTCCAGGCGGCCTGCGCCTATGCGCTGATCTCGCTGGTCGATCCGAATATCTTCATCACCAGCGGCATCTTGCGCGCCTTTACAGTCGAGACGCGGTCGTCAAGTGTGCTGAATCCGCGTTATCCGGCGCCGGTCAACACCTACAATCCGACGGTGCACGCGGTCGTCGACGCGATCTTCGCGGCGCTCGGGCAACTGGTGCCGGAACGTTCACGAGCCGATGGCTGCGGCAGCCGCTCGATCATCCTCGGCGGCCGCGGCACCAATACCGGCAGCAGCTACGTGCAGTACGAGATCGTCGGTGGCGGAGCGGGCGCGCGCTCGACACGCGATGGGGCCTCGGGAACGACGGTCAACCAGAGCAATGCCAAGATCGCGCCGGTGGAGATCATCGAGAGCGAGTTCCCGACCCGGCTGCTTGCCTTTGAATTGATCCGCGACTCGGGTGGAGCGGGCAAGTTTCGCGGCGGCCTCGGTATCCGGCGCAAATATCTGAACCTCGCTGATGCGCGTTTCTCCATCCGCTCGACCAAGCACGTCATTCCCGCCGAGGGCTATGCCGACGGCCTGCCGGGCCGGACCGGCGATATCAGGATCAATCCGGATGAGGATAGCTGGAAGCGCCTGCCTTCGCGCTACGCCGACTATCCGCTTAAGGCCGGTGACGTGTTCGAACTCGAAACGCCGGGCGGTGGCGGTTACGGCGATCCGCTGACGCGCGATCCGGCATCGGTGCTTGCCGACGTCAGGGAAGGGTATGTCTCGGTCGAGGCGGCGGGGCGCGACTATGGCGTGGTGTTGGTGGCGGGGCCGAAGGGTCCGCGCCTCGACGGGGAGGCGACGCAGCGACTGCGAGCGGCGCGGTCGAAGGCCGGGGCGGCTTGAAGCGAGATCAGGAGGAAGACAATGGATGGAATTGTGAACACAAAACCGACCGCTGGCGTAATCGGCCTCGGCGCCATGGGCCACCAGATGGCCCGACACCTGAAGGAGAAGGGCTTCAGCGTTGCCGGCTATGACATCTCAGTCGAAGCCACGGCCAAGTCGCAGGCGATCGGCATTCCGACCAGGGCGGATATCGCCGAGGTCGGCAGCGGCGCCGAGGTCGTCGTCGTCATGGTCCAGACCGACAAACAGGTCGTCGACGTGATCGGCGAGGGCGGACTTCTCGCATCTCTGGCACCGGGATCGGTCATCTGTATTGCGAGTTCGATCGCGCCAGACACCTGCCGGCAGCTCGAGCGGGAGGCGGCCGAGAAGGGTATCGGCGTTCTCGACACGCCGGTGGTGCTTGGCCAGGAAGCGGCCGACAACGGCACGCTGACGGTCTTCGTCGGCGGCGAAGCGAAATGGCTCGAGAAGGCGCGCCCCGTGCTCTCTGCCTTCGGCGGCAACATCCTGCATATCGGACCGAGCGGCACCGGCCAGATCGCCAAGACAGCCAACAACATGCTGTTGTGGGCGTGCATCTGTGCGAACTTCGAGGCGCTCAGCCTCGCGAAGCAGCTCGGTGCCGATGTGCCGACGCTGGTCTCTGCGCTGATGCACTCTTCCGGTGCCAACTGGTCGCTGTCGCGCTGGGGCAAGAGCACCGGCAAATGGGCGGAGAAGGACATGGACGTCGCCCTCGACCTCGCTCAGAGCGTCAAGCTGCCCTTGCCGCTTAACGGCCTCGTCGACCAGCTCATGAAGTCGATGAACAGGGAACGAATGCAGAGCCTGCTTAGCTAAGACTGCCGCGTGTTTCGAAGCATGCGGTGATTCAAACTGTTGCCCTCAACCCGAAGCTTGGAGGAGAGCCGGGTGAGGGCGAGCCAACTGTGGAGGAGAGCATGAGAAATCTATTGAAAGTTGTTTGTGCGGCGGGGTTGAGCCTGCTTGCCGGCGTCATCTCGCCGGCAGCGGCGGAAGAAACCCTTACAAAGGTGAACGTCGCCTATGACGGCTTCACCATGACGAGCGCGCCGATCCAGTACACACTTGCCAAGGGCCTCTTCAAGAAGCATGGGCTGGACGTCAACCTCGTTTATGTCGAGGGCGGCTCCGTGCTTACCCAGGCGCTTGTCGGCGGTTCGATCGATATCGCCCAGAACGGCTACACCCCGTCGATTGCCGCCGCCGTTGCCGGTGCCGACGTCGTCATCATCGGCAGCATGGCCAACAAACTGCCGTTCCAGCTCGTCGTCGATGCCTCGATTCAGAATGCCGACCAGCTGCGTGGCAAGAGTATCGCTATCAGCAAGCTCGGTTCGTCGACGGATACCGCCGTCAAGTTCGCGCTGAAATCGCTCGGACTGGAGCCGTCGGACGTCAATATTCTGCAGCTTGGCGGCGAGGGCACGCGGGCGGCTGCCTTTGAAACCCGCCAGGTGCAGGGGTTGATGTCACAATATCCGCGCACGCAGGAGATGGTCGATGCTGGCTCGAAGATGCTCGTGGACGTGACCGAGATCGTCAAGGACTATCCGAACACTGCCTATGTGACCTCACGGAACTACCTTTCCGAGCACCCCGACGTCGTCAAGCGTTTCTTTATGGCGATGGGCGAGGGCCTCCACGGCTTTCGAGCCAACCCGCAGGACGCGATGGAGGTAACGGCATCTTTCCTGAAGCTCGAGAAGGGGCCGTCGGTAGAGCAGGCGTTCCGCTTCTATTCGGAGAAGGTGTTCCCGCAGGACCTGCGTCCCTCGATGCCGGGCGTGGGTGCCGTTCTGGCCGAGCTTTCAAAAACTCTGCCGGCTGCCGCCTCCGTGAAGCCGGAAGCGATCGTCGACACAAGCACGCTCGATGCGCTCGACAGCGAAGGCTTTTTCAAAGCGCTCGATTGAAACTGCGAACAAGGCGGGAGGAAAACCCATGTTGCAGGCAACGCCGGTCAAGCTGAAGGCCGACAGCGTCAGGCTGAATTATTACAACGATCGCACCAAGCGCGATCTGAGCGTACTCGACGGCATCGACTTCAGTGTCAACGAGGGTGAACTCGTCAGCATCGTCGGCCCGAGTGGCTGCGGGAAATCGACCTTTCTCGCCGCCGTCGACGGCCTCGTCTCGATCGATGGCGGCAGAATCCTGATCGACGAACGGGAGGTGACGAAACCGGGGCCGGATCGCGGCCTCGTCTTCCAGCAGGATTCGCTCTTTCCCTGGCGTACGGTCCAGCGCAACGTCGCCTACGGTCTGGAGATCCAGAAGATTTTCAGCAAGGAGGAGATTGCCGCACGGGCGCGCAAGTTCGTCGAGCTTGTCGGGCTCGCCGGCTTCGAGGACAGCTATCCGAGCGAACTTTCCGGCGGCATGCGCCAGCGCGTCAACATTGCAAGGGCGTTGGCCGTCGATCCGGAGTTGCTGCTGCTGGACGAGCCCTTCGCGGCGCTCGACGCGCAGACGCGCGAGTTCATGCAGTTCGAGTTGCTGCGCATTCTCGACCGGGCCCAGAAAACCGGCGTGTTCATTACCCACCAGATCGACGAGGCGATCTTCCTCTCCAACCGGGTCGTCGTGTTTTCGGCACGCCCGGCGAAGGTGAAGGAAATCGTCGAGATCGACCTGCCGAAGGAGCGCACGCTCGATCTGAAGCATACGCCGCGCTTCATGGAGATCTTTCGCCATATCTGGCGGCTGATCGAAGAGGAAAGTGCCCGCATGGGCCTTCTGCGCGTTCATTGAGGGAGCGAGAGATGACGTCCGTTACCGAAGAACAAGAAATCCCAAGGCAGCGCAAGTCGGAATTCGCCGTCTACGAGTTCCTGGTGCGCCACGAGAACGCCTTGCTGGGCGGCTTCACCATGATCATGGCGCTCCTGCTTTGGGAGGCGGTCGTCCGCCTCGATCTCGTTAATCCGCTCTTCACCAGTTCGCCGAGCCGCATCATCGCAACAGGCTATGCGATGTTCGCCGACGGCAGCATCTATCCGCACCTCGCCATCAGCGGACTGGAACTGCTGGTCGGCTATGGGCTGGCGATCGTCGTCGGCGTCCCGCTCGGCATTCTGATGGGCTGGTATCGTCGCTTCAACGCGGCACTCGATCCGATCATCTCGGCGCTCTACGCGACGCCGCGCATTGCGCTCCTGCCGCTGATCATGATCTGGTTCGGCATCGGCCTCGGCTCGAAGTTCGCGATCATCTTTCTGAGCTCCGTGTTCCCGATTCTCATCAACACGACCGCCGGCGTGCAAACCGTCGAGCGCGACTACATCAAGGTGGCCCGTTCCTTCGGTGCGAACGACCGGCAGATGTTCCTGACCGTCGCTTTCCCGGCGGCCGTTCCTTTCCTGCTAACGGGCCTGCGCCTCGGGCTTGGCCACGCGCTGATCGGCATCGTGGTGGGCGAGATGTACTCGGCACAGGCGGGCGTCGGCTATCTCATCTCCGTTGCCGGCGCCACCTTCCAGACCGACCGGGTCATGTTCGGCATCATTCTGATCGCGGCCGCCGGCGTCGCTCTCACCAACATACTCAGGATGATCGAGCGCCGCTTCGACCGGTGGCGGCCGGACAACAAGCTCTAGTCTCCTGGCCGGCTCTCAGCGGCCGGCCGGATCACTCCACACCAAAGAACGGTAGGACAGAATGAAACTAATCGATCAAGTAGCCGTCGTCACCGGCGCCGGCCGGAATATCGGCGAGGCTACGGCGAAGCTTTTGGCAAGGGAAGGCGCGAGCATCGCCGTGACCGATATCGACGCCGAGCGCGCCGGACGTGTCGCGGAGGAGATCCGCGTGGCGGGCGGCACGGCTGAGGTGTTTCTCGCCAACGTTGCCGACGAAGAAGGCGTCATTTCGCTCGTCAGAGGCGTGGCCGACCGCTTCGGCAAGGTGGATATCCTCGTCAACAATGTCGCCATCAGCGACAACAAGCACATTCTAGACGTCACGAAGGAGGAATGGGACCGGGTGATTGCGGTGACGCTGACCGGCACATTTCTGATGAGCAAATATTTCGCCCAGCAGATGGTGGCGCAGGGCCATGGCGGTAACATCGTCAATGTCGGCTCGACCTCGGGCTTCTACGGACGCCCGCGCGCCGTTGCCTACACGGCTGCCAAGGCGGGTGTTACCAATCTTTCGCGCTCGCTGGCGATCCAGCTCGCCAAGCACAAGATCCGGGTCAACTGCGTGGTGCCGAACAAGATCGGCTCGCCGGTCGGCAAGGATACCTTCGATCCGAACCGACCCGTCGTCAACCTGCGAGACCGGCCCGGTGTTCCGGACGATCTCGCCCGCGCCATTCTCTTCCTGGTCTCCGCCGATTCCGACTTCATCGACGGCACGACCCTTTTCGTCGACGGCGGCGTCTCCGCGCTCATGCCTGGCAGCGAATGAAGGAAGGCAGTGATGTCAATTCAGTGACCCGCGACACTGTCTATCGGTCGAGCTCCGGATAGATCCGGTCGAGAAATCCCGGTCGGAGCTTCTCGCCGATCAGGCAATCGGTGCCGGGCGCGGTTGCGGCCAGGTGAAGGGCGGGCGGTGGGGTGAGCCCGCTCACTTCGAGAATCAGCTTCTGGCGGATCGCGATCGCGAAATCCTCCGGTTCATGCACCGGCAGCACGAAAGATCCGGGCCCGCCGATGACGCATTCCGAATAATACTGGTCGAGCGGTCCGGTCGAGACAGACGGGCGGATGAGGATCGCAAGCCCGTTGACGATGATGCCGCGGCCAACCGCCCCATCGCGGGCGGGCGTGACCGGCGGGCCGGTATTGTTCGGGCCGTCACCGGAAATATCGATTACCCGGCGTGCGCCGGAAAAGGCGTTGGAATCGATCAGGCTCGTGCCGAACAGGATGGCATTGGAAATCGACGTGCCGCGGCGCGTGCCGATCGGGCGGGCCTCGACCTTCGCCGCGAAAGCTTCGGCGTCGCCTGCATCGTCGATCACTTGCCAGGTGACCACCGACTGCTCGTTCACAAGTCCCGCCCACTCGAAGTAGCCGATCGCGATACGCCCGAGCAGGCCGCCCTTGACCGCGTTGATGAAGTCCGGATGCCGCAGCGCCTGCAGATAGCCGGACCGCTGCACCCGAGCCTCTTCCATGTCCATCGATCCGGACATGTCGACGGCCAGTACCAGTTCCACATCGACGTCCGCCGGCATGGCGGCCGATTGAATCGGGCTCCCACTGAGGGCCAGGATCAATGCCAACGTGCTCAACATCGCATCAACCTATTGCGTGGTCACTTCGTGGCTGGATGCGGAAAAATGTAAGGTGGTCTGCCCGCACCCTGCACTTCAAAAAAATTGATCACATCAGTGATGCTTGGATTGCATCACGCCAAAATCAAGGCATCTCGGAGAATGTAGCACAGGATTGCGGCTGTGCGACCGTTGCGAACGATCCGCTCTACAATATTCGGTGATCGCCGATGTCTTTACCTGCAGGTCGAAAGCCGAACATCGCCCGATTTTGCCCTTGAACGAGTATTATTCGCGGGTGCATGTACGGGGCTTCAGAGCGTTAGATATCGCTGACGCAGTCGGCGCGAACACGTTGATCTCCGCGAGAAAGCGCGTCAGACGGGACTTGGGATGCTTCAATTCACCTTCGACACGGACAATACGCGGATCGACCGGCTGCAACGCGGTGGCTTTGGTTATTTTCTTCGATATTCCGATGCCGGGACGGGTCTCGTCGCGGACACGTCGCGCGCAGGATCGCCGTCAAGCATCGCCGCGACAGGCTTCGGCCTCGCCTGTTACCCTGTCGCGGTTGAACGCGGCTGGATCGGCCGCGCTGAGGCCGCCCGTCGCGTGCTGACGGTGTTGCGGTTTCTCGCGGGCGGCAGGCAGGCAAGCGACGCACGCGCCACCGGCTATCGCGGCCTCTACTATCATTTCCTGGATATGCGCACCGGCGAGCGCACCTGGAGCAGCGAGCTTTCGACCATCGACAGCGCTCTGTTTTTTGCCGGCATGCTGACGGCAGCCGCCTATTTCTCGGAGCGCAGGCGGGACGAGATGGAGATCCGCAGCCTTTCCGAACGGCTCTTCGAGCGAGCGGACTGGGCATGGGCACTCAATCGCGGCGACACGCTGATGATGGGTTGGCGTCCGCCCGGTCGTTTCCTGCGGCACCGCTGGCGCGGATATAGCGAAGCACTGTTGCTCTACGTGCTGGCGCTCGCCGCACCGCGCCACGCAATTGCGCCCGAAAACTACGACGCTTTCACCGCTGCTCATGAATGGCTACAGATCGAAAGCGGCCGGCATCTTCACGCGGGTGCGCTCTTCATCCACCTCTTTCCCCATGCATGGATCGATTTTCGAGGCCTTCACGATGCCGAGATGCGCAAGACCGCGAGCGATTATTTTGAGAACACCCGTCGGGCGATCGCGTTCCAGCGGGCGCATGCCGAGGAAAACCCCGGCGCCTTCGCCGGCTATTGCCGCGATCTCTGGGGCTTCAGCGCCTGCCACGCGCCGAAGGGCCGGTTGCGGCTTCGTGACGGCCGTTGGCAGCGGATGCTTGGCTACGCGGCGCGCGGCGCACCTTTCGGCGCCGACGACGGGACGCTCGTTCCTTGGGCGCCGCTCGCTTGCCTGCCCTTCGAACCGGAGGCAGGCCTTGGCGGCATCAGCCATCTGCTTTCCCGTTATCCGGCGCTGCTCAGCGAAGACCGCCTTCCCGGCGGCTTCAATCCAAGCCTGCCGGGCGCGGGCGCCGAGGGTTGGGTGGACGACAGGGTCGTGGGACTTGACCAGGGCCTGTCCGTCATGATGATCGAGAACTGGAGAAGCGGATTGCTCTGGGATATCACACGCAGCATCCCGGCCTTCGGCCGCGGACTGCGCCGGGCCGGCTTCGAGGGTGGCTGGCTGTCGGCGGTTTGCCCGCGAATCTGATCGCGACGGAGACGGGATGGAGAATGCGCGGAAGCGGGAGATGGGAGACGCCGCCGGCGAGGGGAAGGCGAGGGCCGCCATCGTCTGGCTCGAGGCCGCGTTTCCCGAGGTTGTCTGCTCGCTCACGCCGGACGAGGACATGCGGCTGCCGTCGGCGTTCTGGGCCGAGGGATCGCCCGATGTGGAGACCTGTCTCGCCTATCAGGAGCGCTTCGCCGCCGGCATGGACAACAAGGTGCGGGCGGCGCATCTCATCGCCTTCTATAGTCATCAAATCAGCCTCGCGGCGGCAGCCATCTATCTCTGCAGCGGTCTCGTTCCGGACGTGAAGCATTTGCGCTTCGAACATTATGCGCGTCCGCTCGAGGCGGGTGCCGTCGAGGCTGGGCGTTTTCGTTTTTGTATGGCACTGAAGGAAGTCGCCGGCTGCGCGCCCGACGATGCCAACGAGCTTTTTCACGATCTCTTTGTCGCTCATCTGAAGCCGATCATCGCACTCTTGAAGCGGCGCTGCGGCCTGTCGGCGCGCGCGCAATGGCGGCTTGCTGCCGACAGCATAGCAGGTGCCTTTCTCGAAGTTGGACGACGGCGTGGAACGGAGGCGGAAGCGATCGCGCAGGCGCCGGCGATCGTCAAGCGCGTCGGTTCCCCGCTCAACTCCGAGGCGCTTTGCTTTGAGAGGATCGAAGTCGCAGCGGCGTGCGGGAACGATCTGTGGCGCACCTACAGGATGCGCGGCGGGTGCTGCCTTTACTACCGCACCGACGGCGGCAGCTATTGCGACAGTTGCGTGTTGCTCGAGCCCGAGGCCCGACGCGAGCGACTGCGGGCGCATTTGCTGGAGACTGCTCGCGGTGAAATAGGGTGAGTTTCTAAGCCCCTCATCCGCCTGCCGGCACCTTCTCCCCGCGGGCGGGGAGAAGGGATTCGCGGCCGCGTCTTTCTGACTCACGACGTTGCTGCAATGGAGACTGACATATGGTCGTCCCCTCTCCCCGCGAGCGGGGAGAGGGCCAGGGTGAGGGGCAGCAAAGATCAGAACGTGACCTAACGCGCGTTGACGAACCGGTCGTTGATGAAGCCGGAAACCACCCCGAGCACGAGCCAGAAGGCAAGCGTGGTCGCGAGCGCGGCGACCGCGAACTCCGCGCCGAGGACGGCAGGCACGTTGCTGGAGATGTCGAGCGGCTGCGGCGCGCCGTAGAACTGGGGTGCCGCGATGAGCGCGAGACCGGCGATCTTGGCGACCAGTTCGCGGCGCAGCGCCAGCAGATAGAGGCCGACGGCCGAAAGCAGCACGGTTGCGGCCCACCAGACCTGCCGGTCGCCGAGGTCGGCTGCCGGGAAGCCCGGCAGTTCCGGCGGCAGGCCGATCGCGGGCAGCAAGTGGATGGCCAGCCAGCCGAAAGCGCCCCAGAGGGCGCCGTTCGCGAGTGTGATCGGATAGCCGATCACGAGGCTGACGCCGGCAAGCAGCAGCGAAAAACCGGCGCCGGTCACGAGATTGGCGAGAAGCGTGCCGGAGAAGCGGCTCATGCCGAACATGATGCCGCCTTCCTCATGCTCGCCCGCATGCTCATGCGCATAGGCCGGTGTGACTGGCGAGAACGTGGAAAGCAGCGCACCGACTGCCGAAGTGTCGCTCAGCGACGAATGCTGGTCGTGGTCAACGGCTGCCGGCTCCTGCGTTGCCGGATGATCCGCCGACGGCGCTTCGCCCTCGTATTTCTCGGCGTGCAGGATCAGCGGCACGACGCGCATCTCCTGCGCGGCGGTCATGAAGACGCCGGCGATCAGCCCGGCCACGATCGCGGCCAGAAGTGTCTTGACGATCATTGTCGATATTCCTCAATCGGGCGCGCGGCCGCTCCGAAGCGCAGCGCGTCATTCAGGATGCGCGAACGCCGTGCAGACGCCACAGCCGGCACCATTTCCGGTTTCCGTGGATGCAAAACGCCGGCGGAGCACGCCGGAGCGCATGCCCAATGGCAAATACGCCCGCGTGCTATACGCCGGAGAGGCGATCCGCTCTTGTTCGAGATGGAACGCCAGGCGCGTTCCATGGCATCGATCAGTGGCAGGGGAAGCCGTAGGAATGGCGGGTGTCGTGCGCCGTATCGTGCAGAACGGCCGAATTCGCGAGGCCCGCACCGAATACGAGGAAGGCGCCGATCAACAGGGCAGAGATGCCCGCGACCAGACGATCGTTAAGGGAAAGCGGAATGCTCGAAACTGTAGACGTAGCCATGACAACCTCCGTGATGGCGTTGGGACGTTTCCCGGGTTGGGCACAATGCCCGCATCAACTGGCAGGTTTCCTGGCTCACGGCGTCAGGTGCCAAGATCGTTGCGCGTCCATCTGAACACGCGTGTTCTGGTCACCAGGGATTTGCCTCGCCTTCCCAGGATCGAACCGCCCTCTCGCGGTCTTTCCCAGTGGCTTCTTCCGGATCGCTCCGGAATGACAAATTCACGCCGCTCTACAGTCGCGGGGTCGGCCGTGATTGGGATGCCCAGTTTGGGTCCATCCGTCACGTTCCCGTTTACTCCCGAAAGGCGTTCGCTTTCCGGGAACCAATCGATCCCCGATGATTAGGATCGGTCGGGGGCGATGTCAATTGAACTTGCGGCTTCTCAAGTTGCATCTGCGACAAATTCCTGAAGGATCATCTGCTCGTAGGCCTTTACGATGCGATCGCCTTCGGGCCTGTCGACCGAGACCGCGAGCCTCATCGTGCATTCCCCGAGATGCATGATGAGAAAGGCGGCGTTCTCGATTTTTTCGCGCGGCGTTTCCGGAGCGACCCTCGCCCAGGTGTCGGCGAGCAGTTGTCCGCTCGCCCGGCTTTCCACGAGTTCGATTTCGCGCAGGGTCTTGTCCGCCTGCATCGCGGACCAGATGTCGCGCATCACCGGCTCGGCGAGAAACATGTCGTAATACGTGTCGAAGAGCGCCGAAAAGGCGCTGCGCAACTCGGCGAGCGTGGTGACTTTGGCGAACTCGCTCGCAATACAGTCCCGGCTGGCGGCATTGTAGCGTTCGGCAAGGGTGCGCACGATCGCCGCTTTGTCGGGAAAATACTGGTAGAGCGAGCCTATGGAGATGCCAGCCATCTCCGCGACTTCGCTCATGCGCATGGCGTCGCTTCCCTTTTTCTCGATCAACCTGGTGGCGCAGGAGAGAATGTGCTCGACGCGCTCGCGGCTGCGCTTCTGGCTCGGCGTGCGGCGAAGGGTTGGTTCCTCTTCGATCGGTCTGGTCGCCGGATTTGATTTCATGAGTAGTCCTCACATTTGCTTGACACTCAAAATACGAGGGTTTATCACATTTGCAAATATGAGAACTGCTCATATTTTTAAAAGGATGATGTGATGGCTGCTTTAATTCCCGCACTGGCTTTTGCCGCCGTCGTCGGTTCCGGCCTCATGGCCGGCCTGTTCTTCATCTTCTCCGTCTGCATCATGCGGGCCTTGTCGCGGTTGCCGCCCGAACAAGGGATCGCCGCAATGAATGCCATCAACGTGGTGATCCAGAACCCGCTGTTTCTCACCGCCTTCATGGGAACGGCGCTCCTCGGGCTGATCCTCATTGCCGCGGCCTTCTTTTCGGGAGGGCAGGGCAATTGGCTGCTTGCGGCCGGCGGGCTTGCCTATTTCGTCGGCACGCTGCTGGTGACGATCGTCTTCAATGTGCCGTTGAATGATGCGCTTGCGGCCGCGGCCCCTGGAGAGACAGCCAACGAGCTCTGGCAGAAACGATACCTGACCGATTGGGTCTGGTGGAACCATGTGCGGACATTCGCGTCGATCGGAGCGCTGGCCCTCTTCGCACTTGGCTTCGCCCGCAGCTAGACGCGATTTAAGCGTCTGGTTCAGCATCCGATGTAGTGTGGCTCGCGCCGTTCCTTCCAAGCCGCGAGTCCCTCGGCGAGATCATGGCTCGGCACCATGCGCGCGAACTGTTCGCTCTCGTTCAGCAGGCCTTCTCCGATCGTCATGTTGAGACCTCGGGTGACAGCAGTAATGATCGCGGCGGTGGCGAGGGGCGAGTGGCGCATGATGCGGGCAGCCAGCTCGCGGGCGGCCGTGATGAGATCGCCATGCGGCACGATCTTGTTGACGAGCCCCATCTCGAGCGCCTGGCTCGCGGGAAATTCGTCTCCGGTCAGAAGCAGTTCGAGTGCGCGCTTGCGACCGGCGAGGCGCGGCAGGCGCTGAGTGCCGCCGAAGGTCGGCGGCATCGCCAGCCTGATCTCGGGCTTGGCAAAGCGTGCTCGCTCGCTGGCGATGGCGAGATGCACGGCTTCGGTGATCTCGCAGCCGCCGCCATAGGCAAGGCCGTTGACGGCGGCAATGATCGGTTTCGGAAAGGCTTCGAGCCGGGCGGTAAGCCTTTGTCCCCGCCGCACGAAATCGCGGATGGCAGCATTTACGCCTTCGGCTACGCTTCTGGAAAACTCATGAATGTCGCCGCCGGCTGAAAAGGCCCGCTCGCCGGCGCCGGTGAGGATGACCGTCTGGACCGTGTCGTCCACTTCGATCAGGTCGAGCAGGAAAAGCAGCCGGTCTATCAGTTCATAGTTCAACGCGTTCAGCTTTTCCGGCCGGTTGAAGGTGAGCAGCGCGACGCCTTCGGAGACGTCGAAAAGCACTGTGTCGGACATGGCGATCTCCCGTGGTGTTGACGGGAGCAGGCTAGGGGAGCGATAAGCGATTGTATATTCACTAGTCGGTATACACACATGACCGGTACCTCCTCCACTCGCGACCGCATCGTCTCCGCGGCAGCCAAGCTCTTCTATGCGGAAGGCATCCGCGCCGTCAGCGTCGATGCCGTGGCGGCCGCAGCCGGCGTCACGAAGCGCACGCTCTACTACCATTTCGACAGCAAGGACGATCTGATCGCCGCCTATCTGGATGGCCGCGACCAGCCGAACCTCAAGCTCTTCCAGAAATGGTTTGCCGAGACCGAAGGCGAGGTGGCAGCCAAGGTCGAAGGTATCTTCCGCAATCTGGCGCGTGCCGCCCGGCACCCGAAATGGAAGGGCTGCGGCTTTTTGCGCACGTCGGCCGAGCTCGCCAGCATGCCCGGCCATCCGGCAATCCGCGTCGGTGCCGCTCACAAGAAGAGGTTCGAGGCCTGGCTGCAGCAGGTGTTTGAAGCGGAAAGGGTCGAACAGCCACTGATGCTGGCGCGGCAGGTGCTGCTGCTCCTCGACGGCAGTTTTGCCGTGGTGCTGCTTCACCGCGACCCGACCTATATGGAAACGGCGGGCGCGGCGGCGGCGTTGCTGGTGAAGAGCGCGCTAGCGGGGCGGTGATCGCGTGCCGTGTTTTGTTGAGGGGCGCGGGAGCATGATGGCCACGGCCCCCCGGTAATGTGTCAGGCAACCGTGAGCGCGTTTGCGAGATCGGCCACGAGATCGTCCGGATGCTCGATGCCGATCGACAGGCGGATCGTCGATTCAAGCACGCCGATCCGGTGGCGCACTTCGATCGGCACGCCCGAATGGGTCATCGCGGCCGGATGACTCGCAAGCGATTCCGTGCCGCCGAGGCTGACGGCGAGCTTGAAGATCTGCAGCGCGTTGAGGAAGCGGAAAGCGGCATCCTGACCGCCGGCGATGTCGAAGGAGAAGGTCGAACCGGCGCCGGTCGACTGGGCGGCAAAGGTGCGCCCGACCGGCGAGACCTCGTCGTGGAAGGGCAGATAATGGATCCGCTCGACCTTCGGATGGTCACGCAGGAACTCGGCGACGATGCGGGCATTGTCGTTCGCCTTGTGCATACGGACCGATAGTGTTTCCAGCGAGCGGCCGAGCATCCAGCAGGAGTGCGGATCGAGCTGCGTGCCGATCGCGCCGCGCAGCGCCTTGATCTGCTTTATGATTGCCTTGGAGCCAAGCACTGCGCCTGCGATGAGATCCGAGTGGCCGCCGACATATTTGGTCAGCGAATAAAGAGAAATGTCGGCGCCATGGTCGATCGGGTGCTGGAAGACCGGACCAAGCAGCGTGTTGTCGCAGACAAGGATGGGCCGGTGCCCCTGTCTTTCGCCGATCGTGTCGGCAACGCGGCGGATCATTGCGATATCGACGAGGCTGTTGGTCGGGTTGGCGGGTGTCTCGATGAGAATGACGGCGACGCGCCCGTTTTTCATCGCCTCCTCGGCTGCGAGATTGACGGCCGCCTCGTCGACGCCATCGGCGAAACCGACTGCCGAGACGTTGAGATTGAGGAAGGTCTTGGCGAGCAGCGTTTCGGTGCCGCCGTAAAGCGGCTGCGAGTGCAGGATGGCGTCACCCGGGCGCACGAAGGCGAGCAGGGTCGTTGCGATTGCCGCCATGCCGGAGGAAAAGACGGCGCCGCTTTCCGCGCGCTCGAAAACGGCCAGCCGGTCCTCGACGATTTCGCTATTCGGATGGTTGAAGCGGGAATAGACGAGCCCCGCGCCGACGCCCGCCGGCGGCTCGCGCCGGCCCGAAACGAAATCGAAGAAATCGCGGCCTTCCTCGGCGGAGCGGAAAACGAAAGTGGACGTCAGAAAGACTGGCGGCTTGACCGCGCCCTCCGAGAGTTCCGGATCGTAACCATAGTTCAGCATGAGGGTTTCAGGATGCAGCTTGTGGTTGCCGATGTGGGTCTTGGAAGGATGCGGCGCGGTCATGGCTTTTCTCCTCGAACGAAACGGACTCGACTACAGCGCCGCGCGTCTGTCAGACGCGCAAAGGACGCTGTAGCACTTTGAACTGCTGCATGTTTTTGTCCTATATCGACTACGAGTTAGGAAACATGCAGTAACCGCCAAATTATATCAGACGCTTGGACGGGTCCTTGCTATTTGCGATCACTTCGCTTTGATAAACGCAAATAATTGCCGGAAACGAAGAGATATGGCGCAGAAAATTGCCGATGAAATGGATCGCCGGATTTTGAAGGAATTGCTGGCCGACGCCAGGATCACCAACAACGAGCTCGCCGATCGGGTGGGGCTCTCGGCCTCGCCCTGCCTCAGGCGTCTGCGGCGACTGGAGGAAAGCGGTGTCATCCGCGGCTATACCGCGCTCGTCGATCCGGCGATCGAAGGCTGGACGATGACGGCGATTGCGACCGTCCGGCTCAGCCGGCAGCACGAAGACGAGATCGTGATGTTCGAAGACGCGATCCGCGGCTGGGACGAAGTGCTCGAATGCCACCTCGTCACCGGCTCGCGCGACTACGTCCTGAAAGTGATGAGCGCCGGGCTCGAACAGTACGAGCGCTTCATCAAGGAAAAGATCGCCCGCCTCAAATGCGTGGCTTCGATCGAGACGAGTTTCGTGATGAACACGATCAAGGAACGACGGATCTAGGCTGCCTCCGCCCTCGTGCCGCGACAATTGACTGCGGGAGGGCGCAAGGCGACATTGCTGAATGCGCGTGTCGCTCGCGCCGGACATCCCGTTGACAATGCCTGTGCAATGGAGGGCCGCCATGGAACACCTTCAACAGACGCACATGTCGAGGCCGCGGCCCTCAAGCCAGCCTGCAAGGCTCTGGGGCGCGCTTTCCACGACCGGGCTGCTTGTCGGCGTGCTGTTCTTCGCGGTTTCGCTGACGCCGAGTCTCATTCCACGGCCCTACCTGGTCCAGGGAGCGATATCCGGTCTTTCGCTAGCGGCGGGTTACGCGATTGGCGTGTTCCTGCGCTGGCTCTGGTCGTTTTTCGAACTTCCCGATGCATCCCCACGGCGCGCGCGCACTTTGAAGATCGTGGCGGGGCTCGTCTGTGGCGCGGCAGTCGCGGTGTTCCTATGGCAGACGGCAGGATGGCAGAACACTGTTCGAAACATCATGGGCCTTGAACCGATCGAAACGGTGGCCCCCCTGAAGCTCGGTCTCCTCGCCGCCTTGGTCTTCTTCGTGCTCGTCTTTCTGGCGCGGCTGTTCCTGCTGACATTTCATTTTCTGTCGCGCATGCTGGAACGCCTCGTGACGCGCCCCATCGCGAGGGCTATCGGCGGGCTCGCAGCCATTGCACTTTTCTGGTCGGTTGCCGACGGCTTGATCTTCAAGCTCGCATTGCGCGCCGCCGACAGCTCGTTCCAGCAGCTCGACGCGCTTATCGACGCGGATGTCGCACCACCGTCGGATCCGGCCAAGACGGGCAGCGCCGCATCGCTCGTCAATTGGGACGAACTGGGACGGCAGGGCCGCCAGTTCATCGCCTCCGGCCCGACGGGTGCCGAGATCGGCGCCTTCTTCGGCGGTGGGGCGCGAGACCCCATACGGGTCTATGTCGGGCTAAATTCTGCCGAGACCGCCCGGGAGCGGGCAAAACTGGCTCTGGAAGAACTGAAACGAGCCGGCGGTTTCGAGCGCAAGTCGCTGCTCGTCGTCGTTCCGACCGGCACCGGCTGGATCGATCCGGCAGCCCTCGATCCGGTCGAATATCTCCTGCACGGCGACGTCGCGAGCGTCGCGGTGCAATATTCCTATCTCACGAGCTGGTTGTCGTTGCTGGTCGAGCCGGGCTACGGGGCCGACGCCGCCAATGCGCTCTTCGATGAAGTCTACAGCTACTGGACGACGCTGCCGAAGGATCGGCGCCCGAAGCTCTATCTCCACGGCTTGAGTCTTGGCGCGATGAACTCGCAAGGTTCGGTCGATCTCTTCGATGTCATAAGCGATCCTTTTCAGGGCGCGTTATGGAGCGGGCCGCCTTTTCCGAGCGGGATGTGGCAATCGGTAACCGCGGACCGCGATCCTTCCTCGCCGGCATGGCTGCCGCGCTACCGCGACAGTTCGGTCATCCGCTTCACGAGCCAGGAGAATGTGCTCGACATGGAAGGCGCGCGCTGGGGTGCGATGAGGATCGTCTATCTGCAATATGCGAGCGATCCGGTGACCTTCTTCGATCCCCATGCCTTCTATCGCGAGCCGCAATGGATGAAGGCCCCGCGGGGTCCCGATGTCTCGCCGGCGCTGCGTTGGTTCCCGGTCGTGACCGGGCTGCAGCTTCTGGCCGACATGGCTTTGGCGACGACATCGCCGATCGGCTACGGCCATGTCTATGCGCCGGAGCATTATATCGATGCCTGGATGGCGGTAACCGATCCGCCGACGGTCACGCCCGAAGACGTGACGCGGTTGAAAACGCATTTCAAGGGCAAGTTCTGACGATATGCCTTAGTATTGCCTATACCTGCGCCGGCATTGACGAGAGTAGCAGCTCCATCGCCCCGATGATCTTGCGGTGCTGGTGCGCGTGGCGCGTGCGGAGGCTCGTCGCGGCATAGACGGCCTGTGGGATGACCGGCGCATCGGCGACCGCGGTCGCAATGCCGCTGTCGGAGAGTCGCTCGGCGGTGGCACTCGTCACGTAAGCCGCTCCGCCGAGCGAACGCAGGAGGCCGGCGATCGCCATGTTCTGCCCCGCGGAGAGCGAAGCGGCCGAGAGATGCGGCAGAGCCAGCCTATGGGCGCGGTCGAAGGCCGGCGAATAGCTCGAGCGGATATAACTCTCGGGCTTGACGGCGGCCATGTCACGGGCCTCAGTGCTGACCAGTATGTAATGCAGTTCGCCGATCCGTTCATAGTGGAGATCGGGCAGGTAGTGGGGTGTATAGAGAACCGCCAGGTCAAGCTCCCCGGCCGCGAGATCGCGGTTCATCTGGTTGGAATAATCCGCCTCCATGTAGATCTCGGTCTGCGGCAACTCGCGGCGGACGGCTGCGAGCCAGTCACCGGCAAAGGTCTCGGCCAGATCGTGCTGGATACCCAGCCGCATCGAACGCTCGAAAGCGCCGGCGCTGGCGACCGCTCTCGTCGCTTCATGCCATTGATTTTGAAGCGCTTTCGCGTAATCCAGAAAGCGCAGGCCGGAAGCGGTCGGAACCGTGCCGCCCTTGCTGCGGGTGAAGAGCTTGCGGTTGAACTGCGCCTCCAGCGCCTTCACGCGATGAGAAACGGTCGACTGGGTGATGTTCAACCGCTCGGCCGTGCGGTTGAAGCTTCGCGTTTCCATGAGGTCCAGAAACGTCTCGATCAGTTCAACTTGCATCTTTGCGACACGCCGCCTCCAAAACGCGGGAAGCCTAATCGAATTCTTCGATCAATAAAACCTCATTTCGCTGCTTGATGGTCTTTCGCTCGTCGTCAAATATCCCCTCAAAAGAGGGAAATACGCATGTCGAATTTGCCGTCTCACGCACGCGTCGTAATCATCGGCGGGGGAGCTGTTGGCGCCTCCTCGCTCTATCATCTTGCCAAGGCCGGCTGGACCGATTGCGTGCTTCTGGAAAAGAACGAGCTGACCGCGGGTTCGACCTGGCACGCGGCCGGCAACGTGCCGACCTTCTCCTCTTCCTGGTCGATCATGAACATGCAGCGCTATTCGGCCTCGCTCTATCGCGAGCTGGGAATGCTGGTCGACTACCCGATGAACTATCACGTCACCGGATCGATCCGCCTCGGGCATTCGAAGGAGCGGCTGCAGGAGTTCAAGCGCGTCGTCGGCATGGGGCGCTACCAGGGCATGGACCTCGACATCCTGACGCCGGACGAGATGCGCAGCCGCTATCCCTTCTTGGAAACCCACGAGCTGACGGGCGCGCTCTACGACCCCTATGACGGTGATATCGACCCGGCACAGCTCACCCAGGCGCTCGCCAAGGGCGCGCGCGACTTGGGCGCGAAGATCATCCGCTTCTGTCCCGTCACGGGAGCACGCCGCGAAAACGATGAATGGGTGATCTCGACGCCGCAGGGCGAAATCCGCTGCGAATATGTCGTCAACGCCGCCGGCTACTACGCACGCGAAGTGGGCAAGATGTTCGGCCGCGACGTGCCGATGATGGTGATGAGCCACCAATATATTCTCTTCGACGAAATCCCGGAGCTTGCCGCCTGGTCGAAAGAAGCAGGGCACAAGCTGCCGCTGCTGCGCGACGTCGACTCCTCCTATTATCTCCGGCAGGAGAAATACGGCATGAACCTCGGGCCCTACGAGCGGAACTGCCGCGCTCATTGGGTAACGCCTGATGATCCGATGCCCGAGGACTTCTCCTTCCAGCTCTTCCCCGACGATCTGGAAAGATTGGAATGGTATCTGAACGACGCGGTCGAGCGCGTACCGATCCTCGGCACCGCCGGTCTTTCGCGCGTGATCAACGGACCGATTCCTTACGCGCCCGACGGCAATCCGCTGATCGGGCCGATGCCCGGCGTGCCGAATGCCTTCGAAGCCTGTGTCTTCACCTTTGGCATCTGCCAGGCTGGCGGGGCCGGCAAGGTGCTCGCCGAGTGGGTAACCGAGGGCCAGACGGAATGGGACATGTGGTCCTGCGATCCGCGCCGCTACACCGACTATACCGATCAGGACTATTGCATCGCCAAGGGCATGGAAATCTACGGCCACGAATATGCGATGCATTTTCCGAAACATTACTGGCCCGCAGGCCGCGGCAAGAAGCTCTCGCCGATCCACGACCGGATCGCTGCGCTCGGCGCCCAGTTCAAGCCCTATAACGGCTGGGAGCGTGCCATGTGGTATGCGAAACCCGGCGACGACACGTCCGAGCAAGCGACGCAGACCTGGCGTCGAGAAGGGCCGTGGGCAAGACGCATCGAGGAGGAATGCCTGGCGGTCCGCGATGCCGCCGGCATTCTCGACCTGCCGGGCTTCTCGCGCTTTCGCATAAAGGGCGAGGGGGCGCGGGAGTGGCTGACAGGGCTCATCATCGGTCGTGTGCCGAAGCCCGGACGTATCGGCCTTGCCTATTTCGCCGACGACAAGGGGCGCATCGTTACCGAAATGTCGGTGATGGCGATCGAGGAGGATTTCTTTTTCCTGATTACCGCGGCGACGGCGCAATGGCATGATTTCGAATGGCTGCAGAAGCACCGCCCGGTCGACGCGGCTTTCACGTTTGACGACGTGACTGCGAATTTCTCCTGCCAGATCCTCACCGGGCCGAAATCGCGCGACATCCTGGCGGAGGTTTCGGACGCCGACCTCACGAAAGGCTGGCTCACGCATCAGACTGCACAGATCGCCGGGCGTTACTGCCAGCTCGTTCGCGTCTCCTTCGCCGGCGAACTCGGATGGGAAATTCACACGAAGGTGGACGACACGGTGGCGATCTTCGACACGGTCTGGGCGGCGGGCCAGAAACACGGCCTCAAACCGTTCGGCATGGAGGCGCTCGACAGCCTGCGCATCGAAAAAGGTTACCGCGCCTGGAAGGGTGATTTGTCAACCGACTACACGGTCCTGCAGGGCGGGCTCGAGCGCTTCGTCGATTGGTCGAAGCCGGCCTTCAAGGGCAAGGCCGCGCTGGAGCGCGAGAAGCAACAGGGCGTCACCAAGCGCTTCGTCACCCTGACGGTCGAGGCTGGCGAATGCGATGCGCCCTATATGTCGACGCTGTGGTCGGGCGGCGAGGTCGTCGGCGAGACGACCTCCGGAAACTGGGGCTATCGTGTCGGCAAGTCGATCGCGCTTGGCATGCTGCGCGCGGATCTCGCCATACCGGGTCAGGAGATCGAGGTCGAGATTTTCGGTGAACGCTTCAAGGCGATCGTTCAGCTGGACCAGCCGCTCTGGGATCCCTCGAATGAAAGACTGAGAGCATGACGAAGCCCATTCCTGCAAAAGCCCGTGCCGTCATCATCGGCGGCGGCGTTTCCGGTTGCTCGGTCGCCTATCACCTGTCGAAGCTTGGCTGGAAGGACGTGGTGCTGCTCGAGCGCAAGCAGCTGACGTCCGGTACGACCTGGCATGCGGCCGGGCTGATCGGCCAGCTTCGTGCTTCGCAGAACATGACGCGGCTCGCGAAATATTCGGCCGACCTCTACGTCAAGCTCGAAGCTGAAACCGGCATCGCCACCGGCATGCGCCAGAACGGGTCGATCACCGTTGCGCTGACGGAAGAGCGCAAGGAAGAAATCTACCGCCAGGCCTCGCTCGCCCGCGCCTTCGACGTCGATGTCCGCGAGATCACGCCGGATGAGGTGAAGGCGATGTATCCGCATCTCAACACCTCCGACGTCAAGGCGGCGGTGCATCTGCCGCTCGATGGTCAGTGCGACCCCGCCAACATCGCGATGGCGCTTGCCAAAGGCGCGCGCCAGAATGGCGCGACCATTATCGAGGGCGTGAAAGTCACTTCCGTTCTCAATAAAGACGGCCGCGTGACCGGCGTCACTTGCGAGCAGAACGGCGAGAGCTTCACGATCGAGACGGAAAATGTCGTCAATTGCGCCGGCATGTGGGGCAGGGAGTTCGCGCGCCAGTCGGGCGTCACCGTGCCGCTGCACGCCTGCGAGCATTTCTACATCGTCACCGAGGCAATCCCGGGCCTCACCCGTCTGCCGGTGCTGCGCGTGCCGGACGAGTGCACCTATTACAAGGAAGATGCCGGCAAGATGCTGGTCGGCGCCTTCGAGCTTAAGGCCAAGCCCTGGGGCATGGACGGCATCCGCGAGGACTTCTGCTTCGACCAGCTGCCGGAGGACTTCGACCACTTCGCGCCGATCCTCGAAATGGCGGTCAACCGCATGCCGATGCTGGAAACGGCGGGCATCCACACTTTCTTCAACGGACCGGAAAGCTTTACGCCCGACGACCGCTATTATCTCGGCGAGGCGCCGGAGGTGAAAGGTTATTGGGTTGCCGCCGGCTACAATTCGATCGGCATCGTTTCCTCCGGCGGCGCCGGGATGGCGCTGGCGCAATGGATGAACGACGGCGAGCCGCCCTTCGATCTTTGGGAGGTCGATATCCGCCGGGCGCAGCCGTTCCAGAAGAACCGCAGCTATCTCAAGGAGCGCGTGTCGGAGACGCTCGGCCTGCTCTATGCCGATCACTTCCCCTATCGCCAGATGGCGACCGCGCGCGGCGTCCGCCGCTCGCCGCTGCATGAGCATCTGAAGGCCCGCGGCGCCGTCTTCGGAGAAGTGGCAGGCTGGGAGCGTGCCAACTGGTTCGCCAACGAGGGACAGGAACGCGAATACCGCTACTCGTGGAAGCGTCAGAACTGGTTCGAGAACCAGAGGGCGGAGCATCTCTCTGTTCGCAATGGCGTCGGTCTCTTCGACATGACGTCCTTCGGCAAGATCCGCGTCGAGGGCCGCGATGCGCTTTTGTTCCTGCAGCGGCTCTGCGCCAATGAGATGAACGTGGAGCCGGGCCGCATCGTCTACACCCAGATGTTGAACGCGCGCGGCGGCATCGAGAGCGACCTGACCGTGACGCGACTTTCGGAAACCGCCTTTTTCGTCGTCGTGCCCGGCGCGACGCTGCAGCGCGATCTCGCGTGGCTGCGCAAGCATGTTCGCGACGAGTTCGTCGTCATCACCGACGTGACAGCCGCCGAAAGCGTACTTTGCGTGATGGGACCGAAGGCGCGCGAGCTGATGCAGAAGGTCAGCCCCAACGACTTCTCCAATCAGGCGCATCCTTTCGCTACGGCGCGCGAAATCGAAATCGGCATGGGGCTCGCCCGCGCCCACCGCGTCACCTATGTCGGCGAGCTCGGCTGGGAACTCTACGTCTCTACCGACCAGGCGGCGCATGTGTTCGAAACGCTGGAAGCGGCAGGTGGCGACATGGGGCTCAAGCTCTGCGGTCTTCACACGCTCGACAGCTGCCGGATCGAGAAGGCGTTCCGCCATTTCGGCCACGACATCACCGACGAGGATCATGTGCTCGAAGCCGGCCTTGGCTTTGCGGTGAAGCAGGACAAGGGCGATTTCATGGGCCGGGAAGCAGTGCTCGCCAAGGCGAACAAGGGGCTGTCACGCCGGCTGGTGCAGTTCCGGCTTGCCGACCCGGAGCCGCTGCTCTTCCACAACGAAGCGATTGTCCGCGATGGCGAGATCGTCGGCACGATCACGTCTGGCAATTACGGCCACTATCTCGGTGGCGCGGTCGGTCTTGGTTACGTGTCCTGCGAGGGAGAGAGCGAGGCGGATGTGCTCAGGTCGAGTTACGAGATCGAAATCGCCGGAACGCGCGTCAAGGCCGAGGCTTCGCTGAAGGCCATGTATGATCCGAAGGCGGAGCGGGTCCGGGCCTGAAAATGGACCGCCCATCATCCGCCTGCCGGCACCTTCTCCCCGTTTTGACGGGGAGAAGGGAGATGCCGCGCCGTCCAGCCCCTTCTCCCTCGCGTGCGGGGAGAGGGTTAGTCTTCGGTTAAAACCCGAGGAGAGGGACAAATCCGCCGGCAAGCGCGAGCGGCAAAGAGCTATGGCGCCATTGGGAGATGAATGATGGCTGACGAATGCGCAGTTGCGGTTTCGAGACGGTCAGGCGGACGGGCAGCGCGCGTGGCGCTTCGCTCCGCACCGCTTGCGGAAAACATCCGGCCGGTGCGACCGGGCCTTCCCGGCGGCCAGTACAAGCCTCTGAGCGAGGCGAATGTCCAGCGCATCCATGAAGCGGCGCTTGATGCGCTGGAGCAGATCGGGCTTGCCAATGCGCCGAAATCCGGCATTGAGATCATGACCGACGCCGGCGCTGTTCTCGGCGATGATGGGCGCATCCGCTTTCCCCGCGCGCTGGTCGAGGACATGCTGGCCATTGCCGCCCGCGACATCACGCTTCATGCCCGCGATCCGAAGCAGGATCTCGAGCTAAGCGGCACGCGGGTCTACTACGGCACCGCCGGTGCGGCGGTTCACGTCGTCGATGTCGAGAAGCGGGAATACCGCGAGTCGACTGCCAAGGACCTGCTGAACGCCGCCCAGCTCGTTCACCATCTCGACAATGTCCACTTCTTCCAGCGGGCAATGGTGTGCCGGGACATTCCCGATAACTTCCTGATGGACATCAATACGCTCTATGCCTGTTGCGCCGGAACGACGAAGCATGTCGGCACCAGCTTTTCCGATCCGTCGCATGTCGAGGGCTGTTTCGACCTGATCCATATGATCGCCGGCGGAGAGGACAAGTGGCGGGCGCGGCCCTTCGTTTCCAATTCCAACTGCTTCGTCGTGCCGCCGATGAAATTCGCCGAGGAAAGCTGCATCACCATGGAGGCCTGCATCCGCGGCGGCATGCCGGTGCTCCTGCTTTCGGCAGGGCAGGCGGGCGCGACTGCGCCGGCGCCGCTTGCGACCGCGATCGTGCAGGCGGTTGCCGAATGCCTGGCGGGTGTCGTCTACGTCAATGCCATGTCGCCCGGCCATCCGGCGATCTTCGGCACTTGGCCTTTCGTTTCGGACTTGAGGACAGGGGCGATGTCGGGTGGTTCCGGCGAGCAGGCGCTGCTGACGGCCGGCTGCGCGCAGATGCACCAGTTCTATCGCCTGCCGGGCGGGGCCGCCGCCGGCATCGCTGACGCGAAGCTGCCGGACATGCAGGCCGGCTGGGAGCAGGCGATCTCCAACGTCATGGCGGGACTTTCCGGCCTCAACATGGTCTACGAAGCCGTCGGCATGCATGCCTCGCTTCTCGGCTTCTGTCTGGAATCGCTGGTGCTCGGCGACGACCTGCTCGGTCAGGTGCAGCGCTGCATCCGCGGCATCGACGTCACTGAGGATTCGGTTTCGCTCGAAACCATGCGCTCCGTCTGCCTCGACGGTCCCGGTCACTATCTCGGTCACCCGCAGACGCTCGGGCTGATGCAGACCGAGTATATCTATCCGGCGGTCGCTGATCGCACGAGCCCGAAGGAGTGGGTCGAGATCGGCCGTCCGGACCTTGTCGCCCGCGCGATCGAGAGAAAGAACCGCATTCTGTCGGAAGCGGCACCTTCGGTGATCGCGCCGGAGATCGATCGGGCGATCCGCGAAAAGTTCAGGATCTATTGCTGACGACACTGATGCAGCGCGGTTCCGTTTTCGAGTTGAAGACGGAACCGGGGGGACATTCGAGATCAGCCTCGGCGGTCGAAATGCGTCCTGAGCGTCACATGCGTCTGGACGGTGGCGACACCCGGAATCGTGGCAATCTTTCGCCGGATCGTGTCGAGTTCGCCGTTGGACTCGCATTCGACCAGCAGCATCAGATCCGTTGCGCCTGCGAGCGACCAGCAACTGACGACATGCGGCATGCCGGAAAGATGCGGCACGACATGGTCGCAATTCTTGCCCGGCTGGAAGGCGACGGCGACAAGCGCCCGCACGACCGGCGATTTGTCCTCCTGACCGAGGCGGATCGTATAGCCCGCAACGACGCCCTTCGCCTCGAGCCGGCGAAGCCGCTCGTGCGTGGCGCTGCGCGAAAGACCGGCATGGCGGGCAAGCGCGACAAGGCTCTGGCGTGAATCCTTTCGCAGGGCGGCAATCAATAGCCGGTCCTTTTCATCGAGTTCAGTCAAATCGTCGTCCCCTGCCGTTGTTGCCGGACGAATGTCCGGCCCAGGCAGCATCGTGCTGAGTGAAACCGGACGATAGGGCAGTTACGGTTCGGGAACAACGAAGGAGCTTGAATGATGAACAGCTTGAAATTGCCCGACAATGCCGTCCTGCTACCGATCGACATGCAGCAGGCCTTTGACGCCGCGCCGTGGCCGCCGCGCTGGAACGATCGCGTCGACGAGAACGGTCTTGCGCTTCTTGCCGCCTGGCGCGCCGCCAAACGGCCGATCATCCATGTCCGCCATGACAGCGTCGAGGAAGGATCGACACTTCGTCCGGACCGGCCGGGCAATGCATTCCGCGCGGGGTTCGGTCCGAAGGGCGAGGAGCCGCTCGTGACCAAGAGCGTCAACGCCGCTTTCATCGGCACCGACCTCGACTTGCGGCTCCGGCGTCTCGGCGCCAATACTGTCGTGCTTTTCGGCATCTCCACGGACATGTGTGTTTCGACATCGGTACGGGTGGGCGCCAATATGGGTTATCGCATGATCCTGGTGGAGGATGCCTGCGACTGCTTCGATCTGCCGGACGGCGCGGGCGGCGTGGTTCCCGCGCGCGATATCCATCGCGCGCATGTGGCGACGCTGAGGGCGGAATTCGCTTCGGTCGTGACGACGGGCGAATTGCTTGCGACGCTCGGCCCTGCCGTGGCTGCGTGACGGTCGGCTTCAACGAATTTCGCGCTTCACAGGCACTCTCCAGGGCTAACGGGTCGCCGTACCTCTCACCTGGCTTATCTCGTAGGTCCATTTCGGCGCGGTGGGTGCCTCTCCGTCCCGGAACGGGAAGGTGAGGAACGTCTCGAAGGGGCGGCTCTGGCCGCCCGGCACTCGGACGAGGATGAGCGCCGTGTCGTCGCCGATCCGCTCGCAGGTACCGCCGGGGCAGTCTTCGAGGGTGACGGTGAGCCGGAAATATTCAAGCGAGAGAGCGGAGCTGTTGCGAACGGTGCCGCGGACACGATAGCTCCGCTCGGACTGGTTGCGTTCGAAGCTCACGCCCTCAAGCGCGACGTCGTTGGCCGTGAGGCCGGCAGGGCGGGTTGGCTGTGGCGCCGGCGGTTGCTGATTGCCGCGCTCGCTCAGCCAGATCACGAAGGCGATGGTCAGGCCGAGGGCGACGGCGATTGACAGGACCAGTTCGGCCCGGTTGCGAAAGCGGCTGTATCGGGCCGCGAGATATACGACCGCCACCGCGACCAGCAGCACAATCAACCACAGCATGGAGCTCCTCCTCGCGGAACCTTATATGGCGTCGAGCGCACCTGGCAATTGCCAGGCGCTCGCATCCGCTCGGAGGAAGAGAACTCGAACAAGATGCCTTGGAATCAACGCGCTAGGCGCCGCTGCCTTCGCGCTCTTTTCCGGCCGCAGGCCGTGCTATTTTCTCGTCTTCAGGCTGATCCAGTAGCTGCCCTCGAATGGGACCGCGGCGAAGCGGGTGTTGATTTCCGCAAGGCTCGCCGCCGGATCGACATCCGGAAAAAGGTCCGGGCGCAGCCAGGAGGCGAAGGCTTCCGCTGCGAGGACGTTCAGCGGCACGGCATTGAAGAAATTCCAGAGGCCATGGACGCGGCCGTTGCGGACCGCTGCGGTGCTCGTCATCACCGGCGTCGTCACCGCTTCCGCCAGGGTCCGCTCGGCATCTTCCGACTTCACGCCGGGACCGATGGAGAAGCCGCTGTATTTTCCGCCCGGCGAGGAGGTGGCGATGTAGACATCGGGATTTTCGGCCATGATCGCTTCCGCGTTGACCATGCCGCCCGGGCGGGGCAGCTTTCCTTCGACGATATTACGGCTGCCGGTAATGCTGACGAATTCGCCGAGGCCGCCGACGCCATAGGCCCAGCAACAGGCGGCTGCACCGGGGAACGCTTCCATGAGCACCGTCGGTCCCGGCTCGGAATGCTTCGCAACCCGTTCGCGAATGCGGGCGATGCGCTCTTCATAGAAGCGGGCGAAATCTTCGGCCTGCTTCTCTCGCTCGAAGATCTTGCCGAGCAGGCGCATGTTGCCGGCGGTGTTCTTCAAGGGGTCGCCGTTGAAGTCCACGACGACCACCGGCACGCCGACGTTTTCGAGATATTCGATCGCACGCTTGCCCGCTTCCGTGTCGGCTTGCCAATTGGCAAGGATCGCGAGATCGGCCTTGAGCGTCAGGAGCGCCTCGAAGGACAGGCCGGCTCCGCTGCCGTCATCGATCAACGGTACCTCTGCGAGCCTCGGGAACTTGCGGACGAAGCTTTCGTAGATTTCCGGATTGTCGTTCTTCATGTCACCCGACCAGCCGGCGAGGAGGCTTACGGGATCCGGATGGATGAGCGAAAGGGCGACAAGATTGAAACCGCTGCCGAGCAGAACCGCCTTGGGTGGGGCCGGAATCGTCACTTGCCGGCCAACCGCATCGGTGACGGTCATGGGCCATTGGGCATCCGCACGGGCGGCAAGGCAGAACAGTGTCATCGACAGAAGTGCGATGGCCCGGACGATGGTCACAAAGCGGAAATTAGGGCGAGACAACTATTGTTTCCTTTGGCTGGGAAGGGCGCAAAGACTGCCGCAACTTGGGATGCCGGGGAGAAGGTATCGCAGGCAGCAGATCTTGCGTCGGCAGACGCGCGTCCCATCCTCTTCCTCGTGGCGCAGGCAATCGAAGAAGGGGTTGGGCGCGCCGCTCGGCATCAGGCGGCAGCCGACCATGGCATCGGCCTGATCGCTCAAGGGCTCGGTTCCGGCGGTGCGGAGCGCATAGTCGATATAGACCGCGGCATTGTTCCAGGCGAGCCTGGGTGAAATCCCGCCGACGGTCTTCAGATGGCTGACGACCCTGGCGAGATGTCCTTCCATCAACGGAGCCAGCACGGAGAAAATCTCCCGCTGGTCGTCATCCCGCCAGTCGCCGGGCGTCGCGACGCCGAAGGCGCGGGGGAGGCCGTCGGCCGAAAGCGCCACCGTCATCTCGTCGAAGCCGACGGGCAGTGTCTGATGATCCAGCACCCGCGCGACGACATAGGGGATGGTGAGACAGGAGAAATAATAGAGCGACCACATGGACGCGACGGCACGCCGGTCGGTACCGTGCGAGGTCTCCGCATAGGTCGCAAGCGCTCGCTCGAAGGCGCCCGACGCGAAAAACGTAGTCAGGGGAATGCCGTCGGAGAGGTCTTCCGCCAGCATCATCTTCTCGTTGCACCAGGCATGGGGACCGGCAAAGGCCGCCGATAGGAGCTTTGCCCCGCCGGATTCCGTCATGCTCGCATGCCCGCCCGTTGCCATGGTACTACCAGTTGTAGCGCAGCGAGCCGATGACGGTGCGGCCCTGGTCGCGATAGCAGAACCCGGCCGAGCAGACGGGCTCGCGCCGGTCGAAAAGATTGGTGGCGTTCACCTGAAGCCGCAGGCCGTCGTACTTCTCGTCAAGCGCGGCGAAGTCGTAGTGCACCGCGGCATCGAAAAGGACACGCCCGGAATTGCGGATAGTGTTCGCGTCGTTGCCGTAGCTCGATCCAATGAACCGAGCGCCTGCGCCGAAGCCCAACCCGGCACCCGGACCATCTTCCGGCAGCGTGTAGTCGGCCCAGATCGCCGCCATGTGGCGCGGGACGGAGGAGACGTAATTCCCGACCGTGCCTGCCGGGCCCTGAATGATCTTCATATCGGTGTAGGAGTAGGCGGCAGTAAGTGAAAGGCCATTGTCGAGGCTCGTGTTCGCCTCGATCTCGAAGCCGCGCGAGCGCAGCTTGCCGCGCTGCACCTGGATATTTGCCGGGCCCGAAGGCAGGTTGACGACCTCGTAGTACAGCCCGTTCTTCTGGTCGATATTGAACAAGGCGGCGGAGATCAGCGTGTTGCTGTTCGGCAAAAGCCATTTGACGCCGATTTCCTCCTGGCTGCTTTCCGTCGGCTTGAATGGCTGGTTCGTTTCCAGGTTGAGGCCGGCATTCGGCGCGAAGGCCGTCGAGTAGCTGATATAGGGCGCAAGGCCAAAATCGGTCTCATAGGTCAAGCCGATGCGGCCGGAGAATTCCTTGTCCGTCTGAGACACTGTGGTGAGCGTGTCCGTCAGCAGGTCGGTCGTATCTGTATCGGACGAGACCCAATCGTAGCGACCGCCGATCGTCAGCGTCCAGGCGTCGTAGCGGATCTGGTCCTGCAGATAGGTGCCGACCTGCCACTGGTCCTGTACGACGCGCGTTTGGAAGTCTATCGGAGCGACGGCATCGCCGCGTGTGGGGTTCTTCGTGTCGAGCGGCGGCGAGACGCCGCGACCGTCGAGCGAGCGCCAGCGCAGTTTGGTGAAGTCGACGCCGGTAAGCAGCGTGTGGTCGAGGGCGCCCGTTTCGAAGTTCGATTCGAGCTGGTTGTCGATCACAATGGCGTTCAGTCGCTCGTCGAACGTTCCGGCGCTGCGGTCGATAAGCGTCGGATCGACAGCATTAGGCGCATAGGCGAAGGCCCAATCGGCATCGATGTTCAGCGTGGACACGCGTGCATTCTGACGGAAGACGAACGTGTCGTTGAACCGATGCTCGAATTCATAGCCAACCCGGCCTTGCGTCTGTATCGAGTCGTTGAAGGCGGGATTGCCGGCGAAGAAGTCCGTCACCTTGCCCGTGGTGGTATCGTAGTAGTAGGCCGCCGTGCCGCCGGTCTTGGTGCGCGAATACTCACCGAGAATGGTAAGGCTGGTGTCCTCGTCCGGCTTCCAGGTGAAGGCGGGCGCGATATAGGCGCGATCGTCCGGAACACCGACTTGCTCCGTATCGGCATCGCGCAGGAGACCGGTCAGGCGGTAATAGACCGGATCGGTTTCATTGACCGGGCCGGAGAAATCGAACTGACCCTGATAACGATCGTGACTGCCGTATTGAACCTGCACCTCGCGCAACGTCTCTTCAGTTGGACGCTTGCTGATCAGGTTGAAAAGCCCTCCGGCTCCTGACGCACCATAGAGGGCCGAAGAGGGGCCGCGCAGGATTGATACGCCTTCCAGACCATAGGGTTCGGTCTTGAACAGCGATGAGCCCGCACCCGGCTGACGCAGGTTGTCGCGGAAAACGCCGGTATAAGTCACGTCGAAACCACGCACGGTAAAGCTGTCGAAGCGCGGGTCGAAGCCGTAGGCGCCGACACGCGTGCCCGGCGTATAGGCGAGCGTTTCGAGCAGCGTCTGCGGGTTGCGGTCCTTCAACTGCTGTTCCGTTACCGACGAGATCGACTGCGGCGTTTCAAGAAAGGGCGTGTCGACCTTGGCGCCAGTGGCGCTGCTGATGCCGACATAACCTTCCGCCGTGATGACGCCGCCGCTGCCGCCGTTGACGACCAGCGTTTCGAGCGCAGTCGAATCACCGCTGGACGTCGTCTCCTGCTGTGGTTCCTGTGCCTGCGCGGAGGCGACGAGAGCGAGGGCGGACGTGCCGGCGAGGGCGGCGCGGACGAGCGGCAGGAGAAGGGTTCTCGTGGCGGGCATGCGATGCAACTTTCTGATCGATAAGCGAAATCCTATAAGATGAGCTATTCACTCATGTTTTTTGCTCGCGCAAGAGCCTTTCATGACTCAAAGAGTCATGTTTCCGGATTTGTGGGAAATCTGCAACAGGCGCGGCGGCGAAGCCTCGCTGGCTCACGTTGCTGAACTATCGATCAAGGCGACAAAAGAATTGCCCTCCGGCCGTCTTTCGACGATCGAAGGGCAAACCGGCTCCTTATGTGTAGCGATCAGCGGTTAGGGGCGTCGCTACCGATCGGCATCAGCCGTGATTAATCATGATGTGGCGAACGGCGGTATAATCCTCGAGCGCATAGACCGACATGTCCTTGCCGTAGCCGGACTGCTTGACGCCGCCATGCGGCATCTCATTGGTCAGCATGAAATGCGTGTTGATCCAGGTGCAGCCGTATTGCAGTCGGGAGGCCGCCCGCATCGCCTTGGTGATGTCTTTCGTCCAGACGGAGGAGGCGAGGCCGTAGTCGCTGTCGTTCGCCCAGGCGATGGCGTCATCGTTGCCGGTGAAGCGGGTGACGGAAACGACCGGCCCGAACACCTCGCGGCGGACGATTTCGTCTTCCTGCGTGGCGCCGGCGACGACGGTCGGCTGGAAGAAGAAGCCATCCTTGCTGCCGGCGCCGCCGCCGGTGGTGATCTCGATGTGCTTCTGATCCGCCGCCCGTTCGACAAAGCTCGCGACGCGATCGCGCTGGCGCTTGGAGATCAGCGGACCGATCTCGTTTTCCGTATCTTCGTCAAGGTTGTAGCGGATCGTCGAGACGGCGGACGTCAGGTCGGCAACGAACTTCTCGTAGATGCCGGCTTCCGCATAGATGCGGCAGGCGGCCGTGCAGTCCTGGCCTGCATTATAATATCCGAAGGTGCGGATGCCGTTCACAACAGCTTCCAGATCCGCGTCGTCATAGACGATGACCGGCGCCTTGCCGCCGAGCTCGAGATGGGTACGCTTCACCGTCTTGGCGGCCGCGGCGAGCACCTTCTTGCCGGTTGCGATGTCGCCGGTGATCGAGACCATCGAGATCTTCGGATGGTTGATGAGCGTATTGCCGACTGTTTCGCCGCGGCCGGTAACGACGTTGACGACGCCTTCGGGCAGGATCTCCGCCAGCAGCCGCGCGAGCTTCAGCGCCGTCAGCGGCGTCTGTTCGGAAGGCTTGAAGACCACCGTATTGCCGCCGCCGATGGCGGGCGCCAGCTTCCAGGCCATCATCATCAGCGGGTAGTTCCAGGGCGCGATCGAGCCGACGATGCCGATCGGGTCGCGGCGGATCATCGAGGTGTGGCCCGGCAGGTATTCACCCGCCGCCGGGGCATGCAGGTTGCGCACCGCGCCGGCGAAGAAGCGCCAGCAGTCGATGATCGCCGGCAATTCGTCGTTCTTTACGGCGTTGATCGGCTTGCCGCAGTTCAGCGCCTCCAGCGCGGCGAAACCGTCGGCATTCTTCTCGATCGCATCGGCGATCTTCAGGAGGTAGTTCGAGCGCTCGGCGGGCGCCGTCTGCGACCAGGCGACGAAGGCGCGCTCGGCCGCGTCGACGGCGACGTCGAGCTGCGCATGGGAAGCCTCCGCGACATCGATGATCTTGGCGCCCGTCCTCGGGTTCAGGATGTGCTCCTCGACCTCGGTTCCGGCTTCGAAGCGCGATCCGATCAAGAGTTGGGTGTCCATGTCTGTTCTCCCTTTACGTTCGATGTCATTTGCCGGCGCCGGCGATCTGGTCGCCGTCGCGCGTCAGGTAATAGGCGCCGAGGATCGGCAGGAAGGTGACGACGACCACGATCATGGCGACGACATTGGTCACCGGACGCTGACGCGGGCGGATCAACTCCTCCAGCATCCAGATCGGCAGGGTCGATTGCTGCCCGGCGGTAAAGGTCGTGACGATCACCTCATCGAAGGAAAGCGCGAAGGCAAGCATGCCGCCGGCAAGCAGCGCCGTGCCGATGTTCGGCAGGATCACGTGGCGGAACGTCTGGAAGCCGTCGGCGCCGAGATCCATCGAGGCCTCGATCAGCGAGCCGGAGATCCGCCGGAAGCGGGCGACAGCATTGTTGTAGACGACGACGATACAGAAGGTCGCGTGGCCGAGGACGATGGTCCAGAAGGAAAACGGGATGTCCGCCATCGAGAAGGCGGAACGCAGCGCGATGCCGGTGATGATGCCAGGAAGCGCAATTGGCAGGATGACGAGCAGCGAAATCGTCTCGCGGCCGAAGAAGCGGGTCTGGCTGACGGCGGCGGCACAGAGCGTGCCGAGCACCAGAGCCGTGGCCGTCGCGATCGAGGCGACCTTCACCGAGAGCGTCAGCGCCGCCCACACGTCGGGCCGGTTCCAGGCGACGGCAAACCATTGCGCCGTCAGTCCCGGCGGCGGGAACTGGTAGCTCTTCTCCTCGGTCGTGAAAGCGTAGAGGAAGATCAGGAGGATCGGCAGATGCATGAAGGCCAGGCCGGCTGCCGCCGCGACCTTCAGGCCCAGGGGAGCGCGGTTCGATTTCTCAGAGCGCATCGAAAGCCCCCATGCGTTTGGCCATCCAGAGATAGAGGCCCATGATGACGATCGGCACGACCGTGAAGGCGGCGGCGAGCGGGATGTTGCCGGCGGTGCCCTGCTGGGCATAGACCGCCTGGCCTATGAAGAGCCGCGACGAGCCGATGATCTGCGGAATGATGTAGTCGCCGAGCGTCAGCGAGAAGGTGAAGATCGATCCGGCGACGATGCCCGGCAGCGCCAGCGGAAAGAGCACGTGGCGGAAGGTCTGGGCCGGCGTGCCGCCGAGATCCGACGACGCTTCGATCAGGTTTATCGGCACCCGCTCCAGCGCCGCCTGGATCGGCAGGATCATGAAGGGCATCCAGACATAGACGAAGACGATGAAGGTGCCGGTGTAGCTGACCGACAGCGAATTGCCGCCGACGACCGGAAGCGCGAGCCATGCATCGAGCAGCCAGAGGAGATTAAGCTTCTCGAAGAACCAGTTGAGAATGCCTTCCTTGGCGAGGATCAGCTTCCACGCATAGATCTTGACCAGATAGCTCGACCAGAGCGGCAGCATGACGCCGAGATAGAACAGCACCTTCCATTTTCCGCGCGCATAGCGGGCCGCATAATAGGCGATCGGGAAGGCGATGAGCGCGGAGACGAGCGTCACCACCGCGGCCATTGTGACGGTGCGGATGATGATGTCGAGATTGGTCTCGCTGAGGAGTTGCCGGTATGTGGCGAGCGTGAATTCGTAATTGATGAGGCCGGAGAAATCGTCGATCGAGAAAAAGCTCTGCATCAACAGCGCGAAGAGCGAGCCGAGATAGACGACACCCAGCCAAAGGAGCGGCGGGCCGAGCAGCATCGCGAGGAGCGCATACGGGTGCCTCCAGAAGAAATCCGAGAGACGGCCGGCCGCGCCGCGGCGTTCCGGGAGGATGATGCTTTCGGCGACGATGGTCATGCGTCCTCCATCGGGTGAAGGTCGCGCGCGGCGAAGCTGATCGTGACCGGGCTGCCGATGGCCGGGACCACGTGTGCGGCGGGGGATGCCACAGCGATACGCGCGCCATCGACATCGACGACGACTCGGTTCGTCGCGCCAAGGAAGCTTTGGCCGGCGATGGTCCCGGCGAGGCTGAGCGCGCCGTTGCTCGGGGCCGCGAGCGCGATCGCTTCCGGCCGCAGACTGGCGAAGGCCGCCTTCACCCCAAGCCTTTGGCAGAGCTTCGTCGAGAGGACGTTGGACGAGCCGACGAAATCGGCGACGAAGCGGGTCTTCGGCTGGTTATAGACCTCTTCCGGCCTGCCGAGCTGCTGGATCCGGCCCTCGTTGAAGACCGCGATGCGATCGGCCATCGAGAGCGCCTCGCCCTGATCGTGGGTGACGAAGACGAAGGTGATACCGAGCGATTTCTGCAGGCTCTTCAGTTCTTCCTGCATCTGTTCGCGGAGCTTCAGATCGAGCGCTCCAAGCGGCTCGTCGAGGAGCAGCACCTTGGGCTTGTTGACGAGCGCGCGGGCAAGGGCCACGCGCTGGCGCTGGCCGCCGGAGAGCTGGCCGGGCCGGCGCGTGCCATAGCCCGGCAGCTTGACCATCGCGAGAGCATCCTCGGCGGCCTTGCGGCGTTCCTCGCGGCCGGCGCCCTTGACCATCAGGCCGTAGGCAACATTGTCGAGGATCGAGAGGTGCGGGAAGAGGGCGTAGTCCTGGAACACGGTGTTGACGCTGCGCCGATAGGGCGGCACGCCCTCGGCCGTCTCGCCGAAGATTTCGATATGACCGCCGGTCGGCTGCTCGAAGCCGGCCATCAGCCGGAGGCATGTGGTCTTACCGGAGCCTGAAGGTCCGAGCATGGCGAAGAATTCGCCCTCGACGATGTCGAGGTTCACGCGGTCGACGGCGCGGACCGCGCCGAAGTAGCGGGAAACATTGTCGAAGAGGACGGCGGTGGTCATTGCGATACTCCGGGATCTGGCCCCTCATCCGCCTGCCGGCACCTTCGCCCGCAGGCGGGGTGAAGGGACGCAACTGGCGCCTCGCCCAAGATTTACACCGCGGCTTTGCCGGAGGCGTTCCCTCTCCCCGCTAGCGGGGAGAGGGTTGGGGTGAGGGGCAAATGCTTGCGATGCGGAAGCGGAGGCTTACCGCCCGCCGATCACGCCGATATAGTCCGAAACCCAGCGGTGATAGGGCACGCATTCGCCCTGGCTTTCGCACTTCGTCACCGGCGTCTTCCAGAACTTAACCTTTTCGAAGTCGTCGTAGCCGTTGGTCTTGCAGCCGGCGTCGGTCAGGAGATCATTGCCCTTGCAGGCGGCGCCGACCGAGGGGTTCGCGCCGAACCAGGCGGAAACGTCGCCCTGCACCTTCGGCGAAAGGGTGTGTTCCATCCACATGTAGGCGCAGTTTGGATGCTCGCTGTCGGCATGCAGCATGGTCGTATCGGCCCAGCCCGTTACCCCTTCTTCCGGGATGACCGAGGCGATCGGAAGCTTCTCGGCTTCCATCAGGTTGACCTGGAACGGCCAGGAGCCGGAAGCGACGACGCCTTCGTTCTTGAAGTCGTCGATCTGGATCATCGCGTCGTGCCAGTAGCGGCCGACGAGGGTGCGTTGGGTGCGAAGCAGGTCAAGCGCGGCTTTGTACTGATCTTCGTTGAGCTCGTAAGGATCCTTGATGCCGAGTTCGGGCTTGTGCGCCATCAGGTAATTGGCGGCGTCGGCGACATGGATCGGACCGTCATAGGCCTGGACGCGGCCCTTGTTGGACTTGCCGTCGGGCAGCGTCATTTCCTCGAAGACGACGTTCCAGCTCTTCGGCGCTTCGCCCTTGAAGGCTTCCTTGTTGTACATCAGCACGTTCGGACCCCAGACATAGGGGGTGCCGTAGTGGACGCCGTTGACCGTGTGCCATGGCGCATTCTGCATGCGCTCGTCGATCGTCTTCCAGCTCGGGATGAGGTCGGTGTTGATCGGCTGGACGCGCTTGCCGGCCACGAGGCGGAGGGAAGCGTCGCCGGAAGCAGTGACGAGGTCGAAGCCGCCTTCGTTCATCAGCGCGACCATTTCATCCGAGGTGGCGGCGGTCTTGACGCTGACCTTGCAGCCCGTCTTTTTCTCGAAGTCGGTGACCCAGTCGTAGTTCTTGTCGGTTTCGCCGCGCTCGATATAGCCGGCCCAGGCGACGATCGACAGTTCGCCTTCGCCCTTGCCCAATTCCTTCAGCGGCTCCTGCGCGAGCGCAGGGGCGACGAGGCCCAGCGAAAGAGTAAGCGCCGTGCAGGATTTCAACATCTGCTTCATCGGAAGTCTCCCCATTTACGCCGCGTTCCGCAGCTTTGTTCCCGATCGAAGCGTGCCTTGATTTCTCCGTATTCGCAAATTCATTAAACAGAATGGCGTTATCGGTTTTTCCGATATCTTCCAGTGAGAAGCGCGGAGCGCTTATTCAAGCTCAACGGGGGCGGGCGCTGCGCAGGGCTTCCGCGATGCCGACGAAATCGCGTGCCGATTGCGGCAGGCTCGAGCCCTTGCGCCAGACCATGCCGACCTGCACGACCGGCAGCGCGCCGGAGACGTCGCGGCTCTCGATCCGGTCGCCTTCGAGCGACCAGGGGCGGTAGACGAGATCCGGAAGCAGGGCGATGCCGGCGCCGGTGGCGACCAGGCTTCTGACCGCTTCGACCGAGCGCGTGCGGAACGCAACATGCGGGCGGGCGCCGAGCGCCGTCAGGAGCTTGCCGGTATTCTCCTCGATCTCGTCCACCGTCAGCATGATCAGCGGCTCCTTGGCGATGTCGTCGACCGAGATGATGTCGGCGCTCACCAGCGGATGGCCGATCGGCAGCCAGAGGCGATAGGGCGAGGTTTCGAGGATTTCCGCCTGCAGCGCCATGCGGTCGCGCAGGTTAGAGATCACCATGACCGCGACGTCGAGCTCGCCGCCGATCAGCAGATGCTCGAGATAAGAGCCATTGTCCTCTATGGCGCTCACTTCGACCCCAGGGCAGGCGCGCCGATAGCGCGCCAGCAGGTCAGAGAGCACATAACCGGCGACGAGCGAGGTAACGCCGAGATTGAGCTTGCCTCCAAGTTCCTCGCGGTTGTCGGAAAAGCTGCGCCGCGCATCGGAGACGTCGGCGAGGATCTTCGTCGCGTGGCGAAGGAACTGATGGCCGTTATGGGTGATCGACAGGCCGCGCGGATGGCGATCGAAGAGTTCGACGCCGAGGTCGGTTTCAAGTTCCTTGATCGCTTCGGTGATCGAGGACTGCGAGATCGACAGATTTTGCGCCGCGCGGGTAACAGAGCCCTGTTCGGCGACGGCGATGAAGTACTGCAACTGCCGGAGTGTGAATGCCATGATCGGACTTAACACCGGTCGGGGACCCGAAGGCAAGCGAGGCGAAACGGCTGCGCCGTGCCCTGCCGCATTTTGTCGTGCGTCGGACAACGCCGATGGTAAGCTCTCTTCTACAGCGCCGTGCTTCTTTTCAGACTCAAAGGTCGCTGTAGCACTTTGAATTGCTGCATGTTTTTTTCCTAAAATCGGCAACGATCTAAGGAAACATGCAGTCGGGAGGGCAGGATGGATTCGAAAATACCGCGACCAATGCCGACCGAGCCGGGCATTCTCGCCTTTCATGAACGCTGCGAAGCGTTCTATCCCGCCGATGCTGTAAACGCATCAATCGAGCAACAGCGCCAGTGGTACGACGCGCTTTGCGCCGAGTTCGACGCACCCTCTCCGGCGGGACTGACACGGCAGGACGAGCGCTTGGCCGGGCGGATCCCGGTGCGGCGCTATCGTCCGGCGGAGGTCGCCACCGAATCGCGGATCTTCTACATCCATGGCGGCGGTTTCGTCGTAGGCTCGCTCGACAGCCATGATGCGATCTGCGCCGAGCTTGCGCATGGGGCGCGGGCGGAACTCGTCTCGGTCGACTATCGGCTTGCGCCCGAACATGTCTGGCCGGCGGCGTTCGATGACTGCTACGACGTGCTGAGAAGCCTGCTTGCTGGAGGCCGCCCGCTGGTTGTCGCCGGCGACAGTGCCGGTGGCAACCTCGCGGCCGGGGTCGTGCTCAAAGCGAGGGCCGAGGGGCTTTCGGGTATCGTCGGTCAGGTGCTGATCTATCCGGCTCTTGGCGGCGATCTCGTCAGCGGTTCCTATGTCGAGATGGCGGAGGCGCCCGGCCTTGCGACGGCGGACGTCGCCTATTACCGTGAGGTCCTGAAGGCGCCGGCGGATAATCCTTTCGCCTATCCGCTGAAGGCGAGCGATCTTTCCGCGTTGCCGCCGGCCTATATCACGGCGGCGAACTTCGATCCCCTGCGGGATGACGCGCGGAATTACGCGGCGCGGCTCGCGCAGACTGGCGTCGGCGTTACTTACCGGGAAGAACCGCAGATGATCCATGCATGGCTGAGAGCCCGGCACATGAGCCCGGGCGCGGAAGAGGGCTTTCGCCACCTTGTCCATGGCGTGGCGCGGCTGCTCGGGACAAGGTGAGGGGTAAGCGTGAGCGGAGAGACCGATCTAGCCCGCCTGTTGGCGGAGATGAACCCGATCCTGCGGGAAGGCGAATATGTCTACTGCGCGGTTCAAGGCGACGCGCCGTCGTGGTTTGCACTGGAGCCGATCGGCACCTTCCGCGAGGTCGAGGGCCTGACGCTCATTCTCGAACGACCGCAGGCGGAAGCGGCCGGGCTCTCCTACGGCCCGGTTCTGCGTCTTATCACGCTCAGCGTGCATTCCGCGCTGGAAGCCGTGGGTTTGACGGCTGCGGTTTCCGGCGCGCTGACGCGAGCGGGCATCAGCGCCAATGTCGTCGCGGCCTATTACCACGACCACATCTTTGTTCCGGCGGCCGACGCGGAGCGAGCGGTCGAGGTATTGCGGGCATTAAGCTCTGAGCTTGCCTCTCACCCTAACCCTCTCCCCGCGGGGAGGCGATAGCCGTATCGGCAGGCCGGATGAGCGGCTGTTGACCCACTCGGAAACCCGCCGCCTACATGAAGTCCCGCTTGATGCGCTTTTCGAAGCTCTTCTCGAAAATTTTCTGTTCGCCCTCGAAAGCCTCGACTTTTGCCGACGTGATCCACTCCGTCTGCGTACAGGCCAAACGTGACGTCGAAACCGTCCTGACCGACCAGTCGTCGCGGCGCGCGACGCAGGTCCAGGTGGAAAGGCCCGTCATCGAATGCGGGTCGCCAGGCGCGATGGACCAGGTCTCGTCGCGGATATCCTGGGTGGCATAGCCGGTGTCCGGATGTTCGGAAAGCCCGGTGTCCTCGTAGATCCGATAGTGAGTCAATCCCTTCGTCATGTCGCGCTCGACGGTGCGGCGCGTTTTCCCCGGCGAATGCTCGATGTAGTGCGGCAGCGGGTTCGGGTTTGCGGGCTGCGGCACGACGATTTCGCGATGGTCGCCCAGGAGTGGCAGCGACAGCGAAAGGGTGGCGGTGTCGATTGTCAGGCCCGGATCGGTCGGCGGCGGCAGGATCATCGGCCAGTAGGACGTCGAGAGCGACAGGCGGATGCGGTGACCGGCGCGGAAACGATAGCCGCAGGCGTCGAGCACCAGCGCCACACGCGCCTTGTGGTTCTTCTCCATCGGTATCGGCTTCGCATTGCCGTTGCGATGGGCGAGATTGAGGACGCCGAAGGCGACGCGCGTCGCCGTGCCGTCGGGATGGACATCGACGAGGCGTGCGACGAGGTTGGCGGTGTCGGCGCCGCAGGCTACATCGAGACTGAGGACCGGCTGTCCGAGATAATCCTGCGCTTCGAGAAGCGGGTGCGTTTCGAAGGTGAGGGACCCGGCGTCATCCATGCGCTGGTCGCCTGCCATTTCGGCATCCGGCTTCAGCGTAAAATATTCGCCGGCAGCCGTGCCGGTGTCGAGCGGTGAGCGGAGGTAGACGTCGCCGACGCCCTTCGCCGAAGAAGCTCCGGCGGTCAGACTGCCGTCGCCCGCGATCGCAAAGTTGCGCATTTCCGGCGAGGTCCAGACGTCCTTGCCGATCCATCGCCCCGGATCCTCGTTTCGTCTGAGCGCAGGGCTCGGACCATCGAGGATGTAGGCGCGCATTTGCGGCAGCTGTTCTGCGTCGTTTTTCTCGTCCCTCAGCCAGCGGTTCCACCAGCGGATCGCCTCGCTGTGGAAATCGGCACGCGGCTTCGGCCAGGCGAAATGCGGGTATTTATGAACCCAGGGACCGATTAGCGCCTTTGCCTTGCCGCCGAGGCCCTCGACAGCCTTGATCGGGGTATTGCGATAGCCGTCCGCCCAACCGGCGATCACCAGGGCGGGGATCGGGAATCCGTCGAAATTCTCCGAGATCGAGCCGTGGCGCCAGAAATCGTCGCGGCGCTGGTGTTCGAGCCACTCCTCCATGAAGAAGGCCTCATTCTCCAGCCGCTCCAGCCACATCTCCTTCCATTGTTCACCGACGAGCACCGGATCCGGAGAACGCGATTGATAGGCGAGCATGGTCGCCGCCCAGGAGAGCTGCGCCGAGAGATGGCAGCCGTTCTTGTAATGGATGTCGTCATTGTAGCGATCGACGGTTGACGCGATCGAGATGACCGCCTTCAGTGCCGGCGGCTTGAGGGCGGCCACCTGCAGGCAGTTGAAGCCACCCCAGGAAATGCCCATCATGCCGACCTTGCCGTTGGACCAAGGCTGCGACGCGATCCATTCGATGATCTCGCACCCATCGGAAAGTTCGCGCGGCGTGTATTCGCCGTCGATCACGCCATCGGATTCGCCTGAGCCTCGGATGTCGACGCGCACGCCGGCGATGCCGGCAGCCGCGAAGACCGGATAGGTGGATTCGTCGCGTGCACAGGTGCCGTCGCGCTTGCGATAGGGCAGATATTCGAGCACGGCCGGCACCGGGTTCTGCTCCGTGCCTTCGGGCATCCAGATGCGCGCGGCAAGCCGCGTCCCGTCCTTGAGCGTGATCCATTCGTTCTCGATGACGGTGAAATTGCGATCGGCCACCTTGTCTACCTTCCATGCCTGACTATTGAGATGCGGGATGCGGGCGGAAAACCGCCCGCATCTTTTTCTTCATCCCGCTTTGCAGCGCCGCGCGTCCAATCGGACGCGCAAAGCTCGCTGTAGCACTTTGAATTGCTGCATTTGTGCGACGTCAGGTGATTCCACCTGACTGCAAAATGCTTTAGCTTTCGAACCAGACGCGGCTTCCGACATAGCCGTTCGAAAGGTCGTTGCCGATATCGTGCACGAAGCCCTTCAGCGAGGCGGAGGCGGCGTTCACGTAGTCGTTGAAGACGGGCAGGATCAGGCCGCCTTCGTCGCGCACCATAATCGCCATCGTATGATAGAGTTCCTTGCGCTTGGCGTCGTCAAGCTCGGACCTTGCCTGGAGCAGGAGTTTGTCGAAATCCTTCCGCTTGAAGCGCGTGTCGTTCCACTCGGCGCTGGAGAGATACGAGGTCGAGTAACGGGAATCCTGCGTCGGGCGGCCGCCCCAGTAGGAGGCGCAGAAGGGCTGGACGTTCCAGACATTGGTCCAGTAGCCGTCCTCCGGTTCACGCCGGACTTCAAGCTCGATGCCGGCCTTCTTGGCGCTTTCCTGGAAGAGAACCGCCGCATCGACGGCGCCCGGGAAGGCGGCGTCGGAAGTGCGCAGCAGGATCGGCCGGTCATGACCGGATTTCTTGTAATGGAATGCAGCCTTGTCCGGGTCATAGACGCGCTGTTCGATTCCCTCCGGCGCGAGCGCGTAGTTCTCGTTGACCGGGTAATCGTTACCGAGCTTGCCGTAACCGCCGACAGCCCGGTCCAGGATGGCCTGCCGATCGATCGCGTATTTCAGCGCCATCCTGAGGTCGTTGTTGTCGAAGGGCGCCGTGTCGCAATGCATCAGGAAGCTGTAGAAGCCCTTGCCTGGCGTCTGGAGGATCTGGACGCGCGGCGCACGCTTGAGAAGCGATACGGTTTTCGGATCCACGTTGTTGATGAAGTGCACCTGGCCGGAGGAAAGGGCCGCGATGCGCGCCGAGTTGTCGTTCATGACGATGATCTCGACGCTGTCGACATAGCCGCGGTCCGAGCGCCAGTCGGCTGCGTTCTTTTCAAAGGTGGCGCGGATGCCGGCCTCGTAGCTTACGAGCTTGTATGGACCCGTTCCGATCGGCGAGGCAGGATTTTCGACGCCGCCGCCCGGCTGGATGATCAGGTGGTAATCGGTGAGAAGCAGCGGCAGGTCGGCATTGCCTTCCGAGAGCGTCAGAACGAGATCGCCGGCCTTTTCCTCGATCGTCTTGATCGAGCGCATGAGGCCTAGCGCACCCGATTTCGAACCCTCGTCGGAATGGCGCTTCAGCGTCGCGACGACGTCCGCCACCGTCAGCTTGCGTCCGTCATGGAAGGAGATGTCGTTGCGGATCTTGAAGGTCCACACCGAAGCATCCGCGGAAGGCTCCCAGGAAGAAGCGATCGAGGGCAGGGGCGCGCCGGTCACCGGATCGGATTCGACGAGCTTGTCGCCCCAGAGATGGCCGATCACGAAGGAGACGGAGCCGGTATAGGCGGCGGGATCCAGGGAATCGGTTGTCGCGCCTCCCTTGAGGCCGAGCTTCAAGTGGCCGCCGCGTTTCGGCTCCTGTGCCTGGGCTTTGCCCGGCAAGCTACCGAGGCCGGCGGCGATGCCGAGTGCTGCGGTGCCCGCGAGGAAGCCGCGGCGGTTGATGCCGGCCGGAACGATAAGGCCGTCGGGACGCTTCGTGAATTCGGTCATTTTCGAGTTCCCCTTTGTGTGTTTGTTCAAGGAAAAACCTAGCGCCTGCCGGACAGCATGCAATTTCGCGACTTGACGTTGGTTTACGCTAGTTTACGCTGCCAGCATCAAAGGTTTGGGAATACCGACGTGGAGCAGGCCGATACATTCGTCATCAATTTGCGGTTCGCCTGCGCCACCCGGCGCTCGATCTCGCAGATTTGCCGCGAGATTGGCATCAATCGCCAGCAGTTCAATCGCTACATCAGCGGCGAGGCGCGGCCGTCGGCGCACAATGTCGCGCGGATCGCCGCCTTCTTCGGGCTTTCGGCACAGGATTTCTCATTGTCGCCGAAATTGTTCGAAGCGCGCATGACGCGCCCTGGGCGCGACCGCTCGGAGGCGCGGCTGCTGTTCGAAGGCTTTCCGGGCGACATCTCGGCGCTCAGGCGGCACATCGGCTATTACCAAACCTATCACATTTCTCCGTCGTGGCCCGGCCTTGTTGTCTGCTCTTGCGCGCGGATATACGAAGACGGCGGCTCCATCCGCGTGAAATCCATTGAACGCATCCGCGACGCCGCCAACGAAATCCAGCAGTTCTCGAAATATGTCGGTCTCGTCACTTTCTGGCGAAACCGCATCTTCATCACCGAGCGAAGCGTCGGTCGGGAGCCAATGCTTTCGCAAACGATCCTGATGCCGTTCGAAGTGCATCAGCGCATCTACCTCCGGGGTACGACCATGGGCGTTTCCTGGCGCAAGGAAAATCAGCCATACGCATCGCGCATGATCTGGCGCCATATCGGGCAGGAGCCGAATATCCGCCAGATGCTCGAGCGTTGCGGTGTGCTCGCCTTCGGCTCGCGGCAATTGCCAGCGACGGTTAGGAGCTTTCTCGACACACCGGCCGCCGAGGTGTTGACCGTACCGAGCGAATATTGAGGGGCGGTGCCGCGAGGGTGCCGACCGAACGCAGTTCCAGGAAAGCTGTCGCGGTTCCTGTCCGAGTTGCGTCTCGCCAACTTTCTCTCCCCGCGCGGGGAGAGAAAGCGATCAGTTTCCAGCGCTTTCCATGCGCCGGGTCTTCAGCACCTTTTCCAGCCAGCCGATTTCCATCTCCGGCACAGACTTCAAGAGTAGGTCGGTATAGTCGTCGAAGGGCGGCGAAAGCACCTTCGACTTCGGACCGAAACGCACCAGGCGACCGCGGTGCATAACCGCGACACTGTCCGCGATGGCCCGCACAATGGCGATGTCGTGGGTGATAAAGACATAGGAAACAGCGGTTTCCTCCTGAAGCCTGAGAAGCAGATTCAGGATGCCCTCCGCCACGAGTGGATCGAGGGCCGAGGTCGGCTCGTCGCAGAGAATGAGTTCCGGCTTGGCGGCAAGCGCCCGGGCGATGGCGACCCGCTGCTTCTGGCCGCCGGAAAGTTCGGCCGGATAACGGTCGAGGAAGCGCGGCCCCATTTCGATCTGGTCGAGCAGCTCCTTGACCCGCTCACTTTTCTCGGCGCCGTGCATGCCGAAATAGAAGGAGAGCGGCCGGCCTATGATGTCGCGCACCGTCTGGCGCGGGTTCATCGCCGTATCCGCCATCTGATAGATCATCTGGATGCGGCGCAGCTCGTCGCGCGTCCGGCCTTTGAGCGCTTTCGGCAATTCCTTGCCTTCGAAGGTGATGCGGCCCTCGCTCGGCGGCAAAAGGCCGGTAATGACGCGGGCAAGTGTCGACTTGCCGGAGCCGGATTCGCCGACGATCGCCAGCGTCTGGCCCTTCGGCAGGTGCATCGATACGTCGTGCAGCACCTTGAAGCCATTGGCATAGCCGGCATGAACATGCTCGATTTTGAGAAGCGTGCCGGACTGATCGCCCGCCTCGTCGCGCTTGGTCTGGCGGACGCTGACGAGCGCGCGGGTATAGTCTTCGACCGGTGCCTCGATCACCTGCTTGGTCGTGCCGTATTCGACGGTCTTGCCATGGCGCAGCACCATGATGTCGTCGGACACTTGCGCGACCACGGCGAGATCGTGGGTGATGTAGAGCGCCGCCGTATGCGTCTCCTCGATCGCGTGCTTGATCGCGGCAAGCACGTCGATCTGGGTGGTGACGTCTAGCGCCGTGGTCGGTTCGTCGAAGACGATCAGTTCGGGGTTCGGGCAAAGCGCCATGGCGGTCATTGCACGCTGCAATTGTCCGCCTGAAACCTGGTGGGGGTAGCGCTCGCCGAAAGTTTCGGGATTGGGAAGGCCGAGTACACGGAAGAGATAGAGCGCACGTTTCCGGGCTTCGTCCCGCGTCATGATGCCGTGTCGGAGTGAGGCCTCGATGACCTGATCGCCGAGCTTGTGGGCCGGGTTGAAGGCTGCTGCTGCGGATTGCGCCACATAGCAGACCTGGGCGCCGCGCACCGAGTTGATGCCGGAGCGATCGAGATTCAAGATGTCGCGGCCATTGAGCAGCACCTCGCCACCGATGATGCGGCAGCCGCCGCGGCCATAAGCAAGTGCCGAGAGGCCGATCGTTGATTTGCCGGCGCCGGACTCGCCGATGAGACCAAGCACCTTGCCCTTCTGCAGGTCGAAAGACACGCCTTCGACCAGGGTCACGACCTTGGGCGGCTCGCCCGGCGGATAGCTCGTCGCCTCGATCTTCAGGTTCTTGACGGAAAGCAACTCAGGCATCGCCGCGCCCTCCTTTCAGGCTCGAGGTCCGCTTCATCAGCCAGTCGACGACGAGGTTGACGCAGATCGCGAGCGTTGCGATCGCCGCGCCTGGAACGAGCGCCGCGGAAATGCCGAAGATGATGCCGTCCTTGTTGTCCTTCACCATGCCGCCCCAGTCAGCGGCCGGCGGCTGAATGCCGAGGCCGAGGAAGGAGAGGGTAGAGAGGAACAGGATCGAGAAGGCGAACCGCAGCCCGAATTCGGCAAGCAGCGGCGAAAGCGTGTTCGGCAGGATCTCCCGGAAGATGATCCAGAGCGAGCCTTCGCCGCGCAGTCGCGCCGCCTCGACGAACTCCATCACGGCGACGTCGAGCGCGACGGCGCGTCCGATGCGGAAAACGCGGGTGGAATCGAGCACCGCCATCACGAGGATCAGGATCCAAAGATGCTGCGGCAGAACGGCGAGGACGACGAGGGCGAAGATCAGCGTCGGGATCGCCATCATCAGGTCGTTGAAACGCGAGAAGAGCTGGTCGACAAAGCCGCCCATCACGGCTGCGGCGAAGCTCAGGATCATGCCGAGGCAGAACGAGAGGACGGTTGCTGCCAGCGCCACGAGAATGGTGGTGCGGGCGCCATAGATCAGGCGCGAGAGCAGGTCACGCCCGAGATTGTCGGTGCCGAGCAGAAAGTCGCCGCCGGCGGGCAGCCAGATATCGCCGACAACGTCCCGCTCGCCATAGGGCGCGATAACAGGCGCGAAAATCGCGCAGAGAATGGCGATCGCGATGCCCGCGATGCCGATCCAGGCGCTCAAGGGAATAGATCTCAGATTCATCGCGGGTGCCTCAGTCTCGGGTTGGCGAGAATGGCGAGAATGTCTGCCGCCATGTTGAGGAAGATGTAGAAGGCCGCAAAGATCAGGCCGCAGGCCTGGACGACCGGCATGTCACGCACGGTCACCGCATCCACCATGTATTGCCCCATGCCCGGATAGACGAAGACCACTTCGACGACGACGACGCCAACAACCAGATAGGCCAGGTTGAGTGCGATGACGTTGATGACCGGTGCCACGGCGTTCGGAGCGGCGTGGCGGGCAATGATGCGGAAGGTGCCGAGACCTTTGAGCTCAGCGGTCTCGACATAGGCGGAGGACATGACGTTGAGGATCGCCGCCCGCGTCATGCGCATCATGTGAGCGAGGACAACAAGAACGAGGGTTGCCACTGGAAGGGCGATCGCAGACAGTCGCTCGCCCAATGACATGCTGTCGTAGACGGTCGCCGGGAACGTCGCCACACCCCATTGGACGGCGAAGAACATGATCAGCAGGTAGCCGATGAAGAATTCAGGCAGCGAGATCGCCGCGAGCGATATCACATTGATGATCTTGTCCGGCATTCGATTGCGGAATTGCACGGCCAGCATGCCGAGCCCGACGGCGAGCGGCACCGAGATGAGCGCGGCGAAGAAGGCGAGGAACAGCGAATTGCCGAGGCGATTGCCGATCTGCTCGCTGACGGAGTTCTTGCTTGCCCAGGAGGTACCGAAGTCACCCTGGACGGCGCCGCCGAGCCAAGTGAGATAACGCTCGGTCCAGGGCCGGTCGAGGCCAAGGTCCTTGCGAATGTTTTCGACCGCCTGCGGCGTCGCCGATTGGCCGAGATAGGTGGTGGCGAAATCGCCCGGCAGGGCTTCGATGCCGCCGAAGATCATCAGCGACACGGCAAAAAGCAACCCGACACTCAGTCCGAGGCGCTGAAGGATCAGCGCCACGAGAGGACGGCGAAAGACGAAACGCCGCCAGAAGGTGCCACCGATCGCGCCAGTTGCTGCGGTGGGGTTGGGTTTTGCTGGCACTCCGGAAAGGTCGGCGGACCGCGGTTGCTCACCCGCGGTCCCATCCGTCAGAACCGGACCAGTCATTGGTCCGCTTTCCATCATCAGGCGTCCAGCCACACTCGGGTTGCGACATAGCCGTTCGACATGTCGTTGCCGATGTCGTGGACATAGCCCTTCACCTGCTTGCCAGCGGCGTTCACGAAGTCGTTGAACATGGGCAGGATCACGCCGCCCTCGTCACGCACCATCGTCGCCATGGTGCGGTACATGTCCTTGCGCTTGGCCTCGTCGAGTTCGGATCGCGCCTCGAGCAGGATCTTGTCGAAGTCGGCCCGCTGGAAGCGCGTATCGTTCCAATCAGCGTTCGAGAGGTAGGCGGTCGAATACATCTGGTCCTGGGTCGGGCGGCCACCCCAATAGGAGGTCGAGAAGGGCTGGACGTTCCAGACATTGGTCCAGTAGCCGTCACCCGGCTCGCGCTTGACCTCGATCTCGATGCCGGCCTTCTTGGCGCTTTCCTGATAAAGAACGGCCGCGTCCACCGCGCCAGGGAAGGCGACATCGGAAGTGCGCAGCAGCACCGGGCCGCTGTGACCTGATTTCTTGTAGTGGAAGGCGGCCTTGTCCGGATCATAGGCGCGTTGCTCGATCCCTTCCGGGAAGAGTGCGTAGGTGTCGTTGATCGGGAAGTCGTTGCCGACTTTGCCGTAGCCGCCGAGAATGCGCTCAACCATGGTTTCACGGTCCATCGCGTATTTCAGCGCCATGCGAAGGTCGTTATTGTCGAACGGCGCGGTGTTGCAATGCATGATGAAGACGTAATGGCCACGGCCGGACGTGTTGAGGATTTCGACGGTCGGCGCACGCTTGAGAAGGCTTACGGTCTTCGGGTCGACGCGGTTGATGTAGTGCACCTGGCCGGAAGAAAGCGCGGCGATGCGTGCCGTCGCGTCATTCATGGCGATCAGTTCGATCGAATCCACGTAGCCGCGATCCGTCCGCCAGTCGTCGGCATTCTTTTCAAAGGTGGCGCGCACACCCGGTTCGAAGCTGGCCACCTTGTACGGGCCGGTACCGATCATCGCGTCCGGATTGTCGAGGCCGCCATTCGGCTGGATGATGAGGTGGTAGTCCGTCAAAAGCAGCGGCAGGTCGGCATTGCCTTCCGTCAGCGTCAGGACAAGCTTGTCGCCATCCGCCTTGATTTCCTTGATCGACTTCATCACGCCGAGCGCGCCCGATTCCGACTTGTCGTCGGTGTGGCGCTGCAGGGTCTTGATGACGTCGTCGACTGTCAGTTCCTTGCCATCATGGAATTTGACGCCCTTACGAATCGCAAAGGTCCAGGTTGCCGCGTCGGCGGAAGGTTCCCAGGATTCGGCGAGTGCCGGAACGGGCGCACCGGTGGTCGGATGGCTTTCGACAAGCATGTCGCCCCAGTTACGGCCGACGACGAACATGAACTGCGAGAGGGCCTTAGCCGGATCCTTCGAGTCGGTTGCAGCAGCGCCTTCGAGGCCGAGCTTCAGATGACCGCCGCGTTTCGGCTCCTGCGCCGCGGCACTGGTCGCGAAAAGCGTGCCGGCGGTCGAGGCGGCAATGCCGAAAGCGGCTGTGCGTCCGAGAAACTCACGCCGGTTCATTTTGCCGAGCATGACCTGTCGTGTCAGATAATCCTTGTAATCGCTCATTCCCCTGTTCCCTTCTTTCAGTCGGCATTCGCCGTTCGTTGTGATTGGTAGAGACTGTTGCGTATCACCATCGTATGAAATGGCCTCGAGATGTCGTCCGCTTTCTCCTTCCTCCGCGATCTTTGACGGCGATACAGCTGTTCCGATCCATAAGGCTAATCGTTCGGAGCAGGCTTGTAACGTCCTAAATTATAAATCTTTTCCATAAGTTCGCCTCATGGAACGACAATGCATTCCGCGTGCGTCAATGCTCGCGGCGCGCCACGTTGAACGCCGGTTTTCGCCGGCCGAAACTTCGTTCCGCGGCCATTGGCGGCCGTGTCTCAGCGCCCCTTCCAGACGGGATCGCGCTTCTCGGCGAAGGCGCGTGCTCCTTCGAGCTGGTCTTCGCTCGAATAGAGGATGTCGACCGTCTTGAACTGCCTGCGGGTGATCTTGTTCATCGTCGTCTGGAAATCGCGGCCTTCCGCCTCGCGCACGACTTCCTTGATCGCGGCGTAGACGAGCGGCGGACCGCTTTCGAGCAGGCGGGCGAGTTCCCAGGCGCGTTCGATCAGCCGGGCGGCTGGCAGGATCTCGTTGACGAAGCCCCAGCGGTTCGCCTCGCTCGCATCGAGCCAGCGTCCAGTCAGCAGCATGTCCATGGCGATATGGTAGGGAATGCGCTTCGGCAATTTGATCGAAGCGGCATCGGCGACCGTGCCGGAACGGATTTCCGGAAGCGCGAAGGTCGCGTGTTCGGCGGCAAGGATGATGTCGGTCGAAAGCGCGATTTCCAGCCCACCACCGCAACAGATGCCGTTGACGGCGGCGATGATCGGCTTGTTGAGGTCACGCAGTTCCTGAATGCCGCCGAAACCGCCGACGCCATAATCGCCGTCGACAGCGTCACCTTCGGCGGCGGCCTTGAGATCCCAGCCGGGGCAGAAGAATTTTTCGCCCGCGCCGGTGATGATCGCCACGCGCAAGGTGGGTTCGTCGCGAAATTCGCGGAAGATTTCGCCCATGATCCGGCTCGTCTTCAGATCGATGGCATTGGCTTTCGGTCGATCGATCGTGACTTCGAGAATGCCGCCTTCGCGGCGGGTAAGGATCGGTCCGGTCATAGGCGTCATTTCCTCCGGCGGATCAGAGCGTCAGCGGCGATGGCCCCTTGGCCTTCCGCTAACACCATAACAGGATTGATATCGAGTTCGTCGAGCTTTGAAGCGTTTGAAACGACATAGAATGCCGCTGCGGCGACAGTTCTGGTCAGCGCCGCGATATCTCCCTTCGGGCCACCGCGATAGCCGTCCAGCAGCTTTCTGACTTTAAGGCTGTCGATCGCCTCCGAAATCGCCCTTTCGGTGGTCGGAAGCGTCAGGATCGCGGAATCATCGAGCAACTCCACGAGGATTCCGCCCGCGCCGATGGTGAGTACCGGGCCGGCAAAGGGATCGTGCATTGCCCCGATGATGAGCTCCGCTACCGGCTTCGCGACCATCTTTTCCACAAGATAACCGGAAGCGACGGCGGCCATCGCTGTTGCCGCGTCGTGAACCTCCTCGCGGCTCGCGAGGTTCAGCTTGACCGCACCGGCTTCGCTCTTGTGGGCAACACCGAGACCTTTGAGCACCACAGGGAAGCCGAGCGCCTCGGCGGCGGTGGCGGCTTCCTCGGGCGTGGCGGCCGTCCTGCCCCGAGGCACTTCGACGCCGGATTCGAGGAGCTCCGCCTTTGCTTCGGCCTCGGTCAGCGTGACGGCGTCGCCCGCTTCGGCGCGCACCTTGAGGAGGGGCGGTGGGACGGTCCGTGCCCAGGCGGCGCCGATCTCGGCCGCAGTTTCGGCGGCGGCGAGCGCTTCGTCGATGCCGAAGAAGGGAACAACGCCCGCCGCCATCAGTGACAGCGCGGTCGCTTCCGGCATGTTCTCGCCGAGGCTTGCGACGATGCCCGCGACAGCACCGGTCGCATTCGCCGAGGCGATGACGGCCTCGCAGGTCGTCACCCAATCGGCGGCGTCGCAACGGTCGAGACGCGGAAAATCGAGCACGATCAGGTTCAATGCGTAGTCGCCCTTCATCATCGCGGTGAAGGCGGCCGTCTGTTTCTCGCGATTGCCCCAGACGAAAGTGTGATAGTCGAGCGGATTGGCGATCGTCACCATCTCGCCCAGGCTTTCCTTGAGCGGCCGGCGCTGTTCCTCGCGAAGGGGCCGAAAATTGATTTTGCGGCGGACGCCGGCATCCGCCACCAGCGACGCTTCGCCGCCGGAGCAACTCATCGAGGAGATGTCGGCGCTGGGAAGGGGCCCGTGAAGATGCAGGAGCTTCAGCGTTTCAAGGAGCTCGGGCAGGGTGTCGACCCGGCCAATGCCGAGGCGGGCCAGCAGCGCCGATGAGACACGGTCATTGCCGGCGAGCGAGGCCGTGTGGGAGACGGTCGCAAGCTGCGCGGCCTCGGACTTGCCGACCTTCAGCGTCACGACGGGCTTGCGCAGTTCGCGGGCGCGGGTCGCCAGCCGCTCGAGCGCCTCGATGCTGTCGAAGCCTTCGATATGGAGGCCGACGGCGGTGACGCGCGGATCCTCGAGCACGGCGCAGGCGATGTCCGAGAGGCCGGTCTGGGCCTGGTTGCCGGCGGTCATGACATAGGCGAGGGGCAGCCCGCGTGTCTGCATGGAGATGTTGCAGGCAATGTTGGAGGATTGGGTGAGGATCGCCACGCCGTGATCGACGCGAAGCATGCCGTGCTGGTCCGGCCAGAGCAGGGCGCCGTCGAGCATGTTGATGAAACCGTAGCAATTCGGTCCGACGATCGGCATGTCGCCGGCAGCGGCAACCAGCGCCTCCTGTAGGTCATTGCCGTCGGCAAGCTCGCTGGCCGCCTCGCGGAAGCCCGATGCGTAGCAGACGGCGCCGCCGGCGCCGCGTGTCGCCAGATCCCGGATGATATCGATCGTCAGCGCCCGGTTGACGCCGACGAACGAGGCATCCGGCGCATCCGGCAGGTCGGCCACCGAGCGGTAGCAGCGGCGGCCGAGGATTTCTTCTTCACGCGGATGGACCGGCCAGATTTCGCCGGCAAAGCCCATCTTGTCGCATTGTTCGATGACGCGCCGCGCTTCCTTGCCGCCGAAGACAGCGATGGAGCGGGGGCGGATCAGTCGGTCGAGGGAGCGGGGGGAGGTGGTCATGCTGCGCCCTCGTTGAATGCGTCAAGGGGGCGCGATCCGCGGAATACCCCCCTCTGCCCTGCCGGGCATCTCCCCCACAAGGGGGGAGATTGGACGGGGCGCTGTCTTTGCCAGTCAGTGACCGTCGAGGAGTGGGGTGTTTTTAGTGGGCGATGGATTGCGGGAATGATGCGGCAGATGGCAGGGATGGCCTGCGGATCAAGAAGCTGGGTGGTCGCTTGCCAATCTCCCCCCTTGTGGGGGAGATGCCCGGCAGGGCAGAGGGGGGTGACTTGCGGAAACTCGCCCATCCCTCAAGCTCCCAGCGGCCGCAGCAGGTCGCGGCTGATGATGTGGCGCTGGATTTCCGACGTTCCGTCCCAGATGCGCTCGACGCGGGCATCGCGCCAGAAGCGGGCGAGCGGCAGGTCGTCCATCAGACCCATGCCGCCAAAGATCTGGATCGCCTCGTCGGTGACGCGGGCGAGCATTTCCGTCGCATAGACCTTTGCCGACGCGACCTCGCGGTTCGAGGGCAGGCCCTGGTCGAGCCGCCAGGCGGCCGAGAGCGTCAGCAGGTCGGCGGCGTCGATCTCGGTGATCATGTCGGCAAGCTTGAAGGAGACGCCCTGATTGGCGCCGATCGGCTTGCCGAACTGCTTGCGTTCGGCGGCGTAGGAGAGCGCATAGTCGAAGGCGCGGCGAGCGCGCCCGACCGAAGTGGCGGCGACCGTCAGGCGTGTCGCATAGAGCCAATCGTTGGCGAGATCAAAGCCCTTGTGGACCTCACCGAGAATCTGCGCGGAGGGCAGCCGGCAATCGTCGAAGGTCAGGATGCAATTCTTGTAGCCGCGATGCGAGACGGAGTTGTAGCCCTCGCGGATCTGGAAGCCCGGCGTGCCGCGATCGACCAGGAAACAGGTGATCTTCTTCTTCGGCCCGCGCGGCGTCTGCTCCTCGCCGGTGGCGATGAAGACGATGACGAAATCGGCGATATCGGCGTGACTGATGAAGTGCTTCGTGCCGTTGACGATCCAGTCGTCGCCGTCCTGCCTGGCGAAGCATTTCATGCCGCGAACGTCCGAGCCGGCGTCCGGTTCGGTCATGGCAAGCGCATCGAACTTTTCGCCTTTAACGGCAGGCAGCAGGTAACGCTCGCGCTGCTCATCGTTGCAGGCCATCAGGATACCGGAGGGGCGGCCGAAGAATACGGTCAAGCCCATCGAACCGCGGCCAAGCTCACGCTCGACGAGCGTAAATGTCAGGTGATCGAGCCCGGCGCCGCCGACTTCTTCCGGGAAATTGCAGGCGAAGAAGCCTAGCTCCCTGCACTTGCGGGCAATTTCCTCGCCGAGCTCGCGCGGTACGATGCCTGTACGCTCGACCTCGTTTTCATGCGGATAGATCTCGGTCTCGACGAAGGTGCGGACCGTGTCGACGATCATCTGCTGTTCTTCGGTCAGTGCGAAATTCATTGTTCTCCCTCGTATTCTTTTGGTCCGCCTGCCATCGGCCGATCTCCTCATCGGCCGGCGGCGTTTTTGGCTTTTCGCCCCTCACCCTAGCCCTCTCCCCGCGCGCGGGGAGGGAGAGGGGACGCTTTTGCTGGCCGCTCCCCACGCGCGACGGAAGAGGGGTGCGAGCGGCTGTCGCGAGTCCCTTCTCCCCGTCAGAACGGGGAGAAGGTGCCGGCAGGCGGATGAGGGGCGATCGTCCGCCCCATCACCTTCACCGTTTCTGCCCCACGTGCCGCCCAGCGCCCTCCGGCGCAGCGAGTTTGGCATGCCCTTCGGCAATCGGCTTCAGCTTCGCCAGCACTTCCGTCGGCGCCGGCACTGATTTGCCGGCCTTGGCGTCGACGTGCAGCATCATCTGCTCGGCGGTCGCGATCACTTCGCCCGATGCGGCATCGTGGATCCTGGTGAAGAATTGAATGCGCTTCTCGTCGGCGGCGAGAAGCTGCAGCGTCGTGTAAAGCGCCTGACCGAGCTTGGCCTCGCCGAGATGGCGGATATGCGTTTCTACTGTGTAGTAGCTGTGGCCGGCTTCGACATAGGCGAAGTCGACGCCGATCAGCCGCAACAGCGCATCGGAGGTGTCGCCGAAGAGCTGCAGATAGCGGTGCTCGGTCATGTGGCCGTTGTAGTCGACCCAGGCGGCGTTGACCTTGGTTTCGAGGAGACGCAGCGGGCCGGAGGCGTCATGGGTTTTCGCCTGATTGCCGCCCTTGGCCCAAAGACGCTTCTCGAAATCGGCGAGCAGCTTGCCGGCGCCCCAGCCTTCGCCGCCATTGCCGGCTTTCAGCGCATGCATGATGCCGACGAGGTTTTCGTCTCGGATGCGTTCGAGTTCGCGGATCGAGCGGCCGGCGGCTTGCGCATCCGACTGCGCGCCAATCTTTTCGACGAGCGCGTCGTCGAGATCGACGACGTCGGTAAACTTGGTCCAGGGCCATTTCAGGCACGGGCCGAACTGGGCGAGGAAGTGGCGCATGCCAGCCTCGCCACCGGCGATACGATAGGTCTCGAACAGGCCCATCTGTGCCCAGCGCATACCGAAGGAATAACGCATGACATCGTCGAGCGTCTCCGTATCGCAGATGTCGTCCTGGATCAGCCACAAAGCTTCGCGCCACAGCGCCTCGAGCAGGCGGTCGCCGACGAAAGCCTCTATCTCCTTGGCGATAACGACGCCCTTCATGCCGATTTCGGCAACGCCTTCCTCCGCCCGCTTGATCGTTTGCGCGGAGGTCTTCTTGCCGCCGACGAGTTCGACCAGCGGCAGCAGATAGACCGGGTTATAGGGATGCGCCACGAACATGCGTTCGGGGTATTTCATGTCGGCCTGCAGGTCCGACGGCAGGAGGCCCGAGGTCGAGGAACCGATGAGTGCGTCGGGGCGGGCAAAGGCGTCGATCTCGGTGATGACGCCGCGCTTCAGCTCCAGCCGCTCGGGAACGCTTTCCTGAATCCAGTCAACGCCTTCGACTGCTTGCTGGATGGTCTTGCAGAAGGTGAGCTTGCCGCGTGGCGGCAGCGGCGCCATGGTCAGCATGCCATAGGCCTTCTCGGCATTGGCCATGACCTCGCCGATAATGCGCTCGGCTTCCGGATGCGGATCGAAGATGTTGACGTCGATGCCGGCAAGCGCGAAGCGCGCCGCCCAGGCTCCGCCGATGACGCCGCCGCCGACGCAGGCGGCCTTGGTGATGATGCTCATTCCCTCTCCCCGATTTCTGAAATCTCAGTCTGCCCCTCACCCTAGCCCTCTCCCCGCAGGCGGGGAGAGGGAACTGGACGCCTACGGCTTGCATCCTTCTCCCCGTCTCTACGGGGAGAAGGTGCCGGCAGGCGGATGAGGGGCCGAACTCGCTCTTACCGCTTCTTCAGCTTCAGCTTCTCGCGGACCTCTTCCGGCCCGATGATCTTCGCGCCCATACCCTCGATGACCGAGACCGCCTTTTCGACGAGCTGGCCGTTGGTCGCGAGTTGGCCCTTGCCGACATAGAGATTGTCTTCGAGGCCGACGCGGACGTTGCCGCCGGCAAGGATCGCCGCCGCCGGGTAGGCGAGCGCATTGCGGCCGATCGAGAAGGCCGAGAAGGTCCAGTTCGCCGGTACGTTGTTGACCATCGCCATAAAGGTGTTGAGGTCGTCCGGCGCGCCCCACGGAATGCCCATGCAGAGCTGGATCAGCACCGGATCCTCGATCAGGCCTTCCTCGACGAGCTGCTTGGCGAACCAGAGATGGCCGGTATCGAAGGCCTCGATCTCGGGGCGGACGCCGAGTGCGGTCATCTGGCGCGCCATCTCGCGCAGCATCGACGGCGTGTTGGTCATGACATAGTCGCCGAGCGAGAAGTTCATCGTGCCGCAGTCGAGGGTGCAGATTTCCGGCAGGCATTCGGCAACATGGGCGACGCGCTCGGTGGCGCCGGCCATGTCCGTGCCTTTCTCGTTGACCGGCAACGGGCTTTCGACATTGCCGAACACGAGGTCCCCGCCCATGCCCGCGGTCAAATTCAGCACAACGTCGACGTCGGCGGAGCGGATACGGTCGGTGACCTCTTTGTAGAGATCGAGGCGGCGGGCCGGCGCGCCGGTTTCCGGATCGCGAACATGGCAGTGAGCGACCGCGGCACCCGCCTTGGCGGCCTCGATCGCCGCGTCGGCGATCTGTTTCGGTGTGATCGGAACGTGGCCGGATTTCGAAACGGTGTCTCCCGAACCGGTGACGGCGCAGGTGATGAATACCTCGCGGTTCATGCTGAGCGGCATTGCTGTCTCCCTTTTATTGAGAGCCATTACGAGCCAGAAAAGCCGTCTCTGCTTTTCATCATCAGCGACATTCTATACATTCTCGGAAGTTCGGGAGGAAGTTTCACAATGGATCAATCCGTTTCGCAGTCGCAGCATGTGGATCTGCTTGTCCTCCCGGAGACGAACCTGATCCTCGTCGCCTCGGTCATCGAGCCGCTGCGGGCTGCCAACCGCATTGCCGGACACGCGCTTTACACCTGGACAATCTTCAGTCCGGACGGCGAAGCAATCGAGACCAAGAGCGGCATCCCGATCCCCGTCGCCGGGCCCTTCCGGCCCCAGCGCGAGACGGCGCCGCTCTTCGTGCTGTCGAGCTACAGCTGGGAGCGCAGCGCCACCTCGCAACTCAGGATGCTGCTCTCGCAAACGGCGCGGCATCGGGAAGTCATGGCCGGGATCGAATCCGGCTCCTGGCTGCTCGCCGAGACCAGCCTGCTCGACAATTTTTCCGCCACCACCCATTGGGAGGACTTCGAGGATTTCGCCGCGGCCTATCCGCAGGTGACCATGGTGCGCGAGCGTTTCGTCATCGACGGCAAACGCATCACCACCGGCGGCTCGCTGCCGACGCTCGATCTGATGCTCGAACTGATCCGTCGTGCGCACGGCTATTCGCTGGCGCTCGAAGTCTCCCGCCTCTTTATCTACGAGCAGGAGCGCACGCGCGGCGATCTGCTGCAGGTGCCGGCGATCGGCAATATGCGCATTCTCGATGCCCGCGTCGGTGCGGCGGTCAAGCTGATGGCCGAGACGGTCGAGGCGCCGCTGACGCTCGCGCGCCTCGCACGCCGTGTCGGCGTCAGCGCCCGGCATCTGCAGGACCTCTTCAAGGAGGCGATGGGTGTGGCTCCGCACGAGCATTATCTCGCTCTCCGCCTCAATGCCGCGCGCCGCAAGGTGATCGAGACGCGGATGGAGTTTGCGGACATCGCCGCGATCGCCGGGTTCAATTCCTCGTCCTCGTTCTCACGCAGCTACCGCGCCCACTATCGCGAGAGCCCCAGCGAAACGCGCCGGCGCCTGAAGCTCAAGATTTGACCGGCAGCTTCAGGTCTTGATACACCCGGCGCCGGATCAGCGAGTCGGATCAGCGGCTTGTAGCGGCCGCGTACCAAGGTGATTCAAGTGCGGGCGGCTCCGCTTTTCATCATCCTGAACATGGCTTCGCCGGCCTGGGCCCAAAGCGCCTTTCGCGGCCAGACGAGGGTCAGGGATTGTTTGTAGGCGGGGGCGAGGCGGATCATCGCGGGCGGGCGATGGACGCGTGCGAGCGAGCTTTCCGGCAATATCGAGAGATAACCGTGATGGCTGACCAGATTGATGATCACCGGGATGGAGTCAACCTCGATCAGGGTGACGCGCCGGCGCTCGCTTTCACTGAGCGTGTCTTCCAGAAAGCGCGTCGCCTCGCGCCTCAGGCCGCTCTTGGCGCTTGGAACGGCGATCGGCGTGGTGCAGAGCAGATGGGCGAAGTCGCCGCTGATTTCGGACAATGTTGCCGCGGCGCCTGCGAGCGCCAGCGGCGTCTCCGACACGAGCCGGCCTTCGAATTCAGTCGGAAAGTCGGCGACGTCGAGGAGCGCGGCATCGAAGCGCCGGCTCTTCAGTCCGGCGATGAGTTCATCCGCAGTCGTGCTTGAAATGAAGAGGTGCTGGCGAGGGCGGGCCGCATGCCAGGCGGCCGTCAGCGCCGCCAGCATGCGCGCGATCTCGCTCTCGGGACCGAGCGGCATCACCGCACCGAGACGCCATGTCGTCGCGTCGCGGCGAAAGCGGTCGTCCGATGCGCGCATCAGGCGTCCCCAGGATTGAAGCAGCTTTTCCACGAGCGGGATGACGGCAAGCGCTTCCTCGGTGCAGACCATCCCATGATAAGCGCGCTCGAACAGCCGGTAACCGAGATGGCGTTCGAGGCCCGCCATCTGACGCGTGAGCTGGGGTTGGCCGAGACCGAGCATCCGCGCGACGGATCGTATGCTGCCGTTGCGGGCGATCTTCACGAAACGATCAAGCGCGGCCAGGCTAACCGGAGGAATTAAGCCTGTCCTCTGGCGCTCATGGCTCCCCACAAGAAGCCTTGCGGTTTCCGCTGCCTCTGCGATTTCCGCGATGCGTGCCTGGGCCTCGAGCGTCGGCACGAGCATGGCGCCTTCGCGGCGGAGCAGCGGCACGGAAATTGTCTGCTCGAAGCGCCGTACGGCGGCGCTGACACTCGACGGCGGGCGTCCGCTGTGTTTTGCCGCACGCCGTATGCCGCCTTCACGCAGCGTCGCGTCGACAAGGACGATCGTCGCAATATCCACGATATCTACCCACGCTTCGAACAGGGATGTCGATCTGCCCTGTTCGGATTTCGGCATCATTCGTTCCGAATTTGGGATATATCACGCATTGGCACTGTGCGCATAGCATGCTCGCAAAAGAGGTTCGTTCCGGCATGCTGCAATCGGTCAAGACCATCGTCCTGTGCGGAAAACCGCTCGACTTCGGGGTACTCGAAGAGATCGGCGTCGGGTTGGCGCGGCCGGTCGCCGACGATAGCGGCATGGAGCGGGTTGCCGCCGCCCACAAGGTGGTTGCCGACCGCGTCGCCATGGGGTTGCCGGTCTATGGCTCCAACACCGGCGTCGGTTCGATGAAGGACCGCCTCTGGACGGCCGACGATCTCGCCGAATTCAACACGTCGCTTGTGCGCGCCCATCACTTCGGCACGGGCGAATTCTTTGCCGCGCCGATCATCCGCAAGGCGATCGCCATCCGCGTGAACACCGCGATGCGCGGGCATACCGGATGCAGCCCCGAACTTATCAACGCCTTCCTCGCGCTTCTGGAGCGCGGAATCGTTCCGGCTGTGCGCCGCCACGGCTCGATGGGCTGCGCCGACATCGGGCTGATGGGGCAGGTGGCCTCAGTATTGACCGGTGTCGGCGACGCCTATTTCAACGGCCAGCTCATGACGGCCGAATCGGCGTTGAAAGAAGCGGGGCTGAGCCCTTTCGTCATGCGGCCGCGCGATGCGCTGGCCGCGCTGAGCGTCAATGCGATCTCCTATGCGGCCGCCGCAGATGTCCTGCGCGAGGCGGCGGCGGCGATCCGCGTCCTGCTCGTCACCGGCGTCATGTCGTCGCGCGCGCTCGGCGCCTCCGCCGATCCCTGGCTCGTTGCGGCGACGCTTTCGACCCGCGGCGAAGCGCTTGTCGGGTCCTGGCTCTACGGCCAGTCGGGCATCGCCGATTGGCCGCTGCCGACCGCGATCCACGATCCGTTGAGCCTTCGCATGACCGCCCAGGTCTTTGGCGCGGTCGTCGATACCCTGCTGGTGGCCGCCGGCCGGCTTGTCGAGGCAACCTATCTCTCGGATGACAACCCGGTGGTGCTTGGGGGGCAGGTGCATTCATCCGGCGCTTCCCTGCCATTGACGACGACGCTCTATATCGAGGCGGCGCAGGTCGCCTTCTCGCATGTGGCGCGCAATGTCTTGAACCGCTGTATCCTGCTTTCCAACGGCGGGCGGCGCAATCTCTCGGTCAATCTCGTCGCGCCCGGGGAGGTCGCCACGGGGCTTGGGCCGTTGATGAAGCTCGCGGTCGAGCTCTATATGCGCGTCCAGTCACTCGCCGTTCCCTTGTCCGCCCAATCGATCGTCGTCGCCGGAGGGCTGGAAGAGGAGGCGACCTTCCTGCCGCTGATTGTCGAGCGCATGGAAACGCAGGTCCGCGATCTCAGGCAGCTCGCGGCAATCGAGGCGATGCTGTCGGCGCAGGCGATGGATCTCGTCGGCGACGAGCCGTGGGGCGTCGTCAAGCTGGCCTACGATCGCACTCGCACGGTCAGCCCGATCTACCTCAAGGACCGGCCGCTTTCGAAGGAGATCGAAGCGCTGCAGGCGGCGTTCACTGATCACGACCTGTCGCGCGCTTTCGTCGAGACGGCGCCGATGCCGGAATTCGACGACTTTTTTGCGCTGGCCAAATAAGCGGGCAGAGTGAACGGGAAGGGAAAGAGCAATGTCCGATTTCGATCTCGTTCTGAAAGGCACCGTCGTCCTGCCGCACCGTATCGTCGAGGGCGGACACGTGGCGGTCCGCGACGGCAAGGTCGTGCATGTCGGGCAGGGCGCTGCACCGGCGGCTCGCGAACGGCACGACCTCGGCAAGGCGCTGATCCTGCCCGGCGCGATCGATGCCCAGGTGCATTCGCTGTCGCAGAAGAATCAGGAAGACTTCATCTGGTCGACGCGCTCGGCTGCCGCTGGTGGGGTGACGACGATTGTCGACATGCCCTACGACGAGGGCAATCTCGTCTCATCGGCGGAAGCGGTCAGGCGCAAGATCGCCCATGCCGCTCCGCGGGCCCGCGTCGACTTTGCGCTCTATGGCACCATTGATCCCGAGGAGGGACCGTCACGGATCGGCGAGATGGTGGAGGCAGGTGTTGCCGCCTTCAAGTTCTCGACATTTGGAACGGACCCGAAACGTTTTCCGCGAATTCCTGCCGCGCTATTGGAAGAGTGCTTCCGGGCTATCGCTCCGACGGGACTGACCGCCGGCGTTCACAATGAGGATGATGAGGCGGTGCGGGCCGCGATCGATAAGGTCAAGGCAGCAGGGATCACGGACTATCGGGCGCATGGGCTTTCGCGTCCGCCTCTGACGGAGCTGCTTGCCACCAACCAGATCTATGAAACGGGGGCGGCAACTGGCTGCCCAGCACATGTGGTGCATTGCTCGCTCGGGCGTGGCTACGAAATCGCTGCCGCCTACCGGGCGCTGGGTCATGCGGCGACGATCGAGTGCTGTATTCACTATCTGACGCTGGACGAGGAAAACGACGTGCGCCGCCTCGGCGGCAAGGCCAAGATCAACCCGCCGATCCGGCCGCGCGCGGAGGTGGAAAAACTCTGGCGGCATGTGGCTGGCGGCAATGTCACTCTGGTTTCGACCGATCATGTGAGCTGGTCGGAGGATCGCAAGACCAATCCGGATATGCTCGCCAACGCCTCCGGAGTGCCGGGCCTTGAGGTGATGGTGCCGCTTTTCGTCAAGGGTGCGCTGGAGCGCGGCATTCCGCTGACGCGCGCCGCCGAGCTTATGGCGCTCAACCCCGCACGGCACTTCCACCTCGACCATTGCAAGGGGGCACTCGAAGCCGGCAAGGATGCCGATATCATCGTCATGACGCCGGAATCCTATGTCTATGATGCGGCCGAAAGCGGTAACAATGTCGTCGGCTGGTCGCCCTATAACGGTATCCGCCTGCCGTGGCGGGTCTCCGCCACCTATCTGCGCGGCCGGCTCGCCTTCGATGGCAGCCGGGTCGTGGCCGAGCCCGGTACCGGAGCGTTCGTGCGGCCGTTGCCGAGCCTGCCACTTCAGGAGGCGCGGCAATGACCGCAACGCAAACCAATCTGCCGATCGATGCGCGGCGCATCGCCGAGATCGTCAAAGGGCTCGCGCGTATCACCGAGCCCGATCGCCCCTATACCCGGCGGGCCTTCACCCCGCTCTTCCTCGAAGGTCGTGCCTTCCTCGAAGAGCACTTCAGGGCGGCGGGCCTCGACACGAGGATCGATGCGGCCGGTAACCTCATCGGCCGGCGCAAGGGCCGCAAGCCGGCACTCGGCACGATCATGCTCGGCTCGCATTCCGACACGGTGCCGGAGGGCGGCCGCTTCGACGGGATCGCCGGCGTCGCAGCGGCGCTCGAAGTAGCGCGATCGCTCGCGGATGCCGGCATCGAGCTCGATCATGATCTGGAGATCGTTGATTTCCTTGCCGAGGAGGTGTCGATCTTCGGCGTTTCCTGCGTCGGCAGCCGCGGCATGGCCGGGCTTATTCCGGATGGCTGGCTGAGCCGCACTCACGACGAGCTGACGCTCCGCCAGGGTATCGTCGAGGCCGGCGGCGATCCTTCCCGTCTGCCGTCGTTGAAGCGGTCCGACATCAAGGCGTTTCTGGAGCTGCACATCGAACAGGGGCCGGTGCTCGAGGCCGAGCGCCTCGATATCGGCGTCGTAACGGCAATCTCCGGCATCACCCGCATCGAGATCATCGTCGAGGGGCAGGCGGATCATGCGGGCACGACCCCGATGGGCCGCCGCCGCGATGCGCTGGTCGCCGCCTCGCGGCTTGTGCTCGAGATCGAGAAGCTCGGCTTTGCCCATGCTGCAGGCGAGGGCCACTTCACCGCGACCGTCGGCGAATTCGAGATCGAACCCAATGCCGCCAATGTCGTGCCCTCGCGGGCACGGCTCTTGATCGATGCCCGCGCGGAACTGAGGTCGCAGATGGAGGTGTTCATCAGCGACATCGAGGCGCTTGCCGCCCGCATCGCCGAGGAAACCGGCGTCGCGATCACGCCGCCGAAGGTGATCTCCGACAATCACCCGACACCCGGAGACCCCTGGGTTCTTGCGACGCTGGAAGCGGCCTGTGGGCGCGTCGGCGCTCGACATCGGCTGATGGCTTCCGGCGCCGGACACGACACGGCATGGATGGGCCGGATAACGAAGGCCGCGATGATCTTCATTCCCTGTCGCGACGGCCGGTCGCATGCGCCCGAGGAATGGGCGGAGAATGACGACATCGCGCTTGGCGCGGCCGTGCTGTTCGAGGCCGTGCGACGGCTCGACGGGCAATTGCAGGAGAAGACGTAGATGGGCCGGATACTGACGGAAAAGGATGTCGAGGCGGCGGTCAAGGGCGGTTCCGTCTATGCTGCGGGCGGCGGCGGCTGGGCCGATCACGGGCGCATGCTCGGATATGCGGCCGTTTCGATCGGCAAACCGGAACTGGTTTCGATCAACGAGCTGGAGCCGGACGACTGGGTGGCGACCGCCGCTGCAATCGGCGCGCCGGCTTCGACGACGCCGTGGGAGATGCGCGGCGTCGATTACGTGAAGGCGGTGGAACTGCTTCAGGAGGCGCTCGGTGAAAAACTCACCGGCCTGATCGTCGGGCAGAACGGCAAATCCTCGACGCTGAATGGCTGGTTGCCCTCGGCGATCCTCGGAACCAAGGTGGTGGATGCCGTCGGCGATATCCGCGCCCATCCGACGGGAGATATGGGGTCGATCGGCCTTGCCGGTTCGCCCGAACCGATGATCCAGACGGCGGTCGGGGGAAACCGTGAGGAGAACCGCTATATCGAGCTCGTGGTCCGGGGTGCGACGGCAAAGGTGTCGCCGATCCTGAGGACCGCGGCAGACATGTCAGGCGGCTTCATCGCCTCCTGCCGCAATCCTGTCCACGCGTCCTACGTCAAGGCCAATGCCGCGCTCGGCGGCATTTCCATGGCGCTGACTCTGGGAGAGGCGATTATCGCTGCGGAAGGCAAGGGCGGCAGCGCCGTAATCGATGCGATCGCAAATACCACCAACGGCTCCATTCTTGCCGAGGGAACGATCACGGATAAATCCGTCGTCTATACCAAGGAGGCCTTCGACATCGGCACGGTCACGCTCGGGAGGGGCGATGACTCAACGGTACTTCATGTAATGAACGAGTACATGGCCGTGGAAACGCCGGACGGTGCGCGCCTTGCGACCTTCCCGGACGTCATCACCACGCTGTCGCCGGAGGGTGAACCTTTAAGCGTCGGGCAGTTGCAGGTGGGCATGACGGTCTTCGTGCTGCATGTGCCGAAGTCGGTGATCCCGCTCGCCTCCAGCGTACTCGACCCGTCCGTCTATCCGTCGGTCGAAAAGGCGATGGGGATCGATATTGCACGCTACGCCCTGGCGGGGAAGCGTTGACGGGAGGGCGATGTGGCGCGCGATACCGGGCTTGAGGAACTGGTGAAGCAAGACCTCGGCGATCAGCCGGGGCTTTCGGAAAAGCCGATGTTCGGTGGTTTGGCCTTTCTCCTGAACGGCAATTTGCTCTGCGGCGCCCGCGAGGATGGAATGCTGGTGCGGCTTGGCAAGGGCAACGACCACTGGGCCTTGGCGCTGCCCGGCATCGTGCAGATGGTGATGGGCGAGCGCCGGATGCACGGCTGGGTGCGCGCCGGGGTGGAGGCCTATGGCGATGATGCTTTGCGTCGGCGCCTGCTGGATGCGGCGCTCAGCTACGTGTTTTCGCTGCCGCCGAAGTGAATGAACGAGGGTGTTGTGGTGCGCCCCTCATCCGCCTGCCGGCACCTTCTCCCCGCAGGACGGGGAGAAGGGACATGCCTCGCCCTTCCCGTCCGATCTCCCCGCTCGCGGGGAGAGGGTTAGGGTGAGGGGCAAAGACACGACCGCCACGCACAAAGGAACGACCGCCATGCCCAAGCCCAATCCCCGTCATCCGAACTTTCCGATTCCCGGCGGGCCGGGCCTGCGTGCCAAGGGCTGGCGGCAGGAAGCGCTGCTGCGGCTTCTCGAAAACGTCCTTTCCGTCGGGGAGGATCCGGACAATCTCGTCGTCTACGCCGCCCTCGGCAAGGCCGCGCGCAACTGGCCGTCCCATCGGGCCATCGTCAAGACGCTCACCGAGATGGACGAGGACCAGACGCTGGTCATCCAGTCGGGCAAGCCGGTCGGTCTGTTGAGAACCCATGCCAAGGCGCCGCTCGTCATCATGGCGAATTGCAACATCGTCGGCCAATGGGCCAAAGCCGAGGTCTTCTATGAGCTGCAGCGAAAGGGGCTGATCTGCTGGGGTGGGCTGACGGCAGGCGCCTGGCAATATATTGGCAGCCAGGGGGTGATCCAGGGCACCTATGAGATCTTCATGCGGATTGCCGAGCGCCGCTTCGGCGGCGATCTTTCCGGACGTTTCGTGCTGACCGCCGGGCTCGGCGGCATGGGTGGCGCACAGCCGCTTGCCGGCCGCATGGCGGGGGCCGCCATCCTCTGCGTCGATATCGATCCGGAACGCGCAAAGAAGCGCCAGCAGGTCGGCTATCTTCAGGAGATCGCGCCTGACCTCGACGCGGCGCTCGCGATGATCGACGCGGCGGTCAGGGAGAAAAAAGCCCTCTCGGTCGGGCTCGTCGGTAATGCCGCCGAGATCTATCCGGAGATCGCCCGGCGCGGTGTCGTTCCCGACGTGGTGACCGACCAGACCTCTGCGCATGATCTCGTCTACGGCTACGTGCCGAAGGGGATGAGTCTCGACCAGGTGCGGTCGCTGCGCGAAGACGGACAGGGCCAGCTGATGGCGGCAAGCCGCGCGTCGATCGTCGAGCACGTGAAGGCGATGCTCGATTTTCAGAGAAAGGGCGCCGAGGTCTTCGACAACGGCAACCTGATCCGCACGCAGGCGCGGGAAGGGGGTGTTGCCAACGCCTTCGACATCCCGATCTTCGCCGAAGCATATCTCCGTCCGCTTTTTGCCCGCGCCATCGGCCCGTTCCGCTGGATGGCGCTTTCCGGCGAGGAGAGCGACATCGCGCGGATCGACGACCTGCTCCTCGAAATGTTCCCGGAAAACCGGATCATCACCAACTGGATCCGGCTCGCGCGGCAGCATATCCCTTTCGAGGGGCTGCCGGCGCGCATTGCCTGGCTCGGCCATGGCGAACGCACCGCGCTCGCGCGGAGCGTCAATCAACTGGTCGCCAGCGGTGAACTCAAGGGGCCGATCGCGTTTTCGCGCGATCACCTCGATGCCGGCGCGATGGCGCATCCGAACATCATGACGGAGCGGATGAGGGATGGCTCGGACGCGATCGCCGATTGGCCGCTCCTCGACGCCATGCTGCTCTGCTCCTCGATGGCCGACCTTGTCGTCGTCCATTCTGGCGGCGGTGGCTATGCCGGTTACATGACGAGCTGCGGCGTGACGGTCGTTGCCGACGGCACGAAGGCGGCCGACGAAAGGCTCGACCACGCGCTGACCAACGACACGTCGCTAGGGGTCATCCGTTATGCCGATGCCGGCTATGACGAGAGTTTCGAGGAGATCGCCAGCAAGGGCATCGGCCACGTGCGGGTGTGAGGGCCTCCGCAACATGCCGGCCCTCACCCCTCTGCTTATCACAGGGATCCAGCGGCGCCGCGTCGGCGGCGCGGGAGGCTCTGTCCTGTCCTGCAGCAAGTCATTCACGGCGCGGACGCGCCGTGGCTGGATTCCTGTGACAAGCACAGGAATGAGGAGGGGGCGGGCGGCCACGTTGCCCCATTTCAGGCCTCGCCAGCGGCATCGGAGCGATGGGCTGTAGCCGTGTGCGTCTGAAAATCAGACCACAGTCTCCCCGCCATCGACCACCAGAATCTGCCCGGTCATGTAGGACGAGCGGTCGGAGACCAGGAAGAGGATCGACTCGGCAATTTCGTCGACGCTTGCCCATCGGCCGAGCGGCACCTTCTCGCGGATATAGGCCTCGATGGCACTCCGTCCGCCCATCTGGGCGATGAAAGGTTCGTTGAAGGGCGTATCCACCCAGCCGGGGCAGAGCGCGTTCACCCTGATACCGTATTTCGCATAGTCGCCGGCCATCTGCCGCGTCATGGCGATGACGGCGTGTTTGGTCGTCGTATAGGCGATCATCTCGCGATCGTAGAGCACGCCGGAGGAAGAGGACGTATTGACGATCACGCCGCTGCCAGCCGCCTTCATCGACGGCATGACGAGGCGGGCGGCCATGAAGTGGGCGCGGACATTGAGGCTCCAGGAGCGGTCGAAGCCTGCCACTTCGACTCCTTCAAGGTCGCCGGCTACCTGCGCGCCGGCATGATTATGCAGGATGTCGATGCCGCCGTGGCGGTAGAGAATGTCGGCGATGCCGTCCGATAGCGCCACGTCGTCGGTGACGTCCAATGGGAGCGCCTCGGCGCTGCCTCCCTTTGCTGCGATCGCCCCGACCGTTGCTTCCGCGGCCTTCCGGCTGCGGTCGACGACAATCACATGGGCGCCTTCGCGCGCCATGATGGCGGCGCCCGCCTGACCGATGCCGGAGCCTGCTCCGGTGACGACCGCGACCCGGTCTTTCAGGATCATTGTTTCACTCCCCGGATTTGCTTTTCTTTTCGCGCATCAGAAGGCGCGCTGTCAGGATCAGGAGCAGCGAGGCGACCAGAACCAGGGTCGCGATCGCATTGATTTCCGGCGTCACGCCGCGGCGGATCGAGGCGAAGACATAGATCGGCAGGGTCGTCTTCGAACCCGCGACGAAGAAGGCGATGATGAAATCGTCGAAGGAGAAGGTGAAGGCGAGCAGGAAGCCGGCGAGGATCGACGGCAGGATCTGCGGCAGCACAATCAGGCGGAAGGTGGTGAGTGGCGTCGCGTAGAGGTCGCTCGACGCCTCGACGATGTCGCGGCCTAGGCTCGCGATCCGCGCCTTGACGATCATGGTCACCAGCGCCATCGAGAAGAGACCGTGGGCGGCGATGATCGAGCCGTAGCCGAGACCGAGCTGCGGTGGCCGATTGCCCGGCCAGATCGTCGCGAGGGCGGGATTGACGAAGGAGAAGACGGCGACCAACGCAACCAGCGTGGCAATGCCGATGACCACGCCTGGCACAACGATCGCCGCAGCGAACAGGGCATCGAAGACGGCGCGTGTGCGCGGCCCGAGCCGCTCCATGCCGAGTGCTGCCATGGTGCCGAAGATGGCGGCGAGCGCAGCACTCGTAAAGGCGATCATCAGGCTGTTTTGCAGGGCTGCGACCAGGAACGTATTGCCGAGGGCCTTGCCATACCAGGCTGTCGAGAAGCCGGTGAACTCGCTCGCATTGCGGCCGGCATTGAAGGAGAACAGCACGACCGGCGCGATCGGCGCGTAGAGAAAGAGATAGACGGAGAAGACGAAGGCGCGCATCAGACGAGATCCACCTGTCTTGTGCCGGCGACTTTCCAGGCGATCCGCATCGCCACCATCAGCACCACGACGACCACGGCGACGAGCGTGACGGCGATCGCGGACCCGAAAGGCCAGTTGCGCGATTGCAGGAAGAGGTCGACCAGCGCATTACCGATGAAGAAGACCTTGCCGCCGCCGAGGAGCTGCGGGATCAGGTATTCGCCAAGGAGCAGGATGGTGACGAGCGCGACTCCGGTCATCACGCCCGGCAGGGAGAGCGGCAGCGTGACGCCGAGGAAGGTGGAGACCGGTCTGCCGCCAAGATCGGCGGAGGCCTCGAGCAGCCGGCGGTCGAGCTTTTCCAGGCTTACATAAATCGGCATGATCATCAGCGGCAGATAGCCGTAAACGATGCCGAGCAGCACGGCGCCTGGCGTGTTCAGCATACGAACATCCTCGATGCCGATCATCGAGAGGAGATTGGGGATGCCGCGCGAACCGAGGATGTACATCCATGCGTAGGTGCGCACGAGCAGGCTCGTCCAGAACGGCACGACCACAAGCGAAACGAGGATGAGGCGATAGCGCGGGTTCGCCTTGACGGCGAGGTAATAGGCGACGGGGTAGGCGACCAGCAGGCAGAGCAGGGCGCCGGCGGGCGCCAGCACCAGCGTATTCCAGAAGGCTGCCGCCCGCGTTGGCAGGTTGGCGAACTGCGCGAAGGTGAAGGCGGCCTGGTAACCACCCTCCGGTGCGCGCTCGCCGAAGGCAAAGACCAGCATGGCGATGAAGGGGAGTACGAGAAAGACCGAAAGCCACGCCGCCGCCGGCGCCACCAGCGCCGCCGTCACCAGGTTTCTCTTCGTGTTCATTGCCGCTTGCATGAGATCCGGTCCGTCAGAATGCACTTGAAAGCCCCTCATCCGGCCTGCCGGCCACCTTCTCCCCGCAAGCGGGGCGAAGGGGACTCGTCGCGCCGCTTCGTTTCCTCTCGTCGCTGGCGTGAAGAGGGCTCTCGCGGCTTGTCCCTTCTCCCCGTCAGAACGGGGAGAAGGTCGCGGCAGCGGGATGAGGGGCAAACGCGCCCTATTCTCGCTCACGCCGACTTGAAGCGCGCCATCAGCTCGGCGCGGCCAGGGTCGGTCAACGTCACGGCGGCGCCAAATTCGAGCGGGGTCAGCGCCGCTTCGTCCGGATAGACGATCTTGTTCGAGGTTACCTCGGCCGGCAGCAGCTTCAGGACGCGACTGTCGGTCGTCGGTGCGCCGTTGGCGATGTGTTCCTTGACGGCGTTTTCCGGCGTCATCAGGTAGTTGAGCAGCGCATAGCCGGCGGCCTTGTTGGCGGCGCTCTTCGGGATGGCATAGAAATCCGACCAGATCTCGCCGCCGTCCTTGCCGAGCACGAACTGAATTTCCGGCATGTCACGGTTGAGCTGGGCGCCGTCATTGGTCCAGCACATGGTCATCCAGGCGTCGGTCGCGCGCATCGACGGCTGGTAATCGCTGTTGATCGCATAAAGATGCGGCTTCACCTTGATCAGGAGTTCCTCGGCCTTGGCAAGTTCGTCCGGCTTGACGGAGTTGAAGGAGTAGCCGAGCGAAACGAGCGCATTGCCGATAGTGGTGAGCTGGTAGTCGTGCACCATGGCGCGGCCGTCCGCCTCGGTCATCGCCACTTCGAAGAACTCCTTCCAGCTCGTGACCGGCGCCTTGATCTTGGAAGAGTTCACCGCGATGCCGGTCGTGCCCCAGTTCTTCGGCACGGCATAGGTCTTGCCGTCGACGATGCCTTCGTTGGTGAAGCGCGCGGTCTCGGTCGAGGCGTCATAGTTCGGCAGTTTCGACATATCGAGCTCATCGATGAGGCCGAGCTTCACATAGGTCGAAATCGTGTAGTTCGTCGGCACGAAGAGATCCCAGCCGGTGCCGCCCGCCTGGAGCTTCGCCAGCATTTCCTCGTTCGAGCCGAAGACATTGACCTCGACGGCAACGCCGGTCGCGGCCGTAAAGGCCTCGAAGGTGGCGGGATCGTGGTAGTTCGGCCAGGTCGCGATCGACATCTGCGTGCCGAGATCGCCGGCGAAGGCGGTGGAATTGAAGAGGCCGGGCTGGCGCGCGAAGACGGCGGTCGCAAGGCCGAGGCCGGTGACGCCGAGGAAGTGCCGGCGGGTGACCGAACCGCGCTTCAGACGCATCAACTCGTCGGCAAGCTTGTCGGCGGTAACCGGGGCATTCTCTCTGTACCACTTGGTCATGATGCTGTTCCCTTATCGTTGACGTGCAGTGATGGCAGCAGATCCGGCAGCTCAGGCCGGGAAGACGTGAAGCGCGTTCGGGTCGAAGGCGAGCCCGATTCTTTCGCCGGGTTCCGCGAGATCGTTTTCGTTGAGGCTCCGGCGGTCGGCAGTCACCAGAAAGTCGCCGAGGCCATCGACCTCAATCGAGTATTCAACCGACGAGCCCAGGAAGATGCGGTGCGTCACGGTGCCTTGAAGCGTCGCTCTCCCATTGCGGACGAGGCTGATCGCTTCCGGGCGGAGTGCAACCATGGCCGCGCCGAGCGTACCGTTTGCGCTCGCTGGTTTCGCAAGGCCGACGCCGTTCGCCAGCCGGATCGAATTCGTGCCGGCGTCAATGGTGGCGGCAATGCGGTTGGTCTTGCCGACGAAGTCGGCGACGAAGAGGCTCGCCGGGCGGTCGTATATCTCCTCCGGCGGGCCGATCTGGACGATCCGGCCGGTGCTCATGACGCAGACGAGATCACTCATCGACAGCGCCTCTTCCTGATCATGGGTGACCAGCACGAAGGTGATGCCGAGTTCACGTTGTAGGCTCTGGAGCTCGATCTGCATGGCCGTCCGCAGCTTCTTGTCGAGAGCGGCTAGCGGTTCGTCGAGGAGCAGCACCTTCGGCTTGTTGACGATGGCGCGGGCGAGCGCCACGCGCTGCTGCTGTCCGCCTGACATTTCGTGAATGCGGCGCTTGCCGAAGCCGCCGAGGCGGACCATCTCCAGCGCCTCCTGCGCCCGGCGGGCAATTTCGGCGGCGGCGATGCGCGGGCGCATCTGCTTCAAGCCATAGGCGACGTTCTGTTCGACATCGAGGTGCGGGAACAGCGCATATTGCTGGAACACCATGTTGACCGGCCGCCGATAGGCAGGCACGCCGTTCATCGGATGACCGCCGATAAAGACCGTGCCCTCGCTCGGTTGCTCGAAGCCGCCGATCATGCGCAGGCATGTCGTCTTGCCGCAGCCGGAGGGGCCAAGCAGCGCAACGAACGCACCCTTTGGTACAGCGAGGTTGATGTCCGATACGGCCGTGACGCTGCCATAGCGTTTGGCGACCGAACGGAATTCGATGTCGTTCGTCGAAGCGGATGTCACGTTTGTTCCCTGCGGTTATCTTTGGAGATCGCTTGCGGTTCTTACGCCGCTTCTTCCCGCCGCTATTACCATGCAGCCTAGTCAAAGGCGGCCGCGCCGGTATATACCCCAAGAGAGGTATTTCAACCCGGATTGCCCTGTGGAAGGAGTATACCCCGAAGCGGGAAAATCGGCCGGGAGCGCGATTTGAGTATCGACCTCGATGGACTTTTTCAGGCACTCGCACCCTTGATCGACGGTATGCCGATGGACGATGGGGCCGTCGGCGGCGCATTTCGCCGGCTGATGTCGACGCTGATGAATTTCGACTATGTCGTCGTCTTCGCCTATCGCGGCAAGGAGCGCCCGATCGATCTCTACAGCACCTTCGACGCGAAGGACCATGTCCTCTTCGTCAGCCTCTATCAGGCCGGGCCCTATCTGCTCGATCCTCTATCATGCCGCATGCGCACCGAAGCCCGGCGTCTGGCGGATGCGGGAGCTTGCGCCCGATCGATTCTTCTCCAGCGAATACTATCGGACCTACTATGTTCAGACAGGGCTCGCGGAGGAGATCGGCTTCTTTGTGCCGATCAGCGATCAGATCACCGTCGTTCTCTCGCTGATGCGGCGCGAGGCGACCGGCACCTTCAGCGCGGCGGAATTCGCGCTTCTCAAGAAGGCCGAGCCGCTGGTGGCGGCGCTGGTGCGCCACCACTGGGCCGATCTCGGCCGCCGCTTCGACGCGGCGCTGGCAAAAACGGGACGGAGCCGCCGCAAAGCGTCGCATCCGCCCGCCGATGGCGTCTGGCAACATCTGAACCTGACGGAAAGGGAGGCTGCGATCATTGAGCTGGTGCTCCAGGGGCATTCGTCGGAATCGATCGGCCTCAAGCTCGGCATCTCGACCGGAACGGTCAAGGTTCACCGGCGCAATGTCTATCGCAAGCTAGGCATCTCCTCGCAGACCCAGCTTCTTTCGCTCTACATCAAGAATCTCGGCCATTGAGGCGTTACACGCGTTTCGACGCCATTTCAAATGTGCGGCCTTGACTGGTTTCCGATGAATAATTGAGGATGGTCGCATTCCCTTCTGCTGTCTCCTCGAATCGGAGCCGATTTAAGGAAGAAACATGCAGTAATTCAAAGTGCTACAGCGAACTTTGTGCGTCTGAAAGATGCGCGGCGCCGTAGAAAAGCCGGAGCGCTTCAATGTCCGAGACCCCGCCGCCCAAGCCGCATTCGATTGCCCACCATGTCGCCAGGATGAGCGGGCGGGATCCGCACGAGGGGCATCGCGCCGCCACGCCGCTGGAGCTGCTCTTTGACCTGACCTTCGTCATCGCTTTCAGTCTTGCTGCCGCGCAGCTCGCCCATCTCCTGGCCGAGGGACATTTCAAAGCCGGCCTGATCGGCTTCGGCTTCGCGAGTTTCGCGATCTGCTGGGCTTGGGTGAATTTCTCCTGGTTCGCTTCCGCCTATGACACCGACGACTCGGCGTTTCGTTGCGTCACCATGGTGCAGATGGCCGGCGTCCTCATTCTCGCCATCGGGCTGCCGCCGATGTTCGAGTCGATCGACAAGGGAGAATATCTCGACAATCGCATCATGGTGCTAGGCTATGTCGTGATGCGGGTCGCCATGGTGTTTCAGTGGCTCAGGGCGGCGCGACAGGACCCGCACCGTCGTAAGGCCTGCACCACCTACGCCACAGCGGTCTCCATCGCCCAGATTGGCTGGATCGTGCTGATCTTCATCGATTTCTCCCTGCTGGTGACGCTTGCGTTCGTGGTCGTGCTGACGGCGATCGAAATGGCGGGGCCAGTGATCGCGGAGTCGCGGCAGGGCGGAACGCCGTGGCATGCGCACCACATCGCCGAGCGCTACGGCCTGCTCGCCATCATCGCGCTCGGCGAAGGGGTGGTCGGAACGGTCGCCTCGGTCACGGCGGTGGTCGAGGGGCGGGGATGGAACCTTGACGTGGCGCTTGTCTGCATCGCAGGCACCGGGCTGACCTTCGGCATGTGGTGGATCTATTTCACGCTCCCGAGCGCGGAAATCCTTCACAAGTTTCGCAAGCGCGCCTTCGTCTGGGGTTACGGGCACATGCTGATCTTCGCCGCAGTCGTGGCGACGGGCGCCGGGCTGCACGTCGCTGCCTACTATATCGAGCACAAGGCGCATATCTCGTCCGTCGCGACGGTGTTGACCGTTGCCGTTCCCGTCGCGATCTACATAGGCCTGATCTACGCCATGTACGTCTATCTGGTCAGGGCGATGGAGCGTCGCCACGTCTGGCAGTTCTGCGCGACGGTCCTTGTGCTGGCCGCATCGGTGGGAGCGGCGATGGCAGGCATCGACATGGCGACCTGCCTTATCATCCTGATGTTCGCGCCGGTGATCACCGTCATCGGTTACGAACGCGCCGGCCATCGGCATAAAGCGCGGGCACTCGAACGCGCGCTCGGTGGCGGGCAGAGCGCGCATTGAGGTCCTGCTTCGGCATGCAATTGCCTAAGTCGCATCAAGGCTTTGCGTGAGGCGCCTGACGATCCGATTCAAGCGCTTCACGAGGCGATTCAACAGCGCTTACCACGTCTTGCTGAGCTTCAGCGTGAAGGTGCGGCTTTCCCCGTAGCCGCAGGTCAGGAGTCCCTGGCATCCCTTGACATATTCCTTGTCGAAGAGGTTGGCGACGTTGAGGGAGGCCGCCCAGTCGTTCTTCTCGTAGCGGATCGCGGCATCGACGAGCGTCGCCGCCGGGACTTTCTTCGTGTTCTCGGCGTCAGCCCAGGACTCGCCCTGGCGGCGTACGCCTGCGCCGAGGCTCACGCCTTCGAACGTGCCGCTGGTCACCGTGTAGTCGAGCCACAAGGCAGCCTGGGTTTCAGGGATGAGGTAGGGCGACTTGCCGGTGAGCGCGGGGTTGGCGTCCTCCGTAACCTCGAGGTCCGTATAGCTGAAAGCGGAAATAATCTTCCAGTTTTCGTCCAGGTTGATCTTGCCCTCGAGCTCGATCCCGCGGGAGCGCACCTCGCCCAGCTGCGTGGAGATCCCAAGGGTGGGGCTCGTCACCTGGACATTCTGCTTGGTTATCTCGAATATGGAGGCGGTGAACAATCCGTCGACGAACGACGGCTCGTATTTGATTCCCGCTTCGTACTGATAGCCTTCTTCGGGTTTCAAGGGTACCAAAGTCGTAATCGCGGCATCCGGGTTCGAGTCACGTGAGCCCACGAGCGGGTTGAAGAAGGTGGCGACGCTCACATAAGGCGTAATGCCGTTGTCGAACTCGTAAGCGAGGCCGGCCCGGCCGCTGAGCGCGACGTCATCATATCCGAAGTTGGACGGACCGGACCAGGCGGTGGGGCCGTTCTTGAGATCGGTATCGACGTAGTCGTAGCGACCGTTGAGCGTGAGGAGCCAACCGTCGCCGAAGCGAACCTGGTCTTGAGCGTAAACGCCGATCTGCTGTTGCGTGAAAATCTGATTAACGTAGACAGATTTCGGCCCCTGCGGGACGCCATAAACCGGATCGGTGGGGCTGATAGGGTTCGCGCCTCCCGTGGCGCCTATATGGTCGAGCCGGTAGTATTTGTAGTCCAGGCCGACGAGAAAAGCATGGTTCGTCGCGCCGATTTCAAAGTCCGTCTCCGCCCGGTTGTCGATCGCGAAGCTGTCGACCTTCGACGTCGCCTCGAAGCCGATGCGGTTCAGGAGGTAGTCCGGAGCGAGAGGCTCTGGGTTTTCGAACGTCGGCCCCACATAGCCGAAGGGATACGGATAGTTCTCATGCTTGTGCAGATGAGCGTAGCGGGCGTTCTGGGTGAGACTCCAACCGTTGTCAAAATCGTGCTTGAACTCATAGCCGAGCATCTGCTGGGCGTAGGTTCCCTCATCGATATCGGGTTCGCCGAAGTAGGCATCCCGATCGATCTTGCCGAAGGGGGCGTCGACCACCGTTCCGACATAGGGCAGGAAGCCGTTGCCGACATGGACCTGGTCGAGCCCTTGCAGCAGTCCGAATACCGTCAGGCTAGTCGCATCGTCGGGGGCATAGGTGACTTGCGGAAGGATGAAGCCCCGCAGGTCTTCGGAGAAATCTGAGTAATTGTCGCCGCCGGCGATCTTGCCGGTCAGACGGTAGCGAACAGTCCCGTCTTCGGTCAGCCGGTCGTTAACGTCGAAGCCGGTGAAGGCGTTGCCATCACTGTTGATGCCGACTTCCGTGTAGTAGAGCGGCTCGTCAAGCGGCCGCTTGCTGATCAGATTGATGATGCCGCCGGGATTGGCGCCGCCATAGAGCACGGAGGCCGGCCCCTTCAGCACCTCGATCCGCTCCAGCATGAAGGGGTCGATCTGGAAGTTGCCGAAGGCGTAGCTGAAGAGGGAGAGCCCGTCGAGAAAAACGCCGGTCTGTGCCGCATCGAAGCCGCGGATATAGAACCAGTCCGTATCGGCGTCGACGCCGAAGGGCGCGGCCATGACGCCGGGCGTATAGCGCAAGGCTTCATCGACCTTGTTGACCACGGCGCGATCGTCCATTTCCTCGCGACCGACGACGGAGACCGACTGGGGGATTTCGCTCAGCGGCGTGGCGGTCTTCGACCCGGTTGCGGTCGCCTTGGCCACGTAGCCGTCAACCGGGCCGGTGGCGCTGCCGTTCGCCTGCGCCCCGCCTTCGACCACCAATCTTTCAAGCTCGGTGGCGCCGCCGTCCTGAGCCTGCGCCGTACTGGCGATCAGCAGTGCGGCAAATGCCGCCCCGCCTGCCAATAGGTCTTTCAAACGCGCCCCGCTGCCATTGCTTTGCATCGTACTTCTGCCCCGAAATCAGCCGTCCGGCGCCCCATCCCCGGAGAACGCGGCACGGCCAGTCTTCACCTTGATAAGATGAGCGTTTATCTCAAGTATGCCGGCCGGGCTTGTCCGGACTCTGGAAAATTGAACGATCCTGGGCAAATTTCCGCACCGCACACAGGCAGCGCGGGCACTATCTCGTCAGGAGAGACGGCTCTTTTTCCAGAGCGCCGGCGTCGTGCCGACCGTCTTGCGGAACACGCGGGTGAAGTGTGCCTGATCGGCGAAACCTGTTTCCGCCGCCACTGTGGTCAGCGATGCGTTGTTCTCAAGCAGCATCTCTTTTGCGCGCTCGATCCGGGCGCTTGTCTGCCACTGATGCGGCGCCATGCCGGTAGATGCCTTGAAGGCGTGGCTGAAATGCGATTGCGATAGGCCGGTGAGGTTTGCCAGTTCTTCCAGCCGGACGTTGCGGGCGACGTTCTCCCCGATGTAGTCCACCGCGCGGCGCAGCTGCCAGGCCGCCAGCTGGCTGCGCTTGCGACCGGCGCTCCGGTTGATCTTCATCAGGTCGATGAACAGCGCCAGCGTCAGCCCGTCGCCGTAGAGGTCGTGCAGCGGCTGCGGATTGAGGCATTCGGCGGCGATCAATTCTGCAAGCTGGAGAAAACGAGGGTCCTGGAACATCAGCCGCGGCGTTTCGATCGCGCTGGGGTGGAGATCTTCCATCAGACGGCGGCTGAGCACATCGACATCGAAATGCAGGTCGAGATGCCGCAGGTATTGGATATCGACGACATCGGTCCAGAGCTCCACGCCGGCCGGTATGTAGGAGAGAGCCTGCCGATGATAGTTCTGGACAGCGCTTCTGCCGTTCGAGGCTAGCTTGACGCGGCAATTGCCTCCGCCCCTGGCGTCGAGCACGATAAACATACGCGGATCTTCCGCGACGTAATATCCGCCGGCGTGAGGAACGCACTCGACATCCCACACGTCGGCGACAACGCCGTTCCAATGACGCCGGTGCAGCCCGCCTATGACAGAGAAACCGCTGATCTTGTTTTGCATGCGCGGCTGAAATGTCATCGTCGCATTCCCGTGAGCAGGGGCCTTCGGCCCCGGCGCAGTTCTTAATCTTTCATCTTATAGTCAAGTTTCCATACTGCAGGAGATCGGGATTTTCAATCGCGCCAATTGCGTTTGCATCGCTCCGATTCAATGAAACATGCAGCAGGGGCACGACCGCCGCCGGTCGCGCCCCTGCTCATGACTGCAAAGGTCGTCGTCAGGCGTCGATCAATGCGAGCTTGGCGCGGGCGTCGAGGATCTGGGCGCAGGCATTGGCGGCCTCTTCGCCCTTAACGACGAAATGGTCGCGGAAGAAGGCGATCAGGGGTTCGCTTTCCTGAAAGTTGTGGGGGGTGAGCACGGCGGAGAGGACCGGCACATCAGTGTCGAGCTGCACCCGCATCATGCCGTCGAGCACGGTACCGGCGACGAAGTCGTGGCGGTAGATGCCGCCGTCGACCACGAAGGCCGTTCCGAGAATCGCCGAATAGCGCCCGGTCCTCGCGAGCGTCTGTGCATGAAGCGGGATTTCGAGAGCACCCGGGACGTCGAAGATCTCGACGTCGGCCGCATTGCCCCCGAGCGTCGTCCACTGCGCGACGAAAGCATCGACGCACCGATCGACGATGTCGGCGTGCCAGCGGGCGCGGACGATTGCAATTCTGGCGGAGGGTTGGGAAAGAATGGTCATGGTCTCAAGCCTTTCAGGGTTTGGCGCTTTTCCAATGATCCCGTCGGGCGAACATGCACGCGCGGAGAGCCCGGAAGGGACTCCGCTCCTGCTTGCTCTCTTCCATCCGGACTGTAACCGTCGGCTCCGGAATTCGACCGGATCTGCTGACCTTCGAACACCTTTGTGCGTCCAATTGGACGCGCGGCTTCCGAAGCGCTCGCGGGCTTCGATCGGATGATCGCTACCGCCGGTGGGGAATTTCGCCCCGCCCTGAGAACGCTTGCGACTATATAGATCGGCCGGTGGCGGTCAAACGCGCGCAACGACGCCGAAGTGAAAAAACGCGACAGATTTTTCCAAAGCAGGCGCGTTGCCGAACAATTCATTCCGGCAATCAGCGGCCCCTATTCACGGATGACGAGCAGGTCCTTGGCGGCGAAGCGCAGGGTGACGTTTTCACCCGAGACCGGCAGCGTGAGACCGGGGTCGTTGAACGTGTCGAATGAGATGATGTCGCTGCCGACACGCAATTTTGTCCGGATGACCGAGCCGAGGAAGCTCGTGGAGACGACTTCGCCGATAAGCGCGGTATCGCCCCTGGCGCCTTCGGCAATCGAGCCCGCTTCCGGGCGCAGTGCAAGCGAGATGCTGTCGCCGCCCTTCAGGCCGGCGATCGACTCCTTCAGCGAAATCCTCTGGCCGCCAATTGTGACTGCGCCGGCGGAGGGGTCTGCGACCTTGCCCTCGATGATGTTCAGCGTCCCGACGAAAGATGCGACGAAACGGGTTGCCGGCGTGTTGTAGATCTCGAAGGGGGTGCCGATCTGGTCGGCGTGGCCGGCGTTCATGACGACGATGCGGTCGGAGATCGACAGCGCCTCCTCCTGGTCGTGCGTCACGAAGACGGTGGTAATGCCGAGCTGCTGCTGGATCTGCCGGATCTCTTCGCGCAGCGACACGCGGATCTTCGCGTCGAGTGCGGAGAGGGGCTCGTCGAGCAGCAGCACTTGCGGCTTGACCGCAAGCGCGCGGGCAAGCGCCACGCGTTGCTGCTGGCCGCCGGATAATTGATAGGGGAAGCGGTCCGCCAGGTGCTCGAGCTTGATCAGCCCGAGCATCTGCTTCACCCGTTGATCAATTTCCGTTTTGGAAGCGCCCGCGACCTTGAGGCCGAAGGCGACATTGTCGTGCACGTTCATGTTCGGGAACAGCGCATAGGCCTGAAACACCATGCCGATATTGCGCTGGTTCGGCTTCAGTGAGCCCTGGTTCTTGCCGTCGATGATAACGGAGCCGCCGGACGGGGTCTCGAAGCCGGCAATCATCCGCAGGATCGTGGTCTTGCCGCAGCCGGAGGGCCCGAGAAAGGAAACGAACTCGCCCTTGTTGATGCCCATGTTGAAGTTGTGCACGACCTGAACCGGGCCGAAGGACTTCTGGATGTTGGTCAGTGTCAGGAATGCCATGTGATCAAGCCTTGGCCGGAGCGGATTTCTGGAAACGGGAGACGAGCTGGATCAGACCCATGCTGAGCCAGGTGATGGCAAACGCGATAACGGCGAGCGCCGAGGGCTCGTAGGCCTTGTTGGCGCCGACGAGCTGCAGGTAGGGACCGAATGCCGGCCGGTTGAGCAGCGCGGCCATGGTGAATTCGCCCATCACGATCGCGAAGGTGATGAAGGAGCCGGACAGCACGCCGCTCATCACGTTCGGGAAGATGCAGCGGAAGAGGACTGTCGGCCATTTGGCGCCAAGGCTCTCGGCCGCTTCCGTCAGCGTCCTGACGTCGATCGCCCGCATGGCTGTATCGACCGCACGATACATGTAGGGAAGCGACAGCGTCATGTAGGAAAACATCAGGAGCGCATTCGTCCCCGAGGTCGAGCCGGTCAGCGGCAGCACCGAGGAGGAGTTGTAAAGGCGCAGATAGCCGAAGACGATGACGATTGCCGGAATGACGAGCGGCAGCAGCGTGATGAATTCGACGACCGGGCGGACCTGCGGCAGGCGCAGCCGCACCCAGTAGGCGGTCGGCACGACGAGCAGCATGCCGAAGATGATGGTCAGCAGCGCCATCAGCATCGAATAGCCGAAGGTCTCGCGGAACTGGATATCGGCGAAAACCGACTGGTAGGCGTCGAAGGAATATTCGCCGCGGCGCATGCGCAGCGAGAATTCCAGTGTGCCGAGCAGCGGAATGATGAAGTAGCTCGCTCCGATGGCGATGGCGATCCAGGCGCCGAGGCGTTGTGCTTTCATTTCTGCCACCGTTCGGCGCGCATCCGCAGCCAGATGTAGAGAATGTTGGAGATGCCGGTGATGACGATCATGCCGAGCGCCAGCGCATAGCCAAGATTGGGGTTGTGCAGCACGTCGCCGCGGATCTGCGCATAGAGCAGGATCGGCACGATGTTGAGCGAGCTGCCGGTCAGCGCATATGCCGTTGCGATGGCGCCGAAGGCGTTGGCGAAAAGCAGAAGTGTCGTGCCGAGCAAGCTCGGCCAGAGGATCGGCAGGGCCACCATGCGCCAGTATTGCCATGTCGAGGCGCCGAGGATCTCGGAGGCTTCACGCCACTCCTTCTTCAAGCCATCGAGCGCCGGCGTCAGGATGAGTACCATCAGCGGGATCTGGAAATACATGTAGGTGATGGTGAGACCGAAGAAACTCAGGAGATTAAAACCGGTCGAGTAGAGATTGAAACCGAACCAGTCGCGCAGGAAAACCGTGACAAGGCCGGTCCGGCCGAGCGTCGCCAGAAAGGCAAAGGCGAGCGGCACGCCGGCGAAGTTCGAGGCGACCCCGGAAAAGGTGAGAAGGCCGGAACGGACCCAGGTCGGCACGCCGCCGAGCACGACAGCCCAGGCGAGGAAGAAGCCGATCAGCGCTCCCCCGAGCGACGAAGCGACCGATACCCGGATCGAGATCCAGTAGGCGCTGAGGATCGAGGGCGTGAAGAGATCGGCGAGGTTCTTGAAGGTGAATTCGCCTTCCGGCGTCAGGAAGGCGCCGGTAACGAGATAGAGCGTCGGCACCACCAGGAACATCAGCGCGAAAATCATGAAGGGCGCAATGCCGAGCCAATCGATGATGGCGCGTCTGCTGATCAAGGGCGTTGCAACGGTGCTCATATGGTTCGGTTGTCCCGGCATCGGAAAAGAAATGCCTCCCCGCCCACTGCCTGGCTCCTTAAATCGGAACGATTTAACGACAAAGCCATGCAGCATTCAAAGTGCTACAGCGACCTTTGTGCGTCTGACAAGACGCACGGCGCTGTAGATCGCGGGGAGGCGATGACAGTGACTACTGCACGTTGGCGCCGACGACGCTGTCCCACTTGGTGGTGATCGCCTCCTTGCCGGCTGCCTGCTCTTCGAGCGTCGGGAAGACGGCCTTTTCATAGGCCGCTGCCGGCGGCAGCTTGTCGAGCATCTCCTGCGGGATCTTGCCGTTCTTGGCGAGATCGTTGAAGCGGATCGGATGGCAATAGCCCTTCAGCCAGCCGAGCTGGCCTTCGTCCGAATAGAGATATTCCATCCAGAGCTTGGCAGCGTTCGGATGCGGAGCGAAGGCCGAGATCGCCTGCACGTAGACGCCGGCGACGACGCCCGAAGCCGGAACGACGACTTCGACCGGCGGGTTGCCGTTGAGGCTGTCGCGCCAGGAGAGGCCGTTATAATCCCAGGCGATGATGATCGGGGTGGAGCCTTGCGCCAGCGAGGCGGACTTGCCGATGACCGGAACGAAGTTGCCAGCCTTGTTGACTTCGGCGAAGAAGGCGAGGCCGGCTTCGCCAGCTTTTGCAGCGTCTTTTTCGCCGGCAGCGAGACCGGCTGCGTAGACGGCCTGCACAGCCTGGTTCGACGCACGCGGATCACCGGCCATGGCGATCGAGTTCGCGTAGTCCGACTTCTTGAGATCGGCCCAATCCTCCGGTACTTCCTTGACGATATCGGTGTTCACCACGAAGGACAGAACACCGTAATAATCGCCGTACCAGAAGCCTTCAGGATCCTTGGCGCTATCCGGGATCGTGTCCCAGGTCGAGACCTTGTAGGGCTGGATGAGGCCTTCGGCCTTGGCCGACGGACCGAAGGACAGACCGACGTCGATCACGTCGGGCGCCTGCGGGCCGGTGTTGCCCTTGTTGGCCTTGATGGCTTCGATTTCGTCACCTGAACCTGCGTCCGGGTTCAGTTCGTTGACCTCCAGACCGTACTTGGCCTTGAAGCCGGCGATCACGTCGCCGTATCCGCACCAGCTGTGCGGAAGCGCGATGGTGGTCAGCGTGCCTTCCTTCTTGGCGGCGGCGATGAGCTCCTCGCTCGGCTCGGCGACGGCAATCGCCGTCGTTGCGAGCAGCATGGCGCTGGAAAGCGAGAGCAGGCGTTGAGTCTTTGAAATCACTGACGTTCTCCTTGTGTGCTTTCAACTAAATCGTGCGTTGTAATTTCGGCGATGCTGTTAAAGAGGCGCGATGAAGCTTGTGTGACAGGTCCTGTCCCGTTCGCGCCATACGTGTCGGCGGCGAGACGGCGGTCGCCTCCATCTGCCAACCGCTCGCAGCATCGCGGTGAATTCCGCTTCCCGGCGGGACCTGTAATCACAGCCGGTTCCTCCTAGACCGGCTTGCGAAAGATGCGCGTCGAATCGAACAGGCCTTCAAGCATCTTCATTCGATCCCGTGTTTCGTCCCAGTTCATGTTCTGCACGGCCTCGATCAGCGCCTCGACGAGAAAGAGCAGCATGACCGAACTGTCCCAGGCCGAGGGCACTTCGATGTGCACGCGGAAGACCTTGGAAGCGGCCTTGGCGACGGGCGAACCCCACTGGTCTGTGAAAAGGATGATTTCGACGCCCCGATCGCGGGCGAAGCGGGCAAGCGTTTCCATCTCCTGCTCGTAGCGGCGGATGTCGAACAGGATCAGGACATCGCCCTGTTTCATGTCCAGCACGTAGTGCGGCCAGGAACTCGGATTGGCCGCGATCTGCGTCACGCCGGTGCGGATGACCTGGAGATGGGTGAAGAAGTAGTCCGCCATCGAGCGGGTGATGCGTCCACCGGCAAGATAGATATTGCGCTTGCAATCGGCGATGAGGGTAGCCGCCTGATCGAATTCGCGCGGCTCTATCTGGGACAGCGTCTGGCGCATATTTCCCATGACAGCGTCGGCGAAGCGATTGAGCGTGTGCGTGCCGGGCGCGCTCGCGGCCCAACGATCATGCTTGGCGATCGGGTTGGAGATCGTCGCCTCGAGTTCCTGGTGGAGCCGTGATTGAAAGTCGGGAAATCCGCGGAAGCCCAGCTTCTGGACCATGCGCGCCACGGTCGGCGTGGAAACTCCGGCGTTCTCGGCGACCGTGGTGATCGAGCCGAGCCCGGAGACGGGATAGTTATCGAGAAGTGTCTCCGCCAATCGCTTCTCGGCGCGCGTCAGCGCCCCGAAATGTGCGTTGATCACATCCGACACCGTCATGGATGCCGTTTTGCTGGTCAATGTCGTGCCCCTGAGCTGGTCTCCGCCAGCTTGTGAGGAATTAAACATCGCTGTCACAATCGGAGTCAATCGCCTTTTTGAAGAGATCGTTTCAGATTTTCGTTGACACCCACTGATTCGTGAAGAATTCTTTTCATTAAGATCGTCTGACGAGGCAATTTGGGGGTGCCGGTTTTGACGGGACTTTTGACGCGCGTAGAGGGTGATCCGGTCGCCATCGACAATGCGGACGCGGAGGGAGAGTTCCTCTTCGTCTGCGAACACGCGTCGCCCCGCCTGCCGGAGCGTCTTGGGACGCTCGGCCTTTCAAAGGAAGCACTGGAGAGCCATATCGCCTGGGACCCCGGCGCGCTGGCGGTCGCCAGGCATCTCGCCGAGAAGCTCGATGGTACGCTCATCCATCAGCGCTTTTCGCGCCTTGCCTATGACTGCAACCGGCCGCCCGAGTCCGACGCGGCGATGCCGGCTGTCAGCGAAGTCTACGAGGTGCCGGGAAACAGGGCGATGTCGGCAGCAGAACGGGAGGCGCGGGTCAATGAGATCTACCGACCGTTCCACGACGCGATATTGCGGTTCGTTTCCGACCGCAAGGCGGCCGGGCGGCACCCGGTCCTTGTTACCATGCACAGTTTCACGCCGGTCTATTTCGGCAAGCCGCGCACTGTCGAAATCGGCATCCTGCACGATGCCGACAGCCGGCTCGCGGACCGCATGCTGGCGATCGCGACGGATGGAGAGGTCGCCTACGACATACGCCGGAACGAACCCTATGGGCCGGCCGACGGCGTAACGCACAGCCTGGTGGAATACGGCGTGCGAAACGGACTGCCGAACGTGATGATCGAGATCAGAAACGATCTCATCCGGGACGAGGTCAGCCAAAGGGTCATGGCTGACTATCTGGAGGGGCTGCTCGTGAAGAGCATGGCCGCCCTTCCGGCACGATAAAAAGACCCTGGGGAGCGGCAAAGCCGCGGTCCCGTTCCGGAGACCGGAGCGGGTGTGATGGGGCCTCCTGCAATAGCGCGCGAGGTCAAGGAGAAAACAGGGGAAAGAAGATGTCAGACTACACCGATATCGATAAGAAGCAGGACCTGCAGGTCTTGCATTCGATGGGCTACGCCCAGGAACTCGAGCGGCGCATGAGCCAGTTCTCGAACTTCGCCGTGTCATTCTCGATCATTTGCATTCTGTCTGGCGGCATCAACTCGCTGGCGCAGGCGACATCCGGTGCGGGTGGCGCGGCGATCGGCATCGGGTGGCCGCTCGGATGCTTCATCTCGCTGGTCTTCGCCGTCGCCATGGCGCAGATCGGCTCGGCCTATCCGACCGCCGGCGGCCTCTATCACTGGGGCTCGATCCTCGGCAACCGCTTCACCGGCTGGTTGACGGCCTGGTTCAATCTCCTTGGCCTGGTGACGGTCCTCGGCGCCATCAACGTCGGCACCTACTACTTCTTCATGGGGTCGTTCGGCGCACCTTATTTCGGTCTGGAAGACACGACGACCACTCGCATCGTCTTCCTGGCGATCATTACCGGCGCGCAGGCGCTGGTGAACCATATGGGTATCGGATTGACGGCGAAGCTTACCGACTTTTCCGGCTACCTGATCTTCGCGACATCGATCCTGCTTGCCATCGTTTGCCTTGCTGCTGCCGACAGCTACGAGATCGGCAGGCTCTTCACCTTCTCCAACTATTCGGGCGAAACGGGCGGCAACGTCTGGCCGCAGACATCCGGAACCTGGGTCTTCCTGCTCGGCCTCCTGCTGCCGATCTATACGATCACTGGCTACGACGCTTCGGCGCACACGTCGGAGGAAACGGTCAAGGCCGCGCATTCCGTGCCGCGCGGCATGGTTTCGTCGGTCCTCTGGTCGGCGCTTTTCGGCTACATCATGCTGTGCTCCTTCGTCCTGATGATCCCGAACATGGACGAGGCAGCAAAGCAGGGCTGGAACGTGTTCTTCTGGGCGATGGACGCGCAGGTGAACCCTGTCATCAAGGACATTCTCTATCTCGCTATCTTCGTCAGCCAGTGGCTGTGCGGTCTTGCGACGGTGACCTCGGTCTCGCGTATGATCTTCGCCTTCTCGCGTGACGGCGGCCTTCCGGCCTCAAAGGCGCTTGCCAAGGTCAGCCCGAACTATCGTACGCCGGTAGCGGCGATCTGGACCGGGTCGATCCTCGCGGTGCTCTTCGTCTGGGGCTCGTCGCTGGTCTCGATCGGCGATACGCCGGTCTACACCATCGTCGTCTCGTGCACGGTCATCTTCCTGTTCTTCTCCTTCGCGATCCCGATCACGCTCGGCTTTTTCGCCTGGGGCACTTCGAAGTGGGACAAGATGGGGCCATGGAACCTCGGCGAGGGTACATTCAAGCTCTTTGCCATCCTGTCGCTCATCGCGATGGTGCTGATCTTCGTGCTCGGCATCCAGCCGCCGAACGATTGGGCGCTCTACATCACCGTCGGCTTCCTGATCGTGACCGGCATCGTCTGGTTCGGTTTCGAGAGCCGCCGGTTCCGTGGCCCGCCGATCGGCGAGGAAGTTGCGCGCCGCCAGGCCGAAATCGTCGCTGCCGAAAAGGCTGTCGGCGAAGCTTGACCAACAACAAGAGGGCGGGGCCGCGGCTGCGGCTTCCGCCTCATTATTTTGCGGCCATGGGAACGGCCGCACCGAACATGGGATGACACTTTCATGAGCTATTCGTTCGAGGAACTGAAAGAGGATGTGGCCGCCGGCCGCATCGATACCGTGCTCGCCTGCCAGGTGGACATGCAGGGACGTTTGATGGGCAAGCGCTTCCATGCGGAATATTTCGTCGACAGCGCATGGAAGGAAACGCATAGCTGCAACTATCTGCTTGCGACCGACATGGAGATGGAAACGGTCTCCGGCTACAAGGCGACAAGCTGGGAGAAGGGCTACGGCGACTATACGATGAAGCCGGACCTTGCGACGCTCCGGCGCATCCCGTGGCTGGAAGGCACGGCGCTGGTCATCTGCGACGTGCTCGATCACCACACGCACGAAGAGGTGCCGCATTCACCCCGGGCCATCCTCAAGAAGCAGATTGCACGCCTCGAGGCGATGGGCCTCAAGGCCTTCATGGCAAGCGAGCTCGAATTCTTTCTCTTCGACCAGTCCTATGACGACGCACGCCAGTCCGGCTATCGCGACCTGCAGCTCGCCAGCGGCTACAACGAGGATTACCACATCTTCCAGACGACGAAGGAAGAGGATGTGATGCGGGCGATCCGCAACGGCCTTCAGGGCGCCGAGATCCCGGTCGAGAATTCCAAGGGTGAGGCTTCTGCCGGTCAGGAAGAAATCAACGTCCGTTACGCCGATGCGCTGACCATGGCCGACCGCCATGCGATCATCAAGAACGGCTGCAAGGAAATCGCCTGGCAGCGCGGCAAGGCCATCACTTTCCTCGCTAAGTGGAACTATTCGGCTGCCGGCTCTTCCTCGCATATCCATCAGTCGCTCTGGAGTGCCGATGGCGAGACGCCGCTCTTCTTCGACAAGAGCGCGCGTTACGGCATGTCCGAGCTGATGCGGCATTACGTGGCCGGTCTTCTGACCCATGCGAGCGAGATCACCTATTTCCTCGCGCCTTACATCAACTCCTACAAGCGTTTCATGGCCGGTACCTTCGCGCCGACCAAGGCGATCTGGAGCAAGGACAACCGCACCGCCGGCTATCGCCTTTGCGGCGAAGACACCAAGGCGATCCGCATCGAATGCCGCGTCGGGGGTTCCGACCTCAACCCGTATCTTGCCTTTGCCGCTTTGATCGCGGCGGGGATATCCGGTATCGAAGGCAAGATGGAACTCGAAGCGCCCTTCGTCGGCGATGCCTATCACGGCAAGGACATACGCGAGATCCCGCACACGCTGAGGGACGCGACCGAGGCATTGACCGGCTCGAAAATGCTGCGCGCCGCCTTCGGCGACGATGTGATCGACCATTACACCCGCGCGGCGCGGTGGGAGCAGGAGGAATATGACCGGCGCGTCACCGACTGGGAGGTCGCGCGCGGTTTCGAACGGGCATAAGAAGTTCCCCTCCTCACGGGCGAGGGCTTCCCGTCGGCAGCCTCCTCACTCAATCTGGGCTGTTGCCAGTTGCGGGGGGCTGAACTGGCGCCGGGCGGTGACGCCAGCGAGCCCCTTCCTCTTGTGGGGAGGGGACAGTCAATTGAAATGAAAACAGGATGACGATCATGACGATGATCAAATGCATTTCCCCGGTAAACGGCGAGGTCTACGCCGAACGTCCCGCGATGCCGCTGGAGCTTGCCAAGCAGGCGGTGGCGCACGCGCGTCTGGCGCAGAAGAACTGGGCGAGGCGCCCCATCGAAGAGCGGGTCAAGCTGGTGCTCGCCGGCGTTGCGCGACTCAACGAGATGGTCGACGAGGTGGTGCCCGAGCTTGCCTGGCAGATGGGCCGGCCGGTGCGCTACGGCGGCGAGTTCAAGGGCTTCAACGAGCGTTCGAACTATGTCGCCTCCATCGCCGCCGATGCGCTGAAGCCGATTATCGTCGAAGAGAGCGATCGCTTCGAGCGGCGCATTGAGCGCGAGCCGCATGGTGTCGTCTTCGTCATTGCGCCGTGGAACTACCCTTACATGACGGCGATCAACACGGTCGCCCCGGCCTTGATGGCCGGCAACACGGTCATCATCAAGCACGCGAGCCAGACGATCCTCGTTGGCGAGCGCATGGTGCGCGCGTTCATAGAAGCGGGCGTGCCGGCTGATGTGTTCCAGAACCTTTTCCTGGATCACGACACGACGGCGGCGCTGATCGCTGCGAAGAGCTTCGATTTCATCAATTTCACCGGCTCTGTAGAAGGCGGGCGCTCGATCGAGCGTGCAGCGGCCGGCACCTTTACCGGGCTCGGCCTCGAGCTCGGCGGCAAGGACCCCGGCTATGTGATGGAGGATGCCGATCTCGACGCCGCCGTCGATACGCTGATGGACGGCGCGACCTACAATTCCGGCCAGTGCTGCTGCGGCATCGAGCGCATCTATGTGCATGAATCGCTCTACGATGCCTTCGTCGAAAAATCGGTCGCCTGGGTTTCCAACTACAAGCTCGGCAACCCGCTCGATCCGGAGACGACGCTCGGACCCATGGCCAACAAGCGCTTCGCCGCCACGGTTCGCCAGCAGGTCGCCGATGCCGTTTCGAAGGGCGCCAAGGCGCTGATCGATCCCAAGCTCTTCCCGCAGGATGACGGCGGTGCCTATCTCGCGCCGCAGGTCCTCGTCGACGTCGATCATTCGATGGAGTTCATGCGGGAGGAAACCTTCGGGCCAGCGGTCGGCATTATGAAGGTGAAGAATGACGCCGAGGCCATCGAGCTGATGAACGATTGCCAGTATGGCCTGACGGTTTCGCTCTGGACGAACGATGCGGACCGCGCGTCGCGCATCGGCCGCGACCTTGAAACCGGCACCGTCTTCATGAACCGCGCGGATTATCTCGACCCGGCGCTCTGCTGGACGGGTGTCAAGGAAACGGGCCGTGGCGGCTCGCTTTCGATCCTCGGCTTCCACAATCTCACTCGTCCGAAATCCTATCATCTGAAGAAAGTAACCGCATGACGATCACCGCCAACTGGAGCTATCCGACCGCCGTCAAGTTCGGCGCCGGCCGAGTCAAGGAGCTTGCCGACCATTGCAGGGCTCTCGGCATGAGGAAGCCGCTGCTCGTGACCGATCGTGGCCTTGCGCCGATGGCGATCACGCAGAATGCGCTCGATATCCTGGAAGCAGGCGGCCTTGGCCGCGCCATCTTCGCCGATGTCGATCCGAACCCGAACGACAAGAACCTGGATGCAGGCGTGAAGGCGTTCAAAGACGGCGGCCATGACGGTGTCGTCGCCTTCGGCGGCGGTTCCGGTCTCGATCTCGGCAAGTGCGTCGCCTTCATGGTCGGCCAGACGCGGCCGGTCTGGGACTTCGAGGATATCGGCGACTGGTGGACACGCGCGAGCGTCGAAGGCATCGCACCGATCGTTGCGGTGCCGACGACCGCCGGCACCGGTTCTGAGGTCGGTCGCGCCAGCGTCATCACCAATTCGGCAAGTCATGTAAAGAAGGTGATCTTCCACCCGAAGTTCCTGCCGGGGGTAACGATCTGCGATCCGGAGCTGACGGTCGGCATGCCGAAGGTCATCACCGCCGGCACCGGCATGGATGCCTTCGCCCATTGCCTGGAGGCCTATTCCTCGCCCTTCTATCATCCGATGTCGGCGGGCATTGCGCTCGAGGGCATGCGGCTCGTCAAGGAATATTTGCCGCGCGCCTACAAGGACGGCACGGATATCGAAGCGCGCGCGAACATGATGAGTGCCGCGGCGATGGGTGCTGTGGCATTCCAGAAGGGGCTCGGCGCAATCCATTCGCTCTCCCACCCGGTCGGCGCGATCTACAACACCCATCACGGCATGACCAATGCTGTGGTGATGCCGCCGGTGCTGCGCTTCAACCGCCCGGCGATCGAAGACAAGATCGCGCGTGCTGCGGCCTATCTCGGCATCGCCGGAGGTTTCGACGGATTTTATGACTACGTCTTGAAGTTGCGTGAAGCGCTCGGCGTGCCGGACAGGCTTTCCGCACTCGGGGTCGGCACCGATCGCATCGATGAAATGTCGGAAATGGCGATCGTCGACCCCACCGCCGGCGGCAACCCGGTGGAGCTGACGCTCGACGCGGCGAAGAAGCTCTTCAGAGAGTGCATCTGAGCCGGATCGCGTTAATTTTCTGGAGCCCGGAAGACCTTGGTTTTTCGGGCTTTTTCATTGATGTGCGGCGCTGCGGTTAATCTTTGCCTTCCAAAATTTCCATTTCGTTAACCATGTTCTGAAAGGCTTTGTTAAGGGCGCCGCCTGCTGAAGCATCGGTCGGAGCCTCGAAACAATGACGGAATGAGGTGGAAGATGGCGGTCATCACATTTGCCAACGCAAAGGGCGGCGCCGGCAAGACGACGGCGGCACTGATCCTGTCGACGGAATTGGCGAGACAGGGCAACAGGGTGGTGGTGCTCGACGCGGACCCGCAGCGCTGGATCACGCGCTGGTCGGAAGTCTCCGGCCATGTCGCCAATCTCGAAGTGATCTCGCATATCACGCCCGCGTCGCTGCCCTGCCACATCCGTGAACTGAAAGACGCGGCTGATTTCATCGTGATCGATCTCGCCGGCGCCAAGGATGCAATCGTCGCGCTGGCACTGGGCCTGTCCGATCAGGTGCTGATCCCGGTCCAGGGCTGCGCGATGGACGCGCAAGGGGCGGTTCAGATCCTGGAACTGATCCGCCATATCGAACAAAAGACAACGGTTCGCATCAGGCATTCGGTCGTGCTCACGCGGGTCAACTCGCTGGTGACCACGCGCGCGCTCCAAGCGATCAAGACGCTGCTTGCTTCGCGCAACGTTTCGATGCTCGATACTCCGATCGTCGAACGCGCCGCCTATCGCGAGATTTTCGAATGCGGCGGAACGCTGCAGACGATGGATGCGGGCCGCGTCAGTAATCTCGACAAGGCGCGCGAGAACGCCCTTGCGCTCGCTCAGGAGGTTCTGGCGCTCCTGCCCGTTTCCTATCAGCGGTCCTGGGCTGCGCGGGTGCCGTCCTGGGCGCGGTTGCGCGCCGCGTAGTCGCTTTGCCGGCCGGCGCATTTGATCCGCCTCGGCTCATCGTCATTCAACCGGAATTGACATTCGTCAGTTCCGGTTGAATCTTTTGTCGCACCTGCACCAAATGGCTGGTAAACACCGCTATCAGCCAGATGGACCGGATCACCCAGCAGAATGCGGCAATGGTGGAGCAGGCGAATGCCTCGTGCCAGGCGCTAACGGCCGAAGCCGAGCAGATTGCGCGACGTCTCCGCGCCTTCAAGACGTCTGGCAGCGGCACGGCGGGCGCGACATTCGGCTATCAGGTCGCTGCTTAGTTACCGCCGGAATGACAGCCACACGCTCCTCATCCCTGTGCTCGTCACAGGGAACCAGCCACGGCGCGTCCGCGCCGTGAATGACCTTGGCTTGTCGAGGGGAGCGGTTGCTGAGGCAACAATGCTGGCCCTCGGAGTGGTACAAAGCGCCAGATGGAGTCTCTCGCACTGCCGACGCGGTGCGGCTGGATTCCTGTGACAAGCACAGGAATGACGGGGGAGAGAACAACCGGCAGGCAGGAGGTGAAGAGCAGCGGAGCTCAGAAGCGCCGGTCGACAAAATGCTTCGCCTGCGCGCCGGCGTGATAGAAGGCGGATTTTACCGTCCGCCACGGATCCGGCGTAATCGGTGTTTCAGCAAGCGGAATTGCCGAGGCATCGCCCATGACGTGGTGGGCGAGCGCTCGTCCGAAGACGGTTCCGGGCGCAATGCCACGGCCGTTGTAGCCGCTCACCGACACGACATTCGGCGCGAGCACGTGCATGGCGGGCAGGTTGTTGGTCGTCATGCCGATGCGGCCATCCCACCAGTATTCGAAGCGGAAATCGCCGATATTCGGGAAGAGTTTGCGCAGCGAGCGGGCCGCGAAGGCGCGATGCGTGCCCTCGGCCATGGCATCGAGCCGGCCGATCGAACCGAAGATCATCCGGTTCTGCTGATCCATGCGGAAGGAAGTCATGACGAGCCCCGTATCCCAGGCGCCCTGACGCTCCGGCAGGATCCGCGCTGCGACCTTTTCGGGCAGCGGATTGGTGGCGAACTGGAAATAGGGGAGAATCGTCAGTTCCTGGGTATGCGCCTTCCACGGCACGTCGGGAACGAGCGCTCCATAGGCGTTGGTCGCTAGAATGATGTGGCGGGCGGTAAGACTGCCGTGGCCTGCCTTAAGCCTCCACTGATCGCCCTGGCGCTCGGCGGCAAGGAGAGGGGTGTCGGTGAAGATCTTGGCGCCGGCGGCGAGTGCTGCCCGCGCCAGCCCTCTTGCGTAGGCAAGCGGCTGGATCGTTCCGGCGCGGCGGTCGAGCAACGCGCCGGCAAAGCCCTCGGCGCCGGAGAGCACGTGGGTTCTGTCAGCCGAGAGCACTTCGACCGGCGCGCCGCGTTTCTTCCACTGCGCCTCGCGATCCCGGATGTCCTTCAGGCCCTCGGCACCGACGGCCATGTGGAGCGTACCGTTGCGTACGGCCTCGCATTGCATACCGTGTTTCGCGACGAGATCGTAGACGAGAGACGGACCGTCGCCGAGCTCGTTCAACAACCGGTTTCCGGCCTCAGTGCCGAGGGTTGCGACGAGATCGTCCGGCTTTACCCACATGCCGGCGTTGACGAGGCCGACATTGCGGCCGGAACCGCCGAAGCCGATCATACGCGCTTCGACCACGGTTGCTTTCACACCCTTTTCCGCAAGATGCAGCGCGGCGGAGAGGCCGGTGAAACCGCCGCCGATGATTGCCACGTCGGTGCTCAGCTCGCCGGTAAGCGGACCGGTTTCAGGCGCGGCGGGTGCCGTCGCATGCCAGAGGTTGGGGAGAGCACGCTCCGTTGCCATTGCGGACATTCCTTGTCTTCGGTGCGGATGTGGAAGGCATAGCGCGTCCGCCCATCCTGCGCCGACCGATCGTGATGGAAAATACTTCGTCAGTGATAGAACCATTGCCGCAAAGTTTTTCATGACAATGTTTCATGAGGTCATGAAGGCGCGCAATACCGAATGGCCGCCGCAGAAGCGTTCAGGATCGATTGCGGCGCTGTGAAAAACGGGAGCGGCCGCTTGGCCGGAGGCGCGAGCGGCGGTCCCGGATCAGTCGACGAATTCCACCGTCACGCCCTTGCTCACCATCTTGCCGAGTTCGGTCGCGTCCCAGTTGGTCAGGCGAATGCAGCCGTGGCTCTGGGTCTTGCCGATCTTCGATGGATCGGGGGTGCCGTGAATGCCGTAGGTCGGCTTCGAAAGTGCGATCCAGACGGTGCCGACGGGCCCGTTTGGTCCGGGCTGCAGGGTCAGAATCTTGTCGTTCGCGCCCTGCTGGAAGTTGATCTTCGGATTGTAGGTGTAGCCCGGATCGAAGGCGATCCGTTCGACCGACACGATGCCCGACGGGGAGGGCGTGTCCGACGAGCCGATCGTAGAAGGATAAGCGGCAATGAGCTTGTCGGCCGCATCGTAGGCGAGCACCTGCTTGCGACTCTTGTCGGCCACGATCCGCGCGACCTTGCCCGCCTTGTTCGGGCCCGGATTGATGACCTTGATGATCGTACCCGGAATGGAAAAATCGACACCGGGGTTGAGTTCGCGCAGGTAGTTCTCGTCCATGTGGAATTTCTCGCCGAGCATCTCGGTGGTGGACGTGAAGGACAGATGCGGAAGCATCGCCTTGTGGGCATAGTCTTCGGGGATCGAGGCAACATAGGGGCCAGCCGCGTCGGCAGCGGTGATCGTGTAGGTCGTGATCGGCAGCCCGCCGTTGAAACGCAGCCGTTCGAGGATGTCCTCGGTGTTGTTCGGGTCGAGCGTTTCGCCGGTTGCCTGCTGCCAGGCTTCGATGGCCTTGGTGACATTGGAGCCCATCTTGCCGTCGATGACGCCCGGCGAGAAACCCTCGCGGTCGAGAAACACCTGCAGCGCGGCGATTTCCGCGCGCGACTTGCCCTTCACCGAGAGCGCCGGAGGCATCGGCTGCCTGAGCGGCTCGTCATATTGCGGATCGTAGGCCGCCTGCTCGCTGCCATCGATCAGGCCCGGCAGGTTGTCCCGCAGCTCCTCGCGCTCGACCGGGGCCGGTTCGCGGTAGTCCGGGACCGTGCCCGTAAACTCGCCGGGCTCGGAATAGCCGTAGCCGCGGTCGCCGTAGTCAGCGTAGCCGTCGTTCGAATAGACGTCGACGTCGCTTTGCCTGCGGCGGGCTCTGCCGTAACCGTCCGACGGCATCACTGTGGCGACGACATTGCCCCAGGGATCGACGAGAACAGTGCGGCCACGGTGGTCACGCATTGCGCGGACCTCGTCCTGCCCCGGCATATAGTCGAGAATTTCGCCATTCGGCGTAACCAGGATCACGTCGCCGCCGCCGCGATAATAGCCTTCCTGCGCGGAAGCAGGGGTAAGCTCCACGGCCAAAAGGCCGGCTGCGGCAAGAAGCGAGAGGCCGGTGCGGGTCGCAGTCGTCACGATAGAACCTGTTTTCATGGTAGTTGATCCGCGGCGGTACATGCCGATTTCGACGTTAATGTGAAAAAAGTGAATCCATCGTGAACGGTTGGTTAAAATTCATCCTGACCGATTGGTTAACCGTAGTTAGATCGATCCGGCGTCTGTTTCAACCGGGAGAAGGCCGGGCCGAGGCCTTGGAACAATCCTCGCACCGTATTCCCCGACCGTCTACGTCGATAGCGCGCGCGAAAGCCGGATTGTTCGATCGGGATTCGTCGTTCTCGACGCATTTTACTTTGCTTTTCATGCATTTGTGGCCATCTCGCTTCGCGCATGTTCCCTGCAAGGGAATCGATTTAAGAATGAGCCAAGCGGCAGTTCAATGAATTGCAGCCCACCGTTTGCACCGAAGAGACGCGTGGGGCCGACTGCGGGAGATACGTATGGAAACGACCTTGACCAGCACGCACGACGGCGTCCCCGGTCATCTCCTGTTCGACCGCTCGTCTGCGCTCGACATTGCCGCCTTCGTGGTCGATGGCACGGATCTTTCTCCCGGCTCCGCTATTCCCTCGGACGGCGACCCGCGGATCGACCGGGCGCTTGCCGGCTTTTTCTTCACCTGCGGTCCCGATCACATTCGCCATCCCGAGCCGGTCGAAGGTCAAGACGGGAGGCGCTACCCCCTGCATGGTTCGCTTGCAGGCACGCCCGTCGTCCGGACGGAGATGTCCGCCGACGCCACCCGTTGTGAGGCTCTGACCGCGGTGGATCTTGCCTGTGGCGGCAAGGCGACGGTCGAGCGTCGGTGGCATATGAGCGAAGGCGGGCAATGCGTAGTGCTTGAGGACCGCGTGACCAATATCGGCGCGTCGGCCTTCGCGCCGATGATGATGTATCACATGAACATTGGCGGCCGGCTGCTTGGCCAGGAAACGCGGGTCGTCAGTCCATCGCTCGAAAGCGGATCACTGGAGTGGCGCTTCGGCGAAGGCGAGAGCGCCCACTTGTGCACTCCCGCTCACGCAGAGGACGGCTGGTCGGAGGTCGCGCTCGGGCCATTGCCGGGGCTTGGCGGGCGGCGGCTTATCGTTCGGTTTCGCGTGGACACGCTACCGTTCTTGCAGATGTGGCGCTGCCAGCGCGGCGGCGCCAACGTCATCAGCATCGAACCCGCATCGCACCGTCTGGCGAAGCGAGGAGAACTCGCCGCATCAGGCGAACTCAGCCTCATCGAGCCCGGGCAGTCGCGCGGCTACGCGCTCGCCTTTGCCGTTTCCTGAAGGTTGCTTCGCGATTGACGCCGCCTCATGCCCGGCCTACATCAGGCCAACGCAGTTCAGAGGAAGCATCATCATGGACATTCGCCAGATCAACGATGAATACTCGGTCTCCGGCCAGATCACGGTCGAGGACCTGGATGAGATCAAGGCGCTCGGTTTCAAGTCCATCGTCTGCCATCGTCCGGATTTCGAGGCGCCCGATCAACCGACTTTCGATGCGATCGCCGCACGCGCTGCTGAGCTGGGCCTGGAGATTACCCATATTCCGGTGGGCCCGATGGGCGTGACCGCCGATGCCGTGACGCGCATGGTGGATGCGCTCGACGAATTCCAGCGCCCGATGCTCGGCTATTGCCGTTCCGGCGCCCGCTCCACCGCAGTCTATCAGCAGACCCAGCATATCCGCGGCTGACAGGATCGGTTTGCCGCCTGCCGAGCGAACATGCTGTGAGTGCTGGATAGGGAGGTAAGCATGGCCGGACCGCATCTGATCAACCGGGACCAGTGGGCCGCAAGGCCTGACGTTTGGCAGGGCGAGTTCGAGGGCGGTCATTATGGCGCCGGCGTTTCGGTCATATTCTACACGACCGACCGGATCGGCGGCGGTCCGAAATTGCACCGGCACCCCTATCCGGAAACCTTCATCGTTCGCACCGGCCGTGCTCTGTTCACCGTCGGCGACGAGACGATCGAAGCGGAGGCGGGGCAGATCGTCGTCGCACCTGCGAACGTTCCGCACAAGTTCGCCAATCTTGGTCCGGGTCGGCTGGAGACCACGGACCTGCATGCGAGCGATGCCTTTTCGACCGAGTGGCTGGAATAGGGCGGGCGGCCCGAACAACCGTATTTCGCTATTCGCCGTCTCTTCAAACGCGCGTAGACTGTCTCCACCGGCAGATTTACCTGGAGCGGAGATCGGCCATGAATCCCTTCAATAACTTTCGAGATTATCCCATCCTTCCCGGCGACGTGTTGATCCTCGAAGGCGTGCTGAACAAGGCGCTGAAGGAACGCAACTTGTCTATCGCCAGTGAGGAGGCCGACCAACTCGCTAGAAGGATCATCAAGCTTTACCAGACCGGCGTCAGAGAGCCGGACCAGATTTGGGAGATGATCCGGACAATCTGACGAGCGGCCTACTGCGTGTGTGCTTAATCAGGACCGATCTAAGGACAGAAACATGCAGCAATTCAAAGTGCTGCAGCGTGTGCGTCTGGAAAGGCGCCCGGCGCTGCCGGGAGCAGAAGCCTTCTCGTTTGCGTCCCTCAGCCGTTGCGGATTTCACTGAGCGTGCGCGTTGGCGTGATTGCTTCCGGGTCGAGCTTGATCTCGATGATCGCAGGCTTGCCGCTGGCGCGTGCTCGGAGGAAAGCATCGGCGAATTCTTCCGTTCGCTCGACTGTTTCGCCGTGGCCGCCATAGGCGCGCGCAAGCGCTGCAAAATCCGGATTGGTAAGGTCCGTTGCGCTGACACGGCCGGGATACTCGCGTTCCTGGTGCATGCGGATCGTACCGTAGATGCCGTTGTTTATCACGAGCACGATGATCGGTAGCTGATAACGGATCGCGGTCGCGAATTCCTGCCCATGCATGAGGAAGCAGCCGTCGCCGGCAAAGCAGATGACTTCGCGTTCCGGGTGGAGCTGCTTCGCCGCGACGGCCGCCGGCAGGCCGTAGCCCATCGACCCCGAGGCGGGGGCCGCCTGGGTTCCATAACGGCGGAAGCGGTGGAAGCGGTGCACCCAGGTGGCGTAGTTGCCGGCGCCGTTCGTGAAGATCGTGTCCGGCGCGGTATTCGCCTCGATCCAGTTCATGATCGGCCCCATCTGCACGTCGCCGGGTCCCTTCTCGGGCGGCGTCGACCATTTGAGATAGGCTTCGTGCATCGCCGCGGTGCGAGCGGACCACGCGGGTTCGCCGTCCGCGGGCCTGATGTCGTCGAGTGCGGCAACGAAATCGCGTGGGCTCGCGGCGATCGCCAGATCCGGGCGGTAGACGCGGCCGAGCTCCGCCGGGTCGGGATGGACATGAACCAGCGTCTGCCTGGGGTAGGGGACGTCGATCAACGTATAGCTGGAGGAGGGCATTTCCGAAAAACGGCCGCCGACGAGAAGGACGAGGTCGGCCTCCTTGATTTCCTTCGCCAGCGCGGGGTTGATGCCGATGCCGACATCGCCGGCATAAAGCGGGTTGAAGTGATCGAAGAGCATCTGGCGGCGGAAGGAGCAGCCGACCGGCAGTCTCCAGCGCTCGGCAAAGCGCTGGAACTCCGTTACGCTTTCGGCCGACCAGCGCGTACCGCCGAGAATGGCGATCGGCCGTTTCGCGGCGGCGAGCAGCTCCTTCAACCGGGCTACCTGGCCACGGCCCGGATGGCTTTCGACCGGCTGGTAGGCGCGCGCGGGGGGCGCCTCGGTGCTCTCGGTCAACATGTCTTCAGGCAGCGTCAGCACCACCGGCCCCGGACGACCGGAGGTTGCGACGGCAAAGGCGCGGGTGACGAATTCTGGGATGCGCGCCGGATCGTCGATTTCGCCTACCCACTTGGCGACCTCGGTGAAGGCGCGGCGATACTCGATCTCCTGGAAGGCCTCGCGCTCGCGCGCATCGCGCTGCACCTGGCCGATGAAGAGGATCATCGGGATCGAATCCTGTCTTGCGACATGAAGGCCCGCGGAGGCATTGGTGGCGCCGGGGCCGCGGGTCACCATGCAAATGCCGGGCTCGCCCGTGAGCCGCCCCCAGCAATCCGCCATCATCGCCGCGCCGCCTTCCTGGCGGCAGACGACGACGTCGATGTCGGTGTCGTGGAGCGCGTCCAGTACGGCCAGATAGCTTTCTCCCGGCACGCACGAGATGCGTTTGACGCCGTTTGCGACCAGCGCCTCGACAATCAGTTGACCACCCGTTTTCATCCACACACCTCCCAATGCTCTTTCATTCTATCCGCTTGCGGATTTGTTGATTTTACGCACGCCTCAGATCGCCGGCGACACCGGGGCGATGCTCGCCGTCTTCTCGACCTTGCGCTCGCGCCAGATGATATAGAGGCCCGAAGCGATGATGATCGCGATGCCCAGCCATTTCAGCGCATCCGGCAGATCGCCGAAGACCAGCCAGCCGAAGATCGTCGCCGAGACGATCTCGAGATATTGGAGCGGCGCGAGCACCGAGGCCGGGGCGGCGCGATAGGCATAGACGCCGAGCACGCCCGAGATCGTCGCAGTGACGCCGACGCCGAGCAGGTAGCCCCAGGCGTCGCCTTCCGGCCAGAGCGGATCGAACACGCTCGATCCGCTGCCTTCGCCGAACGACAGCAGGACGAGGCAGAAGAGGCCGCCCCAGATGCCGGCATGGAACTGCATCGACCAGGGATCCTCGTTCTGCGCGACCATGCGGGTGACCAGCAGGAATACTGCGAGGCCGAAGGCGGCGACGATCGGCAGAAGCGCAATCAGGCCGACTTCCTGCATGCTCGGCTGGATGACAAGCAATGCGCCGAAGAAGCCGACCGCACAGGCCGTATAACGGCGCCAGCCGATCGTCTCCTTCAGGAAGATACTGCCGAGAATCGTGAGGATGATCGGTTCGACGAAGAAGATCGCGATCGCGTCGGCCACCTCCATTACCTTCAACGTGGTGATGAAGGAGAGCATGGTCAGCACCAGAAGGCCGCCGCGCAGCGCATGCAGCGCAGTCTTGCGCCAGGTAAGGTCAAAGAGGGTACGTCGGACAAGGACGACCGGCAGGATGAAGACAACCTGCAGCAGGAAGCGGGCGGCGGTGATTTCCGCCGACGGAACCGTGGCAATCGCCAGCTTGGCAAAAATGTCGATCAGCGGCGAGATCAGAACGGCGATGACCATCAGCGTCAGGCCGTAGGAGACGCGGCTATGATCGGTGGCGATTTTGGGCAGCGAGAGGTCGGTCATGATCTTCCGTTTCAGCGCTTCCTGTCGACGGCCTTGAGGCACCAGGCGGCGAAGTCTTCCGTCGCCTTCTCCCGGCCGATCTCGTTGAGCGTTTCGTGGCGCATGCCGTCATGGATCCTAACCGTGACATCGGTCATGCCGCGCGCCTTCATCCGCCCGGCCAGCCAGCGAATGGCGGCACCGTTGAAGGTCGAAGGATCGGCGCTGCCGCCGACGAGATGGACAGGCAGATTTACGTGCAGCCGTGCCAGCCGGTCCGCGCGAGCGCCGGCGAAGGCGAATTTGAACACGTCGATCCAAAGCGACACCGTCGCATCGAAACCGCAGAGCGGATCGGCGGCATACTTGGCGACTTCACTTTCGTCGCGCGACAGCCAGTCGAAATCGGTCTTCCGATCGGCAATCGCCTTGCTCCAGGCGCCGAAGGTGAGCTTCGTGAGCAGCGGGCTCGGCACGTCCGAGCCTTTGAGCATCCTCTCGATCGCCAGCACCGCCTGACCGCCTCGGCCGGCAATGCCGGGGCGGAAATTGGAATTCCAGACGGCGAGAGCGTCGTAGAGCTCGGGATCGCTTTCGGCGGCGTTGAGGGCGATGAGGCCGCCCATCGAATGGCCGAAGAGAACGATCGGCAGGCCCGGGTGGCTGGCGGCGGCCATGTGGCGCATTGCCCGCAGGTCCGCTATGACCTTCTCCGTTCCGTCGCGATGCGCGAAGGTCGCAAGCGGCGCGTCCGGCGCCCGGCTCTCACCGTGGCCGCGGTGGTCATGCGCGTAGACGTGAAATCCGTGTGCCGCCATTGCTTCGGCGAAGCGCGCATAGCGGCCGGAATGTTCGGCGAGCCCGTGGCTGACGATGAGAATGCCCTTCGGCTCGGCAGAGGTGGCGAAATGGCGCCACCCGAGCGCGGCACCCGTCGGGCTCTGATGCGTCCTCACCTGCCCGAACATGCATGCCCCCGGAACATTCGTCAGACTCTTGTATGCGCCCAACAGAGGACGCCGGTTGCGCAAAAACCGGAAACACTTTCCAGCGGGAAAATGCTCCGCCGGATATCAAATCGATTTGGGCCGCAAAGGCAATCGCTGCTTGTTGCTTGTTGCGCATGAGGTCACAACGAATCCGGAAATGAGGATTAGGGGTTGCAATTTTCGCGTTTTTGTCGATATTTGTTCTCGTTTTGTTTTCTTGTAGGAGGCTATCTGAAATGCGGGCGAAGGCGGTAACGAATCTTACGAGGGTTGCGACGCTCATTCTGGGGCTGGGACTGTCGTCCCTTGCCGCAGCCGAGGACGTGTCGACGGACGAAACTGCAGGGGCGACAAGCTCCGACAAGACGCAATATGTGCTGGCGGTGAGCTGGCAGCCGGGATTTTGCGAGACGCGACCCACCCGCAAGGAATGCGTGGACCAGACGGCCGACCGTTTCGATGCGACGCATTTCTCGCTGCACGGGCTTTGGCCGCTGAAGAAAAGCTACTGCGGCGTCGAAGCGGAGCTTAAGGCGCGCGACCGCAAGGGCGATTGGCTGGACCTGCCGAAGCTTGCGATGGCCGACGAGACTGCAGCCCGTCTGCTTGTCGCCATGCCCGGCGTCAAATCCGGCCTCGATCGCCACCAGTGGCTGCAGAGCGGCACCTGTCAGGCGGCAAAGGCCGAGGATTACTTCAAGCTGCAACTGCGTCTTCTCGATGAACTGAACTCGTCCGCCGTGCAGGCCCTTTTTGCTGAAAAGGTCGGTTCCGAGATCGGCGAAAGTGAGATCAAGCAGGCTTTTGACCGGAGCTTCGGCGCCGGTGCTGGTGACCGGGTGCGCATGCGTTGTCAGACGGTGGAGGGCCGCAGCGTCATCACCGGCCTCACCATCGGGCTTTCCGGAGATCTCGCGGGCAAGGACGCCCTTAAAAGCCTGATCCAGGCGGCCGGACCGACAGAGTTCAAATGCGCCAAGGGGATCGCCGACGCTGCCGGTCGTGGCTGATCCGTGACGGGTAGCCTATGGGGAGGGAATGGCGAGGCGGGGCCTTTGGCGGATTGCCCCGCCACCATAATTCGCCTACATAGCGGGCAAATTTCCCTTCCGATGCGGAGCATTCCTTTATGGCACGTCAGTTCATCTATCACATGGCCGGGCTCAACAAGGCCTACGGCAACAAGAAGGTCCTGGAGAACATCCACCTGTCGTTCTATCCGGACGCGAAGATCGGTATTCTCGGCCCCAACGGCGCCGGTAAGTCGACGGTTCTCAGGATCATGGCCGGCCTCGACCATGAATATACCGGCGAAGCCTGGGTCGCCGAGGGCGCGACCGTCGGCTATCTGCCGCAGGAACCGCAGCTCGATGCACAGAAGACGGTGCTCGAGAACGTCATGGAAGGCGTTGCCGCCAAGAAGGCTATCCTCGACCGCTACAACGAGCTGATGATGAACTATTCCGACGAGACGGCGGAAGAAGGCGCAAAGCTCCAGGACGTCATCGACAGCCAGAATCTCTGGGATCTGGACAGCCAGGTGGAAATGGCGATGGACGCGTTGCGCTGCCCGCCGGGCGATGCGGAGGTCACCAATCTCTCGGGCGGTGAGAAGCGCCGCGTCGCGCTCTGCAAGCTGCTGCTCTCGCAGCCGGATCTCCTTCTGCTCGACGAACCGACCAACCATCTCGACGCCGAGACGATCGCCTGGCTCGAAAAGCACCTGCGCGAATATCCCGGCGCCGTGCTGATGATCACCCACGACCGCTACTTCCTCGACAACGTCACCGGCTGGATCCTCGAACTCGACCGCGGCCGCGGCATTCCCTACGAGGGCAATTATTCCGCTTATCTGCAGGCGAAGTCCAAGCGCATGGCGCAGGAGGGTCGCGAAGAGGCCACTCGCCAGAAGGCAATCAGCCGCGAGCAGGAGTGGATCGCTTCGAGCCCGAAGGCCCGCCAGGCAAAGTCGAAGGCGCGTATCCGTGCTTATGACGAGCTGGTCAAGGCGGCGGCCGACCGGCGTCCAGGCGACGCGCAGATCATCATTCCGGTCGGCGAGCGTCTCGGCCAGGTGGTGATCGAGGCGGAAAACATCTCCAAGGGCTATGACGACCAGTTGCTGATCGAAGGCCTGAACTTCAAACTGCCGCCCGGCGGCATCGTCGGTGTCATCGGTCCGAACGGCGCCGGCAAGACGACACTCTTCCGCATGATCACCGGCCAGGAACAGCCCGACGAAGGCGCGGTCCGCATCGGCGACAGCGTCCAGCTCGGCTATGTCGACCAGAGCCGCGACGCGCTCGACGGAAGCAAGACTGTCTGGGAGGAAATCTCCGGCGGCAACGACGTCATCAAGCTCGGCAAGCACGAGGTCAACTCGCGCGCCTACTGCTCGTCCTTCAACTTCAAGGGCGGCGACCAGCAGCAGAAGGTCGGTACGCTCTCCGGCGGCCAGCGCAACCGCGTGCACCTCGCCAAGATGCTGAAGGCCGGCGGCAACGTCATCCTGCTCGACGAACCGACCAACGACCTCGATACCGAAACGCTGGCGGCGCTCGAGGACGCGCTCGAAAACTTCGCCGGCTGCGCCGTCATCATCAGCCACGACCGCATGTTCCTCGACCGTCTTGCGACCCATATCCTCGCCTTTGAGGGCGACAGCCATGTCGAATGGTTCGAAGGCAATTTCGAGGACTACGAAAAGGACAAGATCCGGCGCCTCGGCCCGGATTCGGTCAATCCGAAGCGGGTGACCTATAAGCGCCTGACGCGCTGAGGCCTGAGCGGTCGAGGAGAGCGCAGACGGGGCAGGTTCCCGCGCAACGGATCGTTGCGCTTTCGCCTGCTCATTCCGTGCTCGTCACAGGAATACAGCACGCCCAAGTCCTGGGCGCAGAAAACGCGTTGCTGTTCCGTACCGCTCTCCTAGGCTCAGCCCGCTTGAAGCCAGCCACAGCGCCGACGCGCCGTGGCTGGCTTCCTGTGACGTGCACGGGAATGAGCGTGGATGGCCCGGCTTGGGTCCCGACAGGCGTTCTGCCTGGCAGCATCCGTCGGCTGAGATTCTCCGCCCGCCCGGCTATCTCCCGCGCGCCATTCCATTGCCTTTCCGCGCAAATTCGCTTGCACGCGTCTCGCAAATCACATAAAGATATCTTTATGTGTTGATGAGGAGACGATAGTGAGCCGAGGAACGCTTGGGTTGGACGCGTTGGTCGACGTTTTGAAGGCGGCGGGTGAGCCGACGCGAATGCGCCTTCTCGCGCTGCTTTCCGCCAGCGACCTCACCGTTACCGATCTTACCGAAATTCTCGGCCAATCGCAGCCGCGGATCTCTCGGCATCTGAAGCTGCTGGCCGAAGTGGCGCTCATTGATCGCTATCAGGAAGGGGCATGGGCCTATTTCCGCCTGCGGCAGGAGGGGGGGCGCGTCGCTCTGGTGCGCGATCTCCTGGCAGCAGCCGCGGCTGAAGACGCCATTCTCGCCAAGGATGCGGCGCGGCTCGCCGTCCTGAAGCGGCAGCGTGCCGAGAAGGCGCAGGCCTATTTCAGCCGCAACGCCGCCGGATGGGATGAACTGAGGCGGCTGCACGTCAGCGAAGGCGACGTCGAAGCTACGCTGAAGGCGATGGTCGGCGACGAGCCGGTCGAGAGCCTGCTCGATCTTGGCACCGGCACGGGGCGCATCCTGCAGCTTTTCGAGGGTATCTACCGGCGCGGCATCGGCGTCGACGCCAGCCGCGACATGCTCGCCGTGGCGCGGTCCAATCTCGATAAAGCCGGGATCACGAAGGCGTCCATCCGCCACGGCGACATTTTCAATCTGCCGCTGGATGGCCAGGCTTTCGATCTCGTGACGATCCATCAGGTGCTGCATTTCCTGGAGGAGCCGGAAGCGGCGATCACCGAGGCCGCGCGTATGCTCGCGCCTGGCGGCCGGCTCGTCATCATCGATTTCGCGCCGCACGGGCTTGAGTATCTGCGCGACGAGCACGCCCATGCGCGCCTCGGCTTCTCCCATCAGGCGATGGCCGACTGGCTGCAGAAGGCAGGCCTTGCGCTGGAGAAAACAACCGACCTCGCGCCGGAAGGTGCGGACGAGGGCAAACTGACAGTGACGATCTGGCTGGCGCGCGATCAGCGCGTCGCCGATCACATCGCCGATATGCCGCGTCAGCGCGTTCAGGCAGGGGGAGTTTGAGAATGGCCACACGCACGCTTTATCCGGCCGAGCGCGGCAATCTCAGGCTGTCATTCGAGTATTTTCCCCCGAAGACGGACGAGATGGAGGCACAGCTCTTCCAGACGATTGCCGATCTCTCCGTTTTCAACCCGGCCTTCGTCACCATGACCTATGGCGCCGGCGGCTCGACCAAGGCCCGTTCGCTGACGGCGGTCAGGCGGATGATTGGGGAGATGGGTCTTGGAAACACAGCGGCGCATCTGACCTGCGTCGGCGCCCCGAAGGCCGAAGTCGATGCGGTGATCGACGAGTTTCTGGCCTTCGGCATCCGGCATTTCGTGGCGCTGCGGGGCGATCCGCAGGGCGGCATCGGCAGCGCCTACCAGCCGTTTCCGGGCGGTTATGAAAACGCCGCCGCCCTCGTGAAGGCCTTGCGTGCCCGAGGCGACTTCGAAATCTCGGTCTCGGCCTATCCGGAAAAGCACCCGGAGAGCCCGGATGTCGCCGCCGACATCGACATGCTGAAGCGCAAGGTCGACAACGGCGCGACGCGGGCGATCACCCAGTTCTTTTTCGACAACGATGATTTCGAGCGCTATCTGGAGCGGGTGCGGCGGGCTGGCGTCCAGGTCCCGATCGTGCCGGGAATCCTGCCGATCAACAATCTCACGCAAGTGCAGAGATTCGCCGGCCTGTGCGGAGCGCGGATTCCGCAGGCGATAATTTCGCGGCTCGCCCATCTTGAAGAGCAGCCGGCCGAGCGGTTCAAGGAAGCGACCCACATTGCCGCCGAGCAGATTGTCGATCTTGCGCGGCGCGGCGTGCGCGACTTCCATCTCTACACGATGAACCGTTCGCCGCTTGTCACGGCGGTTTGCGACCTCGTCGGCTATGCGCGTGCACCGGCACAGGAGCCCGCCGTCGAACTCCCGATCAAGGCGGTCGCAAGGGCATAGATATAGATAGTGCCGGCGGGCGCGCAGTGTCGGAACAGAGAGAAAGCCTATGAACGGATCAACGTTCATGGGCTTTGGTCATTATCGCAGCCTATTGACCGGTACTCTATGAGAGGCCTGCCTGACTAATCTTGCTGCAAATGGATTTTCCGGAATTAAAGTCCCCGTCTCCGTTTGGACTTGTCAGCGGCCCTGCTCAGACAAAAAGCATTACGGCCACGAATGCAAACGCTGCACTGATCATGAGGACATTCAACGAATGTGTAAGTCCCATAAGCTGATCCTCCCTGCGTTGACGGGTAAAACATAGGGCGAAAAAGCGGCGCGTGAAAGCGAAACTTGTGCTGCGCTGCGAAATGCGCCTAATCGAGAAACCATATTCACAGGTCTAACTGCTCGAAACCGCTCAACAATTTCCGTTGCCACATTTTTTTCACAATTGCTTCGCAGCGGTTAATATGAACGTTTGTAATGCTGCGTGAGCGGGGCGTGGCGTGGCGGCGCGAGCCGTTTTGATTCTGTTCAAGCCGAATATCGAAGTCTCAGGATGCGTCCGTCGAGGACGATGAGACCGGTCGCGATCAGGGCCATGCCGGCGACGTCCATCGCCTGCAGCGTTTCGCCGAGGAAGAGATAGCCAAGCAGGATGGCGCTCGGCGGCACCAGGAGAGTGACAAGCGAAGCATTCGTCGCGCCGGCTTCCGCCATGACCCGGAAATAAAGAATGTAGCCGTAGGCGGTGGAGACAAGGGCAAGCCCGAGGATCGCGAGCACAGCGGTCATCGGCGGCATGTGCAGTATCCAGGGCGTATCCGCAAGGGCAGCGATCGGCAACATCATGAGTGTCGATGCCGTCAGTTGTCCTGCTGCCGTGACGGGCGGCGCCAGATTGCGGAAGCGCTTGCCGTAGGTTGCCGCGAGACCGTAGCTCACGGCAGCGAGCACGGGCAGGACGAGCGCCCAAAGCGGGATCGTGGTGGAATGGCCGACAAGACCCGCGAGCGCGCTCGGCCCGACAAGCACGATGGTGCCCGCCAGTCCCAGCAGGCAGCCGCTGATCTTGGAGGCGCTCAGTTTCTCGTCGTCCGTTGCCATGTTGGCGATCAACACGGTCCAGACCGGCGTCGTCGCGTTCAGGATCGCGGCGAGCCCTGCGCCGATTTGGGTCTGGCCGAGGAAAATGAAGGCGTGCGGAATGGCGTTGTTGATTAGCCCCATCAACAGGAACTCGGGCCAGCGTTCCTTCAGCGCCGGATAGATGTCGTAGCGGCCGCGAATGTAGATGTGGAGAGCAAGTGCGGCGAGACCGAGGCGCAGGAGAACCAGCGTGAAGGGCGGCACATGGGCGACAGCCACCCGCGCGAAGAAAAACGAACCACCCCAGATGAGACCGAGCAGGGCCAGGAGCGCCCAGTTGCGCATCGTCATCTGTGTGTTGATTGGTGAATTCATGATCGTGCCTGCGCCGTTCTGCAAATTGACGCGCAAGCCCTAATACGGCGAAGCGGGTGGTGCCACCCGCTTCTTGCTCGCGTTCGACTGTTTTCGAGCCCGTCCCGGCTTGTCCGATGACGAGCGTAGTTCTTGAGCGCCGTGCGTCTTTTCAGACGCACAAAGATCGCCATTGCACTTCGAGTTGCTGCTTGTTTTTGTCCTTAACTCGGCTTCGACCTAAGGGAACATGCAGCAGATCAGAGCGCGCCCAGGAGCTCCGGCGTGGCCCAGCCGTCCGCGGGCAACCCCAGCTTCAGCTGCTCCTTCTGCAGCGCAGTGCGCGTGCCGGAGCCGAGAATGCCGTCGATCTTGCCGACGTCATGGCCGAGGGCCTGGAGCCGCGTTTGCAGCGCCTTCATCTCGACATCGCCGAGGCCCGGTTCCGGATTGCCGCCCTGGTAGGGCGGGGCGCCGGCAAGGCGGGTGGCAAAATAGGCTGCGGAAGTCGTATAAATGAACGACTGATTCCACTCGAGATAGATGTTGAAGTTCGGATAGGTCAGGAAGGCGACGCCCTTGCGACCTTGCGGCACCACGAGGGATGCTTCAAGGCCGCTGTTGGCGGTGTTGCCGTCGCGCGGCGTGACGCCGAGCGCGAACCAGTCTCCCGCCGTCATGCCGGATTGCAGCCCGGTCTTCTCCCATGGCAGGTTCTCCGGGACGCTGACTTCCTGAATCCAGGGCTGGCCGGCCTTGAAGCCGAGGCTCTGGATGAATTTTGCCGCCGTGAGGATGGCATCCGGTGAACTTTTCTTCAGATTGACGTGGCCGTCGCCGTCGCCATCGACGCCATAGGCGATGATGTCTTCCGGCAGCATCTGCACCTGACCGATCTCGCCGGCCCAGGCGCCGGTGGTCGTCGCCGGGTCGAGGTCGCCGTGCTGCACCATTTCGATCGCAGCCAGCAGCTGCGGGCGGAACATTTCCGGGCGGCGGCAATCATGCGCCAGCGTCACCAGCGCATTACGCGTGTTGAAATCGCCCTGGACCGCGCCGAAATCCGTCTCCATCGCCCAGAAGGCAGTGATGACCGGCGCCGGCACGCCGAATTCGCTCTCCGCCCGAGCGAAGACGTCGGCATATTCCCTCATCTTCTGCGCGCCGATATCAAGCCGGGCCTTGCTGACGGTGCGCTTGGAAAATTCGGTGAACGTCTGCTTGAACACGCCCTGAGCGCGGTCGCGGCTCAGAACCTTCTGGTCGATCGCGGCGCCGGCGAGAGCGCGGTCGGCGCCATCGGCCGGAATACCCTTGGCAACTGCCTCAGCCTTGACGCCCTCGAGAAACGTGGCGAGATCGCCGCCGCAGGCCACGGCCGGCGTCTGCGGTTGGGTCTGCGCCAGCGCCGAGGTGCCGGTCAGCGCGAGCAGTCCGAGAGTGAGAAGGGCTTTTTGGGCTGCGCCAGTCATCATAGTTCCTTTCTGTCGCCGGTCGGTCTCAGTCGGCCGGCGAGCCTGCAATCTGTCTACTGCATGTTTCCTTGGACCGGCGGCGATCCAAGGAAACATGCAGCCATTCCGAGTGCTACAGCAACCGTTGCGCGTCTGAACACCGCACAGCGCTGTAGGGATCAAATCTGCCCAAGCTCTCTCAGAGCATTATGACCGAATGAAGAAATGCGGGGTTTCCACGACCAAATCCGAACAGCAATTCCCGTCTATCTCGCCCGGGAAACCGCCGCGACCCACTTCTGCCAGTTTTTCGCGGACCCGGCGAAGGCATTGATGTCCGTGCTTCCCTGGATGCCGGGGATGACGCCGGTGCTGGTGTATTGCCAAAAGGCCCAGCGGCGCTCCACGTAGACCTCGCCCGGATGCTTGGCAACGGAGCGGACCCAGAAGTGATAGTCCTTGAACTGGTCGACGAGATTGTCGCGATGGAAGTCAACGGACGTATAGATGATCGGCCGCTTGCCGTAATGCGCTTCCAGCCGGTCCATGAAGCGCTTCATTTCGGCGCGCACGGTCTCGGGCGAGGGGCGATAGCGGCAGGTCTTCGATTCGCCGTTCCATTCGACATCGAGCACCGGCGGCAGATAGACCGCGGTCTTTGGCACGTTGGAGATGAACCAGTCGGCCTGGGCGTCAGCGGTCGAGCAGAAGTAATAGAAGTGGTAGGGCGCGTAGGGAATCCCGGCGGCGCGCGCCTGCTGCCAATATTCGTTGAAGCGGGTATCGACCCTGTCCTTGCCTTCGGTCGCCTTGATGAAGGCGAAGGAGACGCCTGAATTCTTCACCCTCGCCCAGTCGATGTCGCCGTTCCACTTGGACACGTCGATGCCGTGAACGTGATGACCATGCGGCGTGCGACCGCCGAAATCCTGCGGGTCGGTATCCCGGAACCGCGGCGATATCGAAGCGGTCTGGACCAGGTCGTAGTCGGTTGAGGTGCAGGCGGAAAGAATGGTTGCGATAGGCAGCAAAGCCAGGAGAAGCCGGCGCATGAGTTTCCCGTTTCGAGACGATCGACGATCCTGCCTCACGCGATGGCTTCCATGATGATGATTTTCCCCTCGGAGGCGTGCCCCATTTTCACCATAACATCGTAAAAATTGAGTTAGCTCAAGTGGGGATTGCGACGGGACGAACGCTTCGGTGTCGCTGGCGCGAGCGCTTGCCTCGCCGGCGATGCGTCGAGTGTTATCAGGCCCCGTTCCGGTCCGGGCGGCGGTAGACGGCCAGCCAGGCATATCCCCGACCGATCGACTTCAGTTCGAGCACCGCTCCGTTTCTGTCGGCCTTGTCATGCAGGACGTCGAAAAGCGCTTCACGAGGCGTCACGTGAAAGCGCCGGAGCCACGCCTGGAGCAGGCGGCGGAAGCCGCCGGGCCAACCCTCCTGCTGGCCGAAGTCGGCGATGTGAAGCGAGCCGCCTGGGTTGAGCGCCGCGATCGCGGCATCGAGCGACCGTTCCCATTCGGGGATCATCGAGAGCGCATAGGAAATGACGATCCGGTCGAAACCCGGCAGGTCGAAAGCGGCGGGTGTAAAATTCGTCGCATCGGCGACGCGCAAGGTCACGTCCGACCGGCCCTGCCGCCGAAGCTTTGTCCTCGCGGTGGCAAGCATTTCTGCAGAAATATCGAGACCGAACAGCCGGGCGTCCGGATAGAGCTCGCCGATCATGGCGAGGTTGCGGCCCGTGCCGCAGCCGACTTCGAGCACGGAGGCGCCCGGCGGCGGGTTGAGCTCACGGATCAGCGTGTCGCGCCCGAAGAGATAATATTTCCGCGTAAAATCATAGATGTACCGCTGATAGCGGTACATCTGGTCCATAAGGCGGGCGTGATTGTTTTCCAAGGGCTGGGCGGCGCTCATGCTTTCTTCCGGTAGACGTGGAAGCCGCCGTAGATGGCCGAACGGTCCTCGGCGCCGAGCTTGACGGACGTCTCGGCATCGTAGTGCCACTGGTCAAGCAGTGCGGCGGAGACGCGGCCCGGCAGGATGCTTGCTTCCGCGGCCGTGCGGAAGATCACCATGGCGCCGGCATCGGCGGTGCGCGTGATCTCCGTCCAGAGATCGTTCAACTGGCGATCGGTCATCCAGTCCTGCGCGTCGAGCAGGACGTAGCGATCGACGGACGAAGCGGCCTTGCCGGCAAGCAGCTCGGTGAAGCTTGCGTGGTGCACTTCGACGCGTTCGGCATGGTTGCGGATCGCCTCATGGTTCTCGACTTGCAGATAGGTCGGCAGCTCACCTTCGTGCGGCTGCGGATAGCGTCGGGCGAATGCCTGCCAGGCGAAATAGTTCTCGCGAAGCGGGAAATGGCAGGTGAGCTTCTCAAGACGGTGGCGCAGCACCGCGGCCAGCGATTTCTCCTCGCTCAGGCTCGCGAGTTCGTCGAACTGCTGCGGGGGGATGCCGAGGCCGAAAAGCGAGCTCTTGCGGCTGGTGATCCAGCGGATGACGGGACGGTCGAACAGGGGCGCGAGCTTGTCGTCGAAGAACTGACGCTGTTCGCGCATGGAGCGCGCCTTGACGAAGTCTTGCGGGTTGATGCCGTGAAGACGGGCGAGCAGATGGCTGGCGGCAATGAAGCGGCCGAGCAGGCCGGTGCGATAGATGTTGCGGCCGAAGACGCCGATGCGGCGGCGTCCGTTGAGTGCGCGGCCGTTCCAGTAGGCGCGGCTCGCCGCATCGAGTTTCGGGGCGAGGAAGAGGTCAAAGGCCTGTACGTTCGACCGCGTGCCGGTTTCGCCGAGAAACCGTACGACATCCTTGTGGCTCGGCAGGTGGCGGAAGGCCGCGAGTTTCAGCCGGTTCAGTGCGATGTGGTGTGGATTGAGATCGACGACATCGATACGAGCGGGGCCGGCAGAGAGATAGGTCAGCATGTTGCAGCCGCCGGAGCCGATCGTCACGATGCGGTGTCCAGGGCGGATCTGCATTGCCGTCATGTCGACGATCGGGTCTTCCCAGATCTGCGGATAGACGAGCCCGGAGAAGAGCAGCCCGAACAGGCGTTCCGACAGGCCGGCGAGGGAGAGGGGCTTGTGCTGCAGCAGCGCGCTTTTCAGCTTCGGGTTCTTCCTACCAAAGCCGGCATCGGGAGCGAGTTCGGTCATCTTTGCCTGTCATCCAGTTGAAACTTAGCCGCTTCTAAAGTGACTCCGCTACACTTTGATGACGGGGTTTCGCACAGGCGCGAGCTTTCCAAAGGGCTTTTCCTTTCGCCGGAATCCTGTTTCTCTCAAGGCTGTTGCGTGCCATGCGCGTGCATGCAGTAGAGCCCGGGAGGATGCGAATGAGACGTTTGCTGAAGACGATCGCCGGGGCGGTGGTCGTCGGTCTTGCGGGTATCGGCGGCTGGCTGGCGCTGTTTCCGCCGGACCTTCTGAAGGTCGGTGACGGCTATGCCGCCAAGATCGTCTGCTCCAACGTCTTCATTGCCAAACGCGATCCGCAGGCCGTCCTTGCGGAAGACGTGCAGGCACCGGGCCATCCGCTCCTGAAGTTCGTACGTGTCTCTGTTGACCGGGACCGGGAGACCGTGACGGCGCGCATATTCGGCTTTGCCGCGCCTGGCCGAGCGGTCCATAGACCGGGATTTGGCTGCACCAACGTCGACGACGGCGGCGCGCATGCGCTTGCAGGCTCCGCAAGCGAGACAACGGGTGCGGCCGGGGCATCGGCCGCTCACGATCCGGCGCTCGGCTGGCCCGACGGCAGCAAGGCCGATATAGATCCGGCAATTCAGAGCGTCATCGAGGATGCCGGCCTGGCGGGGCCCGGCATAAGGGCGATCGCCGTCGTGCACGACGGCCGGCTGGTGGCCGAGACCTATGGCCCCGGCTTTGACCGGGCGACGCCTCTGCTCGGCTGGTCGATGACGAAATCCGTGACCGCGGCGCTGATCGGTCTGCGGATCGGCGAGGGGAAGATGGACGCTGCGCGCGGCGACCTGCTGCCCGCATGGAGCGGCGACGATCGATCGCAAATCAAGCTTGCGGACCTGCTGGCGATGCAGAGCGGGCTCGCGTTCAACGAGGACTATGGCGACGTCACCGACGTCACGCGCATGCTCTATCTCGAATCTGATATGGCCGGTTTCGTTGCATCCAAGCTGCTGGAGGTGCCGCCGGGCACGAAATTCCGCTATTCGAGCGGTACCAGCAACCTTCTGTCGCGGCTCTGGATGCAGACGTTCGACGATCCGGCCGAAGCACTTGCCTATCCGCGAAAGGCGCTCTTCGCCCCACTCGGTATGACTAGCGCGGTCATGGAGACCGATGCGAACGGCACTTTCGTCGGCTCTTCCTACATGTATGCGACGGCGCAGGACTGGGCGCGCTTCGCCCAGTTTCTGCTCGAGGACGGAAGCTGGAAGGGCAGGAGGCTTCTGCCCGAGGGCTATGTGTCCTTCATGCGGACGCCATCGCCGGCTTCCGGCGGCGATTATGGTTCGGCCCAGGTCTGGCTGCAGGAAAACGGTATTCGCGCCGGGACGGGCAGCTTCCCGCTAGACACGTTCTGGATGCTCGGGCACGACGGACAGGCGATCATGATCGTCCCCTCGCTGCGGCTGGCGGTCGTCCGTCTCGGCCTTACACCATCGCGACTCGGTTACGATGTGCAGAAGCTGAACGCCAAAATAATAGAGGCGCTCGATTGAGCGCCTCGGATGTCGAAGCCGTGTTGCTTGCGGAAGGCGCCCTGGCCACGCAAAAGACGCAGTAGCACTTTGAATTGCTGCATGTTCCTTGAACCGCTTACGATTTAGGAAACATGCAGTAGCGCTTACCGCATGTCGAGCTCGTCGAGCATGCCCTTGCGTTTGGCGTGGTAATAATAGCCGCTGGCGTAGAGCTTCACCGCGCCATCATGCTGGTTGTCGGCCACCATCCAGGCGCCGCGCAGATACTTGGTCGCGTATTTGAGATTGGTTTCCGCGTCGAAGAGGCCCTCGGCCGGTCCTTCATAACCAAGGCCCTTGGCGGTGTTGTAGCGGATCTGCATCAGGCCGTAGTTGCCCTTGCTGTATGCGCGGGGATTGTAGTTGCTCTCGCGCTTGACCACCCGATGCACCAGCTCCAGCGGGATACCGTTCAGCTCGGCATAGTATTTGATCAGCCGGTCGAGCTCGGGCCGCGAGCTGGTCGGCGTTTTCGAGAACTTCATCGAATCGGGAATGACACTTGCGACTGCGCCGACGGCCGAGCCGATCATGCCTGTGTTCGGCCGCGCGGTCGGAACGATCATCCTCCTTGCGACCAGCGTTTCCAGACCGACCGGCTCGCCCGTGTCGAAATCGGATTCCATGGCGGCAGCGACACCCAGGAAGGGCACGGCCGAGGGCCCGGCGTCCGCCGGCTTTTCGGCAAGCTCGGCCGATGCAAGGGGCTGTGCGGCGGGCGCCGCCATCGCCACCTCGAATGCCTGGCCCGGTTTGGCCACGGGAACGGCGACCCGCTGAGGTGCCGCAAAGGCCAATGTCGTGTCCGTTGCCGGAGTGACGCCTGCCGCGGTTTCCGTCGCGGCCGACAGCGTTGCCGTCGTCGTGGCGGCGACTGGGATCGCCTGTGCTGCGAGCGCGCTCGAAGCGGTGGTCGCCACCCCGTCCGGCGTCGGCAGCGCATAGGCCGTCATTTCCGTTCCGGGCTTCGCTATGGGCGTGACAGTCTGCACGGCGGTCAGTTCTTCAAGCGACGTATGCTCTACCGTGGAGCACCCCGAGGCAATGGCCACCGATGCCAGGGCAACGGCAGCAAATGCCCGTTTTGAAAGGGAGATACGGAATATCGCCATAGTGTCACTTTCGTGCTTCTGGGCCCCGTAGCCCCCCGCAAATCAGTGGATGCCAACCACCGCGCTTGAATCTCCATTAACCGATGCCGTTGGTTGCGGCAAGCGTGGGGGCGATTTTCACGACGCAGTCCGCTTCAGGCCGGCCGTCAGCAACCCGGCGCCGATGAGCAGCGAACCGCCGGTGCGGTTGACCACGCGGCGAACATTTGGCCTGCGGATCGAGTTCCGCGCAGCCGAAGCGAGAAAGGCATAAAGCGCTGCATTAAGCGTTGCGAGCACGAGGAACGTGGCCTCGAAAATCGCCATCTGGGCAAAAAGCGGCCGCGACAGATCAAGGAACTGCGGCAGGAAAGCGACGAAAAAGATGATGCTTTTCGGGTTGAGCGCGGTGACGGCATAGGCGTGCAGGAAGATGCGCAACGGCCGTTCCGTCGAGGCTGTGCCGTCGGCATCCTGATCTTCACTGCCGACCGGTGCCTTCCAGAGCTTGATGCCGAGCCAAACGAGGTATGCGGCGCCGACCCATTTCAAGAGGGTGAAGATGGCGGCCGATGTGGCGAGCAGCGCGCCAAGGCCGAGCATCGAGGCGGTCATGGCGGTGAAGTCGCCAAGGGCGACGCCGGCGACCGTCGCGCCGGCGGTCTTCCGGCCATGGCCGAGGGAATAGGAGATCACAAGCAGAATGGTGGGGCCGGGGATGGCGAGCAGCACCGCCGAGGCGGCGGCAAAGGCAAACCAGTTTTCGAAGGACATGAAAAGACTCCGCGCTTGAATGGCTCTCTTTCCTGGGTAGAACCCGGAGGGAGCCACGCAAGCGCGGAGCCGTCAACTGATATTGCGGGCGCTGCTTAGCGCGGGATGAGGAAAAGCGTGTGCGCTTTCCGCCCGCATCCCGCGCTAACTTCTTATCGTGATCTAGTCGGCCGCTTGCCACTTTTGGCCGATGACATCCATGACATCGCCGAACCACTTGGCCGACGTGTCGAAATGCTTGCCACCCTTGATGCGCGGGAACTCGATCGTGCGCAGCTTGCCGCCCTGGTCCTCGTCATGGCCGGTGACGCCGGAGACCTTGTTGAGGGCGCTTTCGACCGCGAGGTCGACCATGCTCTGGATCAGGCGCAGGTCGTCGCCATTGGCGGGCGCGGAGCGGGCATAATAGCCGGACTTCTGCACCATCGAGCGTTCGGCGCCGAGAAGGGCGGCGAACTGCTTGGAAAACCAATTGCCGACGTTGATCGTATCGATCTTCACATGGCCGAAAGCATCACGCTTGACCGTCTCGCCGGCCGCCTCGCGCTCGGCGACGATCGCGTCGAGGCAAGCGCCTTCGCTGACGAACAGGGTGACGAAGCCGGCGCGGTCCATGACTTCGCGCAGACGCTCGGCCTCGGCCTCCAGGTCGAACTTCATCTCCGGCAGATACAGCCCGTCGATGTTCTTCAATTGCGCGTTCATCATAAAGCCGTCGACATAGTCCTTGTCTCCGGCCATCTGGATATAGGAGCGTGCGGTCGCCGCCGTGAGCCACCCGCAGTGGCGGCCCATGACTTCGTGGACGACGAGGGTGCGCGGCGCCGCGCTCTGCTCGTTGCTGACATGGTCGAAGAAGCGCGCACCGTATTCGGCCGCGGTCCAGGCGCCGAGCGTCTGGCGAATAGGCACCACGTCGTTGTCGACCGTCTTCGGCAGGCCGACCACCGTCAGGTCGTAGCCGTTGGCGCCGAGATAGGCGGCAAGATCGGCCGCCGTCGTATTGGTGTCGTCGCCGCCGATCGTGTGCAGGATCGTCACGCCGTCGGAAGCCAGCCTTTCGGCGGCAACACGAAGCGGGTTCTGACCTTCCTTGACCAGGCCGCGCTTCACGCAGTCGGCGGTATTGGTGAGCTTCACGCGGCTGTTGCCGATCGGCGATCCGCCATGGCGATGAAGCACATGCGCCTTCTCGCGCATTTCCGGGGTAATTTCGATACGGTCGGCGAGAAGCAGGCCCTGGTAGCCGGAGCGGTAGGCGACGAGTTCGTAGTCGGGCGCGATGTCCGTGTACCGTTCGATCAGGCCGCCGACAGCGGATGAAAGGCAGGGGGCAAGCCCGCCCGCCGTCAGCATTGCGACTTTCTTCTTGGCCATGGTTCCTCCTCGGCGATTCGGCACTGGCTGGCGGCTCATCAGAGCCAATCACATTCATGATCCTTGCTTATTCAAGGACACCGTGGTCTAGCGCAAATCCGATGGAAGTTAAATGACAGGCCTGTGGATGCGCGAAAAGTTCGGACATGGCTGCGGCGTAAACCGCGCCGCGTTGCCTTGGCGATGCGGGCTTTCAGTCGCGCCGGATTTTTTTGCCTGATCGCAATTTCACCGGAATCGAACGCGTTTATGCCGCACCGAAATCGGTTGAGATTTACGGCGATATGATTTATTGAGGGGCCATCACAACTCCGTCATCCAGGACATTTCCGGCTGCCGGCCGCTTGCAATTTGCCACCACATCGGGTCATGCTGCTGGTGGACAGGGAAAAATCGCACATATGTCATTCTGGGACAGCCTGCTGAAAATCGTCACGGCCACCGGCAACGCGCTTGCAGGCGTGGTGGAGGCTGTTCGCACCCTCTTTGAAGGAGATCCGGAAACCCGGCGCAAGGTCGCGTTCTCGGTCGCCATGATCGCCCTTTCGGCGAAGATGGCGAAGGCCGACGGGATCGTCAGCGAGAACGAGGTTGCCGCTTTCCGCGATATCTTCAAATTTCCCGCCGATCAGGCGCGGAACGTTGCGCGTCTCTACAACCTCGCGCGTCAGGACGTCGCGGGCTACGAGGCCTATGCCGAAAAGATGGCGTCGCTGTGCTCCTCCTGCGAGAAGAACTGCCCGATCCTCGAGGACATTATCGACGGACTCTTCCACATCGCGAAGTCCGATGGCGCTGTCCACGAGAAGGAACTGACCTTCCTCATGCGCGTCGCCGAGATCTTCAAGATGGACGAGGAGCATTTCCAGCGCATCATGGCGCGTCATGTTCATCTCTCAGGCGACCCCTATGAGGTGCTGGGCGTATCGCCGAAGGACGACTTCGCCAAGATCCGCAGGCGCTATCGCGTGCTCGTGTCCGAGAACCATCCGGACATGCTGGTGGCTCGTGGCGTTCCGGAAGAATTTCACGCGATCGCCAACGATCGCATGGCCGCGCTCAATGCGGCCTACGAGGCGATCGAGAAAGAACGCCGCGCCGCATGACAGCGAAGACATGCAATTTTCCCGGTGCGCGTCTCGTGCCGTCGCCGAACCACGGCGAGCGGGCGGGCGGTCGTAAGCCGGATATGATCCTGCTGCACTATACCGGTATGGAGACGGCGGTCTCGGCGCTCGACTGGCTTTGCCGCGAGGAAAGCCAGGTTTCCAGCCACTACTTCATCCACGAGGACGGGCGCGTCGACCAACTTGTCGCGGAGGAGCGGCGGGCCTGGCATGCGGGAAAAAGCTTCTGGAAAGGCGAGACGGACATCAACTCGTGCTCGATCGGCATCGAGATCGCCAATGCCGGCCATCCGGGCGGCCTGCCGGAGTTCCCTGAAGCGCAGATCGAAGCGGTCGTCGAATTGTGTCGGGACTGTGGCCGACGCTGGTCTATCGCCCCGGAAAGGGTGCTTGCGCATAGCGATGTCGCGCCGATTCGCAAGGTCGATCCGGGAGAAAAATTTCCCTGGGATGTGCTGCATGCCAAGGGGGTCGGTCACTGGGTGGAACCGACGCCGGTCGGCGGCGGCCGGTTTTTCCAGCGCGGCGACCGTGGGCAACCCGTCGAGGCAATCCAGTCGCTCTTGTCACTCTACGGCTATGGCATTGAAGTAACAGGCGATTTCTGTGAAAAAACCGAGGGCGCGGTGGCGGCTTTCCAGCGACATTTCCGTCAGGCGAGGGTGGACGGAATCGCCGATGTTTCGACCATCGACACCCTTCACAGGCTGCTTTCCGCGCTCCCGAATCTCAGCGTTTAGGCAGCGATTTTTGGGTGCGCTAATTTAGCGCGCTCTTCACTTTCCTGCGCGATTTTTTTGTGTTGCCACATGTTTACCATGATGGCCCCTTCATTTTCCCTGCATCAACTGCAGGGGATGCGGCGCGACCGCGCGGCTCTTTTGTCAATGAAAACGATCGGGAAATTCGGTCGGGTGGCGGGGTGCGCCGCCCGGGCGGTTCCCCAGACCGGAGACTTCAAACTACATGAGAATATCGTCTGTTGCTGCGGTGGCGGCATGCCTTGGCATGTTCTTCACCGGGATGGGTACGTCGTACGCGGGGGGCGTCGACAAGACCATCAAGACCTCTGCCCTTCCGTCGGCCACCAGAACGACAGGCTATCCGAAACCAGACCTGACACTATCGCCCGTCTCCCAATACACCATTCTCATCCAATCCTACGCAAAACAATATGGCGTCCCCGCCGGTCTCGCCCATGCCGTCGTGCAGGTCGAAAGCAACTTCGACGCCAGCGCGCGCGGCAGTTCCGGCGAAATCGGCCTCATGCAGATCAAGCCCGCCACCGCCCGCATGATGGGCTATTCCGGTTCCGCCAAGGACCTCTACGATCCGGAAACCAACATCAAGTTCGGCATGATGTACCTCGCGAAGGCGCGCGAGCTTTCGGACGGCACCACCTGCGGAACCATCCTGAAATACAACGCCGGTCATGCCGCCAAGCGGATGAATCCGGTATCGAAGCGCTATTGCGGCAAGGTCCGGACGATCCTGAACGAGACCTGATCCTCGGTCCCGGGGGGGGGCGGCTTCGTCCCCGAACCGACATATGACTTGCCTTGGAGCGGTTCCGATCCGAGGCTTGGCCGGATAGGTCTCGCGTTCCGGCATACCGTTAATTCCCGATGGAATTCGGTGCCATTGTTAGTGCGGTATGTTATCCCCGGCGGAAGCGAACAGTCGGGAAGTGGCATGTCGGAAAACATTGATTTCGCCGTCGTCGGCAAGGGCATGATGGGTGCTGCGGCCGCGCGGCATCTGAGTGGTGCCGGTGCAAGCGTTGCGCTCATCGGCCCCGACGAGCCGGAAGATTGGGCCAACCACGGCGGCGTTTTCGCCAGCCACTACGACAATGCCCGCATTACCCGCACGATCGACGGCGATCCGGTCTGGGCCCGTCTTGCCCGCCGTTCGATCGATCGCTACGCGGAGATCGCCGGCGAGAGCGGCGTCGACTTCTACGCGGAGGTCGGTTGCCTGATCGCCGCGCCGGCGCCAGGCGGCGAATTCGACTATCTGGAGAACGTCGGACACGCCCGTGACAGGCTCGGCGTCGAGGCGCCGCTGATTTTGGGCGATGATCTCGCTCAGCGCTTTCCCTGGTTTCGTTTCCCCAAGGGCTACGGCGGTATTCATGAGGCGCGGGGCGCGGGCCACATCAATCCTCGGGCGCTGGTGCTGGCGCAGACGATCCTTGCCGAAAGATCGGGCGCACGCGTCATCCGTTCCGAGGTGACTGCCGTCGAGGAGAATTCGGATCATGCCGCCGTTACGACTGCCGACGGTCAAACGGTTCGGGCGGGGCGTGTCCTTGTCGCTGCCGGCGGCTTTTCGCTGTCGAAGGCACTGCTGCCGCGGCCGATCGATCTCGCCGTGAAGGCGCGCACGGTGCTTTTTGCCGAGGTCGCTGCCGAAGATCTCGTGAACTTCGAGCGCATGCCATCGCTGATCGGCGCGGCTCCGGAGCAGGAGCGAAGCTATTATCTGCTGCCGCCGGTTGCCTATGCCGACGGCAAACACTACATCAAGATCGGCGGCGACCCGACCGACCGGCTGCTCGCGAGCGAACCGGCGGTGAGGGAGTGGTTCCGCAGCGGCGGTAATGCGCCCGCGGCCGATCATTTGCGTGGCTTGCTTGCCGGAGTGATGCCGGGCTTCCAGCCTGTTTCGACGCATTTTGCGCCTTGCGTCACGTCGTTCACGCGCCACGGCTATCCCTATATCGGCTTTGCCAGCGATCGCCTCGCCGTCGTCACCGGCGGCAACGGTCAGGCCGCGAAGAGTTCCGACGAGATCGGCCGACTCGGTGCCGTGCTCGTCCTGAACGGGCATCTCGATGCCCCCGAATACGAGACCGATTTTGCGGTTTCGTACCGCTGACCGATCTACAGCGCCGCGCGTCCGATCGGACGCGCTAAGATCGCTGTAGCACTTTGAAGTGGTGCATGATTTTGTCCTTAAATCGATTCCGATTGAAGGAATCATGCGGTAGGCAAGGGGATCCGGGCAAGCGAAAGTGAAATCGCCGATTTCTCTGGCGCTTGCCGCTTTGGTCAGTTAATGACCCCTCTGCCAGTTGGCCGGGCAGCCGCGCCCCGCAAGCGCCGAAAGGCCGCGGGGGGAGGAAAGTCCGGGCTCCACGGAGACACGGTGCCGGATAACGTCCGGCGGGGGCGACCCCAGGGAAAGTGCCACAGAAAGCAAACCGCTTCGCTTCGCGGAGTAAGGGTGAAAGGGTGGGGTAAGAGCCCACCGCGGACATGGCAACATGGACGGCACGGCAAACCCCACCGGGAGCAAGACCGAATAGGGATGACACGGGCGCGCGAGCGTCCAGCCGGTTTCCAGGCGCGTCATCCGGGTGGGTTGCAAGAGGCTGCGCGCAAGCGCAGTCCCAGATGAATGGCTGCCACGTTCCGTTCCTTCGGGGGCGGGGCCATACAGAACCCGGCTTACAGGCCAACTGGCAATTTTTCTTCCATACCTTTTCGCGCGTCGACGTCGCGCGTCGCGTCGACCCTTTCCTTCTCCTTGAACGAATCAACTGGCAAAGGCCGTATGGCTGGCCCCGTCCCGGGCGGTTTCGCGCGGGATTCCAATGGATTAGGGTTCCGATCGTAACCCTTTGTTAAACTTAACAACCTATCAATATTTGATCATCCGCGAGGCTTATTACGAGCTTCTCCCATTGACGCCCATATGGTCCCATGTTATCCCATAATGGTACTGCGCAAGGGCCGCGTCGTGGCCCATCATCGCAAAATTCCAAGGTTCCTTCCTCGGAAGGATTAGGCGGGCGCGCTTGTGTCCGGCGGGGGTCTTTTGCGCGCGCAGGCAGGTGTTCGCGCGGGTCGATGATCATGGCCCGTCAGTCGGAGGCGGCCGTTTCGCGTCATGAACCGCTTCTTGTCACATGCAACGAACCGGATCGATGCAAAGGGGCGGGTCTCCGTGCCTTCCGCGTTCCGTGCCGTGCTTTCGGATGGAGGCGTCCGGGAGTTATACTGCTTTCAGGACTTCGTCTTTCCGGCGATCAGCGTCGGCGGGCCGGAGCTTCTGGACCGGTTCGAGAAGCAGATGGCGGCCGAGGATCCGTTTTCGGATGCCGCCAACCAGATGTCGCTCCTCGTTCATGGGGGCGGCGTCTTTGTGAAGCTCGACCCGGAGGGCCGGTTGATGGTGACGGATTTCATTCGCGACTTCACCGGCATCTCGACCGACGTGACTTTTGTCGGCCGGGGCGATCATTTTCAGCTCTGGGAGCCGCAGGCGTTTGCGAGGGCGCAGGCGGAGGCCCGGGAAGGGCGCAAATCACGGGGGTTGCGTCCGGAATAGAATGGAGAGGCGGAATGGTGACGGATCAAGGCGGCGGAGTTTCTGAAGCCGACGGCGGACCGGTTCGTCACATTCCCGTCCTGTTGAGCGAAGTGCTCGCCGCCCTCGATCCCGCGCCCGGCAAGATCGTTCTCGACGGCACTTTCGGTGCCGGCGGCTACACGTCCGCCATCCTGAAAGCGGGCGCCGACGTGATCGCGCTCGATCGCGATCCGACGGCGATTGCCGCCGGCCAGCCGCTCGCCGCTGCCTCCGAAGGGCGGCTCACGCTCGTTCATTCCCGTTTTTCCGATCTCGCCGAGCACGCGCCGGCAGAGGGGCTCGATGGCGTCGTGCTCGATATCGGCGTCTCGTCCATGCAGATCGACGAGGCGGAGCGCGGCTTCTCGTTCCAGAAAAAGGGCCCGCTCGATATGCGCATGTCGGCCGCCGGCGTCTCCGCAGCCGATGTCGTCAACCGCGCCAAGGTCTCCGATCTCATTCGCATCTTCGGGTTCCTCGGCGAAGAGAAGCAGGCAGGCCGCATTGCCCGCGCCATCGAGAAGCGCCGCGCCGACGCGCCGTTCGAAACGACGCGCGATCTCGCCAATCTCATCGAGGCGGTGACGCCGCGCAAGGCCAAGGACAAGATTCATCCCGCGACCCGCGTCTTCCAGGCGCTTCGCATCTTCGTCAACGACGAGCTCGGCGAACTTGCCAATGCGCTTTTCGCGGCCGAGCGGGTGTTGAAGCCCGGCGGGCGCCTCGTCGTGGTCACGTTTCATTCTCTCGAAGACAGGATCGTCAAGACATTCTTCCAGGACCGATCCGGCAAGGCGGCAGGATCCCGCCACCTGCCGATGGTTGCTGCCCGCGCCGCAACCTTCACGCCAGTTGGCAAGCCTATGATTGCAGCCAGCGAGGAAGAAGCGTCCCGCAATCCGCGCGCCCGGTCCGCCAAGCTCAGGGCCGGCATCCGCACGGAGGCCCCGTCGCCGGGAGACGATCTGTCCATTTTCAATCTGCCGGAACTGGCGAGCCTTGCGAAACTGGGGGGCTGAGAAAGATGCTGCGAACGCTCGACATTGTCCTGATCGTCGTCATGACGGCAGCCGCCACGGTGACCTATACGATCAAGCACCAGGCCGAGAACAAGCGCGAGGAGGTCCGCCGGCTCGATGCGGCCATCAAGCTTGAGGAAGACACGATCGATCTGCTGAGGGCAGACTGGGCGCTGCTGACCCAGCCGAACCGGCTGGAGCGCCTCGTCGCCGCCTTCGCCGTCGACCTGCAACTCGCGCCGACCCCTTCGACCCAGCTCGCCCGGCCCGAGGAGCTTCCGATGTTGAAGGCGGATCTGCCGCAGCCGGAAAATGACAAGGCGGCTGAAGACGGCGTCGCTGCCGTCATCAAGACGGATGATATCGCAACAGGTTCGGTGGCGCGCTGATGTCGTTTCTCTCCCGTATCATGGTGCTGAAGAGCAAGGCGCATTTTTCGGCGGGCGGCAATAACCGCCCGTCCGATGGGGTCAACGTCACAATCCAGGGGACGCGCAAGAAGAGCGCCAGCCAGGCGAAGAACCGGGTCGCGATCGTCATTGCCAGCTTCGGCATCGTTTATGCGGTGATCGGCGGGCGGCTGGTGCAATACGGCATGGCGCAGCCGGAGACCGTCTCCTCGATCGGGCGCGCCGACAACCTTATGGCTTCGCGCCCCGACATTCTCGACCGCAACGGTGAGATCCTCGCAACCGACATCCGCACCGTGTCGCTCTATGCCGAGCCGCACAAGATCGTCGATGCCGACGAAGCGGTGGAGCGCCTGGCGACGGTCCTGCCCGATCTCAACGCCCGCGAGATCTACAACAAGCTCAAGTCGAAATCGCGCTTCCAATGGCTGCGCCGGCAGCTGACGCCGAAGCAGCAGAGCGAAATCCTGGCGCTCGGGATTCCCGGCGTCGGCTTCCGCCCGGAAAAGCGGCGCTTCTATCCCGGAGGTCCGACCGCCGCCCACATCCTCGGCCATGTCAATATCGACAACCGGGGCGTCGCGGGCATGGAGCGCTACATCGACAGCCAGGGCCTCGCCGATCTCGCCGCCATCGGCATGACAAGCGACGCGAAACTCGAGCCGGTCAAGCTTTCAATCGATGTGCGCGTCCAGAACATCGTGCGTGACGTCATTGACGCGGGCATGAAGAATTTCCAGGCGATTGCCGCCGGCGCGGTCGTGCTCGACGTCAACACCGGCGAAGTGCTGGCGATGGCCTCGGTTCCGGACTACGACCCGAACAAGCCGGTGGAAGGCGCCGAGGAAGGCTGGATGAACCGCATGTCGAACGGCACGTTCGAGATGGGCTCGACCTTCAAGACCTTCACGATCGCGATGGGGCTCGACTCCGGCAAGGTGACGCTCAACGACAGCTTCGATGCGACTGCGCCGATCCGCATCGGCGGCTTCACCATCAAGGATTTTCACGGCAAGCGTCGCGTGCTGACCGTTCCGGAGATCTTCCAGTACTCCTCGAACATCGGCACGGCCAAGATCGCCGATCTGGTCGGCATTCCCGGGCACAAGGAGTTCCTGACGCGCATCGGGCTCCTGTCGAAGCTGCCGACGGAGCTTCCGGAGGTCAAGACACCGAGCCAGCCGCGCGAATGGAAGAAGATTAATTCGATCACCATCTCCTTCGGCCACGGCGTTTCGACGACGCCATTGCAGACGGCGGTTGCCGGAGCCGCGTTGGTCAATGGCGGCAAGCTCATCCCGCCGACCTTCCTTCCGCGCACAGAGGAGCAGGCAAGCGAGCTTGCGACCGCGGTCGTCAAGAAGAGCACCAGCGAAGATATGCGCTTCCTGCTCCGCTGGAACGGCATCGCCGGCTCCGGCAAGCGTGCGCTCGTTCCCGGCTTCAACGTCGGCGGCAAGACCGGCACGGCCGACAAGGTGGTCAACGGCCGTTACGCCAGCGACCTGAACTTCAACGCCTTCCTCGCCGCGTTCCCGATCGACAATCCCAAATACATCGTGCTGACCTTCATCGATGCACCCAAGACCGGCGAAGGTGGCGGGCGGACCGCGGGTTCCAACGCAGCGCCCATGGTGCGCGATATCATCAGCCGCTCCGCGCCTCTTCTCGGCGTCGAACCGAAATTTGGAGAAGACGGTTCTGCCTTGCTTGTGTCTTATTGACCGTGAAATGAGAATGCGGACGATTCGTCATCGGGCGGATCGATATCGATGCGAGACATGCAGTTCATGAAGATCAAGGACCTGGCGGGAAAAAGCTTCCCGGAACTCTCGGCGCAACTGAAGGGCGTTTCCTCGGATATCGAGATCGCCGGCATCACGGCCGACAGCCGGCAGGTCAAGCCGGGCGATCTTTTCGTCGCCGTCGCCGGGACAAAGGCGAACGGCACCGCATATATCGCTGATGCCCTTTCGCGCGGCGCCGCGGCCGTGATTACAGCGGCCGGCACCGCTGCCGAGGCCGGGGTGCCGGTATTCGGGTTGTCGGAGCCGCGCCGTTTCCTGGCGAAGGCGGCGGCAGCCTTCTACGCGCGCCAACCGGAGACCATGGTGGCTGTGACCGGAACGGCGGGCAAGACTTCCGTCGCCTCCTTCACCCGGCAGATCTGGGCGCATTCTGGTCTTTCCGCCGCGATGATCGGAACGACCGGCGTCGTGGCGCCGGGCCGCAACGATTATGGATCGCTGACCACGCCGGATCCGGTTTCCCTGCACAAGCTGCTTAAAGAGCTCGCCGATGCCGGCGTGACCCATGCGGCAATGGAAGCCTCCAGCCACGGCCTCGATCAGAGCCGGCTCGACGGCGTTCGGCTTGCCGCTGCGGCCTTCACCAATCTCGGCCGCGACCACATGGACTATCATCCGACGGTCGAACACTACATGGCCTCGAAGATGCGTCTGTTCTCGGCGCTCCTGCCCAAGGGCGCGCCGGCGGTGATCTTCGCCGACGACCAATGGTCGGACCAGGCGATCGCCGCTGCCCGCAAAGCCGGGCAGGATGTGCGCACAGTCGGACGCAAGGGCGAATTCATCACGTTGAAGCGCGTCGAACATTTCCGCCACAAGCAGTCGGCGGAGGTGCATGTCGGCGACGATATTTTTGAAATCCACGTGCCGCTTGCCGGCGACTTCCAGGTTGCCAACGCGCTGGTTGCCGCCGGCCTTGCCATGTCCACCGGCATCAGCGCCAAGGTGGCATTCTCGGCGCTCGAGAAATTGCAGGGCGCGTCCGGGCGCCTGGAACTCGTCGGACACACCAAGGACGGCGCGCTCGCCTATGTGGACTACGCCCACAAACCGGACGCGCTGGAAAACGTCCTGACCTCGGTTCGTCCCTTCACCACCGGCCGCATCATCCTTGTCTTCGGCTGCGGCGGCGATCGCGACAAAGGCAAGCGGCCGATCATGGGCGAGATCGCCACGCGGCTTGCTGATGTCGTTATCGTCACTGACGATAATCCGCGTTCGGAAGTGCCGGAAGTCATCCGCGCCGAGATCATGGCTGCGGCCAAGGGCGCGACCGAAATCGGCGACCGCGCCGAGGCGATCCGCGCCGCCGCCGGTATGCTCAAGAGCGGCGACACCCTGATCGTCGCCGGCAAGGGACATGAGGAAGGGCAGACGATCGGGTCCGTGACCCTGCCGTTCTCGGACCATGAGGAAGTGCGCAAGGCATTGGGAGGGCTATGATTTGAACTGGCTCTGGACAAGCAGCGATCTTCTGGCTGCGATGAACGGCCGTCCGGTCGGAAACCTGCCAGAGGGAATTGCCGGCATCTCGATCGACAGCCGAACGATCAACAAGGGCGAGGCATTTTTCGCGATCAAGGGCGATCGCGTCGACGGCCATGACTATGCCGGGATCGCACTTGCCAATGGAGCTGCCCTTCTTGTCGTCAGCGAAGGCAAGATTCCTGCGCTCGGCCGACTGATCGCACCGATGATCGTGGTCGACGACGTGCTGGAGGCATTGATCCGCCTCGGCTGCGCCGCGCGCGACCGCAGCGCTGCGAAGGTCATTGCCGTCACCGGTTCGGTCGGCAAGACCACGACGAAGGAAATGCTGAGGCACGTGCTTTCGCCGCTCGGCCGCGTGCACGCCTCCGTTGCCTCCTTCAACAATCACTGGGGCGTGCCGCTCACCCTTGCGCGCATGCCGGAAGCGACGGACTTCGGCATCTTCGAGATCGGCATGAACCATCCGGGCGAGATCCGGCCGCTGACGAAGATGGTTCGCCCGCATGTGGCCGTCGTCACCAGTATCGCTCCCGCCCATCTGGGCAATTTCGCGAGTCTCGACGAGATCGCAACGGCAAAGGCCGAGATCTTCGAAGGCGTCGTCAACGGCGGTCATGCCGTCCTCAATCTCGACAGCCCGCAATACAACCTGCTGGAGCGGGCCGCCGGTGCGGCCGGGGTGAGCTACATCCATTCCTTCGGCGCCAATCCGAAAGCGGAGTTCCGGCTGGTCGAGTTCGCCGGCGGATCGGAAGGGTCGGTGCTTTGGGCGGGGATCGGCGGCAGGACGCTGGAAGTCGCGATCGGCGCTCCCGGGCGCCATATCGCCGAAAACGCGCTGGCCGTGATCGCTGCGGCGAAGCTTGCAGGCGCCGATCTCGATCAGGTCCTGGCGTCGCTTGCGACCATGCGGCCGGAAAAGGGCAGGGGACTGCAGCACCGCCTGAAGGTCGGCGCGGGTCACCTGACGCTGATCGACGAGAGCTACAATGCCAACCCGGCCTCGATGCGCGCTGCGATCTCGTTGCTCGGCGATGCCGAACCACCGGTCGGCGGTCGCCGGATCGCGATCCTCGGCGACATGCTGGAGATGGGCGAGCACGCGGCCGATGTCCATGCCGCCCTTGCAGAACCGGTCGTCGAGGCGGGAATTGCGGACGTCTGGTTAGCCGGGCCCGAGATGGCGCATCTGCGCGACGCGCTGCCGCCGGAGGTTTCGGTCGTCTATCGGCAGGTCGTCGACGATCTCACGGATTACGCACTCGCGGCGGTTGCCGCCGGCGATGTCGTGATGGTCAAATCATCCAAGGGAACCGGCTGCGCGAAGATCGTCCAGGCTCTTCTCGATGCCTATCCGGAAGAGGCGGTGAGGCGCGGGGAAGTATAACGGGCGTTGCCACTACTGCATGTTTCCTGATCGGAACCGATTTAAGGAAAGAACATGCGGCAATTGAAAGTGCGACAGCGAGCTTTGTGCGTCTGAAAGGATGCACGGCGCTGTGGTGCTGGTGGATACCGCCCTTCGGCCAGGGGATATGGCCTAACATAGTCGACCACAAGCGGGTAACGTCTATCAGATGATTCTGTTGGACAATGTCCGATTCTAAAACCTTTGGGGAAAGGTCCCTTATGCTGATCTGGCTCGTGGAACTGGCGGACCACTTTCAATTCTTCAACCTCTTTCGCTACATCACTTTCCGCACGGGTGCAGCTCTCTTTACTTCCGCCTTGATCGTCTTCCTGTTCGGCCCGGCGATGATCGCATCGCTTCGCATCCGCCAGGGCAAGGGCCAGCCGATCCGCGCCGATGGCCCACAGACCCACTTCAAGAAGGCCGGAACGCCGACCATGGGCGGCCTGATGATCCTTGCCGGCATCGTCGTCTCGTCGCTGCTTTGGGCCGACCTGTCCAGCGTCTATGTCGTTTCGACCCTTCTCGTGACGCTCGGCTTCGGCGCGATCGGCTTCTACGACGATTACCTCAAGGTGACGAAGCAGTCGGACAAGGGCTTTTCCGGCAAGGCGCGTCTCGGCATCGAATTCGTGATCGCGGCGATCGCCGTCTTCTTCATGATGCGGGCCGCGCTTTCGGCGGGGACCGCGGGCTCCACCTTCGGTTCCTCGGTTACTTTCCCCTTCTTCAAGGACCTGATGCTCAATCTCGGCTATTTCTTCGTGCTTTTCGGCGGTTTCGTCATCGTCGGGGCGGGCAATGCCGTGAACCTGACCGACGGTCTCGACGGGCTTGCCATCGTGCCCGTGATGATCGCGTCCGCCGCCTTCGGGCTGATCGCCTATCTCGCCGGTAACGCCGTTTTCGCCAACTATCTGCAGATCCATTTCGTACCGGGCACCGGTGAACTCGCCGTGATCCTCGGCGCCGTCATTGGCGCGGGTCTCGGCTTCCTCTGGTTCAACGCGCCACCCGCCGCAATCTTCATGGGCGATACCGGCTCGCTGGCGCTGGGTGGCCTCATCGGCACGGTTGCCGTTGCCACGAAGCATGAAGTCGTGATGATCATCGTCGGCGGCCTCTTCGTCATTGAGACGTTGTCGGTGATTATCCAGGTCTTCTGGTTCAAGCGGACCGGCCGCCGCGTCTTCCTGATGGCGCCGATCCACCATCACTTCGAAAAGAAGGGCTGGACGGAAAGCCAGGTGGTGATCCGCTTCTGGATCATCGCCGTCATCCTAGCGATGATCGGCCTTTCAACGCTCAAGCTGCGGTGAGTGTGCGATGATCCCGGTCACCACATTCAAGGACAGGAAGGTCGCACTCTTCGGGCTCGGCGGTTCCGGCCTCGCGACGGCGCAAGCGCTGGTCGCGGGCGGGGCGGACGTCGTCGGCTGGGACGACAATCCCGACAGCGTCGCCAAGGCCGCCGCAGCGGGGCTTTCGACGGCCGATCTGCGCGGCGTCGACTGGTCCGGCTTTGCCGCTTTCGTACTCTCTCCCGGCGTGCCGCTGACGCATCCGAAGCCGCATTGGACCGTCGATCTTGCCCATCAGGCGGGTGTCGAGATCATCGGCGACGTGGAACTTTTCGTGCGCGAGCGCCGGGCGCACGCGCCCGACTGCCCTTTCATCGCCATCACCGGCACCAACGGCAAGTCGACGACGACGGCGCTTATCGCCCACATCCTGAGAGAAAGCGGGCGAGACACCCAGCTTGGCGGCAATATCGGCACCGCGGTACTGACGCTCGATCCGCCGAAGGCCGGACGGTTCTACGTGGTGGAATGCTCCTCCTACCAAATCGATCTTGCGCCGACGCTTGAGGCGACGGCCGGCATCCTGCTCAACCTGACCCCGGATCATTTGGACCGGCATGGCACGATGCAGAACTATGCCAATATCAAGGAGCGCCTGGTGGCGGGAAGCGACACCGCGATCGTCGGCGTCGACGACAGCTTCTCGACACTGATCGCCGATCGGGTGGAGCGTGCCGGAACCAGGGTCGTTCGCATTTCGCGCCGGCACGTGCTTGCCGACGGGCTTTACGCCGAAGGCTCGCGGTTGATGCGCGCCCGTGGTGGCACGTCTTCGCTCTTCACCGATCTTGCCGGCATCCAGACGTTGCGGGGCGGGCATAACGCCCAGAATGCGGCTGCGGCGATTGCCGCCTGCCTCGCGGTCGGCGTCGAGGAGAAGGACATCGTCGACAGTCTTCGCAGCTTCCCGGGGCTGAAGCACCGCATGCAGCCGGTCGGGAAAAAGGGTGATGTCGTCTTCGTCAACGACAGCAAGGCGACCAATGCGGATGCCGCGGCGCCGGCGCTGTCGAGCTACGATCGGATCTACTGGATCGCCGGCGGTCTGCCGAAGGAAGGCGGCATCGCCTCGCTAACGCTGTTCTTCCCGAAGATCGTCAAGGCCTATCTGATCGGCGAGGCGGCTCCCGCCTTTGCAGCGACGCTCGGCGAGGCCGTGCCCTACGAGATTTCGGGAACGCTGGAGAATGCCGTGGCGCATGCGGCGGCGGATGCAGCACGGGACGAGGGCGGACCGTCGGCCGTGATGCTCTCACCGGCTTGCGCAAGCTTCGACCAGTACAAGAATTTCGAGGTGCGCGGAGATGCCTTCGTCGGGCATGTGGCGGCGCTCGAAGGCGTGACCATGCTCATCTGACGGGCGGAGTTGGGCTGAACTATTGACGTGGCGCACATGTGCGCCAGAAAAGGGGACAGACAGATGGTAAGCCGAGCCGAACGTGGCCCTGTGGCCGACTGGTTCTGGACGATCGACAGGTTTTTTCTGGCAACCTTCGTCCTCCTGATGGGCGTCGGCTTCATGCTCTCCTTCGCGGCGAGCCCGCCGGTCGCCGAACGGCTCGGCCTCGACAGCTTCCACTTCGTCAAGCGTCACGCGCTCTTCCTCCTGCCGTCGCTTGCGGTGATGGTCGGCATCTCCTTTCTTTCGCCGCGCCAGGTCAGGCGCGCAGCGATCATCCTGCTTGCAATTTCTCTCGGGATGATGGTGCTGGTTCTCTTCGTCGGTCAGGAGGTCAAGGGCTCGCTGCGCTGGATTTCGATCGCCGGCATTTCCATTCAGCCTTCGGAATTCATGAAGCCGGCCTTTGTGGTCGTCTGCGCCTGGCTTTTCTCCGAGCACGCAAGGCAGCCGGAGATCCCGGGCAATCTTTTCGCCATCCTGCTTTTCGGTATCGTCGGCGCGCTTCTCGTCGCCCAGCCCGACCTCGGCCAGACAATCCTGACGACGGCGGTCTGGGGCGGCATGTTCTTCATGGCCGGCATGCCGTGGCTGTGGATCATCGTGCTCGCGGGCGCGGCGGTCGGCGGCTTCTTCGTCGCCTATACCATGCTGCCGCACGTCGCCGGCCGTATCGACCGCTTCCTGACCGGCGAGGGCGACACGTTCCAGGTGGACACCGCGCGCGAGGCGATCATCCGCGGCGACTGGTTCGGCCGCGGCCCGGGCGAGGGCGTGGTCAAGCGCATCATTCCCGACAGCCACACCGACTTCGTCTTCTCGGTGGCCGCCGAAGAGTTCGGCATCGTCTTCTGCATGGCCATCGTGCTGATCTTTTCGTTCCTCGTCATGCGCGGCCTCAGCCATGCCTTCCGCGAGCGCAACGATTTCAACCGCTTCGCCGTTGCCGGGCTGGTCCTGCAGATCGGCATCCAGTCGCTGATCAATATCGGTGTGAACCTCGAACTGCTTCCGGCCAAGGGCATGACCCTGCCCCTGATCTCCTACGGCGGCTCGTCGATGGTGGCGATCTGCGTGACGGCCGGATTCATCCTGGCATTGACCCGTCACCGGCCGGAAAAGCGCGCCGTGGAGCGTAGCCTCTTTCGATCCGGCGTCGGCGTGCCGGCGGAGTAAGTCATGAGCAAAGGCATCATTCTTCTTGCCGCCGGCGGCACCGGCGGTCACCTTTTTCCCGCGGAAGCGCTGGCACATGAGTTGAGGGCGTCCGGCTATTCCGTGCATCTGGTGACGGACAGCCGCGCCGAGCGCTTTGCCGGCAGGTTTCCGGCGGACGACATCCACGTCGTGCCGTCGGCGACGATCGGCTCGAAGAACCCGATCAAACTGGCGCAATCGGTCTGGAAGCTCTGGACAGGCCTGCGCGCGGCGCGGCGCCTAATCGCGCGCCTGAAGCCGAAGGCGGTGATCGGTTTCGGGGGTTACCCGACCGTGCCGCCGCTGCTGGCGGCAACCGGCATGGGTGTCCCCTCGATGATCCACGAGCAGAACGCCGTGATGGGACGAGCCAACAAGATGCTGGCATCGCGCGTTCAGGCAATCGCGGGAGGCTTTTTGCCCGAGGGCACCGGGGGGTTCGCGACGAAAACGGTGGCCACCGGCAATCCCGTTCGTCCCGCCGTGCTCCAGGCGGCGGGCGTGCCCTATGCGATTTCGGCGAGCGATGCGCCGTTCCACCTGGTCGTCTTCGGGGGCAGCCAGGGCGCACAATATTTCTCGCAGGCGGTCCCACAGGCGGTCTGCCGTCTCGACGACACCGCGCGCCAGCGGGTGCGGGTCACACAGCAGGCGCGCCCCGAGGATCGGGAAGGTGTCATCGCGGCATACCAGAAACTCGGCGTCCCGGCCGAGGTTGCCCCCTTCTTCAACGACATGGCGGCGCGGATCGCGGCGGCCCAACTCGTCATCTGCCGTTCGGGCGCGTCGACCGTTTCCGAGCTTGCCGTCATCGGCCGGCCGGCAGTCCTTGTGCCTTATCCTTATGCGCTCGATCACGATCAGGCGGCGAATGCGGCCGCGCTTGCGGCCAAGGGCGGCGCCCGTGTGATCGCACAGGCCGAACTCAGCGCTGAACGGCTCTCGGGCATCCTCGCCGACGCCATGAACAATCCGCAATCCCTGGCGCAGATGGCCACCAATGCCCGCGAAACCGGCAAACCGGACGCTGCGCGCTTGCTTGCGTCCCTCGTAGAGGCTATTGCCAGCGGTTTGACAGTCGAGAAATTCAAGGAAACACGCTCATGAAAATGCCGAAGACGATCGGGCTCGTACATTTCATCGGTATCGGCGGCATTGGCATGAGCGGCATCGCGGAGGTTCTGCACAATCTCGGTCACCGGGTGCAGGGTTCGGATCAGTCGGACAGCGCCAACGTGCAGCGCCTGCGCGACAAGGGCATCAGGATCTCCGTCGGCCACAAGGCTGAAAACCTCGGCGATGCCGAGGTTGTCGTCGTCTCGACCGCGATCAAGAAGGACAATCCCGAGTTGATCGCCGCGCGCGAAAAATTCCTGCCCGTCGTGCGCCGCGCCGAAATGCTGGCCGAGTTGATGCGTTTCCGCAATGCGATCGCCATCGGCGGCACGCACGGAAAGACGACGACGACCTCGATGGTCGCAGCGCTGCTCGATGCAGGCGGGCTCGATCCGACCGTCATCAATGGCGGCATCATCAACGCCTACGGCACCAACGCGCGCATGGGCGCCGGCGAATGGATGGTGGTCGAGGCGGACGAGTCCGACGGCACCTTCCTGAAGCTGCCGGCCGACATCGCCGTCGTCACCAATATCGACCCGGAGCATCTCGACCACTACGGCAATTTCGACGCCGTGAGGGCGGCCTTCCGGCAGTTCGTCGAGAACGTGCCCTTCTATGGTTTCGGCGTGCTCTGCCTCGATCATCCCGAGGTCCAGTCGATGGTCGCCAAGATCGAGGACCGCAAGGTCGTCAGCTATGGCGAGAACCCGCAGGCGGACGTGCGTTACCACAATATACGCATGGACGGCGCGACCTCGATCTTCGATATCGAGATCCGCCGCCGCCGCACCGGGCAGGTGATCACGATGAAGGATCTGCGGCTGCCGATGCCCGGCCGCCACAACGTTTCCAATGCCACGGCCGCTATCGCAGTCGCCCAGCGTCTCGGCATCAAGCCGGAGGATATCGCGAAGGGGCTCGCCGCCTTCGGTGGCGTCAAGCGGCGTTTCACGCTTACCGGCGAGTGGAATGGCGCGCGCATCTTCGACGACTACGGCCATCACCCTGTCGAGATCAAGGCGGTCCTTAAGGCGGCGCGCGAGGCCTGCCAGGGACGGATCATCGCTGTCCACCAGCCGCATCGCTACAGCCGCCTGTCGACCCTCTTCGAGGACTTCTCTTCCTGCTTCAACGATGCCGATACGATCCTGATCGCGCCCGTTTACGCGGCCGGCGAAGACGCGATCGACGGCGTGAATTCGGAAGCACTGGTCAATCGCATCAAAGCGGCGGGCCACCGTGACGCGCGCTATGTCGCCGGGCAGGAGGAAATCGCACCAATCGTCTCGAAGATTGCGCAGGCGGGCGATTTTGTGGTTCTCTTGGGGGCTGGCAGCATTACCTATTGGGCTGCAGCCCTGCCCAAGGAACTCGCGAATATTTCAGGAATTTGAGCATGAAACAGGTCAACGGTCAGAAACTTTTCGAAGCGCTCGGAAGCGGCGTCAGTGCAGTTCGCGGACGCATCACGCCCGATGCCCCGATGGACCGCGTGACCTGGTTTCGCGCCGGTGGGCTTGCCGAGCTCATGTTCCAGCCGCACGACACCGACGATCTCGTCACGTTTCTGAAACTCGTGCCGGAGAACGTGCCGGTCATGGTCATCGGCGTCGGTTCCAACCTGCTCGTGCGCGACGGCGGCATACCGGGCGTCGTTATCCGCCTTTCGGCCAAGGGCTTCGGCGATCTTGAGATCGTCGGCGAAAACCGCATCAAGGCGGGTGCCATCTGCCCGGACAAGAATATCGCCGCGATGGCGCTCGACCACGGCATTGGCGGCTTCTATTTCTACTACGGCATCCCGGGTTCGATCGGCGGTGCGCTCCGGATGAACGCCGGCGCGAATGGCGGCGAGACGCGCGAGCGCGTCGTGGAGGTCCATGCGGTCGACCGCAAGGGCAAAAAGCATGTTCTGAGCAATGCCGACATGGGCTATTCCTATCGTCACACTGCAGCGGCGAAGGACCTGATCTTCACGCATGCGATTTTCGAAGGCTATCCGGAAGACAAGAACAAGATCCGCACCGACATGGATGCGGTGCGCCAGCATCGCGAGACGGTGCAGCCGATCCGCGAGAAGACCGGCGGCTCGACCTTCAAGAATCCGGAAGGCCACTCCGCCTGGAAGCTCATCGACGAGGCGGGTTGCCGCGGCATGATGATCGGCAGCGCGCAAATGTCTCCGCTCCACTGCAACTTCATGATCAACACGGGGCAGGCGACCGGCTACGAGCTCGAATATCTCGGCGAGACCGTGCGCCAGCGCGTGATGGAACATTCCGGCGTGAAGCTGGAGTGGGAGATCAAGCGCGTCGGCAATTTCATGCCAGGTTACGAGATCAAGGAATTCCTCGGCCGCGGCATAGCCTAAGCCGGAAAATAGCAACGGAAAGGGCCGCGACGGTTGCCGTCGCGGCCCTTCCTGCTTTTCAATTCGGTGTTGTCGTCAGCCGGAAACTTCCTCTTCCTTCGAGAGCAGCAGGCAGACAAGCGTGATCAGCGCGGCGGCCAGCAGGTAATAGCCGACGTGGCCGAGGCTGTAATTGGTTGCAAGCCAGGTGGCGATGTAGGGCGCCAGCGACGCGCCGAAGATGCCGGCGAGGTTGAAGGTCATCGAGGCACCGGTATAGCGCACCGCCGTCGGGAAGGGGGCGGCGAGTGCTGCGCCGATCGGCCCGTAAGTGAGTCCCATCAGACCAAGGCCGATGATCGAAGAGGCGAAGGCGCCGCCTAGGCCGCTCGTCATCAGCGGAGCCATGACGAGACCGAAGATGCCGATGCCGATCGTCGTCAGCACCAGAACGAGACGCCGACCGAAGCGATCCGAAAGAATGCCCGAGACCGGGATCATCAGGCCGAAGAATACGACGCCGGCCATCTGGACGACCAGGAACTGCTCGCGCGAATAACCGAGCTTCGCCGTGCCCCAGGAGAGCGAGAAGACGGTCATCAGGTAGAACAGAACAAAGGTCGCGAGCGCCACGAAAGTGCCGAGCACGAGACTGCGCTTGTGTGAGCGGAAGATTGCCGCGACCGGAACCTCGACGCGCTCATGCTTGTCGATCGCCTTCTGGAATTCCGGCGTCTCGGTGATCTTCAGGCGGACATAGAGGCCGACGATGACGAGGAGCACGCTGGCGATGAAGGGGATGCGCCAGCCCCAGGCGAGGAAGGCTTCCTCGCTCATCACTTCGCCGAGCACGAGGAAGGTGCCGGCGGAAAGGATGAAGCCGATCGGCGCACCGAGCTGCGGGAACATCGCGTACCAGCTCCGCTTGCCTTCCGGGGCGTTCTCGGTGGCGAGCAGCACGGCGCCGCCCCATTCGCCGCCGAGCCCGAGACCCTGGCCAAAGCGGCAGAGCGCCAGCAGCAGCGGCGCGGCAATGCCGATCGTCGCATAGGTCGGCAGAAGACCGATGACGACGGTCGAAATGCCCATGGTCATGAGCGCCGCGACGAGTGTCGCCTTGCGGCCGACCTTGTCACCGAAATGGCCGAAGACCACCGCGCCGAAGGGGCGGGCGAAAAAGGCGATCGAGAAGGTGGCGAAGGACTGCAGCATCGCCGAGGTCGGATCGGCCGAGGGGAAGAAGAGATGCGGGAAAATGATCACCGCCGCCGTCGCATAAACGTAGAAGTCGAAGAATTCGATGGTCGTGCCGACGAGGCTGGCGAACAGCACCCGTGCAGGCGAGTTCACTGCCGGCTGATGCAACGCACTATCCTTTGGCGACAGCGAGGTTGTCGCGTCTGTCATTGTCTTGTTCCTGATATGATTGCCATGCCGTCTTGGCAGGCGGTCGGCGGGTCTTAGCGCAAGTTTCCGTCGGGAGAAACCCCGATATAGTAAGAAATGCGAACTAAATTTGCGGCGAGCGCAGCATTATTCCGCCGGCGCGCGGCTCGGCATGATCTACCCGCTCGAGGCCTCGATTTTCGGCAAGGGCCAGGTCCCGGCAGCATTCCTTTGCGGTAGTCACCGCCGTTCGCAAGATTGTCGAAGTGATGGTGTCCCAGGTGAGCGGCGCGCTTAGGCAAGCGACGAGAGCCTTGCCAGGAGCCGCGACGGATATCCAGGGGCTTCATTTTTCGCCGTCCGCACTCATTTTCTTAACATAGCCGTACAAACCACTGATTTCTCGTCTGATTGCCTTGTTTAGGCAGGCGTTTTCGGCGGCAAAGCTGACGCGCTTCATGAGAAGAGTTAACCAAAGTAAACGATTCATTAACCATAATGCCGTTCTAGTGGCGCTGTTCGGGCGCCGGCGACTCGGCAGCCGGAATCAGCCAGACGCAAGCAAGAATAGTGATAGTGGCGTATTGTTTGGGGGTTTTGATGAGCGGCAGGCATGTTGCTGTCCTGATGGGCGGATTTTCCTCGGAGAGGCCGGTGAGCCTGTCTTCCGGGGCTGCTTGCGCCGATGCCCTTGAAGCCGAAGGCTATCGCGTTACGCGCGTGGACGTCGGGCGCGATGTGGCCGCAGTTCTTGCGGACCTGCGTCCGGAGATTGCCTTCAACGCCCTCCACGGCCCCTTCGGCGAAGACGGCACGATCCAGGGCATCCTGGAATATCTCGAGATTCCCTATACCCATTCCGGCGTGCTTGCCTCCGCGCTCGCCATGGACAAGGCGCAGGCCAAGCATGTCGCCAAGGCTGCCGGCATTCCGGTCGCCGATGCGTTGATCATGGATCGGCGGACATTCGGCAACCGGCACCCGATGAAGCCGCCCTACGTGGTCAAGCCGGTTCGCGAAGGTTCGAGCTTCGGCGTCGTCATCGTCAAGGAGGATCAGTCGCATCCGCCGCAGGTGATCACGTCCAGCGAATGGCGCTACGGCGACCGTGTCATGGTCGAGCGCTATATCGCCGGCCGCGAGCTGACATGCGGCGTCATGGGCGATGTCGCGCTCGGCGTCACCGAGATCATTCCCCAGGGGCATGCCTTCTACGATTATGATTCAAAATACGTAAAAGGTGGTTCAAGCCACGTCATTCCGGCGCAGATTTCACCAAATATTTACCAAAAAATACAAACACTCGCTTTGAAGGCGCATCAGGCAATCGGTTGCCGCGGCGTCAGCCGATCCGACTTCCGCTTCGACGATCGCGGTCCCGGCGAGGGCGAGTTGATCTGGCTGGAAATCAATACCCAGCCCGGCATGACCCCGACCTCCCTGGTGCCCGAGATGGCGCAGCATGCGGGCCTTCAGTTTGGTGAGTTTCTCAGGTGGATGGTGGAGGACGCATCGTGTTTGCGTTGAGGGGCAGAAGGGGCAGAAGGGTGCGTCACCCGCTCGGCGTCGCCGGCGAGGCGGATGAGACGTTCGTGCTGCCGCGTCCACTGCGCAAGGTCGTGCGCTTCCTGGTCAGCCTTGGCACGGGCCGCATCCGCTTTCCCGCGCACACCGGTACTGTGTCGGCCGCCGCCTTCCTTGCGGCGACGGGCTTCTACGGCATGTCGCTTGGGGGCCACACGCAGAACTTCGCGCAGGCCTCGACGACGGCAGCCGGCTTCGCCATCGAGGACGTCCGGGTTTCCGGCAACGAGCAAACCTCCGAGATCGATATTCTCCAGCAGCTCGGGCTCGATGGCGCGACGTCGCTCGTCGCTCTCGACATCGCCGAGGCGCGCAGGCTGATCAGCGAATTGCCCTGGGTGCAGAACGTGACCGTGCGCAAGGTCTATCCGGGCACGATCGAGGTCAATCTTGAGGAACGCAAGGCCTTCGGTATCTGGCAGCATGGCTCCGACCTGTCACTGATCGAGCGCAGCGGCAGTGTCATCGCGCCGCTTCGCGACAACAAGTTCGCCGCTTTGCCGCTGTTCGTCGGTCGCGATGCAGAGACGGCGGCGGCCGGGTTCTACGACGAATTCTCGCGCTGGCCGGAGTTCCGCTCCCGCGTGAAGGCTTTCGTGCGGGTTTCCGGCAGGCGGTGGGACCTGCGCCTCGACAACGGCATCATCGTCAAGCTTCCGGAGAACGACGTCGCCAGGGCGATGAAGGTTCTCGCCGAGATGGAGGAGAGGCACCAGCTTCTCGAGCGCGACATCGCCGCCGTCGATCTGAGGCTTGAAGACCGCACCACGGTACAATTGACGCCGGAAGCCGTTGCCCGGCGAGAGGTCGCGTTGAAGGCGAGGGAGAAGATGCTGAAAGCCCAGGAGAAGCGGATATGAGTTTGTTCGGGTCCGCCAATTTTGGCCTTCCGCGTCTGAAGCCGCTTTCGTCCAAGCGGTCGCACGTCGTCTCGGTGCTCGACATCGGCTCGACCAAGATCGTCTGCATGATCGGCCGGCTGACGCCGCGCGCCGAAAGCCAGATCCTGCCCGGTCGCACCCACAACATCGAAATCATCGGCATAGGCCATCAGAAGTCACGCGGTGTGAAGAACGGCGTCATCGCCGATCTCGACGCGGCGGAAGGCGTCGTCAGGCTCGCGGTCGATGCCGCGGAGCGGATGGCGGGGCTGACGATCGACAGCCTGATCGTCAATGTTTCCGCCGGCCGCCTGCAGAGCGACGTCTACACGGCGACGATCGATCTCGGCGGGCAGGAGGTCGATGCAAGCGATCTCAAGAAGGTGCTGGCCGCCGCCGGCCAGCAGTCGCAGCGCTCCGATCGGGCAATCCTGCATTCGCTGCCCACCGGCTTCTCGCTCGATGGCGAGCGCGGCATTCGCGATCCACTGGCGATGTTCGGCGATGTCCTTGGCGTGGATATGCACGTGCTAACGGTCGAGCGGGCCGCTCTCAAGAATCTCGAGCTCTGCGTCAACCGCGCTCATCTCTCGGTCGAGGGCATCGTTGCGACGCCTTATGCCAGCGGTCTTGCCGCACTCGTCGACGACGAGGTGGAGCTTGGCTGCGCGGCCATCGACATGGGCGGCGGCACGACGACGATTTCCGTCTTCGCCGAAGGCAAGCTGGTTCATGCCGACGCCGTCAGCCTCGGCGGCCATCATGTCACCACCGATCTTGCACGCGGGCTATCGACGCGCATCGAGGATGCCGAACGGCTGAAGGTCGTGCACGGTTCGGCGCTGCCGAACAGCGCCGACGAGCGCGACATCGTATCCGTCCCGCCGATCGGCGAAGACGATCGCGATCAGCCGACCCATGTGCCGCGTGCGCTGGTGTCGCGCATCGTTCGCGCCCGCATCGAGGAGACGCTGGAACTCATTCGCGATCGCATCCAGCGTTCGGGCTTCAGCCCGATCGTCGGCAAGCGCATCGTGCTGACGGGCGGCGCCAGCCAGCTGACCGGTCTGCCGGAAGCGGCGCGGCGCATTCTCGCCCGCAATGTCCGCATTGGTCGCCCGCTCGGCGTGTCCGGTCTGCCGGCCGCGGCGAAGGGGCCTGCCTTTTCCACGGCTGTCGGGCTGATGATCTATCCGCAGGTCGCCGATCTCGAGACCCATGCTGCCCACGGTGGCATGTTCTCCACCTTCGGCGGCGGCAACAGCCGCATCGCCCGCATGGGACAGTGGTTGAAAGAGAGTTTCTGAGCTTCGCCGGCGTCGCAGGGCGCCGGGCGAAACAGGTGTTTGAGTTTTGAAGGATTTGGTCGGCTCGGCAAGGCGGCCAGAAAACGAGAAGGAACAGTGATATGACCATCAACTTGCAAAAGCCGGATATCACCGAGCTGAAGCCCCGCATCACGGTCTTCGGCGTCGGTGGCGGCGGCGGCAACGCCGTCAACAACATGATCACCGCGGGCCTGCAGGGCGTCGACTTCGTTGTCGCCAACACGGACGCGCAGGCGCTCACCATGACCAAGGCTGAACGGATCATCCAGATGGGTGTGGCAGTCACCGAAGGTCTCGGCGCCGGCTCGCAGCCGGAAGTCGGCCGCGCAGCCGCCGAAGAGTGCATCGACGAGATCATCGATCATCTGAACGGCACGCATATGTGCTTCGTCACCGCCGGCATGGGCGGCGGCACCGGCACCGGCGCGGCCCCGATCGTCGCCCAGGCCGCCCGCAACAAGGGCATCCTGACTGTCGGCGTCGTGACCAAGCCCTTCCACTTCGAAGGCCAGCGCCGCATGCGCCTCGCCGATCAGGGTATCGCCGAACTGCAGAAGTCGGTCGACACGCTGATCGTCATACCGAACCAGAACCTCTTCCGCATCGCCAATGACAAGACGACCTTCGCGGACGCCTTCGCGATGGCCGACCAGGTCCTCTATTCGGGCGTTGCCTGCATCACCGACCTCATGGTCAAGGAAGGCCTGATCAACCTCGACTTCGCCGACGTCCGCTCGGTGATGCGCGAAATGGGCCGCGCCATGATGGGCACCGGCGAAGCATCGGGCGAAGGCCGCGCAATGGCTGCCGCCGAGGCTGCAATCGCCAACCCGCTGCTCGACGAAACCTCGATGAAGGGCGCTCAAGGGTTGCTCATCTCCATCACCGGCGGTCGCGACCTCACGCTGTTCGAGGTCGACGAGGCTGCAACGCGCATCCGCGAGGAAGTGGATCCCGACGCCAACATCATCCTTGGCGCCACCTTCGACGAAGAACTCGAAGGCCTGATCCGCGTTTCCGTCGTTGCAACCGGTATCGATCGCACGGCCGCGGAGGTGGCCGGTCGCACGGTTGACTTTCGTCCGGTAGCGCCGAAGCCGGTCGTTCGCGCGTCCGCAGCAATCCCGACCCAGCCTCAGCCGGTCGCCCAGCACCACCAGCCGGCACCACAGCCGCAGCCGGTTGCCCAACCCGTGCAGCAGCAAAACACGGTCGACCAGATCGCGCTCGCAATCCGCGAAGCCGAAATGGAGCGCGAGCTCGATATCGCCACCCGCACCCAGGTCGCCGCGCCTGTGCAGCAGGTACAGCAGGTGCAGGAAGAAGCCTTTCGGCCCCAAAGCAAGCTTTTCGCCGGCGCCGCCCCGGTGGAGGCCGCTCCCGTAGTGCGTCAGGCCCCGCCGGTGCAGCGTCCGGTCGAAATGCCGGTGCAGGCACAGGTCCAGCCGCAAATGCAGCCGCAAATGCAGCCGCAGCCGGTCCGTCACGAGCCTGCTCCGGTCGTGCGCCAGCAGGCCGAACCGGTGCGCATGCCGAAGGTCGAGGACTTTCCGCCAGTCGTGAAGGCCGAGATTGATCACCGCGCGCATGCCGCACCCGCTCACCAGGAAGAGCGCGGCCCGATGGGGCTCCTGAAGCGAATCACCAATTCGCTTTCCCGTCGCGACGATGACGATCATGGCGTCTCGGCCGACATGACGGCCGCAGCACCGAGTGCTGCCTCCCAGCAGCGCCGCCCGCTTTCGCCGGAAGCGAGCCTTTACGCGCCGCGTCGCGGCCAGCTTGACGATCACGGCCGCGTCTCGCCGCAGGCGCGCTCGCACGAAGATGATCAGCTCGAAATCCCGGCGTTCCTTCGCCGGCAATCGAACTGATTTTGAAGGACTGTTCCTTCACCTTGCCGAATGCCCGGGCGACTGCCCGGGCATTTTTCCATTTTCGTCGTTCTTTCAACGGCTTGCCACTTATGTTGCGCGCATGACAATTGCGTAACAATGCGAAACGAACAGTGATTTGGAATGGTGCCTCCAAAATCTTATTTTCAGCATCGGAATTGGGGACGCATACGATTCGATCGGGCGCTGTTAGTTCAAGAGATCGAGGTTTCGGCCGACAGACGCGAATCCTCGGGGGTCTTACTTTGTGCCTTTGAACATCGTTGCATCCTTCGTGCGTTTGGCCCAGGCGGCCTCATTGAGTGAAAGTGACGACGAGAATGGGAATTGAACTCCTCGGGTTTCAGACAACGATTGCAAGCCCGGTAACGCTGAAGGGAATTGGCGTCCATTCAGGCGCGGAAGTGTCGATCACCTTCCATCCGGCCGAGGCCGACGCCGGCATCGTCTTCCAGCGGGTTCTCGCCGGCGGCCGCGTCGCCGAGTTCCGGGCCGTCTCGTCGCAGGTCGGCAACACCGATCTCTGCACGGTTCTCGGTTTCTCGCCGGCGACCTCTGTCGCGACGGTCGAGCACGTGATGGCTGCGATTTATGCGCTCGGTCTCGACAACTTGCTCGTCGAAGTTCACGGTGCCGAAATGCCGATCATGGACGGCAGCTCCGAGCCCTTCATCGACGCGATCGAACAGGTCGGCCTGAGGGCGCTTGCGGTGAAGCGGCGCTATATCCGCATCATCAAGCCGGTGCGCATCGAATCGGGGGCCTCCTGGTCGGAGTTCACGCCCTATGACGGCATGCGCTTCGAGGTCGAGATCGACTTCGACTGCCCGCTGATCGGCCGTCAGGCCTGGAAGGGCGATATGACGCCTTCGGTCTTCAAGCGGGAGCTGTCGCGCGCGCGCACCTTCGGCTTCATGCGTGATGTCGAGCGGCTGTGGGCCGGTGGCTTCGCGCTCGGCTCGTCGCTCGAAAATTCGGTGGTGATCTCGGACGGCAACACGGTGATCAATATCGAGGGCCTGCGCTATACGGACGAATTCGTTCGCCACAAGACCCTTGACGCAGTCGGCGATCTTTCACTGGCCGGCGCTCCCTTCATCGGCTGCTATCGTTCCTATCGCGGCGGCCACAAGATGAACGCCAATGCACTGAAAGCCCTGTTGAGCGACAACAGCGCTTACGAGGTCGTCGAAACGGCAACGCCGCGCCAGCGCACCCGCTCGCGCGATTTGGTCGCCGTCGCCGCCCCGGGTTTCGCGCCTTGGTCCGCATAACAACAAGAGTGAGTTCTTCTCCAGTCGCCGGCCGAAAGGCCGGCTTTTTCATTGCGTCGGATGATTCCCCGAAGCGGAATCGAGGCTGGGAATATGCTTTCACGCAAAGTATTGGGCGGCCTTCATCGGTGGAAAACGCGTAAAGCACTGCATACCGCCACAAATTTGCATGAATTGCTGATCATGACGTTGCGATCTTGAGGCAACTTGCTCTAAAACGCGCAGGTCTGGCGGGATGCGGTCCGCCGAGTGAAACGGGAATATTCGATGGTTCTTGCAGTTTCGGTCGACATAAGAAAATCGGTGCGCGTCGCCGCGGTCGTTATTGCGGCTGTGGCTGGCAGCAGCCTGATCACAGCCTGCCAGAACGATCCGGATATCGACATCACCAAGCTTGCGGCGGAAACCGATCCGCCGGAGGTGCTCTACAACCAGGGCCTTGCCAACCTCAATGCTGGCAAGACGACCGAAGCGGCGCGCAAGTTCGAAGCGCTCGACCGCCAGCATCCGTTCTCCGAATACGCCCGCAAGGCGCTGGTGATGAACGCCTTCGTCGCCTACCGCAATGGCCAATATCAGGACGCGATTAACGCGACGAGCCGCTATCTGAACCTCTACCCGCAGTCGGAAGACGCGGCCTATGCGCAATACATTCAGGGCCTCGCCTATACGAAGCAGATTCCCTCGGTGACCCAGGACCAGAAGGCGGCCGCCAAGGCGATCGATGCGATGCAGGCCGTCGTCGATAAATATCCGGACTCCGATTATGTCGAGGACGCGCAGTCGAAGATCCGCTTTGCCCGCGACCAGCTCGCCGGCAAGGAAATGCAGGTCGGCCGCTACTACCTCGAGCGCAAGGAATATCTTGCCGCCGTTTCCCGCTTCCGCGTCGTCGTCGAACAGTATCCGAATACGAACCAGGTCGAGGAAGCGCTTGCCCGACTCGTCGAGGCCTATTACGCCATGGGTGTAACCACGGAAGCGCAGACTGCGGCGGCAGTGCTCGGGCACAATTATCCGGACAGCCAGTGGTATGCCGATTCCTTCAAGCTGCTGCAGTCGGGCGGGCTTGAGCCGCGCGAAACCGGCACGTCCTGGATCGCGCGCGCGGGTAAGAGGCTCATCGGCGCCTGATAGGCTCGGCGCTCGACAAGGAAGATATGAAACCGGATGCTCGCCCAGCTCTCGATCCGCGATATCGTCCTGATCGAACGGCTTGACCTCACCTTCGATGCCGGGCTCTCCGTGCTGACCGGCGAAACCGGCGCGGGCAAATCCATCCTTCTCGACAGCCTGTCGCTGGCGCTCGGCGGCCGCGGCGACGGCTCGCTCGTGCGCCACGGCGAGGACAAGGGGCAGGTCACGGCTGTTTTTGACGTGCCTGCCGGCCACGCGGCGCGGCTGATGCTGCGCGAAAACAGCATCGATGACGACGGCGATCTGATTTTCCGCCGCGTGCAGTCGACGGACGGCCGCACCAAGGCTTTCGTCAACGACCAGCCGGTGAGCGTACAACTGATGCGGCAGCTCGGCCAGACACTGGTCGAAATCCATGGCCAGCACGACGACCGGGCGCTGGTCGATACTGACGCGCATCGCGCACTGCTCGACGCTTTCGGCGGCACCTCGGAAGCGGCGGATGAGGTGGCCGCGCTTTACCGCGGCTGGCGCGACGCGGAACGCAATCTCAAGAAACACCGCGAAAAGGTAGAGGCGGCGGCGCGCGAAGCCGATTATCTGCGCTCCTCCGTCGAAGAGCTGGAGACGCTTTCGCCGCGTGACGGCGAAGAGGAGGAGCTTGCCGAAGCCCGCGCACGGATGATGAAGGCCGAGCGGATCGCCGGCGACATCAACGAGGCTTCGGAGTTCCTCAACGGCAATACGTCGCCGGTTCCGCTGATCGCCTCGCTTGTCCGGCGTCTCGAACGCAAGAGCCACGAGGCCCCCGGCCTGCTCGAAGAGACCGTGGAGCTTTTGGACGGGGCGCTGAACCAGCTTTCGGACGCGCAGATGGCGGTGGAGCGGGCGCTGCGCAACACGGAATTCGACCCGAAGGAGCTGGAGCGCGCCGAGGAGCGGCTGTTCGCACTGCGTGCCGCAAGCCGCAAATATTCCGTTCCGGTCACGGAGCTCCCGGCGCTTGCCGTTCGCATGATCGCCGACCTCGCCGATCTGGATGCCGGCGGGGAGAAGCTGAAGCAGCTGGAAGTGCAGGTAGGAGAGGCGAGGGCGGCTTTCGACGCAACGGCCCGGTCGCTTTCCGAGAAGCGCCAGCATACGGCGGACGCGCTTTCGGCCGCGGTGATGGCGGAGCTGCCGGCGCTGAAGCTCGAACGGGCGCGTTTCATGGTGGAGGTCGCGAGCGATCCGTCGTCACCGACCGCCGATGGCATCGATATCGTCGAATTCCATGTGCAGACCAACCCCGGCACCCGGCCGGGGCCGATCATGAAGGTAGCTTCCGGCGGCGAACTTTCGCGTTTCCTGTTGGCGCTGAAAGTGGCGCTTGCCGATCGGGGCTCGGCGCCAACGCTGGTCTTCGACGAAATCGACACCGGCGTCGGCGGGGCGGTCGCCGATGCCATTGGCCAGCGGCTGAAGCGGCTTTCCAAGAATGTCCAGGTGCTCTCCGTCACCCACGCGCCGCAGGTGGCCGCGCGCGCTGCGACCCATCTCCTGATTTCCAAAGGGCCGTCGGCGGAAAAGGCAGAGACAATCGCAACCCGCGTTGCCCGTATGGACGACGAAGCGCGCACCGAGGAAATCGCCCGCATGCTCGCCGGCGCCTCAATCACCGAGGAGGCGAGGGCGGCGGCGGCGCGGCTGCTCGCCGGCAACGGCTGAGCGCAGCGACTTCAGCTTCCCGGCTATGCACCATGGCGCGGCGCTTCTCTCGAGACGCGCAAAGGTCGTTGTAGCACTTGGAATCGCTGCATGATTTTGTCCTCAAATCGATTCCGATTTGGAGAATCATGAAGTACAAAACGACTCGCGAATCCGGAGTCGTCGCCCATGTCGAATGAAAGAAAACCAGTCGAGCAGTTGACCGAAACGGAGGCCGCCGAGGAACTGGCCTTTCTCGCGAGCGAGCTTGCCCGCCATGACGCGCTCTATCATGGGCAGGACGCACCGGAAATCTCGGATGCCGATTACGACGCGCTGAAGCGGCGCAACGACCTGATCGAGGCGCGGTTTCCCGCACTCATCCGTGAGGACAGCCCCTCGCGGAAGGTCGGTGCTGCACCCTCGCTCACCTTCCAGCCGGTCATCCATGCGCGGCCGATGCTTTCCCTCGACAACACCTTTTCTGACGAGGACGCCCGCGATTTCCTCGCCGCCATCTATCGCTTCCTCGGACGACTTCCGGATCATTCGATCGACTTTACGGCCGAGCCGAAGATCGACGGGCTTTCGATGTCGCTGCGCTATGAAAACCGCCGGCTGGTGACGGCTGCGACACGCGGCGACGGCACGACCGGCGAAAACGTCACCGCCAATGTCCGCACCATCGGCATGATCCCCAAGACGCTTCCAGCGGACGCACCGGATGTGGTCGAAGTCCGCGGCGAGATCTACATGGCGAAGTCGGACTTCGCTGCGCTTAATGCCGAGATGGCGGCGCAGGGCAGGCCGCTTTACGTCAATCCGCGCAACACGGCATCCGGCTCGCTCCGTCAGCTCGACGCCAAGGTGACGGCGAGCCGAAAGCTCCGGTTCTTCGCCTATGCCTGGGGCGAGATGTCGGCAATGCCGGCGGACACGCAATTCGGCATGGTCGAAGCCTTCAGGGCCTGGGGTTTCCCGGTCAATCCGCTGATGCAGCGCTTCTCTTCCGCGGACGAATTGCTGGAACACTATCACCACATCGAGCGCGAGCGGCCGGACCTCGACTATGATATCGACGGCGTCGTCTACAAGGTCGACCGGCTCGACCTGCAGGCGCGCCTCGGCTTTCGCTCGCGTTCGCCGCGATGGGCGACTGCGCACAAGTTCCCGGCCGAGCAGGCCTTCACCCGGCTCAAGGGCATCGACATCCAAGTCGGTCGCACCGGCGCGTTGACGCCGGTGGCGCGGCTGGAGCCGATCACCGTCGGCGGGGTGGTGGTGACGAACGCAACCCTGCACAACGAGGACTATATCCGCGGTGTCGGCAATAGCGGCGAAGCAATCCACGAAGGGCGCGACATCCGGATCGGCGACATGGTCATCGTCCAGCGGGCAGGGGACGTCATTCCGCAGATCGTCGACGTGGTGATGGACGAGCGGCCGGAAGGTGCGGAGCCTTACAAATTCCCGGCCACATGCCCTGTCTGCGGCAGCCATGCGGTGCGCGACATCAACGAGAAATCCGGCAAGGTCGATGCCGTGCGCCGCTGCACCGGCGGCTTCGTCTGCCGGGCCCAGGCGGTCGAGCACCTGAAACACTTCGTCTCGCGCAATGCCTTCGACATCGAAGGGCTTGGCTCCAAGCAGATCGAATTCTTCTTCGAAAGCGAAGACGAGAACCTCAGGATCCGCACCGCACCGGAGATCTTCACGCTGGAGCGCCGCCAGGAGTCCTCGCTCACCAAGCTCGAAAACATCGAGGGCTTCGGCAAGGTCAGCGTCAGAAAGCTCTTCGAGGCGATCAATACCCGCCGCTCGATCGCGCTTCACCGCTTCATCTATGCGCTCGGCATACGCCACGTGGGAGAGACGACGGCGAAGCTGCTTGCGCGCTCCTATGGCAGCTACGATCATTTTGGCGCAGCGATGATCGAGGCGGGCAGTTTTGCAGGCGACGCCTGGAACGAACTCAACAGCATCGACGGCATAGGCGAGGTCGTCGCCCGTGCCATCGTCGAGTTCTACAAGGAGCCCCGCAACGTCGAGGTCGTCTCGCGGCTTATCGAGGAAGTGACGCCGGAAAGGGCCGAGGCGCCGGTTGTGACCGATAGTCCGGTTGCGGGCAAGACGGTGGTTTTCACCGGCTCGCTCGAGAAGATGACGCGCGACGAGGCGAAGGCGAAGGCAGAAAGTATCGGCGCGAAAGTGGCGGGCTCGGTGTCGAAAAAGACCGACATCGTCGTGGCCGGCCCCGGTGCGGGCTCCAAGCTCGACAAGGCCCGTGAACTCGGCATCCAGACCATGGACGAGGACGAGTGGCTGGCGCTGATCGGCGGGTGAGCGTCAGTAGGCTTTGGATCGCTTGAGTCTTTCGCCGCGCGGACGGCAGTGGCGTCGCAACGGCTCTGCGGTAGAGGGATGAAGAGGCACTACCCTCTGTCATCCTCGGGCTAAACATCAAGCCCGAGGATGACGGAGCAAAGGGAAAGCCAGCGGCAAACAATAAGTGCGAGCGGTACGTCCTCCGGCTCAGCTGGTCACGCCGCCTGCTCTGCCGACATATCCATCCACATGAACTCCCAGACGTGGCCATCCAGATCCTGGAAGCTGATGCCGTACATCGAGCCGTAGTCGATCGCCGGCTTCCACGGCTTGGCGCCGGCGGCGAGCGCCTTGGCGAGCATGTCGTCACACTCGGCGCGACTCGCGGCGGAAAGGGCGGTGATGACTTCCGTGCCCTTGGACGCGTCGCTGATCTCCCCGGTGATGAAATCACGGAATTTCGCCTCCGTCAGAAGCATGGCGAAGATATTGTCGTCGATGACCATGCAGGCGGCAGTATCGTCCGAGAACTGTTCGTTGAAGGTGAAGCCGAGGGCGGAGAAGAATGCCCGCGAGGCCTCAAGGTTTTTGACTGGCAGGTTAACGAAAATCATGCGCATGGAATGTTCCTCGTGAAAGAGATCTTTGCTTCTACGCGGCAAGGACGAAGCGGGGCCTCGTCAGCCGACAGGGGTGGCGAAATTTAGCTGGCGCCGCGGCGACAACTTTCAAGCATGATCAGCCAAGGCTGCCGGCAAAACGTTCCGCAAACCTGTGCCGTTTGAAATGGTCGGCGACGAAATCGATGAAGATGCGCGTCTTGGCGGGTAGAAGCGTGCGGCTGCCGTAGTAGACCGATATCGGGCCGGCATCGGCATACCATTTGGGCAGGACGCGGACGAGTTCGCCGGATTCGAGATGGGGCAGTACGTCCGGCACGGCAACCAAGGTCACGCCGAGGCCGAGGAGTGCGGCGCGGCACATGGCGGCCGGATCGTTGACGACGATCGTCTCCTTCGGCGCGGCGGCCATTTCCTCCCCCGCGGCGTTGCGCATTATCCATTGCCGGATGCGGCCAGTGCGCGCCGAACGCATGACGATGCCGTCGAGATCGGCGAGACCGGCGGGATCGAGCAGCGGGCTTCGCCCGACGAGATAGGCAGGAGAGGCGACCGCGATGATATGGGCGGGAGCCAGCACCCGCGAGACGATACCGGGCGACAGCTCGAAACCGCCGCCTATTGCCGCGTCGAAACCTTCCGCGACGAGATCGACCTGCCGGTTGTCGAACTGCCAGTCGATCCGGATCGCCGGGTACTGCTTCAGGAAGTCCGGCAGCAGCGGCAGAATGTGGTCGATCCCGAAGGTCGGGCTGAGGCTGACCTTGAGCACGCCCGCGGGTCCCCCCCGTTCGCCGCCTGCTTCGGCGATCGCGCTCTGCAGTCCTTCGAGATTGTCGCGGATCGCGGCCAGGAAGCGCTCGCCGTCCTCTGTCAGCGTCAGCTTGCGGGTCGAACGATGGAAGAGGCGGATGCCGAGGTTTCTTTCGAGCATCGCGACATTGCGGCTTACTGCGGCGGGCGTCAGGCCGAGACGCCGGGCGGCACCGGAGAAGCCGCGATGCTCGGCGCTGCGGACGAAGGATTCGAGGTTGGCAAGCGTTTCCATGGGCTTTCAAGTAATCGTTGAAAATGCTGAAAGTGATTACCGACTTATTCTAGCTGAATGAGATGGCAATATCCACTCCATCGAAACCTCAATGGAGTGAAGACAATGTCCAGCCAGAACCTTCAAGGAAGGGTCGCTTTCGTCACCGGCGGCTCCCGCTCGATCGGCGCTGCCATCGCCAAACGCCTTGCGAACGATGGTGCCGCCGTCGCCATCACCTATCACGGATCGCCCGAACGGGCCGCTGCGGTGGTTGACGCGATCAAGGTCGAGGGCGGCCGCGCCGCCGCCATCCGGGCCGATGCCGGTGACGCTACCGCGGTACGCGCGGCCGTCACTGAGGCGGTCAGGATGTTCGGCGGCATCGACATACTCGTCAACAATGCCGGCATCGCGCTCGGCGGTCCGATCGACGAGATCACCGAGGCGGATTACAATCGCATGATTGCGGTCAACGTCACCGGCGTCTTCGTCGCCACGCAGGAGGCCGTGCGCCATATGAAGAGCGGCGGGCGCGTCATCCACATCGGCAGCTCGATGGTACGCTACGCGGCCTTTCCGACCGCCTCGCTCTACACGCTGACCAAGGGTGCCGTTGCCGGCTTCAACCGCAGCCTGGTGCGCGATCTCGGGCCGCGAGGCATAACCGTCAACACGGTGCATCCCGGCCCCACCGACACCGACATGAATCCGGATGGCGGCCCGGTCTCGAAGATCGTCGGTCCCGGCATGGCGATAGGCCGCTACGGCAAGCCGGAGGAGATCGCAAGCGTCGTTGCCTATCTGTCGAGCCCCGAAGCAGCCTTCGTTACTGGAGCCGACATCGTCGCTGACGGCGGCTTTACGGCCTGACGTCGCAACAAACGGGAACATCGAAAGGAACGTGCCATGTCCATCGGCATCATCGGATCCGGCAATATCGGATCGGCCTTTGCCCGGGCGCTCGCGAGAGCCGGCGTACCGACCGTCATTTCCAATAGCCGCGGGCCGGAGAGCCTGAAAGAGCTTGCCGGCGAACTCGCCCCTTACATCACCGCTGGCACGCGCGAGGAGGCCGCAAGCGCCGATATCGTCCTTGTCGCCGTCAACTGGTCGAAACTTCCAAAGGCGCTTGCCGGCCTGCCGGACTGGGACGGCCGCATCGTCATCGACGCGAACAATCCGATCGAGGCGCCGCTCTTCAAGCCCGCCGAGCTCAACGGACGGCTTTCGAGCGAGATCTTTGCCGATCTCGTCCCCGGGGCCCGCGTGGTCAAGGCGTTCAATCATCTGCAGCCGCATCTCGTCTCGGGCAATCCGAATGCGGAAGGCGGGCGCCGCGTCCTGTTCTTTTCGGGCGATGACGTCGCCGCCAAGGCGGAGGTTGCGCACCTGATCGACCGCCTCGGCTTCTTCGGCATCGATCTCGGCCCGCTCTCCATTGGAGGAAAGCTCGCGCAGTTCCCCGGCGGCCCGCTGCCGGCGCTCAATCTGGTGAAGTTCGACTAGAGCAATTCCACCTGTGCAACGGTTTCCGTCCGGAATGGCTTTGTTCCAAAGCATTGGATCACTTCGACAAATGAAATGTTCCAAGATCAGGCAGGTCGGACGATCCGGCCTGCCTTTTTGGCCTCGGCTGATCCTTCCCCACACCATTTCCATTTGTCTTTTTGCGCTGCACAAGATAGAGCTTTTGCAGCCAAAATTTGTGCAATTGCCTTTTCGCGGGGCTGGCTACGACGGCGCCGCGCGTCCTGCCGGACGCGCAAGGTTCGCTGTAGCACTTTGAATTGCTGGGTGATTCCTTAAGTCGGTTCCGATTTAAGGAGTCGTGCAGTAGCCATATCGGCGAAACGGGGCGCGCCACTCAGTGCCCCGGCGGATTGGAGGATCCGGAGATGAGAACCATAACCACCATCACCGAGTTGCGGGCAGCCCTTGCCGAGCACAGGCGGGCGGGGAAGACCATCGGTCTTGTCCCCACGATGGGGTATCTTCACGTCGGTCACATGGAACTCGTGCGCCGCGCGCGCAGTGAGAACGACGTGGTCGTCGCCAGTATCTTCGTCAATCCGCTGCAGTTCGGGCCGAACGAGGATCTCGCCAAATATCCGCGCGACCTTGCTCGCGACGAGGCGATGCTCGCCGACGGCGGCGTCGATTTTCTGTTCGCGCCGGGCGTTTCCGACATGTATCCGCGTCCGATGGAAACGGTTGTCGACTTGCCGAAGCTCGGCTCGGAACTCGAGGGTTCGGTCCGACCCGGCCATTTCGCCGGTGTCGCGACCGTCGTCACCAAGCTCTTCAACATCGTGCAGCCGGATCGCGCCTATTTCGGCGAGAAGGATTTCCAGCAGCTCCAGATCATCCGCCGCATGGTCGAGGATCTGGCGCAGCCCGTCTCGGTGATCGGAGTCCCGACGGTGCGCGAAGCCGACGGCCTCGCCTGTTCGTCGCGCAACGTCTATCTGACCGCGGACGAGCGCCGCGCTGCCGCAATCGTTCCGAAGGCGCTGGACGAGGCCGAGCGGCTGATTTCCGGCGGAATGATCGACGCTGCCGCGGTCGAGAAGGGCGTCATCGACTTCCTGTCCACCGAACCGCTGGCCCGGCCCGAGGTCGTCGCGCTGCGCAATCCGGAAACGCTGGAACCGATCCAGGAAATCGGCGAGAAGCCGGTTCTTCTCCTGCTTTTTGTCCGCTTCGGTACCACGAAGCTGCTCGATAACCGTGTTATCGCTCCGAAATCCGCCCGTTTTGCAAAGGTTGCCTGAGAATGAGCGTACAAACCACGAAGCGGCGGCTGAGCCCCGCCAGTATCGAAGCGCTGAAGGGCGAACGCCCGATCGTCAGCCTCACCGCCTATACGACGCCGATCGCGCGCCTGTTGGACCCGCATGTCGATTTCCTGCTCGTCGGCGATTCTCTCGGCATGGTGCTTTACGGCCTCGACACGACCGTCGGCGTCACGCTCGACATGATGATCGCGCATGGCCAGGCGGTGATGCGCGGGTCCGAGCGCTCCTGCGTCGTCATCGATCTTCCCTTCGGCTCCTATCAGGAATCGAAGGAGCAGGCCTTCCGTAGTGCCGCCCGTATCCTGAAGGAAACCGGCTGCAGCGCCGTCAAGCTGGAGGGCGGGGCGGAAATGGCCGAGACGGTCGATTTCCTCGTCAGCCGCGGCATTCCGGTGCTCGGGCATGTCGGCCTCATGCCGCAGCTCGTCAACACCACGGGCGGCTACCGTTCGGTCGGCCGCAACGAGAAGGAAGTGGCCAAGATCCGTCGCGACGCCACGGCGATCGACGACGCCGGCGCCTTTGCGATCGTCGTCGAGGGTACGGTGGAACCCGTCGCCCGAGAGATCACCGCGACCCTGCGGGCACCTACGATCGGCATCGGCGCATCGCCCGCCTGCGACGGCCAGATCCTGGTGTCGGACGACATGCTCGGCCTCTTCAACGACTTCAAGCCGCGTTTCGTCAAGCATTTCGCCGAACTCGCGCCGGCGATCTCGAAGGCCGTCGAGGATTATGCCAACGAGGTGAAGGCGCGGACTTTCCCGGGCATCGAGCATACGTTCCAGGTCAAGCGCTGATCGCTACAGGCGATCTTTGCCCCTCACCCTAACCCTCTCCCCGCATGGGGGAGGGGACTGAGGCGCCGCGGCTTCTCCCTTCTCCCCGTCAAGGCGGGGAGAAGGTCGCGGCAGCGGGATGAGGGGCAGAAATGCGGGCAAAACGGTATGTCGCCGGACGCTCCCCCAAGGGCCGCAGCTCCCGCTGCCGGACCGCGCCGGGCAGCGGCCCGGCCAAACATCAGAAAATTCAATCACTGCATCAGCGCAATTGAATTGTCGCGCCCTGCGCCAGCGCCTATCTGTCCCCCCATGCCGGGTCGCGGACGTGCCTCCGGTTTCGGCGGAGGATGATCATGAACAGAGACGATTTCCGGGCGGGCCTGCGCGGTGGCTTTCCCGTCATGCTTTCCGCGTCACCCTTCGGCGCGCTCTTCGGGGCGCTTGCGGTCGACAACGGCTTTTCGGTCGCCGATGCGGTGTTCATGAGCGCGACCGTCTATGCCGGCGCCAGCCAGATGGTCGGCATCGAACTCTTCGGCAACAATGTCCAGCCGTGGCTGGTCGTGCTTTCGGTTTTTGCGGTCAACTTCCGCCACGTGCTCTATTCGGCCTCGATCGCAAAGCATATCCGCCACTTCACGCTCGTGCAGAAACTGTTGGCCTTCTTCCTGCTGGTCGATCCGCAATATGCCGAGACGGAACAGCGTGGCGAGCGGGGCCTGCCGGTGACCTTCTCCTGGTATCTCGGCTTCGGCCTCGTCATCTATTTTCCCTGGGTGCTCAACACGCTTGTCGGCGCGCTTTTCGGGCAGTTGATCGGCGACCCGAAGGCGATCGGCCTCGATGTGTTGTTGCCGATCTATTTCCTGGGCCTTGTGCTCGGCTTCCGCACGCGCGATCGCTTCCTGCCCGTGGTTGCGACGAGCGCCGTCGCCTCCGTTGCCGCAATGCATTTCGTCGGCTCGCCCTGGCATGTCAGCATCGGCGCGCTTGCCGGCATCCTGCTCGCGGCTTTCCTGCCGCAGGAGCCTCGCCTGCGGCAGGGGCCGGCGGCCGTTGAAAAGGAGGCCTGAGCCATGGATGCCCAGCACCTCAACCTGATCTACCTGATCATCGCCGCGGCGCTCGCCACTTTCGCAACCCGGTTCGGCGGCTATGTGCTGATCACCCAATTGAAGCGCATTCCGCCGCGGCTCGAGGCGGCGCTGAATGCCGTCCCGGCGGCGGTTCTGACGACGTTGGTTGCGCCAGCCTTCGTCTATGGCGGCTTCGACGTCGCGGCGTCCATGCTCGTTGCCTTTGCAATCGGGCTGCGCTTCTCGACACTTCGCATGCTGCTTGTCGGCTGGGTCGCGGTAATGGCTATCCGGCACCTGGTTCTGTAGACCTGCAGGAAACGAGAGCTTCCGGCCGGCATTGGCGTTGGAGCGCTACTGGACTATCATCCTTTCATTGCCGGAGAGGGCATCGGCCCTCCGGCCGTGAAGGGCGACTCATGATGATCAGGATATCGATTGCCCTTTTGCTGGCGCTCGCGCCCGTGACCGCCTTCGCCAATTCGTGCCCCTCGCAGATGGCCGCAATCGACGCGGCCCTGCCGTCAGCCTCCCTTTCCGAGGCCGACATGGCCAAGGTCAAGGAACTGCGCAAGCAGGGCGAAGACCTGCACCAGGCTGGCGATCACGCCGGTTCGGAGGCCGCGCTCGGCGAGGCAAAGAAAATGTTGGGAATCTGAATTTAGGAGCCGGGCTAACGCCCGGCTTTCAGTCTCCGCGAAATCCGCGACCGATCGGTCAGGCCGCAGGTTCGGCGCCGTGGCCGGAATCTTGACGTCCGCGCCCTGTGTGGACTGCGGGTGGCGAAGCCGTCGGCTCGGCCCAGGGGCACGCCATGCGGACGGACGGCATCACGTTTCAGGCCCAAGCGATTGATGATTGTCAAATCCAGTAAAATTTTCGGGTTACGCGCGAGCGTCGCGGGAAATATAAAGTTGTTGTTGGTAGAGACCATAAACCTCCCAACGGAGGCCCGGCTGCCCCAGCCCCCAACCTATGCCGGGCCTCCTGCAACCAGCCATAATCGAACGATTCCGGCTTCCGCGGCCCACCCGGCGCGGAAAGGCCCTTCGCCTGTTCTGCATACTGGAGTGCCAGATCACTTCATTGTCTCATTGAAACAATGAAATGATCCAAATCCTTGAACCTACGCAAATCCGGACGGACACACTTCTCCTGAAATTGCTCTAACGCGCGATCGCCTCCGTGGCGGCCCTCAGCCAGTCGCGCGTCTCGTCGCTGGCGAGCAACGGCATGAGTTTCTCGCGCGTTTCCGCGTGGTAGGCGTTCAGCCAGGCAAGTTCGTCGTCCGTCAGGAGCGCGGGGAGAACGAGGCGCCGGTCGATCGGGCAGTAGGTCAGCGTGTCGAATCCGAGCATCGGCAGGTCGCCGCCCTCGATCTCCGAGGCCTCGCGGACGACGACGAGATTTTCGATGCGGATGCCGAAGGCGCCCGGGCGATAGTAACCGGGCTCGTTGGAAAGGATCATGCCCGACAGCAGCTCCTGGGTCGAAAGCCGCGCAATGCGCTGCGGGCCCTCATGCACCGAAAGATAGGAGCCGACGCCATGGCCGGTGCCGTGGGCGTAGTCGGCGCCTGCCTTCCAGAGCGCTATGCGGGCGAGCGGATCGAGGTCGACGCCGCGCGAGCCCTTGGGGAAGCGCGCCATGCTGATCGCGATCATGCCTTTCAGCACCAGCGTGAAGAAGCGCTTCTGCTCCTCCGGAACGGCGCCGATCGCAACAGTTCGGGTAATGTCGGTCGTGCCATTGACGTATTGCGCGCCGGAATCGATCAGGAACATGGTCCCTGCCTCGATCGCCCGGTCCGTATCGGTCGTCACGCGGTAGTGCATGATCGCGGCGTGCGAGCCGGCGCCTGCGATCGTATCGAAGGAGATGTCCTTCAGCGGGTTCTGCATGCGTTCGCCGACGGTCGCGCGCGTGGTCTCCAGCCGTTCCGTCGCGGCGATCTCGGTTACGCTGCCCGGTTCCGTCTGGTCGAGCCAGGCGAGGAATTCGACCATCGCGGCGCCGTCCTGCAGATGGGCGCGGACTGAGCCTTGGATCTCGGCGGCATTCTTGCGGGCGCGGGGGAGGCGGGCCGGATCGACCGCGCCTACGACCGAACCGCCCTTCTGGCGGATCAGTTCGCCGATAGCGAAAGGAGCAAGGTCCGGGTCGATCATGATCGCCGCGCCGGTCGCCGCCAGTGCCGCGAGCCGGTCTTCGAAACCTGCGGGTGCGACGATATCGGCAAGCTGGGTGAGATAGGCTTCCTGCTCGATGCCGGTCTTGCGCTTGTCGAGAAAGATTTCGGCGCGGCCGCCCGCATGGATGATGGCGCGGGCGAGCGGATGCGGTGTGTGCGGCACGTCGCTGCCTCGAATGTTGAAGGTCCAGGCGACGGAGGAGGGGTCAGTGAGCACGACGGCGGCGGCCTTCGTCTTTTCGAGGCCGGCGGCGATCGCGGCGATCTTGTCCTTTGCCAGTTGGCCGGCGTGCTCGATCGGCTGGACCGTCACCCGGCCAAGCGGAGCGGCGGGCCTTGCAGTCCAGATCCGGTCAAGCGGGTTATGGTCGAGGAAAACGAGCGTGCCGCCGGTCTCGGCGAGCGCCTTCTGCAGCTTGAGGACCTCGGCGCCGGTGTGGAGCCAGGGGTCGACGCCGAGGCGGAAGCCTTTCGGGGCATGACCCTCCAGCCAGACATGCGGCGGTTCGCCGATAAGGTCGCCACCCGTGAAGACACTGCCGTCCACCTGTTCCTTGAGCTGGGTCACGTAGCGTCCATCGACGAAGACGATCGCTTCACGCCGCGTGATGAGCGCGACGCCTGCAGAACCGGTGAAGCCCGTCAGCCACGAGAGGCGCTCGGACGAGGCCGGCACGTATTCGCCCTGGAATTCGTCGGCGCGCGGCACGAGGAAGCCGTCAATGTCGAGGGCCGCGAAAGCGTCGCGCAGGGCGGCGGTGCGCTCCTTGCCGAACTGAGGCGTGGAGGTGACTTCGAAGGACTGAAACATGGATATTTCCGGTAAATGTGGCGGAGATCCGCGGCTAAGATGATCGCCATGTTAGCGGAAAGGCCGCTTCGGAGGAAAGAGGCGATATCCGGCCGTGAACAGACGGAAGCGGCCGAACCGCCGCCGGAGCCTGAGGCGTGAAGACAGGGCATTTGCCCATCCTGCGGACATATGCACCGCATGCATGGCACCCATGCTGCAAAGCATCTATCTCTATCGGAATAATGGTTTATAAGCCCGCTCAACGAACACGGACGAACGTCCGGTGGTTCAAAAAGCTGCGGTTCTGAGAATAGTTGGTCATTCTGTTCTCCTCCTCCCTCAAGGGTGGCCAATTTCAGAACGGTAGACGCCCGCTTGAGCGCTCCTCCTCCTCAGGCTCGCGGGCATGGTCGGTGTTAAAGCCGGCCAACAGGCGATGCCTCTGGCATCGCCTTTGTTTCGAAAAGGGCCGCCCGTCATGATGGACCGGGTGGCCTTTTTCGTTTCTGGACTTTCTCAAATCAATGCTACCCGCTTTTGGCGGTTACGGTATTGCAAGCGGCGAAGGACGCGCTGCTTGCATAGCGCCACGTGGACGGGCTGTCTTGCGCGGCCGGCGAGCCGCTATTTCGTCAGGTGGATCGTGACCCAGCCGTTGCGCCAGATGGTGCGCGCGTGCTTGAGATGCTGGCCGTTGTAGGCGGCGAGCACTCTCCAGCGCTGCTCGGCGAGGATGCCCGAAAGAATGACCGAGCCGCCGGCGGCGAGATTGGCGACGAGCTGCGGCGCCATCTTCATCAGCGGCCGGGCCAGGATGTTGGCGATGATCAGGTCGAAGGGGCCGTTGGCGCTGAAGGCCGTAGAGTGGAAACCGGGGGCGGTCGCAAAGGTCATGCCGTTGACGACGCCGTTGCGGCGGGCGTTCTCCTTGGCAACGCGGGTCGCGATCGGATCGATGTCGGTAGCAAGCACCGGCACGTGCAGGAGCTTCCACGCGGCGATCGCGAGCACGCCGCTTCCCGTGCCGAGGTCGAGGACGTTGCGCACGGCCCGCGTATGCGCGACGGAAGCAAGCACTTCGAGGCACCCGGCTGTCGTGCCGTGGTGGCCCGTGCCGAAGGCCTGGCCGGCGTCGATCTCGATGGCGATTTCGCCGGTGTTGACCTTGTCGCGGTCGTGCGAGCCGTGGACGACGAAGCGGCCGGCGCGCACGGGGGCAAGCCCCTCCAGCGACTTGGCGATCCAGTCGATATCGGGCAGCACCTCGCGTTCGATCGAAAGGTGGGAGAAATCGGCGGCAAGCGCTTCGACAAGCCGCGCCCTGACGCCATCCTCCTCATCAGCCATCATGTAGATTGAGGCTTCCCAGACGTCCCGCTTCTCGTCGATCTCCATCGTCGCGATGGCGTAGTCTTCGTCCTCGAAAACCACGCTCATCACATCAAGCACGGCCCCGGCCTGTTTCTCGGTGCTGGTGACGAAAAGTCGTATCTCGCTCAACGGTCTGTCCTTCGGCTGTGGTCGGCCCCGCCGCTATCATGAATGGGGCGCAAACGCAAAGCGCCGGCTACTGCATGTTTCCTTAAGTCGTCGCCGACTTAAGGGTAAAAACATGCAGCGCTGTAGGCACGGTGCTTCCGAGAAGGTCGGATGAACTGACAGCTCAGCCCTTGGTCAGGTTCTCGAGCTTCTGGACGGCGGTCTCCGGGTTCTCGCCATAGGCGATCGTGCCGCTGAAGTGCCCGTTCGCGTCGAGCAGGAACACCGAGGCGGTGTGGTCCATGGTGTAGTCGCCGTCCGGGTTCTTTTCGTCGACCGGCACCTTCTTGTAGTAGACGCGGTAGCCCTTGACCATTTCGAGGACCTTTTCCGGCGGGCCGGAAATGCCGGTGACGCGCTTGGAGACGTTGGAGACGTACTGGCCGAGAAGCTCGGGGGTGTCACGCTCCGGATCAACGGTGATGAAATAGGCCTGCAGCTTGCTGCCGTCGGGATCGACCTTTTCGAGCCAGCCGTTCATCTCGAATAGCGTGGTCGGACAGACTTCCGGGCAATGGGTGAAACCGAAGAAAAGCGCGGTCGCCTTGCCGGTGAACGCCTTTTCGGTAATCGGCTTGCCGTCCTGTGCGACAAGCGTGAACGGCACCCCGAAGGGGCCGGAGGATGCCTGCTGCTTCGATTGCGTCATGTCGTAGGTGAGCCAGCCGAGGATCGCCACCATGACGAGGATGGCCGCCCAAAGGGCAATGCGTATGGATTTCATCGTTGGTACCGGTCTGTTGTGGGCCGCGGCGGGCCGTCAATGAACGTGGCGTTGTGATACCGCTTCGCCACCACCGGCGCAAAGGGAGAATTGCCGCAGGCGACCCTCACGCGGCACGCGTGCGAACACGTATCAGAAGCACCAGGAAAGGCCGGCTTGGGCGAGCGACAGGAAGATGTCGGCGCCATGTGCAATCCAGCCCTGGAAGGCGAGGACGGCGACGAGCGCGAACGCGCCCGCGACAAAGGCGAGAACGAGGGGCGAGAGCGATTTCTTCGTGTCCGTGCGCATGAAACAAATCATAACACTGCAGGGCGACAAGGAAAGGGCCCCGGGACAGATCGTCGGCGTTCATCCGCAAACTTGGCAGCCGTGTTTTAGCGAATGTTTAATGTCTGTTTGCGAGTGTCGGCGAACGCGGAGAAGTGCACCACTTCGACATGACATGAGGTCATCCGGTTGATCGAGCCCGGCCTTCCGCATCGATCGTAACGGACGACCTCGCCTGCCGCGGCGGGTCCAATGCAATGGACTGCCAGTTGATGAATACCTTTCCATCCGTCGGACGCACCTTTTCTGTCAGCCAGCGACTTGCGACGCTTGCGGGCGCTGCCTTTCTCGGCTTCGGTTCGGTGCTCGCGGTCGGCTTGTACGAGGAACGGCGGTCGGAGGAGACGCTTGAAAAGGCGATCACCGCGCAGCAAGGCATGCGAACGGTCGAAGAGATGCGGCTTGCCGGTCTTGAACTGACGCTTGCGGCGATGGACACGATTGTCGATCGCGACGAGCGCAAGGTTCTGCCTGAGCGCGCGACCCAGATCCAGGCTTCTCTCGCAGCGCTGGATACCAAGAAAGCCGATGTCGAGGCGCTGGCGCGTCTCCTCGGCAAACCCGAATTGTTTTCGAGCTTCGATGCCGATCTCGCGGAACTGCGCAAGGCGATCGAAGTGGACTTGAAGGCGCTGGTGGAGGCGGGGGCGCAAGCGGAGGAATTCGCCCGCATCGACGATGCGATCGACGGTGGCGGAGAGCGCGTGGCCGCTGCGCTCGCGCAGTTGAGCGAAGCCGCCGCCGATCTCGCGTCCGCACGCATCGCCGAGACACAGGCCGCATCGACGAACGCACTCATTCTGCAGGCAACTGCCGGCCTGCTGGCGATGGCGACCTTGCTGGGGCTGATCTGGTTTCACGGCAGCACGTTGCGCCGGGGGATCCTGGGCTTACGCGACAGCATGCAGCGGATCCATTCGGGTGATCTGAACTCCAATGTAACAGGGCTCGGGCGCGGTGACGAGATCGGCGAGATGGCGCGCTCGGTGGACCTGTTCCGGGCATCGGCGATCGAGAAGCGTGCGCTCGAACAAAACGCGACGGCGAGTCGCAAGGAAATCGAAGAGGAGCGCCAGCGCCAGGAAGCCGAGCGCGATCAGACCGTCGCTCGCATCAAAGCCGCGGTCGATGCGCTCGGACGGGCACTCAACCAGCTTGCCGAGGGCAATCTGGCGGTCGCGATCCGCGAGCCTTTCGCCGACGGTCTCGATGCGCTGCGCCGCGATTTCAACAACACGGTAGAACAGCTGAGCCACGTTCTTTCGAACGTGAAGGAGAATGCCGTCTCGATCGAATCGAACGGCAGGCAGATGCGCAGCGCCGCCGATGATCTGGCACGGCGGACGGAACGGCAGGCGGCGTCGCTCGAGCAGACCTCGGCCGCCCTGGAGGAAATCACGGTGACCGTGAAGACCGCGACCGAGCGCGCCGAGGAGGCGAGCCGCATGGTCGACGAGACGCGCACCAACGCGGAAGAATCCGGCCGCATCGTCGGCCAGGCGATCTCAGCGATGGCTCGCATCGAGGGGGCCTCCAACGAAATCGGCAAGATCATCAACGTCATCGATGAGATCGCCTTCCAGACGAATCTTTTGGCGCTTAACGCCGGCGTCGAGGCGGCGCGGGCGGGCGAGGCCGGCAAGGGCTTTGCCGTCGTTGCCCAGGAAGTCCGGGAGCTCGCCCAGCGCGCGGCCGGCGCGGCAAAGGACATCAAGGCGCTCGTCACACGGTCCGGCAACGAGGTGGAAACCGGCGTAAAGCTGGTGCGGGCGACCGGTGAGGCGCTCGGCCGTATCGGCGCGGACGTCGCGCGCATCAACGAACATATGAGTTCCATCGTGATGGCGGCGCGCGAGCAATCGACCGGGCTCAACGAAATCAGCACCGCGGTCGGCCAGCTCGATCAGATGACGCAGCAGAACGCGGCGATGGTCGAGCAGACCAATGCTTCGAGCCACACGCTTGCGCAGGACGCCGAGAAGCTCAGCGGGCTCGTCAGCCAATTCCGCCACGGGCAGGTGAGCGAGGCAGCGTTCCGCGCGGCAGCGCCTGCTCCGGCGCAGCCCTCGATCAAGACAGGCACCCCGCCCAGGGCGAACACCTCCGTCCGCGCCGGCGCCGCCGTTCCCGCAAGGCCGGTGCCGCTGCGTAAACCTGCGGGGGCGCAGGCGTCGACCCGTCCAGCTCCATCCCCCGCCAAGGCCCTGATGGGCAAACTGGCGGGCGCTTTCGGCAACAAGCCGGGCTCTGCACCGTCCGTGACGGCATCCGGCGACAATTGGGAAGAATTCTGATCATGAGCAACGCTATCAAGCAGTCCGGCGCCTATCTCGAAATCGTCTCCTTCCACCTTGGAGATCAGGAGTTCTGCATCGACATCATGGCGATCCGCGAAATTCGCGGCTGGGCGCCGGTGACGCCGATGCCGCATACGCCGCCCTATGTGCTGGGCCTCATCAACCTGCGCGGGGCGGTGATCCCGGTCATCGACATGGCCTGCCGCCTCGGGATGAAGATGACCGAACCGTCCGAACGCTCGGCAATCATCGTCACCGACATCAACGGCAAGCTCGTCGGCCTGCTGGTCGAGCAGGTTTCCGACATGATGACGATCCGCAGCGAAGACCTGCAGCCGGCGCCGGAGATCATTGCGGAAGCGCAGCGCGCCTTCTGCCGCGGCATCGTGGCGCTCGAAAAGACGATGGTCTGCTTCCTCAACCTCGATACCGTCATCGCCGACGAGCTGGCGCAGGCGGCATAGCCCGAACACAAGCTCTGGTTATCGCAAGGCCCGCTTCGGCGGGCCTTTTCGCGTAAAGGGATGCAGATTGCTCTCGGGCGAACCACGTGTTTTCGCCGCGCGCATCAAGGCAGGACGGGCAAATCGCCAGTTGCTTTCCAGGAACACGTGCCCGCCAAAGGCGTTATACCAATTGTGACAAACGCAGTATCCGTTAGGAGGGGGATGCTGCTAGCGACACAGGAGAATGCCATGAGAGTTTCCATGAAAACATCTTTCGCTGCAATCGTCCTCTCAAGTGCCCTTGCGGGTGTTTCGGGTTCAGCCTTTGCCGACAGCTACTATCAGGGCATCGACCCGCATAATCCTCCAGGGACTCAGAACAGAGGAACAATGCTAGTACCGACGCAGCGGGCCCCCTATTACGTCGATGAAATGCCCACGGGCAGCATCTACGTCGATCCGATGTCGACAGGCAGCATTTACGTCGATCCGATGTCGACAGGCAGCATTTACGTCGATCCGAGGTCGACAGGCAGCGTCAGTGGAGCCCCTGGCGAGGTGCGTGAGCGCTACAGGAATGAATACCACGGTCCCGGTGAAGGCGACTACTATCAGGGTATCATGCCCCCGGCACCGGTTCCCTGAGCGGATAACCAATCCAGCTTATCGATAAAGATTTCCGGCGCTGGCTAGCAGGCCAGCGCCCTAAGGGCGGCGTTTCCTCTGTGCTGACGGCTGTTTTGTCGGCACGGGCGCCGCGCTTCCAATATGCGCATGGCAGAGCACACGGGCCAGAGACGGTCCGTCGCGTGCCGCGTCAAGTTACACTTGCGTAATGTTCCATCACGGTTGGATGAGTCATTCGTGACAAAACGTCACCGCTTGCAAGGAACAACCGCTTCAAAATGGTGTTATTCTTCCCGCATCCGTTGGAGGCCGGATGCGTAATGAACATAGGAGCCAATGTCATGAAAGTTTCGCTGAAAACATCACTTGTTGCATTTGCCCTGTCCTCCGTAGTCGGCGCCGCGGCGCCAGCCTTTGCGGACTCCTATTACCAGGGCATCGACCCGCACAATCCTCCGGGCACCCAGAACCAGGTACGGTCCACCGTGATACCGCAGAACCGGGGTGTGCCGGGTACGGTTGATGAGATGCCGACAGGCAGCATCGACAATGGTCGGGTCATATATCCGAATACCGGAACCTATCAGGAACGCTATGACCCGGGTGAAGGCGATTATTACCGCGGTATCGTCCCGCCGAAACCCTGACATGGAATAACGTGAACAATTCTCAAGGCGGGACGGACGTCCCGCCTTTTCTTTTGAGCGCTATTGCCTTTGAGCGGGCTATTGCGGGCGCCCATTCTCCCAGGTGACCGTCTGGCCAAAGAGCGGAACGGTGGTGATCGACATCTTGGCCGATCCATCCGTCAATTGTCGCGAATGCGCGAGGTAGATCAGCGTGTCATTGGCCTTGTCGTAGATGCGGGTCACCAAAAGATCCTTCCAGATCAGCGACAGGCCGGAGCGGAAAACCTCTTCTCCATCCCTGGACAGGTTGATGTCGCCGATGGTGATCGGCCCTGTCTGCCGGCAGGCGATCGAATTGTTGGAGGGGTCCTCGAACCAGTTGCCTTTCTTCAGGCGGTCGATCACGCTGCGGTCGAAATAGGTGACGTGGCAGGTGACACCGTTGATTTTGGGGTCGCGGACGGCGTCGATCTTGATATCGTTGCCAAGCCAGTCGACGCCCACTTCGCCGACCGTTTCGGCGCGCGCGGGGAGGGACGCTGTGGCACAGGCGGCCAGGGCGGCAAGGAGCAGGGTGCGGATGGGGCGGAACATGAATATTCTCCGATGGATTGCAGCGTTGAGATACTGCATGTTTCCATAAATCAGAGCCGATTTAAGGACAAAAACAAGCAGCCATTCAAAGTGCCACAGCGACCTTTGTGCGTCTGAAAAGACGCACGGCGCTGTAGGTGCGGACGCGGCAATGCAAGGCGAAGGCGCAGCCCGCAGCTGCCTGCCGAAGCACGCAGCAGGGCTTGAATGTCAGGATCGATGCCGGCGCGTCATGCGGCGCGGAGCAGCACTTTCGCGCTCCGGGATATCGGACTGGCGCAACTGCGCCGCCGCTGCCGCGAGTGCGCGGGCGCTGGCGTCGATCTGGCGCTGCCTGGCGATCGTACAGCGGTCGCGGCCATCCGCCTTTGAATCGTAAAGCGCCAGATCGGCGCGGATCATCACGTCGGTAATCGTATCGCCCGGCGCTGCGGCCGCGATGCCGATGCTGACGGTCAGCCGGATGCGCTGGTGGACGCGGCCGACCGGCGTTTCACGCACGGTCCGGCAGATTGCCTCGGCGAGCGCCGTCGCCTGCTCTTCCGTGTGGTCGGGCAGGATCAGGCCGAACTCCTCGCCGCCGATTCGGCCAAAGGCACCGCGGCCATCGAGGAAGGCAGATACCGTCTCGGCGAAATGGGTGAGCGCGATGTCGCCGCAGGCGTGGCCATAGTGATCATTGATCTGCTTGAAGTAATCGAGGTCGAGCAGCAGGAAGGCAAGCGGCCGGCGCCGGGTCAGGCAATCGGCGAAAATCCGCTCTCCCGCCTCGATCAGCGCCCCCCGCGACAGGGCACCGGTCAATCCGTCGCGGGCGATGGTGATCCTGAGACTGGCGATCACGCGGCTCTGGACCGTGAGGATCACGGCGAGAAACAGGAGCGGCAGAAAAGCCACCCGCATCGCGGCAAGCCCGAATTCGAAGGCGATCGCTGCATGTGAAGCGGAAGCACCCGCTGCCGTTTGATGCCAGGGGCCAAGCGCATAGACGAGAGCCGCGCAGCCGATCGTGGTCGAGCCGACGATGACCGCGTGGCTGAGGGGGTGCGCCTTTGGCCAGCGATCGAGCATGGCGAGACCGGCAACGAGGAGAAGGGTAGAAATAGCACCTGCGGCAATCAGCACGCGGGCGCCGAGGCTGCCGTAGCCGTTCAACCAGACAACCAGGCCGACCCCGCCAGCTGCGAGTGCCAGCGCCGGGAAGAGGGAGGCAGGGGCCGACAGCGCGAGGAGGCCGCGGAATCCCAGAAGGATGAAGAGGCTCGCGGATATCAGCGCGGCATAGCCGAGCATGGCGGGAAGGAAGGCCCGGGCTATTTCGGCCGCCATCATGGAGGCTATTGCGAGCGCCGAGAGTGCACAGGCCAGGCAAAAGAACTGCACCCCGGCGACTGTCGACCGCCGCAGCGACAAGAGAACCGGCAGCACCATCAAAAGCGCAAAGAACGATATGGCAGGGAGAAAGCTCATTTCGAAACGGCCTGTCGTGCTAAAATAGAGAGGCGGCTTGCGTTCCAGCCAATATGGACGTCATTGGTACCTGTGGCGCATTAACGAAAGCCGGCAAATTTTGATGCAATTTTAGCGATTGGTTGACCGCGAGGCGGTTGTGCCTTGCCGACATGTAGGGCCGAGGTGGAACGGCCGAAGCGGAAGGCCAGTGCGGGAGGGCGGAAAGGAGCAGGTGCCATGTCCGGTGAAAGCATACCTTTTGCGGACAGGGTCGATGCGGGCCGAAAGCTCGCTCGCGCAATCGAGCGCGAAGGCTTTGCCGATCCCGTAGTGATGGCGCTGCCGCGCGGCGGCGTTCCGGTGGCCTTCGAGGTCGCCGCCTATCTCGGCGCGCCGCTCGAACTCCTGATCGTGCGCAAGGTCGGTGCGCCCGGGCATTCCGAGTTCGGCCTCGGCGCACTCGTCGACGGCGAAGAGCCGCAACTCGTGTTGAACGAGGAGGCGATGCGCCTCGTGCGTCCACCTGAAGCCTATGTGAAGGCGGAAACCGAGCGCCAGCGGCTTGAACTTACACGCCGCCGGGCGCTCTACGTCGGCAATCGGCCGCGCGTTTCGCCGAAGGGACGCAACGTCATCCTCGTCGATGACGGCATCGCCACCGGCGGGACCGCCAAGGCGGCGATCCAGGCGCTGCGGCAGGAGGGCGCTGCGGCCCTGATGCTCGCCGTTCCGGTTGCCCCGCCAAGCGCCGTTGCCAGCCTGCGCCGGCAGGTCGACCGGATCGTCTGTCTTGCGAGCCCCAGCCCGTTCCATGCGGTCAGCATCTATTACGACGATTTCGAGCAGACGACGGACGCGGAAGTGGTTGCGCTCCTGAAGGAGGCGAGAGGCGATGGCCCGTGAGCTTCCGGCAGGGCAAGATCGTCCGGCCGCGACGACATTCCCTCCCGCTGCATGTTTCCTTGAATCGTAGCCGTAAGGACAAAAACATGCAGCAGCCCAAGGCGTTACAGCGGTCTTTGCGCGTCCGACAGGACGCGCGGCGCTGTAGTCCAGCTTGAATTTTCGAACGCCCGCCTCATGTCTTTGACAAAGGTGAGGAGAGGGTGATGATCGCTGGACTTGGAATTGGAAGAACATTGCGGGATTTTTGTCGTCCGCACCGGATGGCGCTCGTCGTCTATGACATGCAGGCCGGCATAGTCCAGCAGGTCAAGGACGGCGCGGAGATCACGGCCAAGGTCCTGAAGGTCATCGAGGCCGCTCGCGACGGCGGCTATCCGGTCATTTTCCTGCGGCACATGTCGATGCCGCGCGAATTGATGGGCGCGTTCCAGCTTCGTCAGGCGATGGCCTGGCAGCGCACGGACGATCCGGACGCGGTCACGCCCTGGTTCCTGCGTGGCACGCCCGGCTTCGAAATCGTTCCCGAACTCGCGCCCCGTGAAAACGAGGCCATCCTCGACAAGATCACCTTTTCGGCCTTCGAGGGCACGCCGCTCTCGATCATCCTGCGCGATCTCGGCATAACATCCTTCGCGATCTGCGGCATCGCTACCGAGATCGGCATCGATCCGACCGTGCGCCACGGCGCGGACCTCGGCTTCGTTCCGATCGTCATCCGCGACGCCTGCGGAGCGGGGCATCAGGAGGCGGCCGAGCGATCCTTCGACAACATCGCTTATATGGGCGACGCCATCCTCAGCGATGTGGAGGAGATTGTCGGGGCGATGAGAGGTCATCCCACCGCCGCATAGACCGGATCGATGCCAGGGTTTATCCTCTCGCCCTCCGCAGGGGCTTTTCCGTAGGTTCGCAAAAAATGACAGAAGACCTCTCCATCCGGCCCGTCGTGCGCAGTGACTACGACCGATGGCTGCCGCTCTGGGAAGGCTATAACGCCTTCTACGGCCGCCTGGGCGAAACCGCGCTCACGTCGGACATCACGCTGATGACCTGGTCGCGCTTCTTCGATGCCTATGAACCGATGCATGCGCTGGTTGCCGAAAGCAAAGGCCGGCTGATCGGGCTGACGCATTATATCTTTCACCGCAGCACCACCTCGATCCAGCCGAATTGCTATCTCCAGGATCTCTTCATCAACGAAGCCACGCGCGGCAAAGGCGTCGGCCAGGCGCTGATCAACGGCGTCTTCGAAGCGGCGCGCCGAGCAGGCTCGCCGCGCGTCTACTGGCTGACGCACGAGAGCAATATCAAGGCGATGCGCCTCTACGACCAGGTGGCGGTGAAGTCCGGTTTCGTGATGTACAAGATGATGATTTGAGTGCCGCTGCGCAGATCGTAACAGTGGAATCGGCGGCACCCAGCCACGGCGCATCGGCGCCGTGAATGGCTTAGCGTTGCGTCTGATGCCGCCGTGATCCGTCCATGTGAAGGACGGATCGGCTTGATCACACCCGCTCCACAAATCCGTCCAGCACGCGCTTCTGCCCCGCGCGGTCGAAATCGATCGTCAGCTTGTTGCCTTCGATGGCGGCGATGTTGCCGTTGCCGAATTTGAGGTGGAAGACGCGGTCGCCGATATTGAAGCGCGAGGGTTCGGAGGTGGTCGACTTGGCGACCAGTTCGCCTTCGATCATGCGGGTGCGTGGGCCGGACTCGCCGTAGCCGATGCGCTCGACGGCGTGGCCGGAGCGGGTGCCCCAATTGTCGCGGGTGGCCTCCGAGCGGTGCTGCTGGGCCCGCTTCCAGCCCGGGGTCTGATAGGAGTTTTCGAAGGGATCGGCCTTGTCGAAACGCGATTGGCCATAGCCGCCGCGTCCGTAGCCGCCGTAGGAGACGTCCTGCTCGGCCACTTCCACATGGTCGATCGGCAGTTCGTCGAGGAAACGCGAAGGCATGGTGGACTGCCAGAGCCCGTGGATGCGGCGGTTGGAGACGAACCAGATATGGCAGCGGCGCTTGGCGCGGGTGATGCCGACATAGGCGAGGCGGCGTTCTTCCTCGAGGCCGGCGCGGCCGCCCTCGTCGAGCGCGCGCTGGTGGGGGAAAAGGCCTTCCTCCCAGCCCGGTAGGAACACGGTATCGAACTCGAGACCCTTGGCCGAATGCAGCGTCATGATCGAGACGGCATCCATGTCTTCGTTCTGCTCGGCGTCCATGACGAGCGCGACATGTTCCAGGAAGCCACGCATCGACTCGAAGGCCTCCATCGAGCGGATGAGTTCCTTCAGGTTTTCGAGCCGCCCTGGCGCTTCCGCCGACTTGTCGGCCTGCCACATTGCGGTGTAGCCGCTCTCGTCGAGGATTTTTTCGGCAAGTTCGGTATGCGGCGTCGTTTCGAGCAGCGTCTGCCAGCGGCGGAAATCGGTGACGACGTCGAAGAGGGCCTTGCGCGCCTTCGGCTTCAACTCGTCGGTCTCGATGATCTCGGTCGCGGCGGCGAGCATCGGAATGTCGCGGGCGCGAGCGTAGTCGTGCAGCGTGCGCACTGTGGTGTCGCCCAAACCGCGCTTCGGCGTGTTGACGATGCGCTCGAAGGCGAGGTCGTCGGCCGGCTGGCAGACGAGGCGGAAATAGGCCATGGCGTCACGGATTTCGAGCCGCTCGTAGAAGCGCGGGCCGCCGATGACGCGATAGTTGAGGCCGAGGGTGACGAAGCGGTCTTCGAATTCGCGCATCTGGAATGAGGCGCGCACCAGGATCGCGATGTCGTTCAGGTTATGCTTCTGTCGCTGGAGCTGTTCTATCTCCTCGCCGACGGCGCGGGCTTCCTCTTCGGAATCCCAGGCGGCATGCACATGCACCTTCTCGTCGTCCGGATTGGTGCGCTCGGTAAAGAGCGTCTTGCCAAGCCGGCCTTCGTTATGGGCAATCAGATGCGCGGCGGCGCCGAGGATATGTTCGGTCGAGCGGTAGTTGCGCTCAAGCTTGATGACCTTGGCGCCGGGGAAGTCTTTCTCGAAGCGGAGAATGTTGTCGACTTCCGCGCCGCGCCAACCATAGATCGACTGATCGTCGTCGCCGACGCAGCAGATGTTTATCTGCTGCTGTTTATTTGCGCTCACGCTGTCGCCGCTGCGCGGCTCGCTCCGCGGGGGCGCGCCATCCGCGACGGCCGCTTGGCCTTGCCGGGCTTCGCCCGGGTGATTAGCGCTCACGCTGTCGCCGCTGGCGCGGCTGCGCTCCGCAGGGGCGGACGAAACGTCGTCCGGCCAGCCTTGGCTGGCTCGGGCTTCGCCCGGACCTCCTGTCACAGATCGCTCAGACGACCGCGGCCGCTGCGCCAACAGCCGCAGCCACATGTATTGCGCGGTGTTGGTGTCCTGGTATTCGTCGACGAGGATGTAGCGGAATTTGCCGTGATATTCCCGGAGCACGTCCGGATTGGCGCGGAACATCCGGATCGGGTGCAGGAGCAGGTCGCCGAAATCGCAGGCGTTGAGCGTCAGGAGCCTGTTCTGGTAAGCGGCGTAGAGTTCGCGGCCCTTGCCATTGGCGAAGGCGCGGGCGTCGCCTTCCGGAATCTGCGAGGGGTCAAGGCCCTTGTTCTTCCAGGTGTCGATCATGCCGGCGAATTGTTTTGCCGGCCAGCGCTTGTCGTCGAGCCCTTCGGCCTGGATCAGCTGCTTGATCAGCCGCACGACATCGTCGGTGTCGAGGATGGTGAAATCCGACCTCAAGCCGACCAACTCCGCATGGCGCCGCAGGAGCTTAACGCCGATCGAGTGGAAGGTGCCGAGCCAGGGCATGCCTTCGACGGCATGGCCGACGAGCACGCCAATGCGCTCCTTCATTTCGCGCGCGGCCTTGTTGGTGAAGGTGACGGCGAGGATCTGCGACGGGAAGGCGCGGCCGGTCGAAAGGATATGGGCGATGCGGGTCGTCAGAACGCGGGTCTTGCCGGTGCCGGCGCCGGCGAGCACGAGCACTGGTCCTTCGAGCGTCTCGACAGCCTCGGTCTGCTCAGGATTGAGGCCGGAGAGATAATCCGGACGCTTGGCCTTGTCGCGGGCGGCCATGGCGCGCGCGGCGATACCGCCGGCGGCGGGTGCGGGTTTGCGCGGCGCCGGCTCCTCGTCGAAGAAGGGAATGTCGTCAAAACCTTTGGTCATGCGGCCCAATGTAGTGATTCGGGACCGAAAGGCCAGAAAGGATGTTCCTCTTTTATTCCGGATTCTTCAAGCGCGAGAGCAAGCCTGTGGAAAGACTACAGCGCCGTGCTTCTTTTCAGAAGCACAAAAGGTCGCAGTAGCTCTTTGAATTGCTGCCTGTTTCTGTCCCTAATCGATTCCGATTAGGAACACATGCAGTGGCCTTTCGCTGCATTCCGCAGTCATCAATTTTCGCCTGCCGCATCGAACGTTGGATCGACCGGGACCTGCAGTGCTGTTGCCAACTGATTGGTCTTGGCGGCAAGCGAGATGACGCGCAGGATGTCCGCGTGCTGCGCCTCTGTCATCCCCTTGGCCTTGGCCGCTGCCATGTGGGAGTGGATGCAGTAGCCGCAGCCGTTGGTGACGGAAACGGCGACATAGAGCATTTCCTTCACCAGCGGATCGAGGGCGGAGGGAGTCGCCATGACCGCCTTCACCTCGGCCCAGGTTCGTTCCAGGAGGTCCACGTCGAAGGCGAGCCAGAGCCACATATTGTTGATGAAATCCGATTTCCGCGTGGCGCGGATGTCGTCGAAGACCGCCTTTACGCGCGGGTCGGCTTCTGGATCGGGCGGCGGGACGACGGTGCTCATGCTTTCTCCCCGAGCTTAAATTGTGTTTGCGTGAACGGTTGTCAGACGAGCGCGAAGACGCGGGCCGGGCCGCCGGTGCCGCCGCGGTGCTTCGGTGCACCGAGCACCAGGGTCGCGCCTTTGGCCGGCACCTTGTCGAGATTGGCCGCGGCTTCGAGCCCCCAGCGGCCTTGCGGCAGCCAGGCATAATGGGTGGCGAAATCCGGTGAGGCGCCGAAATCGAGCGAAAGCGTATCGACGGCGATGCCGGCGGCCTGCGTCTCTTCGAGCAGGAACTTGGCGGCCTCTACGTGAAAGCCCGGAAAATGGAGCTTGCCCTCGGCGTCGGCGTTGCGGAACTTGTCGGTTCCGAGATGGCCGGCCCAGCCGGAAAGCATGGCGACGCAGGCGTTTTCCGGAATGTCGCCATTGGCGCCGATCCATGCCTTGATGTCGTCGGGCGTCACTTGCGCATCGGCATTGCCTGCCGCTTTCTCTCGGATATCGACGACGCAGAGCGGCACTACGAGCTTCTCGACCGGCAGTTCGGCTACCGACATGCCGTCGGCGGAGAAATGCAGCGGCGCATCGACATGGGTACCAGTATGTTCGTTCACCCGGAGTTCGAACAGGTTGAACTTTTCCTTGGCGTAGCTGAACTTCTGCTCGCGGAAGAACTGCTGCTGACCGAAGTAGGTCGGGAACTCCTCGTAAAGTTCATGGGTGAGATCGGTCACGCTCGTGTGGCCGGCCGCAAGTGCGGGCGGTGCTATTCCCATGCCGGCGGCGGCGATACCCGCCGTGCCGGTCGCGGCGGCGCGGAAAAAGCCGCGCCGCGACAGCATTCGCTGTTTTACCGATTCCATGACGCATGCATCGCACATTGTTCTTCTCCCCAGAATGAGTTGAATGCGGAAGCCGATCGGAAATGGTGAGGCCAAACGCAGCATAGCCCAGCCGCGAAGCCTGTAAACATCGGTTGTCCAGTAAAACTCCTGCAATCGCCGCTTGACGGCGCGCGCCATCATGCCGCCAACAAATTCGCTTTTATTACAATTGCGTAATGATGGCATTCCGAGATTGCCCGAAGGCACGCGAATAACCATACTCGGGCGCAAATCGGAACGCTCCGCCGGCACGGGCCGCGCTGGAGCGTGCTTTTCATTTGGAGATGTGAATGCGGCTTTGGAAGCAGCTGGCTGTCAGCTTCGTTGTGCTCACCGTGGGCGCGGTTGCCTGGGTGCGTTTCGCGCCCGGCGCGGGCGAAACGCTGGCGGCCATCGGCGTTTCGCACCCGCTGATCGATGCCCTGTCGAAACCGCAGGATGGCGAAGGCGGAAGCGGTGGACGGCGCAACGGCGGGCGCGGGCAAGGTGGCCAGGGCGGCTTCGGAGATGCGGCGCTGGTCGTCGTCAGGCCGTCGGCAAGCGCGATCGTCAACGACAGGCTCAACGCCATCGGCAATGGTGAAGCCATCCACTCCGTCACCGTGACGCCGACGGCGACCGGCAATCTCACCGAAATTCTCGTAAGGTCCGGCGACAGGATCGCCAAGGGCCAGGTGATCGCCAGGCTCGATAGCGATGACCAGCGGATCGCCGCCGAGCAGGCGAGGCTCACGCGCGATAGCGCGCAGGAAAAGGTGCAGCGCTATCGCAATCTCAGCACGGCAAGGGCGGTGACGGCAGTCGAAGTCCGCGACGCGGAAATCGCGCTGCAGGCGGCAGAACTGGCGCTGAAAACGGCAGAGCTCGATCTCAGACGCCGCGACATCGTCGCGCCCTCGAAGGGCGTCGTCGGCATCATCACCGTCAATGTCGGTGATTATGTCACGACGTCGACGCCGATCGCGGTGGTGGACGACCGCTCGCAAATCCTTGTCGATTTCTGGGTGCCGGAACGCTTCGCCAGCAAGATTTTCGTCGGCCAGCCTGTGACCGCGAACGCAATCGCTCAAGCCGGGCGGCAGCTCGAAGGCGTGATCCACGCGATCGACAACCGTCTCGACCAGGCGAGCCGGACGCTTAGAGTCCGCGCGCGGCTCGAAAATCCCGATGACATGCTGCGGGCGGGCATGTCCTTCTCGGTCACCATGGCTTTCGACGGCGACCGTTATCCGACGGTCGATCCGCTCGCTATCCAGTGGAGTTCGGAAGGATCCTATATCTGGCGGGTCAACGGTGACCGCAGCGAGCGGGTGCCGGTCAAGATCATCCAGCGCAATCCGGACAAGGTGCTCGTCGAGGCGACTCTTGCCGAGGGCGACCGCATCGTGACCGAGGGCGTGCAGCGCCTGCGCGACGGCGGCGCGGTGCGCATTGCTGGCGAAAACCGGCCCGAGCCTCAGCAGAAGGTCGCGGGAGAGGCGCAATGAACATCGGAATCGGCGGCCATCACGGCAAGGGCGGAGGCGAAGGGGGCAAGACCGGCTTTACCGCGCTTTTCATCCGCCGGCCGATCTTCGCGCTGGTGGTCAACACGCTGATCGTCGTTGCAGGCCTTGCCGCCTGGAACGGCATCGAAATCCGCGAACTGCCGCAGGTCGACCAGCCTGTCGTGTCGGTGACGACCGAATTCGAAGGCGCGTCGCCCGAAACCATCGACCGCGAGGTGACCTCGGTGATCGAGGGTGCCGTCTCGCGCGTCCAGGGCATCAAGGGCATTTCCTCCAGCTCCTCCTTCGGGCGCAGTCGCGTGACGCTCGAATTCTCCGACACCACCGATATCGGCCAGGCGGCGAACGATATCCGCGATGCACTCGGCCGGATCGCGGGCCAGTTGCCGGACGACGCCGAGGAGCCGCGGATCGTGAAGGCGGATTCCGACAGCCAACCCATCATACGCCTGGCGCTGACCTCCGATACCATGACGATGGAGGACATGACGCTGCTCGTCGAGAACGAGATCAGCGATCGGCTGGCGGCTGTCGAGGGCGTCGCCGACGTCACCGCATACGGCGAGCAGGAAAAGATCTTCCGCATCGACGTCAATCAGGCGAAGCTCGCCGGACGCGGCGTCACGGTCGCCAATCTTCGCGAGGCGCTCGCCGACGCCTCCTATGACGTGCCGGCCGGTTCGCTGACGAGCGCCAGCCAGGACATCTCGGTCCGCGCGACGGCGGACCTGCAGACACCCGAGCAGTTCGAAAATCTCATTCTCGGCGACAATGTCCGGCTGCGCGACGTCGCGACCGTGACGCTCGGCCCGGACACGGGCACGACGGCGCTGCGCTCCAACGGACGGCAGGGCATCGGCCTCGGCATCATCCGCCAGGCCCAGTCGAACACGGTCGATATCTCCGAAGGCGTGCGCAACGTGGTCGCCACGATCTCGTCGGACATCCTTCCCGAGGGGACGGAACTAAAGATCACCAGCGATGATGCGGTGTTCATCAACGGCGCAATCCACGAGGTCGAGATCGCGCTTGCCGTCGCCGTCTTCATCGTCACCTTCGTCATCTATCTCTTCCTGCTCGACTGGCGGGCGACGCTGATACCGGCGATTTCGATGCCGATCGCGTTGATAGGTACGCTCGCGGCGATCTACCTCGCCGGTTTTTCGATCAATATCCTGACGCTGCTGGCGATCGTGCTGGCGACCGGCCTCGTCGTGGACGATGCGATCGTGGTCCTGGAAAACATCGTGCGGCGCCGGGCGGAAGGGCTCGGCCCCCGCGCCGCCGCCGTGCACGGAACGCTCGAGGTGTTCTTTGCGGTGCTGGCGACGACGGCGACGCTTGCCGCGGTCTTCGTCCCGCTCTCCTTCCTGCCGGGACAGACGGGCGGGCTTTTCCGTGAATTCGGCTTCGTGCTCGCCTTCTCGATCCTGCTCTCATCCTTCGTGTCGCTGACGCTCTGCCCCATGCTCGCCTCGCGCATGCTGACGAAGGAGGCCCACGCACATGAGGGCGTGATGCAGCGTTTTGGCGCGCGTGCGGCCGCCTTTTATCGCACGACGCTTCGCGCGTGCCTCAACGCCCCGCTCATTGTTTTCGTGGTGGCTGCCTTCTTTACCATGGCGGGGGCCGCGGGCTTCCTGACGCTGAAATCAGAGCTGACGCCGAACGAAGACCGTTCGCAGGTCATGCTCAGGATCAACGCGCCGCAGGGCGTCTCGCTCGAATATGCGCAGGCCCAGATGCGTCGCATCGAGGAGGGGCTTCAGCCGCTCGTCCGGTCCGGCGAGATCAGCAACGTCTTTTCGATCTCCGGGCAGGGCGGCTCGGCCAATAGCGGCTTCATGGTGTTGACGCTCGCCCCGTGGGAGGAGCGGGAGCGCACGCAGCAGCAGATCGTCGCCGACATAAACAAGGTGACCGCGGCCATTCCTTCCGTCCGCGCCTTCACCATCCAGGCGAACAGCCTCGGTATTCGCGGTGCCGGCAGCGGCCTCCAGGTGGCGCTGGTCGGCAACGATTATACGAAGCTCGGCGACGCGGCGGCAAAGCTCCTTCGCGCGATCGAGGACACCGGCCGCTTCGAGAACGTGCGGCTCAACTACGAGGCCAACCAGGCGCAATTGTCGGTGACGATCGACCGCGAGCGCGCCTCCGATCTCGGCGTCGACATCAGCGGCCTGTCCTGGGCGCTTCAGGCGATGCTCGACGGCAGCAGCGTCGTCGACATCTTCGTCGAGGGCGATGCCTATCCGGTCAAGCTGCTTTCGTCGACCACGCCGCTCAACGACCCGACGGACCTGCAGAACATCTTCGTCAAGGCCGGTGACGGCCGGATCGTGCCGATGTCGACCATCGCGACGATCGAGGAAAAGGCCGTGGCGCCGCAGCTCTCGCGCGAGTCGCAGCTTCGCGCCGTGTCGCTTTCGGCCGGCCTGAAATCGGACCTCGCGCTCGGCGAGGCGCTGTCGATGGTGGAGGAGATGGCGGAACCGCTGCTGCCGCCGGGATCGCGGGTGATGCCGCTGGCCGAAGCCGCGACGCTCGACGAGAATGCCAATGGCCTGTTCATCACCTTCGGCTTTGCGATCGTCATCATCTTCCTGGTGCTCGCAGCGCAGTTCGAAAGCTTCATTAGCGGTGTCATCATCATGTCGACGGTGCCGCTCGGGCTCGCTTGCGCCGTCTTCGCGATGATCGTGACCGGCAACACGCTGAACATCTACAGCCAGATCGGGCTCGTCATGCTGGTCGGCATCATGGCGAAGAACGGCATCCTGATCGTCGAGTTCGCCAATCAGCTGCGCGACCGCGGCCAGGATGTGCGCAGCGCCATCGAGAACGCCGCCAATATCCGCCTGAGGCCGGTGATGATGACGATGATCGCGACTGTCGTCGGTGCTGTACCGCTGGTTCTGGCGAGCGGGGCAGGGGCCGAGGCGCGCATCGCACTCGGTTGGGTGCTTGTCGGCGGGCTCGGCCTTGCGGTGATCGTGACGCTCTACCTCACGCCGGTCGCCTATCTCGTCATCGCGCGCTTCACCAAGCCGCACGCAGACGAGGAACGCAAGCTGCACGAGGAAATGGACGCTGCGGCGGCGGCGGCTGAAGCGCTGTAATCTCGCGTCTAGCTCTGAAACGACCGGACGGAAAACCCGTTACGCATCTGGAATTGCTTAAAGTCGCAAATTGGCGCGGGCGTCGCTGCCCGCCGGTGCGCCATCCCCAGCCGCGCTTTCGTACCTCCGCCTGATCAAGACGATCCCTGAAAAGGTCGTCACGCCGATCACGCCGAGCGCAACCATTGCCCAGAGCGACGGGGTAACGCCCGTTCCGGCCATCGCCAGCGCCAGCGCGAAGGGAGCGAGGGCCGACGAAACCTGCCGCGCAGCGGTAACCCAGCCGAGCCGCGCACCGTATCCTTCGCGACCGAACAGTTCGAGCGGCAGCGTGCCGCCGACGATGCTGGTGAGGCCGGAGCCAAGGCCGAACAGGATTGCGAAGACGATTGCCCCGGGCATCGACGGGTTCGTCGTCAAGAGAACGATGAGCGCGAGCGGCAGCAAAGTTGCGGCGATGAGCGCCAGCCAGACCTGCCGCAGCCCGCGGCCGAACAGCATGTTAATGAGCCGGCTTGCCACCTGCGCCGGCCCGAAGAGGCTGGCGACGAGAAGGCCGGCCGTTCCCATGCCGAGCGCCGCCGTCAAAGGCACCATGTGGATGAGGATCGACGACAGGACGAAGCCTTCGACCGCAAAACCGGTGAGCATCAGCAGGAAAACGATGGAGCGGTCTTGTGATGCGACGGCGATCGGTCGTTCGTGCGTTGCCGTCGTAATTGTCGCCAAGGATGGAGCGGCGACTGCCGCGCGGCGCGTCAACCGCGCGATCCAGGCATGGATCGGCAGGCAGAGGACAAGGTGCATCGCGGCAAAGACGGCGTAGACCTCTCGCCAGGAGAAGCTTTGATGCATCGCGCTCGTCAGCGGCCAAAAGAGCGTCGAGGCGAAGCCGGCGATCAAGGTCAGGTGGGTGATGCTTCGCTGCGCATTGCTGCCGCCGAATTGCACGATTGCGACGAAGGCGGCGCTATAGAGCACAAAGGAAGACGCGAGTTCCATCGCCACGAGCGCGAGCACGAAGGCCGAGCCGCCGGGCGCGGCCGCGCAGGCAAGCAGCGCCACGGCCGCGCCGGCCGATCCAAGTGTCATGATGCGGCCGGCGCCGAAGCCGTCCGCCCATTTTCCCGCGATCGGCGCAAAGAGACCGCCGATGAGCAGCGCGACCGAGAGCGCGCCGAAGACCCATTGCTCCGGCCATTCGAGTTCGCGCGCCATGTCGGGCGCGAGAATGCTGAAGCTGTAATACAGCGTGCCGTAGCCGACTATCTGCGTCAGGCCCAAGGCCCAAATCGCCGAGGCGGGTATCTTGCGTTCGCTCATCCGGCGATTTCCACGAACCGGTCGGTTCCGTCGTTCCTACAGCGCCGCGCGACGCGCAAGGGACGCAGTAGCACTTTGAATTGCTGCATGTTTTTGTCCTCAAATCGGCTCCGAATTGAGGAAACGTGCAGTTGGCATCGCCGCGGGCCCGCCGCAACCGCATCCTGACCTGTTGACCGCCTTCGCTTCGGCATCCGCGGCGCAGCAGGCATCGACGGCTGCGGGCGCCGGCCCGCCGCAGCACCCGGCGGAAGGATCGGCGCCCACAATATGTTCGGCGCTGCAAACACCAGTCTCCGGGAGCACGAGGCGCACCTCGCGTGCCGCTTTGTGGTCACCGGCGATCTCGGCGACGACGGAGCGCACTTGCTCGTATCCGGTCGCCATCAGGAAGGTCGGCGCACGTCCATAGGATTTTGAACCGACGATCGTAAAACCCGGCTCCGGATGCGCGAGTTCGACAGCCCCGTGCGGCGGAACGGTGCCGCAGGAATGGAAATTCGGATCGATCAGCGGAGCGAGCGATGGCGGCGCTTCGACCGTTGGGTCCAGCGCAAGCCGCAGTTCCCGCAGGAACGAGAAGTCGGGCCGGAATCCGGTTGCGACGACGATTCGATCCACGGTGAGCGTAAACGGCTTGCCATCGAGCAGGGCCATCACGGCGAGGCGGCCTTCCCGCAGCGAAATGCGTTCGACGGCGAAGGGGGCCAGCATGGTCAGCCGGTTCTCGTTCATAGCCCGTCTGGCCGCAAGGCCGAGCGCACCGCGGGCCGGCAACTGGTCGTTCAGCCCACCGCCGAGCAGCCGCTCGACGCCTTTGCGGCGGAGCGCCCAGAAAACCTCCGTTCCGGGCGCCGTCTCCTGAAGCTCCATCAACGCCAGGGCGGTGTTGATGGCCGAGTGACCACCGCCGATGACCAGCACGCGCTTGCCCGCATAGTCCGTGCGCCGCGCGCCGCCGACGTCGGGGATGCCGTAGGCGATCTGATCCCGCGCCGCAATCTCTCCGGTGACGGTCAGGCCGTCGATGCCGATCGGATTGGGCTGCGTCCAGGTGCCGGAGGCGTCAATGACTGCGCGGGCGCGGACCTGTTCTTCATTGCCGTTACTGTCTGTGAAGCGGACGATGAAGGGGGCTGTGGCACGGTTGACCGACGAGACCTTGTCCAGCCCTTCGCGCGTGACGGCGACGACGGTCGAGCCGAGCCGGATGTTCGGCGCGATCGCGGGCAGGGCGGCAAGCGGTGCCAGATAGTCCCGCACGATTTCGCTTCCCGTCGGCAGTCCGTCGCCGGCGGGTGCCTGCCAACCTGCGGCCTCGAGGAGCGAGCGGGCGGCGGGGTCGATGTTGTAGGTCCAGGGCGAAAAGACCTGGACCTGGCCCCATTCCAGCAGGGAGGTCCCGACAGCATCGCCGCGTTCGAAGACGATCGGCTCGATGCCACGGGCGACGAGATGTGCGGCCGCGGCCAAGCCGACGGGGCCTGCGCCGATAACGGCAACGGGAAGTGCGGCACTACTGCTCATGTCTTTTCCTTCCATATTTCTGGTATATTCGAATTATGCGAACAAAAAAGGGGTCAAGCCGCGACCTCCTTCTCGGCCGTCCCGCATCGGGAATCGGCACAGCATTCATCGACGAGATAGCCGACCAGCGCCTGCATGCCGGGATAGTTCGCGCGGCAGATCAGCGTCGTCGCCTGCCGCTCCTGGGTCACGAGGCCGGTGTCGACCAGGCGCTTGAGGTGATGCGAGAGTGTAGACGCGGCGATTTCGAGCTTCTCCTGGATGCGCCCGACGGCAAGCCCGTCCTCGCCCGCCCGGACGAGCGTCCGGTAGAGCTGCAGGCGCGTAGGATTGCCCAGTGCTTCGAGCTGGGCGGCTGCTTTTTCGAGTTTCATGGAAATAAACGTAACAGCGCTGAAGATGGAGTCAAGGCTATTTCGATGGAACTCGAAATAGCCTTTGGCGTCAAATCGACTTTAGCGAAACCCGCTGCTCAAGCTTGGCGGCCTCTTCCTTCCGCTCGCTGTAGCGGTCGGTCAGATAGTCCGAGACGTCGCGGGTGAGGAGAGTGAACTTGACCAGTTCCTCGCAGACGTCGACGACCCTGTCATAGTAGGCGGAAGGCTTCATGCGGCCGTCGGCGTCGAATTCCTGAAACGCCTTGGCGACGGAACTCTGGTTGGGAATGGTGATCATCCGCATCCAGCGGCCGAGCACGCGCATCTGGTTGACGGCGTTGAAGGATTGCGAGCCGCCGGACACCTGCATGACGGCCAGTGTCTTTCCTTGCGTCGGGCGGATCGAGCCGACCGAAAGTGGTATCCAGTCGATCTGCGCCTTCATGATGCCGCTCATCGCGCCGTGACGCTCCGGGCTCACCCAGACCTGACCCTCCGACCATTGGGAAAGCTCCCGAAGCTCGTGGACCTTTGGATGGTTTACGGGCGCGCCGTCCGGCAGCGGCAGTCCGGCCGGATCGAAGATGCGCACCTCGCAGCCGAAATGCGTAAGCAGACGCGCCGCTTCCTGCGCCAGCAGCCGGCTGTAGGAAACCGCACGCAACGAGCCGTAGAGGATGAGGATGCGCGGCGGATGCGTTGCGAATGGCGGGCGCAGCGCCTCCCTGTCGGGAAGACGCAGGTGCTCCGCGGATACTGCTGGCAGATCAGACAATGCGCTCGCCTTCGTCGTTCAGTACCTTTTCGCCGTCCTCCTTGGTGAAGGGTCCCTTGTGGGTGTCCGGGAGGATTTCGAGCACAAGCTCGGAGGGCCGCGAGAGCCGGGTGCCGAGCGGCGTCACGACGAACGGGCGGTTGATCAGGATCGGGTGCTCGAGCATCGCGTCCAGCAGTTGGTCGTCCGTCAATGCCGGATCGTCGAGGCCGAGTTCCTCATAGGGCGTGCCCTTCTCGCGGATCGCTTTACGCACCGTCAGGCCTGCATCGGCGATCATCCGGACGAGTTCGTCGCGCGACGGCGGCGTCGTCAGATATTCGATGACGTTCGGCTCGATCCCGGCGTTGCGGATCATCGCCAGCGTGTTGCGGGAGGTGCCGCAGGCGGGATTGTGATAGATCTTGACGTCCATGGTCATTCAGCACCTTTCAGTTCGTTGAGCGCGTGAATTCTCGGTTTCTCCTCCGTCAGCATCCAGCCGGCAAGCGCCATCGCCAGCAATGCACCGAAAATCTCGGCGAGGATGAAGCCGGGCAGGTCGACGGGACGGATGCCCGCAAAGGTGTCCGACAGTGCGCGCGCTATCGCGACCGCCGGATTGGCGAAGGAGGTCGATGCGGTGAACCAGTAGGCGGCCGTGATATAGAGCCCGACCAGCCATGGAATGGCATCCGACCGGAACCGAAGCCCGGCGAGGATGGTAAGGACGAGGCCGAAGGCGGCGACTGCCTCGGCGAGCCACTGGCCGGTACCGGTGCGCGCGGTCGCGGAAATCTGGATCAACGGAAGCTCGAACATGGCGTGCGCGACGACCGATCCGGCGATGCCGCCGACGATCTGCGCGACGACATAGAAGAGTGCCGCGTTCGCCTCGATCTCGCGCCGGAGTGCAAAGACCATCGTCACGGCCGGGTTGAAATGCGCGCCGGAGAGTGGTCCGAGAACGGTGATCAGCACGACGAGGATCGCCCCCGTCGGGATCGTGTTGCCGAGCAGCGAAAGCGCCACATCGCCCGTGAGTTTGTCCGCCATGATGCCGGAGCCGACGACGGTGGCAACGAGCACGGCTGTGCCTAGCGCTTCGGCCGCGAGGCGGCGGGGGAGATCGAATGCCATCGTCGGTCAGCCCGCGTTCGGCCGATCACGGCCGATCTCGTCGAGGCGCTGCTTGAGGGCGAGCTTGTCGAGAGAGCTCATCGGCAGGCTGGTGAAGGTCGAGATCCGGTTGTTCAGCATCCGATAGGCTTCGGCGAAGGCAAAGTGTTTTTCCGGCTCGCTGCCTTCCGCCGCGGCCGGATCCGGCACGCCCCAATGCGCAGATACCGGCTGCCCCGGCCAGACGGGGCAGGCTTCATTGGCGGCATCGTCGCAGACGGTGAAGACAAAATCCATTTTCGGTGCATCCGGAGTTGCGAACTCGTCCCAGCTTTTGGAGCGCGCGAAGGAAGTGTCGTAGTTGAGGCTCTGCAGGAGTTCCAGGGCGAGGGGATGAACTTTGCCCTTGGGTTGGGATCCGGCCGAAAATGCCTTGAACTTGCCCTGGCCGAGTCGATTGAGGAGCGCCTCGGCCATGATCGAACGCGAGGAATTGGCGGTGCAAAGAAAGAGAACGTTGAATGGCTTATGGTCGGTCACGGTTGTTCCTCCTCAACAATTGCAGGTTACGGCCTGGATGACCGGACGGCATAGTTCGGGATTGCCGTTGCAGCAGTCTTCCATGAGATAGGCGAGCAGGTCACGGAAGCCGGTCATGTCGGCGACGTAACGCACCGTCCGCCCGTCGCGTTCGGCGTGCACGAGACCGGCTTGGTCGAGCACCTTCAGATGCGCCGAGGTGGTGTTCTGGACGGTGCCGATCCGCGCGGCGATCTCGCCGGCCGGAACGCCATCCGGTCCGGCGCGCACCAGAAGGCGGAAGACTTCGAGCCGGGTGTCCTGGCCAAGGGCGGCGAGCGCGGCGAGTGCCGTCTTCTTTTCCATATATCCACAAATCCAGATTTATCGATAAAATAGTCGCCATTCATGACGGTTTGATGACGGCTCAAAACCCGCGCGATGCGGCAACCAGATAGATTGCCGCCGCTACCGCGCCGAGCGCGCTCCGGCCGGCATGGAGCGTGCCCCAGCGCACGAGAAGCGCACGGGTCTCATCGCCAGCCTCTTCCGGGCGCGTCGCTTCCAGACGGCGATTGACGGGCATGATGGCGAGCAGGGTATAGGGCCAGTTCAAAATGATGATCGCCGCCCCGAGACCCCAGAGCGGATTGCCGGTCTGCCACCATGCCGAGGCGCCGAGGAGGCCGGAAACGATCGCGAGCGAAGCCTGCATCTCGAAGCCGCGCCGATAGGCGGGACCCCACTCGGCAAGCGCCGCGCGGTCATCGAGCCCAAGCCGCGCCGGCTGTTCGGCGACGTTGATGTAAATGGCGGCGCCGAAGAAGACGGACGCCGTGAGCAGGGCGAGCAATCCAAGCATGCGACCTTCTCCCTCAACGCGGACAACGGACGGCCCTGCAATAGATATATCATAGATGGGCTAATCGGCTCCGTGCGGCATTGCCTACATGATGCGGGTCGAAAGCGGAACTTGCTGCCGTTGCATCCATTCTGCTTACCGCCTCGCCAGCATTGGCAAGATCAAGCCCCATCCGGTCTCTTGAGGTGGTCCAGACGGTTCGAACCCCAACTTCTTGTAGACGGCTATCGCCCGTTCATTGTCTGGATGCGGATCGGTCGCGATCACAGGTGCGCCCTCATCGAAAAGAGCCTGCATCCTCATTCCGATAAACGCTGAACCATGTCCAACGCCGACCATTTCGGGGTCTCCGATATATTGATCAATTCCCCGCGACCCTTTGGGAAGACCGGCAAAATGGTGATCTTCCCATCCGTGCACCGTGTAGTCCTGCAAGAACGCAAAGGGCCGCTCGTTAATTGAAATGATCCAGCGAGCCACCCGAGGATCAACCAGTTCTGCTTCACCATACGGCTCACCAGAACCCCACCATTCCAGGACATGCGGGTTCGACCGCCACGCCTTCAGTAAAGCGAGATCATCCAGGGTCGCTCTGCGAAACTCGTACGGATTGGTCGCGAACATTAGATCACTCTAGCAGATTGTGCGACGGTGAGTATGGGCCGAATCCAGACGTCCTCGACTCAGCTATGAAAAATCGCTTGACGCCGACACGCCGACTAGAGAAGCACCGCCTGCTGCCAAACGAGGAAGGAGCACGGAGGGCCGACGGCGCACTTGTGACAAGCCGGTATCACCGCCTGTGTTTTCGTGCTCCGCAAAGCCTCGGCACCGCGTGAACTTCTGGACAAATTGATTCCAATTTGCACAGTAGCGCCTTGAAATGTCAGCGCTTCCGATCCGGCCCGGCGCCTCTCGTCATGACATGGAACCACGGAAAGGCGAGGGTGCGCGTTTAGGCCCGGAGGTCATGACCATCTTTGTCTACTCGCTTGAGCGCTGTGCTCGGGCGGGGTCGGCTGCCGCATAATTCCTTAATTCGGCGTTGAATTGGGAATAAAATCGGTGGCAATTCAGAATGTTACAGTGACCTGGCGCGATTGGCCGAGACGCGAGGCGCTGGAGGGAAGGGGCGTTTTCGTGGCGTTGAAGGCAATCAAAGCGGGAACGAGAAACGAAAGCGGCATCGTTGCGGCGAAGGAGCTTCTTGCCGTCCGATTCGGCGACCGCTTCCAGGCGAGCGAGGCGATCCGCGCCCAGCACACCCACACGACCACCTATATTCCGGCGCAATTGCCGGATGCCGTGGTCTTTCCCGAGAGTGCCGCCGAAGTGCGCGAGATCGTCGAGATCGCCAGCGCGCACCGCGTGCCGCTGATCCCCTTCGGCACGGGCTCGTCGCTGGAAGGGCACGTGAATGCGCCGAACGGCGGCATATCGGTCGACATGATGCGGATGAACCGCGTTCTCGCCGTTAATGCAGAGGATCTTGATTGCACGGTCGAACCCGGCATTACGCGTGAAGAGCTGAACACTTATCTGCGCGATACCGGCCTCTTCTTTCCGATCGATCCGGGAGCGAACGCCTCGATCGGCGGCATGGCGTCGACGCGTGCCTCCGGCACCAACGCAGTGCGTTACGGCACGATGAAGGAAAACGTGCTCGCGGTGACGACCGTCGTCGCCGGCGGTCGCGAGATCTCGACCGGCCACCGGGCGCGCAAGTCCTCGGCCGGCTACGATCTGACGCGGCTCTTTGTCGGCGCGGAAGGCACACTCGGCATCATCACGTCGATCACGCTGCGCCTGCAAGGCATACCGGAAGTGATCTCCGGCGGCGTCTGCCCGTTCCCGACGATTGCGGACGCCTGCAACGCGGTGATCCTGACGATCCAGTCGGGTATTCCGGTGGCACGTATCGAACTGCTCGACGCGCTGCAGATGAAGGCGTGCAACGCCTATTCGAACCTCGGCTATCAGGAGACGCCGACGCTTTTCGTCGAGTTTCACGGCAGCGCCGAGAGCGTCGAGCTACAATCGCGCCAGTTCGCCGAAATAGCGTCGGAATTGGGGTCTACTGGTTTCATCTGGACGACCAATCCGGAAGAGCGGTCGCGACTCTGGAAGGCGCGGCACAACGCCTATTGGGCACAGAAGGGGCTGGTGCCCGGCGCCGCGATCCTTTCGACAGATGTTTGCGTACCGATTTCGCGGCTTGCCGATTGCGTTGCGGCGACGCATGAGGATATCGCGGCACATGGGCTGGTCGCACCGATCGTCGGCCATGCGGGCGACGGCAACTTTCACGTCGGGCTGCTTTTCGACGACAAGGATCCAGCCGATGTTGCGCGGGCGGAAGCCTTCGTCGAGCGGCTGAACGCGCGGGCTCTATCGATGGATGGCACCTGCACGGGCGAACACGGAATCGGGCAGGGCAAGATGCCGTTTCTCGAGGCGGAACTTGGCGATGCGCTGGATCTGATGCGGCAGATCAAGCGCGCGCTGGATCCGGACAATATCTTCAACCCGGGCAAGATCTTTGCCTGACAGTGTGGGGCGGCCGCTTGACGATGCGAGTAGGGCGCGAATGAGACAGACGGGAATGTGACACGGTGCTGGCGCGAATTCTGGTTACCATCGGTGGGCTGCTTGTCGTCGCGCTTTTTGCGGCGTTGATCGCGCCATTGTTCATCGATTGGACCGACTTCCGCAAAGATTTCGAGCGCGAGGCAAGCCGCATCATGGGCAAGCCGGTGGTCGTCCACGGCAGTGTCGATGCGCGGCTGATCCCGTTCCCGACGGTGACTCTCAATGATGTTCGCGTCGGCCCCGCAGAGGGCGGCGCGCCGATCATCCAGGTCGCGCAGTTCTCGATGAGCGCCGAGCTGGCGCCGTTCCTGAGCGGCGAGGCGCTGATCTTCGACATGCGGCTCGACCGGCCGAAGGCAAGGATCCGCCTCCAGCCCGACGGTACGCTCGACTGGGCGCGCGGCCGGCGCGCATCGATCCCGGCAAGCACGGTCGTTCTCGAAAAGGTCGAGATCGTCGATGGTGAGATCGAGTTCATCGACGAGCAGACGGGGCGTACCCGCCGCGTCAGCGATCTTTCCGCCGATCTGTCGGCGCGCTCTCTTGCCGGTCCGTGGAAGGTCGAGGGCCGCGCGGCGCTCGACGGCGAGGCCGGCAGCTTCGCCTTTTCCACGAACGAGGTGAACGAGGAGGGGGCGCTGAGCCTCCGGGCGCGGCTGACGCCGGATAAGCGGCCGTTCGGTGTCGAGCTCGACGGCGATCTCAAGGTCGTCGACTTGAAGCCGGTCTATGGCGGTCGGTTCACGCTGACAGAAAATCGGCCGGCGGATGAGGCTGAGGACAGCGCCGCCTTGCGCATCAACGGCGATTTCCAGCTCACCAACGAGAGCATCCGTGTTCCGGAATACCGTTTCGAGGTTGGGCCGCCGGAAGATCCCTATGTCGTCACGGGCGAGGCGACGCTCGACACCGGCAAGGACCAGAAATTCCTGCTGATCGCCGACGGTCAGCAGATCGACGTCAGCCGCATCGGCAATTCCGGCCGCAGAGGCAAGACCGGCCGCGACCCCGCCATTTCGCTGCGCCAGCGAGTCGAAGCGATGCTGGCGATCGCCGCCGACATTCCTATCCCGCAGGTGCCGGGCCGGGCCAGCCTCAAGCTGCCGGCGATCGTTATCGGCGATACGACGCTTCGCGACGTGCGGCTCGACGTCAGGCCGGACGGCGCCGGCTGGATCGTGGAGAATGCGGTGGCGCTGCTGCCCGGGCGGACGCAAATGGAAGCGAGCGGGCGGCTGAACCTCAAGGAGCAGCGCGCCTTCCGCGGCGACATCCTGATTGCCTCCAACCAGCCTTCGGGACTGGCGAACTGGCTGGCGGGGTCGGTGGACCCGGCGATCCGCAAGCTGAAGACAGCCGGTTTCGCCGCAACCGTGAACCTGACGGATACGCTGCAGCAGTTCGAGAGCCTTGAGGTGGCGGCAGGGCCCGCGACGCTCCGGGGGCGGATCGAACGCCAATCCTTCGCCGAGCAGCAGCCGAGCCTTTCGCTGCAGCTCAAGGGCAATCGCATTGATCTGGAGGCACTGCAGGCACTGGCCGGTCTCGTCGCCGGTGACGCGTCGACCGGAACCCTGCTGCAGCACGCGATCGCCGCCGATCTCTCTGCCGAGGCTTTTTCCGCCTTTGGTGAGGAGGCGCGGGACGTGCAAGCGGTGCTGACCCTCAAGAACGGACAGTTGCAGGCGGAGCGGGTGGCGATCGGCTCGCTTTCCGGCGCGCAGCTCGCCCTTTCCGGCCGGATGAGCGGCGGCTTCGATCAGCCGGTGCTCTCGGCGAAGATGAAGCTCGCCGCAAAGGACCTGACGCCCTTCCTCGAAATGATCGGCCGGCACACGGTCGCCCATCCGGCGCTGCAACGCCTCATCAGAGCCGGCCCCTATTATTCCGATGCCGCCTTCGACGTGACGCTGACGGCCGGTAGCAACGAGGGCAGCGCGCCTGTCACGTTCGGGGTGATCGGCACCGCCAACGGCGGCAAGATCGCCGCAAGCTACCAGGCACCCGATGTCGCCCAGGCGCTCGCCGGCAAGGGCATGCTGCTGGAGGCGACGCTCGAGAATCCGCACACGCCCGTCCTCATCGGCCAGGCGGGCTTCGATCCGCTGCCGTTCGACGCCGATGCCAACGGTATCCTGGCGATTAAGCTGCAGAGCACCGAGGGTTCCAAGGCGAACGGAACGCTGACCTTCACCACCGAGAAGACGTCGCTCGCCGCCAAGGGTGTCTTCGATCTTGCCCGTGACCACTATCTCGAGGGCCAGGCGAAGCTGACGCTGCAGACGGAGGATCTGGAGCCATTCCTGCTTCTTCAGGGAATCGGATTGCCGCAGATGGGCAGCGGACTGCCGGTGACGCTGTCGACCGACATCACGACCGATGCGGAAAAAATCGCGCTCTCGGCGATCGAAGGCAAGGTCGACCAGAATGCCTTTACCGGCGCGCTGGCGATCGATCGAAAGACGGCCGGCAAGGCCGTCGGCGAACTTGCACTGGATACGCTCGACCTCGCCTGGCTCGGCGAGGGCATCCTCGGTCAGTTCGAGGATGTGTCGATCGGCGGATTGTCGAAGGCACCGGTCGCGCAGCCGGCCTGGAGGGGCTTCGACGTTGCGTTGAACGTTACCGCGAAGCAGTTCTGGCCGGGCGTCTACGGTCCGGTCACCGGCTTTGCCGGAAGACTCGAATGGAAGGGCGACGAGATTGCTGTAAGCGATGCCACCGGCGAGTGGTTGGGGGGCAAGCTCGAAGGGCGGCTGCAAATCGGCAACGCCAATGGCTCGGGCTTCCTGCGCTCGCGCTTCGATCTCAAGGGTGCCGATCTCGCCGCTGCCGGATGGGCGCGCGAAAGTGGTCCCGTGGCGACCGGCCGGTTCGACCTGGCGGTTGCGATGGAGGCTTCGGGCGCGACCCCCCGCGCGATGGCGCATTCGGCGAGCGGGTCGGGAACCGCGACGTTCAACGGCGTTACGCTGAACGGCATCAACACGGCAGCGCTGCCGCCGCTGATGGCCGCTGCCGATGCCATGAAGACCGAGATCTCGCCTGAGGCGATCCGCAAGGCGGCAGAGAAACTGCTCTTTACCGGTCAGTCGGTTGTCGGTGTCGTCAAGGTGCCTTTCAGCGTTGCCGGCGGCACGGTCAGGGCGCAGAACGTCACGGCGGCCGATGGCAACGCCGCGTTCACCGGCGAGGCATCGTTCGATCTTGCCGATCAACGCATGAACGGCGTGATCGACCTGGAGTTCCGGCCGGGCGAAGAGGCGCTTGCCGGCGCCGAACCGCGTGTGCGCTTCGGCTATGGCGGGCTGCTGGATGCTCCCGGTGTCACGGTCGACGTCACCGATCTTTCGAATTTCCTGTCGCTGAGGGCCTTCGAGCGGGAGCGGCGGCGCGTGGAAATGCTTCAGGCGAATGTGCTCGAGAAGCAGCGGCTTCGCCGCGAGGTGGCGCTTTACAAGGCACGCGCGGCCGAACGCGAGATTGCCCGGCGGAGGGCGATCGCCGAGGAACGCCACCGTCAGGCCGCGGCGGCCGAGGCGGCCCGGATGAAGGCCGAGGCCGAGGCGCGTGCTGCTACCGAACGGCGCGCAGCCGAGGAATTGCGCCTGCGCCTGCGGCAACTTCCGCCGCGCAGTGCCGTCGAGCAGACGCCGCCTGCGCGAAACGTCGAGCGCGTCAACCCGCCGCCGCCAACCGGCGGCAGCGTAACCGACGAGAATGCCGGCCCGCCGGCCGGGCAGGGCCTGAACTTCGACATGCTGCCGGAAATCACGGTGCAATAAGCGGGATGAGGAAAAGTGCGGAGCGGTTTTCCGCCCGCATCCCGCGTCAAGCAAGCAAATCGGGATGAGGAAAAGTGCGGAGCGGTTTTCCGCCCGCATCCCGCGTCAAGGAAGCAAATCGGGGTGAGGAAAAGTGCGGGCGGTTTTCCGCCCGCATCCCGCGTCAAGCAAGCAAATCGGGGTGAGGAAAAGTGCGGAGCGGTTTTCCGCCCGCATCCGCGTTAAGCAAGCAAATCGGGACGAGGAAAAGTGCGCAGCGGTCTCCCGCCCGCATTCACCCCTTAGCGTCAAAAATCGGCAAACATCCCTAGAATTTTAGTGGCCCACTTGAAGCCGCATTAGCATCCCTCGGGACACAATGTGCCTACAACTGGGGTTGCGAGATGAAATCGCTTGAGCTTGGGCTTCATCGCCGCGCAGTCGTCTGGATCGTGAACTGTACCCTCGGTGGCACCGTCGGCTGCACGGTGATCGCCATGCTCATCACCTATTATTGCACTGCCCGCTTTGGTGCGGAGGTGATGGCCACGACGCTCAGGCTTGCGTTCTACATTCCCTTGCTTCTGGCCATACCGCTCTTTGCCTTCATCGGCGTCAAGATGCAGCAACTGGCGCTGGCCAACCGGCTCCTCGTGCAGGCAAGCCGCTATGACGGCTTGACGGGTTGCCTCAACCGCAGCGCCTTCACTGCTGATGTCATCGATTTTTTCGCGAAGCAGGATCTCACGCCGTTTCCGCCGACATCGGCGCTCCTGATCCTCGATGCCGACCATTTCAAGAAGATCAATGATTGCCATGGCCACCTTGCCGGCGATGCGGCGCTCGTCGCAATTGCTGCGGTACTGCGCGGTGCCATCGGCGAGGACGGCGTGGTCGGGCGGCTCGGCGGCGAGGAATTCGGGGTTTTCGTGCGCTCGACCGATGCGGGCGTGGTCGGCGGATTGGCGGAGCGCATCCGCCTTGGTGTCGCAGAGGATGGGCTGCCGGAAGGCGGCTGCGCAGATGCGGTCACCGTCAGCATCGGCATTGCCCTCTTCACCTATCCGGCCGTCTACGAGGACATTTTCAAGATTGCCGACGATCAGCTTTATCTCGCCAAGGGCGCCGGGCGGAACTGTATCTGCATGATGGAGCACTCGCACATGCCAGGCGACATACGCGCCATGGCCGAGCAATTGCGCAGCGGTTTTGCGGAGTTCGACGCCCGGCCGCGCGCGGACCGCACAGGAGAGGACGGTCAGCCGTGGCAGCTGGCAGGGCGCTGATCCATATGCAGCTCACTACAGCGTCGTTAGGGGGCTTCGGTTGCCTTACAGCGCCGTGCATCTTCTAAGACGCACAATGGTCGCTGTAACGCTTTGAATTGCTGCATGATCTATCCTCAAATCGATTCCGATTTAAGGAATCATGCAGTAGCGTGCGATTTTACCCAGGCGAGGACGTAGACGCGGAGCGCCGAGGAGAGATTGCCGTCAGGGTCGCGCCCATCGTCGACTTCGGCGATCAGCCGGGCAAGCGGCATGCCACGGCTCTGGGCGATCGATTTCAATTCCTGCCAGAACGGTTCTTCGAGGGTAATGCTCGTTCTATGTCCGTGCAGGGTGGCGGAATGCTTGACGATCGTCATCGCTCATAAACCGATTCAAGGCGTTGGCACTCCGATTCCGGAATTCGGCTCAAGTCTTTGCGCCCGAATCGTTTTTCAGGGTTGCCGATGACACGGCTGATGCCGCGACCGTCTGTTTAGACGCATGGTGCCGGTCAAGTCTTTTCCGTGTCGGGGACGCCGTCCGCCGAACGCGCGATGGCCGGCGTTTCCAGCCGGCCCTGGTCGAGCTTCTTCGACGCCTTTTCGTTCAGGGCGCGGGTGTGCGACTTTTCCGTCTTGGTACGGCCGAAGGCGACACGGTTCTGCTCGGCCTGCTTTTCCTTCTCGGAGCGGGCCTGCTTCTTGCGGAACTGGCGCAGGTTGACGATCTCGCCGGCCATGGGCCGCCTCCGTATCGGTCAGTTCTTTTTGCGGAAGGAGTCGAGCGAGACGACCGAGGCACCGCTGTTTTTCGGTTCAGCCGGCTTTTCAGTGCTCTTCTCGGCGGGTTCGTCGTCACCTTCGCTGACCGGGTAGGCGGTGATCTCGGCCGTTTCCTCTTCTTCCTCGGCGGCGGCGACGTCGAACTCCAGTTCGAAATTGACCGACGGGTCGTAGAAGCCGCGGACGGCGTTGAAGGGGATGACAAGTTTCTCCGGCGTGTCGGAGAAGGAGAGGCCGATCTCGAAGCCGGCCTCGCTGACCTTCAGGTCCCAGAACTGATGCTGAACGACGATCGTCATCTGTTCAGGATATTTCGCCTTCAGATGCTGCGAGATGCGTACGCCGGGAGCGCCGGTCAGAAAGGTGATGAAGAAATGGTGGTCGCCGGGCAGATGACCCGTGGCTGCGACTTCGGCCAGCACCTTGCGAATGACACCGCGAAGCGCGTCCTGCGCCAGAATGTCGTAGCGTATGTGGTCCTGGCCCATATGATCCCCGTCTTCTCTTAGACTCAACTGCTGCAATGTCACACCACAGCGACTCTTGCGCACCGAAGCGGTATGCAGCGCTGTACGGACACTCCTTTGCCCCGTCCGCTTATGACGAGTCAATTATCAAGCATCTATAGACCATTTCGCGACAGGGGAGAAGGTGAAGGCTTCTGTTGCCAGGTGCCTTCGGACCCCGCCTTACGGTGCTACCCGGAAGGACTTGATTTGAAGTGCCGCACCGCCGTTAGGCAGCGAGACGTGCTTCAGCATAGTTGTCGTTTGCAACTATAAGTTTAGCCCGATAACGGTGGTACAATGCCGAGCAAAAAGTCGATCTTTACGCCCTTGTCGATCCTATTTCGCCCCCATCAAAAGCCGGTCCGAAATTCCAGGCCGGTTTTTGGTGGAGGCGCCGGGTACCGCCCCCGGGTCCAATGGGTTTATTGCATCGCCCGTTTATTGCCATAGCCGCCCGAAGACGGCACACGTCATATAGGTCTTTCCGCAGTCCAAGAAAAGGGCCGCGAGGGAGAATATGACAGATATATTATCCCGGATGCGGCCCTTACCGAAACGCCTTGACATACCCGATCAGCGTGAAAAACTCCCGCTGCTGCACGCGGTTCGCGAAAAGGGCAGCAGCTTGAGAGCAAGTGCAAACTGGAGGCATCATGACTGATTATCTCGCAGACGTGCAGAAATACGACAGCGGCGCCGACGAAGCTGTTGTCAACAAGATCGTGCGCCATCTCGGCATCGCCCTTCGCAACAAGGATTCGTCTCTCGTTTCGGCCTCGGACCCCAAGGAGCTCGAGCGCGTCAAGGAGAAGTGGTGTGAAAAGAAGCTCGGCGTCGGCGGTGCGGACGCGGACGCGGCAATCGCTGCCACAGCCAAGGCGATGGCGGACGACCGCACCAAGTCACGCGTGACGTTCTACTACCTGGTGGCCAAGAACCTCGGCAAGCTCCAGGTCCTCTGATCCGCAGGGATTCTCCCGGTTTCGGCTATACACCGCGTGTCCCCTCGGACGGGCAAAGGCGGTAGCGTTTGAGTTGCGGAGTTTTTTCGTGATCCCGGCCGAACGATCCGGGATCGCCAACGCAATTGATTTTGCCAATCCGGAGACCAAGTGGAAGGCGGCGGGAGCCGCCTTACCGTTTCGTGTTACGCCTGCTCCTTGGCGGGGACATTGTCGGGCCAGAGAGCACGGATCTCCTTCGGCAGCGTGTCGCGCACCTTTACCGACTGACCGAGATCTATGTGCCGCGCGAGAACCTGGAATACCGATTTCGTGGCTTCGACGGGATTGACGGGACGGCCAGGTTTCATCCCATCCGTGATACATTGAAGAAATTCGTCGAGCGATCGCGTCGCCTTGTCGGGCCGATGGTTGGGTCGGTATTGATCGTAGTAGGCGCCCCGCACGAGCAGCGGCAACTCCGCGCCCAGATGGGCGGCCATCTCCGGAGGGAGCCTGTCGCGCAGCGCCCTCAACACGACGTTCAATATATGCCAGGCGACTTTCCGGTCCGGACCATGATGCTCCATGATCTCGCCGAGCCAGATATTGGTGGTTTGCAGGGTCTTGTCGAAGACATCGAGGCCTGTCGCACTCATGGGTCACACCTCTCTCGCGGTCGATCGTTGATATCTCAAAAGTTCTAACCCCAGGCGGCCGAGTTTGTTTCGTCGCTTGGCCGAGAAAATCCCGCCAGCGCGCTCGAAAACGGCCCCGGGCTTGCCGCTAATCTCGGAACCTTCGCGGGGCCGCCGGGTTAAGCCAGTAGATGTGGCCCGGCCGAAACGCCTACGCGGGTCGGGTTGAACATGACCAGCAGAACACGAAAGGGCAGATACGGAAGGAAGTCCGATGACATCTTCCAAGCATCCGAAGACACGCCGCCCCAGCGACAAGGATCTGAAGCAGGATCCCGGGATCGGCCGGAGCAAGGGCATCCAGGGACCATCCGACTATGAGATGCTGAAGCGCGGCAACACCATCGAAGGCGATGTCGAGAACGATACGACCACGCAGGGCGGTGCGAACCCGCGCCAGCGCGGCCGGACGAATAAATAGGAGGAAAGGCAATGGTCGGCAAGAAGACGCACGAACAGCAACAGCGCGTGCTTCAGGGCCGCGAGGATACGTCGAACGCCGGCAAGGATTTCGACGCCGCGGAGAAGCTCCAGCGCTCCGCCGCCTTGCGAAAGGCTCATCGCAAGGGCGGGCAACTGGATACCGAGCACGCCGATGCACGCGAGCCGGACGAACGCAGCATGACGCGCGGAAAGAACCAGGAAAGCAGGCATCACAAGGGTGCAGAGAACTGAGGCTAAGACTTCTCTTAGCGCCATCCGAGATAGTGAAAGGAGACGGATCATGGCTCACGCCAGTCGCAAGCATGTGGGAAAGCCGGACAAAGGCAAAGGTTCAGGCAGCGGCGCACAGACCGAAGTGAAAAGGGGCGTTCTTGGTGAGAACGACGTTCTTTCCAACCGAGACAAGGCGCAGCATTCCGATGCGCGTGGCCTCGATGAAAAGGCAGTGAGAAACGAGCAATACCAGGATCACGCCGGCAACCGGCGCCCTGCGAAATGATCGGACGGGCGGCGGGCGCTGCTCCGAAACACATAAACCTCAGCGCCGCCACGGCGGCACGAAGCGCCTGTCGTCATAGGAACTGAGATATCCCGTGTGTGCGGGTGAAGCCAAAAATCTGGCTTTGAGATAGGCGAATGCGTCGCAAGTTGCGCCGGATCTCGCTGGCACGACACTGATCAGCTTTCGAAAATTCCCCGGCCGCCCTACCGCCTCCAGCCGATCAAGTCGATGGAGGGTGGCCGGATCGACTTGATAAAGCTCACCCCTGACGTGATGACCTTGGCCCGGCTCATCCAGCATCATCGGAGCGAGCCACGGCCCCGCAATGAGCATCGGATATTTCCTGGTTGTCCGATAAAAACCAATAAAGCGCGCCCGAGCGAGGCCTCGCCGATGCAGCGGAAAGCCTCTCTTCAAGGTGCCAAAAACAAAAACGAGTGCGGTTTCGGGCATGATCCGGGTGGACCCGCGCAAGCGTTCTTGTTCAAGAACGCGGGGAACCTCTGCTGCGTTCCCTTGACAGCCGTCGCCAGCATGGGCGGAGGCCATGCATAGCGCTGCTCGAAGTTCGGACATCAAATTGCGGGAAAACGCACCGTAGCCATTGGTTCGCCGGAGGGTTCGTCCTATTTTGAGCGAAGCGAACGAATCGTCGGCGAAGAAGCATGCGGCAATATCTCGATCTCCTCGAACATGTGATGACAGTGGGAACCGACCGGGGCGACCGGACGGGCACGGGCACGCGATCGGTTTTCGGTTACCAGATGCGCTTCGACCTGTCGGAAGGCTTCCCGGTACTGACCACCAAGAAGCTGCACCTGCGTTCGATCATTCACGAGCTCCTGTGGTTCCTGAAGGGCGAAACGAATATCGCCTATCTTAAGGAAAACGGCGTCAGCATCTGGGACGAGTGGGCGGACGAGAAGGGCGAACTCGGGCCGGTCTATGGTTACCAGTGGCGCTCCTGGCCGGCACCCGACGGTGGGCACATCGACCAGATCGCGACCCTCATCGAGGGCCTGAAGACCAATCCGAATTCCCGACGCCACATCGTTTCGGCCTGGAATCCGGCGCTGGTCGACGAGATGGCGCTGCCGCCTTGCCACTGCCTGTTTCAATTCTACGTGGCGGACGGCAAGCTCTCCTGCCAGCTCTACCAGCGGTCGGCCGATATCTTTCTTGGCGTTCCCTTCAACATCGCCTCCTACGCGCTGCTGACGCTGATGGTGGCGCAGGTGACGGGGCTGAAGCCCGGCGATTTCGTTCACACGCTCGGCGACGCCCACATCTATCACAACCACTTCGAACAGGCGCGCTTGCAACTGACGCGAACGCCGAAGCGGCTCCCGGAAATGCGCATCAATCCGGCAGTAAAGGATATATTCTCCTTTAAGTTCGAAGACTTTACGCTCGTCGGCTACGAAGCCGATTCACATATCAAGGCGCCGGTCGCCGTCTAGAATGGGACGAGATGAGGCTGCTTCCGGCGGCGCTTGCGTCGATCGGCGCAGGCGCGTGGCGTCAGGTGAAATTGCCTGAAGCGGCCTCGATGTTCTGGAACTGAAAAACCGGGAGCTTCCTTCCGCGTTCGTCTGGGCGGTGGGCGGCGTTTCCCAATATGGCCGCCGGCGTTCCGGCGGAACAGGGAGGTTTCGATGCTGACGCTTATCCATGCGCCGCTCTCGCGCTCGTCGCGCATCATTTGGCTGCTCGAGGAAATCGGCGCCGAATACGAGATCCGCTACGTCAACATCCGTCGATGGGACGGCTCGGGCGGACCGGACGAGAACAATCCGCATCCGCACAAGCAGGTGCCGGCGCTTCTGCACAACGGCGCGGTGATCTGGGAGTCGGCCGCCGTCGTGCAATATCTGACCGACCTCTATCCGGATTGCAGCCTCGGCCGGCCGCCTGGCCATCCCGATCGCGGGGCCTATCTTTCCTGGCTCGCCTATTATGCCGGCGTCATCGAGCCGACGGCGCTTGCCCATATCTCCGGCGTCACCGTCAACAACCCGGCGCTCGCCAGGCTCTACAGCGAAATGTGCGCCCACGTTATCGGCGTCCTGAGCGGCCAGACCTATCTGCTCGGCGAGACCATGAGCGCGGCCGATCTGTTGCTGGCGAGCGCGCTGCAATGGATGCGCAAGATCCTGCCGGAAAGCGACGTGATCGACCGCTACATTCGCGTCGTGACCGACCGGGCGGCTCTGGAGCGTGCGCGCGAGATCGACAGCAAGCCGAGTGGTTTCCATGACTGACGCAAAGACCGAAAAGAGCGCCGACCCGAGAATCGTGATTGTCGTCGCTGTCGCTACCAACGGGGTGATCGGGCGCGAGGGCGACCTGCCATGGCGGCTCTCGACCGATCTCAAGCGCTTCAAGGCACTGACGATCGGCAAGCCGGTCGTGATGGGGCGGAAGACCTGGGCCTCGCTCGGGCGGCCGCTGCCGGGCCGACCGAACATCGTCATCAGCCGCAATCGCGACTTCGCGGCGGAAGGGGCCGAGGTCACGTCGTCGCTGGAGGCGGCGCTCGAGCTGGCGCGCCGACACGCGGCGGCGATCGGCGCGGGCGAGATCTGCATCATCGGCGGCGGAGAGATCTATCGCCAGTCTATCGGCGTCGCGGACGTGCTGCACGTGACGGAAGTGCATGCCGAAGTCGACGGCGACACGCGCTTTCCGGCGATCGATCCGGTGACCTTCGAAAAGGTGTTCGAGGAGGACCTGCCGCGCGGCGAGAAGGACAGCCATGCGATGCATTTCGTGACTTGGCGTCGGCGCGAGGCAGCGGAATGAGGAAAAGTGCGAAGCGGTTTTCCGCCCGCGTTCCGCGCAAGACCAAGAGGCCGGAATGAGGAAAAGTGCGAAGCGGTTTTCCGCCCGCATTCCGCGCATGGCCAAGAAGCCGGAATGAGGAAAAGTGGAAGCGGTTTTCCTCCCCCATCCCGCTCTCACCCGTTCCGGCGGCGGGTCTGCCAACTATTTTAACCCATTTACGGTGAACTCGGCCGTATCGCGTTGAAAGCAATGCATGTGATACCTATAACGGGTTCACATCGCGACCGATTGCATATGCCTGCGGCGGTCGGCGAAAGAGTTTTCTTGTAAGAGAGGTTTTGATGCCCTGGAGCAATCAGAATGGCGGCGGCGGCGGCCCGTGGGGCGGCGGCGGCAATCAAGGGCCATGGGGCCAAGGGCCTAATCGCCCGCGAGGCGGCAGAGGCGGGCCGCCGGATCTCGAGGAGATCATCCGGCGCGGTCAGGACCAGTTGAAGAATGTGGTCCCGGGCGGCTTCAACGGCGGCGTCTTCGTCATCGTCGGCCTCCTGATCGTCGGCTTCATCCTGCTCAACTCGATCTACACCGTCCAGCCGGACGAACGCGGCGTCGAGATGCGCTTCGGCAAGCCGAAGGAAGAAATCTCGATGCCGGGCCTCCACTATCACTTCTGGCCGCTCGAGACCGTCGAGTTCGTCAAGGTGACGGAGCAGCAGCAGAATATCGGCGGACGCACCGCCGGTCAGTCCAATGCCGGGCTGATGCTCTCCGGTGACCAGAACATCGTCAACGTACAGTTCTCGGTGCTGTTCTCGGTGACCGACCCGAAGTCCTATCTCTTCAATGTCGAGAACCCGGCCGATACGCTGCAGCAGGTGGCCGAAAGCGCAATGCGCGAGGTCGTCGGCCGGCGTCCGGCGCAGGACATCTTCCGCGACAATCGCCAGGCGATCGCCGCCGACGTGAAGAACACGATCCAGGCGACGATGGACGCCTACGGCGCCGGCGTTTCCGTGAACACGGTCGCAATCGAGGATGCTGCGCCTCCACGCGAAGTCGCCGATGCCTTCGACGAGGTGCAGCGCGCCGAACAGGATGAAGACCGTTTCGTCGAGGAAGCCAACCAGTACGCCAACCAGGTGCTCGGCAAGGCGCGTGGTCAGGGCGCTCAGATCCGCGAAGAGGCGGCCGCCTACAAGGACCGCGTCGTCAAGGAAGCAGAGGGCGAGGCACGGCGCTTCGTCTCGGTTTACGACGAATACTCCAAGGCTCCCGAAGTCACGCGCAAGCGGCTCTACCTCGAAACCATGCAGGGCGTGCTTGGAAAGTCGAAGAAGTTCATCCTCGACGAAAGGAACGGGCAGGGCGTGCTGCCCTATCTGCCGCTTAACGAAATCGGCAGGCCGGCGCAGTCGGGAGGCGTACAATGATCAACAATCGCAGCTCAATCATCCTGATCGTCCTCGCCGCGGTGCTGGTCGTCGTCTATTCGTCGATCTTCGTGGTCAACGAGCGCCAGCAGGCGATCGTCGTGCGCTTCGGTGAGATCCGCGACGTCAAGCGGGAACCGGGCCTCTATTTCAAGCTGCCGTTCGCCTTCATGGATGCTGATCGCGTGCAATATGTCGAGGACCAGGCGCTCCGCTTCGACCTCGACAATATCCGCGTGCAGGTTTCCGGCGGCAAGTTCTACGAGGTCGACGCCTTCGTGGTCTACAAGATCGCCGATCCCCGCCGCTTCCGCGAGACGGTGTCCGGCGACCGCGAGTCGGCCGAGGCGCGGCTCAGGACCCGCCTTGATGCGTCGCTGCGCCGCGTCTACGGTTTGAGAGGGTTCGAGGCGGCCCTTTCGGACGAACGCGCATCGATGATGCGCGAGGTGCGGACAGACTTGAGGGCCGACGCGGAATCACTTGGCCTCAACATCGAGGACGTGCGCATCCGGCGGACCGACCTGACTCAGGAGGTCTCGCAACAGACCTTCGACCGGATGAAAGCCGAGCGTCTGGCGGAAGCGGAACTGATCCGCGCGCGCGGTAACGAGGAAGGCCAGCGCCGACGCGCGATCGCCGACCGCCAGGTCGTCGAGATCGTCGCCGAGGCTCAGCGTGATTCGGAAATCCTGCGCGGTGAGGGCGAAGCCGAGCGCACGAAGATCTTCGCCGATGCCTTTGCAAGGGATCCCGGCTTCTTCGAGTTCTATCGCTCGATGTCGGCCTATGCGGCGTCGATCGGCAGCCCGGACACGACGGTGATCCTGTCGCCGCATTCGGAATTCTTCCGTTATTTCAACGATGCAAACGGTGTCGGCGCGCCAGCGCCGGCGACGCAACCCCCTGTCGCGGACTGAGCGGACAATGTCCGACTTTCTGATCGGGTTTGGTTTCTTCCTGATCATCGAGGGGCTGGTGTACGCACTGGCCCCTTTGGTTTTGGTGGAATTGGCGAAGCGTTTGCCGTATGTCCCGGAGCATCAGCTCCGACTGGCCGGGCTCGTTTCGGTGGCGGCTGGCGTCGGACTTGTATGGTTGGTTCGAGGATAATGCGAAATGCCACATAAACTGCTGATCCGGCTGATCGATGCCGAATATGCCATTACCCGTCTGAATGTCGGGTCCGCGATACCGGAGTGGCTGCCGGGGCCGGGTTTCTGGACGGTGTCCAGCTCGCGCGAGGAAATGACGCTGGTCTGTCGCGCCGCCCGCGTACCGTCGAGCGTGCAGAGCTCGCTCGGATGGCGCTGCTTCCGCATCGAGCAGCATTTCAGCTTCGACGTGCCGGGTGTCCTGTCTTCGGTCCTGCGGCCGCTTTCGGCGGCTGGTGTCGGCGTCTTCGCCAATTCGACCTTCAGCACCGACTATGTCTTCGTCGCCGGGTCCGATCTTGAAAAAGCGGTGCAGGCACTGAAGGATCACGGGCACGAGATCACCGGCTGAATGGTGCGAAGCGGGTGCAGGCCGGAATCGCCGACGCTCGGTTCTCCTGGGGCGGATCAGGAAATCGTGTTTGGACGCTCCGGAATTCCGCCGTATCTTCAAGGGAAGATCGCTTGTGTGCGGGGCCGCGGCAGCGGCGCATCGCGCTCAGTTGAAGAGAATCGGTTACGCGGCAGTCCCCGATTGTGACAATCCCCGGGGCCGGCGTGATCCAAGAGGAATAATAGGAGCCTAGCGACTTGTCGACACGACCCGAATTCTTCCGCGGCCTGGTGCTTGCGGCCGCGACGGCACTGCTTCTTTCCAACACGGCACTCGCCGAGACGGCAACCTCGCGACCGGCAGCCGGACCGCCATCCGTTGCCGACCTCGCCGAAGGTCTGCTCGACGCCGTCGTCAACATTTCCATTTCCCAGAACGTCAAGAGCGATGACGACGACGCGCCGATGCCGCAGGTGCCGGAAGGATCGCCGCATCAGGAATTCTTCGACGAGTTCTTCAGGGGGCCCGGCGGCGACGGTAACCGGCCGCGAACAGTCAATTCGCTTGGTTCTGGCTTCATTATCGATCCGACAGGGTTCATCGTCACCAACAACCACGTCATCCAGGACGCCGATGATATCGAGGTCAACTTCGCGAACGGCACAAAGCTGAAGGCGAAGCTGGTCGGCACGGACAGCAAGACCGATCTGGCGCTGCTCAAGGTCGAGCCGAAGAAGCCGCTAAAGGCGGTCTCCTTCGGCGACTCGCGCAAGATCAGGATCGGCGACTGGGTGATGGTCGTCGGCAATCCGTTCGGCCTCGGCGTTTCCGTTTCGGTCGGCGTCGTCTCGGCGCGCGGGCGCAACATCAATGCCGGTCCCTATGACAGCTTCATCCAGACCGACGCGGCGATCAACCGCGGCAATTCCGGCGGGCCGTTGTTCAACATGCAGGGCGAGGTGATCGGCATCAACACCGCGATCCTCTCGCAGACCGGCATGTCGGTCGGCATCGGCTTCGCCGTGCCGACGGAACTGGCGATGAACGTCGTCACCCAGCTCAAGGAATTCGGCGAGACGCGCCGCGGTTGGCTCGGAGTCCGCATCCAGCCGGTCACCGACGATATCGCCGAAAGCCTGAAGATGGAGACGCCGCATGGCGCGCTTGTCTCCGGCATCATTGAAGGCGGACCGATCACCAGGGGCGAGATCAAGGCAGGCGATATCATCGTCCGCTTCGATGGAACGGATGTGGCGGAGATCCGGGATCTGATGCGTGCGGTCGGCGAGAGCCCTGTCGGCAAGGCCGTCGACGTGGTCATCATTCGCGACGGCAAGGAGCAGACGGTTCACATCACGCTTGGCCGTCTTGAGGATGGCGAGCGTCTTGCAAATGCCCCGGTGAGCCAGAACGGCGAGGGTGTCAAGCCGAATGAGCCGCCCGCGGCCCAACTGCCGGCGAGCGACGTCGTGCTCGGCATGAAGCTCGCGGTGCTCGACGAGGGTCGCCGCAAGACTTTCGGCATTGCCGATGATGTCAAAGGCGTGGTGGTGACCGAAGTCCAGCCGAATTCCGCCGCGGCCGAGCGCCGCGTCGCGGTCGGCGACGTGATCGTCGAGGTCGGCCAGGAGGCAATGGACACCCCGGACGATGTTTCGGCGCGGGTCGAGAAACTGAAGAACGATGGCCGCCGCAACGCGCTTCTGATGATCGCCAACAAGACCGGCGAGCTGCGCTTCGTCACCGTGCGGGTGGAATAGCGGCGGGCTGCCTTTTGGCGCGATGGCTTTTTCTTGAGTCATTTCAGGACCATCGCGGCTGATCTTCGCAGACTGCAGCGACCTTTTGGCGTCTTTTCCGACGCCAAGAGGTCGCTGTTTGGTTTAGACAAGCGCGTTTTCCCGCTTGCCTCCTGAAAACAAACTCGCAAACCATTTCTTCGAAAGCGCTCTGTCTAACCCCGTTGGCTCCCAATCATGCCCCGCGTCCAGCAGGTGGTAGGCGACGTGTGCCCCGGCAGTGCGGAACTGCTCCTTTATGACCGGCGCATCGTAACGCTCACGGCGATCATCATGTGCTCCGGCTAGGATGAGCACTGGATATCGCTCCAATTTCGGAAAAGGCGTTTGCGGGTCCGGCGACTGCGGTCGCAGGAGAATTGCTCCGGACGTAAGGGTGCACTGACGGCACACGACGGCTGCGGCGATGATAGCCCCACTCGAATAGCCTGCAATAAGCGGACGTTGGGCAAGCCTGTATTCTCTCGTTATCGTCTCTATGAACATGCAGAGCTTTGCCGCTCTGTCGGTTAGTTCCTCCAAGCTCAAACTCCGATCCCGATTACGTCGGAAGAAGGTGAAGCCGTGCTCACAAGCGATCGGACCGCGGACTCTGAAACATGTGGAGTTGGGAGCAACCTGCTCGGCGAAATCGGTCCAATCAGTTTCTCGTCCACTGCTGCCATGAAGAAGAACCATTGGCGGATTGTCCGGGCTTCTCGCCTCAACCTCGAAATCAAAGCCTGCAGAATGCAGCATTTGGAAAGCACCTGATTCTGATGTTCGCGCATCAGGATAGCATTTCGGGGAACCCGTTGGTTCAGTGACCGCCGCCGTTCATCGCGATTCAGCAGGCGACGGGCTGATGCGGGATCGGGTGCGGGGGCCGAATGGCTAGACGCCAGCTTCCGCGGCATGCCGCGTCCACTCGTCCGCCGTGATCGCGTAAAGCACGTGTCGTTTCAGATGCGCATGCGTGTCGGGCACGCGAGGGTGGTCGAAGTCGCGGCTCGGGTCCGGCCGCATGCCGAGCCGTTTCATCACGGCGGTGGAGCGGGTATTCGCGGGCACGGCGAAGGAGACGATTTCACTGAGGCGCCGCTCGGCAAAGCCGTAGTCGAGCAGTGCCGCTGCCGCCTCGGTCACGTATCCGTTGCCCCAGAAGGGCAGGGCGAGGCGCCAGCCGATCTCGATCGTGCCGTTCGGCAGATGCGGTTCCAGATCGGTAAGCGCGAGGCCGCAGAAGCCGATCGGGGTGTCGCTGTCGCGCAAGGCGAGCGCAAAGAAGCCGAAGCCGGTTTCGCTGATGCCGCGGCCGATGCGCTCGAACAGTGCGTCAGATTCCAGCCGGCTGCGGCGGAAGGCGAAGAATTCCATGACCTTCGGATCGCTGTTGATCTCGGCGAAGAGATCGCGATCGGTCTCGCTCCAGCCGCGAATGCGCAGCCTGTCGGTCTCGCGGATGATCACGCGACGAAATCCGTCTTGCGATAGCCCTGGAGGTAAAGGAGGGCCGTCAGATCGCCATGGTCGATGCGGATCTTCGCCTGCTCGGCAACGACCGGCTTGGCGTGCAGCGCCACGCCGCTGCCGGCAAGCTGAAGCATGCCGAGGTCGTTGGCGCCGTCGCCCACGGCAATCACCTCCGCGGTCGAGATGCCGAGCCTGCGGGAAATATCGATGAGCGCATCGACCTTGGCCTGCTTGCCGAGGATCGGGTGAGCGACTTCGCCGGTAAGCATGCCGTCCTTTTCGATCAGGACGTTGGCGCGGTTCTCGTCAAAGCCGAGTTTTTCAGCGATAGGGCCGGTGAAGACGGTGAAGCCGCCGGAAACGAGGGCGGTGTAGTGGCCCTTGGCCTTCATGGTCGCGATCAGCTCGCGGCCGCCGGGCGTCAGCGTGATGCGTTTGGCGATCACCTCGGCGATGACACTGCCGGGCAGGCCCTTCAGCAGACCTACCCGCTCGATCAGCGCCGGCTCGAAGGCGATTTCGCCGTTCATGGCGCGGGCGGTAATCGCGGCAACCTTTTCCTTCAGACCCACTTCGGCGGCAAGCTCGTCGATGCATTCCTGGCCGATCATGGTGGAGTCCATGTCGGCGATCAGGAACTTCTTGCGACGGCTTTCGGCATCCTGCACAGCGACGTCGACCGCGAAACCGTTCACCTCAGCGCGCAGACGCGCCTCGGCCGCGTTCGGATCGGTGCCGTCGGTGAGCGCGATGTCGCAGGCGACGCCGTCCGCCAGCCAATAGACCCCGGACGCCTTTACAGCGCTCGCCGCCGCTTCCGCCAGCGCAGGCGTCAGAACAGGATTTGACGGATTGGCGATAAGCGTGGCAACGAGAGCCATGATCAAGAACCTTGAAAGAGATACGGACGCGATCCTGATAACCGGGCCGACCGCCAGCGGCAAGTCCGCGCTTGCGGTGGAGCTTGCGCGCCGGCATGGCGGCGTCGTTGTCAATGCCGACAGCATGCAGGTCTACGACACGCTGAAAGTCCTGACTGCCCGGCCGGACGAGGCGGAGATGGGCGGCATCGAGCATTTTCTCTACGGACACGTGCCGGCGGGCGCGGCCTATTCGACCGGTGTCTGGCTGCGCGAGGCAGAGGCGCTGGTTCAGCGGCTGCGCAAGGAGGGGCGGCTGCCTGTCTTCGTCGGCGGCACCGGGCTCTATTTCAAGGCGCTGACGGGCGGGCTTTCGGATATGCCGGAGGTACCGGCTGCGATCCGCGACAGGCTGCGCACGCGGCTGAAGGAGGAGGGCGCCGAGGCGCTCCATGCGGAGCTTGCCGCGCGCGATCCTCAAGCCGCCGCGCAATTGCGGCCCGGCGACGGGCAGCGGATCGTACGGGCGCTCGAAGTGATAGAGGCGACCGGCAAGCCCATCCACTTCTTTCAGCAGAACCGTGGCCCGGTGATCGTCGACCCCGACCGTGCGCGGAAGATCGTCGTGCTGCCGGATCGCGCCGTCCTGCACCGCCGCATCGATCGGCGCTTCGAGATCATGCTTGAACGCGGCGCTGTCGACGAGGTGCGCGCGCTGCTTGCGCTCGACCTCTCGCCCGACATGCCGGTGATGAAGGCGATCGGCGTCCAGCAGATCGCAGCGATGCTGAGAGGCGAGATCAGCGAGGAGGAAGTCATCGCCACCGGGGCAGCAGCGACGCGGCAATATGCCAAGCGCCAGATGACCTGGTTCCGCAACCAGCTCGATGAAAGCTGGGAGCGGATCGAGACGCCCGACTCCGCGCTCTGAGGGAGCGTGCGCTCAGACGATGCCGTGTTCCTTGAGCACGGCCTCCTCGTCGCCGCTAATCCAGCCGAAGATCTTCGGCTCGTCGTTGCGCACCTGGACCAGATAGTGGACCTCGAAATCGATGGTGACGTCCGGCCTGCTCTTCATATCGTAGGTGGAGCGCCAATCGATCCTGACGAGGAAGTGCTGATTGTCGATCGGCGTGATCGTGGTCTTGCGGATCTTCAATGCCTTGGTGCCGATCGCGCGATAGCGGGCATAGCCCTGTGCCATCGATACCTTCAGGCTCTCGTCGTTCTTGCCCGCCAGAACGCCTGCAGGCGAGGCGGCAATGAACTCGGAGGCGAAAGCGAAGGTCGTCTCGCCGACATCCATTTCGTCGGCAAGCACCCGATTGGCCATGGTTTCGTATCGCGCGAAGAAGCGCCGGAGGGTCTCTTCCATCGTCCTGGTCCTGAATTTCTTCTAATAGGCTGGATGAGAACGCTCTGCCGTGCCGCGCGGTTCCTGTAACCAGCGCCTACGGCAGGTTCAACTGCCAGGAGACGCCATATCGGTCGTTGATCCAGGTGAATTGACGACTGAAGCCGTAATTGGCGCGCGGCATCAGCACCCCACCACCTTCCGCAAGCGCCGAAGCAAGATGTTCGAGTTCGTCCTCGCTGTCGCAGTCGACGAACAGCGAGAAGGCTGGCGTAAAACCGAATTCATGTTTCACCGGACTGTCGATGCACATGATGGTTTCACCGGCGATCGACAGTTCCGCCTGCATGATCGAACCCTCCGGGCCAACCTCACCCGGTCCGTAGCGATTGATGCTTACGATCTTCGCGCCGGAGAACAGCGACAGATAGAGGTTCATCGCTGCCTCGGCTTCGCCCTGGAACATCAGGAAAGGTTTCACGCTTCTGACCATGACGGTTCTCCGAATATTGCTCACGCCGGGCTGTCGGCCACGGTATATTCAAAGAAGAGGTCGGTCTCGACCCGTTCGAATTTCTGCCACTCTGCGGTGCTGACGTCAGACGGTTTTGCGACCCGGTCGAGATCGCTGCGGAAGACGCGGCCGCGGGCCTTCTGCTTCAGCCTGTCCTCTATGAAGCCGAGCGGATGTTCCCACGGCCTGTCCTTGTGCGCCGCCCAGGCCGTATTGGCCGGGATCATCGCCACGAATTCGTCCTGGAAGGCCTCGCTTGCCAGCCAGGAAAGGTTGGCATAATCCGCCGCCGCGCTGCCGTCGAGCGTCGCATTGTGGCTGCCGTGATGGCCGACCTTGTAGAGCACCGTGCGACCGAGAAGGTCGCGCGCGGTCACGGTTCTGCCATCGGCCGTCCATTTCAGCGGCGCCCAGGAGATCCAGTTGCCGCGCTGGGCGTCGCCGGTGAAGAGCAGCACCTTGCCGGTCCCCCGGAGCTCGATGGCGATGACCAGGCTGGTGTTGTTCACCTCGTCATTCAATCTGAGGGCCAGCGTTTCCGCGCTCTCGAGCCAGTCATTGTCGATCTGCCTCCAGCCGGTAGGGCCGCTCTTGCCCTTCGCGCCATAGTGGTCGACAAAGAACGCCTTCAGGAACTTGTCGCGGCTCCGTTCAACGTCCCTGCGGGAAATGCCGAAGCGCGGATCGAAAGAGCGCCTGGCGCTTTCCGAGTCGCCCTCGACCGTAGCCGCGAGGAGGCTCAGTGTCGGGCCGTCGGCCGACAGCCTGAACTCTTCCTCGCCCTGCGGCTCCAGCGAAAGCAGCAGTTCGACATCGCGCGGCGGTCCAAGCGCGTAGACGCGCACGCCCTCGACGCCCGGCAACTCGTAGGGGTCATGGTCCGGCCGCAGGAAAACAGGATCACCGGCGATCCGTCCGCGCAGGTATTTGATGGCGCGCTTATTGGTGATCCCCTCGATGGCGAGCGCTCCCTGCCTTCGGGCCGAGAGGGCGGGGTGGCGACGCCTGATCTCTTTCAGCCGTTCGCGAAGTTCGTCGGCCGCATCTTCTCCCGTCTCGAAGGAGAGGAGATCGCGCAGCATCGTACGGTTCGGCGAATGGACGTCGAAGCCCGCGCGATCAAGGCGCTCGTCGGCGCCCATCAGAGCGAGCAACGTATCGTGGAAACGTTCCCGCAGGCTGTTGGCAAACGGATCATCATCGTCCTCGGTCCAGGCAAGCCAGAGTTCGCCGATCTCGATCGCGTCGAAGCACGGTTTTCTTGTCGCGGGGTCTTTCGCCGCGAAGCCGTTGACGTGGTCCATGTGCTCGTGGGTTACCAGCACCAGATCCAGGCGATTGCCAGTGGCTTCGGCGATATCGGCGATCACCTTGTCGATCGTCTGTTCGGGCTTGACCTCGGAATTCGTCCACAGGCCGCAGTCGATCAGCATGTAGAAGGGACTTCCGTCTGCCTTTGGCGTCGCCAGAAGAAAGCAGTCGCCATGGCCCTGCCGATACATGCGTGCCGTGACGCCGGACGCGGGTGCCTGCATTCTGGGCATCGGTTCCTCCTCGAATGCGTTGACGGACGGCAGGCCGCTCAATTCTCTCGTCGGCTAGCTCCGCTGTCGGTGGAGATGAGCGAAAATCTCCGGTCGGACAGGCTTGCTCCCGCCGGCGGTGAAGGCGTTTTCCCGGCTCCGCGCCTGTCTGGTGAGATATGCGCGCATTCGTTCGAGCTCTGCATCGTCGCAAATGTCGCCGGGTGTGCGGATGACCCGCCGGATCTCGAAGGTTTCGGCATCGATGAGTAGCGTGCAGCCACGGCGAAAATAGAAATCGTAAGGGCCTTTCGGCGGCTTGCCCTTGTCCGCCGCCTCCTGCATCTTCGGGTCGAGGTAGCCGTGGCGGGTCTGCGTCAGCTCGACGACATATTCGCGCTCGATCTGGTCGCGATTGCCGCGGCGTGCGGCCATGCGAACGCTGTGCACCTCGATTGCAGGGCCAGCGACGATCTTGCTGCGCCTGACGGTCGCCGGAGCGTCGGCATCCGTCCTGATGCGGATGATGTCGCGAAGCGGCGCGTTCTTGGCTTCCGTGATGAGCCCCCAGAACAGCCGCCCGTAGAGGTCGCGCGCCAGCCATTCGACCTTGCGGTCTGCCTCGAGCCCGAGCTCCAGTAGGTTGCGGCTGAGAATTTCCCGGAGCGACGATTTCGGCCGCTTGGCGGTCTCCGGCAGGCGGTTGCCCATCGCCTTGTTCAGCTCCTCGAAGATTTCCCGTGCGGTGCGGTCCAGACCGTCCAGGAATTTCTGGCCCTCGCTGTCGGTGAAGTCGCCGCGGGTTTTGAGCTCATCGATCATTTCGAGCGGGCGCGAAAGCAGATAGGCGACCTCGCCCTTGAGGTCGGTCAAACGGGAGAACGCGGCTTTGTAGTCGGCGGCCGCTTCGCCCATCGTCGGCCAGAGCAGCGTCTGGACCGAGACGATCGGCATGTCGCGCGGAACGATGCCCCAGGCGATGAAGGCCTCCATCACCGCGACGCGATAATTGTGCTCGTCCTCGGGAAAGAGATCGTGGTCGGCGGTGATGATCGCGCGCAGGTAGTCGCCGAACGTAACGTCGACCGGTGGGCAGTAATCGAGCGCGCGAATGCACATCTGCAGGATGTGCCGGGCCGATTTCGATGCTTCGCGCGCCAGCCGGTTGACGAGGTCGGGATGCAGCGCGCCTGCCGGCAGGATTCCCGTGCCGCTCGACGCGATGCGCAGCAGGTCGGATATGCGCGCGCGGTAGATCGACAGGAATGCCCGGAACACGGCAGCCACCAGGATGGCGCCGCGGTCATGCACTTCCTCCGTCTCGCGCAAAAGCCTCGGATCGGGCTCGTGCGCCCGCCAGACGCCGTCCTTCCAGCCGCCGAGCGCGTCGCGCAGCGCCGTTCCGCGGCCGAGCACCTGACCGAACTCCTGGGCGAGCTGGCCAAGCAGGTTCTGGCTTTCGAGGTCGCCATGCGTGCGGGCGATCTGATCCTTCAACACGTCCGCATAGGAGAAATGCTGGAAGATCGCGACGATATCGGCGAAGGCCTCGTGCAGCGCGAGCACGTCCGGATTGGTCGCCTCGCTGAAGCGGGGATGCATGCCGTCGAGCAGCGCGTGCGACGTTTCATGGGCGATGATGTCGTGGGAGAGGCAGGTGAATATAATGGTGCCGGCGGGTGCTCCCGATTGGCCTTCACCGGCTGCGAAATAGCCGAAGAGCAGGGCCTTCTTCTCGGGGCTGTAATAGGCGTTGGCGTCGCGCAGCGCATGCGGATAGATGCGCAGCCGCTGGACATATTGCGGATTGATCCACCGGCCCTTCTCGTCCCGGTCGCGCGCCGCCCAGAGTGCGACCCGGCCGAGTGCGCTTTCGAAATTGGCGATGGTGTTCATCGCCACCGCATAGGTCATCTGCTGGTGGAATTGAGGGTTCCATTCCGCCGGTCGCAGGCCATTGTCGGCAAGCAGGCCGGGATCGTGCAGGTTGACCGGTGCGTAAACCAGATCGAGCGACGGATCGAAGTCGATCACCTCGATATATTCCCCGACGGGCCCGACGAACGGCATGCCGGGATCGAGCTTGTCCATCTCCCAGGGGATCGAAACGATCACCTCGTTGAGCGGCAGCGTTTCGTGTCGCCGCCCCATGCTCGGGTCGAAGGCGAAGATCCGGAGCTTGCGCGGAGGCATGGTCGACAAAACGGACATTTACTCCTCCCGGGAATTGCCGCCGCTATCTGCTGCCCAGTCGATGCATTCCTTGAAGTTCCGCCGCCTCGATATTGCAACAGAAAGGATTCGTCCGCGTGACAGGAATGTCAACTCACGATTGCAAGACCGGGCCGGCGGGTTTTCCGGAGTCGTTGACGGACGCGGTGGCTGTGCTCGTCGACGAGCACAGGAATAGGTTCACCCCTTCCAGCCCTTCGCAGCCGCGTTCGCGCAGCCTATTTGCGGATAAGACTGCCGAGAGGACGTTTGAGCAGGCTTTCGCGCAGCGAACCCTCGCGGCGAGGCTCGGTTGGCGGGTGCGCGGGGCGCGGATCCGGAGCATGCGACCTGCCGTCTGCTTCCTTCTCGCCGGAAAGGAGCTGCTCGCGGATCTGATTGAAACGCTCGAGTTGTGGATTGACCGGCTCCGGGCGCGGAAGCATGTCCGGCCGGTAGGGCTCGAACGTTGCCTCATTCCAGGGTTCCGCCTCGGATGGCAGGTCGGCGCCGTGGGTGGCCGCCTGACTTGGCTCATCATCCTCAAGGATCGGAGCCTTGCTCTGCGCCGCCATATAGCTCTGCTGGAAGCTCGAAATGTCAGGCCCCGATACTGCCCGCATCCGGCTGACGATCGACCGCAGGTCGACGCTCGGGAACGTGTCCTCGTCGACCTTGTCGGTGATCCCGTGGGCGCGCGGCAGGCGCCGGTCGTCGACACGGGTGAAGCGCATGCGCATCGGCACGGCGACCGCCTCGCCAAACGCGATGGCCTCGCCGTTGCCGATCGACGAAATGAAGCTGGTCGTGGAGATCGAAGAATTCGAAATCGCCGAGCGGATGATCTCCTGGTCGCGATCGTTGGCAAGCCGCATGGCGAAGACGGTGGAGCACTGCGACAGGATCGTCGGATCGAGCTCGCCGGGTCGCTGCGTGATGATGCCGAGCGACACACCGTATTTGCGGCCTTCCTTGGCGATCCGCGCGATCGCCTGGCGGGTCGGCAGGAAGCCGAGGGAGGGGTCGGCGGGCACGTAGCGGTGCGCCTCTTCGCACACGACCAGCATGTGCACGCCGCCATCGCTCCACAGGCCGATTTCGAAGGCCATGCGGCAGAGCACCGAGGCGACCGAATTGACGACTTCCGACGGAATGCCGGCGAGTTCGAAGGTGGCGATCGGCCGGCCTTCGCCGGGAATGCGGAAAATCTTGGCGATCGTGTCCTGGATCGTGTCGGTGATCGTGTTCGACGAGAACATGAAATGGTAGCGCGGGTCGTTGATCGCCGAAACGATCTTGGTCTTGAGCGAGCGCAGGTGCGGCTTGTCCGTGCGGCCTTCCAGCCGGCCGATGCGCTCGTCGATCATCGCCAGAAGATCGGCGATGCGATAGGGCACCGGCGTGTCGGCGGTGATCGAGCTCTTCTCGTTCTGGCGGCGCATCAGCCCGGATTCGCCGCCCTTGAAGGCCTTCTTCGCCTCCGGAATGACGTCGCGCAGGATATCGAGCTCTTCCGCCACCGGCGGCCGCCCGCGAAAGACGACCTCGGCGAATTCTTCCAGCCGGAAAAACCAGAAGGGGAGGTCCAGCGTATCCGTGTCGATGACGACCGCATGTTCCGGAAAGGCCGCGGCAAACTCGTTGTGCGGGTCGAGGATCAGCACGCGCAGCTTCGGATCGGCGGCGATCGCCTTGTTCAAGAGCAGCGTGACGGCGGTCGATTTGCCGACGCCGGTCGTTCCGACGATGGCGAAGTGCTTGGCGAGCATCGACGGCACATGGATCGTGGCGTCGAGACTTTCATCCTGGGTCAGCTTGCCGATGACGCAACTGTCCGCCTGGCTGGACTCGTAGATGCGAGCGAGGTCGGTGGCGCGGATGCGGTGGGCGATCGCGCCGAGATAGGGATATTGGCTGATGCCTGTCGAGAACGACTCGCGTCCGTCCGGACCGATGTGGACCTCGCCCATCAGTTCGACCTCGATGCGGAAGGTGTTGTTCGCCTGCTCGCCCCATTCGCTGGCGACGGTCTGCATGGCATAGACGAGCGCGACGACGCGGTTCGCGCCGACGGAAATGGAAATCAGGCGGCCGACCGACCAGAGCTCCGTCAGCGAGGTTTCGCCGCTTTCAGCGACCGCAGCGATCGTTGCGCGCGAGCCGCTGCAGGCAACGACCCGACCGAGGAAACGGTTGCCCGGCTTCAAGCCGTCACGACGATCCTCTGCTCCCGCAGGATTCGAGGAATGGAGTTCACTGTCGAGCAAAGCTGCACCTCGCGCGAATGGCGCCAAATCTGGCCGAACGGAAACCATCTCCACTTTTCCAGATCACGCTCCAGGGTAACAACCGCGGTTTAACAAGTCGTTTCGCTGAATTGCGCGGGGATGTCCCGTTTGATCCGGTCCGAATGCCGTCCAAAGCCCGTTGACGGGCAGGGCTTTTCTGTTTATCAAATCGCCCCATGAAAAATTTCGCGGTTATTCTTGTGGTGGGACGGCGCATGGGCAGGATGGTGTAACCATCCGGCAGTAGCCACCCATGCGCTGAACGAGGCTCCTGAAGGGGCCTTTTTTTATGCCCTGAGAAACGCTAATCACACCCCCAAACCTTGAAAAGGGACGGAAGCAGGCCAATGAGCGGAACAGAAAACCAGATGACAGGCGCGGAGATTGTTCTCCAGGCTCTGAAGGACAATGGCGTCAAGCATATCTTCGGCTATCCCGGCGGCGCCGTGCTTCCCATCTATGACGAGATCTTCCAGCAGGAAGAGATCGAGCATATTCTCGTTCGCCACGAGCAGGGCGCCGGCCACATGGCCGAGGGCTATGCCCGCTCCACCGGCAAGGTCGGCGTCATGCTGGTCACATCCGGTCCCGGCGCGACCAATGCGGTCACGCCGCTGCAGGATGCGCTGATGGATTCGATCCCGCTCGTCTGCATCTCCGGCCAGGTTCCGACCCCGCTGATCGGCTCGGACGCCTTCCAGGAATGCGACACGGTCGGCATCACGCGGCCCTGCACCAAGCACAACTGGCTGGTCAAGGATGTCAATGACCTCGCCCGCATCATCCACGAGGCCTTCCGCGTCGCGCAGTCCGGCCGCCCGGGCCCGGTCGTCGTCGATATTCCGAAGGACGTCCAGTTCGCGACCGGCACCTACACGCCGCCTTCCGCCGTTCCGACGCAGAAGAGCTACCAGCCGAAGATGCAGGGCGACCTGAAGAAGATCGAGGAAGCGGTCGAGCTGATGAAGAACGCCCGCCGGCCGGTCATCTATTCCGGCGGCGGGGTCATCAATTCCGGCCCGCAGGCGTCGCATTTCCTGCGTGAGCTGGTCGAGCTCACCGGTTTTCCGGTCACATCGACGCTGATGGGCCTCGGCGCCTATCCGGCGTCCGGCAAGAACTGGCTCGGCATGCTCGGCATGCACGGCACCTACGAAGCCAACATGGCTATGCACGACTGTGACGTCATGGTCTGCATCGGCGCGCGCTTCGACGACCGCATCACCGGCCGCCTCAACGCGTTTTCGCCGAACTCGAAGAAGATCCACATCGACATCGACCCGTCCTCGATCAACAAGAACGTCCGCGTCGACGTTCCGATCCTCGGCGATGTCGCAACCGTTCTCGAGGACATGGTCCGCCTGTGGCGCGCCGCGTCGAAGACCGTCGACAAGGCGCGGCTCGAAGACTGGTGGGCCGGAATCGCCAAGTGGCGGGCGCGCAATTCGCTGGCCTATACGCCGAACGACGACGTCATCATGCCGCAATATGCGATCCAGCGGCTCTACGAGCTCAGCAAGGACCGCGATACCTACATCACCACCGAAGTCGGCCAGCACCAGATGTGGGCGGCGCAGTTCTTCGGCTTCGAGCAACCGAACCGCTGGATGACGTCGGGCGGCCTCGGCACCATGGGCTACGGCTTCCCGGCGGCCATCGGCGTCCAGGTCGCGCATCCGGAAAGCCTCGTCATTGACATTGCCGGCGACGCCTCGATCCAGATGTGCATCCAGGAAATGGCCTGCGCGGTGCAGTACGGGTTGCCGGTCAAGATCTTCATCCTCAACAACCAGTACATGGGGATGGTCCGGCAGTGGCAGCAGCTGCTGCACGGCAACCGTCTGTCGCACTCTTACACGGAGGCGATGCCGGACTTCGTCAAACTCGCCGAAGCGTATGGCGGCGTGGGCATCCGTTGCGAGAAGCCCGGCGAGCTGGACGAGGCAATCCGCCGGATGATCGACACGCCGGCGCCGGTCATCTTCGACTGCCGCGTCGCCAACCTCGCCAACTGCTTCCCGATGATCCCGTCGGGCAAGGCGCACAACGAAATGCTGTTGCCCGACGAGGCGACGGACGAGGCGGTCGCCAATGCGATCGACGCCAAGGGCCGCCAGCTCGTCTGATGAAAAGGTAGGAAAGAACAAAATGAGTGCACATCTTCAGCCGACGGGCTCTGCCTATTTCATCGCCAAGGAGACGGAGCTTGCGGAAACGCACACGCTCTCCGTTCTGGTCGACAACGAGCCCGGCGTGCTCGCCCGCGTCATCGGTCTCTTTTCCGGCCGCGGCTACAACATCGAGAGCCTGACGGTATCCGAGACCGAACACGAGGCGCATCTGTCGCGCATCACCATCGTTACCCGCGGCACGCCGCATGTGCTGGAGCAGATCAAGCACCAGCTTGAACGGCTCGTGCCTGTGCACCGGGTCGTGGACCTCACGGTTCGCGCCGCCGACCTCGGCCACGACCGGCCGATCGAGCGGGAACTGGCGCTGGTCAAGGTGCACGGCTCGGGCGAGCACCGGGTGGAGGCCCTGAGACTGGCGGATGCGTTCCGTGCATCGGTCATCGACGCCAATATCGAGCATTTCGTCTTCGAGATCACCGGCAAGCCGTCGAAGATCGAGCAGTTCATCGCCATCATGAAGCCGCTCGGCCTGATCGAGGTCTGCCGCACCGGCATCGCCGCGATGAACCGCGGTCCGCAGGGGATGTGATGGCTGCCTGAAAGTGGCGTCGCTGAATAGCAATTGCCCCTCACCCTAACCCTCTCCCCGCAGGCGGGGAGAGGGGACTTCGGGCGGCGCGGCATATCCCTTCTCCCGCAAGCGGGGAGAAGGTCGCGGCAGCGGGATGAGGGGCCCGAGACTGCAGTCTCTCCTCAAATAACCTCCAGCCGCATCTTCCTCCTCGGCGGCGGAAAGAGTTCATCGAGCTCGGCCAGCTCTTCCGCCGTGAAGTGAATATCCATCGCGTCGCGGTTTTCGCGGGCGCGCTCGGCCGAACCGGTCTTCGGGATCGAGATGACGCCCGGGCGGCTTTTGAGGAAGGCGAGCGCCACCTGCGCCGGCGTCGCCTGATGCGCCTTGGCGATGTGGATCAGGTCGGCGTTGTGAAGCAGCCGGCCCTCGTCGAGCGGCGAATAGGCCATCACCGGCACGCCGCGATCGCGGCACCAGGGCAGGAGGTCGTATTCGATGCCGCGGCGGGCGAGGTTGTAGAGCACCTGGTTGGCGGCGACATTCCTGCCGTTCGGCACGCTTTCCAGTTCCTCCATATCGTCGATGTCGAAATTCGAAACGCCCCAGGCGGCGATCTTGCCGCCCGCCTTCAGCGTCTCGAAGGCAGCAACGGTTTCGGCGAGCGGATAGACACCGCGCCAATGCAGGAGATAGAGATCGATCCGGTCGGTGCCGAGATATTTTAGGCTGCGTTCGCAGGCGGCGATGGTGCCCGAACGGCTCGCATTGGAGGGCAGCACCTTGCTGACGAGAAAAACCTCGTCGCGCCGGCCCTTGATCGCCTCGCCGACGATGCGCTCCGCGCCGCCGTCGCCGTACATCTCGGCCGTGTCGATCAGCGTCATGCCGAGGTCGATGCCGGCTTGCAGGCTGCGGATTTCCGCCGCCGCCTTTATGTGGTTCTCGCCCATGCGCCAGGTGCCCTGGCCAAGCACAGGAACCTTGCGGCCATCGGGAAAGCTCGTTGTCGGGATCGGATCGTGCATCGGAAATCGCCTTGAAGATTGGTTCGACACTCCAAGATTAAAATTCGGTGCAGGAATGTCCATAAGCCGCCGACTCTGCCTCGTTCACGGCGGCCGCACCGCCTGACGATCCAGGCGGTAAAGCGGGCTTCTTCCAACGGTGCGTCCCGCAGGCGAAAGCCGTGTGCTTCTTTTGCCCTAATCCAGCGAAAGCTCGTTGCGGACGGTTCTCACGCCACTCACCGAGCAAGCGATGTCGATCGCGGTGGCAATCTCCCTGCGGGTGTGAACCCAACCTGCGAGGGTAACTTCGGCGCCGTCGGCCGTGACGAAGACATAGCTCGCGTCGAGCGCGCCCGTCGATGACAGTGCTTGGGTGACGGCGGTCTCAATGTCGGGTTCTTCCGATCTTTTCTTCGTTTTCTTCGGAAATACATGGAAGATGTTGGACGTGTCGCTCATGAGGTAACTCCCGTGACGCTTCCGGAATGAAACAGGCCTGTGGGAATGGCAGCGTCGGTGCGCTGTCAGGTGCAGACGAGTATGATGACAAATGTCATCGCAGCCGCGAAACAAATGGCGTCGGATCTCGCCCAGCCGGCCAAAAAGGCGTTCAGAGGAGACATCGACCGCATAGCATCCTCGCGGCCTGCATCGCCTCGCGCAGCAGACCGACAGGCGTCGGCCGACCTTCGATGATGTGGCGGCCAACGCGAAGCAAAATCATCGCACAATCTGTGATAATCTTGTCTTCGGCTGAAAATCATACGCGCGATCACGAAATGCGCAATGAAAAACGGAATAGTCAGAAAGCACGCGAGGCTTAAATGTTTATAAAATATTGTATTTCACGGCACATTTATTTGGCATATTTCGATAGGCTGAAATAGGATATTATCTTCGACATCAGGTTCGCGCGGCAAACGGAAATGCCAGACCTTGCCGTTGAAAACGCCGCCCCAGGGATCGTATCCGCATGCGGCGCGACCATCGTCGTCACTGGCCCGTCGGGAGATGCCGAATGAAATCCGTGCTGGACTCCTTCATTGCTGATCTGGAAGTGGCCGCTCGGGATATCGGGACATTGACGATGGAGCGCAAGGAGAACCTGCTGCACCGAGCCGCCGCGGCGCTCCGGTCAGGGGATCTGGTCCCTGTGGGAGGCCGAACGTCCGGAAGGCTCCCGTGGAAGCTGATGCAGCTTCGACGAATGGGCGGGAATGCCAGCAACCGGCTGATTGCGTTCAATCTCCGTCGTGCCGCCGCCTGGCTTCGACATCAGGAGGAGGAATGAATATGCGGATCGGCAGCGGTAACTTCTGCCAAAGGAAAAAATAAAACCGCGGCCTTGCAAGGGACACAATTGTAATCTACATAAATGAAATCGATATTGATCGACGAGATTTGTTTCTGCGCTGCGGCGCTTCGTCACGAAGATCCTGACAAAATCGGTTTCAATACATCGCGGAAACGCGGTGTTGTTTGTCCATGAGCGATTGAAAGGATATCAACGTGGCTTCTGGAACAGTAAAGTGGTTCAACAGCACCAAGGGCTTTGGGTTCATCCAGCCGGATGATGGCGCTTCCGACGTGTTCGTACACATTTCGGCCGTCGAGCGTGCCGGCCTGTCCACGCTCAAGGACGGTCAGAAGGTGAGCTTCGAGCTCGCCCAGGATCGCCGCACGGGCAAGACGTCCGCGGAAAACCTGCGCGCCCTTTGAGTGTGTGCTTGCGATTGTGCTCTATGATCGCGCTCCATGAAATTGTCATCTCCCGGTCTTTGACCACGGATGTACTGGCACTGGCCGGTTGAGATGATGAAGAGGAAGGTCGGGTTCGCCCGGCCTTTTTTATTGCCTTCGGAAAGGAGGAACATTGATGAAGGAAAGCCAGACCAACAGCGTGTTCAAACCGGCCAAGAAAAACCCGTCCGACCGCGCCGATCAGGCTACGATCGCCTCGCGCGCCATCGTCGAGCAGGAAGCGGCCGCCCGGCACAAGAAGACGGCCCGCCTCAAGCAACTGCGACTGGAAAGGGAAGCCGAAGAGGCGGCGGCAAATCCTGTTGCCCCGACCAAAGAAAAGCGAAAAGCGCAAAAACGCAAATAGGTAGCGCGAAAAGAATCTCTGCCGCTTCAACGCTGGGCGGCGACGAGAAGCATCATCGGCCGGTCGGCCTCTTCCGCGAGATCGGGATTGGCGGCGATCTGCTCGGGCGTCGGCCTCCACTCCTCGACATGGCGGATCGAGAAGCCGGCTTTGATCAGCGTGTTCAAAGTGGTGCCGATGGTGCGGTGGTATTTGACGACTCCCTTGGCCAGCCAGTCGGTAACGCGCTCCCCTTCGACCGAATAGCGGTCGAGCGGCCAGATCCTGCGGCCGTCCGCGTCACTGGACCAGCCCGGATTGGTCGGTGCCATGTAGATCGGATGCTCGATCGTGAAGACGAATTGCGAGCCGGGCAGGAGGCTTGCATGGATGGTTCGCACGAGCCGGTCGAAATTCTCGATGTAATGGAAGGCGAGCGAGCTGTAGGCGAAATCGAAGCTCGCTTCGGGCAGCACAAGATGATCGAGATCTGCAATCCGGTAGTCGATTGCGGCGTCGTCCGTATCCTTTCGCGCCCGCGCGATCATGTTTTCTGAAAGATCCAATCCCAGCACATGGGCCGCGCCGCTTTCGCGCGCCCAACGCGCAAACCAACCGAAACCGCAGCCGAGATCGACCACGCGCAAGCCACTCAGGTCCGGCAGCGCGGCCCGAATCGCCGGCCATTCGGCGGCGCCGTCGAGACCGTGCACGGACCGTGCGAGCTGGCTGTAGCCCGCGAAAAATTCCGGTTTGTCGTAGATATTTTGTGCCATTTACGTCTCCACCGATCGCAGATGGACGGGGCGCGTCGTACCCCGAAATAGAGCCCCGTCCGTTGCCGGCGAGGCTGCGAGTTACGCGTGGCGCGCAATGAGTCGCGCCACCTCGCGTCGCGCCTACGTTTGGCGCCAACTTCCACGAGGCCGGGGCCTTGTCAAGGCGGCCGTTGTCGGCGGGACCCTCCCGCCGACAACGGTCATCAAATCCGGTTTGTCACCATGACAAGAATTGGCTGGTCTCCGACTTTGCGACAGGTAGATTGACGCAAACTACGCTGGGCCTGATTCCGGCTTGGGCGGATTGCCACAACGAATCAGCAATATAGGGCGCGTCGCCGCGGCGGCGCCGCGCTTGCAGGAGGAGATGCATGCAATCGGATACGCTGCTGGCGCTGTTCCTGTTTGCCTTCACGACGTCGATCACGCCGGGTCCGAACAACATGATGCTGTTCGCTTCGGGCGTGAATTTCGGCTTCGTGCGCACCATTCCGCATATGCTCGGCATCGGCGGCGGTTTCTTCGTGCTTCTCATCGCCGTCGGGCTCGGGCTTGGTGCGCTGCTGCACTCGGTGCCGCTCATCTACACCACGCTGAAATTTGCCGGCGGCGCCTATCTCGTCTGGATCGCCTGGAAGATCGGTACCTCGCGTTCGCTCGGCGAGGGCAAGGCGAGTGCCAGGCCGATGACCTTCCTGCAGGCGGCCGCCTTCCAATGGGTCAATCCGAAGGCCTGGGTGATGGCAGTCTCTGCCATGGCCACCTATACCAGCAGCGACAGCTATCTTCTGAGCGTACTCGTCGTCGGCCTCGTTTTTGCGCTCGTCAACGTGCCGAGCGTTTCGACCTGGGCGGGCTTCGGCTCGGCGCTGCGGCAGTGGCTCTCCGAACCGTCGCGGCTCAAATGGTTCAACATCACCATGGCCGTGCTGCTCGTCGTCAGCCTCTGGCCGATGCTAAAATAGGGTGATGTCGGGCTTCGTCAGCATCAGCCAGAAAATCGCAATCACCGAAGAAAAGGCGGGAAACCCGCAGGCGAACCAGATGCGATAGAGCCTATCGAAGTCCGCCGGCAGGGGCGTATCCTCGGCGACCGCCCGCTTTGCCAGATCCCGCAGCCGGAACTGGATCCAGACGACCGGCAGCCAGAAGAGGCCGGTGAGGACGTAAAGTGCAAACGACAGGACGAGCCAACCCTCCTCATACGGCCAGCCAATCATCCGTGCCAGAATGTATCCGGTAAGCGGCTGCAGGAAGGTGGCGGTCGCGGTGAAGACCGTATCCGCGATGACGACGATGCCGGCGACATGGGCGATGATGCGGGGATCGCGTGTGCGTTCGGCCATGACCATGAAAAAGGCGATGCCGATGCCGGTGCCGAAGAGAACCGTGGCGCCGAGCACATGGAGGAGGCGGAGGAGGTCTTCGAAAGCCATCAGCGTTCGTCCAGAATGGCAAGCGCCGCGAGCGTCAGCAAGATCGACGGCAGAACCTTGACGAGAGGGCCGAGCGGATCGAGCCAGAGCGCCGGTTCGGCAAGCGTCGCAGCATGGAGATAGGCGAGCGTCAGCGAAAGCATGCCGAAAAGCGCGCGCCGTGCCCAGGGGCGAACGAGAACCGCAAGCCCGAGCGCGATGTCCGCGAGACTGGTCGCAATGGTCGCCGCGGTTGCGATGGGCCCCGGCAGGAAGGCCGCGAAATGGCTCGTTGCCGCGTCGAAGACGAAGAAAGGCACGAGGCCGGAGAGCAGCCAGAAGAGCGCAAGGGTCGCGACGATCAGCGGCTTCAGCAGATAAAGGCGCGCGAACCAGAGATCCTGGACGCCCGATGGGGCGGCGGCCAGCGTGTCGGCGGCGCATGACAGGCGTGGCCCGAAATCGTGCGACGGTCCGCTCCCGATGCCGCCGGACATAACCGTCATCGCGGTGGAGCGGAGCGGCGAGCGCCAGCCGAGCCTGCCTGCCAGATCCGCGAGCCAGGCTATCGGTCGCGCCATGGCGGGTGAGAGCGCAATCGTCGGAGCGGGAGCGAGGCCGAGCCAGCGGCGATGAACGAGAACGAGTTCCTTCAACGTCAGGCTTTCGCCGCAAGCCAGCGCAAGGTCGGATCCCGCCGGCAGGCGGCCGGCGACAGCCGCGCTGACAGCGTCGACGACATCGTCGAGTGCAACGGTTGCGACCGAGCTTTCGGCATGGATGAGCGGGATCGCGAAAGGCAGGGCGGAAAGGGCCCGCAGCAGCGCGGACCCGCCGTGGGCGTTGCGGCCGATGACCAACGCAGGGCGCAGGATGACAAAGGGCAGGCCGCTTGCAGCAAGTGCCGTGTCTGCCGTCCGCTTGGTCGCCAGAAAGGCGAGATCGCCACCGGCGCCCGCGGTTTCCGCCGAAATCTGCACGACAAGCCGAAGGCGGGCATTACGCCCGGCCTCGTAAAGCGCCAGCATCGCCTTTTCCTGGGTGGCGACGAGATCGTCCGAAAGGCCATCCTGCAGCGCGCCGGCGCAATTGACGAGCACGTCCTGGCCTTCCAGCACGCCCTGCCAATTTCCGCTCGCCGTCATCTCGGCAAGGTCGGCCTTGATCCAGCGAAGCCCGGGCATCTTCGGCGCGGCGCGCGAAGGATCGCGGCCGAGCCCGGTCACCCGGTGGCCGTCATCGACGAGCTTTCTGGCGATAGCGGAGCCGATAAAGCCGGTCGCGCCAAGAATCAGGATGTTCATAGCGGGACCTTAGCCGAAACCGGTAGGCGCGAAAGTGCCGCTTGCAACCTTACCGTTAACGTCCATGTGCGAATTGGCGCTTGCGAAACGAAACTGCCCCAGTGATCGTCAGCGACTGGCGGTTGTCCTTGTCAAGGATATTCTCGTCAGGTGCTCGCGACTCTTTTTGAGCCATGCCAGTCAGAAAGCAACGAATGAGGAGATGAATGGTGCCACCCATTCTCGAAGGACCGAACATCAGGCTCCGGCCGCCTTGTGAAGCGGATATCGAGGCCCGCCTTCTTTTAGGGAGCGATCCGGCGATCGCCGAAATGTTCGGGGTCAGCAGAGAAGACGTGCGGCCGATAACGAGAGAAAGAGCGGCAGCCTGGGTCCGGAATTTGGGTGAGCACCCGCGTGCCTGGATCATTGAGATTCAGGGGATGTGCGCTGGTGAGATCAGGTTGGACCGCGTCGACCAGCATGATCGGCGCGCCTCGATGGCCATCGGAATATACGACAGCGCCTTGCTCGGGCGTGGGTTTGGCAGCGAGGCCATCGACCTTCTTCTAAGGCATGCCTTTGGTCCGCTGGGGCTTCATCGAATCGGAATACGTGTGCTCAGCTACAACGAACGGGCGATCAGGGCGTATGAAAAGTCCGGCTTTGTTGTGGAGGGGAGGGAGCGCGAGGCCGCCCTCGTCAACGGGGCATGGCACGACGACGTGATGATGGGCTTGCTCGACCATGAATTCCTCGGCAAGACTCCCACGGAGTGATTTTTGCCGTGACGACTTTCGGTGCCGATCCGCTCAGAAATCGATTCCGATTCCTGCCCTAATACTTTAAAAAGAACAGCGTTTCCGGCAGAGGAGAGGCGGAATGTCAGAGCACCATCATGGTCATGGCCACGGTCACGATCATCACCAGCACGACAACCATTTCACCGACATGGAAGCGCGGGTAAAAGCGCTCGAAACGGTGCTGACGGAAAAAGGGCTGATCGACCCGGCCGCGATCGATGCGATCGTCGAGACCTACGAGACGAAGGTTGGGCCGAGAAACGGTGCGCGCGTCGTAGCCAGGGCCTGGAGCGATCCGGAGTTTGCCGATTGGCTGAAGCGCGACGCGACGGCGGCGATCGCGAGCCTCGGCTTTACCGGCCGGCAGGGCGAGCACATGCGCGCCGTGTTCAACACGCCCGGCACGCACAATCTCGTCGTTTGCACGCTCTGCTCCTGCTATCCCTGGAGCGTGCTCGGCTTGCCGCCGGTATGGTACAAGGCGCCGCCTTATCGTTCGCGTGCGGTCATCGATCCGCGCGGCGTGCTGGCGGAATTCGGGCTCGAACTCTCGGCGGAGAAGAAGATCCGCGTCTGGGACTCGACGGCGGAACTGCGCTACCTCGTCGTGCCCGAACGACCGGACGGAACAGAAGGCTTCAGCGAGGAGGAACTGGCCGACTTGGTGACGCGGGACTCGATGATCGGCACAGGGGTTGCGCTTTCGCCGGAGGCCGCGCGATGAACGGGCCGCACGACCTCGGTGGCCAGCACGGCCTTGGGCCGATCGCGCCCGAAAAGGACGAGCCCTGTTTCCATGCGGAATGGGAGAAACGGGCGCTCGGTGTGACGCTCTCCTGCGGCGCTTTCGGCGCCTGGACGATCGACGAGAGCCGGCATGCGCGCGAAAGCCTGCCGCCGGCGACCTATCTTGCGGCGAGCTATTACGAGATCTGGACCCGTGCGCTGGAGACCTTGCTCAAGCGCCACGGCTTCGTGACGCAGGCCGAGCTCGATGCCGGCCATATACTCGAGGTGGGGACGGAGCCGAAGAGGGTATTAAAGGCCGAGATGGTAGAGGGCGTGCTCGCCAGGGGCGGCCCCTGCGACAGGCCGGTCGCGACGCCGCCGCTTTTCTTCGCCGGCGAGAGGGTGCGCACCAAGAATTTCAATCCCGAAACCCACACGCGCCTGCCGCGCTATGCCCGCGCCAAGGTCGGTGTGGTGGAGGCGGTACAGGGCAGCTTCGTCTTCCCGGATGACAATGCCCATGGCAAGGGCGAGAACCCGCAATGGGTCTATACGGTCGTGTTCGACGGCGGCGAGATCTGGGGCGAGGGGGCGGACCCGACGCTGACGGTCTCGATCGATGCCTGGGAGAGTTATCTTGAGCGGGTATAAGACCACCTCGTCGGAAGAGGATGCGGACGGCAAACCGGCGTCCGCTTTTCCTCGTTCGCCGCTGCTCGCCTCGGCCGAACTGCCGAAGTCGGCGGACGGCGATCCGGTCTTTGCCGAACCCTGGCAGGCGACCGTTTTCGCCATGACCGTCCGGCTGCACGAGCAGGGCGTGTTTTCCTGGGGCGAGTGGGCGGAAACGCTCTCGGCCGAGCTCTACAAGCCCGGTCGCAAGGCCGACGCGAGTGACTATTACGATTGCTGGGTCGCCGCGCTTTCCCGCCTGGTAACGGAGCTCTCCATCGCTTCCGGGCGTGAACTCGAAGCGCTCACCCGAAGCTGGCAGCGCGCGGCCGAAGCTACGCCGCACGGCAAGCCAATCGTCGTCGAGAACGATCCGCTGAGGTGAACGTGCCGACGCCGGTGAGGTGTCCTTGCCGTCATCCGGCCGCCCGGCAGTGCCGCCACGATGCTCTTCTTACGACGCCGATGAGCCCTCGAATTGCCGATAGCATTCGTCGGCGACCTTCTGCAAAAGGTCGCGCGGCACTTCGCCGGTGACGGCGTAGCCGATCGTGCCGTCGATCCAGTAGAAGGTCTCGACCCCGCCCTGGCTCGCAATACGGAAGCTCGTTTCGCGGTTGTCGGTGTTGCGGCCGAGAAGGACGGTCAGCCGCTGGCCGGTGCCGTCCTCATACATCAGCATCGCGCCCGCCTTGCCGTTGACCGGAACCAGCCGACCGCCGACGAGCGAGAAGCCGAGCGCGGAGAGATCGGGAATCCTCAGCTCGTAATCGAGCCGCTTGCCGAGCCAGGTGGAGAGATGCGCCTGCTCGTCGGCGCCGACCTCAACCGGATGGCGCACCTCGCTCGCATAGATGAGGAAGGCCGACTGCGCCTGCCGCGGCAGCGTATCCGGGCCTTGAGCGATCTCAAGCGGCCGGTCGGGGGCGATGATCGCGGGCGCATAGAGGCCGGTGAGCGCGCCGGCGGCAAAGATCAGGATACCGGCGGCGAGGCGGCCAAGGACATGAAGGCGGGATGTCGCTCCCGTCCTGGCCCTTGCCCGGCCCGTAGCCAAAAGAGAGCGGTCGCGTTCGTCGCTGCGGGCATAGCTGGCGAAATGCGATTTCAGCGCTGCGGCCTGCGCCTGCCATTGACGCACTTCCTCCGCGCGGGCCGGATGCTTTTCGAGCCATGCCTCGATGCGCTTGCGCTCCGGCTGGCTCAGGTGGCCATCGACATAGGCGTGCAGCTCGTCTTCGGAGACAGTGTTGAATTCGTCCGTCATTTCGGTCTCCGCAGGGCAATCACATTGTCGTCCTTCATCGCTTCGGCAAGCTGGCGGCGGGCTCGCGACAGGCGCGACATCACCGTGCCGATCGGGATCGCCATCATGTCCGCCACGTCCTGGTACCGGTAGCCTTCGATCACCACCAGCATCAGCACCGAGCGGTTTTCCGCCGAAAGCCCGTCGAGCGCGCGTTCGAGGCGCAGCTTCTCCAGCGGGTCGGCGTTGTCTGCCTCGGAGGCGAGACCGAGTTCGTCATCGAGCTCCACTTCCGGATGCTGCACCCAATGCCTGTGCCGATTGCGGTAGAGATTGGTCATGATCGTGAAGGCCCAGGCGCGCAGGTTCACCCCCCGCCATTGCGCGCGCCGCGCCAGAACCTTCTCGACGCAGTCCTGCAGCAGGTCCTCGCCGTCCGGATCGGACCGGGTGAGGCTGCGCGAATAGCGCCGGAGAGCCGGCATCAAGGCAAGGATATTTTCTTCGAATGGGTCGGGGACGGAAGGTTCCGTCCCCATGCTCCCCTCCTGACCGTCACGGCCGTGCGACATCCCATTCGCCCTTCACGCCGTCACCGGTAATGTCACCCATCTTCTTGTCCTTCACCCAGAAATAAAGTGGCATCCCGTCCTTCGCCCACTGCTTGGTGCCGTCCTTGCGCTCGACGATCGAATAGGCGCCTTCGGCCGTCGCATTGCCTTCCACCATGAAAGGCGGCCAATTCTTGGCGCAGGCATCATAGCAGTTGGAGACGCCCTTCTGGTCGTCTCTGTATGTATAGAGCGTCATGCCGTTCGCTGCGGCCAGCACATTGCCCTTTTCGGATTCGACGGACTTGACCGGCGGCGCGGCAAAGGCGGAAGCGCTTGCAGCAACGCAAATGGCGATGGCTAATGGAAACGTTCTCATGGGAGCTTTCCTTCCTCGATAGTTTTCTTCGGCGGGGGCGAGGGTTTCATCGTCCCGCTCCCGCCGAAATGGAACCGCGTTTCTGGCCGGTTCGCAGGTGAGACACGGAGGGTGGCGGATTTATTCCCTCGGCGCTCGTGATGGTTGCGGTGAGGTTACCCAGGGGGCATGACTGACGCCCCGTGGGGGAACTCTTCGTCTGTCTGGCGAGGCAATACGCGTGCAGCTTAAGCCCGGTCGGCGACGAAGCGGGCGAGCGTCGGACCGAGCAGGGTGATGATCAGCACCCGCACTGTCTGCAGTGCCATGACGAAGGAGACGTCGACATTGCTCGACGTGGCGATGACGGCGATCGAATCGAGGCCGCCGGGACTGGTGGCGAGGTAGGCCGTCAGCGGATCGATGCCAGCGGCAACGATCAAGAGAACCGCCAGCAATCCGGAAAAAGTCATCAGCACCAGGATGGAAATGACCGTCGGAAGCAGCGCGCGGCGGGCATGTGTCAGGATCGGGCGGGTGAAGCCGAGGCCGATGTTCCACCCCAGCATGATGGAGCAAAGCGCCAGCAGCCATTGCGGCAGCTCGGTCGTCAGCGTGCCGGTGATGTTGAGAACGGAGCCGATGGCGAAGGGCACGAGGAAGGTGCCGGCCGGCACGCGCAGGAACTTGCCGAGAAAGCCACCGGCAATCCCGACGGCCAGCGTTGCCAGAAAGGGGAGGCCGGCAATCGGCGCAAACCAGTCGGTCGCCGTCTGTACCTCGGCTCCGGTGACCCACATGTGCGCGACCAGGGTCGCGGCGCTGGCCACGAAGACGACGCGCAGATATTGCATGAAGGCGACAAGCCTTGCATCGGCACCATAGGCATCCGCCATGAGGAGCATCGTCGAGGCGGCCCCGGCCGAAGAGCCCCAGATCGCGGTCGTGCCCGGCAGGATGCGCATCTTCGTCATGGTCCAGCCGCAAAGCGTGCTGACGCCGATGACGGAGAGAACGACGGCGAGGAAGAGGGGCCAGTTGCCGGAAAATGCGACCAGCAGGTCTGGCCGCATCGAGCCGGCGATCATCATCGCCAGGATGAACTGGACGCAGAAGTAAAACTGGCGGGGCAGGCGGATCGTGCCGCCATTCACGCCGACGAGCGCGGCGGCGAGCATAGGGCCTATCAGCAGGCCGGCCGGAAGGCCGATCGTCTCGAGGACCGCCGCGAAGACGAGCGAGACGGGCACGAGCACGCACCACTGCAGCATAGGCGGCAGGCGTCCGATCCCTGCATTTTCCGGCGGGGAGGGGATTGCGGGGTGTTCCGGTCTCAAGGGCCTTCTCCGGGTGTTCTCCGGCGAGTGCGGCGGACGAACGACATGGCGGCGCGGGATGTGCAACGGTTGGTAGCGCATAACCGGAAAGTCGGAAACCGATTTTCGGAAAAAGCGTATGCGCGATTTCAATGACGCCGCCACTTCCGCACCGCGTTGGAGGCAGCGCAGGGTAGAAGCTTTTGCGACCGGGGTTCAAGGTGTGTGGCAAGAAAGTGCTACAGCCCGAGTGGTGCTTTTTCCCGAAACCGCCTTACAGAGGCCGGTGATCGAGAATTCCGCACTTGCACACGGCCCCCGAATCCTGACACTGCGGGCCATGCAGTTCGCTCCGCAACAGGATGAGGCCCTGAAGGCCGTTTCGCGCTGGCTGAAGGAAGGGCGTTCGCCGCTCTTCCGGCTGTTCGGCTACGCCGGAACCGGCAAGACCACGCTCGCCCGCCATTTCGCCGAGCATGTGGACGGCGAGGTGCTGTTCGCCGCCTTCACCGGCAAGGCCGCGCAGGTGTTGCGCTCCAAGGGCGCGGCCAATGCCAAGACCATCCATTCGCTGATCTACCGGCCGCGCGGCGAGGAGGAGGTGGAGGACGAGGAAACCGGCAAGACCTCGATCGCGCCGATGTTCTCGATCAACCGGCAGAGCCCGGTGGCCAAGGCGGCGCTGATCATCGTCGATGAATGCTCGATGGTCGACGAGGCGCTCGGCAAGGACCTGATGAGCTTCGGCACGCCGATTCTCGTTCTCGGCGATCCGGGACAGTTGCCGCCGGTTTCGGGCGGCGGCTACTTCACCAATCAGGAACCGGATTACCTGCTGACGGATATCCACCGCCAGGCGCGCGACAATCCGATCATCCAGCTGGCCATGCAGGTGCGCGAGGGCAGCGAGATCATGCATGGCGACTACGGCACCGCGCAGGTGATCGGGCGCGGGCAGGTGACGCAGGAACTGGTGCTCGAGGCCGACCAGGTGCTCGTCGGCACCAACCGGACGCGGCGGCGCTACAACCAGCGGCTCCGCGAGCTGAAAGGCTTCACCAGCGAATATCCGCAATCCGGCGACAAGCTCGTCTGCCTTCGGAACGATCCGGCCAAGGGGCTGCTCAACGGATCGCTCTGGCAGGTGATGAGCTCCTCGAAGGAAACGGTGAAGCCGGGCATCAACCTGATGATCCGCCCGGAAGACGACGACATGGATCGCGGCGCGGCGAAGATCAAGCTCCTGAAGGCAGCCTTCGAGGACGTCGAGGGAGAAATCCCCTGGTCCACCCGCAAGCGCTACGACGAGTTCGACTACGGCTACGCGCTGACGGTGCACAAGGCGCAGGGCTCGCAGTGGAACAATGTCGTGCTCTTCGACGAGAGCTTTGCCTTTCGCGACACGCGCGAACGCTGGCTCTACACGGCGATCACCCGCGCGGCGGAACGGTTGACGATCGTTCGGTGATGCCTTCGCAAGCCTCGACCGCTCTTCAGTCCCGCCCTCAGGCGGGGCGCGGCGAAATCGCGGAATGTGTGCAGCTTTAAAGGCGCGCCGGTTGCGCCGTCTCCGCTGGGATTCGAATTGCCTTCAGCACATTCCCCAGCGCTTCGGGGCCGCCGACGTCGCGGCCGCACTTGCCGAGCGCAACCGGCGGATCGAGATGCTGGACGCGGAAATCGAGCGGCGCAGGACGCAACGCGCGACGGTTGATTGACTTTCCACCGCCGACGATCAGTATTTGCTTATGTTATAGCTTCCACGAGCGAATCTGGAAGAGAGCAGCCTCTGCGTTTGAGCAGACGCGGCTCTGCTGTCCGGGATTGCCTCGGTCGGAATCGACACATGGACGAGATCATGCAGCAATTCAGGGCATTGCAGCGACCGTAGCGCGACTGGGCAGTTGCGCTACGGCAGGGGGCGGGAGTGGTGCATGCTTCGCGAGAGCCGGATCAACACACCACGGCAATCGACCAAGCGCTCACGGCGCGGTTCACCCGCGCAGGACAGCGAGCGGCGCATCGTGACCGCGCTTTGCTACGATCTCGTCGGCTCGACCAACCTGATGCAACGCATGGACATCGAAGACTACCAGGAACTGATGACCGCGTTCCAGGTGGCGGCGAGGCGGTCGATCGCTTCCCATTCGGGCATCATCCAGCACGAGGCGGGCGACGGCGGGGTGGCGCTGTTTCCGATCGAGCTCGACGCGAAGGACGCGGCTTCGCTCGCCATCCGCGCCGGGCTGGACATCATCGACGGCTGCAGGCGTGTCGGCCGGGAGGCGGGACGCGACGATCTGCACGTTCGGGTCGGTGTCGCGACTTCGATCGCGCTCGTCAACGAGGCAAAGATGGAGAATTGGACGCAGGAGCCCGTCACCGGCGCGGCGCTGGCGATGGCGACCCGCCTGGAAGGCATCGCGGTGCCGGACAGCGTCCTGGTCTCCGAGGACACGCGCAATCTGGCGGGCCGGTCGCACGCCTTCGTGTTCCAGGGCAGCAAGGTGCTCAAGGGATTCTCCGAGCCCGAGAAGGTTTGGCGCGCGTTCGGACACAAGATCGAGGTCAATCGTTTTTACGCCTATGGAAGGCTCGGCGGCCCGTTCATCGGGCGCGAAAGCGAGTTGGCTGCGATCACCAGCGTCTGGAATGGCGTGCTTGCCGGGCAGGGCGAGGTGGTGCTGATCGAGGGGGAGGCGGGCATCGGGAAGTCCCGGCTGTTGCGGGAGGTCCGCCGAAAAACGCGCGACCGGCGGTCCAAACTGTTTTTCTTCCAGTGCCTGCCCGGCGGATTCCGCTCGACGCTGCATCCGCTGCGAAACAGTCTTCCCGGCGGCATCTCGGAAGCCGGCGGGCAATTGACGGCCGCAGCCGTGGCGAACCTCTTCGCACGGAACGGAATTTACGACGCGGAAGCCACCGATGTCTTCGCCTATTTGCTCGGAGCGCAGGGAGGAAACGGACTTCTGTCCGGCAGCGATCCGAAGGCGATCCGCGGAAAGGCGCATCGGGCCGTGTTCCGCGCGCTGCAGGCGGCTTGCCGGAACGGGCCGGTCGTCGTGATAGTCGAGGACGTGCACTGGATCGATCCCACCTCGCAGGACCTGCTGGCGGAAGCCGCGCAGGCCGTTCACGAGCTCCCGATCCTTCTCGTCATCACCTCGCGCCCGCGGCCTCACCCGGCGGGATCTCGGCTGGCTGGCGGCCAGGCCCATTGGCTCGACGCGGCAAATCCGACGCGACTTTCCCTTCATGCGCTCGATCGCGACGAAACGCGGCTGGCGATCGAGGCGAGATGGCCTGAGCACAGGCTCTCCATGCTTCCCGAGCTCTTCGACGTGACGGAAAGAATATCGGGCGGCGTTCCGCTCTTCATCGAGGAGATCTGCCAATGGGTGTCGGAAAACGTCGGCACCGACACGATGAACCTCTCGGAAAGCGTCAAGCCCAGCCACGTCTCGGCCTTCGAGGGAATCCTCGACGCGCGCCTCCAGCATCTGGGTCCCGCCCGGGACGTCGCGCGAGCGGGGGCAATCGCCGGCACCCAGTTCACGCTGCCGCTGCTGCGCGCGCTCTTGCCGGATTTCAGCAAGAAGTCGCTGGCGAGTGCGGCAGATAGGCTCTGCGAGACGGGATTTCTGATGCGGATGAGAGCGCCGGGGCGCGTCGCCTACGGGTTCCGGCATGTGCTGATCCAGGAGACGATCTACAACGGGCTGTTGCGCAAACAGCGGCAGACATTGCATCGCCGCCTTTTCGGCGCCGTCAGCCAGGAGCGTCATCTCGCCGCCTGGATCGACACCGGCGAACTCGCGGAGCACGCCGAACGGGCGGGGCTGCTCTCAAACGCCGTCGAACTCTTCATCGCAGCGGGAAAAGAAAGCTCGAGCCGGTCGGCGATGATCGAGGCGCGCCAATATCTCGAACATGCGCTGGCGCTTTGCGAGCGACTCGGCGCGGGGCACGCCGTCGAGCCGCTGCAGCTTTCGGCGCTGATCGCGCTTGGCCCGATCCTCACCGGACTGGTGGGCTTGAATTCGCCGCCCGCCCGCAAGCTCTATGAGGACGGTGTGGAGATTGCCCGCCGGCAACCGATGGAAGACCAATACAAGTGGTTCCCCATCTATTGGGGCTGGTGGCTTACGGGAGCCGATTTTCGCGTCATGCATGATCGCGCCTTGCAGGTGCGGATGATGTTGGCCGAGACGGAAGATCCGGAAATCCGGCTGCAGATCAACCATTGTATCTGGGCGATCGATTTCAATCTTGGTCACCATCGCGAAACGCAGGCTGCGATCGAGGCGGGTCTCGCGCTCTACGACGAACAGTCGGCGAAAACAGGCCGAACGCTCTACGGAGGTCACGACGCCAAGGTTTGCGGTCTCGGGCAACTGGCGCTTTCGCTGTGGTTGACCGGCCAGTCGAAGTCATCGGATGCGGCGCTTTCGAAGATGATAACCTTTGTGGACCGTATCGCACATACGCCAAGCAAGGCGCACTCGCTTGATACTGAAGCGGTTTCGGCCTTCTACCGCGACGATTTCGAGCGCCTCATCGATATTTCAGGACGGATGGCGGATTTTGCGAGGAAGCACGAGATGCAATCCCTGACCGGCTTGTCGCTTCTTTTCGAAGGCTGGGCACGTGCGCATCTCGAGAATCTGGCCAGCGGCCACAGGACGTTTCAAAGCGGGCTCTCGCTCCTGAAGCAACTCGGTGCTGTGATAGACCTGCCGATCTACCTCTATATGCATGCGACCATGCTGGGTCTTGCGCAGAAATACGAGGCGGCGATCGACGTCGCGAACGAAGCGATCGAAAAAGCCAAGGAAACCCATCACGCCTATTGGCTCGCCGAACTTTACCGATGCCGCGCCGTCCTTCATGCACGGAACAATGCGACCAAGGATGTTGTCGTTGCGGATTTGCGGTCGGCCCTGGAAATTGCTGAACGCCAGGGGGCGACGGCCCTTCTCAGGCGGGCGCAGCGCTCGATGCGGGAGCTTGGCGTTGCCATTGAGCGTTGAACACGAACCCACGCAGGTGAGGGACCGAGCGCTCTCCGGCGCGGCGCTTTCAGGATTTCGGGACGCGATCCGTTCCGGTCTGAGAAATCCTTTCTCCGCGCCTACAGGGCCAGAAGAAGCGGAACTGTGCCTTCGGACGATTCTACCGCTCTGTCGCCGAGTGCGGATAACGCGGGTGGCGGATTTGACCGGGCTCGACCGCATCGGCCTGCCGGTCGTACAGGCGGTTCGGCCGGCTGCGCTCTCGGAAGTCACGTCGCTCGGGCGCGGCCTTTCCATAGCGGAGGCCGCGGTCGGGGCGATCATGGAATCGCTCGAGCGGTTCTACGCCGAATCGATCGCGCCGGACCGCGTTTTCCTCGCCACCGCCGACGATCTCGGACTGGTGGCGGGCCTGTTTGAAAATCTCCTGGCACCCGGAGTTGAGCCGACCTGGCGGAAAAGGGAAATCCCCTGGATCGTCGGGACAGACCTCGCCACGGGAGGCCTGCAGCCAATACCGTTCGAACTTGTCCACGCCTGCTATACCGAACCGCCGCCTGCCGGCGATGGCCTGTTCACACGCACGACGACCGGTCTTGCCTGTCACATGTCAGCCTATGGTGCATTCCTGCACGGACTGTTCGAGTGTATCGAGCGTGACGCAATCGCGCGCGCCTTCGCCACGCACGGCTTCTTCGACAGGATGCGGATCGCTCCCTCAGGGCTCAGTGAAAAAGTCGATCACATCCTGTCAGTTGCCGCGGAGTGGGGGGTATCGTTCGGGCTGTGGTTGGCTCCCTCACCAACCGGTGTTCCCGTCGTCTGGTGCCAGTCGATCGAAACCGGCCCTGGCGAACCGATCCTGGCGCTGCCGACCGAGGGCTATGCGGCTGGCCCAAGCGTCGCGGCCGCGGCCTTGAGCGCAATGCTGGAAGCCTTGTCGGCACGCGCCGGCGCCATATCGGGCGCGCGCGACGACCAGACCCGAGGGCATTACCGAAGAAGCACGGACGCAGTCGTTTCTGAGGCGCGTCAGTTCATTCTCGATGGCGGTTCCGCAATGAGACATGTTTCGGACGAGGCACCCGTGCCTGCCGATCTCTCTTCGCTGCTGGAGAGGACGCTGGCGGCAGGGCTCGGACCCGTGCTGGCCGTGCCTGTCGGCTCGGACAATGAAACGGGCGTTGAATGCGTAAGGGCCATTCTTCCGGGGGCAACGCCCTTTTCCATTCTGCGGTAACGACGCCGATGAATGAGAACCAAGGTCCAATCCTGGTGTTTCTTGGCCCGACGCTCAGGCTCACGGAAGCGGAGGCGGTGCTCGATGCCATCTATCTGAGACCCGTGGCGCAGGGGGATATTCTGCTTGCCGCCCATGCATTTCGTCCGCGTGCGATGGTTCTGATCGACGGACAGTTCGAGGACAGGCCGGCCGTCCGGCACAAGGAGATCCTGTGGGCAATGGCGCAGGGAATCGTGATCATCGGCGCCGCCAGCATGGGAGCGCTCAGGGCGGCGGAACTCGGCGATTTCGGCATGATCGGCATCGGCCTGGTTTACCGGTGGTATCGGCGCTGGTGGCTGGCGCCCGATGATGCTGTTGCCGTTCATTCAGGCCCCGCAGAGCTTGGCTTTCCACCGCTGACGGACTCGCTCGTCGATCTTCAGCGAACGTTGTCGCGCCTCATGCGCCGCAATTTAATCGGCGCCGGCGAGCGCGACCGGCTCACAACAATCGCGCGAAAGATGAACTTTCGGGGCCGCTCCCTCGACACGGTCCTGCGGGCCGCCGGGTGGCAGGATGACGAAGTGAAAAAGCTGCGAAGCGAAATCGTGGGACAGAAGAAGCGCGACGCGCTCCTTGCGCTGCAGCGCGCTCCGGGCCTTGCTACGCAGCGCGCGGAGGCGCGCGGTCCCGCTGATTGGGTTGCGACGAACACCTTCATCCGCGATCTGGAGGCTGGTGGCATTGACTCAAATTTAGCAAACACTTATAAATTGAATCCGTAATTGCCGGATTTTCCATCGAGGGGGGCAATTGTGCTATGCGTCTGCTTGGGGACGATGCCCTCGAATCGGCAAATGCGCGCCTTGGTACGCGCTTCTGGATATTTCCTCAGCCGCCCTTCATTCCCGGATATGAGCAGCCGGACCGCGTGTGGCTTTCGATACCGCGCGACGAAATCGGCGAGGGGCCGAGCGACCCGACCATGTATGTGGTCGATCCGCTCCTTGACAAGCACCCGTACGCCTCCAATCAACTCCCGCCGTTTGATGGTGCCAGGCGTCCTCCGCCAAGCCCCGGTCCGGACCGCCACTTCGACAATATGCGACCTGACTCGAGAGCATTTCTTGGCGTACACGCCTATGCCTGCGTGCATTTCGTTCTCGACATCTGGCAGAGCTATCTGGGGCACCCGATCCGATGGTTCTTCAGCCAGACCTTTCCGAGGCTTGAGATCGTCGCCTTCGTAAACTGGGACAACGCACAGGCGGGCTACGGTTTCCTGGAACTAGGGTGTTCCGATATCGGTGGCATAAGGCGGCCTTACGCGTTGAATTTCGACGCGATCGCCCATGAGGTCGGCCACCTCATCCTGCTTTCAGAGACAGGAATCCCGACAGCCCCGACACAGGGGGACGACTTCTTTCCATTCTCGGAAGCTTTTTCGGACGCGGTGTCGCTGATCTCGTTCCTGCATTTCGACTCCGCCATCGACCGGCTGCTGCGGCGAACGAGAGGCAATCTGCTGCTTTACAATGAACTCAACCGCTTTGCGGAAACGAGCCCGGAGACGCAGATCCGCCTCGCCACCAATTTCCGCCGCGTGTCCGAGACGACGCAGAACGTGCATGACCGAGCACTTCCGTTCGTCGGCGCCATCTTCGACACCATCGTCGAACTTTATCATCGGGAGCTCGTTGCGCGCGACTGCGCCGACATACGGCTCGTGGATATCGATATACGAGACCTGGCGCAGGATGACTTCGACCGGTTCCGCCAGATGACCGAGGATGCCTTCCAGATCAAACCGATGATCTTCAGATTGGCGCTGACCGCTGCCCGCGATGCCGTTGGCCAGGCTATCGCGGTCGCGCTGTGGTCACTCGATCCGAACACGCTGCGGCTCGATCAGGCGGCATACGCCGTGATTGCCGCTGCTCAGGGTCCGGCGGCTGGCCTGCTGGAGTCGAATTTTGCATGGCGTGAGATCATCAATCGAAGATAGAGCTCGGAAGGAGAGGAACATGAGTGATTGTTGTGGAAATCCAAGCTTGTTCACTGACCGGCACGAAATAACGGGACGCAGGGATCCGTACAATCCCGGAGAAATAAGGCTCTACGGAAGGCCCGGTAATATCTTTAAAAAGTCACAAGATTCAAATGAGGATAATGAGTATTACAAGGAAAAAATGGAAGAACTTCTGAGGGGAAATCCGAAAATTTCACCAGAAAACTATGGCGACATTATTGAAGCAATGGGAATTATGATTAATGAGGTTATTAAGAAGCCGGGTATCATTGCTGCAGAAAACGTCATAATTGCGGTAAAAACATCCCAATATTTCCATTATATATCAGTTGATACCGGGGTGAGCGGTGGCTTTGAGAGTGTTGGGGTAATTTACGGCTATGCCTATGAAGGGCATTGCTACAAACTGCCGAAGCCGCAGATCATGATTCTGCCAGTCTCCCCGCACAAGATCGTCGCAGCGAAATGTAAGTGCGAACGCGAAGACGAAGACGAGCATGAGCGTGAACATGATTGCAACTGCGGATGCGAGTGTGGATATAGCGCGAAGCTTGGCTATGTCGTTTGGTCAGTCGACAAGCTCGAACGGGCGGTGGCTCTCGACGTTCGCTCCGATGACCTCAAGACCCTGGTGCTCGACGAGAATATGCCCGGCAATCGCTCACCATTGGCTTACGCGCAGTCAATGGCTCTAGCGCCGCAGCGGCATCGCGATTGATTGAAATGCAGTTTTGCACCGCGCTGCAGATGGGTTCATGGCGATCCCGACAAAGCATTGCCGGGATCGCCAAGCGTTAGGCGACCTTCTGGAGCCCGGAGACGCGGTGCGCCGCCGCGGTGTTCCGTGCCGTATCCCCCAGTTGGAAATGCGCGATCAGTTCGCGAAGCTGGGCCGCCGCGTCGGCGAGCGCTGCGCCTGAGGCGGTCGCCTCCTCGACCATGGCGGCGTTCCGCTGGGTAACCTGGTCCATCTGGGTGACGGCGGCGTTGACGCCGACGAGCTCCGAGGACTGTTCGCGCGCGGAGAGCGCGATTGCATCCATGTGCTCGTTGACGGTCGCGATATAGGTTTCGATCGCGCTCAGCGTCGCACCGGTCTCGCTGACCAGCTTGACCCCGTTCTGGACCTCGGCGCTTGAATTGCGGATGAGTTCCTTGATCTCCTTGGCAGCCTGGGCGGAGCGCTGCGCCAGTTCGCGCACTTCCTGCGCGACGACGGCAAATCCCTTGCCCGCTTCGCCGGCCCGCGCGGCCTCCACGCCGGCATTCAAGGCCAGCAGATTGGTCTGGAAGGCGATGTCGTCGATCACGCCGATAATGCTGGAAATCTGTGTCGACGATTGTTCGATCCGGCCCATTGCATCGACGGCTTCGGAGACGATCCTGCCGGACTGCAAGGCGCTGGTATTGGCCTGCGCCGCGACGACGCGAGCTTCCTCCGCCCGCTTGGACGCGTGGGTGACGTTGGCGGTGATCTGGCCGAGGGCGGCTGCGGTCTCCTCCAGCGACGCGGCCTGCCGCTCGGTGCGCGTCGAGAGTTCGCCGGAGCTCCGGCTGATATCGCGCGAGTTGCCATCAATGGCGCCGGCAGCCCGCGCCACGCCTTTCAAGGTCGCACTGAGTTGCGAGACCGCGCCGTTCAGGTCGTGGCGAAGCGCCTCGAAATCCGGCGCGAAAGGCTGGGTGAGCTGGAAGGCAAGATCGCCCGCTGCCAGCCGGCGAAGGCCGGCGGCAAGTCCGGACGTGGCCTCTTGCAGACGCATGCGCGCGGCCTCTTCCGCTTCCGCCGTGAGACGAACCCGCTCGGCTTCGGCCTGGAGGTCGGCCGCTCTCGCTCGCTCAGCCATCTCGGCGTTTTGACGATGGGCTTCTTCGGCTTCGTGCGTCGCCTTTTCCGCCGAAACCAACGCGGAAACCAGTGAGAAGACCATCGCGATAAGAACCGCGCTTTCCAGCGTCAGGATGACCGCGTGGAGCAACACGCGCGAAAAATCCGAGCTTTGCGGGAAAACCGCGAAAGGCGAGACAAAATAGAGCAGCAGATGATGAACGCTGACGAGCGCCGCATAGCCGACGATCGCGCGCCAGTCGATCCAGGCGGCGCAGATCGCGAGGCTGGCGAAGAAATACATGTGCATGTCGATCTGCAGCGGCGAGCCGGAAAAGGCAAAAACAAGAAGGGCAACCGTGGCCGCGTGGGCCATTGCAGTGACGATCCGGGTCGTCGGCCCCGTCCTGTCGCGGATCCAGCCGATGGTTGCCGACGCCACGATGACGATGGCGGCGCCGACGGCGAGGCGGTCGAAGCCGTCCGCGCGCATCGCGGTCGTGAGGGCGATCAGTGCGACATTGATCCAAAGAAGCGCGACGATCCCCGGCGACACCTTCTGGCGAATTTTTTCGAGAGCGCTCATTTCAAACCTTCCTGCGAGCAGGCCATCGAGAGGCCAGCATTGAGAACAAGCAGTGCGCCGGCATGCAGCAGCTTCGCCGGGAAATCTTCGGAATCGGCATGCGCCAGTGAAAGCCACGGCAGCCCTCCGCTGGCGACGAAGGAGCCGCCGGCAGCGGCGATCACCGACATGGCTTTTTGCGGCGGCTCGTTCGGGTGCGTAACGACAAGCACAAGGGGGCCGCGGGGCATCGCCCAGACGGAAAGGACAAGAAGAACAAAAAGCAGGAAATGAATGCAAAGCGCTGCTTTATTGACCGGACGTTCCCCGCGCCGCCCGGTATCATCGTGACTCAGGCGCGTTGCCATGAGAGTATTTTTCCGTTTTCCTCAAGAGGCTTGCGCCCGTGATGAAGCGTCTTCCTCGTCCCCCGATCTGCACAACCAGAGTTTGCTAAAAATATTGATTTAACGTTAAACGGATAAAGGTGAGCGCAAGTTGTTTCCGGCGTGTTGCCAGTCATCTTGAGAGATGGTTCTTCGCGCTGGGTTCGCTCTACATGGATAAAGCTATCACGATCGCGCGTATTGAGGGGGGGCGACGTGAGGCGGGCTCAATTGGAACAGTAACGGACTGCTTTCGGGGCCACATTCCTTGCGCGCAGGCAGACGACCGGGAACGCCTCTGGACCGAGACACCCGACCCTTGGCTGCATGCGTCTTGTCGCTGTGCCAATCCTTTTACGAGGACTTCGAGGGTTTCCTTCGCAGGGCAGTGCCTTCAAACACCATCAGGCGGCGCAAAGAAGCAGTTCATGTGCTCCTCCGTGGGATGAAGGCAAATGTGAAAGTCGTTGTCGCCCGATGGAATTTCGTCCCCGTAGGGGATCAGGAAGCGCTGCTTTTTCGTCACCAGGTGGTGGTCGCCTGGATGGAGTACCACCGAAAATCCATGTCGGCCTTTGCTGACATCTCTACCCGGAATGGCCTGGCAGTCACCGGTCGCATGATCGCCCTTGCAGCATGCCGGCGGATAGGTCCAGTCGCTGCCGGTCGGATGCGCTTCGACATGAGTGAGGAGACCAAGAAAGGCTCCGGCTGCGAACAAGGCAGAAGGCATTGTTGGCGTTTGGATCATCTGAGTCCCTCGATCCGGACTGATGTGCTGGATCAATCAATCTGCGTCGACTGCGCGGATAAAGTAACGAAGGGGTGCCGATCAATTGCCGAAATTATCCCGAAGCGCCACATCGGGCGGCATTTCAGGCAGCCCAAGTGTTTGCTAATATTTCGGCGCGGCGTTTCCAAGAATTACCCGGCGGAGGGAGGGCGCGGCATGGATGTCCGGTTACCCGATGCATTCACATTCAACGGCGTAACCGCGGATTTTCGCGTGGGGTTGTTGCATGATGGTCAGGGTCGCGACGTGATGTTGCGGCCGCAGGCTTTCGCCGTCCTGACATATCTCGCCGACCATGCCGGACGGGTCGTGACCAAAGACGAACTGATCGAAGCGGTGTGGGGTCGTGTCGCGGTGACCGACGATAGCCTCGTGCAATGTATCGCCGACATTCGCAGGGCTTTCGGCGACAACGCGCACGCAGTCATCCGTACAGTGCCGAAACGGGGCTATATGCTGTCGGTGTCGCAGGCCGAGGCCGCTGGGGTTCCGCCGAAACGGTGGAGGTGGAAGGCGGCCGTTGCTGCGATTTGCTTGGCGATGATCGCTGCTGTTGCAGGCTGGCCGCTCCTCAGGCCCGATCGCTATGACGCGCAGCGCAGCCGTGTACCGTCGGTCGCCGTCTTGCCATTCAATAGCATCGGCGACGAAGCCGCCCAGCGCCTTGCCGATGGACTCACCGAGGACATCATCACCGATCTGGCGCGCTTTCCCGAATACGCCGTCATCGGCAGCAACTCGACCGCCATCTACAAAGGGAAAGCCGTCGATCCGCGGGAAGTCGCAGCTGCATTGCATGTTGGCTATGTCATCGAAGGCTCGATCCAGCGGGAGGCAGGTCGAACCCGCATTGCCGCACGCCTGATCGACGCGGCCAGCGGCGAGGACATCTGGTCCAATCGGTGGGATCAGCCGGACAGGGATATCTTCGCCGTCCAGAACGAAATCGCCGAACAAATTGCAAACCGCCTCGGAGGCGGCGCGGGGCTCATACAAGAGGCGGGGCGGAACGCCGCCCGCCGCAAGCCGCCGGAAAATCTATCCGCATACGAGCTCTACCTGCTAGGTACGGAGAAGCTGGAACTCTTCACCAAATCCGACGTGGAAGAAGCCATCCGGCTCCTCACGCGCGCCGTTGAAATCGATCCCGGGCTGGCGCGCGCCTGGGCGGAGCTCTTCCACTCCTATTGCGTATGGCGGAGCTTTGGCGCCGACTGGGACACGGCAACGCGCAAGGCCGACGAAGCCGCAGAAATGGCGGTCCGACTAGACCCCGGCGACCCCGAAGCGCACGCGGTTCTAGGGATGAGTCTGGGAGGGAGAGGCGACTTTGTGCGCGCGAAGGCTGAATTCGACACTGCACTTCGCCTGGCGCCGGGGGCGGCGGAAATCCTGATTTTCTATATCGGCTTAGCATCGACGCTTGGCGAAGCCGAGCGCGGCGCTGAACTGATCGAACAGGCGATAAGACTCGATCCGAACTACCCGATGTGGGCCTCGGGCCCGTTTGCCTATGCCTATTTCATGGCAGGCCGTTACGAAGACAGCCTCCGCATGCTCGACCGTGTGACGACCGCCAACTACAACCGCGACAAATGGGTCTTCAAGGCGGGATCTCTAGCCGCTCTCGGGCGAACCGCCGAGGCGAAGTCCTGGGTCGAGCAGGCGCTGAAGGTCTTTCCAGACCTCAACGCCGAGCTGATGAACAACGATCCGGGCTACAACGAGGCCGAACATCGGCGCCTTGTGGAGACAATGCGGCTGGCGGGCTTTCCGCTTTGCCTTACAAAGGAGCAACTGGACAAATTCGAAAAGCCGCGGCGCCTGCCTGAATGCCAGAAGTCGTGAGGCGGGTAGCGCTACAGCGCCGCGCGTCTTGTCAGACGCACAAAGAACGCTATAGCACCTTGAATCGCTGCATGTTTTCCTTAAAGCGGCTTCGTCAAGGAAGCATGCAGCAGGCGCGCAACCGCCGATAGCGTTGGCTGATCGGGCTCACGTGCTCGCTGGATGCGCCGGCATGTCTTCTACTGAAGATTACCGTCGCCGCTGCGGTCGGCTGTCTTGAAGTCGGCCATGACCCGGTTCAGGAACTCGTTTTGGCTGAGCCTGCCGTCGCGGTTGGCGTCAGTAGCGGCAAACTGCTGCGTGTTCAGAACCTGCGCCACTTCTTCGGAGCGCAGGCTGCCGTCCTTGTTCTTGTCCAGACTCGTGAAGGCCGACGTCATGAAGGCCTGGTATTCGGATTGGTCGACCGCGCCATTCCTGTCACGGTCGAGCCGATCCATCTGGCCCTGATTCATAGCCGCCGGTTGATTTTGCGCCCCGGCCGTAATGGCCGTAGAGAATGCGAATGCCGTCAGCAGGACTAGTCTTTTCATCATCTCGACCCTTCGCATCAATAGCAGGTCAAGGCATTGCCGCCCGCAGCACCCAGCGCAGCGCCGCTGCCAACAGCCCAGAGCTGACCGGTTCCCGAACCGATCGCCGCGCCGGCAAAGCCGCCAACGACCGCGCCGCCGACCGTGCCGGCGATACAACCGAACTCGCCAGCGCGTCCGGTCGATCCTGTCGTCGCAGATTGGCAGCCGGACAGGGCGAGGCCGCCTGCGAGAATGAGAATTGTCGTGAGCTTGCTCATTTTTTCCTCCAAGTATATCCGGCCGAATTCAATAAAGATCGGCGGACACGCCATTTACTGGCGCCGGATGGAAATAAGCTTCTGAATAGGGCTCTCGAATTTCGAGAGGCTCTTCTGCTCTATCAGAAGCATATCGCTGACAAGACATGCAGTCCGCGGATAAAGACGTACACGGCTGTGGGCAAAATACTACTGCTGCGCAGGGGCGATGACAACTGCGCGGGGCCGCTCTGCTCGTCAAATATTGCGACAGGCCGTATCGGTCTGTGGTCGGCGTTATCGTTTCGTTCGATCTCTATTCCGACGCGATCACTCCGGCGAGAACCGCCTTGGCGACAGCCTGGAAGCGATTGTGGGCGCCGAATTTGCGGATGATCCCGGATTCAAGCGTGAGCGCCGCGGTCAGGTCCATGTCCATCAGCCGGGCGATGCGCGAAGCCGAATAACCTTCGGCCATGAAGCCCAGGCAGTCGGACTCGATCGGCGACAGGTGCACATGCTCCGCTGCCGTCGGATCGTCTTCGCCCTCCACCGATCTCGCTTCGAGCAACTCGGCGATCTTCTGCATCTGGCGGCGCAGGATCGATTGCTGGGCGGCGAGCTCGCGGCGACGCGCCTGCAGGGCAGCGTCGAACAGTTCGTCGGCCCGCTCCTGGTTTTCCGCCCGGTCGAGTGCCGCCATCAGTTCCTGGATCGCGGCGATCGGCATGTCGATTTCCCGGCAGGCGTTGATCACCGCCATGCGGCGGATATGGTCCTCGCCATAGACGCGCATCGGCCCCATGCGCGCGGCGGTCAGCAAGCCTTTTTCTTCGTAGAAATGCAACGTCCGGTGCGTCACCCCGAAAACCTCCGCCATCTCGGCGATGGCGAGCCGGTCGTCCGGGCCACGGTATGGAACGGGCAGTTGCGGCAGGAAGCCGACAGGATCGTCCTTGGCGCCCGCCTGTTTCCAGGAATCTTGCGGCATGTCCAATGTCCCCCACTCGAGCGTCCGGAAGGCGTTGCAACCCGCCGACCAAGACCTTCTCCTCCAGCCAAGCGTCCGGCCGGTCGCCGACCTCGACACCTGCTGCTCGTGGGACACATCCGCGCAAGGCGCGGTTACTGCTGACCAATGTGCATGCCTGCGACCAAAACCCAGGACGCCGCAGGTCCGACTAGCTGGAACCCCGTTACGCGTTCGCCGAACGCGCGGTGCTCCAGTGAGCAACCCGGCATGAAATCCAACGCACGCACACACGGTAAGTGCGAATCACGCAAATGAACAGTCTTAATATTGCAGGGAAAAATGCGCTTTCACGCGTCGCACCAGCAGAGCCAAAAGCGTCGCGTGTGCAGCCGGACGCGCAGAGGGGTGCTCTAGAACTTCGAATGTAGAGCATCTTTTCTGCTTTCAGTGATACCACCTGACAGCGGAATGCCTTAGTGGCCGATAATCTTGAGCGGGCTGTTGGCGGAAATGATGAAGAACGGCTCGTCGCCCTTGAGCGGACCGAGCTTCTGCTGGCAGTCCCAGGCCTTCTGGAAGCTGTCGCGCGTGAGCAGCCGGCGGTAGCGCGCCGTCGCGGTCATGCATTCCATGAGCGTGCTCTGGACCTTCTCCGCGGCGGTGTGGGCGTAGATCTCGCCGTCGAGCGCGAAGAGCTTTGCGGCAAGCGAGGTGCTCTCGTAGAGAATGTCCGGCTCGCTCGCCAGCCGTTCCGCGGTGATGAAATCGTGCCGCAGCGGGATGCCTTCGCCGTCATGCGAGAGCGTGATGCGGATGCCCGCTGCAGGCGCGTCGTACCAGGTGAGATTGATCGAGAAGGCCAGAGCCTGATTGCTGGAGGCTGGCGCGCCTTCGCCCTCGACCGCGCTCGCCCTGGCAAGCGTTTTGTGGCGAAGTGCGGCCTCGCGCAGCGCCTTTGCGAAATGTCTGGTGCCCTTGTGTTCGGGGCCGGTTACGCCGACGCGGACGGACGGCAAGCCGCGGATGGCGGCCATCGGCCCGTCGACGAGCTTGGCCTCCGCGTCGATGTCCAGCGTCATCTCGGGGGAGGGCAGGGGCGCGAAGAGCAGAAGCGGCAGGACGCTCAGCACCGCCCAGGGAGAAGAAAATGGCGCCGGCTGCCAGGGAGCGCGGCGTCCGGACGAGGGTTGGCGGGTGCTCTTTTCCTGCCGGACCGAAACCGCGACCGTCTCGGCAGCGGCGCCGTGCATGCGGCGGTACTCCGGGACATAGGTTCCCTTCGGAATGGTGATCTGCCACTTTTCGTCGGCGCCGTCGGTGTCGTAGAAGGTCTTGAGCAGCTTGCGCAACTTGCCGGCATGGACGCGGACAAGCGGGTCGCCGTCTGCATCGAAGGTCTGATCGCGGCCGAAGACGTCGACGCCGATCGAATATCCCTTTAGTTGCGCGCCTTCGCCGATCATTTCCTTCTCGACGACATAGGCAAGGAAAGCGCGCAGCCTTTCGCTTCGCCGAAAGCCGCGGCTGTCGAGGATCCGGCGCAGCGCCAGCCGAATCGTCTCGTCGCAGGGCCTTTCGGCTGGCGTCATCGATGTTGCTCCAAGGGATGCGGCGGAATGCCGGGACAGAGATCGCCGGGAAAAAACAACTTAAATCTGATTCGGAGCTTAAGCCCAAAAATGGCGGTTGTCAGGTTCGATGGCGATAAGTCGCACTTTTCTTAAATGCGACTCACTTGCGTGCTGCGGGAGCGGCAGGTCGCACGCCCGCGCCCGTCCCGAGAGCGCGGCTCACGATCTTGAACGCAATGCCTGGGCGCGCGGAATGCGCGGCTCCGCATTCACCCGCCGTTGCGGTAGTCGAGCTCCGGATACAACTACTTGAAATAGTTGACTTTATTGCACACTGGAACTTGATTTTCCTAACGATACTCCCAATATGGCTGCATGTGTTGTCACTACTGACTTTGCTATGCAGCGACTAGAATTGGGAGAACCGTTAGGAATGGCCAGGAACCTGCTTACCGCCTTGGAGATCAAGACGAGCACGAAGGCTAAGTTGCGCGACGGCGAAGGATTGTGGCTGCATACAGGCAAGGCCGGCACACGCTATTGGGTGTTCATATACATCCGCCACGGCAGGCGTCGCGAAATGGGTCTCGGCTCTTACGGGACAGGCACCGGCCATGTGTCGCTCGCCGCAGCACGCGTCAAGGCAGATGAGGTCCGAACGATCCTAGGTCGCGGAGGCGACCCATTCAAGGACATGGCCGAGCGTCAGGCGAGGATCAAGCCGAAGACCTTTGGCGAGGTCGCCGACGAGTATATAGAAGCGATGACGCCGAAGTGGACAGGCGCAAAAACGGTAGTCGGCTGGAAGCAATTTGCCCGCGAATTCGCCAAGCCGATCCGCAAGGTGCCGGTAGCCGAGGTGTCAACAGACGACGTGCTGCGGGTGCTTAAACCGCTCTGGCACGAAAAGCCTGCGGCGGCAGAAAAGACGCTGACGCGCGTCCGGCTCGTGCTCGACGCTGCCAAGGCGCGAAAGCTGCGTGACGGCGACAATCCTGCCCAGTGGAAGGGCCTGCTCGACAAGCTCCTAGCACCACAGGACGCATTGAATCGCGGACATCATGCCGCAATGCCATATGCCGACGTTCCGGCCTTCATGACGAAGTTGCGCGCGGTTGACGCTATGGGCGCACTGGCGCTGGAATTCACCATCTTGACGGCCGTTCGAACCAGCGAAACGAGGCTGGCCACGTGGTCGGAATTCGATCTGGACGCGAAGGTCTGGACGATCCCGGCGAAGCGCATGGGGAAGGGGAAGCGTCAGCATCGCGTGCCGCTCTGCGACCGTGCCGTCGAGATCGTGCGGGAGATGCAGGAAAAAAGCCTCAACGACTATGTATTTCCCGGCATCAAGGCGAAGAAGCCGATATCCCACCAGACAATGGATTACGCGCTCAAGGCAGTTGTCGAGGGCTACACCGTCCACGGTATGCGCTCGACTTTCCGCGATTGGGCGGCAGAGGAAACCGACCATCAGAGCGAGATCGCCGAGGCTGCATTGGCGCACGTGGTTGGCGATGAAACCGAACGCGCCTATCGGCGTGGCGACGTGCTGGCGAAGCGAAGGGCGCTCATGGCCGATTGGGCTGCGTATTGCTTGGGCGGTGTGTGATGGCGAAGATCGGCCACATTTACTGCCCGAAGACCGCGGACCTTCGCGCCAAGATGCACGACGGCCGCGATCTTGAGGCATTGCGCGAGACACGAGCGCTGCTGCGGGAGGGTTTCGCCTCGCGCCCGTTCCTGAGGTTCGTGGCCGACCTTCTTGCGCCAAAGCCTAAGGATCGAGGGCAGCCGAAACGGCCGCCTGCGCGGTGGCTGGATATCGGGGAACGCTATGATCAGGTTTACGGCGACAAGCGCGAGCGGGAGCACGACCCCACGAAGTTGTCTCACCAAGAGGCGCTGGCCGCACTGGCCAAGGAATTCGGCGTGCACGAAAATACGATAGCGCGGGCGGTAAAAATCTACAAAGCTGCCCGAGACGAGCACGGCGAGTTGGTAGGGGAAGCCCTCACCACAAAGTAATCCGATTATCTCGTTGTGACTTTCCAGGGGTAAACGCCTAGTTAGTTGTCACCTTCAACAAAGACACAGAGGTGATAACATGCAACACAGCAACGACAACACGCCGCGCCTTATCTCGATGAATGAGGCGTGCCGGATGACTTCACTTTCACGAACAGCAATCAACGCAAAGCGCGCGGCCGGGACTTTCCCCAAGGCAGTTTCGCTCGGTGGTCCCAAGCGCTTTGCTTTCGTCGCGAGCGAGGTCGCCGAATGGATCGATGCGCGCATCACTGGGAGGGCTGCAGCATGACCGAGAAAATCGTGGAGCTCTGGAATGAGCTTGGCGTGCTAATCAAGGGTGCTCGCCTATTGTCCGAAGAAGTGGCGGCTAGAAGTGCCGTGTGCTCACCGCAAGAAGACTTGGCAGACACAGTTGAAGACGCAGCAGTAGTTATGGATAGGCTGCGCCCGCTCCTGATGGGAGCCCTTGCATGCGCGAAATAACGAACGCCGGAACTCCGGCCATCCCTTGACGCTCCGCGACGTTCGCCGGTTATTTACTACCAATCACACATTTCCGCCAACCAACTGACCGGCCGCGCGCCGGAGAGGAGGATCCTTGCGCCCTGAAATCACCACTAGCGATGCTGTCACTTTCTGCGTAACGGCACCCACTCGCCAGGTCGAGCGAGTTGCCGAGGCTGCCCAGCAGCGTCTCAAGCAATCGGCCGAATGGAGAGCATGGAGAGTGTTCGCCGTCGACATCAAGGAAGAATCCGACGAGCTCGTCCGGATCAACGTTTTCGCCGACCCGGCCGATGGACGCCCAAGCCAGACGATCCAAGTGTTCTCGTTCTTGGTGAGCGCGGACGGGAAGCGCCGTTCGCCGCGATTTGAAGCATTCCTCGTCGCCTGCGGCATCCGCGAACGCTGCGACGACACGCGCGAGATCGAAGGTCGGTACTTCGCCACGCGAAACGGTGGTCGCGGCGCCGACGACTTTGGGTCGCTCGCGCTGGCGATTGGGTGAACCGTGAGGATCCTCGACATCAAACCTGCTGCCAATCCGGGTGGCGGGCAGGTGAGGCTCATCGCGAATTTCGATCTCGAACTGAACGATAGTGTTCGGATGTATGACCTCAAACTAATGGAGACCTTCGACGGCAGGCGTTTGGTCTACGCCCCGAACGGTAACGGCGGAAGGCGCCTTGCGACATTCTCACCTGCACTGGCCACAGTGATCACGCAAGCAGCAATAGCGAAACTCAGGGGGCACGTTACGGCCGATGGCACCACTTCCCAAAATTAAAACTCCACCCGTCGCCGCATTCGATGAAGCGGCCATCCGCGCGCACTGCGCGATGCTGCATTCACTTGCTGACGGAATCAACGGCGTCCTAGTCTCCTCCGTGTTCTTCGCGAATACAACGGGTGGCGCTGACGTCGACGGAGCAGTGTCCCATCATGCGATCGGCGATGTAGATGGCACCGTCGAGGCGATAATGGCGCATGCGTCGACGGCCGGCGCCAATTGCTACATTGGCCTCCAAGTAATGCGACGCGGTCTCGGGCGAGGCAAGCGTGGCACCGAAGCCGATATCGTAGCTGTGCTTGGCCTCGTTGCCGACATGGATAGCGATAAGCGTATGTCGGGTTCTCTGCCCTTGGACGCCAATCTGGTCTTGGAAACATCGCCAGGCAATCAACAGCCCTTCATTCTATTCGACCGTCCAATTCCGCCAGCCGAAGCAAAGCCACTTGCCGCTGCATTGAAGCGCGCAACCGGAAGCGACCACGGCACGGCGGACATCGCTCACGTCTGGCGAATACCCGGCTGCCTCAACTGGCCAAACAAAAAGAAACTTGAGCGCGGCCGTTCCATCGAACCGGTAACGGTCATCGTGCAGGATCATTGGGACGGCACGCTGACGTCCGTCGAGGAACTTCGCGGGGCATTGGAGCCTTGGTCTGGGCCTGCGGCGGCGGCAGCGAGCGTCACGCTTGGTGAACTTCCGTCGGTCAATGGGATTGCTGTCACCGAAAATGCCAGCGTGCTTCTCGCCGCCTGTGATGTTGGTGACCGCTCGGAGCACGCCGCCCGCGTCGTAGAGCAACTTGCCTTCGACGGTTATACCGCTGAGCAGGCGGCCTCTCTCTTCTTATCTTCGGAGGGCGACTGGTTTCACCGCTACACAACGGAACAGCGGGCACAGAAGGATTTCGCGCGGCTGTGGGGTAAATTCGGCGTGCCGTTGATTGAGGAGCGCGAGGCTCAAGCGGAGAGGGGCAAGCAGTTCGCGGCAGCGATGCTATCTAAAAGGTCGGTTCCCGCGCCCGCAAACGACAACATCAAGCCGAATCTTTCCGACACGCCCAATATGCACCCGAGCCCCTTCACGCCTGAAGCAGCTGGCGGGCTGCTGGCCGAGATTGCCACGTGGGTCAACAGTACGGCAATCGTGCCGGTGCCGGAGCTATCACTGGCCGCTGCCATTGCACTCCTCGGCGGGTGCTTCGGTAAGAAGGCGATCGGCCCAACGAATGCCGGTGTGAATATCTATTTTTGTACCCTTCTGGCGACGGCCGGCGGCAAGGGTCACCCACCGAAGGCAATCCGCGCGCTGGGCGATCTCTGCGGGGCGCAAGGGGCGGTCAGCAACGGCGACCCGACCAGTTATGCCGCCATTGAACGGATGCTGCGGAAGAGCATCTCGACCGTGGCTGTTCTCGATGAGTTCGGGATCCTGCTCCAGGACATCAACGGCCGGAATCAAAACTCCGCGTCGGCGTCCATCCGTAAGATGCTGCTGGCCATTTTTGATCAATCAAACTCCGTGTTCGACGGTCGCATATACGCCAGCAGCGAAACCAAAAAAGACGACGGGCCGTTGATTGGGCCTGCACTTACAGTGCTGGCTATGACGACGCCGTCGACGTTGTACGCGGGCCTGAGCGCCGCATCGGTGTCCGACGGCTTCATCAATAGGTTCGTATTTGTCACCGGGTCACGCGATGAGGACGGGGTACGCGTTCCCAGCCTAGATGTTGACTTGAAGCCACCCGCAAGCCTCGTGGCCGCCCTGCATCGCGCCATTACACAGTTCCCGAAGCCGCCGGCCGGTGCGACTAAGGCCAAGATACCTTTCGAGGGCGGAGAGCATGGAGAGGCCTACAAGCGTTGGGGCGAGATATTTCTGTGGCAGCACCGGCGCGGGTGGGATGAAGTGTACAACGACATCAATGGCCGCGCCGCCGAGAACACCGTTCGCCTTGCCGCGATCAGGGCTATCGGTAGAGATGCCGGCAAACCATCGATCTCGCTCGATGACGTCGAATGGGCATGGGCGGTCGTCTACCGCTCAATCGAACTGATAGCCAGTGGCGTGTCCCGCCACATGTCATCCAGCCCCGCTGAGGCGCTTCGCAAATGCATAGTCGAGATCCTGCGCGAGGCTCCCGACCACACGATAGCTTACTCGGCTTTGCTGCGAAGGAAGGGCGTCCGTGGAAGTGATCTGCGCGAAGTCGACGGTGCGCTCCAGTACCTAATTGAGAGCGACGAAATCCGCATTCTGGGAAAGCCTAAGCCGGGTGCAGGAAGCAAATTCCAATTGCTGGATTTGGCAACAGAAACGGCAACGTAGCAACGGCGTCCCACCCCAATATCACAATCGTGGCAACGGTTGCAGTCCGTTGCCACGCTACAGCAACGAGAAAACATATATATATCAATGATATATATAAAAAATATCTCTCCATTGCCATATTGCCAAGATGGTTTTCACTCCGATTTTTGGTCCCTTTATCTGGGTGCCAAAAGCATGTTGGCAACGTGGCAACGTGGCAATGGCCAACTCATCCAACCCAAGGAGGACAGCATGACCGCATCAGCATTCGCAGAAAAACACAACCTCTGCGCCGTCCCAGCGGACGTCGCTCGAATCAAACGTCAACTTCGGGATTTCTACAGTGCCGTCGAGAAGATTGACCGACCTGGCCATCATTACATCCAACTGCACAATGGTGACGCTGTTCGCGCTGCTCTTGCACGCCAGGGCGATCTGTGGGGAGGCTTCGGCGCTGGAATCGCCTTGGCGGAGATGCCCGCAAATTGGCCGACCAAATATCGGGCCAGTGTCAGCTATCATCTGGCGCCATTGCTGGAGGAGGTTGTCAACTCGTGACCGTCTTTGAGCGCCACCTGAAAAACATTCCCCACCTCGTCGAACAAGAGCGGGACGTCGATCGATATCTCCGAGCATTATCCTCGATGGTCGATGCGCTCGACGCCGAGGCCGACGGTGCATGCGACGTCGACACCGCACTAGAAGCCGCCAGGGAGGCCATCCGATTCATCGCGGACGATGCTTTTCGTCGCGGCTTCGAGGCCTGCCACGAAAATGTCGTTACTCCACTAAGGGAGAGCACAATCCCCCGCGTAGCAGCCATAAGCGAAATGCGCCGGCACGGTGAGCGGGTTCGCCAGACAATCGTCGCGAAGTTCGAAGAAGCGCCAGGCGTGCCCAACCAGCTCACCGTCGACATCGATGAGGTGGAGTTGCCGAAGCCCACTTTGAGGATCCAGCAATGAACTGGTCGCCCAAAGAACTCCGGCTCACGAAGGCGCAGGCCGACTTCCTCAGGACCGGCGAGAGTAGCGCGCACCGGCGAGTCAACGAGCGAACCCAGCTTATATTGGAAGCCAGAAAAATGTTCGGGCCGTGGAAGCAAAACGACGACCTGACATACAGCCTGCCGCTTTCGGCAAAAGGGCAAGCGGTCTTGTCACGCTACCAAAATCGGAAAACGAGGGGATAATCATGGAACGCACCACCGCCGAACATCGTGCAGCTGTTGACGCCTGGCGCGCCACAGCGCCCAAGGATGACAGCGACATTTTCGAAAAGCCGCGAAAGTCGACAAAGCCCAGGCACCGTGACCTGTCAGAATTGTCGGCGCTGCTGGCCATACGCAATAGACCAGTGGGCGCGATCGAGGATGGACCTAAGCAGCCCTTGCCCATCGTGCAGACGAACTGGCGATTGACGCCGGCCAACGACAACAAGAAGCCGGAAGACTTCGGAACCGAGCGCGCCGTTGAGTACATTCCGTCGCCCGAGGCGATCAAAGAATCGCTGACCGATGTGGTGATGAAATATCGCCAAGAGCCGATGATGCTGCCGGGGATGATCTGGGATGAAGATCATGCGGACGCGATGTCGAAGCGCGAGATCCACGCCATTCCGGTTGACGGTGATTTCGAATGCGGCACGCACATCGACGAAGATGGTAAGCCGCATAAGGTAATTGTCCGGATTGGCAAACTCCGATTCAGCGACGGCACACAAACCGAGCCCGGCCACAAGCTTGTTGAGGGCAAAGTCGTGAACTCGCCGATCAAAATGCCAGTGGGCGCCATGTTGGGAACGCGCGAGAAGTCGACAAGGGACAAGGGATCAGCTCCCGATCCCTTGGAGGAGGCGCTGACGTTTGATTACTTTGCAGGACGCAATGACCCGCCTGGGCTGTTCAAGAATGTCCAGACGGCGCGCCCTGTGAAGAAAACCGATCGCCGACCCAAGGAGCCGCCGACTACCAAGGCCCAAGATCGGCAAACGCTGGCCGATGCTATGGCCAAAACAAATGTGCCAATCACGAAATGCCACGATGGCTTCCCGGCCGGCCCGCGCAACCTAGCACAGCTATTCCCAGGCCTCGTCAAGGTCGCGACGGGCGACAGCGGATTTCACACCTGGCAGGACGTTGTGTCTGAACGAATTGACCGCGACCTGTGGTCTGAAACGCTCCAGGCGATGAAGGATGAAGACATCTCGATTTTGACCCAGGCCACGGAGGCGAAGAGCCTGAAGCAGATCGGCGAGGCGCGCGGCTACACGGGCAAATACGCGATTGCGGCGGGTCGGCGACTGCTTGTGGCGGCCAACGACAATTTCGAGCGCGCCATGGAGATCGCAAAAGAAGCGCGCCAAGTCTGACCTTTCGGCAGGCTCATACCCCTATAACTATGAAGGGATGAAATCCCGCGCCCGCCATTGTGCAATCCACAGGCTACCAGGCGCATTTGGACGACTGCGGCATTCGTCTATTGCCTGCACTTAGGTTGATTCGCGGAGGATCGCCGACGTTGGCCCATCGTCGTCGGCGTGCCGATGTGCCGACGACAATCGTCGCGACGATAAATCAGCGCCGATATCGGCGGTGGCGACGATCATCATCAACAGACCTGGCGGCATGACTCCTATCGAGAATAGTTTCGGTTCGAATCCGGCCCGGGGAGCCAGGGCAGCATGGCACCACCTCTACGACACAGCACGATGGAGGCGCCTGCGTGAAACGCAGCTGATGTCAGAGCCGCTTTGTCGCTTCTGTCTTGAGGTCGAAGACGTAACCGCGGCAGACACGGTCGACCACATAACCCCACATCGCGGCCAGTTGGATCTGTTCTTCGATCCTTCGAATCTCCAGTCACTTTGCAAAAGCTGCCACGACACCCATAAGCGGCGCATGGAGCTCGGCAAGGATGTCATACGGTTCTCTCCAGACGGCTGGCCCATCTAGTGGGAGGGGTGGGTCAGATCGCTCCGGCAGTGCCGAAAGCCCGACCTGCGGGCCACCACAACGCACGCACCTGCAATTCAGAATATGACCCCATCGGAGGCTCGCTCATATGCCAAGACCGAGGAGCCCGCTCGGCAAGGCAAAGACCGAGGGGCGTGAGAAGATAAACGCTGGTCGTTTCAACGGTCGCAAGGAGCCGAAGGCCAACGGACCTCTCGGCGCTCCGCCCTCGTGGATTAAAGACAGCGAGGGCTGCAAGGCCAAGGCCGCCTGGCTGCTGTTTCAAAAAGAATTGCCTTGGCTCAACCAGTCGCACCGTACCCTCGTGGGTATGGCTGCAAGTATTCAGGGCCGCATCATGGCCAACCAGGATGTTGGCGTACAGGCAATGAATCTGCTTCGCCAGATGCTTGGGCAAATGGGCGCTACGCCGGCTGATGCGACGAAAATCGTGGTGACGGATGACGAAGAGGAGAAGGACGACCTCCTCGATTGAGGGTGGCCCGGCGCTTGAGCGCGTGAATGAATATGCGCAAGCGGTCATCGACGGTCGAGAGATTGCCGGCCCCCATGTTAGAAATGCCTGTCGCCGTCATTTCGACGATCTCGCGAGCGGCCACAGTCGGGGGCTGTGGTGGGATGACGAGGCCGCTACGCGCGTTTTTCGTTTCTTTGAAGAGCGCCTAAAGCTCAGCGAAGGGCAGTTCGAAGGTACGCCGTTCCGATTGCATCAGTCGCAAGCATTTAAGCTCGGTTCGCTATTTGGCTGGAAGAACGCGCACGGCAATCGCCGCTTTCGGCGCGCCTATATCGAAGAAGGCAAGGGAAACGGAAAGTCGCCATTTGCCGGTGGTGTTGGTCTCTACGGGATGATGTCCGACCAAGAGGCTGGCGCACAGATCTACGCCGCCGCGGCGACGAAAGACCAAGCGAACATCTTGTTCCGCGACGCGATCAAGATGAGGAATCAATCTCCGAAGTTGTTGGAGCGCACAAAGACCAGTGGTGGGCCAGGCAAGGAATTCAATCTTGCCTACCACGCCAAGAGCTCCTTCTTCCGCCCTCTTTCGAAAGAAGCTGGGAAGACTGGTTCGGGCCTTCGTCCGCATTTTGCGTTGTGCGATGAGGTGCATGAGCATCCTGACCGATCGGTCATGGAGATGCTCGAGCGCGGCTTCAAGTTTCGTCGGCAGCCGCTGCTGCTGATGATCACCAACAGCGGCAGCGATCGCAATTCGGTTTGCTGGGAAGAGCACGAGCACGCAGTACGCGTTGCCGCTGGTACCCGCGAGCCTGACGACGATTTCACCTATGTCGGTGAAGTCATCGACGACACGACGTTTGCTTACGTGTGCGCCCTCGACAAGGACGACGACCCGCTCGAGGATCCAACTTGCTGGAAGAAGGCTAACCCACTCCTCGGCACGATCCTCACGGACGATTACCTCGCAGGCGTGGTCGCCCAGGCCAAGCAGATTCCCGGCAAGCTGAACGGCATTCTTCGGTTGCACTTTTGCCGTTGGACGGATGCTGACAAGGCGTGGATGCCACGCTCCACTGTCGAAGGTGTGATGGTCGATTTCGAGCCCGAGGAAGAGCACGCCGGAAAGCCGCTCTTTATTGGGTGCGACCTATCTGCGTCCAAAGATATGACCGTTCTGGCCTGCGCCGTTCCGACCGGCTTCAAAGAGATGGAGCGCCCCGACGGCTCGTTGGTCAAGCTGCCAACGTTTGACGCATGGGTGGAGGCTTGGACTCCTGGTGATACGGTCAAGGCACGCGCGGCAGCCGACAAGGCACCATACGAGCAATGGGTCGAAGCTGGTTGGCTCAATGCGCCGCAAGGTCCACGCATTCGATATGATTTTGTCGCGGCACGCGTTCAAAAGCTTTACGAGCACTTTGATCTTCGCGGTATCGCTTACGACCGATACGCCTACGACAAATTCCGCGAGGAGGTCGAGGCGTTGGGTGTTGTCGTCGAGCATGTGGCGCATCCACAAGGTGGGAAGGTGAGGGCACGTCCCGAGCCTTCCAAGATCGATGCGGCCAAGGCTGCTGGATTACCTGCACCACAGGGCTTGTGGATGCCTGGCTCGGTCACTGAGATCGAGAACATGATTATCGACGGGCGAATTCGGCTCCGTCGGAATCCTGTGCTCATGACAGCCCTTATGGGCGCGACCTTCGATCGAGACCCACAGGACAATAGATGGTTCGTGAAAGCCAAGGCATCGGTTCGTATCGACGCCGCAGTGGCGCTCGCAATCGTAATAGGTTTCGCCACAGACGGCATGCCTGAGCCTGTTTCGCAGGTATCTCCGTGGGAAAATCCTAACTTCAAGATAGCGGTGGTTTGATGTGGCCATTTAGAAAAGCCGCCGCGGAAACGCGAGCGAGTCTGGAAAACCCGAGTGTTCCGCTTTCTGACGTGAACGCCTGGCGTACTCTGATGGGCGAATGGCACGGGGTGGCCGGAGTTGTCGTGACGCACGAAACGGCGCTTGAAGTGCCGGCAGTGTGGTGTGCGGTGAATTTCATTGCCAACACGATCGCCAGCCTTCCACTGCAGGTGTTCAAGAAGAGCGGAGAGGGACGTGACACCGTCGAGTCTGACCCGCTCTACAGCATCCTGCATGACGCGCCGAACGACGAGCTCACGTCGTTCATGTGGCGAAAGGGCATGATGATCAACGTCCTACTGCGTGGCCGCGGTGTTTCGTTCATCGAACAAAACAAGGCCGGCAGGGTGATGAGCATCTGGCCCCTCGACACCGACAAGTTGACGATCGAGCGCAAGAGCGGTCGGAAGCTTTACCACTACGATGATGGTGGACGGAAAGTTACCTATGCCGCCAACGAAGTTCTCGACCTGACTTTCATGCTGAAGCCCGATGGCGTGTCTCACGTCGATCCGATTAGCAAGCTGAAAGGTGCGGTTGGCCTAGCGCTTGCGCTGGACGAGTACGCCCGCAAGTTCTTTGCAAACGGTGGCGTGCCTCCTTTGGCGCTTTACGGTCCGATGCCGTCTCCGGCAGCTGCATCGAGGGCGTCGCAAGACGTTGAGAAGGCGGTTCGAGACGCCAACGCCGAGCGTCGAAACGTCATGATCATGCCGACCGGGCATGAGTTGAAGGCCGTAGGCGTCGATCCGGAAAAATCGCAGATGGTGGAGTCCCGCCGTCTCGGGATCGAGGAAATCGCGCGCATTTACGGCATCCCGCCCGTCTTCCTGCAGGATCTAACTCACGGCACGTTCAGCAACACCGAGCAGCAAGACCTCGCGTTGACCAAGCACCTGATCTCTCAGTGGGTTAAGGCGTGGGAACAAGAGTTGAACCTTAAGTTATTCTCGGCGCGAAATCGCACAAAATTCTGCGAATTTAACCTCGATTCGCTGATGAGAGGGGACTTCCGCACTCGCATGGAAGGCTACGCAAAGGGCATCCAAAACGCGATTTACACACCCGATGAGGTACGCGCGATGGAGAACTGGCCTAGCAAGGGCGGCGATGCCGAACTGTTGCACATTCAGGGCGCGACTGTGCCGCTGGGCATGCAAAGCACCGCGGCCCGCCAGCCAGCCAACGACAACAAACCGGACGACGAGGCACAAGCCGCATGACGAAGATCGAGAAACGTGGCGGCACGCTTGGCGTTGAAACCCGCGCCGAAGACGAAAAGCGGACCCTTGTAGGGTATGCGGCCGTCTTTAATTCGAGTGCCGATATTGGCGGCTGGTGGACGGAGAGCATCGCGCCTGGTGCCTTTGCGGGCACCATTGGCGGAGACGTGCGAGCCCTCGTCGATCACGACATGGGGCGCGTTATCGGGCGCACCGCCAGCGGGACGTTGCGTCTGTCCGAAGACAGCAAAGGCCTACTCTGTGAAATCGACATCCCGAACACCACTGACGGTAATGACCTTTGGGAGCTTGTCGAGCGGGGCGATATTTCTGGGATGAGCTTTGGTTTCCATGTGACCAAGCAAGAGTGGGACGAGACTGTCGACCCACCCGTCCGCACCATCCAGGCTGTCGACCTCATAGAGGTCAGCGCGGTCGCGTGGCCGGCATATGACGACACGACGATCGGCAAGCGAGCACTGCAAGAATGGCGGGATACTCACTCTGCCACCAACAAGCCCGTCGAGGGCAACGAAGATCCGGCGGCGACTGACTTGCCGGTGCGGAGCGCCGCCTCGGTGAGAGCGCGGCTTTCCATGAGCCTGGACCTGAAGGTCCGAAAACGCGGCTAGTCGCCGCACAAAATCATCGAAACAACAGGCGCTTCGGCGCCTTTTTTAATGAGGTTAGTCAATATGACTATTGCAGAACTTCGCGCCAAGCAGGAACAGCTTGTTGCGGAAGCCCGCTCCGCCCTTGCTGAGATCAACAACGACACCAAGGAAGAGCGCGTTGCCGAACTCGAGCAGCAGCATGACCGCGCCATGGCCGAATATGACCGCATCGAGGCGCGCGTCGCACGTGAGCAGAAGCTTGCCGAGCGCGAGCGCGACCTGAATGCCGCTGACGATCGCCGCCCGAACGGTGAGGACCGATCGGTGCACGGCGGTCAGCAGGAGAGCGTAGACGAAGCTCGCGCCGCAGCCTTCCGCAGTTACCTGCGTCACGGCCTGGAAGACATGCCGGCGGAGCAGCGCAAGATCGTTCGCGAGATGCGCGCCCAGGCGGTCGGGACGGATTCCAAGGGCGGATATCTTGTGCCGGAAGGCTTCATGGCCGAATTGGTCAAGTCGCTCAAAGCGTGGGGTCCGATGTTGGATCCGGGCATTACACGTGTGCTGACCACGACCGCCGGCAATTCGATTCCGTGGCCGACGATGGACGACACCTCCAATGAGGGCGCGCTCATCGGCGAAAATACGCAGGTCACCGAGAGCGAAGTGGCGTTCGGCACAAAGACGCTCGAGGCCTACAAGTACACCTCCGGTGTTGTGCTGGTCTCCGCCGAGCTCCTGCAGGATTCGGCCATCGATGTCGAGGGGACCGTACGTTCCGCGATGGCCGAGCGCATCGGCCGTATCGGCAACCGCCACCTGACCGTCGGTACCGGCTCGAGCCAGCCGAACGGCATCGTTACTGCCGCGACCGCTGTTACCGGCGTTGCCGCTGCGGCTGCGATCACCTTCGGCAACCTGATCGATCTCTTCCACGCCGTCGACCCCGCATACCGCGACGACCCGTCCGCTCGCTGGATGTTTAACGACGGAACGCTGAAAGCGCTTCGGAAGATCAAGGATGCGGAAGATCGGTACGTTTGGCAGCCGGCCGACGTGAGAACTGGCGCACCCGCCACCATTCTCGAGAAGCCGTACAGCATCAACCAGGCGGTGGCCGCCATCGGCGCCTCCAACAAGTCGGTCGTTTTCGGCGCCTTCAACCGCTACGTCGTCCGCATGGTCCGCGAGTTTGCGATCCGTCGTCTTGTCGAGCGCTACGCGGATTACGATCAGACCGGCTTCATCGGCTTCACGCGCCTGGACGGTGAGTTGCTCGACGCAGCCGCGGTCAAGTCGCTCCAGCACGCAGCGTCCTAACGAGAGGAGGGGGGCTTCGGCCTCCCTATTCCCATGAAAATCAAAGTTTTGTCGAGCCTGGCTGGCGATACATTTTCATACCGCCGCGGCGAGGTCGTTGACCTCGATGTTTTCAAGGAGCAGGTGGGCGGTGGTTGGGAGGATCTTGGCGAGATCCTCGATGACGCTGCTTCGCCGACAATTGCACCGCAGAAAGTTCGGAAGAAATGAACGAGTGGTCGCGGCTGGTTAGAACGGTTGCGCCGGAAGGACCGGCCGTGACCCTTGCAGAGGCCAAGCGCAATCTGCGTGTTTTTCACGACGATGACGATGCGGACATAACGTCCATGGTCGCTGCCGCAGAGGCTGCCATCGAGGGGCCGAATGGTATCGGAATTGCGCTGCTGCAGCAGACGTGGCGGCTGTCACTGGACTATTTCCCCTGCGAGATCATCGTGCCGCTCGGGCCGGTGATCGGCGTCACGTCCGTTACATATCGGGACGGTGCCGGCGTCGAGCAGACTGTCAGCGGTCTGCGATACGATTTAGATCAGCAGCCACTGCGGATATGGCCGGCTCGCGATACTGCGTGGCCGTCAGTCACCTGCGAGCCAGGTGCGGTGAAAGTCACCTTCCAGTGTGGCCATCAAACGCTGCCGCAGGATCTGCGCTGGGCGATTCTGCTGCTCGTCGGTCACTTCTACGAAAATCGAGAGGCGGCGGCAGACGGTGGCTTGGCTGAGTTGCCGCTGGGTGTCTCTGCGATCATCGAACGATATCGAGTTGGCCGGATGGCCTAGCAAAGGATTTTTCCATTGGCAGATATTTCGATTACCGCCGCGAACGTTGCGGTGAGCAACAACGCCGTCGTGGAACACGGCACGGCCGGAACCACTGTGACGGCGGGTCAGGTGGTCTACAAGAACACAGCCACGGGCAAGTATGAACTGGCTGATGCCGACAGCGCCACCGCCGCAGTGAAGCGCCCCATCGGGGTGGCGCTCAACGGCGCCAGCAACGGCCAACCGCTTGCGATTCAGAAGTCAGGTGACATCACCATCGGCGGAACGCTGGTGGCGGGCACCGCCTATTACCTGTCGCCAAATCCTGGCGGCATCGCTCCGCTTTCTGATGTTCTTTCAGGCGACGATGTCGTTCTGCTTGGCCTCGCTAAGTCGACGACGATCCTTTCGCTCGACATCCAAATTCCCGGTGTGACGCTCTGATGATCGGCGGAGGCAAACTAGACCGGCGCCTCCGCTTCGAGAAACGCGAAGGGCAAGAGGATCAGTACGGCAACACCGTATCGACGTGGGTGCTGCAATTCACCGAAGCCGCCCATCGCGTGTGGCTGCGTGGAGGTGAGACGGTCATGGCTGCCCGCCTTGAGAGTAGGCAGCCAGTGATAATCACAATCCGCAATAGCGCGCGGGCGCGGACTGTGACCGCGGATTGGCGTGCTGTCGATACAAGAGACGGTCGTGTCTACAACCTTCGGGAAAATCCGAAGGAAAGTGACAATCGCGGCTATCTCGAAATGCTTGCGGAAGGCGGAGTGGCGACCTAATGGCGATTATCGGCTTGTCACGGTTGACCAAGAAACTGAGGCGCATTCCGCAGGCGGCGAAAGACGCAGCCAAGGCTGCTGTCGTCCAAGGCGCGAACGAGATTGCGGCTGTGCAGCGCGCTCTCGCACCTGTCGATGATGGCGAACTCAAGGATAGCATCCACGTGACGCCGCCTGGCGGGACGACTCCGCCGTATTCCCAGCCGGGCGGATCGCGCACGGCGGGACCTGAAGAGGCAATCGTCACGGCCGGCAACACTCGCGTGCGTTACGCGCATCTGGTGGAATTCGGCACGGCGCCGCATACCAACGGCGGAATGTTCGCCGGGAGTGAGCATCCAGGCACTGCGGCACAGCCGTTCTTCTGGCCTGGCTACAGGGCCGTCCGCAAGAGAGTTCGCGGTCGCGTCACGCGCACCATCAACAAGGCGATCAAAGACGCCGCGACGGGTGGATAAATGAGCAGTGCCGCGGAACTCCAAAAGCTTTATTACGACACGCTCAAGGCTGACAGCGCGATAATGGCGCTAGCTTATGGCGTCTATGACCGTGTGCCGGAGAAGCCATTTGGCCCTGTCGATGCCGCCGGCAATACAGAGAAAACGGCCTACATCGTTCTCGGCGAAACTGATGACGTTGAGGACGATGCCGAATGCATCACCGGCCTGGAGAAGAACACCACTATCCATGTGTGGTCGCGCGCTGTCGGTAAGGTCGAGTGCAAGCGTCTGGTAGACCTTGTCCGGAAGGCGCTGCATCGGCGGCCTCTCGCACTCACGGAGAATGCGCTGGTGGACATTTGGGTCGACACGACTCGCGTCTTTTCTGACCCGGATGGACTCAGCACGCATGGCGTCGTCCAAGTGCGCGCAGTGGTCGAGGAGCCGTGATGGCATGGGCCGTCTTCCATGAACCATTCGAATACGACCGCCGTCCGCTGCAAGCTGTGGCGTTCTCAATAAGCACAGGCGGCCCGCAGCAATGGCCGCGTGATGTCGTCGACGCCGCAGTCGTGGCTGGCAAGGCGACAGAAGTTAGGCCGCCTCCCAAGCGGCAACCAAAATCAACCAAAACACCAGCCGCCTAGCGCGGCTTTTTCTTTGCCGAAAGGAACGGCCGCATGGCTAATGCTGTAACTGAGAAATTCGAAGAACTGATCCTCGACGTCGAGTTCGATCCTGTCGGCGCTGCCGGCGTTTACACCGCTGTTTGCGGCCTCATTGACGTGACCATTTCGAGGCAGGCAAACGTCGATACCGCAGAAATCCCGGACTGCGACGACGAATCCAAACCTCTCAGCATCGAGAAGCAGGTTCGCTCGATTGAAGTTTCCGTGTCGGGCACTGGCGTGTGGGCTCAGTCTTCGCAATCCAAACTGAAGGAATGGTTTTATTCCTCGGCAACGAAGAACATTCGGTTGCGCGACACCAAGGCAGCGACCGGCGATATCGAGGTCGAGGCTGGGCCGGCACTTCTGACGCAGCTTACCAATACCCGCACCAAGGGGCAGAAGGTATCGGCTGAGGTCGAGATCCAGTTCGACGGCACGCCGCAGCGCACGAACAAGGCGTAGTGGTGCATGGCCAGAGGGGTTGACCTAACGTGGGCAGGCGGCGAGCACGCTTTCCTGCTCACGATCGATCTACTGCGCGCTCTTGAGGACAAGTGCGACGCAGGACCCGCTTGGGTGTTGGCTCGTCTCGGATCCAATCAATGGCGAGTTGACGACGTGATCCAGCCAATCAGATTGGGCCTGGAGGGGGGCGGACTGGAAAAAGAAGCCGCCCGCAAGCTGGTTAAGCGGCACGTCGAAGATCGTCCGCTCACCGAATCCGTCCTCACTGCGCAGGCCATTCTTATGGCTGCGCTTTACGGCGGCGAGGATGATACCGATCAGGGGGAGCCGAGCGCGGTAGCGGCCGAATAAAGTCGCTGCCGCGGGGGAAGATCGATTGGGCCGCGCTCTATAAATGGGCCGGTGTCCTGCACCTCGATATCGGCGCCATGACGATGTTTGAATTCGCGTGCGCGACACAGGGATTTGCTGAAGCCAACGGCGCAAAGCCGAAGGGCGGATCCATCAGCGAAGACCGGCTCTCCGAGATGGGCATCGAGGGCTTTTAGCGGCTACCGCCATAGTGGCTGCCGGCTGAGTTTGTCGGCAGGTGTCTCCCAAAGCATAACAGCACATTAGCGAAGGTCGGTGACGATGGCCACTGATGACATGCAGCGTCTTATCGTCTCGCTCGAGGCGCGCACGAAGGCATTTGAGAACGCGCTCAATAGGGCGAACAACGTAGCCAACCAACGAGCCAGGGCGATCGACAAGCGCTTCAAGGATCTGAATAAAAGCGTCACTGCATCATTCGCAAATATGCTCAAGGGCGGCGTAGCCATTGGCGGCGTTGGCCTCGGCACGCGCGAAATCACGCAATACGTTGATGCGTGGACGGAAGCCGGCAACAAGGTCAGGGCAGCAGCCCAATCGGCAGGTGTGCAAGCACGATCGCTTGATGCCCTGAAGGACGGAGCGAACGAAGCTCGCGTTGCACTTGGCGATTATGTCGACTTGTATGCCAGCCTCATCAGGTCTGCATCTGGCGTCGCCAAGTCGGAAGAGGAAATCGCACGCGCCACGACCATTGTGTCCAAGGCGTTCAAGGCGGGCGGTGCATCTGCGAGTGAGCAGGCGGCCGGCATTCTGCAGTTGGGTCAGGCGCTCGGCTCCGGAGTTCTGCAGGGCGACGAACTGCGGTCGCTGCGCGAGAATGCGCCGCTAATCGCAAAGGCGATCGCCGACGAATTCGGTGTTACCATCTCCGGCCTTAAGGATTTGGGCGCGGAGGGTGCCCTCACTTCGGATCGCGTGTTCAAGGCTATCCTGAATGCGCAGAAGCCGATTGAGGCTCAGTTCGCGGCAACCAATGCCACCATTGGCGACAGCTTCACCCAACTGCGCAACAATCTGACGCAGTACATCGGTACTCAAGCCGAGGCTTACGGCGTCACGCAGACGATCGCCAACATTCTTGGTGCGCTCGCCAGCAACATCGATTCAGTCGCTAACGCGGCAGCCGCGGCGGGCCTCGTTTTGGCTGCGACGTTCGGCAGGGGAGCGGTCATTGCCGGCGTGGCGGCACTTGCAAATCCATTTGTTGCCATCGCCGCAGCAATCGGAGCTGCAGCTTTTGCACTATCGGCATTTGGCGATGGCATCCAGCCGATACAGGGCGATCTTGCCAATCTGCAAGACTACGCGGCTGTAGTTTGGGACGGCATTAAAAACGGCGTTGTCGAGGTCTCGGCCGTCATTTCTGACACGTTCCTAGCAATCGCAAATATTATCTCCGATGCGCTCGGCGGGGCAGAGGTTTCCTGGTCTGATCTCGCTGATTTCGCCGTCACTGCTGCGGACCAGATAATCAACTCCTTTGTGCTGGTCTACGACACGCTCGTGACGACATTCACGAAGTTGCCAGGCGCGATTGCCGAGGCGGTCGTGAACGCAATGAACTCGATGATCGGCCTTGTCGAGTCCGCCATCAACAAAGTCGTCGCTGGCGTAAACCAAGCGATTGGCGCCATAAACGGAGCAGCCAGTGCTGCAGCGACGCTGATTGGTACGGGTGGCGCGGTCGGCTCTGGCATGGACCCGAACACGCGTCCTGCAGACGTCAAAGTCATCGGCGAAGTCGGCGCGGTAGAACTGGGCCGCATCGAAAATAGCTATGCAGGCGCTGGGAAGGCTGCCGGCGCAGCATATGCCGATGCAATGGCGAACACGGCAAGGACGAGAGTTCGCGATGCTCTCGGCTCAATTAGGGACCAGGCAAATGCACGAGCGGCCACTCGCGAAATAAATCAGCAGCCATTTAATCCGCTGCCTCCTGTTGGCGGAGATGATCGAAACACTGCTGGGTTTGGTGGCGGAATCGGCGGCGCGGGTGGCGGAAGTGGCGGTCGCAGGGGCAGTGGCGGTGGACGAGGCGGGGGCGACGATTTCCAGCGCGAAATAGAGCAGATCAAGGAACGCACTGCTGCGCTGCAGGCCGAGACGGCTGCGCAGGCAGCCGTCAATCCGCTTATCGATGACTACGATTACGCGATCACAAAAGCCAGCGCTACGCAGGAACTGCTCAATGCGGCGCAGCAGGCTGGACTTGAAATCACGCCGGAACTGCGGACCAAGATAGACGAGCTCGCCGAAGGCTACGCACAGGCAACTGTTGCATCTAACAGGCTGGCAGAAAGCCAGGAATTTGCCAGGCAGACATCCGACGACATGAAGTCGCTCGGCAAGGATGTCATGGGGGGCTTCATCAAGGACTTGCAGTCTGGAAAGTCCGCGAGCGACGCCCTTGCTAACGCACTCGGAAAAATCGCAGACAAGCTACTCGACATTGCCCTCAACAGCATATTCGAGGGCGCTGGTGGTGGCATCTTTGGTGGTCTGTTCAGTGGCCTCGGCAGCATTTTTGGCTTTGCTAAAGGCGGCGTAGCTGCTCACGGCAGACCGCAACCGTTGAAGACCTTTGCGCGGGGCGGGGTGTCGAACACCGCTGCAATATTTGGTGAGGCAGGTCCGGAGGCAGCAGTTCCTCTCCCTGATGGGCGAAACATTCCCGTCAAGATCATGGAGCCGCGAATTCCGCAAGCAACTGCGAAGTCGAATGATGTGGTGACCGTCGTCCTGCAGGATGACTCGGGTCGCATGGCTGATATCGCAGATCAGAGAATCCAGACTGCAAGCGGCACGATTGTGAATGTGGCTGTCGCGGAATCAAACAAACGCGTCGTGCCCACGATGGCGAAATATCAGTCCGAAAAGGCGGGTGGGGAGTGGCGCTGATGGCTCAGATTCTACAATGGCCGCTCTGCACCTTAAGGCCACAACAGGCTTCCGCCAACCTCGTGCCTTTCTCGAGGAGCGGCGGCAGAACGCTCGGCGGCATCGAACCAAGTACCCGCACGGATTTGGGATTCTGGAGCCTAGAATACTCAAATATTGTCATGCGCAACAACCGGCGCGAAGCCTGGCAAACCTGGCAAGCCATCCGCCAAAAACTCGGCGGCAGATCCGGCTTAATCGCGGTTCGCGTTCGCTCCAGCCTGTCGGCGCCGTACGTCTCCGGCAGGTTTGAGCCTGTCATCGAGGCAGAGCACAGCGACGACTCGCCGTTTGACGACGATACGCCGTACACGCAGGGCGCCATTTCGGTCGTGACCGACGGCGTTACTGCGGTTGGCGCAACGTCCATCCGACTGCGCATCATCAATGCCGACGCCAATCTTGTTGGTGTCAGATTCAGCTACAACCACGCCCTCTATGAGACCGGACCAGTCACCAGCATAGACGGCGATATCTGGACCGTGCCGATCTCGCCTTCGGTGCGCGAGCTAATTCCTGCCGGCGCCGATATCGAGTTCGACCAACCGACGTGCCTTTGCCACCTAGCCGAAGACCGCGGCATGGACATCGACCAGAACGCGATCGGGAAGTTTTCGCTGCCATCTGTCTCGTTTGTGGAGGCGGTGGATTACTGGTCGAGCTTATGAACGGCTGCCGTAAACAAGAGTGGCGGGCAGGTCGCATATTAACGGCTGGCATAGGTAACACATGGCCATAAAGTCATTGCGCATCCTCTGCGACGTCGAGTTGCCGGAGGAGACAATCCGCGTCTGGGACGGCTCAGGCGGCACGTTCGTCGACGGCGATGGTAACTTCTATCGGCCGGCGCAGTTCACGGAGGACGCGCTGCAGTCGATCGAGGCGGCGATCAACGGCGAGGCGTTCACGCTCGCGCTGTCGCTCATCTCTGTGAGCCAGTCGGCTGCCGATAGCATCTGGGATTATGACGAGGCGACGAGCGTGCAAGGCTCCCCGTTCGTTGTGAAGTTGCAGATCCTTGACGCGGACGAACAGCCCGACGGCGACCCGATCGTGGTGTTTACCGGCGAGATCGACAACCTCGATGTTGCCGACGAATCCACTGCAGACGGCATCAAGTCAGTCGTAAACCTTGAGGTCACGAACCGATTCACGCTGCGCACAGTCACTAACGGTGCGGTGCTTTCGGACGTCGACCAGCGAGCACGGTCTGCGTTGCTGAATCCATCGGCAGCCGACGACGAGTTCTGCAAGCGCGTGCCGCTGATGCGGGATCAGACGATTAAATGGCCGAACTGGTAGCAGCCGACGATCCGCAAATTGCGGACACGCTGGCTGCCTTCCTCGCCAACAATAACACCCGCCAATGGCAACCAGGCCACGTCGACTGCTGCATGGTGCTCGCTGACTGGGCTATTTGGCTTGGTCATCCGGACCCAGCGACGCACCTGCGCGGCGCCTACGACAGCGACGAAGGCTTTCGCGCGATCATAGCTGCGGCGGGCAGTGTTCCCTCTCTGGTCGCTACGTGCATCCCACGAGGCGGCAAGCGCATACAACACCCGCAGCGCGGCGCAATCGGCGTCATCGGCAGCCCAACCAATATCCATCGCCAATTCGGCGCCATCCATGACGGCAGCGGCTGGCTCGTGCGCATGCACGGCGGATTCGGCCGGATGACGGCGCGCACTTTGGCTGCGTGGCATATCTAGCAAGGGGGCGAGATTGCCTGGAATTATCGACAGCATCGCGTTGATCGTGTCGTCGCTTGCGACCACGACTTTTGCGGCGAACGCTCTTTATCTCGGCACGTATGCAGCAATTACGGCCGGCCTGACGCTCGGTGCCAGCTTCATTCAAGGCGCGTTTGCCTCCAAGCCGGAAGTGCCGAAGCCCGACGATGGCAGCTACAATCTGAAGCAAAGCGTGCCGTCTCTTCCGTACGTGCTTGGGCGCACAAAGAAGGGCAGCGACTACGTCTTTCTAGAAGAGGTCGGCGGCGTTGCCTACCACATCATGGTTTGGGCTGGTCACCGCATACAAGGTTACGTGCAGCACTATCTGCACGATGACAAAGTCACGCTGAATGTAGACGGCGGCGTCACCGACCCCGGCCACTACGACAAGGACGGGGTAAGTTTCGTCCACATCAAGACGAAGCTCGGCCTGAACGCCGAGACGGCTCATTCCGAAGTAGTCACAGCCTTCCCGACGATCTGGAACAACAACTGCCGCGGCGACGGACTCGCGTCCGTTATGATGAAGGTCGCGACCGTCGACAAGAAAGAATTTCTCGACGTCTTCCCGAACCAGATGCCGGAGCACTCCGCAGTCGGCGACGGCGCTCGGCTATACGACCCGCGAAAAGATTCGACACAAGCGGGCGGATCGGGATCGCATCGCTACACCAACCAGAATACGTGGGAGTTCTCGAAGAACCTTTCGCTAATGCGGCTCTGGCACCTATGCCATCCGGTTGGCGGCAAGATGTCTTACGAGAACATGCACCTGCCAGACTGGGCCAACGCAGCAAACGTTTGCGACCAGAACGTAACCAATCGCACTGGCGGCACGGAGAAGCGCTATCACGGCGGTTTCTGGTTCCGCGCCAGCAACGACCCAATTGAAGTTGGCCGCATCATGGACGAGGCGGCCGAAATGGTCGTCTACGAGCGCGCCGACGGTAAGATTGGTGTGCATGCCGGCGAGTTCGTCACGCCAGACGTGCGGCTAACGGCGAATAGCATTTTCAGCATCCGCGTCGACAAGAACAAGCGCCGCGCCAACACGGTTCTCGGTGTACGCGGGCGGTATGTGAACACCGCCAAGGACTACATCACCGAGGACGCGGCTATTTATGGCGATCCCTATGCCGTTGTTGACGACAACACGGAGCGCACGCGGACATTCGAGAATGCGGCAATCCAGAGCCACAACCACTGTCAGCGGAAGCAAAAGCTGACGTTCGTTCGTGCCAATGCTCGCAAGGTGTCGGTGGTTGCCGATTATACCGCCGATGGCGTGCGCGACATTCCTTACCGGCGCTTTGTGACGGTGCATTACCCGTCGCGAGGACTTGCTGAGGCGACGGTTGAAATAACATCGAGCGTGACGATCGATCTGCGCAACATGCGGATTTCGTTCTCGGGGATTCTCGTGTCTCCGTCGTTGTACGATTTCAACGCCGCGACGGAGGAGGGCGAGCCTGGCGAATCAGTCGAGCCGTTGCCAGACTCTGGCGTGCCGGTTCCGGTTGACTTCGCGGCGTCCATCCAGACGGAAGTTGTCTCGGGCGGCGCCACGGCGGCATACATCAATGCGACGTGGGACTTTGTTGCGAGCACCCTGACGTACGAACTCGAATACGACCGCACGAGCGGCTCGACGGGCGTGCAATCGGTGTTTTCGGTCGCTGGTGCGACGCAAGTGCGCTCCGGCTATCTCGTCGATGGCGAGGAATACCGAGTCAGGTTGCGGGCGTGGGGCGGCGGGTCTAAGTCCGAATGGACCGACTATGTGCTGCTGACCGCTACGGCGGATCCTGTGGCACCTGGTCCGGTTACGGGCGTGTCTGTAACGCCGTCGGCGGGGCAGGCTGAGTTCCAGTGGACCGCACCAAACAGCGCCAACTACTTCGCTTGCCGCATCTACATCAACACCGTGAACGACTTGGGCACGGCGACGCTTGCTGCGACAGAATACGGGCCGCCAAGCGCTACCGACCTGCGCGTCGTTACCAGTTTGACGGCCGGCACTTATTACGCCTGGCTGCGGTCGATCAATCCGTCTGGCGTTGAAGGCACGGCGGTCGCGACGGGCTCGTTTGTCGTGACCTGACGCGCCGCTGTAGCGCCAAGCCAACCACCAAAAACCGATCTTCCGGCCCGCCTTCGCGCGGGCCTTTTCTTTACATGGAGAACGCATGGCTATCACCGCAGCCGAAGTCTGGCGCGACTATGAAACTGATGGCGTGCCGTCGTCTGGGTCGCACAAAGTCAAGAAGAACAATGCCCGTTCGTGGGGTGCATGGGTCGAGGGCGTAGTCAACGCCTTCACGGCAAGCGACGGTCGACTTTTCACGTCTCTTGCTAGCATCAACGTGTCGCTGGGCTATACGGCTTCAACGATGGCGTGGGTGATCGGTGATCCGGTTGCTGCCAACAATGGCGTCTATCAGAAACTTGGGGATTCTGGAACGGGTTCGTGGGTACGGCGCGCCGACTTGCCGTTCTCGTTCATTATCGCGAGCGACGCAGGCGCCGGTACGGCTAACGCCATTCAGGCGACGACGAGCATTCCGGTCAGCGGCTCTGCGTTGGTCTGGATGAATATCTTTGAGGCCAACACTGGCGCAGTAACGGTTTCCTTCAACGGCGAAACGCCGCTGACCATCAAGACGAACAGTGGCAACGATGTTGCTGCGGGCGGCCTGACTGCCGGCATGATTGTGCTTGGCATTGTATCCGGGTCGACATTCCGTCTTGTGAGCGATCAGGCGAGCTCGGCTGTTTTGGCTGCTTGCGAAGCGGCGAAGACAGCTGCGGAAGCGGCGGCAGCCGGGGTCAACTTCAAGAATGTTGCAAGCAGGAGTGCGCTAAAGGCCTTAAACACGGCCGTGACAACCCTCGCATTTCTCGGCGAGCCAGCCCGCGAGGGCGTGTTCAAGTGGACGACTGGTGATTTCTCGTCGCAGATCACCGCTGACACCTCCGAGGGTGTCTACATCAAGGCCGACGCCATTGCGTCCACCGTTGGCGCTTGGGTTCGGCAGTTTGACGGGCGTGTCTTCCCCGAGTGGTTCGGGGCTTTAGGCGACGGCACCACCTCGGATCAAACGGCTGCTGCAGCGACGGTTGCCTCCGCATTCGCTTCTGGCGATGAGGTGTATTGGACCAATACCTATCTCACCACGGCGAGCGTTTCCAACTTCCACAGTGTGCGGCACTTCGGCCCGGGTATCATTAAGCGAAGCGGGCTTGGCGAAGAGTTGATTATAGGCGGCGGCTTTGCAAGTAGCACTAATTGGGTGGTGGGGGCTGGTTGGTCAATCGGAAGCGGCGTTGCGTCTGTCTCTGGCGCAGGCACCTTCAAAACCTTATATCAGAATTTGCCCGGCCCGTTTGTGGTTGGGGAAACCTATGAGATCACGTATACGGTCACTGCTTACACCAGCGGTGATATACGCGTACGCTTGGCTGTCGGAGCGACCGCCTACCACAGCACGACACTTCGGACTGCGATCGGAACTTACACGGAACAGATAACCGTTACCCAACCAATTGACAGGGTTTATTTTGCTACCGTCATCGACGGCAGTACCCTGTCTGTGGACAACCTCTCCATCCGAAAGGTCGGAACGCAATTCGCCGTTGCTCCGAAGGAGGGACAGGCAAACATTCTCTATGTCGCCGCCTCCGGTGGCTCGGCGTCAAACGACGGCCTATCGTCTTCTCAGCCGTTCTCCACGCTGCAAGGCGCGTTCGACGCGTTCAAGCACTATTGGCCTCTGGATGGCAAGTGGGTGATCAAGCTCGCAGCAGGCACGTATTCTGCCGCTTCGCAGAGGTCAGCTCGGCTTGGGCCTGCAAACGAGACCGAGACTGATCCTGACGCCGACAATTACACGGCCAACGGCATGTCCATGCGCAACATGCTGACCATCCAAGGCCCCGATGTCGGCTATGATCCGGCAACCAACCCCGAGCCTGATCCCACGGCGATATTTGATGCAGCCGGGGCGGCAGCAGTGGGAATTCAGCTGGAACGCCAACTCAAGGTTCTGGCCAAGGATATCAAATTCCAGAACTACAACGGCAGCTCATCGAGCGGCGGCATTGCCGCTGACGGGCATTGCTGGCTGCGCACGGAGAACGTTCACACGAATGCCTGCAACATTGGCCTTGCCGTCTACAACCACTCTCAGATTGAGGTGAAGGGCGGGGCTGTAGAGGCTTGCGCGGTCGGTATACGCACTCTGTTCAATTGCAAGCAGGAAATCGGCAACCAGATCGCCGGCGCTGTAGGCCAAGGGCCGTTCATTCGCAACTGCACGACGGCTGGCCTGCAGGTTCAAGAGGGCAGTACAGGGCACAGCGATTTCGTCACTTATGAGGACAACGCAGTTGGCGTCGACGTACTCATTAATTCGCGCGTCAACCTGAACGGCTCTAACTTCAAGAGGAACACGGTTGCAGTCCGCGCCGCCAGCGCAAACGTGTTCCCGTCTGGCGTAGTCTGGAATACCGGTACGGCGGATGCGAACACGGAAAACCTCCGCATCGTGGATAGTGGTTCCATCGCGGGGCAGAACGCCAACAATTGGCGCACGATCGAACGCAGCACGACGACCTTCACGACAGCGGCGAGCACGGCCGTTCAAACCGCGTTCACAGCAACGCTTGATGCGGGCCTCTACACAAGCGTGCCGAGTTCGATCTACCGCGGAAAGGCGATCAGGTTCAGGTGCGCCGGAACGATCACCGGAACTGCCGGCACCAAGTCTTTCCAAATGCGGATAGGCGGCACCCTTCTGACCGGTGCAGCGCTAGAAGCGGATGCCAACGGGGGCTTTGATGTTGAAGGTACTGTCTATCTGACCGGCAACGCGACGCAGAAAAGCACAATTCGGGCGCTTGCCGGCATCGGTACAAACAGGACCAAAGTCGGATATACGGCTACCGCGGTGAACACAGCCAGCGCTTCGGACCTGTCATTTACGGGGACTGTTGTGCTGGGCAACTCGGCCGACCAGATCGTTGTCGAAGTGGCTGAGCTCGAGGTGCAGGGGTGATGTCTCACGTCTCAGGGCATAACAATTAGTTTTTTAACGGAGAGCGCCACATGATTGAAAAGCAGAGTGTCGAATTTGATGCTGGCAGCTGGGGCAGGCGCGCGGCCCAGGAAATTGTTGACGAATACTCCAACGCTGCGGCTATCGACACGGCCTGTTACCGAGTATGTAGCTTCGTGGATGCGGCCGCAAAGCTTGCGTTGGCAGACAGTTCGGTAGCACTGCGAATTGGAGAGATGATGGATCCGCCCAGGTCCTTCGATCGCTAGAGATTACCGTGGCCTTGGCGGTTTAATGCGATCAGCGGCGGCCTTGATGGCTTGAACCTCGACAATGACGTGCTCGACGCAAAGACGGTTCCCAAGCCAATGCTTACCATCTTTGATAATCGTCGACGTAGCGTCTGCGGCTATGCCGGCATCTTCCCGAATGAATCTTTCCGGATGATGCCCGCCACCCGTGAGGTAGCCACCCTTTCCATACGCGTGTTCTACCATGTCACGAAGTTCTTTGCCCTCCTTCAGAAGATGACTGGCGCGACTGAAGGGGGGCTGGACTTCTGGAAATAGGTTCTGAGCGAGTTTCAAAACTCGGATGAGAACGCCCATAGATGTGACAAAGTGGTGCGCCGCCAACGTTGACTCGCGCATCAGGAACTCATGCTTCCGGACGCTCGCCTGCCAATCGACAGCCTCACTTGAGAACTCTTGGTCGAGCGCTGCGCTCGACAACAGATAGGCGTCCGCATTCCGCATGAACGCCCATAGCCAAAAGTTAAGTTCGTGCCAGTGCCGTCTTCTTGAATCTCCGAGATCCATTCGATTCCCCATGTGTGCGCCCCATATTCCCCCAATGCAAAGAAAGGACATCGGCGCACGGTCCATGGCGTTAGTACGTAGGCCCATCCTCTCCAGGCACATGTCCTAATTTGTTTCTGTGCCCTTCACACATTGTTCGCCCAGCTGAAGCACAGCATGATGGAGATCCAGCATCTCTGCTGGCTCGGCGCCTTCTGTCAGGAATTCTGTTGTCAACAGATCAGCCAATGTCTCGCCCATTGCCAAGTTGGTCACGGGCCCGTCGATCGTCAGGAAGTAGCGCCTGATGGCAGAATACTCGTCCATGGTCGTGTCGCGATGAACGGTCATTTCCATTCCGTCCTATAGGCAGGGCGGCTTAGTATTCGAATTCTTTGTCAGCTGGATGATAGTCGCGCCGGAAGTGGTCCTCCCAGGGGTCGAAACTCTTCTGCTCATCCGAGGAGTTCGGCTGGCGTTCATCATCGCCCTGCTTGTGCTCAAAATCCATCTTAAGAAGCCTCTAATAACCCGTGGCCTGCTCCTAGCTGGTTCGGAGTGCAGAGGCCACCCCGAAATTGGTGGCGGCTGCACGACATCCCTAATAAGTTGTGGAATTGCTACAGTGGGGCATGCCACTCAGGCGGCAAACGGACACACCCACGGAAGCCTCGTTGCCTGCAACCTAAAACTGTTCTATTCCTGCTGCACAGGGCAAGGGGGCATACATGGCAAAAATTACAGTGGCGTCGAACTACTCGCTCAATATGAGCGACTTCGATTTCAGCGCGATCTATTACGGGTCTTCGTATGTGCAGTCAGGAACGCTGTTCCGCGTCAACTACGGCGACGGAACGGTTGAGGAGTTTCGTGGCACTGGGTTCGCTTATAATGCCTATGGGGAGCCAATTGCGGGCACGGTGACGAGCTACGCTGCCTTTTATGGGGGCCAGCGGCTGTTTTACGTGGAAGGCGGAAGCGTCGCGGCGACTAAGATTGTTGCGGCGGCTAACACTTACAGCACGAGCGATGACCTTGGAGTAATCACCGAGGTCCTGAAGGGCAATGACTCAATCAGCGGCGGCAATCTCGCTGATGTGCTCTTGGCCTTTGACGGCAATGACATCATCAACGGGAACGGCGGAAACGACATCCTCTGGGGCTACGCCGGCAACGACACGATCATCGGTGGGACCGGAGGTGACGAGGTCAACGGCGGCACTGGAGTCGACACCGCCTCCTACGCGACCTCTACGAGAAACGTCGTCGCAAGCCTGGCGAACTCGGCAATCAACTCGAACGATGCCTTGGGCGACAAATACATCTCGATCGAGAACCTGACGGGTACCAATTACAACGATACACTGTATGGCAATGCCGGCGCCAACACACTGAGCGGCGGGGTAGGGAATGATGTCCTTGTCGGTGGTGCAGGCGCCGACGCACTCTACGGTAGCAGCGGCACGGACACCGTCTCCTACGCGACAGCGACGATCGGCGTGGTCGCCAATCTCACCAGCGTTGCGGCGAACACCAACGACGCCAAGGGCGATGTCTACTCTCTGGTCGAGAACCTCATCGGCACGAACTATACTGACAAGCTCTACGGTAACGCGAGTTCCAACGCGCTGACCGGCGGCTCGGGCAATGATGTGCTTGGCGGGTATAGCGGCAACGACCTCCTTTATGGCGGCGCGGGTCGTGATCTTCTCACCGGCGGCGTCGGCGCCGATCGGTTCGTCTTCAAGGCACTCTCCGAATCGGCCGGAGCATCGTTCGACTCGATCTACGACTTCATGCCTTCTGAACTGGACAAGATCGACCTATCGGCGATCGATGCCAGTACGAAATTAACGGGTAACCAAGCGTTCAGCTTTGTCGGCACGGCGGCGTTCAAGGGCGTTGCCGGGGAACTGCGTTACGACAAGCTCGCTTCTGATACCTACATCTACGCTGATGTGAATGGCGATAAGGTTGCCGATCTCAAGATCCACTTGGATGACGCTGTTACCCTGACGAAGGACTATTTCGTCCTCTGAGGCGACGAAAATGAAAAGCCCCGCTTCGGCGGGGTTTGCAGGAGCTCATTCTGGCCGCTGATATTGCGGCACCCATCCACGCGTTATACCGCGGCTCATGGCGGCCTCGGCGAGCGACATGCTCGCGCAAATGCCTGCAATCCAAAAGCAGCGTAGCGATGGTCGCGCGCGGATCTTCGTCATGCCAGGCGAGGGCGGCTTCCACTTCCCAGTCTAGATCCGTCGCCTGTTCTTTCTTCGCAGTCATAGTCATTGCAGGTTCAAACTCAGTTGCACGCCTCGGCTCGGCACTGGCAGCGGCTTGCTGGTGTCGATGCGGCCGAAGATCTCTTTTCTTCGCCGGGCCTCGCGTTCCCTTTTTGCACGCAATGATGCCAGGACAGACTGGGCGCGCTTAATAACCTCTTCGCTGCGATTCATGAGAACCTCCGTTGCGATGTTCTTATTTTGTTCTCATTTCGGAGCGCAGTCAAGAGTGGCGAGGCCCAGCGCGCGCGTGATCGGCGGGACTGCTAGGCCTCTAACCGCCGCGCCCCTGCGCGAGGCGGCTAAGTAAACTAACCACGGCCGACGTGAGGGGCCATTCGGCTCTTCGATCTAGCTCGAACACGGGAACCCCAAAACATGACCATCACGACCACGTCGCAGCGTGGGCGCGCTTTTTTGAGCGGCCACGAAGGAAACCCGCTGACTTGTTATCTCGATGCGGTTAGCGAGCCTACAATTGGGCGCGGCTTCACGATGCGCAGCGCCGCGGTGCGCGCGGCTTTGAAGAAAATTGGCATCACGAAGCTCGTGCCTGGAAAGACGAAGATTACGGCCGAGCAATCTGACCAAATCTTCGCCGCAGTGCTTGCCGACGAATTCGAGCCTGCCGTTGTCGCCGCGTCGCCAAAGAACCGCAGCCAAAACCAGATGGATGCCGCGGTCAGTGCAATCTACAACCTCGGCACTGGCGCGATGGATTGGACGTGGGCCGACCTTTGGCGCGCAGGCGACGTCAAAGGCGCCGCGGCCTATCTCGGCAGCCACTACAACAGGGCAGGCGGCAAGAAGTTGGCGGGTCTCGTGCGGCGCCGCAAGGAAGAGGCCGGACTGTTCCTGAATGGGCGGTACGCGTCAGTAGGCGGAGCAGTCAAGGAATCGACGGCCAAGCCGCCGAAGAAAGCTGACCCAGTCGTCAAGGAAGCGCAGGAAATTCTGTCCGCCAAGGGGTTCAATCCCGGCGCTATCGACGGCTGGATGGGCGAGAAAACGCGCGACGCTATCATCGCCTACCAGAAAGCCCATCCGCATCTCGAGGCCGACGGCATTCTCGGGCCAGCTACTTTGAGCCAGCTACGGCGCGACGCTGCAGCGCTGAAAGACGCGGCCACGAAGGGTGCCGGCTCCGCAGTAGGCAGCGGCATGCTGGCGTTCGCTGCCGGCTTGCCGTGGGGCTGGATTGCGGCGGGTTCGCTGGTTCTGGCGCTTGGCTACGTGGCTTGGAGAAACCGCGACATCATTCAACGCTGGTGGAACACCAGGCGCGGCAAGGAGGCGAAGGTCTAGTGCGGCGGACAGAGCTCACCGCCGCCTCCGAGAGCCTCGAGCGTCCTTCCGAAACTTGGCGAGCGATCGTCTGAGTTTCGTGATGCTCTGGGTCACATGCTCAACAATGAGCAAATGTTTCTCGTTCTCCAACTCAATGACACTCCCGCATCTTTTGCACGCGAGTTCATCGTTTGTCTTTACCCATTCGACCGTTTTGCTGATCTCGTGTCCACACTCGGGGCAGGGGATGTCGATCTCTTCATTTTCGAACATAGCAGCACTCAGGTTGAGTGCAGATAGCAACACAACCTAAATCGAGGCGCAATGCTTAGTCTCTTACTCAAATGGGTTACACACGGCCCGCTCGACCGTATCCTCACGTCCCTCGATAGGTCGATTGACAACGAAACTGAACGACAAAAGGTCGCTGGAGAGGCAATCGCCAAGTACATAGCGACTGAGGCCGAGACGCGCGCCACCGCGATGCAGTCGCGCGTGTTCTGGTACGTGTGGGCGCTATTCGCGGCACCTGTCGGCTTCTGGCTTGGCGCTATCTGCCTTGATAGCGTCTTCCTGTTCTACGGCCAGATCGCCGACCTGCCGCCGAGCGTGAAGCCTTACGCCACACAGATCATTGCGGCGGTGTTCGGCTCCGGCGCGGGCGTCGCAGGCGTTCAGTCGATCGCCGCGGCCATTCGGGGGCGTCGATGACCATCACCGCCGAGCTCGTAGGATTCATTATCATGGTGTTTGGCGCGGTTTCTGGCGTCTGGTGGCGGGTAGAAAGCAAGGTGAAAGTTGCGGAAGACAAGGCCGACAAGGCCGCTGCTGACCTAGCGCAACATCGCGTGCACTCCGCCGAAACGTTCGCCACCAAAGCAGGACTTCAAGAGAGCACGGCGCAATTGCTCCGCGCGATTGAAGGCGTTGGCAACAGAATCGACGGCGTTCACGAGCGGCTTGATCGTGTGTTTGAGAGCCGCGCTGGCCGCAGAACATCAACATAGAATGCCGCACAAGCGACGCCGGGTAACTTGTCAAAGTTGATCGCTTATCGCGTCGTACTCTTGCTGCGCCTTCCTGAGATCCCGATTAGCGGCGTCAACCAGCCCGCTATCTCCCTTTTGGACCTCGCGTTTGACGCGCTCATGTGCGTCTTGCAGTTTCCGAAACGCGCGATCCCACTCCTCGAACCGCGGATGATCCTCTATCGCCATATTTTTCTCTTTGCAGAATCGGTACGTTGCTCAGTCTCACGGCTAACGCTTTGCACGCACAGCTGGCGCCTGGCAAGGCGGCTGAAAGTTGGATCGTGCTATTTAATGGACCAACGTGATTCGGGATTTCGTTGCCTAGAGGGGAACAATGACGGAGCTAACGCAAAAACAATCGAGAGTTCTTCTTTCATATGCGGCTGCGATCTTCAAACCGAAATCCCTTATCGTCCCGCGTTCAATCGGGGATATTCCGAAAGATAAAACGTTATTGCGGGAACTGAGAACTGGAGCGGGGGAGACTATCTACCTGACTGACCACGGTCTTTCCAATTTCGAGAGAACAGTCGAGTTGATAGACAAATGCGATTATTTCGAGGGAAAGGCTGAATACTCTGACATCTGGGGTGCATGGAGGAAAGTAGTTGAGGGCTGGCTGGGCCGTCGGGAGATGCCTGAGAGCGCCAATGAAGTTCTGGATGCCGTCTCATCCTGTCTGAACCTCGAAATGCGATCCCATAATTTCCTGGTTCCGGTGTCTGGAGCCGTGTTGAACAAGGAGAGTTCATACCAAGTTGGGTCTATGACGATATTGCGTGACCCGGTTAGCTGGCTGGAGTCGGCCGGAGTTTCTTGCAACTCTTCAGAGATCACTTCGCTGCTCAAGGCAAGTGGCGGCAGGCTTTGGCTCCTGGGCTCCGCATATGGCACCGCCAAAGTGGCGCGACGTATGTTCTCCGAGTATGCTGCATTAACCATTGGTCTGCTGGCGATTGCGGCCGCCTCAAAATACGAACACGGCGCTGCGGGGTTCCGGATAAGTACTGGTATGACAGCCGAAGACGCTCTCGGGAGATCCGCATGGATGTCTTGGGACGAAACCGAAAAAGTTCTCACTACAAACTATACATTCCCTAGAGGTCAGCCCTTTGCGGTAGATGCTGAATTATCGCAAGACTCGGACGGGATGCAGATGATTCAACTTGCATTCTCAATCTTGGACAAAGCCGAAAAAACTGAAGTCGAAGTGGCGATAGGAAGGGCGGTATACTGGTTCTACGATGCGCATCGCGATTCCGCACTGGTCATGAGAATGGTAAAATACTGGAGCTGCGTAGAAGCGTTCTTCTCTCTCGAAAGAGAACGTATAACACACAGCGTTTCGTCTGGACTTGCAAGCATTCTGACATTTGGTGGGTTTAGATTTGTTGATGTAGATAAGTATAGCGAGACGAAGAAAAATATTAGCCAATTGTATGACTTGAGGTCGCAAGCTGTTCATCGAGGTGACCATCGGCATGTTACGGAAGAGAATGTCGCTCAGTTTAGCCAGTGGGTTGCTTGGATGATTATTGAAATAACTTCTTTGTCAGCCTGCGGATACACGACACTTCAGCAACTCAAGAGAGAGGTGGATCGCCTAGATAGCATCGCCCTGCCCACCCAAGATGGCAGAGCTTAGGCACCGAACGGCGGGCTGCCTGTGCGTTTATGGCGCATGGCCAGAGCATGTTCGAAAAGGCCACCTCCAGAGCCGCCAGATCCGATGCCAGCGCGCGTCGACCCCTTCGGAAGAATGCCGTCTTCACCGAGCCACTGCTCATCGCCGATGTCGAGTATCGTGCCTGGACCGATGATTGGAAGCTGCGGCACGCGTCATTCAAAAGGGGGAGGGAGGATGATGCCGCGGTATTTGAATTGTTACTATCAGGACGGAGGTAAAACGCGGAATAACAAAGTCAATCTATCGTCTATACCTGCAGAGCGGTGCCAGTCTCTATCGGAAACTACCTCGAAAGTGAGCTCCAGTTGCTCACCGACGTGTACATTCTCGATCGGCACGACCGCTTTGGTGCCACTGTGCTTGTCGTACCCGTAAAGCGTCCAAGAAACCTCATACCCACTGCGATCGAATGTCTGATCGACCTCGACCTCGGCGACGAGGGTTTCTCCCGGATACAAATCTCCCCGACCGTGGCGTCGCCAATCGATGTTGCGCGTTGATATGTCTGTAGGGACGCCCTCAAGTCTGCTTTCGTTACCCAGGCTGTCGATGTATCTGACGAACATCGGAACGTCATATTGGCGAGCCATACTCTGCTCCCGAAAGAAGGCTTTGACGGCGTCTGAAAGATCGTTTGTGTAGCATATGGCCTGCTCGAGTTGTCGAACACTACACGGCCTGCCATGCTGAAGATCATTTCTAATCGCAATCAGACGATCCAGGAATAATTCGCACTGCTCTCTGCCCAATGGATATGCACTGTGCAGTGCCGGCCTAAAATGCTGCCCCCAACGATCGACGTGGCAGATAATTTTCTTCGTCTGTTCGAAAGATGTGGCGTCGACTTCACGAGCATACCTTGCTGGATCGGACGCTATTTTCACCTTAAGCTTTTCGGTTTCAGGCTTTTTGAGAATGCCGCCGGTTGTCAAATAACTGGCGCCGCGTGCAGCGTGCAATTGATGGTGAATCAGCTTCCTGAGCCAGCTCTCGGCCGCGTCAACGTATCTACGCGCGACGGTTGTTCGTCCAGCATCATCAAGGCTATTGGCTGCGACTATATCCATTAGGGCAGCTCCGTGATGCCGCATCGGACCGCCTGTGGTTGAGCGGCCCTGCCCCCCAACAAGACCTTGCTGCGATTATCCTCTCCAGCCCAAGGCGCGGCAGCGAGCTTCTGCAGCCTTCTGTGCATCGCCGAGGCCGGCATATTTCCCGGGAAGGTCATACTTCTGCCCACGGAACACGAATGAGGCGTTTCCGGTAATCCGATCAAGAGTGACAGCGGGCGTTTCATTGCGGGGGTCAATTTCGCGATTCATCATGGTCAGCTTTCCAAAACGGTCTCGCAAGATTAAGCATGCCGAGATCCGCCGCTCAAGCGGCTTAGGCGAGCCAAAACGAAACTGTACTCGCCGGTTGGCCGCGACTGCGCCGACAGTATCGTTAGAAGCCGCTACACCTTCGGCTCCAACGCAGGGCACTCAAACCAGAACTCGAAAAGCGGCTTCTGAAGGAGATAACCGCGCGTGATCTTACAGCCGCCGCGGCCGGTATTCGCCAGGTGCTGCTGCGCGGCTGCTTCGAGCCGTTTTTCCGGCGTCATTGTGTCGGCCAATCCAAGCGTTGCGCCTTGGGCGGCGCCGATAGCCATTGTTGTGCCGAGGCTCGGTGCGACCATCAGGGAATTGTCAGTTTTGTGCTCGTAAACGCGGTAGGTGTCGTCGGCCATCTTCACGTGATGGACGGGAAATTTATACGTGTTCATGCGCGACAGGCTTTCGGTCGTGGCGCACGAAGACACGCTCACGGCTACGGCTACCGCTCCTAGAATTTTGAAATACATGAATCGCCCCTAGATTGTTGCCGAAGTGAATGTTGATCGACTTTGGGTGGTGGTCAAGATCAGGTGACATGTGGCGCCAACCACTGCTCGAGCCTGGCGGATTCTTCCTGGCCAAGCCTTGTCACGGCGTATCGTTGTTGGGCCGCGCCGTCGGTTCCGACGCACTCGACAACGCCGACCCTCACCAGCTTGTCGATCGTCCGCTGTCCTGCGCCGCGGATCTGATCGATTGTGTCAGATTCCGGGTGTGCAGCCATAAACATTAGAACGCGGCGAGGTGCTTCACGCAGGCTTACTTGAGGGGCGAACGCCTCGCGAGCTTCGCGCTTCTTGTCACGCTCCCGACGCCATCTTTGCAAGCCAGTTTCAGCCTGCTTCTCGCGAACATCGAGCCCGCTGATCTCGTCGAGCTTCGCATCGATCGCGCGCTTGTCCCATTTTCGCGTGCCGGGAATAGGTGGCGGCATCTTGTGGCTGGCCACCCACATGGAGAAGCAGGTGGGGGAGATGCCGCAGTATTCGGCCGCTTCCTTGCGGCCGATGAGGCGAGGGGAGTCATTCATCGGCAGGCCTCCTGGTGCGACGCCGAGACTTCCAGAGGCCCATGTTCTCCTTCCCGTCGGGCGCGGCGGCTGCAAAGCCAGCAGTGATGCCAAAGTATCCGTCGTAGAATTTTCGCACGAGCGGCACTGGTCGGCCGTCGTGCAGTGGATCGATTCGCGGAAATCCCTTCTTCTCAAGCTGCGGAATAACCGCCTTCACCCACATGGAAGCGCGATCTTTGCCAACGATAGCCACAGCCAATTGCTGGTCGGTGGCGAACAGCGGAAGTTGGGAGAGGAGATCGGAGCTCATTGCCGGCGCCGCTTCTTTGTGGTGAGCCGCAGTAGGCTTTCGTAGCTTCTATCGGACAGAAACCCCTTCACGTTCACCGCGCGCCCTTGGGAACTAGTCGGCATTGCTCGCTGAGCCTGCCAGATGTCGAGCAGATCGCGCTCGCTGAAGAAATAGTCGCGACCGATCACCGAGCACGATCCCAGATCGCGCCCAAGCTTGATCATCGTGCGCCGGGTCACGCGCAGACGTTCTGCGGCTTCATCAGTCGTGTAGATTTTGTCGAGTGGAATCGTTGGCGCCATAGCCACCCCTCTCACAAGCTTCAACTTTGCCGCCAACAAAATGCCGTTGGCAGGTTCGCCCTTTTTGTGGTGAGAGGCCGGGTCGCCTATGCGGATTGGTGGGCCGCAAACTGGAAGCTATGGGGGTGAGATTGCGCGGTCAAGCGTCAATGCAACTTTTGCACCGGCTCGTCTAGGAAGCTTCGGATGCCGTCACGCTGAACGGTGGCCAGGAATTCTTCGAAGGCGTCTCGGTCAGTATCGAACGAGTCATTCCAAACCGTCGTATTTCCTTCCGCGTCCAACACTTCGAGCGTCCAGTCGAGGTTTGTGCCGGCAGGCCGGTAAATTCGCAGAAAGACGGTTACGTCATCATCAACGAACTCGCCGGAAAGTTCTGAGAATTCAAATTGCTGATCGCTGTCCGTCATTGTGCCTTATACCACGCCCCGCAGTGAGGGAGGAGCAGCACTGGGACAATATTTTCCACTGCTACTGACACTCAGAGATGCTTGACCCAATGCTCTTCGGAAACGATCGAGATCGACAGCCCCTTGGACCTAAACTCGCACGCATTCATGATCTTGTGACCGAACGACGAGTGCTTCCACGAATCTGTCGCGTAGACACCAATCACCAATACGTCAGTCTTCCGATTGAGACCGCCAACACTGGCCCCTCGATCGACCACGGCCTTCTCGCAGTGCTTTCGTTGGCCGTAATTGAACGTGCCAGTGAAGCAGTATTGCTTGCCTTCGAATGTGAGCGTCGGCGCTGGGCTGCACAGCGGCAGCGTGGTCGCCTTGAGTGTTTCGCCGAGCTCGAAGTCGCGGTTTGAGAAGCGATTCAGCGTATCCAGCAGTTCCGCTTTCTCATCTTCATCGGCGACACCGTCGGCAAGAATCTCGTTCACTCGTCGATAGAGAGTGCGAAGAATAGGCTGGTCGCTGATGTCACTGTTCGCGACAAGCCATTTCTGAAGAAACTCTACTTCGGCCTGATTTATGTTGCCGTCTGCCGCCAAGCCGCGCGCGATGCCAATCAGTTCGTCGACCTGCCGGCTCGTAATCCTATCGCCACCAAGAATGTTGTGGTGTTGATTCGTCATCTCTGCCCCTCCTGCTGCGCCCCGTGCAGGAAATCAGAAACTCAACTCAAAGTCGACTAGCTCTTCTTTTGTAGCCTGACGCCAGGGCCGCCGTCGCCGGAATAGGGGCCGTCAAGGAATAAGACGCCGTGCTCATAAAGCACGCGTACGACCGCAGCGATATTGTTGGCCATGCCAGTGAGCGGCCCTTCACTCGCCTCCATGCGACGAAGAGTCGGTGCGGAAATGTTGGCCAAGGCGGCCAAATCGGCTTGTCCCAATCCGGTCAGAGCACGCGCAGCAGCTAGTTGTCGGCCAGTGATTTGATTAATTTCGCTCATTGTGATTATTTCCGCTTGACAAAGGGCTCATTGTGATCGATTTTTACATCATTGAGCGATTTTAATCAACGAGGAGCCCACCATGAACGTTCATCTGCGTACCGAAGAGTTCAAACCCAACAGAACGGCCTTGCCGCGCCGGTTGGTCGGCAGAAGACCGGTTATCGACATGCAGGTCGTAGCGAATGATTACGACGGCGAGGAATTCGTCGATTTTGATTACGTGGACATCGACGGCATTAAGGGGTTCAACACACCTGCGGCGATCGCCGAGCACATGAAGAACGTAGCGACGCCGCATCGCTTTGAAGTCGGCGATCTGATTGACCTGCATTTCACACGGCGCGGCCATTTCGAAGCCATTGTTTTGGAGCGCCACCTTTTGTCGCCTGGCCCGAACGGAGGGCGCGCGGTGACTTTGCTGTTCGTTGATGACGGGCCACTCACCATCACGGTCTCGGAAGGAAACAAGAAACTGCTTCAGCGCGGGTATTGGACCGCGGAAGAGGTGGCGTTGTATCTCGCGGCTCGCGCCCGCCGCCGCGCCAACCTGTGAAGGCGGCGACCAATCGGAGGCGGTGATGGACACGCGCGCAGGAAGGTACTTCAAGTGGCTTCTATTCTGGCAGCAGCAAGGGCGCTGCTGCTACTGCGGCGAGCACGTCGTACTGACGTACCGGCCATATGAGGGCGCGCGGCCATATGCGGCCACACTGGAACACCTGCGCCGCCGTGCAGATGGGGGTACTGACCATCCATCGAATTTAGCTATGTCGTGCAAGCGCTGCAATAATACGCGCGGCCAGCGTGACTGGCTTAGCTACGCGTCCTGGCGACGTGATGAGTTTTAGAATTCTAGAGTCACCTATGGCCGGCGCGGTCACCACCTGCGCCCACACCAGCAGCGCGCCGGCCGGTTGTTCCAAACACCAAGCCCACCACAGTGCACCGCCGGTCCCAGCAGCCGGCGGGGCCCGTCCATCATCGTGGCGGACCTTTTGGACAACCTCAAATTCGGCGAATGATGCGCGCTATCTGGTCTTCTTCCTCGTAACCTGTGACGAGGTTCCAACCAGCCATTATGCTCCAAAACAAACGAAGCAGCATTTTGTCGTCGTCGTAGTCTTCCGACCTTGGGTCATGGGAGGCGATCGCTTTGGTCAAACGGTGGAGAAAGTCGAATGATTTCTGATCGGCTACATCGGTGTTGTTAAGAACGTAGAGCATGTCGTCCCGTAACATCGACATTATTGCAAATAGTTCACGGCGATGATGCGGCTCTAATCCATTCGCGACGTCGTGCCATAAGTCGCCGTGAACTTTCGAGCTCGGCTGTCTAAAATGCTCACGAAAAGCCTTTTGTGGAAGTAGCTCCTCCACCATGTCGGGATCAACCGAACGCTGGCCTGATGCAAACAGGAATTGGTATGTCGCATCTCGGCGGAACGCTTCGTAGCTTGCGAGGAGATAATTGCGCAGCCTTTTACGCTTCGCGATCTCAGGCACCTTCACCAACAACCAGTAGAAGCCGACGCTGACGGCCGCTCCAAGGCCGATCTCGTACATGAGGTTATTCCAGAACGCGGCGTTTGGTGAGTAAGAGCACGCTGATAAACGGGTGCACAGCGCCTCTCTCGCAAGAGGGTCCGGATTAGCAAGCACAATGGCCGCCACCCCAGTTGCGAAAACAAGCGGAAGCGTCCAGTCGATAAGCCTTGGCACCACAAACCCTCACGAATCGGCAGACTAAATACTAACGCACTAGCCCAAATGTGCAGCTTTAGCGAATAGAACGTCTGGATTACGATCACAGCGCGAAACCTGCGTGGAGAGCGGGAATGCGCTATCGTTCGAGCTATCAGCGTCCAAAGCGGCTGTCGATCCTATCGTTCCCAGGCCTGTTGATCGGCGCGGTAGCCGTTGGTGCGGCCGGTGGCATGACAGCATCGGACTTGATCGCCTCATTGGGCGGCGGCACAGGCGGAACCTGCAACATCAAGGGCAACGTAAGCATCAACACCGGAGAGCGGATATTCCACGTTCCTGGCCAGCGGTATTACTCGCAGACGAAAATCAGCCCGCAATACGGGGAGCGCTGGTTCTGTTCGGAGTTCGAAGCCTGGGCGGCTGGTTGGCGCAAGTCGAAAGTGTGAAAAGCATGGTAGCGGCCGAAACGCCTGACCCAAATGCGCCAATGCGTCTCAAGGACATCATACCGATTGCATTCCCGCACGGCGGCATTTCCCCCGCAGGACTTCGCCGAGAGGCTAGGCGTGGCCGACTCAAGCTTATGCGCATCGCTGGCAAGGACTTCACAACCCTGGCAGCGATCGAAGAAATGCAACGGCTGTGTGTTGTGGAACCGGAAAGCAATGCAGCCCCGGTGCATCCCGATGATCAATCGAAAGCGGCATTGGCGGCGGCGCTTGCGATGGCAAAGGAACTGAGGGAAACCGGAAAGATATCCAAACGCTGAGTCTGGCCGAATTTTTAGCGGCGAGGCCCAAGCAGGAGCTCTGCGGCAGGCAATCTGGAGGGAGATTGACGGGACCGTTGGTGGAACAAATTGTTCCACCAACGACCTAAGGTCAGACGGTCGCTCGCAAGGGCGGCGTCTTTTTGTTTAGGAGCGCTATTAGGGATTAACCCAACGCTTTCAATAATTACTATGTAATTTCAATATGTTACGGCCTCGAATGGTAGTCGAGCTCCGGATACCAGTCCTTGCCGCGGCCTTCCGGCGTGGTATCGAGAAGGGTCCAAAGCGGGTCGAGGTCCGGCGCCCCGCGCGGGTCCTGGCCGGGATCGGCCATCTTTCCATTCATTTCGCCGCTCCAGAAATGCCGGATGGTGCCGTCGCGGCGGGTGAAGACCGTGTAGCCCGGGACATCAGCGTCGTCGGCGCTGACATAGTCGCGGGTGAAGGCCCCGTCTCCGTCGGAATAGACCTTCAGTTGAGTCCAGCCGCGCGCCTTCTTGGCCTCCGCCAGCCGCTCGATCGGCGAGCGGGCGACCAGGGCGAGCGCCACGCGCTGCTCGATATCAGGCACCTTGCCTTCCCATGCTCCCATCAAAGAGGTGCACATGGGGCAGGGTTTTTCGCGCTTCGGACCGAACATGTAGCTGTAGATGACGAGCGTGTCCTTGTCGCCGAAAAGGTCGGCGAGGGTGACGGGCCCGTTCTCGCCCACGAAACGATATTCCCTGGTGACTTCGCCGCCGGACGGCAACTGCCGGCGCAAGTCGGCCACGCGCTCGATATGGCGCCTGAGTTCGATTTCCTCCGCAAGAAGCGCGTTGCGCGCCCGCCGATACTCCGCGCTTTCGTTGGGAAAACTGGCGTGATTCCGTGCCGCCAGTTCCTGCGCCGGGATGAGTGTGGTCGTCATGATCGCTCTCCTCTCGCTCTCTGCGATTTATCTTCATCCTGCCTCGAGTAGACTAAAAACGTTGATATCAACATAAACCACCCATGTCAAAACGCCTTGCGCTTGTCGAAACGCGCGGACGAAACCTGCAAAACGGCGATTCCGGTTTTTTAAAATCTGCGGTAGAACAGGGCACCGATGATGTTGCCCCGCCTCTCTGAAAGTTTCGACATGCCCGCAAAACTGTCCGTGAATCTCAATGCCGTCGCGATGTTGCGCAACCGGCGCGATCTTCCGTGGCCGTCCGTCACCGGCCTCGGCCGCATCGCACTTCAGGCGGGGGCGAGCGGGTTGACCGTGCACCCGCGCCCGGACCAGCGCCACATCCGGTTCTCCGACCTGCAGCCGATCCGCAACCTGATCGACGACGAGTTTCCGCAGGCGGAATTCAACATGGAAGGCTTTCCGAACGAGGACTTTCTTCAGTTGGTCGAGCGGCACGAGCCGGAGCAGGTCACGTTGGTGCCGGACGATCCGGCGCAGGCGACCTCCGATCACGGCTGGGATTTTCGCAAGAACCACAACCTGCTCGGACATGTGGTCGGGCGGCTGAAGAAAAAGGGCTTCCGCGTCTCGCTGTTCGCTGATGGCGATCCGGATCCGGAGGCGCTGAAGATCGCCAAGGAGACCGGGGCGGACCGGATCGAGCTTTACACCGGTCCGTATGGCGGCTGCTACGATGATCCCGAGAAGGCCGAACGGATCGCCGGCGAACTCGGCCGCACGGCGGAGATCGCGTTCGGCCTCGGCCTCGCCGTCAATGCCGGCCACGACCTGACCGTCGCCAACCTGCCGCTCTTGGCAAAGCACATCCCCGCGCTCGCGGAGGTCTCGATCGGCCATGCGCTGACGGCGGATGCGCTGGAATACGGCATGGCCGAAACCGTGCGCCGCTTCCGCCGCGCCTGCGGCGAGGCGGTCTAGGCCCTAAGAACGAAACTCGTTCGGCCGTGCTTGCACGCATGCTTGATCCATGCAATATCCATACATTATCGAAGTGGGATGTTGTCGATGGGCAAGGATCGTGCCGGTCTTTCGTGGGTGCCGACGCTTAGCAAGGCGGACGGACCGCTCTATCTTGCGATCGCGGAAGCATTGGCCGCGGATATCGCGACCGGCGCTCTCAGGGACGGAACACGCCTGCCTCCGCAGCGGGCGCTTGCGAGCGCGCTCGGCATCGACTTCACCACAGTCAGCCGTGCCTATAACGAGGCGCGGGCGCGTGGGCTGATCGAGGGCCGCGTCGGGCAGGGCACTTATGTCAAAGTGCGGCGGAGGAACGCCGATCGCCCATCCGGCGGTGGGCTCGTCGACATGAGCATGAACCTGCCGCCGCTCTTCGACGATCCGGAACTTGTCGCCCGGATGTGGGGCGGTATCGATGCACTTGAGCGCGAGCAGGGCCTGGATCTCCTGATGCGCTACCAGGCGATCGGCGGCGCCTTGCCGAACAGGGCGGCAGGCGCGGCCTGGCTGCGGCCGCGGCTTGGCGAAGTGGCAGCGGAGCGGGTGCTCGTCTGCCCGGGGGCGCAAGGGGCACTGCTTGCAACCGTCAGCATGCTTGCCGGGCGCGGCGATGTGATCTGCGCCGAGGCGCTCACCTATCCGGGGCTGCGATCGCTTGCTGCCCATCTTGGCATTGGCCTTACCGGTGTGGCGATGGACGAGCACGGGCTTCTGCCCGAGGCGTTCGAGGCCGCCTGCGTCAAGCACCGGCCGAAGGCGCTTTATTGCAATCCGACGCTTCACAATCCGACGACGGCGACGTTGCCGCTCGACCGCCGGGAGGCGGTCGTCGCGATTGCCCGCAGGCATGGCGTCGCAATTGTCGAGGACGACGCCTACGGTGCGCTGCCAACCAAACCGGTGCCGCCGCTCGCGGCGATTGCGCCCGAGCTTGTCTATCACGTGGCGGGGCTTGCCAAGTGCCTGTCGCCGGCGCTCCGCGTCGCCTATCTCATCGTACCGGATGCCGTGAACTCCGTCCGTGTCGAGGGCGCGATCCGCGCGACCGCCGGCATGGCCTCGCCGCTTTCGGCGGCAATCGCCACGCGCTGGATCGAGGATGGAACGGCGGACGCTGTGCTTGCCGACATTCGCGCCGAGACCGGACGGCGCCAGCGGATCGCAACCGGCATCCTGCCGGCCGATCGCGTCGTGACCGATCCCGAAGCGTTCCACCTCTGGCTCAGGCTGCCCTCCGCCTGGACACGCGGCGCGTTCGGTGACCGGCTGCGCACGGCGGGTATCAGCATCGTCGCAAGCGATGCCTTTGCGCTTGCTGCCCCGCCGGAAGCCGTGAGGCTGGGGCTCGGCGCGGCGGAAACCTCCGTCGAGCTCGAGCGCAGCCTCGCCGTCATCGCCGATCTTCTCGCGCAATCGCCTGCCGTCCTGAACTTCGTCGTCTGAGGGCGCACAGCCGCAACCCGGCGCAATTGTCGCAGGTACAGATGCATACAATTGATTGACGATGTATGTTTTGTATGGCTTCCTTTTCCATGTGCCGGCGAGGACGTGGAGCACCGGGCATCTCGGAACCGTAACATCGCTTGCGCGTTCGAATTATGTGCCCCGCGCCTGCTGCCGACTAGATTTTGGAAAGGAAAGACAGTGTCTTCACACAAGGATTGGCCGGCACTTTCGCCGTTGCAGACGGGTCTGCGTGGCCGCTGCCCGCGCTGCGGCCAAGGGCATCTGTTCGAGGGTTTCCTGAAGCTCCGTCCGGAATGCGAGGTCTGCGGGCTTGATTATTCTTTCGCCGACCCGGCCGACGGCCCGGCGTTTTTCGTCATCTGTTTCGCCTGCGTGCCGAGCGTGCTGCTTGGCGTCTGGCTAGAGGTGCAGTACGGCGCGCCGCTCTGGGTGCATCTGCTGACGACCGGTCCCTTCATGCTGCTCACCTGCATTCCGCCACTGAGGCCGCTGAAGGGCTGGCTGGTCGCAAGCCAGTTCTTCTACAAGGCCGAAGAGGGCAAGGTCGTGCGCCGGGCCGTGGCGCAAGCGCCTGATGCGAGCGTCAGACGGTGATTTGATGTAAGATCATCGGGTAGGCCGGGGCGTCGGAGTCGCGAGCGCCATGGAGGCACGGGCCGCATGACGAATCTGATCTCGATCGTGACCTGTCCCGCCTGCCGGCATCAGTCGGTCGAAACCATGCCGACGGATGCCTGCCTGCATCTTTATGAGTGCAAGAGTTGCGGCATGCTCCTCAAACCGAAGGAGGGGGATTGCTGCGTGTTTTGTTCCTACGGCTCCCAGCCGTGTCCGCCCATTCAGGAGGCGCGAGCCCGCCGATAACTGCGTGAAGCAATTGCTCGGCGCGCTCTACCAACGGGCGACGCGGTGGCCGGCGAGGGTCCCGAGAAGCGCCAGGATCGCGATCGCGATCGTGTACCAGGTAACGACGAACAGGGGCGAATCGTCGGTGCAATGGGAGGCATAAAGCGTCGCGGCGATGCCGCCGGCCACAAGGCCCGCCATTGCGCCGGCCAGTGCCGGATGGGACGGGGCGCCGTGGCGTAGCGCGAGCAAAAGAAGCGCGAGCGGGCCGATCCCGATCAGCGGAATGAAGGTCAGGCAAACCAGGCTGTTCGTCCCGACAAGCCTGCTCGACCAGGTTTCGGCGGGCACGACGGCGAGTTCGATCGCGACGCCTGCGAGGATGAGCGCAGGAGCGATGGCAAGAAAGCGCAGCGGGCCGCGCGGATCCGTCTCCGGACGCGACAGCATCCGCAGAAGAGCAAACGCGCTTGCGGCAAGGGTGATCGTCACCACGAACTTGAAGAGAAAACGGAGCGTCTGCGCGGCGCTGGCAATATCCGCCCGGGGGCCGAGCAGGACGACGAAGACGGTTGCGGCGATGACGACGGCAGCGAAGACCGCGCCCCACCAAGCCGCGTTCATCGGCACGCCGGTTCGCCGGTTGTCCGCGGCAAGAGCCTTGATGAGTTCATGCGTCTCCATGTCAGTCTCGTCCAAATCGCCGCGCGATGGCAGCAAGGCCGCGATGAAGCGCGACGCGAACTGCGGTTTCATTCATGTCCAGGCTCCGGGCCGTCTCCGCGATCGTGCGCCCCTCGACCGATATTGCCGTCACCACCGAACGCTGCCCGGGGGTGAGCGTTTCGAGCGCTCGGCCGATTTCCCAGTCCCTGACCGTTTCCGGTTCCTCGGCAGCGAGCCGGTCTTCCAGCTCGCCGATCTCGATCCGGGAATGGCGGCCCTGCCGTCGCAAAGCATCGACCAGCTTGTGCTTCGCGATCGCGTAGACCCATGGCGTCACCGGCCCGTCGCACCGCCAGGTGTGGCGCTTCACATGGATGGCCAGCAGCGTTTCCTGGACGATGTCTTCCGGATCCGGACCGCCGAACGCCCTGCGCCGCGCCCAAGCGCGAACGAGGCGCGCGGTCTCGTGCAGGAAGTCGCCATAGGCCCGCTCGTCACCGTCGAGCGCCGCACGGAAAAGTCTGGCGAGGCTCCCTTCATCCACGCCGTCCACCTGTGCTTCCTCCCAATTCGCTCGTCCTTGTCGCTTGTTACATCTCCGCCGCAATCGTTTCGCTAAAATGGGACGACGAAGAGTGTAAAGCGGTATTCCGCCCGTATCCTCGGCCTCTCTTCATCGTGATCCGGCAGGGGACGCGGGCTCACGAAAGCGTGTAGACGCCGAATGTAACATATCTCCCGTTGGTGCGAACGAGGCTCTGTGTGCCTGAAGAGAGCACACCAGGAAACCAACACGGAGACGAAATCATGTCTACGAAATCCACGATAAGTGCGGCCATGCTGGCGAGTGCGGTGGCAGCCGCGGTGTCGTCGTTCGCGATCGCCGCGCCGCTTTCGGAAGCCGAGGTCAAGGCCGCGATGGACGCCGGCAAGGAGAAGTGCTTCGGCGTCGCGCTCAAGGGCCAGAATGATTGCGCGGCCGGCCCGGGCACCACCTGCCAGGCGACCTCGACGGTCGACTATCAGGGCAATGCCTGGAAGTTCGTCGATGGCGGCACCTGCACGACGATGCAACTGCCGGACGGCCGCAAGGGCTCGCCGGAACCGCTGACGCGCGATCTTCCCTCATAAGCAATCTGTCCTGAGCCACCTGTAGACAAGCGCCGGAAAGCGGAGGCAACGATGGCCAAATTGGCAATTCACGCGGATCGTGGCGCGTCGGAAGGCTCCCGGTTTCCGGCGCATCGGATCGACGGACTGGCAGGCACCAGTTTCAAGCACCAGCATCTCACATCCATTCTCGAGGATGAGACAAGCAATCGCGGTTTCTTCGAGGTTCATGCGGAAAACTACATGGGCGAGGGCGGGCCGCCGCACGCGGCACTCACCCGGATACGCCAGGATTACCCGGTTTCGCTTCATGGCGTCTGCATGTCGATCGGCGGACCGCAGCCGCTGGACAAGGCGCATCTTGGCCGTTTCGCGCGGCTGATCGAGCGATACGAGCCGGCGCTCGTCTCGGAGCATCTGGCCTGGTCGACGCATGACACGACCTATTACAACGACCTTCTGCCGCTGCCCTATACCGAAGCCACCCTGCAGCGCGTCGCCGACCACCTCGATGAGGTCCAGGAGACGATCCGGCGATCGATACTGCTCGAGAACCCCTCGACTTATGTGCTGTTTAGGGAATCGACGATGAGCGAGACCGCATTCATCCGGGAATTGGTCCGGCGCACCGGCTGCGGTCTGCTGCTCGACGTCAACAATGTCTTCGTTTCGGCAACCAATCACGGCTTTTCCGCTCTCGAATATCTGGCGGATTATCCGCTCGAACATGTCGGCGAGATCCATCTGGCGGGCCATGCGGAGCAAGAGGACGACGAAGGCGATCTCCTCCTGATCGATAGCCACGACGCGCCGGTCGCCGATCCGGTCTGGACGCTCTTCGACATCGTGATCAGCCGGTGCGGACCGATCCCGACGCTCGTCGAATGGGACAGCGCCATTCCGGATTGGCCGGTGCTGAAGGCCGAAGCGACAGCGGCGCAAGCGATCCTCGACCGGCACGCAGGCGCATTCCTGCGGGAGAAGAGCCATGCGCATTGCTGAAAGCCTTTCCGACGACCTTGCCAGCAAGCTGGATTATCCGGCCGGCTTCGTGCCGGCGCTGCTCGATCCCGGCTGCGCAACGCCTGCCCTCGTCGCCGGACCAAGGGGCAAAGCCGCCGACAAGCGCTTCAACGTCTACCGCAACAACGTGACCGTCAGCCTGATCGAAGCACTTGCGGCGGCATTTCCCGCGACGCTGCGCATCACCGGCGAGACCTTCTTCCGCGCCATGGCCCGGTTTCATGTGCGTGAAACGCCGCCTGTATCGCCGCTTCTCTTCGAATACGGCCGGGACTTTCCCGCCTTTATCGAGCGCTACGAATATGCGCGATCGATGCCGTGGCTCGCCGACGTCGCCCGCATCGAGCGGGCCTGGCTCGACGCCTATCACGCGGCGGATGCGCCCGTCCTGCCGCCACATGCGCTGACGTCACTCCCACCGGAGGCCCTTGGCGACGTCGTCTTAGAGGCGCACCCGTCAACGCGCATGGTCCGCTCGGCCTATCCGGCGGTGACGATCTTTGCCGCGAACCGGGCGAGCGGACCGGTCGGTCGCATCAATGTCACCGAGCCGGAAAACGCGCTGGTCACACGGCCGGCGCTGGAGGTGGAGGTTCGCCATCTTCCGCCAGGCGCCGATGTCTTCCTCGGCAGCCTCCTGTCAGGCGAGTCACTCGGAAGCGCTGCCGGGACGGCAAGTGCGCGCTGTCCGGAATTCGATCTCGCAACTGCCATTGTCGTCATGCTTGAGGCCGGTGCCTTTGCCGCGGTTCGCCAGGGAGGATGAGAAGGTGACCCTTGTACCGAAGTTCTTCGAAAGACATGAAAATTGGGGCAGCGGAGGCTGGCTCGGCCGGATCGACGGCCTGATTGCCGCCATCGCACCGACCTCTCTCGCCCAGTTCGCCTTGCGCGTGGGACTTGCCGTCCCCTTCTGGCGTTCGGGCATAAGCAAGTGGGACGGATTTCTGCAGCTCAACGATGTCGCCGTCCTGCTCTTCACATCGGAATTCCAGTTGCATCTGCCCGGCGGGCCATATCCCTTCCCGGCGCCGGCGGTGACGGCCTTCGTGGTCGCGTGCGCGGAGGTGCTGCTGTCGACGCTCCTTGTCCTGGGACTGGCGACACGCCTTGTGGCGCTCGGACTTCTCGCAATGACAATCGTCATACAGCTCACCGTTCCGGACGGATGGCCGATTCATCTGACCTGGGCGGCGATGGCGCTCGGCATCATTACGTGGGGTGCGGGCAGGTTGTCGGTGGATTGGTGGATCGCGTCGGGCGCGCGCGGAGGAAAAGTGTAAGCAGATTGCCCCTCATCCGCCTTCCGGCACCTTCTCCCCGCGAGCGGGGAGAAGGGACTTGAGGCGGCCGCTCACTCCCTTCGCTCCGCCTGCACGAAAGTGGGAGCGAGAGGGCGCGGCATACTCCCTTCTCCCCGTCAAAACGGGGAGAAGGTGCCGGCAGGCGGATGAGGGGCAAGCAACTCAACATGCACCCCATGCATCGCAGCAGCATTTCTCACCCCGGATTCCCCTGGTCCAGATTGTGCTGCCATTCGATCGCGTCCTCCAGGCGATCGTGGCCCCAGAACAGTTCGCCGTCGGCGACGAAGGAGGGCGAGCCGAAGATGCCGATCTCCTTCGCCTCTCTGGTCGCGGCGTCAAGCGCATCGGCCACGGCGCCGGAGTTTGCCTGCTTCAGCACGCGGGCGGGGTCCTGTCCCACTTCCCTGATGCTCGACGAGAGGTTGGGCTCGCTGCCGGCGGGGTCGCGGTCGACGAACCAGCGGCGGTAGGTGGCGATCGCATAGGCCGGGCACCAGCCTTCATCGGCGGCGAGTACGGCAATGCGGTTGGCCTGTTCCAACTCCGGCAGCGGGTAGGGGATAGGCAGCCTCAGGGGCAGGCCGAACTTCGCGGCGCGCCGCTCGATATCGCGCCACATATAGGCGGCCTTGAGCGGCTTGTCGGCGAAGGGAACGTCGTTTGCGTCAAGCTGGACCGCGCGAGCGTCGAAGGGTCTCCACCGAACGTCGACGCCCGCCTTCTCGGCGACCTCCGGCAGCCGCATGACAGCGAGAAAGGTGTAAGGGCTTCCTATCGAAAACCAGAAGTCGATCGGTACCGTCATTGCTCTTCCTCTTCCTCCCCCATGCTGCAGATGTTCGCGATTGCCTTCGGAGGGCAACCCCCAACCATCCACGCAGGAGAGGTAGATAGGGCTAGGACGCTGCGCGCCAATGCGGGCCTTCGACAAAAAGCCCCGGCCGGTTGCGACCGGGGCTTTGATGTGCGGATGATCTATTGAACGAGCGCGGCCTTGCTCGCTTTGAGGAATGCGGGAAGGCTGACGGGGGTCTTGCCGGTCAGCGCGGCAAAATCGCCGGTAACCATGCCGATATGGCCTTCGCGGGTGTTGCTGTCGAAGGAGACGACGATCGGGATCAGGAAGTCGGGCAGGCCCGCGCCCTTGAGGCCGCCGGCGCGCGCTTCGTCGGAAATGTGGACGACCTCGAGCTTCTTGCCTGTGGTGCTGGCGACGAGCGCGGCGATCTCGTCGGTCGAGTGCAGTCCGGCGCCGGTCAGCGTGTAGGTGCGGCTTTCCGTGGAGCCGGAGAGGAGTGCCGCTGCCGCGGCTTCCGCCGCGTCGCTGCGGGCGATATGGGCGAGACGGCCGGCACCGGCGGAGGAGAACCACTGCCCGGTTTCAAGCGCGTGCGGCAGAGCCATGAAGAGGTTTTCCATGTACCAGCCGTTCCTGAGGATGGTGTAGGGAATGCCGGTCGCCTTGATGGCGTTCTCGGTGCCGAGGTGATCGGAGGCGAAGGGAATGACCGAGGTTTCGGGGTTCGGCATCGAGGTGTAGAGGATATGCTTGGCGCCGGCCTTCCTGGCGGCGGCGACGGCGTTCAGATGCTGCTGCAGCCGCTTGCCCGGCTGGTTCAGCGTGTCGGTCGAGATGATGAGGATGCGGTCGGCGCCGGCGAAAGCCTCTTCGAGCGATGCCGGGTCGTCGAAGTCGGCGGCGCGGGTCTGGACGCCCTTGGCGGCGTAATCGGCGAGCTTCGAGGTATCACGGCTGGTCGCGATGATATCGGCGGGCTTCGCCTTGCCGGAGGCGAGCAGCGCATCGAGCACGAGCTTGCCGAGTTGGCCTGCCGCGCCGGTCACGAGCAATGTTGCGGACATGTTCTTCCTTTCCTTTCGCTTCCAGCTCGCCTGAGACGTTTCGGCTCACGGGATGCTGGTCTCTTTTTGAGAGTTGCTCTTATGTCGTAATCTGCTAAGAGCTGTAAAGGAGGCAGTTTTTTCTGCTGTGGTTACGGAAAGGGTACCGCCATGAACAGAGCGACGGGCGCGGTGAAGGGCAAGCGGGTGGTGATGGTGTGCGGCGTGCCGATGGATATGGCCAACTGTCCCGTGCGCGACGTGATGGACAATATCGGCGGCAAGTGGAATTCGCTGATGATCCTGTCGCTCGCCGATGGCCCCTTGCGCTTCTCGGAACTCCGGCGGCTGATCCCGGACATTTCGCAGCGCATGCTGACGCAGACGCTGCGCGACCTGCAGCGCGACGGCTATCTGAGCCGCACGGTCTATCCGACGCAGCCGCCGAGCGTGGAATATGCTCTGACGGAGCTCGGCCGGTCGTTTCTCGTACCGCTCAAACTGTTCGTCGACTGGTCGCTCCAGAATCACGACGCGATCCGCAAGGCGCGGGCGGAGTATGACGCGGTGGCGTAGGCGGTGAGGACGATCTTGTTTTGCTCAGCGTTGCCTCGGCCGCGCCGCGTTCGCTGAAAGCCGCGTTAATCACGGCGCGGACGCGCCGTGGCTGGATTCCTGTGACGAGCACAGGAATGAGGGGTGCATGGTTAGCCGCTGGTGGGCTGACAGCAACCCAGAGCTCGCTGCCATCGTTGGGCGTCGCCGGACAACACGCGCGCATCAAGTCAATTGACTTTGCCGTGCACAGCTCAAACGACAGCCTCATTCCTGTGCTTGTCACAGGAATCCAATGCGCCCAAGTCCTTGGACGCGGGAGACTGCCGCTCTGTTCAGGCGTAGCAATTCTACTCTGCCTTTAGCCGACTGAGGACCGCATGCAGCCAGCAGCCGAGTGCTGCAACCTTACGCCGCGCAGCTCACCGCCTCACCGCCGAGGGCGAATTCGACCGCCGCGTCGGCATGGATGGCGGTGGAATCGAAGCCGGGAAGCGGCAGGTTGGCGGGGTCGAGGATGAGGCAGATCTCGGTGCAGCCGAGAATGACCGCGTCGGCGCCTTCGGCCTTGGCCTTCTCGATGAGCGCGACCAGCGCCGTGCGCGACGGCTCCAGCACCTTGCCGGCGCAAAGCTCGTCGAAGATGACGTTGTGGGTCAAGGTGCGTCCGTCCGCGTCCGGCACCATCAAGTCGATGCCGTGCCTTTTCATGCGCTCGGCATAGAAGCCGTGCTCCATCGTGTAGCGGGTGGCAAGCAGCAGCGGCCTGCGGCTGCCGGCGGCCTTCAGCCGCGCCGCGGTCTCGTCGATTATGTTGATCAGCGGCACGTCGACCGAGGCCTGCACCTGATCGGCAATCAAATGCATGGTGTTGGTGCAGATCAGCACGCATTGCGCACCGCCGGCCTTGAGCCCGCGTGCGACCTCGGACAGGCGCTCTGCTGCGTCCTCCCAACGGCCTGCCTTCTGCAAGTCGACGATCTTCTGGAAATCCACGGAGTGAAGCAGCACTTCGGCCGAATGCATGGCGCCCAAGCGCTCGCGCACGGCCTCGTTGACCATGCGGTAGTAAACCGCCGAGCTCTCGAAGCTCATGCCGCCGATAAGGCCGATCTTGCGCATTTCCATGGAGAGGTTCCCTTGTTCTTGAACAGACATCAATTCCGGAACGCCGAAGATGCCGCGTTGCCACCTTCTGATCCCGTTCCATTGTTAAAAGTATGGCGCGGCTTTGACCGGATGTGTTTGCTTTGATGAAGAGATTTGGGGAAACAGGCGCAAAAAATTTGTGCCAACGTCGCATTTTCTGCAAATTATTGGCGTCAACTGGATCAGCAGCGAGGAGTCACTGGCGTGTTGGATGAGAGAGACCGGAAGCTGCTGGCGCTTCTGCAAGAGGATGGCAGTGCGGCGATGAGCGACCTCGCGGAGCGCGTGAACCTGTCGCTTTCCGCCTGCTCGCGCCGCATCCAGCGACTGGAGGAGGCGGGTTACATCGCACGACGCATCGTCGTGCTCGACCGGGAAAGGATGGGCGTGCCGACCACGGTCTTCGCGCTCATCAAGACCGCGCATCATTCCGATGAATGGATCGAAATATTCCGGCGCGCAATCAGCGATATTCCCGAGATCGTCGAGGCGCACCGGCTGACCGGCAATTACGACTACATCGTCAAGATCGTGCTGCCGCGCGTCGAGCATTACGACGTCGTCTACAAGCAGATCGTGCGCAAGGTGGAACTCTTCGACGTTTCCGCGTCCATTTCCATGGAAGTCTTGAAAAGCGGCACGGCAGTGCCGGTCGGTTATGCGGAGTAGGCGGTCCCTATTGCCGGACGCGGCGTTCGCGCGTGGAGCGGTTGACGCAGCCTCGTGCCGGGCTGCATGCAGCGCCGCGCGTCCTTTGAGCAGCGCAAAGGTCGCTGTAGCACTTTGAAGTGCTGCATGTTTTATCCTTAAATCGCGTGACGATTTAAGGAAACGAGCAGTTTGTCGACGCGGAGGAAGGTCGATGTGCGGACGCTTCACCAATATGATGACATGGCCCGAACTGATCGCGCTCTACCGTCTCACGCTTGAGGAATATTACGGCCGCAACACTGAGCCGCGCTACAACATCGCCCCGACCGATACCGTGCCCTTCGTCCACAATGACAGGGAAGGCAAGCAGGTCTTGGAGGACGGCCGCTGGTGGCTGGTGCCGTTCTGGGCGAAGGAAATACCGAAGGCGGCGATGTTCAACGCTCGCACGGAGGAGGCGGATACGAAACCCGCCTTCCGCGACGCCTTCAAAGTGAAGCGCTGCCTGATCCCGGCGGACGGCTTTTACGAATGGACCGCGGGCGACGACGGCGGAAGGGATCCTTGGTTTATTCATCTGCCGGATCGTGCGCCATTTTCCTTCGCCGGCGTATGGGCGCGGAACAAGACGCTCGACATCACCAGCTTTACGATCCTGACAATGCCCGCAACTGATCCGGTCAAGACGCTGCATGACCGGCAACCGGTCATTCTCGATCCGGCGGTCTATGATGAATGGCTCTCGGCCGACACCGCCGTCGCCGACGCCAAGGCGCTTATCAGCCGCAATCTTGGCGACGCCCTGCAATTTCACCGCGTCTCGCGCGAGATCAATTCGTCAAAGTTTGAGGGCGACCCAGGAATCGATGTGCGCTGACCGCTGCGCCAAGTTTGCAACGGAGCCATGCCGAACGTGTGGTTGCGTCGGGCCGGACAAAGGTGGAGGGTTTGTCGAGTGTCTTGAGAGAGCGGTGTGAAAGTCATGCACGACAACCATCATCTCGTCGTCGTCGGCGGAGGTTTCGGCGGGCTGCAGCTCGTCAACGACCTTCGCGGCGCGCCGGTCCGGATAACGCTGATCGACAAGCGCAACCACCATCTCTTCCAGCCGTTGCTCTACCAGGTGGCAACGACGTTGCTGGCGACGTCGGAGATCGCGTGGCCCATCCGCAACCTTTATCGCGACCGGCCGGAAGTGACGACGCTGCTCGGGGAGGTCGTGGGCGTCGATCCGGCTAACAAGGAGGTGACGCTGACGAGCGGCAGGTCGGTCCCTTACGACACGCTGGTGCTCGCGACCGGCGCGACGCATGCCTATTTCGGCCATGACGAATGGGCTTCGGTGGCGCCGGGACTGAAGACGCTGGAGGACGCGACGACCATCCGCCGCCGCGTGCTTCTCGCTTTCGAACGAGCGGAGGTCGAGGAGGATCCTGAGAAACGCAATGCGCTGCTGACCTTCACGGTGATCGGCGCAGGACCAACCGGGGTGGAACTCGCCGGCATCATCGCCGAAATGGCGCACCGGACGCTGCCCGGCGAATTCCGCCGCATAGACACGCGCAAGGCACGCGTCGTGCTCGCCGAGGCGGGGCCGCGCATTCTTCCCGCCTTCACCGAAGAACTGTCCGCCTATGCGGGCGGTGAACTCGCAAAGCTCGGCGTCGAGGTGCGCACGGGCGTTCCCGTTACCGACTGCACGCATGAGGGTGTGATGATCGGCGAGAGCTTCGTGCCGAGTCGCACGCTCGTCTGGGCCGCCGGCGTCCAGGCCTCACCTGCTGCCCGGTGGCTCGGCATCGAGGCGGACCGCGCCGGCCGCGCCGTCGTGGAAAGGGATCTCACCGCACCGGGACTGCCCGATGTTTTCGTCATCGGCGACACGGCCTCCGTCGTGTGGGAGGCGGGCAAGCCGGTGCCGGGCATCGCGCCCGCCGCCAAGCAGCAGGGCGCCTTCGTTGCCCGGATGATCCGCGCCCGGCTCGAAGGCAAGCCGGCACCGGGTCCGTTCCGCTACCGCCATCAGGGGAGTCTCGCCACGATCGGCAAGCGCGCCGCCATCATCGACTTCGGCAGGATCAAGCTCAAGGGAGCGCTCGCTTGGTGGATTTGGGGCATTGCCCACATTTACTTCCTGATCGGCACGCGAAGCCGCTTTGTCGTCGCCTGGAGCTGGCTGTGGATCTATCTCAGCGGCCAGCATAGCGCCCGGCTCATCACCCAGAAGGAGACGCTGCGCGAGGAGGGATAGCGGCCGGTGAGGCCATAACGGATCGGCACGCGGCAGCGGTGTGCTGACGGAAAGCCGTTTTGCACTTTTCCCTCCCATGCTCTAGAAGGTTGCTGTCTTTCGATTTCGAATGCAACTTTTTGTATGCTAAACATCGACGCATCTCTCGTCGGCCGACTGATCGCCGCGCAATTTCCCGAGTGGGCGGATCTTCCGATCAGGCCAGTCGAGTTCGACGGATGGGACAATCGGACCTTTCATCTGGGCAGGCACATGACGGTGCGGCTGCCGAGTGCCGCGCCCTATGCACTTCAAGTCGAAAAAGAGCAGCGCTGGCTGCCGATCCTGGCGCCGCGCCTGCCGCTGCCCATTCCCGTGCCCTTGGCAGTGGGACGGGCGGGCGAGGGTTATCCCTGGCCCTGGTCGGTTTACGAGTGGCGCGAAGGCGAGATCGCGACCCATGCACCTGTCGCGGATCTCAGCGCTTTCGCGGCGACGCTGGCACGTTTCCTCGTGGCGCTCGAGGAGATCGACGCAACCGACGGGCCGGCGCCGGGACAGCACAATTTTTTCCGGGGCGGTCCGCTGACCGTCTATGACGCGGAAACGCGCCGGGCGCTCGTTGCCCTCGAGGGAAGAATCGATACGGACGCGGCACGCGCGGTGTGGGAAGCAGCGCTTGCCGCGACGTGGCACGGCGCGCCGGTCTGGTTTCACGGCGACGTCAGTTCCGGCAATCTTCTGGTCGAGAATGGGCGGTTGAGCGCGGTGATCGACTTCGGCACCTCCGGCGTCGGCGATCCTTCATGCGACCTCTCGGTCGCCTGGACCTTTTTCCACGGAGAAAGCCGGGAGGCGTTCCGCGCCGCGCTGCCGCTCGACAAGGCGACTTGGGCACGCGGCCGCGGCTGGACGCTCTGGAAGGCGCTTATCGTCCTTGCCGAACTTCCGGGCACTGATCGCCTTGAAGTGGAAAAGTCGCGGCGCGTGATCGAGGCGGTGCTCGCGGATCACGAACGCCACGGCTAATAGGTTCTCAGCCGGAGACGCGAGCGACGGAGCGGCCGCACCAGGAGGAAGCTTGTCCGGCCCGTTTGCGCACGAGCCCCTCGGAGACCAGGACATCGCCAAGCGAGGTTCCGTTGCGCATCACCAGATGCGGGCTTCCACCTTCGCTGCCGCCGCCCTTCGACGCGACGAGCGTGAATTTGCCGGCATTCAGCAACTCGCGCAGCCGCTGCTTGGCATAGAAGCCGCGCGCGCGTTCCGCCTCGCATTTGGCCTCCTTCGTCTCCGGAGCATCGATATCGGCGATCACGATCTTCTCGCCCTTGAAGAGGAAAGTATCGCCGTCGACAACGCAGTTGTCGTTGCGAATACCGCAAAAATAGAACGTGTTGGAATCCGCAAACCGGGGCGTCGGCTGTTCCATCGGCCGCCCGATCGTAGCCGGTGGAGCAAGCGCCGGTGTTCTGCCGACCGGGGCCGGGGGGACGAGTTCCTGCTTCCTGGCGATCGGGGCGGGGCGCGCAAGCGCCGGGTTCCTGCCGATCGAGCCGGTATGCTCTTTCGGCCGCGCCTGTGCACTTACCGGCTTCGTCTTCGTCTCCCGCGGCGAAAGCATGGCGACCACTTCGGAGGCGCCGGGCAGGTCCGGGAGTTTCGCCCGGTGGTCATAGGCTGCGATGCCGCCGATCATCAGGACGGCCGCGATGTACCAGGGCGCCATGCCGCCGCGATTACCCTTCCGGCTTGCGCCGCGCTTGCGCCTCTTTGAACTCGTTTTGGCCATCCGATTCGGTCCTCGATTACCGGGGCATTATCGGCGCGAGGGGTTGCTGAAAGGTTGCCATCAGGGCCACTGGAAACGGGTCAAAGACGGGGGGGCGGGCCGCTGCGCGGCCTTCCGCCGGTATCGAAGCTATCATCCGAGATGGAGGCCGGAAAAGGAAGACGGGCCCTTGCAGCCGTGCGTCTTTGCAGTCGCATGATGGCCACGAGAACCCGCCAATGGCGGCAGAAATCCCTGCCGCGCGCGCTTTTTTAATGTGCAGGCTGTATGGCGCGTTCCTTCAAACGCGCCACGCACGCGTCAACGGTTGCGGTCGGTATGCCTGGATCTGCCGGGAATTCCGTCACCGCCACCGTCGCCTTTGCCATTATTGGCTTTTCGGAGGTCGCCAGCCTTCTTGCCGCCAGCTTTCTTGCCACCGGCCTTCTTGCCGCCAGCTTTCTTGCCATCGGCCTTCTTGCCGTCAGCCTTTTTGCCGTCAGCCTTCTTGCCGCCAGCCTTCTTGCCGTCGACCTTGTCACCGGCCTTACCGCTACCCTTTTCGCCGGCATTCTTGCCGCCAGACTTCTTGCCACCAGGTTTGTCGCCGCCTTTTCCGGGGGCCTTGTCGCCGCCGCCTTTTCCGCCGCCGTTGTCGCCGCCTTTGCCGCCGCCGTTGTCGCCACCGCCGCCGCCGTTATCGCCGCCGCCGCCTTTGCCGCCGCCGTTGTCGCCGCCGCCATTGTCGCCGCCGCCGCCGTTGTCGCCGCCGCCGCCGTTGTCACCGCCGCCGCCGTTGTCGCCACCGCCGCCACCGTTGTCGCCACCGCCGCCGTTGTTACCGCCGCCACCACCGCCAGGAGGGGGAGCGCTACCGCCGCCGCTGCCACCGCCGCCACCGCCGCCGCCTCCACCGGTTCCGCCACCACCATTACCGTTGGGCGAACGGGCATCGCTGCGATCGTTCCCCGTGGCGGCACTCTTTATGGTTGCCGTCGAGAGGGGAGGGCACATCTTGATCTGTGCGGGCGTCAGGATTTTTGAGCGGTTGAGGGCTACGCAGCAGGCCGCAAAGTTACCTTCCGTCAGTGGACTGCATTGTTTTGCAGTCATGCGCTGTCGCTGTACTGCGTTCGCGTCTGGCGTGATAACTACTGATGCTATTGAAGCCGTCGAAAGGATAAAGAAGAGTTTTAATACGGATCTGTTAAACTTATCCATTACTCAACTCCTACAAAATAAATATTTAAAAAAGTAATGAATAATTCGCGTAAAGCGTTAGGCGGTCAAGTTACGAATTATTAGTAGTACGGGCCACAACATCGCCCAATTTCGGGTTAATCAACCTTGAGTTAATCCCCTTTGGTTATCTGTAAATCGGACGCGGGAGCGTTGCGCCCGCCGTTGGAGGTCGATCTTTATGAAATTTTTCGTCGCACAGGCCGTGTCTCTGTCTCTGTTGCTGTTCGTGATCCCGCAGGTGGCCGAGGCGGGTACGACGATGAGGACCGGTGGCAAGGCCTTCGCGCCACCGGCTTTCGCCTCGTTCTGCGCACGCGAGCCCCGCTTGTGCCGCACCGGTGGCGGGAGCAAGCTCGTCGTTCTCCAGCCGGAAAAGGCGAGTGAGCTGCAGCAGGTGAACCGCGCGGTCAACGCGCGTATCCGGGAACGGAGCGAAGGGGCAGACGACTGGCGCGTGCCTACGGCCTATGGCGACTGCGAGGATTTCGCCATCCTGAAGAAGCAGGAATTGCTCAAGCGCGGCTGGCCCGCCTCGGCATTGCTGCTGACAGTCGCCCGCTATCGCGGTGAGGGGCACACGGTGCTGACCGTGCGCACCAGCGAGGGCGATCTCGTGCTCGACAACATGACCAATTCCGTCCGCGACTGGTCGAGGACCCCTTACAATTACTTCGCGCGCCAGTCTCAATCGAACGGCAGGCGCTGGGAGCGGATCGACGGCGCGCGCCAGATCTGAGGCGATAGCCGCCGTCGCGGTCAAGCCACAATCGTCATTTCCGGTCAGACGCGCGAACTGTCCCTCACGGCGCGTCCGCCGCGATCGACTTCCTGGCCGAGACACATCGGCCAGCGCCGCGCGCCTGATCGGGCGCGCAGCGGTCGTGCGACACTTGAAAGCCGAGCTTTCGCGGCGGTTAACGTCTTACCGCCACAACCTGCCTCCGGCTGAACTGCGACAGCTGAACGCGCCCCGATTGGTTGCCGCCGATCAGTTGTGCAGTCGACTTGGACAGGGCCGACAGGATGCCGACGTGATAGCCACGGCCGGTGCGCACGACGATGACGTCGCCTGGACGCGCAAAGGAGAGGCGCACGGGCGCACCGAACTGCCGCCAGGAACTTGCGAAACTGTAGGATTTGGGCGGCTGTCGGCCGGCTTTCCGTGCAATCATCCCCATGAAATGCCCGCACCAGGGCGTGCGAGCGGGATTGATGCCGAGAGCGGCGCGCAGCCGCCTATTGTGTTTGACTTCGTGCATTCCGGTAAATTGCTGGGCGTAGGCCAGCATGCCGGCGGTGGCCGTGTCCGGGGCGATGAGGGCGACGGATATTGCGGCGAGAAACGCTAAAACCTTCATGGCTGGGTCTCCTTGCCAGTTTTCGGTGTGCGTTCACTGCTAGGAGCCATCCGCCTCTATGCGGAGACGCTGAAAGCGAGTAAAATGCTTTGGAATCAAAGCACTAGAACGCCATTGCGCGCTCGCTCGAACGCGCAGCGAACCACCCTCGGGCTCGGCCATGCCGAGTCCGCTCTTGATTTGTTTCTCTATCCAGCGCGCAGACCCGTGGCGTTCCCGTATTGCGTCGAACGCTGCAACACGGCACCGACGGGGCGGGCGAACCGCGAGGGTTCTGGCCCAACTCAAACGAAACAAAAATTCGGTATTCCCCTGCCATCCGCTGGATAGCGGGCGGAGTTTGCCGCCTGCGTGAAGCAAAATTGTGGCAACAACTTTATCCGCGCCATTTCTCCGCGTTCCGAATGTGGCGGCGCGCCGGATTCGACGCTCGGTCCGGCCATAGAGATCTAGCAGGAGTTGCACTGCCTGTTCCGTTGCCCCAGGATGTGCCAGGGGGATCGGGGAGGCCGGCAATGGAACGCGCGAAGGAGAAAACGGCCCGAAAGACCGGTGGCGAGGCTGGCGGCAAGGCGGCCGCTACGGACGTGGGCCGAGGCAGGCGGAAGGGCGGGAACGAGGGGGCCGGTCCCGCCTCCGTGTTCCTCGAGAAGGACCCCGCTATCTGCCTCGTCTACCACGTCAAGGATGCGCAAGGCCGCTACCTGACCGACGAACAGGCGGTGCGTGCGCTGCAGTCGTCGGCTGTGCCCGCGGACACGATGATCGCGCGCAAGGCGGCCGGCCTCCGCGTCTGCGCGGATGGCGATTCCTGGATCAACATCCTCTGGCCGCTCTCGGCACTGGCGGGTTACGCGCCGACATTCTTCGATATCCTGGAGGGGCGCTACTACGCCCAGAATGTCGCCTATCCGGGTGATACCTTCGAGCAAATGCGCCACAAGAAGGATTACCGCCAGCTGGTGAAATCCGCCTCGTTCGACTTCTTCATCTTTTCGGGCGGCGGCAACGACATTCTCGGCGGCGGCGCCCTGACGGAGCTGCTGCGGCCCAGGACCTCCGGCACGTCGTCCAATCCGAGCAGCTTTCTTCGCCTCGACATCCTCGACCGCAAGGTGCGCTCGCTCGAGGACGGGTATAGCGAGATTGCGCGCGATGTCGCGATCCAGTCGGCCCCGAAGCGGACGCGGATGCTGGTCCATGGCTACGACGTTCCGAAGCCGGTGGTGAACGGCCCGTGGCTCGGCCAGCCCTTCACCCGCCGGGGCTTCAACCTGTCTCAGGATGGCGCGCTGATCGAAGGCATTCTCACCCATCTGGTCGACCGCCTCTACGACATGCTCGACCGCATCGAGCGCGCCCACGACAATATCACCGTCGTTCGCCTGAAGAACGTCGTGCAGGGGCGGTGGAACGACGAGCTTCACCCGAAGAAGGCGGCCTCGCAGGACCTGGCGCAGAAATTCGTGACGGTGATGGAGCCATCGGTGTGAATTGACAGATATCCTCGTGGCTCCGGTCTCCTGCGCCGCAGACGCGGCGCTGCTGGTTTCCTGTGACGAGCACAGGAATGACGGGAGCAAGTGGCAATCACCCCGGACAACACTGACGCCCCGGTCAGCGTTGCTCTTTTTGCATCTTACCGCATCAAATGTTTCGCGACGTCGTCCGCTCCAACTGCCTCATTCCTGTGCTCGTCACAGGAATCAAGCCACGGCGCGTCTGCGCCGTGTTGCCGTGCTGACTCGTCGCCCGGACGCAGATACAAAGCGCGATGCGGGCGGACGCGCCAGCTTTCCTCATGCGGATTAATCCGCGCTGAGCGCCACCGCAGGCTGGAGGCTGGAGGCGTTACGGGCTGGCAGGAAGCCGAAGAGCAGCCCTGTCAGGAACGAGCAGGCGAAGGCGAGCGCCACCGGGCCGATGGTGAAGCTGACCGGCATGCCGAAAGTTTTTGCGAGGGCGCCGGTGCCGAGGCCCGCGAGGACGCCGATCGCGCCGCCGATAGCGGAAACGACCAGCGCCTCGACGATGAACTGCACGAGGATGTCGCGCTCGCGCGCCCCGGTCGCCATGCGCACGCCGATTTCGCGCGTCCGCTCGCTGACGCTGACGAGCATGATGTTCATGACGCCGATGCCGCCGACGAGCAGCGAAATCGCCGCGACCGAACCCAGGAAGAGCTTCATCGTATTCGACGTCTCGGTGAAGGCTTCGCGCACCGACGACATGTTGGTGATCTGCGTATCCTCCTTCTTGTGCCGCTCGTTGAGCAGCGCCTGGATGCGCTCCTGCGTCAGGTCGATCGCGGAGGCGTCCTTCACCTCAACGGTGATGGTGCGGATGTTGCGCTGGCCGAAGATGCGCATGCTGCCCGTCGTCAGCGGCACGAGGACGACGTCGTCCTGGTCGTTGCCGCCGGCGCTGGCACCCTTTTCGCTCATCACGCCGATCACCTGGAAGGGGATCTTGTTGACGAGCACATATTGGCCGATCGGGTCGGAGCCGTCTGCAAACAGCATCTTCACCACGGTCTCGCCAAGGACGGCGACGGGTGCGTAGCTTTCCATGTCATCGCGGTTGATGAACTCGCCGTGGCCGACGCTCCAGGATTTCGCCGCCGTGAACTGCGGCACCGTGCCGTTCGCCGTCGTCTGGTAGTCGACGTTGCCGCGCCTCAGCGTCACCGTGCTCGTCATTTCCGGCACGGCGAAGGCGACGTTCGGCAACTCCTGGATCGCGTCGGCATCGGCCGGCACGAGCGTGACGTTGCTTCCGCCGGCGCTGCCGCGGAAATTGGCCATGCTCGGGCGGACGAGGAGAAGATCGGACCCCATCGAGGAGATGCGGCTCAAGACGGAGTCCTGGGCACCCGTGCCGATCGCGAGCATGGCGACCACCGAGCCGACGCCGATGACGATGCCGAGCA
>NZ_JABEKV010000001.1:1644245-1859025 GCF_013283645.1 Sinorhizobium psoraleae
GTGCCGATCGCGAGCATGGCGACCACCGAGCCGACGCCGATGACGATGCCGAGCAGGGTGAGGATGGTGCGGAAGAGGTTGGCGCGGAGCGCCCGCATCGCCATCTTCACCGCTTCGGAAACGTCGGCAATCGCGGCAAAGCCTTCGCGGGTGCGCTGGGCGAGGCCGATTGCCGCCTCCGGATTGCTGCGGCCCTTCTTCGCCCGGTCGGCGACGATGCGGCCGTCGTGGATCTCGATCAGCCGATCTGCCTGCTCGGCGACTTCACGCGAATGGGTGATGACGATCACAGTGTGGCCGTTCTCGTTCATCTCGCGCAAGAGCGCCATCACCTCGTCGCCGCTCTGACTGTCGAGTGCGCCCGTCGGCTCGTCGGCGAGGATTACGCGGCCGCCGTTCATGAGAGCACGGGCGATCGATACGCGCTGCTGCTGGCCGCCGGAAAGCTGGCTTGGCCGATGGTCGAGCCGCTCGCCGAGTTTGAGGGATTTCAGAAGCTCCTCGGCGCGGTCGTGCCGGTCGCGCGCAGGCATTCCGGCATAGACGGCCGGCACCTCGACATTCTCCCTGGCGCTCGCGGTCGGGATCAGGTTATAGGCCTGGAAGACGAAGCCGAAGGTGCGGCGGCGCAGCGCCGCGAGCTCGTCGCCATCGAAGCCGGAGACGCGTTCGCCATCGATCAGGTATTCGCCGGAGGTCGGCTGGTCGAGGCAGCCGAGAATGTTCATCAGCGTCGACTTGCCGGAGCCGGACTGGCCGATGATTGCGACGAATTCGCCGGCCTCGATATCGAGCGAGATATCGTGCAGCACCTCGACGGCGAGATCGCCGTTGAAATAGGTCTTGCTGACGTCCCGGAGCGAGAGGAGCGCGGTCATGTTCGTGCTCAGAACATCGGCGGCATGCGCATGCCGCGGGACCGCGTGTTGCGCGTGCCGCTGCCGGCCGAGGCGGTATCGACGACGACGCGGTCGCCTTCCTCAAGGCCGCTGACGATCTCGGCGCTGACGCGGTTGCGGATGCCGACCTCGACGGCGCGGGCTTCGGTTACGCCCGAGGGCGTGACCACGGTCACCTCGGCCTTGGCCGGCTTGCCGTCCGTGGCTTCGCCGTTCGCATGGATCGCCGCGCTCGGCACGACGAGCACGTCCTTGGCCGCAGCCTCGACGAAGAAGACCTGAGCGCTCATCGACATCATCAGCTCGCCCGTCGGATTGGGAACGTCGAAGAGGGCGTAATAGAGGACGACGTTGTTTTCCGTGTCCGGCATCGGCTGGATCTGCCGCAACTTGCCGGTGAAGCGCTTTCCGGGCTGGCCGAGCAGGGTGAAATAGGCGTCCATGCCGATCTTCAGCTTGCCGACATCAGCCTCGGAGACCTGCGCCTTCACCGTCATCGTCGAAAGGTCGGCGATGGTGACGATCGTCGGCGTCGTCTGGTTGGCGTTCAATCGTCGAAAGGTCGGCGATGGTGACGATCGTCGGCGTCGTCTGGTTGGCGTTCAGGGTCTGGCCTTCCTTGGCCGGATTGGCGACGATCGTGCCGGCCACAGGCGCATAAATCTTTGTGTAGCCGAGGTCGACTTTGTCGCCGGCGAGCGTCGCCTGCTGCTTGCGGATCTGCGCCTCGATCGCCTTCACGTCGGCGCCTGCCGCGGCATGGTCAGCGATCGCCTGATCCAGGGTCGATTGCGAAACGCTGTTGGTCGCGACGAGATTGCGCTGGCGCTCGATATTCGCCTGCTTCAGCACGAGCTGCGCCTTCTTCGAGATGAGCTGCGCCTCGAGATTGGCGAGCTCCGCCTGGTCGATCTCGATCCGGTTCTCGATCGTGGCCGGGTCGATTTCGGCGACAAGCTGGTTCTGTTCGACCTTGTCGCCGATTTCGACATGGAGCGATTTCAGCTGGCCGGAAACCTGCGCGCCGGCATCGACGGACTTGATCGCGTCGAGCGTGCCGACAGCGGTGACGCTGTCTTCGATGTCGCCGCGCGTGACGACCTGCGTGATCATCGCGGTGGCGGGCTCGGACCCGTACTGGCTCCAGGCGTAATAGCCGGCGCCAAGGACGGCGAGGACCACGGGCAGGGCGATCCAGAGACGCGAGCGGCGTTTCCGGCGCACCGGCGGCGGCGCTGCCGGGATCACGCGCACGTTGGCCGGGGCGGGTTTAAGCGCCGTCGTCTCGTCGCTGATCGTCTTGGCTGCCTTGCTCATGGTCTCACTTGCTTCGCTGGCGTTCTTTCCTTCTCAAGATAGAGGTGAACGAGATCGGCGAAAAGCATTGAGATCATTATATTTTTGTAATGTGAGAGAGGCGCCGGCGAGCAGCCGGGCCCGAAACATCATCTTCACCAACAACTTAGGTGACGCGGCCGCTCAGCGTAGCGGGGCGGCGAGCGTTGCGGCGTCGGCGACGCCCGCGTGATGGTCGGCGAGCGCCGCGAGTTCGGCGACGCTGCGGTCGTCGCCTTCATCGAGGCGGCGGTGCGCGATTGGAAATAGCGGGGTTCGAGCGATCCTTCACAGGAGTGGGCGGAGGTAAATGCCGCTGAACTTGCCGTCCGCGCCGAGCGCAAAGGCCCATTCCAGAGCGCCGTTGGCGAATTTCACGTCGTAGACGTCCCACCCATCCTGCGCCACGCCCTTGAAGGACACGGACTGCAGCGGCCCGAGGCGGGCGAGATCCGCCTCGATCGTCGCCGCCTGTTCCCGGGCGAGTTCGGCCAGCGGCGGGCTCATCCGGTCGTAATCGGGCTCGCCGCGCTGATGCTCGTCGATGAGGCGACGTAACAGGGCTTCGCTACCCGGCAAAGGCACCTTGTCGCGCACCCGCTTCTCCAGCGCGTCGGCCGCGCTCTTTGCTGCCTCGTCTTCAAGACGCGGGGCGATCTGCTCGTAGCCGTTTTGGTGAAGAACGAGGCTTGCGACGTTTCCCTCGGCATCGCGAACGAAGCTCAACTGCGCGGGCACGATCTTGTAGAAGAAATGATCTTCGCGTTCTGGATAGATATCGATTATCGGTTGGCCTGTCAGTTGCGCAGAGAGACCGCCTTTGCGGCGGGTGATGGTCATGATTGCGCCGAAGCCGAATTGATAGGCGCCCTCATATTCCGGCAGAAGCGATGGTTCGACCTGCACTTCCTTGCGCGGCTTTGCCTGTTCATATCGGCGCCAGGCGACAGCGTCGGATGAGGCATCGGTCATTTTCGTCTCCTTTGCTATGTCGATGAGCTCAGTGATCGAAACGCTTTCGCCGGCAGCGATTTTCTGCCGCGATGCAGCGATCAGATTCAGGCTGCGTTCGACACGTTCGTGCAGGTCGATGAGCGTGGATTGCTGCAGGGCGAGCGTGCGGTCGAGATCTGCCGTCTGACCGCCCAGCAGCGCTGTAATCCTGGAAAGGCTGAGGCCCAGCCGTTTCAAGGCGACAATCTCGTTGAGGCGGGCGAACTCCTCTGCGCCGTAGAGCCGCCAGTTCTTGCCCGTCCGTCGCGGCGAGATGAGGCCGCGGCTCTCGTAGACGCGAAGCGCCCGAACGGTCAGCCCGAGGCGTTCGGCGCATTCGGCGGCGGTTAGCCATTGGTTTTCGTCGGTTTGCCCAGTCATGCGGCCTCCTTTCGTGAAGTCCTTGTAAGGTATGACCTTGGGTCCGGCTCAAGAGGGGAGGCGCCATTATTTTGGATCGGGCCGGACAGACGCATACTATCTCGCGCTTCGCCGGCAAAACTTTCTGCAAAATCGCCTTGACGCTCTTCCTCCGTCTAACTAAAACAATGCGAACCGTACCGTACGGTACTGATGGAGCGACGGCGAAGTGCAGGGTGTCTTGGAGAGCAGGGGGGCGAGTGCCGGAAGCGGCCTGACCGAGCGTCAGGGCGCCGTGCTTGAACAGGCGCTGAGACTGCTCGTCGATGGCGGCGAGAAGGCGCTGACGACGGCAGGCGTGGCGCGCGCCGCCAATTGCTCCAAGGAAAGCCTCTATAAATGGTTCGGCGATCGCGATGGGCTGCTTTCGGCGATGATCGGCTACCAGGCGAGCAAGGTGAGGACGCTCGACGTTTCCGCCGGGGCGCTCGACGCGGCGGGTCTTCGGCGGCATCTCGTCGCTTTTGCCAAGGATCTGCTCGACGTGCTCGCCGGTGACGTGTCGCTGGCGCTGAACCGGCTGGCGATCGGCCAGGCGAGCCGCGAGGGTTCCAAGCTCGGCCACATGCTGCAGGAACGCGGCCGCCGCCAGATCGGCCGGCGCGCCGGCGCGCTGCTCGAGGCTGGACGCAAGGCCAGGCTTCTTGCCTTCGATGATGCCGAGGAGGCCTATGGCGCGCTTTACGGTCTCGTCGTTTCCGACTGGCATTTGCGGATGCTGCTTGGTGAAGAGCCAGGCGAAATGAAGAAGAGTTTCAGCCGCAGGGCGGAGCGGGCGGTCGACGCCTTTCTCACGCTCTACGGCAAGAAAGAGTAGCGGCGGGTCTCAATCGGACGCATAAGCCTTTGCGAGGATCAAGGGGATCTTACGGGGCATGCGTTGGGCCAGCCAGAGGAACAACAGACAGCAAAGGGAAGGAAAATTCGATGCGCGTCTATTACGATCGTGATGCCGATCTCAACCTGATCAAGTCCAAGAAGGTAGCCATCGTTGGCTATGGCAGCCAGGGCCGCGCCCATGCGCTGAACCTCAAGGATTCCGGTGCCAAGGAAATCCGCATCGCGCTGAAGCCGGGTTCGGCAACCGCCGCCAAGGTCGAGGCCGACGGCCTTTCGGTTCTCTCGGTCGCGGAAGCCGCCAAGTGGGCCGACCTCATCATGATGGCGACCCCGGACGAACTGCAGGCCGACATCTACAAGGGCGAGATCGCCGACAACATCCGTGACGGCGCAGCGATCGCCTTTGCGCACGGCCTCAACGTTCATTTCGGCCTGATCGAGCCGAAGGCTTCGGTCGACGTCGTCATGATCGCGCCGAAGGGCCCGGGCCACACGGTTCGTGGCGAATACCAGAAGGGCGGCGGCGTTCCCTGCCTCGTTGCCGTTCACCAGAACGCTTCCGGCAACGCGCTTGACCTCGCGCTCTCCTACGCCTGCGGCGTCGGCGGCGGCCGCTCGGGCATCATCGAAACCAACTTCAAGGAAGAGTGCGAAACCGACCTCTTCGGTGAGCAGGTCGTTCTCTGCGGCGGTCTGGTCGAACTCATCCGCGCCGGTTTCGAAACGCTGGTCGAAGCCGGCTATGCCCCGGAAATGGCCTATTTCGAGTGCCTCCACGAAGTGAAGCTGATCGTCGACCTGATCTATGAAGGCGGCATCGCCAACATGAACTACTCGATCTCGAACACCGCCGAGTGGGGCGAATACGTCACCGGCCCGCGCATCATCACCGAAGAAACCAAGGCCGAGATGAAGCGCGTTCTCAAGGACATCCAGACCGGCAAGTTCACCTCGGAATGGATGCAGGAGTACCGCTCGGGTGCTGCCCGCTTCAAGGGCATCCGCCGCGTCAACGACGCCCACCAGATCGAGGAAGTCGGCGCCAAGCTGCGCGGCATGATGCCCTGGATCGGCAAGAACAAGCTGGTCGACAAGGCGAAGAACTAAGCCTTACCTCCCAAGAGGCGAAGGAAGCCGGGGCATGTGCCTCGGCTTTCTTTTTGCACTCAATCGTGACCAGTTCCGGTCGCCGCGGCTATCCACCGCGAATGGCTTTCAGGATCGGCGGCGAGGCCGATCGTCACCCGCGTTCCGTCCTTGATCCGTTTGCGGAAAATGCCCGGACGATGTGGGTCGGCTCGAATCCTCATTCCGTCACAGGCATTCTGCAACTCGGACCGCGCGGTGCCGAGCTCGCGGGCGAGCAGCCGATCCAAGCGGAGGCCAGTGGCGAACGGAACCGCAAGGTCGATTTGCAGCGTCGTGCAGGCGTTGCATTCGCTCAGCACCTCTTTGCGGACGTCGGCATCGGCGCATTCGTCGACCGACTGGGCTTTCCGCCGGAGAGCATCGAGATCGAACGCCCAGCCGCGTACCCGATCCGGATCGTTGCATTGCAGCGCCTCCAATGTCGCGCGATCGAGATCGCGAATGTTCCGGCGCTCGAAGATCGGCCGGTTCCAGGTATTGCCGCAGCCTGAGCATCTGTAGATCAGCCAGGCATCGAGCGTCCTGCCATTGGCGTTGAGCCTGACCTTGCCGCTCGAGCGGAAAGATCTCACGCCTTCACATCGGCTGCAGGCAATTCGCGGTTCAGGGGGAGTGCGAGGAATAATGGTCCAGCGGACCCGAAGAATATTGCACATATCGTCTCGGTCTTCCGTTCGGAAGTTCGTCGAGACGACGGTCGGAGAAAGCCCTTATGGGCACGGTGTGGCGTTGTTTCGGCTGGTTGAAGAGCTGAGACGCAGGGACTGCGCGTGGCACATCTGACAAGGCCAGACCGGTCTCAGACCCACCACCCGACGAACGCAATCCTGCGTCGACAGCAACAGCTGTGCGGCACATGGGGTGAAAATGAATGAGACCGGAATTTACGACGGCAAAATCGAACCTCGATGCACCAATTAAACGTGTTGCAGCGGTCCATGCGCCTCTGAAGAGGCGCAGCGCTGCAATGCTCTTCGGTTCGAAGCTGTACCAGATAAAGGCGAACAATTGAAGCATGCTCGTCAGACTGGCCGGAAGCCCCGGCCGCTCCGCAGCTTCCACCAGAAATTTCCTACAGTAAGGAGCGAGCTAGATAATTTCACTGTTTCATTGAAACGGTGAAATGCTCTAACTCCTTGACACTACGCAATTCCGACGGAAAACCCGTTACATACGTTTCCTGGAACTGCTCCGGGCCGATCGCGCGACGTGAAGCGGAGGGCCTCAGCGTACGTCGGCCCTCGCGGCCGTTACATCGGGTCATTGCCCTTCATGGCGTTGGACATGTGGGTCTTGCACTTGTCCTGATCATTCGCCGCCAGGGCTTCCTTCGCCATAGCCAGCTCCTTCTGGGCAAGCTCCTTGCGTGCGGAGTCGGTGACCTGACTTACGTCGGTTTCGAGCTTCGCCATCGCCGCCTGGTCGCACGTGATATCTGCCTGTGCAAAGACGGGCGACGCAACCGCCGTGAAAATGGCAGCCGCAACCAACACTTTGTTCAACATGGTGGAACCTCCGATGTTCTTGCTCGCACCTCGCGTGCGGTACGTAAGGTTCAAACCACGATCCGCCATTTCGGTTCCCCCAAAACGGGCCCAGGCTCCAATATGCGCGCACGAGATGCAGCGCTGGCGGGGAGTAGATCGCCCGCGCTGTGCGATCGAAAGCTCAATCGCGATAGAAATTCCGCGGCCATTTGTGCGCACGCAGTTTCTCCCGCTCACCGGCGGGAAGGCCGCGCCCTCGCAGGTGGGATTGACCGGAGCGATCAAGTTTGCAGGTCGCCTTCGACAGGTTTCGGGCGCGAGAAGTCAGACAGGGGGGGGCGCCGGCCGCCGCAGTCGCGGATCTAGTTCCTGTCGACGGGCTTCGAGCGCATGCGCGAGACGGTTTCGCGCTCGGCGCGCTTGCAGCGCATCGGCGGCAGGCCGCGGTCCATCAGGGCCATGTCCTCGAGCACCATGTCGCCCATCCGCTTGAAGGCGATGTCGAGGGCGCCGGCGCGATGCGCCGAGCGCAGGAAGCCGGGCAGCGCGCGGACCGGATGGTCGAGGCCAGGCGGCTCTTCCGGAAAGACGTCGCTGGCGGCGACGATGTGCCCGCTGCGCACCGCCTCCATCAGCGCCTCGAAATCCACGACGCCGGCCCTGCTGAGCAGGATGAAGGCAGCACCCTTGCGCATCTTCGCGAAGGTGTCGGCGCCGAGAAAACCCTGGTTTTCGCTGGTGACGGAGGCGACGACGAAAACGAAGTCGCTCCCGGACAGAACCTCATCCAATGAGGCCGGCTCCACGCCGTGCTCGATCAACATCGACGGCGGCAGCCAGGGGTCGAACACGCGCGTGCGGGTACGGAAGCCGGAAAGCAGGCGGTTGAGCGCCTTGCCGAGGTCGCCGAAGCCGATGATGCCGACGTCGGCGCCGGAGATCAGGCGCGCCGTGCGGTTGCCTTCGCCGCCCCACAATTCCCTGCCTTGGCGGAACGCGAGATCCGCATCGACGATGCCGCGCGCGAGGTTGATCGCCATGGCAAGGCCGAGTTCCGCCACGGGCTCGGCGAAGACCGCCCCGGTCGTCACCACATGGATGCCGCGCTCGAACAGCGTCTCGTAGGGCATGTTGTCGATCAGATTGCTCTCGACGTTAAAGACGCAGCGGAGTGACTGCATGCGAGCGAGCAGTTCGCCCGAGATCGGCGGCTGGCCGATGATGTAGCGGGCCTCGGCGAGAATCTCGGCGGGGAGCGCTGCAATATCCCGATCGGTCGTCTCGGCGACCCGGTAGCCGGCGCGAAGCCGGACGAGGGAAGCAGGGGTGAAAATGAGATCGAGCGTGCGCGGTTCCGGCGCGCTTATCACCAGCGGTTGCGAACTTTCGGACATGGGTCCTTCCTTCCGGGCAAGCAGTTTCTCCATCGGCGAAAAAGTTCTGCGCATGTGACATCGGTACGGATGCCTAACTCAAACGGCTGCTTCCGCCGGTGCCGTCGGGCGAAGTTAGGCCTGAGACTTGCGAATAATCAACGACAAGTTGACTGACGGGAAGAAGCTGGTGCATCCTGCCGGCCGTCAAGACATGCCTGCATAGATTCCGGGTCGCTTCGATCCGCCGACTTAAGTTGCATGCCGTGTTGCGTCGCGTAGGCCAGGTCCCGCGTGGCGCCCAAAATTCGAGCCAGAGCATTCATTCACATAGATCAGCCGCCATTTTGGGGGAGGGGACTGTGAAGAGAAGCACGAAACTCCATGCGGCGGGCTTCGCAGCCGTGTTTGCCGCGACCGCCGCCCTGCCGGCACAGGCGGCCGATCTGGTGATCGCCATGCCCAATTGGCCGTCCGGACAGGCAACGGCCAATATCCTCAAGGAGAGCATCGCCAAGAAGTTCGGGCTCGAGGCCGAGGTGCGCGAACTCGGGACGATCAGCGCCTTCGTCGGGCTCGACAAGGGCGAGGTCGACATCCAGCCCGAGGTGTGGCGGCCGAATTTCGAGGATCTCATCAAGAAATATGTGACCGAGAAGGGTGCGGTTGTGCTGAGCGGGCGTGCCGTGCCGGCCTGGCAGGGCCTTTGCGCCACGCCGGAAGCGGCCGCGGCGGGTCTCAAGACGATCGCCGACCTGAACGACCCGGCAAAGACAGCGGTGCTCGACACCGACGGAGACGGACGCGGCGAAGTGTGGATCGGCGCGCCGACCTGGCTTTCGACGGGGATAGAGCGGGTGAGGGCGAACAGCTACGGCTATGGCGCGAACCTCACGCTCGTCGAGGCGGAGGAAGACGTGGCGATGGCGGCGGTCGATGCGGCAGTCGCGACGGCCCGGCCCATGGTGTTCTATTGCTATGCGCCGCATCACGTCTTCGAGTTGCACAGGCTCACGCGCATCGAGGAGCCGCCGCACGAGCCGGCGAAGTGGAAGATCGCGCAGGCGGACGATCCCCTGTGGGTCACGAAGTCGAGCGCGGCCACCGCCTGGGATACGGCGCATTTCCACATCGCCTATGCGACGGCGTTCGGAAAGAAGCATCCTGATATCGCGAAGTTCCTCGAAGAGGTGGATTTCTCGCCAGAGGAAGTGACCGCGATGAGCTACGCGCTCGAGGTGGAACGCCAGGCGCCTTCCGACTATGCGAAGAAGTGGGTCGACGGCCACGCAGCACGCATCGACGGGTGGGCAAAACAATGACGAAGATCCGGAATAGCTTTGAAACGGAAGGAAAGCGTGCCGGAGGGATGCGGAAGATCGGCCTGATCGTGCTTGCCGCCGGCCTCTGCCTCGGGCCACTGGCGGCGCTCGCCGCCACGCAGATCTACGACGCCCGCACGAAGAAATGGGTCGATTACGATAAGCGGAAGGCGCGGCAGTATTTTGCGCGCAACAAGCAGGTGCCGGAGGCCTTTCGCCGGCAGGTCGTTCCCTTCCGCACGGCCGAGCCGCCGGGCACGATCATCATCGACGGCAACCAGCACTTTCTCTATCTCGTCCAGCCCGGCGGCCAGGCGATCCGCTACGGCATCGGCGTCGGCCGCGAAGGCTTCGGCTGGGCGGGCATCGTTCGCGTCGGTCGCACTGCCGAGTGGCCGACCTGGACGCCGCCTCCCGAGATGGTAGCGCGCGACCCGAACGCGGCGAAATGGGCGGCCGGCATGCCGGGCGGGCCGGACAATCCGCTGGGAGCGAGGGCGCTCTATCTTTATGAAGGCGAGAACGACACGATCTATCGCATCCATGGCACCGTGGAGCCCTGGACGATTGGCCTCGACGTTTCCTCCGGCTGCATCCGGATGAACAACGACGATGTCATCGATCTGCACTCCCGCGTGAAAATCGGCGCGAAGGTCATCGTGCTGATGCAGGGGGCGGCACTTTACAAGGGTGTATGAAGTACCGGGGCGTGTGGAAAATGGCCAGCGAAGGCGACATCTGGAGGGTGAGAATTTGTCGACAACCAGCTTGAAACGGCATTCGATCGCATGGTGCGCATTTACCGTGGCATGCGTCTCGCTTGTTGCCGGATGCCGGTCATCGGCGCCCGAGCCGCAGAACATGGCCCGAACCAGCCTGCAGACTGCGCCCGCCGACCTGCAGCTCATCTGCGCCAATGCCGTCGTGGCGCAAGCCGGCGGCGCCAGGGTTCTGCCGACGAGTTCGCGCCAGCTCGATGCGACGAGCTACAGCGTCGACGTCGACGCCGGCGGCCGCAAGTTCAACTGCGTCGTCGACAGCAGCGGCGGCGTCAAATCCGTCCAGCCCGCCTAATGGGCGCAAAAACCCCGGGATGCCTATTTGCCGCGGCTATGAGCAACAGTAGGCTGAAACTCCTTCTTCTGCACGCGCTGCCGCTTGATGGCTCGATGTGGAAAGGGCAGATGCATCTTCTGCCGGGCTCCACTCATGCGCCGACGCTCTATTCTTTGGGGGACAGCATTGACGCCTGGGCAGTTGAGGCCCTGAGGTCGGTTCGCGGTACCCGCCTGATCGTCGTTGGCTGCTCGGTCGGAGGGTCCTGTGCTCTCGAGATTGCCGCACTCGCGCCGGAAAGGATTGCCGCACTGGTGCTAATCGGGACGAAGGCTCGCCATCGGCCAGATCCGACGCTCCACGTTTCCGTCTTGGAACTGCTTCAAGCAAAGGGCTTGGCGGCTGCATGGGATACCTATTGGGCTTCGCTGTTTTCCGAATCAGCCAGCAGCCAAGTGATCGACGCCGCAAAAGCCATTGCCTTTCGCCAGCCGCTGCAGGACGTTGCGCGGGGCGTCACGGTGTTTCATACGCGGCCGAGCAGAGAGCACGTTGTGTTGAGCTTGCCGCGGCCGATCGTGATCGTCACCGGCGAAGATGATCGCGCGCCTGGACCTGAGGCCAGCTCAATGCAGACAGCGCAGGCGCGGCACGGACGCCTGACGATTGTCCGAAATTGCGGCCATTACGTTCCGCTGGAACAACCGGAATACCTCAACGCCGTACTGCAAGAGCTGATAAGCGAACAACAACGGTCGTCTCCGGAGCAGCATCTTCGTTGACTTGATCGCTTGACGATAGTCGGCGAACGGGAAGCGCTCTCCCGCTCGCTGCTGTCGTCGCCAAGTTCAGAACATATCGCGTCTGCGGCTTCGTTGGTCGTTGTCCGCCAGGTGCGGCTCGTAAATGCCTCCCCGTGCCGTTCGCCTCCAAGACCGGGCGAGGTCTCCCGGATCGTCATTGATATCGACGACGGCAATCGAGGGTGCTCCATCCGCTGCACATTGTGCGACCCATTGACCGCCGGGACCAACGATTCCCGAAGGAGCAGTCAGACCACGCCGCGCGAGAACAGAGAAGCTAATCCAATATCTGTTGCTTGCGGCGTGTCCCTGCGTCTCGGCGGCGAAAGCCAGGTCATTGGACGAGCCGCCGGTGGTCGAGAACAAAACACAATCGACAGCAAGCCGCTCATATTCGATGAAAATCTCCGGAAAGTGCGACTCCATGCCCAGCGCGCAGCCGAAGCGGACCCCATCAACCTCGAACGTCACCGGGGTTGAACCCGGCGTATACATAAACAAGATCTTGGTGTTTGACAGCATGCGCTCGTCGTAACGCGTCACCACTTCCCCACGATCGGAGATGACATACAGGCTATTGTGCGGCCTGTGAGGTGGGGTGAGTTGGTGCACTGATCCGACGATCGTCCAGAGCCCCAGCTGCCGTGCAAGCTTCCTGGTGGCTTCCAGTTCCTCACGCAGGACAGTCCATTCGAACCGGCGCCAATCGGAAGTTCCGACTTGTTCGGGACCGATACTGGACATGATGCGCTTGTTAGGGGAGCAGGTCGCGCCTTCGGGAAAATGCACGAGTCTTGCTCCGGCTTCATGCGCTTGACGCATAAGGCGTCTCATTTCCAGCCCGCTAGCGCGAAGCGCCGCGACGTTGCGAGGATCATCGAAGACAGTGGATTGCGCTACAGCCAAACGCACTGATTTGGCTTCAGGCTTTATATCGTTCGACGAGCTCCGGCGAACGTGCATGAGAGCCGTCGTGTAGGACTCGCCTGTTCTAGCCGCGCGGGCGCGTACACGACGTTTGAAGTTTCCGTTTTGCGTCATTGTCGGGCCTTTCACGTCCCGGACGGAGTTCCCCAGCAACACGCCCGAAACGATCGGACCAAGACTGCGACCCGAGACAGAAGTCCCTTTGCCTCCGTTTAAGACCGTGCTGGGGAAGGTCCTGGGAGGTTAGGCGTAGGCCACGCCGAGCAGAAGGCTGCCGATGCGATTCTGATTCGTCAACTCCGGGACTGCCCGTCGCAAATATTTGTATTTGATGCTGTCTATACTCAAGCGAGTTTTGCGAGAGAAGTATTGCGCATTCATATTAGCCAGACGTCACGCCCCGGCTTTCACGGACATGCAACTTTCCGAAAAAAGCTTTTGTGCATTGCAGAATAGTGTTGTGCGGTGCAAGAATATCAGCCATTCCGCACGGTATCTCGAAATAATATTCCGCATTTCTTCTTTCTCTGGAAACCAATTCATGTTCTTATGTGTTGGTTGGCAGGAGGAAGCGCGATGCAGGCGATTCTGCAAAACTTCGCTCTTTTCGATCTCCTCATCCTGGCTGGGATCTGTTTCTTGCTGATCTGCAGCTATCTGGACGAGGGCGAGGCCTGAGCGGCACCATTCAGGCTGGAAAGGCCTTGCAGACCGGATGCAATCCGGCCTTCCCCCGTTGTTTTGCCAACGGCTCATGAAATTGGTTTAGCGGCCGACACATGCAGCCAGCGGGTCGGTTCGCCGTCGTAGCCGCCGCCATCCGCCTCGGCGATTTCCAGCTCCGCCCAGTCCTTCTTGTCGAACCGTCGCATCAGCCAGTCGCGCGAAGGATAGTTGTAATAGCGCCCAAAGCGATCGCGGCCTTCGCCGTTTCCTGCCTTGAAGCTCGCATGAAATATCCCGCCGGCTTTCAATGCGCGCTGGATGCGGGCAAGCACATCGGCAAGGTCGGCACGCGGCACATGGAGGAGGCATGCTTCCGCCCAGACGGCGTCGAACACTTCGTGCCATCCGATCTCTTCAAATCGGACGACCTCGACCGGCCGGCCGAGCAGCCGTTCTGCCTCCACCGCGAGTTCCGGCGAGCCGTCGGTTGGCGTCACGTCGAACCCCCTGGCGAGCATATAGGCGCTGTCCTGGCCGCCGCCACAGCCGAGTTCAAGGATCCTTGCGCCGGGTTCAAGCCTGGCGAGAAACCGATCGAGGCGCGCGACCGGCGCCTTGCGCTCCCGGCTTGCATAGGCTTCAGCGTTGTCGCGGTAGAAGACATTCGTCTCGTTGCTGAGCGGCGGCATCTCTTTTCCTTCATCGAACGTCATGCGTGCCTGATAAGGCGCGCCGTGACGTAGGACAAGCGCCTCCGGCGTGGCGCGGAAGAGTCTTTTCAGCCCAAGGACTTGGGCTGACTGGATTCCTGTGACAAGCACAGGAATGAGGAAGCGAGGAGATGCCTTGCAGTACCCCAACTGACGAAACATGCAGTAAGCGAGCCGCACGCACGTCTTGAACCAATCCCGCGGGTGAGGGGATCTAGCGCGCGCTCAGCAGCTCATTGAACGTCTTCAGATCGACATTTCCGCCGCTTAAGAGAATGCCCACCCTCGCGCCCGCACAGCGCAGAACGCCTTGCAGTACAGCCGCCGCGGCCAGGCAGCCGGTGGGCTCCACGATGATCTTCATGCGTTCGGCGAAGAAACGCATGGTCTCGACCAGTTGGGCGTCGGTCACGGTTACGATGTCGTGGACCGTGTGTTTCAGGATGGCGAAGTTGTGATCGCCGACATGGGTGACGATCGCGCCGTCCGCAATGGATTTCGGCGCCGGTATGCGCACGACCTCGCCCTTGCGGAGCGACTGCTGGCCGTCGTTGCCCGCCTCCGGCTCGACGCCGACAATCTTGCATGCGGGTGAGAGCGCGCGCGCGCTGAGCGCGCTGCCGGCGAGCAGGCCGCCGCCGCCAAGCGGCACGACAATGAAATCGAGCTCTCCGACCTCTTCGATCAACTCCAGCGCGGCGGTGCCCTGTCCTGCAATCACCTCCGGGTGGTCAAAGGGGGGAACCAGAGTTGCGCTGCGCTCGGCGGCGAGGCGTCGGCTTATTGCCTCGCGATCCTCAGTATAGCGGTCATAGAAATGGATTTCGGCGCCATAGGCCTTCGTCGCCGCGATCTTTATCTCCGGCGCGTCCTTCGGCATCACGATCGTTGCCGGAACGCCTTGCAATCTCGCCGCATCGGCGAGGGCTTGGGCGTGGTTGCCGGAGGAGAAGGCGACGACACCGTTGCGCCGCGAAATGTCATCAAGTGCGGCGACGGCGTTGTAGGCGCCGCGAAACTTGAACGCGCCGGCGCGTTGCAGGTTCTCCGCCTTGAAGAAGAGAGACGCCTCGGCCATTGCGTCCGCCGTGCGCGACGTCAAGACGGGGGTGCGGTGGGCTGCGCCGGAAATGCGCTCCCGCGCGGCTTCGACGTCCGCAAATGTCGGAACCTTAAGTGAAACGGATGCTGATGAAGTGTCGATCACGCAAACCTCCCGGCGCCGTCACTGCGCATCGAAAATAGCCCTGGCGTCAGCTCGGAATCTAGCACGTCGCGAAGATATCCACGAGCGCTGGCGACGCGTCAAAGATCTCACGTTACGTCATCCAAGTCACCATGCGGCAGCGGCCGGTTCGAAAGCCGTAGACGACGAAAAAAGAACTGATTTAGGTCAATAACGTTGACATAAAATGGCGGACATGATCCTGTCGCCGGACAATCGACAAAGAAACGCGGGACGTCGGAAAGCCGCTTCATCCGTGGTCCCGTTGCAAAGATCTCGAGGAAACTGCCCATGCTGAATTGGGACCATATCTTCGCGACGCGTTCGAGCCGGATGCGCGCCTCCGAAATCCGTGAGCTTCTGAAACTGCTCGATCGTCCCGATATCATCTCCTTTGCCGGCGGCATTCCCGATCCCGAACTCTTCCCCGATGCGGAATTCAAGGGGGCCTACGCCGAGATCTTCGACGGTCCGGCCGTCAGCGCGGCGCTGCAATATTCGGTAAGCGAGGGCTATCGCCCCTTGCGCGAATGGCTGGCCAAGCAGATGGCGGCCCTCGGCATTCCGGCGACGGTCGACAACATCTTCATCACCTCCGGCTCGCAGCAGGGGCTCGACTATCTCGGCAAGCTGTTCCTGTCGCCGAAGGATACCGCGCTCGTCACCTGGCCGACCTATCTCGGCGCGCTGCAGGCCTTCAATGCCTACGAGCCGACCTACGACCAGCTGAACCCCGGCGGCAACCGCACGCCCGAAGCCTATCGCCAGCAGGCCGCGCAGGCCGGCGGCCGGGTGAAATTCGCTTACCTCTCGGCCGACTTTGCCAACCCGACCGGCGAGACGGTTGATCGCGCCGGCCGCGAGCGCGTGCTCGACCTCGCCGAGGAACTCGACATCGCCGTCATCGAAGATGCGGCTTACCAATCGCTGCGCTACGACGGTGAGGCGATCCCGCCGATCCTGGCGCTGGAGATCGCGCGCAAGGGCGACATCAACAGCACGCGCACGATCTATTGCGGCAGCTTTTCCAAGACGCTGGCGCCGGGCCTTCGCGTCGGCTGGGTCTGCGCCTCCGAAGCGGTGATCCGTAAGCTGGTGCTGATGAAGCAGGCGGCGGATCTGCATTCCTCGACCATCAACCAGATGGCGATCTGCACCGTTGCCGAGCGCGGCTTCGACGAACAGGTGCAGAAGATCCACAGGGTCTACAAGCACCGCCGCAGTGCGATGCTTGCCGCACTCGAAAAATACATGCCGGCAGGCGTGACCTGGACCAAGCCGGAAGGCGGCATGTTCGTCTGGGTGACGCTGCCGAAGGGCACGGACGGTGCCGAGCTTCTGGCGAAATCGATCCAGACGGCGAAAGTCGCCTTCGTCCCCGGCCGCGCCTTCTTCGCCGACGGATCGGGCGAGAACACGCTGCGCCTGAGCTTCTCCTGCGCCAACGACAAGATGATCGAAGAGGGCATCCGCCGGCTCGGCGACCTGATCCGCGGCGAGGTCGCCGAGGCGGCCTGAACCGGAAGGACGAAGCGAGCACATTTGAAGAGGCCCGGCGGAAACGCCGGGTCTTTCGCTTCCATCAGAGCCGTTTGCCGATCGGCGGTAGTCGGATGCCCGCGGTCGCTCTTTGCTTGCCAGCGGTGGCGATTGGCGGCAAACTTGCAAGCCAGCCCATGCTCTCGCATGACGAGCGAAGCCGGCTGCCATCGTTTCCGATTCACGAGAGTTGTGCAGTAACCGAAAGGGGAGGACTGCCATGACCGATCGAAGCGAACTTGAAAACATCATGCAGGCGATCTACCAGGCGCGGGCCGACAACGACCTCGACGCGTTGATGGCCTATGTTCATCCTGCCTGCAGCTTCCGCATCGCCGGGAGCGATCGCCTCGGCCCGATGGCCCAGAAGATCGAAGGCGGGGACGCCGTGCGCCTCAATTTCAAGTCATTGATGGACGTTTGGGATCTGTCCAAGGTGGGAACACTCGCGCTTCATGTCGACGGCGAGACGGTTTTCGCACATCGCGCCGGCGAGGTGCGTTTCGTCCCGAGCGATGCCCGCTTCGAAACCGAGTTTGTCGACAAGGTCACCTTCAGGGACGGGCTGATGGTGGAGATCATGGAGTTCGTCGACACGCAGCAACTGGTCGAGGTGGCCACGCCGGTCGCTATCACGGTGCCGCTTGCGAGCTTCACGGTGACAGAGCAGGCGGGCGGCTGAAACAGCCACGGCGTTCCGGTCGTAACCGAATCATCGACTCGGCGACCTGATTCGTGTGGCGGTCCGCAGGCCAAAACAGATGTTTCCTGAACGTCGGGAGGGCGCCGGCCACGCGCAGGCGCCTTGAAGACGCACGTGCTCTCGTGGCGTTTGCGCCTGCGGTGTTTTACATGTTCGAAGCACGCCTCTCTCGTGGTCACCGACAATGTTCCCGCTCCGGCACCGTGCTTCCGACGCCACGCTGCGCAGGTCGCGTCGAACCGTGAGTTTCTTGGGTTTTCGGCATGCCGGCCCTTTCTTTTTGAGGGGGCGTGATATTCGTGTTGTTCAATCCCGGATTGTTCTCTGGCCGCACCATTCCGGGGGCATTCGGACGGCAATTGTCCGGTCTCTGTGAAGGGCGTGTGACCGGCCGGGCGCGGGTGATTGTACAAAGCCCACGGAAAAAATCGAGAAAAGCCCCATATTGACGCCTTATTTTCGGGCAGGATCACCGCACCATGATGTGCTGCGTTGCGGCAGTGAATGCTGCGTCGCGTCATATAACCCCTTGCCTCCAGATCTGTTCGTGCCATGAATAACTGGGGCGCCTGAGAAGGTATGCAACCAGCGGTATGAGTACACAAGCCCTGAGCACACAAGCAGCCCCAGGAAGCTTTCGCCCCGACATCGAAGGGCTGCGCGCCCTGGCGGTCTCCGGTGTCGTGGCCTTTCACTTCGGCATGACTGGTCTGCCCGGCGGCTTCGTCGGGGTCGATATCTTCTTCGTCATATCCGGTTACCTCATCACCAGGCATCTGCAGCAGGAGATCGCGAGGAGCGGCACGGTCAATCTCTGGCGCTTTTACGGCCGACGCGCCCGCCGCCTGCTTCCGGCGTCATTGTTCGTCATCCTGGCGACGCTGCTTTTCGGCTACTTTATTCTCGCGCCGTCCGAGCAGCAGTTTTATTCGAAAGGGTCGCTGTTTGCCTCGTCCTACATGATCAACCTGTGGCTCATTCGCTGGGCCGTCGATTATTTTGCGTCGGACGCGTCGAACAACCCGTTCATCCATTACTGGTCGCTCTCGGTCGAGGAGCAGTTCTATCTCGTCTGGCCCGCGCTCCTCCTGGTTCTTGCGCGGTTTCGTCCGGGCAAGCGCGGCCTGTTCCTCCTGCTCGCCGCCGTGGCCGCGGTTTCCTTTGCGCTTAGCTGGCGGGTGACTGCGATTTCGCAGCCCTGGGCGTTCTATTTTTCGCCGCTGAGAGCCTGGGAGTTCGCCGCCGGTGGCTTGGCTTCGATGGCGGTCTCGCAGCAGTGGGCAAGACGGTTTCGCTTTTCGCCCGTACTCGGCTGGCTTGGGCTCGCCTTGATCGCGGCGGCCTATCTGACCGTGACGGAGGATATTCCCTTTCCTGGCTCCATTGCCCTGGTGCCGGTCTTGGGCACGGTGATGGTGCTTCTTAGCGGCGCGCATGAAAGCCGCGCCGGACCGAGGTCCGTTCTCGCCCTTCAGCCGTTCCAGGAGATCGGAAAACTTTCCTATTCCCTCTATCTCTGGCACTGGCCGGTCATCGTCTATGCGGGAATCCTCGAGCCGGACCTGACCATCGCCGATCGGCTCCTGTGCCTGGCGCTCACGCTCGTCCTTTCGCTTTTCAGCTATCGTTTCATCGAAAATCCGGTGCGCCACAGCGGCTGGCTAGCGGCCAAGACCAGCCGATCGCTCGGTCTCGCCGCGCTTCTCACGGCGACAGGGGCGACGGTTGCCTACGGAAGTGCCACCTTGGCGAGCTTCAATCTCGATTCCGAGCAAAGGCAGGTCCTCAAAAGCGCCGAACGGAAATCGGCGGCGCGGGAATTCGATTCGGCCTGCGTGCTCGAGAGGGACGAGATTGCGCCAAGGGCCTGCGAATTCGGCGCCAAGAACCCTAAAAAGACGATCGTTCTCTTCGGCGATTCCCATGCCGACCATTGGTCGACGCCGCTCAAGCGAATTGCCGAGAGCAACGGCTGGAGGCTCGTCACCTATCTGAAGTCGTCATGTCCGGCGGCAAGTGTCACGACCTGGAACTCGGTGTTGGCGCGGGACTATAGCGAGTGCGACCAGTGGAGGAAGCTGGTGCTTGGTGAGATCGCCTCGCTGAAGCCTGACGTCGTGATCCTTTCGCAATATTCGTCGAGCTATGTCCGAAACGACATCAATCACATATCCAGCTACCAGATCGATGTCAGCGAGTGGGCCAAGGGCATCAAGCGCACGGTCGAGACATTGAAAGAGACCGGCAGCGATATCGTCATGCTCCGGGACGGCCCGCTGCACAAATCCTACCTGGACAAATGCGTTGCGCGCGCCCTGTGGCAGGACGAGAACCCCAGCGTTTGCGACACACCGCGCAACGAGGCGGTGGAGGAGACAATCCCGGCGGCGGAACGAAAGGTCGTTACCGAAGTGGGCCATGCGTCCTATGTCGATGTCGTCGACCTGTTTTGCAACAAAACCACGTGTCCCGCGGTGATCGACGGCAAACTGACCTTCCGCGATCGTCATCACATTGCCACGCCCTATGCGGAATCGCTCGCGGCCTCGCTTCAACGGGCGATCTTCGGCGAGACGATCGTCGGCGCGATCCGGAACAAGTAGGCGGCGGCGGTGAAGTGAGGCGAGTGTGGCAGCCCCATGGCCGCGCCGCGGGAGAGTCTTTTCAGCCCAAGGACTTGGGCTGGCTGGATTCCTGTGACAAGCACAGGAATGAGGATAGGACGAGAAGTCTTGCCGTACCGTAACTGATGAGGCTGAAGCTGGCTTCTGCCGTGCACTGTGACGTCTCGTGAGACGCGCGGCGCTGTAGTCGTCTAAAACCCCGGTTTGGCGCCTTCTTCCTCGCTGATCCGGCCATCCACGAGATGGATGCGCCGATGCATGCGGGCGGCCATGTCGAGGTCATGCGTGACGGCGACGACCGTCTTGCCGCGCTCGTTGACGAGCGCTTCCAGGATCGCAAACACCTGTTCCGAACTCTTGCTGTCGAGGCTGCCGGTCGGCTCATCGGCGAGGATGAGTGGCGGATCGTTGGCGAGCGCTCTCGCGACCGCGACCCGCTGGCGCTGGCCGCCGGAAAGTTGGTCGGGTCGCTTGTGGAGGTGTTCTTCCAACCCGAGCGATGAGAGCAGTGTCGTCGCCCGTTCGCGCATCTCGGCGCGGGTGAGGCGGGCGAGCTTGCGCATCGGAATCTCGACGTTTTCTCGCGCGGTGAACTCGGGCAGCAGGAAGTGGAACTGGAAAACGAAGCCGATGTTGGCGAGGCGCGTCACGGCGCGCTCCTTCTCGCTCATCGGTTCGGCATCGCGGCCGCGAATGTTAAGCGTTCCCGCGGTCGGCCGGTCGAGCAGACCCAGGAGATAGAGGAGCGACGACTTTCCCGATCCTGACGGGCCGGTCACGGCGACGAATTCCCGCTCGCCGATACTGAGCGTGACGTTTCTCACCAGCGTGACCGGTACCGCCTCGTGGAGAATACGCGTGAGGTCCGTCGTCTCGATCAGGCTCGTCATGTCGCGCCCCTGATGATGTCAACCGGGTTGAGATGGGCCGCGCGCCGGGCGGGCAGGTAGCCGGCGACCGCCGCGGAGCCGACCGCCGAGGCCGTTGCGATCAGGTAATGAAGCATGCTCCAGGCGATCGGCAGCCGTGTCATTTCCTGGCCGGTCGCGGCGATTTCGAAGTGTACGAGTGAAAGCGCATAGGTAATGGAAAACCCGAGCGCCCAGCCGAGGAGCGAACCCGCGCCGCCGATTGCCAGCCCTTCGAGCACGAAGAGGCGCCGCATGTCGGCTTCCGAGAAGCCGAGCGATTTCATGATGGCGATGTCGCGCGCCTTCTCGTGGGTGATGGTCGAGATGATGTTGAAGATGCCGAAGCCGGCGACGAGCATGATGGCGGCCACGACCGTATACATGATGATGTTGCGTACCACGAGCGCCTCCAGAATGGATTCGTTCGCTTCCTGCCAGGCAACCGCCTTGTAGCCGAGTTCCGCCTCGACGCGTCGTGCAATCGCGGGGGCGGCATTCGGAACGTCGAGCTTGATGCTGATCCGGTTGATCGCGTTCGGTCGGTTGGAAAGGATCTGTGCATTCTTCTGCAGCACATAGGCCTCGCCTTCGTCACGCGCGGTGGTTCCGGTGTGAAACAGCCCGACGATCTTGAAGTTGCGGGTAAGACCCTCCGACGATACCGCGGTGATCGTATCGCCAAGCCCGGCGCCCAGTCTCGAAGCCATCGTATCGCCGATCACGACATTGTTGCCGCCGGCGGTGAGCGCGGCGAAGCTTCCGTCGCGGAAATCCTCGACGATCGGCGAAACGCTTGCCTCCCTCTCCGGATCGATGCCGATCACCACGGCGCCGACCTCGCGGCCGGAATAGCGGATGACGCCCTCGGCGTTGAGCCTTGCGGCGAAGCGTCCCGGGACCCATTCCTCGAGCCATGATTGCGCTGCCGTCGGGTTGATGATGCCGCGGCGGTCGTCGCGCGGCCGCAAGCCAGATATGGCGGCTACTTCGAAGATGTCCTCCGCCGGCTGCCGGCGCGCCGAACGCTGCTCGTCGCTCACCTCGACATGCGGCATGGTATCGACGAGCTGGCGGACGAAATCGTCCTGGCCGCCCTGCATCAGCGCTGCCATCGCAATGGAGAAGCCGACGCCGACGGCCACGCCGACTATCGCGACGAAGGTCTGGCGGCCGCGACCGGCAATGTGCGTCCACGCGATATCGAGGATAAGGTGCATGATCGCCTCAGTTCCTGCCGCCTCCCGCAATGGTCACGCGCGTGCCTTCGGCAAGGTCGGCGGGGAAGGGGGAGATGACCTGTTCCGTTTCCTCAAGTCCCGAAAGAACCTCGACGCCGCCGGTGCCGCGTATGCCGGTCTCGATCTCCCGCAGGCGCACGTCACCGCCCTCGACCACGGCGACCCGCTTGCCGCTGATGGCGCCCGAGGGAAGGATCAACGTGTTCGGCGACTGGCGCACGACCACGTTGACATCGGTGGACATGCCGATCCGGAGCGGCGTGTCGTCGGGCAGGCGGAAACGCACGCGGTAGGTCTTCGTCACCGGATCGCCCTTCGGCGTGATGATGTCGACGACCGCCTCCAGTTCTTGCCCGGGAAAAGCGTCGGACCGCAACAGCGCCCGCTGGCCCACCTCGACGCGCGGGATGTCCTCTTCGTTCACTTCGGCCGTGACGATCAGGGGTCTCGGTTCGCCGACCCAGAATAAGACGGTGCCGAGCTCCGCGACCTCGCCGATCTCGCCGTCCTGGCGCAGCACCTGCCCGGCACTCGGCGCGCGCAACACATAGCTCGCGAGCCGTGCTTGCTGGGCGGCTATCAGCGCCTCCAATTGCGCCACTTCGGTGCGGGCCCTGTCAACCTCCTGCTCGCTGATCGTGTTGCGCGCGGAAAGAGCGAGCTTGCGGCGATACTCCTCCTGCGCCAGCGACAGCCGCGCCTGGAGTTCGCCGCGCGTGGCGCGCGCCTCCGTGTCGTCGAGGCGTGCGAGCACATGGTCCTTTTCCACGCGCTCGCCCTCGCAATTGCATTGCTCGACGATGCGCTCGCGCACAGTGGGCGTGACCTTGGCCCAGATGCGTGGTTCCACGACGCCGCTCGCATAGACGATTTCGGCCGCATCGCCACGCTTCGGCGTGACCACGGCCACGGGCGCCGGACGGGAGACGTACCAGTAAGCCGCCGCACCCGCCGCCGCGGTCATTGCAATGGCGATCGCATAACGCTTCAACCGCACGAAATCTCTCCACGGAAACCGAATGCCTTGCCTCCAGAGGCTGCGCGTTGGAGTAAACACGCAAAGGATGCGCCAGACTTTGATCTGGAGCATTCCTGAAGGCGGTATGCGCTCTAGTAATAGACCGACCGTCGGTCTATTATCAAGTCAATACTTCCACCGCAGGGTTTCGCGCGGGCTCGATACCACGTGTAGCACGTTGCGCCCCATTCCCAGGACGACCATGGCTCGAATTATAAAATCGCCGGATGTTCGAACGAATGAGCTGATCGATTGCGCGCAGCGTCTCTTCTTTGAACACGGATACGAGAATACGACGGTCAATGACGTGATCCGGAAGGCGGGCCTGTCCAAGGGCGCCTTCTACCATTACTTCGCGTCGAAGGAGGCGCTGCTGGAGGCGCTTGCCGCGCGAATGGCCCGCCAGAGCCTGGATGAGATGCGGCCGCTTCTCGATGATCCGTCGCTCGACGCCGTCGGTCGCCTGAATGCGCTTTTTGCCAACTCGCGGCGCATGAAGGTGGACATGGCCCCGCAATTGAAGAACACCTTCAATGCTCTCTTCAAGCCGGAAAACATCGTCCTCTACCACCGCATCGACGAGGCGTTGACCGCCGTCACCCTGCCGTTCATGACGGAAATCCTGAGGCGTGGCCAAGAGGAGGGAACCCTCGATGCGCCCGATCCCGAAGCGATGGCGCTGATGCTGCTTAACCTCCGACTGGGCGTCGCCAAGGTCATGCACCGCGCCCTGCAGCAGGCGGAAGCCGGCGACGTCGAGAGCGCGGCGGCCATGCTCGATAGCTGGATGCAGAGCTACGGTCTGGCCGTGGAACGGATTCTGAAGCTCCCGGAAGGATCGATCCAGGTCACGGAACCAGGCTTTGCCCGCGCGTTTCTCGCCGCTTAGATCATGATGAGTTGAGACGCGGGATGCGGGCGGAAAACCGCGCACACTTTTCCTCATCCCGCTTTAGCTTGCCATTTCGCTCAAGATCCTCGGCACCGGCGAGCCTGTCCATTCGAAGGTTATCGTGCGGCCCTGGCGGATGTTCTGGATGACGGCGGGGCGGAAGACGGCAAGGCATTCGCCTTGCGCGTGGCGGGCGGAGGGATAGATCACGCCATTGCCGCCCTTGGCGAGGATGGTGCCGGCGAGCGCCTGGCCGGCCGGATAGGCGACCGCCGGATCGGAATCGAGATAGGCCGCGCCCCTTTCGCCGCGCACGTCATGGAAGCGGCAGAGGAAGCCGGCGATCAGCTCGCGATAGTGGCCGATGTCGTTGAAATTTCCGGCGTCGCGGAGCGCCCGCGTGCGGTGAAAGATGATCTCCGCCTGGCAGGTCTCGCTCGCCAGCGCCCCGAAGGCGCAGTACCACGCGCCGCGCTCCTCGCCATTGAAGCGGTTGCCAGGCGGGCGGGCATGACAGAAGGCGGCGTTGATCAGCGACCAGCCATAGCCGAAGGATTCGTTGAGCAGTTCGGTGGGGCTGACGCCGGAGGGCAGCGCCAACGGGCTCAGCCGCGCCGAGGTCTGCGCCTCCAGCCGGTTGAGAATCTCCAGTTCGTCGTCGTTGTCGCAAAGCGGTGTGACCGCCGGTTCGTCGATATAGGCGGTGGAGATCAGCCGAACCGTCGCGGGATCGGTGAAGTCGATTTCGGGGATCATAGCCCACCGCGCAGGCCGTCGACATAGCGGCGGACGCGGAGCATCGCAGGGATGCCGCCCTCGATCATCGTGGCGACGGGCGTCTTGCCGTTGAAGACCGGGCCGGTATTGACCGATTTCGGCCACTGATAGGTGAGGGGACCGTTGAAGAACAGGCGCAGTCCCTTGAAGATCCCGACGATCAGGCTTGCGCGCGTCCGCTTGTCCTGGTCGAGCCTGCCCCGGAAGTCGCCGGCCTTCATGCGGTTCCAGGTAGCGATCGGCACGTCGAAGAGTTCGGCAGACTCCTTGTTGGTCAGCTTCCAGAACTCGCAGGCGCGCACGACCGCCTTGACGATGACGGCTTCTTCCTGTTTCGCGGTCCCGCGATCAGGGACGATTGCGGGCTGAAGGCTGGACATGATCGTCTCCTCTGATTTCCTTGTTTATATCATATGATATAATTCTTGCATTTCAAGGGGCAATCGGCCCACCCACCTCATTCCTGTGACGAGCACAGGAATGAGGTGGCGAAGGGCCGCCAAGGCGGCTCGATCGATGCTCGGAGGTGACCGCGAGAGCAAGCTAAATCTGGTGCCGTTCTGGCCGCAAACCTGATAAGTTCAGACTGCGGAACGAGGGGGTTTTGCAATGAAGCGTCGCCTCACAACGATCCTTTCGGCCGACGTGGCCGGCTACAGTCGCCTCATGGGAGCAAACGAGGCGGAAACGCTTGCGGCGCTGACGGCGCATCGCGCGGAGCTGGTGGATGCCATGTTGGCCGACCATCAGGGGCGCATCGTCAAGCTGATCGGCGACGGCATGCTGGTCGAGTTCGAAAGCGTGGTCAGTGCCGTCGATTGCGCCGCCAAGATCCAGAAGGAGATGCGTCAGCGTAATTCGGCCGTGCCCATGGACCGGCGGATCGAGTTCCGCATAGGCGTCAATATCGGCGATGTGATTGTCGAGAACGACGATATCTTCGGCGACGGCGTCAACATCGCGGCGCGGATCGAGAATTTCGCGAAACCGGGCGGCGTCGCCGTATCCGCCGCGGTGCGCGAGCATGTCGGCAACCGGCTCGATCTTGTCTTCGAGGATGCCGGCGAACAGCTCCTGAAGAACATCGAGCGGCCGGTCCGGGTCTACAATGTCGTTCTGGACGTTCCGCAGACGGCAAACGACCCATCCGGAGCGCCGGCAACGGCGCACAAGCCGTCCATCGCGGTTCTGCCGTTCAACAACATGAGCGACGATCCCGCGCAGGAGTATTTTTCCGACGGCATAACAGAAGACATAATCACGGATCTTTCGAAAATCTCCGGCCTTTCCGTCGTCGCCCGCCACACGGTCTTCGCCTACAAGGGGACACGGGTGACGGCGCAGCGGGTGGCGGCCGAGCTCGGCGTCAGCTTCTTGCTGGAGGGAAGTGTGCGCAAGGCGGGCCAGCGCGTCCGCATTACCGGGCAGTTGATCGACGGCAAGGATGGACGCCACCTCTGGGCCGAGCGTTATGACCGGGACCTCACGGACATCTTCGACATCCAGGACGAGATCACGCAGGCGATCGTCGCACAGCTGAAGATCAGGCTGCTGCCAAAGGAGAGGAAGGCGATCGAACAGCCCGCCACCGCAAGTGTCGAGGCCTATAACTATTGCCTCAAGGGGCGGGAGCTTTTCCACACGATGACGAAGGCATCCCTGCAACACGCCCGGCGGATGTTCACCTACGCGGCGGAACTCGATCCCGATTTTGCACGCGCCTACGCCGGCATAGCGGACTGCGACTCGTTTCTCTGTGGCTTCCACGGTGTGAACATCCCGCCGGAATCCCTGCTCGAGACGTGCGCCAAGGCGCTGGAACTCGATCCCGGGCTGCCGGAGGTGCACGCGTCGCATGGTTACGCGCTCTCGACGATCGGACGCTACGAGGAAGCGGCCGCCGCCTTCGAGCGCGCGCTCGCGCTCGATCCAAACTCTCACGAGGCCCATTATTTCTATGCGCGCCACTGTTTTGTCCGATGCGACTACGAGAAAGCCGTCGAGCACTACGAGCGGGCCGCCGAGATCCGTCCTGACGACTACCGCTCTCCGGTCCTGGCCGGAAACGCGCTAGACCGCCTTGGCCAGCTGGAGAAGAAGGAAAGGTTCATAAGGATCGGCCTTGAGCGCGTGGAGCGGAGCATGGTGCTGCACCCGGAAAGCTCCGATGCCGCCCAACTTGGCGCGTGCACATGCGCAGCCTTGGGCGAACGCGACCGCGCACTGGATTTAATCGCGCGGGTCAACGCCATCGATCCGGAGGACGCGCGGGCATGCTACAACAACGCCTGCGCCTACGCGCTGCTCGGAGAACACGACCTCGCGATGGAGTTGCTGGAACACTCCCTTCCGCTCGTTTCGCCGGAGCTTCACGCCTGGATCTGGAACGATTCCGATCTCGATTCGATCCGCTCGCACCCGCGCTTCCAGGAGCTTCTGAAAGCGACGCAGTAGGAGCGCCTCACAACACGTCCGTCAAACATGCGGCCCGAGCAGCGACAGGTCGGCCTCGCCGAGGCGATCCTTGGCGGTCCAGAGCTGGTGCCAATAGGGATAGATGAGCGGCGGCAGGCTGACGGCGTCGAGGAGCTCGCGTTCCTCGTCGGTAAGCTTGAGGCTGGCGGCGGCGAGGTTGTCGCGGAACTGTTCCTCCTTGCGTCCGCCGATGATGACGGAGGTCACGCCCTTTCGGCCGATCGCCCAAGCGAGCGCCACTTGCGCGGGCGAGATGCCGCGCTCGCCGGCGATTGCCACCAGCATGTCGACGATCTTCCACAGCCGGTCCTCGTCGCGGATCGGCGGCTCGTTCCAGCCGGCGAGCTGGCGCGTGCCTTCGGGCGTCTGGTCGCGCCGGTGCTTGCCGGACAGGAGGCCACCGGCGAGAGGGCTCCATACGAGCACGCCGAGGCCCTGATCGATCGCGATCGGGATCAGCTCGTATTCGGCCTCGCGGGCCTCGAGCGTGTAGTGGATCTGCTGGCTGACGAAGCGGTGGCGATGCTCGCTCGCGCTGATGCCGAGCGCCTTCATGATGTGCCAGCCGGAATAGTTGGAGCAGCCGATGTAGCGCACCTTGCCTTGGTTGACGAGCGTGTCCAGCGCGGCAATCGTCTCTTCGAGCGGCGTCTGGCCGTCCCATTGATGCACCTGATAGAGATCGATGACGTCCGTCTTCAGTCGCTTGAGGCTCGCCTCGCATTCGCTGATCAGGTGATGGCGCGAGAGGCCGCCGTCGTTCGGGCCTGGACCCATGGAAAAGCGCGCCTTCGTGGCAATAAGCACGCCGTTCTTTCGCTTGCCGCCGAGGACATCGCCGATGATCTCTTCCGACGCGCCGGCGGAATAGACATTGGCGGTATCGATCAGGTTGACGCCGGCATCGAGGCAGAGATCGACGTAGCGGCGCGCTTCGTCGATCCCGACATTGCCGACCTGGGCGAACTTGCCGCCGCCGCCGATGGTCATCGTGCCCATGGTGATCGTCGAGATTTTCAGGCCCGAGCGGCCGAGCAGACGGTATTCCATTTCTTGATCCTTCCGTGGTTTTCAAACTGGGTAGCGGGGGCGCGGGCGGGCGCCGCGAGCCTTGGGTCGCTGCATGTTTCCGGTCCCGATTTAAGGAACCGTGCCGTAGGCGGGCATCCGTGGAAGAACGTCCGGGCTCGCGCCGTATTGCTGTTTGCTTTGGTGATAGAACGCGATGAATTCTTCGAGCGGCAGCGGCCGGGCGAAGAACCAACCCTGGCCGAAGGCGACTCCCAGTGCCGCCAGACTATCCGCCTGTTCCTTTGTCTTGACGCCTTCCGCCACGGCGACGAGGGACAGCGTCCTAGCCATGTCTATGATGTGCGGTGTGACCGAGCTCGTCGCCGTATCCCTGCCGACCGTGTCGATGAAGGTCTTGTCGATTTTCAGGGCATCGAGCGGTAGTCCCTGCAGATATTGGAGGCTCGAATAGCCCGTTCCGAAATCGTCGATCGCGACCATATGCCCGCGTGCGCGCGCCGCTGTGATCGTCTCCCGCGCGGACTCGATGTCCATCAGGCCGCGCTCGGTCATTTCCAGCCAGATTTGCTCGTTGTGTATTCCGGTATGGTCGAGCGCGTTCTCGATCACCGACAGGAATCGCCCGGTCTTGAGGTCGGACACGCTGAGATTGATGGCGATGTGCAGCCCGCGATCGGCGACGAGAAGCTTGCCGAGATCGGAGACGACTGCCTGGATCACCTGATCGGTGATGGGCAGGATAAGGCCGCTTTCCTCGGCCAGAGGAATGAAGAGATCGGGGCGGACGATCGATCCGTCCGGACGCCGCCACCGCACCAGCGCTTCCGCGCCGACGCAAATATGCGTCTTCAACGCAACGATCGGCTGGTAGTGCACGATGAACTCCCTGTTCTGTACGGCAAGCGTCAGTTCTCCGAGCGGCGACAGCCGCTTCTTCGAAAGCCAGTAGACGATGCCGACGATGAAGGCGGCGATGAAGGCGCCGACCGGCAGGAGCATCATCTGCTGGCGCCTGAGATCTTTCCGCATGCCCGTGCGCGGCGCGGTCGCAATTGCCAGCCAGCCGTCGCGGCGGGCCACGGCGAAGAGGTTGTTTTCGTCTATGCCGGTCCGGGGCGCGGCAATGATCGATTTGATCAAGGCCGGATTCGGGGCATTCAGCGCGCTGACGAGCGTACCGTTTGCGCCGACGATGGCGAGCGTTATGTCCTCGTCGAGTATCACGTCGACGAAGCGCAAGGGATCGACCAGCACGTTGTAGTTTCGGTGGTGAAGCGCCATCATCGGTTTGCCGCCGCTGACGGCGGGCTGGATCCGGATCGTTACGGCGATGCCGTCGGGCGTCACGTAATCCGCGCCGGCCTGCTCGACCGCTCCCTCCGTCACGCCCCAGGACGTGCACCTCAGAAGCCGGTTCTCGAAATAGCCCATTTCCTCCACGGCGCGGCTGTCGAAGACGGCGAGCCGCATGCGGGCGATGTGGTCGGGCGAGCAGGGCTCTACGCCGGAATCGGCGATCGTGAAGAGCACAAGCCTTGCCTCGGCGAACGACCTGTTGGCGCGTGTGATGGCTCTTTCCGCGAAAAGCTCCAGGCGATCCTGCTCGGACCTGACGGCGAGGTTCCAGGAGACATAGAGCATCGCCGCGATCGGTACGATGGCGCCGATCACGGCAAGCGCCACAGCGACGATGACGACACGTTGCCGGTTCACTTCCGCGTCCTCGATGAAGCGGGCGATTGGCGGAATCGGCGGGCGCTTTCCGCCGGACGGTTCCTGCCAGCGCAGGCTGGCGTGGATATTACCACAGGGGCCGGCGCCGTACGATCATGAGTGGAGTTGGGCGCCGGATACGTGCGGAATTTGCGGGAGGCGACCTTCAATGCACGCAGGTTCGTCCATGTCTATTCGAGCTTGGCCCTCTGGCCGGCGTTCGCCGTCAGAGGAAACGTTCGGGGATATCGTCCTTGTAGGGGAAGAGATCGAAATAGGGCCGCGCCTCGGCGAGCGTGCGCTGGAAGGACGGGCGCAAGAGCAGCCGCTCGAAATAGGCAGCGAGGTTGGGGTGGGTTGTTTCGAACGGCACGAGAATGCCGGCATAGAAGAGGGCGGGGCAGGCGGCGCAATCGGCAATCGTGAAGCTCTCCCCGGTTGCGAAAGTCCTGTCGGCCACCTGTCGTTCGGCCATGTCATAGGCGACGGCGAGGGCTGCGCGCGCATCGGCGACGCCGCGGTGGTCGCTCTCGTCGGGTGCACGCAGCCTGTCCGTGACGATCTTCTGCATCGGCACCTGGACATAGAGGTCGAAGAAGCGATCCCAGAGCCGTGCCTCGAGCGCCTGCGCTGCGTCGAGCGGAATGAGCGGCCTCCTGCCGGGATAGTACCGCTCGAGATATTCGATGATGATCGAGGTTTCGGGCACCGTTCGGTCGCGGGCCTCGTCGCGCAGCACCGGAATCTTGCCGACCGGCCAGAGTTCGAGAAAACGGGCGTTCTCCTCGGCATCCGCGAGGTCGATGAGCCGGCCTTCAAAGGGCGTGCCGGTCTCGTAAAGCGCGATCAGCACCTTGTGGCAGAAGGAGGCGAGCGGATGGAGATAGAGAGTAAGCGCCATCGGGTAATCCTTCTCTTCGGCCGGATGCCGTCGCGTCGTGACTATAAGGCGCAATCGCGGTGCGAAAAAGGGGAGCTTTGGGAAGGCGGAGAGAGTCTCCCGCGCCCAAAGACTTGGGCGCTGCTGGATTCCTGTGACAAGCACAGGAATGAGGGAATCCTTGGCTATGTCTCAGTGAAACCAAGCCAACCGAGAAACGCTCGTCCGTTGCTGCTCGTCCTGTTGCCGACAACTCACTCGCTCACCCTGTGCTTTCCGTGAACGCGGCGACAAAGCGGTCGAGGCTTTCGCGGACGTAGTCCTGCACCGGCATGCGCGGGTCAAAACTCCACCAGAGGAGGGCGCCCTGCCACTGGGCGGCCATCATCAGGCCGATGCCGGCGGGTGCCTGCGGTGCATCGGCGAAGCGCGCATCGATCGCTTCCGACAGCACGTCGCGCCAGCGTGCGCCGCGTGCGCGGAGCGCCGGGTCACGCAAGTCCTCGCGCAGGATCATGAGGTCGTCGGCATAGGACTCGATGCCGCCGTAATCGCCGGAAAGCCCGACGAGCAGCGCCACCGCGCCTTCAGGCGTCTTCGGGGTGCTCTTGGCAAGTTCGAGCGTCAGGCGGTCGAGCCGGTCCCAGGCTTGCAGGAGGGCGGCCTGGATGAGCCGCGCCTTGCTGTCGAAGCGCTGCACCAGCGTCGAGGCGGAAAGGCCGCAGCCGGCCGAAAGTGCGGCGAAGGTCAGTGCGTCCGGTCCGTGCTTCCGCATGATCTCGAGCGCCGTGTCGAGCACGTCTTCGTCAGACATGGTTTTGGGGCGAGGCATTTAGGACCTTTATTTATAACCGAATAAGCGTTTATATATAATGCTCACGCCGAATGCCAATGGTTTGATGGAGGAAGGGATGTCGCTCACGGGAAAAGTGGCGCTGGTCGCCGGCGGAACACGCGGCGCGGGACGCGGGATCGGGGTGGAACTCGGGGCCGCGGGAGCGACCGTCTACGTCACCGGGCGGACGACGCGCACGGAGCAATCGGAGTACCGCCGGCCGGAGACGATCGAGGAAACGGCGGAGCGGGTGACGGCAGCGGGCGGCGTCGGGATTGCCGTTCAGGTCGACCATCTGGAGGCGGAGCAGGTGAAAGCGCTCGTCGAGCGCATCCGCCAGGAGCGCGGCCGGCTCGATATTCTCGTCAACGACATCTGGGGCGGCGAGCGGCTGTTCGAGTGGAACAAGCCGGTCTGGGACCACAATCTCGAAAACGGTCTCCGGATACTCAGGCTTGCGATCGACACGCATCTCATCACCGCGCACCACGCCCTGCCGCTTCTGATCGAACGCCCGGGTGGGCTTCTCGTCGAGGTGACGGACGGCACGGCCGAATACAATGCCGAGCACTACCGGCTCTCCCCCTTCTACGATCTCGCCAAGGTTTCGGCGAACCGTATGGCTTGGGCGCACGCCAAGGATCTTGCGTCCCACGGCGCCACGGCGGTTTCGCTCACGCCCGGCTGGCTGCGTTCGGAAATGATGCTGGAGGCCTTCGGCGTGACGGAGGCCAACTGGCGCGACGCGGCTGAGAAGCAGCCGCACTTCGTCATATCCGAAACGCCCCACTTCATCGGCCGCGCGGTGGCAGCACTTGCCGCCGACCCGGACAAGGCCCGCTGGAACGGCAAGTCTCTCTCAAGCGGCGGCCTCGCCAAGGTCTACGGCTTCACCGATCTCGACGGCTCGCGGCCGGATTGCTGGCGCTACATGGACGAGGTGATGGACCCCGGCAAACCGGCGGACGCGACCGGATATCGGTAAGGCCGACGACGTCGGATCACCCACCTTCCGCGCTCGTCTCGACCGGCGTATGATCGCGCTACTGCATGTTTCCTTAAAATCGGGGCCTGATTTAAGGACAAAAACATGCAGCAATCCGAAGTGCTACAGCGACCTTTGCGCGTCTGAAAAGACGCACGGCGCTGTAGGACATGTGTTTGGCGGGAGGGCGAGCACGATGGCGGAAATGGACAAGGTGTTTGCGGGCGCGATACCCGATCTCTACGACCGCCTGCTTGTGCCGCTCATCTTCGCGGGTTATGCCCGCGACCTTGCCGCGCGCGTGGCACGGCTAAAGCCCCATGACATTCTGGAGATCGCGGCCGGAACCGGTGTCGTCACCCGCGCGCTCGCGCCGCAAATGGACGCCAACGCGCGGCTCGTCGCGACCGACCTCAACCAGCCGATGCTCGATCTTGCGGCTGAAAGGCAGGGCGACGATCCGCGCATCACCTGGCGGCAGGCGGATGCGCTGGCGCTGCCGTTCCAAGCCTGGAGCTTCGACGTCGTCCTCTGCCAGTTCGGGGCGATGTTCTTTCCGGACAGAGTGCAGGCCCACCGCGAGGCTCACCGCGTGCTGAAGCCGGGCGGCTATTTCCTCTTCAATGTCTGGGACGCGATCGAGGCGAACGAATTGCCGCTGGCCGTGACGGAAGCCCTGGCCAGGCATTTTCCCGACGACCCGCCGCGTTTCCTCGCGAGAACACCGTATGGCTATGGTGACCCGGCCGCCGTCCGCGCCGACCTGGAGGCGGCCGGTTTCCGCAACATCACGCTGGAGACGCTGGAAATGAAAAGCGGAGCGCTTTCGGCGGAGGAGATCGCGACCGGCTTGTGCCAGGGGTCGCCGCTCAGAAACGAAATCGAGGTTCGCGACCCTACGGGCCTCCACGCGGCGACGCGGGCGGCAGCCGATGCCCTTCGGCAACGCTTCGGCGAGGGGGCGATCGAGGGGCGGATCAGGGCCCACGTCGTGAGCGCAAGCCGGTAGAGCATTTCACCGGTCCATGGACCTAACGCGTAAATTCCAGACGGGAAACCGTTACACGCTCTACGGTCTGCAACCTTTTCAGCATAGAACAAGCCGGATGGGGAAACCTGGCAAGCGGTTCCCGCCTGCATCCTCAAAAAAGACGGGAGGACGACGATGCGAAAGCTGCAATCGCAAGGGGTTCATCACATCACGCTGGTCGGCGCGGACCGGCAGACATCGATCAATTTCTGGGAAGGCCTGCTCGGCATGCCTTTCGTCTTCGAGCAGCCGAACCTCGACCGGGCGACGGAAAGCCATCTCTATTTCGACCCGGGCGATGGCCGGCTGATCACCGTCTTCACCGACGAGAACCGCAAGCCAGATCCGAAGCGCACGTCGACCGACATCGGCTGCGTGCATCACATCGCCTTCGCGGTTTCGCGCGCGACGTTCCAGCAGGCGGTCGAGCGCCTTGACGAGCGGGAGATCCGGCACAGCGGCGTCAAGGACCGCGGCTTCATGGACTCGATCTATTTCGAGGACCCGCTCGGGCTCTTGGTCGAACTCGCCTCCTACCGTTTCGAGCCGCCGGCCGGCCATACCCACGCCGAGGTGCTCATGGAGGCGCACAAGGTGCGGGTGGCGCGCGGTGACTACAATATCTCCGAGGTGCATCTTGCCGACGCCATCGAGGCGCTGATCGAGCGGACGCGGCCGTCGTTGTCGGCGGACCGAACGCCGAAGAACCCCTATTGACGAGGGGACAGGAAGCAACAGGGGCGGGCGGCTCAATCGCAGTCGATAGCGCGTCCGACAGACACGCCTCGCTGTCGTGGCGAGGCAGCATGCAGCGCGCGGCAAAAGCGTCCCGTCGATGCCAAACTGTCACCGCCGATAGAGCGACCAGTCCTTGCGTTGGCCGCCGGCCTTGCCTTCGGCGAAGAAGACGACGGCTTCGCCGGCCTGTTCGGCGGCGGTTTCGAGCGCCTTTTCGGCATTCGCGAAGAGGCTTGCCGCCGTATCGGCATCATAGGTGGTGCTGCAACCGAAACGGGCCGTGACCGCGGGCATGCCCGGCCGCTGACCGTTGAAGGCGCGCAGACAGCTCATGCGGATATGCTCGGCAACGCGCTGGACCTCCGCCTCGCTGGTGGTCGCGACGAGAATGCCGATCTGCGGCCGGTCGAGCCATGCGGCAAAATCAGTGGCATGGATGGTCTGCGAGACGACGGAGCCGAGCCGCTGCAGGATCGCTTCCTTGAGCTTGATAAGCTCCTTCTTCTCGAAGGGTTCGAGCGCCAGCAGATTGCAGAGGATCAGCGACGCGCCGTCCGGATAGCGCTCACCGCCGTAGAGCTCGGCGAGCTTGCGGTTGAAGCCGCGCCGGTTGGCGAGATTGGTGGCGGCGTGCGTGAACTTCGCGCGCTCGAACTCGTCGAGATCGCCGGTAATCGCGGTCACCGCCGAGATATGGGTCGACACGCTTTCCAGCATCTCGTCACTCTTCGAGCGCTGGATCTCGGTCGCCGCCCGGATCGCCTGCAGCTCGGACTGGATCCTCTGGGTGTCGCCCGGATCGATCGAGGAGAAATTGCCGCTCGCCTGACCGAGCATGGACGAGTAGCTCGAAAGCGAGTTCTGGCCTGATTGCAGCGACTCCTTCAAGGTGGAGAGCTCGCTGTGGATGCGGTTGGCGGAATCGTCGACGACCGATTGGCCGAAGTGGTGCGGCAGGTACATGCGCGCCAGCACGTCCAGATCCTCCTCGGTCACGTCGCGGCCGAGGCGCGCGAATTTCTCGCGCAGTTCCGGATTGTTGCCGCTGATGATTTCGCACATCAGCTCGTAATTGACCGGGGAGGCATCGATCTGCATCCGCTCGAGCGTGGCGAAGGCATTGTAATAGACGTCCCTGCGGATCTGCTGCGCAATATGTTTCGGGGAAGGGCTCACGACAGCCATGGTGCGGCACCTTTCAAAAGAAGCGTCTGACGCGGATGGGGAGGGAACGCATGAAGCGGAACCCCGGTCGGAAAAACGGCGGCAATGATTTTCTTCGACCCCGCATGATGCGGACGAAATGATGCGTGATGCATCCGATCGAACGGCCTAGAATAGCCGCAAGCGCGTTAAGGGCGGGTGAAAGGAATGGGGAGAATGTGTGCGGCTCGCGGGGATTTTGCAGGGACCCGCCTCTGAACCCCGATGTGCCCGACATCTCGACCCGATCGGAGTGGTCGAACTGACCGGCCGGGCGATACGCGACTACGCCCGCAATCCTGTGCTTGTCACAGGAATTCGGCAGCGGCCGAGGGCCGCAGCGCGGGAGGCTAACCGATGGCAGGAATGATCGCGGCCATGGACCGCCAGACGGACGGTTGCGTTGCCAGCCGGTTGTCGACAAACCAGGAGTCAAACACGGCGCAGACGCGCCGTGGCTGGATTTCCTGTGCATTGCTGGTCGGGCGCTTCCGGAGTTGCGCCTTCAGAGCGTTAGCGGGCGGGGCGGGCCACTTTCTTCGGACCGGGCAGCAGGCCTTCGCGCTGGAGTTTCTTGCGGGCGAGCTTCCGGTAACGGCGCACGGCTTCCGCCTTTTCGCGCACGCGCTTTTCGGACGGCTTTTCGTAGGCGCTGCGCGCCTTCATTTCGCGGAAAACGCCTTCGCGCTGCATCTTCTTCTTCAAAACGCGAAGGGCTTGCTCGACGTTATTATCCCTGACGAGAACTTGCAAAGTATATCCTTCCTTTCGACGGCAGATGCCGTGTTTCTGCATTGGTTATATGCGGTTCGTCTTGATTGAAGAGGGGTATCCCCTGTTCACATTCTCGGTTTCAGATTGCCGGCCCGGTTTCACATTGCGTGGTGGCGAACCGCATGGCGAAAACGATGGCCGCGGGCGATTGGTTCAGGCGAAGGCTTCACTTCTGCGGCTTCACTTGGCTGCCTTGGTGCTCAACGGCTTCAGCCAGGGCCGGCCGCTGACCATTGCCGCCGCGTCGTCCGGCCGGGCCGGCAAGTCCGTTTCGGTGGCATCGATATCGCCTTCGAAGATGCGCCGGTCGAAGTTCTCCGCTCCGAAACGAACGCGATACTGCGGCTCTCCGTATTCGGCCGCCGGCAGGACCCCGACGATGCAGCACTTTCTGTCGGCGCTCGCCGTCCGGGTGAGGTCGGCCCTCAGAACCACCGTGTCGCCAATGCTGTACCTGTTCCGGCTCATCGCCATCTCCTTTGTCGGAAACTTCCGGCGTCGGGAGTTTCCGGAGGCAAAACAAAAAGGCCGGGCGTTACCCCGACCTCTTCCCTGTCATTCGCGCGCGCCACTGCCAGTACATCCGTGGTCAGCGGCGGCGAATGACAAATTACGCAGAGCGCAGGTTGTCCGCCGAGCTCTTGCCGGACTTGTTGTCGCGCACGATGTCGTAGGTGACCTTCTGGCCTTCCACGAGCGAGCGCATTCCTGCGCGTTCGACGGCGGAGGCATGCACGAACACATCGGTCTGGCCGTCGTCGGGCTGGATGAAACCGAAGCCCTTGGTGCTGTTGAACCACTTTACAGTGCCTGAATTCATAACGATTTCCTTTCAATCGCGAGAGTTTCCGGACAAATATTTCATCCGGCTTGATCGATATTTGAGAGGAAATCTGACAAGCGCATCGGCGCTTCGGCAAAGGTCACAAGCAATGTTCGATTGCGCTATATATAGACGCTATTGGCGGATATGCAATGGACGGACGGAATTTAATCGGAAAGGCGGGTTTTCGGGACGGGGAAATACGATCAAGTCCGACTGGCACCCGAGATAATATTTCGGAGGACCATCGACACGCTGGCCGAGGAGTGTAGGCAGCGGTTTGGGAGTGGGGTGCAGACGAGCTAACCGGACCGCCTGAGCACGTCGAGGAGCCAGACGAGACCGGTATCCATCAGCGCCGCCTTCGGCACCACCGCCTGGACGCCGGGGCTGCCGAGGCCCAGCGTCAGCTTTGCGGTGGCGACGGCGAAGCGCTCCGCATGCATCGCGACGAAGCGCTTCGGCAGGAAGCAGATCAGCTGCGTCTTGCTGACGAGATCGAGCGCCAGCAAGAAATTCGGCACGGCCAAGGCTACGCGACGAGAAAGGCCGCGGCTTTCGAGCAACTCGTCGACAAGGCCCCGGAGGTCGCCTCTGGGGGCGACAAGCAGATGCTGCATGCGGCAATAGTTCTCGAGCGTCGGGTTTTTGAGGAAGGGATGGCCGCTCCGCGCCGCGACCACGAACTCTTCCTCGTAAAGCGGTTGCGCGCTGAAGCGGGCCGGCAGTTCGTAAAAAGGGGCGATCGCCACATCGATCAGCCGCCCATCGAGATCGGAAAGCGCCGTCTCCATTTGCATGTGACGGACGACGAGATCGATGCCCGGCGCGTTGCGGGCGATCTCGTCGAGCAACGGCGGCAGGAAAACCGAGAAGCCATCGGCCGTGCCGATCGTGAAGCGGCGCCTGGCGCGCGCCGGATCGAAGGGCTCGGCCGTGGAGATAACGCTTCTCACCCGCGCGAGAATATCGGCTATCGGCGTCGCCAGTTCCTTGGCGCGATCGGTCGGCACCACGCCCTTCGGCGTCTTCAGGAAGAGCGGATCATTGAGCAGCCGCCGCAAGCGGCCGAGACCGTGGCTGACGGCGGAGGCGGAGAGGTTCAGCCGTTCGGCGGCGCGGCCGACATTCCCCTCGTCAAGCACTGTTTCGAAGAGCACCAGCAGGTTGAGGTCAGCGCGCGACAGGTCGATTTCATTCAGCATAATGCTGAAATCATATCACTTCATTCAGTACCTATAAAGTCGTAGGTCTTCGGGCGAGGCCCGTGCGGTCTCCAACCAACTGGAGGGCGAAATGAGCGACTTCATCGGGTATATCGAAAGCTTGGCGCTGCGCAGCTTGCAGCCAGCGGAGGGAGAGCGCCAGGCACCGGCGCGTGCCGATCCAGCCGTCAACGCGCGGCTGCGCGAGGCGCTCGCCGGCGAGGCGCTTGTCGGCGAGGATAGGGCGGCGGCGGTCATCAACTTCTGGCGCGACGCGGGGCCGACACGCTGGTTTGCCAAGGAGCCGGAGTTCGATCGCATCTTTCGTGAGCGCTTCCTCGCGAGCCACGAGGCGGCGGCCCGCGGCGAACTCTTGCATTGGACGGTTTCGCCGGAGAAGACGCTGGCGCTCCTTCTTCTCCTCGATCAATTCCCCCGCAACGCCTTTCGCGGCACGCCGCGCATGTATGAGACCGACGCCCTGGCGCTCGGCATAGCACGCGCCGCCGTGGACGCGGGTTACGATCTCAAGGGGCCGGCCGACCTGCAGCTCTTCTTCTATCTTCCGTTCGGCCATTCGGAAGAGATTGCCGACCAGGAGCGCTCGGTCGAACTTGCCCGCCGTCTCGGGGAGCCGAGTCTTTCCCACGCTATAGGCCACCGCGATATCGTCCGCCGCTTCGGCCGTTTCCCGCATCGGAACGGGATTCTCGGACGGACGATGACGGAAGAGGAGCAGCGGTTTCTCGACGCGGGTGGGTTTGCGGGGTGAGAGAGGGGCGACGAGCGGACCCCTCCTGCATGTTTCCGTAAGTCGTAGGATAAGAACATGCAGCAATTCAAAGTGCTACAGCGTCCTTTGCGCGTCTGATAAGACGCGCGGCGCTGTAGTATAGGCGAATCTCCTCCGACGACGTGAGCTTCGGTGTCGTTGTTTTCAACTCAGCGAGCTGTCGCATCTGAGGCAAGAAACAAGAAGCCTCGGGTTACCCTACTTCCTGTCATTCGCCTGGCGCCGCTGCCAGTCCATCCGCAGTCAGCGGCGGCGTGTGCTCCGCCCGATCAGTTCCCGGTAATGCGGAAAGATGTGATCCGCGGTGAGGGGCGCGAGCGCCGCGCCGTCAACGTCAAACGGCGATACCCATTTCACCTCCTCGATTTCCGCCGCGGGGTGAAAGTGAACCTGCTCTGTCCGGACGAGGAAGACATCCGCATCAACGCGGTGTCCCGGTTCGTTGGATGCTTCGGCACTGAACGCACCCAGGACCTCGAAGGACGCCGGCTCGACGTCAAGGTCGATCTCTTCCCTGAGCTCCCGCGCCAAGGCCGCATCCGGCGCCTCCCCGGGACCGATCTTTCCGCCCGGCTGCATGAAGGCGCTCGCCCCGCGCTTGCGCACGAGGAGCGTTTGTCCGTCGGGGCGGAGCAGGAGGGCGGCGGCGATGCGGATTGTGGTCAATTTCTCCATCTGCTTGATCGCCTCTTCGGAGTACTCTGCCATAGCATCGTCTTCCCGCAGATGAGGCGGTCAATGGAACCGCGCTTCCAAAATAGGTGCCAAGTCACGGATCATGCGCGACTTGACGCAATACCCCAAGTTCGTCGGGATTTTGGAAACGCTTACCGGGACAGTGGAGGTGGGAACGGGCTTTACGACAATTTCGCCTTCGGCGTTGTATTGAGGGCCGCCCCAGAGAAGACCAAGTAAATGAAATCTGCTTCCAATGGCAATCCCGCCGTCCTTCATGGCGTAGCTTCCATTGTCAGCTATCATTACCGGCGAGCCCGATGAGCCCGGGAAACATGCGCAGTCGATCATGAATTCAGGACGCCCATTATAATCCCTAGCAAAAGGAGTGGCCGTGATGCCCCGGCGAACCACCGGCAGATTGTTTGATTGATCCCAAATGCCGGTTGGGTATCCAATCATCAGGATGTTTTCGATTGCAGTCAGAGAATTTATTTCACTCTCCGTCGGAATGTTCGCGAGGCTGAAGCCGCGATAATAGGCGGGCGTTGCAGCCTTCTCCATCTCGTTCAAAATAGCTCCGACTGGAAAGGCCGCGAGATCAACGCTGGGGTCGGGGTGTCCGACAATCATTTGGTCGAAGCCCTCAATGTCCCATGAGTTGAACTGACCAAAAAAGGGCTGATCACCGTCGGCGCGTGAGATATAAATCCTAGCCCTATTTGCACCATGAACGACATGCTTGTTGGTAATGAGCGTCGTCATAGTGCCCTTACCGGCGACTTCGAAATTGAAGAAGAAGCCTGTTCCTATGGACTGTTCACCGGCAGGGGTAAAAGTCTCAATCCGGCTCGTAGTGTGTGGTAACTGATCAAACATTGACATCGGTTTTCCCCCAATTCTCTTTCACAATTAATCGCAAGGAAATGGGGGCTACAATAGGTTGTAGTTTCACAATCCAAGCTTTTTCTCGACCATACCGATTTCGGCAGAGAGGGGGTCAGTTTGGTGCTACAAGGCAGCTTACAAGAGACGCTGCCCTTGTCAGACACGTGTGTATTAAGTCTCGGCTGTGTGGGGCTCTTGTGAGTTCACCCAGCGTAGTTCACCCACTGACTGCTCCCAAGTCCGCAGGCTATTAATGCGGCCTTCACCTGAAATTGGTTGCATGCCCGATGTGCTGAGGTCGTATACCGCGCACATTGCTGCTAATGCGGTCACGACTGGTGCAACGAGGGGGTTTTGAAAGCTGACGTGGGCTCTGCCATGCGCCGCAGTATTTCGTAGCCCGTGTGCGGCGTTTGCTATCAATTTACAGTCATCCAAACTGAGCAAATGCTGTAGTTTTTCGGACAGGTGTCGAAGTCGAGCAGGAAGGCTTGAACGTCGGAGAACTGAAAGAGCATTTTGAATGCGTTCTCCGGACACTGGAATGTTGTCCCGTACTGCGATGCTTAGCGCGCCTGCGGCCATGTCTTTGATATGCTTCTTCGATACATCGCTACCCTGATCCAATTCGGGCAGGCTTTCTATGGCGGCACACAGCCGAAGCACGTTTTCAATGTCTGACCGGCGATGCATATCGCGAATGACCCGACCTAACACCGCGCGAAACTGTCGGCGTTCATCTTGCTTCTCTAGCCATCCTCTCATTGCCGTGGCCAGTTTCTGACGCTCATTCCATCGATTATAGGGGATGTAGGCGGGATGAAGGCCCCGCAGTTCGCTATTTTTGGATGGCTCTTCTGACACAGGAAGGTACACGTGAGCGGGAGATTGTTCGCCTTTATCTGCGCGAGTGGAAATGGCCTCTACCGGCATAGGTTCCATGGCGATTTGTACGAAGAAATTTTGCCATTCCCACACGGCGTCAAGCGCCTGATCGAGATTGACAGGCTCATCGAACGAAATCTGCGCCACTGGGTCTACCTGAATTTCGATGTTCCCCCATCCCAAGCCTCTTGAATGGCCACCGAACCCAATTTCATAACAGCGGGTATGCAGGCGAAATTTGAAAGCTCTGGGAACACGATGCGTGATGTAAAGCGCGCCTGGATGGAAAAGTTCGTCTTTTCGTTCAGTGCCGCCAAATTCGGCGCTAAGCCACTCTGCGTTCGATTTTCTAAGCGCTAGAAGCGCCTTCATCAATTCAGGCGGTGCGCGCCAGAGGTCTTGAAATTCAATGTGCTCATAATGAAAAAAATGCTTCAATCCTACGAGCTTAAAACCTATGAATTTTACTTCTTTAAGATTTTTGCGTTGTCCAATAACAACGACGTTTGGATATATATGCGTTTCGGCTTTTCGGTTGTGGCTGTGAGTTGAATGCTTTGTTTCAATCGCATTGTGCAAAAGAAGAATGTCGCCATTTGCAGCTTCGACAGTTACGTCGAACCACCCGTTTGCGCCCTTTTTGTGCCAATAGGGATTGTCCCCAGACAGCACTAGCAGGCTTTCTGGGCCATTGAGATTTATTACACCTGCAAGGTCAGGATCATCCGCTGCTCTGACGCCTATTGCTCTAAATTTTCTGCGTATTTCTTCAAACGTTCTCATCGAAATTACCTCGGTGCGAAGATAAATGAAACATCGTCGTTGTCACGACGATTGAGATGTTTTCCGGATATTTCTCAAATGCCCTTGCCTCAGAGATGCAGGCACCCCTGAAAGACAGGCGCCCAAGCGACCATTGTTAGCGCTCAGCGGCCTCCCACTCCGCCAAGCGGCCCCTGTCACATCCCTGTAAAACACCCGCTCTATCCCTCGGCACCATCTTTCTCCCACCGAGGGCAAATCCCATGAAAACGCTTCTCTCCGCCGCTGCCGCAGCGCTTGTCGCCGGCCTTCTCTCCACCGCGGCTTATGCCGAAAGCCTGGTGCTTTATACCAGCCAGCCGAATGAGGATGCGCAGGCGACGGTGGATGCGTTCGAGGCGGCTAACCCCGGCGTCGAGGTCGAGTGGGTGCGCGAGGGGACGACGAAGATCATGGCCAAGCTGATGACCGAGATCGAGGCCGGCAATCCGGTGGCGGATGTGCTTCTGATCGCCGATACGGTGACGATGCAGCGGCTGAAGGAGGGCGGGCATCTGCTTCCCTACAAGTCGCCCGAGGCGGCGGGCTATGATGCCGCGCTCTATGATGCGGACGGCGCCTATTACTCGACCAAGATGATCACCACCGGCATCGTCTACAACACGTCCGCCGCGATGAAGCCGGAAGGCTGGCAGGATCTCGCCAAGCCCGAGGCCAAGGGCCTCGTCACCATGCCGAGCCCGCTTACTTCAGGTGCTGCGCTGATCCATGCAGAGACGCTCGCCGCCATTCCTGGCCTCGGCTGGGATTATTACAAGGCGCTTGCCGAAAACGGCGCGACGGCCGCCGGCGGCAATGGCGGCGTGTTGAAGGCGGTTGCGACCGGCGAGAAGGCCTATGGCATGCTCGTCGATTTCATGGCGATCCGCGAGAAGGCCAAGGGCGCGCCGGTGGAATTCGTCTTCCCGGCCGAGGGCGTTTCCGCCGTCACCGAGCCGGTCGGCATTTTGAAGACCGCGAAGAACGTCGACGCCGCGAAGAAATTCGTCGATTTCCTCATCTCCGAGGAAGGCCAGAAAGTTGCGGTGAAGATGGGCTATATCCCGGCTCGCAACGGCGTGGCGCTGCCGGAAGGCTATCCGGCCCGCGAGACGATCAAGGTGCTGCCGGTCGATGCCGCCGCCGCGGTCAAGAATTCCGAAGCGGACCTCAAAACCTTCTCCGGCATTTTCGGGACGAACTGATCGGCTGATGACACGAGCGGACGAGATCGCCCGCAGCCGGCGCGCGAGCGCCCCGGTGGAATCCGACGCGGAAGGCGGCTCCGGCTTCAAGTTGCTGGAGCCGCCTCGACGGTTTCTGTCGAGGGCGCGGCGCTCGGGCCCATTGCGGTTTCTCTTCGGCGGCGGGGAGGCGGCGGAAAGCCGGCCTCCCCAAACGACTCCCGCAAAACTGCCCGGCGAGTTGACGCGCGCGTTACGCGGCGTCGAACTGCCGGCAATGCCTCACCTTACGGAAGGTGACTCCCTCAAGGCGAGGTCGCCGGGCGGCGGCCGGGGAGGGCGCTGGTTCGCCTTCCGCTGGCGCAAGCGGCGGGTGTCGTCCGGCGGCGAGCCGGCCTGGCTGCTGCCCTTCGTGCTCTGTGCGGTGCTGCTGCTCTCGGTGCTGCCGCTTGCCCGCCTTACGGGGGCGGGTTTCAGCGGGCTTGTCGAAGGGCAGGCGGCACGGCTGATCTTCGAGCCGGCGACCTTCGCGGCGCTTCGCAACACGCTTGTCACCGCTACCGGCGGCATGGTCGTCTCGCTCCTCCTCGGTTCGCTCTTCGCCTTCGCGATGGCGCTCACCGATATCAGGGGAAAGCTGATTTTGAGCTTCGCCTTCATGCTGCCGATGATGATCCCGCCGCAGGTGACGGCGCTTGCCTGGGTGGAGATGTCCGGGCCGGCGAGCCCGTTGCTCAAGCCGCTGGGGCTGGCGCCGCCGCTCGGCAGCCCGCAGCCGCTCTATTCGCTTTCCGGCATCGCTCTTCTTTTGGGCGTGCAGCATGCGCCGCTCGTCTTCCTGGCGCTCAAGGCCGGGCTTGCGGCAAGCCCGCGCGACGGCATCGAGGCGGCGCGGCTTTCGGGTGCAGGGCCGTTCCGGGTCTTCCGCGATATCGTGCTGCCGCTTGCCTTTCCGGGGCTGATTGCCGGCGGGGCGATCGCCTTCGTCTCCGGCATCGGCAATTTTGGCATTCCGGCGATCCTCGGCATTCCGGCCGGTATCGAGACGCTGCCGACGCTGATCTTCAGCCGGCTTGCGAGTTTCGGTGCCGCCACCTTCGGCGAGATCGCGCTGATCTCGACGCTGATCGCGGCGATCTCCGCCGCTGGGCTCATCGTACAGCAGCGCGCCCTTCAAGGCCGCGACTATCGCCTGATCGGCCATTCGGGTGCGCGCGCCGCCTTCGCGCTCGGGCGCTTGCGCATCGCTCTCGAAGCGCTGCTCTGGTTGGCGCTGGCTCTGGTGCTGGTCGCGCCCCTCCTGGCGCTCATCGCAAGCTCGCTGGTGCCGGCCTATGGGGTGCCGCTCAATTTCAAGACCGTGTCGCTCAGCGCCTATGGCGAAATCCTCTTCCGCCAGTCGATCACGCTGACGGCGCTCAAGAATTCGGCCTTCCTCGCCTCGGCCGCAGCACTCGGGCTGCTCGTCGTCACCGTGCCGGCCGCCTATCTGCTGACGCGGCGGAAGGGCGCGCTCGCCAACCTCATCGCGATCCTGATCGAGGTTCCCTATGCGCTGCCCGGCATCGTGCTCGCCGTCGCCTTCATCCTCACCTTCGCGGCACCGCTGCCGGTCGTCGGTGTCTCGCTCTACGGCACGATCTGGATCATTCTCGTCGCCTATTTCTCCTCCTTTCTCGCCGTCAGCCTGAAGCCTGTCATGAGCGCGTTTCTCCAGATGGACCCCTCGCTCGAGGAGGCGGCAAGGCTTGCCGGCGCGGGCTTCTTCCGCCGTATGCGCGACGTGCTGCTGCCGCTGATCGCGCCGGCGGCCGGGGCCTCGATCATCCTCGTCTTGCTGATCGCGGCGAACGAGCTCACCGTCTCGGCGCTGCTCTGGTCGGCGGGTACGCAGACGCTCGGCGTCGCGATCTTCAATCTCGACGATAGCGGCTCGTCCGATCTCGCCTCGGCGCTTTCGGTGCTCGTCGTCGTCCTGGTAATCGCGCTGATGGCGGCGCTCGAATTTTTCGCAAAGTACCTGCCGGAGGGCGTGCTGCCGTGGCGCAACTGATCCTCAACCACCTGACGAAGGATTTTGGCGGTGGCAGGCCGGCGGTCGCCGACGTTTCCCTCGCGCTGCGCAAGCAGGCCTTCCTGGCGCTCCTCGGCCCTTCCGGCTGCGGCAAGACGACGGTGCTCAGGATGATCGCCGGCTTCGAGCAGCCGACGGACGGCTCGATCTCCTATGGCGAGCGGCGGCTTTCGGATGCCGAGCGCGCGCTGCCGCCGGAAAAGCGCAACATGGCGATGGTATTCCAGTCCTATGCGCTCTGGCCGCATATGACGGTCGCGGAAAATGTCGGCTATCCCTTGAAGGTGAGGGGGATTTCCGGTGCGGCCTGGCAGAAGCTCGTGGGCGAAGCGCTGTCGCTGGTCAAGCTCACCGAGCTTGCCGAGCGGCGGCCGGCCGCACTTTCCGGCGGCCAGCGCCAGCGGGTGGCGCTCGCCCGCTGCCTCGTCACGCAGCCGGACGTGGTGCTGCTCGACGAGCCGCTCGCCAATCTCGACCAGCATCTGAGAAAGTCGATGGAGGAGACTTTCCGCGCCTTCCACGAGCGCTCCGGCGCCACCATGGTCTATGTCACCCACGATCAGGCCGAGGCGATGGCGCTTGCGACCGATGTCGCAGTGATGTCGGAAGGCCGGCTTTTGCAGGTGGCGCCGCCGGCGGAGATCTATGCAAGGCCCGAGGGCCGCGTGGTCGGAGGACTGATCGGCCGCGGCAGCATTTTGCGGCTGCCGGTGGCGGAGAGCGGCCAAAGGCAACTCGGCTGGCCGGTGCTGCGCGAGGCGCTGGGGTCGCGCGATGCAATTGGTGCGACCGGCGGGCTGCCTGCCGACGTGCCGCTTACCGACGTGCTGGTTAGGCCGGAATACGTCCACCGCGGCACCGACGGACTTCTGATGCGTGTCATGTCCTGCGTCTTCGAAGGCGAGCGTTTCGCCCTCGACCTTGCGCTTGGCGATGGCCAGCGGCTGAAGGCGTTCAGCAGCGTGGCGATCGCGGAGGGGCAGGCGGTGCCCTTCGTGATTGCGAGTGGCTGGCGGCTTTGAGGCTGGCGGTGGTGGCGCCACACATACACACTCGACGGTGGTCGCAGTCCGCTGACCAGCGGCTAACCACGCGTACCTCATTCCTGTGCTCGTCACAGGAATCCAGCGCGCCCAAGTCCTTGGGCGCGGGAGAATCCGTAGGGCCGACGGTCGAACGTTTTGGGCCGTGCGCGGTGGGTTGGCCGGTGTTTCCTCCGCCGCACATGCTGAAAGCGGGTCATTCATGGCGCGGACGCGCCGTGGCTGGACTCCTGTGACGAGCACAGGAGTGAGGGAGGTTTGGGAAGGCGCCGGCCCGCATCGCCGGCGTTTTCGCATGCGCGGATGTTTTGCAAAACCAGATACAAACTAGAACCGGTTGTCTTTTGCAATCAATGTTGCCATAATGCTCATCATGATCGACCAAACAAGGGAGGCAACAATGAAGCTCTACCAGGGCATAGGACCGAACTCCTACCGCGTGCGCATCTTCATGGCGGAGAAGGCCGTCACGCTGCCGATGGCGGACATCGATTTCTTCAAGGGCGAGCATAAGTCGCCGGAATTCCTGAAGCTCAATTCACTCGGCCAGATTCCGGTGCTGGAACTCGACAACGGGACGATCATCACCGAAAGCGTCGCGATCTGCCGCTACCTCGAGGAGACGCATCCCGAGCCGCCGCTGTTCGGGACCGACGCGGTCAGCCGCGCCAAGGTCGAGATGTGGAACCGGCGGGCGGAACTGGTGATCTTCGCCACGATCGGCAATGTCGCGCTGCACACCGAAGAATTTTTCAAGGATCGCCTCACGCAGTTTCCGGCATTCGCAGAGACCGAGCGGCAGGCGGTGCCGAAGAAATGGGCCTGGCTCGACCGCGAGCTTGCCGACGGCCGGTCGTTCCTTGCCGGCGACAGTTTCTCGATCGCCGATATCACCGCCGGCGTCTGCGGCTGGCTGGGCGAAGCCTTTGGTATGGAAATCCCGGCGTCGCTCACAAACGTGCAGCGCTGGAACGAGCGGGTCAGGAGCCGCCCGAGCTGGAACGCGTGAGCGGCGAAACGCAACGGCATTCGAAACTTTGAAACTGAGCAATTCCGGACGGAAGACCGTTGCATACTTTCCTGGAATTGCTCTGGCTCGCAGGTCGGCTCCACGCCTCTGTCGGCCGCCCTTGCGGCGGGTTCAGCCGTTTTGGCGCCGAACATTCCCTGAACAAAAGCGGCGTCCGCTCATGCCCGGGAACCAGCGTCTGGCTCGCACGTTCGGTTTGTCCGGGAGATCGACGGCGACGGCCAGGAACATGCGCGCCAGGAACATGCGCGTTTGACGGCCGGGAAGAGAGGCGGCGAGCAAATGTATGTCATGGCCCTTGCGACAGATTATGATGGCACCCTGGCCGAGGACGGTGTCGTCAGGCCGGAAACCCTCGAGGCCCTGAAAAGGCTGAGGGCGACCGGCCGCAAGCTCCTCCTCGTCACCGGCCGCGAGCTGCCGGACCTCAAGCGCGTCTTCCCCCATACGGACCTCTTCGACAGGGTCGTCGTGGAGAACGGCGCCTTGCTCTATTCGCCCGATACCGAGGAGGAGCGGCTGCTTGCGCCCGCGTCGCCGCCGGAATTCGTCGCGCGCCTGCGGCAGAAAGGTGTCGAGGAAATATCGGTCGGGCGGTCCATCGTCGCCACCTGGGAGCCCCATCAGGCCACGGCCCTCGAGGCGATCAACGAGCTTGGCCTCGAACTCGAGATCATTTTCAACAAGGGCGCGGTGATGGTGCTTCCGAGCGGCGTCAACAAGGCGACCGGTCTGAAATCGGCGCTCGAGGAGATGCAGCTTTCCTTCCTGAACGTCGTGGCGGTAGGCGATGCGGAGAACGATCACGCGCTCCTGAGAACCTGCGGGTGCGGTGCAGCTGTCACGAACGCCCTGCCTTCGCTCAAGGAAACGGCCGATCTCGTCCTTGAAGGCGCGCGGGGCGCAGGCGTGGAGGAGTTGATCGGGCAGATTATTGAGCTCGATTATGCGCTCTGCGCCAATGCGCGTCACCAGGTGCCGATCGGCGAGGACGACGACGGGACGGTCGAAATCGGGCCGCCGGATGTCCTGCTGATCGCCGGAAGCTCCGGCATCGGCAAGTCGACGCTGGCAACGGCTCTTTCGGAGCGCATGCGGGAGCGGCATTGCCAGTTCTGCGTTTTCGATCCTGAGGGCGACTACGAGGGTCTCGAGGGCGCCGTGACCTTGGGCAGCAGTTCGGCGACACCCACCGACAGCGAGGTGCTGGAGCTCCTCGCCAATCCGGAGGACAACGTCGTGGTCAATGCGCTCGGCTTCGAGGTTGAGGAGCGGCCGGCGTTCTTCGCCGAACTCATGCCGGGCCTTTCGGCGCTTCGGGCCAAAACCGGCAGGCCGCACTGGCTGATCATCGACGAGGCCCATCACCTCATGCCGGCATCACGCGACAGTGCCTCGCTTGCGCTTTCGGACGACCGCTCGGGCATGATCATGATCACCGTCCATCCGGATGCCGTTTCTCCCGACGCGCTTGCGGCAGTCACCGCCGTCGCAGCGCTCGGCCCCAAGGCGCGCGAGGTGATCGAGGCTCTTTGCACGACCGTCGGCGAAGCGCCGCCGGACGGCCTCGACGAGCCGCAGGAGGAGGACGAGGTTCTTTTCTGGCAACGCTCGACCGACGCGCCCGTGCGCCGCATCCGGGTCGAGAAACCGAGGCAGACCCGCAAGCGCCACACGCGGAAATATGCCGAAGGCCATATGGACGAACAGACAAGCTTCTATTTCCGCGGGCCGAAGAACGAAATGAACCTGCGCGCCCACAATCTGATGATGTTCCTGCAGATTGCCGAAGGAATCGACGACAAGACCTGGGAGCATCATCTGCGTGCCGGGGACTATTCGAAATGGTTCGAGGAGCGCATCGGCGATCCGGACCTAGCAGCGGAAGCCGCCGGCATCGAAGAGGACCGCGCACTCTCGCCCGCCGAGAGCCGCGACAGGATCGCCGAGGCCGTACGCCGTCGCTACACCGCACCCGCATTGGGGTAGAACTGATCTCGGCCCATGGGCGACGTTTTTGGCGTTCAAATCCCCACGTCACCACGAACGCCAAGCGCTGGAACGAGCGGGTCAGGAGCTGTCCGAGCTGGAATGCGTGAGTGATTTCATGCGTCGCGGCAGGCACGTGGTTGAAGCATTCGCAAGATGTTAATTCAGCACAAGTACAACTCCGCGACGACCGAGGCTGAGACTGTGCTGATGATAACAAGAATGCCCGATTTTCGACGTGACGTGCTCGCAGCGGCCCTGCTGTCCGGCGTTCTTTACGGTACACCTGTCCCCGCCCAGGAACTTCAGAAGTTGAGTGGCATGGCTATGCTCACCGGCACCTGCGAACGTCTTGTTATGGGTGGTGACGACTTGTCGGGTCTTTGCGGCGGCAAAGTCGTCCAGTCGATCTATAGCACCGTTCGGACCGGATTTACCGTCGTGATGGGCGAAAAAGGGGCGGTGACTTTCAGCGGGATCGAGGGCGCGAAGCCGGACGCCGATACCCAATTACAGAGCTTGGATGGGATTATTCTGAATCTCGGGGTAGAGGGAACACCGCCAAGCTCTCAGGCCGTTACGGGCAGTTGCACCTATGGCAATCCGTTTAAACGGCCGGCGACGATCAGTTGTCAGGGCGTCGACGCGAACAAGGAGGAATACCTCCTGCAGTTCACGTCAGATGGGGGCCCTCCGATCATGAGATATTTCGATCAGGAATAGCTACTGCAATTCAAAAAGCTACAGCGTCCTTTGCGCGTCTGATGAGACGCGCGGCGCTGTAGTAAGCGGTTGAAACGAGAGGCTCTACCGCTTCGACTTCGGCTTCTGCTTCGTTCCTGCACTCTTGCCGTCAGAGCTTTTGGAGCGCTCGTCGAACCGTTCGGCGCCTTTGCGGAGATCGGACCCTTTCTGCGCTTCCACCTTCTGCTCTTCTTTCGCGGTGCTCTTGTGCAAGCCGCGAGCGGATCGTTTGCCCTTTTCGGTAGGGGCCTGATCGACACCCATTGCAGCTACTCCTCCACTGACTATGTGCCATCCGAACGTACGGGGAATGTGCTTGTTCCCTTTGCTGGGGCCATCCTTCCGCGCTTTGACAAGCCGCACTGCGTTTCGCCTGCCCATCCACGTAGCTGTGGACTTGCCTCGTTTTTGCCGTTCTTGCCTTCTCCGTGGCCTTTTTGAGTTCCTAAAATGACTGACTGATTCGCGCCCGCACCGCTTTCGTCGCAGTTTCCGGGGACGGACAAGCCTTTCAACCGCGGAACTGCCCAAGGAGAAGAGCCATGACAGAGTACAAGAAGCCGATCATCACGGAGATGCGTCCGAAAATCACTGTCATCGGTGTCGGCGGCGGTGGCGGCAACGCCATCAACAACATGATCGCGGAAGAGCTGCAGGGCGTCGATTTCATCGCCGCCAACACTGACGCGCAGGCGCTTTCGATGTCGAAGGCGGAGCGGCGCATCCAGCTCGGCGCGGCCGTGACCGAAGGCCTCGGCGCCGGCTCGTTGCCCGATATCGGCAACGCCGCGGCACAGGAATCGATCGACGAGATCATGGATCATCTGGGCGGCACGCATATGTGCTTCGTCACCGCCGGCATGGGCGGAGGCACGGGCACGGGGGCGGCGCCGGTCATCGCGGAGGCAGCACGCCGCGCCGGCATCCTGACGGTTGCGGTGGTCACGAAGCCCTTCAGCTTCGAGGGCAAGCGGCGGATGCAGACGGCGGAGCAGGGCATCGAGCGGCTGCGCGAGAGCGCCGACACCGTCATCGTCATCCCCAACCAGAACCTCTTCCGCATCGCCGACGCCAAAACCACCTTCGCCGATGCCTTCATGATCGCGGACCGGGTGCTCTATTCGGGGGTCAGCTGCATCACCGACCTGATCGTCAAGGAAGGCCTGATGAATCTCGACTTCGCCGATGTGAAGACGGTGATGAAGGGCATGGGCCGGGCGATGATGGGAACGGGCGAGGCGACCGGAGACAACCGCGCGATGATGGCGGCCGAAGCGGCGATCGCCAACCCGCTGCTCGACGAAGTCTCGATGCGCGGCGCCAAGGGCGTGCTGGTCTCGATCTCCGGCGGCATGGACATGACGCTGTTCGAGGTCGACGAGGCGGCCACCCGCATCCGCGAGGAGGTCTATGACGAGGCCGACATCGTCGTCGGCGCGATCTTCGACCGCACGCTCGACGGTACCTTCCGCGTGTCGGTGGTGGCAACGGGCCTCGACAGCCCGCGCATGGCCGGCGACATGCAGGGCCAACCCGAGATGGCCAACGGCCAGCCGGCACAGATGCCATCGCGCACGCTGCAATAAGTCTGCGAAAGCCGTCGCACGCTATCCGTGGAATTGCTTAGGCGGGGGAGCCGGAGAAGCAGGGGGTGCAAGGCGAGCCTTCTCGTCCCGCAGCTTCTCCGGCACTGCCTATCCCGGCAAGCCGGCGCGCTCGAGGTCGGTGGCGAAGCGGTCGATGAAGTGTTCCGGCATGGCCGGGACGCCGCCGAAATAGAATTCGGCTCGTGCTTTTTCGATCGTCATCTCCGGCCGGAACTTGAGAAGCTCGGTGAGCGCCGCAGGTGCCGCCTCGGCGTTGCCTTGGGCGCCGACGACTGCCGTCAGCACCATTGCCGGCCAGAAGGTGGTGTTTTCCTGCCTGAGCGATGCGCGGGCGGCGGCTTCGGCTTGCGTGAGCCGGCCCGACTGGTAATGCGCGATCGCCAGCATGTTGTGAAACGTCCAGAGGTGCGGATCGCGCGGGCTCAGCCGGAACGCCTCGTTGATTTCGGCGATGCCTTCCTCCGGGCGTTCGACGTAGCAGAGTGCCTGCCCGAGGGCGAAATGGCCCTGGGCAAAGCTCGCGTCGAGCTCGAGCGCATTGCGCAGGTGGGTGATGCCGCGTTCCGGCTGGCCGCGCAGAGCCAGCGCCCGGCCGAGGGCGACATGGGCGGCGGGCTCGCGGCTGTCGAGGGCGATTGCGCGTTCCGCGAGCCGGATGGCGTCGGCGATCCGCGCGCCGCGCTCGTCCATCGCGCCATACCAGCCGAGCTGGATGTGCACATAGGCGAGGCGCGCATAGGCCTGCGCGAATGTCGGGTCGACGCTCACCGCGCGTTCGAAGAGGTCCTTGGCGATCTTCAGGTCGTCCAGATTGAACTTGTAGAGATGCCAGAGACCTTTGAGGTAGATGTCCCAGGCATCCATGTCGGCGGCGGTCTGCCCGCGAAGGGCAGCAAATTCGATGATGCCGAGTTCGGGCTGGACCGTGCCGGTGATCTGGCCGGCGATCTCGTCCTGAAGCACGAACAGGTCGTCAAGCGTCCGGTCGTAGCGTTCCGCCCAGAGAAGAGTGGCACTGTCTGCGCGCAGAAGCTGGGCGGTGATGCGGATGCGGTCGCCCGAGCGCCGGATGCTGCCTTCGATCACGTATTTCACGCCGAGCTCCTCGGCGGCCTTCCTTATGTCCACGGGCTTGCCCTTGTAGGCGAAGGAGGAATTGCGGGCGACGACGTGCAGCCACCGGCAGCGCGCGAGCGTGTGGATGAGCTCTTCGGTGAAGCCGTCGGCAAAATGCTCCTGTTCGTCGACGCTGGACATGTTGATGAACGGGAGCACCGCGATCGACGGCCGCTTGCGATCGGGGAGGGTGCGGGCGGCGTGAGCGGATGGGGGCTGGTCGCACTGGTCGTCTTCACCGAACCGAGGCGCCGCCGCGGTGCTGCCGGGCGCTGCGTCCGGCATCCAGCGCCAGACGCGAACGGGGTGGCGAATGTCGTGGAGCGTGCGGCGGCCGAGATCGGTCAAAGGAAAATCGAGCTTCGCCCCGATATGGTCGTGGACCTGTTGCGAGATGCAGATGCCGCCGGGCGGGGCGATCTCCTGAAGCCGCGCGGCGACGATGACGCCATCGCCGTGGATGCTGTCGTCTTCTACGATGACGTCGCCTAGGTGGATGCCGATCCGCAGGTGCATGTGGCGGTCGGAGTCTGCGGTTTGATTGCGCCCGAGCATTGCCCGCTGGATCTCGAGCGCCGAGGTGACCGCGCCGAAGACGCTCGGAAATTCGGCGAGCAGGCCGTCGCCGATCTGCCGGACGACCCGCCCGCCATGTCCGGCGATCGCCGGGAGAATGACCTCCGTCTGGTGAGCCTTCAGCGCCGCGAAGGTGCCGGCCTCGTCAAGCCGCATCATTCGGCTATAGCCGGAAAAATCAGCATCCAGGATTGCTGCCAGCCGTCGCTTCATGCGCCCCGTCTCCTACAGCGCGGTCGCGTATTTCAGACGCACTAAGATCGCTGTAGCACTTTGAATTGCTGCGGAAGAGTAGCAATCGCGGAATTGAGAGTCCATGAAGACGGCCGGCGGCGCAGGGCCTTTCATTCGATCAGCGGTAGCCGGACCGCTGTGGCTAAACCAGACCGCGCTCCGGTCCGTCGGCGTCCGTCGGATGAGAGAATTCACGGCTGCGTCTTACGCGTTGAACCCGCTAGCGCCCGTTTGCCGGCGTCACGCGCCAGATGACGTTGCCGACGTCGTCGGCCACCAGCAAGGCGCCTTTCTTGTCGATCGCCACGCCGACCGGGCGCCCCAGCGCCTTGTCGTCGGTGTCGATGAAGCCGGTCAGGACGTCCTTCGGCGGGCCGGCGGGTTTGCCGTCGCGGAAGGGCACGAAGATCACCTTGTAGCCGCTGCGCACGCTGCGGTTCCACGAGCCATGCTGGCCGACGAAGGCGCCGTTGGCGTAGTCCGGCCCGAGCCGCGCGCCGGCCGCGAAGGTCAGCCCCAGCGAGGCAGTGTGAGCGCCGAGCGCATAATCGGGCTTGATCGCCTTCTCGACGAGGTCCGGGCGCGGCGGCTTGACGCGCGCGTCGACGTTCTGGCCGAAATAGCTGTAGGGCCAGCCGTAGAAGCCGCCATCACGCACGGAGGTCATGTAGTCCGGCACCAGGTCGTCGCCGAGTTCGTCGCGCTCGTTGACGGCGACCCAGAGCCTGCCGTCGTCTGGATTCCAGGTAAGCCCGTTCGGGTTTCTCAGGCCCGAGGCGAAGACCCGTGTGCGGCGGGTCGCCGCGTCGACCTCGAGAACGGCGGCGCGATTTTCCTCCGCGGCCATGCCGTTTTCCCCGACATTGCTGTTCGATCCGACGGTGACATAGAGCTTGCTGCCGTCGCGGCTGGCGATGACATCCTTGGTCCAGTGATGGTTGAGGTCTCCTGCGGGCAGGTCGACGATCTTTTCGGGAGTTGCCGTCATTCGCGTCAGGCCGTCGGAGTAGGGGAAGGCGACGAGGGCATCGGTGTTCGCGACGTAAAGCCTGCCTCTGGAAAGTGTCATGCCGAAGGGGGAGTTCAGGCCCTCGATGAAGGCACTGCGCTGATCGGCGACACCGTCGCCATTGGTGTCACGCAAGAGTGTGATGCGGTTAGCGCTCGGGGTGGCGGCACCGGCGCGCTTCTGGGCCTGGTCCGTGAAGACCTTCTTTATGCTGAAATATTCGTCGTGCTTGGCGGGAGCATTGCTTTCGGCGACCAGCACGTCGCCGTTCGGCAGCACATGCAGCCAACGGGGATGGTCGAGGTCGCCGGCGAAGGCGTTCACCTTCAGCCCGCTTGCCGTCTTCGGCTTGGCGCCATTTGGCCAACCCTTGGCCTCGGCGATGTTGACCGTCGGTATCAGCGTGCTGCTGGGCGCCGGCAAAGTCGGGTCGGGGCCGTAGCCGCCGCTTTGCTCCGCGCGTCCTTGCGCCGAAACGCCGGCGCAAGCCGCGACGAGCGCACCGGCGAGGACGGTAGCTGCAATTCCAATCGCACCGGTTTTCATCTTGCGTCCTTCGAGCGGAATATTCGTGCCGCACTCGCATCGTCTCACGAGACTTCGATCCGCTCCAGCTTCTTTCTCACGCGCTCCTAACGGCGGTGTCCGGCCATCGTTCCCTGCAATCTTTGCGCGGGGCGTCATTAGGAGTATTCTTAAATGCTTAGGCGAAAAAGCCTATGTTTTCGGGAGGAAAAGATGAAACGCAGAACCCAGACCGGGGGGAGGACGTCGCGTCGCAAATTCCTGAGTGGCGCAGCAATGGCCGGGGCGGCGATGGTCGCTGCACCGAGCATCGTCAAGGCACAGGGGCCCATGAACATGCGCTGGCAGAGCACATGGCCCTCCAAGGACATCTTTCACGAATTCGCGCTCGATTTCGCCAAGAAGGTCAACGACATGACCGGCGGGGACCTCAAGATAGAGGTGCTGCCGGCGGGTGCGGTGGTGCCGGCCTTCGGCCTGCTGGACGCCGTCTCGGAAGGGACGCTCGACGGCGGCCACGGTGTTCTCGTCTATCACTACGGCAAGCAGACGGCGCTGGCGCTGTGGGGCTCCGGCCCGGGCTTCGCCATGGATGCCAACATGCTGCTCGCCTGGCACAAATACGGCGGCGGCAAGGAACTGCTTGCAAAACTTTATGAATCGATCGGCGCCAATGTGGTGTCGTTCCCCTATGGACCGATGCCGACGCAGCCGCTCGGCTGGTTCAAGAAGCCTGTTGCCAAGGCCGAGGATATCCAGGGGCTCAAGTTCCGCACCGTCGGCATCTCGATCGACGTCTTCACCGGTCTCGGTGCCGCCGTCAATGCGCTGCCGGGCGGCGAAATCGTCGCGGCTCTGGACCGCGGCCTGCTCGACGCGGCCGAGTTCAACAATGCCTCGTCCGACCGGGTGCTCGGTTTCCCGGACGTCTCGAAGATCTGCATGCTGCAGAGCTATCACCAGAACGCCGAACAGTTCGAGATCCTGTTCAACAAGCCCAAATATGACGGCCTGCCTGACCAGATGAAGGCGATCATCACCAATGCGGTTGAGGCAGCATCGCAGGACATGCACTGGAAGGCGATCGACCGCTATTCGAAAGACTATGTCGAGATGCAGACGAAGGACCAGGTCAAGTTCTACAAGACCCCGGAGGCTATCCTGAAAAGGCAGCTCGAGGTTTACGACGAGGTCGTGAAGAAGAAGGCTGGAGAAAACCCGCTGTTCAAGGAGATCCTCCAGTCCCAGATCGCCTTCGCCGAGCGGGCGACGCGATGGGAACAGGATACCGTCGTCGGCCGGCGGCTGGTCTTCGACCATTACTTCGGCCAGGAGGGCGTGGCCAAGGAGCTTTAGCTCGACAAGGCCTCGGGCTGCTGGGCCCGAGGCCGCAAACATCACCGATTCCAATGAGATAGAGCGGTGATGCGGCCACGGCCGTGTCTGCCGCCGCCGGTGGGAGGCGCGGGGTGAACGTCCAGCATTTTCTCCTGAGGGTCGATGCGATCAGCGTTTGGGTCGGGAAGGCTTCGGCCTGGCTGATCATCGGCCTGATGACGCTCGTCTGCGTCGAGGTCTTCAAGCGCTACATCATGAACATGCCGACGGCGTGGATCTTCGATGCCAGCAACATGTTCTACGGCACGCTGTTCATGCTCGCCGGCGCCTATGCGCTGGCGCAGAACGCCCATGTGCGCGGCGATTTTCTCTATAGTTCGCTCAGGCCCCGCACGCAGGCGGCGCTCGACCTTTTGCTCTACATCCTCTTCTTCCTGCCCGGCGTCGCGGCCCTGATCTATGCCGGCTATGACTATGCGGCGCTGTCCTGGCGGATCGGGGAGCATTCGACGGTGACGGCGGAAGGACCGCCGATCTATTATTTCAAGACAGTCATTCCGATAGCGGGCGCGCTCGTGATGCTGCAGGGGCTCGCCGAGATCGCTCGCTGCGTCGAGTGTCTCAGGACCGGGGAATGGCCGAGCCGGCTGCGCGATGTCGAGGAGATCGACGTCGTCGCCGAGCAGCTCGCGCACAGCGAATATGTCGACGAGGAAGCCCGCGAGGCGGCGATCGAGCGGGCGCAGAACATCGAAAAGGCGGCCCGGCAACGGGGCATGGGGGGAGAGGCCGAAACGTGAGCGATCCGTTCCTTGGACTGGCGATGCTGGTGCTCATCATCGTCGTCATCATCATGGGCTTCCCGACCGCCTTCACGCTGATGGGGCTCGGCATGCTCTTCGGCTTCTATGCCTTCTACAATCCGGCCGAGCACTGGATCGACAACCGCGTCTTCGACCTGATGGTCCAGCGCACCTATGGGGCGATGACCAACGATGTGCTGATTTCGATCCCGCTCTTCGTGCTGATGGGCTACGTGATGGAGCGTGGGGCGCTGGTCGACAAGATGTTCTACAGCATCCAGCTCTCCTTCCGGCGGGTGCCGGCGTCGCTCGCCGTCGCGACGCTCATCGTCTGCACCTTCTGGGGCATTGCCAGCGGCCTTGTCGGCGCCGTCGTGGTGCTGATGGGCGTCATCGCCATGAACCCGATGCTGCGCGCCGGCTACGACGTCAAGCTCGCCTCGGGAGTGATCACCGCCGGCGGCACGCTCGGCATCCTCATTCCGCCCTCGGTGATGATCATCGTCTATGCGGCGGTGGCAGGGCAGTCGGTGGTCAAGCTCTATGCCGCCACGATGTTTCCCGGCTTCTTCCTGTCGCTTCTCTATCTTGCCTATATTCTCGGCTGGGCGGCGATCAATCCGAAGATCGCGCCGGCTCTGCCCGAGGAGCAGACGCGGGTTCCTGTTGCCTCCTGGATGCCCCGCTTTCAGGCAGCCTATTCGCCAAACATGCTGGCCGGGCTTTTCAACGCCCTGATCTCGCCGTCGAAGGCGATGGCGCTCGATACCGGGGAGGGGCGGCTCACCTATTGGCGGCTCGTCAAGAATTTCGGCGCGGCGCTGGTGCCCTTCTCGCTGACGGCCTTCACGCTCGCGCTCGTGTGGTGGTATGCCGTCATCCATCCGCAGGCCTCCGCCGAGACGGAGGCGCCGGAGGGGCTGGAGCAACTCGGCGCGCCGGCGGCGGATGCGGGCCCGGCCGCGGTCGACGGGCCGGCGACCAGTTTCTACGTGTCCTTCGGCATTGCCGCCGCGATCGCCGCCGTGGTGCTCATCCGCTACTATCGCAACATGAGCGCGGAGCGGCTGCAGGTGATGAAGATGCTCGTCTCCTCCGTCTTGCCGCTCGCCATCCTGACGGTCGTCGTGCTTGCGGTCATCCTGTTCGGCATCACGACCGCGACCGAATCCGCGGCTGTCGGCGCCGCCGGTGCCTTCCTGCTGGCGTTTCAGGCGCGCACGCTCAACTGGAAACGCACCAAGGAAGCAGTGTTCCTGACGGCTAAGACCACGGCCATGGTGTGCTGGCTCTTCGTCGGCTCGGCGCTCTTCTCCGCCGTCTTCGCCATTCTCGGGGGACAGGCGCTGATCGAACAATGGGTGCTGGCGCTCGATCTCACGCCCGTGCAGTTCATGATCCTGTCGCAGGCGATCATCTTCATTCTCGGCTGGCCGCTCGAATGGACCGAGATCATCATCATCTTCGTACCGATCTTCCTGCCGATGCTGAGGCACTTCGACATCGACCCGGTTCTCTGGGGCGTGCTCGTCTTCGTCAACCTGCAGGCGGCCTTCCTGTCGCCGCCGGTCGCGATGTCCGCCTATTACCTGAAGGGCGTCTCGCCGCCGCATGTCACCTTGAACCAGATCTTCGCCGGCATGATGCCCTACATGCTGATCGTCATCCTCTGCATGGTCCTCATGTATCTCTGGCCCGGCATGACGCTCTGGCTACCCGAGTATCTCTACGGCTGAGAGGGACCCGCGCAATTCTTGCCTCGCCTGACGGGGGTGTGGTAGTTTGACTACTTTCCGCCCATGGGGAGAACGAAGATGGCGCGGAGCATGTCGTATCTTGTTTCCGTCGTTCTTGGTGCCATGCTTTCGGCCTCGGCCGTCGTGGCAGGGCCGCTGCACGACGCGGCGAGGGAAGGCGACGTCGGACGGGTCAAGGAACTCATCGACAAGGGCGCCAAGGTGGCGGAACCGGACGATACCGGCGAGCCCGCATTGCTGATCGCGGCGCTTGCCGGAAAGAGCGATGTCGTGATGCTTCTCCTGGAGCGGGGCACCGACATCGAGATCCGCAACAAGGGTGGGCTGACCGCACTGCACGCGGCCGCCTATGGCGGAAATCTCGAGGTCGTGAAACTGCTCGTCGAGAAGGGCGCGGCGGTCAACGACGACAAGAATTTCTACAGGATGACGCCGCTTCATGCGGCGGCCGAGGAGGGCCACGCGGACGTGGTTGCTTTTCTGCTCGCCAACAAGGCGGTGGTCGAAGCGAAGGAAAGAAACGGCTACACGCCTCTGACCCAGGCGGGGTGGCGCGAGCACTGGGATGCCGCCGGCCTGCTGCTCAAGGCGGGTGCCGCCTGCCAGGGCGCCGATCTTGTCGGCAAATGGCTCTACGACGAGTGCACCAAGCGGAAATGACGCTCGCCACTAAGCGGACAACGGTCGGAATTCGGAGAACTGTCATGACGAACTATCAAGGAAAATGCGGGGTGCGGATTGCCCTCGCGCTCGGCGCGGCGACCATCCTCTTCTCCTCTGGAGGGGTTGCGAGCGCCGAAAACCTCGTCAACACCGGCTATTTCGGCGACGTCGCCATCAAGGGTTACGACCCGGTCGCCTATTTCACAGAGAACAAGGCGGTCGAGGGATCGCCGCAATATTCGCACCGCTGGCTTGGCGCGACCTGGCATTTCGCCAGCGCCGAACATCGCGACCTTTTCATGCGCGAGCCCTCGAAATACGCCCCGCAATATGGCGGCTATTGCGCCGATGGCGTCTCCTTCGGGACGGTCACCACCAATATCGACCCGAAGGCGTGGCGCATCATCGACGGCAAGCTCTACATCAGCTACGACCCGGGTGCGGCCGACGGCTTTGAAAAGAACCCGAGCAAGGTCGTCGACTCGCAGAAACACTGGTCCGAGGTGCAGCAGACGCTGGTCAGCGAAAAGCTGCAGACGAACTGGCAGGCCAGCGCCAAGTGAGGCGCCACGAAGCGCGAAAGCGCTGCGCCGCGCCGATCGCGCTACGGCAAGGCTTCTCCTATCCTCATTCCTGTGCCCTGTCACAGGAATCCAGCCAGCCCAAGTCCTTGGGCTGAAAGGCTCTTCCGCGCCGCAGACGCGGCGCTGCTGGATCCCTGTGACAAGCACAGGGATGAGGGCGACACACGCGTCAGCCGACCCCATTACCTTACTGTCGTGTACTGTGGCGTCTGAAAGCGGCCGCGACACACTCTGTGCGCGGCCGAGCGAGTTCGCTATCCTCACGCGGGCAAAGGCGCCGGCTCGGCCTTTGCCTTGGGGAAGGGCCTGAAGGTCAATGCGATCAGGAAGGCGCCGATTCCGATGCCCCAGGCGCCGATATAGAGCCAACCGTAACTGGCGAAGGTGTCGTAGATCAGGCCTCCCGCCAAGGGACCGGTCGCCATGCCGAGACTGCCGGCCATTGCCGTTCCGCCGATGACGGTGCCCATCATGCGCAGTGGAAAGTTCTCGCGCGCAATCACGGCGTACAGCGGCATGACGCCGGCGTAGATGAAGCCGAACACCGCCGCCACGGCATAAAACGCGCCAAGGTCGCGCACGAAGAAATAGGCCAAGGCGCCGAACGCCTGCAGCAGCAGCCCCGAGACCAGAACGCGTTTGGCGCCGAACCGGTCTCCGAAAAGACCGAAGGCGACGCGGCCGCCCATGCCCGCCAGGCCCTCCACGCTGTAGATCGAGACCGCCGCGATCATCGGAATGCCGCAGCTTATCGCGTAGCTCACCGTATGGAAAATCGGGCCAGAGTGCGTGGCGCAGCAGAAGAAGTTCGTCAGAAACAGGATGATGAACTGCGGCGACCTCATCGCCTGTCCGACGGACATGGCGGATTGCTGCTCTCCATCCGGAGAAGCGACGGCGTTTGGACCTTCGAGAGCGGGCGGGCGGCGTACGAGCAGCGCGACCGGGATCATCACGGCTCCGGCGAGGGCGGCGATGATCAGGAGCGACGTTCTCCAATCATAGATGGTGACGAGCCAGGCGGCGAAGGGAGACATGGTCATGGGCGCCATGCCCATGCCGGCCGATACGAGTGAGACGGCAAGGCTGCGGTGCGTGTCGAACCAGCCGGTCACGCAGGCCATCATCGGGGCAAAGATCGCCGCGGTCGCGCCACCGACAGCCAACCCGAAGACGAGTTGAAACTCGATAAGGGAGGTCGCCTGGCTTGCCAGAGCCAGCGCTGCGGCCAAGACAGCCGAGCCGATCGACACGACCACGCGAGGCCCCCAGCGGTCCGACAGAGTACCCCAGATCATGCTTGCCAGGGCCATGGCGACAAACCCGATGGTCATGGCACTGGATACGCCCGTGACCGACCATCCGGTATCCCGGGAGATGGGCACGAGAAAAACCGGCAGTGAAAACATGGCGCCTATTGCGATGCAGCCCAACAGGCCACCGGCGGCAACAATCACCCAGCGATATGAACTTTGTGTCTGAAACTCAGCGTGCGACATGAGACTACCTCGTGGCAAAATTGGCGGCGACGTTCCTCCAAGACGAACGAGCCGCGTGCAAAACGACACGCCTGCCGAAAAATCTTGCACGACAGCGCCGCGCGGCTTTTGAGACGCGCAGAAATCGCTGTGGCACTTTGAAAGGGACTGCGGCTTTCACCATGGCCGCGGCTTGCCGCGACCGGGGATCGTTATCTGCGCCCGGAGCGGGTGCGGGCTCGGGGCGGATCGCCAAACCCTACCTCGGGCGACGGACGGCTCTCACCTTGCCGGCGCTTCCGCCGCCGCAGAAGAAGCGGTCGCCGCCATCGGACTCGAGCCCAGACACGCCCATGCCAGGCGGCATATCGACCCTCTCCAGGATGTCTCCCGTTTCGGGGTCGATGCGCCTGACATCGCTCTCGTCGCCTTCCCAGGTGCCGTGCCAGAGTTCGCCGTCGATCCAGGTGACGCCGGTGACGACGCGGTTGGACTCGATGGTGCGGAGGACCTTGCCCGTTTCGGGATCGACCTGATGGATCTTGCGGTCTCGGTACTGGCCGACCCAGAGCGTGCCTTCGGCCCAGGCGAGGCCCGAGTCGCCGCCGTTGCCGGGCGCAGGGATGGTGGCGAGCACGCGGCCGGTCTTCGGGTCGATCTTCTGGATGCGATCCTCGGCGATCTGGAACAGGTGCCGCCCGTCGAAGGCCGTTCCCGCATGCGCGGCGACGTCGATCGAGCGCGTGAGTTCCCCGTTCGCCGGATCGAAGGCGTTCAACTTGTCTCCGGATGCAAACCAAACCCGGCTGCCGTCGAAGGTGACGCCATGCACGTTGTCGGCTCCGGGGAAGGGGCCGTATTCACAGAGAATTTCGGCGGCAGATCGTTTCATGCTTTTCCTCCTGAGACATGATTTTCTGCAGCGCGGCACAAAGCTCGCCGCAGCATCTGGCTTGCTGCAATGCGCCTATCGATCGGCAGACCAGCACCGCATTCTTATTCCACGATTTTCCAATAGGAGTCCTTGCGGATCACCTTACCGTTGCGAAACGTGTAGAAGTCACAACCCCGGACCTCCGTTCTCATCCCGTCGCGGGTCGTGCCCGTGAGGGTCCATTTCGAGATGCCGGTGTCGGTAGCCGAGTCCACAAAATGCTCATCGTTGCCGTAGTGGACATCGGGCAGGCCTTCAAAGCGTGTTGCCAGCGCTTCACGTACGTTCTCCTTGCCCTCGAAGCGAGAGCCCCAGGGCTTGCTTCCCCTCGGCATCTCCAGGACGCAATCGTCAGAAAAGCACGCCATGATGCGATCGAGATCGTGCGCATTGAAGGCCTCGCATAGCTCCTCCAGTGTTGATCGAATGTCCATCGCCCCAGCCTCCGTCCGGTCGGTCGATCTTGAACATGCAGCACCGTCGCAGCGCGCCAGCCGCGCTGCGAACTATCTGCCTTTATCCAGGTCGCATCAATCCGGTTGTGATCCTGAACCCTAGTCGCTCGGCAGCGGGCCGGGGAGTAACAAGATTGTCGGGAAACCGGTGAGCGGCGGGGTCATCCAGCGGCGCGCCGGTCCGCGGCCGAAGGATTGCACCTTGCCGGCCTCCGCAAGCTGTTCGAGCGCCCGCTGCACTGTGCGGGGGCTCGCGCCGAGTGCGATCGCCAGCGCCGAGCTCGACCAGGATTCGCCGTCGGCAAGGAAGGCGAGCACCGCGGCGTGCCGTTCCTCGACGGGCGGCGCAAGCACCACGACTTCGCCTGCGCGGCGCGGCACCAGCGCAAAGCCATTCTTTGTCGCGCTCACGTCCGCCAGCGCCCGAAGCTCCGCGCGGAGCCGTCCGATCTCCACCCTGAGCCGCGCGCGATGCGATTCATCGGCGTGTTTCGCCCGGAAGGCGCGGGAAAGGAGCGTGCTCCTCGATACGTCTCCCGGCCAGGCTTCGGCGAGCGCCCGCGCCAGCGCGAACAGGATCGGGCGGGTCGCGAGCGAGACCACCTGTCTCTCGTCGCGCACGACATTGCGGCAGGCGTCGACGACAAGTGCGCCGGACGCGAAGAGCGCCTCGACCTCCTCGAGCAGGAGCGTGCGTTCCTCGCCACGCGCGATCAGCCGCGCCGCCGGCGTCTTGAGCACGAGCGCTGCGTTTTCGACCTCCGCCGTCAGCGCCGGGATATCCGCCTTGCGCGCGGCCTCGGCGGCGCGGCTGAGCGCGGCATGCGCCGTCTTCGTCTGCAAGCGCCGAGCGGCGATGCCAGCGACCGCGAGTTCATGGGCGGCGCGCGCGGCCGGTGGAAGCGGCGAGGGATCGAGAGCGGAGAGCATGCGCTCGGCCTCGTCGAGGCGGCCGATCAAAAGCAGGCGGCGCACTTCAACGTTTCGTGCATGCGCGGCGTTCACGCGGTCGCCATGTGCTTCGAGCGTCGCGCGCGCTGCGTCGAGCGCCTTCGCGGGCCAGCTGAGATCGCGCGAGACGAGGGCGATCTCGGCCTCGGCGACGACGCATCGTGCGCGCGCCACCGCCTCTCTGCGGCCGAAGGCGCGCGCGGCACTTTTCAGCAGCGCCTTAGCGCGCACGAGATCGCCGAGCTGCGCCATGGCAATGCCCCGGAGCGCGAGCGCAGGCGCGTCGTCACGGAGCGCAACCCGCTTCAATGCGCCGAGGGGATCACCCGCCGCGAGTGCATGCGCCGCGGCGGTGATCAGCGAGTCCATCGGAATCCCGTCACACTTGTCACTCTCACCATTCGATACCCGGTCGTAATCTATCTCCCGACCAACAAGCAACACGTCGCACCGAAAACGGGACGGCGCCAGACAGGAGAAGAATGATGACGGAACATCTGACCGGGACGCGCGACGAGTGGCTTGCGGCACGGCTCGATCTGCTCGAGGACGAGAAGGAGCTGACGCGGCGCAGCGACGCGTTGGCGCTCAGGCGCCAGGCGCTGCCCTGGGTCCGGATCGACAAGGACTACCGGTTCGAGACCGAGGAAGGAAGCGCATCGCTCAAAGACCTCTTCGGAGGCCGCTCGCAGCTTCTCGTCTACCATTTCATGTTCGGCCCCGACTACACGGCCGGTTGCCCGTCCTGCTCTTCGATCGCGGATGGGTTCAACGGCATCGTCGTCCATCTTCAGAACCACGATGTCGCCTTCTCGGCGATCTCGCGAGCGCCGCTCGCAAAGCTGCAGGCATTCAAGCGGCGGATGGGGTGGAGCTTTCCCTGGGCCTCTTCGAACGACGGCGACTTCAACCGAGACTTCAGCGTCTGGTTCACCGAGGAAGAGCAGCGCAAGGGCGGCATAGAATACAACTTCCGCCGCGAGCCGCCGGCGCCGGAGCCGCTTGCCGGAAAGACCGTTCAGGAATGGCGCGGCGACGAGGGACCGGTCGCCCAAATCGCGGCAATGACCGGCACCGACGTTCCCACCTATACGCGTGACCGGCCGGGCGTGAGTGCCTTCGTGCTCGACGAAGGCGTCGTCTATCATACCTATTCCAGCTATGCGCGCGGACTGGACGGCCTATGGGGCATGTACCAATGGCTCGACCGTGCGCCTTTCGGGCGCAACGAGCACGGTGTCTGGTGGCGCCATCACGACGCCTACGGGCGGAGCTGACGCCCGATGTTGCGCCCCTCGACCAGCCCGAAGAGGACGCCGGCCGCAGGCAGCGGATCGGCCGGCGTTCCAGGCGGTAGCACCGCCACTTTCGGCGCCGCCGACTGGCTGTCCTTCGCGGCCGCGCCGACCTTCGCAACCATGGCGCTGCTGACCGGCGTTCTTGGCCCGGAGGATATGCTCTGCTCGTCCGCGCCGGATGCGTCGCCCTTGACCGGAATGGTGCCGATGTACCTGCTGATGAGCGTCTTTCATCTGGCGCCCTGGCTGAGGCTGGTCTCCAAAGCGCGGCGCCCCGGTCCCGCAATGTCTGCAAATAGAAAAGCAGGAGGCTGAACATCAGCACCAGGGCGTTTCGCATGCGGAATGGCTGAAGACGCCACCAGACTCCGTCATTCCTGTGCTTGTCACAGGATTCCAGCAGCGTCCAAGTCCTTGGGCGCGGGAGACTCCATCGGACCGGCAGCACGAGCGGTCTGGTATAGCCCGGCACCTCCTCCGCCGCGTCTCAACAGTGGAAACGTCATTCACGGGCCGACGCGCCGTGGCTGGATACCTGTGACAGGCACAGGGATGAGGGCGTGCCTGTTGGCTACCGTGTTCCCCTTAAATCGCCTGGTGTTCACCGCTCCAGCGAGAAGAACTTCAGCGCCTGCGGGGTGACGTGGATGTAGTCCTTGTCGGTCTGCTCGCCCGTGGTGTTGCGATAGACATAGCCGCAGACCATGCGGTCGAGGAAATAGCCGCCGATCTTTTCGCAGAGCTGGTCGTCCCGGATTTCCGCCATGCCGGTGATGCTGGTGTTGGCGGTGCGATAGGCAGTGTTGCCGGCCGTGTCGAAGGCCTGGAGGAATTCGGTGCCGTTCTTGTGTTTGCCGATCCAGGTCTTGTCATCGATGAGGCCGGCGAGATCCGCCTCGGAGAGGCGGTCGGCCGCCGCCCCGGCAAAGCCGAAGGGCCACTCCGGCACGCCCGCCGCTTTCAGACCGGCGAGGTGGTAGGCCAGATCCTCCTTGCCCCAATAATCATAGAGATAGCTGTAGTAGGTGAAATTGGCCTCCGGAAAGAGCGCCTTCAGCTTTCCGACCTCCGCGGCCGCGCGCGCCGCGTCGCCACGACGGGCATAGGCGGCGGCGAGATATTCGCGGGCGGGTTCGGCGTCGGGCAGCGCGTCGCGCGCCGCTTCGATCAGGGGGATGGCGCGGTCGTTGTCGCGGGCGGTGTAGAAGACGATGCCGGCGAGCAGCTGGAAGCTCGGCGGCGGCGAGGGGTCGAGCCGCAACGCGCGCTGCATTTCCGCGATCGCCTCCTGATGGCTGCCGGTATGCGCCAGGATCAGCGCCAGGTGGCCGTAGGCCTCCGCGTCGCTCGGCTGGGCGGCGACGGCGCGATGGGCGGAATCGAGCGCTTCAGTGTCACGGCCGTCGACGAGCTGCAAAAGCGCGAGCACAGTGTGGGCGCGGGCATTGTTGGGGTCGATCTTCAGCGCCTCGCCGGCGGCGTCGTAGGCGATCTTGCGGGCGACGGCGGCGGACCAGAGGAAGTTGTAATCGTTGCGCCAGACATCGACCGCGACCCGGGCGATGCCGGCATGGGCGTCGGCGAAACGCGGGTCGAGATCGATCGCCTTCTGGTAGAAGGAGAGGGTGCGGCGATAGGTGTTGACGTCGCTATAGATCAGGCCCTCCTGCTCGGCCCGGAGATAATTGTCGTAGGCCTCCAGATTGTCGGTCGGTATGCGGGAGAGCCGGTCCTGCTCGCTCTGGCTGAGTTTGACCTCGAGGGCCGACGTGATCTTGCCGATGACATCGTCCTGGACGGCGAAGAGATCCCTGTACTGGCGGTCGTAGCGCTCGGCCCAGAGGGAGTGGCCAGTCATCGCGTCGATCAGCTTGACATTGATGCGCAGCCGCGAATCCGCGCGCTGCAGCGAGCCTTCGAGCACGTAATGGACGCCGAGTTCGGAGGCGACGTCCTGGGCCGTGGCCTCGGAGCTGCGCATGGCGAGGACGGAGTGGCGGGCGATGACGAAGAGGCCGGAAACCTTCGAGAGCTCGGTGATGAGATCGTCGGTCAGGCCCCGCGCCAGATGGTCCTGCGTCTGGTCGCCGCTGACATTGATGAAGGGCAGCACGGCGACGGAGGGCTTGTCCGGCAGGGGATAGGCGATGCGCCGGGGAGGCGGCTCCGGCCAGACAAGCGTCCAGGGCTGCCACCAGAGCACGGCTCCGGCCAGTATCGCCGCAACGGCCGCGGCGACCGCTGCGGCGAGCCCGGTGCCGCGGGTCCTGGGTGCGGCGACAGTCTTGCCGGCCGCTGCCGGATCGAGCACGACGCGATAGACGCGCACCGGCTCGGGAATGTTCTTCACCTTCTGCTCGCCGAGCGAGACGAAGCCGACGGCAAGCTTCGTCCTCAACTGGTCATAGGCAGAGCCGGAAATCGCGATGCCGCCCGGTTCCGCGAGCGCCTCCAGCCGGGCAGCGATGTTGACGCCGTCGCCGTGGATATCGTCGCCCTCGACGATGACGTCACCCAGGTTGATGCCGATGCGGAATTCGAACCGTTGCTCGCGCGATGCGTCGGCATTGCGCCGAGCCTTCTCCCGCTGCACGCCCACCGCGCAGCGAAGCGCATCGACGACGCTATGGAACTCGACGAGCAGGCCGTCGCCCATGGTCTTGACCAGGCGCCCATGATGCTCGGCGATCTGCGGCTCGAAGATCTCGGACAGATCCGTGTGGAAACGGATGCGCGTGTCCTCCTCGTCGATCCGGCTCAGACGGCTGTAACCGACGACGTCGGCAATGAGGATGGCTGCGAGATGGCGCTCCATGCCCGGTCTTCCATGCGCGGCTTTCCCGCAATGCGTGCGTATGCTCCGCCGATTTCCTCGGCATGATAAATCATGCTGTAATTCAAAGTGTTACAGTGACCCCTGCGCGTCTGAAAACACGCGCATCGCTGGTCAGAAGGGACGTGGGCTGGAAACGACTCCACATCTTGCGCGACAGCTTACAGCAGGTGCTTCTCCGATGCCATTAGAACGGCAGACCGCAAGCGGGAGGCGCCGCCGGCGGCATTCATCCGTTGCTGCTGCGCCTGCATGTTTCCTTGAATCAGGGCCGATTTGAGAATTGAAACATGCAGCAATTCAAAGTGCTACAGCGGCTTTTTCGCGTCTGAAGAGACACGCGGCTCTGTCGTGGCGGACTCTTCCGCTTCAACCTTGCCGTTGATGTCCGCGCGAACTTTTTTCAGTTCCTTGCCGTCGAGCTGGTCGATGCCTATGAAGCGGTTTTCGGCACCGCTGGTGAGGATCAGTTCGTCGAGCTTGGCCTGAAGCGCCTGACCGTCGCGGTTTTGCGAGTTCTGCAGAACGAAGACCATCAGGAATGTCGTGATCGTCGTCGAGGTATTCACCGCGAGCTGCCAGTTCTGCGAAAAGTCGAATAGCGGCCCGCATAAGCCCCAGGCGACGATCGCCAGGAATGCGAGGGTGAACGTCACGGGCCGTCCGCGAGATCGGACACCTTGTTGGAAAATCGGGTGAAAATCGGTTCCATCGGATGCTCTCCTTCCGAAGGCCCCGAACGTTTCCTCGCGATCATTTGGTTCCGGCGGCGGAAAACAGTCCGACCGACACGGCTTGACGTCCCAAACGCAAAAACAGAGCCCGCTCCACAGGAACGGACTCTGAGAGAAGTTCGCGACGAAATGCCTGCCAACTTATTGGCGCTCATCCATTATCAGAAACGCCGTACCCACCCAAAAAGCATTCGGGCCAATCCGTTTAAAACCCCTCTCGCGTTCCTCGGGAATCGCCGCCATCCCAGCGAGTTCGAACTCCCAATCAGAGCTCACATGCAGGCAGCGAGCTCTGATCTAAAGGGACACTGAAATGAATTCTCTATATGAATTCTCACGGATTTGCATGCCCATATTTGCCAAATCCACCGCCCTGGTCCAGTAACTTTTAAGGGCGATTTGTAACGAAATACGATTGTTTCCCGTGTGACGACGGTCGCTCCGGAACCGCCCGGAAATCCGAAACGTTGTGACTGTAAAGCCGGTCCAATCGAAAACGGAAGGAGGGCGGAAATGGCCCACCGCGACGCAAATCCGACGTATCACACCGAAAGGGTGAAAGGCGAGCTGAACGCGCTCATCGAGCACCTGCGCGAGGACATTACCAAGGTCGACGATCCGCAGTTCAAGGCGATGTTCGAGACCTCGGCAGAGGTCCTCGGCGGGCTGGTGAAGGCCTTCACCCACTACGAACAAAAGAGCGAGGCGGCCTGGAAGCCGTGACGGTTGTCCTCAAGGCCGCGACGCAGTCTCGTACAGAGTGGCTAGAGCGGCTCACGTGGGTTCGCGCCGCCGCTCTACCTGTTTGTTTTTGCAGCATTCGTGCAACGTCAGGTGATTCCACCTGACTGCAAAATGCTCTAGCCGTTGAAGGCGCGTTCCAGCGTTGCAACGTCGAGCTTGACCATGGTGAGCATGGCTTCCGTCGCGCGCTTGGCGCGTTCGCGGTCGCGGTTCGCAACCATCTCGCCCAGCACGCGCGGCACGATCTGCCATGATAGGCCCCAGCGATCCTTCAGCCAGCCGCATTGTTCCGGCTCGCCGCCGTTGTCGATAAAGGCGTCCCAGACGCGGTCGATCTCCTGCTGGTTGTCGCATTCGACCTGGATCGAGAACGAATGGTTGAAGGAATCGAGCGGGCCGGCTTGCAGCGCCGTGAAGTTCTGGCCGCAGAGCTTGAACTCGATGATCGAGACGCTGCCGGGAGGGCCGCTCGGCGTCTCGGCCGGGACGATCGTTTCTCGGCCGATAGAGGAGTTGGGGACGACCGATACATAGAATTCGACGGCCTCACGCGCGTTTTCGGCGAACCATAGGTTAGAGATGACCCTGGACATGGGAAAAGCCTCCTGTTGAACCGGTATCCGGTGCTACATAGGACGCTTCCCCTTCGCCGCTACCGACAGCGGGGCCGCGATTTTTTTTGACCTGCCCGATTACTGCCCTTCCGCTTTTGTGCCAAGCACCGCGAGGTCGAGCCGATCGAGCCGTTCCGGATCGGCAAGAGCATCGATCGCGACGATCCTGCCCTCGCGGATCGTGATCGCCAGGACGACCCGCAACTGGCCGCCGGGGGCGACGAGCAGCCCGATCGCGCCGTCGACCAGCGCCGGCTGCGCTCCCTGGGCGCGGCCCTTGAATGTTTCGGCGACGGCCGCCGCGCCGCGGATCTCGGCGCGGACGCCGAGCCGGGCTGCGACCGGGTCCGCCCGGAACACCACGTCGGGGGCAAGCACTTTCAACAGCGCATCGAAATCGCCGGCGCGCGAGGCGGCGAGGAAGGCATCCACCACGCTCCGCTGGCGGGCGATATCCGGCTTCGCGCCGGTATCGGCACCCTGGACGCGGCGGCGGGCGCGGCTTGCGAGCTGGCGGGCAGCCGTCGGCGTGCGCTCGACGATCGGCGCGATCTCGTCGAAGGAGAGATCGAACATGTCATGGAGCACGAAGGCGATGCGCTCGGAGGGCGTCAGGCGGTTCAGGACCACGAGCAGCGCCAGTCCGACGGAATCCGCAAGCAGTGCCTCCTGCTCCGGGTCCGGGCCTTCCGTGCGACGGGCGGCGGGCGAGGGCGCCTGGGCTTCCAGAGGCTCCTCGCGCCGGGCTTTTCGCGTGCGCAGCATGTCGAGGCAGACCCGCGCCACCACCGTCGTCAGCCAGCCGCCGAGATTTTCGACTTCACCCGCATCCGTGCGGCTGAGGCGCAGCCAGGCTTCCTGCACGGCGTCCTCGGCTTCCGTCTTCGAGCCGAGCATGCGGTAGGCGACGGCGCTCAGGCGCCGCCTGTTGCCTTCGAACTGCTCGGCCAGAAATTTTTTCTCATCCATCGGTCACATTCCTCCGCTCGGCTCCGTCATGGGCATGACGAACGAAACCCGGCCGATGTGACAGGAGATCGGCCGGGTTGCCGTCGAATTTGGCCAACACATCCGAAGGAGATGCACGATGCAAGCCAGAATGAACAACATCGCCATGATCGCACCCGAAGCCATGCACGCGCTGCAGGCGCTTGGTGCTTCGGCGGAGAAGAGCGGCGTGCCGGAACTCACGGTCGGCCTTGTCCACCTGCGCGCCAGCCAGATCAACGGCTGCAGCGTCTGCGTCGACATGCATCCGCGGCTGATGAGGAAGGCCGGCGAAAGCGACAAGCGCATCATGGCGGTCTCCGCCTGGCGCGACGCGCCCTATTTCACCGATGCCGAGCGGGCCGCACTGGCGCTGACCGAGGCGGTGACGCGGCTTGCCGACCGGGCGGACCCGGTGCCGGACGAGATCTGGGACGAGGCGGCGAAACACTATGACGAACAGGCGCTCGCCGCGCTCATCATCCAGATTTCGCTCATCAACACCTGGAACCGCTTCAACGTCGCGACCCGGCAGGTGGCGGGCCAGTGGGACTGGAGCTGAGGGCGAGCGGACGCCGTTCTCAAGCTGTTGCAGCGACATCGGCGCGTCTGACTAGGCACCCCTGTGCTTGTCACAGGGGTGAGAGCCACGGCGCGTCGGCGCCGCGAATGACCCGTTTTCGACATTTGCAGCTTTGTCAAATTCGCACGGTAACGAGGAATCCGAACCATTCGGCATTGACGTCCTTACGCGCCGATTGTACTGATTGACACAGAGTTTACCGAACAGTACAGTCGACCAACGAAGGAGATTGAAGATGTCCGAACAACGCCCGCCGCTGCCGCCCTTCACCCGTGAGACGGCGATACAAAAAGTGCGTGCCGCAGAAGACGGCTGGAACAGCTGCGATCCGGAAAGGGTGTCGCGTGCCTATACGGTCGACAGCCGGTGGCGTAACCGCGCCGAATTTGTGAGAGGCCGCGGGGCGATCGTCGCTTTCCTGACGCGCAAGTGGAACAAGGAGCTCGAATATCGCCTGATCAAGGAGCTGTGGGCGCATGACGGCAACCGCATTGCGGTCCGCTTCGCCTATGAATATCGCGACGACTCCGGCAATTGGTATCGCGCCTATGGCAACGAGAACTGGGAGTTCGACGAGAACGGCCTGATGCACACGCGTCATGCCAGCATCAACGACATGCCGATCAAGGAAGCGGACCGGAAGTTCTTCTGGGAGAGGTCCGCGCCGCGGCCGGCGGATCACCCCGGCCTTTCGGAACTCGGATTGTAATATCATGGCAAAGATCGTCGCGGAGCGCTCGGACGTCATCCCTGTGCTCGCCGAGATTTTTCGGGAACACGGCTTCGAAGGCGCGAGCCTTTCGGTCATCAGCGCCAAGACCGGGCTCGGCAAGGGCAGCCTCTACCACTTCTTCCCGGGAGGGAAGGAGGAGATGGCGACGACCGTGCTCCGCGAGATCGATCAATGGTTCGATGATCACGTCTATGCGCCGCTTCGGCAAGCCGAGGATCCGCGCGAGGCGATCGGCGCCATGTGCCGGTCGGTGGCGGACTATTTCCGCTCCGGCCGCCGTGTGTGCCTCGTCGGCGCCTTCGCGCTCGACAATATCCGCGACCGCTTCGCCGATCAGGTGCGCGACTATTTCGCCGGGTGGCGGGCGGCACTCGCCACGGCCCTGGAGAAGACCGGCAACGACCCGGCCTCGGCGCGCGAGCTTGCCGAGGAGGCGGTGATCGCCATCCAGGGCGCGCTGGTTCTCGGCCGCGCACTCGACGATCCGGCGGTGTTCGAGCGGGCGCTGGCGCGGGTCGAAGCGCGCCTGCTGGCAGGCAAGGATTGATCGGAGGTTCCGATGACGGGCTGCTTCGATAGCGGCGGCTGCCGCACGGCGCTTGCTCCCTGACGGCTGCGCGAGACGCTGTAGCGGCCTGAACTCCGTCCCTGCAGCGCCGCGCGTTCAACCGGACGCGCAAAGGTCGCTGTAGCACTTTGAAATCGCTGCATGATTTTGTCCTGATCGAGTCCGATCTAAGGAATCATGCAGTGACGGGAATGAGCGTGGCAGCGGTACGATCCGAGGGGCGATCACTGGCGGCAAGACCGGACGCAACGCCGGCCCGGTCCGCTGCATTGCGGTTCTGGCTCATCTTCCGCTTACCCTCCAACCGGGTAATCGGCATGCGAAGTCCGACGATCCCTCTGAGCTGTGCCCTGATGAAATCTTCGGGCGCATCGCCGACCGCCCACGGATCCGCGCGCGGCTCTTCGTGCAGTCTGGTGAGACGTGTGACGACGTCGAGAAGCCTTTCGTCGTCCTCGAAGAATTCCGCAGGACCGTAGGCGTGGACGGCAAGATAGTTCCAGGTGGGAACGACCTTGCCGGTCTCGTGCTTCGTCGCGTACCAGCTCGGCGTGATATAGGCGTCCGGTCCCATGAACAGGGCCATTGTTTCCCCGATCGCGGCAAGCTTCCACTGCGGGTTCGCCCGCGCAAGGTGACCGTAGAGCGTTCCGTACGGCCCTTCCGTCGGGTCGAGAAACAGCGGAAGCGGGGTTGCGACCGGACCCTCATCCGTGGCCGTCACGACGTTGCAGAGACGCGCGGCCCGAATGGTTTCGTGGAGAGCAGACAGTTCGTCTTCGCGGAAGGCCGGGGGAATGTACATCTGATACCTTTCCAGCGCCCCACGTCATGTCAAACGCGCAAAAGGTCGCTGTAACGCTTTGAATTGCCGCATGTTCTCGTCTTTGAATCGCTACGATTCAAGGAAACAGCAGCAGGCGGATTTGAGGTGAAAGTGCCATCAGACTGGCCTATTGTGGACTGCCAGTTTCTGCATTTAACATTGGACCAGTTGATGGCGAAATCCGAGAAGGCACCGACCGTCCTGAAGCGCATTTGCGATGCCATCAAGGGCCAGATCAGGGACGCGACGTTCCGCCCGGGCGACAGGTTGCCGTCCACGCGCGGCCTTGCCGCCGAGTGGGGCGTCTCGCGGACGACCGTGACGGCGGCCTATGAGCAGCTTGCCGCCGAAGGCTATCTCGAAACCCATCAGGGGGCGCCCGCAAGGGTCGCGAAGAACGTCGATCTCGATGTCACCGCTCGTCCGCCCGTCGATGAAACCCCGCGGCATCCCGGTCTTTCGGATTACGGCCTCAGGATCATGCGTCTGCCCGCCGCCACCCGGCCCGCGTCGGACCGGCTGGCCATCGACTTCCGCTACGGCGATCTGTCTTCGTCCGACTTTCCGAGCCAGGCCTGGAAGAAGGCAGTGAACGCCGTGCTCATGCGGCGGCCGACGCGTCTTCGCTATGCGGATCCGGCTGGCGCGCCCGCGCTGCGGGCGGCCTTGCAAGGCTATCTCTGGAGAGCGCGCGGTCTCCGGTGCCAGCCCGACCAGATCATCGTCGTAAACGGATCGCAGCAGGGCCTCGATCTCTGTGCCCGACTGTTTGTCAATCCGCGGGACAGGGTTGTCGCGGAGAATCCATGCTATCGCGCGGCCTGCCACGTCTTCATCGGGGCCGGTGCGGAACTGGTTCCGCTCGATGTCGACAACGAGGGCATGCGAACCGACGGGCTGGGCGAGGGGCGGCTGGCCTATGTAACGCCTTCACACCAGTTTCCACTCGGAATTGTCATGTCGGTCGGCCGCCGGAAAGAGCTTCTGGCGTGGGCGCAACGCCGAAACGCCTACGTCATCGAGGACGACTACGACGGTGAGTATCGGTACGATATTGCGCCCATACCCGCCCTGCAGACGTTGGACAGCGCCGATCGCGTCATCTATCTCGGAACCGTTTCGAAGACGCTTTCGCCGACGCTGCGCCTCGGTTACCTCGTCGTGCCCATGGCTCTTCGCATCCCCTTTGCCACCGCCAAGCGATTGACCGACAGGCATACGCCGACCGCGGAGCAGGAGGCTCTGGCCGCGCTCATCGAAAGCGGCGCATACGAACGGCATGTGCGGCGCGTGCGCCGCCGCAACGGGGAAAGAAGGGCGACCCTGCTGTCCGCCCTGAAGCGGGCCTTCGCGGACCGGATACGGATCATGGGCGCGGACGCCGGGCTGCATGTCGTCGTGTGGCTGAACGACCTGGCGAGGGAACGGGAGCAATTGCTGGTCGAGCGCGGGCTTGCCTGCGGGCTGGGTCTCCACCCGATCGGCCCCTTATTCGCCGCCTCGGACGGTCCCGGCACTGCCGGCCTGGTGCTGGGTTATGCCAGCCTGGAGTTACCGGAAATAGAGGAGGGGGTGCGGCGCCTCAAGCGCGTAGTCGACGAACTGCATCCTGCGTTGTCGTCGTGACGCCCCGATCTCAATGCGGTACTAACCGACCTCTCTCAGGCGCCGAACCAATGTCCGTCCGCGACGGATCGCGGTCAGTGCCGCACCGAGGGCGACCGCCCAAAGCGCGATCGTCAGCACCTCATTGTGGCCCTGCCACAGGGGCTCGAGCGAGGAGATCACCGCGGCGGCGGTGACCGTTGCCATGCGGTGCTGCTTCGCCATCGGCCCGGAGAAGTCGCTCGGGATTCCGGTGGCGCGGCCGAGCTCGCGGACATAGGCGGTCAGGATGGCGAAGGCGGCGGCGGCCCAGCCGAGGCCGGGTGTGCCGATGCCATAGCCGATGCCGGCGAGGATCAGGAGGTCGGCGACGCGATCCGGAAACTCGTTCCAGAAGGGACCGTCCGGCTCGCCCTTGCCGGCCTCGACGGCGACCATGCCGTCGAAGAGGTTGCAGAGCAGCCGGAGCTGGCAGAACAGTGCCGCCGAGAGCAGGCAGACGATCCTCATCCCGCCCGCGCCCTGGCCCGCCAGGAAGAACGCGCCGCCGGCGAGAGCCGCGGCCACCATGCTGCCTTTGGAGATCTGGTTGGGGGTGATCGTCCGCGACGCCATCCATCGGGCAATCGCGCCCGCCCAGCGGGTATTGCGGCTTGCGAGAGGCCGCCGATCGCCTGTCTCAGTCATGATCCAACGCCTCTTTCCCGGGAAATCGAATAAGCATAGGTCCACGCATAGGTCGTCGAGACCAGGAGCGGAACCGCGACGGTCTTGAGTATTTCGGGCGTTCCGCCGAGCGCGTGGAGCGACACCAACAGGCCCGCCGAGCCGAGGCAGGCGATCAGCGGCGGTGCCCAGAAACGCGCGGCACTGCTGAAGCGCCTCGAAAGCGCGTCGATCACGGACTTGAGGAAAAGCGTGAGACCGGCCGAGAGCGCGCCCTGCAGGAGCCCGGAATAGAGCGGCTGCGGCATGGCATGACCGCTGTTGGCGAAGACGGCCCATCCGCCCATGGCCAGAAAGGCGAAGAGCACATGCACCGTGCCGCTTCCCGCCCAGTCCCGCAACACGGATTTCATGAGAGCGACCACCAATAGCGCACGATATGGAAGAAGATCGGCGCCGAGAAGACGACGGAATCCAGCCTGTCGATCAGCCCGCCATGGCCGTCGATCAGATTGCCCCAGTCCTTGACGCCGCGATCCCGCTTGATCGCCGACATCACCAGCCCTCCAAGGAACCCCATGAGGGTGATGATGAACGACAGGAGGCCCGCCTGGAGCGGCGTGAACGGGGTGATCCACCATAGCGCGGCCCCGATCAGCGTGGCGCTGGCAACGCCGCCGACAAAGCCCTCGACCGTTTTCGACGGCGAAAGCTTCGGGGCGATCTTCGTGCGGCCGAAGAGCTTGCCCCAGACATATTGCAGCACATCGCTCAGCTGCACGACGATCACCAGGAAGGCGATCAGCAGCACGTTGCGCCCTTCGTAGCCCGGTATGTCGAGGGTCAGCAGCGCCGGCACATGCGAGACGCAGAAGACGCAGATCATCAGCGCCCATTGCACCTCGGCGATGCGGAGCAGGAAGCGCTCTGTGTCGCCCCGGAGCACCGAGATGATCGGCATCAGCAGGAAGGCGTAGACGGGAATGAAAATCGAGAAGATGCCGTATTCCTCAGCCCAGAGCAGGTAATACTGGATCGGCAGGACGAGGAAGAAGGCAGAGGCGAGCGCCCAGTGATCGGCGCGCCGGGTGTAGATGAGCGTGATGAATTCCCTCAGCGCCGCAAAGGAGCAGAAGGCGAAGAGAACGAGGACGCCGATGCGGCCGGCGATGAAGGCTAGGCCGATCAGGATGACCATCGCCCACCATGCCCGGATGCGGGCGTTGAGGTTTTCGACCGCCGCGTTCGGCCCGTCGGCCGCGAGGCGTTGCTCAAGCATGTAGCCGATCGCCGACGCGGCGATCAGCACGCCGAAGATGCCGAGGACCAGTGTCAGGAGATCCGAGCCTGCCGCAGTCATTCGCCGCTCCCTGCCGGTTTCGGAGCGAGCGCGATCAGGGCGGCCCGCATCCGTTCGAGAAAGGCTTCCTTTTCTTCGCCGGGGTCAATGCGCAGCGCCTTGCCGAAGGTGACGGTGCAGATCAGCGGGATCGGCACGATCTCGCCCTTCGGCATGACGCGGTTGAGATTATTGATCCACACCGGCACGAGCTCGACCTCCGGGCGCTCGGTGACCAGATGGAAGATGCCGCTCTTGAAGGGCAGCAGCCTTTCGTCGGTCTGGTTTCGCGTACCCTCGGGAAAGACGATCAGTGACGAGCCGGCGTCGATCGCCGAGGCCATCAGCGCGATCGGGTCCTCGGTTCGCTTTTCCCGATCGCGCTCGATCAGCACCGCATTGAAGACGTCGCGTCCGATGAAGGCGTCGGTGTGAGATTTCAGCCAGTATTCAGCGCCGGCCACCGGGCGGGTGCGATGCCTCAGCCTCGGCGGCAGCACGGCCCAGACCAGCACGAAATCTCCGTGGCTCGAATGGTTGGCAAAATAGATGCAGGGTTTGGCCGGCAATCCCTCTTCCGGCCATATGGCGCGAACCGCGGTTATCGCGCGGGCAAACAGAACGAAGGCAGCCGCAGCGACCTTCGCAACCAAAGCCTTCATCCGGATTCAACCCCCGCCGGCCCCCATGACGTTCATGAAACTGTAGCACGGCGGCGGCGGCAGGGAAGATGCCTTGTTTGGTGCAAAGCGGAAGGGCCGCGAGGGTGCCCGCCGAGCGCTGCGCATGTTACTTCACGGCGATCGAAGAACTTTGACGAAGCCGACCAGGATGCTAAACACGGAAGGAACAAGGACGAGGAAGAACGGTCCCTGCGCCGGCTTCGCGCCGGAAACCGCCGCGGCGCGCTTCAGTCTGTAATTGCCGGCGTCGACGCATGACAGACATTCGCCGGAGGCTCCCCGGCGTTCGACTCAGATTGCGTAAAGCTCAACCGGCTTATCGAAGCCTTTCAGGCGGTATTCACGGCCTTCGCTTTCAGCCGTTTGGTTCTTCGCCCGCTCGCAAACGGCCCTGGTGACGAGAATCCGCCCCGCTTCGGCCGCTGACTGGGCGCGAGCGGCAGTGTTCACCACCGTTCCAATCGCAGTCAGGTCGCGATGCGATCGGCCGAACTCTCCGAAGCTGGCCTCGCCGGAGTCGATGCCGATGCCAACGCCGAGTTCGCTTTCGCGCAGGCCGGCACCCTCAGCCAGGTGACGTTCACGACGCAATTGGCAGCGGCGCTGGATTTCCCGCGCAGCGAGAACGGCACGTTCGGCGTGGTCCTGATGGGGGATCGGAAAGTTGAATATCGCCATGATCGCATCCCCGACCGTCTTGTTGAGAAGGCCGTCGAATTCCCAAATGGCCGTGGCACATTCGTCGTAGAAATCATCCAGCAGCGACGAGACGGCATCTGCCGAGTAGGACTGCGAAAGCGTCGTATAGCCCCTCAGGTCTGCAAAAAGCACAGACACGTCAACAGTGATCTTGCGGGCTTTCATCACGCGCGTGAACATGAGCTCGCAGATCGTGCAGGTGTTCGGATTCATCCGGCTCGGGCGGATACCAAAGGCGCGGAAGGGAATGGAGGCCGGTCCGCGCAGAGGCACGGGGATACGCATCTGCTCCCAGCAGCCCTTGCAAATCCTCGATTGAGAAAACGACATCTTGTCGCCCGCCCCATTTTGCGTCGCTAGGCGATTCTACCACATCTGAGTACGCAACCAATGGCCGGTCGGTGGAAACGCCGATCCGGCCTCGTCCTGTGCTCGTCACAGGAAACCAGCCGCGGCGCGTGCGCGCGGTGCTATAGTCCGAGTGGGAATTCAAGAATGAACAGGTGTTACCGCCGCCGGCGCTGCGCGCCCGACGCGGCCGATCAAGCGGAGGAGGGGCGAACGTGGGAAACGAACTCAAGCATGCGCCGGATTTCAGCCTGGCGGGCAAGGTGACATTCGTTACCGGCGCATCGCGCGGGATCGGCCGCGCCTGCGCCCTTGCGTGCGCCGCTGCCGGATCGGACATCGTGCTCGGCCTGCGCGACATTGCGGCGTCGACGGGACTGATCGCGGAAATCAGGGACATGGGCCGGAAGATCCTTCCCGTCAAGCTCGACCTTTCGAAGCGCGCCGATATCGAGGCCTCGGTCGCCGAGGCGGTCGCGACGTTTACGCGGATCGACGTGCTCGTCAACAATGTCGGGGTCGCGCCCGGCAATCTGGCGGAGGATGTCGTTGAGGCCGATCTCGACGAAATCCTGAACGTCAACGTCAAGGGCACGTTCCTGATGACGCAGACCGTCGGCCGGCAGATGATTGCGCAAAAGGCGGGCCGCATCATCAACATCAGCTCGCAGGCGGGCACGGTGACGCTTCGCGGCGAGGCGATCTACTGCATGAGCAAGGCGGCGATCAACCACCTCTCCCGTTGCCTCGCCGCCGAATGGGCCCGCCACGGCATTACCGTCAACACCGTTGCCCCGACCTTCATCTGGACAGACGGGACGAAGCCAGCGCTTTCCGACAAGGACTTCCACGAGCAGACGGTCGCGCATATTCCCTTGGGTCGCATCGGCGACACGGACGATGTCGTCGGCGCCGTCGTCTTCCTGGCCTCGCCGGCAGCATCGCTGATCACCGGACTGAACCTGCTCGTCGACGGAGGCTGGTCCGTCGCCTGAGGAGAGCGCAGGCGGGGCAGCTGAGGCGGGCGATGGCCAAAGCATTCTTTGGCCGTGCCGCGGCAGGGCGAAACTGATATCTTGCGCTTTCGGCCGCTCCGGCGCCGCGCGTTTTTCTTGAGCGCGCAAAGGTCGCTGCAGCCGTTTGATTGGCAGCAGCGCGAGGAGGAAAGGCCATGCGGATCGCGGTGATGGGCTCGGGCGGCATCGGTGGCTATATCGGCCTCAGGCTCGCGAAAGCGGGCGAAGACGTTACTTTTATCGCACGCGGCGAGCACCTTTATGCGATGCGCAGCAACGGTCTCAGGCTCGAAAGCCCGCTCGGCGACGTCAGCCTGCCGAATGTCAACGCCACGGACGATCCCGCCGAAGCCGGAACCGTCGATCTCGTGATTTTCGCGGTGAAGCTGTACGACAGCGAGGAGGCGGCCGCCGCCATCCTCCCGATGGTCGGCCCGAAGACGACGGTCCTGACGTTGCAGAACGGCGTCGATGGCGTCGATCTCCTGGCGCGTTCCGTGCCACGCTCGCAGGTCGTCGCCGGCGCCATCTACATTTCCACCTATCTCGAAGCGCCGGGGCTGATCAGGCAGACGAGCGGGATGACGCAGATGACCGTCGGCGGGCGCAACGACCCGGCGATCGCCGCCTTCCGCGATGCCTGCGCGCTGGCCGAGGGCATCTCCCTCCAGGCGGTCGACGACGTCGATCCGGTGCTGTGGATGAAGTTCGTGACGCTCGCCGCCTTTTCCGGCGGCACCAGCCTGATGCGCTCGGGCATCGGGGCGATTATTGCGGACCCGGAAGGCCGGATCTTCATGGAGCAATTGCGGGACGAGGGCATGGCGATCGCCGCCGCCAAGGGCCACCCGATGCCGGACGGCTATGTGCAGCAGACGACATCGCTCTGGCAAATGGTGCCGCCCGAGACGCAATCCTCCATGGCCAACGATCTTCAGCGCGGCAAGCGGCTCGAACTCGAATGGCTGTCGGGACGCATGCACTCCTTCGGAAAGGAACTCGAAGTGCCGACCCCGGCCCACACGGCGGTCTATCGGGCGCTTCATCTCTACGCGGACGGGGCTCCGGCGCGGTGAGGGGCTCTATCGCGCGATCTCCCAATGACGCCGCACGGCTTCGGGTTCCACAGTACACGACAGAAGCGTAGTGGCATTGGCGGATTCTTTTTCTCCCTCATTCCTGTGCTTGTCACAGGAATCCAGCAGCGCCGCGTCCGCGGCGCGGAAGAGTCTTTTTCAGCCCAAGGACTTGGGCTGACTGGATTCCTGTGACGAGCACAGGAATGAGGGCAGGAGGAGATGCGTTATCGTACCGTGACCAATGAGGCCGCACGTCTTCGGACCCCACAGTACACGACAGAAGCGTAGTGGTATTGGCGGATACTCTTTCTCCCTCATTCCTGTGCTTGTCACAGGAATCGAGCAGCGCCGCGTCCGCGGCGCGGAAGAGTCTTTTCAGCCCAAGGACTTGGGCTGGCTGGATTCCTGTGACAAGCACAGGAATGAGGCAGGGGGAGATGCGTTACCGTACCGTGACCAATGAGGCCGAAGCTGGCTTGATCGAACGCGCAAAGGTCGCTGTCGCAACTTGAATTGCTGCATGATTTTATCCTCAAATCGATTCCGATTTGAAGAATCATCTCTACAGCGCCGCGCGTCTGACAAGATGCGCAAAGGTCGCTGTAGCAACTTTGAATTGCTGCATGATTTTGTCCTCAAATCGATTCCGATTTGAAGAATCATGCAGTAAGCTCCGCGGCAATTTCTCACCGGAATTGCCCGATGTCGCTTCGCCTTGCCACCTTCAATATCGAAAACCTCATGAGCCGGTTCGATTTCTCCGGCTTTCGCAACCAGTTGAAGCAGGATCGCGTGTTGAGGCTGTTCGAGGTCCGCAGCGAGGCGGAGTATCAGCGGCTGGAGGAGGCGCGCACCATCGCGCATACGGACGACACGCGGCAGATGTCGGCGCTCGCCATCGCCGACTGCGACGCGGATATCCTCTGCCTGCAGGAGGCCGACAACATGGCGGCGCTGCAGGCCTTCGAATACGGCTATCTGTTCCGCATGGTCGGCAACGGCTACCGGCAGAAATACCTGATCGAGGGCAATGATTCGCGCGGCATCGACGTCGCCGTGCTGACGCGCGAGAAGACGCGCGACGGCCAGCCGATCGAGTGCCTCGAGGTGAAAAGCCATGCGGGGCTTACCTATGCCGACCTCGACCTTTTCAACGATGAGCTGGCGCAAACCAACCGGCCTGCCGACCGCATCTTCAAGCGCGACTGCCTGGAGCTGGATTTGAGGATCGGCGGCCGGCCGCTGACGCTTTACGTGGTGCACTTCAAGTCGATGGGGCCGGCGCGCGAAGGACTCGACGGCCGGCAGGCGACGATGCCGCTGCGCGTGGCGGAGGCGAAGGCCGTGCGCCATATCATCGAGAGCCGCTTCGGGCGGGGCCGCACGGCCGACAAGATGTTCGCGATCTGCGGCGACATGAACGATTACCAGGAGAAGGTGGCGATCCGCGGCGACCGGCGCAACGGCTATGAATTCGTGCCGAGCGAGGAGGGGACAAGCGCGCTCGACGTCTTCACCATGGACGGCTTCGTCGAAAACCCGATGCTGCGCCGGCCGGTGCTCGACCGCTGGACCCTGTTTCACAGCCGGGGGCCCGAGGAGCGGCATCTCTGCCAGCTCGACTATATCTGGCTGTCGCCGGCGCTCGCGAGCCGCAACGCAAGCCGGGTGCCGGAGATCATCCGCGCCGGCCAGCCGTTCCGGACGATCTTTCCGGCCGGGCAGGAGGTGGAGCGCTATCCGCGCACCGGCTGGGACCGGCCGAAGGCCTCCGACCATTGCCCGGTCGCGATGACACTGGATATCTGACCATGAACCTTCTTGAAAGCAACCGCGCAGAGTGGCCGGCCGAGGGCACGGTTTTCCCGGTCTCGGCTGTCCGGATCGACGTTTCCCCGGAGCCGCATCCGTTCCACCTGGCCGAGGTGGAACGCGCGCAGGAAAGCTGGCAGCGCGAGATTGCCGCAAACCCGCATCTCTTCGACGGCAGGATGGTGCTGCAGCGGGCGATCCGCATCGAGGAGGGGCGCATTGTCGCCAACGCCCATGTCGTGCCCTATTCGACCTTCCTCTGGTGGCGCAAGAGTCGCGCGCCCGGGGCCCTGCATATCTTCGCGATGCCGATGCTGCTTTCGTCCGACGGCGCGATGATCGCCATCCGCATGGGAAGCCACACGGCCAATGCCGGACGCGTCTACAGCCCCGGCGGCTCGCTGGAGCCCGAGGATATCGTCGACGGACGTTGTGATATCGACGGCAATATTGCGCGTGAGGTGCGGGAGGAGACAGGCATCGAGCTCTCCGACGCGACAGCCGAGCCCGGCTATCACGCGGTGCACATGAAGGGGACTGTCGTCGTGTTCCGCACCCACCGGCTGGCGGCGACGGCCGACGAGCTCGTTTCGCGGGTGGCCGGGCATGTCTCGACCGACCCGCATCCGGAAATCGACGAGGCCGTGGCGATCCGCGGGCCGGAGCCCGATGCGCACAACTATCCGGACTTCTTCCCGGCGATTCTTGAGTGGTATTTTGCGAAGAACGGCGGATGGGCCGATCCCTAAAACGCTCAAATTGAACTCTATGCTTTGACGAACCAGCGGTGGGGCATGCTGCCGTGAGCGCCACAAAACTCCTGCTGATCCTGCCGCTGATGGCGATCTTCGCCTATGTGTCGCTTGTTGGCTTGGTGTATTTTTCGCAGCGCGCCCTCCTGTATCCCGGCGTGAGCGCGACCCTCGCGCCAGAGCAGCCGAGTTGGGGCGAAAACGCATACATCAAGACGCCGGACGGAGAGACGCTTCATGGACTCTACAGTCAGGGCGACGCGGACAAGCCGGCCGTGCTGCTCTTCTTCGGAAACGGTGACCGGGCCGACAATTACGACTTTCTTGCACAGGCGCTGGCCGCGCGCGGCATTGGATTGCTGGCGATTTCCTATCGCGGCTATCCGGGATCGACCGGCTCCCCGAGCGAGGAGGGGCTGCTGACCGACGGCATCGCCGCGTTCGACTGGCTTTCAGGACGCTCCAGAAGCGGGATCATTGTGCTGGGCCGCTCGCTCGGCTCGGGCGTCGCCGTGAACACGGCCGCGCAGAGGCCTGCCGTCGGTGTCATCCTCGTGTCCGCATACCTCTCGGTTCTTTCGGTCGCGCAGACGCATTATCCGTTCTATCCGGTTGCGCTTCTTCTCAAGGATCCCTTCCGTTCCGACCTCATTATTGCGAAGGTGAAACAACCGAAGCTGTTCATCCACGGTCGACTTGACGGCAGCATACCGCTGTCTTCGGGCGAGGCCCTGTACCGCATCGCTCCCGAGCCGAAGCAAAAAGTGATCTACGACGGCCTGGGTCACAACGACATCTGGAACGAAAGTACGGTCGGCCATGTGATCCGCTTCGTGGAGGCGCTGAGACGATAGAGGCCGTCAGGCAGCGGCGACTGCCGGGATCTCCGATCCCACTCCGTTGCCTCTTTCGACGTCTGTGAGAGAGGGCTAAAGTACAACGTACTGCGTGTGGAGATGGCGGGATGGCGAACGAGCGTGTCGAGCGGCGACTTGCGGTTATTATGGCCACCGATATCGTCGGCTACTCGCGGCTGATGGAGGCCGACGAAACCTCCACGCTTACCGCGATGAAGCGCTTGCAAGGCTCCATAGTCGCTCCGAACATCGCCGCACGCGGCGGCCGTATCGTGAAGCTGATGGGCGACGGCTCGCTCGTCGTCTTCAACTCGGCGGTCGACGCGGTGGACTGCGCGATATCGCTTCAGGAAGAACTGGCGTCCGATCAGAAGGACGTGGCGATCGACGACCGCATCCTCTTCAGGATCGGGATCAATCTCGCCGATGTTGTCATCGAGGGGGATGACCTGTTCGGCGACGGCGTCAACGTCGCCGCTCGCCTGGAGGCAACCGCCGGGCCGGGCGGCATATGCATCGCCGATGTTGTCCATCGGCAACTCGGCGTAAAGAATTGTTCGGCCTTTTGGGACGGCGGCGAGATAGCGCTGAAGAACATCGCGCGGCCCGTGCACGTCTGGCACTGGAAGGACGCGCCGACGGTCGGGCCATCCACGTCTTCGGCGGCGCGAACGTCGATCGCCGTTCTGCCGTTCGAGAATCTCAGCGGCTCGCCGGACCAGGATTTTTTCAGCGACGGCATCACCGAGGACATCATCAGCGGCCTTGCCCGGTTTCGTTCGCTGTCCGTCGTCGCCGCCAGTTCATCCTTCAGCTTTCGCGGGAAGGATGCGGGGCTCAAGGAAATCGGCAAAAGGCTCTCCGCCACCTATCTGGTCGAGGGTAGCGTTCGACGGTCGGGTGAACGGATGCGCATCACGGCGCGGCTTATAGAGGCCGCAAGCGGAACGCACCTGTGGTCGGAACACTACGACCGCAGCGTCACCGATATTTTCGCCGTCCAGGACGAGGTGACGCGGATGATCGTCTCGACGCTCGTCGGGCAGATCGAGAGCGCCGACGTCCGGCAGGCGCTGCGCAAGCCGACGACGAGTCTTGCGGCCTACGAATTCTTCCTGCGCGGGCTGGTGCATATCCGGGGCTATGGCGCCGACGACAACGAACAGGCCCGCATGATGTTCGAGGCGGCAGTCGAACGTGACCCGCAATTCGGGCTCGCCCACGCATATCTGGCACTCGCGAGACTGGCACTTCACGGCTACGCCAATGCGCCGGCCGATATTCTGGACGCGGCTCTGGCGCTTGCTCAAAAGGCGGTGCGGCTCGATGGAGGTGACAGCGGCTGCGAGCGCTTGCTGGCCCTCATGCATTACTTCCGCCGGGATTTCGAGCTGGCGGAACGGCATTATCGCCGCGCCTATCAGTTGAACCCCAACGATGCGAACACGATGGTGCAGATGGGCGGGCTGCTCGCGCGGCGCGGCAGGCTCGAGGAGGCGATGCAGTGGATCGACGAGGGTTTGCGCCTCAATCCATTCCCGCCGCAATGGTATAGCGTAGCCCTCGGCAACACCCTCTATATACTCGGGCGATACGAAGAAGCGGCGGCGGCGCTCAAGGAGCAGCCCAATCCGGGCCAGTTCACCTGCGCACGCCTCGTTGCCTGCTACGCACAATCCGGAAACGCGGCCGCGACCGAGGAAGCGAAGGCGCGCCTTCTGAAACTCCGCCCGGATTTTTCGACGGAAGACTTCATCACGCGCGGCCTGCTCCTGGAGCGTCCCGAGCAGCGCGAGATGTTCCGGGAGGGCTTGCTGAAGGCCGGCCTGCCGGCGTGAAGCGGGCGGTCGCCAGCGCGATTCGGTTGCGTATCTGCCAGAGCCTCATGTAGCCTGCAGCGTGTTGCGTCGCGGGGGGGCGCCGTAGCACCTTGAATTACCGCATTTTTTTGTCCCTGAATCGTCGCGATTCAAGGAACAGCGTAGCGCTTACGGACAGGAGAAGGCCATGGCCGATGCGAACTCCGGCACCGCCAGGATGCTGACCGGCAGATGCCTGTGCGGGGCCGTCGAGTACCGGGTGGCGGACCGGTTCGAATATGCGATGAACTGCCATTGCTCGAACTGCCGGCGCGCCACCGGTTCGGCCTTCAAGCCGTTCGCCGGCGTCAAGCGCGGGGAACTCGGTCTCGTACGGGGCGCGGATGCGACCTTGATCTATGGCGACGAGAGCGAGGCGCATGACGTGCATTGCGCGGCTTGCGGCTCGCTGCTCTTTTCCGTCGTGCGCGAGGGAGCCTACGCGCACGTCACGCTCGGCACGCTCGTGGATGCGCCGACGATCCGCCCTTCGGCGCATATCTTCGTCGGGTCGAAGGCGGAATGGTTCCACATCACCGACGACCTGCCGCAATACGCGGAATTCCCTGACGATTGAGCCTGTCCCGCGTGACAGGCGTCGAGTGCGGTCCGTATTGCACGGAGCAATCCCTCCCACGATCAAACCGTGACGACGATCTTGCCGAACTGTTCGTTTGACTCCAGGAAGCGGTGCGCCTCGACGATCTCGTCGAAGGGAAAGGTCCTGGCGATCACCGGCCGGAGCGAACCGGACGTCAGCCCTTCGAGGATGAAGCTCTTGGCGGCCGCGAGCCGCGCCGGGTCGCCGATGATCTCGTGCACGAGGTAACCGCGCAGCGTCAGGCGCTTGCTCAACACGCTGAACAACGGGAAGGGGGTCGGCTCGGGGCTCAAGCCGCCATATTCGATGAGAATGCCGCCCTGTGAGATCGCCGCCGTCAGAGGCTCGAAGGAGGGGCCGCCGACCGCGTCGAGCACCACGCGCACGCCCGCCGGACCGGCGATCTCCTTCAGCCGGGCTTCCAGATCCTCCTCGGCGGCAGCGATGACATGGGCGGCGCCGAATTCGGTGAGCGCCCGCTTCTTGGCGGACGTCCGCGTGACGGCGATCGTGGTTGCGCCGACGACGTTGGCAATCTCGATCGCGGCGAGCCCGACGCTGCTCGATGCGGCGGTAATGACGACGAAGTCTTCGCTGCGCAGCCCGGCAATATCGATCAACGCGCCATAGGCGGTGAGATATTGCATCCAGACGGCGGCCGCCGCCTCGAAGCCAAGCGACGGCGGGTGCTTGACGACGAGCCTTGCCGGAAAGCTGGCGAGTTCGCCATAGGCGGGCCAGCGAACCATCGACGGCGGCGGCACGATGCTGACGGCATCCCCCGGCGCGAAGCCGTCGACCCCTTCACCGAGCGCTTCGACGATGCCTGCCGCCTCAAGGCCAAGGCCGGAGGGCAGCACCGGCGTCTCGATATAGGTGCCCGAGCGCAGCAGCGCCTCGGCCCTGTTGAGCCCGAGCGCCTTGACCCGGATTTGAACCTCACCCGGACCAGGCCCCTGCACATCGACGTTTTCGATGCGCAGAACCTCGGGACCACCAAGCTCATGAAAGCGAACGACGCGGACCATCGACGTAACTCCAAAACAATTGAACTGAATAAGGGCTATGCCAGTCGCCTATGAGCGGGATAAATGGCTGTCGAGGCAGAACAGTAGAAACCAGGAGTTCTCAATATGGATCGCCTTGCGAGCATGGCCGTCTTCGTCAAAGCCGTTGACCTCGGCTCGTTCGCGGCTGCTGCGACCGCGCTCGACCTGTCCGGACCGATGGTCGGCAAGCATGTACGGTTCCTGGAAGAGCGGCTCGGCGTGCGCCTCCTGAACCGCACGACGCGGCGCCAGAGCCTGACGGATTTCGGCCGGGCCTATTACGAGCGTTGCCGCGTGGTCCTTGCCGAAGCCGAGGCCGCGGATGCGCTCGCCGCCGATCAGCTTTCCGAGCCGCGCGGACGGCTCAGGGTCACCATGCCTGCGCTGTTCGGCCGGCGCTGTGTGGTCCCGATCCTGCTGGAGCTTGCCCGGCGACATCCGGCGCTCGAATTCGACCTTTCGTTCAGCGATCACTTCGCCGACCTCGCAGGCGACGGCTACGATCTCGCGATCCGCAGCCTTTCTGCCGGTACCGGCAATCTGGATGACAGGGCCGGGACGATCGTGCGTCGCATAGCGCGCCATCACATGGTCGTTTGCGGCTCGCCGTCCTATCTCGCGAAGCACGGCGCGCCACGGCAGATCGAGGACCTCGGCGGGCACCACGGGATCATCTACAGCCGGTCGGGCCGGGTTCGCCCATGGCTGTTTCCGCGCAGCGATCACGCCCCGGCGGAGGTGACGCCGATCAACCGCCTGCGCCTCGACGACCTCGATGCAATCGCCGACGCTGCAGTCGCCGGGATGGGGCTCGCCTGGCTCCCGGGCTGGCTCGTTCGCGAGCGCCTCCAGGCTGGCGCACTCGTGCCGCTGCTCGCCGATCAGCCGGGACTTCACTACGACAACTACGCGCTCTGGCTGCAGACACCACATCTGCCGCTGAAGGTGCGATATGCGGTGGACGCGCTGGCGGCTGCGTTGCCGAGATTCATGACGTAAAGGGGCGGGGCTTTACGGTAGACGAGCGCGGCCGTTGTTTCATTTCATCGGGGAAGCGTGCTCGGCTGTGATCATGATGGGCGACCCGAACTCATCGTAGTGCAGACTTTGCCGGGGCGCATTGGAATGCTGCAACGGGTCGGGAAAACCCTTTGAGCCGCCGGCGCTTCGTCGCGGTAAAGGCGTCCGGGCTGCCGTGCTCGCGATAGACATTCTCCGAGACGAGGGTCTGATCCGCGGCGGCAGCCGAACACAGGCGGGCCGCGAGTTGTACGGTGGTGCCGAAGAGATCATTGCTGTCCTCGACAGGCTCTCCGCAGTCGAGGCCGATGCGGACGTGGATCGGTTCGGCGTTTCCGCTGTTGTAGCGCCGGAAATCGCGATGGATCGCCGTGGCGCAATCAACGGCGTGCTTCGTCGAAGCGAAGGATGCCATGATCCCGTCGCCGGTGTGCTTCACCTCGCGTCCGCCAAACTCGTTCAGGCACCTGCGCACGATCGAATCGTGTGCCCTGACCAGTTCGGTGGCCATGCGGTCGCCGAGGCGCGCCGTCATTTCCGTGGAACCGACTATGTCGGTGAACATGATGGCGCGATGCCCGCAGTCCTTATCGTCCTGCGGATGGCCGGCGGGCGGCTCTGGGTCCTGGATGCGACCGAGAAAAGCCTCGACCGCCGAAAGCGCGACCTCGACGATCTCGCCGGCAACATGGCCATGTGCCTCGCGATGCACGCATTGCGCGGTTTCCTTGTCCGGGGCGTCGATGAGGCAGAAAGTGGTGCCGCGCTGCTGGTCGAACCAGTAGGTGAGGAACTTTACGCCGTATTGATCCTGGATTTCGAGATCCTTGCGATGCGCCTCGGCGACATCGGCCGCCGAGTATCCCTTGAGGTCATGCCGGTCCATGAAAATGGCCACTATCGCCCCCCGCTGTTACCTCATCTCGCGCTTTGCAGTCTATGTGTGATCCGATTGTTGAGCAATCGCTAAAGTCCCGATGTCGCTCGGTCACCGCGAGGCTCGTTGCTTGCGGCTGTATAGATCCATGAAGTAGTTCAAAGTGGCCACTGTTCGGGGGCGGTCCACGGAGGCAAGGCAGGTTCTATGAAGACTTCCGCGACGCAGGTGCTGATCGTCGGGGCAGGGCCGACGGGGCTGGTGCTGGCGCTGTGGCTGAAGCGGCTCGGCGTCGATCTCCGGATCATCGACAAGGCGTCCGGGCCGGGCGAGACCTCGCGCGCGATCGCGGTGCAGGCGCGCACGCTCGAATTCTATCGGCAATTGGGCATCGTCGACGATGTGCTCGCCGCCGGCATTCGTGTCGAGCGGCTTGCCGTGCGCACGCCGTCAGGCATCGCGGCGACGCTGAAGCTCGGCGATTTCGGCGCGGGGCTCAGCCGCTACCCCTTCGCCTTCGCGCTGCCGCAAGACATTCACGAGCGCATTCTGGTCCGGCATCTCGAAAAGGCGGGCGTTGCGGTCGAGCGGCGCGCCGAACTCATGAGCTTCGAGCAGGATGCGGCGGGCGTGACGGCGACGGTGGTGAAGGACGGCGCCGGCGAGGTCATCCGGGCTGCCTATCTATGCGGGGCGGACGGCGCGAGCAGTACGGTGCGCCACGGCCTGAAGCTCGGCTTTCCGGGCGGCACCTACGAGCAGTCCTTCTATGTCGCCGATGTCGAGGTGGAGGGTACGATCGCCCGCGACGGCCTGAATGTGTGCCTTGATACGCACGGCTTCGCGATCGTGCTGCCGGTGCGCCAGTCGGGTTCGGTGCGGCTGATCGGCATCGTGCCGGCAGAGAATGCGGCGGAGGAGAGGATCACTTTCGAGACGAGCCGTGCCGAGGTCGAGCGGATTACCGGTGTCACCGTCAAGGCGGTCAACTGGTTCTCGACCTATCGCCTGCACCATCGGGTCGCGGAGCGTTTTCGCGTGGGCCGGGTGTTTATCGCCGGCGACGCCGGCCATATCCACAGCCCCGCCGGCGGCCAGGGCATGAATACCGGGATCGGCGACGCGGTGAACCTCGGCTGGAAGCTCGCCGCCGTTGTCGGCGGTCGCGCGGACGCGCGGCTCATCGACAGCTACGAGCCGGAGCGGATCGCCTTCGCCCGGCGGCTGGTCGCAAGCACTGACCGGGCGTTCCGGGTGTTGACCAGCCGCTCGGTGCTCGCGGGCCTCTGGCGCCGTTATCTCATGCCCCGGATGATCGCCCTGCTGGTCGCGACGCCCGCGGGCGCGCGGTTTGCGTTCCGGACCGTGTCGCAGATCGGCATCACCTACCGCGACCGCGGCGGGGCGGGCCAATTGCGCGGCGGCGATCGGCTGCCCTACGTCGACGCGTTGTCGGGCGACAACTTCGCGCCGCTTTCGTCGCTCGACTGGCAGGTTCACGTCTATGGCGCGGCCAGCCCAGCCTTCCGCGCGGCGCTGACCAAAACGGGAATACCGGTCCACGCCTTCCCCTTCACGCCGGCCGCCGCCGAGGCGGGCTTCGGCCGCGACGCCGTTTATCTCGTGCGCCCGGACGGCCACGTGGCGATGGCCACGGCGACACAGGATCCGGCGCCGTTCCTCCGCTATATCGAGGCGTTCGCCATCTCGCCCGGTGTGCGTCCGTGCCCGTGAATGACTTTGCGGGCTGATCCAGAAGTACATCAGCGCGCCACGCATCCGATCAGACACCGTGCCGCCAAACGTCGAATGCCGCGTCATTGCCCTCAAATTGGCTCCGATTTAGGGAATCATGGATCGGCAGCGGGATGCTTGCGTTCGCGGAGGACGACGATTTAGTCGGCATCTTCCGGGCGGAGGAGGGCACATGAGGCGTGAAAGCCGTCGGGCCCATTGGGAGAAGGTTTATCGCGGCAAGGGCGAGGACGAGGTTAGCTGGTTCGAGGAAAATCCGGCGCCGTCGCTGGAGCTGATCGCCGTCCTCGGCGCGACGTCCGAGACCTCTATCATCGACATCGGCGGCGGGGCCTCGCGCCTTGTGGACCATCTTTGCGACAGGGGATTTCGGGCCATCACCGTCCTGGACCTGTCGGAGGGCGCGCTCGCGGCGGCGAGAAGCCGGCTTGGCGAGCGCGCCGCACGCGTCCGCTGGATCGTCGCGGACGTCACGACGTGGCGGCCGACGGCGGCCTACGAGATCTGGCACGACCGGGCGGCGTCCCATTTCCTCACGGAGAAACATGACCGGGCCGCCTATGTCGCGCACTTGAGCGAAGGCCTGAGAGCCGGCGGCCACGCCATCATTGCGACCTTTGGCCCGGACGGGCCGGATCGCTGCAGCGGCCTGCCGGTGATGCGCTACAGCCCGGAGAGCCTGGCCGAAACGCTCGGCAGCGCCTTCAAGCTTGTCAGCTCGCGCAGGCATGAGCACACGACCCCATGGGGATCGAGGCAATCCTTCCAGTTCAGCGTGTTCCGGCACGTGACCGAAGAGCCGTGGCGCAGAAGGGAGGCGGCTGCTCATCGATATCCCGGCAGATGATTTCCCAACAAGGATCGACGGCAGAGAAGTCGTCGTCCTTTCAATCGGTTGTGTCAGGTTTCTTATGCCTGACCGATTGGCTGACGTAAGGTCAGGCCGATCCTTTTCGCGACAGGAACGGGGCGGCCGCGTTCATGTTCAATGCTTTTTGCCTTGCCGCCCGCGCCACGGCATTGCAAGGTCTTCGGTGGAGTGTGCCGCAATGCCTGCGGATGGATGCTCCGGGGCGTGCGGCACGACGCTGGAACGCGCGTGATTCCTTCACAAGACCGGTCGGTTCTTCAAGGACAGACGCCGCTACAGCATTTGAATTTCCGCATGGCTTCCTCAAATCGGGACCGATCCAGGGAAACGTGCAGTACCGGTGGGGGCATTGATGACACGGCGATATGCGATCTACGACGTTTTCACGCGGAAGCGTCTGGAGGGCAATCCCCTTGCCGTGGTGTTCGACGGCGATGGCTTGAGCGACGGGGCCATGCAGGCGATCGCCCAGGAATTCAATCTTTCGGAAACGGTGTTCCTGCAGCAGCCGGGAAGTGCCGCCCATTCGGCGCGGCTGAGAATCTTCACGCCGGCGCACGAGCTGCCCTTCGCCGGGCATCCGACCGTCGGCGCGGCGGTGGCGCTGGCGGAGGCCGCGCATGGCGACTCCGGCAAGGCGCTCGACCTCATGCAGGTGCTGGAGGAGCGGGTGGGTCCGGTGCGCTCTGCCGTGCGGCTGAAGCCGGGCGAGGCGGCATTCGCGGAGTTCGACCTGCCGCGCAAGCCGAGCCGGCTCGAGGCGCGCTTCGACAAGCACGAGATCGCCGATGCGCTCAGCCTGAAGGCGACGCAGATCGGTTTCGAGAATCATGTGATCTCATTCTGGAGCGCGGGCGTGCCCTTCGTCATGGTGCCGCTGCATGATGTCGGCGCGGTGGCGGCGGTGGAATTCGACGCGCAACGCTGGGAGCAGCTTGCGCCGCTCGCCGAAGGACGGCTCGCCGCCGCCTATCTCTACTGTCGCGGCGGCATCAACCACATGGCGCGCTTCCACGCCCGCATGTTCAAGCCGGAGATGGGCGCGGTCGAGGATCCGGCGACCGGCTCGGCCGCCGCCGCCCTTTCGGGCGCCATCCACCTTTTCGACGAACTCGTCGACGGGCACCACCCGATCCTGATCGAGCAGGGCGTGGAGATGGGTCGCCCGTCCTTCATCCACCTGCATCTCGACATCGCCGGCGGCAAGATCGCGACCGCCCGCATCGGCGGCCATGCGGTGAAGGTCGCGAGCGGCGAACTGGCGATCTAGTCTTTGAAGCTACGCAATTCCGAACGGAAGACCGCTACACAGGCGCATGTACGGGGTGCGCGGAGGGAAGCCATGGCACTGCGCATAATTTCGCTGAACGCATGGGGCGGCCGCGTGCATGCGCCGCTGATCAAATATCTTGCCGACAGCGATGCGGATGTTCTCTGCCTGCAGGAGGTGACGCGCACGACCGGCTCGACGGCCGACTGGCTGGTCTATCGCGACCGCGGGCTCGAACTGCCGCAGCGCGCCAACCTCTTCGATGAGATCGCCGCCGTTCTTCCCGGGCACGATGCGTTCTATTGCCCGACGGCGCGGGGCGAGCTCTTCGATGGCGCAGAGCGGGTCCTCTCCGAGTTCGGGCTCGCGACCTTCGTGCGCAAGTCGCTCGCTGTCATCGGCCAGGCGCTCGACTTCGTCCACGGCGGCTTTTCGGCCGACGGCTGGGGCGCGCATCCGCGTGCGCGAAACGCCCATTGCCTTCGGCTGATGAGCTACGGGGACGGCTTCGCCATCACCATCGCCCATATGCATGGTCTGCGCGACATTGCCGGCAAGGGGGACACGCCGGCGCGCCGGGCCCAGGCGGAGGCGCTGGTCGGCCTGGTGGAGCGGGTGAGGCGCGACAACGAACGGCTGGTCGTCTGCGGCGACTTCAACGTCCTGCCGGGAAGCGAGACTTTCGAGGTGCTGGGGAAGCTCGGGCTTACCGATCTCGTGACGTCACGCGGCTTCACGGATACGCGCACCTCCTATTATGAAAAGGAAAACCGCTTCGCCGATTACCTGCTGGTGACGCCGCAGGTGAAGGTCAACCGTTTCGACGTGGTCGAAGAGCCGGAAGTCTCCGACCACCGGGCACTGTTCGTCGAGGTTGGTTAGGCGAGCGGCGGGCGACAGCGCCGTGCGTCTTTCCGGGCGCGCACGGTACAAGACAGCAACACTGCGCCTCGTTGGTAGCGGTACGGGAAAGTTTTGCTTCGTTCCTCATTCCTGTGCTTGTCACGGGAATCCAGCAGCGCCGCGTCTGCGGCGCGGGAGACACCTCGAGGGCGCGAATGATCGCGGGTAACCCACGGGACGCCGGACCACGTCTCGTCCGTCTCGAATACTGGAGGCCACTTCATTCACGGCGCGGACGCGCCGTGGCTGGATTCCTGTGACAAGCACAGGAATGAGGTGGGTGGGGTGGCCGCGCGCGCAAAAGTTGATGCAACACTTTGAAGTGCTGCATGGTTTTCAATCCTTAAGCCGACCGGATCTCCACCGGAACGCCCTTTTTGAGCGTGTTGGCAACCATGCAGATAGCCTTGGCGCGATCGATGATCGCCTGCGGATCGGACCCGTCGAGCGTTTCGCAGCTGACCGACATGGCCGCGGCCGTTGTCAGCAGCGGCTCGCCTTCGAGCTCGACCGTAACGCTGACGGCGATCTTGCCGAGGGCGGAGCCCATCTGGTGCGCGGCATAACGCAGATCGTTGCAGAAGCAGCCGCCAAGCGCCAGCGCCAGCAGCTGCGCGCCGTTGAAGCCGAGCCCGCGTCCGCCCGCCTTGCCCTCCGGCCGGTCGATGACGACCGTATGGCTCCCGGCCCAGCCGATCGCCGCCTCCGTGCCTTCGACATTTCGCAGTTCAACCGTCATGGACGCCATCGTCTTTCCTCCTGTCGAGAGGTGGAGTTTAGAGCGGGACGGAGCCAAGCGTGAGCGGTTTTGCGCAATCTCGGCGCCGCTCAACGAGGGAAAAGAGGCAGACGGCATCGTCCACGCCACCCGCATCACCGGCTTCCCCGCCATGCGATGAGCCTTTGAAAAATTTCCCGAAAATTTTGCAAAGGGTGCTGGACAAGCCGGACGAAGGCCATTATACGCCCCTCCAGACCGCAGCGACGCGGTTCTGGACGGGTGATTAGCTCAGTTGGTAGAGCAGCTGACTCTTAATCAGCGGGTCCACGGTTCGAGCCCGTGATCACCCACCATTTTCCCTTCATCACGCCAAAGTTATCGTTTCGTCTGCGAAACAATGACAGTTTCTGCTGCTATTCAGCGGCTCTCGCTCCCGGCGGGCTCTGATCGCCGTGCAGGTGCGTCGTTCCCGCAGCGTTTGGTTGCGCGTCTGGGTGGCGGTCTGAATTGAACGGACTGAAGCAAATCCAGCAGAAGCGTGTAACGGTTTTCCCTCCGGAATTGCGTCATTTCAAAGAGTTAGATCATCTCACTGTTCAGTGAAAACGATGAAATGATCTGGTCGCCATTCGCCGCTGTGCTATCCTCGGTCGTGAGGTAGGGCACAAGATGAATATCCTACGTGGCCTCTTTCGACTGTGGTTGATCGTTTCTGCGCTTTGGGTACTGACATTGGTCGTCTACGTGGAAGTCGAAGGACGGCGGCGAGGCGTGACCGATGGAAGCTCCATCTTCGTCAAGGGCTGGGCAGTGATCGCCGACGGCTGGAAAGCCGAGAAGGAGGTGGCGTCCATAAGGGAAAGGGCCGCTGCATCTGGAAGCGGGAGCATTGTCGTGCCCGATGAGATCGAAAGCCGACTTCAAACCGGCAGGCAGCTACAGAAAACGGCTTGGCTTTTCGGCGGGATGCTGCTGGGCCCGCCACTTATCCTGCTTGTGCTTGGGGCTTGGGTTATCCGTGGTTAGAGTATAGTGAAGCGCCCAACTCGGCCCGCCATTTCCATTTATGCCATCGGGCAGGGCGCAATTCCGCTCGTTGCCGCTCCACAGCGCCGCGCGTCTTATCGGACGCGCAAAGGGCGCTGTAGCACTTTGAATTGCTGCATGTTTTCATCCTTAAATCGGCAACGACTTAAGGGAACATGCAGTAGCGCGACGGCTGTTGCCTCACAAAGGCCACTTCACTAAGGTCCACGCGCGGCCATGTGGCAAGGGGGCAATCATGTCGATCAAGGCGATAGACCATTCCGGTTTCCAGGAGACGGTCTCCGTCGTCCCGGCGGGAGAGGCGCCCAAAAAAATGGGGTCTTCCTTTTTCCGGGGCAGTGCCAGTAACTTCAATCCGTACGGCTCCGATCACGTGAAAGACGACTTTGCGTCGCGATTCCTGTTGAAGGGCTGGACCCCGGATAAGCCGTTCATCTCTCCCACGACGAACGTTACCGCCTTCGGCTCGTGCTTTGCCGAGAACATCAGCAAGCATCTTGCGAAGCTGGGGTTCGATGTATCCAAGAACCGAGATCGCGACATCTACATCTCGTCGATGGGCGAGGGGCTGGTCAATGTCCATTCGATCGTCCAGCAGTTCCGCTGGGCGCTCGAAGGCGTGGCACCGCCGACAAACCTCTGGCACGGCTACAAGGCCGAAGAGTTCGACCTGACGGAAGAGATCCGGACGCGCACCCGGGACGTGTTCCTGAAGACGGACGTCTTCATCCTGACGTTCGGCCTGTCGGAAATCTGGTACGACGAGCTGACCGGCGGCGTTTTCTGGCGTGCCGTTCCGATGAAGCACTACGATCCGAGCCGGCATAAGTTCCGGGTTTGCAGCTTCGGCGAAACGAAGGCCTGCATTCAGGAGATCATCGATCTTATCGGCAAACACGTGCCTCGGGCGAAGATCGTCGTCACCGTCTCGCCGATCCCGCTCGTCGCAACATTCCGGCCAGTCGCCTGCCTGACGGCCAACTCGGCATCCAAGGCGATCATTCGGGCCGCCGTAGACGAGACGATTCGCGATCGCGCCGATGAATGGGCGGGCCGCCTCTATTATTTCCCCGCCTACGAGATCGTGAACGAGACGTTTCCGAACCGTTTCGTGGAGGACGGCAGACACCTGCAGAACATGATCGTGCCCGCGGTCATGAACCTGTTTCAGGCGACCTATTGCGACACCGACCTGACGATCGACCAGGCCGAGAAGACGCTGAGGGCCGCCCGGCTGCAATCGGCGAGGACCCTGGACGGCCATGCCCTTTTCTCGAGAGCCAGGCTTGCCTCGAATTTCTCCGCCGCCGTCAGGCGCCTTGTCGGCAAGGGGGCGGCGTCGAAAGCGAAGTCTCGCTAGCGCAATTCCAGGAAAACTGTGTAACGGTCTTCCGTCCGGAGTTGCGTCATTTCAAAGCGTTAGATCATTCCGCTGTGTCATTGAATCAATGAAATGATCTACAACGCCGCGCGTCCAGTCGGACGCGCAAAGACGCCGTAGCAGCTGAATTGCTGCATGTTTCTATCCTGCCGCCACAAACGCGAAAGCGCGCTCGTTTGGGCCGAGCGCGCTCGAGGCGAACGATCTACGGAGGGGTGCCGGCACCCGCGATCGAACAGCTTGAATATAGCACTGAATCGAGAGAGGAACAACGCGGCGCCTGGCGCTCCCGCTCGCGGCTGCGGTGCACCGATTCGGCCGTTAGGCCGCCGATCGAACAATCGTTCCTGGCTCGAAGCAGGACCGCGCGGTGTTGCACGTTTGCGCGGGGCAGCCATTGCGCGCCCGCTTTTTCCGGAAAATCGGGCTCGTGCGGCGAAAAATTGCCCAGATTGATCCTTAGCGGCGCATTTAGCGAAACCTAATATTGGGAACCTGATGCGCGGATATCTGATCCTCTCCGAAGCAAGAAGCGGCTCCAGCTGGCTAAGTACTCTCCTTGGCCATTCCGGCGGCATGGGATTGCCGGCCGAGTGGCTGGCTCCGAAGGCCCATCGTCTTGATACCACGGCGCTGTCCTTCGACGCCTTCTTCGGGGAAATCATCGGCAAGTGCTCGACCCCGAACGGGGCGTTCGGCATGAAGATCTTTCCGAACCAGCTTTTCGTGACGCAGGAGCGCTACGGCCGGGATTTCATCCGCCATTGCCTTTGCGAACACGAAACGGCGCTCGTCTTCCTTCGCCGGAAAGACACTCTGAGGCAGGCGATTTCCTTTGCCCGGGCAAGGCAGACGCGCGCCTTTGCCGCTCATCGAGGAGCGAAGGCCGAGCCGCACTACGATTTCGAACAGATCGCCCGTTGCTTCTTCTACATCCGCGAAAGCTACAATTTCTGGCAGAGCTATCTGGAGCTCCTCGGCGCGCCGTTCGCCGAATTTGTCTATGAGGATCTGGCCGGCGACCCGAGCCCCTTCATCACGCATATCGCCGAACACCTGCACGTTGCCCCGCCCGAGAAGGCCGAGACCCGGATGGTCATTCAGCGCGACGGCCTCACCGAGGAGTGGATCGCCCGCTTCAACGAGGATTGCCGGTCTGGAGACCTGCTCAGGGCCTATGACCGTCGCGAGCACATTCCCGGCAAGATGCGCAATTTCGCGAAACTGGCGACCGGGAAGCTCGAGCCGCGATATCCGTTCGCGTTTTAGCGGCGGCCTTCGAGTGCGCCGCCGGTCCTCGCCGCACGGGAACTGCGGATTTGCGCCGCCGCGGGCTGCCGAGTTGAATTCCGGTGATGATCCCGATAAACGCAGCTATCGCAGCGGCACCTGGAGCGGATTTTGAAGGATCTTCACTACCCCTTTCGTCTTTCGGAAGTTGAGAAAGGGCGGGTCGAACTTGCGAACGGGCGGGGTCAGCGAAGCGTTCTCGACCGGATCGTGACCCGGTACGAATCCTTCAAGCTGGCGGCGCGCGAGCGCAAGAGAAAGCGCGTGATCGAAATGTCGTGCCTGAACGAGGGCGGTGCGCGGCCGCTCGGGCGCGACGACATTCCGGTGGTCTTCAACACGCATAACGACCTGAAGCTGATGCCGTCCTTTCTCGCCCACTACAGAAGGCTCGGCGTTTCGCGCTTCATCTGCATCGACGACGTTTCGTCCGACGGTACGCGCGAATATCTCAGGTCGCAGCCAGACGTGGACGTCTGGAGTTCGCCGTTGCGCTACCGGGACGCCCGGCGCGGGCGCGAATGGCGCCAGACGCTGTTCGAGCGCTACGGCAAGGATCGGTGGTATCTCAACGTCGATTCGGACGAATTCCTGATCTACGACGATTGCGAACGCCAGCCGCTTCGCAACCTCATCCGGGCGCTCGAAGCGCGCGGCGAAAAGCGCCTTGCGGCCCCCATGCTTGACATGTACCCGGTCGGCCCGCTCGGTTCGGCGACACTCGACGGCACGGATGCGCGGATGCCCTGGGAAATCGCTGACCACTTCGACGGCGCCGGCTACGAAATCACCTATACGAAGCGGGCGATCAGCATCACCGGCGGACCGCGCAAGCGGAAGTTCGCGCACGTGCTGGAACTCATGAAATATCCTGTGATCTTGTGGGACGAGGATTGTAGCCTGGGGGTCAGCATTCACCAGCCGCTTCCCTGCGAGCGCAATTTTCCGGCAATCTCCGGCGTGCTGCTGCACTTCAAGTTCTTCTCCGACTACAGGGAGAAGATCGAGCATGCGGTGACGGACGGACAGTATTTCGACGGTGCCGCCGCCTATCGCACGATGCTGGACGATTTGCAGAAATCCGGCGAGTTTGACTTCCAGAGCCCGGACTCCGTGCGGTTCTCCGGCTCGAAGCAATTGCGCGAACTGGGCTTCATCGCGCCTGTCGCGTTCACGTCGGACTAAAACAGGTGTGCAACGCTGCGTGAAGAGCAGCCGGAGCGGGCGCATCTCCATCTGCGCCGGCGATAAAGTTTGAGCCTTCTCGCGCCGCCGACGCGGCGCGGCTGGATTCCTGTGACAGGCACAGGAATGAGGTGCGCATAGGTAAGCGCCCGTGGCCCCGGAACCGCCGCGAGAGCTTTTGCCCTGCCCGTTAGTGGGATCGTATGCGTCTACCGCCTGAGGGCTGATGACGACGTCGAACTCGGCCTTGGCCGCTTTCGCGACGACCGCCGGGCTATCGAAACAAGCGAGCGCCTGCGCGACGTAGGTTTTTGACCTCATCGGAATATTTCGGATTGGCCATCTCTCTATAAAGGCTCCATCAAGGTATGCTCTTTGCGGTCGCGTGCAATGATGATGGAGGCACAAGTGGAGGACCGTGAAATAGAGCGACGTGCAAAGAAGCTCTGGGAACTAGAGAACCCAGGACGGCCATGGCAGCCTATCGCGCACCGGATTGAAACGGGACAAGACCTCTCGACGGGAGCAACCGAGGAGGATCGAGAACGTTACCGGCGGCGCGTTCGCGACGGCGAGTGATCGGGACTAGGCGACCCTAAGTTGGCAGGTGCCGCACGGATGTGCGATCTGCACTCTTGCGATCTCGGGTTTCTGGTTGGCTGCATCGACCATGGCACGGACGCCGGCTGCATCTGCCCCGTAGCGACGAACGACGCCGACGAACTCTTCCACATCATGTCCGCGGATGGTGAAGATCGGCCGTCCGGTCGACTTACTGAACTTTGGAGCGCCGAATGCATCCGTCTCTTGGGCGGCGTGGTAGAGCTCGTGCTCGACTAACACCATGAACTCGGCGTCTCCGCACTCCCTGCAATATTCGGCATCCAAGGTGATGATGGGACGAAGCCGAACCACTGCTTGATCTGCATCTCTGCCCGGGCGCGGGCCCATTTGCCCATTGTTCCCTGCGGAGATCCTGTCTCACACTGGCCGATGATCCGTCTGCCCTTCCTGCTGTTCTCGACGACGGTCCAGAGGAAACCGATTTCCGCGTGCGCCAGGTGAGCATGCTCCGGATTGTGGAGCGGAGACGAAGGATCGATGAAGGTTGCCTCTATCCATTCTGGCATGTCTGCGGCTGGGACGAAGGTCGGTGAGTTGATGTCCTCGAACAACGAGGATGGCGGCTGGGGTCTCATTGTCCGGATATCCCCAAGCACCTGTGAGTTGCGGGTGTAACTGTCTCCCGATGCCGTCTTGAGGTTGCGTATCGCCCACGTTAATCGTTTCCTGCTTATGCAACCAGAAAGGAACGATGATGACTTCATACGTGGTTACTTACGACCTGAACGGCGACGAGGGTTCTTCGGCGTACAAGCCCCTGATTAACGAGATCAAACGTCTCGGTGGGCACAAGTATCAGTTCTCAGCCTGGCTCATCAACGGGAGCAATACGGCCGAGGAGCTGCATGACCATCTGAAAAAGCTGATGGACAAGGACGATGCGCTCTGGGTTAGTGAGATGGTCAAGAACCGGTATTACTCTGGTGCAAAGGCCGGAACGAACAATTGGATAAAAGAGAATCCGGCTTCGCGCTGAAGAAGATTAATTGCAGTGGCGGGATTTGAACCTGCGCTGTCGGCTGTAAACGAAAGTCTGCTCAATGCGCTACAAAGTGACCGCCTACTCCGACGCTCCGGTCGAACATCTCAATCTGCCGTTTGACCCAGCTGGTTACGGTGACTTCTCGGTATTGTTCGACGACACACAACTCAAAGTTCGTTTCGAGTACCGCGTTGATGGAGTGGATCGGCTGGGCGAAATTCAATTCGACTTCTGCGTCGAGTACCGTGTTAGCGGCGTGCTGAGCACACACGCGGAGATGGGCTACGATTGCATCTACATAGCCGGCGATGTCGAGTACGAGGAATGGCAGCTGAAACAGTATGTCTTTATGTTGAGCGGCAGCGACTTTCAGTTCAACGTCACAGCAAAGAGTTGCACGTTTTCCGGTTGAATGCGGCTGCATCCGCTTATGAGGCTGGCGAGCTACCGGGCCGCTCTGCCCGACATTTGGCTACAACCTGCTATACTTCGTTGGAATGCTTTCCCTCGAAGGGACAAAAACCATGTGGCTGAAACTGCACGACAACAATGGCCCGATCTTCGTCAACATGGACACTGTTACGCACTTCCAGCGGGTTGAAGGGCAGCGGCGCACCACTCTCGTCACTTTCGCGCCTAACAACGCTGCTTGTATGACGCTCCAGGTTCAGGAGTCCCCTGACGAGATCATGGAAATGCTTTGGGAAGAGTGACGCAGTTCTCGACGCGGTATGACTTCTTATTCGCACCACCTTTAAAGGTTCCCCGTTCATGGCCATGCTGATTGATATCGAGAAAGCTCGCGCCGAAATTCGCGAAGTGTTGCTTCACGCCTGGGACCCCATCGGCATATCTGACCTTCCGGAGGCAAGGGACGAATATGACGCCTACGCCGACGACGTTCTCAGCATGCTGGCCGACGAGGACACAACGGCAGAAGAAATTGCCGACTATCTCCTCAAAATAGCCACAGAGCACATGGGGCTCAGCGAACACCACGTGGTTGAGCTATGCGGAAGAGCAGCAAAAGCAGTTGTCTCGCTCAAGGCCAGTTTCTAAGCCATTATCTCGAAGCTGGTTGCAGGTCCGGGAATCGAACCCGGTCTCTCGTGGTTATGAGCCACGCAGCTTACCGTCTCCAATGAAGATCGTCTCTGATATGATCTGATAACCTTTAGCGTGCCTTGCCTTTGCCCAGAGGCTGGGCGAACTTCCCATCTCGGGCATTCTTCAGGACTGGCATTCGAGACCTATGAGCAAAACAGTTTTAGACAATTTGACCGGCATGTACTTCACCCTCGACGCTCCCGATGGAAGCTATGGGACAGGCCAGGTAATTCGCCTGGCTGCCGAGGGCGTCTATTTCGTCCGGTTCGACGGCAACGAGGTGACCTTACCCTTGGAACTCGTGACCGTTGGCGAGATGCTGGAAACGACTGAGGAGGAGTACAAGCTCTGGCGGTTCTTCGACACGATCGAAGAAAGGGATAAGTGGATCGAATGGCTAGACGCGCCGTCTAAGCCACGGGTCGTCTCGCTTGTGAGACCGACCAAGTAAGCGAGGCGAAGATCAGCAGCCAATCGAGGTCGATCGACCCTACCGCGTAGACGGCGGTCAAGGGTGGTCGCGCTTGCCCAGTCGGGATCTTCGGCATTTTCCGGCAGCGCTACCAGGGCTTATTGACCGAGCGGCCCCCAGCCTGCTTCTTTGGCCAAATGGAAAAACCCTATCCCGTCGACTGGAAATCTACCCAAGTTCACCCGGTGCTGATCGCACTCGGTAAAGAATTAAATGGCAGACGCCTGCATCCGACGCTCATTCGTGCATTCGAGAGCCAATCGGACACGTCTACCAAATCACCATCGCGGGACCGCGTTTCAGCGGAACGTGGAACCTCTTTTCAGGCGAGCTGGAAGATCTGGTTAATTCGATAATCCCAGCGTAAGTTTGCGCGGGAATCCGCCCGGTGCTTCGTATGAGCCACGCGGCTTACCAGTTGCCTTGCCTGCGGAAATGTTTACCGGATTCATCCTCCTCTCCGGCGGGAGGCAAAGGTCGCCACTACCAATGGCGCTGGATCTTAATTCTTGCCTTTGGCCCACAAGACGCGCGAATTTGCCTCGCCGTAGCACCTGAAATCGCAACTGGGGGATGAAAGATGGCCTACATTGACCAGATCATCATGTTTTGCGCCGGTCTCTGGATGACCGCTGCGGGCTTTGGTTACGTTCAGACGAACACTCAGGTTCCTTGGCTCGCTCAACTCACAAGGCACTTTCGATGGATGGGGCCGCTGCTGATCGTTATCGCCATTGTCCTGGTGTTTGCCTCACCCGCCGCATAGACGGCGATCATCTGGTGGTCAGCTGCGCGCTCGCGTTTTACCTAGCTCGGTCAACGCGAAATACGCGAGAGATTCGATAAAGCCAATTGCCCCTGCAAAAAGCGCAACGACACCACCGAACCACTCTGCGATCACTATTGCTACGAATCCGCAGACAGCGGTGGTGGCGATAATTTTGAATGCGAGTTTCGGGTCACCAGTTGGCAGCATGCCAACAACTTAGCAACCATTGCGCTCGTTGCAGGCTCCCGGCTGGGCCACGCGGCTTACCAACCTGAGGATGCGTCGGCTTTGCGGCAGGCGATCGTCGGCGGCCGCCATGCGCCGATAGCCGGTGCGACGCGGATTCCGTACCAACGTGATCTCTTCATGCTTTTCCCGACTTCGTAATGCGATGGCCTGCAAGCGCTCTGGATTGGTGGTGTTGGCAGTATTTTCCGGCAGCCTTGGCAGCACAGAAAAGGTATGGGCCACCGTGGTTAAGGGGCCACTTGCATTCGCCGGGCAGCAAATCCTCTAGATGCTTGGCAACTGGCAAACGCTTCACATCGTAATCTGAAGCCGGGATTGGTACTCCCTCGTGCGGGCTGTAAGGCTTGCGCGTTTCGACCTTCCTCGGATCCGGTACGGCCTTTTGGGGCCCGGTACTCCTAGATCGTTGTTTCTCCGGGAAAAACGCGCGATTTCGAAATGCGATCCCAACGATCACGTTTCGGCTGACACCCAAGCGCGAACCGCGACCGTGAACACCCCCGGCCATTACTTGGCTCCGCTATGACAACACGCTCCGTCATCCCTGCGCCTGCCACACGGATCCAGCCACGGTGCGCCCGCGCCGTGAATGACTTGACGCGGTATACCCAACTCGCGAGGAGGATGCGGTTTGCCACGTCGATCCACTGTGCGGCAGCAGCAACCGCAAGCGCGGGGTCATCCTTCGCGGCTCTGACGCAACGGCCTCAACGGAACGGAAAGGAACGCATCAGGCGATCAATCGTCTCCGTGGATGGAACTGCGGGAGCGTTGCCGGCCTTGTCGACCCCGCCGGCCGTGAGCAGGCTTTCGAAATCGACGGGGCCGGGGAGGGGTGCGCCGCGGAAGCTGAAGTAATCCGCGAACTTGAAACCGTCGCCCTTTATCCTGCCGTGGGGCTCCATCCAGATCGAGGGCACGCCATAGGCGTCCGCGACGATGAGGCCGTGGAGACTGCTGGATATCACCAGGTCGCTGGCGGAGATCGCCTCGCAGATCTTCTGCGGGTCGCCAAGAAGGTTGAGAACCCTCCAGTGCCTGGGCAGGGACGCTCCATAGCGCTCCAGAAAGGTCTGGTAGGTGACGAAGTGCGGGATGACCACGACTTCCGACGTGGCGACGTTTTTCCTGGGCCAGATCAGCGGCAACAGGATGGCTGGATCGCCAAGGGCGATGTCGCGGTCGGGCGCGACCCTTGCCTTCGACAATTCGCCGCGAACCGCATCAAAGACGAGGCGTTGCGGCCAGAGCGCCGGTGTACCGGCGTGCATGAAACCCGAGCCCCAGACGTGCAGTGTTCTCCAGGGGCGCTTGCGCCAGAACGCATATTTCTTGCGGCTGTATCGATAGTAGGCGTCGATGATGCTGCCGACACCGATGAGTTCCGCGTGCGCGGGTTCGACATAGACCGGATCGACCGAAAACAGGTTCTGGAGAATATCGGCCATCAGATTGTCGCCGAAGTTCTCGATGGTCTTGCCGAAGCTCTCGCCGACCGTGGCCGAAAACACCTTCACCTTGCGCACGCAAACTCCTGTGAGGCCTAATCATCAGGCCCATTGGGAAGCATCACTCTCGATCGCTCGCGAATGCCGCATCCATCGCGTCACTCGCGGCACCGTGGTCATCGACCGGACCTCGCGTGTTATCCGCAAAGGTCGCCGACTGTGCATTGCTGCATGATTTTGTCCTTAAATGGGCTGAGAAAATCACGCAGCAGTCGATTGTCGACCGGTATTCTCGATGCAGCCTTACGGCTTGGAATTGAACGCGTTCCTCCGGGTCGACGCGGAGATCGTAGAGTGCCGCGATGTCGCGCGCAAACTTCCGTTTCAAAACGCTAATTAAGTCGTGAATACCGGAACCCTGACCTGAGAGGTGCCGAAGAGTTGCAGCGGCCCGGCAATACTACCGGAAGCTCACAACCGATGGTAAGCTCACTGGGAGGTGGAAGACCGCCTCACGCCTTTCCTCATCCCGCTTTTTTAGACGCGGGATGTGGACGGAAAACCGCTTCACACTTTTCCTCATCCCGCTTTTTTAGACGCGGGATGCGGGCGGAAAACCGCTTTACACTTTTCCTCATCCCGCTTTAACCGGGGAGGGCGCGACATGCCGCTGCAGGATGGCTACGGGCTCGTGATCGGCACGAAGCTCGATTATTTTCGCGACGATCCCGACGATTTCGGGCGCTACTACCACGGCAATCTGATCGTCGGCACGCCGCAGGGGCCTTACCACTGTGCAATCGACGTCGATCCGAAGAACATGCCGAACGGGATCGAATGGCGCGTGGTTGCGCTTGCCGCCGGCGCCATGAGCCAGTTCAGCCAGCTTGCCAACGGGTGGCACACGCTTGCCTCGAACGACAGTTCCGGCGCGCTCGACTATATCCGCTCGCCGATGCTGCACCCGCCGCTCGGCATCCTCTTCGTCCGACACAACAGCTTCCTCTCGCGCCTTCTCGATTTCATCCGCTGGAACCCGCCGTGGAACAAGGGTCTCGGCATCGACGCGCTGACCGATCTCGAAGGGGTGCTGACCAATGCCGCGCGCTGCTATGTCTTCGGCGAGCCCTTCAATGTCGGCCTCGGCGTCCATAACATCCACCAGAACCAGGGCGACCCGGTCACATCCCCTTTCGCCGCCGAGAACGGCATCTGGCAGGACGGAGCGACGATCATCGAGAGCACGTCCGGCATGTTCACGGCTTTCCTCAACAAGTTCAGGACGCAATCCTACCGGACCGATGCGCTTGGCCGGCCGGCTTAAGAGTCTGGGGACCACTGCGTCTTTCCTGGGGACTTCGGCTGCGGCGACCAATGCACTCCGTCATTCCTGTGCTTGTCACAGGAATCTAGCCACGGCGCGCACCGTGATTGACTCTCGTTTTGTCGGAAACGGAGGTTGGTAAGGGCATCGACGATCGGCACCCTGGCGCATGATTCCTAGCGTCATTCTGTGCATCGGCCGGCTCGGTCTTCCGCGCCGCGAACGCGGCGCTGCTGGGTTCCTGTGACAAGCACAGGAATGAGGAGCGTGTCGCGGCGACCGCAAGGCAGGGAAATCCGACTTATGCCCTTAAACTTGACGCCGGAAATCGCTATATGGCCTTTTGCAGCGCCGTGCGTCTCTTCAGACGCACAAAGGTCGCTGCAGCAGTTTGAATTGCTGCATGGTTTCTCTTTGAACCATGCACGGGCCGGGACCGCCGGCTGGAGGAACAACGGGAATGAATGGCATGCAGCGTTTTGGACGAGTTCTGGCAATGGTCGCGGTTGGCCTCACGGTCATGATGACGGTGGTCGACGTGGCCGAGGCACGGCGGGCGGGCGGCGGCTTCGGCTCGCGCGGCAGCCGCACTTTTTCCACCGCGCCGGCGACCCGCACGGCGCCGACCAATGCCGCGCCGATCGAGCGGACGATGACGCCGCGGCCCGCTCCGACGACCAATCCCGCGACCAACCCAGCGGCGCAGAATCGGACCAACCAGAGGCCCGGCTTCTTCAACAGCTTCGGCGGCTCCATGCTCGGCGGCCTGATGATGGGCGGCCTGATCGGCATGCTTCTCGGCCACGGCCTTGGCGGCGGCATCGGCTTCCTCGGCCTGCTCCTGCAGGTAGGGCTGATCATCGGCGCGATCATGCTGGCGATGCGGTTCCTCGGCGGCAGCCGGCGCCCGGCTTATTCCGGCGCCAGTGCCTCGGCCCGCTCCTCCGCCGCTTCTTCCGGTATGCCGTCCTTCCGCATCCCGAGCATCGGCGAGGGAACGGGCAGCATAGGCGAGGGGAAGGGAAGGGCCGCGAGCGCGAGCGGGCAGGGTGCCACCGCGGCTTCCGCCGCCGCACACTCCTCCGCCGCAGCGTCGGGCAAGACGGATGAAATCGGCATCACCCAGCGCGACCTCGATCGCTTCGAGACGATGCTGAAGGAGGTGCAGGCGGCCTATGGCGCCGAGGACTATGCGGCGCTGCGTCGGCTGACCACGCCGGAGGCCATGTCCTATCTCGCCGAAGAACTGAGCGAGAACGCGACGACCGGGCTCAAGAACGAGGTTCGCGACGTTCATCTCGTCCAGGGCGATGTCGCGGAAGCCTGGCGGGAGAACGGCACCGATTACGCGACCGTTGCGATGCGCTACGAGAGCATCGACGTGATCCGCGAGCGCTCGACCGGCCGCGTCGTCAGCGGCGACGCCGACAACCTCACCGAGGCGGTCGAGCTTTGGACCTTCCAGCGCAAGCCCGGCGCCGAATGGCAGGTCTCCGCCATCCAGGGCGTCCAGGCCTGACGCACGGTTTCGGCGGTTTCCGGCCGCCGTTCCCGATTTCGTGAATCGTCGCCTGCATAATCGCTTAAGCCGAGCCCGGCTTGAGCGTAAAATCATGTCATCGATTCTAAGAACCTACTGCATGTTTCCTTAGATCGTCGCCGATTTAAGGACAAAAACATGCAGCAATTCGAAGTTCTACAGCGTCCTTTGCGCGTCTCATAAGACGCGCGGCGCTGTAGAGCGGGATGCGGGCGGAAACCGCTCACACTTTCCCATCCCGCTCGGCGTGCCGCGAGCGCTCCCGGTATGCGTCCGGACGCGCGCACGGTCTTGACGAAGGCGATCATTGCGTGTCTTTTCTGTCGGGCAATGATCGGTGTAACGCCTTGAATTGCTGGAAAATTCTTTTTGTTACGAGGCGTTGGAGCAACAGGATGGACATCGCGGGCAAGACGTCGGGAGGCTCGACCGGTTTGATTTCGCGAGCAGGAGGAGCGGGCGATTCGACGACGGGCCGTGCATCGTCGCTCGTGCTTGGGGCGGCGGCGCTCGTCGTTGCAATGGCGGTCTCGACCTTCGCCGGCCATGCTCAGAATGCGGACTGCAAGAGCTCCACCGGACCGGAAACGGACTGGCATGATTGCAACAAGCGGCAGCTCATGCTCGGCGGCAGCGACCTGCAGGGGAGCAACCTTGCCAATACCGATTTCACGCTCACCGATCTCAGGCGGGCCATGCTTCGTTCGGCAAATCTCGAAAAGGCGACGCTGGTGCGCGCCTCGCTCGCCGGCGCCGTCGCGGACAAGGCGAATTTCACCAGGGTCGAGGCCTATCGCGGCAATTTTTCCGGCATTTCCGCCGAGGGCGCGTCCTTCGTCAGCTCCGAATTGCAGCGCACCGATTTCACGCGCGCGCGCCTGACAGGCGCCGATTTCGAGAAGGCCGAACTCGGCCGCGCCGATTTCACCGAGGCCGTGCTGACGGGCACCAAATTTTCGATGGCCAATCTCTCGCGCGCCAATCTCAGCGGCGCGATCTTCGAAGGGCCGATCGATTTCGACCGCGCCTTCCTGTTCCTGACCCGGATTGAAGGCCTCGACCTTTCGGCCGCGACCGGGCTTGAACAGGCGCAGATCGACCTCGCCTGCGGCGACGCATCGACCAAGCTCCCGGCCGGCCTTTCGGCGCCGGCCAAATGGCCTTGCCCGGCCGACGACGATTGAGGGGCATTGCCGGTCGTTGCCGAAGCCGCGACGTGGGTCGAGCGGGCTGTAGCGCCATCCACATTGTTGTTTGGCGCCGGGCCTTTCCTCTTGTTCGGTCATCCTCGGGCTTGATCCGAGAATCTCGCTCGCGGGCGTCGTCGGCTGGCCTGTGCTTGATCCTCGGGGCAAGCCCGTGGTGACTGTGGATGACGGAGAGTGACGGCGTCAGTTACGCTAATCGCGATTGCGGGGCCGTATCACGCTCAGCGTCGGAAGCGCGGAAATCGCCCTCTCGGCCGGACGGGCCGGCCTGTTGAGATCAATGCGTGCTTCCTGAAATTTGAGGATAATATCACATCGTAATCCAGCGTGGATTTGCGTCGCGCCAAGGTGACCTGCGATGATGAAACGCCGATGGCCGCTTGCTGCTGCTCTCTGCCTCCTCGGCGGAGCCGGGTCCGCCGACACCGTTGCCGTCGATCTCGAACTCGTCATCGCGGTCGACGTCTCCTACTCGATGGAAATGGAGGAGCTCCGCGTCCAGCGAGCCGGCTATGTGGAGGCGTTCCGCAGTCAGGAGGTGATCAAGGCACTGCGCGGCGGGCCGCGAGGCAGGATTGCCGTCACCTATGTCGAATGGGGTGGCAAGGCGGTTCAGGTCGTACCCTGGACGCTGCTCCACGACGCTGCGAGCGCGCGGGAATTCGCCGAGACCTTGCAGCGTCAGCCGCTGAGACGCATCGCCTTCACCTCGATCTCCAATACGCTCGCGGTCGGCCGGACGCTTTTCCGGGCCAGCCCCTTTCGCACGAACCGCCGCGTCATCGACATATCGGGTGACGGGCCTAACAATGCCGGAGCGCCGGCACCACTCGCGCGCAACAACACCATTGCCAAGGGGATCACCATCGACGGACTCCCGGTCATGCTGAGGAGCGCGCCGGATACGGCATCGATCGCGGATCTCGACGTTTATTACCGGGAGTGCGTTATCGGCGGTCCCGGGGCTTTCCTGTTGAAGGTGAAGCACATCGACGAGTTTGCCGCGGCGATCCTCGCCAAGCTCGTCATCGAGATTTCCGGGCTGAAGGTGAGCCGCTACGGGCCGGATGAGCCAAAGCCAAGTCCTGTCCAGTACGGGCAGCCCTATAATTGCTTCATCGGCGAGGAATTGCAGGAGCGCTCGATCGGCCGGTAGATCGCTTCATCACAGGACACGACGGCAGCTGAATGCTGCCTACTGCATGTTTCCTTAAATCGTAGCCGATTTAAGGATAAAAACATGCAGCAATTCAAAGTGCTACAGCGACCTTTGCGCGTCTGATAAGACGCACTTCAGTTCGTGTGCTCATGCTCGAACCAAAGAAACTCGCGACGTCCGCCTGTCGATCGCTCGTCCAAGCGTCTCAAACACGCGATCGTCCAGGCATTGCGAAACGTTGAACCGCATGAACTCCTGAGCCGACTGGGAAAGGCTGAAGGCGTTGCCGGGCGCGAGCACCACGTTCTCCGCCAGAGCCTCCCGGGCAATGTCGGCGGCGTCGAGCCCCGAGGGCAAGCGGCACCAGAGAAACATGCCGGACTGCGGCTCCAGCCAGGGTTCGATGCCGAGCTTTCTAAGCCTGGAGCCGGTTTCGGCCATTGCGCGTGAGAGCCGCGCGCGCAGCCCCTCCATGTGCTTGCGATAGCCGCCGTCCCTCAGCACGTTGTAGGTGAGCTCAGCCGACAGGCGTCCGCCGCCGAACGATGTCGCGATCTTGAGGTCCACCAGTCCGTCGATCCATTCCGGGCGCGCGGCGATGAAACCGCAGCGCGCCGAGGCCGACAGGGTCTTCGAGAAGCTGCCGATATGGACGACGCGGCTCAGACCATCGAACGCCGCCAGCCTTGGCGCGGGCGTGTGCTCGAAATCGGCAAAGATGTCGTCCTCGACGATGGTCAGGTCGAACTGGTCCGCAAGCTTCAAGACCCGATGGGCAACGACGGGAGATAGCACGGCGCCGGTCGGATTGTGGATGGCGGAATTGGTGATGTAGAGGCGCGGCCGGTGCTCGGCGACCACCTGGGCGAAAGCTTCGATGTCCGGCCCCGTCGGCGTATATGGCACGCTGACGATCCTGGCGCGGTGGGCGCGCAGCAGGGCGTGGAAGTTGAAGTAGCACGGGTCGTCGACAAGCACGGTATCGCCCGTTTCGAGAAAGAAACGGCACAGGAGATCGATCGCCTGCGTACCCGACTCCGTGAGCATGATCCAGTCGGGCGGCGCTTCGATGCCGCGCTCGATCATGCGCCGCGCGAGCAACTGGCGGAGCGGCGGAAAACCGAGCGGTGTCCCGTAGTCGGTAAGTGCGGCGTCGCCTGCCCGCGACAGGCCGCGCAGGCCTCTCCGCAATGCCGCCTCGGGCATCCATGAAGGAGGAAGCCAGCCGCAGCCGGGCTTGAGCGTCTGGTCGCTGCTTTCGAGCGATTGCCGGGAGATCCACAGCGGATCGATCGCGCGATCGAGCCGGGGGCCGATCTCGGCAAGGGCGAGGGGCGCCACCTGCCCGGAGACATAAAAGCCGGAGCCCGGCCTCGAAGCGATGACGCCTTCGGCGACCAGGCGTTCATAGGCGTCCACCACGGTCGAGGTCGAGACCTGCATGGTCGTGGCGAAGGCCCGGACCGAGGGCAGCTTGCCCCCCGGCGTCAGGCTGCGGTTGGCAATGCGTTGCCGGATGGCGTTCATCACCGCCGTGATGCGCGTTCCGCCGCCTGCACCCGTTGCTGTAGCGCCCATCCGTACTGCTCCCTGAAGCACAACAGTTTTGTCGAACTGTACTGGATTGTCTCTGGCGGCGCCAGAGCGCCACGCGTTCATATGAACGTGCAAAGGACGCTCTGGAACTTTGGGGCCAGAGCATCTCCTCTGCTTTCAATGCTTCCGCTTGAAAACAGAATGCTCCGGCGGCTTCAGCGGATACCGGCAAAAGAAGCAGGCCGGAAAAGGGAACGACCCATGGATAAGACGACGACCGGATGGATAAACGGCTTTCTCGGGGTGCTGATCTTCAGCGGCTCGCTGCCGGCGACGCGGGCAGCCGTGCTCGACTTCGACCCGGTGTTCCTGACCGTCGCCCGGGCCGCGATCGCCGGCCTCCTTGCCCTCTGCCTCCTGGTTGCCTTCAGGGAGAAGCGGCCCGCCGCCGACCAGTACCTCTCCCTGGCAGTCGTCTCGCTGGGTGTGGTCGTCGGGTTTCCCCTGCTGACCGCGCTGGCGCTCCAGCACGTGACGTCGGCACACTCGATCGTCTTCGTCGGAATGCTGCCGCTTGCAACGGCGGCCTTCGGCGTGCTTCGCGGCGGCGAACGTCCTCGTCCCGCCTTCTGGATGTTTTCCGTCACGGGGAGCCTGCTGGTCATCGGCTTTGCGCTCGCGCAGGGCCTCTCGGCGTCCCCTGTCGGCGACGCCCTCATGCTCGCCGCCATCGTGGTCTGCGGCTTGGGCTATGCCGAGGGCGCGAAGCTCTCGCGCACCCTTGGCGGCTGGCAGGTCATCTCCTGGGCGCTCGTCCTGTCCTTGCCCGTCATGCTCTCGATCGCGCTTTTCCTGATGCCGTCGTCGTTCGCGGAGGTGGGCGTGCCCGGCTGGGTCGCCCTCGGCTATGTTTCCCTCTTCAGCATGCTGATCGGCTTCATCTTCTGGTACCGCGGACTGGCACAGGGCGGCATCGCCGCCGTCGGGCAATTGCAGTTGCTGCAGCCGTTCTTCGGCTTGGCCCTGGCCGCGACCCTGCTCCACGAAGACGTGAGCCTGCTCATGCTCGCGGTCACGGTGGCAATTATCCTCTGCGTCGTCGGCGCACGAAAATTCGCGAAATGACAGGCGGCGAACAAGGCGCGCGCCGCCGCCATGCATTCCGGCTCGCCTCGTCCGGTGCTATGTTGTTGCATGACCCGCGATGCAGCCATAGCGAGAGCCGAGGCTCACTTCGATTCCGGTGCTTTCCGGGACGATCTGGCGCGCCGTGTCGCCCTGCCGACGGAGAGCCAGAATCCGGATCGCGCGCCAGTGCTGGCCGAGTACATCGAAACCGAGATCAAGCCGGCCTTCGAAGCACTCGGGTTCGCCTGCCAGACATTATCCGAGGGCAACTGGCCTTTTCTTTTTGCCGAACGCATCGAGGATCCGGCGAGGCCGACCGTGCTTGGCTACGGTCATGGCGATGTGGTTCGCGGTCTCGACGAGGGCTGGCATGAAGGTCTGTCGCCTTGGCGTATGACCGAACGCGAAGGCCGATGGTACGGACGCGGCGTCGCCGACAACAAGGGGCAGCATTCGATCAACATCGGTGCGATCAGGGCCGTGCTGGAGACGCGCGGCAGACTTGGCTTCAACGCCAAATACCTGATCGAAATGGGAGAAGAGAGGCTTTCGCCGGGCCTTCGCGAACTGGCGACCACCCACAAGGATTTGTTCCGATCCGACGTGCTGATTGCTTCGGATGGGCCGCGGCTCTCGGCCGCGCGGCCAACGGTCTTTTTGGGTTCGCGTGGCGCCATCAGCTTCGATGTCTGGATAGAGGCACGCGAGGGCGGCCACCATTCCGGCAACTGGGGCGGTCTTCTTTCCGATCCGGCAATACAGCTTGCCCATGCGCTTGCAAGCCTCACCGGGCCGACAGGCCAGATCCGGATTCCGGAATGGCTTCCGAAGTTCATCCCGGACGATGTTCGGCGCGTTCTCGCCGATTGCGAGATGGAGGCCAGCGCCGACGATCCCGAAATCGATCCCGACTGGGGTGAGCCCGGCCTGACGCCGGCGGAAAAACTGTTCGCGTGGTGCTCGTTCGCGATCCTCGCCTTCGAAGCCGGGAACCCGAAGACGCCCGTCGGCGCGATTCCGCCGCGAGCCTGGGCGCGCTGTCAGCTGCGGTTCGTCGTCGGCGTCGATGTCGAGGATGTCCTTCCGGCGCTCAGACGGCACTTCGACCGCCACGGCTTTTCCCATGTGCGGATCGCTCAAGCGAACGATGCGGTTTTTCACGCGACACGACTGGATCCCGGGCATCCATGGGTTAGCTGGACTGTGGAGTCGATTGTTCGCACGACAGGCAAGAGGCCCGCCATTCTGCCAAACCTCGGCGGATCCCTGCCGAACGACATCTTCGCCGATATCCTGGAACTTCCGACAGTGTGGGTCCCGCACTCCTATCCGGGGTGCTCCCAGCATGCGCCGAACGAGCATCTGCCGCTCGTGATCGCCCGTGAAGGTCTGGCGCTGATGGCAGGGATCTACTGGGATCTCGGCGAGCCCGGCGTGCCGGAAGCGCATCATTAGAGCAATTCCGAGAAGTGTGCGACGTTTCCGTCCGGAATTGCGTCAAATCAAGAGGCTGGATTTCGCCGTTTCAATGAAGCGAGCAGCAGGAGGACGAACCGAGTAGGCCCATCGCGCTCCCGTCAGAGAGCCGCGAGGAAGTTCGCGACGCGCGCCCAGGTGCGCTCCGCCGCCTCGGCGTCGTGGTCGGGCAGGCTCGGATCCGTGTAGATATGCCCGGCGCCGGGATAGCTGAACACGTCGGCGGCAATTCCCGCGCCCTCGGCGATCGCCCGCCAGGCCGCCACGTCCTCCGCCGGCTCGAAAACATCCGGGTCGGCAAGATGCACCTGCAGCGGCAGGCCGCGGCGCGCATCATGGGGTATCTGGGCAATGCTGTGGAGGAAGAGCACGCCGGCCGTCTCGGGCCGCTTCGCCCAGAGATGCGCGGCGACCGCGGCACCCATGGAAAATCCGCCAAGCACCGTCTCTGCTGGCAGATCCGCAGCCGCTCTCTCCGCGCGCTCGCAGAGCGTCGCCCAGCCGATCTCCTCCTTCAATTCGAAGCCCTGATCGATCGAGCTGGCGACCCGGCCCTCATAGAGATCGGGCGTGATGACCGTGTGGCCCGCCGTGCGCAAACGCGCCGCCGCATTCCGCTCGAGCGGGCGCAATCCATAGACGGAATGAAACAGGAGCACCGTCGCCATCGCTATACCCTCCGGTGTTGGCCGGCCGCAGGCTACAGCAATTCCAGGAAAAGTGTGCAACGGTTTTCCGTCCGGAATTGCGTCACTTCAAAGAACAATTCCAGGAGGTGTGTAACGGTTTTCCGGCCGGAAATGCGCCGGGCAATCTGAAAGGCACCCGCTCGATCATCATGCCGCCGACGCGGGTCTGGCTCCCCGCCATCCCGCGTGCCACCGCCATCTCGAGCTTGACCCAAGGATGACGGCAGGAGGGAAGGCCTGCGCGCGCCCCCGTTTTTGAGCCCCGAACCCGAACAGCGCCGCGCGCACGCGCCCGGACGGGTCTGCGTCCCGATGCAGCCGACGGGGCTGCATCGGGCACTTGCCGGAAATCAGCCCGCGATCGCCGCGACGGCCGGCGCGACGTGCGGCCAGACCTCGATCGATCCGCGGTAGATCATGTCGACCGCGACATAGAGGATGATCGCCAGACCGACATAGGCGATCCAGTGATAGCGGTTGAGCAGCTTGGCGATGAAGCCCGCTGCAACGCCCATCATCGCGATCGAAAGGACGAGGCCGATCACCAGCACCGTCGGATGCTCGCGGGCAGCACCCGCAACCGCGAGCACGTTGTCGAGCGACATGGAGATGTCGGCAACGACGATCTGGATCGCCGCCTGCGCGAAGGTCTTCTTGTGAACCTCTCCGGTCCCGTGGCCGGCGCCTTCGCCGACGCTGGCGCGCAACTCGCGCCACATCTTCCAGCAGACCCAGAGCAGGAGGATACCGCCGGCAAGCAGCAGGCCGATGATTTCGAGAAGCTGGACCGTAACGCTCGCCAGTGCGATACGAAGAACGGTCGCGGCGAGAATGCCGACGAGGATCGCCTTCTTGCGCTGCTCGGTCGGAAGCCCGGCGGCTGCAAGCCCGATGACGACGGCGTTATCCCCGGCAAGCACCAGGTCGATGACAATAACCTGCATAAGTGCCAGCAAGCCGGCAGACGTAAAAATTTCCATGATCCGATGATCCCCCACTGAGCAAAGCGGCTGGGCATCGCTAGCGGAAAAGCCACCGGCGGATCAAGTGGCGATGCCGGTTTGCTGCAAAAAAACTGGAGCGCGCCGACGCGGAGAGGGGGCTGGGGTCGGGCGGCCGCCGCGCAACGCCATTGCTGCGGCCCTTGAGGGGCCGAGACGGCGTCCTCGCCTCACCTCGTTCCCGTGCTCGTTACAGGAATCCAGCCGCGGCGCGTCGGTGCCGTGAATGACGCCCCATGCGACCGGGCGGTCGCAAGCGTCACGCCGGCGAGAACATCGCCGTGATCCTCTGCCTGAGCGCCCGCTTGTACATTCTGAACCACGGCGCCACGCGCTTGTTCGCGTGCTGCTCGAGCGCCTTCTTCAACACGATCTTCTCCCTGGCCGTGTAGTTCGTCTCGGCGATGATGCGGCGTGCGATCTCGACATATTTCCTTCGCGCCGCCAGCCGCTCCGCCGGCTGCAGGTGATAGCTCGCCTCACGCATGATCCGCTGCGTGAAGGTGGCCTCGGGCGCGAACGCCACCTGGCCGTTGATCATGGCCCGCATCGTGGTCAGGTGATCCGCGGCCCAGGCATAGGGATAGTCCCTGAGCACGGCGATATCCTCGATGACGGCATTGCGCCGCCACAGGCCGTAGAACCAGCTCGGATGGCAGCCGAGCAGGATCGCCTTCGCCCGCGACAGGCGATCGGAACCTTCGCTCACCGGCAGCGGGTAATCGGCCTCCCGTCCGGTCGACGTGTTGATCCGGTGGACCGGGGTCACGGCCAGCCGGGCATCGCCGTCGCGGTCGAGCGCATTCACGGTTGCCTCGAGATGGTTCTCGTCCGTCAGGTCGTCGTCTGCCCGCCACATGAAATAAGCGGCCTCGCCGAGGTGCAGCGCCTTCTTGAAGTTCTCCATCACCGGCACGTTGATGTTGCTGCGAACGTGGCGGAACCGTCGGTCCTTTCGCGCAAATTCGGCGCAGATCTCGCTGGTGCCGTCGGTCGAGGCGTTGTCGCAGATGATGACCTCGAAGTCCTCGAAGCTCTGCCCGCGCAGGCAATTCAGGCTTTCGGAAATTGTCTGGACACCGTTGTAGGTGGGGACGGCGATACTCACGCGAGCCATGTTTTCCCTGTTGCACGCTGTTGTTGAGGCGACTATATGAGCGGCGCCTGACCAGTTTCTGTTGTCAAGCCACACGCCGTGGATGACAAGCGTGTACACCCTCGGCCCCCTCAACCGCAAGACGATCATCGATGCCGAAAATCGACGTTTGCATTGTCGCCTCGCGGCGCCCCGATCTGTTGGCCGCCACGCTCGAAAGCCTGTCGAAGCGGATGCTCGATCACTTCGAGATCGAGAATGTCTACATGAACCTCGATCCGATCTTCGGGGATGAGGACGCGCATGCCGCCTGCCTCGATCTCGTCCGGCGCCGGTTTCCGGCAGCCATCGTTTTCGAGCCCGAAACGCCGAGCTTCGCCGGCGCCGTGCGGCGGCTCTGGTCGGCCACAAAGGCGGAGTTCGTCCTGCACCTCGAAGACGATTGGGTCGCGTTGACCGACATCGGCCCGGACGTTTTCACCGCCTTCCGGAATGCCTCGATCGCGCAGGTGTCTTTCCACACCGCCGAGCAGAAATGGGACATCGCGAAGAAGGGCCATTTTCACAAGCGCAACGAATATGTGCGACTGTTCGGTATCAAGATCCCGAAGTTCAGCGCCTTCCCGATCTTCACCACCTCGCCGTCGCTTCTCAGAGGCGAGTTCATGAGGGAGTGCGCGAGGTTGATGGACCCCGCGAAGGACCCGGAAAAGCAATTCTACTACGGCGTGAACCCGACCCTCGAAAAATACGTCCGCAACAAGAAAAGCTATATCTTCTCACCCGAAAAGCGCCCGGTCATCAAGGACATCGGCCGCGACTGGCAGAAGGAGAAGAAGATCAGGAAGGTCATCCGCGACGCCAATTCGGTCTGGGAAGCGGAGGGATAACGGTTCTTTCGCGATCCGAATCGCGGCTAGGCGCGGCCTCGACGCGCTTGGCCTCGCCAGCACCTTTGCACAATACCCGTCCGCCGGACCATCGTTGCCCGGCCACGCAACATCCCGCGCTCCGCGCTAAGTCTGGAGCACGCAGGAGAACGGTGTCCACGATGGAGGACGTCAGCGAAAGATCCTATGAACGGCTCACGCCGGAAGACCTCGAGGAGATCGCGGCCGTCGCCCTTCGCACGCTAGCCGCCATCTTCGATCGCGCGCCCGTCGCCGGCCTCTATCGCGATCGCCTGCTCCTTCTCGCCCTCGCCCAGGGCGGTGCGCTGCATTATCTCGACGGCGTGAACGGGCTCAAGGACATCGACGTCTGGGCATTCTTTGCGGCAGGCCCCGCGAGACGGTTCCCACACCGGAAGCGCTGGTGCGTCGATTTCGGCCCGTCCCGCTTCGGCCGGCACCCGGCCGACCTTGGCTATCGCGGCCGCCGCCTCGACCTCATGGGTCGGTCGATCGCGATTGCACCCGGCGAGCCGCCGCAGCAGGCGGTGCGGCATTGGCTCGCCATGCGGAGCCGTTCCCCGGTCGAACTTCGCAAGAAGCCGATGTTCTCATTGTTTCCGCAAGCGTTCTTCGGCGAACGGCTCAACTAAGCAATTCCAGGAAAAGTGCGTAGCGGTTTTCCGTCCGGAATTGCGTAGCACTTAACCCAGCAATTCCAGGAAAAGTGCGCAGCGGTTTTCCGTCAGGAATTGCGCAGCACTTAACTCAACAATTCCAGGAAAAGTGTGCAGCGGTTTTCCGTCCGGAATTGCGTGACAACATTACCGCCCGCTTCGCGAAACGCGATTGACTCCCGCCCCAAAGAGAACATAATAAGAACATCCATCGGCGATGCGGCCGCCAATCTGAAACTGTTGAAGAGAGAACTCCGTCTATGCACGGAGAAGGAGGATTCATGTCTGCCGCGGAGCGGTCCGATATCGAGGAATTCGACGAGTGGCTGGACGAAGTTGCGGCCGCGCTCGCCTGGCACGACGGCGACGCCGAAGCGACGATCCGCACGCTGCTCGCCGACTGTAAGCATCTGCGCGAGCAACTGGCGCTGGCCCAGATCGCCATGGGCATGGGCTTCACACGTGGCTGGTCGCCCTGCACGGAACGCTCGGCCGAGCTGGTGAGACGAGAGTGACGAGCACGGGAATAAGGATCGGAGGAGACCGACGAGGCGCTGCACACTACTGTCGTGTGAGCGAAGCGATGAAATGATCTACCGGCCGATCGAGCGCTCCTGCAGTTCCTCGCCGATGAAGCAATTATAGGTTGCCCGTACCGGACAGGACTTGGCTTTGGCTCATCCGGCCCGTAGCGGCTCACCTTCAGCCCTGAAATCTCGATGACGAGCTTGGCGAGGATCGCCGCGGCAAACTCGTCGATGTGCTTCACCTTCAACAGGAAAGCCCCGGGACCGCCGATAACGCACTCCCGGTAATAAACGTCGAGATCCGCGATCGATGCCGTATCCGGCGCGCTCCTCAGCATGACCGGGAGTCCGTCGATGGTGATCCCCTGGGCGATGGTGTAGTTGCGGGCGAGCGGTGCCGGAGCTCCGGCATTGTTGGGGCCGTCGCCCGATATGTCGATGACGCGGCGGTTCGCCCGGAATGGGCGCGCCCGGAAAAGCGTCCGGCCGAGCGGCTTACGTTACGTCACCCGGAACCGCAGTGCGGTTTGCGAAGGCGCGGCTGGTGACCGCGACGACGAGTGCGGCGACGATCAGGACTGCGGCGACGGCGAAGGTGATGCGCATGCCGGTGGCCACCGCCTCGGGGGTTGCCGCGGCGATCTCGCTTGCGCCTGAGGCGAGCGCGAAGACCGCTCCCATGAAGGAGGCGCCGGTGACGAGGCCGAGATTGCGCGAGAGGTTGAGCATGCCGGAGATGATGCCTCGCTCGCCCGATCCGATATCCTTCATCACGGCTGTGTTGTTGGCGGCCTGAAACAGCGCATAGCCGGCGGTCACGGTGACGATGGGCGCGATATAACCGGCAATGCCGAACCCGGCCGGAATGAGGGAGAGGAGGAAGGCGCCGGCGGCGATCGCGGCAAGCCCGGCGACGGTCATCGGCTGCGCGCCGAGCCGGTCGACCAGGCGGCCGGCGGGTACGCCCGCGAGTGCCGCAACGAGTGGGCCGGCTGACATGACGAGGCCGACGCGGGCCGCATCGAGCCCGAGCCCATGGGAGAGGTAGAACGGCCCGACCACCAGCGTCGCCATCATCACAGTCGAGACCAGCGCGCTCATCGCCAGGCCGGCGGAGAGCACCGGATCGCGGAACATCGTCAGCCGGAGCAGGGGCGAGGCGGTTCTCGCCTCGACGAACACGAAGAGGGCACCTGCGACGATCGCGACCAACAGGAAGCTCATGCTGAGCGGACCAAAGCTTCCGCGTCCGATCGTCATGGCGAGCGCATAGGCCGCAAGCGTCAGCGCCAGCAGCAACGTGCCGAGGGTGTCGAAGCCCGGCCGCGTGCCTTCACGCCGCTTGTGATCCACGGGGAGGGCGCGAAACGCGATGACGATCGTCAGAATGCCGAGCGGCACGCCGGCGAGGAAGATCGCCCGCCAGCCGAGACCGGAAATCAGGAGGCCGCCGAGCGAGGGGCCGAGGGCGGTGCCGATCGCGGACGTCGTTCCGAGCAGCCCCATGGCGCTGCCGGTCCTTGCCTTCGGCACCGTCTCGCCGACGAGCGCCATGGCAAGTGCCATCATGACCGCCGCGCCGAGACCCTGCGCCGCCCGCGCCGCGATCAGTATTGAAAGCGAGGGCGCGATGCCGCAAAGGGCGGAGGCTGCGGTAAAGAGCGCGATGCCGGAAAGCAGCAGCCGGCGACGGCCGACCATATCGCCGAGCCGCCCGACGCTGACGATGAGCGTGGTGATGGCGAGCAGATAGGCAAGCACGATCCACTGGACCTCCTGGAAGGAGGCGTCGAACGCCTCGGCCAGCGCCGGCAGGCCGACATTGGCGATGCTGGTGCCGAGCGAAGAGAGCAGCATCGAGAGGGAAAGGGCGGCAAGCGCCCAGCGAAAGGAGGGCGTCCGTTCGCCCGTTCCGGCGCCTGTTTCGGGGGGCGTCCCGGCTGGCCGTGTCGTGATCGACATCGCTGTGAACTCCATTTCCTGCGTTTGGGGGTTACGGAAAAGGTAGTCCTTCGCAAGGCATGGCGGAATGCGCATCATTTGCACTTCATTCGTGCGTTTGACGCCATGTCACCATGGGCTATAGTCGGCGCATGTCGAAACCTGACCTCAATCTTCTTGCCACCCTCGACGTGCTGCTGTCAGAAGGCAGCGTTGCCCGCGCGGCCAGGCGGCTGCGGCTCAGCCCATCGGCGATGAGCCGGGCGCTGGCGCGGCTGCGCGAGGTGACGGGCGATCCGCTGCTGGTCCGGGCAGGGCGCGGCCTTGTGCCGACGCCCCGCGCGCTCGAACTCGGCGAGCGGGTCGGCCGGCTCGTAGAGGAGGCGGAGGCGGTGCTGCGGCCGCAGGAAAAGCTCGACCTCGAACGGCTGGCCAGAACCTTCACGCTCAGGACCAGCGACGGTTTCGTGGAGAATTTCGGGCCGGACCTGATCGCCCGCGTCGGCCGGGAAGCGCCCGGCGTGCGGCTGCGTTTCGTGCCGAAACCGGACAGGGACAGCGGGCCGCTTCGCGAGGCGACCGTCGACCTCGAGACCGGCGTGGTGGGTGAGACGATCAGTCCTGAGGTGCGAACACAGGCGCTGTTCCGCGACCGGTTCGTCGGCGTGGTGCGGCTGGGGCACCCGCTTTGCGAGGGCGAGGTGACGCCCGCCCGCTATGCCGCCGGCCGGCATGTGCTCGTCTCGCGGCGCGGCCTCGACAAGGGGCCGCTCGACGAGGCGCTGGAGGCACTCGGGCTGGAGCGCGAGATCGTCACGATCGTCGGCGGCTTTGCCGCCGCACTCGCGCTCGCCCGCGCCACCGACCTGATCGCCAGCGTTCCCGAACGGCATACGGGAGCGCTCCGGGCCGGCATGCACAGTTTTCCAATGCCGGTCTTCGCGCGGGAGATCACGGTTTCCATGCTCTGGCACCCGCGGCTCGACGCCGACCCGGCGCATCGCTGGCTGCGCGCATGTGTGCGCGACGTTTGCGCGGGGCAGAGAGTGGATTGAGCGGCAGGCGATTTGGAGCACGGTCGCCGGGAGCGTTTCCCGTTCCTACCTGCGGAAAATGCCTTTGTAGTATGCGCCGTTTCTCGGCGGCGGCTTGTTCACCCCTTTGGCTCCGGGGTTGAATTTGCCGCTCCGGTGTCCGTCATTGATGCGCGTTGCCGATATGCCCTTGTAGTAGCTTCCCGCTGCAAATGCAGGAGAGGCGCCGGCGGCGATCGTTGCCGCGAAGAGGGCTGCTAGAGCCAGGTTGGCAGACTTGCTCATTTTTCATCCTCGGTTGACCCGCGCCACTTGCCCGTGCTGTCGTCGAGGCGCGTGGTGTCAGGTTGTGCGGCAAAACGATGGAGCCGCCAGAACCCTCCCGTTACACAGGCTACCCGGAAGTCGTGACGAATGGATGTAATGCCCGCGACGGCCTCCCCTCGCATCGGCACCGCCATGTCCGATCCGTCTCACTTCAACGCCTTCTCCAATGCCTCGCGGTTGCGGATGAGCCAGGCGACGCTGCGTGTCTGCCAGGCGATGCCCCAGACGCGCGGGGCGATTTCGGTTTCGGGCGTGATCTGCTGTTCAATCACCTCGTTCGCAGCGCTGTCGGCTGCGAACGCGATGATCCTGTAGCCGAGCCGGTGGCGCTCGCCGGCTGGTAGTGCGTAGCCGTCAGCGAAGATGCGCACCTGGCGCATGCGGCGCTTGGCATCGGGCAGGCCGTTCATCTCCGCGACGTCGTCGTCATAGAGTTGGGCGTTGTTCCAGGCGGCCATGGCGATCTCGGTCAGCCGGTCGACGGGACCGGCCGCCTCCCAGTCGATCAGCGCGACCGGCTTGCCGTTTCGCGAAACCACGTTCCAGGGGGCGGCATCGCAGTGCCCGACGATGTCCTGCGTGCCGACGTTCCGGCCAAACCAGGGGCGCCAGAGCGCATCTGCCGGAGGCCGAAAGGAGGCGGTCGCATCGTGCAGCCGACGCATGAGGCCGCCCAGCGCGTGAATAGCCTCGTCCGACCAGGGGGCCGGATTGATGACATCGCCTTCGATAAAGGTGAGGACTTCGCGGCCCTGCTCGTCAAAGCCGTCTCCGACGACGCGCGGCGCGCCGGCGAAGCCGGCATCCTCAAGATGGCGCAGCAGGGAATGGACCGAAGGAGCCCATGGGCCCGTCTCGCGGATGACGACCCCGCCTCGTCGGCTGACAACATTTCTCTCGCCGCCGGCGAGCGGCGTGGCATCGGCTTCCTTGGTCATCCCGCGGATGATAGCAGCCGTGCGGGTGAGGGGAAGGGCGGTTTCCGCCAATTCCCGTTGCGGCGGCGTGGAGACGCGATCGTCCGCTCAGCTCTCCCGCGCGAGTGACCAGATCCAGCCGGCGAAGGTGGCGACGAGGAAGGGATAGGCGAAGAAGGGGAGCGGCGAGGCGGTGGGCAGCACCTGTTCACCCGCGAAAATCCGTGCGGCGGTCACCAGGAAAAGGACGGCAGCGACGATGCCGAAGGCGCGGACCCATGTCGGGAAGTGCCTTGGTGACGAGGAGCGCGGTCGCCCAGAGGGCGATGCCGGCGCCGAAGGAGGGGACGCTGGCGCTCGGGCCTGCCGCCGTTCCGGACATGATGACGCCCTCGGCGATGGCAAAGACGAGAAAGCCGGCGGCGACGATCTCGCTTCCCATCCTGTGGAATTTCAAGGTGAGCAGGGCGGAGGCCATCACCAGCCCGCTGCCGTCGATCGCCCAGGCGAGCGCCTGCAGGTTCGGATCGCTTGTCATCGTGCCGGCCATGCCGAACACGCCGCCGAGCGCCAGGCCGATGGTCGCAAGCGCGTTTACCGGGTCCTTCAGGCCTGCCATGCTCTAAACCCCGAGCAGCGGTTTGTTCCAGGTGGAGAATAGGCACAAAGCGTAAATGGATGTCAGCCGCCACCCCGGCTGGAACCTCCCTTGCGGGTTTGATAAGACGCGCGGCACCGTGGGAGGCGCGGCCTGGCGAAAAGGTGTTGCGGGCAGCGGCCAGTGCCATGTGGCGCAGGCCGCTTCCCGTGCACCCTTCCAGAAATGATCCAACTGTTCGGAACGATGCAATTCCGGAGGAAAACGGTTGCACGCCTTGGAATTGCGCTAGGCGACCGACAGCCCGCCGTCGACGCTCAGGATCTGGCCGGTTGCCCAGGCCGTGCCCGGATCGGCGAACATGGCGATCCAGCGGGCAATGTCGTCCGGTTCGCCGCGTCTCTTCAGCGGGATCATGTCTTGCTCGTGCGACTTGACCTCGGCCGCCTGTTCTGCGGAAAGGCCCATCATGCCCGTGAGTGCGCCGGATTCGGTGGGGCCGGCGGAGATCGCGTTGACGCGGATGCCGTCCGGGGCGAGCTCAAGTGCCCAGCAGCGCGTGAGGTGCTCCAGCGCTGCCTTGCTGGCGGCATAGTGGGAAAGACCGGCCGCGGCCTTGTGGCCGTAGGTGCTGGAGATGTTGATAATCGCGCCTTTGCTCGCCCGGAGGAAGGGAAGGGCGGCAGCGGCAAGCAGGCTCGGGCCGGTGACGTTGACGGCGAATATCGCAGCGATGCGTTCCGCCGTTGCGTCGGAAAGGGGCATGATCGCGCCGGCGCCGGCATTGTTGACGAGCAGGTCGAGGCCGCCCCAGCGATCGGCCGCCGCGGCAATGGTGCGCGCCGCGTCATCGGCGTTGGCGACATCCGCGACGATGCCGCCGATGTTTTCGGACAAAGCGCAGACCGCGTCGATCGCGGACTGTCTTCTCCCGGTGATCAGAACTTTTGCGCCACGTCTCGCGAGTGAAAGCGCAGCAGCGCGGCCGATGCCGGAGCTTCCGCCGGTGACGATGGCGACCTTGTCTTGAAGTGAATCCATTTTTTCTGTCCTGGTTGAATGTCGACGGGACGCGGCAGTCCCGAAACGGCCGGGAGCCGCCGGGACTGTCGCGCTCGGTGAGCGGCTCCGGCGGCTCACTCCTTGATGGGCGTGGTGATTTCCTTTTCGTCGGTGTCGACGACAAACACCGCCAGCAGCCGCGCAGGCTCCGTGTCGCTGGCATTCGCGCTTACCTCATGATGAGAGCCTGGGTCTTCGTAGAAGTTTTCGCCGACGTGGTAGACCTTTTCCGGCGAGCCGTTGACGCTGCTGCGGATCGCGCCCTCGAGCACCGTCGCATAGATGAAGGCGGACTTGGGGTGCGTGTGGGCGGGTGATCCGCCGCCCGGCCCGTATTCGACGAGTACGCCCTTCATGCTCTTGCCAGGGACGTTAGGGAGCGCGTGGTCGAAGACGACCGTCACCTTGCCCGCGGGCCGGTCGCCTGCCGAAGCCGCGGAGATCGAGAGCGCTGCGAAGGCAGCGGCCGAGAGAAATCGTTTAAGCATGGCAATTCTCCTTCGAGGGGGGTCTGTCGTGAAGTTCCGGCCCGGTTCGGGGCTATTTTTTCTGATTTACCCATCGCCCGCCTCAGCGCGAGACTTGCTGGCCGAGCCAGTCCTCGAACCGGATCGCGCCCAGGCGCGGGCTCTTGCCGGGGGTCAGCGATTGATCGTCGAGAACGGAGCCGAAGTAGCGCGCGTGGACGTCCGGCGCGACCTTGCGCGTGTCCCGCGTTGCGCTGAGGAAGCGCCTGACCACTTCGTCGAGCGGCATGGCCTCGGGACCGGCAACTTCGACCGTGCCGTTGACGGGCGGCGCGACCGTGACATCGGCAAGCGCTGCCACCACGTCGTCGGACGCGATCGGCTGAAACAGCGCCGGCGACAGGCGGATTTCCTCGCCGACCGTGCCCGATTGGGCAATGCCGCCGACGAACTCGAAGAACTGCGTGGCACGCAGGATGGTGTAGGGAATGCAGGATGCCTTGATGAGATTTTCCTGCGCGACCTTCGCCCGGAAATAGCCGTTGTCGGGAAGCCGTTCGCTGCCGACGACCGACAGGGCAACGTGGTGACGGACGCCGGCGGCGGCTTCCGCAGCCAGGAGGTTCCGGCCCGACGTCTCGAAAAACTCAAGCACAGCCTTGTCTTCCCACACCGGTGCATTCGCCACGTCGACGACGATATCGGCGCCGTCGAGCGCTTCGGCCAATCCCTCGCGGGTGATGGTGTTCACGCCCGTGGTGGGTGCGGCTGCGAGCAGGTCGTGGCCGCGCTCGCGAAGGTTCTTCACAAGTTTCGATCCGATGAGGCCGGTGCCTCCGATGACGACGATCTTCATGGCTTCTCTCCCTTTCTCCCGACCGCAACCATTGCCGTCGATGTGCATGGAGAGTGCCTGCGCGTGTCGGGGAAGTCCTTGCGGCGGGCTTGAATTGAGCTTGAGGGAAGCTTGGTTATTCGTCCAAGGGTGCTTGCTGGCTGGGCACATTGCACGACAGCAGCGTACTGCTCCTCGTCACTTGCGTACGGCTAGGTTCTCCTCCCAACCTCATTCCTGTGCTTGTCACAGGAAACCAGCCACGGTGCGTCCGCGCCGTGAATGACTCCGTCTCGCGGCAATACAGATGCTGTCACAGTTGTAGTTTCGCTTCAGTTGCACGTACGATTCTCCCGCGCCCAAGGACTTGGGCGCGCTGGATTCCTGTGACGAGCACAGGAATGAGGGAGGATGGGGACGGCCGTGCGTTACGGCTCAGCTAATTTGATGAGGACGAAAAAGCATCTGCCGAACCCAATTACGTGCTGTCGCTCGATGGGCATCGGATGCTCTTGCCTTTGAAGCCGCGACTGAAACCGCTACACACTTTTCCTGGAGTCGCCCTAAGCATGCCTTGCCGTGCTATCAAGGGGCGGAAGCATTCGTCAGGGGATAGCGACGTGCCGTTCGTGTTTGGAGACTACGTGCTCGATCCGGAGCGCCGGGAATTGACTCTGCGCGGGCAAGTCGTGGCCGTTGGGCCGCAGGTCTTCGACCTGTTGCTGCATCTCGTCAGGAATCGCGACCGCGTCGTCAGCAAGGACGACCTGCTCCAGGCGGTTTGGGGTGGCCGGATCGTCTCGGAATCGACGATCACCAGCCACATCAACGCGGTTCGCAAGGCAATCGGCGACAGCGGCGAAGAGCAGCGGCTCGTCCGGACGGTCGCCCGCAAGGGCTTCCGCTTTGTCGGCGAGATCAGGGGAGAAGAGATCGGGGAAACGCGACAGCTCGTTGTTGAACAGGCGGCGCCGGAACGGAAGGAACCGTCGCCGGCCGCCCTCGTCCTTCCGGAGAAGCCCTCCATTACGGTCTTGCCGTTCCTCAATCTCAGCGGCGATCAGGAGCAGGACTATTTCGCCGACGGCGTGGTGGAGGACATCATCGCGGCCCTGTCGCGCATCCGCTGGCTGTTCGTCATCGCCCGCAATTCGAGCTTCACATACAAGGGCCGTGCGGTGGATGTGAAGGAAGTCGGCCGGGAGCTTGGCGTGCGCTACGTGCTGGAAGGCAGCGTGCGCAAGTCCGGCAACAAGCTGCGCATCACCGGACAGCTCATCGACGCCACGACCGGGACGCATCTCTGGGCAGAGCGCTTCGAAGGCACGCTCGACGACATCTTCGAACTGCAGGACCAGATGGCCGAAAGTGTTGTCGGTGCGATCGCGCCACAGCTCGAACAGGCGGAGATCGAACGCGCCAAGCGCAAGCCGACGGAAAACCTCGACGCCTACGACTATTACCTGCGCGGCATGGCGAAGCTGCACAGCGGAACCCGCGAAGCGATCGAGGCGGCGCTGCCCCTGTTCTACACGGCGACCGAACTCGATCCGGAATTCGCTTCGGCCTATGCCGCGGCGGCCTGGTGCCATTTCTGGCGTAAGGTGAATGGTTGGACAACCGACCGGGCCCGGGAGATCGCCGAGGGCGCGCGCCTTGCTCGGCTGGCGGTGGAACTTGGCCGGGACGATGCGGTGGCGCTGACAAGAGGCGGGCACGCGCTCGGCCATCTCGCGGGCGACCTCGACGGTGGCATCGCGCTCATCGACCGGGCACGGCTGCTCAATCCCAACCTCGCTCCCGCCTGGTTCCTCGGCGGCTTCCTGCGCGTTTTCCGTGGTGAAACGGAGAGCGCGATAGAGAATTTCGCCCATGCCGTTCGCCTGAGCCCGCTGGACCCGGAGATTTTCCGGATGCAGGCCGGGACGGCGCTCGCGCACTTCTTCGCCGGGCGCTTCGATTCCGCATCGGCCTGGGCCGAGAAGGCGCTGGGGAACCTCCCCAGCCTGCTGATCGCGGTCGCCGTGGTGGCGGCGAGCCACGCGCTTGCCGGGCGCAGCGACGAAGCCCGGCAGGCTATGCAGCGCCTGCGCGCGCTCGACCCGTCGCTCCGCGTCTCCAATCTCAAGGACTGGCTGCCGATCCATCGCCCGGAAGATCTCGCGCGCTTCGCGGACGGCCTGCGACTGGCCGGGCTGCCGGAGTGAACGCGCCGCGGGTTTCGCTCTTCTGGACCGTGATCGCCGAAATGCCTCCGATCTACCGATTCAGTTCCGGAAACACCCGCTCGATGAAGTTCGGATTGAGCTTCTCGCCGAACAGGCAATCGACCGGGGGTGTGGCAGCGGCTCGCCGCAGCCTCCAGGCAGGCGTGCGGCCGCTTACCTCCAGAAGCAGCTTCTGGCGAACGGCGATGGCAAAGTCCTCCGCCTCGTGTACGGGAATCATGAAGGAGCCCGGGCCGCCGATGACGCATTCCGAATAGTACTGATCAAGCGGAACGCCCGAATTGGAGGGCCTGATGAGGATCGCCAATCCGTTGATGACGATCCCGCGCTCCAGGGCGGCAGCACGGGCGGGCGCGACCGGCGGTCCGACGTTGTTATGGCCGTCGCCGGAAAGATCAAGGACGCGGCGCACACCGGAGTAGGCATTGGACTCGATCAGGTTCGTCCCGAACAGGATCGCGTTGGAGATCGAGGTGCCGCGCCGGGTGCCGACCGGACGGGCTTCGAGCCGGGCGGCGAAGGCTTCGGCGTCCTCGGCGTCGTCGATCACCTGCCAGGCCAGCACCGACGCTTCGTTCACCAGTCCCGCCCATTCAAAATAACCGATGGCAATACGCCCGAGGTAACCGCCCTTGATGGCATTGATGAAGTCCGGGTGTCTGAGTGCCTCCAGATAGCCGAGGCGCTGCACACGCGCCTCCTCCATGTCCATCGAGCCCGACATGTCGACCGCAAGCACGAGTTCCAGGTCGACATCCGAAGACGCCGCATCCGGAGGTGCGGCCGCCGCCTGCATCGGGATTCCAGTGAGAAACAGGATCAACGCCAACACGCGCAACATCGCATCAGCCCCCTCATCATGTCCTACAGCGCCGCGTCTTATCCGACGCGCGGCTACGATTTAAGGAAACATGCAGTAGCAAGAGAGTACCACAGGATCACCGGGTCGCGTTAGCCGCCCGCATGGTCCTTGAACGGAAACCACCTGCGATACCGTCCCGGGGAAAGGCGGCAATCAACCCGTCTCAGCGGCCGAAGCTATCGTTCCGTCGCCTGGGAGCCTGATTTCACAATGGTTTTTACCCTCGCCACGGCTTCGAGCGTGCGATGGACCGGGCATTTGCCGGCAATTTCGGCGATCTTGCCGCGAAGCTCTTCGGAGACCTCGCCATCGACGGAAATGACACGCTCGAAATGGTCGATCCTGGCGCCGCCGCTGCGTTCCGCTTCGGTGCACTCCTCGCAGTCCCTGGCATGGATCTTGGCATGCGAGACGTCTACGCCGATGCGCCCGAGCGTCAGCTTCTTGTGATCGGCGTAGAGGCGCAGCGTCATCGAGGTGCAGGCGCCGAGCGCGATCGACAGGAAGTCATAGGGCGAGGGTCCGGAATCGAGCCCGCCCACGTTTTCGGGTTCGTCGGCGAAAAGCCGATGGCCGCCTGCCTGAACCGCGTTCTGAAACTTGCCTTCGCCGGTTTCCATCACGCGGACATGTTCGACCGGCTCGGTTCCCTGCGGCGCGTCGGCGGCGAGATAACGCGTCATCCATCCCGAAATGACCCGTCCAGCGAAGGCCGCGTCTTCAGGGTCGGTGAGCAGGTGGTCGGCCTTGTCCAGCGAAACGAAGCTCTTGGGATGTTTGGCCGCGAGGAAGATTTCGTTGGCGTTCTCGATGCCCACCGTCTGGTCCAGCGGCGCGTGAAGGATGAGGAGCGGCTTTTTCAGGCTCGCGACAGCGTGCCTGATGCGCTGTGCACGCGCGTCCTCGACAAACTGCTTCCTGACAAGGAACTTGCGCCCGGCGAGGTCGACGTCGGCCGCGCCGTTTTTCTCGATCTCCTCGAGGCTCGTTCCGAAGTTCTTCAGCACATGGCCGACATCGGCCGGCGCGCCGATCGTGGCAACGGCGCGCACTTCCGGAATGTCCTTGGCGACGGCCAGGACCGCTGCGCCGCCGAGCGAGTGGCCGATCAGCAGCGACGGTGCCTGATAGTGTTGACGGAGATAGTCGGCGGCCGAAAGCAGGTCGGCGATATTGGAGGAGAAATTTGTCGAGGCGAATTCGCCCTCGCTCGATCCGAGGCCGGTGAAGTCGAAGCGCAGCACGGCAATCCCCTCGCGCGCAAGCTCCGCCGCGATGCGGCGCGCCGCCGCCAGATCCTTCGAACAGGTGAAGCAATGGGCAAAAAGCGCGTAGCCGCGCAAAGGCCCGTTGGGCAGGTCGAGGCGGGCGGCGAGCGTTGCACCGGAATGGCCGGCAAATTGAAGCCGTTGCGTGTTGAAAGTCATGGTGACGCTCCCTCGCTCAAGATCATTTTTTCATTGAAACGGTGAAATGATCTAACGCCTTGAAACTACGCAATTTCTGACGGAAAGCCGTTGCTGTACAGGACCGGCACCGCGGCAGCGTCATCTCAGAACAGCGCGTAATCCGACAGCTCGATCGTGACGGCGTTGAAATCGCGGTCGAGAGTGCGATCCGGCTTGAGTGTGAACACGCTGCGGCGGGTCGGGTACTTCAGCCCGTCAACGTCGACGTAATCAGATATAAAGTGCGCGGCCGGCGTGTCGGCCCACACATCAACCGTATAATCGTGACGGCGCAGCAGCCCATCCGAGCCGAAGTAGAAGCGCTGTTCTCGCGTGTGGCTGTGTACGCCTTCGGGAAACTGGACGGCTACGCCGCGGAGCGTCTCACCTTCGTTCTCGATCGGGGCAATGTCGCGAGCTTCATAGCCGGGCTCGCCGAAAACGAACGGCGTCGCATGATACGTCCACATGGCATAGCCGTTGAAGTAGGCGAGGTTCAGCGGGTCCCATTGTCCGTTGAAGCTGCGATCGAACGCTTCACGTCCGTTGTTTCGCTCGGCGATAACAGAGCCATCTCCGGCGGTGATCTCCACACGCTCGGGAGTCCAGGTCATCGTCCAATCCGGTTCTCCAAAGGGAGTAACTCGGGTCCACTGCCGGTGGAACTCGCTTGTTGCACGCCGCGGCACAGGGATCAAAGGAGCGCCTTTCAGCTCCCATAGCTTTCCACCGCTCAGTATCGTTGAGGCAATACCCTTGGACTTGCGCCAGCGGTCGTGCCCGCCATGCGCTTCCAGAGCCTCTTGCAGCAGCGGGTGCAACTTGCCATGCATCGATCTTCTCCTCAATTGGGATCGCGACGACTATTTGGGCGCTTGCAGGCGACGTACGTCCTCCGCGGCTTCCAACGTGGAATCCGCTCGGATATTGCAAGAGACGGCTCCTGAACGTGAACGGGCCGAGGATAGCACCTTTTGTGCCTCAAATCTTTTTTGGACGGACAGCACTTCAATCGCTTCGGCGATCTTGTTCGCCTTGGAAGTGCAGGCGCTCTCAATGAGCGACTTCATGACGGCTGGTGAAGGTCAAATGCACCGCGGGGGCTGCGCTGCATGATGTAGCGGCACACGCCGCCGAGATCTTTGGCGCCGGCCGATGCGATCTGATTGACATACCGTCGGCCGCTGAGGGAAGCGCGTTCAGCCTGAACGCGCTTCCTTGCTGCCTCGATGAGCAGCTATGACCGCGGCAACAAACGCCGCGGCCAGAGGCGGCCGGTTACTCGGCCGCCGACCGCCGGGGCAGCACCCAGTCGGGGCGCGGGAAGTGGCAGGTGTAGCCGCTGGGGTAGTTCTCCAGGTAATCCTGGTGCTCCGGCTCCGCCTCCCAGAAGTCTCCCACCGGCTCGACTTCGGTCACGACCTTGCCCGGCCACAGGCCCGAGGCCTCGACGTCTGCAATCGTGTCCTCGGCAACTCGCTTCTGCTCGTCGTCGACATAGTAGATAGCCGAGCGGTAGGAGGTGCCGATGTCGTTGCCCTGTCGGTTTTTCGTGGTCGGATCGTGGATCTGGAAGAAGAACTCCAGAATCCGCCTGTAGCTGATCTTCTCGGGATCGAAGACGATCTCGATGCCTTCGGCGTGGGTACCGTGATTGCGGTAGGTCGCATTCGGCACATCGCCGCCGGTGTAGCCCACGCGGGTGTCGATGACGCCGGGGAGCTTGCGGATCAAATCCTGCATCCCCCAGAAGCAGCCACCAGCCAAAACAGCTCTCTTGGTCATTCAGATATCCTCCACCTGGTTGATATAGGCGCCGTAGCCCTCGGCCTCCATTTCCTCGCGCGGAATGAAGCGCAGTGCGGCGGAATTGATGCAGTAACGCAGTCCGCCCCGGTCTTCAGGGCCGTCGGGAAACACATGGCCGAGATGGCTGTCGCCATGCACCGAGCGGACCTCGGTGCGGATCATGCCATGTGAGTTATCCCTGAGTTCGTTGACGTTTGCCGGTACGATCGGCTTGGTAAAGCTCGGCCAGCCGCAGCCGGAATCGAACTTGTCGGCCGAGGCGAACAGCGGTTCGCCGGAAACGATGTCGACATAGATTCCCGGCGTTTTGTTGTCGGTGTACTCCCCGGTGAAGGGGCGTTCGGTGCCGTTCTGCTGCGTTACCCGATACTGCTCGGGCGTAAGCTTGCTGACCGCTTCGTCGGTTTTTCTATAGGTCATTGCCCTTGTCTCCGTTGCTGGATTTGTTGCCTGAATATGGCGAGCCGTCATGCCGATTCCCAATATAGGGTGTGCATAGATTCCATAGCCGCGCGACAGGCGCCCGCTCATGACCAGTCGTGCCGGGCCGCCGACTGCGCGATCTTGCGGATCTCGAGCGGTGTGCCGGAACCGGAGACCGTCACAAATACCAGTTCGCGCTCCAGGGAAATCCCTTCGACCGGACGGGTAACGATGCCCTGCACGACGATGGACCGCTCGGGCATGATGCAGATCGCACGGCCCTCGGCGACCACCTGCTGGACCCAGTCCTCGCGGTCGGCACTGAAGCGCGGCTGCATGACCGCATCGTGGTCCATCAGGTGCTCGGTGATCTCGGTGTGGAACTCGCACGCGAGCCGATCGACATAGGGATAGGCGGCGATCGCCTCGGTGCTGACGACATCCTTGCCCGCCAGCGGATGGCTCTCCGCGCAGGCGAGGAGGAACCGCTCGCGAAAGAGCGGCACGACGTTGAGCTTGGGGTTGGGGCGCGGCGCCCGCGGCAGGATACAGGCGTGATACCTGCCGGAAAGCACTTCGTTCGCGCCTTCGCCGGCCAATAGCTGATGCATGTTGATCTTCACGGAAGGAAGCTCGCCAAGCGCGGCGTCAAAGAATGCGGCAAATGCAGCGGGGCCGATGGTCGGGGCAACGGCGATATCGAGAATACGGCGCCGGCCGAGCACCGTGCTTTCGGAATGCTCGCGCACGTTTCTAAGCGCGAGCTCAATCCGCATGAACTCGGCCTGGACGTCGCGGCCGAGCGCTGTCAGGCGGCTGTCCTTGCCGTCGCGATAGATCAGCGGACTGCCCAAGTCTTCCTCGAGGCGCTGGATTGCCCGCGTGAGACTGGGCTGCGAGACACCGCTTCGACGCGCGGCTTCGGTGAAGTTCAATGTTTCAGCCAGATTGAGAAAGTACCTGACCTGATTGATGTCCATGGATCGGTCTAGCTTGGGCTTGGATTGAACGGCGATGATCTCGGCAAGAGGAGACATTGGCAGCTACCGGACGACGGTTGTCACTCCGGTGTCGTTCGAATGCAAGGGCATCCGGAAGCACGGACCTTTGCAGATGAACTGCGGGCGGGTCCGCGCTTCCTCAGGAGGCCGGCGGGTCGTCGGTGATCCGCTACACTTACGCTCCAACCATTTCCGCTTCACGCGGCTCGACCACCCGGGCGACCGGCTCGGGTGAATGCTCGGCGAGGAATTTCTCGGCTTCCAGGGCCGCCATGCATCCCATGCCGGCGGCGCTGATGGCCTGACGGAATACCGGGTCGATGACATCGCCGGCGGCCAGCACCCCGGGGACAGTCGTTTTCGTCGACCAGGAGCCAACCTTGATGTAGCCGTCCGCATCCATGTCGAGCTGGCCGCGAAACAACGCCGTTGCCGGATCGTGACCGATCGCGACAAAAAGGCCGTGCGTGGATAGCTCCTTCACGTCGCCCGTCTTCACGTCACGGATCCGAACGCCGGTCACCGACTTCCTCGGCTCGTGCTCGCCGATAACCTCCGCGATGACGTGGTTCCAGATCACTTCGACGTTCGGTTTGGCCAGGAGACGGTCCTGCAGGATCGACTCCGCGCGGAACCGATCGCGGCGATGAACGACCGTGACCTTGGAGGCAAGGTTCGACAGGTAGAGCGCTTCCTGCACGGCTGTGTTGCCGCCGCCGACAACGACCACTTCCCTGTTTCGGTAGAAGAAGCCGTCGCAGGTCGCGCAGGCCGAGACGCCAAATCCATTGAATGTCTTCTCGGAGGGAAGGCCAAGCCAGCGGGCCTGGGCTCCCGTCGCGATGATGAGTGCATCGGCGATGTACGTGTCGCCGGAGTCACCCTTGAGACGGAACGGGCGCTCGGAGAGATCGACGGAGGTGATGATGTCGTACACCACCTCGGTGCCGACATTCTCCGCCTGCTGCCGCATCTGCTCCATGAGCCAGGGGCCTTGAACGGGTTCGGCAAATCCTGGGTAGTTCTCGACATCCGTCGTGATCGTGAGCTGGCCGCCTGCCTGCAGCCCGGTCACGAGGAGCGGTTTCAGGTTGGCGCGGGCAGCGTAGATGGCGGCGGTATAACCGGCCGGTCCGGCCCCGATGATCAGGACCCTGGCATGATGCGTGTTCATGAGGTGGTCTCCTTCTGCGTCACGTCTGGGGTCAGCCGTGACGCAGTCTCGGGGTTCATTGATCGTATTGCCTGCGTGCGATGACATCGATTTCGTTGCGGGAAATGCCGACATCCTCGAGCAAGTGGTCGTTCAATTGCGTGAACGCTCGAAGGGTCCGGCGATAGCGCCGGTGGGCGCGGATTTTAGACAGAACAGAGGTCAGATACATGGGATGTTCCTTTCGTTGAACCGACCGGCACGGCCGGTCTGGGAATGGTGGCTTTTGGTCAAGCGTTGGTTGAGCGGAGCGCCGCGAGCGAGTCGACGGCAATCCAGAGGGAGAGGGCGAGCAGGCCGATGTCCTTGAGCAGGAACTGACCGGCAGCGACCGAGATCGCCGGAAAGCCGAGCTCCGGAACGGTGACTCCCGGGGTCGTCACCATGAAGCTGAGCGTGGTCGCGAACAGCCCGGCCGAGAGCAAACCGCCGACGAGCGAGTAAACCGGGTTGACGAGCCGTGCCGCGATCAGGGCGCCGATGCTGAGTTCGAGGAAGCCGAGAAGGCTCGAGAAGTCCCTTACGCTGAAGAGGGAATAGCTCCAGCTCAACAGCGGACTGTTGCCGACAAGGCCGGTCAGCCCTTCCGCTTCATAAGCGGTGAACTTCATACCGCCGAACCAGCCATAGATCACGACCAGCGAGATATAGAGGCCCGCCGCGCTGACGGCCCGGCCGTGGTGCTCGGCCAGATCGAGGGAAGCGGCGCGAGCCTGTGCGCGCGGGTGGGCCGCGGCGCTAGGAACACGAGGCATTGTCTTCTCCTTGGGTTGTCCGCGGTGGGCGATCCGCCCGGCTGACGCGGAATAAACGATACTGATCTGTATCGAATGAAAGAAGAAGTATACCGATCTGTATCGTTTGGCAAGAGCGGGTTCTGAAGAGATTCCCGGCCTTGTTCCCTATGTAACTCTTCCTTTGTGGAGCGTCGTCAGAAAGCCCCTTGTATTTGCCTTGCGCCACCGCTAAGAAAAGATACAGATCTGTTACATATTGCGAGGACGATAATGCGCCGTTCGGAAATCCGGGACCACCTGCTCGACACCGCACTCCGGCTGTTCAACCAGCACGGCTATCACGCGACGGGCATCGACCTGATCATCGCCGAGGCGGGGGTGGCCAAGACGACGCTGTACCGGCACTTCGAAACCAAGGAAGACCTGATCCTGGCCGCGCTCGAACGGCGCGACGAAGAGGACCGCAGTGCCATGCGTGCCTTTGTCGAGCAGCATGCGAGCGATCCGGTCGAGCGCCTTCTGGCGACATTCGATTTCCTCGAGGCCTCGGTCCGCGACAAGCAGTTCCGCGGCTGCATCTTCGTGAGCGCGGCGGGGGAGCATAAGGACACGGTCAATCCCGTGTTCCGCGCTGCCGTGATGCACAAGCGCCTGGCAATCGCCTATTTTGAGGAACTCGCCCATGCGGCGCGGTTTGCGGAGCCGAAGCGGATCGCGGCCGAGATCAACCTGCTGCACGAGGGCGCGATGGCCGTCGCGCAGATGACCCGGATCGCCGAGCCTGCCCGGCAGGCCAAACGCATGGCAGGCCAGTTGCTCGCGGCCGAAGAGCGGGTTCCGTCAGCCCGGGGAGGGGATGCAGGACAGCGAACGCAGGCTTCCTGAGCTTGGTCCTCCCACCGGCGTTCGGCCTTGCAGGGTGGAGGCCCGAGAGCCTGTCGCGAGCATGACACCCCACGACGTCAGAGCAGGATTTCGGTATAAAGTTCCGACGGATCAGGCTCGGGATCATTCGTGGCAAAATCGGCCGCTGCGTTGACGGTCTCGCGCGTCTCGCTGTCCATCGCCTTCAGTTCGTCCTCGGACAGCTTCCATTTCTCCAGCAGACGCCGGCGTACCAGATCGATCGGATCCTGCTCCTCGCGAACGCGGGTCACCTCATCCTTCGAGCGATACTTTGCCGGATCCGACATGGAGTGTCCGCGGTAGCGGTAGGTATGCATCTCAAGGATGTACGGGCCCTTGCCGGTGCGGGCATGCTCGATTGCGCTTTGAGCGGCTGCGCAGATGGCGCGGACGTCCATGCCGTCCACCGGCTCGCCGGGAATGGCGAAAGACACGCCGCGTTTGGAAAAATCGGTTTGGGCCGAGGCGCGGCTCATCTCCGTGCCCATGGCATAGCGGTTGTTCTCGATCACATAGACAATCGGCAGCTTCCATAGCGCGGCCATGTTGAAGCTCTCGTAGACCTGGCCCTGGTTGGCAGCACCCTCGCCGAAATAGGTCAGGCAGACATTACCGTTTTCCCTGTAGCGGTTCGCAAAGGCAATGCCGGTGCCGAGCGACACCTGAGCGCCAACGATACCGTGGCCTCCATAGAAGTGCTTCTCCTTGGAGAACATGTGCATGGAGCCGCCCTTGCCCTTCGACAGGCCGCCGCGGCGCCCCGTCAACTCGGCCATGACGCCGTTCGGGTGCATGCCGCAGGCCAGCATGTGGCCGTGATCCCGGTATCCGGTGATCACCTGGTCGCCCTCTTTCGTCGCCATCTGCATGCCGACGACAATGGCTTCCTGGCCTATGTAGAGGTGGCAGAAGCCGCGGATGAGGCCCATGCCATAGAGCTGCCCGGCCTTCTCCTCGAATCTGCGGATCAGCAGCATCTCGCGATAGGCATGCAGCTCTTTATCCCTGCCGAATTTCGGTGCCATGGCTGTCTCCGATCGTGTGTCAATTCAGCATGCTCCGCCCAGGGGCCGAGGACAGTCAGATCCTGCGGGGCAGGTGTATTTGCGGCTCGATGAAACTTGCGACGCCGTGCCTGAAGCTCCCCGCCGGGCCATGTCCCTGTCGTGGAATTGCGACACGTCCGAGCTGGTAATTCTTGGCCATCGCGATCACGCCAGTCAGCGCGGAGGGATGGCTGGCGCCATGATAGTTCATTTTTCCGGAAGCGGGCATCTATGTTCCAACCCGGCCCGCGCCTTGGCAGTCTGAAAGCGTCGGCCCGATCTGGTCCGGCGCCGCTCAAATTGCTGCAGCGCCGTGCGTCTGAAAACGCGCGGCGCTGCGGGGTGGCAATGCATCAGGCACCCTTCCACAGAAGCGGCCGTGGCGCGAAGGCGAGTTTTTCCTTCGCCCGGCGGTTGGACGCTCCGGAGAGGCGGGTGTGGTAGTAGACCGCTTCCTCGCCGGCCGTCTTCAGCGCGTCCTCCACGCTCAGGCGCTTAGGCTCCGGCGCATCGACCCAGCGGGCGAAGGCCGGCAGCCATTCGGCGACGGGCAGGGGATCGTCGTCGACGACATTGTAGACACCCGGTTCGGCTGTCAGCGAGGCAACCGTCGCGGCGACGGCGTCGTCGATGTGCACGAACGACCAGACGCCGGTTCCTTCGCCGATGATCGCCGACTCTCCCTTGCGCGCCTGATCCGCGATGGCTCCCTCCGGTCGGTACCAGGTGCCGGGACCGTAGAAGAAGCCATAGCGCAGCACGACGCCCGCCAGCGACGGCGAGGCAAGCACCCGGTCCTCATAGGCGCCGACGGTGCGCGTGCTCTCGCCGATCTCGCCGGGCGCGTCGTATCTGAGCCTCGCGGCCTCGTCGGCGAGCTCACCTGCCGGGGCCTCCAGATAGAAGCCGCGGGACTGCATGATATAGCGGCGGACGCCGAGCTTTTCGGCCGCGGCGATGAGATTGGCGCCGCCCTCGCGGTGAAGGCGTGTATCGTTTGGCATCGACTTGATGATGTCGGCGGGGTTGGCCGGAAGCCAGGTGAGCTGGTCGATCACCACGTCCGGCGCCGCCGCTTCGATCGCTTTATGGACCGCCTCCGGGTCGAAGGCATCGGCGAAAGACGCCGCCGCCCCGAGTTCGCGCAGACGATCAGACCCACGGCCGGGACGCGTCATGCCGGTCACCTGATGGCCAAGCGTCGTGAGCGCCCGTACGAGCGGCAGGCCGACGGCGCCTGTGGCGCCTGCGATGAATATCTTCATTAGCCAACTCCTTGGTTCGAGGGCATTTCATGGTTTCGGCTGCACGGTGGCAGCCTAGTCAGTTGCGGTATAGCGGGCTCTCCCGTGACCCTCATTCCTGTGCTTGTCACAGGAATCCAGCCAGCCCAAGTCCTTGGGCTGAAGAGAGTCTTCCGCGCCGCAGACGCGGCGCTGCTGGATCCCTGTGACGAGCACAGGGATGAGGGCGGAGAAAGCACCCGTTACGCTACGGTCGCGTACCGTGAACCGTGAAGTCGCTCTAACTCGTTGAAACAACGTAATCCCTGGCAGAGAGCCGTAAGATACTTGTCCTGGGACCAGAGGCTTCCGATGGAGGTGCCCCGTCCTAACTTTCCAGTGCAGCCTGCGGCGTATTGCGGAAACTGATCGCCATTCGGTTGTAGGTGTTCATCAGGCCGATCGCGATCGTCAGATCGACGAGTTCGCGCTCGTCGAACACGGCCCGCGCGGCCTCGTAGGCTTCGTTCGGCACGTTGGTCTCGGCAACGCGCGTGACCGTTTCGGCCCAGGCGAGAGCGGCCCGCTCACGCTCGTCGAAGAGATTGCCGGCTTCGCGCCACGCCTGCACCAGCGCGATCTTCTCGATCTTCTGCCCTTTTTTCATGAGGTCGCGGGTATGCATGTCGAGGCAGTAGGCGCAGTTGTTGATCTGCGAGATACGAAGATAGACCAGATCGACCAGGACAGGAGGGAGGCTGCTCTGCATGATGTAGCCGTAGACCCCGCCCAAGGCTTTGACGCCGGCTGGTGCGATCTGGTTGTAGTCGAGACGCTTGCTCATGTGTTTTGTTCCCGGTCAGTCTTGCTTGATGGTGGTGGTCAGTTCCTTTTCGTCGCTGTCGGCGACGATGACGGCGAGCAGCTTTGCGGGCTTGGTCTTGCTTGCATTGCGGCTGACGAGATGGGCGGACGCCGGCGGCTCGTACCAGCTCTCGCCGGCGCGATAGGTCTGGGTCGGGCCGTCGTTTACCTTCGACTCGATTTCTCCGGAGAGGACGTAGGCGAAGATGAAGGCTGACTTTGCGTGGTTGTGCGGGAGCGAGGCCCCACCCGGCGCATAGTCGACGATGAGCGTGCTCAGCTTCTTGCCCGGGATGTTCGGTATCGCCTTTTCGAAGTGGGGCGTAACGGTTTCGCCAAGGTCATGCGCTGCGGCAGGAATTGCGGTGGCGATTGCGAGGGCGGCGGCGGCGGCGCCAATCAAAGATCGTATGGTCATGATGACGGTTCTCCTTTGCGTCTGGTCACGAAGGCGTTTTTGCCTTGCCTCCTAGAAATGCCGGTTTCCTGGTTCTAAAAAAAGCACCAAGAACCGGCAAAAATCGTGTACTACGGAAGCATGGACAAGCCGCTGCAGTTGGAACTCGATCGGTCCGCGAAGACGCCGCTGGCCGAGCAGATACGCAAGGGCATCAGCACCGCGATCGAAAGCGGCGTGCTCGCTCCCGGCGCGCGTCTGCCCTCCTGGCTCGATCTCGCGGCCCAGCTTGGCGTCGCCCGCGGAACGGTGCGCTCGGCCTACGAAAAACTCTCCGCCGCCCAGCTCATCGTCGCATCGCGCGCGGGCGGAACGCGCGTCGCGGATCAGCCGGCCGCCATTGCCCGGGTCGAGCAGCCGCCCGATCCCGGCTCGTTCATGGAGCGCTATATCGAGATGACGGCGGGCCCGGCGATCTTCCAGATGGGCGTGCCCGCGCAGGAGACCTTTCCCGCGACACTCTTTGCCAGGATCCGCGCGCAGGCCGTTCGCGCGGAATCGAGCGCGCCGGCCATCTATCCCGACCCTCGCGGCGAACCGGACCTGCGGCGGGAGATCGCCGCCTATCTTGCGGTCGCGCGCCGCATCGAGTGTTCGCCGTCCCAAGTCATCATGACCGGCGGATATGCGAGCGGGCTCGGACTGGCGCTGCGCGTGCTCGGCCTCGAGGGGCGGAAGGTCTGGATGGAGGAGCCGGGCTTCCCGTTCACCCGGCGCGGCCTGGAACTCGCGCGATTGTCGCCGGTGCCGATCCCCGTGGATATCGACGGCATCGATGTCGATCACGGCATCCGCCATGCCCCGGATGCGGCGCTGGTCGTCGTGACCCCGGGGCAGCAGGCGCCGCTCGGGCCCACCCTGTCGCTGGCCCGCAGGCTGCGCCTGCTCGACTGGGCCGCGCAGGCGGAGGCCTGGGTGATCGAAGACGATTATCTCAGCGAATTGCAGCTCGACGGCCGCGCCGCGCCGGCGCTCGCCTCGCTCGATCGCGCCGGCCGCGTCATTCACATCGGCTCCTTCAGCAAGACCATCAGCCCGGCGCTCCGGCTCGGCTTTCTGGTCGCACCGCCGACGCTCGCCTCCCGTTTTGCGGAAGTCGCGGCCTGTCTCGCGCCGGCCCCCGGTCCGGCGGTGCAGTTCGCAGCCGCCGAGTTCATGCGCGAAGGCCACTACATGCGCCATCTCAGGCGCACGAAGCGCGTCTATGCCGCCCAACGCGACGCCTTGCTGAAATGCCTTCCGCCGGCCGCCGGCGAGGTGACCGTCGCCGGCTTGGCCGTGCTGCTGCGCCTGCCGGATGGCGCGCCGGACCTTGCCATTGTCAGGGAAACGGGGGCGTTCGGAATGGCCCCGGCACCGCTCTCGGTCTGGTACGCGTCGCCGGCTTCCGCGCAATCCGGCCTGCTGCTGGGCCTTGCGACGGCCCCGCAAAGGCAGCTCGCGAGATCCTGCGACCGCCTGCTCGGGATCATAGGGCGGTTCACGTGACGGCGCGGGAGCATGGCGGAGCGCGACCGGCGCTGCTTCAAGGAGGTGAGCCTTCCAGCGCGACCGCCTTGCGGAGAAGGCTGACGCTCAGCAGCAGCAGGAACGTAATCTTGAGCTTATGTTTGAGCTGCAAGGACTATCTTGACCATGGGGTGTCGGAACCTCGTCCAGCCAGTCGTCTTAAAGACGGACAAGCCATGGAGAACAACGATGACGATTACGATTACCGCCTTTGAACGCTCGCCCGATCGCGGCCAGGGTCTGGCGCGTGACATGCGCGTTCGCTGGGCGCTCGAAGAAGCGGGCCAGCCTTACGACGTTCGTCTTCTTTCGTTCAAGGCGATGAAGGAACCCGCGCATCTCGCGCTTCAACCTTTCGGGCAGATTCCGACCTATGAAGAAGGCGATCTCGCGCTCTTCGAGTCGGGGGCGATCGTGTTCCATATCGCCGAGCGCCATCAAGGCCTGCTGCCAGACGATGCGAATGCCCGGGCGCGTGCGATCGCCTGGATGTTTGCCGCGCTCAACACGGTGGAGCCGCCGGTTTTCGACCGCGCCCTCTGCATGATCCTTGAGCGCGACAAGCCTTGGTACGAGCATCGCCTGCGGTACCTTGAAGACAGCATCCGCAATCGGCTGGACAAACTTTCCGCTCGCCTTGGCGATGCCGACTGGCTCGACGGTGCGTTCAGCGCCGGTGACCTGCTGATGGTGACGGTGCTGCTCAGGCTGAAAAAAGGATCGGGCATACTGGAGGAATATCCGAACCTCTCCGCCTATGTCGCCCGCGCGGAAGCACGGCCCGCATACAAGCGTGCTTTCGACGCTCAGTTGGCCGTTTTCACCGCCGCCTCGGCCGGCTGACAAGGGGCCTGCTCCGGGGCCGTGAGGCGACGAAGGCGTGCGTCTCCTTCGTAGCTGTCAAGTGACGGAACCGAAGCATCCGGGCGAAGACAGAACCTCTTGAATCCAGTCGCAGATCATTGCCGCACTCTGCTCGGACGCAATATCCGTGGTATCGAGCCGCAGCAGATGTTCAGCCCCGTCCTCCATCAAGGGCCCAAGCACTGCCGGCAATTCCCGCCAATCGGTCAGCTTGCCGAGAGGCTTGCGATCTTCGGAGGCTATCCTCTTGAGATGTTCCTCATCGGAGCAGGTGATCGTCACGGCAAAAAACCGGGAGCCGCGTCGGTTCGCGAGATCACGAATGATGCGCCAGTTTTCCTGTGCCCACTCTGAGCGCCCATAGGCGTTGGTCATGATTACGGGGACAGTGGGGGAAATTTCGGCGACCCTCTGGAAAGCGGCATCTCGCACGGCGCGGACCAGCGCGTAGAACTCCGGCGAGCGGAAATCTGCTAGCGAAAACGCGGGATTATAGATGGCGTGATTGTCCAGCAAGCGTCCATCTAGGCGTTCTGCAACGTGACGAGCAATGGTGAGTTTCCCGACACCGGGCCACCCGTTCAAATGAATGATCATCGCTCCTCCACTCGCGTTGTGCGGCAATAGATACCAGTACCTGCGAGCATTCGAATGACAGCTGCCACAGGAAGGGGCCTTCCTTCGCTACCGCCTGGTTTTCAGGGCCGATCCGCCAGCTTTATCCATCCGACCTAAGTCCGATGCGAGGTGACAAAGGTCTTACTCCCATTGCAAGAATGTACCGGCCGGTGACATAATCATAGGTTGAGGGCTGAGGAACGACGGCAGCCGATCTACTTGCTGCTTTCTTCACCGGCTGAAAATCTCTCGTAGGATGTTGCGCTTGACCGCCCTGAGCGCCAGTGTTTCTGCGGTTGAACTACACAACCCGCCCTTCACGAGCGAGCGCCTCGCCTATATCCACTATTTTCGTGCGGTAGCAATTCTTCAGATTCTCATTCTGCATGCATGTCGTGTCTTCATGATGCGGGGGTTCGATGAGCAAGTTCCTCCGTCGAACCTTTTCTTGATCATTAACGACATTCTTTTTCATGATGCAACGATGTATTTGGCACTAATTTCGGCAATAATTTTCTCAGCACGTCTCTCACGCAGACCAGCACTCTATTTTTACAAGCAACGACTCTGGAATATAGGCGTTCCGTATCTGGCGATGTCTATCTTCTTCTCGACGCTGATTTTCTTCCGATCAACGGACGTTGTCGGAATTCACGATTTTATCGTCTTCGCGAAGACGTTATCATACAACGTTCTTTGGGGCGAAGCTCAAAACACGTATTGGTATATTCCGGTCATTCTGATGCTCTGGGTGCTCAGTCCGATCCTTTACAAGTTGCTTGGCACTGCCGCGAGATACCCGATGTTGATTGCGGCCGTTGTCTTGCCGCTCTTTTTCTCACGGACAGGAACCAACATTACGGTCTCTATGTGCATCTTCTTCACCGGCACCTACATCATTGGCTTGTACATAGGTGAGGCACTCGAGGAACGTTTGGGCGCGATCGCCCGATATCTGCCGGTGTTCGGCGCCGTCGCGGCCGTTACGACGGTTTTGCTCTGGTTCCTGTATACATACGGGATCGATCAATGGGGGCCGACGTCGCTGCGGGAGAGCGTGCATTTCGTCCAAAAGCTCTCGCTTGGCGCTATCGTCCTGGTCTGGCTCTGGCGATCGTGCGAGGGTCTCCCGGTCGTGATTGCACGCCCCTTGGACACAATCGCTTCGACCGCCTTCGGACTGTATCTCCTGCACGGCTTCATTTATCGCAGATTTCTTAAAATCGCGTCCGCGGTTTTTACTTCACCCGATTCGATCTGGAATCTGATCGGCGGAGGAGCCATCATCTTCTGTCTCGGATTACTCAGCTGCCTGGCGATCATCTTCCTGTCACGCAGGCTGCTCGGCAAACATTCACGCTTATTGATCGGCACATGACGTGGCGGAACATCTGCAGCGCCACCGCCAAGCGCGCCCTGCCGCTTCCAACCAGTGACATTCAAGGCGGAGACCCGGCCGATCGCGCCGGCCGTCGTCGCAAGCGGGAACGATCTCTCGGAACCCAAAGCCGGCTTGGCCGTTTGGTTCTCCATGATAGAAGATCCGATACGGCGTTCGCTCAGCGCACTGGCGGCTGCGACCGCTCGTCCTCAAGCGTTTCTGGTCGTCATCGCCTACGGCGCGCTATGGCTGATCCTTGAGCCCGAGACCTTCGACTTGCATGGCCTCGCCACGCTTGTCGTTTGGGTCATGACGCTAATAATTCAGCGCGCCGAGCACGGCGACACCCAGGCGATCCACGCAAAACTGGACGGACTGATTCATTCCATCGAGCGGGCGCCGAACAGGCTCGCGGAGATCGACGACAAGGAACCCGAAGACATCGAAGACGAGAGGCAGAAGAACAGCTAGCCACTCGTGCGCCTTCTCCCGCAAGGCGGGTCACGGCCGCGCTGCGCGAGCGCGCCATCCACGGCATGCGTCCAGAACAAGCCGATCATTCACCGTTTCAAGGAAATGGTGAAGATCGCAAGTCCAGCATGCAGTTATATCTATCCACTCTAATATAATTTTCAGAGCAAATTGCAAGCAATAGCCAAATAAGTTCCGCGTTGCTAGGTGCGTCGCATATGTATACGTTCACAGGCGTGTCAAAGTTATAGTTGAATATTGAAATTATATTTGCACCAAGCAGGCTGCGGAGGATGACGACATGGCTAGGATCGCAGGCTCGTATTCCAATGACATTTTGCGAGGCTCCGACGAAACCGACTACATCTGGGCTCTGCCCGGTTGGGACGATATCGATGCGGGTGGCGGCGACGACTTTGTCGACGGCGGTGACGGACGCGATGTCCTGACGAGTTCGAGCGGCTACGACCGCCTCGACGGGGGTGCTGACGACGACCAGATCGTTCTCATCGGCACGGGTGGCGCCGTGACCGGAGGCGCCGGCTACGACGGGTTGATCATCGACCTCTCCATGACTTCCGACCGGCTGGAGTTCAACGGGGAGAGCGGTCACGGCATCATCGGATACGGCGGCGCGAACGAACGGCACATCTTCTTCCACGACACGGAGTGGCTGAGGCTCTCGGCGGGAAGCGCAAACGACCGCATCAAGGGCACGGCGGGCTGCGACACCATCTCGACCGGAGCCGGCGACGATGTCGTCGAAGGCGGAGCCGGGCGCGACATCATCACCAATACGGGCGGCCACGACCGCCTCGACGGCGGCGATGGAAACGACCGTTTCGTCCTCGTCGAAGCGGGCGGCACCGTCTTCGGCGGCAGCGGCGACGATGTGCTGGCGATCGATCTCTCCGCGAGCTCGGATCCGGTGGTGTTCAACGGCGAGAACGGCCACGCCATCCTCGGCTACCAGACGATCGACGAGCGGCATCTTTTCTTCCGGCACGACAGCGTCGAGCGCATCGAATTGACAACCGGGAGCGGAAACGACCGTATCCAGGGGAGCGTCCTTGGAGACGTCATCCGGACGCAAGCCGGCAACGACGTCGTCGACGCGGGGGCAGGGGACGACTTGATCGTCGACGGGCGCGGCGCCAACCGCCTTTTCGGCGGCGACGGCAACGACGGCATCACGACGACGCTCTATTCGGCCGAGATCGACGGCGGGCTCGGCGAGGACTGGATGCGGATCGAGGAGAGAGTGCGCACGAGCGACGCCACCATCGATTTCGCCGCTGGCCGCGCACACACGGGAATGGTGTTCCGCAGCATCGAGCAGGCGAGCGTTGCGCTCGGCAGCGGCAATGACACGGTGATCGCCGGCAATCTCGCCTATCTGGTCGTATACGCCGGCGCCGGCGAAGACCGCCTCGAGGGCGGGGCCGGTGGTGACTGGTTCAATGGTGAAGGCGGCAACGACCGCGTCGACGGCGGCGGAGGGAACGACACGATATCGACGGGCATCGGCAATGACGTGGCCTTCGGCGGCGACGGCAAGGACACGCTCGCCAGTGATGGCGGCAGCGACACCCTCGATGGCGGCGCCGGCGACGACTGGATCAGGGACGCCACGCCCGGCAGCGGCAGTCTGGGCGATGGATCTGTCATGCTCGGAGGCGCCGGCAACGACTCGTTCATCGCCTATTTCAGGGGAGAGGTCGATGGCGGCGAGGGGCGCGACCTGCTGCAGCTGAACCTTGGCGCGCTTGCGGACGCGACCGATTTCGACGCGATGCGCGGAGCCACGCAGACCGGATTGACCTTTGCCAATGTGGAGGATTTCAGCGTCTCGACCGGGATCAGGAGCGACGTTCTGCGGGGTGGAGACGGCAACGACGCCTTCCATGCGCTCGGCGGCAACGACCTTCTCGAAGGCCGGGGCGGGAACGATGAGCTGCGCGGCTACTCGGACAACGACCGGCTGTTCGGCGGCGATGGCGAGGATTTCCTCTCCGGCGGCCTCCACGATGACATGTTGAGCGGCGGCAATGGCGCCGACATATTGGTCGGCGGCAGCGGCGCGGACACGTTTCTCTGGTCTGCCGAAAGCCCGGGCCAGGGGGGTATCGACCGGATCCGCGACTTCGACATCAGGGGCGGCGACGTGATCGCGTTCTCTTCCGCCGCTGAGGACAATACCGGTATTCACGATTACGCCAGCTTCATCGCAGCCTCGACCGAGACGGACTCCGGCGTGTACGTCGCCTTCAACGGCTCCGACACCCACGGGCTTCTGATCGAAGGCGTTTCGCTTGCGGCGCTCTCCGCCAACGACGTGATTTTCGATTTCGTCTGAAACCGGTGGCCTGCCGACTGCATGTTTCCTCAAATCCTCACCGAAAACATACAGCAATTCAAAGTGCTACGGCGTCCTTTGCGCGTCTGATAAGACGCGCGGCGCTGTAGTACACGACAGCAGCGTAATTGCGTTTGGCGCACGCTGACCTCACCCTCCTCATTCCTGTGCTTGTCACAGGAATCCAGCGCGCCCAAGTCCTTGGGCGCGAGAGAATCGTGCGCGCGATTAAGGCGCAACCGCAACTCTGGCTGCTTCTGCGTTGCTGCGAGACGGAGTCATTCACGGCGCGGACGCGCCGTGGCTGGATTCCTGTGACAAGCACTGGAATGAGGAACGGAGAAGGCCTTGCCGTACCGCATCGGAGGAGGCGCAGTCCGCTACGGTCGTGTGCCGTGACCCGACGCGCGAAGGATGCTGTCGCACCTGGAATTGGTGCATGTCTTTGACCTAAATCGGCTAGGATCCAAGGAAACATGCGGGAGCGAACATGCAGTGGCTGGACAGGGCAAGGACATGGGCAAGGGGCATCAAGCGGGACGTCGTCGTCCTGTGGCTCGCGGCGCGTGACCGGCGTGTTCCCTGGTATGCGAAGCTCGCCGCCGGGGCGGTCGCGGCCTATGCCTTGTCGCCGATCGATCTGATACCGGACTTCATTCCGGTCTTTGGATATCTCGACGACCTCGTCATCGTCCCGCTCGGCATCATCGCCGTGATCAAGCTGATCCCGGCCGACGTTCTGGCTCAATTGCGCATCGAAGCAACGAAGCGCACGGAGCGTCCCGTCAGTCGAGGCGGGCTGATCGCGATCATCGCGATATGGGTTCTGCTCGCGGCCCTGCTCCTGTGGATGGTGATTGGCGCAACCGCCGTGCGCTAGATCATTTCATTGTTTCCTTGAATCAACGAAATGATCTAGCTCTTTGAAACGACGCAATTCCGGACGGAAAACCGCTGTCCGGAGGGCGCCGCTCACGAGGGCAGTCGAACGGTCATTTCCATCTCCAGCTGCAAGTCGGGCGCGGCGAGGGCGGCAACGCCGACGCCGGTCAGGCTCGGCTTTGCACCGGCAAACATGGCGGTGAGATGCGGCATCACCTCTTCGATCCGCCCGGGGGTCAAGTCCACCATGTAGACGCGCACCATGACGAGGTTTTCCGGCGACGCGCCGATGGCGTCGAGGGTCGCCTTCGCATTGGCGGCGACGAGTTCCGCCTGTTCCGCGAGGCTGTCCGGCGCCGGCTCGCCGCCTGGCCGCCAGGCAACCTGCCCGGAAATGAAGGCAAGCCGGCCCGGCTCCACGGTTGTGATCTGCGAATAGCCGAGGGCACCGGCATCGGGCAGGGTGGGCGGGTTCAAACGCGTAAGTGACTGTGCCATTTTCGTTTTCCTGTCGTTGTAAAAGCGCCCAGGCGGTGCCTTGAAGCTGCAACCGTCCGCCACGAGGCGCTGGTATCCATAGCCGGTTGATTGACGAATGGACGTCCATACAGAAGCGAAACGCGCGACGCAGCCTGCGCCGGGTTGCCGGTCCGAAGCCTTGAATCGCCTGCATCGACAGGTCGTATTATATCTGCGCTCGGCAGCATGAAGCCTCTGCCACGCCCGAGTCGCTGGAGTTGCATAATGCTGCGTGCGAATCTGAACGATATTCAGGTCTTCATGGCCGTCGTCGATGCAGGAAGCTTTGTTGCCGGAGGGCAGGCCATGGGCCTCTCGAGGTCGGCGGCGGGAAAGGCCGTCATCCGCCTGGAAGAAAGGCTCGGCGCACGCCTCCTCAACCGCACGACAAGAACGCTGAGCCTCACCGACGAAGGGCGGATGTTCTACGAGCGCGGGCTGGAGATCCTTGCCTCGATCGACGAAGCGGAGGCGAGCGTGGCCGGGCGCAGGGGCACGCCGCGAGGCGTCCTGCGGCTCACCGTTCCCGATGCCTTCGGGCGGCTGGTGGTCCTGCCGCTGATCAGGAAATATCTTCAGACCTGGCCCGAGATGCAGGTCGAGGTGAGCTTCACCGATCGCGTGGCCGACCTCGTCGAGGAAGGCTTCGACCTGGCGGTAAGGATCGGGGTCACGACCTCGGATACGCGGCTCGTCTCCCGCGTGGTCGCCCGGTACAGGGCCATGCTCTGTGCCTCGCCATCCTACATTACCGCGCGCGGCGAGCCCATGGACATGGATGATCTCGCCGCCCACGACTGCCTGATCTTCAGCAGCCGGAACCAAAGGCAAAGCTGGCGCTTTCGCGGGGAAGGCGGTGCCTGGGTCAAGGCGCCGGGTCGCAGCCGCCTGAGGCTCGACAGCGGAGAAGCGATCCGGGATGCCGCCATCGCAGGGCTCGGCATCGCGTTTCTGCCGGAGTTCCTGGTCGCGGAGGACTTGGCGGCGGGCCGCCTCCGGCAGGTCCTGTCCGACCTCGAGGCCGACGACGCGAAGATCGTGACGCTCTATCCCAACAAGCGCCTGCTGGAGCCCCGCGTCCGGCGCTTCATCGATCTCATGGTCGAAGAGCTTGGGACGTGATGCAAGCGAGGCTACAGCGCCGCGCGTCTTTTCAGACGCGCAAAGGACGCTGTAGCACTTTGAATTGCTGCATGTTCTTGTCCTTTAATCGGCTACGATTAAAGGCGACATGCAGTAGCGCTTTGAAACGACGCAATCACGGACGGAAAACCGTTACACACTTTTCCTGAAACTGCTCTAGCGACCGGCGCGCGCCAGCCCGTGTGCCACCAGCCGGTCGATGACCTCGGCATAGCCGACGCCGCTTGCCGCCATCGCCTTGGAATACATGCTGATATCGGTGAAACCGGGAATGGTGTTGAGCTCGTTGACGAGGAAGCGCATGTCCGGCGTCAGGAAGAAATCGACGCGCGCCATGCCGTCGCAGCCGACCGCCCGGAAGGCCTTTGCGGCCACCGCGCGGATATCGGCTTCGACCTTTTCCGGCAGCTCCGCTGGCACTTTCAGGGCGGCGCCATGCTCGTCGATATATTTGGCGTCGTAGCTGTAGAAACCGTGGCTTTCGGCCGGCACGATCTCGCCGGGGCGGGAAACGAAGAGGCCGCCTTCGGTATCTTCCAGCACGCTCAGCTCGATCTCGCGGCCCCGGATGAATTCCTCGGCGATGAGCTTGCCGTCGTGTTTGAAGCCCTCCTCAAGCGCCGCCGCGTAGTCCCGCTCGGTCGCGACCTTGCTCACGCCGACGGAGGAGCCCTGCCGGGCCGGCTTGACGAAAAGCGGAAGCCCGAGCGCGCGCTCGAGCTCGGCAAAGGCCGGCGCGGCGCCGTGATGGATCGTGACGGACCGCGCCGTTGGGACGCCTGCCTCGTTCAGGAGGCGCTTGGCGATGTCCTTGTCCAGCGCTGTGGCGGAACCGAGAATGCCGCAGCCGACGAGCGGCACGCGCGCCACCTCCGCAAGCCCCTGCACCGCGCCGTCCTCGCCATGGAGGCCGTGCAGCACCGGGAAGAGGATTGCGATCTCCGGCAGCGCATAAGGCGCGCCATCGGCGGGGATCGCCAGCATTCGCCCCTTGCCGCCCGGCACGAGGCAGACTTCCGTGCCGCCCGAAGGTTTTGCGAGCGTGCCATCCGTGAAGCTGCTCAACAGCCATTGTCCCTCGCGGGTGATGAAGACAGGAACGGCATCGTATTTTTCCGGCTCCAGCGCCCGCATGACATTGGTTGCCGAAAGCACCGAAACGTCATGCTCGGCGGAGCGTCCGCCAAAGAGCACGGCAATGCGCAGTCTGTTCGAGGAAACGGCCATGAAAGGCTCCAGGGAATCGGGTTTTGAACGCCTCCTGCATTTCCTCAAATCGCGACCGATTTAAGGAGATTGCGGCGATTTTCAAAGCGCTGTCCATCCCGCCTTCGATCGGCCTGTCGCTTGATCGTCGCGCCTATTGGAACAGCGACCTGAGCCTGCCCCACACGCCGGGCTCCAGCGATTTTGAAGGGTCGGCGAGGCCCTCGAGGTAGAGAACCATGTTCTGCGGGTCGAAGCGCAGGCCATGAAACTTGGCGGCGAAGCGTCCGCCCCGGTCGAGGACGTGGGTGACGATACCGTGCATCTGCTGCCCGTCCTCGACGGGCTCGAAGCGGAGATTGTAGGTTTCCGCCAGCTTGCGCGTCCTATCCTCCGGCTCGCCGGGCGTCGTGGTCAGGAACATCCAGTTGCGCGCATCCAGCCCATGCGCCGGACCATAGGCCCTCAGCACGTCAGGCGTATCCTTGGCGGGATCCGTCGTGATCGCCAGGAACTGCACCCGGTCCTTCATCGGCGTGGCGTTGATCTTCTTCTGGATGTCGGCGATCACCTCGGAATGAACAGGGCATATGTCGGTGCAACTCGCGAAGATGAAATAGAGCACCACGATCTTTTCGGAAAAGTCGGAAAGGCGAACCGCCTTGCCGTTTGCGTCGGCGAGCTCGAAAGGCGGTGCCGGCTTGTCGATCACCTGGAAGAACTTCTCCTCGCTGCCCATCAGCCTGTCGAGATCGGCGCCCGGATGGTGGGCGACGGCCGGCACGACAAGGGCCGCCAGCAGGAAAACCGTGAGAAGAAACGGGTTGGCGCGGCGCTGCGGGCGCATGATCACTCTCCTTGCTCGCGACGGGTCATTTCCGCCTGATACTGGCGCTCCTGTTCCGGCCAGGTGCTCTTGATGAAGGCGAGCACGGCGCGGATCTCGTCGTCGCTCATGACGGTTCCGAATCCCGGCATGTCGCTTTGGTAACCTCCGCCGACAACCGCCGCCGGTCCTTCCCGGGTAATGCGGAAGAGCACGCCGTCCGGATGATGCCAGGTGTGGCCGGATGCGTCGTGCGGCGGGGCGGGCATGCGGCCCGAAGGCAGCGGGCTTTTCCAGTCCCGCTGACCTTCGAGCTTGGCGCCGTGACAGGCGGCGCAGCGCTCGGCATAGAGCGCCTGGCCGAGCGCGATCGTGGCGGCCGAGGCATCGCCGCCTGCCGTCCGAGCGGCAAGAAAGGGCGGAGCGGCGAGAAAGGGCCAAGCCCCGGCGAGCCCCAGACCTGCCGCAGCCGCGCCGAGCGCAGCAAGAAGCACGGACGTCCTTCTCATTTGCCGCCGCCGAAGAACAGGTACTTGACGAGCGCCGCCGCCCCAAGGGCGAGCACGATGACGGCAAGCAGCCAGACCAGACCCATGCCGAACATCATCGTGCCGCCCATGCCGTCCATCATCGCGACCTCCTATTCGCTCGCGTAGACGCCGCCGACGCCGCCGGATTTTTTGATCTCCAGCATCTTGAAGGGGCCTTCCTTGGTGCCGCTCATGCCGGGCGAACCCATGGGCATGCCGGGGAGCGTCACGCCCTTGATGTCGGGCCGTTCGGTGAGCAGCTTGTTGACCGTGCCGATCGGCACGTGGCCGCTCACCGCATAGCCGTCGATCATGGAGAGGTGGCAGCCGTGGAACTCATCCGGAATGCCGGCCTCGCGGCTCATCGCGGCAAGGTCATGCGTCGGCTTGACGGTCACGTCGAAGCCATTCTCGCGCAGATAGTCGGCATAGCCTTCGCAGCACCCGCATTCCGGGGTTTTGTAAAGTGTCACGTCCTTTTCGCCGGCGAGCGCCGAGGTGGTGCTGAACAGGATCGAGGCGAGGACGACGGCTTTCAGAATCTTGGACATTGCTTTTCCTTTCAGATTGTCAGGCGACACGGAAGACAGCCATCATGCCGCCGGTCTGGTGTTCGAGAACGTGGCAGTGGAACATCCAGTCGCCGGGATTATCTGCGACGAAGGCGATCTCGGCCTTCTCGCGCGGCGAGAGGAGCACCGTGTCCTGCCATTCACGATGACGGGTGGCCTGGCCGTTGCGGGAAATCACCCGGAACGAATGACCGTGCAGGTGGATCGGATGATGCCACGCGGTGGCGTTGGTCATGGCGATCACGTGGCTCCTGTTCCGTTCGAGCGTCAGCATCGGCTTCATGACATGGCCGGTCTCGTCGGCGGCGACACCGTTGATGAACCAGGCGGCGCTGGAGTTCATCATCGCCATCATCCCTGCCGTCATCGAATGCGCGTGGCTCATCCTGCCGCCCGGCGCGCCCGGGCCCATCGTTTCACCGCCCATGGTTTCGCCCATCTCCTCAGCCACCATTTCCCCCATCATGCCGCCGCTGAAGAGGACCTCGTTGCGGGATGCCGCCTTGAGGTCCGGTTCCGGCAGCGGGTTGGCGGGCAGGGCGAGCGGCCAGTCCGGCGCGCGCTCCCTCAGGGGCGTACCGTCGTAGACCAGATCGACGAGCTTATATTCCAGCCCTTCATAGAACCGGTCCGTGACCGCGGCCCGGCTGCCGGCAGTGCCCGTCATGTCGAGGATCAGGTCGACACGCGTCGCCGGGCCGAGAACCACCAGCCCTTTCTCCGGCGCATGCGGCTCGACCGGCTGGCCGTCGAGCGCGATCACGATCGGCTCGTGGCCCGCGAAATCGAGGCTGAAGATGCGGGCGTTGGCGGTGTTGATCAGCCGCAGGCGGATGCGCTCGCCCTTCCTGACGGCAAAACGATCCGGCACGCGGCCATTGATTGTCACCGTGTTGCCGACGCGGCCATTGTGGTGGATGTCGTGCCGGTTGCCGAAATCCTCGCTGATTTCGCCGGACTTTGTCAGCCGCCAGTCGCCGAGCATCCAGGTCACATCACGATCGACGCGGGGCGGTTCCGGTTCCTCGACGATCAGCGGGCCGTAAAGCCCGCGCCCGACCTGCTCGGAGCTTTTCTGGTGCGGGTGATACCAGAAAGTGCCGGCATCGATCGCGTCGAACTCGTAGACGAAGCGTTCGCCCGCGCCGATCGGCTTCTGGGTGAGGTGCGGCACGCCATCCATCGCGTTCGGAAGGCGCAGGCCGTGCCAGTGGACCGTCGTTTCTTCGGCAAGGGCGTTGTCGACCGTGACGCGCAGCCGCTCGCCCTGGCGAAGGCGGATCTCCGGACCCGGAGCGGTGCCGTTGTACAACCAGGCGGCCGTCTCGCCGGGGGCCACGAGCCGGAGGCGCCCGGCGGCAGCCCGCAACGAGACGTCGCGCGTGGCGGCAGTAGCCGGCGAGGCCGGCAAAAGAGGAAGCATCGCGCCGGCCGCGCTTGCGGCCGCCGATGCGAGAAGGGCTCGACGCGTCAGCGCCGGAGCAGGATAGCGGGACATGGTTCAATCATCCTGAAAAGCCACTGCATGATTCCTTAAATCTGGATCGATTTCATGCAGCGATTCAAAGTGCTACAGCGAGCCTGGCGCGTCCGACTGGACGCGCGGCGCCGTAGTGGTGTTTCGCATGGCGCCAGAAGGCATCATGCGAGCCGCGATCACAGGCGGCGGACGGATCCGCCATACATGATTGTTGGCGCCGGCAACCGGGCGTGCCCGGCTAAAGGATGATGGTTCGAGGGGGAGGTGACTCGGGCGGGCCGATGAGGCCGGTCAATTCTTCTGCCGGCGAGGCGGTAACATCGGCTGCCACAAGGGGAAGCTCGAAGCCCGCGGCCGCGGGAACCGCGATGAAAGGCGCAAGACAGGCCTGAACGCAGAGCGAGGCCTTGCCGTCGTCACCGGGCGGACAGCCATCGCAGTCGCCCATATCTCCCGCGCCCATGTCTCCCGCGCCCATGTGCCCGGCGCCCATATCCCCGGTGCTCATGTGCCCGCTGTCCACGTTTCCGGCGGCCATCGCGGCGGGGGACATTGCAAACGACATGCGCGTCGCACTCGCCGCATGCGCAACAGTGCCCGCGGCAAATACCGCGAGCAGGACAATCGCAAGGATGCGGCCAAGTCTCTCCATGCCCTCATGCTATTCCGTTTTCGCGGCATGTCCAGTTACAGGCTGTCGCAGCCGGCCCGAAACCGCAGCCAGCCCGAAACCATTGGACGCTTTTGGGCGACATGCCTCTTTCATTGAAGCGCTGAAATGATCCAACTCTTGAACGACGCGTCCCGGACGGAAACCGCTACACACTTTTCCTGGAATTGCCGGGAGTGGATTCGGCCGCGGCCTTGTCAGCCTCGCCTGTTCCGGCGGCGCTCCATCGCTCCGCGGCAAGCTCGATGAACGCCTTGACCAGCGGCGAAAGGTGCCGACTGCTCGGATAGACGACATAGAGGCCGCCCGCCGGCGTCGTGTAGTCGTGAAGAACGCGGCGCAGCTGCCCGTCGTCGATAAGTCCCTCGGCCATCCTTTGGGGCACCTGGGCGATGCCGTAGCCGGCGATCGCGGCGGCAACCACCGCCTGCATTTCGTTGGCGGCGAAGCGTCCGGCCACGGTGACCGTTTGCTGGTCGTGCGGCCCGTCCAGCACCCAGTGGGCGCTGGCTGCCGACGGACCTGCGATGAGGCACTGATGGCGGGTGAGGTCCGCCGGTTCCTCCGGCACCCCGCATCGCGCGAGATAGTCCGGGCTGGCGCAGAGAAGCCTGTGCGTGGAGCCGAGCTTCCGGGCGATCAGCGTGGAGTCGGCGAGAATACCGGTGCGGAAGGCGAGGTCGATGCCGTTCTCGACCAGGTTGAGGTTATCGTCGGTCAGGCGCAGTTCGACCTTGGTTTTCGGATAGATCGCGAGAAAGTCGACCACGGCGCGGGTCAGGAAATGGCCGCCGAAGCCGACGGGAGCGGAAATGCGAATTGTGCCTGACGGCTCCGCCCTCGCTTCCGCGAGGCGCAGATTTGCTTCCTCTATCGTCCGCAGCGCCTGGCTGCTCTGCTCATAATAGAGGCGCCCGGCGTCGGTCATGTTGAGGCTGCGCGTCGTGCGCTGAATGAGACGGACCCCGACCTCGCGCTCGAGCGCGGCAATGCGGCGGCTCACGGTCGTCTTGGGCATGCCGAGCTGGCGCGCAGCAGCGGTGAAACTGCCGGCTTCGACGACGCAGGCGAACACCGCGATATCGTTGAGATCGAGCATTGTATCCAGCCACGGGACAAAGTTTCCCAATTATAGGCCATTATGGATCAATGTGGCAGGCCCTAACTTTGCTCCATCGAAAACAAAAGGAGCAGACACATGACCACCAAACGAAACGTTCTCGTTACCGGCGCGACCGGCCAGCAGGGAGGCGCCGTCGCGCAGGCACTGCTCGCCAGAGGACACCGCGTCAGGGCGTTGACGCGCAAGCCTGACAGCGATGCCGCGCGGCAGCTGGCGTCGGCGGGTGCGGATGTCGTGGCCGGCGATCTCGGCGATGCGGCCTCCATTGTGAGGGCCGCAGGCGGCGTCGATACCATGTTCCTGATGGGCAACAGCTACGAGGCCGGGACGGAGGAGGAGACCCGCCAGGGGATCATTGCCGCCGATGCTGCGAAGGCTGCCGGCGTCGGGCACCTGATCTATTCATCCGTTGCCGATGCCGACAAGAAGACGGGCATCCCGCACTTCGAAAGCAAGTACCTCGTCGAGAAGCATGTCGCCTGGCTCGGCATTCCCTACACGATCAGCGCGCCGGTCGCCTTCATGGAGAATATCGTCGCGCCGTGGTCGATCGGTGCGCTGCGCCAGGGCACGTATGCTTTTGCGCTACCCGCCAAACGCGCCCTCCAGCTGGTAGCCCTGGCGGACATCGGGGCTTTCGTCGCCGCCCTGGTCGAGCGGCGCGATGATGTGTTCGGCAAGCGTTTCGATATCGCCGGGGACGAGCTGTCCGGCGAGGAGCAGGCGAAAATCCTCTCGCAAGCCATCGGTCGCCCGATCGACTACCAGGAAATCCCGATCGCTGCGGCGCGCCAGCAGAGCGAGGACGCGGCGCTCATGTTCGAATGGTTTGACCGCGCCGGCTACGACGTCGATATCGCCGCCTTGCGCCGGGATTTTCCGGACGTCCGTTGGCACAGCTTTGCCGACTGGGCGCGCGCTTTCGACTGGAGTGTTCTTGACCGGACTCCGTCGGAAACCTGAGTTCCTCTGCGGCGATCGTCATTCCCGTGCTCGTCAGAGAGAGTGCGATCGAACGTGAAAGTCCTCTGCGCCGTGGACGCGGCGCTGCTGGACTCCTGTGACAAGCACAGGAGTGAGGGGGAGGGGGTTGCTCGGTGCCTGCCAGCCAGCAAACCAGGTACGAGAAAGGCCGCGCAATGATGCGGCCGCCCGTCCCGCCCGTCATCCCTGTGCTTGTCACAGGGACTCGGGGCCACGGCGCGTCGGCGCCGTGAATGACTCGGGTTTCGGGAAAGCGCAGGCGCGGGGGACTTGCTACCAGCGCGCCGGCGTTTCTTGCGCCCAAGGACTTGGGCGCGCTGGACTCCTGTGACAAGCACAGGAGTGAGGGGACCGCGCCAACTCATTCACTCCGTCGTCAGCCAAGAAGGTCCCGGATGGCGGCGGCGATTTCGGTCGCGTGGGTTTCCAGCGCGAAGTGGCCGGTGTCGAAGAACGTCACTTGTGCCTCCGGGATATCCCGCTTGAAGGCTTCGGCGCCGGGCGGCAGGAAGAAGGGGTCGTTGCGGCCCCAAGCGGCAAGGAAGCGCGGCTTGTGGGTGCGGAAATACTCCTGGAACACGGGATAGAGCGCGACATTGCTCTTGTAGTCGCCCATCAGGTCGAGCTGGACATCGGTCGCTCCGGGGCGGCCGAGGTAATGATCGTCGAGCGTGTAGCCGTCCGGCGAGACCTTCGCGGCGTCGGGCACGCCGTGCGTGTATTGAAAGCGCGTCATCTCCGGGCTCAGCATCATGCGAAGCGCCTGGCGATTGGCGTCCGACGGCTCCTGCCAGTAGGCGCGCAGCGGGTCCCAGCCGTCGCTCAGGCCCTCGGCATAGGCGTTGCCGTTCTGGGAGATGATCGCGGTGATCCGCTCCGGATGGCGGACGGCGAGACGAAATCCGGTCGGTGCCCCATAGTCGAAGACGTAGACGGCAAAGCGATCGAAGCCGACGAGCTCGGTGAAGCGCTCGATCGTCTCGGCGATCGAGTCGAAGCTGTTTACCTTCGGATCGTCCGATTGGCCGAATCCCGGCAGGTCGGGCGCGATGATGTGGTAGCGGTCGGCAAGCAGCGGGATCAGGTCCCGGAACATGTGGCTCGACGTCGGAAAGCCGTGCAGCAGCAGGAGCTTTTCAGCTCCGGCCAGGCCCGCCTCGCGGTAGAAGATCTTCAGTCCATCGACGTCGGTGCTTCGATAACGGATGTCGGTCATCATGCTTCTCCTGGATGGCTGCCGCCGGATTGCCCGGCGCCGTCGAGTTTCGATGGAGGCAAGATATAATCTTCCGTCATCCGCCATAATCGGCTACTTGCAAGAGATACTATTTTACTGGGTGAGATAATCGTGGACCGTTTCGAAGCCATGTCGATCCTCGTTGCGGCGGTGGAGGCGGGCAGTCTCACCGGCGCCGGCCGGCGGCTGAACATGCCGCTGCCGACCGTCAGCCGAAAGCTCGCCGAACTGGAGGATCACCTCGGAACCCGGCTTCTCACGCGCACGACGCGCAAGCTGACGCTGACCGATGCCGGCAACGACTACTTCCACTCCTGCAAGCGCATCCTAGAGGAGGTGGGCGATGCCGAGCGAAAGGCAGCGGGCGAGCAGAGCGCACCGAAGGGCGAGCTGGTGGTGACGGCGCCGATCGTCTTCGGCCGGCTGCATGTCCTGCCGATCGTCAGCGCGTTTCTCTCGATCTATCCGGATATCAATGTCCGGATGCTGCTTTCCGACCGCAACGTGCATCTGCTCGAAGACGATATCGATCTTGCCGTCCGCATCGGCCCGCTGCCCGACAGCTCGATGGTGGCGAAGCGTGTCGGTTCCGTGCGCCGCGTGGTTTGCGGAAGCCCCGGCTGTTTCGAGCGGCACGGGATTCCCGCAAGCCCGGCCGACCTTAAGCGCCTGCCATGCGTCACCTTCGACATGATGGCGTTGCCGAACGCATGGGCCTTCGGCAAAAGTCCGAACGCCCGGGAACTCAGCGTGGAGATCCGTCCGCGCCTCTGCGTCAACACCGCGGAGGCGGCGGTGGACGCCGCTATCGCCGGGATCGGCGTAACCCGCGTCCTCTCCTACCAGGCGGCCCGCGCGGTGAAAGAGGGCTTGCTGCAGGTGGTTTTGCAGGACTTCGAACCGTCACCGCTGCCGGTCTATATCCTCCATCAGGGTCAGGGCGAATTGCCGTTCAAGATGCGCCGCTTCCTCGACTTTGCCGCGCCGCGCTTGCGCGAGCGGCTGGAGGAAGCGGCGCTGTCGTGATGCGGGGGCGGCAGGGGCGCGTCGAGCAGCATTTGCAGTGCCCAGCCACCGCTCGACCTGCGCTCCGCACGCCGACATGACGATAGGCGCGATATCGCAGACGCGGCGGCGCGAAGGCCTGACGCGGTAAGCCTCTCTCGACCCTCATTCCTGTGCTTGTCACAGTTGCCAGCAGCGCCGCGTCGGCGGCGCTGAGGACTCCGCCGGAGCGCTTCGTACGTAAGCTCGGGTCCTTCGCCGGACAGTCGCCCGGTTCGCAGCTCTTCCTCCACGTCTCAAGCGCTGAAAACACGTTATTCACAGCGCCGACGCGCCGTGGCTGGATCCTGTGACGGGCACAGGAATGAGGGAGGGTGGGGTCCGGCACAGGAACAGGCGGGGATACAGCGTCCGCTGCGCGTCCGATAAGACGCACGGCGCTGTAGAGCGAACCCAAACTTTCCAGCCGTAATCGAAGCCTCAAGCTTGGGCCTTTTGAATCCACTCTGCAATTCTGGCCGCCGCGTCTGTCGGGGACAAACGCGTCACGTCGAGCTTCAGCAAGTTCGTCTCGTCGATACCTGCGAGGACTTTGCCATGTGCGTGGTTTCTCCTCGCCATTTCGGCATCGCGTGGCTTCCTCTTCGCAATTCGTCCGGCTGCCTCGATACGGCGAATATTCTCTTCAAGATCGCAGTGTATATGCACGACGAACAACGGACCCCGCTCGCGACCAAGGCGCACGATCCGTTGCCACTCCGCGTCGCCCCAATCGCTGCTTCCGGCAAGAACCGTCGTTAGCACGACCGGAATTTCGGTCGGGAGTTCCAGAATCAGGTCATGCGCGATTGCTTCGATCTTCTCGACCGTTTCGATGAACTCCGGCGATTTGAACTCCGCCAATGCGAAGGCGACGTTGTAGACACTATGGATATCCAGCAGGCGGCCCGAAATCTTCGATATGAGTTCTTGACCGATCGTGAGCTTCCCCACTCCGGGATAGCCGTTGAGGACAACGATCACCGATTGCTCCTTCTACAGCGCCGCGCGTCAGGTTCCTACTCGAAGAACACAAGGCTCGCGGGCGAGGGCGGCAGCGGTTTTGTGGTGGCGTCGGCAAAGCCGGCGCGGCGGGCCATCTCGGCAAGTTCCCTCTCGGTATAGGCCTCGCCCCTTGGGGTGGTGGCGAGCATTTCCCAGGCGAAGGAGGCCGGGAAGGGCGGCGAGACGCGATCCTCGTTCGGCACGAATTCCACCCCGACGACCCGGCCGCCGGGGGCGAGCGTGTTCCTGCATTTCTTGAGAAGCCCGGCGCAGGTTTCGATGTCGAAGTGATGCAGGAAGTTCGGCAGCAGGATGAGATCGTAGTCGCTGCCCCAGTCGACCTCGAAGGCGCTGCCGGGAATGGTGCGGTAGCGCCCGCCGACGCCGAATTGCCTGGCGTTCTGGCTCGCAAGTTCCAGGACGGCCGCCCAGTCGACGGCGACGATCTCTGCCTCGGGAAAGGTTTTCGCGATCTCGAGACCGAAAAGCCCGTGGCCGGCGGCGATGTCGAGCACCTTTCTCGGCTTTCTCGGCCATTCGGCCATCTCCGCTGCAAGCGCCATGGCGCTCGGCGCGACGAGCGGGCCGACGGCGCGGGCGAATTTCACCCAGACCGGATTGTCGGCCGAGATATTCGCGAGCCCGAGGGCGCCGCCGTTGCGCACGCAGGCCGCCGGATCGTCGAGGTGCAGCGAAAGCATCTCCGGTGCGGCAACGAATTCGATGGCTCCGCCGATATAGGCCGGCGAGTGGCGGACGAGGAAGGTGCGGCTCGATGGGGTCAGCCGATAGGTGTCAGCCTCCTTGATGAGAAAGCCGTTGACGACGAGATAGTCACAAAGCACGCGCACGCCGCGCTCGGAGGCCTTCGCCGCCGCTGCGAGCGAGGCCGCCGTGCCGCCGTCGCCGATCAGGGTGAAAAGATCGAGTTCGATCGCCGCCTTCATCGCGGCCGTCTTCCGGCACGCAAACATCACGTCCACAGCGAGATCGGGCGAGACTTCGCTGATGTCTGGGCCCATGTCTGTGCCCATGTCCGTTTCTACCGTCGATGCCATTGAGTTCTCCCCCTCGAGTTCGCGACCTGCAAGGCATCGACTCCAGATTGGCGAAGCCAAACCGCAGGTCGTAAAGCGATTGCTACAATACACCGGGCGGCCGCGGCGTCGAAGGAAAAAGCCTCGGCATCGCAGAAGTGCCGGCGCGTCACACTCGATACTGCTAGTGGTGAAGATCCGACGCTTGGTACCCGCCACAGGCTCCCGCCTGGGGCGGAGAGCCGTAGTCCAAACGCAGATGCCGTACGGCAGCCTCGCGCCAAACAGTAGCCATTCCATGACGGCAACGACGCTTCGCCTCTTTGAAGCCGCCGTTGCCGTACTTCAGCGCGTCGCCTCTCTTATGAGGTCATCAAGTCGATGACCCGCATGATCGCCACCGCACTGCTCGAGTTCTGGGTGCCTTCTGTCGTGTCGGCATTAGCGCAGGTCCAAACATCACCCTTCTTGACCGTGAATTTTTTCCCATTCTGAACAACCGAAAGTTCCCCCTCAGTCATGTGGCAAAGCATATCGTTCTTCATCACGTTGTCCGGCGTCTTCGCACCGGCTTGGATAACGACATCACGCAGCTTGACCATTTTGTAAGCTGGTATGACCGAAGCCCTCTCACCAAGCGCGACAACTCTGACACCCGGACCAACCTCCTCACCCTCATCTGGGCCATAGGTCTGGGCGGCCGCTGGCGTTGGCCAAGCGATCAAAGGTGTGGCGGCCATTGTAAGACCGAGTACGAGTGTGGATCTACGATTGACGGCTTCCATTGCTTCCTCCCTAGCCAATTCGTTCTGAAAAAGTGGGAAACCAATGAGTTTTGAGCCGCTGCCACCAAGAGTCAACGGCCATTCCCATCTGGCCTGTCTCGTCGCGCTCGTGGTCCGCGAGAGGCTCCATCAGTACAGCGCCGCGCATCTTATCAGACGCGCAAAACTCGCTGTGGCACTTTGATTTGCGGCATGTTTTGGTCCTTTAATCGGCTACGATTAAAGGAAACAGGCAGTAGGTCAGCGAACGTGTCCAAGCGATATTCTTGACGCACGTTCAAAGACAAAGATCGGTGCCGACATCGGCAATGTCGTAGCGCGAGACTGCCGTACAGGTTGCGCTCAGCCCGGGCTGCCCCGGCGCAGGACCCATAGGAGGGCGGCGGCGATGGCGAGGCCGAGGAGTGGCCAGACGGCCCAGAAGGTTCTGTCGAAGGTGAGGAGGTTGACGGCGACGACGATGAGGGCGGCGATGGCAAGCAGGCCGCGGGTGCGGTCAATGTCCTTTCTTCGGCGCAGCCAGAGGAGGGCGTAGAAGATCGATAGGCCGAGTAGCGGCCAGACGGCCCAGAGAACACCGTCCCAGGTGAGGAGGTTTATCGCGACGATTGCAGCGACGATCACGGCGATGACGCCGAATTTGCGGTTGCTGAGCGCTGCGGGAGAAGGGGGCGCTTGCGGCCGCGTAGCTTCCGGGGCGGGTTGCTGGTCCCGGTTTCCGGGTGAACGGCCGGCGGGCTCGCCTGCCAGCGTGTCTTCTGTGGCGCTCGCCCGCCCGGCGGGCGCCTGCGGCTGCACCGTCCCGGGCGCGGATTGCCGGCCCCAGCTGCCGGAACCGCGGGCGGGCTCCGCCGTTGCTGCTCCGTCCTGCCGGGAGCCGTCTTGCCGAACGCTGCTAGTCCCGAAACCGCTCTCCCGGCCAAGGGCCTCCCGTGCGCCATCCCCGGCGCCGATCCTGACGGCATAGCTCGGGACGCCGCCCTCGATGTTCTTCACCTCGAGCTGGCCGAGGAAATCGAAGCCGACGGCGACCTTGTTGCGCACCTGGTCGTAGACGGTGTTGGAGATGACGATGCCGCCGGCCGGCGCAGTCGCCTGCAGGCGGGCGGCGATGTTGACGCCGTCGCCATAGAGGTCGTCGCCCTCGGCGATGACGTCGCCGAGATTGATGCCGATGCGAAAGAGCATCCGCGTCTCGCTGGGGCGCTCGGCGTTGAGGCCCGCAAGCTCGTTCTGGACGTCGACGGCGGCGCGCACCGCCTCGACCACGCTCGGAAATTCGGCGATCAGCCCGTCGCCCCAGGTGTTGACGACGCGGCCGTCATGCGCCTCGATCAGCCGCGCCATGGCGTCGCGGTAGCGCTTCAGCGTCGCGAGCGTGCCTTCCTCGTCCGCCCCCATCAGGCGCGAATAATCCTGCACGTCGGCGGAGAAGATCGTCGTCAGCTTGCGGCGGATTTCGGACATGATGGTTCGTCCTTGCTTCGGTTCCGCCGGGTGGCAGACGAAAGAGCGGCGGGGCGCTTGCGCACGACGGGGCCGTGCCACCTTGGATTGCGCGCAAGCCTGACCTTACTGCATGTTTGCTTGAATCGAAGCCGATTCAAGAGCGGCAGGTCAAAAGTGCTACCGTGAGCTTTGTGCGCCTGTAAAGATACACGGCGCTGTAGATCGATTCCGTGGGAAAGGCACTGCTGCCTGATTTTGCCCTTAAATCGATTCCGATTTGAGGCATCATGCGGCAGCACAGACGAGGTCAAGGCCATGCACAAGTTCACAGTCACCGTCACGGAAGAGTTCGAGGCCGACACTGCCGAAGAGGCCGCCTTGCTCATGTATCAGCAACTGACCAAAGAGCCGGCCCCTCTGAATTATTCGGTCGCGGACGAGACGAAGATTGCGACCGATCTGACGCTGGACAGGGAAAAGGCAGATGAGTTTGCCAGTGTCGATCACACGGCAGATCCCGGCAACTGGTAGCTCGCGGCGAGAACTGTGACGATGCATGAAGCGTCCAGTGTTCCCTTCGAGGCGCGGCAGGCGCTGCCGGTCATCCGGCACGCTTTCGGAGATTCGCTGGTGGCTGCGTATCTCCATGGCTCGTCGGTCTCGGGAGGGCTGCGCCCGGACAGCGACGTGGACGTGCTCGTTGTCATCGACCGGCCGACGACGCATGCGGTGCGCGCTGAACTCGTAACAGAGCTGATGAAGATCTCGGGGCGTCCCGGCGACAACGTCTCCCGCCCGCTTGAGCTGATTGTCTTCCACCGCGCCGACCTCAAGGCAGCGGTCTATCCGGCGCGCGGCGAGTTTGTCTACGGCGAATGGCTGCGCGAGGCTTTCGAGGCAGGGGAGGTGCCGGCGCCGGTATCCGATCCCGAATTTACGCTGTTGCTGGCACAAGCCCGGCACGAAGCCCGGTCCCTCATCGGCCCCGATCCGGCGGAACTCCTGCCGATCATTCCGGAAACGGACATACGCCGCGCCATTGGCGACGCGCTTCCGGCGCTCATCTCTTCGCTCGAGGGGGACGAACGCAATGTCCTTCTGACGCTCGCACGCATGTGGAGGACCTTGGCGACCGGGCAGTTCGTGCCGAAGGACGTGGCGGCCGAATGGGCCATGTCTCGCTTGCCTGCCGAGTCGGCAACGCTGGTCGCCCATGCCCGGGAGGCGTATCTCGGCGCAACGCGGGATGATTGGCGGCCTCGCCGGCAGGAAGCCCGGCGCGTGGCCGGCGACCTCAGCGCCCGGGTGGTTGCGATGCTGTGACGGGCCCGCCGGTGGCGCTTCCGACAAACGCGACGCTCGTGGGGGAGCGGGCTCAGGCGTGGTCAATAAGCGCGATCACGTCGTCGGTTGAACGCACATCGCCGAAGCTGCGATAGATGTTGTGAAGCGCGGCATTATGGTCCTGATCGCGTCTCGCTGCGGTGGCGTCGCCGACCACGATCACGCGAAATCCCGATGCAAAAGCGTCTCTTGCGGAGGATTCGCAGCATATGTTGGTGACCGCGCCGGTGATGACGACGTTTTCCATACCGCGGTCCCGGAGCGCCGCCGGCAGCGGCGAGGCGCCGGGGTAGAATGCGCTATAGGCGTTCTTCTCGAACAGGAGATCGCCCGCTTCGGGACGAAGGGCGGGCCACAGTCTTTCGGCGATCGGGCCGGACCCGCCGGACGTTCGAAACAGTTCCGCGATATCCTTGCCGAAGAACTCCTCCGCGAGCGCCGGATGGCGATGCTCCGGGGCGGGGACGATCCAGGAGACGACACCCCCGGCCGCCCGCAGGCAATCGGCGATGCGCAGGATGTTGGGCACAATCCCCCGGCAATAGCCGTTCTGCTCCAGGAAGAACGGCACCATGTCGATCACGACCAGCGCCGTGCGGGCGGGCGCGATGCGCTCGAACGCATGCCGCCGGCCCCTTCGCTCCTCCTGGCGCGCGTATTCGCGCGGCTCGATGGCCCAGTTGTGGTATTTCGGCGGGGGATATTCCATGGACACGCTCCGGACGGATCGCCTGAGAGTTCGGGGCCGAATCTCGCGGCGTACGACATCATCGCACAGATTTGACGAGCACCGGGATGAGGGAGGACGTGGCCACGGCGAGGCATCCCGAGGGTGCCGGTGATCCATCGCAGGCATCAGACCGGCGAAACAACCCGTTCGCCGTAGTGGTGCGTGTACTCGCCCGTTCCAAAGCTGTCGAAGCCCTGGGACCAGCGTTTTCCCGGCCAGATGTAGTCCACCCGGCCTTCGGCGAGCCGGTAAACGGCCGTGTAGAGCGTTGGGGAAGGGCCACGCGCGGAATAAAGCGGCGGCTCGAGAAAACGGTCGGTCAGCGTCGAAAGCGACATGGAAGGATCCTCCAGCGCTTGCAAAACCGCGAGCTGCCGTGCCAGCGAAGACGACGAGGGTCTTCCGGTCCGCTGGTGGTTCGTGCATGCCTTGAGGCGCGAGACGGTTGGTCGCTGGCCGGGGCCGAGGAGCAGGGTGGCATAGTGGCCGGAGCGGTCGAGCACGGTCACGTTCTGCGGGAGCGCCACCGGTATCCGGCACAAGGCCGCCACCGCCTCGCGCACCTGGCGGCAGGTCTCGAGCACGTAGCGGATGACGAGAATGATCGAGAAGCCGACGCCCTGGGCGCGGCTTCCGCCCAAGGTCACGCTGGCGACCAGTCCTTCCTCGTTCATCCCGTCCAGGCATCCACCCCAGGGGCGCTGCGCCTTCGCAATCACTCTCAGGCCCGACCACGCGGTCATCTCGAAACGCTCGGAGACGATATCGGGCGGATAATCGAAGTTGCGGATGAGCGCCGGACCTTCTTCTCCCAGCCAGACGGCCTGGCTGCACCCATAGCGCTCCGGCGCCGGGCGGTAATGGCTCAGCACCCGGTGGGCGACCTCATCATCTCCGACGAGGCCGCAGGCGTCGTCATAGTAAGGGATAAGCTCGGGCATGTGCTGCCACAGGGCGGCGCGACAGTCCCTGGCGTTCGGGGTCGATGCCACGGCGCGGCCGAAATACCATTTCTCGGCCTCGGCCCGGCCGGCGGTGAACCGGGACAGCCAAGCTTCCCCGGGCCGGTCCTCCCGCGCTGCGACGAACCTCTTGTACATGGCGGCAGGAGTATAAGGAGGGAAGGGGCCGGGTGGCAACGCAGACCCTACTACAGGCCTCCTTGAATCGGAGCCGATTCAAGGAAAAAAAGATGCAGCAGTTCAAAGTGCTACAGCGACTTTCGTGCGTCTGGGAAGACGCTCGGCGCCGCCGTTGCCAGCCGCAAGAGCTGAATGTCAATTGAACGTGTGCAGCTTGATTTTCAAGCTGCCGTCGGCCTGCCGCTCGAAAACATGCGTGGCAATTCCGCCCCACGGCTGGTCTTTGCCTTGAGCATCCTTGCCCTTGGCCGACCATTTTGCTGCGCCGTAGATCAATTTCTCGTCGCCGTCCGCCCTGATCACTTCGAGTTTGTGATCCGTGGCGCCCATGCCGAATATGCCGCTGAAAAACTTTTCGACGCCGGAAGGTCCTTCGACCACGTCGTGACTTGGGGGAAGAAGGAGCGCGTCCTCGGTATAGAAGGTGGCAACCGCCTTGGCGTCCCCTTTTCCGAAGGCCTCGTCCCAAGCCGTGTAGGCGGCCTTGACATCGTCTTCAAGGGGACCGGCACGAACCTCCATCGACGCCATGGAGATGGAGCATGCTGCGAGCGCAATTCGCCAACCAACACGTGTCGTGAACATGGCTTTCCTCCTCCTGATTGTTATTATGCCCCTGGGAAGTTCATAATATACCTCTGTTCGCCTTGAGGCGACGTCAGAGGCACGGATCGTCGAAAACTATGATGCCGTTCAAGCTTTCGATTGCAGACCCGCGTCAAGGTCGGGGTTGTGGGTTCCCGGGACAGGGCTAACTGCCGCGCTCCACTCCGTTGCGGACCGTTGAGATCGGCCGAAGCTCGCTCGGCCGGCCCGTTTCTTAAAGGAAGAGCCATGCCTTTAGTCATTCTGATTGGCGCTTCAGGGTCGGGAAAAACGACGATCGCCCAGGCCATCCAGGATCGCCATGCCGAGAGTGTCGACGTCTTTTATTTCGATCGGGTCGGCGTGCCATCGCTCGAGCAGATGATCGCCGAATACGGGTCAGCCGAGGGCTGGCAGCGCGCCATGACCATCGCGTGGATGATGAAGCTTGCGCAACCCGTCAAATCCGGAGGCAGCGTGCTATTCGAAGGCCAGACACGCGTTTCCTTTCTCGCAGACGGAGCGTCCGCCGCCGGTGGTTTCAGTTATCTGCCGATTCTCGTGGACTGCGATGATGAAACCAGATCGAAGCGCCTGACGGTCGACCGAGAGCAAGCTGAACTGGCGACCGAAGACATGATGAACTGGGCGCGATATTTGCGGTACGAGGCCAGGAGGAGCGGCTGCGAAATACTCGACACGTCCTCGCTCTCGCTGGATGAAAGCATTTCATACGTCATGACCAGGCTGCGTTGAGCGGTCTAACGCTCTGTATCCCAATATGTCCAAGCGGCCGGCCGCTACACAGGCTTTCAAATCGGCTGGGCGCCAAAACATTGGAGATACATGTCGGCCGTCTTTTGTGACCGTAAGTCATCCGGTCACCGAAGAGGTCAACGACCATGTTCATCAGGACACTTGCGGCAGCCGCCGCTGCCGCCGTGCTCGCCACGAGCGCTTTCGCAGAAGGCTCGGGAGAGGGCCGCCCGGCGCCGGTGTTCTTTCCCATCAAGAACGAGCCGCCGCCGAAGCTGATCGTGGAGCCGCCGCTTGCCGGGGCGCTCGCGCGCGGCGCCGTGCTCATCCCGTACCGGACCGAGAACTTCCGCATCGTATCGGTGTTCGGGGCGGGCGCCAGCACCGTGTCTCCACGGGTCGGGCATCTGCATGTCACCGTCGATGACTCGCCCTGGCGCTGGGCGGAAACGGGCGACACCAGCACGGTTGTCGTGGTCGGGCTGCCGCCCGGCGAGCACAAGGTGCGGCTCGAACTGGCGAGCCCCGAGCACCAGGTCTTCACCGGAGAAACGGTGGCGTTCACCGTGCCCGAGACTGCGGCCCACCCGCATTGAAGGCTGTGCAATCTAGATCAACGATAGAGGTATCGGAGACTGGCAATGAGAAGTTTTTTCAGAGCGGCATGGCAGACGAAGAACGGAAGGCGCAGGCGGACCGCATTCAGGCGATGGCGAGGACAAATGATCAAGCCCCCGGGAATCATTGCCGCGGCGGAAATTTGGCGGCAACTCCGACTGGCTTTGACGAAGGCCGAACGGGAGGAGACCGGCGCCGCGGCAAGGCGCCCCGATTTCAATCCGGAAATTCCGAGAACATTCGATCCGGTGAGGGTGCCCACGCCGCCGCTCGCTTTGAATTGTTTGTACTGACCTCGGCAGCCGGCAGCCTATTGCAGGATCCTGTTCGTCATCAGCCATTTCGCAGAGCGGGGCCATGCGTGGTTCGCACCCATGCGAAGATTGGTGAAGCCCTGCGAAACCGGCTTCCCGGTTTCAGCGTCAAGGATGCGGATGAACATGGTGTGCTCTGTTCGGTTGACGCGCGTCACGACGCCCAGCAAGGCAAGTGACGCGCCGTGCTCCCTGGCGATCTTGCCCTCACAGCCCCCGCAGTTGCGCAATCCGTGCGGCGCCGCCTGCTCATCCAATTCGGGCGCATCGATGACGGCAAAGCGCCCGGACTTCGACAGCATGTCCTTCGCAACTTGCTCGGACTCGGACAGATAGCGCCGGTCGTGTTCGTCCGGGGGAATTATTCCTGCCCCGGCGCTCTTGTCTTCCAATTCGAAGGGAAACACCTCGATTGCCATCGGCTTTGCCTGCTGAGCCTGCGCAAATGAACAGGTGCCCGCAAGCAGCGTCATCACGACAGTCAACGTGCGAATACGCATGGTCGTCCTCCCGTCAATGTGACCGCCATTGTACACGGCTGCCGCATGTTTCCTTAGCCGTCTCACGGACAAAGGTGCAGCAGGCGCTACAGCGCGTCTGATCCCGGTACAGGGCAGCAGCCTGCCGCGCCTCGTCGGTTGCGTACGGAGCGGGCGCGCGGCGCTTCAGGCGCGTGACGGCTTCGGCGAGCGCGAGCGCCGCGAAGCGCTTCGTATCAAACTGTGTCCGACCGGCATTCGCCCGGCAATCGCTTACACAGCGACCCCCATCCCGAAACATCCGAGATACGTAAGGAGCGCGATATGTGCCTCGACGGGCGGTTCGGGTAATCAGGCCTCGGCATCGCCCTGGGGGAAGGACGCGGACGGACCCTCCTGACGTCCGCGTCCTCACCCTTGGACGTTAAGGAGCTGTGTCGGCGACGGCGGGTGTCCGAAATCGCTGCATATATGACATTTGAGACATCGGCGCTTCGCCCTAGTATCGAAGCAGTTCAACCAAATGGAGCCTGTCATGACCCAGAACTCGAAAGGTACCGCGCTGATCACCGGCGCTTCCTCCGGCATCGGGGCGATCTATGCCGATCGCCTCGCGCGCAGAGGCTATGATCTGATCCTTGTCGCTCGCAACAAGGCACGCCTCGATCAACTGGCCAAGCGCCTCAGCGACGAGACCGGCCGCTCTGTCGAAGTGGTTGCGGCGGACCTCGGCGACCGGGCCGATCTCGCCCGCATCGAGACGGTGCTTCGGACCGACGCCAGCATCACCACGCTGGTCAACAATGCCGGCGTCGGCGCGACCGGGCCGCTCTTGGCCTCCGATGTCGACAAGATGGAAGAGATGATCACGCTGAACGTCACCGCGCTGACACGGCTGAGCTACGCCGCGGTGCCGGGCTTCGTGGCACGTGGCGCCGGCACCATCATCAACATCGCTTCGATCGTCGGCATCGCGCCGGAAGTGCTGAACGGCGTCTACGGCGGCTCAAAGGCCTTCGTGCTCGCCTTCACCCTGTCGCTGCAGAAGGAGCTTGCCGACACGAACATCCGCATCCAGGCCGTGCTTCCGGGCGCGACGGCAACCGATTTCTGGGGCCTCGCCGGCACGCCTCTGGAGCATGTGCCGAGCGAGATCGTCATGCGCGCCGAGGACATGGTCGACGCCGCGCTTGCCGGCTTCGATCTTGGCGAGCGGATCACCATTCCCTCGCTGCCGGACGCAGGCGATTGGGAAGCCTACGAGGCGGCGCGCCAGAAGCTCATACCGAACCTCTCCTTGAGCGTGCCCGCCGCGCGGTACCTGTCCGTGGGCTGACCCCGCCGTCCGCGTCCTTCGAATTGCAGGAGCCCCCGTCGGCGGCGAGCCGCCGACGCTAGCAAACCTCTCCGGCGGCGTGCCGCCGGCCCCACAGAGCATGTCGGCGGCGTGCCGCCGACCCCTCACGGAACAGGAGAATGACCATGCCCGGAGTCTTTTCGCTGATTGGCAAGCGCCATTATCTTGCGGCCACCGCCTATGCCGGCGGCATCATGAACACGGCCGTGTCCTCGGCGCGGCTCTATTGGGAAAACAAGTCCGCGTTCTTTGCTCCGAAGGGTGTTACCATACCCGTCGCTGTCAGAGCGGGACGAGGAAAAGTGTCTGCGGTTTTCCGCCCGCATCCGCGCTGACTTCCTAGAATCGATCACGTTTATGATTCGGGTCGATCCGACCCAAATCACGTGATGCAGTGCCTTTCCGGACGAACCAAGCACCCGCGTTCCTGGGCAGAAAAGCGTTTCCCAAGCTCATTCACTACAACCGGCTCGAGAAGGGCGGACACTTTGCCGCCTGGGAAAGAGCGGGAGGTCTTCGCGGAGGAGATCCGAGCCGGATTCAGGTCGTTGCGTAAGTCGATTTGAGAAAACACGAGTTGAGAAAAACAGGGGCGCGCGTGCGCGTACTCGCCGCCGCCCTTCCGAATTCAAGGAGAAAACCATGACAACTGAAACCAGCAGCGAGAGAACCGTGGACTTCAAGCTCGAGGTCGTCGTCATCCCCGTTTCCGACATCGACCGCTCGAAACGCTTTTACAGCGATCTCGGCTGGAGGCTCGACGCCGACTTCGTCGTCGGCGACACGTTCCGGGGCGTCCAGTTCACGCCTCCGGGCTCGCCCGCTTCGATCCATTTCGGCAAGGGCATCACGTCAGCCGCGCCGGGCTCGGCAAGCGGCATGTATCTCGTCGTCCCGGACATCGAGGCGGCGCGCGCCGACCTCATCGGCCGCGGCGCCGAGGTGAGCGAAATCTTCCACCGCGCCGGCCCGGGACAACCGGCGACGAGAGGCCGGGATCCGGAGCGGCGCAGCTACTTCTCCTACGCCACGTTCAGCGATCCCGACGGTAACAGCTGGCTCTTGCAGGAGGTCACGACGCGCTTCCCCGGACGCGTCGACCCGGGCGCCACCACATTCGCCTCGGCCGCCGATCTCGCCAATGCGTTCCGCCGCGCGGAGACCGCCCACGGCGAATACGAGAAGCAGCTCGGCCACCGGGACGAGGACTGGCCCACCTGGTATGCCGACCACATGGTCCGGGAGCAGAGCGGCGCGACCGCATGATGAGCGGCCGCGGCGGTTCGCCGAGGTGAGCCGCGGTCAACACCCGCGGGCTGCGCGGCCCGCGGGAGGACATGAACATCGGCCTTCCTGCCGCGACTGCAGGCAGGCTTGCACAGGGCCCGCATCGCGGAAGTTGCCGGCGAAGTGACTTTCCATCTACCGTGATCCCATTCTGGCCCTTCCAGGGAACAGGCAGCAGGCGGACCGAGGCAAAGCGCCCGGCCCGCGGACATCGACACGGCCTTCCACTGTGTCCGTCGGCGATTACATCCGCTTACAAAAGTCCCGCCCGGCCGACACATCGGCAATACACGCCCGCACTCAAATGACGACGCTCCTTCGAAGACGAAGGCCAGACCGAAACAAATAGCCAGACACAATGGAAGGACGACGCTTATGAAAACCACTCGGATCATCGCGGCTGCGCTGCTGATCGTCGGCAGCGGATTGATGCTCGACGGGGCCGCGGCCCAGCAGCCCGGAATCCACCGCACCGATCTTATCAAGAACGATCTGGGCGTTCCCGGACGCGAGACCCTTCAGGTGCGCGTCGACTTCGAACCGGGCGCCGTCTCGATCAAGCATTCCCATCCGGGCGAAGAGGTCGCCTATGTGCTCGAAGGCTCGCTGGAGTATCAGCTCGAGGGCAGGGCGCCCGTGACGCTGAAGGCCGGCGAGGCCCTGTTCATCCCGGCCGGCGTGGCCCATGTGGCGAAGAACGTCGGCAACGGCAAGGCCTCGGAACTCGCGACCTATATCGTCGACAAGGGCACGCCGCTCGTCGTTCCGGTCGAGTGAGCTCGTCCTCGATGCATTGTGGAAGCGTGCGGCGCGGCGTCTCCCGCGCCGCGTCTGCGCCGTGAATGACGCGCAATTGGGTAGCAACTGCCACCGGTCCCCCCGGTCGTTCCCTTACACGCTTGCACCTTCGCTCGGTCTTGCTGGCAAAGTGAAAAAGGATCAAATTGATCTTTGATGCCTGTTCATCGGGGAATGTCAGATAACCAGCGCCGGGAAGTCGGCAACTTTCTGCCTGGCGGAGAAATTACCCGCTCCGTCAGGGAGAAACATTGATGGTGAATGAACTGCGATGATTCTCAGGAGTTCACAAAATGGCAAGCACCAAACGGCCCTATGACGAGTCACTTTTGCGGAAGGCCTTCGATGTGGCGCGGCGTTCGCGCGAAGGCGGGGACCACCCGTTCGGTTCGATTCTCGCCGACCGTGATGGCAATGTCTTACTGGAACAGTGCAATGGCTACAGTTCGGAAGGTGGCGACCGCACGGCCCACGCGGAGCGGCTTCTCGCAACGCGCGCCGGCAAAGCCTATGATCTGGATTTTCTTGCCGGATGCACGATGTACACGTCCGCGGAGCCATGCGCCATGTGCTCAGGCGCGATCTATTGGGCAGGCATAGGGCGCGTCGTGTTTGGCCTTTCCGAGAGAGAGATGAAACAACAGATCGGCGACAGCCAGGAAAATCCGACGCTCGATCTGCCCTGCCACATCGTGTTCGCGGCCGGTCAGCGCCCAACGGAAGTCGTCGGCCCCATGCTTGCGGACGAGGCGGCGAAACTCCACGAAGAATACTGGTCTCGCCGCTGATGGCCCTTCTGCTTCCTATGGAAGTTCTATTTCGCCGTCGACCACGTGGTTGAGGTCGGTGCCTTCCGCCGTCAGCGTCATGCGGACCTTCAGCTTCTTGCCGCCGGTCCGGCCTTCGCGCACCATCTCCTCGATCTCGCGCTGCGACGTGACGCCGACTTCCTTCAGGAACTTGCGGATCGACATGTTGAAGGCGTCTTCGCTCATGGCGGAACTCCTCTCTATCCGGAAGGGATTGTAAGGGAAGGCGAGTGGTCAAGGAAGCTACGCTTTTGACAATGGCGAGGATCGCGCGTCTGTCGCACGGCGGAGAGCGGAGCTTCTCGCCAGCGTGCCGCTCCACCTAGAGAGAGTCGAATTTTGAAGCTCAACATCTATAGATCGTGTTTGATTATTTGTGTCGCAGCGGTCGTGTGTTACTGCGGAATTAGGTAGCAAATGCCACAAGATTCCGACCGCAGGACGGTCGCACGTCGATCAAAGAGGGCGATAGCGCATTTCAGCCCAAAGATGAATTAGCGGAACCCCCAAGGTCAGGCCGTAGGCCAGGAAACCGAATACCATTGCTTTATCTGGAAAAAGAGCGTTGGTCGCAATGAGCGGAAGGGCTGCCCATGCAAGGCAGCGCCAGAGTTCCTGCCGATGCCTTCGCAGTTCGGCCGTGCCGCGTCTCATGAAGATCGCCGACAAGGATATGAATTTCACGAGCGCAGTCGCGCCCATTCCTGCTAGAACAGCGGCCCCCCCGGAAAGTGCCATCAATAGCAATGCCTCTCCAGGCGTCTGCTGAATGTCAAATAGAGTGCTGGCCGCTAACATGGGAAAGGAGGAAAGAAACACAAACAACGCGCTGCTACCTACCAAAACTGTCCATGCCGCCAGAACAAAGGTCGGAAACACCGCGAAAAGAACGAGTTCCACGACGTAAAGTGCTCGGCTCGATCTTTCGGAAATGCTCACCACGCCCTCACGCTGTCACTGACGCCTCGCTTCCGCTACCACAACTTGGTGGAGAATGTCAGTATATCCCAAAGCCAGTTGCGCAACTTCAGGGACCGCCCTGCAATGAGGTTAGCTTTTGGGTGTTCACTCCAGACGGCTTCGCGCGCAAAGTCCGATGTTGCGAACTAACGGTTTCGAGAGCCGTAAATACGGCGAGTCAATCTGCCAGAAGAGCACACCGAGACGATCATGATCGACGGGCTGCCAACCTTGTGGCATTTGCTACCTAATTCCGTATTACTGGAACATTGCGGCCATTCTCATCATGGGTTGGTGGTGGGGCCTTCATTGGTCTTTTGGCAGAAAAAAGCGATCCCTCACGTGGTAAGAGTTCAACCTCTCAGATCATAAACACCGAATCTCTCGGACTATTGTCGACCTGGCGCGCTCTTTGGAATGGCTTCTACGTCTGGAAAGACCTTGATCACGACTATCATCGTCGAAACCGCGAGTGATCTTCTAAAGCTGAAGTCGGCCAGGGGTCGAATGCCGCTGTTCGTCGCATCCGAGGGAACGAGCAAGGAGCATAGCACCGGTCATTGCTCCTCCTACAGCGCCGCGCGTCTTATCAGACGCGCAAAGGTCGCTGTAGCACTTTGAATTGCTGCATATCTTTGTCCTTAAATCGGCTACGATTTAACGAAACATGCAGTAGAGCGAATGGGCGCAGAAGGTGATAGGACACTCGCCCGGCGTTACACCTAACTACACCAGGCCGGCCGCGCGAAGCCCGTTCACGACCAACTCGAAATCGTCAGGGTTCTTGTGGGGCAACACTTTGCGGCGATGTTCCAGAGAATAATCAGGGTTGACGCGGAACACTTCCTGCCACTCACGGCGCGCGTCTTCGAAGCGTCCCAGATGGCCGTAGCTCGACGCCAGGAGCACGCGTGAGACGTCGGTATCAGGGTTACGAATAAGTCGCCGCTTGAGCATCCCGATTGCCTCTTCATACCTGCGCAACTGGAACATCGCTTGTGCCTGGAAGTGGAGGTATATGTCCGGATAATACGGGTTCAGGGCCATTGCCCGATAGAAACACCCGAGTGCCTCCGCAGGCCTGCCGGAATAATGCAGTGCAATTCCGAGATTTTCGTGCCCTTCGGGAAGATTTGGGGCGAGGGCGATCAAGCGTTCGGCCGCGCCGATGGCGACATCGTGCCGTCGCGAATACAATTCGACAATACCCAGCACCCAATGCGCGTAAGGATATCGATCGTCGAGCTCCACTGCGCGTCTTGCAAGCACTTCCGCTTGTTGCATTGATGTCGATGGCGACGGGCTCCACTGGTTTCCATAGTCCAGCATGTTTGCGAAGGCGAGGAATGCGTAGGCGGGAGCGAATTTCGGGTCCAGTTCGATTGCGCGTTGCAACAGTTCCCGACCCTGGATGTTTTTCTCTCTCGTGAACCGCCACAGCTGCTCTCGGCCACGCAGGAAATAGTCGTACGCTTCCAGGTTGTCGGTCTGCTCGGTCGCGAGCCGCTGCTGGTCGCCCTCCGTAAGGTTGAGCGCGAGCGCGCCGACAATTTGCTGCGTCACGTCGTCCTGCACGGCGAAGATGTCGGTCAGGTCGCGATCGAAACGTTCCGCCCACAGATGTCCGCCCGTGGTCGCGTCGATAAGCTGTGCGGTGATCCGTACCCTGTTTCCGGATTTGCGGACGCTGCCCTCCAGCACATAGCGCACGCTGAGGTCCCGGCCCACCTCCTGAACGTTCACGTTCCTGCCCTTGAAGGTGAAGGACGAATTGCGAGCGATCACGAACAGCTGCGACAGCTTTGAGAGAGCTGTGATGATGTCTTCGGAGGTTCCGTCGGCGAAATACTCCTGCTCGGCATCACCGCTCATGTTGACGAAGGGCAGCACGGCGACCGACAACTTCGGCAGGGGCGCTGTCGGAGGCAACGCTGGCGGAAATTCGGGAGCCACTGCCTTCGCGTGAGCCGCGGTTCCGACTCGGAGCGAATAGACCCGGATCGGTTCTGCGATGTTCTTGAGCTGGGTGTTGCCGAGATCGCTGACCGAAAGGTCGAGTCTGGTCTTGACCTGGCGATAGGCATCCTCGGACAGGCAGATGCCCCCCGGGGCAGCGACGCCCTCAAGGCGCGAGGCGATGTTGACGCCGTCGCCCATCAGGTCGCCGTCGCTTTCCTCGACTACGTCGCCCAGATGAATACCGATCCGAAACTCGATGCGGCGGTCCTGCGGCACGCCGGCATTGCGTTCGAGCATGCTGTTCTGCACCTCGATGGCGCAGCGCACGGCGTCTACGACACTGCGGAACTCGACCAGCGCCCCATCGCCTGTGCGCTTGATCACGCGTCCGTTGTGAACGGCGATGGTCGGATCAATAAGATCGCTGCGCAGCGCCCGCAACCTGGCCAAAGTACGGTCTTCATCCGCGCCGGCGAGGCGGCTGTAGCCGACCACGTCCGCGGCCAGGATCGCGGCTAGCTTGCGGTTCTCGCTCACAGGGGGCCATCTCCTCGTCTCCATAATAACAGGAAGACACGGGGAAGAGGAAGTTCGGCGTCCCGTTCAGAGCGACTTTGGGTGAGATCAAGGCTCGCCATTTGCACGCAGCAATCGTGAATGCTCACAATGTCGAGCACCGATCGGGAGGAGCGGTCGCCCCGCAACTCCGGTGGCATTGAACACAGCCGCCCGTCCTGCCTGGGCGATGACTGCCCTGGCAACTTTCCAAAACGCGTCATTCCGACAGGTGTTGGACAGCTGACAGGTGTTGGACAGGTATCGAGGACGACATCCCGTCCCCGAGCGCGATCTGCTCGTAATCATTCGAAAGGGAATATGAATGGAAAGGCGTGATTTCCTCAGGGGCTTGGCCTTGCTCGCGGCCTGCCCGCTCTGCGTCAAGACGGCATACGCGGCCGAGGGCGTGCACTGGGGCTATGAAGGCGAAGAGGGTCCTGAGCATTGGGGTACCTTGAGCACTGAGAGCAGTGCTTGTTCGGCCGGATCGCAGCAATCACCGATCGACATCCGCGGCGCGATCAGGGCCGAAATTCCCGATCTGGCGACGGACTGGAGGCGCGGCGGCACGATCCTCAACAATGGCCATACGATCCAGGTGAAGGCCGCCGGCGGTACGCTTCGCCGCGGCGACAAGACCTTTGATCTGGTGCAGTATCACTTCCACGCCCCGAGCGAGCATCTTGTCGACGGCAAAAACTTCCCGATGGAAGCGCATTTCGTTCACAAGAATGCTGAGACCGGCGCGCTCGGCGTGCTCGGCGTTTTCCTTGTCCCCGGCGCGGCTAACCCGACCTTCGCGAGCCTCGCGGCGAAGTTCCCGCAGAACGCCGGCGAAGAAACCCGGCTCGATGCCGTCGACCCGAAAGGCCTCTTGCCCGCCTCGCTGAAATATTGGAGCTATGAGGGGTCGCTTACCACCCCTCCTTGCAGCGAGATCGTCGACTGGATGGTGGCGATGGAACCGATCGAGGTCGATCCGGCCGACATCAAGAAGTTCACCGGGCTTTATTCCATGAACGCACGGCCGGCGCTTCCCGGCAACCGCCGCTACGTTCTGAGCTCCAGTTGATCGACGAGACCAACGGCCGCAGGGCCACCTCGGCAAAAGCGTCGCCTTTGTAGAGGTGGCCGCCGCGAGCAGCGGGACCGGGCGAGGGGCGCAGCGGGAGAACTGCCCGCGCCTTTGACAATGGCGAGGATAACCGCGCCGCGCATCCTGTCGCAGAGCGCATCATCTCGGCAGCCGCGCAGAGCGGAAGTTCGCACCAGCGTGCCGAAGGTCGAATGCGCCCGAAGCACTCATTCATACGGTCATTGCGTCCTCATGGTTGGACGCGAACGCGCTTGCTTCGGCGGCCGAACAACATCAAGAAGGTAGCTCCAAGGATACCCGAGGCCACCGAGCCTAACAGGATGCCGATCTTGACGTCATCCTGCATTGCCGGATCATCGAAGGCCAACAGCCCAATGAACAGCGACATGGTGAAGCCGATGCCACACAGGAAGGCAGTGCCCGTCATCTGCCCCCAGCTTGCATTGGCAGGGAGATCGGCAAGATCAAGCCTCACAAGAACGGCAACGACCCCCAGCACCCCGATCAGCTTGCCCAAGAGCAGCCCCGTCGCTACCCCCATGGTGAGCGGTTCCGCAAAGACGGCCGTTGAGAGGCCGGTGAAAGACACGCCTGCATTGGCAAAGCCGAAAATCGGGACGATGACGAAGGCTACCGGCTTGTGGAGACTGTGCTCCAGCCTGTGAAGCGGCGAAGCCGCATGATCAGCTTCGGGTCTTCCTGGCGTGGCCTCCAGCGGTATGGTGAGCGCGAGCATGACACCGGCCATTGTCGCGTGGACACCTGACGCAAAGACGAGGATCCAGAGGGCCACGCCCAGCGCGAGGTATGGCCACAGCGCCCTGACGCCCATCCGGTTGAAGATGAGGAGATTGCCGATCACGACGGCCGCTCCGCTTAGCGCGAGAATGTTCAGATCAGCCGTATAGAACAGGGCGATAACGATGACTGCCCCGAGGTCATCAATAATGGCCAATGCCGCCAGGAAAATCTTGAGCGATGCCGGAACGCGGCTTCCGAAGAGGGAAATAACGCCGAGAGCAAACGCAATGTCGGTTGCCGTGGGGATTGCCCACCCGCGAAGCGCCGCAGGGTCGGACCAGTTGAAGAAGACATGGAACAGCGCCGGGACGAGCATTCCTCCGGCTGCGGCAGCACCCGGCAGAATGCGTCTGCTCCAACTCGATAACTGACCATCCAGCATCTCGCGCTTGATCTCCAGCCCCACGAGCAGGAAGAAGACCGCCATGAACGCGTCATTGATCCAGTGCTGGAGGCTCAGAGGCCCGATATGAATGTGCAGGGCCTGGAAGTAGCCCTCTGCCAAAGGCGAGTTGGATATCAGCATCGCCAGCACGGCAACCGCCATGAGGATGACGCCGCCGGATGCCTCGTTGTCGAGGAAGTGGCGAAGGGTGGATCGATTACGGCCTTGCGCAGGTGTCGAAGACATGGGTTCACACTCCCGCATTGGAAGGTTGATCGAAGTCTCCGTCGATTTCGGGGAACCCGCAGCGCACGCAGCACACGCCGTAATGTCCAATCTAGGGCGAGGCCTGCGCTATTTCCAGTCGATCATTCCAGATGGACAGGGGACTGTACCGACTACGCGGGCGCATGTTTGGCCGCTATGGGCCGATTTGCGCCGTGGCGCGAGCACGTTCGTATGGCGGTTCCAGCCGCCGCTGAACGGGTAGCGTCAACCGGCTGCTTCTGGCGCTTCCCTCGCGTTTCTGAAACAGGCGACTGTCGTCCTGAAGGACGGCCGTAATTCAATCGAGAGTGAAATCCAATTGCGCGACCGATCTGACTGAGCAGATTGCTCGTGTAGACATCATTAAGTCAGTTGCATTGGAACTGACAGAAAGGACACATTAGGCCCCCGGCTATTCGACGGAATCAGAGTTCCCGTCGCGCTCAAACTGCGCAATCAGGTTGACAAGGTTATTGTGGATTTTCTTCCAGTCGCTAAAGTATTCTGATGAGTAACGGTAATGGATATAGTTATGATCGTCATAAATGTAGTCAACCGTGCATCCAGGCGATGGATGTACTCCCGGATAACTGCACTCAAGCTTAATTTTAAAATCTGAAGTAAAATATGTTACATCGTAAGGCTTCCGGTCTCTGCCCTTGCCCATCAGGTTTAGGAATTTGATAAGCCCATTCTCATCGTCCAGTCTCTTGGCATAGCCCCGCCGCACGCTTTCCATTTGGCCGTCATACACGTGGTGCCAGGACGTTCCGTCAAAAACCTTTGAGTGCACGTAGAGGTACAGCTTGTTGCCATGTCCCAGTTCCCGCCAAAGCGCATCATCCTGCTCCTGATAAGGCCGCAAATCGGGCAGCAGCGCGTCGAAGTTGAACCCGTCGACCTTGACCCGACCCTCCTTCGGCTTAGGCCACCGCCCATGCTTCACGTAGCCTTCCCAATACATATAGCGCTCGGGAATATTGAATTTGCGCCCGCTCGGCAGCTCGATGCGCACCATGCCATTGGCCAAATAGTGTTGGCTCGCGTGGTCAAACGCGTACCCGGTGAGGACATGCCATCCGAGCCACAGCGCGCCAAGCGCGGAAAGCAGAAGCAGAAGATTGCGCGTTCGAAAAATGCCCATGCCGCCTCGGAATGCCCATTACCATGCTAACGCTAAGCTCTTATGCTATTGTTAATATCCCGGATAAGTTGTGCACGTTCTTTTGCTTAAGTGAGGCACTATGCAACGGCGGCCAGGCATCTTCGAAGTCCGCAATCGGTCGGTTCCAGCCGCTGCTGAACAGGTAGCGTCAACCGGCTGCTTCCGCCGCCGGATGCCTCGTTGTCGAGGAAGTGGCGAAGGGTGGATCGATTACGGCCTTGCGCAGGTGTCGAAGACATGGGTTCACACTCCCGCATTGGAAGGTTGATCGAAGTCTCCGTCGATTTCGGGGAACCCGCAGCGCACGCAGCACACGCCGTAATGTCCAATCTAGGGCGAGGCTTGCGCTATTTCCAGCCGATCATTCCAGATGGACAGGGGACTGTACCAACTACGCGGGCGCATGTTTGGCCGCTATGGGCCGGAAGCGAACCGACTGCTCCTGTACTCTTAGGCCCATTGACGGACATTTGTTGTAGTATGAGTTAAGCTGAGCTTTGCGTCCAACATGGCTCACCTGCTCGTATGGGTCTCGCGGAAAAGTCGCGGCGTCACGCCGAAGCGTCTTTGGAAGACCTGCGTGAAGCGTGCGGTCGGCGCAAGTCCCACCCGCCTTGCGATTTCCTTCAACGGAAGTTCTTGGGAGAGCAAGATACGCGCCGCGTCCAGCCGCACGGTCTCGATATATTGTGCCGGCGTCTCGCCTATCGCAGCGACAAACCGTCGGTAAAACGTCCGCTCCGAGAGGCCGACCCTGGCCGCAAGGCTCGGCACATCCAGCGCGGTATCGAGATTGGCCTGTGCCCACACCAGGAGATCGGCGAAAGGACCATCGGCTTTCGCCTGGGCACGCAGCAGCGGGCTGAACTGAGACTGATAGCCGGGACGGCGTGCGTAGAGGACGAGGCGCTTGGCGACCCGACTTGCAAGCGCGCTGCCGAGATCCTCGCTGACCATGGCGAGCGCCATGTCGATGCCGGTGGTCACTCCGGCCGATGTCCATACGTTGCCGTCGACGACATAGAGTGCATCGGCGTCGACCGTAAGGGAGGGGTAGAGTCGCGCGAGCGGTTCGCAGGCGCTCCAGTGTGTGGCAACACGCTTACCGTCCACCAGTCCCGCCGCTGCGAGCACAAAGGTGCCGGCGCAAACCGACCCGAGTCGTCTGACGGACGAGGCGCTCCGCGACAACCACCGCCCTAATTCCGGCGTCCGGGTTGCTGCGGTGACCGCGCCGGCCTCCGCCCCGGCCACCAGGATCGTGTCAACCTGTCGTGGCACCTTCGCCAGTGCTTTGGTTTCGACGACGACACCGCTGCTACTCGGCACCGCACCGCCAGTCGGCGAGGCTAAATGCACGGCATAGCGTGCAGGCTCTCCATCCTCTGCGAGTGCGTGATTGGCGGATGCGAAAACGGAAGCCGGGCCGGTCGCATCCAGCAATTCGAAGTCTTGATAGACGGCAATGACGATCTGATGCATTGGCAGGAATTACCATCCTTTTGTCATTCCTGCCAACTCTGTGCGCCTGCTAGTGTTCACACTGGTGGTCGGCCAAGGACCGCGCCACCGCAGGGAGGAGCAATCATGACTGAAGCATCGGAAGCATCAAAGTCAGTGCCCGAATCTCCCACGTCGGGCTGGCGGTCGATACAATGGTGGCCCGCGGCTATCGGCCTGGCATTCGCGGCTTTCGTTTCGATCGATCTGCTCAATGGTTCGGAGCACGGCACGGACTTGGCTGCGATCGTCGTCGCCTCGGGCCTCGTGTACCTGGCAGCGGCTGCCTTGGAGGTTCCATGGGTTTCCTGGCCGGTATTCCTGCTATCGGTGGTCGTGATCACCGTCGCAAGGTTCGGCCTCATACCGTTCGATGCGACATGGGCGATGCTTATCGTCGCCGCCCTCTTTGCGGTCTATGGCGTGATCCGGGCACTGAGACGTCCTAACCGCGAACTGCCGCTGCAAGCCATCGCAATGGTCGTCTTCGGCGGTTTAGCCACCGTGGCCCTCTTCATCAGCCCCTCTGTGGGAGCGCTGCTGGTAGCGGCGGGACTGGTCGCACATGCCGGCTGGGACGTCTATCACCACGTCAAGAACAAGGTCGTCGTACGGTCGATGGCCGAGTTCTGCTTCGTGCTGGACATTGCTCTCGCGATCGTCATCGTCTTGGCAACACTCAGAGGCTGAGACGGGCACCCCGCCGTACGTTGCGGCGTTGAGGTTGATCTCGATGCGCTCGCGCTGCGACGCCCTTCGGACAAACCCGCGCAGTGTCCGCTGTGACACAACCTTGTCATGGCGTTGACGCTGCTATGTCTGCTTCTGCAGGACGGGAAGGGACGGCGGAATGACCACGATGGGGGCGCTTCCTTCGCGTTCCTCACAAGGCAAGACAAGGCAGAAAGCCACCCTCTTGCGCCCGCTGAGGAACGTGAAAGTTCGACCCGAAACGGACCTCGCACGTCAGGATGCAAAAGGTCCGCAAGGGCGGCAACTGGGCCGCGCGACGCGATGAGGCGTCGCCTCGCGCGGGACGCGCATCATGTCCGCAGCGGGTGGAAAGCCGAAATGAGGCAGCAGCCATCGTGACAGCATTGCGTTCGAGGCGGCCGTATCCGTTAGCGTCTTGAACGTCCGCTAACGTGCCCCGATTGCGAACATCACACTCAGTTGCGCCGCCTTCAGCGCACCGCAGAGAAACGCAAGGAAGTTCACCTCAAATTGCTCTTCGGAAACAGCACACGATCGGGTTCTGCATTCATTCGCGCCAGCATTTCCTTGATCAAGCGTGTTTTGGTGCGGCCCGCTTCCTTCGGCGGCACGAGGTAACGCACGATGGCCTCCAGCCAAGTGTTTTCACTGACACGAAAATGAACCACGGGATGCTCCCTCACTTCGAGTTCGTCCACCGGCGTTTTCGATAGCATGTGCTTGTAGACCTTCACTTTCTGGCCCATGACGTCGCCGATCTGCTCTTCGACGACCTCTCTCATCGTTAGCGCTACGAATTCCAGGTCGCTTTCATAGGCGAGCTGGAACTTGATTTCGTTCCAGACATAGGGAAACAGCGGCCAGGAGTAGTTGAAGACCGGCGTGTCAAACACGGTGGAGTTCGGAAACTTGATGATGCGTCCACTCGGATGATCGGTCCAAAGATATTCGCCGCCGAATTCCCATAACGTCGTGTCGAGATAGCTGACATCGACGACATCGCCATGGGCATCGCCGATGCGAATGCGGTCACCAACGCGATAAGGCGCCCTGGCCAGAATATAAATCCACGCGATGAAGCTGGAGATCGGCATTTGCAGCGCAAAGCCGAGAATCAATGAAATCAGGCCGAGCGAAACAACCGCGGCGTACCAGTTCACAAACAAAACTGAAATGGCCACGAAGACGACGGCGACGCCGACGATCAATCGAAAAATGCGTTTCAGGTTGAAACGCGAAACACGATTGGGAATTCGGCCAATGAGAAAGACTTCGACAACATTCGCCACGGTCAGCAAAACGAAAATGAGAAGGCCGCCCTTGACGTAATTCAGCACGCGAACCCGCAAAGGCGCGTCAAGCCATTCCAGGCGCCAATTGATCAGGACCTGGATGCCAAAAAGCAGCAAGGCACCGGCAGCGAAGCCAACCGTCCACCAGAGGTCTGTTTTGCGAAGGCTGAAGTGAAATTTGTCCTCGGGCTTTTTCGCCTTCCGCTGCAACGTTTTTGGATCTGCAGTCTGTTGCGCGGCCCGTTCGAGCCGGGAAAGGTTCTCCTGTTCCTTGTCGCGTCGTTCCATGGGTTCACCCCGATGTGGCCATCCACGCCCAGCCAGTGCCTTCTCGTTCTTCGACGACGGCATCCCGGTATGCCTCGCCACATGGCAACGTTTGAATGGACAATCCGGGCAAGCCGGTCGTTGTTTCGCAGGCCTATGCTTGAGCTAATTGCCACTCGGCCGAAGGCAGCGAGTAATCCATTATACCATTATCAAACACCAAATATGGGCACTTGCCGCTCGGCGCTCCATTCATGATTGGCATTCGCTGAGCCGATGGTTACCGTCCGCAATGGTCGGTTCCAGCCGCCGCTGAACAGGTAGCGTCAACCGGCTGCTTCCGGCGCTTCCTTCGCGTTCCTCGCAAGGCAAGACAAGGAAAAAAAGCCACCCTCTTGCGCCCGCTGAGGAACGTGAAAGGTCGACCCGAAACGGACCTCGCACGTCAGAATGCAAAGGTCCGCAACGGGTGACACGCTCTGGCGGCAGCTGGGCCGCATGACGCGATGGCGTCAGCCGCGCCGCGCCGTCTCGATCGCGGCGACGTCGATTTTCCTCATGTCCATCATCGCGTCGAACGCGCGCTTTGCTTCGGCTCCGCCCGCCGCCATCGCCTCGGTCAGGACGCGCGGCGTGATTTGCCAGGAAATCCCCCACTTGTCCTTGCACCAGCCGCATGCGCTCTCCTGGCCGCCGTTGCCGACGATGGCGTTCCAGTAGCGGTCGGTCTCCTCCTGGTCGTCGGTGGCGATCTGGAACGAGAAGGCTTCGTTGTGCTTGAACATTGGCCCACCGTTCAGGCCGATGCAGGGAATGCCCGCAACCGTGAAATCGACCGTCAATACGTCGCCCGCCTTGCCGGAGGGATAGTCGCTGGGTGCACGGTGTACGGCATGCACCCTGCTGTCGGGAAAGACCTCGCAGTAGAAGCGGGCGGCAGCCTCGGCGTCCTTGTCGAACCAGAGGCAAATCGTATTCTTCGCCATTGAGTGTTCCTTTCGCTTTGAAGCCATACGGCTTGTTTCCCCACCCCCCCGAAAGTGTCCGTCTCGCCAGGCCCGGGTGGAGGCCGCGGGAGCCGGAAGCTGACAGGCAAGCGCGCTTTCGTCGGCCTTGCCGCCAATAGGCTACGCGAACCGTGCGGCGCTTCTCGCGCGCGCCTTTGCGGCTTCCTCCTCGCGGTTGCGTGGCGGTTGCGATGTCTCCATGGAATCGAGCAGTTCGCGGGCGCATTCCGCGATCGAACGCACCGCGCGATCGAATGCCGCTTCATTCCGCTTCGACGGCCTGGTCGTTCCGGCGAGTTTACGCACGAACTGCAACGCAGCGTCCTGTATTTCGTGATCCGTCGCCGGCGGATCGAAATTGAACAGGGGTCTTATGTTTCTGCACATGACTTGCTCCCGGTCATCCTCATCAAGCATCGAAGGCAGGATACGCCATCGAAGCATTTGCGCCAAAAAAGCCCGCATGACTGGCATGGCGGCGGGTTGTTACGGTGCGAACCTGGTCGCCTGCGACGTGGCCTGCGTGAGAAACCTCCCGATCACTTTCCCGATCATTTGCGCCACCTCCGGCCCCTGGGCGAGGTTGTAGTGCGAATAGCCGGGAATGATTGCCAAGCCGCGCGCGCGAACCGCGTATCGATCCAGCCCGGCTCGCTGACGTCGCCGCCGAACAGGACGAAGAATTCGACGATGAGGTCAGTTGTGCGGTCAAACAAGGACTCGGTCAACCCCCGTGCCCGTCACAGGAGCCACGGCGCGTCGCGCCGCCAGCCGCGTCCTTTGCTGCAGGTCGACTGCCGAATGGCCGGGTCCGGAGCGCGGCCGCGCAAAAGTCGTGAGGGACTTATTATGAAACCAAAGGACGCGCGGCCCGTTCTGCTAAAAGACCAAACGAACGGGAGGGCCATCCGACATTCATCGATGCGGGGCAGTTCGTGCCGGCAGATGCCGTGGACTGACACAATTCGAATTTTGCGGTGGCGCTGGGTCGCAGTTGTGGCAAGCGGAAATCACAGTAGAAATCGACTCCTCGCCGCCCTTCCGGACGCGGACTGGGAGTCGGTTCGATCCGGCTTCCAGCGGACCGAGCTTGCCGCCCGAACGGTGCTCTATGAACCGGGCGACCGGATCTGCCGCTTGTACTTTCCAACCACGGCCATCGTATCAAGTGTCTGCGCGTTCGAAGACGGCAGCGCCGTGGAAATGGTTGCCACGGGGCGCGAGGGAATGATTGCCGTAGAGGCGGTTCTTGGCAGCGAAACGGCCTTGTCGCGGCAGGTCGTCCAGGTCCCGGGATCCTCGCTGATGATCGATCTCCGCCAGTTCAGGCGCGCCCAGGACGAATTGCCTTTCTTCAGCGATGCGCTCCTGGCGTATAGCCAAGCCGTGCTGGCGCAGGCCCTCCAATCGGCAGCATGCAACGGAGTTCACGCGGTCCAGGAACGAGCGGCGCGCTGGCTTCTGATGTGCCATGACCGAAGCGACAGTGCCACCTTCGCGCTTACGCAGTCTTCTCTCGCGGAAATGCTCGGGGTCAGCAGGCAGGCGGTCAGCATCGTTGCACGGGCACTCCAGCAAGCGGAGCTGATCCGATACCGCAGGGGAGAGGTGACGATCCTGAGCCGGCGCGGCCTGGAGCAGGCGTCGTGCGAATGCTACGGGATCATACGTCAGCACTACGACGAACGGCTGCTTCCCTCGCAGCAACAGGGACGAAGAGCCTCCGCAGCGGCAGATTCGTAGCTTGTGTAAACTTCTTGGCAGACAGTTCTTCCAAACTCTGGGCATAAAGCCGAAAAGCTCTAACCTGCAGCACTGAACAGGGCGGGTCGAAGAGGGCGTTTTCCAAAGCGAATTCGAAAAGCGGACCAGTCTCCGAACTGGTCGCCGGCCTCATGCTGCGTCTAACAGGAAGAAACAGAAACGAATGTCGAACGTACTTCGCGCGAGGCGCGATCTTGCGCGCCGCCAGGAGATCGCGCCCGCTCGGGCCGTCGTCAAGCTGAGCGGATCCGTCCGGGATGCCGCAGAGTACCGGCGATCCGCCGACGCCCTGCACATGGCCGAGGAACGGCAGCGGCTCGCGGTGGAGGCCGGCGAGATGGGCACCTGGTTCTGGGACCTGACGGCGGATGAACTCGTCTTCTCGCCAAGGGCCAAGGCGCTGTTCGGATTCCCGCCCGAAGCGGAGATAGACTACCAGTCGTTTCTCGAACGGCTGCATCCCGACGATCGCCAGGACACTCATGCGGCGGTGCAGCGTTGCCTCGACGATGGCATGGACTACGACGTCGAATATCGCGCGCTCCGGGCGGGCAGCGGCTGGCGCTGGTTGCGGGCGAGAGGGAGCAGCGATCGTGATTCTGCCGGAAAACCGATACGCATGCAGGGCGTCGTCTACGATATAGACGCACACAAGACGGCGATCAGGAAACTGACGGAAAGCGAAGCACGCTTTGCCGCGCTCTTCCGACAGACGGCAGTGGGCATAGCGGTGACGGACACGGCGGGCCGGTTCCTGATGGTGAACCCCTCCTTCTGCGAAATGCTCGGGCGCAGCGAGGACGAACTCCTTTGCTTGTCCCTCCGGGACGTGACGCATCCCGACGACGTGCCGGAGAGCCTCGAGCGAACGCAAAGGCTTGCAGGCGCGGGAGAAAGCTTCGCCATGGAAAAGCGGTACCTTCGCAAGGATGGAGCGGAGGTCTGGGTGAACGTCTCGGTTTCCACGTTCGAGGATGGAACGGGCGAACGTCACGTGAGCGTGGCCCGCGACATTTCGGAGCGAAAACACGCCGAGAATGCGCTGCGCGAAGAGACCCGTGTGCTTGGCATCCTGAACCGTACGGGCGCGATGCTGGCGGCCGAACTCGATCTCGAACGCCTGGTACAGGCGGTCACCGATGCCGGCGTGGAACTGTCCGGGGCTGAATTCGGGGCGTTCTTCTACAACACCGCCAACGATGAAGGTGAGCCTTACACGCTCTATGCCCTGTCAGGTGCGCCACGGGAGGCTTTCGAGAACTTTCCGTTGCCCCGTAACAGCGCGCTGTTCGGTCCGACCTTCCGAGGGGGCGGCATTGTCAGGAGCGATGACGTTCTGGCAGACCCGCGCTATGGAAGGAACAAACCTCACCGCGGCATGCCCGAGGGGCATTTGCCGGTGCGCAGCTATCTGGCGGTTCCGGTCATCTCCCGCAGCGGCGAGGTCCTGGGAGGACTTTTCTTCGGCCACGGGCGACCGGGTGTGTTCAGCGAACGGGTGGAGCGCCTCATCAGCGGCATCGCGGCACAGGCTGCGATCGCGATGGACAACGCCCATCTTTACCGTCAGGCCCAGGAGGAAATCGCGCAGCGCAGCCGCGTGGAAGAGCAACTGCGAGAGGCTGTCGAGCGTCAGACCCTGCTCGCGCACGAGTTCCACCACCGGCTGCAGAACAAGCTGACGATCGTGCAGGCTGTCATCAACGCGGCTGCACGGCGGGCGAAGACGATCGAAGAATTCAACGCAGCCGTTGGACATCGCATCGCTGCGCTCGCCAGGACGAACACCTTGCTCCTGCAAGGCGGATTCGAGGGCGCGTTCCTGGAACATATTCTTCGCGTGGAATTCGAAGCGCACCAGGGCGGCGCAAACCGCATTGTTTGCGAGGGACCGACCGTCATGCTCCCCTCCGAACTGGTGGTTCCCCTCGCCATGGCGGTTCACGAGTTGACTACGAACGCGGCGAAATACGGCGCTCTTTCAAATTCCACCGGGCAGGTGTCGCTTGCGTGGCAAAGCAACGCCGTGGGCGACGAACGGACTCTGGAGCTGAACTGGATCGAACGGGGAGGCCCGCCGGTCTCCGTCCCCGCGCATCGGGGCTTTGGTTCCGTGCTGCTGGAGCGGGTGCTTGCCAGCAGACAAGGCGCATCGGTCGAGACGGAGTTCGCGCCCGAAGGGCTTCGCGTGCGCTTCAAGCTTGCGCTGACTTGATGCAAGCCGTCGGAATGCGCTGATCAACCTGATCCTGACCGAACCGCCTATCGGGCGCGCGTTCGGCTATGGCGAGTGGTCGCGCGAGGCATTCGGCGCGGGCCAGTCGGGCAGCAGGGTGATGCCGAATTTCGGGGAAGCCGCCCTCAGGCGATCAATCTCCTCGGGCGACGGTGACCCGACGACTTCGCCGGGCCCGAGTTCGTGGCCGGCTTCCGCCAGGAATTTGTCGAAGAGAGCCGGCGTACCGATCAGGATATAGCGTGCCGGCCGGCCGCTCGTATTCATCAACTGATGCGGCACCCGGCGTTCGAGAAAGATGCTCTGACCGGCGGTCAACCGGCGCACCTCACCGTTGACGACAGCGGTCATTTCGCCCTCGATGACGTAGACGGTTTCATCGTCCTCGGCGTGGACGTGGATCGGCGTCGTCGTGTTTCCGCCGCTGATGTTTTCGAAGAGGCAGAACTGGCCGTTGGTCTCGTCGCCGGACAGCAGGCGCTTCATGACCACGCCGGCGAGAACGAACTCTTTCGGTTCCATGCTGCTCATGGCAATCATCCTTGTCGGTTTCGAGCGGTGTCATCTGCTGTTGTTGCAGGCGGCCACGATGGCAGATGCCGTTTCCGGCAGCTTTGCGGACAAGTCCGCCATCCAAGGAGTGAGCAGTCAAACGATATCGTGTTCCATACGGAAACGCGACACCCAGTCTTGGCTTGTCTCGTCGGCGAGCTTTGCGACACCGGGTGCCACGCCAGTTGCGGCATCGCGATTCAAGCCCAGCTGGGCCAGTATTTCGCGCAAAGTTTCAATAGGATCGGAAGAAAGCGCTTCATAGGTGATCCGAAGGGGCTCAATTCCCTGCACCTCGAACCAGTTCTTCCAGTCAAGATCATAGGTCGTCAATCTATCGCAGCAGGCGCGGATTTCTTCCGCGTTGTAAACCGGCGTGCCTGGCGGTGCGAGGCGTTCCAACTCCGTCCCGTCCGGCGCCATATGCCACAATCCGGTTTGCTCCGCCTTCACATTCGAGACTGCCTGTTGAATCTTGTCCAGCCGAGTGAGGTGAATAAAGAGCGTTCGTCCAAAGGCGGCTTCAAAACGTTCCAGATCACTCGCTCGTTCCGGGTGCAGCACCGCCAGTTTCTGGACAAAAAAATCAAAGCTATGTCTTTGCAGTCGCAGGCCAAACATGCCGGTATCGAGGCTTCCCTTCGCGATTGCCGCGCGAAATATCAGGGCCAGAAGATCCGCTTCCGGAGTTGAGGCCTCTGAAGCCAGGTCGAAATAGGCAAGCCATTCGGAAATCGAGGCGCGATGAAAGTAGGACCCCGGATTTCCGGAGACGCCGGTCGCAGCCAGGAGTTTGCACAGCAGTGTGCTGCCACTGCGCGGAGACGTGCAGATCACATAGGAGTCAAATTTCGACATTGCTGTTTTAAAAACCAAGGGGGATCCTGACAAAGTTCCAACGCCCTATCAGCCCCGTGTTGCAGTGGCATGACCGCTTTTGGCGCGAAAAAGAACGCTTCGCCACCCGTTCCCGTCTGACCAGGCGGGATCATTCGCCTGCAACTGCGGATCGATCCCGCAGAGCCGTTGCGTTCGCATGTCGGCGATAGGGCGCTTTACTGCGAGATGGCGATGATCTCGAGCTCCTGGTCGCCTACGCTCACGACATCGCCAACGGCCTTGCCCATGAGAACCCTTGCCACCGGCGATACGTAGGAAATGGATCCGGCCTTGGGATCAGCTTCGTCCTCTCCCACGATGCGGTATTTCTGCACCCGCCCGTCGTCGCGGCTGAAGGTGACCGTGCTCCCGAAGGCAACGGTGTCACTCGACGTCGGGTCGGGGACGACCTGAGCCGTGCGAAGGCGTTCCGCAAGGTAGCGCAGGTCACGCAAGGGGCCCGCCGCCTCCCGCCGTCGTTCATTCACGTCCTCGATTTTGCTCGCCGCATCATAGGCCTCGCGCGCTTGCTGGAGCTGCAATTGCAGCGCCTTCAGTCCCGCTTCCGTGACAAGGTTCGGGTGCGGCGAAATCGGGCGGTCGGGCAGCAGGGTTTCCGAGGCCGTTTCGGCACTTTCTTCCTTGACGAAGGCAACGCTCAAGATCGAACTCCATTCAGACGCGGTGCGCTCTGACAACGCCGGGGGAACAGCAGTTATCAGAACCAGTGTTGCGGCGACTTCGGTGGCCGACGCGGATCAATGGTATACGATGTTTCCGATGCGGACCATTGATTCCGCCCGATGCTCAATGTCCGCCCTGCGGCCAAAGCGTCATTATCTCGGGGCCAGGCCATCGAGCAGGAAGTCCAGGCCTTTCCTGAAAGCGCCGTCCCAATCGTTATCCAACAGCAGGCGAGTGCGTTCGATTGTCGGATAGCGTTCGTTGAGACGTGTAAGGCGCTGCTGTGCGGCGGCCCTGTCGTCGTCCGAGAGGTCGAAGCTCGCCCGGGTGGTGGTAGCGCCGATCACATAGTTCCAGAGCGACCATATTGCGACGTTCAAATCCGCGTCCGCTACACCGGCTCTGGACAAGGTCTTGCTCAGCAGTTCCAGGCGACCAAGGATGTTCGGGCCGAGCGCCCGGCGCGGCAACAGCGATGCCGACCAGGGATGGCGCAGCATGCTGGCGCGCCAGTCTTCGAGCATATGAACGACTTCCCCGCGCCAGTCTTGAGACTCAACTATTTGCGGCGGTGCGCGATATTCGAGCACCGAGTCGAGCGCCAGATCAAAGACCTCCTCTTTGTTGCCGACGTGCCAATACAGGCTCATTGCGCCCGAGCCGAGGCGATCGGCCAGCCGACGCATCTTCAATCCGTCGACTCCCTCGGCGTCCAGCAGCTCTACCGCGGTCGCCACGATCCGTTCCAGTGACAGAGGCGGTTCCCGCGACGCTTCCTGCACGGACCGGGGTGATGCAGCCGTCCGTTGAGACCGTTTGCTCTGAGCGCCGCTACGTTTGGCTGCCATCCGTCTTCCCCGCTACTGCGTGATTCCTCAAATCGGAAACGATTTGAGGACAAAATCATGCAGCAATTCAAAGTGCTACAGTGATCTTTGCGCGTCCGATTGGACGCGCGGCGCTGTGGTCACAACGTCGATTTTGACCGGCAACGCGACGAATGTCGACCCTGACCGATTGACTCGTACGGCGTACGATGCGATTGAATCGTACGCCGTACGAGTCAGAGCCAAGAGAAAATCATGTCACGCGCAATCAAGCATTTGCTTATCGGAGGGCTAATCATCATGACCATCGCAGTTCCCAATGCGGCGACAGCGAATGAGAAGGATCTCGAGCTGACCATCGTCAATCCGAAGAACCTCTATGACCCGACGCCGAATGGCTACAGCACGGCGGTGATTGTGCCCCGCGAAGCCCGGGTGGCCTACATCTCCGGACAGGGCGGCCAAGACAGCACGGGAGCCTTGTCGCCCGACTTCGCTGTCCAGGTTAAGCAGGCCTACGCAAATTTGCGCACCGCCCTCGATGCGCTCGGTGCACGGCCGGACCAGGTCGCCAAGCTCACGGTCTTCGTGGTCGATCACGATATGTCCAAGCTTGAGGTGCTGACCAGGAACGTAAAGGAAATGTTCGGCGGGGCGCTGCCGGCACAAACTCTGATTCCTGTCCCCAAGCTTGCAATTGACCCCATGCTTTTCGAGGTCGAAGCCGTCGTCATGCTGGACTAACGCATCGGCCCGAAAATCGGACTCGATTTTCGGAAAGCACGATGCGTAGATTCAAAGAGTTACAGCGTCCTTCGTGCGTCCTAAAGGACGCACGGCGCTGTAATGCATGTCGCCCAAAAGTGGTGCAGCGGTTTTGGGACAACGGCATGCATAAAAACAAGGACCTAAAGCGCGTCGCATGAGTCCGATTGAACGCGACGCGCTTTAGAGCAATTCCAGGAAAAGTGTGTCGCGGTTTCCGTGCGGAATTGCATAATTTCAAAGAGTTGGATCATTCGCGGACGCTGTAGCAGCTTGAATTGCTGCATGTTTTCATCCTTATATCGGATAGGATTCAAGGAAACATGCAGCAGGTTCAAATGAAAACCCTAGGACTGGCAGCCTTCAGCCTGATCGTCTCGACGCTCCCTTTCTCATTCGCCGCGGCAAACGAAGACGCCTTCCAAGCGAAAGCGCGCGCGGCCTTTGCAAGCGCCATCGAAGAATACAAAATTCCCGGGCTCGTCGTGGGCATGACCAGGAACGGCGAGCACAGCTTCTATGCGACAGGCCTCGCATCGCGCGCCGACAACCGTCCGGCAACCCCCGATACTCTTTTCGAACTGGGGTCGATCAGCAAGGTCTTCAACGTGACGCTGGCGGCGCTCGCCGAGCAGGGCGGGCAGCTCTCCCTTGATGACAAGGTTTCCCGGCATCTGTGCGCCGACACCTGCTCGATCGGCGACGGCATGACGCTCATGGACCTCGCGACCCATCACTCCGGCGGGCTGCCGCTGCAGGTTCCCGACGGCATCGCGGACACCGACGCGCTTGTAAACTGGCTCAAGGACTGGCGGCCGCCGCAGCCTGGAACGCGCAGCTATTCCAACGTCAGCATCGGGCTTCTTGGCCATATCGCCGCACGTGCGATGGAAATGAACTACACGCAGGCGGTCGAGACGGTGCTGATCCCCGCATTCGGTCTTGAGAACACCTTTATCGACGTGCCCGCCAAGGCGATGGACAACTACGCCTTCGGCTACGAGCGCAAGACCGACAAACCGATCCGTGTGACGCCGGGTGTCCTCGACGCGGAAGCCTACGGCGTCAAGTCGAGCGCGCGTGACATGCTGAAGCTGCTCGATGTGGAGCTCGGGGAGGGGACCGTGTCCCCGGAGCTGAAAGCGGCTGTCCGGCGTACCCAGGAAGGCCAGTTCAGGACCGCGAAATTCACGCAGGGCATGATCTGGGAGCAGTACCCATGGCCCGCCGATCTCGAGACGATGGTGGCGGGGAACGGCTACGATTTCATCCTTCGCCCGCAGAAGGCAGACCGGATCGAACCGGCGCTCGCGCCCGAGAAGAATGTTATCATCAACAAGACCGGATCGACGAACGGCTTCGGCGGCTATGTCGTGCTCATTCCGAGCGAGAAGCTCGGCATCGTGGTTCTCGCGAACCGGAATTATCCGAACGAAGCGCGGGTGAGGGCAACCTATGCGCTGATCGAGGCGCTGCTCTCGAAATAGGCTTGCGCGCGGGTACCGGACGGGAAGGTCACGACACGACCCGTTGCGGACTTTGGAGGATGGGCAATACTGCAAAGAGTGCCTCTATCTCAGGAAACACGATCATGATTCCAGAGCGCCCTTCTCAGTGTCCTTTTTGCGAGATGGCACAGGGTCGCATTAGGCCAAGCACCATTTTTGAGAGCGATCGACTGCTGGCCTTCCTAGACATCTATCCGATCCGTCGCGGCCATGTTCAAATCATTCCTCGCGACCATTTCATACATTTCGGTGATCTGCCAGGCGATCTCGCGGGCGAGATTACCGCCCTGGGGCAGAAGATTGCCCGCGCTCAGAAGCGGATCTACAGAGTAGAGCGTGTCGCGTTCCTCTTTACAGGAGGCGACATTCCACACGTGCATGCTCATGTGGTTCCTATGGTGGAAAAGACCGACATAACATCGCGGCGCTACATCAAAGAAGAAACACTTACGTTTGCGGCGACGCCTCGCGCAACGATGGACGAACTCAGCGTTGTGGCCAATGAGCTAACCAGCGCGCTCGACACCGCGTAGTTCCGCATTCGACCGATTGCGGACAACGGTGCCTACGCGATGAAAGGCTCGAATGAGCCCAAAGCTGCCATAGCGAGCGGCTCCCAAGATATCATCCTAGCCCGGCAAGCGCCGCTCCGCTGTCGCCCGCGTGAAATGGAAGTGGTTCGATTTCACGCGCAGTACCGTCCCGCTGCTCGCTCCAAGAACGGTACTGGCGTGCCGCGATTTTCAGTTCGCCACGGATTCAGCAAGCCTCATATCGTTTGCCGCTACTCTGCTAATCTGTCGGTACGTTATTTGAGCAATTACCAGCGCAAGGGCGATGAATGCGGCGCCGATTAGACCGAGTTGGTACCGATCGAGCAATGTGATGCCGGCGGCACCAATCACGCCTGATGCGGATACACCTACGTAGAGAGCCGCCGAGTTCAATCCCAGCAGAAGGGACGCCGAACCGGGTGCCAAGCTAATCAAGCGGTGTTGCTGCGGCACAAGCAGTCCCCAGCCGCACACACCCCAGACAACGAGTGCCAGGGCCGAACTCCAAAGATGAGCCGTCGTCCATGGCAGCAACGCGAAATTGATCGCAGCAGCGGCAAGCGAGCCATTAATGGCAAGCCGGCTTCCAAAACGATCGGTGATATACCCGGCGGCGAAATTCCCGGCCGTCGCCGCGATTCCCCAAAGCAGGAGCAGCGCGGCCAACACGTCAGGCTGTCCGCCGGTGGCCCGATCAAAGGTCACACCGACGTAAGTATAGACCGCAAAAAATCCTGAGTAGGCTACCAGCGTCGTCACCAGAGTGAGTGCGATGCGGCTGTCCCTGAGCGGAACGAGGCGCTCTCGTAGGGAAACTGCCGGCAGCGGAGGTATCGTCGGCAAAAACATGTAGACGCCAGCGCCGGCAATGAGTCCGACGGCGGTCACAAACCACATCGTGGTTCGCCAGTCGCCAAGCCCGCCTATAAACGTCCCAATTGGCGAACCCAGCGCCGTTGCAGCAGACAGGCCCGCAATCACGATCGCCAACGCACTTGCACGTCGCTCCGGTGCGACAAGCGAGGCGCCGGTCGCCGTCGCTGTCGGACTAAACATCGCCGCGCCAAGCCCTGCGATAAAGCGGCTCGCCAAGACCCACCCGATAGAAGGTGCGATTGCAGTAATGAGGTTGCCAAGTACGAACACCGCCATGCCGGTAAGCAACAGGCGCTTTCGTGGCCAGTGTGCCGCTGCTGCCGCAATGACGGGAGAAAGCAGGGCGAAACTCAAAGCGTATACAGTCACCATCTGGCCTGCGACCGCGATGGAAACGCCCAGGGCTTCTGACACCTCCGGAAGAATTCCAGCAATGACAAAACTGTCAGTGCCGATAGCGAACATGCCGGTGGCAAGCACTACCAAGCGACGATCCATGGAGATAATCCTTCAAAAAAACCCGTCAACGGGCAACCGTGAGATACGGGCCGCGGGAATACTGGGGAAAAGTTCAATGCCGTCGATTTTCGCTGACAGCCAGCTCGGCTTTAGGATCGCAGCGCTTGCACTGCGACAGACGTCAGGCGCCCCTTGCCTCCGGCTCCTTCGCCAGCATTAGCGCTGCTTCAATACCTGCCTCCAGGATGTCTTCCGCGAGAGACGCATCGGAAACGGCGCGGGCGATTTGCAGGGTCCCGACCATGACACCGAAAATCGCCATGGCGCGTCTGATTGACGCTGTCGTGCCAGTTTCCGGTAGCTGCTCGGCGAGGTTCTTGATGTAGGGGAGAAGATTATTTTCGTAAGCTTCTCGCGTCGACTGGGGTTGCCGCCCGATCTCCGGCAACAATGCAGCCGAGGGGCAGCCTTCTTCGCTCCGTTCAAGATGGGACTTGTTCAGGTATCCCCGGATTGCACCTTCGATCCCGCGGCCGTCACCACAATCCTGCTTCGATCTGGCAGATTGGTCAGCCAAGGTGTTCACGAGAGCCTCTCGGAGGAGAGTCTCTTTAGACTCGAAGTGCGCATAGAACGCCCCATTCGTCAGTCCTGCCTCGGCCATAATCCCAGCCAAGCCCGTCGCGGATGCGCCATCCTTTCGGAAGCGTCGCGAAGCGACATCGATTATCCGCTTCCGCGTAGTCTCTTTGTGACCTTTCTCATAACGCATCGTGCTCTCCATCTTTCGGTATGTTGAAGGGTAACTGCGTAGCGCTTTCATGCTCGCAACGATAATTTCCTGCCCATTGGGTTTCCGCGTATCCAGGCGACACACCCCAGGGTCAGGCTCAAGTGCCGTTCAGACCGGCGTCGACAGAATGCCAACGGATGCTTCGACACGGCGCGCGAGTTGGAGAAGGCTTCTGTCACGACCCTGCTCGCCGTCGAGCTCAAGCCCAAACGGAAGCCCGTTGCCAGACACGCCTGTAGGAATGCTGATGCCTGGCAGGCCCGCTATGCTCGCGGTGATAGTGTGTCGTGCCAGAACCAGATCACTGACCTCATGACCCGCGATCAAGAATTTCGATTGATGCTCGATTCGCGGCGCCGTGCTGGGAGTTGTTGGAAAGAGAAGAGCCGAAGCTCCGCTGCGAGCCAATGCTTCTGCGAACCGACGCTGAATTTCGGGGCGATCGACTGAAACGGAGGTCTGATACGCCTCCGGGTTAAATCCCGGCCCGCTCGGCAATACGACATGTCCCCACGCGTCCTTCAGGCCCGATTTAAGTCCATTGTAAATTTCGTCGAAGGTGGTCGGAACGTCGTTGTGCAGAAGGAATTCCGATATTGCTTCCATTGTCTCGTGGAAAAAGATGCTCCAAGTCGACCTCTCGGTGATCGATGAAAAATCTTCTCCGAGGTCTACCTCCACAACCTCCGCACCAACTTGGCGTAGCCGGTAGATTGTATCTTTGAAATGGGCCTCGATATCAGGCTCTATCAGATCAAGATATTGCCGAGGCGCATAGGCCAACCTGACGCCCTTCAGATCAGAATGATCGGAGGATGCGACCGTCTCGGCCTTCGTCACGATTTGATCGACAAGCATGCAGTCGTCGACGCTGCGCGCAAGCACACCAGTTGTATCGAGGGTATGCGAGATCGGGGCGACGCCGTTGCGCGGCCAACGTCCTGTCGTCGGCTTGAAGCCAACGACACCGCAGAGCGAGGCAGGCACTCGGATTGAACCTACCGTATCACCCCCTAGGGCCGCGGGCACGATCCGGGCTGCGACAGACGCGCCGGCGCCGCTCGAGGAGCCCCCGGAAATATGATTGCGACTGTGCGGATTTCTCACCTGGCCATAGGGGCTGTTGTTGCCGGTCAAGCCATAGGACATCTCAACGAGGTTATTTTTGCCAAAGACGATGCCGCCAGCCTTTTTTATCGCACTGACAACATCGGCGTCCTCGCTCGGCACGAAACCGTCCAGATTCTGCACCCCGAGCGTCGTACGGAGTCCTTGAGTCAGATAGCTGTCCTTGACCGCCAACGGAACGCCCAGAAGGGGAGAGGTAGAGCCAGCGGCGCGGGCCTTGTCCGCATTTCGAGCCGCATTCAGCGCGGCTTCTTCATCTATCGTGATGAAGGCATTTAGATCTGAGTGGGTCCGGGCGCGCTGGAGGAGCGCGGCCGTGTATGACTCCGACGAGATATCTCCTTTACGAATGGCCGCGGCCGCTGCAACGACGCCAAGCCCCGCGAGCCAGTCTGATACTCCGTCCGAGGCTGCTCCGACGAGTTCGATGTTCTCTTGCATGATAACCTCACTTGAACGCTGCATGGAAACCCAGGATTGGTCGCCCGATCGTCGCTATCCTGTTGCAGCACGTTTCGTTGAATTACGATCATAATATAATATTGCATCCATAATGCAATAGAAAACTTCGTGTCGTGAGAGAAGTTGACGTTGCGCTGCCAATTCGCGCCACCGTTGTCCTCGGAAGGTACAGTTGGCGACTGGCCCCGCCCGGGCGCTAACGACCACTATGAGTCTATCCGCCGCTGAGTGCACTTCTGCGGGGAGGATGGTTGTCCGGCCTTCCGCCAGAATAGACCGCATGAGAGGCGGGCCAACAACCGTTGGCCCGCCCAGCAGCTACATCTAAAAGGCAACTTCCTGTGGCGGCCGGCTACGGAGGCACGGCTGAGGCAGGCGGCTAATATCGATCCTGGGAAGGATCGACTGTTTCGCCCGGCTGGCAGCAGTCCGCTACCGAACTTCCCAACAGAACATAGCCCGATCTAGGCCAAGGCTCGCAGGAGCTTTAGCTCGACAGGTCCCTCGGTCAATGTTGCAACCGTCGTTGACCACTCGTTCACGTGCGGGGTTTGTTTATGAGCTTCAAGCGCTGCGGTACTCTCGAAGATTTCATAAAACACAAAAAGGCCGGGCTCTTCCAAACCCTGGTGGAATTGGCAGAGGAGATTTCCGGCTTCCTGCCGCACCTTTGGGACCAGAGTATTCGTCGCGCGGACGAGTTCAGCCTCTTTACCGTCTCGTGCCCGCAGCGATGCCACGACGGTAACGGCTCCTTCGGGGAGCGCCACCGTCTGAGCGGCGTGAGATGCCATAGGGGCAGAGATCGCGCCAGCCGCGGCAATCATTCCGAACGTTGTCACCAGGCTGCGTCGATTCATTTGCAACTGGTCTTTCATTTCAACTCCATCCGATCGAGTTTCAGGGCGAGTGTCATCAGCGCGGCGCGGAGCGCCGTCATGAACCTGTTTTGGCATCTGTTATTCCTATTCGTTGTGCTTCCAGCGTAGAGCGGTGGGCATGGCCCCCCTCTTCATCTGCAACTGTGAGTAAGGGAACATTTGTTTCTATCGGGCTGCCGGCGATCTCTCGATCCCGCACGCCGAGCCATCTTGCGGCTCGGCGTACGTAGTCCAGATTGGCGCCGGACGGGCCGTTCTCGCTCCTGTGCGGAGCCGAGTCATGCTCAGTGCTTGTGAGCTGTCACGGTGTCGGGCACGGTGAACGTATGCGTCACTTCCTGTCCGGGGATGGCGTTGTGATTGGCGTCGACCAACACGATTCTTACCTTGTGCGGACCTGGGGGGAAATTGGCTATATCGACCGTGTTGTTGTCGCTCGCGTCAGCCCACCACCACGGCAAATCATCGACGATGACGTGGAGATGCCCGATACGTGGAGAAACGTTAAGGCCGCCCTTGCCGAACACCTGAACGATGCGCAGGTTCTCCACCCGATATTGAGCCCAATAGATACCCTGCTCGATTGCCTCGGCAACCGGGGGATCGACGATCAACTTTGGCGGGGGCTCGTTCTCGATGGCGATGTAGGGGGAAGGGCCGCGGATCTCCCGCGCGCTCTGGGCGAAAGCGCCAGTGGCAAGCAATGTGGCGGCCGTGGCGGCAGCGAAGGTCTTGATGAGCATGTTCATGGCATTCGTTCCTTTGATTCAGAAGGCAATTTGCCTGAGGGCAGTTCTTAACCGGACGCAAACAAGCGTCCGGCGTGAGGAGACTTTGTTCATCGCCCGATGCCTCGGATCTTTTAAATTACGATCATAATACCATATTACACTCATAATGCAATGCGAATTTTAGCCGTCGTTAAAGGAGCGAAGATTGAGCGCAGTCAGCTCGCGCCCCGGTTGTTTTCGGAATGACGCTTATTCGAGGGTGTTGCCGTTCAGTCCGTTTCGGCTGAGGAGGATCGGAAGATTGCCGAGCGTGAAAGCGAAATCGCGCGGCGACAGAGCAATGAGGTTTTTCGCGACGAGGAAAACGTCGACAGTGACCGCCATCTCCGCATTGCAGTCGCTCTGCATGCCGACTACGGCCTTCCGCTCTCCACCCAAAGCGGTCGCTCGGGGGATTCCGGTGCTGGACCGAAGCGGTCATCAATGCTTGTGACGAATCACCAGGCCCGCTAATTTCCGTAGCGCAGGCTTGGCCCACGCCTCCTCCCTCCATTCGGGGAAGTATCGCACATACGGGGTAACAACATCATCATCGAACCATCTGTTCGAGCGTCGCATAAGGAGGGATTGCGTTTCTGGCTCGGAATGGAGGTCCTTTGATGAAACTTTCTGCCCCCATCTTCCAATTGAAACGCCGAGCCAAGCTCATGGCTCGGAACAAAAACGTCCCCCTGCACGAAGCACTGGATCAAATTGCGCGTGAGGAGGGGTTCGCAAGATGGAGCCTGCTGTCGTCCCAAGTCGCAGCGGCGTCACTTTCCAAATCAATCCTGGCTCGGCTGGACGAGGGTGATTTGCTGCTGGTGGCCGGTCGCCCCGGGCATGGCAAGACCACGCTCGGCCTCCAGCTATTGCTCGACGCTGCCCGAGACGGCAGAAAAGCGGTATTCTTCACGCTGGAATTTACAGAACAGCAGGCGAGGAGGCACCTTCGGTCCTTGGACGAGGGGTCTCACGGTTTTTGCGAGACGTTGGAAATCTTGACGTCTGATGAAATCAGCGCGGACTACATCATCCGCCATTTGTCGGGGTCGGAGCGCGGGACGGTTGCCGTTATCGACTATCTGCAGATACTGGATCAGCGGCGAAGCAAGCCGGCACTCTCGGAGCAAGTTCTCGCCCTTGGAGATTTCGCCAAAAAGACCGGCGTTATGCTCGGGTTCATTTCGCAGGTAGATCGATCGTTTGATCCGGAAAGCAAGCGCCTGCCGGACATCAGGGACATTCGTCTCCCTAATCTCGTTGATCTGGGGCTCTTCAACAAAGCCTGCTTCCTGCACAACGGTGCGGCACAGCTTCAGGACGTGGCCTCTTAAATCGGCGACGATTTAAGGAAACACGCAGGAGTAAGCTTCGGCCCCGTTCGGCGCAGCACCGACGTTTGCCGAATGCGATCCGGCGAGAACGCGCTTACGCGAATTTGAGGTCTCCCGACGCGGTGAATACCTGACGTTTCTTCCGCGAAAAAGTGGCGTATCTTGCCGCGACGGGCGACCAGATCGTTTCATTATTTCATTGAAACGGTGAAATGGCCTAACTCTTTGAAACGACGCAATTCCTGCGGAAAGCCGTTGCACAGTTTTCCTAGAATTGGCTTGGGGGTACTACGATGATTCTGAAGGGAACCAATCTGTCCGACACGATACGCGGCTTCCTCAGCGACGACGAGATCTGGGGCTATGACGGCGACGACTATCTCGACGGCGGAGGGGGCAACGACATGATCTTCGCCGGCCTCGGCAACGACTACATCGTGGCGGGGGACGGCGACGACTATGTCGAAGGCGACGATGGCAATGACCGTTTTGAAGGCGGCCTGGGCAACGACACCCTCAAGGGCGGATTGGGAAACGACATCTTTGACGGTGGCGACGGCAGCGACACCCTCAATGGCGGCGACGGCCATGACCGGATCCACGGTGGTCGCGGACACGACAAGATCTTTGGCGGCGCAGGCGAAGAATATATCGACGGCGGCGATGGCGACGACATCATTTACGCTGGATCGGGCAATGACGGCTTCAATAATCGCGTAAATCCGGCAACCGGAAAGATCACACAGCAGGCGGTCGGAGGCGGCGCCGGTGATGACAGGATCTACGGTGAAGAGGGCGACGACGTTCTCAAGGGCCAGTCCGGCAATGACGAGGTCTATGGCGGCATCGGCAATGACATCGTTGATGGCGGCGACGGGAACAACTACCTGGACGGCGGCGACGGCCATGACATCCTGGACGCCGAAACCGGCATTGACGAGGCGCATGGCGGGTCCGGCAACGACAGGATCGAGCTCGGCGCCGGCAATGATCTGGCCTACGGCGACGACGGCGACGATGCGCTGTCGGGGGAAGCGGGAGACGACACCCTCCATGGCGGCATCGGCAACGACATCTTCTATGCCGGCGATGGCAACGACACCCTGCGCGGCGACGCCGGGAGGGACACTCTCATAGGAGAAGCGGGAAGCGATATCCTGTGGGGTGGCGCCGATGCCGACCGCTTCGTCTTCAAGGCGACGCCCGCGCTCATCGGTCAGGACACCGTCATGGATTTCCAAGATGGGGTCGATCTCCTGGTTATCGAGAAACTCGGGGTTACCCAATATTCCAGCTCCGGCGCCAACGGAACCGTCCATGCCTATGATACCTCCGACGGCGACGTGCTCATAAAGGGCTATGACTCCGTCGGTCACGTGTTCTCCATCCTGATGGACGATCCCAACGGCAGTCTCAGCGCCGCCAACTTCTCGAGGAGCGATTTCCTGTTCGCTTGACGGATCGTCAGCCCGGATGACTGGGTGGGAGTTTTCGCGCAGCGGCAGCTCCCGCGCACAGCACCGGACATGGAGGCGCTGTCGGCGCGTGGCCGCATCGGGGTCGATCTCTCACGTTCCCCGGAGGGCGCAAGAGGGGTGCTTTTCTGCCTTGCCTTGCCTGGTGAGGAACGCGAAAGAAGCGCCAACTCCTGACATTTGCGCGGGCAGCAGCGAAGGTCGCGGTAGCGTCGTGAGACTCGCACACTTGTCTCGACTTGGGGTAGGGCCATGCCTGGATTTCGCCGCTTCGGCCGAACAAAAATCGTGCTTTTGCTACTAGTTGCACTCTATGTCGGCCGACCGGCGTATTACTCGCTGTCCGTCTGGCTATCGCCTGAAAGTATTGGAGACCGAGCATGCCCTCCCGGAGCAAAAGGTGATCCCGATGCTGATGCTCCGCGACACCGTATATCAGGTACAATTAAAACGATTCAGCTGACTGACGCTGGGGCGTACGTCAATCGTTGCCAACTTACTGCGGCGCTCGTGGAATTTACCCGTCTCCGTCGAGGTGTGGACGACGTTGGCAAAAAGCTTGTCGTGATCTATGTCCATGGATGGCGCAACGATGAGCGGACGACCGATGGGGACTATGTTTCCTTCAAGAAGCTGATTGACGATCTCACTAGGGCGAACGAACACAGGAAGCATGTCGTTGGGATCTATGTCAGTTGGAAGGCTAGGAGCGACAATCCCGTGCTCGGGTTAGTAAATTTTTGGTCCCGCATGTTCGCTGCGGATAGAATTGCCCAGTCGGGCACTGTTGCAAGCATAATCGGGGCTGCATCAAACATCGTCAGGACCAATAACCACGATAGTGAGCTAATTGCGATCGGCCACAGTTTCGGGGCACGCATCCTTTTTTCCTCAGTTCAACAAAATTTCCTCTATGCTTTAGCGCGTGCTCACCCGGGTTATCGTGGCGGCACATACGCCAAGATCGAGCCAATTGCCGATGGGGTTATTCTTCTCAATCCGGCCTTTGAGGCTTCCATGTACACACGTTTGGATGCGCAGCGGCGGCTACAGGAAAAGTTCAATCCCCACCAGCCGCCGTTGCTAGTCGTCATCTCCAGCAAGGCCGATTTGGCAACTAGGGCTGCGTTCCCTTTCGGGCGATGGCTTGCAGGTTGGCTACCGTGGAACGAACTTGTAACCGTGGGAAACAATCCGGAATACTGGACGCACGACCTTCGCCGATCGGAACAGTGCCAGACGAAAGAAAGGCTCGACTTTTGGGCAGGCTTCTCTCACAAGGGATTATGTATGACACATCGAGTAGGCGTTCCGTTTCCCTTCCATATGGTGACCACGGATGCCTCGATAATCAATGGGCATTCGGACATCTGGAACCCTGAGTTTTCCGATTTTCTTTTCGAGCTCGTTAAGAAAATGTCGGAGCGCGCAAGGCCGCCCGCCTATACGCAGGGCAGCATGACCGTCGATCAGCCTGAGGCTGACATGACCACCGTTCCGTTAAACCCTCATTAAGCGACACAGGTCGTTCGTGCGACATCGGAACGTCCGCTGACATCGATTGCAGACTCATTCGCAGCGACGGATCAAGGGCCGCTTCGGATCAAAACTTGTCCAAGAGATTGCCTTTCGGGAAAGTCCGCAATGGGTCGATCTTTCACGTTCCCCAGAGGGCGCAAGAGGGGTGCTTTTCTGCCTTGCCTTGTCTGGTGAGGAACGCGAAAGAAGCGCCAAAGGCGGTCACGTCACGAATGCCCTACGATGTGTTCGACAAGGCGAGGTGCTTCCTCGACGATCGACAATATTATGCCTGACTTGCGGGTGGAGGCGAAATCCAACCCGGCGAAGTAGAGGCCTGGCAGGGCGGCCACGCCATCCTCGTGAACAGGCCGTCCCGCGGCATCGAGCGCACCTTGAAGTCTCACCCAGCTGAAATCGCCCTTGAAGCCTGTGCACCACACGACACTCGTTACGCCGGACCGGGAGAGATCAAGCGAACCGATCGCGGGGTTTGGCCGACGTATCGCGACCGTTTCCGCCGGGTCGGGCTCCGCAACGGGTGCATCGATTCCAGCGCGGCTGATATATTCGTCGATGTGGCGCTTGATGTTCTCGGAGGCTTCATCTGCAAAGCGAACATTCGCTTCGAGATCGTCGGCGAAGGAGAGGCGGCCGCCATCCTCGACGCCAGTCAATCGTCCAAGAAGCACGACACCTTGGGCGCTGAGCGCTTGAAGGCTTATCGTGTGCACCGGCCCAACCACACCACGAGGCGGGATGCGTCCCGCAAGCCGAATGACCTCCTCTCGTCGCACGTCGAGAAACCCGCATTCGAGGAGCCAGAGCATAATGTCGCGGCCCCGGTAGCGCCGTGGGAGCCGTCCGACACGACTGGTGGCAAGGAAGACTGTTCGGCCTGCTTCCGCCAATTCCTCCGCGATCTGGGCACCCGATTGGCCACTGCCGACCACCAGCACCGCTCCAGCGGGGAGATCCGCAGCGCTGCGGTAGCCGGAAGCGTCGACCTGGCGAAGGGCAGGGGGTAATTGAGCGGCCCAAACCGGGCGCACCGGACAATTCAGGCTGCCGCTTGCGACGATCACATTCCGCGCCAAAAGCGTGCCGCGGGAGGTGGTCAGCCGATACGCGCCATTCTCGTGATTTTCGTGCGCGCGCGAAAGTTCGGTCACCGCCGTATCCGGTTCGATCGGGAGCGCGTTGCGCCTGGCGAAGTCCTCGAGGAGAGCGACGAACTGGTCGCGCGTCAGGGCACCAAACGGATCCGGGCCGTCATAGCGGTCGCCTGGCATGACGGTCTGCACGTTGGGGGTATTCATCCGAAATGAATCCCATCGCTGTGTGCGCCATGTCTCTCCGATGCGGCCTCGCTCCAACACGCTATGGCGCAGGCCCCGTCGTGCCAGCCAATAGCTGACACCCAGGCCGGCCCAGCCTGCCCCGATTACGACCGCATCAAGAGCATTGACGCTATCGGTCATTTGCAGCGGTGATTTCATGATCGACATCCCAGCGGAGCCGCCATCCCCCGCAGCATTAAGCCTTGTCCAAGGCAGTTAGTCCAGCGTGGCGGATCTCCACCCGACTGTCAGAGCGCACTCCAGTTCCCGCGACCATCGGTTCTGCCGAGCCCGCGCCCATCTCTGATAAAGAAAAAAGCGGAATTAGGTAGCAAATGCCACAAGGTTGGCAGAACCAACCTCATTGCAGGCCAGTCGGTGATGTTGAGCAACCACCGTCAGGGTTGTACTGACATTCCCCATGAAGTTGTGTTAGGTGAAGCGAGGCGTTAGCGACAGCGTGAGGGCGTGGTGAGCATTTCCGAGAAATCGAGCCGAACACTTTACGTTGTCGAACTCGTCATTTTCGCGCTGTTTCCGACCTTTGTTCTGGCGGCGTGGACAATTTTGGTAGGTACCAGCGCGTTGTTTGTGTTTCTTTCCTCCTTTCCCATGCTAGCGGCCAGCTTTCTATTTGACATTCAGCAGACGCCTGGAGAGGCATTGCTATTGATGGCACTTTCCGGGGGGGCCGCTGTTCTAGCAGGAATGGGCGCGACTGCGCTCGTGAAATTCATATCCTTGTCGGCGATCTTCATGAGACGCGGCACGGCCGAACTGCGAAGGCATCGGCAGGAACTCTGGCGCTGCCTTGCATGGGCAGTCCTTCCGCTCATTGCGACCAACGCTCTTTTTCCAGATTTCGACGAGAGGGTATTCCGGTTTCTGGCCTACGGCCTGACCCTGGGGGTTCCGCTCATTCATCTTTGGGCTGAAATGCGATATCGCGGTCATTGATCAACGGCGGTCGGAATCTTGTGGCATTTGCTACCTAATTCCGGAAAAAAGCTCCTCCTACTCACACGCACTCCGCTGCTGGTGCAGCGGAATGACGTTTTCAGGCAATCGAGTCTGGTGATGCCTTTGCTAAATCCGACCCGGTTGGATCTCATGCCTTGAGGAGAAGCTGGAGCCGCCAGCTCACGGTCCATTTTTCGTGACGGGTTGGTTGCACACCACTTTCGGGCAAACTGGCGCGCACAGCACGCTGGCCGACCACAGAGACTGACATCAAGCGAAATCAATTGGGAGGTTGACGATGGTGCAGCGTGTGATGGTGACAGCGGGTGGCTCGGGTATCGGGTGGGCCGTTGCGAAAGCTTTTCATGACAAGGGAGCCAAGGTGCACATCTGTGACATCAACGAGGGCGCGCTGCGGGAAGCCACCGCCGCGCATCCCGACATTGTCGCCACGCACCTTGACGTATCCAGCGAAGAAGAAGTGAACCGCTGGTTCGATCAGGCGCTCGGCGATCTCGGCGGTCTCGATGTCCTCGTCAATAACGCAGGAACCAAGGGACCCACGGGGTATGTGGAGGAACTTCGGCTCGACGATTGGCAGAAATGCCTGAACGTTTGCCTAGACGCACAGTTTCTCTGCGTAAAACGGGCCGCACCCGTGATGAAGGCGCAGCGATCGGGCAGCATCATTAACATTGCTTCGACCGCCGGATTGTTCGGCTATGGTCTCCGCACACCTTATGCTGCCGCAAAGTGGGCGGTCATCGGCTTCACCAAGTCGCTGGCAATCGAGCTTGGCCCATACGAGGTCCGCGCGAACGCCATCTGCCCCGGGTCCGTGGCAGGGGCGCGCATGGAGCACGTAGCGAGAGCCGAAGCGGAAAGCCGCAACGTCTCGATCGAAGTCGTAAACAAGGAATATGTGCAGTCGCAGTCGATCAAGCGCTTTGTGAACCCCGAAGAAATCGCTGACATGTGCGTTTTCCTCGGCTCGCCCGCTTCGAAGATGGTGAGCGGCCAGGCGATTGCCGTCGACGGCCACACAGAGACCTACCACATCGGATGCTAGACAATCATCATTGAACCCACATCCGGGACGACCGCCAAGCCCTCGAAGAGCATCGGGCTGACTTGGGCATAACCAACGGAACGGCCGGACAATCCCCTGTCCTGCCTTTCCTTTGTGTTTCTCTCAGCAGCGTCCAGAGTCTGTAATGGTGGTCTCGGGAGCAGTGGTGCATTACCGAAGACCTCATGACAGACCTTTCGAGATCTCCGGGCTATCGGTCGCCGCGATGACGCACGATCCCGCTATCCTCCAGCAGTCGCGTCAGTGAGGTTTGACGACCGGAATGGGGCCGGGCGCGGACCGACCGGCTTGAATGTAGAGTTCCCGTTGAGACAAAGACCACCTGCTAACCGCAGGCCCGAATTCGGCCACGCTACGGAACAATTTCCTTGCCTAGCTCTTTGACCGGCATAGGGTTGGTGAGTAATGGTACCGCATGGTTCAAAAACGCCAGTCGAACGTCAGGAACCCGAGGAACTCGGCTACAGACTGCACCAGCAGTCTGTCCTTTCGGAATTTGGGCAGAGCGCCCTTGAGGTCCCTACGCTCGACGCCCTCCTGGGCGAAGCAGTCCGGCTGTGCGCTGAGGGCATGCGCGCCCGCTGCTGCAAGGCGATGGAGTACCTCGCCGATCAAGGTCTCCTCCTGGTCAGGGCGGGAGTGGGATGGAAGCCCGGCGTGGTGGGTCACACCACCCTCGAAACAGGCCTCGACACCCCCGCCGGATTGGCGTTTCAAACAGGCCGTCCCGTCCTTTCTAACAACCTCGATGTAGAGCGCAGATTCCGCGTGCCCAAGCTTCTCGTCGAGCATGGGATCAAGCGGCTCTTGAACGTACCAGTTCCCCTCTCCAAGGGGCGCGCGTGGGGCGTGCTTGCCGCCGACAGTCCCGACGATGGCGCGTTCGACGATGTCGATGGCGAATTCATGGAGGGCATGGCCAGCCTGCTGGGCGTCGCCATCCAGGGCAGGCTCACCCAGCAGAAGCTGGAGCAGCATGCGGCTCTATTGCGGTTGTCTCACGACGCGATCATCGTATGGACGGCTGCCCACGGTATCGAACTCTGGAGCGAGGGCGCCACTCACCTTTATGGTTTCACGGCGAGAGAAGCCCTGGGCCGGTCGCCGGCCAAGCTGATCGAGCCCGTCTATCCGGCGCAGTGGGCGGACGTGGAGAGGGAGCTCAAATCACGCGGCGGCTGGGAAGGGGAGGTTCGGCAAAGCTGCAAGGACGGGCACGAGGTGATTGTACTCAGCCGCCTGCAGCTGGTGAGGGGGCCAGGCCGAGAGGAACGGCTGCTGGAGGTCAATCGGGATATCAGCCCGCGCAAGCGCGTGGAAGCGGCGCTGCGTGCCAGCGAGGAGCGGTTCCGTACGCTCTACGAAGCCCAGCAGACGGCGCATCTGATATTGTCGCCCGATCTGATCATCGAGAACGCGTCGCCGGCCTATCTCGAAGCCACCATGAAACGCCGCGAGGAGCTGATCGGCAAGCACCTGTTCGAGGCATTCCCGGACAACACAGACGACCCCGGGGCGACCGGCGTGCGCAATCTTCGCGCTTCCCTAAACCGCGTGCTGGAGAACCGCGCTCCCGATAGGATGCCGGTGCAGAAGTACGATATCCGGCAGCCTTCCGGCGTATTCGAGGCTCGCTGGTGGGCACCGCTCAACGTGCCGGTGTTCAGCGATGAGGGCAGGGTGCGGCACATCATCCATCAGGTAGAGGACGTCACGGCCGAGATGATCGAGCGGCAGAAGGCGGCTGAGGCGAAGGCTGGCGAGGCCCGGCTGCGGGAGCTCGCGGACACCATCCCGGGGCTCGTTTTCGAGACCGATCCCGAAGGGCGCAACACCTACGTCAACGAACAGTACCGCGCCTATACGGGTCTCCCACTTGACGCCCTGCTTGGCGAGCGCTGGCGCGAGGTGGTTCACCCGGACGACCGCGGCCGTGTGGCCGCCGCGTGGCGCGAAGCGGCCCACAGCTCGCAGCCGTTGGAGATGGAGGCCCGAATACGACGGGCCGACGGCGCCTGGCGCTGGTTTATGTTTCGTGTTTCGGGCATCCGCGACGATGATGGGCGCGGCAAGAAGGGGATCGGTGTGTGCATCGATATCGACGACGCCAAGAGGGCCCAGGAACTGCTGCGCGAGAGCGAACAGCAGTTCCGAAACCTAGCCGAATCCCTGCCGCAGCTTACGTGGATGGCAGATGGCAGAGGGTGGATCTATTGGTATAATCGCCGGTGGTTCGAGTACACCGGCACTACTCTCGAGGAGATGCAGGGGTGGGGATGGCGCGCCGTCCACCATCCCGATTACGTGGACGGCGTCGTCGAGCGCATCCAACGAGCCTGGAACACCGGCGAGCCCTGGGAGGACAGTTTCCCACTGCGCGGGGCGGACGGGCACTACAGATGGTTCCTGTCGCGGGCGCTGCCGATGAAAGATTCGGAAGGCCGCGTGATCCGATGGTTCGGAACCAACACGGACATCACAGAGAAACAGAGGCTCGAGGACCTCCAGAAGACGCTGATCCACGAAATCAGCCATCGGGTAAAGAACAGCCTGGCACTGGTCTCGAGCCTCCTTAACCTGCAGGCCAGAACACTAGAGGGCACTCCCCGCAAGGCACTGGCGGAGGCCGCCTCGCGGGTGCACTCGGTTGCCGGGGTCCACGACCAACTGTCGCTCCAGGAGAACGCCCGGGAGGTCGATCTCGGCCCCTTCATCCAGAATCTCGCCGGGGCGATAGCGACGTCGGCGCCCCGGCACACCACGGCCGTAGAAGCCGAGTCGGGCACGGTTTCAGCGGATCTTGCCATTCCCATCGGTCTTCTGCTGAACGAGCTCCTCACCAACGCCTACAAGTACGCCTATCCTGAGGATGTCGGGGGCGAGGTCCGGGTGAAGGGTACACTGACCGGAGAAGATCGATACCGCCTCGAGGTGGCCGACTTCGGGCGGGGCCTACCGGCCGGTTTTGCTTTCACCAAGGCCGGAGGCAGTCTCGGATCGCGCGTAATCACCAGCTTGGCGACGCAGCTGAACGGCGAACTCACGGCCGATTCCACCCACCCGGGTGCGCGGTTCACCTTGACGTTTCCCCTGAGGCGCAACGGTGAGAAATCGCCGACGCGGTGATTTCGCAGTTTTGGTCCGAGCGGTAACCTTTGCGTTGCGCACGCGAATGTCTGCTTTCGAGCCCTGCGGAGGGGCTTCTCACGACTGTATGGGGCGCAAACCGGTCGTTGTTGGGCCACGAGTTCAAGGACCGGAATCCACCCGATGCGGACCGTAGCATCCTGAGGTGCCAGGTCCGCTTCGGGCCAGCACCGGAATTCCCTGTGCAATCGACGCATGGTAAGCGGTGTTCTCAGGCCACGGGCTTGGTTTCTGGCTTGTCGGCGTAGGTCCA
>NZ_JABEKV010000001.1:1859125-1864273 GCF_013283645.1 Sinorhizobium psoraleae
GTTCCCACAACGTTCTTCAACTTGGCCAAAATCCCAGCTTCGAGCCGACAGAGCCAATGTGGCAACGGTTGTCGAGCGGACGAGCCGGTTCACCATGCTGTTCAAGAACAACGACCGGCAGTCCAAGCCGATCATGGAGCGGCTCATCAACGTGCTCAGCCCCCTGCCCAGGCATGCTCGCCAAAGTTTGACGTTGATCGCGGGTTTGAATTCGTCTCCTGGCGGCGACTGAAGCAAGGAATGGGAACCGATGCATGGTTCTGCGATCCGTCTGCGCCCTGGCAAAAAGGCTCCGTTGAGAGCATGAATCGGCGGATTCGGCGTTACCTGCCGAGGGATATTGCTGTCCTGTCAGTTCCTGATGAATCGATACGATCACTGATCGATCAGTTGAACAATACGCCGAGAAAATGCCTTGGTTTCCGCACCCCAGCTGAAGTGTTCAGGCGTGAAGTGAACAAATGACGGCAAGCCGGGGCGGAGGACGGATTTCATGAATGATTCTGCGGTGATTGCGCGGCGAGAGAACGCGTTATTGAGGCAGCCAGCGGCGGAAAAAGATCGTCAATGCACGCCGATGTCGCTTTTGCATATCCGACTCTAACTGCAGGCAAGCTGCCCAAAGTGGCGTCTTGTGGAAGGAGCCGTTCTTCAGAAGAGTGAGCCCCTCTCGTGCCTCATAGAGCAAGCCGAGCCAGCATAAGCGTTGGAAGACGCCATACTGAAGATCGGATTTCAATGCCCAGGCTTCTATCGTCATTTCGGTGTCCGACAGAGGCGCCAGGTCTGGATAGAGGACCTTCACAACGTCCATTGGCGTGCAACCTTCTCTGGCCTTGATATTGAGAAGATTGAGGAACATGCGCTGGTCGCCACAGCAGATCGCCGGTCGCATGCGGCTGGAGCGCCATCCGATCTGCGTCAGTTACGAGACGATCTACAAGTTCGCCTATTCCGCAGACGGCCAGGCCATCAAACTGTGGCGGCACCTGCCGGAGCGTCGTGCGAGGCGCAGGCCGCGGCATGCCCGACGGCGTCACGGTCGCCGCTTCAGCCCCGAACTCAACATTCTTCACCGTCCTGACACTGTCGCCGAACGCAAGCAGTTCGGGCATTGATGGTGTGGACACCCCTCCTCGGCGGCAGCGCGATATATCATGCTGCCTAGGTTCACCGTTTATATTGGAGGTATTCATGGAGAGCGCCGCTGTAATCGGGATAGACTTGGCTAAATCCGTGTTCCAACTGCATGGTGCAGACGCTACCGGCAGACCGCTGTTCCGGAAGAAGCTAACGCGAGGTCAGCTGCGCACCTTTCTTGCGAGCCATCCGCCAACGATCGTGGCGATGGAGGCCTGTGCTTCATCACATTATTGGGGGCGAGAGATCGGTGCTATGGGCCACGAGGGTCGACTTATCCCGCCGATCTACGTGAAGCCGTTTGTCAAAAGGCATAAGAACGACGCGGCCGATGCTGAGGCAATCAGCGAGGCTGCGGTCCGACCGACCATGCGCTTCGTGCAGGTGAAAACCGCAGAGCAGCAATCGCGGGCCATGGTCTTCAAGACCCGCGATCTCCTGGTCCGCCAGCGCAACCAAATCGTCAATGCATTGCGCGGCCACCTCATGGAATATGGGATCGCGATCCCGGCCGGTCTCACTTTTGTACGGAAACTGGAGCGTGAGTTGGAAGACCCCGATACGGCCCTGCCTTTACTGGTCGTTGAACTCGCACGTCTTCACCTTGACCAGCTTCGAGGTTGTAACGAGAAGATTGCTGCCGTTGAGCGGCAGATGAAAGAAGAGGCCAAGCGTGATCCCGAAGCGATCCGTCTGCAGATGCGCCGGGAATCGGCCCTGTCAGCGCAATGGCAATCAAAGCTTTCGGCCCGGACATGAACAGCTTCCAACGCGGGCGCGACTTCGCAGCGTGGCTGGGGCTCGTGCCGTTACAAAAGTCGACCGGCGGCCGTCAGAAACTAGGACGCACATCGAAAATGGGACAGCGCGACATCAGACGGCTTCTGATCATTGGAGCCATGACGCGCATCCGCTGGGCGTTGAAAAACGGGGCGCCGAGTGGATCCTGGCTCAAACAGATGCTGGAACGCAAACCGCGCCTGTTGGTTGCGATCGCGCTTGCGAACAAAACGGCGCGCGCGATCTGGGCGATGATGACAAGAGATGAGGAATATCGGGATGTGCCTGTTTCGGCGTAACGCCGAAACTAAGCATTACCGATGATGTGAGGAGGACTTCGGAAAGTAAGGACAACGGATCGACAAGATCGAGGTCAGGAAAACCAGGCACTCCCAGAGGGCTTCGCGCCCGCGACATTGATATGGACCCGACCTTCGCATCGCCATACCGGCCCCGCGGCAAATTGAAGGCCGCTTCAATAGAGGCCTGACACATGACCGCACCCGATCTCACGTTCAAACTATCCGAAAAAGCCCTTGCATGGCCCGGGGTATCCACACATGGGAGTGCGATCTCATTCAGTTTCGCAAGAAGTTCGGCAAGGCCAACGTGACGTCACTGGTCGAGCGGGTCAGCCGCTTTGCGGTCTTCCTGCGCAACAACGACCGGCAATCGAAACCGATCATGGACGGGCTGATTGAGGTGCTCCAGCCCCTGCCCCACGCTGCGCGACGCTCGATCACCTTCGACCGTGGCACTGAGTTCAGCGAATGGCCCTATCTTCAGGCTGGCATCGGAACGCAGCCATGGTTCTGCGACCCGCAGTCACCCTGGCAGAAAGGCACGGTCGAGAACACCAATGGCCGGGTTCGCAAATGGCTTTCGAGAGAGGTGGAGCCCCTGTCGATCAGCGACGGCGAGTTGAAGGACATCTGCGATCGGCTCAACTCGACACCGCGGAAGTGCCTGGGCTACCGAACGCCGGCGGAAGTCTTCCGCAAGAAACTGCTCGCAAATGCGGCGTGTCGGCTAGCATTACACGCTTAAGTCGCAGTTCGGCATGAAATCACACCGCAAGGTTGAAGTGTCCTGATCCTGCAAAGTTGGAATGTCACTCTCCCCGCGTTTTGATGACGTGGGAGATTGCGGATGGGATTGATTGCGATGAGCGAGCGTGATCTGCAGCGGATTGAGGTACTGTCGAAGGTCGTCGACGGCCGGACGACGATTGTTTCGGCGGCGCATGTCCTGGGCTTGAGCACGCGCCAGGTTCGCCGGCTCCTGGAGCGGATCCGGACGGATGGTGCGGCATCGATCCGGCACAAGGCAATCGGCCGACCGTCGAACAATCGGATTTGAGACGGCGTGCGCAATTACGCCATGGCGATCGTGCGCGAGCGCTATGCGGATTTCGGTCCGACGCTGGCGGCCGAGAAGCTTGCCGAGCGTGATGGTCTGACGGTGTCGCGCGAGACCTTGCGCCAATGGGTGTCTGAGGCCGGCCTGTGGCTGTCGCGCAAGCAGCGGCGGACGTTTCATCAGCCGCGGTTGCGGCGCGAGGCTTTTGGCGAGCTGGTGAAGATCGATGGATCCGAGCATCGCTGGTTCGAAGATCGCGGTGATCCCTGTTCATTGCTGGTGTTCATCGATGATGCGAGCGGCAAGCTGATGCAGTTGCGCTTCGTGCGGTCGGAAAGTGCGTTCAGCTATTTCGAGGCGCTGGAGCTCTATCCGCAGGATCACGGCGCTCCGGTCGCCTTTTATTCCAACACGCATTCGGTGTTCCGGGTGGCGAAGAAAGACGCCAAGGGCGGCCAGGGCATGACGCAGTTCGGCCGGGCGCTTTCAGAGCTAAACATCGAGATCCTTTGTGCAAACTCGAGCCAGGCCAAGGGTCGGGTCGAGCGGATGAACCGGACGCTACAGGACCGGTTGATCAAGGATCTGCGCCTGGAGGGCATCTGCGGCATGGACGACGGCAACGCTTTCCTGCCTCGGTTCATGGAGCGCTATAACCGGCAGTTTGCCATTACCCCTGCCCGACCTGATGATCTGCACCGGCCAATGAACCTTGCCCCGGATCGGCTGCGCGACGTCCTGTGCAAACGTGAGCAGCATTATGTCGGTGCGCAACTGACGTTCTCTTACGAGCGTAAGCGGATCATGCTCGAGGAGAACGAGGTGACGCGCGGACTGGTCGGTCGCTATGTCGAAACTTACGCCCTTGCCGATGGCCGGCTGGATGTGCGCTGGAAGGGGCATTCCTTGCCCTACCGAGTGTTCGACAAGGACCAGCGGGTGACGCATGCGGCGATCACCGAGAACAAGCGGCTTTCCGATGTCCTGGCCTGCATCAAGGAGCGCCAGGACGAGCGGCCGGCGCCGAAGGTGAAGACCAACAGCGAGAAGATTGGCTACACGCCGCGCGGTCGCAAGCCGGGCAAGCGGACGGATTTCATGAACGATCCAGGGGTCATTACTCGGCGGCGGCAGGCGCTTTCCCAGCGAAGTGCGGTGGAGCAAGGGCAACCCTACCCGGTACAGTTCAATGGAGAATAAACTCGGACTGCATGTCTGAGTCGAGCTTCAAACAGGCAGGCCACAAGGGTGTCTTGTGGTAGGTTCCGCCCTGCCAAATGGTCAGTCCCTCGCGCTCTTCGTGCAGCAATCCCAGCCAGCACAGCGGGCGAATGATATCGTAGCGGAGCGCCGACCTTTCTGCCAGGTTTCGACAGTCATTTCTGCTGGCTCCGGGTACGATTCGCTCGGGTATAGCTCGTTCGCCAGTTCGTCCAACGAACAGCCCGTTTCTGCTTTCATATTGATAAGATTGAGAAAGACGTGCCACCAACGCATCCGATTGCGGACAGCCTCCTGCGTCTGCCCGTGGTGGATATAAGCATAGAGATAATCCGTCGCGATCAGATCGAAGAAGGCCTGCGGTCTCGCCAAAAAGTCCTGGCCACGTTTTGTGGGCAGCAGGACGTCTTTTTTCCGGCGAAGAAGCTTTAGATGTCGGACCATATCCCGCACCACCCAGAGCGGCGGCATGTCGGCTTCATTGAGGACCTTATTCATCCTGTACAGGTCTTCGGATGTGTACCGGGCCAATCGAAATGAACGGCGGCCCAGTGCACGAACTTGCGGTTCATGGCGCCCGTCGCTGTTAATCCGGCCCGGTGCGTACGTTGCTGCGAAAACGGCCAACTGAAAGAACATTCAGCGAAC
>NZ_JABEKV010000010.1:0-135265 GCF_013283645.1 Sinorhizobium psoraleae
TCATGTCGCTCTCCTCATCGACAAACAGGTTTTTAGAAAGTCCTCCGCGCCGCATCCGACTCGAATCGGACGCGGGACGCACGATGTTTTGGCATCGCGCCGATCGATCTGGTTTCTGATTTTTCAAGTTTCAAGAGGGCGATGAAATTTTTTTAGCACTCCACCGCATGGAGTGCTAAAGCCATGATTTCGCCCTCTTGACGCGACGCTCTGGAGTCCCCAACTCATTCCTGCCGATGCCCAATTGGGATCGGCATGGTCAGGGAGCGCCACGCTTCTTGGCGCTTCCTCGTATCTATGTTGCTCTACGGAGGATGTAGCTATGAGAACAAGCTTCGACTTCAGCCCCTTTTACAGGTCCAGCATCGGCTTCGACCGCATGTTCGATCTGCTGGAAAACGCCAGCCTCAACGCTGAAAACTGGCCGCCCTACAACATCATCAAACTTGGCGAAGATGCCTACCGCATCGTCATCGCGGTACCGGGTTTTGCCGAAGACGAACTGACGATCACCCACGAGGCGAACATGCTCGTGGTCACCGGCGCCAAGTCCGAGGATGAGGAGGTAGAGTACCTCCATCAGGGCCTCGCCGTACGGTCGTTCGCGCGCAGGTTCGAACTCGCCGATCATGTCCTCGTCGAGGGCGCAAAGCTCGAAAATGGGCTGCTCGTCATCAATCTCAGGCGGGAGATACCTGAGGAGATGAAGCCGCGTCAGGTTACCATCCGAACCGAGCCGACGATGCCCGCTTCGAAGCAGATCGAAGGCGACAAGGCAGCCTAGACGGCACGCCGCTCGAACTTCGCCAGTCGCTGGGCAGGCATAGGGGAGGGAAACTGCGCCGAACCAAAAAGGAGAGATCAAGCGAAGAAAGGATGAAGCCATGAATGTACGTGACCTGATCGCCTGGAACCGTGGCAGCAGCCAGGTCCCGAGCGTCTATCGCTGTGACGACATGGATCCGTTCCTGTAAACCGTCTGTTTGACGAGGTCTTCCGCGGCTTCGGTAAGGCGCGCGTTTCTAGACAACCCTGGCTGCTGGTGTTCAAACGGAGAGTCCCGCCAACAATCGATTATCTGATGGGCTATACGGGCGGAAGTGACACGCTGTCTCAGGTCCAATTGCGTTTCCCCTCTCTCGAAGCCGCGATTGCCTATGCGGAACGGCAGAAACTGAACTACATCGTCGTGGACGACGGGAGGCGTCGACCGCGCCCTCACGGCGTTGAGCAAGCTTTCGGGCTGCAGCGGCCGCCAATCGTGTGTAGGCCATGATGTTGGTATCAAGCTGCCGATCGAGACTCGACGTGCGTCCATGAGCGAGCGGCCCGTCCGTCGGCAGCTCCAGATTGTTGATGGAGATCGAGCTCAGCGAGCTTGGCCTCGACATCTTTCAGATCACCTTCCCGTGTCAGATCGGCGACGCGCACCTCGATCACCGCATCGGTTTCGCTTCGAAAGACGCGCGAGAGCGCGCCCGGGGCGTCCGGCACGACGTGCGAGCAGCACGAGATCATACCCGCGGCGTGCCAATCGCACAGGACGCATCAGTGATGAGAGCTTTGGGACGCGGCCGCGACATGACGGTTGTTCTTTCGCGATCGGTCTAACGGTTTCCTCGCCATTGAGAACTTGCCGGATTCAAGAGGGTGCCTCTCAGGTTCCCCCGCTACCGCCGGTGCCAACGTTGCGCGATCTTCGAAGCCATAATCCGGGATCGTAACCGCTGAGGCGATCCCCATTTCACCTCGAACCGGGAGGCCGACATGGACACGCATTTCAAACGCAAGATCGCCTTCGCCTTGTCGATGGGTATCGTAACGACAGGGTTGATCTCTTTCACATTGCTCGCGCTCAATCTGGGCTTCTCGAGGGGGTTCGTCCTGACATGGCTCCGCTCGTGGAGCATCGCCTATCTCATCGTCATCCCCGCCATCCTGCTGGTCGGCCCGCGCCTTCAGGCGCAGGTCGACCGCGTTATCCGTTGACGCGACGAAGCTGGAGCTACTGACATGACAATGGCGACCCTTCGACGGCTGTTTGCCGCCGCAGCGATGTTTTCCTCTATCGCGACCGTGACACTTGCCGAGGACCGCTCGCATCAACCGAGGGCGAATATCAGCTTCATTCAGATCGACAACGACATCATACTGAGAAGGTCGGTCGTGCATAGTCTCGACCCGAAGGGGACCGTCCTCTTCCTGCATGGCTTCCCGGAAACGATGTATGCCTGGAAGAAAGTATCCCTGGCTCTCGCCGACGATTACGAGGTCCACGCTTTCGATTGGCCCGGTTTCGGGTTCTCGTCGCGGCCGACGACGGACCGCTTTTCTTATGCGCCGATGGATTATGCACGTGTCCTTGACGGCTACATCGAGAAGGCTCACATCGATCGGTCCAAGCTTACGATCTATGCCACGGACATCGGAGCCCTGCCGGCGCTGCTGCTGGGCTTGGAGAAGCCCGACATTGCACGAACCATTATCGTCGGCGACTTCGCGCCCTTCGATCGGCCGCGTTACATGTATGAGAGCCTGCAGAAGCTGAAGGATAGGCGGTCAGCGGCTCAGGCACGGGAACAGCTCAACAAGAATCGCGCGGACATTCTCGAGAACGCCTTCAGGAGAGGGCTGGCAAAGGAGGTGCAGTTCGAGCTCTCAGCCCAGTTCAGGAGCGACATGGCGCGTGGCTGGTCCTATGGCGCGCTGACGACAGCTGACGCCTTTGCGAGCTATTACATGCATTTCACCAGGGACCAGCAGTATTTCGAAGCCAATCTGGACAAGCTAAGGACTCCTGTAAAGGTGGTATGGGGCGAGAAGGATCTCTACATCAATAAGGAAATGGGAGTAGAACTCGCCGAACGGCTGGGGGCCGAGCTTTCAATTCTTCCTGACACTGGCCATTACCCGCATCTCCAGAAGCTGGAGAGGACGGTCGAGGAAGTGCGCGCTTCATTCCGGTGACGGTGCATCGCAATAATTGCTGCAAGCCGCGCGAAGGCGGGGGAGCATCCAATCGATGAAGGCACGCACTTTGCGAGCGAGTAGCCCCTGACGCGAATAGACGATGTGGATCGGCTTGGGCCCACCATCGTAGTCTTTCAAGATCTGCACGAGCGCGCCCGAGGACACTTCCTCCGGAACCTGGTAGTCGAAGAGGCGGGCGATCCCGGCTCCATTTCGCGCGGCTGCGACGCAATTGGCCGCCGTGTTGACCTCGATCCGACTGCGTGGCATCGCCTCGACACACTTCCCGTCGATCTCGAAACTCCAGAAGAACGACCGGTTATGGAACATGATTCCGTCGTGATTGGTGAGTTCGGTGGGATGTTGGGGAACGCCATGCCGTTCCAGATAGGCCGGGCTTGCGCAGGTCAACAGGCGGAACTCGCCGGCCTTGACCGCGTAGAGCGAACTGTCGACCAACTCACCAAGTCGGATGGCGACGTCGACCTGCTCGTTGGCGAGATGAACAGAACGGTCGAGGGACAGGAGGTTCAAAGTCACCTCCGGATGCTTGTTCATGAAGTCGAGTGCGATCGGCAGAACGTACCGGTGGCCAAACTCGATCGGCATGGTGATGGTGAGCAGTCCCCGCGGCGTCTGATATTCGCCTGAGGCCCTGCGTTCGACCTCCTCCAGATCGGCGATGATCTTGCGCGCCGCATCGACATAGTCGCGACCGGCGTCGGTAAGCTGCAAGTTGCGGCTTGTTCGGATGATGAGGTTTGCGCCGAGATATCGCTCCAGATCGGCGACCTTGCGGCTGACGCTCGGCAGAGGCGCATTCAGCTTCCGGCTGCCCGCCGACAAGCTCCCGGCGTCAACCACCGCAAGCAGAACCCGCATTGCATCAAGCCGATCCATAACGTCCCGACGATTAGAAGCCTCGATGTCGAGGATATGAGAAATCGGTTCTGCTGAATAGGCCGCACAGCCGTCTGCGTGAACCGTATCCCCATGATGGTTCGACGGGTGCGAATCGAGAGGGTGGTTCTCATTTTCGCTGGGTACCGGCCAAGGCTCGCGGCCGGTAAATTTTCCTCATTCGATCAAGGGTCTCGCTTGATTGCCAACCAAAGCTGTCAGCATCACCGCAATCAAATTTCCAGTGACGCAACCTCAAAGGGATGACCACTATGAACAGGGTCTTTTATGTTGGCGTGTCAGCGGCTCTCTTTGCGGCCTTTGCCTTTTCGCTCAACTTCGTTGTGCCCTTCATCATCGGTGACTATTCCACCTTTGATTTTGCCCTAATCCGTCACGTTATTTCAGCGCTCGTTGGGCTTTACATCCTGTTTTCCGAGAAGGGCGTCATGCGCCACCTCACGCTTCGAAACTGTCTGCAAGCCATCTGGCTCGCCTTCGTCGGATATGTCGGCTACTTCCTGACGGTGACGGGAGCGGCCATCTTTGCCGGCCCAGTCATCGCTCCCGCCTTTCTGGGTCTGGTCCCGATCGTATTGATGGTCATCGGTAATCAGTATCAGGGATCAATGCCATGGCGATTCCTTATGATGCCTTTGGCGCTGGTGCTGGTCGGCCTCGTTCTCGTCAATGGCACGGCATTCACGGCCGAAGGATTGAACTCTGTCCAATCGTTGTGGATTGGCGTACCGCTATCGCTCGCTGCCGTAGGACTTTGGGTCTGGTTCGCCCTTGCCAATCAGGCTGCACTCGCAGCCCGACCAGAAATGCCCTCCGGTGTGTGGTCAGCGCTGATACTGGTCGGAGGCGGCGTCTTGATGCTGGCATTTTATCCTGTCGGTGCCGCGATGGACCTCTTCCAGCTTCCAACATTGGGATTCGACTGGAGTGCCGCCGGCAGCCTATATGTTTGGGGTGTGTCCCTCGCGCTGCTGGCAACAGTAGGCGGCGTCTGGGCCTGGAACATTGCATCACGGAGCCTGCCGGTTGCCTTGGCCGCGCAATTGATCGTCTCGGAAACAGCCTTCGGTGTTATCGGAGGACTTGTCGTACATGCCCGCTGGCCAACCCCGATCGAAGTGGCTGGGGTGGTTGTCCTGATCGCCGGCGTTGTTCTGTCAGTACGGATTTTCTACGATCGCCAATTCGCATCGGGAAAGACATTGCTTGCGCACGAGTGATCTGCTGCGCGCAGGATCAATGACAGGCACTGGCATCGGAGATGAAATCACATCCATTGCAGCGCCCGCAGTTGCCGCGAAGCTGCCGCCAGGAGCGACAAACGCAGGGTCGACAGTTCGAACCACCCATTCAAGGCGACGGATGCACAGTCGGCTTCCGAGGGCGGAGGTTGCACCGGCGGCCATCCATCGATCGCCTCAGGTGGGTGTTGCGGTCATCCGCCATGGCTGGGACGAACGGCCAACATGCAGGGGAAAGCCGCCCTTAAGTCGCCGAGGCGAGTGGAGCGACCTATATTGGGAGGCTGTCAGGCCACCTCGAGCTGAGAGTCTTTCGCCGCTTGCGCGATTAACGGCGCGGGAGACTTCCTTTGCTGGTGGGAAGCGTTAAGTCGGCGCGCCACGATATCGTGGTTGAGCCACTGGACGGGGCCGGAGGGATCTGAGGACTCGCCAAAAATTAGCTGCCCGGTCGCCTCCACTACGAGAGCACTGAGAAGGTCGCTGATCATCGCCTTGCTGTCCCGATGCATCTGCGTGATCTCGTTGGACGTGCCGATGGTCAGATCGGCCTGTGCTTGGCTGTTTGCCATGGGCCACGCCGAGAAGTCGTAAAACGGACGCATGACCTCGTTGGCCTGCATATCGGTAATTTTTTGGAACACATCCTTCATCGTGAAGCCGTCTGTCAGAAGCTCTTGGCATGCCTGCCATTGGTCCTCTGCCCATTGGCCACCATTCTCTTTCTTCAAAGCGAGTAGCAGCGGTATCAGGGGAAGTTCGATACCCGTAAATACGTCGGACGAATTGGTTCGGATTTCGGGACAGTTATAGACGGTTGCCTTGACACCCGCTGCCCAGGCTTCTTGCGCGATGCATTCGAGCCGCATCTTGGCGTAACCTTGGGTGTAGTTGGTGTAGGTCTGCCAACGATAGTTCCCGTCAATCAGGACTGCCGTTCCATGGTAACCGTAGGCCGTGTACCGGACCTGAGCACCCGAAGCCTCTACGCGCTCACGGATCGCCGCGCTGAAGTCGATAAGATGTCGAAAGGTGATTGCGGAGACTTCGTCGAAATTCTGCAGGATGAGCTTGCCCATATCGCTGTCGAGCAGCGCTTGCGAAGACATGTGGCGGGGACCACGTCCCTTGTAGATTCGATTGGCAACCACCAGGAATACCTTCGCTTTCGGGATGCCTCCGGCCATTGTATGGGCGAAGAAGACATTGCGGCCGTCGGCAATCATTCCGTCGAGAACGGCCATGACTTGTGAAAGCGAATTCGTGAACCGTGAGGTGGCGATGTCCCGGCACTGCTCAATGTAGTCCCAGTCGAGCCTGTCATGTTCCCAGCTCTCCAGCGTCATTGTTGCGAGGAGATCCGTCGGAGTAGGGCCTCCTGTCGGAGCGTCGAGATCGAAGCCAGCCATAAGAGGTATGTTGATAATCCTGCCGCCCAGGCGGTCCTCTGCGGCAGAGAGTTCCTCGGCATCCAGAGGCCGCAGTGCGTTGTTCTCGTCGCGCCGCCCGACCGTGATGCCCACGATCTCCATTCCAGCCCGCCGGGCTTCGTCGAGCAAGCCAGTCGCATATCCGCGGCCGAATAGTTCGCCGAAGAGGACGAAAACATCACCTTTACGAAAGACGCTGTTTTCGGCGATGCGATTCAATGCGACCGGGTTTTCCATGCAGTCAGCTCTTTGGTCCGTTTGTCGTCGAGAGGTGGCTCAGACGAGCTTCTATAATCACATGACCGTACTGACCCGTAATGGGAAGTAATTTTAAGTGACCGTTCATTTCAAAGCGTGAAGTCCCCATAATATCTGAACCGGATAAAGCAGACCTGCGACGATACCTTCCCGCGGGAGTCGCTGGTTTCCACCGGTCTTGGCATTGAGCTTAGCGCCGGAATGGACGTTCAATCTGCCCAACCGCAGATTCGAGCGGAGGAAGGTGGGGGTGTCGACTTCCGGATCGGGCTTGGTGTCGCCTGGAGCAAGGACGACCCGACAGCCGGACGACATCATCAATATTGCAAGGTCGTTGGTCAGGGCCGGCAGGTGAGGGGGCGAGGCGCCCAGAGGGACCTGGTGCGACCCCTCGATCAAACGGAATGTCTTGCCGGGCTTCGATCCCGGCTCCCCGCCGATCGCGGGCGCTTTGCTGAGCCTCCTGCGGCGAGTCGTTTTACGGTCAAGCCGCGCGCGCACGGGTTCGGGCAGCGTTGCTGCCGGCCTCGTGCGCTCATTAGAAAGTGATCAGCTAGGAGTTCACCCGCCTCAAGAACCGGCTGCGATTCTATTCCGCTCAAGGCGACCTTTCCATCGGATTGAGATTAGCCGCTCCACAGGCAGCAAGCACACGTCTCACAAGTTCTTTTTACCCCATTGTGCCAAACGCGAACTGCGAGAGGTACACCGAAATACCGAGCTCTCGCATGCACTTCAGAAGCTAACGACGCTGAACGATTTTGTTGGACGATCCGTGAGTCCCAGGGGGTTGCCTGGGTGCACTGACGTCGTGTTGCCACTCGCTGTGTACCATTTTCGCCACATGGCGGCGCAGTTCTTAAATCCCTGACCCGCCGAGCTCTTGGTCGTCGTCGCCCTCCCAGGGCGAGGGCATAGAGGTGCGATTGAGATTGGCAGTGGGCATCGGCATCCAGCACTTCAATTCTGGCTCGGCGTACTCGATGATGCGCCCGGGCGAGGAATCAGCGGCGCGCCAGCCTTCTGCGCCGAACTGATCGCCATTCGACCAATAGGCGAGGTCAACTTCTGCGGCCCCCTGTTCGGACGGGCGGATTGTGACGAGGATCCGACTGCCGTTTTTCGGGGCGCTTGCCATGTGGCGCCAGTGGTCTGGCTCGGCCATCATTTTTTCTCCTGCCTTGCTGAAGGTTGCAAGTGTCGCCTTGCCATCGAAAACGGTCAACTCAAACCTTGCACGAACCCATCGTCTATCGCTTGACTTGCTCGCGTCCTTACAGGTGGTGAATTGGGTGGTAGCGAAGCCGTTCGAGTGCGCACTCGACAGTGCAGTAGCGAGCGGCGGTGCAAAGGATGGGTATCTTTTTTCACAGGTTTTCGCGCATTCTGGCTTGTGTGCCCTGTTCTGCCGACCTCATGCGCATTGCCAGGTTCTCACTCGGTTTCTATCCTGAGGCATGATCCGCACCACACTGGTGCGCCGAAGTCCGAGGACACTAAGGGCCGATGGCATGTCAGCTGGAAATGTTTGCCTCGCCGCCTGAGCCAGGCGATGACGTCGTTGTGAAGCTGCGAGCACCCTTGAAGCTGCGGCGGCAAAAGCCACTCGATGACGAGAGCATGGCCCGTCTTTTGGAGGAGAGCGGCAGCTATCGCGTGCTGCGCAAGCTTGTCGGCCGCCAGATCGTCGATATACCGCGGCCCGGATTTCCTCGCATCGGAGTGATCGTCGACACCGAGACGACGGGCCTCGACCGCACGAAGGACGAGATTATCGAAATCGGCGCAGTTGCGTTTACCTTTGACGACGAAGGCAATATCGGCGACGTCACGGGCGTTTACGGCGGCCTGCAGCAGCCAACCGTCCCAATCCCCCCTGAAATCACCCGCCTCACAGGAATCACCGACGAGATGGTTGCCGGGCAGATGATCGATGTGGGGTCGCTTCGAGCGTTGCTCGAGCCGTCCGACCTGGTGATCGCCCACAATGCCGGCTTCGATCGGCCGTTCTGCGAGGCGTTCTCAAGCATGTTTTCCGGCAAGGCATGGGCCTGTTCCGTTAAGGAAGTCGATTGGGCGACGCGCGGTTTCGAGGGCACGAAGCTCGGCTATCTGATTGGTCAAAGTGGCTATTTCCACGATGGCCATCGCGCCGTCGACGACTGCTTTGCTCTGCTCGAGGTGCTCGCCGGCGCCGACGGGGTGACGGAGCCAAGCGCTTTTGCGGAACTTCTCAAGACAAGTCAGCGCTCGCGCGTGCGCATCTTCGCCGAGCACAGCCCCTTCGACATGAAAGATCATCTGAAGGCTCGGGGATACCGCTGGTCGGATGGCAGCGACGGCCGTCCGAAATCCTGGTGGATCGAAATCGACGAGGAGGGGCTCGCAGCGGAGCTCGCTTTTCTGAGGTCGGAGATCTACCGGTGGGAAGAGGCCGACCCACCGGTCAAAAGGCTGACGGCGTTTGATCGGTACAAGGCTTGATGGGGATGGTCTTGCGGCGGGCCGTGGCATGCAGGTTGCGCAGGCTCGTTACCGCGATGGTTTTGCCGTCTCGAAAGTCGTGAGGAAGCAACAGCTGCAGCAGATCGCGGCCCGGCTTGCTCAAGGTGGAACACTATGAAGACACCGTGGAAATTCCTTGCCCAATTGATGTCGCGGCGACCATCGGCGAAAGCGCAAGAGAGTTCGATCGGGAATGACACCGATACCAAGGCGCTCGAGAGCCAAGTGGAGCATACGTCCGCACTTCCGCCCAGTTCGACTGTTGCTGCCGGCCCGCCTGCTCACGATGAGGACGTCTCGGTTGATCAAGGGTCGGTCGCATCCGATAAGGCGAAGGGCAATGACGATGTCGCACAGGCGTTAAAACCGCCGATCGATGCTGAAGAGGCTCAAACAACTGCGCGTCATGAGGCCGACCAGTCGGAGGCCGAAGCGAATTCGTTGGTTCCGAAAAACGCGGCAAGCACAGAGTCGCGGAGCAAGCCGCGGATCAAGCGTCGAGAAAGTGGGAAGAGAGCCAACGCCCACGTGGCTGCGCAGGCCGCTGTCGCCGCAAAGCATCATCAAAACGTGCAACCCGCGTCTTCACGTGACGTGTTTTTTCATGAAGTGGCAACACTTGACGAAGAAATCAAAATGCTGAGGACCCAACTCGCTCAAAAGCTTCATCTGCAGAACGTTCAGCTTAAAAAGATGCTTGAACGATTCGACGCTTCGTGAGCTTGGCGGAGCTCCCGACAAGCGCGGCCTTGCGTTATTTCTTGTTTCGCGGCGAAACTCTCGCAGCCACTCAATTGCATGAGTGCGAGAGCCTGCTGAGCAGGCAGCCATCAATCGGCTCATTGTGCATTCGACGATGCGTGCTGCGCCTCAGGACAGCCCAGCGACAATGCTCAAGCCCAGGTCGTCGCGAATTCCTGCTTGATAGGCGTTGATCAGCTTTGCGGCGAGCGCTTCAGCTTCTTCAGACTTGCGTGACAAGGCTCGCCTTTGCAGCTCGTCTTGGAAGGCCCTGCCGATCATCTCCAACTCGTCAGGCCCAATTGGATCGAAACTCATGGTTTGCGCTGAATTCATCATTCCCCCTCCCTCCGCCGCCCGATGCGACGGAAGACCCTTTGTGCCCCTGCGTTTCAGAAAGGGTGCAGCGTCGCTGGAGATCTATCGAACGTGAGCCGTCCTTAAGGCCGGACCATCCGTATCGGTCCACTCCAGTGCCGCCATGGCGGACCCGAATAGAAGAGCAGGTATAGCCAGAGCCCCCATGAACCTGAGCATTTGCAGCCGACGTGTGCGCTTTCCATCCCAATCGTCAGCCATTTGCCACGCCCTTAAAAGCAAGTCGGAAACAGTACGTCAGGATAGAACCAGAGAACGACTTTCCGGTCGAGTCTATTTTCAAGTATTACTTTTAAACGAATTTCGTCATTGGGATCTATATTGCGTATCCAACGGCGACGATAGAAAACTAGAAGTAGACGCCGAGCAAAAACGAAAAATGACCGTCCTGGCCGTGACGGGCGGCGTGATCTCTAGAAGGCGGTGCCCTGCGGCATCATACTGCGATACCGTTCGAGCTCGCGCGGAACCTGCGCCAACCTGTACGGGTCGCCACGATCGGCAAATTGGGGGGCAGTGGTAAGCAGGGCGCCGTTTTATTTCAGGTGATAGCCGGGAGCCTTTCACCGTCAATCGTCTGGCTCTAGGCACAAGCCAAACATCAACTATCCGTAAAGGAGGACTATGATGGTTGTGTTGACTCTGTGGAGCACTCAGCCGAAAACAGGCGTGACTAAAGGAGGGAATTGCTGATGGCTGACGAGAGTAATGCGGGACCAGTTGCTGCGGCTGTAGCGACGGACGCAGAAGTGAAAGCACCAACGGCTAAGAAGCGGAGGTCGCCACGGCCTCAGAAGGCGGCTTCCGAGCCAGCTCAATCAAAGACGCCCGCCGCTAAACGCAGGGGGTACACCGAGCAAGAGAAGAGCGAGAAACTCAAGCTGATCGAGACGCAAGTCAGCGGAGGCAGCACCCTCAAGGACGCTATCAAGAGCGCCGGCATATCGGAGCAAACCTACTATCACTGGAAAGGTGCTGCGAAGCCTGTCGAGCAAAAGGACTCTAAGAGCACCAAGCCCCTGCCGGCCAGCGATGAGTTGGCAGATCTTGTCCAGCTGGAAGAGGAAAACCAGAGGCTCCGCAAACTACTGGCGGAGAAGCTGCGAGCGGAAAATGCCGAACTGCGCAAGAGGCTCGGTCTGGACTAACCAGGACCGGGAATGCGCGGGCGACAGTTTCTTCGGCGTCCTCCGTGTTACGCCAGAAGCTTATATTTGCTCCCTATGTGGCATTTGCGCGGAAAACGAAGCGCTGCTGTTCCCCCACTCTTGCCGGGTGAAAGGCGCGCCAGCTGCGATTGTTGGCGAGCAGTTGAAGCGCGCGAGGAGGGGCTGTATTGCTGCGCCGGCAGGAATGCAGCGGCGCCAATTGGCGTTGCATTTTTCAGGGGTTGCTTAGGATCGAAAGTAGATGAAGACGCCACATCGGAGATTCGTTGTTGAATTCAAGTCGGGGCGACGACAGCCAAAAGCCCAGACGAACTCAATCTGGGGAGACACAGATCTCAAGGCCTTGGCCCGCGAAGTGGAAGGTACGGCGCCGCATCTGTTCAATTCAGATGAAACACCTGGAACGCCTGACTCGGGTGAAACTGGGCCGGCTGATCCGATCAAGGCAGAGTCTGTCAACGAGCGCGCCGACGATATCGACGTTACACCAGAAACGATACCCTTTGCCAACGGCGTAGAGGCCGAAATCTCGAAGCACCATGAGGCAGATCATCCGGCCGAAACGGTTGAGCAAGTACAGGAGAGCCGACTGGCATCACAGGCTCGAACGACATCAACCGGCACTCCTCGAAAGCGCGCCAAGCGCGCCGCCGCCCAGACGATCACGGTCAACTCGAAGCTTGGGCACGAGGATCGAAAGCCGCAGACCGGGCCTGTCGACAATCCGATCTCACTCGACGAGCTCGCCGCCCTGGACACAGCCAACAAGCGCCTCAAGAGGTTACTGGCCGACCAGCTTCGTGCACAGAATCTTTGGCTCAAGCAGATGCTTGAACGATTTGATGTCGAATAGCGAAGTCGCACCACTGGCGTCAGGGCAAAGAAAACCGCTGAGCCGCGGGTTCCGCGGATAGCCGCGCGCGGGCTGCACCACCTCAATGTCATCTGCCGGGTTTATGCGCTTTGCACGCTTTGCACTACTGAAGGGGGCGGGCCTGAGAACCCGATATTGCTAAGCCGACGGAACGTGGAGGTTGGCGCTTGGAGTGCAGCGGTGATGCGCCTGAGCTTGGCGGAGTCGACATCGGCACCCAATTTTGGGCGCCAGTGAGACCGCAGGTCAAGGAGAGGTCCTTGATGCTATATCCCATTGCCTCGCGAGATTGCTTGACAGCGAAACCTATATCGACGCGGCCTCGGCACGTGGCAACGTCTGTATGCGCTCGATCGCAAGGCCAGGCTTTAATTCGAGATTCTCGTCCTGATAGACGAGGCGCTCGTCGATGTGGGAGAGCAACGAAGTGTTCTCATTGAGGTTGGCGTATTGCGGATCGAGCGTTTCATTTGAAGTTCCTTATTTTAGTTATTGTTAGAGTCGTGACGCCGAGCTGATCTCCAACGCGTGCGTTCATGAAATCGATTGGTCAAAAGCCAGGCCTGCTCTGCAGAGATCCCAGGGGAATGCGCGGTCACTGAGCGGAAGGTCTGTTCAGCCGTCTTGCAACGCTAGTCGGGTTCGGGCGTCGTTTGCCGATCGGTCGCACCAAGAACCAGGTCGATTTTCAGGAGGTCGGCGATGACGCCGCGGATTTGCGGCCACGGTTCCTCGGGGCTGTTGGGGGAGGGCTGCCACTTGGTGACGGCGGCGTGGAGCTTGGCGGCAGCGCCGGCGACCGACACCGCCGGTGTCTCCCACAAGGTTTGCGCGGCCTGTTCCTCGACAATGGATGCACGATCTTCAGCTTCGAGTGCCTCGCTGTAGGTTCGCGAACCTGCAACCGGAAAGAGCGATCTCTCGAGCCGCTGCTGGCGGAAACTCGATTCGCCTAAACGTTGCCAAGCGCTGCACCACTGATGCCAGAGCGCGAGCGCCGGATCGTCATCGCACCCATCCCAGGACAGCTGCTTCGTCCGAGTAAGTTCTTGAAATGTGGGTAAAGACGCCGCCACGAAGGAATGAAAATCCCCGAGGGTGACCGTAGACAAAGTTCTGCTATTGTCGGAATCAGCCATGATCCGAGCTCCCATAAGCTTGGTTGTGGTCAGGCTGTATTCGGTGTTCCAGCACCGGATGCAGCCGCAGTTCCCTTGATACCGCCATTCGAGAGTGAACTGCAGTCTCAAGAAACGTCTAGGTAGCACACGAGATCGTCGTGATCAATTCGAAATCATATGATGCCAACGAAATCACTGGCGCCCAGATACGTGCGGCCCGCGCGTTGATCCGTTGGAGCGCAAAAGAACTAGCAAAAGCAGCTGGTATTGGTGTTGCAACGGTGAGCCGTGCGGAAGTTGAGGATGGAACCACATCCCTTACGAGTGCAAACCTAAAGGCCATTCGACTGGCTTTGGAAACCGCCGGGCTAGAGTTCATCCCTGAGAATGGCGGCGGCGTGGGTGTTCGTTTCAAGAAGTAGTAGTTGGCTGGTCCGTCTATGGCCCGAACGCCTCACCGCTCTTCGCAGGCCGAGCACTTCGGCGGCAACCTAGTCAGCAAATTGCCCACGCGGGTGGCCGGTTTTCCTGATCGGCCGCCGGGCATATATTTTGCCGAGCAAAATTCTCACCAAGCGCAGCAAGCACACGCCGCAAAGCCTTCTCGTTGACAAAGGCGTCAGCCCGAACGCGAACGCCATTGGCAAGATCGACTTCGATGACGCCGGGGCGCTCGTCCACGAAGGTATATCTGGCTTGCCGGCCGGTAGACACGCCGTGGATTCGATGGTCTGTCGGCGAAGGTCGTCACACGTTGAATGCTGATCCCTATCGCGGCTCGACGTGAAGTCTTCCCTGGGCCGCAAACCTTACCGGCGCATCTGCCGAGAGACCCGATCGCCCACCAACCGGCCCGTTCCTGTCCGAACTGCGGCGGGACCGTGTTCAGCAAGATCGGCACGGATGAGCGCGCGAAGTGCTGGAATATGCGCCTTCGCACTTCAAGCGGGTCGTGCATCTTCGCCCGAGGATGAGTTGCCGGGCCTGCGAGACGATCCTGCATGCGCCTATGCCATTGCTGCCGAGCCCGCTGCACACTCTTGGGCGACAAGCATTAATGCTTCAGCCTCGAGCCATTGCAGGCGTGCTCGCATGATCGGGCGTGCAGGTGCACCCAGGCGCCGCTGGGAAGAGAAGGCTCGAGCAACCACGGCGCAAATGTCAGGAAGCGCGCCGAACGCACGGAGACCGGATCTGCGTGGCGGAACAGCGGACCGGTAGGCTCGAAGGAAATCGACTGCTGTTGCACCTCCGGTTGCTTCTCCATGCCGCAGACGGGTTCCAGGCGGCGCAGGACCTCGCGTGCCTTCAGCTTGCAGCGAACGTGGTCCGAGTCGTCGGACACGACCCTGTCGAAACTGAGAAATGCTGCGATGGCGGCATCCCTGCGGCCGGCGGCCAGAAGCGTGACCGCGAGCTTGTAGCGCGGGATGCCCCGATGGGGATGCCGCCCAACGAGCTTCTCGAAGGTTTTGCTTGCCTCGCGATAGAAGCCCTGCTCCATCTGCGTGTCGCCAAGCCGATGAAGGATTTCGTCGGCGTCGGGAAGCGCCGATAACAGCCCGCGATAGAGATATTCCGCCTCGGCGTGGTCGCCCCTATCGCTGCAGAGCTGCGCAAGTGCGTAGCGGGCTTGCACATGGCCAGGGATGGTGCGGATCACTTGACGATACCCCGCTTCCGCCGCGTCGAGCGCGCCTTCGACATGCAGCGCCATCGCCCGCTCGAACACGTAGCCGACACTGCGGCGGTTCAGCCTGTCATGCAGGTTTCGGCCCGTCCGCGTTCTGATAAGCACGCAGTGAACCGGGTCCTTGTCCATCTCGCCTGTCGCTCGATCCTCGCAGCTTCGGGCAAGCGGCCCGTCGGGAAACGCCTGCAGCAAGTGTTCGAGCCTGGCGGACGAGGGCTCACAAAGCTCGATCCGCATGCTCGTCCAACTTTCGCTCATGAGGAAGCCGGCGAAGGCGTCTGCCGCCTCGGCTTCCAGGCCGGGCATGCAGAGAAAGCCACTCTCGCCGCTGTCGCGATTGCCGATCATCAGAAGCTGGTCCGAGAAAAGCCCCGTGTCGTCATCCTGGAGAGTCGTGACCTCCAGCGGCAGAAAAGCGTCGTAGCGATGGTCAGTCTGCTCCTGCCGGAAGGCCAGAATGAACCATCGTTCCCGACAGGACAGGTATTCTTTCAGACAAGTCCAGGAGAGTAAAGGATGAGATTCTGGATCCGAACGATATACTCTGTTCCAATTTTTCCGAATGCTCTCAAATTCTTTAGCATAGCCAATAACATTTATTATCATCTTCGCCTCTCTCTGAGGCGGTATTTGCAATACCGACCAATAAAAATGTTGATCCAATATGATAAAACTAAAATAAAAATCTCAGGCCCAACGGCCATCAATGTGTCTATGCAGTATGGAGCGAGGCGTCCGGTACCGGTGCGCCTCGTGATTGATTTTATCAGGCTGGAGCCCGTGATGCGAGCGGAAAACAACGTGCGGTTTTCTCGTCTTCCCAAACGACGCAGGCGATACGGGAAATCTTGCGGCCAACCGCTCCTTGAATTCGACATCGAATGCTGATGCGAAGCGTTCCTTTCATTCCGCGGTGATCTTGCCGCTTGAGGGCACATCGCGAAGCACCGACGTGCAATTCGGCAGCGGACATTGGCACGACCGGCTCTGTTACCGTTCCCGTTCTTTGCTTTATTCGAGGTCGCATAATGTATCGACAGGAACGGGAATCTGCGCACTGCCATGCCGCGGATTTGGTATCGCGACGGCGGACTCGCGGTTGAAGGGCGGCGGCCGGTCTTGCCAATTTTTGCCAACGCCGCTATGGTCATTCGCATGAGCACAATGAACATTTCCTTGCCGGATCATCTCAAGAGCTTCGTCGATGAGCAAGTCGCCGGACGGGGCTATGGGACAAGTAGTGAGTATATTCGGGAGTTGATACGTCGAGATCAGGATCGCCTCGCGTTACGCAGGCTGTTGCTTGACGGAGCCTCGTCTGCACCAACCGAGCCGGTCGATGCGGAATATTTCCCCAGCCTGCGCGATCGAGTTCGTGGTCTGCGCAGAAAGTGAACAATAAGACTATTATTGCCCGGGAGTTGGCGCGCAGCGACGTCGAGGCGGCCATCGACTATTATGTACGCGAAGCAGGAACCGAGATCGCGCTCGGCTTTATCGACGCTCTTCAAGAGGCGTACTCTTTGATCGCAAGCCATCCGGAGTCCGGGTCGTTGCGGTATGCATACGAGTTGGGATTGCCTGACCTGCGGAGTGTCTCTCTGAAGCGACATCCCTATCTCGCCTTCTATCGCGACCAGCCAGGTCATGTCGACGTGTGGCGCGTGCTTCATGCCAAGCGGGACATTCCGCAGTGGATGCAGGAGCCGAACAGTCAATGACCGATCGGATATTCCCGGAATCTATTAGTGGGCCGGCGGATGCACAACCGACTCCCGATGGCCCGATCGCATCGGCCGTCCGCCGAGAGGAGCAGCATCTACAGAAACTCGCCTTGGAAACAAAGGTCCCGGACGGTGGCTTGAAGGCCCCAAGGCCGGTAGTCAGAGCATGGCCTTACGCGAAAACGCGATCCTAGCTGCCTCGCGAGTTGAATCTAGTGGATCCAACGTCGGGAGGAATTCGATGGACTAGAACCGCGTAGAAGGAAACTGGAAGCAAGTGAAGGGTAAGATTAAAGAGCAGTGGGGCAAGCTCACCGACGACGACCTGGACCAGATTGCCGACAACCGTGAGCAGCTCGCAAGCAAAATACAGGAACGCTACGGCATCCCCGCTCCGGCGGGGTTTTTGTTTATTCACGAAGCCCCGGCCTATATGACTTTGTGAAGCTCGGTAACTTTACCGCGGAACATACCGTCGGCTGTGAGGTTGAGTTAGAAGGACAAAGGCAGCCCCGTATGCACTCGCTCAACCTCGCTGGCATCATGATTCTCCTTGTTATCATTGCGCTGTTCGCCCTGGCTTGGCTAATCTAAGGAGTAGCTTGGCGGGACCGTGTCCCTTGCGATCACTTTGAGAAGTCCACGGCAAAGAATGGCAACGCCTGTAGAACGGCAGAGGCGACAGACTGCCTAGTCGGCTTCCGCTGCATCGCAACGGCAAGGGCCGATCGTCTCGAACGCGTCTTATCAGACACGCAAAGGATGCTGTAGCCCTTTGAATTGCTCATGTTTCCTTGAACGGGCACCGGTTCATGGAAACATGCAGCAGATGGTAGTAAGCCAGCAGTTTGCCGGCATGCCGGTCGAGGAGTGCTGACTAGCTGGTGCGCTTCAACGATCAAGTGTCACTCGTCTGCCCTGCGCGTCGAAAAGGTGTAGGTCCTTCAGACTGGCCGCCACTTTGACCTCGTCACCGATCTCAAAGTCGGCCCGCCCCGAGACACGGAAGACGAGATCGCGGCCGCTTGCGAGCCTGCCATGCAACAAGCTCTCAGCGCCCACCAGCTCGATGCCGTCGACGCGCACTGTCGCTTCGAAGTCGCGAATCCCTGCCTGATCCTTGATGACCGTCAGATCTTCCGGCCTGATCCCGATCGTGAACGGCCCCGACGGTCTTGGGAGATGCGATGCCAGCGCCCAGCCGTCCATCGACGCGTCCCCGTCGAGCAGATTCATTGATGGAGAACCGATGAAGGTCGCGACGAACACTGTCGCTGGCCTTTCGTAGAGTTCGATCGGCGTGCCCACCTGCTCGATGCGTCCAGCATTGACGACGACAAGCTTGTCGGCAAGTGTCATCGCCTCCATTTGATCGTGTGTCACATAGACGCTTGTTGTTCCAAGCGAGCGCTGCAACCGCTTGATCTCGATGCGCATCTGCCCCCTGAGCTTGGCATCGAGGTTCGATAGCGGTTCATCGAAGAGAAAAGCGGCCGGCTCGCGAACGATCGCACGCCCCATGGCAACGCGTTGACGTTGGCCACCGGAAAGCTGGCGCGGCTTGCGATCGAGATAGGGCTCGATTTCGAGCGTCTTCGCGGCCACGGCGATACGTCGTTCGATTTCGTCTTTCGGTGTCTTGCGGTTCTTAAGGCCATAAGCGAGGTTCTGTCGAACCGTCATGTGCGGATAGAGCGCATAATTCTGGAAGACCATGGCGATGTCGCGCTCGGCCGGCTCCAGATCGTTGACACGGCGATCGCCGATCAGGATCTCGCCGGACGTGATGCCCTCCAGGCCGGCGATCATGCGCAGAAGGGTCGACTTGCCGCAACCCGAAGGGCCGACAAGCACGACGAGTTCGCCATCCTTTATCTCGAGCGATACGCCCTGGATTGCTTCGACGGCGCCAGCATAGGTCTTGCGAATGTCCTTGAGGATGATTTCAGCCATTACTTCTCCGTCTCCACGAGGCCTTTGACGAACCAGCGCTGCATCAACACAACGACAAGCACGGGAGGAATGATCGCGAGGATCGCGGTCACCATGACGTAGTTCCAAGGTGTAGACGCGTCGGCGAAATCGACCATTCGCCGCAGTCCGATGATGATCGTATTCATCGTGGCGTCGTTCGTGACCAGAAGCGGCCAGAGATACTGCGTCCAGCCATAAATGAAGAGGATGACAAACAGTGCCGCGATGTTCGTCCTGGAAAGGGGGAGCAGGATGTCGCGCATGAAGCGGAAGGGGCCGGCGTTGTCGATGCGCGCCGCTTCGACCAGTTCGCCCGGGATCGTCAGGAAGAACTGACGAAACAGGAATGTTGCCGTCGCCGAGGCCATGAGGGGCAAGGTCAGTCCCGCATAGGTATCGATCAATCCGAGGTCGACGATCACCTTGTAGGTCGGCAGTATGCGAACCTCCACCGGCAGCATAAGCGTGATGAAGATCATCCAGAAGAAGACCATCTTCATCGGAAAACGGAAGAAGACGATCGCAAAGGCGGAGAGAAAGGAAATGACGATCTTACCGATGGCAATCGCGAGCGCCACGATCGTCGAGTTGAGGAGCAGCCGCTCGAGACTGACGCCGACGACGCGCTCGACACCGCCAACCATGGCTTCGCGATAGTTCTCGACGAACTGACCGCCGATTGTAAGCGACATTGGCGGGCGGATGATCTCGACGGACGTTCGCGTCGATGCCACGAACGTGTAGTAGATCGGAAAAACGACGATCAGGATGCCAATGACGAGCACGAGATGGCCGACCAGGTTCGATATGGGGCGGTTTTCGATCATCTCGGCACCTCAGGAATAGTGGACGCGCTTCTCGACGAAACGGAACTGGAACGCCGTAAGTGCGACAACAATGACCATGAGGATTACCGATTGTGCGGCCGAGCCGCCGAGATCGAGGTTGACGAACCCGTCGTTGTACACCTTGTAGACCAACGTCTCTGTTGCTTTTGCCGGCCCGCCGCCGGTTACAGCGTGGATGATCCCGAAGGTGTCGAAGAATGCGTATACCGTGTTGACGACAAGCAGGAAGAACGTTGTCGGCGCGAGCAGTGGGAAGACGATCGTCCAGAAACGCTTGGTACCGCGGGCGCCGTCAATCGACGCCGCTTCGATCAGCGATTTCGGGATGGCTTGCAGGCCGGCGACAAAAAACAGGAAGTTGTAGCTGATCTGCTTCCACGCGGCCGCGACGATAACGAGCAGCATCGCCTGGTTGCCGTTGAGCAATGGATCCCAAACGAAACCGTTGCGCCGGAGCAGATAGGCGAATGTTCCCATGGCTGGATTGAACATGAACAGCCACAACATTCCGGCGACCGCGGGTGCTACGGCATAGGGCCAGATCAGAAGGGTGCGATAGACATTCCTCCCCCGCACGACGCGATCCGCCGATGCTGCGAGCAGGAGCGCCACTGCCATCGACAGGAGTGCCGTCGCCAGGCTGAAGACCGCCGTGACGTTCAAGGAATGCAAATAGGCCGGATCGGAGAGAATGGTCCGAAAGTTGGCAAGCCCGACGAAGCCCGACTTCAGGCCGAAGGGGTCCTCTCGCAGGACCGACTGATAGAGTGCCTGGCTCGCCGGCCAGAAGAAGAAGACCACCGTCAGAACGATCTGCGGCGCCAGCAGAAGATAAGGCAGGATCTTGTTGGGAAAGACGACAGGCTGCAACGCGCTCCCCTTCGTTTAAAAGATGAGTGCCCGCGCCGACAAGCGACGCGGGCAAGTTGCACCTGGTGTCAGTTGCTGACCGCCGCGGCGATCGCCGCGTTGGCTTTCTTGACACCGTCGCTCAGCGCGCTCTGGGCATCCTTCTGGCCGGAGAGCATCGCCTCGAACTCCTCGTTCAGGATGTCCCTGACCTGGGGAAGGTTGACGAGGCGCACACCCTTCGAGTTTTCGGTCGGTGCCTTGCCCATCATCTGCTTAATCGGCGTCTCGCGGCCCGGGTTCTTTTCATAGAAACCAGACTTTTTCGTTTCATCGTAGGCCGCCAGAGTCACCGGCAGGTAGCCCGAGACCTGATGCAAGCGCGCCTGGATTTCGGTCTTCGAAAGGAAGTTGAAGAACTCGGCGACGCCCTTGTATTCGTCGTCCGACTTGCCGGCGAAGACCCAAAGGCTCGCACCGCCAGGGATTGTGTTCTGCGGCCCATTGCCTTCGTAATAGGGCAATTGCCCGATGCCATAATTGACGCCTGACTTGATGATGTCGCCGAGGCCTCCGGAAGACTCGGTGAGGATCGCGCATTCGCCTGAGGTGAACAGCTGCTTTGCTTCCGAGGTCCGCCCGCCATACCGGAAGGTGCCGTCCTTGGCCAGGTCGGCGATGGATTGGAAATGCTGTACGAACAATGGGGCGTCGATCTTGAGTTCGACGTTAGGACCGGCAAGCCCATTCTCGTTTGTGCCGTAGGGCACATTGTTCCAGGCCGCAAAATTCTCCGTCTGAATCCAGGTCAACCAGGTGGAGGTGATACCGCAGGCGGAAGCGCCGCTGGCCTTGATCTTCTTGGCGGCATCGAAAACTTCCGGCCAGGTCGCCGGCGGCTTCTCGGCATTAAGCCCCGCCTTCGTGAATGCGTCCTTGTTGTAATAAAGGATCGGCGACGACGAGTTGTAGGGGAAGGACAGCATCGTACCGTCGGCCTTGGAATAATAGGACACGATGCCGGGAAGATACTGGTCCTTGTTGAATTCGTATCCGCCCTTCTGCAACACCTCGGCGACCGGGACGATAGCGCCTTCCGCGCCCAGCATCACACCGCTGCCGGCATCGAAGACCTGCAGGATCGCCGGCGCCTGTTTCGAGCGAAATGCCGCGATACCGGCGTTTAGCGTTTCCGGATAGGTGCCCTTGAAAACGGGAACCACTTTGTAAGCGCTTTGGCTTTCGTTGAACTCTTTGGCAAGCTGCTCGACCACCTCGTTGTTGGCGCCAGTCATCGCATGCCACCAGCCAAGCTCTGTCGCCGCAAAGGCGTCTGCCGCGAGAAAAACCGAAAATGCCGAAGTAGCCGTGAGCGTCCAGCTGAATCGTTTCAAGACCATTCCTCCCAGTTCTTTCAAGGTAAGAAATACAAGCGCTTGATGGGACAGTCCCTCCTCGACTCGTCCACATCCGCCTTTCGCTGCGAAAGCCAATGCAGTAGAAACGAAATGGAATGAATAGGCAATGAAAATAACGATGCGGAATTTCTGTTCCGGTTGGCTGAGCTCACCCCGCGATCGCGTCGGCTGAGATGAGGGTCGCACAGGACCGTTTAGGCAAGTCTAGTTGCGCGTGGCGACATCAACGATGCCGTCAAGCTCGCCGGTGGGTGAGCGGACCGAAGTAGCATTTGAATCGCCGCCCACCCACCAATGTGTATTCCCGATCTCATTAGCACGGAGCCGTTGATGTGAGCCGATACGATGGTTGGAATCACCGAGGCGTCTGCGAGGCGCAGACGCCTCGGTGCAATGGACGCGTAGGTCCGGTGATACCGTGCTGCAGGGATGCTATCTTCTCCGAGAGGCCATCAAGGGCTGGTGTCGCATCGACGCCGCCTCGGACTGGTGAGCGGCATCGTCCGCTCCTGGACAGACAAGCAATTCAAAGTGCTCCTGCACCGCTGTGCATTTGAAGAGACGCACAGCGGTGCAGTTGCATTTCATCGCAGTTCTCGCTGAACCGGGAGTGCTCCGCCTTGTACGAGCTGACGCTTGAGGTGAAGGGGGCGGGACGGGCTGATGGCGTAGGCGCCGTCGCCAAGAAGAGCCTGGGCCACGGATAGAATGATCAGGTAAAGCGGATACTCCCAGCCACCACCGGTGGCGGTGAAGACCCATCCGTTGCCGGAATGGACGCCCAGGGCCCCCACAAGGATGGGCAGGAGGGCGAGGGCTACCCAGCGGGACTGGATCCCGAGGATCAGCAGGACGCCGCCGACCGCCTCGGCAAAGAATGTCAGGTAGGCGAGGGTGGGCGACAGGCCGATCGACTGGAAATACTGCGCCGTCCCGGTGAGCGTGAAAGTCAGCCACTTCAGCACGACGCTGTGGGCAAGATACATCACGCCGAGGGACAGGCGAAGCAGAAGAGCGGCATAGGCAGCAGATAGAGGTGATTGGGTCATTGAAATCTCCATGCATTTGCATATAATGCTAGATAGATGCATCTGCATCGGAATATCAACTATGCAATTGCATTGAGTATGTGAAAGAGACCAGATGCGTGGACCGTCAGAGATCGTCATCACTGCCTGGGCACGGCTCGTGCGTGCGCAACGAGCCGTGATGGCGGGAATCGAGGGAGAACTGAAACAGGCAGGTTTCCCGCCCTTGTCCTGGTACGATGTTCTGCTGGAACTGAAGCGTCGGCCGGATGGGCGTCTTACACCGCGCGAACTCGAACAGGAGATGCTCTTCGAGCAATACAATCTCTCCCGGCTTCTTGACCGCATGGAAGCCGAGGGCCTGGTGCGTCGCATTCCCTATCCCGGCGACAAGCGACGCCAACTCATCGAGATCACCGAGGAAGGACGGTCGCTGCAAAGACGCATCTGGCCCGTCTATGCGGCTGCCATTGAGCAATATGTCGGCTCCAAGCTGACGGAGGGCGAGGTCCAGGGTCTCGCCGAAGCCCTGAAGAAGCTCTTGGCGGCGGACGAAAATGAACGCGCTCGTCCGCTGGCGAAAAAGCTGTCCGGCACCTCCGCGTCAGACGATCGCGTTTCCTGATCCTCTCCACGTGCGCAGAGTATCCTGGACAGCCCCAGCCGCCCACAATGACCGGCAGAAGACTAGAGAGGCCCTATGGACTGGAACGACCTGCGATATTTCCTGGCCGTCGCCCGCACCGGAAGCCTCTCGGCGGCGACCCGTAAGCTCGGGACCAGTCAGGCCACCATTGGCCGGCGGGTCCAGGCGCTTGAAACTGCGCTGGGAGCCGTCCTCTTCGAGCGGCTGAACACCGGTTACGTCCTGACCTCGGCCGGTCGCGAGATTCAGGCTCGAGCCGAGGCCGCGGAAGCCTCGGTTCTTGCGGTGGCGCGCGGGGTCGACAGGGAGCTGGGCCAGGTGCAGGGTTCAGTGCGGCTGGCGACCGGGGAGGTCCTGGCGAGCCACCTGATCGCCCCTCGGGCCAGCTCGTTTCGGGCAACATATCCCGCTCTTCGGCTGGAATTCGTCACCGGGTTTCGAGCCGTCAGTCTCTCCCGGTACGAAGCCGATTTGGCTCTTCGCCTGATCCGCCCGGATCAAGGCGATTACATCCGCCGCAAGGTCGGCGTCGTTGGCTTCGGTCTTTATGCCAGTTCGGCCTTGGTCGATGCGCACCCCGCTCTCCGGTGCGATCCGTGGTCGGTTGATTTTGTCGGCTGGGATGCATCGATGCGGGACGTCCCCATGGCCGGATGGATCAAAGGTCAGGCGCTGGATCGGATCGTCGCAACGGCAACCAGCATGAACGTTCAGTTGGCCCTCGCCCGAGCGAGCCTTGGCGCGGCGCTTCTGCCCTGCTTCGTGGCCGATAGCGTGCCCGACCTCGTGCGGTTGGCCGGACCATATCTTTGGCTCACCACTACCAGAAGATTGAGCCATGCCCACAATCATCGAAATGTCCAGGCTCGGGGAGCCTGATGTGCTTATTGCACGAGAAGTTCCTGCGGAACCGCTGAAGGACGGTGAGCTGCGTCTGCGCCATACGGTCGTCGGCTTCAACTACCTCGACGTCTATCTCCGCAAGGGCGTCTACGGAGTTCCGCTGCCATGTGTGCTCGGCATCGAGGCCACCGGCCGGGTGATCGAACTCGGGAAAGGGGTCAGGGGTCTCAAAGTCGGCGATCGGATCGCCTATACGAACGAGCTTGGAGCTTATGCGACGGAGCGCACTCTGGACGCCAGCCGGGCCATTGCCCTGCCGGATGATGTCTCCGACGAGGACGCCGCCGCCTTGCTCTTCAAGGGGCAGACGGCACACATGCTGCTGAGGAGGGTCTACAAGGTCGGCAAGGGCGACACGATCCTCGTTCATGCCGCGGCCGGGGGTGTCGGGCTTGTCCTCGTCCGGTGGGCCAAGGCTTTGGGTGCGGCCGTCATCGGCACCGTCGGTTCGAAGGACAAGGTCGTGCTGGCGAGAAGCAACGGTTGCGATCATGTTGCGGTTCTCGGCCAGGACGATGTAGCGTCTTTCCTGCGTGAGGTCACCGGGGGGGGCTGGCGTGCAGGCCGTGTACGACTCGATTGGCCGCGACACCTTCGAGGGCAGCATGAGGAGCCTGGCTCCGTTCGGCGTGATGGTATCCTATGGCCAGGCGTCAGGCGAAATCGACCCCATCGAACCGCGGCCTCTCAGCCGGTATGGTTCGCCGCTCTTCACCCGCGCGAATGTCGACTGGCACATTGCGGACACGCCCACCTATCATAACTCGGCAGCCGAGGTGTTCGATCTTATCCGCTCCGGGATACTGGTTGCCAATATTGGCCAACGGCTCCCGCTTACATCCGTGGCCGAGGCGCATCGCCAAGCCGAAACCCGCGCGACAAGGGGATCGACCCTCCTGATCGTGTAGCAGGTTCGCGGTACCGCGCCGTGCGTCTGACAAGCCTCGCGGCGCGGTCATTGCTACTTGCATGTTTCCTTAAATCGTAACTGATTCAGAGACAAAAACATGCAGCAATTCAAAGTGCTATGGCGATCCGATGGTTCACTACTGGAGAAGCTGGTTGAACAGTTTTTCGAAGGCGCCGGTTTCTTGATCAGGCTGTCCCGCGACAGGCGCCGATTGCTCAGCCGCAACGGTTGGTGTGCCGGGCTCCTCGGCGACTTGCGGGGTGGGCGGTGCCTCGCCGCTCTCCGGCATACTGCCGCCGATGATCTCCTCGATGGAAAGCTGGTTCCCTTCTCCTTTCAACGTCTTGTCTATGGCGCCGCCGACGATGTCGCGGACCGATCCACCCGTTCCTCCTCCTGAGAGCAGATCGTCGATCCGCAGCTTGTCGGTCGGCAGTCCGAACTTCTTCAGCGTCGCCAAGGCAGCGCCGGGATTCTTCAACAGCCCGGACAGATCGGGGTATATGCGCGGCTTGGCAAAAGGTCCTTCGACGATGACCGGAACGCCGATGCCGTCGGTTGAGATGCCTGCTCCCTGTCCCTCCAGAGACGCGACCATCCGCGGATCGAGGCGAAACTTCAAACGCCCATCTGGAATGTTCGCCTCGCCGCTGCCGCTCATGCGGATGAGCGGGCCGATAAGCTTGATGTCCTCGGTTCGCGCAACGCCGCTCTCAATGGCAAACGAAGCGCCAAGTTCGGTGAACCCGGTCGCTTTGCTTTCGTCCTGCTTGAAGCCCGACGACATCAATCCGACGAGATTGTTGTAGGCGTCGGCGACGTCGATACCGCGAATGGCCCCGTCGGAAAAGCGGACATTCGCCGTGCCCTGAAGCGATTGCGTCAGCGCTCGGGTCGTGCCGCCGGCACCCGTAACGTCGATCTGGGACTGTAACACGCCCTCGAGATTTCTGAAGTTCGCCATGTCGGTCAGAAGCGGCGCAGCCGAAGCTCTCGAGGTCGAGGCCTGCAACGCAATGGCAGGTTCGCCCCCCGAGCCGTCGGCCTTCAGATTCGCAGCAACATGGCCGCCATAGAATGGGCTTTCAGGAAGTTTGAGATTTGCCACTCCATCGGCGATGACCAGGGTGGTTGCAACCGGTCCGGCAAAGACGCGGCCGTATCCGAGTTTTTTTGCGTTTACCTGGATCGATGCCTCGATCGACCGAAGCGACGAGAGATCCAGCGGAACGTCCGGGGCGGGTCTGCCTTCCTTCGCTTTCGGTTCCGCCGCGGGGGAGCGCGCGCCGGCAAGGCGTGCGAAATCCAACTCCGCGAAGTTGAGTGCGCTCGATATCTTGAGTGGTGTCGTGAATTGGACGGAGCCGTTCCCGGTCCCCTCGACACCGTTGACAGACAGCATGGCGTGTTCGAAAGAAATGCCCGTTGCGCCGGCACTGACATCGCCGCTGAACGCAAGCTGGTCGATGCTGCCCGCGCCGCTCTGTCCAAGCCAGGCGAGGAATGCGCGGAGGTTGGCCGTCGAAAAATTCACCTTCCCGGCATAGTCACCCGGAAACGCTGCCTTACCATCAAGGGCGAGAGCCGCGTCCGGCATGCGCAGATCAAGCTTGAAGGGTATGTCCGCCGTCCCGGGCTTTCCGCCTAGAAGCAGATCACGTACCGGCACTCGCAAATCAACATCGACAGGTTTGCCGCGCCACGCCAGATTGGCCGACACGCGCACCGGCTTTGCGAGGTTCTCGATCCTGACGGCAAGTTTCTTGGCGGTCACCTCGCGCATCGACTGATCAGCGGCGCCGGGGACGACAAAGGTCGCGTTGCGCAGGCCGATGCTACCGGTCATGTTGATTGTTTTTTTCAGGGCGTCGCCGGTGAGGCCGCGAAAAGCAAAGCCGGTATCGATCGTCACCGCCCCAGACAGGGGAGCCGATTGCCCGGCCAAGCTTGCCAGTTTGTCGATATCGAGCCCCTTGCTGGATACACGGCCCTGGAAAGTCGGCTCATCACCGCGGACGTCGGCGGTGACATCCGCCGCGACGCTGCCGGCATCGATGCCGAGGTGCTCAAGTTGCGCTGTAAGCTGTCCGTCTTTCAGCGTTGCCGCGAAGGCGACGTCCGACGCCGAGGCATCGCCAACGGCCAGATCACTTACACTCACGCTGACATCGGCGTCGAAACCCGCCAGGAGCTGCAAGCCCGCTGCCGCGGGCTTTTCCGATTGTGCTTTCGACTGCTGCGACGAAGCAGACGTCGCCTCGACGAACGCGCTCAAGTCCAGCCGATCGGCAACGAGGTCGGCGAGAAACCGAGGACGGTCGCCAGGTATAAAGAGCGCGTCCAGCCCAAGCACCTGTTCGCCGACGCTGAATTTGCCTCCACGGATCTGGTAACTGCCGTTGGCATTGAGGGCCGCTTGCCCCGTTGCCTCGAACTCGGAGAGGCCGGGGGCGGGCGCCGGATCTGCTTCGAAAGAGAGGCTCAGATCGGCGGGCTGGCGTTCAAGCAAGGGGCGCAGAGAAGAGATGGCGAGCGTGACCTGATAGCGTCGTTCCTCGATCTTGGCGCTGGCGGAAAGCGATAGCTCGCCGTCGATGTCGGGAACGGCGAGCGAAAGGTCGACATCGGTGATGGTCTGCTTCGAACCGGCGCCGTCTTCCTGGTTCAATGTGCCGCCGACGATCGAGACCGAGTCGATTGCGCTTCGCTCCAGGAAGGTGACGAGGGCTGAAAGCGGATCGCCTGGCTTGGCCTGGTTCTCGCCTGCGGCGCGTGTGGTCGATGTATCATCCGCCTTTTCGTGAAGCATGATGACTGGCCGAGCGACCTTGATCTCTTTGATGTGCAAGCGATTCGACCAGAGGGACGACAGCGTCACAGAGCCCGCGAGTTCTCCAATTTCGGCCGTGACACCCTCCGCTTCGGCGGAGAGCCCGACATCTTCCGCCACCACCGCGAGGTGGGGGAAGACGGAAAGTTGGACAGGGCCATTTAGCGCTATTGAACTGCCCGTCGCGGCCGAGAGTTGGCGGCCGAGTTCGGCGCGCATCCAATCGCTCGAAACGAGAGTAGGCAAAACAACGAGAGAAGAGGCAGCAAGCGCACCGAGCGCCAGAAGGCAAAGCAAGAAACGCTTCATGTGTCTCCCCGTTGCGAAAGCGACTGATTCGTTATCGTTTTCCAGGACGACCACTTTTGCAACTCCTGCGAGACTTTCGCCGGTCGCGCCAAAGGGAGGGATGACCGCGCTGGCAAATCTTTGGTGGATTTAGATCGCGCGGGCCATACGGCCCTCGAGTTCCTCCAGGCGACGGACGAAGCCGGGATTGGCCGGCTGGAGCGCCACGGCATCGGCGAGCATGTCGCGCGCCGTCGCCAGCTCGCCATCGCGGATGTGACGGTTGGCCCGGTGGTAAAGGAAGTTGACGCGTTCGACGGGCGAGAAGGCGTCGCCGAAGCGGGCGTGGAACCGGTCGGCCCAGGCTGGATGGCGGGCGATCGCCGTTACGGCGATCTGATAAGGGCGCATGGGCGCATTGACCCGGACTGCGCGAGCCAGTGCTCTCAAGGCCGTGCGGTTGTCGGCTCGGCACGCCTCGATGAGCGAAAGTGCACGTGCCGTTCCGGTGAAGGCCCGAACCGTACCGTGCCCGGTCATATGGACCGGCACAAGGCGTGTTTCCGCCTGCAGCGCGGCGATCCGTTCCGCGTGCCGGCGATCTATGGCGTGGAAAGGATCGAAGAAGAGATAGCCCCGACCGGCCACATGGTCTGGCGCGATTCCCATGTTCGTGTGCAGGTCGGGCGCAAAGTGACGCGTGAAGCGGCTATCGAACGGCACGGCTTTCGGATCTATGGAGACTTGCGGGCAAAAGGCGATGGCGACGGTCGCCTCGAAGCGGCGGCGGTAACGCAGCGCGGCGTAGCCGCCCTGCGAATGCCCGTAGAGAATTCGCTCCGGCGCCGCGTGGAGGATTGGGGCTGCCGCCGCGACAGCCTTGACCACGCTTGCCGCCGGAAACCAGTTCGGCCGTCGGCTGATGAAGCCCAGCGCCGCGATGTCTGCTTTCTCGCAGAAACGCTGCCCCCAGAAGCGGCTGCCGTTTGCCTGCATTTCCATCTCGTTGAAGGTGACGAGAAGGTAAGGCGACGATCCCGGGTGATGGATCACTTCCAGGTTCTCGTCTGAATAAATGAGCATGGAGAAACTCCGGGAACGGACGGACGCCGACATCAGTTGTTTGCGCTTCGCGAGGTCAGGGCCCCGCGACTGTTCGGAGCGGTCCTGCCTTGACCAGCGGACCGCTCTCCGACGCCATTCACGCCACTGCGCGCTGTGTTGCCGATAGGCTCTCTATTTCGATGCCGATCTGCGGCTCCAGGTCGGCTCGAGCCATGGCCATGCGCAGGTTTGCGTTCACGAAGCCCGCCGGCGTGCCGCAGTCAAAGGTGCGGCCGCCAAACTCGAACGGCCGAATTTCCTGGTCTCCCATGAGTGCGATCATGGCATCCGTCAGTTGGATTTCGCCGCCCGCCCCGGGCGCCTGGCGCTCAAGAAGCTCGAAAGTCTCCGGTTGGAGGATGTAGCGCCCGGAGATGAAGAGGTTGCTGGGGGCGGTGCCCGGTGCCGGCTTTTCGACCAGGCCAGTCACGAGGGGACCGCCGGCCGCGGGTTCCAGCGAGACGATGCCGAATTTATGCGCGTCTTCGGGCGCGCACTGCTCCACGGCGATAACGTTTCCGCCATGGCGTTCGTAGAGTGCCACCATGGACTTGAGGCAGGGCTCCTCGGAAATCATCAGCATGTCGGGAAGAAGGACGGCAAAGGGCTCGTCGCCAACGATGTGTCGGGCGGTCCATACGGCATGGCCGAGGCCTCGCGCCTGCTGTTGGCGCACGAAGGATATGGTACCGGCACCAGGGGTGTTTTGCGCAATCCTGTCCGCCAGCGGATGCTTGCCGGCATTGCGCAGGCAGACGTCGAGTTCGAACGCATGGTCGAAATGATCCTCGATTGCGCCCTTCATTCGGCCGGTGACGATGATCACGTGCTCGATACCCGACGCGAAGGCCTCTTCGACGATGTAGTCCAGCACCGGCCTGTCGACGATCGTCAGCAATTCCTTCGGGACGCTCTTCGTCGCCGGAAGCATCCGTGTGCCGAGACCGGCGGCGGGTATTATGGCTTTGCGGACCTTTTGCATGTGGTTTGTTCTCCGATTCATGCGACCTTGCGAGCGGGATTGTCGGTGTCGATCAGCTTGTGAGTGACGCCGTATCGACATTGTGGTGGCTGTTGGTGCGGCGCTGGACGTCCAGGATAGGATCGGAAAGCCCGGCACCTGCTTGGCTCTCCTTTTCCGAAAGCAGGCGGCGGTAGAGCGAGGCATGTTCGCGAGCGGAGTCGATGTGGCTGGTCGGCCGCCGCATGGTTGCCCGCAGCCGATCCCAGGCCTGCGGTTCACTCAGAACTTCGGTGATCCGATCTGCGAGATCCTGGGCGCTGCCGACGCGGAAATGCAGACCGTCCGTCCCATCCTCAATCTTCTCGGCCATGCCGCCAATATCCGAACAGATGATCGGCCTGCGGTGGTGCAAGGCTTCCTGGATGACCACCGGCGAGTTTTCCCACCAGATGGACGGCAGCATCACCCAGTCGGCCGAGCGGATCAGCCGCGGCATGTCCCCGTTTTGATAGGCACCATAGAAGCGCACGCGACGGCCGGCCTCGTCGATCAGCTTCTTCACACGGTCCTGGAAATCTGCGGGCTGCCGTTCGAGGTTGCCGCCGAAGATCATCAGGCAGGAGTCCTCGCCCCAGATGTCCTGGGGCACACGTGACACCGCGTCGATCAGAACGTCGACGCCCTTGAAGGGCGTCATCTGGCCGAAATAGGCGAAGCGATTGCGCCGTGCGCCGCTGGCGGGCAGATCGCGCGCGGCTGCGGATTCCTTCATCACTATGCCGTTCTCGATCACGGAGAGCTTCTCCGCCTCTATTCCCCATTCGACATATCGAGTCGCGAGGAACATGCTGGGAGAGACGAAGGCGTCGGCAAGGCCGAGCATCCCGCGCACGAACTGTTCCCGCTTCAGGAAACGTGAGACGGGGATTTCGGGAAAGCATCCATGGCAACTGATTGGGGAAGCCTTGTTGCAGAGTTGGCCCGACGGCCGTTTCACCATCTGCCCGTGGTTGTGGCAGATCGACAAGTATTCGTGGAAGGTGACCACGATGACAGCGCGCGGCAGCGCCTCGCGGAGGCCATAAAGGGCCTCCAGCCCCATGCCGATCACATGGTGGAAGTGAACCACGTGCGGCCTGAGGTCACCGACGAAGCGCAACAGGTCGCGGCGGATGGTCTCCGTATCGCCGTTGGACAGGAAGAAGTGGTCGTAGTCGTCGGCGTGGAAGAGAACTTCGTCCACGGCCAGACGAAGACTCATGAGCGCCGAGGCACCGTGACGCGGAACGGGATGGCCGACCCTGGCCAGATAGATCGATTCGATGCCAGGCAAGGCATTCAGCCCCTTGTGGAGGCTATGTGACGCGATCTCCGCCCCACCCAGCGACGTCGCCGGATGACCATGCGAGACGACAAGGACCCGGAGTTGCTCGCTCATGCGGAAACCCTCTCGGTGGGAAGTTCTTCGCCCATCAGGGCGGGAGCCCAACGGGCACGGAATATTGCTTGATCTATCCGCTCGATAAGAACGGCCATTGCGGCTTCGCCGACGCCGGCCACCTCGTCGGAGCCCAGCATCTGCACCGATGGCAGCCAGTAGGACTCGATCCCGGCGCGGCTGAGCCTCAGTCCCAGATCCATCCCCTTCTGCTGGGAGCCGAGATAACTGGCGGAAAAGCCGCCGGCGCGCAGAAGAGCCTCGCGGGGGGCGATGCAGCACTCAAGGGAAGCCGCTGCAACACGGGTCGTCTTCAGCCCGGTCACAGCGCTCAGCGGATAGCCGGCATAACGGCCGAAGAGCGGATCTTCGGAATGGCCGTCCGACCAGCTGCCGGCCCAGCGAACCGAGTGGTCCTCATAGGCAAGGGTAGGGGAGATGATGCTCCCCTTCAAAGCCTCATGGGCGGCGGCGAGCTTGCCGTACCAGCCCGTCCTGTGCGGCAGCAACGAGCCGGCAAGCAGGACCACTGTCTCGCTTGCAAGCGCTCGCACACCCACTTCCAGGAGGTCGTAGATATCGCCTGCTTTCTCGGCTGATATCAGCCTGAGCGGCAGGCGATAGAATTGCGCGACTTGCCTGATGCGGGCGGCCTGTCGTCTGAAGCGCTCGGCTGGCACGACAAGCGCGATCGGCGCGCGCTGCGTTTCGGGGTCGAGCGCAAGGAGCCCGAGGAAGGGCGCAATGTCTGCGTCCTCAGCCTCGCCGGCGGCGATCACGATCGGCGGCCCGACCGCCTCATTAAATCCGCCGGCATCGACGATTGCGCCAACGGTCGGCGAGGGGCTCTCCGATGCGCTGAGGAATGGCACGATCTGGCGGTCGATGAGATCCGAGAGTGCCCAGTCTGCGGGGTCAATGGACCGGATTTGGCGCAGGGCGGCCATGCGTGCCGGGACTCTCGCAGGCGTCAGCGGCATGAATGCGCGGCGGGAATCCTTGAGCGTCAGTTCCAGATGGAGCGGCGCTGCAGCGTCTCCGCCCAAGCTGTTGGCATAGACAATGAAGCCGTGAGAATGGCTGTCGCCCTCGAGCGCACTTTTGAACATCGGCTCGTCGGTGAATGCGTCCGTCACATCGGAGCGATCGAGCCGGGTCCAGCAATCATCGAGCCGCGCTTCGGCGCGCCCACGGCGCAGCTTGACGCTCTGAACATGACCGTCCGCGTCGAGCATCCACCCCGTCATCAGGAAACCGCCGCCGTTCTCCTGAAAGAGAGTGTCTATTCCCAGCCGCACGGGAAGGGGGAGGGTCGAGATCGTCTCTCTGCCGTCGAAGCTGTTCGCAGCCGCGCGCAGGCGCAGCAGCACCTGGGGCGAGCTATGGGTCTGGAGCAACACGGCGCGCATGTGACCAGGCGTTTCCGCGGGCCCAGCGATGAGCCTGCGCTCGTGAACTGCCGCATATCGCCAGGCTCCGCGCCCGCGATAAACCAGCCCCTCGATGTCACGCGCCCTGAGCGTCTCGTTTGCGGGCAGCAGGCCGACAAAGCCGCCGGCCCCATCCGGAACGTCCTGGCGCGGAAAAGTCGCGATCCCGCAATCGGTGGCCATGGGCTTTTCGCCACTCACAACCGCCCGGCAGACGCCAGCCGCGATGTCCCGGCCCCAACCTTTTAGGAAAATCGCTCCGTCCTCGCTCTCGCCGAGGAGCTCGATGAATCCATCGCCCCTGTGCGCGGCCTTCAGCAGCGTGATCATGGCTGAGAGCCTGCGGCGCCCGACAGGCCCCTTCATCATGAGGTCCAGTAACGAATCCAATATGTCGGACAGTTGGGGGCCGGCAGCCTCTGCCACGATCGCGGCGACGTCGCTGACCGAGATTGGACGAGGCGTGAAAACGTACCGCCTCCCAGTCCCCTCCTGTCCGAAGCGAACGGTCGTGAGCGGACGTTCGGTGCCGTCTAGGGTTAGCAGCGCCGCGAAGCCGTGGGACGCCGAAGCCGCGGGTGTCGCCAAGGGCCAGCCAATGACGGAGGCGGTCAAGCTGGCGGCGGGATCGTCATTGAGTTCCGCCGTGAGCTGGCCGGCCATGGATCCGCCGGCGCCGACGATCAGCAGGCAAGACTCGTCTATGGGACAGGCGACAACTCTTCCGGCCCGCATGATCCTGCCGCCAGGCGGCGATGTCAGCTTGAGGCTCTGCTCCGTTCCGACCATGCGCATGCCCCTCAGACCCTCGTTAACAGCGCGAGGGCAGCGCCTGTGGCGAAACCCACGAGAACGAAGAGCAGCAGCAGCAGGGGCTTCAGCTCTCCGTTCGAACGCTTCTGCAAGGCACTCAGGTTCCTTTCCATCGTCGCCACTACACCGTCGAGCCGCATCAGATGGACGTCGAGATCGCTCAACCTCTGTGTAACTTCCGTCCTCAGATTTGCGACGGCATCGCTGATGGCGGTAAGCCCAACCGGCTCGCCCTCGCCGCCCTCGTCGATCTGCGTGCGCAGGAGAGAGCGCTGAGAAACCTGCAATTGCCGCTGCGCCGCCATCAGGATGTCGAGCTTGTCGAGAACCTTCGTCAGCGGCGCGGCGATGAGCGCCTCGGCTGCCTGCTCGTCGGGCCGCGGTACGCGCAGCTTCTGCTCGACACCGCGACCGTCCAAGGCCATCACGACAAGATCGGCGGCACGTGAAGCGACCGTCTCCGGCAGCGCGATCTCGAAGGCGTGACTGCCGTCACCGATGCCGTTGCGTTTCAGATCGGAACGGTTGCGGTCGGCGATCTCCTCCGCAATCACGCTGCCGTCGAGAAGGACGCGAATGATGAGCCGCTTGTCGGGCGCTCCCGGGTCGAACGCCCAGCCGTAGACCCGGCCCTGATCGATTGCATCCACTCGGCCCGTCATAGGCTTCGCGTTGTCCTGTTCCGGTGCGGCGCTTGATTTCTCGGCAACAACAGCCATCGATTTTCTCCCTAAGCCGCTTCGATCCGCTTAGGTGCGATCGCGTCGATCAGGTCGAGATAGCGCCGTGCGGTCGTGTCGATGTCGTCGGGCACGCGGGCATTTGCGCAGAGGCGGCGCCGCAAATCGGGGTCATCGGCGATCCGGCGCATGGCAGAAGCCAGCCCACGAGGATCTCCGGGTGCCACCGTGAGGCCGTTCAATCCATCCTCGATCATCTCGGCCATGCCGCCGATATTGCTGGCGATGACCGGCCGCCCAAGGGCCTGCGCCTCCTGGATGACCAGCGGGGCGTTTTCCCACCAGATGGAAGGGACGATCGTGCAGTCGACGGCGGCGACGAGATTAGCGACATCCTCCCGCCGGTAGGGGCCGCGTTGCTGCACGACGGGTGCTGTCTCGCTGAACAAGCGCGTGATCTCGTCGACGAAGCTTTCGCTCTGGAACGGAGCGCCGCCATGGACGCGCAGCTCGAACGGGAGTTCCTCGGCAATGAGTTGTCGCGCCGCCTCGAGCAGAACGGTTATGCCTTTCCACGGATTGAGATTACCGAAATAGCCGAAAACCGGCCGATCATTCACGATCCGCTTCGCTTCCGCGGGCGTGTTTCGCCGTGGCAGACCGTTCGGGATGACGCTGATCAGATCTTCGGCGAGCCCCCACTCGACGAAGCGCTGCTTGAGGAAATGGCTCGGCGCCACGAAACGGTCCACTGTGCTCAAGAGGGCCTTCAGATGACGCTCGCGCAGCGCGAACCGATCGAGCGGTATGTCCTTGAAGCAGGCATGGCAGCGGTCGGCGCTCGCGCCGTGGCAGAGTTCCTTCGCCCCGGTGCGCACCATCAGCCCATCATGGTGACAGATGGGATAGTAGTCGTGCAGCGTCATGACAATCCGGCAATGCGGGAGTGTCCGACGGACAATATGCGGGAATTCGGCCCCGAGCAGGAGCAGATGATGGATGTGCACTACGTCCGGGCGGAAGTCGTTCAGGAGTTCCGTCAGGTCCGGAACGACACCATAGAGATCGATCTGGCTCATGAAGAAGCGATCGAAGTGACCGGACCATAGCAGCACCTCGTCTCCCGCAGGACCAATTCCCTGAAAGCTCGTGCCCGGTCGGGCCTGACGGTGGAGCTGGTTCGTAGCACCGAGAAAGAGCACCTCGCAGCCCGCGAGTTGATAGGCACGGAAAAGGTCGTGCGCGAAGATCTCCGTGCCTCCGGGGTGGAGGGCGGGATGGTTGTGAGCGGCAACGAGAATGCGCTTGCTCATCGTCCGCCTCCGGTACGCTCGGCTACGAACACGTCCTGGTAATGGTCCGCCGCCTGTCCGCGCCAGGAGCCCAAAGACTTCAAGGCGGTAGAGAGGCCGGCACGGTTGAGAGCGCCGTCGAGAAAGCCGTCATCAAAACCGACCGCTGCCAGGCGCGGCAGATCGGGCACGAACCAGCAGGGCCCATCGCCATCGCGCTGGAACGCGAGACGCGGATCGCGTCTGCCTGTTTCGTTCGCTGCGGCAATAGGCTCGACCACGAAGGCGGTCATGAAGAGGCGCCCGCCCGGTTTCAGGAGCCTGCCGATCTCGCTTAGATAGACGAGCACCTCGTCCGGCGGCAGGTGCGTGACGATCGACGTCATGATCGCGAAGTCGAAGTGGCGATCGGCATAGGGCAGCTTCAGCGCCTTGCCGCTGATCTTGCCCTGCGGATTGTAGAGTTCATGCGCGATGTCGACCCGCTGGAAGGCGAAGCTCGGATAGACTGACGTGACGAAGCGGCGGCACCAGGCGATGCCTCCCTCGACGGGGTCGATCCCGTTGTAGCGCCCCTTGTCGGGATCGAGATATTGGGTGAGGGGGACTGCCATTCGACCAATGCCGCAACCGATGTCGAGCACGCGGCTTTCCGGCTGCAGCCCTCCCATCCGGATGAAGTGACCGAGAAACTCGGTGCCAACGGCTTTGAAGTCGCCATCGCCGACGAAAACACTGTCCGGCGCCGGTTGCGGCAGGAAGCGGTTCTTCAGGCAACTCTCCTGTAGCCACTGGATATGTTCCTCGTGGGCGGACAGCGCCGTCACCGGCGCGCTCTCCTCGCGACGGAATGTCTCGTTCATGCGGCGCTCCTTGCTGTGGCTTCAACGCTGAACGGCGCAACCGTTTCACCGGCGCCGCCGAGATAGTCCGCCATCAGCTCGTCAATGTCCGCATCCCAGCGCTCCGTGTGCAGCCAGGCGTTGTATTGGCTGGCAACGCCGCGCATGTAGTCCTGGCTCCGGCGGATCGACCGGCGCTCGAAATGGTAGAGGCACGCCGACGGCTCATAAGCTATCTCAAGGCCGCACCTGCGGATCTTCAGGCAAAGATCGCTGTCCTCGTAATCGCCGATGACGTAGTCCTCCGTGTAACCGCCGACACGCTCATAGGTGTCCCTCAGGGTGACCAGGCATGCGCCTGTGACACCCGGAACGGCACGGTGGACCTGGGCCGGCGCGTAGTCTCCGGGCATGCCCTTGTGGAAATGGTGATTGAGCCAGACGCCGCGCCGATCGCGGGCGAAGTAGAGCCCGGCATGCTGGAGTGAACCATCCTCGAAGATAAGCTTCGGTCCGATGGCGCCGAGCGCCTCCTGTTCGAGCAGCGGCAGCGCGAGCGTCTGCAGCCAGCCGGGCGCTGACGGTACGACGTCGGAGTTGAGCATGACGAGGACCGAGCCGCGTGCGAAGCGCGCACCGACGTTGCAGGCCCGCGCATAGCCGCCGTTGCGGCTCATCACCACGAGCTTCATCGCCAGTCCGTGCAGGAGATGCAGACCGCCGAGCAGATGCTCCGTCTCGTCCTGGATTTCTGGCGAATCCAGGACATAGATGATCTCCGTATTGCTCGCGACCCACGGGTCTGTCGCCAGGCCGGAGAGCTGGAAACGCAGGAAATCGAGGACGCGGTATAGCGGCACCACGATCGAGACCATAGGTGCTTTCTGGGGCATGCCATAGTCCTTGACGTAGTCGACCTTTATGGTCCTGCCCAGTCTCTGCTCCACGTCCTGGAGGGCCGGGGCGAGGATCGTCCGGAAAGCCTCATCGACCGCGTGCTGTGGCGGGACTGCGCGAAGGATGCGGTTGCGTTGAGCGGCAGGCTCGAAAGGCTGGGGCTTCGGCACGAGTGATTTCACCGCACCCGAAGCGAGTCGCATCTGGAAACGCGGCTGCAGGAGGGCGCCCAATGGTTCGTTCAGCGGCAGCCAGGCAACGAAGCCGGTCACGTCGGTTCTGGCGCCTTCATCCGCGCCACGAGCCCAGGCGGGAAACGCATGCCAGTTTCCGTCGAGCGGCACTGCCGTGCCGTCCTCTTTCAGGTAGTCGATGCCGGCGAGGGCGGATGCGGGATCATGGAACCAGCCGCCGGAAAGCAGGCCGCCGGAAAGCGCCAGCGCCAGATCGACCTCCGCGGCAGGGTGCATTGCGGACTTGCCGATCTGCCGCGCCGGCAGCGGTCGCCGAAGCTGCAGGTCTATCGCTGTCGCCGCGCCACCCTCCGGCATTCCCGAGAGCCACCGTACGACAAACTCGCGCAGTGCCGGCGCGCCGCCATGTTCGGTCCACCACTTCTGAAGATTGGCGTAACGCGGCGTGAGGGCGGACAGCTCGCGGACGGCGACGCCCTTCTTTCCCAGGAACACGAAGAAGGACGGCCGGGGAGCCCGGGGAGATTCGATGATGAGATGGCAGGGCCGCACGCCCTGCTCCGGATGGCCGCCGACGACCACTTGCGAAGGCAACGGCAGGACGGCATTCGCGCCGAGAGCATAGACGGCGCTGATGTCGCCGAAATCGCGACTGATCGCTGTCTCGACCAGATACCGCCCCTCGGTGACCGCACAGACGATATTGGCGGGCCGCGGGCGCGCCTTCAGCGCGTGTAGCGCGTCCTCGACGACGGCGATGAAGAGCTGGTCCCTGGAAAGGCGGAACGCGCTTCGCCATGCCGTCAGCAGATTGTTCAGGAATTTGATGCACCCCTCGGGCGAAAGATCGGCAAACAGGGCGTCCACATCAAGGCATGGGAGTTCAGTGATCGGCCGCAGGAGAAACGTTTGGGGGGCGCTGCTTTCAACGGCGATCTGCGCGCGCTGCGGCTCCCTGCCCGGCCGCATGGCCCAAAGGACGCGCTGGCCCCCATCTGCAAGCGGGAGCGTCGTGCTGACAAGCGGGACCGGTTGCTCAGGCATGACGAGCGTGGATTTGACCGCGCCGGTCAGCGTGGCCGGAATATCCCGGATCAGGACGGCCACATCGGAGCTGATGCGAAAGGCCTCGGCATTCTGGAAAATACAGCTGGCGCCCCTCGTACGGTCGTCGAACGTCACACGCCACTCCTCTTGACTGCTGAAGGGAAGGGCACGCCCCGCGGGGAGGAGGGCGGGGCGCACCGATTCGAACCAGGAGCGGGATGAGAAAAGTGAGCGTGGCCTTCCCGGCCCGCATCCCGCATCTCAACCTGTTAGTGGACCGTGAAGTAGTTCTCGGGGTTGGCCTGGATATCGTCGGCGTCCGCGTTCACCAGCGTCAGGGTATCGCCATGACCGAGATCGATGACGACATTGCCGCCGACCTGGGTGATGCGCGAAGCCAGGTCCTCGGGCGAGGCGATATCGAGACCGTTGATGCCCTTGGAGATCTGCAGCACGTCCTCGCCGGGGGTGAAGTCGAGGATGACGTCGTTGCCGCCGCCTCCGTCGAAGACGAAGACGTCACTGCCCTGACCACCGGCCAGGAGATCGTCGCCTTCGCCGCCATCAATGATGTCGTTTCCGGCGCCGCCGATCAGGATGTCGTTGCCCTTGCCGCCGACCATGAAGTCGTTGCCTTCGCCGCCAAGGAGGATGTCGTTGCCCTTGTCGCCATAAAGCAAGTCGTCACCCGACCCGCCGAGCAGGATGTCATCGCCTTTTTCGCCATAGAGAATATCTGCGTCGTCGCCGCCGAATACGGTGTCGTTTCCGTCGCCGCCGAACAGCAAGTCATTACCTTCGTCACCGAAGATAATGTCGTGCCCCTTGCCCCCGTTGACGAAATCATCACCGCCGCGGGCGCGGATGAAATCGTCAAAGCGAGAGCCAAACAGGGCGTCGTCGTATGCGCCGCCTTCTAAAGTGGCCATCTGCTTCTCCTCTTCGTCGTTTGATGCATGCGTCATCGGCACGGAGCCGAGGATTGCGAGCCGGAGTGTGCACTGCAATAAAACAGAAGGCAACACGGTGTTCAAAAATAAATCGGCCTATTCTTGTTGTTTGTTACGTACTTCGGTCATCATCCGCCGCCGTGTGTCAATATTGGTACAATATATTTTTAGGAGTAATTGCTATAGCGATGTCCGTAAATCGCTTCAAAATTTAAAGTAAATTGTGTTGATGCTTGGTTCATGTGGAGAGATACCCTTAATCCTCCCTGAACGCACGATTGAAGCTGTCTGTAATTGGGGAAACCAGATAATCGATCGCCGAGCGCGGCTTGTGCACGATCAGCACCTCGGCGGGCATGCCTGGATAGAGTCGTATATCGGGATTCGCGGCGAGCGACTCCGGCACGATCTGCGCCCGTGCCACGTAATAGGCCACGTTGGACTTCTCATCCACCGACTGGTCTGCGGCGACATAGCTAATCTTGCCGTCGACCGGCAGATGGGTGCGCTGGTTATAGGCGGTCAGCCGGATCTGCGCCTTGGAGCCGATCGCGATGCTGTCGATGTCGCGCGTGCTGACATGCATCTCCACGAGCAACGGCTCATCCCCGGGGACGATGTCGAGCAGCGGCTGGCCCGGCGTCACGGCGCTGCCCGACGTGCGCAACTGGATATTGGCGACGACGCCTGCCTGGGGCGCGCGGATCTCGAGGCGACGAAGCACATCCTTCGCGGCCGTGATCCGCTCCTCTACATCCGCAAGCTCAAGGCGCGCCGTGGTGATCTCGCCTGCGATCTCCGACTGAAAATCGCTTTCGATACCGATCAACGCAAGTTCGGCACCCGCCATGGCCTTCTGCGCCTGCGCCTTGTCACCGGCAAGCTCGCCGCGCGTTGCGGCAAGCTCGCTGAGCTTGGCGTCGATCTCGATGAGCTTCGAGCGCTGCGCAAAGGCCTTGTCCACCAAGGTGGCGATTGCCGCCCGCTGTTCATTTACGAGCTCGATCTGGCGGTCCGTCGCCTGAAGCTGCGCGCCGAGCGATTTCGCCTTCTCCGAATATTCCTCGATGGTCTTGCGCTGGATCTCTAGCCGCCCGTTCTTCGCCTCGCGTCGCTTCTCAAAGAATGCCGTTTCCGCGGCGATGGCGTCCTTAGCGGCGGCATCGCCGGCGCCGGCGAGATCGCCGGGAAAGCTCAATTCCATTGCACCTGCCTGCTCTGCCCTGAGGCGGACCAGTTTCGCGATCAGGCCGACGCGCCGGCTTTGCAATGCCTGCAGGTCGGAACGGGCGCGCGTATCCTCGAGCTTGATCAAAGTCTGCCCAGCGGCGACATGATCGCCCTCCTGGACGAGAAGGCGGCTCAGGACGCCGCCCTCGAAATGGCTGACCGTCTTGCGCTTCGAATCGACGACGATGGTCCCGCTGGTAACCGACGCGCTGCTGAGTTCCGTAGAAAACGCCCAGCCGAAAAAACCGCCGAAAGCGACCAGGATCGTCGCCAGTCCCGCGATAACGAGGCGTCGGACGGGGGAATGAGTGCTCTCGGCAAGCTCGAGTTCCAGCGCACTGACGTGCAGCGGCGGTGCGGCGCTCACGGGCAGGCGGCGATCTGGATTGCCGGTCGGGGCCAAGGGCTGCATATCGACACTCGCGGGCAATGTAGGCTTGCTCGTCATGAAGCGGTTCCTTCGCGTCGTGTTTCGCCGGGCATCATGGACGCGACCACATCCGTGCGGGGGCCGAACTGGGCAATGCGGCCGCCTTCCAGTACGAGCAGTTTATCTGCGACCTGCATGATCGCTGGCCTGTGGGCGATGATGACGACGATGGCGCCATCGTTGCGCGCATGGTCGATCGCGCGGATAAGAGCCCGCTCGCCGATCGCATCGAGATTGGCGTTCGGTTCGTCGAGCACGATCAGGCGCGGGCGGCCGTAGAGGCATCGAGCAAGCGCGATGCGCTGCCTTTGCCCGCCGGAGAGTGTCAATTGCCCATCACCAACCGGCGTATCGTAGCCGAGCGGCAGGCGTCCGATCATGTCGTGCACGTCGGCAAGCCGCGCCGCCTCGAGCACCCTGTAAGGGTCGCTCTCTTCCATGCGGGCGATGTTTTCGCGGATCGTCCCTTCGAGCAGGGAAACCGACTGCGGGAGGTAGCCCGTCATCTGCCCGAATGAGCCGCGCTCCCAGAGATAGACGTTGTTGCCGTCCAGGAATACGCCGCCCGTCGTCGGCTTCTGGATGCCTACGAGGAGCCGCGCCAAAGTGGATTTGCCGGCGGCGGAAGGCCCGACGACGCCCAGCACCTCACCAGGCGAGAGGGAGAAGGAGACGCCCTTGATGATCGGAACGTCCAAGCCCGGCGCGGCATAAACCAGCTTGTCGACGACCAGGTCCCCTTCGGAGCGCGGCGTCGGCATCGTCTGACGGACTGCAAGGTCTTCATTCAGTGCGGCTTCGATTCGGCGCCAGCTTGCGATTGCCAATACCCATTGCCGCCAGTTCTCGATGACCGAATCGAAAGGTATGAGAAGGCGCCCGACAAGGATGGTCGTCGCCATCATCGCACCGGGCGAGATTTCCTGCCGCATCACCAGAAGTGCACCGGCGCCGAGCGACGCCACCTGTATGGAAAACCTGAGGCTGCGCGTTATAGAGGCCATCGCCCGGCTTCTGCTTCCACTGGTTTCCAACACGCTAAGCGCGTGCAGCTGCGCCGCGCGCCACCGTTTCGCGAGCGCAGGCAGCATGCCCATCGCTTCAATGGCCTCGGCGTGACGTAATGTCGCACCTATTTTCGACACTGCCTCAATATTAGCCTGGCTTGCCTCTTTCATGAGCTGACGCGTCAAGAGATCGGTTATGAGGCCGCAGCAGACAAGCACCGCTACTGAAACCGCACCGATCACCCCGAAGAGGGGGTGCAGCAGAAAGAGAACGCCCAGGAAGATGGGCGACCAGGCGGCGTCGAGAGGGGCGCTGACGGCCGACGAGGTAAGGAAACCGCGCAGCTCCGTGAGGTCCCGCAGCGACTGTGCCGCCCGGGTAAGTCCCTGACCGGCGGAAGCCTGCACCGCGGCCGTAAGGACCGGCAGGTTCAGCGACCGCACGACGGAGCCGCCCATCGCCTGGAATGTGAGGGCGCGGATGTAGTCGAGGACGCCCAAAACAACGAGCGCGCCAAGGGCCAGGATGGTCAGCATGACGAGCGAATCCATGCTCTGACTGTTCAACACCCTGTCATGTACCTGCATCATGTAGAGGGGCATGGTGAGTTGCAGGAGGTTGATGCAGGCGCTGAGCAGAGCTGCATAAAGAAGCGTCACGACGAATACACGCCGTGCTCGCAAGACCAGCAGCTTAGGGTTGATTGTTCCATTTTGCGTCGATGCCGGGCCGATTTGACCCTTGCTAATCATATTATTTCGAACAGTATCACGCATGGGCGATTTTCTGCATATAAGCATCCGCGGGGTTGAGGAGCGATCCGGTTCAGATTCACTCAAATCACAGTATTGCTGGGATCAGTGTGACACAATAAAGATCGCTTGCTCAAGACATGCAATTCGGGGACTGGGGCGTCATGAAATTTGCTTCAATTTTTGAAGTAAATTCCCGGATAATGAAGTAAATTCCCTAATGGAGAGAGGAATGAATCACAGGATTCTCTATCCGTTCGCAGACTTCGGAGATGCCATGGTGGTCCAGCCCGAGGGTGATACCACCAGGAATACTCCGGACCCCGGGCGCGATCAGGACGGAGACAGATCTCTGATCACATATTTCGAGCTGGCGCGTGTCATGGAGCGGGCGAGCCGGCGATTTTCCGGGCTGTTGCGCACGGAACTGACCAAGCTCGGCGTCGACGACATTGGGTCGGCGCAGGCGATGGTTCTTCTGGTCATCGGTGAGGCCGAACTCTCGGTAGGAGAGCTCCTCGACCGCGGCCATTATGTCGGTTCCAACATCTCCTACTACCTCAAGCAGCTCGCCGACGGGGACTATATCGACCGGATCGCCTCCCAGCGTGACAAGCGGTCGGCCCGCATCAGGCTGTCTGAGAAGGGGAGGCAGCTCTGCACTGCCCTGCGGGAAGCGGCAAAGTCCTATGAGCGCGCCCTCAGCCATGGAGAGCAGGATCGACGGAACCTCGAGACCGCCTTCCAGACGCTGCACCGGCTCGAACTGGTCTGGGGCAATGCCGCTCGCTACGGCATTTGACGTGCCTCCAACGCATAATCCCAGCGCGGGATGAGGAAAAGTGCGTGCGGTTTTCCGCCCGCATCCCGCGCTAACTCATTGGAATCGATCACGTTCATGATTTCAGGTCGATCCGACCTAAAATCATCGTGATCTAGTGGGCGAATGGTCAAGAACATGCATGTAGCGTTTGTACACCGTCGTGGTTTTGGCCAGTTCGCCGCGCTGGCTTCTCATCTGGCCGAGGCGGGAAGCGAGGTGACCCTCGTCACCGAAACTGTGGATCAGAAAATTCCCTCTGTTCGGGTCGTTCGACATCGAGCGGAGCCCGGTCCGCGCGCGCATCCGCAGATCGCGCGCCATTTGGGTGTTCCCGACCATCACGTGCGAATCGGACATCGGGTCGCCGAGACCTTCGAAGCCATGGCGCGCCTTGGCCAAGTCCCCGACATCGTCCTCGGCCATATCGGCTGGGGCAGCATGATGTTCGTAAAGGATGTGCTGCCACGTACACCCGCACTCGGGTACTGCGAATTCTTTTATCGGGCGGAGGGGGCGGATGTCGGCTTTGCCCCTGACGATCAGCCCGATTCGGAGACCCGCAAGAGATTGCGTCTTCGCAACGCCGCGCAGCTCCTGTCGCTCGAAGCGGTGGACGGAGGCATCAGCCCGACCAATTGGCAGAGGAGCCTCTATCCTTCCGATGTACGGCACCGCATCGCGGTGTGCCACGAGGGGATCGACACACGGCGCTTCCGCCCCGATCCGACAGCTTCGCTGAAGCTTCCGGACGGGCGCGTGCTCAAGGCCGGCGCCCCGCCAATCGTCACATTCGTCGCACGCGACCTGGAGCCCTATCGCGGATTTCCGCAGGCGTTGGAGGCCGCCGCCAAGGTCGTCCGGCAACATCCGGACGCGCTCTTCGTCTTCGTCGGCGGCGACGGCGTGAGCTACGGTGCGCCGCCCCCGGGCGGGGGCTCCTGGAAGGAGCACCTTCTTCAATCGCTGGACGTCCCGCGCGACAGGTTGATCTTTCCCGGCGTCGTGCCCCATTCCGTGCTGCGCCAGCTCTTCCGGATTTCAGCCGCTCACCTTTACCTCACTTATCCCTTCGTTCTGTCCTGGTCGGTCGTGGAGGCAATGGCTTGCGGTGCTCTGGTCATCGGATCGGATACCGCACCGGTCCAGGAGGTGATCCGTTCGGGCCGGAATGGTCTACTGGTCCCGTTTTTTGACACGGATGCGCTCGCCGAAACCATTCTCGACGTGCTGGCACGGCCGGACGCTTTCCACGAATTGCGCGCCGCAGCGCGCAGGACGGTCGAGCAGCGGTTCCGGCTGGAAGATTGCCTCGCGCGTCAACTGGCATTGATCGGCAAGGCAATCGGCGAAAGCGCGCCGCTTTCGATGCAATCGCAGTTTGCTTGAATATTGCTTCAACTTTTGAAGTATAATAAAAGTCTAGATCTCAAAAAATTCTTATTGTGCGCTGCAGAAAACCTAGATATGTTTTCCGAGATGAATTCGGCGAGTGAAGTTATTCATTTGTCATGAAAATTTCATCTTCCGCATAATACGATTCTTCTGAGGTCGCTGCGTGCAAGAGTTGATGTCTTCTAGTATTAGGCAATCGCCGACGAAACGAAGGCTGATCGTGGCATCTGATCGGGACCGGGCAAATGTCGAAGGGAGCGGCATCGAGCATCTGGTCCATTTCCTTCAGGCGGATACAGGCTCCCCGTCTCCCCTGCAGAACGCGTTTCCACTGATTGCGCTCGCCTTCTCGGGCGAGGGAGAGGCCCACCTGAGAGAGGGGCTTGCCGCTGTCCACGCGCTCGGAACGGTTCCCGAGATACCCGTTCAAAGGATTGATGCGAGCAACCGGGCGGAGAGCTTGACGCTCGTTCATACCCTGATGGAGGGCGGGATAGGACGGCTTGCCCGGTTCACCTCTTCGATCACATCCGAGCTAGCCATTCTCCGGCGTGAGCGCGAAAGCCTGCTCGAGAACTATCGTGCGATGGAAGACGCGTTCCAGGCGCGCAACTGGGAGCCGGTTACGGAGGTCTTCGCGCACGACCCCTATGTCGATCCGAAGGACGAGGGGATCGGGCAGCTCCTTGCAACCGGCTACGTCGAGCAGCTCTTGCCGGTCTCCAGCCATGGCGTTGCCGGCGTGGCGCTTCACCTCCATTCCGTTCCGAGGGACGGCGGCGAGCTGGTGGTCGTGCTGGGCTATGTAGAGAACGGCGAAGGCGTGGCCGAGTGGGTCGTGCCATACACGCAGCTTGCCGCAGGCTGGAGTTTCTTCGCGCTGCCGCGAGCTTGCGGAGGCGGAGCAAGGACATTGCGGCTTCGCGTCTCCACAACCGGCGCGGAGATGGTTGGGCTTTCGCTCGGCTATCCTATCGCGAGCGAGCGCTACACGGCCCAATCGGAGGCGCCCCATCCCGATCTCGATCTGCGGCCTCTGGCGTTCCGGGTGTTTACGGGGTTGCCGGGCGTCAGGCCGACCCGCATGCCCAACATGATCGCGCCCACCGCCTTGCTCGACGGCCACTTCATTGAAGACTATAGGCTCGCGGTCGACCTGTTGAGCCAGATCGTCGATGTTTCCGTGACGCCGATTGTTCCGGAGTTCCAGACGGTTCGCTTCCTAGAGCACGAGCACGCGGTGGTGTGCCATCCGCTGCCGAGCGGCATTTCGGCCGGCACCATTGGCCGCGCCGTGGAGCCTGGCACGATATCTTTCTCGGCGAGCGCCGTCATCGACCATCCGCAGGGCGCGCCCGCGGCAGTGAGTTTCCTGCTCGCTCCGGCAAATTCGAACGCGCGCTCCGAGGTGGCGGAACTTGCGCGCAAGGGTGCGGCCAAGCCTTCGGCGTTTTTCAGCGGCTGGCGCGAGGTGACCGCCCAAAAGGCGATCAACATCAACTTTCAGTTGGACGAACCGGTGCGTGCGCCCATGGATCTTATGATCCTCAGCCGCGCGGTGTCGGATTCCGTCGATTTCTCCTGGCTCAAAGTGTCCGGCTTCCGGCTGGTGAAGCAGTCCGCAGGAGCGTCCCATGTCAACAAATAGGGACATGCCGGATCTGGTCGCGGTCGCGATGCCGCTCTACGGACACGCCGCGCTTGCTCTCGAGGCGATCGAGTCGGTCCTGGCCTCGGCACTTTCCGAGTGCAGGATCGCCATCGTCGTTTCGGTCGATGGCGATCCGCGGCACGAGACATTCGACCAGCTGCTCCTCTATGCTGCGGCCAATCCAGCCGTTCATGTGCTTTTCGGCGCGAATGCGGGGCCGGGCGGAGCTCGTAACCGGGCGATCGACTACGTGCTCGAAAACCTGCCCGAGGCGGGCGCGGTCTATTTTCTCGATGCCGACAACCGCGTCTTGCCGGGCACGGTCGAAACCCTCTACCGGCAGCTTCGCTCGAGCGGTTCCGGCTGGGTCTACACCAACATCGATACTTTTTCGGTGAGCTGGCGGGCGCATTACGGCAACCGCTACTCGCGGCTCGTGCACTGCATCACGGACAATATCTGCGATACGGGCTCGATGATCTCGATCGACGTCTTTAGGGCAGGCGTCCGCTTCAACGACGACCGGCAGAACGGTTTCGAGGACTGGGAGTTCTGGCTCTCCTGCATCGAACACGGATTCGTCGGAACGCCGTGCCACGATACGACCTTCGAATATAGGCTCCGGGCCGAAAGCCGTTTCAAGGAAGCGAACCGCGACCGCGCCGCCTCGGTCAGCTTCCTCAGAAAGCGCCACAGGGCTCTGTTCCAGCGCCCGATGCTCGTCGACTTCGAGCACGAAGAATGCCCCCGCTACCTTTTTGCGCGAACGGAAGACGCAGCGATTTCGTTCTTTACGGATCCAACCAAGGAGCCCGCGAGGCCTCGTCTCGACGACATCATCCCGGCATTCTGGGCGAGTATCGGGGAGCCGGACAACGTGCACTTCCCGCCATTCCTCATGGCTGGAAGCGGGGCAACCCTCGATCTTCTCTTGCGGTCGCGCATGCTGCCGAATGTGCTTTCCCACCTGGAGCGCCTGAGCGAGAAGGTCAATGTCATCTTCGTCCAGCTCGGCAATGATGCGGCGCAGCGCAAGATCGAGCCTATCTTCCTGGAGGCAGGGACCCAGAACGTCGCGCACGCCGATCTCATCTTCCTGTCGACCTCGCTCGTGCGTGACGTGATCCAGAACAACGCGCTCGACTGGTTCGCCTCGATCGGCCAGCAGCAGGTATGGCCCACATCGGCGGTCCTGAAGGTGCGGTTCCCGTTCCCGCGGACCCTGCCGCGTCGCTCCCACATCACGCCTCAGCAGGTGATGATAAATTGCGTCAATGCAATCGCGACCAGTCCCTTGCGGCGGACGGCCGGCAGGCGCTGGACGTGGCGCCCGGCGCGGCTCGTGCCTTATGCGGAACTTCACAAGGCGCTCCGCCATGAAGTCGGAGGCTCGCCCGTCCTGCCGCTCGGGCATAGCGAGAACCGCAAGCGAACCGCAGCGCTGCTCGTGCCGAATGCGTCGTTCGGCGGCGCCGAGAAGGTCGTCTATGCAGCCGCGCGCGAACTGAAGGCGGCGGGCTACGAGACCCACCTGTTCGTGCTCGGCACGTCCAGGATGGACCTGATCGACGAATTCGATGCAAGCTTCGATTACATTCACTTTTGGGACCAGGGAATTCCCGCCTGGGGCGGCTCCGGCTCGTTCCTTGGGCAGGACTTCATAGCCGAGGGCCACGAGGTGGATTGGGCGGCGCTCAAAGGCCAGCTTTCCGGCTTCGACCTCGTCATCAACAACCATGTAATGGCCGTGCATCCGCTCATCGCGCGGTTGCGCTCCGAAGGAACACGCACGGCCTGCTACCTTCACGTCGTCGACAATACGCATTTCAAAAGGCCGGCGGGCCAGCCCTTTGCTGCGATTGCCCACGAGCATTGCTACGATGCGTTTCTGACCTGCTCGGAACAGCTCAAGATATACTTGCACAGCTTCGGCGTTCCCCTTGAGAAGACCTTCGCCGTGCCCAATGGCGCGAGCTTTTCCGTACCCCCCAAGATCCTGGCCGAGGTCCTGTCTGTAAGGCGGATCGAGCGCAAGGACGACCGGCTCAGAGTTCTCTATATGGGCCGGCTCGATCAGCAGAAGGGCATCGATCGGCTGGCTGCGGCAATCGCGGAGCTGCGTGCGTCGCGCGTCCCCTTTGACGCGCGCGCAATCGGCGGGGAGATCCTCGCCGACGCCAGCATGTCGTGGGCCGACAGGCTCAGGGAACTCGGTGTTGACGTGCGCCCACCTGTCTTTGCAAGCAAGGATTTGATCAAGGCACTCGGTTGGGCCGACGTCCTCGTGATGCCCTCGCGCTGGGAAGGCGCACCCTTGATGATCGCGGAGGCGCAGCAGCTCGGCTGCGTGCCGATCGCCACCGCGGTGGGCGCCGTCGACGAGCTCATAACGGACGGAGAAGACGGCATCCTGATCGATGCCGCAGCCGATCCGCAGGTGGTACGCGACGTGGCGAAGGTCATCGAGGAGGTGGCCCGCAATCGCCAAAAGCTCGCGCCGCTCATGGAGGGTTGCCTCAGAACGGCGGCACGCCGCTCCTGGGGCGCCTCCTTCGGGGAGTTCCTCGATTGGTGCGACCGCTCGGTCAACAATTCGTCGCTTTCGCGCGCCGCGGTCTCTCGCGGGCGCGAAACATCCAATCCCGAAGTAGCGGCCGTGGGCTGAAGGCTCCTGCCGATTTCAAGAAGAAGGGTCGATTGCATGCGTCCACGAATCCTCGTGACGGGAATTCCTGGTCACTACACGCGCCTCGCCAATGGCGCGCACGGGTTGTCCGTTTCCTATTCGGAGCGGCAGAAACAGCCCGAGACGAAAGAGGAGTTTCTTCAGGAGCTTCGCAACATCAGCAATACCGGAAACTACCTGATCGGCGAGGGGGCGCTGCGCGCAATCGCGCCGCATGCGAAGCAGGTGCCGTTCTGGCACCTCTACAATTGCAGCAAGAACGGAGTTGGTCTCGAGGAATTCAACAATAGCTTCGACATCTGCGTCTTTACCTGCGCCAATCTTCTGCGCAAGGGCCTCTCGGCAGACGCCGAAGCGGAAGTGCTGAGCAAGCTCAAGATGCCGATCGTCATGCTCGGCATCGGTCTTCAGAATCGCCGGGACCTCGAGAATAGCCTGCCGGAGGGAACGAAGCGGCTGCTCGATGTCCTGAAGGAGCGTGAGCATTATTTCCTGACGCGCGGATTTGAAACGGCGGGCTTCCTCAAGGATCAAGGCTTTTCCTACGTCCAGCCGACCGGCTGCCCTTCAATCTATTTCATGCCGCACAATATGCGCGCATCACTGAAGAAGCTGCCGGATGTGAAGGTCGGCAAGGCACGGACGATTTTCTCCGGCTATCTCGGCGCCAACCACGATGCGATCGTCGATGCCATCACCTTGGCACCCGAGGATTCGCGTCCGCAATATGTGATTCAGGACGAGTTCCTCCACTTCGACATGAAAGTGGAAGCGAATGGCGACGGCCGCGTCTACGACTCCGCCTCCGGCACGATGCTCGGCGAACTCAGCTACTCGGGCACGGAACGGCTGAAAACGCCATTCGACATACGCACCTTCTTCGATACCAACCAGTGGCGCGCCTGGGCGTCGTCCATGGATTTCAATTTCGGTCGGCGTTTCCACGGCTCCATCATCGCGATGCAGGCGGCGGTCCCGAGCCTGATGGTGGCGGTGGACGATCGGATGCGCGAAATGCTGGGCTATACCGGCTTGCCAGCCATCGATGCTGTCGATCTCGACAAGGCCGAAAACAGGGCCGAGTTCGTTGCCGATCACCTCACCGGGCTCAACGCATCGGAACTGGTCGACCGATATTCCGATCGCGAGCGCACTTTCCGTTCGGCGCTGCGCGAAATCGGCATCGGCCATTAGCTGTTCGCAAGAAAAAACTCAGGTGTATCGATGCGTATCTTGCTTACCGGAATACCTTCCTATCTGCAGCGAACCGTTGCCGGCGTATCCGGGGCGGACGTTCGTCACAGGCCCTATTTCGACGAGGTCAGGACGAAGAAGGACCTGATCGACCAGGTGCGGAAAATCGCCAACACCGGCAACTACCTGATCGGCGAGGGTGCCGCCCACAGCCTGCGCGGACATGACGTCACCTATGTGCCCTTCTGGCATCTCGCCAACAGCCGCGACTCCGGCGATGTCTACGAGCATCTCAACCGGGAATTCGACATCTGCGTGTTCGCCTCCGCGAATCTCTTGCGGCCCGGCTACTCCGCCGATCTCGAGGCGGAGGTGTTCGACAAGCTGAAGATGCCTGTGGTGGTCATGGGCATCGGAATCCAGCGCAGGGAAGGGCTCAAGGAAAAACTGCCGGCCGGCACCCTCAAGTTCCTGGAAGTGCTCAAGAAGAAGGAGAGTTTCTTTCTCACACGTGGCTACTTCACGGCCGAATTCTTAAAAGAACAAGGCATGAAGTTCGTGAAGCCGACGGGCTGCCCGTCGCTTTTCTTCGCGCCCAGCGAGATGAAGCGCTCACTCGCCTCTCTCGCCAATCCGGACCTGGCCGCAGCCCAGAAGATCGCCTTCGGAGGTTATCTCGGGAGCGTGGCCGATACGATCGTGGATGCCCATGCGCTGCTCAAGCCCGACAGCGTCGCAAGCTACGTCATACAGGACGAGGTGGTTGCCTACAATCTTGCCCTGCCGGGCGACGATGACGTCATGGTCTACGACCGGGCAAGCGGGCGGATCACCGGGCAGACCGAATACAAGCATTCCGAAAAGTGGCAAAGAAAGCACGAGCTCCTGGTGTTCTTCGATACCAACCAGTGGCGAAGCTGGATTTCGTCGCGGGATCTCTGCTTCGGTCGCCGCTTCCACGGCTGCATCATCGGCATGCAGGCGGGCGTGCCCGCGCTGATGATCGCCGTCGACGACCGCATGCGCGAGATGCTGGAGTTCATCGGCTTTCCCTATATGGAGGCGGCGATCTGGAACCGTGAGACGGATCGGCGGGCCTATCTCGCGAATTTCCTGTCCAAGATCGACTCGCAGGCGGTCATCGACCGCTACTCGGCCTGCGAGACGAATTTCCGCAGCGCTCTCGCGCATGTCGGTCTCTAGGCTCAAGCAAAGAGTGGCAGGTTCAGGCGCGGGGCTGCTTTTTGCCGCGCTGCTTGCACTCGCGCCGCTTGCGGAGCTGACGACCGCCTATGCCGTTCAGACATCGATGGCCCGCATTGGCGTCAACCGGCTTAATCTCGCCTGGCTGACCCGCAGCGAGCAGGAAAGGATATTGGAGGAGATCGCAGCGAGCGGCGCGACCAACGTACGCCTGTCGCTATCGCGGCCGGTAGACAAGAGCATCGAGGCGCTGGCGATCGCCAGCAGGCTCGGTCTCAAAATCCTTCTCGAGATCCAGCTTTCGAACAAGAGCTTCTATGCCGAGAGCGCCCGTCCGCGAACCGGCTTCGGTCGGATTTGGGATATCCACCGGCTATCCGATCTCGACCTGGACCAATACCGCAAGGGGCTGCGCGCGGCGCTTCAGCGTATCGATGCGTTGGGTATTCGCCTTGAGGCGATCGAGCCCGGAAACGAGATCAACTACGCCGCCTATAATGGCGATCTTCTCGTTCATCGGGAGCCCGGCGGTCGAACCCCGCGCACCGTTACAGATCTCAAGGACCGAGCCGCGTTCGAGCGGGGCCTCGATGTCTATGTTCAGGCCCTGGAGATCAGCCGTGAAGAAGTGCGCGCAACGCTGCATAGCCGCGACGCGGCAGTCATCAGCGCTGGTCTCTCCGACATGGCTGCCCAGGAGGCTGACAGGCGCGGGATGGAACGGCTCGACCCGCGCGAAGTCATCGCGCTTCTTCGCGATCGGGGTATCGACGGCCTTGTGGATGCTTATGGCATCCACATCTATCCGGGCCGGATCGCACCGGCGGCGCTGAACGCGCGGGTGACGAGCCTCCTCGATTTCTGCCTGGCTTCCGCCCTGGGTAAGCCCTGCTGGGTTACGGAATGGGGGATTGCCAACAAGGCACGTTCCTGCCCGATCGACGATCGACGACGGGAAAGTACGATCGGCGCCATGCGCGCGGCCTTTGGCGAATTGATGGAGGCAGGGCGGCTGACGGCGACTTTCTACTACGATTGGGACACGGAGCCTTCCTACAGCCTCTGGCGCTGCGGCAAGCTCAGTCCCGCCGGCGCCGCGGCGATCAGACCGGCCGAAAGAAGGGGCGCGAGCGCAAGATGACCGTGACACAAAAAGGTCGGACCTGCGGGCGGCGTTCTGCCGGATGCGCCAAGTTTACCGGAGAGACCGCATGAAGGGCATCATCCTTGCGGGCGGCAGAGGAACCAGGCTTTACCCTGTGACGATCTCGGTCTCGAAACAATTGCTTCCCGTCCACGACAAGCCGATGATCTACTACTCGCTTGGCATGCTTATGCTGGCTGGAATTCGCGACATCCTGGTGATCACCATGCCCAGGGACAGGGCCCTGTTCGAAGGTTTGCTCGGCGATGGCAGCGGCTTCGGCCTATCGATTTCCTATGCCGAACAGGCGGAGCCGAACGGGCTCGCGGAGGCCTTCATCATCGGCCGGGACTTCATCGGGGACGGTGCCGTCGCCCTGATCCTCGGAGACAATATCTTCTACGGCGCGGGCTTGCCCGAACTCTGCCGGGAAGCCGCGGCCCGCAAGACTGGCGCCACCGTCTTCGCCTATCGCGTCGACGACCCCGAGCGTTACGGGGTGGTGAGCTTCAACGGCGAGAGCGGGCTTGCCGAAACGATCGAGGAGAAACCGAAGCGACCGCGGTCGAGCTGGGCAGTCACCGGCCTCTATTTCTACAGTAACGATGTGATCGACATCGCCGCCTCGATCAGGCCGTCGGCGCGCGGCGAACTGGAGATCACCGACGTAAACCGTGCGTATCTCGCTCGAGGCGATCTTCATGTCTGCCGTCTCGGCCGAGGCTTTGCCTGGCTCGACACTGGCACCCACGACAGCCTGCACGATGCGGCTTCCTTCGTGCGCACCATCGAACACCGCCAGGGCATCAAGATCATGTGCCCCGAAGAGATCGCCTTCGAACTCGGCTATGTTTCGGCTGACCAGGTGCTGGCGCGTGCCGATCTGCTCGGAAAGAACGACTATACGACCTATCTCCAGCGACGGATAAGGGAGCTTGCAGATGCTTGAGTTACGCCCCCTCGGCCTCGACGGCGTCCTCGAAATCGTGCCAGGCAGACTTGGCGATGAGCGTGGCTTCTTTTCGGAGACCTACAATGCCTCGACGCTTGCTGCGCACGGCATCGATCTGACCTTCGTGCAGGACAACCACTCCCATTCCGTCGCGGTGGGAACGCTCCGTGGTTTGCATTACCAACTTCCGCCCAGGGCGCAGGCCAAGCTCGTCCGGGTCGTTCGGGGGCGGGTTTTCGACGTCGCCGTCGATATCCGCAAAGGGTCGCCGACATTCGCCCGCTGGGTCGGGCTCGAACTCTCCGCCAAGACGTGGAACCAGATTCTGGTGCCTGTGGGCTTTGCCCACGGCTTTGTCACCCTCGAGCCGGAGACCGAGGTCATTTACAAGGTGAGTGAGCACTATTCCGCGGAGCACGAGCGAGCGATCCGCTTTGATGATCCTCAAATCGGGATCACGTGGCCCGTGGATACGGACCGCTTGCGGCTGTCCGCGAAGGACCGGCATGCGCCGCTGCTGGTCCACTCCACCCCTTTTCAATTCGCGTAAGGAGATGGCGGCGATGCGGGTTCTGGTCACGGGCGGCGCGGGCTTCATCGGCTCTGCGGTCTGCCGGCACCTGGTAGCGAGTGGCGCGACGCGCGTCGTCAATGTCGACAAGCTGACCTATGCCGGCAATCTTGCTTCCCTGCGGGCAGTCGAGGGGCGGCCGAACTACACATTCTATCGGCTTGATATCTGCAACGAGGGCGCGCTGCTGGACATCATGCGCCGCGAGCGCGTCGATGCGGTGATGCACCTTGCGGCCGAGAGCCATGTCGATCGCTCGATCGAGGGGCCGAATGTTTTTGCCGAAACGAACGTCCTCGGCACGGTCCGGCTGCTCTCTGCCGCGCTGACCTATTGGTCCGAATTGCGGGGAGAAGCGCGCGAGCGGTTTCGCTTCCACCATGTCTCGACCGACGAGGTATTCGGCGATCTTCCCTTCGGTAGCGGGGTATTCGCTGAGGAGTCACGCTATGCGCCGTCGTCGCCCTATGCGGCGTCGAAGGCGGCCGCGGATCATTTCGTTCGCGCCTGGCACCAGACCTATGGACTGCCCGTGGTGCTCTCGAATTGCTCCAACAATTACGGCCCGTTTCATTTTCCCGAGAAGCTGATCCCGCTCACCATCATCAATGCGGTCGAGGACAAGCCGCTGCCGCTTTACGGATCGGGAGCGAACGTGCGAGATTGGCTCCATGTCGACGATCATGCACGCGCGCTGGAGCTTGTGATAAGGCAGGGGAGGCCAGGGGAGAGCTACAATATCGGCGCCCGGGCCGAACGCAACAATCTGTCGGTGATGGAGAGCATCTGCGATCTCCTCGACATTCGCCGACCGCGCAAGGGTGGCAAGAGCTATCGGGATCTCATCACCCTTGTCGCTGACCGGCCCGGCCATGACCGACGCTACGCAATCGATCCCTCGAAGGTTGAGCGAGAGCTTGGCTGGAGACCGAAGCGGGCGTTTGAGGCGGGTCTGAGCGACACGATCGATTGGTACCTTGATAACAGTTGGTGGTGGGAGCCGATACGGCGAGAACGTTATTCGGGCGCCCGCCTCGGAGGACGGCTTCGGAGCGTCACATGAGGATCGTCGTGACAGGTTGCAGCGGGCAGGTGGCGCTCAGCCTTGCCGAAAGAGCGCGCGAGAGGCCGGATCTCGACGTGGTCACGGTCGGGCGGCCGCACCTCGATCTGGCGCGTCCGGAGTCGATCTTGCCGGCGCTCGAGCATCGTCGCCCCGATCTTGTCGTTTCCGCCGCTGCCTACACAGCCGTCGACCAAGCCGAAGACGAGCTGGATCTGGCTTTCGCGGTCAACGCAGTCGGGGCGGGCGCGGTCGCCGAAGCGGCAGCCCGCCTCGGGGTTCCAGTTATCCACCTTTCGACAGACTATGTCTTCGACGGGTTCAAGGAAGGCAACTACGCGGAAGACGATACAACAGCTCCGCTGAACGTCTATGGCGCCTCCAAGCTTGCCGGAGAAAAGGCCGTGGCGGCGGCAAATCCCCGCCACATCATCCTGCGTACGGCTTGGGTCTACAGCCCTTTCGGCAAGAATTTCGTGAAGACGATGCTGCAACTTGCGGAGAACCGCGAAGAGATTGCGGTCGTAGCCGACCAATGGGGAAATCCATCCTCGGCTCCCGACATCGCGGACGCAGTGTTCAAGACGGCCGCCTTCCTGATCCGGTCCCGCCAGAATGACATCTCCGGGGTCTATCACCTCGCTGGCACGGGTAAGGTCAACCGGGCGGATTTCGCGCGCCACATCCTTTCGGCAAGTCGTGCTCGAGGTGGGCCGTGGTCACGTGTTCGAGGCGTGACGACGGAGGAATTTCCGGCGCGGGCACGCCGTCCTGCCAATTCGTCTCTCGCAACCGCCAGGTTCGCCGCAACGTTCGGCTGGACCATGCCTGACTGGCAGCATTCGATCGAAAGCACCATCGAGCGGCTTCTCCAGGCAAAGCACGGCTGACCAGGGTGGCGACGGGCACGTCGCGCCCGGCGATTTCCAAGGAGAAGTAGGTCGCCGACGTGCCTTCTCCTAAAGCTCCCGTTCCTTCACATACTCGGCGACCCCCGGTTCCAGAAGCCGGAGAATTGCCGGCATGCTCTGGTCCAAACCGGACGGCAGCTTTTCGTCCATGAGAAGCATGACGAGCCCGTGCACCAAGGACCAGGCCGCGATCGGGCCGGGATCGCGAATGGGATCTGACCCATTCCGGCCGGCCTTCATGGCAAGGAGTTCCAGGGCTTGGCGACTGGCCGTCGACAGGTGCTCGTTGCGCATGTCTATGTGCTCGTCGGAACCGAACATCAATCTGTAAAGACCCGGATTCGCCCTTGCAAAGTCGAGATATGCCAGGCCAAGATCACTGAGGCTTCGCGCGGGATCGGATGCGAGTGGTGCGATCAGATCCCTCAGCCGAGAAAATCCCACCGTGGCGATGGCCGACATCAGCTCGCGCTTGCTGTGAAAATGCGCATAGGGGGCAGCCTGGCTGACGCCGACCTGCCGCGCCACCGCACGCAAGCTCACCCCACCCGGTCCCTCGCGCTCGAGCAGCGCCAATCCTGCTTTGATCAGTGCGGTTCGCAAATCGCCGTGATGATATCCCCGAGCCTGCATTTCCGGCACAACTTGAATCATGATCTTGACACTGTTAAGAACGCCGCTATCTTAACACCGTTAAAATCAGGCTGTCTATCTAAAATTCAAGGCATCTTGCCTGATCCGCAGGCGTCGCTGCCGATCCTTCGTCACCTGAATCGGGGGAACGCCCATGTTTACAGATCTTGTTCTTGCCGGCGCCCACCACGTCCTGGTCTTTTTGCTAGCGGCGATCATCGCCACGGAAGCGGCAATGGTACGACCCGGATTGTCTGCAGCGGGCGTGAAACGGCTCTCCCGGATCGATGCGTATTACGGAGCGATCGCCGCCCTCGTGATCCTCGTCGGCGTCGGCCGCATCGTCTTCGGCCTCAAGGGATGGGAGGCTTACATCTATAACTGGGCGTTTTGGTCAAAGATGGCGGCCTTCGTGGCGGTCGGACTCCTCTCCGCCCGCCCGACGCTGCAAATCCGAAAGTGGCGCATGTCGGCCGACGATGAGGCTTTTACCGTCCCGACCGAGGAAATAGCCGCAACACGCGGGTTTATCATCGCGCAGGGCGCCATCTTTCCGCTCATCCCGATCTTTGCCGCGACGATGGTCCGATACGGCTATTGAGCTGTCGGTCGAATGTCTGCACGGCAATCCGTGGTCTATCTGCAAGCTGCTTAAGTATTGAGGATTTCCACGACCGTGACGTCGAAGACCAGATCCTGGCCGGCGAGCGGATGATTGGCATCCACCGTCACTTGTTCGTCATCAACCCTCGTAACGGTGAGCGCCATCTGACGGCCATCCGGCGCGGTCGCTTGGAGCCTGGTCCCGATCTCGACCCCTTCGGGAACAGCGGAACGTGGGACCATCTGCACCTGCGTATCGTCATGTGGGCCATAGGCGTCCTCTGCTGGAATGGCCACCGTGTTCATCTCGCCGACGGCCATGCCGCTGATCTCGCGGTCGAGCCCGGGAATGATCTGGCCTGCACCCACCAGGACTTCGAGCGGCTCCCGGCCCTGCGAGGATTCGATTGCCGTGCCATCGGTGAGCTTGGCGGTATAGTGAATGCGAACGACGTCGCCGTTCTTGACTTCAGTCATATCTGTCTCTCGATAGATGTTGAGGAACGTTTCGGTCGCGAGGCTTAAAGGCTCATCGCACCGGGCGACATGCCGGTCTCTGCCGACATCAATACAGCGTGACCTAGGGCGCTGACGGCAAATGTAAACCGGAGCGGGATGGACGCACAGAGAATGCGCCGGATTGCGTGACAGCTGCACCAACCCATGGCATAGGGATGCCCGCAACCCCACCAGGCTTCCTCCACATGATCCGTATCGATAATATCAGCAAGTCCAACAGTCACCGCATCCTCTACATCGAAGCCTCGGCCGCGTTGAACCGTGGCGAAAAGATCGGGCTTGTCGGTCCCAACGGGGCGGGAAAGACGACCCTCTTTCGGATGATCACCGGCGAGGAACTGCCCGACGAGGGACAGGTTTCCGTCGAGAAGGGCATGACGATCGGCTATTTCGATCAGGACGTCGGCGAGATGTCCGGACGGTCGGCCGTCGCCGAGGTGATGGAAGGCGCAGGCCCGGTCAGCGCCGTGGCGGCGGAGCTGCGCGAGCTCGAAGCGGCCATGTCGGATCCGGATCGAATGGATGAAATGGATGCGATCATCGATCGCTACGGCGAGGTACAGGCACGCTACGAGGAGCTGGATGGCTACGCATTGGAGGGGCGCGCCCGCGAGGTCCTGGCGGGACTGAGCTTCAGCCAGGAAATGATGGACGGCGATGTTGCAAAGCTCTCGGGCGGCTGGAAGATGCGCGTGGCACTCGCCCGCATCCTGCTGATGCGCCCGGACGTCATGCTGCTCGACGAGCCGAGCAACCATCTCGATCTCGAAAGCCTGATCTGGCTGGAAGAATTCCTGCAAGGCTATGACGGCGCGCTGCTGATGACGTCCCATGATCGCGAGTTCATGAATCGGATCGCCACCAAGATCATCGAGATCGACGGCGGCACGCTGACGACCTATTCCGGCGATTATGGCTTCTATGAAGAACAGCGGGCGCTGAACGAGAGGCAACAGCAAGCGCAGTTCGAGCGCCAGCAGGCGATGCTCGCCAAGGAGATCAAGTTCATCGAGCGCTTCAAGGCCCGCGCCTCTCACGCCTCGCAGGTTCAGAGCCGCGTAAAGAAACTCGAAAAGATCGACCGTGTCGAGCCGCCGCGCCGGCGCCAGACAGTCGCCTTTGAATTCCTGCCGGCTCCACGCTCCGGCGAAGACGTCGTCAACCTCAGGAATGTCCATAAGGCCTATGGCAGCCGGACGATCTATGACGGGCTCGACTTCATGGTGCGCCGGCGCGAACGCTGGTGCATCATGGGCATAAACGGCGCCGGCAAGTCAACACTGCTCAAGCTGGTCACCGGCACCGCCACGCCGGACAAAGGTAACGTGTCACTCGGCGCCAGCGTCAAGCTCGGCTATTTCGCCCAGCATTCGATGGACCTGCTCGATGGCGACAGCACCATACTGCAATGGCTGGAGGAGCGCTTTCCCAAGGCCGGACAGGCTCCGCTTAGAGCGCTAGCCGGCTGTTTCGGCTTTTCCGGCGATGATGTCGAGAAGCGCTGTCGAGTGCTCTCCGGCGGTGAGAAGGCGCGGCTGGTGATGGCCGCAATGCTGTTCGACCCGCCGAACTTCCTCGTCCTCGACGAGCCGACCAACCACCTCGACCTCGATACCAAGGAAATGCTGATCAAGGCGCTCTCGGCGTACGAGGGCACCATGCTGTTCGTCTCGCACGATCGCCGTTTCCTGTCGGCGCTTTCCAATCGAGTGCTGGAGCTCACGCCGGATGGCATCCGGCAATATGGCGGCGGTTATACCGAATACGTGGAGCGCACCGGACAGGAGGCGCCGGGCCTGCGCGGGTGAGGGCGGGCGCCGGTCAAGGGCCGACCATATGATCCTATGCCGTTTTGATCCATTTCCCGGTTATTTGAGCCACTTGCATAAACTTGTAGACAAGCAGCAAAGGGAATATCCACAAAGCTGCGCTAGACCGAATATCCTCAGGGAATCGGGAGCTGGATGAATGCAGAGGCAAATACCGTTCAAAGGGCAGAAGGACTGGCGGGTGGCGCGCTATGCTCTCGGCGGCGTTGTCGGCTTTGCTGTCCTTGCCCAGCTGTTGACTTATCTCAGCCTGGCGGCGCTTCCCGACAGCCCCTATGTCGCCGCCATGGTCAGCGCGGGGTTGGTATCGTTGCTGATGGGTATCCCATTGATCGTGGTCGCCGCCGTCCAGTTTCGGCGCGCCGAACGACTGCGGAATCAAATCAATCATCTTGCCGCACATGATGGCGCGACCGGTTGCGTCACCGGACGCGGACTTGTCCAGCACGTGAGTGGACTGGAGCGCCGGCGCCGCCGTTCGGGCGATTCGCTGCAGGGCGCCCTCATTCATGTGCGTATCAACAATCTCGACGACATGGGCGCGAGCTTTGGTCCGCAATGGAGCGACGAGCTTTTGCAATTCGTGGCCTCCACCATCAGCACCTCCATTCGCCGCGACGACATCGTCGCACGAACCGGACCCGCGAGCTTCGATGTGCTGCTCATCGGTGCCACTGAAGCCGAGGCTGACCATGTATGTGCACGCCTGACCAAGGCGTTGGTTTCTTCGCACTTCGCCGCGGACGGCAAGGGTGCCGATCTTGCGCTCAGCGTCGGCGGCGTTTTGTTCGACGGCAGCATCGACCTGGAACGGCTGCATCGCGCCGCGGCTTCGGGGAGTGTTACAGTGACCGCGGAGGCCGCTCAGGACATCGGATTTATGCGCCTGCCGTCAGCCTGATGCGTCTTGACCGTTACAACGTACGGGTGGTTTGTTCCTTTTTTGCAACATGGCGCCGCCAAAGCTTGAGCGCGACCTTGGCCCCCTAAAAATTAATGGCTCTCCTTTATTACCAATGTATTATTTAACGCAAATTTTGAGTGATTTTGATGCATGCTCAACCTGCGGGCGTGACGAGGGGGATTAATTGAAATTAGGTAAGACATTTAGGGGTGGACTGTTTTCCATTCTGCTCGCATCGACTGTGCTTGCTAGTGGCGCAACGGAAGCGATGACGCTGCGGGAAGCGCTCCAGATTGCAATCGTATCCAACCCCGAAATCGGGCAGTCGGTAGAGAATCGCGAAGCGATCGAGTTCGAGCTGCGACAAGCGCGTGGACTTTATTTGCCGAGCGTCGATCTGGAGGCGTCAACCGGCGCCCGCCACCTGGAGGATGACAGCCGTCGACTGGCCTCCATCGAGAACGACCCCCTCTACCCATCGGATGTCAGTCTGACCGTCACGCAGAAACTCTTCGATGGGGGCGGCCGGCGCGCAGAGCTGGAGCGCCAGGCGGCACGCGTCGACAGCGCCTCTTTCCGCGTCCTGGAGCGGTCAGAAACAATCGCGCTGCAGATCGTTCGCGAGTATTTCGAATACATCCTCCAGCAGCAGATCGTGGAAGAGGCACGCCGTAACGTCGGTGCCCACCAGTCGATTCGCTCCGACATCAGCTCGTTGATTTCGGGTGGCAGGCTGACCGAGGCGGACCGCCAGCAGGCCGACGAACGCCTGCTTTCGGCGAAGGCCCGGCTGTTGGAAGCCGAAGAGGCGTTGGATACGGTCAAGATCAGCTTCAATCGTCTCGTCGGCCAGCCGCTGACCAAACCGTCCATGCCAAAATCGGTCGCCGCCGCGTTGCCGCAGACACTGGAAACTGCAATCGGTATCGCGCGGACCAATAATCCGCGCATCAAGGCAGCCGACGCCGATATCAATGTCGCCGACGCTCAGGTCAAGGCGGCGAAATCGAGCATGCTGCCGGAGATCGTTGCCGAGGGGCGTATCCGCTCTGGAGTGGACATCGACGGTTCGACGGGCGATACCTGGGATGCTCAGGCACGTATCGTCGCGAAGTGGAACCTCTATCGCGGCGGTATCGACATCGCCAACGAACAGGAGCAGATGCGTCGCGCCAGCGAGCAGCGGCTCGTTTTCCACCAGGCGCATCGCGAAGTCGAGGAAGCTGTCCGGATCTCCTGGGAGCGCCGCGCCAGCCAATATGATCTCTCGCGCACGCTGAAGGCGCAGGCGCAAGCGAACGACCAGCTTGTGGCATCCTATCGCGAGCAACTCGCCGTCGGGCAACGTTCGCTGCTGGACGTGCTCAGCGCGCAGAACGCGCGTTTCAATGCAAACGTTCTTGCGAAGACGGCGCAGTACGCCGCCTTGTTTGCCGAGTATCGCCTGCTCGCGGCCACGGGCCAACTTCTCGCCACCATGGAAATCAAGGCACCGGCCCAGTCGGAAGCCTATGCGCGGAAGGAATTCAACGTTTCCGAAGCTCCCGCGACGGAGACCTACCGCCGCGTGCCTTCCCGCCAGACGAATGATCTGCCGCTCGACCTGCTTGCACCGATCCGGCAAAAGTGATGACCTTCGCTATGGCACATGATCGGTCGTCATTATGCAAGGCATTGAAACCCAAGTGCAAACCGGCCCGGCTTTGACCGGCTTTACGACGGCGTTCAAGGAGATCTGCATCTTCTTGAACCGGCCGTCCTCCGATACAGTGCTCTATTCCGACGTGCCTTTCGATGCCCGCTCGCCGAGCGTCGAGGATGTGTCGCGTATCGCCGAGCGCGTCGGGCTGGAGACAGAAATCGTTTCTCCGCGCGCGCTCGCCAACCGTGATTTTCTATTTCCGCTGCTGCTCGTTTTTCGCGACGGTCGTGCGGCGGCGCTGTTGGAAGAGGGTTTGGATGGGGTCCTAAGCCTGTCGAACGCCGTATCATCGGCCGACGGCACCATGCTCAGGTTCTCGGATTTGCGTCTCGACCGGGTCGCATATGCCGTATCGTTCTCCGCGACCTATTTGAACGCCGCGACCGGCCCGGGTGTCGGCGAAGCACGCAATATCGACCGCAAACACTGGTTGACGGCGACAATACGACCTTTCTGGCAAGCCTATGCACAGGTTGCGCTCGCCGCGTTCTTCATCAACGTGCTTGCGTTGGCGGCGCCGCTATTCACGATGAACGTCTATGATCGCATTCTGCCCAACAAAGCGATTGCGACCCTCTGGGTGCTGGCGCTGGGTATCAGCGCCGTCATCCTTTTTGATTTCCTGCTGAAGACGGTGCGGGCTGCGCTCATCGACTACGCTGGACGCAAGGCTGATTTGAAGCTTTCCTACATGCTGTTCGAGAAAATCCTGCACGCCACCCTCGCGTCCAGGCCGCACTCGACCGGCGAATACGCCAACCGCGCCATGCAGTACGAATTCGTACGCGAATTCTTTACCTCGAATACGCTGAGCACGGTCATAGACAGCTTCTTTGTTTTCGTTTTCATTGCTGCAGTCTATGCCGTCGCGGGTTGGATTGCGGTCGTGCCCGCGGTCGCATTTATCTTCAGTCTGCTGATCGGCTATGTCGCTCAGCACAAGATCGGTAGCCGCGTTGCCGCTGCCTCGAACGAATCCGCCCAGCGCCAATCCTTGCTGGTCGAAACCATCAGCGCGATCGAGACAGTGAAGACGCTGCATTCGGAAAAGCAGCTTCTTCGCCGATGGAACGAGTTGGCCAAGCACTCTTCGAACACATCCGAGGAGATCAAACAGATTTCTTCATGGGCCGCGCATGCGACGCAATTCGTCCAGCAGTTGGTCACCGTGTGTATCGTCGTCGCCGGCGCTTACGAATTCACGCTGGGCAATATCTCATCCGGCGCAATCATTGCCGCCAGCATGCTCGCTGGCCGTGCGGTTGCACCGCTCGGCCAGATCGCCATGACGCTGGCACGACTTCGCCAAGCGCTCCTGTCGCTTCGTATTCTCAACTCGATTATGGAACAGCCCGAGGATCGACCCAACACGATCGGCTTCGTCAACCGCGACATTCGCCAGGGCAGCGTAACCTTCGCCAAGGTCGACTTTGCCTATCCCGGGACGGATCACAAGGTTGTCAGCGACATGAGTGTGACCATAGCTGCGGGCGAGCGCGTCGGGATCATCGGCCGCATTGGCTCGGGCAAGACGACGATCGGTCGTCTGTTGGCGGGACTGTATCCTCCGAGTTTGGGTCGGATCTTGCTCGATGGTGTCGATATCCGGCAGTTGCACCCCTCCGTGGTGCGCTCGGCAGTATCCTTCGTCTCGCAGAATTCGGACCTGTTCTCGGGTACCATCAAGGAGAACCTCTTGATGGCGAACCCGACGGCGAGCGACGAGGCAATGGTGGCGGCGGCGAAGCTTGCCGGCGTCGACGATTTTGTCTCCTCTCACCCGCGCGGCTACGACATGCCGGTCGGCGAACGCGGCTCCCAGCTTTCCGGCGGACAGCGCCAGGCAGTGGCGATCGCGCGGATCCTGCTTCGCAAGCCGAAGATCGTCTTCCTCGATGAGCCGTCCGGCGCCATGGATCTGGCCAGCGAGCGAGAGCTGATCAACCGGCTTTCCAATGTTTTCGGCCGGGATGTCACGCTGTTTATCTCCACCCATCGTTACAGCATGCTCAACCTCGTCGATCGGCTTCTGATTCTCGACCGCGGTCGCATAGTTGCCGACGGCCCTAAGGCGCAAGTTATCGAGCAGTTGCAGAAGCGGACCGGCTCGATCAGCCCTGTGCCGGAGGCAACCGCATGACTTCCCTTTCATCGGAAGGGGCACGGGTCACGAGCGGCGGAGGGAACCGGCATGACTGAAAAGCCACCCTTTGCAGCACGCGCCGGCCTGCTCGTCATCGGTCTTCTCATCACCTCGTTTGTCGCCTGGGCCGCGTTCGCCGAAGTCGACGAGATCGCTCGCGGCGAGGGCAAGGTGATCCCGGTTTCGAAGACGCAGATCATCCAGTCGAGCGAGCCCGGGATCGTGCGCGAGATCGCCGTCCAGGTTGGCCAGGTCGTTCGCCGGGGAGATCTGATCCTCAGGCTCGACGATACTGCCAGCGGCTCCTCGCTCGGCGAGCTCGAAGCCAAGGCGCGGTCGTTGCGCGCGCAGATAGCGCGCCTGGAGCTTGAAGAGGAAGGAGCCTACGAGTCAAAGTATAAATGCCCAGACGACATCGCCAAGGCGGCACCAGGCATATGCGCCAACGAGGAGCAGTTGCTTTTGGCCAAGGCCGGTAATTTCAACAACAAGCTCTCGGTCATGCAGGCGCGTCATGGCCAGCGCCAAAAGGAACTCGCGGAAGCACAAGCCAATATTGCGCGACTGAACGAAAGCCTGCAGGTGACGGAGCGTGAACAGGAACTGCTGGCGCCGATGGTCAAGCGCAAGCTGGTCGCGCAAACAGAACTGTTGCGGGTCGAGAAGGAGTTGACCGACACCCGCGGCCAACTCGCCCTGTCAAAGGAATCGATCGGACGACTGGAGGCGGCGATCAGGGAAGCCGCACTGCAGGTGACCGAATTATCGCTGCAACTGCGGCAAGAGGCTCTGGCGGAAAAGACCGAGGCGCTATCGCAACTCTCGGTGATCGAGGAAACGATCCGCGGTGCCAGTAGCCGGGTTGCGAACACCGATATCCGGTCGCCGGTCGATGGCATCATCAATACGCTGGAGGTCAACACCGTGGGAGCCTACGTGACACCTGGCGCGGTGATTGGCGGCGTCGTGCCGACATCCGAAACATTGCTGGTGGAAGCGCGCCTTTCGCCGCGCGATGTCGCTTTCGTTCGTACCGGTCAGCCGGCTCTGATCAAAGTTTCGGCCTACGACTTTTCGATCTATGGCGGCCTCGGCGGCGAGGTCGAAACCGTCAGTGCGGACAGTTTGGTCGATCAAAATACCGGCGAGACCTACTATCTCGTGCGGGTCAAGACCGACAGGGCCGCGCTTGTGAAGGACGGAAGGGAATACGCGATCATGCCTGGGATGATCGCTTCGGTCGACATCATGACCGGCAAGAAGACCATCCTTACCTATCTGATGAAACCCATCAACAAGGCGCGCGAGGAAGCCTTCCGGGAGCGTTAAGCAGATGAATGTCACGCAACCGACATCTTCAGCAGACATGAGTGCGCTTAGGTTCCGCGTCGTGACCGTCGGCGGACAGCGGCGCGGGATAAAGCTCGAGGAAATCTACTGGTCGAGCCTTTCCGAACTCGCCGCCCGTAGAAGCTGCAAGCTCGCCGATATCATCTCCGAGTGTGAACAAGCCCTGGATGGGGAAGGCAATTTGACAGCGAGGTTGCGTTACGTCGCGACAAGCTATTTGCGCGAACAGCTTTCCGGCGCTCGGGAACGCAGCGGGCTAGCGGTTGTCGCGGGCCAGGTGCGCGCATGCCCATCGCCAGCCTTTGCATTGTCGGGTGACAAGCGGATCATTGCCTATAATCCTGCATTCCTCACCTTCGTTCAGTCACGCTTTCTAAGATTCCAGTCCTCTCCGCCCGCGCAAGGCCTTAGGCTTTCCTTTGATGTCCAGTTTGCCGAGTTGGTAGATCGGTTGAAAGCTTCTCCCGGCGAACCCCAGCCGGCAGGGTTCACGATCGGGATCAACGAGCACGTCACCCGCGGTCGCCTGAGTGCAGCGCTCGCGTCACTGTTCGATCAGGATGTGGTTATCGGTTTCATCTCGGCGTGAAAGCAGCGAACTACACCGGCCGCTATCGGAGCGCACCCTCGCCAGGCATGACGTCCAACGACGGCGAGGCGGCTGAAGCAAGCTTGTCAACGCCAGTCTTGATGCCATGGATCCATGCACGATCCGCGCTGACCGAAAACAGCGGCTGGTAGGTAGGCAGGGCGCGGTCGAGCTTCACCTCGTCGCTCAGGTTGTCGAGTATGAAATAGCCCTGGCTGGTCATTACCGAGAGTACAGCGTGGTACAGATTGCGGCGTACGTCGCGGAGCACGACGATCGACATGGCCTGTGGCGGAAGCCCGGCCTGTTTCAGCGCAGCCATCTTGAGGATCGCGTAATCCTCGCAGTCGCCCTTGCCACGGGCGAGAATCTCGTTCGGGGATGCCCAATAATCCTTTGAACCGTAGTTCTGTGCATCCGCTTCGTAGCGAACGAGCCGGTTCACCGCGCGATTGATGCGGTTCAGCTTCTGGTAAAAGCCAAGGTCAATGGCGTCCTCGATGGAAGTCCGAAGTATTCCAGCTGCCGCGCAGCTGCTCGCCGTTTCGCACCGCGCGAAATCGGATGATGCTATCAAGGGAAATACGGCTTTCCATTTCCGCGCTGCCGGTATCGACGACACACGGAAAGCCACCGACTGGAATACGGCCACGGGGTTGGGTTGCGAGGCTGCATTCAGGCGGGGGCTGGCCGGCGTGACCGCCACCTGTTGCGGTCGAGCCTTGAGTGTTACCGTCGTCTTGTTCCTGAAGGCGTCGGCGTTGCCCATTGCGGCCGCAATTGCCGGCACGTCGAAGCCGATCATGTGCTGCAGAGTGCCGAGGTAGGCCACGCTGGGCTGGCCGGCCCACGTCGCTGAAGGGGACAGGAGGCTTGCAGCCAAAGCTACAACTTTCCAAACTGTCCTGTAGCGCGCCCAGTTCTTCTTACCCATTGCCGCACCTCACGGTTGAATGGGGATACTCTACGAAGGAAAAGAAAAACTGGCGTAAAGCTATACGGATTATCTACCGTATCAAGCAGTAATACAATTTGTATAAAATTTTATTCAAAGTGTATATTATATTTGGTCTCCATTGCGGTTGAAGTTCGTGTAAGTCGCAATTCCTACCGTGTAAACGACGCGGAAGATGGAACAATATTACCTATTTTTATGTGAGACTCAGGGGCAGCCGAGTCGTGTTTTCAACGAATGCTGCGATGGTGGAAGCGCCTGACGCCGCCGATATGCATACCATGATATGTCCTTAGTTCGCTTGTGAAAGAATATTCTCGTAACTGCATAATAGGATATATCGTTTCGCAATTTAAGGATTGCCTCAAGAATTGATTTCGAAAATGGCATGTGTTTACTTGCGCTAAATGCTTGGGGGATACTACACATGGCAACCGAAGGTATGGTTCTTTCCGATGATGCGTATGCGCCGACGGCTGAAAACAGCGTGGCCGATGAAGGGGGCGCTGCCAGGGGAGACCGCATCGTCGCGCAAGTGCAAAGCGGCGAGCTGCCTGAGCCGCAGTTGCTGGATCCGGCGACCGGAGCGCCTGTCGCCAGCGGCCAGGCCGCGGCTCCCGCACAGCCAATGCCGGACGTCGTCAGAGCGGATGCCTCCAATATCGTCAGGCTTCCTGCGGGTGTCTCCCTTGAGCAGATTAAGGTCTTCGGCAGCGACATCGTTCTGGAGCAGCCCGATGGTTCAACGATCAGAATTCTGAACGCGGCGCTGAACATTCCAACCTTTGTTATTGGCGATGCCGAGATCCCGAAAGAAACGCTCGTCGCGGTACTCGAAGGTAACGGCATCAACGTTGCGGCTGGCCCCGATGGAGGCATCAGCGTGGCTTCCAGCCAGAGCGGAGGCGGCAATTTTTCCGATGCTAGCGGCGGCATCGGCGATGCCGGGACGGTTATAGGACTGCTCGACCCAACCGCGCTTCAGTTTGGCGCGCCGGCGGGTGAGGAACAGTTGGCCGCCTTGCTCGATCCCAACGATGCACCGGTGATCACCGCGACGGCAAGCGGCGCCGTGACCGAGGACCTCGCGGTTATCGGCGGCAATCTGACGACGAGCGGCACGGTCACGGTCTCCGACGCTGACGCCAACGAGACGCTGACGGTAACAGCGACGCCGGCCGGGCAGCCGGTGTGGAACGGCGGTACGCTGACGCAGGCGCAGATCGACACGCTGACGGCGGGGTTCACCGCGACGACCGGCGGCTGGAACTATCAGGTGCCGAACGCGCTGGTGCAGTTCCTCGACGCGGGCGAAACGATCACGCTCAGCTATCAGCTGGCGGTCACCGATGGCGACGGCGCCACCGACACCCAGACGGTGACGATCACCATCAACGGCACCAATGACGCGCCCGTGCTCACCGCGACGGCAAGCGGCGCGGTGACCGAAGACCTCGCGGTTGTCGGCGGCAATCTGACGGCGGGCGGCACGATCACGCTTTCAGACGTCGACGCCAACGAGACGCTGACGGTGACGGGCACGCCGGCGGGGCAGCCGGTATGGAACGGCGGCGCGCTGACGCAGGCACAGGTCGACACGCTGACGGCGGGGTTCACCGCGACTGCAGGCGGTTGGAACTATCAGGTGCCGAACGTTTTGGTGCAGTTCCTCGGCGCAGGCGAGACGATCACGCTCAGCTATCAGGTGACGGTCACCGACGATGATGGCGCCACCGACACCCAGACGGTGACGATCACAATCACCGGCACCAACGACGCGCCGGTGATCGGCGCAACGTCGGTAATCGCCGGGGCGGTGAGCGAGAGCGGCCTTGCCGCCGACGACGTCACGCCGGTGACCGGGCCGCTGACGGCGTCGTGGCAAGCGCATATGCCGAGCCGGAGCTCATCGGCGGCGACATCCTCGCCGGGGCGCCGAATGTCGGCAAGCCGACCGAGGAGCGTCGCCTGCTCAGAGTTCTGAGGCAAGTCGTGGGTTCCTGAATCGCCCGTCGGTGGAGCATGCTGCTCTCCGCAGCGGAATCGCCGCAAGGTCCGCAACGGGACCAAATCCCGCCAGGTAAGCCGTTTGGCAGCCCATGACCGCGGAGGGTCGATCCTACTCCTTGCTCAGGGTCGCAAAGGGGAGGTGGCGGAATGACGACAGGCGCCTTGGTGGTGCTGCGGCGCTGCATGACTGCGACGATTGATCTTCGACCGGTCCATAAGAGTCTCCTGTTCTTCGGTTATCGACTTCAAAACTGCCAGTTGGCACGGACCCAGGCGTAGCCGCCATCGGTCTTGAGCATCCGGCCGAGGCCTGGAAACGGAAAATGGAAACCAAGCACCGGAATGCGATCGGCAGCCGCCCTGTCGAAGATGCGGCGGCGAGAGGCGAGTGCCGTCTCCTTGTCGCGATCGGGTCCGGGACGCCAGGGATTGTCGACGTTGACGATGGGGTGGTAGGCAAGGTCTGCTGTCAGCAACAACTGGTCATTTCCGGAATGGACGAGGAATGTCGCCATGCCTGGCGTGTGGCCGGATGCAACGATCGTCGTGAGGCCCGGCACGATCTCGGCGCCGGCTTCGTACAGCTCGACATCGTTCATGAAAGGTTCAAGGCTGCTTTTGATTGCAGCGGCGAACCGCACGCGAAAGTCCTCCGAAACGGGCATGTAGGAAAGATCGGGATCGGTGCGGACGAAGAATTCCCAATCCGCCTTCGGCACGAAAACGGTGGCGCGGGGGAAAGCCTTGCCTCCATCTGCTGTTCGCAGGTTGCCGACATGGTCGGGATGGGTGTGCGAGATCACCACCGCATCGATGTCTGCGGGACCGAGCCCGATCGCCGCCAGATTGGCGAAGATCCGGCCGGCATTCGGACCCATCGTACCGCCCGCGCCGGCTTCGATGAGAATCCGCCGGCCTCCGGTTTCGATCAGAAGGGTATTCAAGTTGAGCGTCATGTGATCGCTTGGCAGGAATGCACGCCGCAGCACCTCCTGAAGCTCCGCTTCGGGCGCGTCGCTTGCATAAACCCTGGTCGGGCCCCCGGTCACACCATCGCTCAAGACCGTCGCACTGATATCGCCGACACGGAAACGGTAGTAGCCGGCGTTTCCGCTCACAGGTGTCGCCTGGGCATTTGCGACACCGCCACCGCCTGCAACGAACATGCTCGATGCGCCGACAACAGCGGACAGCATGACAGCGCGTCTTTTTAGAATGAACGCATTCATTGGTATTCCTTTCATGATGATTGGCCGCCAGCTCGCCACACCCAGACGCGAGCTTATGAAAGCAACCGGTGACAGCACGGCGGTCAGAGCACGACAGTGACTACAGATCGAGCATGACACGGCGTCATCGCGCTGATAAGGCAGGTAAATAAGATCAGCTTGATTAGGTTAGCTTCGCAATGAACCCAATTCGTCTGGATAGCTTTGATGTGTTCGCCGCGATCGTACGCTGTGGTGGCTTTCGCGCTGCGGCGCTCGAGCGTGGCGTCTCGTCATCGGCCTTGAGCCAAACGATCAATGCACTGGAAGAGGCGCTCGGGATTCGACTCCTCAATCGAACGACAAGGAGCGTATCGCCGACGGAGGCGGGGCAGCGCCTCCTAGATCGTCTTGCTCCGGCCTTGAGCGATATCCAGCTTGCGATAGCCGAGGTCGACGAGCTGAGGGACAGCCCGTCGGGAACGTTGCGGATCAATGCGCCGGCTCCCGCCGTCGATCACCTCCTGTGTCCCCTCGCGTTCGACTTCATGGAAAGCTTCCCGGCGGTAAAAATCGAAATCACGAGTGACGCCGCGGTGATCGACATCGTGGAACACGGTTTCGACGCCGGTGTCCGGTTCGGCAAGCAGTTGGCGAAAGACATGATCGCAATTCCATTGGGTTTGCCGCTCCGATATGCGATCGTGGCTTCACCGGACTATATCGGACGACATGGGCGACCGGTGACGCCTCATGATCTGATCCACCACGACTGCATACGGCGCAGATTCCCGGGGGGCACGCTCGTGTCGTGGACGTTCCACAACGGAAACGATGAGATGGACATAACCCCGGAGGGGCGTCTTACACTCAGTTCAGCGTATAACGAGCTTCAAGCGGCGTTGGCGGGCAGGGGTATGGCGCACGTTTTTGAAGAATATGCCAAGCCCCACATCGAGGCGGGGAGGTTGATCGAGGTTCTTCCGGATTGGAGCCCGACATTGCCCAGCTGGTTTCTCTATTATCCCAATCGTCGCCTTCCAAGCGCCGCCATGCGAGCGTTCCTCTATTATGTGAGGACCTATAATTGGCACGCCAACGATCGGCAAAGCTTGCCGATGTAGAAGTAGTTCCTTGATCCGCTCGGGGAGGTGCGTGCGTATATCGGCCGAAGATCAAAAGGTGATAGGCGCTCGAATTCAAAGCGCAGCCGCCTGTGCGAGATCGATGCGGAAGCGATCACGTCGACGCTGGTATCGGCGGGTCATTTCGGCACTGGCATGGCCAGGCTGTTTCTGCACACAACGTTCATCGACTTCCGCCGATGAGGCAAGCCCAGCCGCAACGAATGGCGGGAAAACTTTAGCCCTCGCACGATCTTGGGAAGGTCACCGCGGATGCCGTGGCCAGCGGAGTCTTCTTGACGAGGCGCCACCTCCTGGTCGTTGAGAATACTGGTTAGAACAATCGTTTAGAGTCCTGCATCCTACGGTCACGACAAAATGCGCGAAACCCTCGCTAAATAGAACATAGTTTCTATAGATTATATTCGTTGCTGCTAGTCTATTCAAACCTAATGACCGAGGAGAGCGGAATGACCAACAAAGGACGCCAGTTGAAGCTCGGGGCCTTCCTTTATCCAACAGGCCACCACATTGCCGCGTGGCGGCATCCCCAGGCGCAGGCCGATGCCGGCTCCAACTTTGATCATTACATCGCCCTCGCACAGATTGCCGAGGCGGCCAAATTCGATCTCATCTTCATGGCCGACGGTGTCGGAACACGAGGGGCCGACACAGAGGCGCTCAGCCGCACGGCTTTACGCTACGTCGCCCAGTTCGAACCAATCACGCTGCTTTCCGCTCTTGCGGCCGTGACGAAGCGTATTGGCTTCGTCGCCACGGCCTCCACTTCCTACAACGAACCCTATCACATTGCCCGCAAGTTAGCCTCCCTCGACCATATCAGTGGCGGGCGGGCGGGCTGGAATCTCGTGACCTCCTCGAGTGAGCATGAGGCGCATAATTTCGGTCGCGATGAGCATTACGCCCACGCCGAGCGCTATGAACGGGCGGAAGAATTTGCCGACGTCGTTCGCGGTCTCTGGGACACTTGGGAAGAAGACGCGTTCCCGCGCGATAAGAAAAGTGGGATCTATTTCGATCCGGACAAGCAGCACATCCTCAATCACAAAGGCAAGCACTTCAAGGTGCGTGGTCCCCTGAACGTCGCGCGCGCTCCTCAGGGACATCCGGTGCTGGTGCAGGCTGGCTCTTCAGAGCCCGGCAAGGAACTGGCCGCGCGTACGGCAGAGCTTGTCTTCACCGCCCATCAGACGGTCGAAGACGCTCGTTCCTTCTACGCCGACGTCAAGGGGCGCCTGGCGAAATACGGAAGGGACAAGAACGATCTCAAGATCATGCCGGGCATCTTCCCCGTCGTTGGGCGAACGGAGGAAGAAGCGCAGGCGAAGTTCCAGGAGATCCAGGACCTGATCCATCCCGTTGTCGGCCTGTCGATGCTCGCCGGAATGGCCGGCGGAATCGATCTTTCACAATTTCCGCTCGACGGGCCGGTTCCGGAACTCCCGGAGACGAACAGCAGCAAGAGCCGGCAAAGGTTGCTCCTCGACCTTGCGCGCCGTGAAAACCTGACAATCCGGCAGCTCTACCTGCGCATTGCCGGCGCGCGCGGCCACTACCAGATCGTCGGAACGCCGGCGCAGATTGCCGACGTGATGGAGGAATGGTTCACCACCGGCGCCGCCGACGGCTTCAACGTCATGCCGCCGCATCTGCCGGTCGGGCTCCACGATTTCGTCGAGCACGTTTTGCCCGAGCTCCGCCGGCGCGGGCTTTTCCGCACGGAGTACGAGGGCGGGACGCTTCGCGAGAATCTCGGCCTGCGCGTGCCCCGGCACCCGGCCGAGCCTCGCGTCGCGGCAGAGTGATCCCGCAGCCGAGGAGAAACCCGATGAGCAATTCCGACCATCTTCGAATTCGCGAGGTGACGCGCGAGTTCAACGTCAACGGCGAGAAACTGACGGCACTGGACAGCGTCAGCCTCAATATTGCCGAGGGCGAATTCGTGACGATCGTCGGCGCGAGCGGCTGCGGAAAGTCGACGCTCTTGCGCCTTGCCGCCGGGCTCGACACCGCCCATGCCGGCCGCATCGCGCATGACGGGAACCTCGTCACGGGCCCCAGTCTTGACCGCGGCATGGTGTTTCAGGAGCCGAGGCTATTTCCCTGGTTGACAGTGGAGCGGAACGTCGCTCTCGGGCTCGAAAATTCCGGGCTTGCAAAGCGCGAGAAGAAACGGCTGGTCGAGGAACATCTGGAACTCGTCGGGCTCTCCGGCTTCGCGAAGGCCTATCCGCATCAACTTTCCGGAGGCATGGCGCAACGCGCCGGGATCGCCCGCGGCCTCGTAAACCGCCCGAACGTACTGTTTCTCGACGAACCCTTCGGCGCACTGGATGCGATCACCAAGACCCGGATGCAGGACGAATTGCAGGAGATCTGGGCGCGCGAACGCATCACCATGGTCCTCGTCACCCACGACGTCGAGGAGGCCGTCTATCTCGGCGACCGCGTCGTCATCATGTCGCCGCGGCCGGGCCGGATCCGCGACATCGTGCCGGTGAACCTTCGCAGGCCGCGCGAACGCATTTCCGCTGGGCTCGCCAAGATCCGGACGCGTGTTCTTGAAAGCCTCAATTCGATCGACAGCAGACCGACCGCTACCGATGAGCGGCCCGTAAAGGATGAAAGCGGCCGCAGGGCCGCGCCTCTTCGCCCGGCCGTGGTGCTCGCAAACTGATTCCGTCAGAAATGGAGAAGACGATGAAACTGATTTCTCTGGTCCGATTTGCTGCAGGCGCGGCGCTGGCGCTCGGACTTCTTGCAAGCGCCTCACATGCCGAAGAGCCGCTCGTCATTCACGTCGGCTACGCTGCAATCGGCGTCGACAACCGACCCTTCGCGGAGGGCACGTCGGCGGCAACCGCGCGCGCCGGCGAATATCTGGAGAAGGAATTCGCCAAGGATCCGAACATCAAGATCGAATGGACCTTCTTCAAGGGCGCTGGCCCGGCGGTGAACGAGGCCTTTGCCAACGACCAGCTCGATTTTGCCTACCAGGGTGACCTGCCGTCGCTGATCGGCCGCGCAACCGGGTTGAAGACCAAGTACCTGCTCGCCAGCGGAACTCGCAAGCCGCTCTATCTCGCCGTCGCCAAAAACTCCGGCATCCGGAAGATCGAGGATCTGAAGGGCCGCAAGGTTGCGTTTCAACGGGGAACCAACGGACATCTCTCTGCCATCAAGGTCCTGGAGGCGCATGGGCTCAAGGAGAGGGACGTCCAGGTCATTAATCTTGACAGCGCCGGCACCGTGGCGGCATTGACCAGCAAGGATATCGATGCTGCCTTCGGCGACACCCAGCTCATCAACCTCGCCGCCAAAGGTTCGGCCGATGTCATCTACACGACCAAGGGTAACGACCCGCGCTTTGGCCGTAATGCCGGCATCATCGGCCGCGAGGCCTTCATTGAGGCGCATCCGGAAATCACGCAGCGTATCGTCGATGCCTTCGTCAAGGCTGCTCAATGGTCGTCGGACGAGCCGAACCGAGCGGCGCTTTTCGAGCTCTGGCACAAGTCGGGCACGCCGATTCCGATCATCGAAGAGTATTTCAGCAACGACACGCTTGCCTACCGGAACTCGCCGCTCATCGATGGCCTGCTTGTATCCCAGTACACGGAGCAGGCGGCAAAGGGCAAGGAATACGGACTCATTCGCCGCGATGTCGATCTCGAAGGGTGGTTCGAGCCCAAGTATCTCAACGATGCGCTTGAACGGCTGAACCTGAAGTCCTTCTGGCAGCCCTATGGCGCGGACGGCAAGCCGCTCGCGTCCTAAGTTGCGACGGCAGGACGAGGCAATGGTGACTGCATTTTTCGAAACCGTCATACGAGCGGGCGAGGGAACCCCATCGCCATGGCGAAAGGCCCTGGCGCTGGGGGTGGCCGGCGCCATCTTCCCGGCGGTATTGCTCCTGCTCTGGTGGGTTGCCTCCGACAGGGGGTGGCTCGCCGAGCAGATCCTGCCATCACCCGTCTATGTCTACGAAACGGCGCGCGACATGATCACAAGCGGCGAACTTCCCTATCATGCTGGCGTCAGTCTGCGCCGCGTCGTCACGGGCTTCGCCTTCGGCGCGGTAGCCGGGCTCGGCCTTGGGGTTGCCATGGGACTTTCCCGACGTGTCGAAGAATACGTCAAGCCGCTCTTCCTGGCCTTCGCGCAGATTCCGACGCTCGGCTGGATTCCGCTTCTGATGCTGCTTGTCGGCATCGACGAAGCGCTGAAGATCATCATCATCGCCAAGGGCGCGCTCGTGCCCATGGCCGTCAACACCCATGCCGGCATTCGCGGCGTGTCGCCCAAATATATCGAGGTCGGGCGCGCGTTGAAATTCAGCGATTGGCAGACCTTGCGGTTCATCGTGCTGCCCGGTGCGATACCGTCGATCTTCACCGGCATCCGTTACGGGCTCACCCATTCCTGGACTTCGCTTGTCGGCGTCGAGCTGCTCGCCTCCTCAGAAGGGCTTGGCTATCTGCTCGTCTGGGGCCGCCAGATGTTCTGGCTCGATACGGTCATCGTGGCGATGATCGTCATCGGCCTCGTCGGCTTCGTCATGGACAAGGGCCTCGACCGTAGCGAAATCCTGATCCAGCGCTGGAAGCGCGAGGAGATTTGAGCATGACCGCGGCTATTGCTTCCACTCGCCTCATTCGATTTCGCAGAGGGGTCACCCTGCCGATCCTGCTGCTCATCGCCTGGGAGGTTTCGAGCCGCATCGGTCTTGCCGATCCGCGCTTCCTGCCGTCGCTCGAGGACGTGGCAATCACGGCCAAGCGCGAACTCGTCGACCATGACCTGATTGGCGAACTCGCCTTCAGCCTCATGCGAAACATTGCCGGCTTCCTGATCGGCTGTGTCGCCGGTGTCGCATTCGCTTCGCTGCTCGCGCTGTCGCGCACCGCCGATGTGCTGATCACGCCGACCTTCAACGGGTTAAAGCAGATCTCGCTGCTTGCCTGGATACCGCTGATCTCCGTCTGGTTCGGTTTCGGCGAGCAGGCCAAAATCGCCTTTGTCGCGCTCGCCGCCTTCATTCCGATTGTGCTCAATACCTATGAGGGCATGCGCAACGCGCCTGCCGATCTTGTCGAGGTTGGCCGGGCGCTGCGCTTCAATGCCCGGCAGAGAATTCTTCGCATCTTCCTGCCGGCGGCCATGCCTTCGATCGCGACGGGCGTGCATCTCGGCCTGATCTATTCCTGGCTCGCAACGGTCGGGGCCGAATATTTCTTATCTGTAGGTCCGGGAATCGGTGGACTCGTCATCGCCGGGCGGGAGCGCTTTGACATGGCGCTCGTCATGGTCGGCGTGCTGATCCTCGGCCTCGTCGGTTTTCTTTTCAATCGGTTCGCCTACGCGCTGGAAAGCTATCTGCTGCGCTGGCGCCCGCAGCAGGAATGAGAGGGGAGGCTCACGTTCCGGCGATGCTGCGGACGGCCGCATACTCCGATTGGACTACTTTGCGCCCGCATTGTTTTAGCACGCCTCCAAATTGACTATCATGCAGCGCTGATGGGGCGAGGACGACTCCCACGGCCGGGAAGAAATTTACTTCGGGCGCGGGAAGGAAGACAGGACATTTCGCAACTCCAGCCCGCTTCGCTCGCGCTGGAGTGCCCTCGGCTGATTCAAGGGCGCGTTCAAGGGCGCGGCGCTTACACTTGACCCACACATGCTCAACGCGCTCATATTATGTTTCGAGTCCTACAAGCGGAGTTGAGTGTGCTTTTCTGCAGCGCGATGCCAAGGGAGAGTTAGGTGCCGTCTCCGTCGTTGCCGGTCATACCTGCGGTGAGACGAACAAATGCCGTTGCCGGTCGAATCCTCCATGGTAAGCATAATCTCAGCGCCGCGCTCGCTCCGAGCCGCAGGCACTGAAAGGGCCAGAATTTCATGGAGGTCCGCGTCGACAAATTACGCAAGGAATTCGGCCGCTTCCCGGCGCTCGAAGACGTCTCGCTCAATATTCGTTCCGGCGAGCTGATTGCGCTTCTCGGTCCCTCCGGCTCGGGTAAGACCACGCTGCTCAGGCTAATTGCCGGGCTGGAAAGCCCGACCGAAGGGACAATCTTCTTTAGCGACGAAGACGCGTCGAAGAAAACCGTGCAGGAGCGCAATATCGGCTTTGTCTTCCAACATTACGCGCTGTTCCGGCATATGACGGTGCTCGAAAATGTCTCCTTCGGGCTGAAGGTGAGACCCGCAAACAGGCGCCCACCGGCCGGCGAGATTCGCCGCCGGGCACTCGACCTCTTGGAACTGGTGCAGCTTTCAGGCCTTGAAAAGCGCTATCCGGCGCAGCTTTCCGGCGGCCAGCGCCAGCGTGTGGCGCTCGCCCGTGCCATGGCGGTCCAGCCGAACGTGCTGCTTCTCGACGAGCCGTTCGGGGCGCTCGACGCGCAAGTGCGCAGGGAACTGCGGAAGTGGCTCCGGGAAATCCACGATCGCACCGGCCACACTACTGTCTTTGTCACTCACGACCAGGAGGAGGCGCTGGAGCTTGCCGACCGCATCGTCGTCATGAGCAAGGGCGTGATCGAGCAGGTGGGCACGCCCGATGAGATCTACGACCACCCGGTCTCGCCCTTCGTCTACGGCTTCATCGGCCAGTCCAACTGTCTTAGCGTCACGCTCGCCAGCGGCGAGATCTGGTTCGAGGACCGGCCAATCGGGTTGCGTGCAGCCAATGAACCCGATGGACCGGCAACCCTCTATTTCCGCCCACACGACGTCGAACTGATCGGCGGCTCCAGCGGCTGTCTCGCCGGCATCGTCACGGCGAGCCGGCGCGTCGCCGGCACGCGGCACCTGGAACTCAGTCTGGGCAGCGGCCATACTTCGGTGGAGATCGAGTTGTCACCGGAGCGCGCGTCCTCGGCAGACCGCAGCCGCATCGCCTTCCGGCCCCTAAAATGGAAGCTCTTCCGCAATGATGGGAAGGCAGAAGGGACGTCTCAGAACAAAGCAGAGAATCCGGCTGCCGCAATGGGGCGCACCGTAACCTGAGGCCACTGACGAGCAAGTCACGCAGCGAATGCCCAAATCTGCTTGCGCCAATGCGTCAGCTATTGCGGCTTCACCAACTTGCTTCCAGGTTTCTGCCGCAATGGCAATTAAACGGGTACAACACACCCGGCTGCGGCCACTCAATCCGACATAAGGAATGCCGTGTCGAGATCACGTGGCTCTGTCGAAATCTATCATTATGCCCCGCCAACCTGCGTCAACTGCAACTCACGGCTCATGAGCGCACAACAGGGAATGCGAGCGAACATCCGAGTCCAGGCGAGAGCCTGGCTGGCGCAACAACGTCCAAGTTGCAGCGTGATGAAGCTGACTTCGGGGGCGGGACCAAGGCGGCTATTTCCTTGCTTATATCGTCAAGTTGTTGCGTGAGCGATTGGGAGTGTATGTTCATCTGGCAAAGAATGGAGTTTGCAGATGGAAGGGAGCAGGCGTGCCGGGGTCGTGAAGATGGTGCTGCTGGCCGGGATCCTGCAGTTGACCGCTATCGGCCTCGCTGTCGCCGATACCACCATCCTGAACGTCTCCTATGACCCGACGCGGAAACTCTACAAGGACTTCAACACGGCTTTTGCGGAAAAATGGAAAGCCGATACCAAGGAGACGGTGACGATCCAGACCTCTCATGGCGGTTCCGGAAGGCAGGCGCGATTGGTGATAGAAGGCCTGGACGCGGATGTCGTGACGCTGGCGCTCGAAGCCGACATCGACGCGATCGCCCACGCGACCGGTAAGATACCGGCCCACTGGAAAAGTCGCCTCGCAAACAACAGCGCCCCCTACGCATCGACGATCGTTTTTCTCGTGCGAAAGGGCAATCCGAAGGGTATCAAGGACTGGGGCGACCTCGTGAAGGACGATATCCAAGTGATCACGCCCAATCCGAAGACCTCAGGTGGTGCCCGCTGGAACTTCCTCGCCGCCTGGGCGTGGGCGCGGGCCGCCAATGGCGGCGACGACGCCAAGGCGCGGGAATACGTGACACAACTCTTTCAGGAGCATGTGCTCTTTCTCAATACCGGCGCATGGGAGGCGATGACCGCCTTCGCTCAGCGTGGTTTCGGCGACGTGCTGCTGGCCTGGGAGAACGAGGCCTATCTCTCGATCGAAGAACTCGGCCCCGACAAGTTCGAGATCGTCACGCCGTCGATTTCGATCAAGGCCGAGCCACCGGTGGCGCTTGTCGATGGCAATGTCGATGCCAAGGGCACGCGCAAGGTGGCGGAAGCCTACCTCAGTTACCTTTATAGCGATGTCGGCCAGAAGATCGTGGCCAAACACTATTATCGGCCCTACAGGTCGGAAGCGGCCGACCCCGAGGATGTCGTCCGCTTCGCCCAGGTGAAACTGGTCACTATTGACGAATTCGGCGGCTGGAAGGAAGCCCAGCCGAAATTCTTCGGCGACGGCGGGATTTTCGACCAGATCTACAAGCCGGGACGATAGGGTTCATCGGCTCCGACCGATGAGACGCTTGCGGCGGAGGTAAGCGGTTCAGACGTTTACGCCGAACCGAGACCTCACGCTGCTCCGAACGACGACCTATTGATCAACTATAAAAGTCTCGTTTGCCATCGCGGCACTCTCCAATCAGCTCGGCTGACTGCGCAAGAGGGCGCTGCGCGTCTACACGAGCTTGAAAAGTACCTCCTCTACAGACTGGTCAAGCTCTATGGACCGCGTACGCTCGGTCCTGGCGCTGCAAACAGGCCACGTTCGTCGTTGTAATGCCCCGCCGGTAACCGGATCCACCTTCGGCTTTTCGCATGTGTCCTTAGCTCCGGGTGGCTGGACCACGTGTTGCTTTGAAACGGCAGCAAGATTGGCCTGCTCCTTGGGCAATTCTTGTATCAGTCCCTTCACAGCTCTGACTGCTATACGCTGCCATAGGAATATCGACCGGCACGATAGCGTCGGGACGGTTGGTACAGGAGGCCACTGCTGGCGTGGATGCCAGCGCGATCAGACGGATTTTCATTTAAGGCCCTCTAAGGATTTGCCCACGCTCAATTAAGCATGGTCAAGGGTGCCGGGGGAGCCGTGTCGAAGTGCCTTCCACAATTGACGCTATCGACGCCGGCCCTCGGTTCATTCAATGCGCATTTTCGGGCGATTTTTTCGTCCAGACTTCCAAATTGGCCGCCCCAGCGGCGCCTTTCGAGTTGAAGTCTTCAACGGCTCCCCCGGCAGGGAGAGTACCGCAGGTAATTTCTTCCCAGTTGAGGAAATTTTCCTTTGAGGATAATTTATCGGCTTTCGAGTGGTGAGAGTGAAATGAACAAGAACGAGAAGCTAGGCGCGACGCAGGGCCAGGTACTGTCGCAGGATCCCCACGCGGTGCGGGAGCCAAAGGAAAACAATCTTGAAATGGCAATCGGCCACGAGGTCCGCATCTATCGAAAGAAGCTCGGGCTTACCGTCACCGATCTTTCCGCCGCGACAGGAATGTCGGTCGGCATGCTGTCAAAGATCGAAAACGGCAATATCTCGCCGTCGCTGACGACGTTGCAGGCGCTCTCGCGCGCGCTCGGCGTGCCGATTACCGCCTTCTTCCGTCGTTTCGAGGAGCCTCGGCGGGCAAGTTTCGTCAAGGCGGGTGAGGGTATCAACATCGAGCGCCGCGGCACGCGGGCCGGTCACCAGTACAGCCTTCTCGGCCACATCGACAACAACACCAGCGGTGTGATCGTCGAGCCGTACCTCATCAAGCTGACGGCTGATTCCGATGTTTTCCCGACTTTCCAGCACGAGGGCATGGAGTTTCTCTACATGCTGGAAGGAGAGGTGGTCTATCGCCATGCTGAAAGCCTCTACACGATGCAGCCGGGCGACAGCCTGTTCTTCGATGCCGATGCGCCGCACGGGCCTGAGGTACTCGTTCGGCTACCAGCGCTCTACCTCTCGATCATCTCCTATCCGCAGCGCCGGGGCGCGGACGACTGACGCGAAAAAGTTGCCTTAAAAGAAAATTATATTCCTACGGATTGATTTCGGTCATCCGTCATGTTAGCACTTGCAACATCGACGAAACGGAGGTGGGCCATGTGCGGCATTGTTGGACTGTTCTTGAAGGACCGTAGCCTTGAACCGCAGCTCGGCGCGCTGCTCTCGGACATGCTGGTCACGATGACGGACCGCGGTCCGGATTCTGCGGGGATTGCAATTTACGGTGCGCAGTCGCGAGGCAAGGCCAAGATCACGATCCAGTCGGCGACGCCCGGCGCGGATTTCGCAAGACTTGAAGGTGCCCTCGCCGAACTGGACCTTCGCGTCGGCCTCACAGTCAAGAGCACCCATGCCATCCTCGAGGTGGAAACCGAGAAGGTGGACGAGACGAGGGCGGCGCTCGCCCGCCTGCGTCCCGGTGTCCGCATCATGGGTTCGGGCGACAGCATCGAGATCTATAAGGAAACGGGCCTTCCGAAGGATGTGGTTGCACGTTTCGACGTGCGCTCCATGGCGGGCACCCACGGGATCGGCCATACGCGCATGGCTACGGAATCGGCCGTGACGACGCTTGGCGCGCACCCGTTCTCCACTGGCGCCGACCAGTGCCTCGTCCACAACGGCTCGCTTTCGAACCACAACAACCTGCGCCGCGAACTCGTGCGCGAAGGCATGACCTTCGAAACGCAAAACGACACCGAGGTCGCAGCCGCTTATCTCAGCGCGAAACTCGCTAAGGGCGAGGATCTCGGCCAGGCCTTGACGAGCGCTCTCGATGACCTCGATGGGTTCTTCACCTTCGTCGTCGGTACGAAATCCGGTTTCGGCGTCGTTCGCGACCCGATCGCCTGCAAGCCCGCGGTGATGGCGGAAACAGACCGATATGTCGCTTTCGGTTCGGAATACCGTGCACTTGTGAGCTTACCCGGTATCGAGGACGCTCGCGTTTGGGAGCCCGAGCCTGCAACGGTCTACTTCTGGGATCACGAGAAAGCCGCCTGAACCGGCAATTCAGCATATCACAAGGATTGATCATGCCCGTCATAGATCTTGCCGTTACGCCCTTGCGCGATCTCAACAGCGCCCTGCATGCGATCCCTCGGGGGTCGAACGATATCGCCTTCGAAGTCGTCAATCCGCGCGGCAGTCACGCCGTCGCTGTCGGCATCGACGCGCCCGTCGCGGTCGATGTGAAAGGTTCCGTCGGTTACTACTGCGCCGGCATGAACGATGGCGGATCGGTGACCGTTCACGGTTCGGCTGGTCCGGGCGTCGCCGAGAACATGATGTCCGGAAAGGTCGTTATCCAGGGTGATGCCAGCCAGTATGCTGGCGCCACGGGGCGCGGCGGGCTGCTCGTCATCAAGGGCAATGCGGCATCGCGCTGCGGCATCTCCATGAAAGGGATCGACATCGTCGTTCACGGCAATATCGGCCATATGTCCGCCTTCATGGGCCAGTCCGGCCACCTCGTCGTGCTGGGTGACGCCGGCGACGCCCTTGGCGATTCCCTGTACGAGGCGAAGCTGTTCGTCCGCGGCACAGTAAAGAGCCTCGGCTCCGACTGCATCGAGAAGGAAATGCGGGCGGAGCACCTTTCGAAGCTTGCCGAGCTTCTGGAGAAGGCGGGCGTGAAGGGCGTCAGGCCGGAGGAGTTCAAACGCTACGGCTCGGCGCGCAAACTCTACAATTTCAACATCGACAACGCTGACGCGTACTGAGCGGGGAACCAGACCATGAGCTATCACAATCCCTATACCCCGCCGCGCAAATCGGCGACCTTCGACGACTACACGCTCGCAGAAATCCGCCGCGCCGCCGCCACCGGTATCTACGATATCCGCGGCGCAGGCACCAAGCGCAAGGTGCCGCATTTCGACGACCTGCTTTTTCTCGGCGCTTCGATCTCGCGCTACCCGCTGGAAGGCTATCGCGAGAAATGCGACACGACGGTGACGCTCGGAACGCGCTTCGCCAAGAAGCCGATCACGCTGAAGACGCCGATCACCATCGCCGGCATGAGCTTCGGCGCGCTTTCCGGCCCCGCCAAGGAAGCCCTCGGACGGGGTGCGACGATCGCCGGCACGTCGACCACCACCGGAGACGGCGGTATGACGGACGAGGAGCGCGGCCACAGCCAGACGCTCGTCTATCAATATCTGCCGTCCCGATATGGCATGAATCCGAGGGACCTGCGCCGCGCGGACGCGATCGAGGTCGTTGTCGGGCAGGGCGCAAAGCCCGGCGGCGGCGGCATGTTGCTCGGTCAGAAGATTTCCGACCGCGTCGCCGAGATGCGCACGCTGCCGAAGGGCATTGATCAGCGTTCCGCCTGCCGTCATCCCGATTGGACGGGGCCGGACGATCTCGAGATCAAGATCCTGGAGCTGCGCGAGATCACCGACTGGGAGAAGCCGATCTACGTCAAGGTTGGCGGCGCGCGGCCCTATTACGACACGGCGCTTGCAGTAAAGGCCGGCGCTGACGTGGTCGTGCTCGACGGCATGCAGGGCGGAACGGCGGCAACACAGGACGTCTTCATCGAGAATGTCGGCATGCCGACGCTCGCCTGCATCAGACCTGCCGTCCAGGCGCTGCAGGACCTCGGCATGCACCGCAAGGTCCAACTCATCATCTCGGGCGGCATTCGTTCCGGCGCCGATGTCGCCAAGGCGCTTGCGCTCGGAGCCGATGCGGTCGCCATCGGCACGGCCGCTTTGGTTGCGCTTGGCGACAACGACCCGCGCTGGGAGGACGAATACCGCAAACTCGGCACCACTGCCGGCGCCTACGACGACTGGCACGAGGGCAAGGACCCGGCCGGCATCACCACCCAGGATCCGGAACTGATGAAACGGCTTGACCCGATCGCCGCCGGCCGCCGGCTTGCCAACTACCTGAAGGTGATGACGCTCGAGGCGCAAACGATAGCGCGCGCCTGCGGCAAGAACCATCTGCACAATCTGGAGCCGGAAGATCTCTGCGCGCTGACAATCGAAGCGTCGGCGATGGCGCAGGTGCCGCTCGCCGGCACAAGCTGGATCCCCGGCAGGGGAGCGTTCTGATCAAAAAAATCGTCCGGCCGGTGTTCGCAGCTTCCAGCCGGACACCGGCTGATCCGTCAAAGTGTCGATAATCCAAAAGGGGAACGCAATGACACTGGATCTCTCGAGCTACGCCAAGGAGCGCGGCATCAAATATTTCATGATCAGCTACACCGACCTCTTCGGCGGCCAGCGCGCCAAGCTGGTTCCGGCAGAGGCGATCGCCGACATGCAGAAGGACGGCGCGGGCTTTGCGGGGTTTGCCACCTGGCTCGACCTGACGCCGGCCCATCCTGACCTGTTCGCGATACCCGATGCCTCCTCGGTGATCCAACTCCCCTGGAAGAAGGAAGTCGCCTGGGTCGCGGCCGATTGCGTCATGGAAGACGCGCCGGTCGAGCAGGCACCCCGCGTTGTGCTGAAAAGACTTATTGCGGAGGCGAAACGGGAGCGCTTGCGCGTCAAAACCGGCGTCGAAGCCGAGTTTTTCCTGATCTCGGCCGAGGGGTCAAAGATTTCCGACGAATACGACACGGCCGAAAAGCCGTGCTATGACCAGCAGGCGATCATGCGCCGCTACGACGTTATTGCCGAGATCTGCGACTACATGCTCGAACTCGGCTGGAGGCCCTATCAGAACGATCACGAGGATGCGAACGGCCAATTCGAGATGAATTGGGAATTCGACGACGCACTGAAGACCGCAGACAAGCACTCCTTCTTCAAGTTCATGGTGAAGTCCGTCGCCGAGAAACATGGCCTTCGCGCCACGTTCATGCCGAAGCCTTTCAAGGGGCTTACAGGCAACGGCTGCCACTGCCATATCTCAGTGTGGGACCTGGACGGCGAGGTCAACGCCTTTGCCGACAGGAGCGCCGAATTCGGGCTTTCGCAGCAGGGCCGCATGTTCCTGGGCGGTATCATGAAACATGCGAGCGCGCTCGCCGCGATCACCAACCCGACGGTGAATTCCTATAAGCGCATCAACGCGCCGCGCACCATTTCCGGCGCGACCTGGGCGCCGAATTCGGTCACCTGGACCGGTAACAACCGCACCCACATGGTGCGCGTGCCCGGCCCTGGCCGCTTCGAACTGCGCTTGCCAGACGGCGCCGTCAATCCGTATCTGCTGCAAGCGATCATCATCGCGGCCGGCCTCTCAGGTATCCGCTCCGAGGCCGATCCCGGACCGCACTACGATATCGACATGTACAAGGACGGCCACACCGTCACCGATGCGCCGAAACTGCCGCTCAACCTGCTCGACGCGCTTCGCGAATACCAGAAGGACGAAGTGCTGCAGGACGCGCTCGGGCGCGAGTTCTCCGCCGCCTATCTCAAGCTGAAGCATGGCGAATGGAACAGCTACTGCTCGCAATTCAGCAGGTGGGAGCACGAAACGACGCTCGACGTCTGAGATCGGCGGAGCATTGAGATCGAAGACCGAGCGCCAAGCGGCCTGCGTCTGCTTTCCGGCAATCGGTTGTCCTTTCATTGCGTGCAAACAGGCGCCGCATGGCAACGGGGAATTCCATCGTGAAAAACATCGTTCTGACAGTAGCTTGCAAATCCACACGAGGCATCGTCGCGGCCATTTCCGGCTACCTGGCGAAAGCAGGTTGCAACATTGTCGACTCTTCGCAATTCGACGATCTGGATACCGGGAAATTCTTCATGAGGATCAGTTTCATCTCGGAGGAGGGGACATCCGGGGCGGAAATCGCCAAGGGCTTTGCCGCCGTCGCCGCTCCGTTCGGCATGGATTTCGCGTTTCACGACAGCGAAGAGCGCATGAAGGTGCTGTTGATGGTGTCGCGTTTCGGCCATTGCCTGAACGACCTGCTCTACCGCTGGAAGATCGGCGCGCTGCCGATCGACATCGTCGGCGTCGTCTCCAACCACTTCGACTACCAGAAGGTGGTCGTCAACCACGACATTCCCTTCCACCACATCAAGGTGACCAAGGAGAACAAGCCGCAAGCCGAAGCGCGGCTGATGGAAATCGTCGAGCAGAGCGAAGCCGAGCTTGTGGTGCTCGCCCGCTACATGCAGGTGCTGTCCGACCAGCTCTGCAAGAAGATGTCGGGGCGGATCATCAACATCCACCATTCCTTCCTGCCGAGCTTCAAGGGCGCCAACCCCTACAAGCAGGCCTATGAGCGCGGCGTCAAGCTGATCGGCGCGACGGCGCATTACGTCACCGCCGATCTCGACGAGGGTCCGATCATCGAGCAGGACATCGCCCGCATCACCCATGCCCAGAGCGCCGAAGATTATGTCTCGATCGGCCGCGACGTCGAAAGCCAGGTGCTGGCCCGGGCGATCCACGCCCATATCCACCACCGCTGCTTCATCAACGGCAACCGCGTCGTCGTCTTCCCGCCGAGCCCAGGAAGCTATGCGTCGGAGCGGATGGGCTAGGCGATGGTTCAGGTCATCGACGGTAAGCACGTCGCCGCATCCGTAATCGAAACCGTCAAGGCCGCAACGGTCGCTCTCGAGGAACTGAGCGGCGTCAGGACCGGTCTGGCCGTCGTAATCGTCGGCGACGATCCGGCAAGCCACGCTTACGTTGGCTCCAAGAGCAGGATGGCGAAGGAGTGCGGCTTCAACTCGGTGCAGCACACGCTGCCCGCCGAGACGACGCAGGAGGAACTCGCGGCGCTTGTGGCGTCCCTCAATGCCGACCCCGAGGTTCATGGCATCCTTGTGCAGCTACCGCTGCCGAAGCACCTTCATGCCGAGCCAATCATCCAGTCTATTCGCCCCGAGAAGGACGTTGATGGCCTGCATGTCGTCAACGCCGGAAAGCTTGCGACCGGTGATATCCGGACCGGCCTCGTCTCCTGTACCCCGGCGGGCGCGATGGTCTTTGTCCGTCGCGTTCATGGAGACGATCTTTCCGGGCTGAATGCCGTCGTGATCGGCCGTTCGAACCTCTTTGGAAAACCGATGGCACAGCTTCTCTTGAACGCCCATGCCACTGTGACCGTCGCGCATTCGCGCACCAGGGACCTGCCGGTCGTGTGCCGCAATGCCGACATCCTGGTGGCCGCCGTCGGCCGGCCCGAGATGGTAAAGGGCAATTGGATAAAGCCCGACGCAACCGTGATCGACGTCGGCATCAATCGCGTTCCAGCGCCTGAAAGGGGGGAAGGCAAGACACGTCTCGTTGGCGATATCGCTTTTGACGAGGCCTTGGCAGTCGCCTCTGTCGTCACGCCCGTTCCGGGCGGTGTCGGCCCGATGACGATCGCGATGCTGATGGCCAATACTGTGATTGCCGCGCACCGGGCGGCGGGCCGCGCAGCGCCGACGTTCTGAGGAGGCCGCTCGAAACGGCGAGAAATCGCGCGTTCCTGCTTGCCACGCAAGAAAACGAAGCTATACTCAGGAAAGAAATATTCCACACAGTAAAAAAGAGGGAATGGAATATGACGGTGACATGGCGTTTCTCGGCTCTGGCCGACAGGCATCGGGCGCTGGGTTCGAAGCTCGAAGACTGGAGCGGAATGGGCACTGCCTGGACTTACGAGAAGGACATCTACGAGGAACATATCGCCGTCCGCACCAAAGCGGGCCTGATGGATGTCTCGGGACTGAAGAAGGTTCATCTCGTCGGTCCGCATGCGCTAGCAGTTCTCGACTATGTGACGACGCGTGACGTGAGCAAGATATATCCAGGCAAATCCGTCTATGCCTGCATGCTCAACGATCGCGGTCACTTCACCGACGACTGCATCATCTATCGCACTGGGCCGAATTCCTGGATGCTCGTTCACGGGTCCGGAACCGGGCATGAGGAAATCGCAAAACAGGCCGCCGGGCGCAATTGCGCGGTGCTCTTCGATGATGACCTGCACGATCTCTCGCTCCAGGGCCCGCTCGCCGTCGACTATCTTCAAAAGCATGTTCCGGGCATTCGGGACCTGAAGTATTTCCACCACATGCAGACGACGCTGTTCGGCGCGCCGGTGATGATCTCGCGTACCGGCTACACCGGCGAACGCGGCTATGAAATCTTCGTGCGCGGCCAAGACGCACCGATGGTGTGGGACCGCATCATCGACGAAGGCAAGGAGATGGGCATCATCCCGGTCTGCTTCAGCGTGCTCGACATGCTGCGCGTCGAGAGCTACCTGCTGTTCTATCCCTACGACAATTCGCAGATGTATCCTTTTGCGGATGAGCCGCCCGGCGACAGCCTCTGGGAACTGGGCCTGGATTTCACCGTCAGCCCCGGGAAGACCGGCTTTCGCGGTGCCGAGGAGCATGCGCGGCTCAAGGGGAAGGAAAGATTCAAGATCTTCGGCTTGCTCATCGACGCCGACAGCCCGGCGGATCTCGGTGATGAAGTCTGGTCGGATGGCAGGGAGGTGGGCGTCATCACATGCCCGAGCTATTCGAAACTCACAAACCGCTCCATGGCGATTGCACGCCTTGACGTCGACAAGGCGGTGCAGGGCACGCGGCTTGAAGTTCGCGGCAAGTCGCTGATGGCCAAGGCCATCGCCCATACCATCACATTCGATGACCCGGAGAAGAAGAAGAGAACGGCGGTCGGCTGAGGGAGCCTGCGATGCTGGTAGAAGGTATCAAGAGCCGCCCCGTCTACGGCGGGATCGCAATCGACCCTTGCGCGCGTCGGCACATCTTTGCACTTGAGGGTGAGGGGGCGCTCGCACTGCTCGATCAAAAGCCGGCTTTGACCGAGACAATGCTTAGCCGCAGCGAGGTCCTTTACGTCGCCGCCGGCTCCAAAGGTCTCGATCACGACCTAGCGCTCGCCGCTCTGAAAACCGACCGGTTCTGGCAGGGGCCGACGATAGAAACCCTGCTCTTCCGGCTCAGGGGCTCGTTGTCGGCTGCGACCATGAGCACGCGTCTCTACATCTCAGGCCGAGAAGGTTTCATCGGCCAGTGCATGCAGGTGGCCACCGACATGGGAATGGATTTCAGTTCCATTCCCACCGAGCATCGCGGCTCGCTGGCGCGGCGCGTACAGTGCGTGCACTGCAAGGGCATCACCGACGATGTCAGGACGAGTCCCTTCAAATGCAGCCATTGCGGCCTGGATTTGCTCGTGCGTGATCACTACTCCCGCCGGCTCGGAGCTTTCCAGGGCGTCAATATTGATGCCGAGGAACCCGGAACGGCTCCGCAGGCGGAGGAACTGTTCGCATGAGCGCCGGGGGTCTTGCGATTGCCGTCCAGGTCAGCCGGATCGATACCGTCGCGGCGAATATAAAGCGACTTCGTCTCGTGCGCCCTGACGGCAAACCGCTCCCGGTCTTTTCGGCCGGCGCCCACGTCATCGTCACCATGGACGATGACGGTCACAGACGTCGCAATCCCTATTCGTTGATGTCGGCGCCCCACGATACGTCGGGATACGATATCTCAGTCTTGAGGGTCGCCGAGTCCCGCGGCGGGTCTGCATTCCTGCACGAGAAGCTCAGGGAAGGCGACGCGCTGACCATCAGTCATCCGGTCAACCTTTTCCATGCCGACAAGCGCGGGCGCAAGCATATTCTGCTGGCGGGTGGGATCGGAATCACCCCGTTCCTGGCGATGATGGCGGAGTTCGATCGCGCCAATGTCGCGTTCGAACTACACTACGCCATGCGCTCCCGCGCTCACGGCGCCTATTGGCAGGAACTGGTCGAACGGTACGGCGCCCATCGGGTGAAGCTCTATTTCAGTGCCGAAAACGACGTTCTGCCGGTCGCTTCGCTCCTGCACAACCAACCATTGGGGACGCATGCCTACGTCTGCGGTCCCGACCGGATGACCGACTTCGTGCTCAGGACCGCTCGCGAATGCGGTTGGCCGAAGTCGAATGTTCATTCCGAGCGATTTCTCGCTCCGATCAGCGGCAAGGCGTTCGATGCGGAGCTGCTACGCTCCGGGATCGTCGTCCGCGTCGGCGACCACGAGAGCATTCTCGAGGCCGTGGAAGCGGCCGGTATCGATGCGCCTTACATGTGTCGCGGCGGCGCCTGCGGCCAGTGCGAGACGGCCGTTATCGCGTGCAACGGAGTGCTTGCGCACCACGACGTCTACCTTTCCGAGGAAGAGAAGGCATCGGGTCGCAAGGTCATGATCTGCGTCTCGCGCTTCGATGGGACGAAACTGTCCCTGGATCTATAAATCACGATAGGGGAGCCAGCCGATGGCAATCGTGTTCAGGCAAGAAACATTCCGCGACGATTTCACCTACCGCAACAGTCCCGGCAACATCCGCCGTTTTCCTTTCCCCTTCGATCGGGACGAGTACATGTACTCGGTCAACATGGAGCCCCACGTGCACGGCCAGGCGGGCACGGTCTACGAGAGCCTGATCGACGTGGACGAGCACTACGTCGCCGAAATGCACGACCGGGCGTTGGTGCTGAAGGAGGATCCGCTGCGCTATCAGGCGCTGCCGCATATGATGGCGGCGCAATGGGATACGCTCGAATTGCTGATGGAGGAGCAGGCGGCCGGATATCCGGAGCACTTCACACTTATAAGGAATAGCGATCGATGGCGCTGGATCAACCGTCCGCTCGGCATCGACGACACCTTCACCTTCGGCGACGCCTCGACGTTGTCCTGCGAACCTTTCGAATACATCACCCGCCAGGCCCAGGGAGATTTCTGCATTGTCGACCAGCGCAACGACAATCTCTGGATGGATGCCGGCATGGTCACGACGCAGGCCGACTGGTCGCTCGATTTCGATATCGGCATGAACTTCATGGAGTGGCATGGTCCGGTCCCGCTCGCGCATCAAATCGGCGTTTTCGACCGGGCGCTGAAGTTTCTCTTGAACCTGCAACTGGGAAAGCCGACGCGCCGCTTCAACTGGACGATGACGATCAACCCGCGGCTCGACACCAGCCCGGAGAATTACCACAAGTGGGGGCCGGACCGAACGACCGTGACATCAGACAACGTCGGCGAGAAGGTGCATCTGCGCGTCGAACTGCAGAGCCTGTGGCGCCTGCCGAGGTCGAACGCGATCCTCTTCGTAATCCGCTGCTACCTGATAAGCATGAACGAACTCGTCACGGTGCCAAAATGGGCGCGCCGCCTCCACCGCGTTCTGAAAACGCTGCCCTCTGAACTCGTCGACTACAAGGGGCTGACCCGGTATCGCGACAACACCATTACATGGCTTTCGAAACACGACGATGGCGCGCCCACGAGCCCAGGCATCTTTCCGGATTGAGGCTGCTTTCGGCACCAACTGCAACAAGCAAAGAGGGGAATGTTTCATGACAAGAGTAGCCGTCATCGGTGCCGGTCCATCCGGTCTCGCCCAATTGCGGGCCTTCCAGTCGGCCGCCCAGAAGGGCGCCCGGATTCCGGAAATCGTCTGTTACGAGAAACAGTCCGACTGGGGCGGACTGTGGAACTATACCTGGCGCACCGGCCTCGACGAATACGGCGAACCGGTTCACGGCAGCATGTATCGCTATCTCTGGTCGAACGGCCCGAAGGAATGTCTGGAATTCGCCGACTACTCGTTCGAGGAGCATTTTGGCAAGCCCATCGCCTCCTATCCTCCGCGGGCCGTACTCTGGGATTATATCAAGGGCCGCGTGGAGAAGGCGAATGTGCGCCAGTGGGTGCGCTTCAACACGCCGGTGCGCATGGTCCGGTTCGACGATGCGCGGGAGAAATTCACGGTGACGGCCCACGATCGCGTCGACGACCGCATGTACGATGAGGAGTTCGACTTCGTGGTCGTCGCCACGGGTCACTTTTCGACGCCGAACGTCCCCTATTTCGAAGGCGTGAAATCCTTCAACGGTCGTGTCCTGCACGCCCACGACTTCCGCGATGCGTTGGAATTCAAGGGAAAGGACATCCTGCTCGTCGGCCGCAGCTACTCGGCGGAGGACATCGGCTCGCAATGCTGGAAATACGGCGCGAAGTCGGTGACGACGAGCTATCGTTCCAAGCCGATGGGCTTCAAATGGCCGGAGAACTTCGAGGAGCGGCCGCTATTGGTGAGGCTCGAAAACCGCACGGCGCATTTCGCCGACGGCTCGAGCAAGGAGGTCGACGCGCTGATCTTGTGCACCGGATACCAGCACCACTTCCCGTTCCTGCCCGATGAGTTGCGCCTGAAGACCGCCAACCGCCTCTGGGCCGACAGCCTCTACAAGGGGGTGATCTTCGATCGCAACCGCCAGCTCTTCTACATCGGGATGCAGGACCAGTTTTACACCTTCAACATGTTCGACGTGCAGGCCTGGTGGGCGCGCGACGTGATGATGGGCCGCATTGAGCTGCCGCCTGAAGATGAACTGAAGGCAAATTTCGACAAATGGCGCGCCCGCGAGGAGACGCTCGAAGACGCCGAGCAGATGATCTGGTTCCAGGGCGACTACGTGAAGGAGCTGCTCGCCGAGACCGACTATCCGAGCTTCGACATCGACGGCGTCAACAGGACCTTCATGGAGTGGGAGCACCACAAGGCGGAGAACATTATGGGTTTCCGCGACCATGCCTACCGCTCGCTGATGACCGGGAATCTCTCGCCGAAGCACCACACGCCCTGGGTCGAAGCGCTCGACGATTCGATGGAGGAATATCTGCGCGATTGACGATCTTCCAACCCCCGCCTCCCAAGCGGCCGAACAATCGGAAGGGCCGCTTGCTGGCCCTTCCGACATGCTTGAAATGAGGCGAGGAGCGGGATCCGAAACTCTGTTGGAGCGTGGCTCCATGGATTTTCAAACGAGCATTCTCGGCCGCATGAGCGGGTTCCTCTATCGATGCCGTGCCGACGAAAACGATGCGATGCTGGAGACGGCCAACGGCGTCGAACGCATCTTCGGCTACCGCGCCGACGAGATCATTGGCAACCGGACGCGCAGCTCACCTTGATAACGTGCGAGGAGGACGTACCGGTTATGGATCGGCTAGTTGGGATCGCATTGGAAAGACGCACCGATTGGACGATGGGATAACGCATCCGCCACAGGGATGGGCACTTCATCTGGGTGATGGAGACGGGCGGCAGTGAGGCTGCATCGTCAACATCGGGGTCGCTTTACCAACGCATCGATGCGCAGACCGCCGAAATGCGCATTGCAGCTTCGAAGTCCGGCGAGATCCTGCAGTCGCTGCGCCTCTGAAGCTGCTTGCGGTCAATGCCGGCATCGAGGCGGCCCGGCCGTGTCAGGGTTCGCGGTCCTTGGTGCGGAGATGCGCATGCTCGCCAACTCCTCCGAGAAAGCAGCGCGCGATCTCCGACGCGCAGCGCAAGCCCATCTAGGGCGATCCTGGGAAAACCGTTACACATTTTCCCTGGAATTGCTTCAGCCGCTCACGATCGCGGCCGCGTCTTCTGGGGATCGTAGTGCGAGAGCGGCACGATCACGGCAGGAAGACGCTTCTGATGGCCGTCGAGCTTTCCGATCTCCACCTCGGTTCCAACCGCTCCGTGCATGGCATCGACCCGTGCCAGGGCAATGGTCTTGCCGAGGATCGGAGAGCGGATCGCGCTTGTAACGACGCCGACCTGCGCGCGGCCGATATGGATGCAATCCCCGTGGCCGATGGCATCGTTCGCCTTGACGTCGAGGCCCACCAGCAAATGACGCGGATGCTCCTTGCGACGGATCAGCGCCTCGCGGCCGATGAAATCGTCGGCCTTCGATTTGAGTGGCACCGTGAAGCCGATACCAGCCTCGAAGGGATCGGTCTGGTCGGTGAACTCGTGATCGGCGAAGATCAGCCCGGCTTCGATACGCACCATATCGAGCGCTTCCAGACCCATCGGCTTCAGCCCGCGCGGCTCTCCGACCTGCCAGACGGCATCGAAGACGGCCAATGCGTCCTTCGGATGGCAGAAGATTTCATAGCCGAGTTCTCCGGTATAGCCGGTGCGTGAGACGACGACGGGCGGGCCTTCGAACGTGCCGATCCGGCCGACAGCGAAGCGGAACCATTCAAGCTCGGCGATGGTCGGCTGGCGCGGCGCCGTCCAGATGATCTCCTTCAGGATGTCGCGGCTCTTCGGACCCTGGACAGCGATATTGTGCATCTGCGCAGTCGAGGAGCGTACCCAAGCCCTCAAGCCCTTCTTCTCCGCCTGCTCGCGCAGCCAGACGCCGCTGTAATCGTCGCCGCAGACCCATCGGAAGTTCCTGTCGCCGAGCCGGAAGAGCGTGCCGTCATCGATCATGCCGCCGTTTTCATAGCACATTGCCGAATAGACGACCTGGCCGTTCGCGAGTTTGCGGACGTCGCGCGTCAGGCAATATTGCATCAGCTCTTCGGCATCGGGGCCAGTCACCTCGAATTTCCTGAGCGGGGAGAGGTCGATCACCACGGCCCTTTCGCGGCAGGCCCAGTATTCCTCGACCACGCCGTCGGCGGCGAAGCGGTTTGGAAGCCAATAGCCGCGATATTCGGTGTAATCCCGCGTCAGCGCGGAGAGGCGGGTGTGAAAGGCGGTTTCGCGCGTCAATTCGGGATCGGAATCGGGGGTCATACGATAGGCTACCGCTCGTGAGAATTTCTCTTTTCCAGAAAAGGTACGGACGTGGATGTCTGTCGGATCCCAGCCGTTCGCCGCGTCGATATCGTCGGGGCAGGAAGACGAAACGCAGACAAGATCAGTAAGCGCCCGCATCAGCACGTAGTCGCCCGGTCGGGACCAGGGCTCGTCAAGGTATAGCTGGTTAGCGTGATCAATATTGGTATTGTAGAAGTAGTTGAGTGCCTCCCACCCTTTGCGCGGCGCAATGCCGTAGGGCGCAAGCGCTGCGTTGAAGTTGTCCGTACAGTTGATGTGGCCGGGATAACCCATGTCGTCGTAGTAGCGCGCATTGCAGGCCGTCGCGAACGCGTCGTGGCGGCCAACCGTATCTTGAACGATCTCCACCAGGGGTTCGAAGTCGCGATCGAAGGCCCTCGAGGGCAAACCCGGCGCCGGGTAGCTGCGGCCGAGCAAGGTGCGTGTAACTGTGGAATCGAGCGCGAGATCAAGGCCCTTCTCGACCTTACGTGCGGCAAAGGCCTGGAAGTCGGTGCACTGCCTGCCGTACACGTCGATGATCTGAATGAACTCGCCCGCACGAACAAAATAAGCGGACGCCGTCGCCGCCTTGATGCGGATATCTTCAATCGGATCGGCCAATGGTTCCGGCAGAGCGGCGGCATAGTCGCGGACGGTCCTGCCACGCCGTACCCGGATCTCGATTGGGGTCGTGGTATCCTGCGCCTCCGGTGACATCGCATGGCCTGGTGCGACGGCGATCAGCAGACCCTTGAGGGTGATCGTGAAGTCCGCCTTGCTGCCGGGCGTCGATGCTTCCCCGAAAAGTCTGAGAGCGCCGGCCGCGGCGAGATCGGCGCCGCGGCGCCGAAGGGCGAGCCGCGTGCGTGCGGCACTCTCGTTGTCCGACGAGAGAATGGCCTTCAGACCTTCAGCCGCAGTGGTGAAAGCCGCCCCGAGCCCGGCAGACTGGAAGCGACCGTTCCCCTCGACGAAGGAAATCTCGCAAGCCTGCCCACCCTCACTGTCGATGACGGTCACTTGGTCGCCGGCTTCGACACTCAACACCAGTGATCCGCCGCCCTTGACCCGGTAGCGTTCGGTGCCGCTGGGCAATGCCGGAACGCCGGGATAGCGGACGGTGCTTGCGGATATCGGACGCACACCGATCCCCATAGGGTGAAGATCTCGCATATTGACCCTCTCGGGATTGAATGACGCTGCACGCCCAATCATGCTCGCAAAATGCCGATGCAAAGTAAAGGAGATATTGACTGCTAAGAAAAAATATTCACTATGTGTCAACATCCGAGACCCGGAGGTCCGCGCGCGAACGCGGATGATCAGAACGACCGGGCCGGGGTCGAATGGCTGGGGAGGTCGCGTTCAGGGAGACGTACGGAAGATACGTCCGGAACACCAGAACAATTAGAAATGGGGAATTTTACCGATGACAGATGTAGTGGACGCCGGCATCCCGTCCGGCACGGAAGGCAAGTTGATACGTGCGCTTGACTGGAAGGGCGCATTCTGGGTGGCGGCAGGGGTGCCGCCACTCGTCCTTTTCTCGATCGGAGGCATTGCAGGAACGACTGGAAAGCTTGCCTTTGCCGTCTGGATCATTTCGATGATCATGGGCTTCCTGCAGTCCTTCACCTATGCGGAAATCGCCGGCATGTTCGGCAACAAGTCAGGAGGTGCCTCGGTCTATGGGGCGACGGCGTGGCTGCGCTATTCCAAATTCATTGCGCCGCTTTCGGTCTGGTGTAACTGGTTTGCCTGGTCGCCCGTGCTCTCGCTTGGCTGCGCGATTGCCGCCGGCTACATCCTGAATGCGCTTTTTCCGATCCCCGCCGCCGATTCCCGGCCGGTTCTCGACTGGATTGCCGCGCACGCCTCATCCGTCGCGGCTGATAGTCCGCGTGTGGCGGAATGGCTGGCGGCACACGCCGGCGGGACGCCGGACGAGGCGGTCAAAGCGTTGCTCGGCGCAGACGCCGTGGCCGCGCTGACACCCGCCGTGCGCAACTGGTCGCTGGCAAGCTTCGGCATACCCTTCCTGGCTACGGCCAATCTCAACGCGACGTTCTTCATCGGGGCAGTCCTCATGCTGATCATCTTCGCGATCCAGCACCGCGGGATCCAGGAAACCGCCAGCGTGCAGAAATGGCTCGCGATCATCGTTCTCGTGCCCCTCGCCTTGATCGGCATCTTCCCGATTATTACCGGCGCGATCCAGATGACCAACGTCACGGGCCTCGTGCCGCCGAGCGCCGCCTATTCCGGCGAGGATGGTACGTGGAGCAACGGCGGCTGGACGCTCTTTCTGGGTGGCCTCTACATTGCCGCCTGGTCGACTTACGGCTTCGAGACGGCGGTTTGCTACACCCGCGAACTCAAGAATCCGAAGACCGACACGTTCAAGGCGATCTTCTATTCCGGCCTGGCGTGCTGCCTGTTCTTCTTCCTCGTTCCCTTCGCCTTCCAGGGTGTGCTCGGCCACACGGGCATGCTGGCGCCAGGCATCGTCGACGGGACCGGTGTCGCGGAAGCGCTGGCCGGATTGATCGGGGGCGGACGCATCCTCACCCAGGTTCTGGTGATCCTGATGATCATGGCGCTGTTCCTCGCCATCATGACCGCGATGGCCGGGTCGTCCCGTACCCTCTATCAAGGTTCCAAGGACGGCTGGCTGCCGAAGTATCTGGACCACGTGAATGAAAACGGTGCACCCACCCGCGCCATGTGGACGGACTTCGCCTTCAACCTCTTCCTCCTGGCGATCGCGTCGGATGTCGGCGGCTATTTCTTCGTTTTGGCCGTTTCGAATGTGGGCTACATCATCTTCAACTTCCTGAACCTGAATTCAGGGTGGATTCACCGGATGGATTCGGGCCATATCGAGCGGCCGTGGAAGGCGCCGACGTGGCTTATCGGCCTCAATACCGTGCTGGCCTTCGTGAATGCGCTTTTCCTCGGCGCAGGCGCCAAGGTCTGGGGCTATGCCAATGCGCTCTGGGTTGGTTTCGCGTTCGCCGCCGTCATACTGCCGGTCTTTGCCTATCGTCATTACGTTCGAGATGGCGGCAAGTTCCCGGCAGGTGCGATGGACGATCTCGGTCTTGTGGGGCAGGACCTCGGTGTGAAGAAGGCCGGTATACTCCCCTATGCCGCGCTTGTCGCTGGACTTGCAATTGTGCTGGTCGCCAATGCGGTGTTCCAGCTTCCTGCCTAGTCTAGTTTCCACCCATAAAACAGCATGTTTGGTGAATCGCAGTTTGCACGGGCAAGGCCCGGCGGTTTCAATTATCCTGGATCATGTCACTGATTCCAAGTGCTGCGACCGCCGGAGCCGACAGTGCGCGAAGAACGCACCGTCCAAGCCAGCACATTCGATCTTTTCGCCTCGCACGAGAGCTCCGCTTCTTGAGATCGGAGATCTACCGGTGGAATGAAGCCGGCCCGTCGGTGAATCGCCTGACCGCTTCGATCGCTTCAAGGCCTGACTGAACTTCGATCGACACACGAGCAGTGGGCGTCACCTCCCGCATATCGGGGCGGCGGCGCTTTGGGCTGCGCTTGCGCCGCTCGTCCTCCTTCGCGTCCAAGCGGGATGCCGCCCGTCGGTGCAGGACGAGGCCGGTCCCGGGCGCCTTTCGAACCTAGACAACCTAGTAGGCAGATGATGAAGTCCTCTGTCACGGATTTCTTGATCGGGACTGCGGGGCGTTGCTCCTCGGCGGAGGCTCGGTTCTGGATGGTCGAGAAGTCCGATCTAGCGAGTCGTAGGTTTGCTGGAAAAGAGGGAGGAACTCGCCGGCGGGAATGACATCGCGGCTCAAACAGGCGGACACGATTCAGCTGGTGAGCTCAAGTCTCCGTTCCTCTGGTGGCGACAGCGTCGGCCGATGGTTCGCCCGGGGTCATGCGTTTCAGACGCCGGATCAGAGCGCGCATGGTGTCATGCGGCAATCGTTCGATGAGCTTCGTCAATGTCAGGCGATCCTCTGCTTCCTCCGGCGTCTTGCCCACAAGTGCGGCGCTGTGTCAAAGATCATGTCGACAGGCATAAAGCCCATGATCTCACAGAGATGAATCAGGCGCGGGATCGACATCCGAGCTTCTGAGCCTCGCTCGTACCTCCCGGAAACAGATACGGAGAGTCCTAGCAAATGCGCTAAATCGGCGCGGGAGATGCACTTGGCTTCGCGCGTTTTTTTGAGCCAGGCCGAGATCTTTTCATCCATCTCCTTTGCGGTAAGGATGCCGTCGAAACCCGGCTGGCGGAAGACCGGCCTGTCAAATTTCGGGTCGGTTATTCTGATCGCCAGCGAGCGGGACAGGCCGAAGGTGGCGCGGTTCCAAAGCCGCTGGAAGACCCATCAACATCGACTTGGCCCGCACGCGCGGCTGGTGTCAGCGCGGCCAGCCGCTGATCGCGCATGGCCATTGGAAGACGCTGACCTTCCTCGCCGGGCTGCGCCACGACCGCATCGTCGCGCCCTTCGTGCTGACGGCCCGATCAACGCCACCGCCTTCACCGCCGGGGTCGAGCAACGCCTGGCACCAACCCTCAATCGGGGCGATATCGTCATCCTCGACAATCTCGGCAGCCACAGGCAAGCTGGCGCGCAACCATCCGCGATCCCGGCGCCCATCTGTTCTTCCTGCCGTCCTACAGCCCCGATCGCAATCCCATCGAGATAAGGTTCGCCAAACTCAAAACCCTGCTGCGCAAGGCCGACGAGCGTAGCGTCGACGCGACATGGAGGCGCCTCGGCGAAGTTCTCAAAGCCTTCAGCCCGCACGAATGCGCCGACTATCTCAGGCATGCAGGTTATGTTTCAACGTAGATCTGACAGACTCTAGGTAGCAATACCTCACGCGTGCCTCAAGCCAGGGCTCGCGCCCCCGTTATTTCCACAACAGAGCCGCACGTGAACACTGCCTCATCGGAGGCGAGGAAAGCGACGAGGACCGCGACCTCTTTCCGGCCTGCCAATCCACCCGAACAGCACAAGCTTGTCGAGGTCGGCAATGGTTCGGCCCGAGCGTTGAGACTGTTATGCGAGAAGAACCGGCCTGACCCGAAAGGGTCACGAGTTCAGGACACGAATCCCGTCTGTGCCAGCCGATCGCTTGTGTTCCGGCGAGACTGTGCGGCTGGCCAGCTCGTCGGCCGGTATGTGGCAACGGATGAATCCGCCTCCGGTCGCATGGAGGGGCGGCCGGACGTCTGCGCAAAGGCTGCCGACCTGGCGCGGACAACGGCCGGCGAGGGGACAGCCGACGCCTGGTGCCGCCTTCGACGCGGGCATGGCCGGTAGGCGAGAGACGTAACCGTCCTTCTTGAGGCCCGGCGCGGCTTCCAGCAGGATCTCGGTATAGGGGTGGAGGGGCGCGCTGAGCAGTGAGGCGGTATCGCTCATCTGCATGAGCTCGCCGCGATAGAGCACTGCCACCCGGTCGGCCAGCTGCTGCACGACGGCAAGGTCATGCGAGATGAAGAGCATCGCGACGGCATGCTTTTCCTTGAGTGAGCGCAATAGCTCGACGATCCGTGCCTGCACCGAGACGTCGAGCGCGGACAGAATCTCGTCGCAAATCAACAGTTTGGGATTGACCAGCAGCGCGCGGGCAATGGCGATGCGCTGGCGTTCGCCGCCCGAGAGCTGTTCGGGGAAACGATCGAGATAACCGGCGTGGAGGCCAACATTTTCCAGCACCGCTTCGAGCGTATTCTCGCCAGCCTCAAGGCCGAAATGGTTGAGCGGACGCGTGAGGATCGACCGGATGCGGCGACGGGGATTGAGCGACGCGTCGGGGTTCTGGAAGATGTACTGGATCTGCCGCAACTGTTCGACGGAACGATCCTTCACCGTCGGCGGGAGCAGGCCGCCTTCGAGGCTGATGAGACCTGCGCGGGGTGGCAGGCGACCGCTGATCGCCCGCGCGATTGTCGACTTGCCGCTGCCGGATTCCCCAACGAGCGCGACCACTTCACCGGCACAAAGTTCGAGGTCGATGTCGCGGACCACAGAAGGGTTTGTCCGGCCAAGAAGTTTGTCGACGAGGCTCGGCTTTCGATAAGAGAGCGTGAGGTCGGCAACCGAGAGCAGGCGCTCCGGTTTAGCAGAGACCTCGCCGTCCGTTCTGGCGACAAGAGTGAGCGGTTGCGGTGCCGCGACTTCCTGCCATCGTATGCAGGCGACGGATCGCGCGCCGGCGATCGGTTCGAGCACCTGTGGCGTGGTACGGCAGGCGGTTGTCGCGAAATCGCAGCGTGGCTCGAACTTGCATCCAGTTGACATCTGGTCGCGGCGAAGCACACCGCGCAGTCCGCGCGCCTGCCGCTTCGCGCCGTCCATGGTGGGGATCGAGGCGATCAGGCCGCGGGAGTAGGGATGGGCGGGGGCCGAGAGGAGCGTGTCGCCGGAGGCGACCTCGACGAGTTGGCCTGCATACATGACGCCCACGCGGTCAGCGATTTGGGCAAGGAGCGCGAGATCATGCGTGACGTAGAGCATCGCCATGCCGATGCGGGTTCTCAGATCGGAAAGAAGCTGGATAATCTGGCGCTGGGTGGTGGCGTCGAGGCCAGTCGTCGGCTCGTCGAGTACCAGGAGATCGGGATTGCAGGCGACGGCCATCGCGATCGTCACGCGCTGCTGCTGGCCGCCGGAGAGCTCGTGCGGATAACGGTGGCTGACATCCGGTAGGCCGACCAGCGCAAAGAGTTCGACGATGCGTTGCCCCATCGTCATGCCGTCCGGCAGGGCCTTGTGCGTCGCGATCATCTCGCGGACCTGCGAGCCGACCCGCATGCCGGGGCTGAGTGAGGTCGTCGGGTTCTGCGGCACGAGCGCGATGCGGTTGCCGCGCAGGCGCGTCAGTGACGTGGCATCGAGCTTCAGGAGATCGGTGCCGTCGAACAGAACCTCGCCGGTCTGAACGAAGCTGTTGATCGTGCCGTAGCCTAGCATGCGGTAGGCGACGGTGGATTTGCCGCAGCCGGATTCTCCGACGAGCCCAAAGGCCTCGCCGCGGGCGATCTCGAAGGAGACGCCTTGCACGACGTTGGTCCAGCCGGCCGCGCCGCCATAGGCGATGTTAAGATTGCGGACTTCGATGAGCTTTTGCATGGTCACGCTCCTGGGACGGGCCGCTGGCCGAGCATGCGCGACAGCCCATCGGTGAACAGGTTGAATCCGATGACAAGGGAGGCAAGGCCGAGGCCCGGGCCGAAGACCGTCACGGGCGAGGCGATCAGAAGGTTGCGGTTCTCGCTGATCATCAGGCCCCATTCAGGCGTCGGCGGGCGGATGCCGAAACCCAGAAAGCCGAGTGCCCCGATGAGAATCGGGGCATAGCTGAGGCGCAGCGAGAATTCGACGAGCAGCACGTTGGCGGCATTGGGAAGGATCTCGCGGAACACGATCGACCAGATGCCTTCGCCACGCAGCTCCGCCACGGCGACATATTCCCGCGTCGCGATCTCCATGGCGGCGGCCCGGGCGATGCGGGTAATCCGCGGCGCGTAAACGAGGCCGACGACGAATACGATGAGCACCGGCTCGCCGGCGAGCGCCGGGCCGGCGGCGATGATGGTCACCAGTGCAAGCGCCAGGAAGGGAATGCTGATCATCGCCTCGACGATGCGCTGGGTGATCTCGTCGAACCAGCCGCCGATGTAGCCCGATAGGAGGCCGAGCGTGGTGCCGGCAACCATGCCCAATATCGTGCCGGCGAAGGAAAGCATCAGCACGATATGCGCGCCGTACATGAAGCGGCTGAAGACATCGCGGCCGATCTGGTCAAGACCCATTGGATGCTGCCAGGATGCGCCGGAAAGCGGCAGGCCCGTTCCCATTTCGGCAAAGCCGTGCGGGGTCCAGAAGGCACCCCCGATCGCAAAGAGCACATGGACAAGGAGGATGACCGCGCCGACCTTGAAGGGTCCGGGCGTGACGCTCCAGCGCTCCGTGCCGAACCAGGCGAACCTATTGGATGAACGGGCGGTAATCATGCTCATCGGCTTGTCCTCAGGCGCGGTTGAAGCAGGACGGCTAAGATATCCGCCACGAGATTGGCGCCGACATAAACGGCGGCGCTGATCATCACGGTCGCCTTGATGAGGGGAATATCGCGCAGTTGCAGCGCATCGATCAGCAGTGTGCCAAAGCCGGGATAAGAGAACACCCGCTCGACGATGACGACGCCGCCAATCAGGAATCCGAGGTTCAGCGCGGTGACGTTGAGTGCCGGTACGATGGCGTTCGGCAGGGCATGGCGAAAGAGCACGGCGCGGGGACGTAAACCCTTTAGTTCGGCGAGGCGCACATAGTCCGAGCGCAACACTTCGATCAGGCTGTCGCGCAGCACGCGGATGGCATAGACGGCCATCATGATGGCGAGTGTCACGGCGGGCAGAACCATGGCGCGCAGCATCTCTTGCCAGGTACTGGCCTCCGAGATCGTCGCAAGCGCCGGCAGGATCGGCACGGCGACGGCGAAGAGGAAGAGCAGGATGGTCGCGAGCAAAAAGTCGGGCAGCGACAGCAGGAGCAGCGTGATCACCGAAATGACGTTGTCGACCGCCTTGCCGCGGTTCACCGCCTGAATAATCGCCGGAACGAGCGCCAAGACGAGATAGATCGTGAAGGCGAAGAGCGACAGAAGCAGCGTGTTAACGATGCGGGGTCCGAGAACGTCGGCGATCGATCGACCGGTGGCAATCGACACGCCGAGATCGCCGCGCAGGAAGTCGCCGAGCCAATGGAGGTAACGGACCAGCGCCGGCTGATCGAGGTGGAGCTGGCCGCGCAGCACCGCCAGCGCCTTGGCAGTTGCGTCACGGCCGAGTATGCGCGTGGCAACGTCGCCGGGAAGCGCCTCGAGGATCAGGAAGATCAGGATCGACACGAGAAAAAGCGTCAGCGCCGAAAAGAGGACCCGGCTGGCCAGGAGACGAGGTATGCTCATTTTGTGTCCACTCCCTCTGAGAGCAGGGCGGCCTTCGCCGTCAGCACGTCGGGAATGAAGGCTGCATCGGTTTCGAGATCTCCTTCCCACACGTAAAGGAGCACCAAGGGCCTGTCGGCCGAAAGTGTAGCATGGGGTAGCCACGGCACGTGATGGATGGTTTCATCGATGCCCCGCATGTCCCAGTCTGCATCACTCGCTCGCCAAAAAGAGGGGCCGGTGACGGTGTAGTATAGCTCATCAGCGGGATGGTGGTGGAGCGGGTAATGGGTCTCCGGCCCCAGGAACATCAATCCGAACGCAATTTCCTCGTCCTTGATTAGCGCCGGAGGACCATTGTCTGGGCCACAGATGACGCCGTATCCATAGTTTTCCCCGAAATCGCTGCTCGGCGGGTTGGCGAGATAGCTCTTGCTGCGGGTCATATGGATGGCAGGCAGAAGCGCGGCAAGTGCCAGGGCGAGCGGCGACTGGGCGCTGTAGCCGGCAAGCTCGACCTCGCAGGTCGCCTGGATCGGTACGCGGCTCTGCGGCACGTCGTTTACCGGCGGCAGGTGTTCCGCAATCCGGCGCAGTCGGACGGCATGGGATCGCGATACGGTTCGCGCATCGCGATCGAGCGCATCGGCAAAACAGTTGAGAAAGGTCGTCAAAGCGGAAGTCGTCATGCAGCTATCCTCTTCCACGGGACGGGCTGCCCCGTGGATGCGGTTGTCTCGGGAGTGGGGTGGGCGTTAGTCGGCGCAGGCCAGTTCGGCATAATCGATGCGGTTCACATCGACATTAGGCTGATAGCCCGTGCAGCCTCTGCGCAGACCCGCCACGACAGAGGTGAAGACCGGCAGGATCATCCCGCCTTCGTCGGCGACGATCCGCTGGGCATCGCGGTAGAGCTTGTTGCGCTCCGTCTCGTCGGCGGTCTGCCCGGCCTTAACGACAAGCGCGTCGAAATCGTCCCGCTTCCAGTGAGTCTCGTTCCATTCTGACTTGCTGTTCAGCGAGAGCGTCAGGGCCTCGGCCGGCGGGCGGGCGCTGGTGTAGGAGATGACCGCCGGCTTCTTCAGCCAGACCGTATCCCAGTAGCCTTCCGCCGGCGACGTGATGACGTTGACGCGGATGCCGGCCTCAGCAGCCATCTGGGCATAGACCTGCGCAAGCAGCATCATGCCGGGATAGGAGTCGGAGGTGTAAAGGTCGAAATCGATTCCGTCTGGATGCCCCGCTTCGGCGAGAAGGGTCTTGGCTTTCTCGACGTCCGCCGCTTTTGCCGGCGTGCCGAGGCCGAACGGCGAGGAGAGTGGGATCGGTGTATCGCCGCCAACCTCGCCATAGCCGAGCAGCACGGTGTCGAGGATCTTCTGCCGATCCATCACCAGCCTCATGGCTTCGCGGACCTTGATGTTGTCAAAGGGCGGTGTGTCCGTCCAGACCGCAAGATAGAGCGACGTCGCACCTGGCGTCGTGACGAGCTCGACAGCGGGATTGTCCTTGAGTGTAAGGAGGCTCGGTGGATCGACCGTCAGCGACAGGTCGACCGTGCCGGAGAGCAGCGCGGAAAGCCGCGAGGTCGGCTCGAGGCTGGTGGTGATCTCCAGGCACTCGGCCTTCGGCAGGCCGGTGCGCCAGTAGTTCGGATTGCGCCGCATCACGCGCACGGCGCCATTTATGGTGAAAGTTTCTTGCAGGAAAGGCCCGGTGCCATTGCCCTTGACGCGCAGGTCCTCGGGTTTGGCCCCGTCCGAAACCATCAGTGCATATTTGGTCGCGATCAACATTGGCAGTTCGACGACCGGCTCTTTTACCTTGAAGCGCACCGTATGGTCGTCGACGGCGGTGATGCCGTCCGCATCAAGGAAGGCAAGCGTCGAAAAACCGCCCGGCGAGACGGCGGGATCGAGCAGGCGGCGATAGGAATAGACCACGTCCTTGGCGTCGAAATCGGAGCCGTCGTGGAACTTGACGCCGTTGCGCAAGTGGAAAGTCCATTCCGTTGCGTCGGCATTGGATTTCCAGGATTCAGCAAGTGCCGGCACGGGCTGCATCGCGTTGTTGCGATCGACAAGTGGCTCGTAAACCGCTCGGATATGATAGACGCTGTCCGTGCCGATGAGGGCCGCCGGGTCCATGGTCTGCTTCTCGCCGTCGGATTCGTAGCCGAGGACGCGCACGCAGCCTTGCTGTGCAAACACGGCGTTTGCGGAGAGCGAACAGGCTGTCATAGTCACGGCAAGGGCCGTGCCTTTCAGAAGATCTCGCTTCATTTTTGTGTTCCCTTATTATCGATTATTCTGGGAGTATGAAAATGGGCCCGGCTCCTTGCAAACGATTAGAATTAACGTCTACATGAGTAGAATTCATGTGGGTTTGTGAGCATGGTCCGGCGCACTTTGCCTCCGTTGACGACGCTGCGGGCATTCGAAGCTGCCGCGCGGCTGATGAGCTTCAAGTCGGCGGCTGAGGAGCTGCGCGTCACGCAGTCCGCGATCAGCCATCAGATTGCCTCGCTGGAGCGCAATCTCGGCACCCCGCTGTTTCTGCGGCTGCCGGGCCGAGTGGAACTGAGCCGAGAGGGCGCAATCTACTTTCCCGTGGTGCAGGATGCACTCGACAGGATCGCGCTGACCACCGACCTCATTCGCCAGACCAACACGCCCGCGGCGCTGACCGTGCAGGTCTATGTCACCGTCGCTGTCCGATGGCTGATACCGCGTCTCCAGACGTTCAAGCAAGCTTCCCCCGAGATTGCCGTGAACCTCGATGCAAGCCTTCTCGACTGGGAATTCAATCCGGACCGCGCCGATATCGGCCTCATCTATACGCGGGCGCCAAATAGGCCGAACCTCACCTATACCCTGCTGCGTCGCGAGCGGCTCGTCGGCGTCTGCTCGCCAGCGATCGCCAAAGCCATCAAGACGCCTGATGACCTGCGGCATTTCTCGTTTCTTGCGGTCAGCGGAACCACCGAGGACGCGGCCACCTGGGCCGCCAACGTGGGGGCGACCGGCCTCTCGCAAAAATCCTCGCCGCTCTTCGACAGCAACCTGCTCGCCATCGAGGCGGCCGCCAATGGACAGGGCGTGGTTGTCGTTCCGCAATTCCTGGTCGAGGTAGATATTGCCCACGGCAACCTCGTGACCCCGCTTGCCTCTGACGTTATGCAGCCCGGTGGATGGTATCTCGTGCACCTGGAGCGGCGCGCCGGCGAGAAGGCCATCCGCAAATTCCTGCAATGGATCCAGAGCCAGGTGTGACGGCGCGCGACGGATGACAAACGGCCCGCAACAGCGACGTTGCGAGCCGGGGAGGCGGGAGATGCTGGCGCGCTCGATACCGGAGCAGCTCAGCCCCGTCAGCGCATAATCCTTCAGGAAAACCGTTCCAGTGGCGATGTCGGGAGTCATGGATCGGTCCCGATCCAGGAACGGCACCTTTTGCCGGAGCGCATCATGGAACGAGGTCGTCGCTGTCGCGAGCTTCCGCTCCGGATGCTCCTTCAGGCGCAGGTCCGCCGCCTGCGCGGCATGAAGCGACGACGAAAGGAGCGTTCGTGCCGACATCTTCGACGCCGCCGGCAATCGGGCGGGAGTCGAAAGAGGTCGGTTGCGCCAGGGCTCGGTTCTACGTCGCCAACGCCATGAGCGGCGCCTCTACCACCAGAAATGCATGATGCGTATTCTCCGTGCCGAGGTAACGCGGGAGTTTCGCGTGGGTTGGGTTGTTGAGTGTCCTTATCCAACAACTCCACGCACAATGGTGGGCGGGGGACGTCAAGCCAGTGGCCGGCCAGGTTCGAGCTCGACATGGGTCCGTGAGGCAAGCAGCGTTGCAAGGTGCTCGAAGTCGAGCCGGAGCGTCTGCTGCGTTACCTTTTCGCCGCGGACGTGCTCGACACGACGATTACCTGGTGGTTGACGCCCGAAGGAAACGGAACACACCTGAGCCTGCAACAGAGGGGTTCAGCCTCGACACACCGATGGGGCGCCAGGCCTTCGACGGAATGAGGCCCGGCTTGCTCGATCGCCTTGCGCGAGCACTCGACAGCGTCTTACAGAGCAACGGCTAAGCGCATAGCGACAGGATCAGCTCCTGCATATTCGCGACACCAGCCGCCCCGACATCGCGAAGATCGATGCTGCCCTGAAGCGGGTCGAGGCGAAAACTCCACCGGCGGAAGCGGCCAAGCAAAAATGGCCAAACTCGGCCAGCCGGTGAGGCGCACGGATTTAGGTTCCTGGAGTCCGCGAGACTAAACGATGACTTGCTCGCCGAGTTCGACGACCCGATTTGCGGGCAAATGGAAATAATCGGTCGGGTCGATCGCCGAGTCCGCCATCGCGATGAATAGCTTGTCCTGCCATTTCGGCATGCCCGACAGCGGGTCTGCGACCAGTTTGCGGCGGCCGAGATAGAACGACGTCGTCATGATCTCGAACTTGAAGCCCTCCTTGCGACAGCGCGCAAGCGCCCGCGAGACGTTCGGGTCGTCCATGAAGCCGAAACGCAGTTCAAGTTTGCTGAACCGGTCGGAGAGTTTTGTAAGCGTGTAGCGGTCCTCTTCCGGGACATAAGGCACCCTGGCGGTCTTGATCGTCAGGATGACGTTGTGCTCGTGCAATACGTGATTGTGCTTGATGTTGTGCAACAGAACGGCCGGGGTCATATCGGGTGTTGCGGTCAGGAAGATTGCGGTTCCCGGGACCACGGCAGGGGCGTGTTCGGATTTTCGCTCGACCGCGGCTATGAACGTGTCGAGCGCAACATCCTGGCGGGCGGTCTTCTCACGCAGAATCCGGACGCCTTTGCGCCAGGTCCACATCAGCGTCATCACTAGGCCGGCGAAGAGGATGGGCACGTAGCCGCCGTCATGGATCTTGAAGAGGTTGGCACCGAGAAAAGTGAGCTCGAGCAGGAACAGAGGAAGCAGGACCGCAGTCGCAGTCCATATGCGCCAGTTCCACTGATGGCGGACGAATTCGATGGCGAGAATGGTGGTGACGACCATGGCGCCAGTGACCGATACACCATAGGCCGTGGCAAGCGACTCGGAACTGCCGAACACGAGCATGAGAACAAGCACGCCGACCAGGAGCGCGGTGTTGACCAATGGCAGGTAAATCTGTCCCGTCTGCGTTTCCGAGGTGTAGCAGATCTCAAACCTCGGCAGGAATCCGAGGTGAATCGCTTGTCGTACGAGTGAAAACGCTCCGGTGATCACTGCCTGGCTGGCGATGATAGTTGCTGCGGTTGCCAGAATCACGATCGGCAACAGAGCCCAGCTTGGAAACATCAGAAAAAACGGATCAGAGATAGCTTCGGGATGCGACAGCACCAGGGCGCCCTGTCCGACATAATTCAAGGCCAGTGCCGGAAACACGACTGCAAACCAAGCCGCCTGGATTGGCCGGCGACCGAAGTGTCCAAGATCGGCATAGAGCGCCTCGGCTCCTGTCACTGTCAAGAATACGGCGCCGAGGACGATAAAACCGACGAGGCCGCCGTTCCATAAAAAGGTCACGGCGTGAACCGGATTGACGGCCGCCAGAATCCCCAAATCGTCGCCGATGTGGGCAATGCCGGCCGCTCCCATGGCGATAAACCAAACGAGGGTGATCGGTCCGAACAGGTTCGACACGGCTCCTGTGCCGCGGGACTGGATGGCAAACAACAGCACTATGATCGCCACAGAGATCGGTAGCACGTAATCCTGAAACGCTGGCGTGACGAGCTTGAGCCCCTCCACGGCCGAAAGGACGGAAAGCGCCGGCGTGATCATTGCATCGCCGATAAAGAGGGCGGCACCCAAGATTCCAACCATAAGCATGATCGCTGTCTGGCGGGGTGCCTTCTTCATCAACAGGGCCAGCAGGGCCAGCATCCCACCCTCACCGTCATTGTCGGCGCGCAGCAGAAACAGCACGTATTTGCAGCTCACGATGATCGTCAGCGCCCAGAGCATCAGCGAAATGAGGCCGATGACCTCCCCGCGCTCGACCCCTCCTGCGGCAAAGGGACGGAGTGCCTCGCGGAAGGCATACAGTGGGCTCGTCCCGATATCGCCGTACACGACGCCGACCGAACCAAGGGTGAGCACCAAAAATTGACGCAGGTTGTTTGTCTGCGCGGGCGTATGGTCCATGGACGCCGTCATCGGCTCTCCGAAAATGCCTCGCTCTGCGATTATCCGCAAAGCCCAAGTGCGAGGTGGTCAGGATCTTGTGCCAGCACGCTGTACCGAGTGGGCCATATATGCGTTTGCAGACCGCTTTGCGTCTACCTTACGTCCGTATGAGGTCTGGATTCGATTGGGGATTTCAGTTGCGCGCGTAAAGATTTCATAAAGAGCGAGCCTGTTCCTTCCAGAAACACGAGCTCAGAAAGGGCCGATAAGGATGGTACCGTCACGCGCTAACCCGACGCGGCGGACGGTGCTCGTCCAGTCCCTGCAGCCTATCTTATGACGGCTCGATGCCCCCGCTGGGCACGCGCCTCGATGCCCGCCACCCGCGACCGCTGGTTGTCCTGGCGTTTGCCATGCGCGGCGCTGTCCCGGCACTTCCCTCGATCATCGTCACGCCGGCGTCAAGCGAGCTTCTGAGCAATCCGGTGTACATGCGCCTGTCGCACAAGCTAGGAGTTGCTGCGCCCGATGCCAGCAGGCATCGTAGGTTATCTGCCCCTCGCACTTGCAACCGCTCTGGAGGCCGCTTCCATGCTAGCACCGGGCATTCGGGGACTTTTGGCGGGTGTCCGCAACGGGTCGAGAATTCGCCTTCACGAGCGTCGTGGGGTGGATGGTGGCTGTGTGAAAACCCCGCAGGGTCGAGGACGCGTGGAATGATTTTCCGAGATCGATTCGTTGCTTGCGAAACTCAGGCATTGGCACGGGGCCCCAGCCCCAGTTCTCCAACTCGACCCAGAATCTCCCCCACTCCCGAAACCGGAGGACACCCGGAGCATCACGGGCTCCTGATGCCTTGATCTCGTCCATGAACGGGCAGCGGTGCCGTGACCGGTGGGAAGTCCCGCGACTACAACGCGCCTGACGTTTCCTCACATGCGTCACAACCGGACTATTGCCCGGTCGTTATCACCATCCGGAACCGGGCTGCGCCGCTCATCATCCGCTCATAGGCTTCGGCCGCCCGCTCAAGCGGCATCGTTTCGATCATCGGCCGAATGTTGGCGAGGGCGCTGAAAGCCAAAGTTTCTTCAGAATCCGTCGAGGTTCCAGAGGGCCACCCCTGGATCGCCCGGCGACCGCCGATCAGCAGGAACGGCGAGACCTCGATGGGATCGGGTGAAGCGCCAACGACGATCATCTTGCCATCAACGGCCAGTCCGCCAAGCACCGCGCTTACCGCCTGCGAGTTGGTGACCGTGGAGAGGATCACGCGAGCTCCACCCAGCTTGTTCAGCTCGGTGGCGACATCCTGGGTGGTGCTATCGAAATAGTGATGAGCGCCGAGCTTGCGCGCCAGCGGCCCCTTATCGGCGCCCCGCGCGATGGCGACCGTGCGGCAGCCCATCTTGGCGGCAAACTGAACACCGAGATGACCGAGACCGCCGATACCAAGCACCGCGACAGTATCGCCTGCACGGATCCCGCCGTTCCGCAATGCATTGTAGGTCGTGATTCCAGCGCACAGGAGAGGCGCAGCCTCGGCGGCCTGCAGATCATCTGGGATCGCAGCCAGGGCTTCGAAAGGCGCGATCATGTAATCGGCATAGCCGCCATCATAGGTGATGCCGGGAATTTGCCCGTTCGCACATGTAATGAAATCGCCATGGCGGCAGGACGGACAATGGCCACAATGGCCACCGTGCCAGCCAACCCCGACCCGTTGCCCGGGCTTCCAATTGGGCACACGCTCGCCGACCTTGTCGATGACGCCCACAACTTCGTGGCCCGGCACGCGCGGAAAGGTAATGCCCGGGAAAGCCCCCATTTTGGTGAAAGCATCGCTGTGACATATCCCGCACGCCTGGACCTTGATCAGGACCTGGCCCGCAGCTGGGGTCGGAATTTCGCGTTCGACAAGCTCGAATGGTCCGTTGGCGTTTTTCACTTGAACAGCACGCATGCGTGGCATGTGAGCCTCCCGTAGTTTGCGTTGCATCGGGTGACAGTATCGGTTAACCGCGTTGAAAGTCATGTGCCGCCTAAGGGTCAGCAGTGGCCTTCACGTAAATTGCTGCAATCGCTTCGATGCCGCGTTGATCGTCGAGATCGAAGCGCGCGAGCAGGGGGCTGTCGAGGTCGATGACACCAAGAATTCGACGATCCCGGATCAACGGCACCACAAGCTCCGAGCGCGAGGCTGCATCACAGGCGATGTGATCGACAAAGGCGTGCACGTCCTCGACCAGCATGGACTGCCGCCGTTCGACCGCTGTCCCACAGGCGCCGCGACCCACAGCGATGCGCACACACGCCGGCTTGCCCTGGAACGGTCCCAGGACCAGCTCTTCGGGCGATCGCAAGAAGTAAAAGCCGGCCCAGTTCAAATCGGGGAGGCTCGTGAACAAGAGCGCCGCGGTATTGGCAGCATTCGCGATCGCATCGCGCTCGTCGCCGATGAGGCCGCCTAGTTGCTGCGCCAGGTCCCGGTAGAGAGCGACTTTGTCATCGACTACAATCACTCTTCCCATTCCTCATCAAGCGTTAAGATTGACGGTGCGGTGGCGCAGCGGCGGTACCAATATTCTGCGTTCGATTGATCGCCTTTCTTGCGATGGAGGTAGGCATGCACACGCATGACCGTCGATAGATAATACCCGCGCCAGCGGCCGAGCGGTAGCGTGCGTCAGGCAATATCCGGATATGACCGCATTGGGTGTGCGCCGTGCCAACGCGGCGGCTTTCCAGTGGGTGCAAGTCCCACCCGGCAACCGCTCCGCCGGAAGCAATCGGAGCAGGTATGGAGGAGACGACATGTCTGAAGCCTTCGATTAGCGGGTCACGAAAGGCAGGATATCTGACAATAGCGGTCACGGCTAAGTTCGAGCTTGCCGGTCACCTGCTTGCTTTAAACGCCTCATATCGCGCTTCACGTTCGGCCCGGTATGCAGGATTTCGATGGAACTCGGCTATCACGTGACGCTGGTGCGCGACGCGACGGCCGCCTTCTCGCACGAAATGATGCACGCTTGGCGGCGATCGGTCTCAGCCAGAGCGATTGTCCGGCCCGCGCGACACTGACGGCCGTTCTGATTTCGCCGATGATCGTGCCGGTCGTCGTCGCCGCCGTCGGCATCTACTACGCCTTCGCCGCCGTCGGCCTGCTGAACTCGCTGACGGGGCTGGTGCTTGCCCATACCGTCCTCGGTGCCCCCATTCGTCGTCGTAGCGGTCACGGCAACGCTCAGCGGCTTTGATCAAAACCTCATGCGGGCGGCGGCGAGCCTTGGTGCACGTCCCGTCGAGGCTGTCTTCCGGGTCATGCTCCCGCTGATTGCCCCCGGCGTCGCTTCGGGCGCACTCTTTGCATTCGTGACGTCGTTCGACGAAGTCGTCGTCGCACTATTCATATCCGGCTCAGAGCAGCGAACACTTCCGCGCCAGATGTGGAGCGGCGTGCGCGAGACCCTCAGCCCGACGATTGCCGCAGTTGCGGCGCTCCTGATAGTATTTTCGACGCTGTTTCTCGCAACGATTCAGTGGCTGCAACGACGAGCCGAGTTGCAAAAGGTCCGCCGCGACGGATAAGAAATCAGATTTGAAGCTGGCTGTATCGGCGATCAAACCCGCTCGCCACCACGAGGTGCTAACTGTGCCTGCCTGGCGAGCGTGGAACAACGAGCTTGGCCTTGAGAATCTGAACCACCTCGCCGTGCTGGTTGATCGTGCGGCTCACAACGACTGCGATGCCTCGATCGGGCTTCGAGCGCGAGGGCGTGATCCCGACCACCTCGCTTTCGACGTGCAATGTATCGCCGGGGCGCGTTGGGGCCGGCCAGTTTAGCTCTCCTCCCGCTCCAACGAGGCCACCCTCGAAGGGCAAGCCCGTCTCGACGTTGAGACGCATTGTAATGGCTGCGGTGTGCCATCCGCTTGCCGCCAGCCCCCTGAAGAATGTGTCCTTGGCCGCCGCCTCGTCGGTGTGAAAGGGCTGCGGGTCGAATTGCGACGCGAACGCCTTAATCTGCGCTTCGTCAATCGTGTGAGTCGCGCTTGTGAAGCGCTGTCCGACATAGAGATCATCCAGAAAAAGACGATCAGGCGCGAGATTACTCATCGTTTCCCTCCTTCATGTGGTCGGTCTAGGCGGCGCCGATCGATGCCTAAGTGGGCGCCGCCCGTGCCGGGACGATGGATGGGTCAGGCCGCTATGCGATCAGCAGCACGAGGTGACTGCGCCTCTCGAGATTGGCCAACCGGTCCTCAGCAGACCCCACAGAGCAGCGGCCCAGCTCCGACTGCGGGCAGAAGCAAGCACTCGGCGAAGGATTAAGCTCACAAGGGATTGACGCAAAACCCGTTCGCATAATGTACCGAGTGGAATTCTCGACCCTATTTGTTATCGATCAGGTGCAAGGCGGAATTGCCCCTTGTCACCGCCGCTGCCGACAGCCTCTGGTCGAATGTGGCCAGCTTCCCCCATGCGCCTTCGCTAGCGCAAGCAGATAGGTATCCGTTACCTGGCCCGAGATTAGGATTGTCGCCGGAGCGATGTCATCTGCGCCGACGAGACTCACATCGTCCGGCCAAAAGCGATGCCCGGGGAGCGCCCGCAATTTGCCAACGATCTCCATCACGGGTGAGGGCGAGCCGGGAGAATTAGGATATTTGGCGTTGCCGACAATGCGGATGACACCATTTTCAGTAATGGGGCAGGTAGCCACGCGGCCTGACCCGTCTCCGCGAACCATTCGTGCGCATCGTCATGGGCTACATGGCCCGGATCGATTAAGGCGATCAGCACATTGACGTCGAGCAGGAAAGTCACGGCAGTTCGTCACGCAGGGCGTTGACGATTTCGAGCGTCACTGGCGGAGCATTTGGCCGAGGTGATAGGAGAGGAATTCCATTGCGCTCGCCGCTGCTGCGCGGTCTGTGCAGAGAACGCCTCGCCAGTTCGGAAATGACCTCGCCGACGCTCCGGCGCTGCTGGGCTGCCATCGCCTTTGCGGCGATCAGGACATCGTCGTCGATTACCAGTGTCGTTCTCATATCCGCCTCGTTGCGCATCAGTCATCACGCATCATTTAAGGCGAAAGGTCGGCCCTCTCAAGGCGGATACGAAGGGACGCAGTCATTGGTTCAATCCGCTCATCGGCGGAAAACTGTTGAAATCACATTCTCAACTCTGTGCGCGACACACGGGTCTCCGGTTCGAATCTGCTCAACGCGACGGATGTAAGCCGACTCCCCGAGGGCGGCGGTCGCATCGGCCGCCCATCCATCGATCGTCTTAGGTGGGTGGAGAGCGGAATTCCGATCAGCAGATACCAGAGGGCAGCTTCGCGCCGCTATAAGCGGTAATCCGAGATTCTTAGGCGGCCAGCCTTTAAAGCTGGAATCGAAACTGACTTCCGCGTTTTCAGAACTTTGTCATGTTCGCGCCGGGTGGGTTTGGCGATCGCACCAGGTCGCCTTGTATTCCTCCACCGCCTTCAGCAACGGCCCGAGAACCCAGTTGTACATCTCGCCGATATTGTGCTCCTCCTGCGGGTCCGACTCGATATTGAACACCTTCGGATAGCCGTTCATCGGCGCGGCGCTGGATCCTACCCCGCCCATCAGTGTTGCGCCGCCAGGGCCGCTACGGCCGGGAGCTACGTCGACGAAATAGGCCCGGAATTGCTTCCAGCGCACGGCGACCAGATCCGAACCGACGAAGGTCAGCAAATGCTCGCGACGTCCGCTGTCGTCCTCGCCGAGCAGCAAATCACTCTGGTCGATCCCGTCGATCGGTCGGTCGCCCGGCACCTTGCCCCCGGCAAGGTGCGCCAAGGTCGGGAAGAAATCCATGATCGAGAACATCGCATAAGACGATCACGGCAGCGGTGCGGATCGCGCCTTCGCTGACGTCGCCCAGCGCGCCGCGATAGGGTCCGGTTGTTCCCATGTCCGGCATGTCGGTGCCGAACCGGCTCGCTCCAGGGCCGTCCGGTCCATTGTCGGAAGCGAAGACGACAATGGTGTTTTCCTCCAGGCCAAGCTCCTTCAATGCATCAAGCATGGTACCGACGATTGCATCGCCCTCCATCAGAGAATCGCCGAACTGACCGATGCGGGATGCTCCTTCGAAGCGTTTCGAGGGCAGATTCGGAAAGTGCGTCCGGGAAATCGGCAAATACAGGAAGAACGGCTTGCCCGCTGCCTTTTGACGCCTGATGAAGTCGACGCCGTGATCCACCAGCTCCCAGTCGATCCCGCGACGCACTTCCTCGGTGTACGGTTTCACCAGTTTTAGCGGCTCTTCCCGTTTAGCCTCGACAATATGCAGCCCCTTGTCGAGCGGGATGTCCGCGGACTTGGTCTGGTGGCCCTGGCGGATCATCCCGAAGGCGTCCCAGGTGTCACCGGGCGGTATTCCGTAGAACTCGTCGAAGCCTTGGTTCTGCGGCTGGCTGTAGGTTTGGGCACCAAGATGCCACTTGCCGAACATCGCGGTGGCGTAGCCTGCGTCGCGCAGCATCTCCGCCATGGTGATCTGGTTTTGGGGCAGCGAGAAAGGCGTGCCTGCGACCGCAACCAGCGAGAGCCCGGAGCGGATGGAATAGCGCCCGGTCATCAATGCGGCCCGCGATGGCGTGCAAGACGGTTCGACTAGGAACTGCGTCAGCCGCAGCCCCTCGGCCGCAAGTTGATCGATGCGCGGCGTCGGCGACCCGCGCAGCTCCCCGCCTCCGTAAACGCCGATGTCGCCGTAGCCGACGTTATCAGCAAGAATGAACAGAATGTTTGGTTTTGTTTGCTGCGCAGACGCCGTTCCGGCAAGCAAAGACTGAGCAATGAGACACGACCCGATCGCCAGTACGCCGCGCGTCCGCCGCCACAATCTGAGCCACTTCATGCTGTGTCTCCACCTGTTTGGCTATCGATCCAATGGACCGTCGTTGGACGTCGCTGCGGCCTATGGCTACGACGAGCGTCTGGTCGTCGCTCCCTAAGCTGTGCCTGGTGCGCTCTGACTTCATGCGCCAAAATTCTAGCCCTGCATATTGTCCCTTGGGGAAGCATGCTCGCAATCCATTCAATCGCTGGGGGAAACCGTCAACGCCCTGTTGACGGCGCTGACCAACAATTCGGCCGGGAACGGCTTGTGCAGATACGCCACGCAGCCCGCCTTGACCGCTTCCAGCTCAAGCGCCTCGTCCTCCACGGCGGTTATGAAGATGACCGAGAGATTGACACCGGAGGCCTTGAGGCGCTGCCACAGCTCGACGCCGGACATGCCACCAAGATGGATATCTAGCACCACGCAGCCAATCCGGCTTGCATCGGCACGGCTGAGAAAGGCCTCGGCCGACGAATGTCCTTCGGTCGCAAAACCATTTGCGTTCAACAGGCGTTCGACGCTCCTGCGCATGCTCGGATCGTCTTCGACGACAGCCACGGTGCGGAGTGGGCTTTCCAATTGACGCCTTTCTGGAGCCAATGCGAAAAGCATGACCAGCCCCGATCATGACGATCGTATGACCAACCTCGAGGGCTGGCTATTGTCCTTTGGTGAAGCGCGCTGTTCCCATGTAGCTACCGTTGCAGTTGATCTGCCGATGGATCGACAAGCCCTAGTCTCTCGGCGATCGACACCGTCTCCGCCAACGACCGCGCCCCAAGCTTTTCCATGACATTATGACGGTGTGCCTTGACCGTGCGTTCGGAGGTGCCAAGCGCATGGGCGATTTGCTTGTTGAGTTTGCCGCGGACGATCAGGCCAAAAACTTCGCGCTCACGTGGCGTCAGGTTCCCCAGACGCGCCCGCAGCGCATGCTTGCGATCCTGCTCCAGGCGCTGTGTCTCGCCGCGGCGCAACGCCCGCTCGACGGCCTCCAGAAGCGCCTCCCTGGACGCCGGCTTTTCGAGAAAATCTTCAGCGCCAGCTTTCATCGCTCGAACGCTTGCCTTGATGTCACCTTGCCCCGTCAGAAACACGATCGGGACCAGCGGGGCTTTCTCGGCCAGCCTTTCCTGCAGTTCGAGTCCGCTTAGGCCAGGCAGGCCAAGGTCGAGGAGGACGCAGCCCGGCTCGCCGTTCGGAAGCTGCGCGAGAAACTGGTCTCCCGATTCATAAAGGGCCACGCGGAAACCGGACGCCGAGAGCAGCCGTCCAACTGCGGTGCGGAAGGATGGGTCATCATCGACGATGTGAACGACGGGTTCCAATTGCTTCACCCATTTCGTGCGAGAGGCAGCACAACACGGAAAACCGCTCCGCCTTCCGGGCGGTTGGCGGCCCAGATCTTGCCGCCGTAGGTTTCGACTATCGCGCGCGCGATGGAAAGGCCAAGCCCTGTCCCTGTTGGCTTTGTAGTATAGAACGGCTCGAAAACACTGGCGAGTTGTTCGTCGGGAATACCGCGGCCCGTATCGGAAATCGACAGCTCCGCCTTGGATTCCTTCGTCAGCGTCGTTTCAAGCGTGAGCCTCCTTTCAGTCGTGACCACGTCCAGCATTGCGTCCATCGCGTTTGTCGCGAGGTTGAGAATGACCTGCTGGACGTGAACCCGGTCGGCTCGGACCGGCAGCTCCCGTGGAGCCCGGTTAGCACTGAGAACCACTCCTCTCCGCTCGGCTTCTCCGCGGAGAATCCGGATCGCACTCGTCGTCACGTCATTGAGGTCGAACTCCTGCCAATCGATCTCGCCTCGCTTCTTGAGCAGCCCTCTCATCCGGGAAATGACGTCATGGGCGCGCTGATCGTCGTTTTGAATATCCACGAGGATCTGCTCGATCAGCTCGAGGTCGGGCCTTTCGGACCGAAGAATGACCGCCGCCGCCTCGGCGTTGCTACGGATGGCACCGAGCGGCTGGTTGAGTTCATGCGCGATCGACGCCGAGAGCGCGCCGGCAGTTGCGGACTGATTGAGGTGAACCACTTCGAGGAGACGATGGCGTGATTCGGTCTCCGCCGCCCGGCGGCGGCGGCGTTCGACAAGAAGCCCAACAATAACAGTGCCCTGTGCCGTGATGATAGCAAGTGCCGCGACTGTGGCAAGCCAGTACTGTTCCCAGAAGGTCGGTTCCTTGAACATCTGGATTGCGCCCGGAGGAAGGTTCTTCTCCGACAATCCCCAGCGTTGGAGCTCCCTCGCATCGGCGACATAGCTTTGGGGCGACTCGCGATTTGAAGTCGGCTTGCCAGCAAGGGCATCGAGAGCGAGGTCGGCCACGGTCTTGCCCAGCGACTCGAACGTGACGACGCTGCCCCCGACAACGCCGTAGTCGATGTAGGTGAGGTACGGACCGTAGATCGGCGCGCTGGCAGTCTCCGAAATTTGTTTGACCGCTTCACGCGGAATGAAATTGCGGCCGTCGCGGTCCTTAAAGATCGTTAGCGCCAGGACGATGCTGTCACGGGGAAGCTCGGCGGCCCGCCTGGTGAACTCGTCGATGGTCAAGTCCTCCAGGTAGGTCGTTTCGTAACTCTTGGAAAAAGCCGCAAGATCGGCTCGCGCCGTGGCGAGCCACGAACGGTCGAATTCTGATGATCCTCCGATGATGAAGAGATGACGCGCCTCCGGCTGGAGTTCGCGAGCCATCTCCGCAGTCTTGAGGATGTGAAACTCACTGAAGGCCCCGATCACATCGCCGGGCAGGTCCATTTCTTCGGCCGTGGAGCTGCTGAAGCCGGCGACGATTATCCTTGCACCGTCCGCAAGGTTCTTGCGGTTCGCAGAGATGAACCGCGCCGATTCTTCGCCGAGCGCAAGCACCACATCGGGGCGGCGGTCCGCATACTTGGCCGAAAGATACCTGCCCATTCGGCCGACGTGCTCCGCCTCTGGAAATCTCGAAAGATCGAGGAATTCGGAGAAGAGATCGATCTTTCCTTTGGTAGCATCGAGCAGTCGCGTCCTTACAGCCTCTCCAGCCTCGGTCGTCGCGGCTATTCGTTCGTCATATGGGTAGAGAATGAGAACACGTGGAACCCGACCCACGATCTCCATGGACATGGACGGGGCCGCGGCAACCACTCCGAGAAACATGCAACAGAAGGCCGCAAGCCACCCGAGCCGGCACGATCGCATCGTCCAATTGCGCACCAAGCCCATTGCCTTGCCCCGAGAAGCTCATCGACAAATAGCAAAGCCGCGTCGCCCTTACAACCGCACAATAGATCTCAGGAAGATCACAATTGTAAGGGTTGCCCCAAGGTACAATATCGCTGCGGATCGTCATTCGGTAGGTTGCTCGCCATGAGTGCCGTTCGTAATCCGCGACGGACGCTCTGGCTGGATGCCGTTCCCAATCGAAGGCGTCCGAATTTTTAAAGTTACTCCAGTTGTTTCGATTGATTTCAGTGTGAATACGCGACCGGCGGCACTCGTTGGATTTTCCGTCGTGCGCTTGGGTGAATCACCGTTCGGCCGGAGATCTCAACGGAGGACTCAAAATGAATCGTAGGATCATCTGCGGCGTTGGAGCATTGGCTGCTTCAACCGTTCTCTGGTGTACCCCATCCACCCTGCAGGCCCAGGAAGCACAAACAAAGCCCAACATTCTCTTCATCGTATCCGACGACACGGGCTATGGTGATCTCGGTCCCTATGGCGGCGGCGAAGGTCGCGGCATGCCGACGCCGAACATCGACAGGCTGGCGGACGAAGGAATGACCTTCTTTTCCTTCTACGCCCAGCCGAGTTGCACGCCGGGCCGCGCCGCGATGCAGACCGGACGTATTCCGAACCGCAGCGGTATGACGACGGTCGCCTTCCAGGGCCAGGGTGGCGGCCTGCCGGCCGCCGAATGGACGCTTGCGTCAGTGTTGAAGCGCGGGGGCTATCAGACCTATTTCACCGGCAAGTGGCACCTTGGCGAGGCGGACTACGCGCTGCCGATCGCGCAGGGCTATGACGAAATGAAATATGTCGGCCTCTATCATCTCAACGCCTACACCTACGCCGATCCGACCTGGTTCCCCGATATGGACCCGGACCTCAGGGCCATGTTCCAGAAGGTGACGAAAGGTTCGCTCTCCGGCAAAGCCGGCGGCGAGGTGACGGAGGATTTCAAGATCAACGGCCAGTACGTCGACACGCCTGTGATCGACGGCAAACCGGGCGTTGTCGGCGTCCCCTTCTTCGACGGCTATGTCGAGAAGGCGGCAATCGAATTCCTCGATGCCGCCGCCAAGAAGCCGGATCAGCCGTTCTTCATCAATGTGAATTTCATGAAGGTGCACCAGCCGAACCTTCCTGCCCCCGAGTTCCAGCACAAGTCGCTGTCGAAGAGCAAGTATGCGGACTCGGTCGTCGAACTCGACACGCGCATCGGCCGCATCCTGGACAAGCTGCGTGAAACCGGCATGGACAGAAACACCCTTGTTTTCTACACGACCGACAACGGGGCCTGGCAGGACGTTTACCCGGACGCCGGATACACGCCATTCCGCGGCAGCAAGGGCACCTTGCGCGAGGGCGGCAATCGCGTTCCCGCGATCGCAGTCTGGCCGGGCAAGATCAAACCGCGGACGAAGAATCATGACATCGTTGGCGGCCTCGATCTCATGGCGACATTTGCCGCAGTCGGCGCGGTGCCGCTGCCTGACAAGGATCGCGAAGACAAGCCCATCATCTTCGACAGCTATGACATGTCGCCGGTCCTGCTCGGCACAGGCAAGTCGGCGCGCAAATCATGGTTCTACTTTACCGAGAACGAGCTCTCCCCCGGAGCGATTCGCGTCAACAACTACAAGTTCGCGTTCAACATCCGTGGCGATGACGGAGCCTCGACTGGTGGGCTGGCCGTCGACTCGAACCTCGGCTGGAAGGGCGCGGAGAAGTATGTCGCTACGGTACCCCAGGTGTTCGACCTGTGGCAGGACCCGCAGGAACGCTACGACATTTTCATGAATAACTTCACGGAGCGGACCTGGATGGGCGTAGTCATGGGTGAGGAGTTGAAGAAGATCATGACCACCTACGTGCAGTATCCACCGCGGAAGCCGCAGAGCCTGACTTACAACGGCCCCATCACGCTTTCGGATTACCAACGCTTCCAGTGGGTCCGCGACTCACTCGCGAAGGAGGGCGTCAACATTCCGATCCCGACTGGCAACTGACCTTCGTACCGCGGCGGCCCTGAGCAATTCGGGGCCGCCGGCAAGACTCTACCAGTCCACGACGACCCAGTTGCTGCCCGGTTCAGTGCGAAATTGGACGACGTGTCAGTTGGGTTCAACGAGGGCGCGGGCCCAGCCCCGCCTCTGGCAGTTGGGAGGAATTGAACAATGTACAGATTGAAAAGCGCCTGGCTTGGTCTTTTGGGTTCCGCTTTTGCCGCGATAGCAACGATTGACCCCGCGGCGGCACAGGAAAAACCCAACATCGTCGTCATTATGGCAGACGACGTCGGCATCTGGAATATCGGCGCCTACCACCGCGGCATGATGGCCGGGCGTACGCCGAACCTCGACAAGATCGCCGCCGAGGGCATGTTGTTCACCGACTATTACGCCGAGGCGAGCTGCACGGCTGGTCGCGCGGCCTTCGTTACCGGCCAACTCCCAATCCGCACCGGCATGACCACTGTTGGTCAAGCCGGCGCAACTGTCGGCATGCCGGCAGAAGCAATGACCATTGCGACGGCGCTCAAGGATTTGGGCTATGCCACTGGGCAGTTCGGCAAGAACCATCTCGGCGACCGCAACGAGTATCTGCCCACGGTCCACGGCTTCGACGAGTTCTTCGGCTACCTGTATCACCTGGACGCCATGGAAGACCCGGCACATCCGAACTACCCGCAGGATCTGCTGGACAAGGTCGGCCCGCGCAACATGGTTCACAGCTTTGCGACCGAAACCGACGATGCAACGGTAGACCCGCGCTGGGGCACGGTCGGAAAGCAGAGGATCGAAGACGCCGGCACTCTCTTTCCGGACCGGATGGAGACTGTGGATGAAGAAATCCGCGATGTCGCGTTCAAATGGCTCGACAAGGTGAAGGCGGAGAACAAGCCGTTCTTCCTGTGGCTCAACCCTACACGCATGCACATCGTGACTCATTTGTCGCCCAAATACGAAGCTTTGCGCAATTCCGAGAACGGATGGTCGCTCCAGGAAGCTGGTATGGCCCAGCTCGACGACATAGTGGGCGCGACCATGCAGAAGTTGACGGACATGGGCCTCGACGACAACACGATAGTCGTGTTCACGACGGACAACGGCACCGAGACCTTCACCTGGCCGGATGGCGGCAACACGCCGTTCAAGGGACAAAAAGGTACTGTCTATGAAGGCGGGTTCCGCGCCCCTGCGATGATACGCTGGCCCGGAAAAGTGCCTGCGGGTACGGTCGAAAATGGCATCATCTCCGGTCTCGACTGGTTCCCCACTTTCGTTGCCGCTGCCGGCAACCCGAACATCAAGGAGGAACTGCTGAAGGGCAAAACTACCGGCGACAAAACTTACAAGAACCATCTCGACAGTTACAACCAGATGGACTTGATCACCGGTAAGGGTCCTTCCGCCCGGCAAGAGGTATTCTATTTCGGCGAAAGCACCCTCGGAGCGGTGCGCATAAACGACTACAAGTATCGCTTTATTGACCAGCCCAACGGTTGGATCGGCGTCAAGAACCAGCTCAACGCGCCGAGTTTGACAAACCTGCGCCTCGACCCGTTCGAGCGCTTTGGCTGGCCGAATAGCGGGACACTTGACGGGGCCCAGGAATATTGGGGCTGGTTCCAGTACGAGTTCTGGCGTTTTGTCTTCGTCCAGCAGGAAGTGGCGAAACTCGCCCAGACGGCCATCGATTATCCACCGCTACAGAAGGGCGCAAGCTTCAACCTCGACGCCGTGAAGGCCCAAATTGAGGCGGCCGTTAAGCAACGCCAAGGGCAGTAGCATCCGCGCAATCTGCGCGACCGATCGCCACTTTGGTCGGTCGCCAATGAGCATTTCGCCGTCGATCGGCAACTCGTCACAGACATGTAGCAGCCGTTCCGACAAGGTGATGAACATAACAATACGGAGTCTCACATGCTTGCGAAGTATGATCTCCCCCGACTGACCCGTCGCGTCATACTGGCTGCCGCCGCGGCTCTGCTCGTCGCCCCCCTCGCTCTCGCGCAAACCGATCCTCTTCCCTCCTGGAACGACACCGCCCCGAAGGCAGCCATCGTTGCCTTCGTCGAGAAGGTGACGAAGGAAAACTCGCCCGACTTCGTTCCGGAACCGGAGCGCATCGCCGTCTTCGACAACGACGGCACGCTGTGGGTCGAGCATCCAATGTACGTTCAGCTCGCCTTCGCCCTCGACCGTGTGAAGGCGGAGGCTCCGTCCCACCCGGAGTGGAAGGACACGCAGCCGTTCAAGGCGGTGCTTGAAAATGACATGAAGGCCGTTGGTGCGTCCGGCGAAAAGGGCCTCATGGAACTCATTTTGGCGACCCATGGTGGAATGACCAGCGACGAGTTCCAGAAGATTGCTTCCGACTGGATAGCCACCGCGCGCGACCCGAAATTCAAGAAACCCTACACCGAGCTGGTCTACCAGCCGATGCTTGAACTGCTCTCCTACCTGCGCGCCAACGGCTTCAAGACCTTCATCGTGTCCGGCGGCGGTATCGAATTTGTGCGGCCCTGGGCCGAAAAGGTCTACGGCGTTCCCCCCGAACAGGTCGTCGGCTCGTCGATCAAGACGCAGTTCGAGATGCGTGATGGCACGCCCACCCTGTTCCGCCTGCCACAAGTCAACTTCATCGATGACAAGGCGGGCAAACCTGTCGGGATCAATGCGCATATCGGCCGCCGACCGATCGCCGCCTTCGGCAACTCCGACGGCGATCTGGAAATGCTGCAATGGACGACGATGACGGGCGGGAGCGTCCGTTTCGGCATGCTCATTCATCACACCGACGCTGAACGCGAATACGCCTACGACCGGGACACGGAATTCGGCCGCCTCGACAAGGCGCTTGATGCTGCCGCCCTGAACCAGTGGACGGTTGTGGACATGAAGGCCGACTGGAAACAGATTTTTCCGGAGAAGTAGGACTGCATATCCGCGGCTCAGCGCCTTCCAAGAGGGAGCTTTGGTGAAGGTAGGTTCGACGAGACCGGCGCGGGTTTCGGCCAAGTCGCTGGCCGAAACCTTTGGCCGCACGTACTGGGTCCACATGCGGGGTCTGCCAGGATGGCGAATGCGCGTCCAGCCGTTTGTGTGTATCGGACGAGCGTCGGTTCGTTGGACAGCCTTGGCGCTCTTTTCCTTGATTACGTTGGCGGCACCTGCGCTTGCGGCGGAAAAGACCGAAGCATCGGTGTCTGACCCGCTGATCGCGGTTCATGACGGCTTCGTGGACGAGAAAACCTGCTCGTCGTGCCACGCCGATCAGGCTACCGCCTTCGCCAAGTCGCATCACGCCAAGGCGATGGCCGTCGCAGACGACAGATCGGTGCTGGGCAACTTCAACAATATCCAGTTCGATCGCGATGGCGTTGCCGCATCCTTTTTCCGCCGGGACGGTCGCTTCTTTGTCCGCACCGAAGGGCCGGACGGCAAGCAGGCGGACTACGAAGTCAAATATACGTTCGCCTATGAGCCTCTCCAGCAGTATCTCGTTGATCTCGGCGGCGGCAGGTTGCAGGCTCTCGACATCGCCTGGGACACCCAAAAACAGGAATGGTTCTGGCTGGGCGAAGTCAGTCCGGCACGGCCAGGATCCACATATCATTGGACAGGCCCCTTCTACCGCTGGAACCGCACCTGCATCGACTGCCATTCCACCGATCCGCGGACCAATTTCCAGCCGCAGACGCACGAATATAAGTCGTCCTATGTCGCGACGAGCATTGGCTGCCAGTCCTGCCATGGTGGCGGTGCAAAGCATGTCAAATGGGCCAGAGCCAAAGCGGCTAATGCTTCAACGGCGGCGGCAGATTCCGGCCTGTCGAAGGTCGATGCGAACACTTGCTTCGCCTGTCACGCGCGACGCAGCAGGCTTGTCGATGGCTATCGGCCGGGAGGATCCTTTCTCGACCATTTTTCCCCAGCGTTGCTGCGCAGCGGTCTTTATTTCCCGGACGGGCAGATTCGCGACGAGGTGTTCGAGTACGGCTCTTTCCAGCAGAGCAAGATGGCAAAGGCAGGCGTCACCTGCTTCGACTGCCACAGCCCACACGAGGGGACCGTCAAAGCCGCCGGCAACGCGCTGTGCACGCAGTGTCACGCCGAAACCGCGCCGGAACGTTTTGCAGGCAACGACCCGAGCGGCGCGTTCGATACGCCGGCCCACATGCATCATCCGCAAGGCTCGGCTGGCGCTCTTTGCGCCAACTGTCACATGCCGGAGCGGATCTACATGAAGGCGGATCCGCGACGCGACCATTCCTTCGTCATTCCCCGCCCGGACCTCTCCGCGCTCTACGGAACGCCGAATGCCTGCACCTCCTGCCACGAGGGCAAAACGAACGCCTGGGCGTCAGAGAACCTGGACAGGTGGTATGGCAAGGCTTGGCGGCAACGTCCCTCGATCGCCCATGCGTTCGCGGGAGCTGCGCAGAACGATCTGGCAGCGATAGAGGATCTGCGCGAGTTTCTGGCCGACCGTGAACAACCGGGCATCGTCAGGGGAAGCGCGGTGGCCGAAATGACAAGGCTCGATGGAGCAGCCACCGCCGCGGACGTCGGGGCGGCGGCGGGAGATCCCGATCCGCTCGTCCGGCTCGGGGCAGCGGAGGCGGCTGCCAACTTGTCCCCTGAACTGCGGTTGGGCGCGATCGGGGTCCTGCTGGCGGACGAAACCCGAGCGGTCCGGGTGGCCGCCGCTAAGGCTCTTGGCAGCACGCCGTCGCTGGACCTCCTCGGCGATCAACGCCGCGCCTTCGATGCCGCCGTCGACGATTTGCGTGCCTATGTCCAGGCCAACACGGACAGCGCCGAGGCGCAGAGCACTTACGGATCCTTCCTCTTCGAACAGGGGCGCACGGACGAGGCGGAAAAGGCGTTCCGCCAGGCGATTGTTCTTGACCCGACACTTTCGGGTGCGCGCACCAATCTTGCCGAGTTCTATCGCGCCACGGGTGACAACGAGAAATCCGAACAGGCCTACGCCGAGGCGGTCACGGCCAATCCGGATCGGGCCGACCTCCGCTATGGACACGGTTTGTCGCTCGTTCGTCAAAAGGCGATGCCGGACGCAATTCGCGAGTTGGAAGCGGCAATGCGCCTGGATCCAGTGAATGCCCGATACAGGACGACGGCGGCGATCGCGCTCGATGCGGTTGGTCGAACGGATGACGCTTTCGCGCTGTTCGATCCGGTTGTTGCAAATGGTGCAATAGACGCCAATCTGCTCGGCACTGCCATTCAGCTCGGCCTCAAACTCGGCCGCTATGCCGAGACGCTTAAGTTTGCCGAGGCGCTCGCCCGTCTCCAGCCGAACGATCCTCAAACCGCAGAACTCGTCAGACAATTACAGGATGCAGTTCAACATGGCCGATAAGCGCGGGGGTTTGCACTGGTGGCGGTGGGAACGGAATTCCGGGGACGGCGAATGCGGTGTTACGTGGCCGGTGGCGTCTCTTATTGGAAAAGGAAGCACAGTGAGCATCGAAACCAGCTCCGATCGTCCTCCATCTTCGCTGCTCCTGTCGGGTGGATGGCTTGTTCTCTTTGCGGTGCTCGTCCTGCCTGCCGGATGCGGCGGGCATCCAAAGGGCGTGCTGACGCCAGTTGCGGACACGTCGCCCGACTCGAGCCGGGTGAGCATGCTGATCGCCACGACCCGTGGCCGCTCCGAGCATGCCGGAGAGATGTTCACGGGCGAGCGGGCACGCGCCCCCGCGTTCGCGGACATCACGGTATCGATCCCGCCTGTCCGCAAGGCTGGCGAGGTCGCCTGGCCGAAGCGGCTCCCACCCAATCCAGCGACCGACTTCGCGACCGTGAAGGCGGACGAACTGACCACCGACGTAGCCAGGACCTGGCTCAACGCCACGGTCAAGAAAAGCCCGGACCGCAGCGTCCTCGTGTTCGTCCATGGGTTCAACAACCGTTTCGAGGATGCCGTCTATCGGTTCGCCCAGATCGTCCACGATTCGGGTGTGAAGAGCGCTCCAGTCCTCGTCACTTGGCCGTCGCGCGGCAGCCTGCTCGCCTACGGCTACGACCGCGAAAGCACCAACTACACGCGCAATGCCCTTGAGGCGCTGTTTCAATACCTGGCCGCTGATCAAGAGGTGAAGGAAGTATCGATCCTTGCGCATTCGATGGGCAACTGGCTGGCGCTCGAAGGCTTGCGCCAGATGTCGATACGGAACGGTGAGCTACCGGCGAAGTTCAAGAATGTGATGCTTGCGGCTCCGGACGTCGATGTCGACGTGTTCCGTTCGCAGATCGAAGACATGGGCAAGCGGCAGGCTCGCTTCACATTGTTCGTGTCGCGTGACGACCGTGCGCTCGCTTTCTCACGCCGGGTCTGGGGGGACATCCCCCGGCTTGGCTCGATCGATCCGGAGGGTCATCCTTACAAGCAAGAACTCGAAGCGAACAAGATCACCGTGATCGACCTCACGAAGGTGAAGGCTGGCGACGGTCTGCATCACAGCAAGTTCGCGGAATCCCCAGAGGTCGTCCAACTCATAGGCGCACGCATATCCGAGGGCCAGACGCTCACCGACAGTCGGATGGGGCTCGGGGACCACCTTATTGCCGGGACCACGGGCGTTGCAGCCGCCGCTGGCAACGCCGCAGGTCTGGTCCTCGCTGCCCCGGTCGCCGTGGCAGATCAGCACACCCGAGACAACTATTCGCATCACCTGAGCAACGTGACCGGGCAAACGGGCGGAGCGAAAAAGGCAGTAGCGGGGAGGTGCATTGCTAACGGACCAGCGATGCGGGAAGCTGCATGCGATTCCTCGCGACAATGACGGCGCAGTACGACCTTCGAGTCCGCCAAATGACAAGGAACAGGCAATGACGAATTCCATCAGATTTTGGCTTTCCGTCGCTGTCGCGGCGATGATCTGCACCGGTGTCCAGGCGGCCGACGTCTCGCCGCTTATGACTCCGCCCCCTCAGCCGGCCGAATCCGAGCCTGGGTGGACGTTCTCGGTGGCTCCGTATTTCTGGATGGCCGGGCTGTCCGGCGATACCACGCAGTTCGGGTTGCCGACGGTGCATGTGGATGCTGACTTCGGCGACATCCTCGACCATCTCGATTTTGCATTTATGGCGGCGGGCGAGGCTCGCTATGACCGGTTTAGCGCCATCGGTGACGTCATCTACACCAAGCTCTCCGCCGACGCCGAAACCCCGCTCGGCATCCTGGCGAATGACGTCGACGTGACGTCGGAGAGCTTTTCGGGGCTGCTGGGCGTGGGATATGCGGTTCTGGACGGTCCGGAAGGACACCTGGACGTCGTGGGCGGTGTCAAGGTGTGGTCGGTCGAAACCACCATCTCGTTCAACGGCGGCCTCTTTGGTGGCGTCGAGAGAGAGGACAGTGCCGCTTGGGTGGACGGTATGGTCGGCTTGCGCGGGAGATATTCCTTCACTCCGGAGATTTACCTGACAGGATGGGGTCTGGTCGGCGGCGGTGGAGCGGATATCGACTGGGATGTCGCGCTAGGGCTTGGCTACGAAATTAACGAACGAATATCGGCGATCGCAGGGTATCGTGCGCTCGGGGTCGACTACAGCGACGACGGTTTCCTGTTCGATGCCGTGCAGCAAGGACCGATTCTCGGGGTCGCGATAAAGTTTTAATATCGAGCGGCCGTCGGTCTCCTGCGCAACGATGGGAGGCAATCGGATGAGCACAGTCTTCGGGCATGGCTGTAGGGGGCTCCTTTACGCCTCGATGTTTCTGTTTCTCCAGCTCGTTTTCGGGCTAACCGCCCCCTTGGCGGCTCAGGAGACGGCGGCACCAGCGCCGCCTCCCAAGGTGCAGCAACTCATAGAGCTGCTGGACGATCAGGAAGTGCGGCGATGGCTTGCCGGCGGACGGGCCGCAACGCCGGTGGCCGTCATGCCAGCGGAGGGAGGACTTGCTTCTCGTTGGGTAGCGGCGATCCGAAGGCATTTTGAGGGCATGCGGAGTGCCGTGCCGCGCGTGATTCCCGAGTGGGTGGCGGCAAAAGAGCGCATCGCGGCAGAGATGGATCAGGGGAGTATGCCGATCCTGCGCGGCTTCGCCCTCGTGTTCCTTGTCGGCTACGGCGCCGAATATCTTCTGCGCTTTGTGCTGGGGCGGAGCGCGCGCCGAAGCGCGGCCGAGTCCGGGCGGGGGCTCGCCGCTCTTATTCGCATTGCGCCGCTCTTCGTCTTCGCGATCGCAGCGATCGCCGCTTTTGCGCACACCGATTGGCCGAGCCGCCTGGAGGCGGCGGTAGCGCCGCTCCTCATCGCATGGATCGCCGCGCGCTTGCTGATCGCGGTGGCTTCGACGGCGCTGAAACCGAGATCCGAGGACGAGGGCTCGTTAGTCAGCCAGGCAGAAAGCGTCTCGCCAGGGCCGAATGCGCAACTTTTCTGGTACAGACGGTCTGTCCTCTTCATTTGTGCTATGGCTTTCGCCTGGGCCATCGTCGACATGATGCAGGCTCTCGCCTTGCCCGCCGATGTCCGTGATCTAACGACCGCCGTCTTCGGCCTCGTCGTGCTCGGCCTGGCGATCGATACGGTGTTGCGCCGGCCCGTGGTGGAACGGACAGCCGGACGGCGGATAATGCGCAATGCGCTGATCGTCGGATTGCTCGCGTTGTTGTGGTTCCTTTGGGCCGCTGGGATGAAGGTGCTGTTCTGGGTCGGCGTCTACACACTTATTCTGCCGCCGCTGTTGCGTTTCGTTAGCGCCGCGACGCGGAGCACGCGGGATACCGAAGCGGTAGATATCATGCGCGTGTTGCGCAACGTCCTGATCGATCGCGGTGTGCGGTTCTTGATCGTTGCGCTGGCGGCCGCCTGGCTCGCCATAGTTTTCCACCTCAACGGCAGCCCGGTGATCCAAGGTGATGTCGTCAAGCACATCTTCCGCGGCGTTCTCGCCGGCGTGGTCATCCTCCTAACGGCCGATCTCGTCTGGCAATTGGCGAAGGAGCTCATCAATCTTCACCTGAAACGGGCCGCCGTGGAAAGTACGGATTCTGCACAGCTCGCCCGCAACATGCGGGTGCGCACACTGCTGCCAATTCTGCGCAACTTTCTCGCAGCCTTTATCGCGGTCGTCGCCGGTATGATGGTTCTTTCCGGCCTCGGGGTCCATGTCGGCCCGCTGATCGCCGGTGCCGGCGTCTTCGGCGTAGCCATCGGCTTCGGCTCGCAGACGCTAGTCAAGGACATCATCAGCGGCATCTTCTACATGATGGACGATGCCTTCCGGGTCGGCGAGTACATCCAGAGCGGCAGTTACATGGGGACGGTCGAATCCTTCAGCATTCGCTCCGTCAAGCTGCGACACCACCGCGGGCCGGTGTTCACCGTGCCTTTCGGCTCGCTCGGCGCCGTCCAGAACATGAGTCGCGACTGGGTAATCGACAAGTTCAAGATCAACGTCTCCTACGACACCGACGTTGCCAAGGTGAAAAAGGTGGTGAAGGGCGTCGGGGCCAAACTGCTCGAGGACGAGGAACTCGGGCCGCTGATCATTGAAACCGTCAAGATGAAGGGCGTCGAGCAGTTCGGCGACTATGGCATCACCCTGGGTTTCGCGATGACCACCAAGCCGGGTCACCAGACCCAAGTCAGGCGCCGGGCCCAGGCTCTGATCAAGGAGGCTTTCAAGGAAAACAACATCCAGTTCGCCTCGCCGACGGTCCAGGTTGCAGGTGACGAGCCACGGGCGACGGCCGCGGCCGCTGCGACTCGCGATGCCATCGCCAAGAAGAACGCCGCCTTGGCTGCGCAACAGGGAGGTGAGGCAGCGGCCGAGTAGCCTGGCCTTCGGCAGCATCGTTTACATCGGCAGCAGCGATCTTGTGCCGGTTCACGGACGACCTCACATGGTTTGCAGATCATCGACCTACTTTGGGCTGAGCGCACCGAACCTCGTACGGCTCGGCCTGAGGACACCGAGGCGAATGAGCCAGCGGACGCTCCCTTCGTAATCGTCGCGTGGATGTGACTGCATTTTGCACGCACCTAGTATCCGCTTTGCGGCCAACAGAGGGCATAGCTGGCGCTATGGTCGGGCGGCCGCTCTGGGTCGACAGCGGAAACTGGCGTTTCTGAGATAAGGGCGTAGCGCAACTTTCCCATTAAACAACGCCAGAACGGCGAACACTGTCACGCAACACGCGTTTTCGCCATCAGAGCAATGGCGATTGCGCATGGCGTGTCAGGGACCGGAATGTGTCCCTGTCGACCGGACAATGCATAATCCGATGTGGCTCATCGAGCTTTCGACCGGCTGGGCGTGGCGAGCCGCAGGCCGGTAGCGCCGGCAGTAGTTGGGGGCACATAGGTGCGAGCCGCCCTTGACGACCCGGCGTGGGATGCGGATCTGTGGTTGCGCCGGATCGGAACGGTTTTCCTCGTCGACGACGACGAACAGGTCTTGCGCGCCTTGAGGAGATTGCTGTCGGCCTTCGGTTATCGGGTGGAATGTTTTCGAAACGCCGAGGCGCTGTTGAGCGGTGCCGATCTCCGCGGCTCGGGATGCATCGTCCTCCATCCTGCCCGGCATGGACGGCCTTGGCGTCCAGCAGGCGCTTATGGCGAGTGGAGGATGTCATGCGGTGATCTTTCTCACGGGCCGGGGCGATATCCCTGCGAGCGTGAAAGCTATGAAAGCCGGCGCCGTCGACTTCCTCACAAAGCCGGCGGATGCTGCCACGTTGCTCGCCGCCGTGCAGACGGGCCTCGAGCGTGCAAGGTTGGAATACGAGCGGGAGATGAACAAGGCATCGGTCCTGCAGCGGTTGGCGAGCCTCACGCCACGCGAGGTACAGGTCATGGAACTGGTCGTGGCAGGGCGGCTTAACAAGCAGATCGCCGCCGATCTCGGGATCGTCGAAAAGACCATCAAGGTCCATCGTGGTCGGATGATGACAAAAAATGGGCGTACGAACGGTCGCCGATCTTGTGCTGGGCAGCCATGGCGGCTTCCCGCCTGGCCCCTTGACCGCCGAGGATCAGTCGGGACCGACCTACCTCGCTTCAGGGGCAAGGCGGTCTGCGCCCGGTCGGGCGCGGACCTATCGCCTCGGTCAGAAGTCCATGCCTCCAGGCGGCATCGGTGGAACCGGCGCTTCCGTCTTCGGCTTCTCGGCGACCATTGCCTCGGTGGTAATCAGCAGCCCTGCGACCGAGGCGGCATCCTGCAACGCGGTGCGTACGACCTTGACCGGGTCGATCACGCCCTGCTCATAAAGGTCACCGAACTCGTTGGTCTGGGCGTTCCAGCCATAGCCAAATTCGGACTTCTCGCGCAGCTTACCGACAATGATCGAGCCTTCGGCACCCGCGTTCTCGGCGATCTGGCGCACCGGCGCTTCGATCGCACGGCGGATGATTTCAATGCCGTGCCTCTGGTCGGGGTTCTCGGTCTGAACGCTGTCCAGAGCCTTGACGGCTCGCAGCAAAGCCACGCCACCGCCAGGCAGAACCCCCTCCTCGACGGCCGCCCGCGTTGCATGCATCGCGTCATCGACGCGGTCCTTGCGTTCCTTGACCTCGACCTCGGTCG
>NZ_JABEKV010000010.1:135365-140049 GCF_013283645.1 Sinorhizobium psoraleae
TGGACCTACGCCGACAAGCCAGAAACCAAGCCCGTGGCCTGAGAACACCGCTTACGACTCACATGGATGCCGGCCGAGTGAGCGATCTCTGAAACGCTTGCGCCTCGCTCGTCGCCGCGACCAGCCGCTCCTTCTGCTCCCGAGACCAGCGCCGACGGCGCTCGACCTACGTAAGGACCTCAATCTGATGCTTAGTCATAGGACTACTCCTAGTGCTTGCACTAGGACTTGCAGCCTTCAGCCTACCTCGGCAAGGCGGCCGTCACCGGAGGGCTACGTCGAGGATGAACTCGGTCTCCAGCGCCACTTTCCCACTTTCACGCGACCGACTGCTCAGCAAACAAGTTTTCCTTAGGTTCGGCCTATGCCGTGGTCGGTGTTGCTGCGTTAGACTGGCAGAATCCGCTTTAGCGCGTGCTGCGCGTTAAGCCGCCATCTGCTCCGCGCGCATTCTGGCGAGGACTTCTAATGCGCGCTCAAGCTCAATCGGTGTTTTGCTGACCGGGTCGAGATATTTGGCGTAAAGAATATAGGCTGCCGCAAAGACCTCATCGATGGAGAGTTTTCGGTTGCGGCGTGGATTCGGCTGGCGATCGTCTGTCAGCCCCCAACCGGAATAGAAAGGGCATCCCACCGTCGTCACTTTGATTCCGCGCAAGAGAGCCTCGAAACCCGAAAGCGAGGTGATGGTATAGACGTGATCGACGGTTTCAAGCGAATCAGCGAGGCTAATATCCTGCGTAAGGATCATCGCGATGTCGCGAACGAGCTCGGGCTTGGACTTCGCTTTGGCCGTGCCCTTCAATATTTCGGGGTGCGGCTTGTATATGATCTGAGCGTCCGGGTTTTCTGACGCTGCGAGGCGGACGAGGTCGTTGTTCGTCAGTTTTTTTGCGCAGCCGTAGGCGATCGATGCGTCGCGCTCCACCTGACCGATAACGAGCACGCGCTGTCGGGTCTTGTTGCCGTAAACCGAGGCGATATCGAGTGATCGACCGGAATTGTACTTGCTGAGCCGGCTCTTGAGGAGCTGCTCCCGGGCGGCCTTTGCACGGCTCACCAAGGCGCTGTCGCCCTCGAAATCGTAGGTCTTTAGAATGTCTTCGAGGTCGGTCGGACCGTTGGCGTTGAAATACATGTCCTGCGCGTCAAAGGCCAGCGAAAGCGGTGGTACCTTCAACGCGCCGAGTGCTACAGATCGGAGAAATCCGTCCTCGACATAGAGGAAGGGGATGCTGTGGCGGGCGCAGAATTCCTTCAGCCTTGGCGGCCCGTTATATTGCCAGGCCAACACTTTAGCCCGCGGATCGCGAAGGAGCCGACGCTTCCAATAGAGATCGAATTCGAATGGCAAAAGACGGGGACGCGAAGGGATCACGTGCGCATCTGGAAACCAGTCACGTATGTAGGCTTTCCAGCGACTGAAGCCGTACAGGAAAAGCGGAGGGCGTTCAGCATTCTGAGCGTGAACGGTCCTCGGCTTCCGGTGGTTCAAAGCCATTTCCATGCTCCAATCCGGGCCATTCTCAGACCGCTTCCTTCTTGCGCGTCTTAACTGTCACAGGACTCAACCATTTTCTAAAGCCCAACCACCCTTCTTACGTCGTCCAACCGTTGGGACCAGGTGTGTTCTGCGAGCACATAACGTGCGCCTGCCTCCGCACGCTCCAAGTCCCGGGGCGAGGGGCCCCTCTTCAATCTGGAGAACAAATCTGTGGCCTCGGCAAAATCCCTGACAACGTGGCAGTATTCCGAGAAGTATCGATCGACAGCTACAGTTGGATTTGTCACTGCAATTCCACCGCAAGCGAGAATCTCGACCAAGCGGCGCGAATACATTGACGGGGAGTCCTCAATCGTGTTCACGTTAAGTGATATTAGATGGTCTCTGTATACCTGAGCCGTGTCTGAATGCGGAATTGACGCTCGAACCTCTATTCCTTCAAACTCAGGGTATCGATAGTTTGCGGAATTGCGCTCAGAGTTCCGATCATAAACGACGGTCTTAACCCCGGCGGTTGCGCAGGCGGAAAACATTAGGTCCTGCCAATTGCGCCTAGCCTCGTGTATTTTTCGACTGTAACTTCCGACGAAATTTGCCTTATTGAATTTGAAATCAAATCCGCGAAAATAATGGGTGGCTGTTTGTACGGGAAACATTAACGTGTTTACCGTAGCCCCATCGCGGATTACTTTTTTGTATCTGTCCATGCAGTTCACATCGACAGTGAAGACGTGGTCAAATAATTCTGCGCTATCGATAAATCTATCAAAATGGACACCATCTTCTTTATTCCAGAAGACAGTCGGTATTCCGCGATCGCGAGCATACGACACGACCTTCTCTAGCTTTTTATTGTTGGTGTGCCCCCCTGGATACGATGCAACCTTATACTTCCACCGGCGTCTATGCCCCTCCCAAGCGGATTCAACGAACAACAAGTCCGGCTTCTGCAGGCGGAGCACCCATTTATAGTTCAGCGGCGTTAACGTCAGTACACGACATTCCTTTGACAAGCATGCCGCTGTAAGGCTGTCAGAAATTAGCGCAATGGTTAACTCACTTGTTCGCATTCACGGATTCCGATTTCTTATGTATTTCGGATCAAGTGGGCCGACCGGTCGACAAGGTCTGCCCGCCTAGAGGTGCCCGTACGAGCCTGGGGCGAAGCGTGTACTCAAAGAGCAGAGAGCATTAATCTCTCTGTATCAGCGCAATCTCACGCTTCACAGTCATCTCATAACCCGATTGGGATCGAACGCGCAGCGAAGCCGCCTCGGAGAGCTTGGTGAATTCAGCGGGATTGGAGTACAGACGCTCGACAGCATCGGCCATTGCGACATAGTCCTCCGCTGGTACCACGATCCCGCAACTTTCATCAACGAACTCTGGGATGCATGCCACATCGGTTGTGATTGGCACCAAGCCTGAAGACATTGCTTCGTCGCGTGAAACGCCCTGACTATCCATGCGCGTAGGCGACAAGAGAACACCAAAACCCTTGTGAATCTCCGCAATCTCTGGCTGAGGCAAGAAGCGGCGCTCTATTCGTACGTTTTCAAAGGCTCTTAGCGGAGCCGTCGTCTCCTCAAATAACTCCCCATCTCCGTAAAGGCAGAATGTAAGGTCTTTGAATATATCTCGCTTCGAAAGCTCGAGTATGGCAGATACAGTCAGATCATTGGCGTATACCCTGTTCGCATACGGCCTTATGGACAGAATCTTACCCCTTTTATCTTCGTTTTTCTCGTCATATCTAAATATGGTCGAGTCTATAAAATTGTGTACAACATGACTCGATTTATCTAGTCTGACTCCTATATCCTTCTGAGCTTCTTTCAGCAAGTACTCTGAAACAAATACAAAGTTCACATTGTCATTTGATTCGGAGAATACCTTCCGCCAGAGCACCTTGCGCTTGTCGCTTAATCGTTTCTGGCGGGTGATTTCTTGCTCCTCCATGCCCTCAAAATTGAAGGCCCGTCGCTGCCACACTTGAATCTCGGCTCCGTGGATCCAAATGGTAATTTTGATGGTATGAAGGTAGTCTCTCAGAACACTCCACATATTTTCGTCTAGCAAGTGTACCAACACATGCCTGACCTGCCCTGCCTGCAAAGTGGATCGAAGCAGTTCTGCGTCTCCCGTCGCGACGTCGATGCCTTCGAACTCGCGATAGCCGAAGGCATCTTTGCTGATGCGAAATACGTCAGAAACGAGCCCTTCTTTTTTGTAGGCACGAAGGCGACTGTGGAGGAAGCCATAGCGATATAGGTCGTCATAGGCAGGGTACTGCTTGGAGAGGACTAGGTACGGCGAGCGAACGGCAAGTGCTGCAGGCCGTTCTATCTGGTTCCCGAGCACTACGGCCTCGATCTTTGCCTCACCCGCTCCCTGCACCCGGAAGCCAAATCGAACTGTCGTACAATTCTCTGGAATAGCGAGTGAATGGCGACCGCCCGCCTTATTTATCTGGTGTGAAATCTTTGCGCCATCTCCGTCCCTAAACTCGAAAACGGTCCTCAAGTCCAGATCACCCCCGCAAACCAGTTCAAACTGGCTGTTCAGCACTAGGTTCAGTTCGTGCCTGTCAAACTCTCGCTGGCAGTAAAGATAGATGTGTTTGTCATTTGCGAGCTTGGAGCGCAATTGGAGTTTGCCGCCCTCCATTCGCAAGTCTACCCCACTTGTTGCCTTAAGCATGCCATTGAGTTGCGCAGCGCCTAGCTGCGGCAGCTCGTTAGGTTTTTGTGAAGTTGAACTGCCGGCCACCGACGGATTCTCCGCGATTGGCATTATTTGATCCGCTAACGAAGCGCCTTTGTCGGCAATCGTCAGGTCTTCAACGTCTGACCTGATGGATTCGGGTAAGCGAGCGCCACCTTCAATGTAATGGAATTCATCAGTCGCTAGCATTTCCTGAAGCCGAACAGTCGCGCCACCTGGATCAGTAATCGCTGAACCAATCCAATCCTCAGTGATGGTGGATGCTCGAACTAGCGCAGACCGAACAAACAATCTGTCTGTCGTGCGATACTGGCGCCCGTCTTCGTGAAAGGTAAGGCCGCCATTTTCCGCTTGATAGTGACTTACTTTTCCAAACGCCTTCGCCGGAGAATATCTTTGAGCTAGTGGACTGATCGAGACAAAAGAGTCCGTTTTTGATTCCCATCGCTCGTCGAA
>NZ_JABEKV010000011.1:0-1410 GCF_013283645.1 Sinorhizobium psoraleae
ATGCGCGCCGGACAAGGAGGGTCTCCGAGATTGTCAGTCTGCTCGGCCATAGTGCCGGCGGTCGTCCTGGCGAGCGCTTGATGCGACGGCTCGGCATGGCTGTCAGCGACGACACGATCCTGCGGCAACTGAAGCGGGATGCCGCGCGCGCTCATCGCGACGCCACGATACGGGTCGTTGGCATAGATGATTGGAGCTGGCGGCGATCGTGGCGCTACGGCACGATGATCGTCGACCTGGAGCGCCGTTCGGTTCTCGATATCCTTGAGGACCGGAGCGTGGCGAGTGTCGCGCGATGGCTGGAGCAGCATCCTTCTGTCGAGATCGTGAGCCGAGACCGATGCGGGCTTTACGCGCAAGCTGCTCGCGAGGGTGCGCCGCAAGCGCGTCAAGTCGCTGATCGGTTCCATCTCATGCAGAATCTTCGGGTCGCAATCGAGGAGCAGATGAGCCTTGCCGGCCGCGCCACCGGACGAGCATTGCTGCCGGATAAGTATCGGAAGCGGGCAAATCGATCTGCTTCAGGATGATCCGCACGTTAACGCAACGCACCGGCGCCGGGCGCGTCACGCTCATCGAGAATCACGGCAGGCGGTGTTCGATACTGTGCACGCTTTGAATGAGGAAGGTCTGTCCTATTCGGAGATCGCACGGCGCACCGGCTACGGCCGGCGCAGCATCGCGAAATGGCTGACTTTCGAGACGCCACCCGACCGACAGAAGGCGGCGTTGAAGCCGACATCCCCCTTGTATTTCGAGGCGTTTCTCGCCCAATGCTGGCGAGATGGCAATCGCTGCGGACGGCATCTGTTTTACGATCTCAAACAGCGCGGCTACACGGGCAGTTTCTCTAATCTCGAGCGGCTTCTCGCAAGCTGGCGCCGCCCGGAGAGATCGGTCAAGGGCAGCGCGTCGCCGGCGCCGATCATCTCGCATCAACGGGGCCACGGTGTTGGCCCCATACGCGATCCGGAGACCGGCCATGTGATCTCACCGGTGGTCGCAGCTGCCCTCTGCCTGAAGCCGCGAAGCATGCTGACGATCAGTCAGGCGAGAAGGGTCGATGCTTTGAAACAGGGCTCGCCTGAGTTCGCTTCGATGCGCAGCCTCGCTGTGCGCTTCCGCGGAATCTTTCGCAGCTGCGATCCGAGCAAGCTCGACAGCTGGATTGGTGATGCCGTTAACTCGGGCTTGGTCGCAATTGCGCGGTTCGCACGCGTCCTGCACCGCGATCTTGACGCCGTCTACAACTCCATCGAACTGCCGTGGAGCAACGGCCAGGCGGAAGGCCAAATCAACCGCCTGAAGACAATCAAGCGTGCGATGTATGGCAGAGCTGGCCCGGAGCTGCTCAGGGCACGCATGCTGCCTCTCGACCAAAATCGCCACCACACAAAGTGAGGAAGACCC
>NZ_JABEKV010000011.1:1510-14350 GCF_013283645.1 Sinorhizobium psoraleae
ACGCCCGGCCAGCCTCAAAATACAGCCTATCCAATGGGGCGGAGACGGCGCTTACGAATCGCGCGGCGCATCCCGGTATCAGAAGCCTCGACCTCGCCCCAATAACGGATCTCGCCGGTTCGACCGGACTCGGCAACGGCGATAGCATTGTGACGCTTCGCAACATCGATTCCGACAAAATCTTCTCTATAATCAGACACGGCTCGTCCTCCTGTTATGAGGATCGGCCCGGCCTGTCCGAGCAACCCTCGGAAGAACAGCTTAGGGCGAGCCACCTCACTCCCGAAGAAGGACATACGGTCTCACCCTGAACCCGGCGGGAAGCCGCTTTTTCGACGGCAGTCGCCCGGCACTGGAGTTGGCGGACGATCGTCAGACCGCGCTCGCCATGTCTGTCGAGCGTCGTCAGGCCTTCTTGCCGCGCACCAGGGAAGCGCCGATCGGCCTGGACATGCGATTGCTCAAGACGCCAGTGAGCGGGCGGTTCATCGATTTTCGAGAAAAATTCCATCACTCTGTCCAGGGAGGAGCGCCGGAGATTGGGAGTTTCCGTACCCGAGGGCCGCGGATGGAGTGATTTATCATCCGCCGGAGCGGCCCTCTGCCATTTGCCTTGCCGTACTCAGAGGCGACATCCTCGGCCGAACGGCTTAGACAGTCCATTACCGCTACGTTTGGAATGGTACCCGAATATCCCTTCTTTATGCCTTTGATGATGCAGGCACCAAACCTGCGAAAGAACCCTTGATTGTTGCCGCCTAAAGCTTATCGTCCTCGACTTGAGCGTTCTCTGCTTCTCGTGGAAGACGGTAAATCCGCTCGTGCGTTACTGCCGGCTAGCAAAGGCTGCGGGACGGCGGTGAGGGTGTCGAGGGGCGGCGGCCGTTCCCCTTCACTCAATGGTGCCGCCGGCGCCTGGATGGTTTCCACGACGCCGCCCCCGGAATCGTAGCCGCTGTGATGATCATCGTGCATGCGCTGCGCTGTTGGGGACATGCTGATGGCGGTGCCGGAAGCACCGGAGACATGTGATATCTCGGCAGCGGGCAGAGCGGCTTCTCTGTCGCTGCACAGGAAAGCGTAGAGTTCCTTCACGCAAATGCGGGCGTCCTTCTTGTCTTTTTGAAAGGGCGGGACGAGGGGCAACCTGATATCGGCCTTTTGGTAGAACGGACTGCGCTCTTCGTACAGCTGGTCAACCTTCTGCTCGATGTCGGCGCCTTGCAGCAGCGGCCGGCTGGTGTCCTTCTTGAGGCGCCTGCGGAGCTCTTTCAGCTCGGTGTCGAGCCAGATCGACCTCGCCTTATTAAGGATCAGGGCTTGATTGGACTCCTTGGCAAAGCAGCCGCCGCCGGTTGCGATGACGATGGGCCCCCTCTCCAACTGCTTGGCGAGCTCTTTGCTCTCCAGGTCCCTGAAGTGCGCCTCGCCGCGGCCAGGGTCGGCGAACATCTCCATCAGATTGCCGTGCTCGGCGACGATACGCTTATCGATGTCGACAAACTCCACCCCCAACTCCTTGGCAAGCTGCGCGCCGATGGTCGACTTGCCGCTCGCCGGCATGCCGACGAGCACGACCGGCCGCGTACCGAGGGCCGCGCGGATCTCGCCGGCTTGCGGCGAGCGAGCGACCGCAATCTGTTGTCTTGCGACGGTGAGGGACCTGGAGCTCCCTGCCGCCCTCGAACCGCTTTCTCCTGACGAGCCCCAGTGTAATATCTCCCAGGCACCATGGGGAATGGGGACCAGCTCGCATTCGCTCTGCGCGCGCTGCGCGCGCTCGGCCCGGTAACTGGCCGGCGTATGGAACTCGACCTCGAAGCGATAGTTCTGCGCGGTTCTGAACGCCGTGTGAACGCCGCGTAACCGCGGCGTGTCCATCCTGGTGAACCAGTTGGTGGTCTCGACCTCGCTGCAGTCCCGCTCCTCGAAGGCCAGTACCGCCTTCCTGAAGGCGCGCGTAAAAGCCTCGTCCGGGATCTCGAAGACATGGCGCACGGCATTGGTGACCAGTTGGGCCTCCGGCGCCGCGCTCACGCTCTGGCCGGTCAACTCGTCGGCTATCCAGACCTGCCCGCGCGACCGTTGGTCAAGATGCGGCACCTTCACCTCGATGCCGTCCTGCCGCAAAAGCTCGGCAACCGCGTGCACAGTTTCGGTAATCGCGCTTTCTTGCGCATCGGCGGGGGCGGCTTCGACCCTGGCGCGCTCCAGGGCCTGTTCGCTGCTCAGCGTTATCCTGCTGGCGGGGTCGTCGTCGGCCGAGATTGGTAGGCCACTGGGCAGGATGCGCTTTTCGACGGCGAGTCTGATCGAGGCCTCCATGACCGAAGCCGCCAGCGTGGGGTTGTCCTTTAGATCCGCCAGGCTGCCATCGACGTCGAACCGGCCCTGGTGGAGCTTTGCCGCCTGCGCCTTGACATAGGGCGCCGGCTTGAAGCCCGGCCTCTGCTCCAAGAGCCGCTGCAATTCGGTGGTTTTTTGCATGAACATCCGCGCACCGGTATCGGACTTGTAGGCGTCCGTGCCGACCTTGATGCCGACGCTCAACAGATTGATGGCGCTTTCATGCAGATCGTCCGGGTTGTAGCCGTCGGGCCGCGGATCAATGCGCGGCTGGTAGTGATTGAGCAGGAAGTCGATGCGCTTCCTGGCGTCAGCGATTGCCGGATAGGATTGGCTGAGTTTCGGGAAGAGCGCGCCGGCGTCGGCGCTGACGGCAGGCTTCGCGCCGGTTGAGGCCACGGATCGCGCTAACTGCTGCTTGACGTCCGACTGCTCATGAGCCGGCTCGCTATTGAGCTGCAGGTTCCAGTCCTGGAGCTCGGCCACTAGCAACGCGGCCAGTTCGCGGGCCACGGGATGCCTGGCGGCCTTGCTGTCTTCCCCCGCCCTGGCGATGAGCTCATGGAGGGTCTGGCCATCCGGCCGATCTTCCTGCAACAATGCGCGGATGTCGGCCTTGAGCTCATGATGAATGCCCTCGTAGGTGCCGAAGATGGCACGCTCGGCAAACCAGCGTTGCGCCTCCAGCGGCTGCGCCAGCAGGTTGCGCTGCAGGCAGCTGTAGGTCTCCAGCACCAGCCCGGTGGCCGACAGGATCTGCTTGGACCGGCTGAACTGGTAGCCGCCTTTCTCAATGGCCGGCGTGTGCGACTTCGGCGGCTTCATCGAGGCGATGCCGCGCGCCTGCAGCTGCGCGTCGAACTGGCGCACATGCTCGTAAAGGCGAGGCCGGTCGCCGATGATGACGACGGTGTCGCCGTCAAAATCGCCGTCGAGCTTTTTTTGTTCGGCGCTCGGAACCGCAACCAAAGAGCCGGGCGCGAACACCTCCGTCGCCTGCAGGATGCCGACGCACTCGAGCGCGGTGTCGGCCTTGACCCGGTCCTTTTCCTCCAGCCAGCGCGAATGGCACTTTACGTCCTCGGCAGACATCACCACCCCGCGCTCGGCGAAGTCCGCCGGCCACATTTCGTCGGGCACAACGATCAAGATGCCTTTGGCAAAGAAGGTCGGATCGTCGGCGGCAAGCCCAGCCGCCGACCTGTGCGCGACGTTGAAGCTGTATTGGAAGGCCACGCACCGATCCAGGAACGCCGCGGTCCGATCGCCATCGCGCGCCGACCTGACCCGGTCGGCGGCGAACGGGCGCAGGTTGGGCTTGTCATAGGGGGAGCGTCCGACAAGCACGCCAGCGTCACGGGTCAAGGTCTTGCTCTTGCCCGTCGGCACATGCAGGCATTCGTCGCTGGACGGCACGGCGATAGCGCTCGAACCCTCGATATGCCCGCCCGTGACCGTGCGGAACAGCTCCTCGGCGGTGAGGCTTTGATGGGTTTCGAGCCAAGCCAGAGCCTTCTCGCGGGTCTCCTGTGCCACCTCGACGCTGCGCGGATAATGTTGCAGCGCCGAGGGCGGTACCGCCGATTGCCTTTTATCGGCATAAGCAGGCATCCGCTCGGGAGCGTCGTGGCGAGCTCGGGCAATGGCCGGCATGCGCTCGGCCAGTGAGGCCCTGATGAAGCCGCAGCCGTCATGCGGCCGCAAGGCGATCTCGCCGTCTCGCCCCTCGAACCGGAAGGGATGCACTGCGCCTGCGGGGCGGTCGGGCAGAAGGGACAGCTTGAAGCACCCTTCCAGCGCATAATCATGCGGGCCAACGTCGGGGATGCCCGGCGGCGCGGCAAATCCGCGGCGCTGGGTATAGTAATAGGCTTCCTTGAACGGCGCCCAGGCCCGCGACAGCTGCTCAAAGGCCGTACCCGGAGCCGTCTCGGCATAGGGGATCGCCAAAAGCTTGCCGCTTGGGGCCTCTTCGGCCGCGAAGGGCAGTTGAGAGGCAAGCTGGTTCAGGCTCTTTTGCGGCGGCTTCAGTTTGCTGCCGCCGAACAGGTCCATGCGGTAGGGCACGCCCTCCACGGTGAACGTGCGTGTCAGCATGGCGCCAGTCGGAGTTCCCTTTAGCTGCACCGCCACCGCCTTCACCGCGCCCGACGTCAAGCGGTGGAAAATGGAATAGCGTAACACGGCTTCGCTGGCCAGCGGCCGCCCTTGCATGTCGACCACCGGCAGCCGCATCAGTCCGGCATCGCCTTGCGGCGGTCTCGGCTCGTGGTCCATGGCCTGGAGGACCCGATGGACATCGAAGCTGGCGGCTGCATGCTGGGCCTGGATCATCGATGCGTTCTGCGCCATGAAGGTGTCGAGCGCTTCGAGCGGCTCCTTCGCCTCGATCTCGGCGATCACGCTCCAGCTCATGTAGGAAAGGTCGGCGTAGATGAGGGCGCGAGCACTGTCCAGGATCTGCCTGGTCTTGCCGTGCAGCTCTTCCTGCCTGGCCTGCAAGGCGAGCTCGTCGCCGTCGACATAGGGCCGCCGGTAGAGCGTCTCCAGCACCGCCCGGGTCTTGAGCACCTGATAGATCGAAAGCGCCGGGCAGCGGCTTGCATTGGCGCCGCTGGTGTGCTCGGCGTGGCCTGGTTTGAGATGGGCATCGATCTTGTGTTCCACCACCGGCTGGATGGCGTTGAGCAGGTTCAGCGCCGACCTGCGGTGCCAGCGCAACACCGGCTTCGGGCTGCGAGCTAGTGGCAGAAGGGAGGCGCAAAGATTGCCCATCGTCTCGAGGTTGTTGTCGAGCTTAAACCCGGGAGCGGCACGTAACACCTCGAGCCTGTCCAGCCCCGGCTGTGCCAGCGCACCGAGATCGTCCAACAACTGCGCCTTGCCCAACGCCTTGAATATACTCGCGATGGCATGGACATCGGCCTGCTGCAGCCGATCCTCGGCATATTGGAGGTAGTGCGCCAGCTGATGCAGCCGATCCTTCAGCAAGGCGGGTTCGGTAACCTCGCCGGCGGTCTCTCCCCCCTCGATACCCCGCGACAAACCGTTGGCGATCCTGACTAGCGCAGGCGTGCTGAAAGTGCTGAAGCGACGGCCCTTGGAACCGAGCTCGCCGGCGATGGCAACGATCGCCTTGCGTGCTTTTTCTTCTTCCGGCCACTTGCCGAAACCGTTCACCAGATTGGCCAATTCTTGATCCGAGAATCCGTCGAGATTGCCGTCGCGGGCAACCACCGCGCCGGCGATGGCAAGCGTCGCTTCACGCGTCTTCTGCTGGTCCGGCCATCTGCTGAAGCCGTTCACCAAATCGGCCAACTCTGAATCCGAGAATCCGTCGAGATTGCCGTCGCGGGCAACCACCGCGTCGGCGATGGCAAGCGTCGCTTCGCGCGTCTTCTGCTGGTCCGACATTGCGTCGGAGGTGCGGTGCGGGCCTCCTTCGCTATCAGGACGCCCTGCTTGTCCGACCAACTCTCCGGTGCTGCCCATATTCCCTCTCCGATGCCAAAACGGCGTCGGCAAATCTCGCACCCAGGTTGGGTCCGGCGTCGCCGGGTCGACAAATTGTGTTGAGGGCCCCGGTCGATCCGCCGCAACCGCCACTTGCCCGCCGCTCAGACGTATTTGAAGTTGCTGCCGATTGGCGACGAGGTTGTCGAGGGCAAGCGCGGCGGGCGACCGGCCTCGCGCTAATCCTTGAACCAGCGCCCGCGTGCCATCCACGACAAAGACACCGCAATCATAGCCGTTCCTCTGCTGCCTCATGGGGCCATCCCGCAAATCGGCTCCTACCCGCGTTGCGAGCATTGCTGCAGGGCTGGCGTTGCGGCGCACGGATGAGTCGTAATGATAGGCAACCGGCCTGTCGCGATCGCGGCGATCTACCAGCAGCAACGACCAATGGGAGCCGCGGCGATTGAGGTCCGTAGCGCTCGCATCATTCACCGGCAAGAACAGGAAGTCGGCCGTATCGTTGCCATTCCGATCGTTGACAATGCGATGGAATGCGCGCAGGGCGGCGTCCTCTGTGCCCTGGCCCACCTGAAAGGCCATGAGCGGATCGACCAATCGGGTCTGGGCGGCGAGGTTAGGATTGCTTTGCCGCAACTCCTGCAACACGAGCTCGTAGTCCCGCTGGATATGCTCGTCACCGAGCCACTCCCTTGGACCAAGCGATAATCCGCTGCGGCCTTGGACCGACGCATCAAGCTGCTCCAGCGGCCAGGTTGATCCCATCCCGATAGGTTGATCCGACTGCGAACGGCCGCGCGGACCGGCATTTTCCTGCTCGCCTGCCTCGTCAGAAGACAAATCCAACGCGGCATCCGCCTTAACGGCTTCCTTGAACCGTTTCAAACTAACGTCGTTTCTGCCGTTGGTTTCCTTGATAAATTGCCGGAGATCTGTTTGCACAGAATTTCTCAGCTTCCCATCGCTGTTGTTGATCCGGCTCGCTATGCTCCCCTTATTATTTTCTTGGAGCCAATGACTAAACTTCCGTTGCTGGCTGGCCGTGCTCCAGGCAACTGCCCTCTTGGAAGTCTCGTTCTTTCTGAGCTTGCTCAGCCTTTCATTGACTATGCCATCGATGATGCGAGCGTCGTCGGGATAAGGATGAGGCCCCGATACGAAGGCTTTGGGGTGGTCGCAGAGATGAGACAGCGTCGTCTGGAGAGTTTGAACGTTCCCACCCCTTGCCCCGTAGGCCTCTATATCAGCGTCTAGTGACCTTGGATTAATAAAAACCCGCGAAGCCATCGGATGCCTGCCATCCGTTCGGAGAAAACGAGCAACCCCCCTAAGAGATGCCTGCCACCCTCTGACGGTACTGTCGGGCGTTAGGTACCTTCGGGATGTGTCCACGAACCGCTTAATGCAGTCCACGTCCTCGGGATGCATTGCCTCGGCCTCGCGCTCGGCGAAATCCATGCGGAGCTCTGTATGGACCACATCCTCCGAATAGGCCACATCCGACATCGAGCCTCCGGACCACTTTTTGTCACGAGGCTTCGTCCCAAAAGCTTTGCCGAGCCCTGATTTGACACGAGAAAACAATCCGCGGCTCTTGCCATCCTTCGCCCGGGCTGCAGGCTGCACTTCCGATCGCGCTGTGAAGCGCATGCTGCTGAATGGCTTGTCACTCGAGTCAGACCGCGAGACCGTCGCAGCCGAGTCAATGTGAGCGCGAGGAAAATCGACGCTGTGCCGCGAACCGCTGAGCCAGTCACCCCGCATCGAACCGCCGACGTCACTGCGGCGGACCCTCTCAGGCTCCGCCGAACTGCTATCAGCCGAACTACCCCCCTCTTCAGACTCACTGAGCTGCAAGCCACTCAGCTGCTCTTCGCTCTGGTGCTCAGCAGGCTCGGCCTGCGATGCCTGCGATGCCTGCGATGCCTGCTGCATGTACCATCTATTCCAAGACTCGGGGTCCGGTAAAAAGCCGCTGCCATGAATATTCACACTACTCTCCCTCGATCAGACAGACATTCATTCTCTAGCCTCGGCAGCCAATGCTGAGCCACTCCCTTGCCTCGAATAAAAGGCGGCCGCCCCTCCTGGGGCCGCGACATGCATGGCTGAGAGCGGACTCCTGAGAGATCGGCAGCATTCACCGCTACACTGAAAGTTCACTACAGAAAAATAGGCATTCATTACGAGGGCGTATCTCACGCCTATGATGGCAGCCGGATTGTCAGCCTCCACCTTTCATCGCCTGAGGGACGGCGGGCCCCCTTAGCGATGGCTCGACGCACGTCCTGGCCGGCAGCGTGGCGCGCGCGTACCAAGTCGCGAAGCGCCTCATGAAGGACGTCTGGAACCCAGACATAGGTAAGTTCACCGGCCCGGTGCAGACGAGCCAGCGCGATGGCGTCGCGCCGGTCGTTTTTGATGCGCATGCCTGGCTTGCGAGGAGTTAGCGAAGGCGCGCAAACTCTGCAACTCATCCCCATCGATGCAAGCTGACGCTGGACGTTGTAGCCACATGATCCCGCTTCGTAGACGAATGCGATGAGACCGTGCCTACGGGCAAGACTTCTAGCAAGTCTGCTTATCGCAGTTGGCTCGTTCTCGATTGTGCCGACGTGGCGGACCTCACCTGCTCGACCGGCGTCCGCCACCGCAACAGAAATCGTCTCCTTGTGCACGTCGAGACCAATGTAGGCACGAACCTCTTCCATAGCGTCTTCTCCTCTCTACCAGAAAAACTGACTGCCCACAGAATGTGGCGTGATGGGTAGGAAAGGCCATGTCATCTGGCCGGCAACGGAGGGTGGTGCGATCGCGCTGACCGCCGGTCAGATGTCCTATCTGCTGGAAGGGATCGATTGGCGAAACCCGCAGCAGACCTGGCGTCCGACCAGCGCGCGGGGTGAGCTGTTCGCGGACAAATATTGCGGGATAAGGCCTTTGAAACGCGAGGCAAATCAGCGCTTCTGTGATTAACTTCGGACATGGAAAACAGCCCTGATTTGCTTCCCGACGATGCTGCTGCCCTGCGGGCAGAGCTCATCGCGGCACGCGCCAAGGGCGCCCAGATCGAGGCTGAACTTGCCGTTGCCAAGGCCAAGGCGTCGGAGGATCTTGCCGTCATTGCCCGGCAGAAGCTGCGCATCGAAAAGCTCGAGCGGCAGCTTCATGGCCCGAAGGCAGAGCGTCGCGCCCGGCTGATCGATCAGATGGAGTTCCAACTGGCAGAGTTGGAGATGGCGGCGACCGAGGACGAACTCGCAGCCGAAATGGCGGCCGCGGCCACCGTCAATGTCGCCGGCTTTACCCGCAGCCAGCCGGTGAAGAAGCCTTTCCCCGATCATCTTCCGCGCGAACGCGTCGTCGTGCCCGGTCCCGTGAGCTGCCAGTGCTGTGGCGGTGACCGTCTGCGCAAGCTGGGTGAGGACATCACCGAAACCCTCGAGGTCATTCCGCGCCAATGGAAGGTGATCCAGACGGTGCGCGAGAAGTACACCTGCCGCGATTGCGAGAAGATCAGCCAGGCTCCGGCCCCTTTCCATGCCATCCCGCGCGGATGGGCCGGCCCCAATCTTCTGGCGATGATCCTGTTCGACAAGTTCGGCCAGCATCTGCCGCTCAATCGTCAGGTCGAGCGCTTCGAACGCGAAGGCATTTCCCTCAGCCTGTCGACGGTGGCCGATAGCATCGGCGCTTGCGGTGCCGTACTCGATCCGATCATCAAACGGATCGAAACCCATACGTTTGCGGCAGAGCGATTGCACGGCGACGACACGACGGTCCCGGTTCTGGCGGCAGGAAAGACCGATATCGCCCGAAGTTGGGTTTATGTCCCCGATTATGCGCACCCGATGATTATGCGCAGCTCACCAGAACAGGACCCGATAACCATCGGCTTTCCAGACCATTTCGAACAGGCGAACTGCGCATAATTCTTAAAGGCTCAACAGGAACTGCATAAGCTGGTCCGGCGGCCGATATCGGCCTTGACTGGCCGTCATGGGCAACAGTCGGTTGAGCGTGCGCTCCTTCATGGCGAGATCAGCCTGAAGGTACATGTGCGTCGTGGCGGGGCTCTCATGACCCAGCCAGAGGGCGATGACGCTGATGTCGATGCCGGACTGCAGGAGATGCATCGCCGTGGTATGGCGGCTATATCATATCGATCAAGACATAGTGCACAGCGTTTTTAGCGTGGCGACGCGTGTATTCACGTTGACGCGCGCGCCGAGGCCGATGGCGACGGTGCGCTAAAAACGTGTTGGACAAACGAACTAAACACTGATTTCGTCGCTTGGGCAGCTACCAAATCAGGTAGTCTAATACCGATCCTCATTGATCAGTACCCATGGGCCCATATGATCTTCCAGGGTCGGTCCTGCAGTGTTCGCCATGCGTGACAGCAGTGGTCGACTATGTCCTCGTAGGATTTGAAGACGCGGTTTGAGAGCCAGTTTTCGCGCATGAACTCTGATGTTCATTGTAAAGTAAATTTCGCAACCTTCGGCATTCTCCTGTTATGGGGCCTGTTGTTTCGAGCGGCTGCGCAGGGCTGGAGACAGAGCTTTAAAAACGACGGTTGAGCAGACTCTGATGCGCGGGTTGAATACCGCATTTCCGTGTGTTCGTCCTGGGCTGCCTCGGTCTGCCAGCGGGCGTCGATTTAGAAGTTATCGGCCACACAATTCATACGAGGGTTCCCCACCGAAGCTCTGTCTCCGGCACTACGCAGCTGCAGGTTGTTGTCAGATTGCAGTTTTCAATTTGACGCCACCGTTTTCGCGACGCCGCTCGTTGCCCTCATTGCTGGCCGGCCGGTTGAACTTCTCGGTCCTATTGCCCAAAGGAATGCGGCCATTTCGCGTGCAATCGCGGTCGTGACCAACGTCTGACGCTTTCCTGCAGCCACCAGCCGCCGATAGCGTATGCAAAGGCGAAGCTGTGCTTTCCAGGCAATGTCGCGCACCGCCTTTGACAGGCCCTCCTGGCGAACCTGTAGCGGCCGGCTGACGCGGGGCGGATAGCGATAAGTCCAGGCTCCTTCGATCAAAACCCAACGAGCTCTCGCGTTACCAGCCTTGGTAATACTACCTCTTCGGACGGTGTCGCCCGTAGACCGCTCGCTCGGGACTAACCCAAGATAGCCCATCAGTTGTCGCGGCGTTTCAAAGCGGCGGATATCGCCTATTTCCGCAACAAACGTGACGGCAGTGATGAAGGCGACACCACGCAGCGCCTGGTAAGCAGCGATGACGGGCGCCATAGACCAGGACGGTATCGCTTGGGCAATATGTTGATCCAGGCGCTTGAGCCGTGTTTCCGCCTCTTCGATAGCCTGCCGGTACTCGTGCAAGACAAGGTACTGGGTTTGATGCGGAAAGATGAGATTGGCAAGCCAGCGCGCATGCACCTTGGTCCAGGGTCTCAACCCGGGATAAATGCGACCGTGGCGTAGAAGAAGCGCCTGAAGATGCTGCCGCTTCTCGCGCAAATCCTCCATGGCGGCCTCGCGCGCCCGAACGAGATCGCGAACAGCTTCATGGCCCGCGTCCGGAACCCAGATTGCCGTGAGTTCGCCAGCACGATGAAGGCGGGCCAGCGTCAAATCATCACGACGGTTGGTCTTGACGCGCTCACCAGCCTTTTGGGGAATGAGAGAGGGGGGCAATAACGGCGCACTCGTGCCCAAGGTCTGTGATCTGGCGGTGTAGCCCATATCCTGTTGGACCGGCCTCGTAACAAAACGAGAGCCTGGCATATTTCCGGCTCAACTTCTCTATCAAGCGTCGCACCGAATCCGGGCTGCTGTCGATGTAGCCAAGAAATCGCACGTCACCAAGTCGTCCCTCTTCAGCCAAGCCACAGAGATTTTAAGCTTCGACGTATCGAGACCAACAAATACACGCGTGCTTGCTTGCATGCCTTTGCTCCTATTCGCGATCGAAAGGGGCGCACAGTCGCAAACCCCAACCAGTCAAGCTTTCACGCGAGCGTCGATCGGTGCAAATGAACATACGGTCTGCCAAATGTTCTCGACGGGATTGAGTTCGGGCGACTTCGGCGGCAGGGGCAGAATGGTAATGTTCTCGGGAACCATCAGATTGTTGGACATATGCCACCCTGCCTGGTCCATGATCAGGATGGCGTGCGCGCCGTCGGCGACGTTTCGCGCTATCTCGACCAGATGCTGGTTCATGGCATGAGTGTCACACCAAGGCATCACCAGGGCTGCGGCCTTGCCTTGGCGGGGACAGATCGCCGAAGATGTAGGCCGAGCGGGTTCTCTGGTCGTGCGGCGCGGATGGCCTCGATCCACGCTTGGCCCAGCGACGTGTGATCTTGTTCTTCTGGCCGATGCGCGCCTCGTCCTGAACCAAACTTCGATCATTTTGCCCTTGGCGGGGCCAACGGCGATTTCCGCCACTGCGGCGGGGAAGTTTTTTTAAATGCCTCGGCTGCCTCGGCCGAGCCGAGAGTTTGCGGTAGCCCATCGCGCGCACTTCGCGGCCCAAGGTCTGCTCGCTCACCGAGACACGGAATTCCTCCCAAAGCCATCGGGCCAGATCGCACAGACGCCAGCGCACGAGGCCATCGAGATAGGGTGTGGGGCCGCGCTCGATGGCTTGCGCCAAGGCCGCACGTTGATCATCGTTCAACAGCGACGGCTTGCCTGGAGCCTTGCCGTTGATCAAACCGTCGGGACCGCGCGCGTTGAACCGCACCACCCAGTCACGCACGATCTGCACAGTGACGCTGCCGAGCCGAGCAGCATCCGCACGAGAGCCGCCATCATAAATCGACGCAAGCGCCAGCAAACGCCGCGCTTGGTTGGCATCTTTTCTCTGTCGGGCCAGCAGTCGCAGCCTGTTCCCATCAGAGTCCGATCGCAACGAAATCGCTGAACCCATCGCAAACCTCCTGTTTGCGCCATCGATTCAGATGGGGTCGTCTAATCGCACGACGTTTTGCAAGCGTTTTTTTCAAAACTGTCCAACCGGAACTGAGGCCAGCGCCGGTGAG
>NZ_JABEKV010000011.1:14450-22989 GCF_013283645.1 Sinorhizobium psoraleae
CTCGCGCCTGAAGAGTGGTGAAGTCGATGCCTTCATTGGCAGCGAAATCTACTACACCATGGCCGAACAGAACGGCGCCAAGGACCTGATTAATCTGCAGGACTACAATTTTCCGATAGCAGGTTCCGGGGTGAACGTCGACCGCGCCTGGCTCGCCGAGCACCGCGAGGAGACGATGAACTTCCTCAAGGCGATGATCGAAGCCTATGCACTCATGAAGAAAGACCGCAGCGTGGTCGAGGCGGCCTTGGGCAAATGGTATGGCGTATCTGACCCCGAGCAGGTTGACGACATGTATGCCCAAGTGGGCACCACCCCACAGAAACCATATCCCGGCATCGATGGCATTCGTCTGGTCAAGGAACTGTACCACAACCCTGTTTTAGACAGTCATGATGCCGCCCATTTCTACGACGAGAGTTTCGTCGCTGAATTGGACAAGAGCGGCTTCATCGACAAGGTCTATGCCGATCCCAAGGCGAACTAACCGCCGCGTCGACTACCCGGCAGCCAAGCTGCCGGGCCTTCATTTTGCCAGCGTCACCGATGTCAATGCGTTGCGGTCCGCATCGAGCGCCATATGCGGTGAGGGTGAGCAGTTCGTTATCCGTGATGCCGCTGTCCGGCGGCAAGTAGGCGCCCAGTTGGACCAGGTGCATGAGCGGCCGCCACGCGGCGGCTGGAAATGGCGGCCGTCTTCCGTCGGGGCGCTGTGGGACGAGGCGAGCCGCGTCGGGTTCCACTGAAAGCGCAAGGCGGGCCTTAGCGCTGAGATCACTTCTGTGCTCTTCAAGTCGTATGCGGCGCCAGATACCTCTATTAGAGTTGATGCACACGCTCGGTTCCCGCTGGCTTGTTATTTTTTCCTTTGATGCTATATGTAGGTTATTACCTACATGGAGGTGGCAGTGGGCATCACGACGCTTTCAAGCCGAGAGCTGAACCACGACGTGAGTAGCGCCAAGAAGGCCGCAAAAAGCGGTCCGGTCATCATTACGGACCGCGGCAAGCCTTCCCATGTCCTAATGACCTATGACGAATTTGAGCGCTTGACGGGCAATCACCGCAGTCTTGTCGAAGCTCTCGCCATGCCTGGCCTCTCGGCGATCGATTTCGAGCCGCCCTGCGTTGAAATCGGGCCGCGCGAAGTGGACTTGTCTTGAGATACCTGCTGGATACCAACGTCGTTTCTGAACTGCGCAAGGTCGGCGACGGCAAGGCCGACAGCAACGTGACAGCGTGGGTTGGAGCGGAGGATGCGACGCGCTTCTTCCTTTCAGCCATCACGATTCTCGAACTGGAGCGCGGGGTACTCGGGGTGCAGCGCCGGGACGCCGCACAAGCCGCTCGGCTGCGTTCTTGGCTTGACAGTCATGTGCGCCCGGAATTCACCGGCCGTATCCTGCCGGTTGACGATGCGGTTGCGACACGTTGCGCGCACCTGTACATCCCCGACCGGCGCAACGAGGCCGACGCGCTGATTGCGGCGACCGCTCTCGTCCACGATATGATCGTCGTGACCCGAAACATTAGAGACTTCGAGGGCACTGGCGTCGTTGTTGTTGATCCTTGGCAAGGCTGATGGCATCACTTCCACTCGGGTCAAGGTCAAGGACCGCGTATACTGGTATTTCGATCAGCCCGACGACGAAGGCGGCCAGCAGCGCAAATATGTTGGCTTTGCTGAGGATCCGGAGATTTCGAAACGTGTTAAAGACTTCTCCCGCACGAAAGCTGATTACAGGATACGTCGACGTCTGGTCTCGAGTCTGACGCGGGATGGCGGCCTTCTGGCGGCCGACCGAACCTCAGGATTGATCGTCGAAACTCTGGCGGCCGTGGGGCTCTTTCGGCTTCGGGCCGCGCCGCACCGCCGATGAATGTTCTTATTATGTTCTCGCTTGTGATAGAGTCAATGCGGTTTCGCGGGGGCGAGGGAGATTCGCTGTATCTGCGCCTATGACTTCTTGCCGCCGGACTTCTTCGTCTCGAGGCTCTTCTTCAGCGCCGACATGAGGTCGATCACGTTGCCGGTGTAGGCAGGCTCTTCATCCTTGCCCTTCGGTTTTGCGCCTTTCTTTGCCGACTTGCGCTTGCTCTCTATGATTTCCTTGAGCTTTTCCTGCACCGGATCCTGGACCATGTCCGGGTTCCACGGTTTGCTCCGCTCCTCGATGAGCGATGTGACGAGGCTCATCAGCTTGGGATCGGTGTCGCCATCGCCGATGTCGCCAAAATAGTTTTCCGGCTTCCTCACCTCGTCGCCATAGCGGAGCGTCCAAACGATGATGCCTTTGCCGCATGGCTCCAACATCACAGCTCGCTCGCGTCGGCCGATGACGAGCCTTGATATGCCGACGACTTTCTCTGCCTCCATGGCGTCGCGGATGACGCTGAATGCCTCGTGACCCACCTCGTCAGACGGCGACAGATAGTGCGGCTTCTCCAACCAGACCCATTCGATCGTGTTGCGCGGCACGAACTTTTCGATGTCGATGGTCCTGGCACTCTCGAGCGCGACACTCTCCAGTTCCTCATCCTCGATCACCAGGAAGTCGTTTTCGCCGCGCTCATAGCCCTTCGCCTCGTCGTCCTCGTCGACTACCTTGCCGGTCTCAGCGTCGACATACCTGGAGACGACCCGGTTGTTCGTCTTCCGATTCAGCGTGTGGAAGCGGACCTTCTCCGATTCGCTTGTGGCCGGCATCATCGAAACGGGGCAGGTCACCAGCGAGAGCTTGAGATAGCCTTTCCAATATGGGCGTGGGGGCGCCATCCTTCACCTCCCTAGCTTGCACGGCGACGCTGAGCGGGTGCGCTCTTCGCCGCGGTCTTTGTCTTCGCCTTTGCTGCGGCCGAACGGGTTGCTTTCGATCTTCCCTTGGCCGCGCTTGCCTTGCTGGTGCGCCTTTTCGGTTCAGCCGACGCCTTGATGCCGGCGCTCTCACGGAGTGCTTCCAGCAGATCGCTGGCTTTCGAGACCTTCGGAGGTGCACGCTTCGGCAGGGTCTTGCCTTCGAGCTTGGCCTTGACCAGGTCTGCGAGCGCCGCTTCGTACCGATCGTCGAATTCGTCGGCCGAGAAGGTCCCCTTCTTCGTGCCGATGATGTGCTTGGCAAGATCGAGCATCTCGCCCTTAATCTTGATTTCCGGAATTTCCTTGAACGCCTCTTTCGCGCTTCGAACCTCGTAGTCAAAGTTCAGCGTGGTAGCGATCAATCCTTTGTCGTGCGTGCGAACCAGCACGGTGCGCATTCGCCGGAACAGGACGGTTTGTGCGATTGCAGCAACCTTCTTCTTCCGCATGCCTTCACGCAGCAGGGCATAGGCGTCGATGCCCATCTTATCGGGCGTCAGGTAATAGGGCCTGTCGAAGAATACCTTGTCGATGTCGTCACAGGCAATGAACGCCTGGACGCGCAAAGTCTTGTCGCTCTCCGGAACCGCGGCGGCGACTTCCTCCGGCTCGAGCACGACGTATCTGTCGTTGTCGAGCTCGTAGCCTTTGACCTGATCCTCCTTCTCCACCGGCTTTCCGGTCGCGCTGTCGACGAATTCCCGACGCACTCGGTTGCCGGTCTCCCGGTTCACTGTGTGAAAGGAGATCCGCTCGGAAGTCGACGTAGCGGTATAAAGCGCCACAGGTGCGGTCACTTCGCCAAACCGTATGTAGCCCTTCCATTGGGCTCGCCCCGCGACTGCCATTGTCTCGCTCCTGACGCATTTCGCAAATCCAGGGAGTCAACCGAATCACTTTCCGCTTTGTTCCGGTGTCGCTGATATAATCGGCGATTAGGTTGCGAGCGCGCGCCGACTCTCCTGATCTCGACGCATGGTTGCTTTTCTGCTTTACTCTACCTGCAATGGGGGAAGCGGTGGGGACCGTCGTAAGATTTCGGCGACAGAAAAAGCAACCGGCACAGCGCGCAAGGAAACCCTTGTCGCCATGGCTGTTCGTTGCGCCGTTGGCCGCTATTTCGGTGCAGCCTATGGCTGGGCAACCATGCCGCCGCAAGACACTATCACCGCATCCTTCCCAATCTGTGCAGCGGGCGCGCGGACGACGTGTGTCGTGGATGGCGATACCTTCTGGCTAGACGGCATCAAGTACCGGATCTCGGACATAGACACGCCGGAGATCGGCGAGCCTAAATGCGCTTGGGAGCGGGAACTCGGACAGCGCGCAAAGTATCGGCTGCAGAGCCTGTTGAATAACGGCCCCTTCGGTCTCAAGGCGGGCCCGCGCGACGAGGATAAATACGGCCGGAAGCTGCGCGAGGTCTATCGCCGCGGCCGATCGCTCGGCGCACAGCTCGTCGACGAGGGGCTTGCTCATCGCTGGATTGGCTTCAAGCAGTCCTGGTGTGAAGTGTGAAACAATCGCGAGGGCAGGTGGCGTAGATGCAGGACCACGACTCCACAATCGAGTTGGGCTCTGTTGTGAACGCTGTAACAGCCTTGCTCAATCAGCATACGGCTCTAGGCCTGTTGGTTGGGATCCTGGTCGGATTGCTGGCGTACTTTACGGTATCGAAGCTCATTGGCGTGAGGCGATCAACTGGGGGCAAATCAACAGTCGAACGGCAATTCAGGAACGTCTTCGCCATCATGGATGAAGTTCGCCGGCAGTCTATCATCCGCTACTACATGGAGAAGTACGAATGTGGTCGCGAGGAGGCCATGCGTCGGGCCGTTGATGAGCGCCAACGCGAGGCTAACAGGTGGTAGCGGAGCAATCGGCGGCGTGACGCCGTCAGAGGCAGATGTGGCACATAATATTTGGCCTCCCACCAGCGCATTCGCGACTGGTAGAGTGCGAGCATAGTCCGTGGCGTGGTCCGCTGTTTGGATATGCTCCGGGCCGAGGCAATCAGCCGAGCTGGGTCGAAGCTATTGCGGAGAGCCACTCGGAAGTCCGGCGCGCGCGAGATCAGCGGCGGCCCGATCAAGAATGGAAGGATCGCGGAAGTTCCAGGTCTGCCGCCAGGACTCGATCGTCGCCGTCGGCGCTGCCTTGAGCATCTTCGCGACGGCAGCTCTGGCCTCTGCTTCGCGCCCAAGACGCATGTAGGCAACGGCGAGTTGCAACGGAGCGTCGCCAAATTCCGTAGTCTTCAGTACCTCGACGGCTTCTTCGTTCTTGTCCTGCACAATGTAAATAAAACCTCGCACGTAGTTAAAGAACCAGGACAAGCCAGGATCCCGCGCGGCCGCAGCGTCCGTTAGCTCCAGCGCCTTTTCGGTTTGACCGGCTTGTAGGAAGATGCTTCCCGCGTCGGTGAGGGTGAACGCGTTATAGGGTGCCGCCGCGAGGGCCTTGTTCATTGCGGCAACAGCACCATCATGATCCCGCTTGAGCGTCAGGAGCCAAGCGTTGAGCCAGTTTGCCAATCTCGTTACCTGGGGGCTGAGGTTCTTGTCCGCGAGGACTTGGTTGACCAGCCGCCCTGCCTCTTGAAGATCAGCCTTCGGGTCAAGACTGTAGAGCAGCGCAGCTTTCAACCAGTGAGACCATCCCAGCTCCACCGTCAGCAAGGGGGAACCAGGGAACACCTGCAGCCCCTGTCGAGAGATCTCACCAGATCGCTCGAGACCTTCCTTCGTATACAGGTTCAATTGGCTTTCCGCGCGCAGGTAATAGTCGTATTCAGCGAGGTTCGTGCTGTCCTTACCCCAAGCCTGACTGTAATCAGCCTTGCGAATGGCTCCGAACTCACCCGTCATCGCCCCCACGATCTTTCCGGTTAACTCATCCTGGAGCGCCCACGGGTCGGTTCCGGCCTCGTCGAAGCGGTCTGCCCAGACATGCTCGCCCGTGTTGGCGTTGATCAGTTGGGCGATAATGCGGATCCTATTGCCTTCTTTGCGCACGCTACCTTCGACGACATAGCCAACGCCCAGCTCCTTGCCGATCTGGCGGATATCGCCTTCCTGGCCTTGGTAAGCAAAGGACGAGGTTCGCGACACGACTGCAATGTCGGAAAACCGCGAGAGGATGGCGATGACGTCGTTCGCCAGCCCTTCTCCCAAGTACCCTAGGCTCTTGTCAGCACTCAAATCCTTGAAGGGAAGCACGGCGACAGACGGGACGGTACTGGACCCCCCAGGAGCGGGCAGTGATAGCGGATTATATAGCGCCACCCATACCGCCACTGCGGCCGCCAAGATGGCCGCCGGCACGCCAAGTGCCCACCACAGTCGGGCGCTCCCGCGCTTGTGCAGAATGCGTCGGCGTGGCGGGGCGTCCATGCGCACGTGGTAGACGTCGACAGGCTCTTCGATGTTCTTAACCTTCTGCCGCCCGGCGGAGTCGAAGCCAAAGGCGAGCTTTTTTTCGACCTCCTTTGCCACCTTTCCTGAAACACAGATGCCGCCTGGACGCGCGAGTTGCTCCAGCCTGGCCGCGACGTTCACGCCTTCTCCATACCGGTCCTCGCCGTCGACGATTACTTCTCCGATATTGATGCCGATCCGGACGTCAAACCTTTCCTCTTCAGGGACGGCAGCATTTCGCTCTGCCATTCCGCGCTGGAGAGACACGGCGCATTCGACAGCGTCGACAACGCTCCCGAACTCCGCAAGGAGCCCATCACCCATGAGCTTGAAGACCCGCCCATGATGCCTTGCAATTTCTGGTTCAAACAGCTCAGTGCGTCGCGTCCGAAGGCGTTCAAAGGTCGCCGCTTCGTCTTGCTCCATGAGTGCGGAGTACCCGACCACGTCGGCGGCCAGGATGGCAGATAATCTGCGCTCCATGTCTTAGTCCCCAACATGAATTCCCCGCAAACATTGTACATGACTCCGCCGAATGTTTCACGGTCATCTAATAAAGGTTCTCTTCAAAGAGGCGCCATCGCAAGCGATAACGGCACAGAGAAATGTACCCTACGGGCTCAGAAGATCGCATAACGTATCGACTGGAACGCCAATTCATCGAACGGCCAGTCGCAGCAGGGCGAATTGCGGATTTATAATGGGCCGCAACGGGCACTACGCCGATAGGCGTGCCTCGGCAAAGTGGTTGGCCGCTTCTTCCAACACCTCTTCTGCCCATTGGTTAAGGCTCTTTCCCGAAAGTTCAGCAGCAAGAGCTGCTCGGCGATGAACTTCGGGAGCGACACGAAACATCATCTTACCTGAATAGGGTCTCTGAGGCTCCTTGCCTATTTTCCTGCAGGTCTCGAGGTAATCATCGACTGCCTCATGGAAGGCTTTCTTAAGTTCAACGACGCTGTCGCCGTGAAAGCCGATAACATCGGAAATACCTGCAATCTTGCCGAAAAACACTTCGTCCTCAGCATCGAATTCGATGCGAGCGTGGTACCCGTTGTAAGTCATAGTGTTCATGGCGTTACTCCAATTTGCATCAGGAACTCGCGAGCATCGCGCACCTGATACCGCTTTGCTTCCTTGTCCGGATGGGGTCTGTGGAAGCTCGCAATGATGCCGTCTTTTTCGAACTTAACGCGAGAGCCGTTTCCTTCGATTACGTTCGCTCCGGCGGCCACAAGCAGGTTCTCTATGGCGGCCCATTCAATGGTTCCAGAGACCGGATCCTTGAATACGGCCGCGAGGGTCTTTCTCTGCTTGCTGTTCATGCTAGCAAATAAAGATGCTTGCTGTTTATGCAAGCATAAACTCAACAGCTTCGTGAATTCGATGGAAGTGAACACGCCCTACGCTCACTTGCGGCGGATCAAGGCCGGAGCGGGGCCCTCGCTAAGATATTGTGCCGTCCTCGGATACGCGATGAGCTGGATGGCTAAGGACGCCGCCTTCGTTCTTAAGATCAAATACTGGCTTTGGTGGATTTTATAATTACGGGTCCGCAGTTCGAGTCCGTTCAAGGCGGCGACTCCCGAGGGCGCAGTCGCATCGGTGGCCATCCCGATCGTCTCAGGTGGGTGGTTTTCTGACTTTTTATGCACCGCTGAGGAACTTCGCCTTTGCGACTCGTTGCGGACCTTTCGGTGAGCTTTCAACAGCGCGCTCCTGCTCCGGTCTCAACTCCCTCCTCAATGCTCTCCAGTACAGTAACTTTCTTGATTTCAGTGGATGAATGTTCTGCAAATCATGAGAGTGAGCCGTTATGGAGGCGCGGCCACTTTCCGGCAGCGCCATCGCTTTGTTCTGGAGTCTTAAGCTTGAGCGCGGCAGAGACCCGAGCGAGATTTGTTCAAAATTGCCGTTGCCGCCACTATACTCGGCGTTATAGCCGGGAGAGAGTTCATGCGTCGACTAGCCCAGTGCCAAGCGTTTCTGGCCGTGGTTCTCGCGAGCGCAGCCGTCGTGATTCCGACATCCGCGCCCGCTCAGGATCGCTTCGCCGAGCGTGCGGCGATGATCGAAACGATCAAAGGGCACGCCCGCTCAGCGCCGTCGGCGGTCGAGGGGCAGGGCATCGATCCGGCCGTGCTGAAGACGATGGGGAAGGTGCCGCGCCACTTTTTCGTGCCCGAGGAGCAGCGCGGCGCGGCCTATCGAGATCGGCCGCTGCCGATCGGATACGGTCAGACCATCTCGCAGCCCTTCATCGTCG
>NZ_JABEKV010000011.1:23089-36708 GCF_013283645.1 Sinorhizobium psoraleae
GATCAACCTCAGATCGCTGCAACTGAAAAAGCGATGGGGCGTGGACGTCGCATACCGCGATTCAGCGGATTGCGGCAAAGTGTGAGCAGATCCATTTCTGTTATGAGGCAGGTCCCACCGGCTACGGGCTATACCGGCTGATCCGCTCACTCGGTCACGAATGCATCGTCGTCGCTCCGTCGTTGATCCCGAAGAAGCCTGGTGACCGGGTCAAGACGAACCGGCGCGATGCCATTTCGCTCGCCCGGCTGTTACGGGCCGGCGAGCTCACGGCGGTCTGGGTGCCCGATGAAGGTCATGAGGCCATGCGCGACCTCGTCCGGGCTCGCGCGAGTGCTGTCCAGATGTTGCGCATCCATCGCCAGCAGGTCAACGCCTTCATGTTGAAGCACGGTCGGACCTACCCCGGCAAAAGGAGCTGGACAATGCGCTACCTTCGATGGCTGCAAGAGCAGCACTTCGATCATCCTGCTCATCAGATTGCACTTCAAGAGATGGTCGAAGCGGTGCGGACTGACAAAGAGCGCGTGGAACGACTGGAGATAGCCATTGCCGAATTCGTGTCGAACTGGTCACTGGCCGCGGTCGTACATGCTCTGCAGGCTTTGCGTGGCATCGACCTCATCGCCGCGGTGACGTTTGTTGCGGAAGTGGGGATGCCGGCCGGTTTGAGAGCCCTCGCCACCTGATGGGTTATCTAGGTCTTGTTCCCGGCGAGCGGTCGACCGGGGAGACCGTAAAGAGGATCGGCATCACAAAAGCCGGCAATGGACGTGTCCGCGCATTACTGGTCGAATGCGCCTGGACGTACCGATATCCGCCTCGGATCGGCAGGAGAAAGCTATATCGCTTGCAAGAGGTATCATCAGCGGTTCGCGAGATCGCTTGGAAGGCACAGGCTCGCCTGACGGCCCGCTATCGAATGTTGAGCGCCCGCGGAAAGAAGTCGACAGTCGTGTGCACGGCGGTCGCCCGGGAACTCGTCGGCTTCATGTGGGCGGTCCGCCAAAGAGGCGCGGCAAACCCCGTCACCCCAAGCCCACGTGCCGCAGAGCGCAGCTGCCCCTGCGGAATCGCACCGCCCAACGGTCACTGGGCAGCGCGATGCTTGGCAGGTGATGCACCCGCTATTGCTACAGCGGACATCATCATTGATCGAGATAATCCGGCGCGGCCGTGGCGGAGAAAGGCTCGTTCCGATCTTTACGCCCCTCATCAGGTGAATAGCGACCCGAGGGCGACGGCCGCAACCTGTTTTGACGAATAGGCATGGTCAGCGGAGCGGCTCGCCCCGCCGACTACTCGGCGCGCGCACACATGCGCATCGACTTGTGCCGGGTTGTGCGGCAGGATATTGATAATAGTTGATAAAGGCGTTACTTTGGTACAGCTCGACCAAAGGAGGGTTCAGTATGATCAGCGCCGATCTGGGTAAACAGCTCGAAAGCTACATCCAACAGCTCGTCGATGCGGGCCGCTATGGCTCGAAAAGTGAAGTGCTGCGGGAAGGGGTGCGGTTGATTCAAGATCGTGAGACACGTCTTGCCGCGCTCGATGCCTCGATCATGCGCGGTATTGCCGATGCTAACGCGGGCCGAACAAAGCCGGCGGCCGACGTTTTTGACCAACTAGAAGCAAAGTACCGCGCTATGGCTGAACAGGCTGAAAAATCAGCATGATCGTTGAGTTTTCGGCCGAAGCGGAGAGCGATCTTGAACAGATTGCGGACCACATAGCACAGGATAATCCTCGTCGTGCTCTCTCATTCGTTCAAGAGCTGCGCGGTAGGTGTGAAGCCCTAGCGGCCACTCCGAAGGGCTTCCCTTTGGTGCCTAGATATGAACACCACGGCATTCGCCGCAGGGTTCATGGCGGTCACCTGATTTTCTACCGTGTTGAAGGCGAACAGATTGTTATCGTCCACGTCCTGCACGGTGCGATGGATTATGCCGCCATACTGGTTGAGGGCTAAAACTGATGACGGCTGCGCCCCATCCGTCTGCATCTTCATCAGATGGGGACACATGAGCGAAAAATCGAAACGACACCCGGATGATTACACGGCGCTTTCTAACTGGATGGCGCATGATGAGGTGCGTGATAGCGAAATTACCGGTTTGGTTCTGAGGCTTGCCGATCATGGAATGCGGGTGGCCGAAATCGAAAATCTCATGAAATTGGCACTCCGAGAGCAATTGGAGTTAGTAGAGATGTTCGGGCCGAACGAAGAGGAATCCTGTCGCGGTACTTGCGCCTGTGACCCGCCCCCAGCCGTCCCTACGGCGAGCGGGCCGGCCGGGGTCTAACCGCCGAGGAAAGGACCAATGAGCTATGACCGCAAAGCCATAGACGCGCTTGAGGGCCTGCCGCCTTGTGGCGATCCTCGCCGGGTGTATACAACGGGTGAGACGCCGGCTGAGTTGGCGGCCGTGCTGCTGGAATCGACAGACCGGTACACGGTCGAGTACGAGCAGGGATGCGAGCGTCGCCGTAGAAGTGTTCGCAGCGCCTTCCGGAGCAACGCGCGTGCCGGTCTCCGGGCGAATCCTGACTGCCAGAGGATTTTTGATGCCTATGTCATAGGCAGCATCGAGCTTTCGGAAATGATGCCGTTGATCAGACTGGCGCTTGGCCTTGACCCAAAGTGGGCGGGAAGGCGATAGAGCCGGTTTTCCTGGACCTGCCGTTGGCCGATATTCGGAGCGATTGAACATTCCCTTGTTCGACGAAGTCCGCAGATGCCCGACCTCTCTGAGCGCCAGTACCAGGCTGTTCTGACGTGGATAGGCTGTGAACCAAAAAATCTGACTCGGCACGACGGTCCCGCCGGCCATGCTGGCAACGAGCCGCAGAATATCAGGCCAATTTGTCGGCCGTGAAGAACTCGGAAGCCGCTGATTTGACATAGGAATCGAGGGATCTGCAGATCTTCTAATTGCAGGAAACAGCCGCCGAACGGGCTGTTTCCTTGCAAAATCAGTTTGAGGTTTGCCTGGTTGGGGAAGCGTGATTCACTGGGTTTATCGCGGTGAATCGGAGAGCCAGGAATGGGTAAACCACGCGAACGGCGCCAAACGGGTGAACAGGATTTATTCCGCCCGGCTCGACCAGATCATCAATATGAAGCACGAACTGGTGCGTCTGGCGCAGGCTATCGACTGGCCTGTGTTGGAAGCCCGCTTTGGGACGGTCTATTCGGACGGAGCGGGCATGCCGCCATTGCCGACGCGGCTGATGGCGGGGCTGGCCATTCTGAAGCACACGTTCAGCCTGTCGGACGAGGCGCTGTGCGAGCGCTGGGTGGAGAACCCCTATTTTCAGTACCTGGGCGGCGAGGAGTTCTTTCGGCACGACCTATCGTTCGACCGCTCCTCGATGACACGCTGGCGGCAGCGCATGGGCGAGGAACGGATCGGCGCGCTCTTGCAGGAGAGCCTGGCCGTGGCAGTCAAGACAGGCGCGATGAAGCCGCAGGATACGCGGCAGGTGATCACCGGATCAAGTCCGAGGACCGACACGACCGTTCAACCGAAGAACATCATGTTCCCGACGGATGCCAAGCTTATTCACCGGGCGCGAACGGCTGGTGCGGCTGGCGAAGAAAATGGGGCTCGAGCTGCGCCAGACCTATATTCGGGTCGGTAAATTCGCCCTGATCCAGCACCAGCGCTACGCTCATGCGAAGCAATTCAAACGGGCCGGCAAGGCGCTGCGCAAGTTGAAGACCTATCTCGGCCGGACCGTTCGCGACATCGAGCGTCAGCTCGCCGGCGACGAACAACTCGACGCGATCTTCAAATGGTCGCTCTATCAGGCAAAAACGGTCATCGCGCAGCGGCAACGTCAGCGTGGCCGCAAGATCTACAGCCTGCATGCCGACGAGGTCGAGTGCATCGGTAAAGGCAAGGCGCACGAGCCCTATGAGTTCGGGGTGAAGGTGTCCGTGGCGACAACACTGAACCGTTCAAAGGGCGGGCAGTTCGCCCTGCACGCGACGGCGCTGCCCGGCAATCCCTACGACGGCCACACGCTCGCGACCGTCATTCCGGATATGGAAAAGATGATCGGCAACGAGCTCTCCCGCATTCTGGCCGATGCGGGGTACCGCGGCCATAATGCTCCCGAAAGTCACAAGCTGAGGGTCTTCACCAGCGGCCAGAAGCGCCGCATCATGCCCGCCATCAAACGCCAGATGCGACGACGATCGGCGGTCGAACCCGTCATTGGACACCTTGTATGGGGATTTCGTTGTCAAGGAGCCGTTGGCACTGATTTCGCGGCAAAGTGGTCAGGATAGCCATCACAGAAACGGTTGGTCACTGCCTTGTGCATTGGTCCGCGAGCATCAAATTCGAGGGGAGCCTGCCTTTGGGCACATCGCATTACGCCGCAACCTTGTATTCGGTGGGTCTGCAAAAGACCCGGACCATGAAGCAGTCATTGGCTTCAGCAGCAAGGCTCCGAGGCGGCGGGCCCATTCTCAAGACGGCAAATAACGCCATGGTGTCCATCGGGACACCGCCACCTCGAATCGATACACGCGGGCGTCATTACGGCGGTTGGTCCGTCAGCGCCCTGCAGTGTGTTCAGTTCATCGGGCGCAATGTGACGCCCATCGCGATTTCGCCGATGGTAACCAATCGCCAGAGCGCAATGAGCAACTTGCGTGCGAGCGCCACGATCATCGTCGTTTTGCGGGCGCCTTGTGCCGCTCGTGCCTGGAACCATTGCGTCAGTTCGCTGTTCTTTTGGAATCTCAGGAAGCGCCAGGCCAATTGGATCAGCCCGCGTCGCACCCGGGCGTTGCCTGCCTTGGCCAACCCCTTCTCGCGTCGTTTCGATCCGCTCTCGTCGGGGGAGCCTGTCAGGCCGGCGTAACGTGCCACCGCGCGCCGATCTCTGAGGTTGCGGCTAAGCACCTCGTGGACCAGCATGTCGGCTGTCTCAATCCCGACACCAATCACGCGCGCCAATAGCACGACCATTGCGTTACACCCCGACGCGGGCGCCTGCTCAAGCTGGATAATCCGGGCTTTCTCAATCGTCGTGATCTGATCGCGCACGACCGCAAGCCGAGCCATGTCGCGCCGCATCTCTTCCAGCATATTCGGCGGAAGCGGCTGTCCTTCCGGAGTGCGCAGGTCCGGCAACTTCTTCGGCGCCCGGCGAAGCTCGGGCTTGAAGCCACGGATGCCGAGCCGAGCCAGCGCCCCTTTCATGCGATTGACTATCCGCGTTTTCTCGCTGACTAGATTCTCCCGCTCGCGGCTCGGCCGCTTGGCATCCTCTTCCGCCAGTGATGGGATCGCCACCATGCGGCAGTGGCCGCGCTCGCCACGCAGCCAGCCCAGGAACACGCGCATCAGCATGGCCGTGTCTAGTCTGTCGGTTTTCGCCCGCCGGTGTTCACGGTTCACGGTGACACTGGTCGAATGAATGACGTGCGCCTCTATGCCCCGCGTCTGCAGCCACCGGGCTAGCCAGAAGCCGTCTCGCCCAGCCTCGAAGGCCAGCGCGACCCGGTCTATCGGCATGCCCGCAGCCTCCGCCTCCGATCGCCAGCGCCTGATCATACCGAGCAAAGCGTCGGATCGGGATCGAGCTTCTTGAGGGGGTGTCGCTGAACGCCGGGAAGCATTCCGGCCACCAGCCAGCTATTCCGACTCATTTCGACAACGACGAGCACAGTGCGAGCTTGACCCAATACAGTTATTGAGCGGCTGAGATCTTCGATTTTGGACATGATCGTCTATCTTCCGGGTTGTTCGTACGACGATGGTGCCACCTCGCCGCTTTCCCGCATAGCTTCTCAAGAGCGAACACAGAACCGGAATTATCTCGCTGGCGAACAGGGGGATACCGTCAATGCCGTTCTGGCCGCTGCCGTATACAACTTCTCCCTCCTGCTGCGATGGTTCAGGCAACTTTTGTGTCTGTTCGCCGCACTACTCCTCACGTTCCAGAACCGACCAACGCCGCAGCAAACTGCCTGAAAGCGAGTTCTTCACGATCGACCAATTTTTCACGGACGAGCCATGCGGCCGCCCGACCAGCGGCTGAGGGCAGGCAGGTCTTTCAGAAGATCGCCCTAACACGCGCGGAGGGTCGCGCTGCGCCGATCGAACGGCAGCGGCGCAGCCGACACGAGCAGCATGTCGCGGTCGATTAGTAGCCCGTTTCTTTCTGATGCCGAAGGCCAGAACAGACACCGCATCGGCGGCCGGCTCGTAACGATACAGGGGCCACATAGCCGGAGTCCCCGAAGGCAATCACCAGCTCGCGCAGCTCAGGCGCTTCGGGGAACGGCCGGCCAACGCGGGCGCCGTCTCCACAAGCAAGAATTGCCGCTCGATGGCCTGGCCGGCCCGTCTGGCGGCTTCCGGGGCCTTAGTGGCGAGGAAGCGCCGGCATCGCTCTGTGTCCTCCTTGAGCTTGATGGGACGGTGTTTGACATCTAGCAGGCTGTTGAAGAAGTTTCCGGTTTGGCCTTGAGGATGGCCTCGTCGCCTCCCCCTCGGCCTCGGCCACGTCGGTGCACGCTCGGACGAGTTTCTTCCCTGGGCGTGGGGGATCAATGGCTGTGCGTCGGTGCTGAGCGCGATCCTCGCCACACTGCTTGCGATGCATATCGGGTTCACAGGCGTCGTGACGATCGCCACCATCCTTTACCTTCTCGCCCCGGCCTTACTCGCAGGGTTGTCGGATCGATACGATGAGCACGGCTCTGTTCCCGATCGCAACCGTTCGCGAGTTAAACCAACCGGCTGAAAGTCCTACGCGGCTAGCGAGTGCGCCCTGCGACGGCTCGCCAGGGGGATGTCGTGCGGGTTATTGGCAAATGTCGGCTTTGGGAATCAGAGCTTCCCCTCCAAATATCTGTCGGGGAAGACCCGAGAGGGGTCATGACCTCCGGTTCGGCGTCAGTGTTTGAAACGTCATATCACCGCGCGAATGACCGAAAATGAATTAAGACTTGCCGTGTGATTGCGGAGAAGGAACGTCGGAGAAGGGTCGAAGGGGAGCCGTTCTTCAGTTCTTCACGAGCCCCGTGCAGGGCTTGTTGCGAGGATGTTCACGTTCTGGGCTGAAAAGATAGCATAATGTATCGACTGGAACGACGTTCGTAAGCGTGCAGCATGGCCGCATGCGGTGGAGCTGTAAGCTGACCCGACGCAAGCGGGCGATAGTCGATAAAAGGGGCCCAGCTTCTAGCAAAGCCTGCTGGAGTGAAGAAGGCGAGGATATCTCAGTTCGATCAACACCGGCAGGCTGCCATTGCCGTGGTGCGCTGCTCGACGTTTTTGCATACGAAGCTATCTACCTCTTGAGCAGCGGGACGCCTTTGTCGCGTAGTCGCCGCTCTGGATCTGATCGGAGGAAAGACGGATATGCTGTCCCATCCTGCGAGAGCGCTCGCCGCAGCGACCATGCTCCTTGGCTTGCCGGCGTTCGCTGAGGAGACCGTGCGGATATCTGGTTGGGGCGGGTCCGAGGTCGCGATTGTCAACGGATTGTTGACGAACGTTCTTGCCGAAAAGCTCGCGAAAGAGGGAATAACGGTAGAGTACGAGCCAGTTGATGGCGACTTTTCGCAATTCATTCTCAACGGTCTGTCGGCGGGCACGGCTCCGGACCTTTTTTATGTCGATGTCTTCTGGGCGCGCTCCATATTCAGCGCCGGTCAAGCGGCACCGGTAACGCAGGACGTTTCTGGTTTCGCAGCGAATCTCCTTCAGGCCTTCACCTATGATGGGAAGCTTTTCGCCGTCCCGAAGGATTTCAACGCTCTGGCGGTCCATTTCAACAAGGACATTTTCGACGATGCGGGGGTCGCCTATCCGAGCGACGACGACACCTGGACAACGCTGCAAGCGAAACTGGTAGCTGTGCACAAGGCTCTTCCGGAGGTCGATGGCCTTTGCGTCGTGCCGGAATACGCCCGGTTCGGGGCCTTTGCCTTGTCGACGGGCTGGTCCCCTCTCGACAGTCAGGGAAAAACCGTGATCGACGAACGTTTTCGTCGGGCTTTCGATTTCTACACGGGGCTCGTGGAATCCGGTGCTGCCGTCATGGCCGCCGACGCAGGTCAAAGCTGGACCGGTGGTTGCTTGGCGTCCGAGCGGGCTGCCATAGCGATCGAGGGCGCCTGGATAATCAGCGCCCTTCGCGATGGTGCTCCAAACATGAATCTCGGCACTGTCCGGATGCCGAAAGACCCTAAAAGCGGCAAACGAGGCAATATCGTCTTTACCGTTGGATGGTCCGTCAATGCGGCCTCGAAGGTCAGCAAGGCTGCTGCAAAAGTCGCCGAGTTCCTGACCACAGAGGAGGCCCAGCAATGGGTTTTGGAGCAGGGGCTCGCGCTGCCGAGCCGGACCGCTCTGGCTGACAACCCTTGGCTGCGGGGCGGCCAGCCCGAACAGATGGCAAGCCGAGTGGTTCTCGAAGGCCTGGCGGACGATCACGTCTCGCCGTATTTCTTCGGAGACGTCGGAGGAAGTTGGATGCAGCCGATCAATGCTGCGCTCAATTCTGTCTTCCTGGGGGAGGCGGATGCCGACGCGGCTTTGGCATCGGCACAAAGCGCCTTTGATCGGATGCTTGCCAAGTAAAGCAGGGTACCCGCCGGAGGAAATGCATGTCGCGAGGTAGTTCAGAAGAGAGGAGCGGCTGGCTCTTCGTGTTGCCTTTCACAATCTCGATGACGCTGTTTTTTGTCTACGCCATCATCCGAACAGCCTTCTACAGCTTCACCGATTACGACTTGTTCAAGGCTCCGAGCTTCGTCGGGCTGTCCAACTACACGGCACTAATCTCCGATGAACTCTTCCTCATCGCCCTGCGCAACACAATCGGCTTCTCGCTTATCGTCACGACGGTCCAGACCGTGCTTGCGCTTGCCCTGGCGGTTCTCGTGAATCACGCCATCCGGGCGAGGGGACTCATTCGAACGGTGTTTTACCTGCCGTCCATCATGTCCAGTGCGGCCGTGACGCTCATCTTCCTCTGGCTGTTTCAGAGAGATGGCTTCCTGACCGCGATCGTCAGCGTCGTGCTTGCTTATCGCCGGCACATCCTTTTGTTCTTCGCGGTTTTCGCTGCGTTGCAGGGCGCACTCGTTCTCAATGCGCGACGCAGCTATGAAGGTGTTTCGATCTTCGATCCCTTCTTCCTGCTCGTCGCAGCCTTCGGCGCGCTGGCGCTTGTCGTTACCTGTGCCCTCGCGGGATTGCTGCCTGTTTTCGAGAACGATCTGCTTATTTCCTGGCTAAATACTCAGCGGCAATTCCTCTTCATGCCGGTCACGCTGTGGTCCGTCGCGTTGATGAATGTCTTTACGACGGTACCGACGCTGATGCTGTTGTTCCTGGCAGGGCTCCAGTCGATCCCGAGCGCCCTGTACGACGCGGCCGAGATCGACGGGGCCAACGCCTTCCAGCGATTTCGCCACATAACCGTGCCGGCGCTCAGGCCGGTGACCTTTGCCGTCGTTACGATGGGCGTCATCGGTACTCTACAGATGTTCGATCAGGTCGCCATTCTGGGAGATGCGGCGCCCCTCGCAAGTCGAGCGACGCTTGCCTACTACGTTTATGAGAACGCCTTTCCGGCAGGCGCCTCTTCGAGGATCGGCATGGCAAGTTCTGCGGCGCTCGTCCTCGGCATTCTCACAATCGCAGTCGTCTACGTTCAAAAGTCGGTCGGTGTGAAGGAAAGCGCCGAATGATGGCGAGGAAAACCGCTGCCCATGCCTCGCCCTCGCGTTGCCGTTTGCCGGCAAGCGCGCTTCGCCGGCGGCAGCTTGCGGCAAGCGCCTGGTTGTACCTGACCTTTCTTGCCGTCGCGACCATCATGGCAGGGACATTCGTTCTTGCCTTCATGGCGAGCCTGAAGGTCGATCCGCTAGAGAGACCGTTCCGCTTCTATTTCGATCAGCTCAACCCGGCCGCATGGATCGCCGCCGCCCGTCTGGGGCAGGAGGGCGCGGGTGACGCTTTGTGGGGAGGGTTTTCTCCTGGCGCCAAAATTGCCTTCGGCGTCACTTACGCAGCGCCCGCCGATACGACGATTGTCGAACCGAAGGCCGAGATTCCCCGTCGCCGCCCGGGCTCGGGCATCGCCGCCGCGCTCATGCGGGATTATGCGGCGGATTATGCGTCAATTGCGCTGAAAAGTTCCAGTTCGGAAACGATGCAGGTTCGTGACGAGAGGGGAATTTGGCAAGCGTGGCCGACGCGAACATTCGTCTACGAGATTACCTACCGCCCCGATCGCCAGAACAGGCCCCGGATCGAACGCACACCCCTCAATCTGACCGCTCCGCCCTCTCAAACGCTTATAGACAGTCCGATTTCGCCGTCGCGATCCGAGCGTCGCGGACGTTTGCTGAGTTGGGACAACATCACACCAGGCGCTCTCGGGTTGATCTTCAACAACTACCGGCGGGTTATAAACGAGACGGCTGACCTGCAAACAGGCAAGAGCCTGTTCGGGAGCTGGCTGGTCAATAGTCTTGCCATCGCCACAGGGCGCCTGCTCCTGACGCTCGTCGTCGCCAGCCTTGCGGGATATGCGCTTGCGCGGCTCAAGTTCAGGGGCAGCCGGCTACTGTTCGCAGCACTGATCTTCTCAATGACGATTCCGGCGCAAGTGACCTTCGTCTCGAACTATCTGATTTTCAGGGACCTGTCGCTTCTAAATACCCCCTGGAGCGTAATCGTCGTTTTCGTCGCCTCGGCCAATGTCCTGTTAATGAAGCAGTTTTTCGAGGGGTTCCCAAGAGAGATAGAGGAAGCCGCAATCGTCGATGGCGCCAACCGTTTTCAGGTGTTTTGGAAGATCGTTCTGCCAAACGCCAAGCCGGCTTTGTTGGTCAACGCGATTCTCGCCTTTCAAGGCGCTTGGAACGACTTCTTTTGGCCCCTTGTCCTTATCACCAGCCCACCCGAAGCGCTGACGGTCCAAGTCGGGCTTCTCAGCCTACGTCGTTCGTTCGGGGGTGCGCAGGGCGATTGGGGACTCGTTCTGGCGGGTGCGTTCCTCTCGGTCGTGCCCGTCCTTATCCTTTTCGTGCTCTTCCAGCGGCACATTGTCCCCACTCAGTTTACTAAGGGCATCACATAGAACTCCCGGTGTGGTGCTGGCTTTCGGGAAGAGATCGTCCGGGCCGGACACTCTGACACAGCGCAGATTCAGACGGCGGCAAGCATAGGCCGGGAATACCGTCTGAAAGGTTTGAGAAGCCGGTTGAGCGTTACGCCTTGTGAGAAACGTTAGAAGGCTGGAGCCGGATGCTACGAAGGTGCCAAGAGGCCCGCTCAGGTGCCGCTGGAGGGCATGCCGGACGACCTCACCTGGAATCTCGCAATGGTATGGAAGCCGCGCGGCGCCCGCCGGGCGCTGATCGCGTTCCTTGAGACGATCAGATCCATCTCGCCGACCAAGTGACTTCGAGCGGCGGATGCAGAAAGGGACCGTGGTTGGAAATGATAAGACACGCGCTGTTGGCCGGAGACAGTTCACCTGCCACTAAAGGCCCGCATCGTCCAAGGCGCTCGCTGTGGGATTGCCGAAATTTACGAGCTGAAGCTTTGCCGCCTCTCCGTTGATTGGATTTGGCCTGCCCCAGGACCATCTTTTTTGGCGTTCCGTATTTGCACTTTTGCCCCAGCGCCGGAAGTTCTGGACGGGGTCGGCGAGCGTCCGCAATGGGGTCGGCGGGAGCCGTTCTTCGCGAGCCCCGCGCACGGCTTGTTGCGAGGGTGTTCTCGTTCTGGGCTAAAAGATCGCAAAATGTATCAATCGGAACGGCATCCTTGGGAGACACTCGAATTCACCTGCTTGCCGATCCCTTTCGTTCGCAGGAAACAAAGAACATCCTCAGTGAACTGGTGCGGGTCCTGCAATTGGGAAAAGTGACTGACTTCAGGCTGAATTAGCAGGCCGGAGTTCGGAATATTGTCAGCAATGAAAAGCGTGTCCTTGCGCCTGATGACTTCTTCGTGGTCGCCATCTGCAATCCAGACTGGAACTTGAATGCTGCGAAGATCTCGCTTGGCGATATCTGGCTGCGAGGACCACATCTTCTCCATCTGACGGTAAAAGGCGTCATACTCGCCCGGTGTCGGAGACAGTCTCTCGTATTCTTCGCGCGTGCGTTGAAGGTACTGCTCAAAAATCTTGCTGTCAGAGAGATCGTGCATCCCAGATGGATCGCTGTTCGCCCCGAAGGCGAACACGCCGCTGACCCGATCTGGGTTGCGTATCGCAAGCTTGAGCCCAATTATCGCGCCATCGCTCCAGCCTATTATGGCAGCCTTCGACACGTTCAAATGGTCCATTAGCGCAACGACGTCGGATGACATTCCGTCGTAGCTGAAATCCTGCTCGGCCCGGGTGCTGCGTCCGTGGCCACGGCTGTCCATGACAATGACTTTATAGGATTTGGCGAGTTCCGGGACCTGATGACCCCAATAATCGGAGTTGGCGAGGCCTCCGTGCAACATGATTACGGGCTCGCCTGAGCCGAAGGTGGCGTACCAGATCTTAGCACCATTTATCGCCACTGATCCCTCTAGGGACGCTGACGGAAGCTCTGGAGTATCTGGAAGCGTTCGCCATCTCGGCTGCGCCGCCGTCGCTGTGCTGATGGACAAAACCGCGACCAAGGTGCTGATCAAAGTAATGACCCACCGTATTCGCAGCAACCGGTCGAGACGAACTGCAAATCTTCCCGTCATATCCTCGCCTCCGATAGCTGTCGGTCTGTGGTCCCATCAGCAGGTTATTGCCGTCCAACGCGGATGGCAGTTTCAGCACGGTTCTTAGCGCCATCACGCCGAGCAAGGCCGGCCCCTCGGATGATGCGGACGCTATTCGACGCACACCATTAGCTTGCAATATACGCAAATTTCCCGGGACTGGAATTCATCCTATCGGGTGAGGACCATGAGATTTGGGGAGGCGAATGACGATCGCTGAACGAGCGCCTGACGACTGCTCTGATCCGGTTTCTGGTATGATCTTATACGGTGAGCGCTATGCGCTCTGCTCACTTCGACGAACACTACGGCATTGGTGCGCCACTCCCCACGGGCGAATTAGGCCCAACGGATCGTTGGGCCTACATGGAGCAGGATGTGACAGCGGTTTTTGTCGCCCAGCTTAGGCCACCAGGAAATCCGCATGCGTCAGTGACAGTCCGGTCGAGAGCGTTGCGAATTGTACGGCGCCTCCGGCGGCGTTGCCGTTGGAATCGTAAACTAGTCCGCCGGTCGACGGATTGTAGACGATCCGGTCGTCGGCATCATGTGCGGCCGAACCAAGATGGAATGCTGCCGCTGCCAACGTTCCGACGGTTCCGAGCACGGTGAATACTGCGTTCTCAAGCCGGATCGTATCGGCTGGCACAGAGAAATCGGTGATCCGATCGATATTGGTGGTGGCGTTGAGAGCTGTGTTAAAGAAGAACGTGTCGTTGCCGATACCGCCGGACAGCGTGTCCTTGCCCGCGCCGCCGTTCACAAGATCATTACCGGCCCCGCCATTCAGCACGTTGGCGCCCGCATTGCCCGTCAGGACATTGTTTCCGGTGCTTCCGGTGCCGTTGATGTTTCCGC
>NZ_JABEKV010000011.1:36840-115907 GCF_013283645.1 Sinorhizobium psoraleae
TGTCGACGACGTAGGTGTCGTTGCCGCCGAGGCCGCGCATGTTGTCGGCGCCGGCGCCGCCGTTCAGCACGTTGGCGCCGCCCGCGTTGCCCGTCAGGACATTGGCTCCGGTGTTTCCGGTGCCGCTGATGTTTCCGCTACCGAGCAGCGTCAGATTTTCGACCGCCCCCAGCACGCGCGCGGTGTTGGCCAGGCTGAAACTGATCAGGGACTGCACCGTGTCGGTGCCAGAGGAGCCGGTCAGGCTCTCGTTGACGATGTCACTGGCATTGTCGACGACGTAGGTGTCGTTGCCGCCGAGGCCGCGCATGTTGTCGGCGCCGGCCCCGCCATTCAGTACGTTGGCGCCGGCATTGCCCGTCAGGACATTGTTTCCGGTGCTTCCGGTGCCGTTGATGTTTCCGCTACCGAGCAGCGCCAGATTCTCGACCGTGCCCAGCACACGCGCGGTGTTGGCCAGGCTGAAGCTGATCAGGGACTGCACTGTGTCGGTGCCGGAGGAGCCGGTCAGGCTCTCGTTGACGATGTCACTGGCATTGTCGACGACGTAGGTGTCGTTGCCGCCGAGGCCGCCCATGTTGTCGGCGCCGGCTCCGCCGTTGAGGTTGTTCGCGGCGCCATTTCCAAAGAGGTAATCGGCCCCGGAGCCGCCTTGCGCGTTCTCAATCACGACGCCATTCGCGATCGTGAAGCCGCCGAATATACCTTCGGCGGCAGAAATGAATCCACCACCTCCGATCTCGTAACGAAGCGTTGCTGCGCGCAGGTCGATCTGAACGCGGTCCGTGCCGGTATACTGGATCTTGTCGGTACCGCCTGTATCCCAGATTGCCTGAAAATAGGTGCCCGGCCCATTAGCCGAGGGAAGAAAATACGTGGTGTCGCCCGAGTTGGTCGATGTATTCGCCCCACACATCTGCTGCAGCACGGCGATATCAAGCGCCATAGGCCCGCCGACACTCCCGTAGTCCAGCGGGGGATTCCCGTATGCGGCATCAAACCCAGGATTATATGACATCATTGTGTAGATGCCTTGGTTGAGAAGGAAATCCCCATAGGCATCAAACGGCGAAGTTACGCCGGCCATAATCGCCGACCCGCCGCCGGCGTCATGCGGGTGCGCCAAACCCATGCCATGGCCAATCTCGTGGATGAGCGTGTGAAATCCGTCGCCGCCGGCAGCAAGCGATGCATCGTTCCACACTTCCCAGTTGAATACTCCGGCCCCGTCGACGGCGTAGTTCACGCCGTCGATCGTTACGATGCCGCCCCCGACGTTCCAATATCCAGCCGCGTTGACCTCAGTGGTGTCGCCTTGCACCATCATGAAGTCGGCCTGGCTTGGGTCATCGACATAGTTGAACTGGACGTTCGTCACGGCTGAGAACGTCGCAAACGCAGCCACAGCAGCATCGATCTCGCTCTGGAACCAGATTTCCGGATCAAACGTGAAGCCGTCTGCGTCGGTGAAGGAGGTGACATCCGTCTGGCCGCCAACGAAATAGACGTTGATCGTGCTTGGCGATGCTTCGTTCCATTCGATCGCGTCCGTTGGCGACGCGACGTCGACCTGCAAGGTGTACTGGCCGGAACTCGTGTTGTATTCGGCGCCGGCGGAGAGGAAGTAGCTCGTGTCTGTCGCCTGGAAAGTATACTGGATGACGCCATCGCTGGAGCCGGCAAAAGCCCAATCGATCAAACCGCCGGCGCTGTCTCTCAGCTCAATCACGAGGTCCGTCAATGGTGTAGCGCCGCTGCCGGACAAGGTGACGGTGTAATACTGGTCGGCAACGGTGTTGACCTGGTACCAGTCGTCATCCCAGTTCGTGTCTGCGACCGTGGTACCCGTGACTTGGCCGCCGATGGCAATCGAGGCCGGCGTAGCAATCGATTCCGGGATGTCATCCTGATACACCGATAACCGATAGTTACCGGTAAGGTTTTCAAAGCCGTCAACGGCCAGGTAGTAGGTTCCCGAATAGCTGGCCGTGAAGGTGATGAACGACGAAAGTGCGGCGTTCGCGTCGCCAATGGCCGAGTTCTCGATCGTTAAAGGGGAGGTATTGTCGCTGTCGCCGACAAATGTCCCTGAGGAATCGTAGACGGCGAGCACAGAGTCGAAAAGCTCCGACGCTATGGTCGAGTCCCCAGTTAGATTGATGCTGTAGGTGACGCCGGCAATCAGTTCGATCGCGAACCAATCAGAATCTTGCGCTGTCTCGATCGTATTTAGAACTTCATCGCCAACCACCATCAAGCCCGCGGTTGCGATGGTCTGCCCCGTAGTGTCCACCATAACGTCCCCATAATGGCGCCAGACGATCAAAAGCCAGGGCCACTACGTGGCGGTTGTACGATCCGAGCGATCGGCTACATTGCTACGCTATGCCCATACGCAACTGTCCGGTAGCATGATTGCTAAACGAATACCAATAGTACTCTCGGTTGTGACGTTTTTTGCCGCGCCGGTCGCTTCAGAGGCTATGGCGGCGTCCCGCCGTCCGCCTGTCCGATGCGACGAAGCTGCACCCGTCGCGGCGTTGCCTCTTGCCGGCAAGCGCACGTTTGAAACACTGGACGAGTATCTGGACTATCGCGAACGGCTTGGGCACACGGACAGGCCATACTATCGGCGGATCGCGCAAGACCGTTTTCAGTACATTGCCGGTCGCGCCGGCCCAGGCAGGGTTTACACACGCGAGCAACTACTGAGAGAGTTCGGGTTTGCCTGTTAAGTCCTCTATGATGAATGTCGTTTAGCGTCACTGGCTCCTTCAACAAAGGCCGGGCCAGCTCTCGCCACTACCGCTATTGCTGTGTGCCCTCCCGCATTTCCGCTCCACCAGCGAGAATTTTACCTTCAAGATGTGGCCGTCTATCCAGCCAACGTTCGACCGCTTACCCGGCAACGGCCGCTTTAAAAGCGTGTCGAAGAAGGTTCCCATTCCGCCTCGTGAGATAAACGAAGAATCTCATGTACCCGAATCGCGGGCAGGATGCGACGATCTCGCCGAGATCGGCGGTGTTGGCGAGCGCGAAGGTCAGGCTGCTGGTGCACAACCGGCATCAAGGATCTTTTCGCAATCCGCGTGGCACCGATCTGAGTGGCAGATATTTATTCTTTAACACGGAGCAGATACGAGAGAGAGCGAGGTTACCCGAATGAACTACGAAAAACTTGCTCTTCTTTTGAAGTCGATCCTGCCCTTGGCAATCGCATTAAGCCTGGTCAGCGGTGTGTACTTGGCACTTCTTTGGTCGGCACAGCAGTCCGACGCGGTGGCTATCGCACGACAGAAACAGCTGATCGAGCTTGTCGTTTCGAAAATGCAAAGCAGCATTGCCCATGATCAGGAGAGTTCAACGGTCTGGGATGATGCCGTCAGAAGAGTAACGAAAGATTGGGATCGTACGTGGGTCGATTCGAACCTCGGCAGCTGGATGCACAGCTATTTCCGGCATGACGGCGCTTTCGTGATCAGCGCAGATCTTAAGCTGATGTACGCGTATCTCGCCGGGGAGGCGGAAGAGGAAAAGGCCTTCAGCCGGGTCGAGCCGCAAGCAATGCCGCTTATACTCAGGCTGCAGAAGAGGCTTTCAGAAGGAGATCAGGAAGGAACAAGCGATCAGGTTCTCTCGATCGGCGAAAGTGATCTTGTTCGCGTTGAGGGCCGCCCCGCCATTGTCAGCGTAAAGCCGATCGTGTCGGATACAGGAGATATAGAACAGGAGCCCGGCAGGGAATTCCTGCACCTAGCGATCCGGTTCCTGGATGGCGATTTCCTGACCGAGATTAGCGACGAGTACCTCTTTGAAGACATGCGGTTTTCCGTCGTGACGGATCTGGGGGAAACGCGTTCGTACGTGCCGTTGGCCTCCGCTTCCGGTGAAGTCATAGGATACTTCTCCTGGCTTCCGTTCAGGCCGGGTTCCAACGTCATGGCGGCGGCAACGCCGGTGCTTCTTGTTTCCGGATTGTGCCTTCTTGTACTCACGACCGTGCTGAGCGCTGTTCTCAGGAGGCGATCAAGACGCCTCCAGGCGAGCCAGGCGGAACTCACCCATCTGGCGCTGCACGATCCTTTGACAGGGCTGGCAAACCGTGCGTCCTTCAATAGTCAGCTGTCGCGGGTGGTCGACACTGCTGCCGCAGATCAGGCGATTGCGCTTCTGTATCTGGACCTCGATCGTTTCAAGCAGGTGAATGACACTCTCGGCCATCCGGTGGGCGACAGGCTCATGGTCGAGGTCGCCCGCAGATTAAAGGATACCGCCGCTCACGCAGCTGTTATCGCGCGGCTTGGTGGCGACGAGTTTACGATCGTACTTCAGCAGATCCCGCAGGACGAAGTGGAGCGACTCTGCGGCGCGCTGATCACGGCGGTGCGGAGACCTTTCGAAATAGATGGGCAGCCCGTCCTCATCGGCCTCACAATCGGCGTGGCACTGGCCACCGGGGATGCCGCCGATCCGGTCGAAATCACGCGTAAGGCTGATATCGCCCTTTATCACGCCAAGTCCGCGGGAAAAAACCGTTACGCGATCTTTGGTCCCCACATGGATGAGCTTGTGCAGATGAGGCGCGATCTCGAACGCGACTTGCGTTCTGCACTGGATGGCGGCCGTCAGCTCGAAGTCTTTTATCAGCCCGTCTACTCCGCGGTGTCGCGCGCGATCGTCTCGCTCGAAGCTTTGCTTCGGTGGCGGCATCCGACGAAGGGTATGATAACTCCAGATGCATTTATTCCTCTTGCAGAGGAAGCCGGGTTGATAGATCGCCTGGGCGCCTTTGTTCTGAGAGAGGCCTGTTCCACGGCCCGCGACTTCCCGGGCTTGAGCGTCGCCGTGAACGTTTCTGCAATTGAATTGAAACAGGAAAGCTACGCCCGGCAAGTGCTCTCGATACTCCGGCAGTACGATATCCAGCCAACGGTATTGGAGCTTGAGATCACAGAGACGACGCTCATGGACGACGCCGGCATTTGTGAGAGGAATATCGCCCAGTTACGGCAAGCCGGTGTTCGCTTCGCGCTCGATGATTTCGGCACGGGGTTTTCTTCCTTCAGCCGATTGCAAAGCCTGGATGTGGATCGCATCAAGATCGATCGCTGTTTCATTGAAGGGTTCGGCAGTGTAGCCGGAAGCGAAGCGATCGTAAGATCGATCATCAGTTTGGCCCATGCGAAGGGACTGCGCACCACTGCTGAAGGTGTTGAAACTGGCGAGCAAAGCCAAACGCTGCAGGAGTTCGGCTGTGATGAGCTGCAAGGCTACCTGCTTTCCAAACCGATGCCCAAGACGTCGCTTATCGAACTGCTCGGTGCTGTAAGGGGGCAAACAAGCACAGGTTGATCCGCAACCAAGCCCAACCGCCATTCAGGCGCCGACGGGTCGCGTTTCACTTCGAATAGCCAGCCATTGGTCGACGCAGAGAATTTAGTTCTTTAAGACGGTGGATCGCGTCGTCCGCGCCGAAGGTCTTCAACATTCCCCGGATCTGATTCCTCACTTCAACTCGCATGGCGACGAGTTCCCCTGTGCACGTCGCAGTCGGGGGGCTTCCTAGTCTCCGTTTCGTTCGTGTCCTTGCTGGCGCTCGAGGTGCGTATTTTTCTCCAGCGGAGTGGAAAGCGGATCTGAAGATGTAGCGCCGTGGAGCATATATAAAGTTCGTTATATCGTGGTCTCCCGACAGACTCTGTCTTGCCCGTCAGCTTCCTCTTCGAGCCGCTCCACTGCCGCCGCAATGTGCTCTGGCTGTTCGTGCTCGAGCCCAACTACCTCGTTCCGGGTCTCACGCATTGACACAATGATCTCGTCGAGCTTGGCATGGATTGCCGCCGTATCGCGATAGTTTTGGATCAACACCACGCTGGTAATGATTATTGCCACTACTGACAGTGCATAGGTGATGACGTTCGTGAAGCCGAAAGGTACCAGGGCGGTGCTGCCAATCATCGCCACGATCACAAAATAGAAGCCGGGAGGGCGAGAAAGAAAATCAGCCATTCGAAAAAGAAAGAGGTTCACTGTCAGTTCTCCGCAAATCGGCGCTCTCATTAACGCGCCAATTCAGATCTTGTTCGAATTAGGTAGCTTTGTTAAATCGCCGACGAAGTTGTTTTCTGACGCAACCGCAATCTGGCCGCTTTGATCGAAAGCTGCGAGAGAAAGGCCGGTCCGGGCGCGTACAGTCAGACGCCGAGCTTCTCCCGCTCCGCCATCCGCCAGGTCCGCGGCGTTGTCCCGACGTGACGGACGAAGAAGCGTGAGAAATATGCCGCGTCTGAAAAGCCTAGGCGGAAGCTAATCTCCTGGACGCTCGCGCGGGTGAAGACAAGCTCACGACGCGCGGCATTCAGGAGCCTTTGTGCGATGACCTCGTGAACGCTCTGCCCGGTTATCGCCCGGACCACGCGGTTTAGATGAGTCGGCGACAGCCCGAGTTCACGCGCATAGAACGCAGCCGGCTGGTGCGTTAGGCAATGCTGCCTCAGCAGGGCGTTGAAGCGCTCCATCCGCCGCTCGTTCTCGCTTTCCACCGCAGACTCGTCGGTTTGCGGCGCTTCCGCCTGCCGTGCCGTGAGTGTCAGCACCGTCGAGAGGTAAGCATCGAGAAGGCCCGTGCGGTGGCTGCGCCGCGCCGCCCATTCGCCTGCCAAGCGCTGCAATGTCTCGGCGATGTAGCGTCCGTCCTCGCTTTCCGCCAGTGGCGTCAGGCAAGCCGTAGACAACCAGGTACCCAGTCTGCTGCGGTCTCCCGGCGCAACCGGCAGGTGGGATGCGAGAACTGTGAAGACAAAACCGTCGATGTCGCGGGAAAAGCGGAAGCCGTGACTGACCGTGGGCGGGATGGTGATGACGACCGGGGGCGAAATCGCCTGCAGCGTCTCGCCGAATATGGCATCGCCCGCGCCCTCGGCGATGTACAGGATCTGAAAGAAGCTCTCATGGCGATGAAGGCCGATTTCCCAATGGTGCAGACGGCTACGCGAAGCGATCGTCTCGCAATGCAGCCAGAAATCCGGGCGTTCCCCGGACTCCTCGCCGTAAAGCTCATATGTCGGGACTGTTCGCCTCATCTTACCCACTCAGCGCCAATGTTCCATAAGTGCAATTTCTTGGCTGAAATGTCCATTGAGACAAGCGCGAGCGGCGCGCAAACTTCCTGACAAAAGACAGTTTTGGTGTGCGCGACGGCCGTCGAAGCGCATTGCCGCGTTGTCCAAGTTGCATCGATCGAGGCGGTCGATGGGAGGAGGTGCATGCGAACCCAGGTCGTTATTATCGGCTCGGGCCCGTCGGGTCTGTTGCTCGGGCAACTGCTAACACACGCGGGCATCGACAATGTTATCCTCGATCGTGCCAGCAAGGATCACATCCTCGCCCGGGTGCGGGCCGGTGTACTGGAAGAAGGGACCACGCGGCTGATGGACCAGGCGCGGTCCGGCACCCGCATGCATGCCGAAGGGCTGCCGCATGATGGGTTCTCGCTTGCCTTCGACGGTCGCGACCATCGCATCGATCTTTTCGGGCTGACGGGCGGCAAGCGTGTGATGATCTACGGCCAGACGGAGCTCACCCGCGATCTGATAGATCGCCGCCAAGGGGGGGGGGCGCTGTCGATCTATCAGGCTGCCAACGTTCTGCCCCATGATTTCGAGCGTGGCGGGCCCTACGTTACCTATGAGGGGAATGGCGTCACGCATCGGATCGACTGTGATTTCATCGCTGGATGCGACGGGTTTCATGGGGTAACCCGAAGGTTCGTGCCCGAAAAGGCCGTCCGCACTTTCGAGAAGATCTACCCTTTTGGCTGGCTCGGCATCCTCGCCGACGTGCCGCCGGTCAGTCATGAACTGGTTTACGCTAACCATCCGCGCGGCTTCGCGCTCTGTTCGATGCGGTCCCTGAGCCGCAGCCGTTATTACATCCAATGCTCGCTCGATCAGCGGCCTGAGGAATGGAGCGACCAGCGCTTCTGGGACGAATTACGCCGTCGCCTGCCGGCCCACCACGCTGAACGAGTGGTGACAGGGCCGTCCTTCGAGAAATCGATCGCACCGCTTCGATCCTTCGTCGCCGAACCGATGCGATTTCATCGTTTGTTTCTTGTGGGCGATGCCGCCCACATCGTACCGCCGACCGGGGCCAAAGGGCTGAACCTTGCCGCAAGCGATGTGCACTATCTGTTCGAGGGTTTGTTAGAGCATTATCAGGACCGCTCCAATGGCGGCATCGACGCCTATTCGGTGCGTGCGCTTTCACGCGTCTGGAAGGCAGTGCGCTTCTCCTGGTGGATGACGACGATCATGCACCGTTTTCCGGACACCAGCGACTTCGACCAAAAGATCCAAGAGGCCGAGCTCGACTATCTAACCCATTCGCGAGCGGCCGCAATGGCGCTCGCGGAAAACTATGTAGGTCTGCCGTTTTGATCACGACTCGTTACCATTTGAGCGGCCAGGCAAATGACCGGCATCGGGATGGAAACTTGCAGCGACGCCTTACCTTTAGCAGGAGATCTCTGCGCGCAAGCCTTGTCACGGCAACATAACCCACCAGTTATGGGAGGAGCGCTGACATTTCATTTTATATCACTGCTGGACATGACAGACTGACGACGACGGAGTTGGACGCAAATAATTGGGCGGTGCCGGACGGATGCGAGCCGGGTATCGCGGGGAGGAAAAAATGAAACGGATCGTTCTCGCCGTACTGGCGGCACTGGCAGTGAGTGGCGCAGCTGAGGCCGACACGATTAAGATCGGGGTAATCGGGCCATTCTCCGGGCCTTTCGCGCTACAGGGCAAGAATTTCAAGGCAGGCATCGACGCCTACATGGCGCTGAACGGCAGCAAGGTCGGCGACGACGACGTCGAGGTCATCTACCGGGATGTGCCGCAGGCAGATCCGGCCCAGTCGAAAGCATTGGGGCAGGAGCTCGTCGTCAAGGAGGGCGTGCAGTATCTCGCCGGCTTCTATTTCACCCCCGACGCGATGGCGGTGACGCCGCTGCTCGAGCAGGGCAACGTGCCGCTGGTGATCATGAATGCCGCGACCTCGGCGATCGTCACCAAGAGCCCGCTGGTCGTGCGCACCTCGTTCACGCTCTGGCAGACCTCCACGCCGATTGCCAAGGTCGCGAAGGATGTCGGCGTCTCGAAGGTCATTTCGGTCGTCAGCGACTATGGCCCTGGCGTCGATGCCGAGAACGCCTTCAAGAAGGGGTACGAAGCGGTGGGCGGCGAGATCGTCGAGGCGATCCGCTTGCCGCTCGCCACCAATGATTTCTCGCCGATCATGCAGCGCATCAAGGATTCGGGCGCTGAAGGCGTCTTCGCCTTCCTGCCGTCCGGCCCGACGACGCTTGGTTTCGTCAAAGCTTACAACGAAAATAGGCTCAAGGATGCAGGCATCAAGCTCTTTGCGCCGGGCGACCTGACGCAGGAGTCCGACCTTCCGGCGCTGGGTGAAGCTGCGCTCGGCCTTCAGACGACCTTCCACTATGCCGTCTCGCACGACTCGCCCGAAAACAAGGCCTTTGTCGAAGCCGCCGGCAAGGCGATCGGTAATCCCGCCGAACTTTCCTTCCCTGCCGTTGGCGCCTACGACGGCATGCACGTCATTTACAAGATGATCGAGGCGACGGGTGGCGAGCAGGACGCGCAAAAGGCGGTCGACGCGATCAAGGGGCTTTCCTGGACGAGCCCACGCGGGCCGGTCTCGATCGACCCGGAATCGCGCCATATCATCCAGAACATCTATCTGCGCGAGGTCGCAAAAGCCGAGGACGGATCCTATTACAACAAGGAGATTCAGACCTTCGAAAAGCAGGGCGATCCCGGTCTTGCGGCGCTGAAATAGCAACGGCCGGCTATTCCGATGCGGGGTGGCGGATAGACCCCGCATCATCGGGAAACAGGATGGGCACATGCAAACCGTCTTCAGCATAGCGGTCGACGCGCTCGCTTACGGCATGGTGCTGTTCGTGATCTCGATCGGTCTCTCCGTCACCATGGGGCTTATGCGGGTGGTCAATCTCGCTCATGGCGCCTTCGCCATGATCGGCGGCTACATCGCTTCCTATGCGGCCCGTGACATGGGTCTCGGCTATGGGATCGCCCTGATGATTGCTGTCTTCGGCACGATCCTCATCGCCATCCCGATCGAGCGGCTGCTTTATCGCCGCATCTACGGGGCGCCGGAACTGACGCAGGTCTTGATGACGATCGGTATCACGTTCTGTATCATCGGCATCGCTAACTATGCCTTCGGCCCGACGCTGAAGACGATTCCTCTGCCGACGGGGCTCCGGGGGTCCGTCGATCTTGGCTTCCGTTCGATCGCCACCCACCGCATTTTCGCGATCCTTTGCGGTCTCGCCGTCGCCGCCGCGCTCTGGTACGCGATCGAGAAGACCGCTTTCGGCGTGAAGCTGAGGGCGGCCGTCGACAACGCGACCATGGCAGCAGCCCTCGGGGTGCGCACCGAAATCATCTATGCGGTGAGCTTTGCCGTTGCCGTGGGGCTTGCTGCCCTGGGCGGCGTGGTGGGTGCCGAATTGCTCCCGGTCGAACCCTATTACGCCCTGCGGTATATGGTGACCTTCCTCGTCGTCGTTTCTGTCGGCGGCGCGGGCTCGATACCGGGCGCCCTTGTTGCCTGCCTGTTGCTCGGCGGCATCGATACGGCGGGCCGTTACCTGGTGCCGGAATTCGGCGAGTTCTTCTTCTATCTCGCCGTCATTGCAATCGTCTGCGTCTTCCCGCGCGGCCTTGCCGGGAGGACGAGATCGTGACTATGGCGACGATGAATGACGCACTGGCGGCAGCACGAGGCAATCGGCGAAAACCCGGTCGCGACCTCGCCGGCCTTTCCGTGATCCTCGCACTCGCCGTCGTCGGCTACCTTTTGTTTCCAAACAACCTGGCGCTGCTCACGCGCATGACGGCGATCGCGCTCCTGGTGCTGTCTCTCGATCTCGTGACCGGCTATTGCGGAGTGGCGACGCTCGGTCATGCGGCTCTGTTCGGAACCGGCGCCTATGCGGCTGGCATCGCCGCCGTCCACTTCGGTATCACGGATCCGCTGCTCATGCTCGCCAGCGGCATTTTCGGCGGCATTGTTGCAGGGCTTCTCAGCGGCGTGGTCATCCTGAGAGCCCACGGCCTTCCCCAGCTCGTTCTATCGATCGCTCTCATCCATCTGTTTCACGAATTCGCCAACAAGGCCTCTTCCTGGACGGGGGGCAGCGACGGGCTAGCCGGCATCGCGCCCGATCCGCTGATCGGACTCTTCGCGTTCGACCTTTGGGGCCGCACCGCCTATGTGTTCGGCATTGTCCTTCTTGCGGTCGTGTTCACGCTGTTGCGCCTTGTCGTGCGCTCGCCCTTCGGCATGCTCTGCCGCGGCATCAAGGAGGATCCGGTCCGCATTCGTGCGATCGGCGCTTCGCCGAAGGTCACCTTGGTCAAGATGTACATGATTTCCGGTGCTGTGGCCGGGGCTGGCGGAGCGCTCAACGCCATCTCGACGCAGGTCGTCGGTCTCGACAGCCTCTCCTTCACGCTCTCCGCGGAGAGCCTGGTCATGCTGGTGCTCGGCGGCACCGGCTCGCTCTTCGGCGCGCTTACCGGCACGATCGTGTTCATGTTCTTCGAGGATATCGTTTCGGCCGCCAATCCCTTCCATTGGCTGACGATGGTCGGTGCCCTGCTGATCGCCGTCGTGCTGTTTACCCCCAAAGGCCTCTACGGCACTATCGCCGCCGTTGCGGTCCGGTGGCGGGAGGCGCGCCGATGAGTGCCATCTTCGAGGTTCGGAATCTGAAGCGATCCTTCGGCGGCCTCGCCGTCACCAACGATGTCAGCCTTGCCATGGCGCAGGGCGACCGCGTGGCACTGATCGGCCCGAACGGTGCGGGAAAGACGACCTTCGTCAATCTCGTCACCGGCAACCTGAAGCCCGATTCCGGCGAGGTCCGCATCGGCGGCGAAGATATCACCCGAGTCGATGCCATCGGACGCGTTCGGAGGGGTCTCGTGCGATCGTTCCAGGTGACGCGTCTCTTCCAGGACATGACCCCAGCGGAACACGTGGCGCTTGCAGTCCTGCAGCGCGACGGCCGGGCAGGGCGCTTCTTCGGGAACTATCTCGCAATGCCCGAGATCATGGCGGAAGTCGGCGATCTTATCGGCAAGCTGGGGTTGCGAGACCAGATGCACCGGCAAGTCCGCGAGATCGCCTATGGCCAGCAGCGGCTTTTGGAGATCGCCGTGGCACTGGCGCTACGGCCCCGGGTGCTGCTCCTCGACGAACCGGCCGCCGGCGTGCCACAAAGCGACACGGGCCGTATCGAACAGGCGCTGGCCGACCTTCCACCCGACCTTGCCGTGCTAATGATCGAGCATGACATGGACCTTGTGTTCCGCTTCGCCAGGCGGGTAATCGTGCTGGCCGCCGGCACGATCATCTTCGACGGTTCCCCGTCGGATGTAATCAAGGATCCGCGGGTCCGCGAAGCCTATCTCGGGAGTTATGCCAATGCCGGCCACGCCGCTTGAGGTCGAGAACCTGTCCGCGGGCTACGGGCCGACGCGGGTGCTTGAAGGCATTTCTTTTTCGGTGCCGGCCGGCGCGCGTCTCGCGGTGCTCGGGCGCAACGGCATGGGGAAGACGACGCTGCTTGCGACGCTCGCCGGCCAGACGCGCCGATACGAAGGACGCATCCGCATCGGCGAGACCGATGTCACCGCGCTGCCGAGCGCGTCGCGGGCCTTGAGTGGTCTCGGCTTCGTGCCGCAGGCGCGCTGCGTCTTTCCGACCCTTACTGTCGAGGAAAACCTCTTCGTCGGGCTCAAGGGCCGAGCGAAGAGTGCGCTCCAGGAAGCCTATGACATGTTTCCGCGCCTCCATGAGCGGCGCAGGAACCTCGGCTCGCAACTCTCCGGCGGAGAGCAACAGATGCTGTCGACAGCCCGCTCGATCCTCGGACGCCCCTCGGTGCTGCTGCTGGATGAGCCGCTTGAAGGCCTTGCACCGGTCATCTGCGAGGAGCTCATGAAGGTCTTTGCCAAGCTTGCCGGAACAGGGGACATGACGATACTGCTCGTCGAACAGCGGATTCAGAGTGCGCTCGATTTTGCCGACCATGTCATCGTGTTGGAGCGCGGGCGGGTCGCTTGGACCGGAACACCAGACGAGCTCGCGAAGGATCACACGGCGGTCGAGCGGCTGCTAGGAGTCGGTAGCTTGTATTAGCGAGCGGCGCTGTGCCCCTCATTCTATCGCGGAATCGCCTTCATGTGGCGCAAGCTGGGCAAAGAGTATCGCCTTAAGTCCATTTTCATCCACGTGTCGAAAACCGCCGAACTGGGGTCAGGCTCTGGCTGGGCTTATGCCACTTTTCTTGTCTCGGTGATCTTCTGGAACTCCGCCAGGATGTCGGGAAACCGGTGCGCGAGATGGCGCACGACGCATGCGTTGCTCAGCAGTCGTGTAATGTACCCGGCGGTCAGAACGAGATCGAGATGATCGGCGCCATAGTCCTGCTCGATCGCTGGAATTCACGGTCTAGACTGGACGCTTCAGTCTCCATTAATGAGATTTGGTGCTCGCTGAGGCGGCGTATCGGCTTTTTCGGTCGGACCAGCATGAATTCAGGCGTGGCCGCAACCAGCGAGCGGGCGTAGGTAACCGTCTATCTATTCATCGCCGTCATCAACTGAGCCGCCTCGATCTGGCGCATCGGCTTCTTCTTCTTCTTCTTCTTCTTCTTCTTCTTCTTCTTCAGCTGACCGATTGTATTCACGAAAAAGACTGCGGAGCCCAGCTCGAAGCGGTTCGAGACTGTCCGGTTCACCTCCCTGTACAACGCCGTACGACCCGCCTCTCTCCAAGCCTTGGCGACATGGCCCTGAAGCTCAAGGGGATGGACCGAGGCTGCTCAACAGGCGGCGGAGCAGGTGAAGGCGATGGTGAGCGACCGTATCGAGGCGTTTCGATATCCATCAGCGCCATGGATCTGGGTGGGAGCCTGACAATCGTGCATGACCATCATCGTCCGTCCATTGCAACATTGCCACCTATATCATTCGTCGGATCGTCGTTGCGGATGAGGCTTTCGGATCCGCCTTCGAGCTTGTTGTCGCGAACGATGTTGTGCTGTGCGAAATCAAGGTTGCTGGCGCCGCTGCCGAAAGGCGAAGTCGGCTCATCGGAGCAGTAGCTGCGGTTGCCATTACGGGAGTTCAGCCAGACAGCCGGCTTGGCCAGGAAAGCCGATCCATACCGAAATGTGTTGCCCGTGAGCTGGTTGAACTGCGGTTTCTGGTGGCGGATGACGCCACCTTCTCCGCAGTTGCGATAGACGAATATTCCGCCATTCTCGGGGCGTTCGAAGGTGTTGTTGGCAATCGTGTTGTTTGCCGAGCCGTCGATGGCGATCAGTTCACGGCTTTCGGTGGAAATCCCGAAGACATTGTTGCTGATTGTGTTGTTGGCGGATTCGGCGTCGAGATAAACCGCGACGGAGGTCGACTTGCCGTTTATCGTCGAGTCGACGAGCGCTGCTCCGGTTACCCCAGGTCCTATGTAAAGGGGAATACCGCCCGGCGCATTGAAAATTACATTTTCCAGGCGGACGTTCTTCGGTGCGGACGCTTGAGCAAACGCCGTGTGATTGGCGTTCAGCGACGATGCTTTCATGATCGCGCCGTTGGCGTTCTCGCCGAGGCCATAAATGCGGACGAACCCGTCGATCCTGCAGTTGCGGACCGTAACGTTGGACGGTGCGGACCAGGCTCCCGAGTTGGCTTTGGCGGAGCGGACGATTACCGCTGTTTTCTGCTGTCGGGATGTGCCGGCACTGACGTCGAGCGTGCCTCCGCCGCAATCGAGCACCGCCCCGGAAGCCGCTGCACCTTCGAAGACGAGTGGACGCGTGATGATATCTGTCGATGACAGGCGGACGCTGCAATCGAGCGAAACAACGTTCGTCCCGGGTGCCTTCAACTTGGCCTGCACGTCGCCGCCGCAGGCAGGATTTGGTGAGACACTATCGACGGGCTCCGCAGGCGGGGGCGTCGGCTGCTCGGTGTTGGGCTGCTGTTCGATCGGAGGCCTAGGTGGCTTTGTGAAAGCAGCGTCCGTAACCATCACCAGGTCGTTTTGGCAACTCGCCAGGAACAGGCTTGCCAGGCCCAAGCTTGCCAAGACCAGGCTTGCGGACTTCGGATACATCATCAGCTCCAGTCGTGGATCCCTGAAATCGGGAAAAGCATGGCGCCTCACCCGTGCGAATCGCTCGAGCGCGCGTGCTCTTTTCTGCCATTTCCGGAAAACAGATGGCAACGATCTGGCGATGGAAGTCTGTTCGATTTTCGCTCGGCGGGCATGCTGGCTCACGCCGGCATCGCCTATGCGGCTCATGGTTCAAGGCGCCGGCCCTCATTCCGCTACTGATAAACTGCTGGAAGTGCCATAATAGCCCTCAGACCTTGGTCCTAAGTGGATCGGACGAACGTCCGGTCGCGCCGGGGTAAAAGTCCGGGACGCCTGGGGTTGCAGGAGTTGAGAGTTGACGGCGGGAATGAACCATGTGCAAAGATTCCTGGTCTTGCCGAGCGAGCTTTTATGCCACTCGCTGGCATGGCGCGTCGACGGTGGTTCCGGGGCCCGGAAATGAGACCGTCATTGCCGCCCGTGCATGGTTCCAAAGGCCGTGGTTGGGCGAGCGCAAGGTGGACGGTTACTGAATGGCTGAAATGATCACGCGTCGAAAGTTTGTTACCGCCTTATGCACCGCGACGATCGGCTTCGCCGCCGCGGGCCAATCCGCCTTGGCCAGAAACGGCAACAACGGCAATGGCAACGGTGGTGGGAATGGCAACCGAGGCGGAAACGGGAACGGCGGCGGAAATGGCAGTGGCGGTGGAAGGGGAGGGGGCTCGGGCAATAGCCGGTCGAACAACAGTTCGACGGGGTTGAGCGGAAAGAGCACCACGGTTCAAGACAGCGGATCGGCGTTGAGGGTTCGCCATACTGACGGAATAAGTGAGGAAGTCAGGAACGGCCGCTACATCATGAAGGACTCGCGCGGGCGCACGATCGTGAACCGGCGAGCAACCTCGGCAGATGAAAAGCGGCTTCAAGCCCTCGTTGACTAAAGCAATTACGGGAATCGTGTAACGGTTTTCCGTCCCGAATTGCGCAGCTCCAAATGATCAGAGGCGACCGTCGAGCGCGTCGCGCAGCACCATCGCCGCCTCGGTGCGGTTGGCGACGCCAAGTTTCGTCATGATCTGCGTCATGTGGTGCTTGACGGTCTTCTCCTGGAGGTCGAGCTTTCTTGCGACCTGCTTGTTGCTCATGCCGGAGGCCACGAGGCGCAGAACCTCATGCTCCCGAGGGGTCAAGTCAGCGATGAGGTCGGATTTGCTCGCAGGAGCGGGCGAATTGCTCGAGAGCAACTTGGCAGAGAGCGTCGGAGCGACATAGCTCTCCCCGGAAGCCACCATCCGTATGACATCCGCCAGCGCCCTCGATCCGATCCCCTTCAGGACATAGCCCTTGGCGCCACCTTTAAGTGCCGCCGTGACGTCGTCGCCGGCTTCGGAAACGGTGAGCATCACGATCTTCTGCAGCGGTACGAGTTCAAGGATAAGCGGAACCGCGTTCAATCCGCCTCCCGGCATGGAGATGTCCAGCAGCATGACATCCGGAGACAGATTCTTTGCGATCCTGAGCGCGTCGTCGCACGAGCTTCCCTCTGCAACGATCTCAAACCCGTCGATCTCAGAAAGGCTTCTCGTCACGCCCTCTCTGAACAGAGGGTGATCGTCGATTACCGCCACACGTATTGCTGCAGTCATGCCTGTTCAACCTCCCCGATGCCGAGTGACATCCTGACAACCGTGCCGGGGGCGGCACCGTCGATTTCGAATGTGCCGCCCAGGCTCTCTATCCGTTCCCTCAGGCCTGCGAGCCCGAGGCTCGTGGGTCGTATGGCTTTGGGATCAAAACCAGCTCCGCCATCCGCGACCGCGATGCAGACCCGATCGCCTTCCGTAGTCTGCCTTACACGTTGCCTGATGCCGCCACCGTGGCGGTAGGCATTGTTGAGCGTTTCTTGCACGAAGCGGTATATACATATCTTCGCAGACGGAGAAAGGTGCTCGGGCGGATCGGACAGCGACAGGTCCACAGTCGATCCGGTTCGCTGTTCATGGGCGCGTACGACACGCTCGAGGAGCTCTGGCAGGCCGGCCGTTTCGATCTGCGGCAGGACCAGGCCGCTGCATATTGTCCTGATCTCGTTCATCGCTTCGTCGAGGCTTGCCTTGATGGCCGCGATTTCCCGTTCGCGTATTTCCGCCGCAGTCGAAGGGCTGACCAATGCGTTGCTGTCCAGCCGCAACGAGGCGAATGCGACAAGCTGCGCCGGGCCGTCATGCAAGTCGGCGCCGATCCGTCGCAACATGTTCTCGTTCAAGGCTGTTGCGCGTTGCGAAGCGTGCTGCAGGCGTCCACGCAGGGCCTCGTTTTGCGCAAGCAGCGCCGAAAGCTCGTCCACGCGCTGCCGAAGGGCATGGCGCTGCTTTTCGATGGTTCTGCTGCCGCGCATGACGATCGCCGAAAGCATGATGAAGAAGGCAAGCGTGAAGCCGGCGACAGCCAGCCAGGTAAGAAAACGGGCCTGAGTCAGGCTGAGCTCGAAATCATGGGCAAATTCATGGAATTCCGAAACGGCGACGACCTGTCCGGACCACGGTTGAAGCACCGGATTGTAGATTTCGAGCAGCGGCTCGCTCGCCGGTTGATTCGTCTCGTCCACGGACTCGTCGACTGGCTTGAACTGGGCCACCATCTTGCCGTCGAATGCCGTTCTCAACTCGTCGCTCAGCTCGAATCGCCTTCCGACCATGTTCTCTTCGTTCGAGTAGAGAATGGTGCCGTCCGAGCGCCACAGGCGAAATGCCAGCAACCGGTCTCCAAGCGCCCCCTGTCCAAGCGTCTCGTTGAGCGCGCGCGCAACGGTGTCGTCAAGAACCTGCGTCGTCTGCATGTCGGGCAGGAGCGGCGCGATCACGCTATCGACGTAGAGTGCAGTCGTTGCCGCCGAGTTTCGTGTAACGGCATCTTCTATCAGGCTGGTGACGAAAGCGCCGACCACCAGCATGGCAGACGTTGCGACGATGCCGCCGATCAGCAGGAACTGTCTTGCCAGCGGCTGCGCGTTCCATCGTTTGATCAGGTCACTGGCACGCAAGAGAAATCTCGGGATTATCCGCTCAACAAAGTAGCCGCACGTCGGTCGACGTGAGCCGGTAAACTAATGCCTTCAGGCGGCCGGTCAATGGCACGTCATCTTTATCGATGTCCATCCGACTTTTGATGGTGGCCGGATCAGACCTAAGTCCTATCCACCAACGCAATGGTCCGAAGATGGTGGTGCCTTCTCGCGACGCAAGTTAACGTTGCATCAATACCAAAGCGGTTCGATCAGCCCCGCCGATAGCGGAGCCGCGAACCTCGAACGACATGGAGGCCTTCATGACCATTTCCAAAATAATCGGGCGAAGCTTCGTCGCACTGGCGATCGCCGTCGCGCCTCTCGCAGTCGCCGTCGTCGGTACACCGAACGTTGCCTTTGCGAAAGGCGGCAATGGCGGTGGAAACGGCGGCGGGGGAGGCGGAAACGGCGGGGGCCACGGCGGCGGGCATTCGAGCTCGGGCAAGTCGGGCAAGTCACAGACGAGCACGAAAGGCAGCAGTAGCCGGGGCACCTCGACGCAGAAGTCGGTCGTCACGCGCAAGAAATCCGGTGCGACGGTCAAGGCAGCGAAGGCGGTGAAAACGGAAAAGCTGGCCACGGCCAAGCTGAAGAGCACCGTTTCCGATACGGCGGGACTTAGTTCGCTGAACCGGAACTATCATGCCTATTTGAACTCCAGCGACCCTCGCATGGCAGCCATTTCCGCCTATGCGATTGCTTATGCCGAGTTCGAGGCTGAGAGCGGCCCCGACGCCATTCCGACGGATCCGGCCTTGAGCGATGAAGCACTCCGCGAAGCACTCGAGAGCTTCACGAAGGGCGAGGTCGTGACCGACGAGACCCTCGCCGAGGCCAAGGACATACTCGGCGTCGGACCGGCGGTCGGCAAAATCGACCAGATTCGCGAGACACTTCCGGAGCCGGAACTGGAACCGGAACCGACCGACCCCGAAACGGACACCGCTAACTGAACCTTAGTGCAGCTGGCAGCGGCGATGACCGACGCTGCCAGCCTTGAATCCGAATGGGGGCAGCTCAATCCATGAATTTGCAGAAATTCAACAATGTTGTTCGTGGTGTCACACAGGCGATGCAACATGGGCGGATCGGGTTTTCCCTGCAGCAAATAAACGCGGTCGACGATTCGAGCGAAGTTCTCTACTCGGAATGCCTGGGAAGGCTCGTGGAGCCTGACGGCACAATCAGGACCAGTGGTGAATTCATAGCCTTTCTCGAAGCATCGGGGCGCGCTCCGGCTTTTGACCGGCATGTCATTGATCTCGCATTCGACTGGTTGGCTCTTAATCCCGCAGGCGCATTGGGCTGCAACATCTCGGTCGAAAATATTGCCGACAAAGAAAGCTGGGCACTACTGTACGATCTGCTTTCCGAACACCGTGCGATGGCTCCGCGGCTGGTTCTCGAAATAACGGAAAGTCTGCCGGTTGCGACGCTCTCGGCCGCGGCCGACCTGCTTCAGGGCGTCCGCGAACTGGGCTATAAGGTCGCGATAGACGATTTCGGCACCGGCTATTCGACCCCCGAAACGCTTCTGGCCATGCCCGCGGACATCGTGAAGATCGACGGGTTTTTCGTGCAACGCCGCGGCCACGAAATGGAGCGGTTCCTTCGGCACATGGTCGGCTTGGCCTCCTGCGCCGCATCGACCGTCATCGTCGAAGGCATCGAGACATATGCCCAGTTCGAGGCTGCAAAAGCGGCTGGAGCGACACATGTCCAGGGCTTTCTCCTGTCCGAGCCAACCTTGCCGCCCGTCCATTGCGGACAGGTGAATTCCGCACAGCACGCGATCGCGTCCAAATGGATGATGTGAGCGGTAGTGCGGACTGAGCGGTTGTCCCCGCTCCCTGCCTGCGGACACACTCTTTCGCCATTGTCCAGGGCGCCGAACGGCCATTTTTCTGGCGTTCTTCGGCCCTTCTCGATTTCCGAACGTATTCGACCGGTGCGCCGAGCTTCCGCGACTGTCGGTGGCGCACGGATAGTAGAGACAGAAGCCGGCGAACGGAGGACAGAAGGGGCCGCATGCAGCGGCGCGAGTTCGCCGCGCACGATTTAGGGCCGGCACGTCTCCATCATCGCCAAAGGCATGCCTTCCCCGGCTCTTGCAATGCGGATCATCAGTCTCATGTCGTTAACCGGAAGATGGTGATGCCAGCGAGATCATCATCCGACCGACGGCGAGCCCGCACTGAACTTTGGTGCCCGACAATCCGCCCACAAGATCATTCTGGCGCGGTCGCGAGGGCCGCGCCATTTGTGGAATTCCCTGGAGATCAGCGACGATGCGGCGAGACTATAACTTCGCCTCACGGCAGGGTCGTCGGAATGTGAACACTCTGGCGCAGCCGCAAAGTCGCCTGTTATGGGCGCACGCCCGCATTGGCGGCATCGTGGAATGAAACGAGTTTGCGGCGTCTGTCGTCCCAAAGGACAAGCTTGACGCATTTCAAGCTCTCCCAAAGAGTGATGCGGCCGATGCCCGCGAGTTGTGGGTGGTCGCGCAGAACTTCCGGCAATCTGTAGTAAGGGATCCTGCTCGACAGGTGGTGGACGTGATGAATGCCGATATTGCCGGTCAACCAACGCAGCACCAGCGGCAGGTCATAGTGGGATGCGCCGTGAAGGGCTGCCTGGGGAAAGTGCCAATCCTCGCCGGCCGACCAGTGCGTTTCTTCAAACTGATGCTGGACATAGAAGAGCCAGATGCCGGCGGCGCCCGACAAAAGCACGATCGGCAGGTGGATCAAGAGGAAAGGCAGGAGACCGATCGTCCAAGCCATCAAGACGGCGCAGATCCCGATCGCAACGTTCGTCGCCATGGTGGAGATCCAAGGCAGCGCACCTCCGTTCATCATCCCGAACGGCACGCGTTGCTTGAAGAGAAAGAGCCAGGCCGGGCCGATGCCGAACATCACCAGCGGGTGCCGGTACAAGCGATAGCCCAGGCGCTTCATCGGAGAAAGTGCGCGGTATTCTGAGATCGTGAGCGTGGTGATATCGCCGACGCCCCGCTCGTCCAGATTGCCAGCCGAGGCATGATGAGCAGCGTGCGCCCGGCGCCAGTAATCGTACGGCGTCAGCGTAAGCACGCCGATGGCGCGTCCAGTCCAATCGTCGAGCCCGCGACGAGCAAAGAACGAGCCGTGGCCGCAATCGTGCTGGATCATGAAAAGCCGCACGAGGAAGGCTGCGGCAGGAATGATTGCGATCAGCCCGTACCAGAACCCGTGAGCGAGTGAAAAATAGGCGATGGCCCAGAAGCCGGCGAACGGAATGACGGTGACAAGAAGCTCGAAGATGCTGCGCCCGATGCGGGGCTGACGGTATTTAGCAAGAGCCTTCAACCATGCTCCCGCATTCTCTTCAACAAGTGAGGCCGGCGGATAGATATGTGCGTTCATTAAACTGGTCCGTATTCCTGGTCCTGCAAATTATCTGCCAGGCCCGTGGTTACCCCTGAGCCTCAGGGGCTATGGTTGAGCGTGTCAGGTTTGGCGAGCTTCGCATGCTGCGTAATGGCGATCTCGCTCGGCTTCAGCTCCGCCAGCAGTCGCTCGTATTCGGCGTTCGTCAACGCTTCGCCTTCGGTTCGACGGCCCCGCATGCAATCGCGGCCGGCAGGCCGCTCCTGCACGTCCGGAACAGCGAATTTAGCCAGAAGCCGACGCTTGGCATTTGCCGCAGCAGTACGGCGTTCGGCAGGGCCATTGTCGCTGGGCTGTCTCAATAGAATTCTCTCTCGTGGGTCACGAGCTTTCCAGTCGTCCGCGTTCTCGGGAAGGAGACGCGGATGTCGTGCCGGCAAATGGAGCCTCAGAACAGAAAAAGGCCAGACATCCGTCTAGCCTTCTCAAACTTCCTGCCGCCATGCCAGTACATCCGTGGTCATCGGCGGCCAAAAGCCTTAGGCAGCGCGGAGCTGGCCTGCGGACATTTTGCCCGACTTTTTGTCTCGCTCGAGCTCGAAGCCGAGCTTCTGGCCTTCTACGATCGAATTCAGTCCTGCGCGCTCGACAGCCGAGATGTGAACGAACACATCGGCACTGCCGTCGTCAGGCTGGATGAAGCCGAAACCTTTGGTGGAATTGAACCATTTAACTGTGCCAGTGGTCATAACGAACCCTTTCTTAGCAACATTGATCACCGCTGAGCGACGCGCAGCAGGTTTTTTCGACTTTTGAAAGAGGGAAGTTCGTCAAGAGGCGCGAGGCGCAGCAAAAACAAATATCGGCAAACAAAGTATCGATGTTTCCAAGTACAGGACATTGACGGCAGCGTCAACTTTTTGTTCTCGCATTCCTTACCGCTACCTATGGTGGTTCTTGGCGAACGAAGTCGCCCAATCACACTGCCGTTCTGATCGTTCTAATTCTCGGTTTGGCCATTCAAGCCGCGCCGCGTCAAGCTTGAGTCCTCAAAGGCCGGCTTCAGCTTTCGAACAGTCCATTTTTCTCGCCGTGCGCTAGGTGATTGCGTCTGGATCAGAAGCGAGCGCTTCCGCGTGCCCTGAAGACTCTTATCCAACGCTTGGTCCTACGGGCGTCTCTTCGATGTCGGTGCCTTTCCCCTTGCGAGAGGGCGAGCGGCGAGCGATCTTCGGGTGCGGCAACGTGATCGGTCGGGGTATTTCGTCCGACAGAGCTTCCCGAACCGCCTCAACGATCGCAGATACTGCGAAGTCCGCCTGCAACTCGTCGACGAGGACTTTTGCATCGGTTCGCCATTGACCATTCTCTTGCCAAAGCACAATGCCGACCCGGGTCGCAGGGGCGAGGCGTTTTAGACGGCGCACGATGAATTTGGCGTGTCGCAGGGAATCCTGGTCGAGGAAGCTCACGACAATGGCGTTGCGTCCTTCGAAGGCAAGAGTTCTGATCTTGCCCGGCTTGAGGTCTTCGTGGCTCGCGGGAGCGACCTCCGCACCCTGAATCCGGATGATCTGGGACAGCATGGAAGCCGACACATCATCAAGTTCACCGCGCCCTCCAATGCAAAGGACGGATTTCCCGTCGCCCAGCGGCAGATCATATTCGCCGGCCTGATCGTCGTCTTCCGCATTTTGCGCGCTGACATCCTCCTCCTCGCCTTCCTCCTCGCCCGCAATTTCCTCGAGATTGGCAACGAGCGTGCGCGCGCTCTCGGCAAGCTGTGCGACCTGCGCATCCGTCAACGCTCCCCGCGCCCGGTCACGCTCGGCAAGGAGCAGGGCCGGAATCGCGACGGTGTCATAGAACTCGACCAGATATTTCTCCTCGAGCATTTCCTCTGCATTGTCCGTTGCCTCATCCGGATCACCGGCAAGCAGACGCTGGTAGAGGCGCTCCTTCGGGTCTAGAACGGGCTCGTTCCCCAAAAGTATCTCCAGGAACTCGAACTGCGGGACATGGCGCCCGAGAACGACGAGACAAACGGTCAGCGGCGTCGACAACACCAATCCGACCGGACCCCAGAGCCAGGCCCAGAAAATCGCGGCAACGATGATCGCAAGCGGCGACAGGCCAGTGCGCGAACCATAGAGCCAAGGCTCGACAACATTGTTGCTGAGGAGCTCCAGGGCTATGAACAGGGCTGCCGTCCAAGCCAACAGGCTCCAGCCGGGGGTCGCCGCAAAAGCGAGGAACAGTGGCAGAGCGGCTGCAATGACCGGACCGATATAGGGAACGAAACGCAACACGATCGCGAGCATGCCCCACAGGATCGCGTTGGGTATGCCGAGCAACCAGAGACCGACGGCGAGCGGAATGCCGTAGGTAATGTTCACCACGAGCTGCATGAGCAGATATTGGCCGACCCGTGCGCCGGCATCCTGCAGGGCCTCGGTCGTGCGGTGCAGATCGCCGTAGCCGACCAGCCGGATGAAGCGATCGCGCACGTCCTCCCTTTCGAAAAGCATGAAAATGACGACCACAATGACGAGACCGGTTGTGGCCAACGGGCCGATCAGCGGATTTACGATGTTCCTCAGCATTTCGAGCGGGCGCTGTGGAGAAAATATCTCCACAAGAAGCGGTGTGCGCTCGGGTTCCGGTTCGGGCGAGACGCGGGTTTCGGGTCCGGGTCGGCTGATTTCCGTCCCGATCCGCTCCACGGCGCGACTGAGCCGGTCGAGGATCTGGTTCTCCGATCCCGCCTCTTTCAAGGTCCTGATCTTTTCGACGATGTTGTATTGATAGGTCGGCAGATTCTGCGCCACTTCGCTGACCTGCATGGCAACGACGATGCTGAAGGCGGACAGGAGCAGAAAGGCTGCAGTCACGCTGCCGATGACGGCAACTGAACGCGGGCAGCCGGCCCTGCGCAACTTCGAAATCACGGGCGCGAGCGCGAAAGTGAGTAGAATGGCAATAGCCAACGGCAGGAAAACCTCGCTGGCGAAATAGAGAACAGCCACCGCGGCAGCCGTTGCCGCGAGCGTCGGAAGCCTGGACGGCTGTGCTCTGGCCGGCGTCTGCATGAACGCGGCTCGCGGCGATGGACCTGCAGCTGCCCGACCCTGGTCGAGTCTCTGAGAAAACCTCAGCATCGTGCCTCCCACCCGTGATGCCTTAGGCCCGCCGCAGGAGCTCGGTCCACGCAGACCAGCCGGCTGTGAACGGTCCGGCACTCGTGGTCGCCAGGGCAAGGGCTGGGAAAATCAGCAGCGGGGCCGCGGCCGAACAGAATAGGACCACGGCGATGACCGTCGTCGTCGGCAGGAATGCCCGAGAGGGCGAGAAACGCCGAAATCGGTGAAATCATCAGAAAATGAGATCCCACTTGAGCACAGTCCTGCTTTTCTTGCGGAGGTATTGTTAAGCAAGTAGGGCAGTTTCCGGAGAAGCCCAGAGGCGGACGCGCTTGCGAGAGTCCGCGGCTCTTTCTCGGGCGATTTGCGGCCGATTTGTCACTTTTGAACGCGAAATGCGGCGGGTGCAGTATCGCGGCCGCCCGCACTCGCCATTGCCTGGCTTGGAAATCTATGCGACAAAATGCCTCGCGCCGTGCTGGGGAGAGCATGGCTGCATGGGAGCAGAGAGATTTCAGTGATGTTCAGAGTCGGTTGAGGCTGCTCCCTTAGCTAGGAAGTATTTAGGGAGGAAGCCATGCCGCGGACCGCTTTGTCCGTCCCTTCGCTTTCGATAAAATCGGCCCTGGTGATCGATGATCATCCGCTCTATTGCGACGCTCTGGCCGCAACGATGGAAAGCACCTTCAACACGCGCCGAATTCGAACAGCGACTTCGCTGGGTGAAGCGTTGCAGCAATTGCGGATGCGGTTTTCACCCGACCTGATCATGCTCGATTTGAACCTGCCCGATGCGTCGGGACTGAGCGGTTTTCTTAAGATCAAGGAAAAGACGCCTGATATCCCGGTGATCGTGATCTCGGCGATCACGTCCAAAGGTGTCGTCCAGTCGGTCATTGCTGCCGGTGCGGCGGGTTTCATTCCCAAGGATATCGGCCGTCAGAATTTCCAGGAGGCGATGCAGGACATCTGGAACGGGAAGACGTATTTGCCACCCGGCTACGCGATGCCGGCCCGCACCCCCGCCACGGATGGGTCGGTGGAAACGATTTCGCGCAAGATCGCCCATTTGTCGCAGCAGCAAACGCGCATTCTGGGGCTGATTTGCGAAGGGATGCCGAACAAGCTGATCGCCTACGAGATGCAGCTGGCCGAGGCGACCGTCAAAGCGCATATCACCGCGCTTCTGCGGCGGCTCGGCGTTCATAATCGCACCCAGGCGGCAATGCTGGTGCGCGAAGTCTCGATCCGCCATAGCCTGCAGTAAGGTGCCGCACGAGGCAGCGGGCTTGGAAGGGGAGGATGACGGCGCATGACAGCTGTCGACGATCTTGATCGCAAACCTGCGGAGGCGGTGCGGATCGCCATATCGCGTGCCGATGATGCGGCCGTTGCCCTGGCCGAGATCAGGCAGCAACTCGCCACGGCAAGACCAAGCTTCGTCCTTCTGTTCTTGCCGAGCAGGCTGCAGCCGGACGAGCTTGCCAATGCCCTTCGAAAGTCGTTACCGAACACTGTTGTCTTCGGCTGTACGACGGCCGGCCAGATCACCTCTCGGGGGTATGAAGACAGCGCCTTGCTCGCGATCGCATTCGAGCGGCGTCACTTTCGGGTGGCCTCCACCCTGTTCAAACCAATCTCGCCGGTTTCGATTGCCGATGTCGTGTCGCAGACCGAGCGGCTCGTCTCGCAGTTTCGCGCAACGCCGGGCCGAAAGCGGCTTGCCCTGATTTTTGCCGACGGATTGTCCAAACAGGAGGATATCCTGGTCGCAGCCCTGGAGACCGGGCTGAAGGACATTCCCGTGTTTGGCGGGTCGGCGGGCGACGGGTTGCGGTTCGAGCGCACGCAGGTGCTGCACAATGGAGAGTTCCACAGCAATGCCGCGCTTCTTCTTCTGCTGGAAACCGATCTGACCTTTAGCGGTCTGGGCTTCGACCATTTCCAGCCCACGGAAGAGCGCATGGTGGTCACCCGCGCCGTCCCGGAAGAGCGGCTCGTTCTGGAGATAAACGGCTCACCGGCAGCGCAGGAATATGCTCGCCTCGTCAAGGTGCCGGTTGCCGAGTTGTCGCCGGCGATTTTCGCCGAGAACCCCGTTCTGGTGCGCAATCGGAATCTCTATCATGTGCGGGCGATCCAGCAGATCCAGGGCGAACATGGCCTCACTTTCCTTTCGGCGATCGACGATGGTCTGCTGTTGACGCTCGGTCGCGGCAAGGAAATCATCCGCACCCTCGATACCGGACTTGCCGTCAGCGACAAGGACGGTAAGGCGCCGGATTTCATCCTGGGTTTCGACTGCTACCTGCGCAAGCTCGAGATCGAGCGCAAGGGCCTGGACGGGGAGGCGTCGGAGCATTTCCGCCAACGCCGGGTCGTCGGCTTCAGCACCTATGGCGAACAGCATCTTGGCGTACATGTGAACCAGACCTTTGTCGGCGTCGCCTTTTTCCGGCCAGAGGGGGGCGCGCCGCTGTGATCAATCCCGACGAACCATACGAGATCCAGATCGCCAAGCAGGCCAAGATCATTGAGGCCCTGATCAACCGGGCCGAGCGCGGTCATGAAGTCGGCAGCTCCGCCTATTCGCTCTTCGAATCGGCCATCGCCCTGCAGGCCGAGGTCTGGGAGAAGACCAAGGATCTCGAAAAGGCCCTCGACACGCTCGGCAAGGCGTCGAGCGAGCTGGAGATCGCCTATCAGGCGCAGGAGCGCATCCAGAGAAACCTTGCCGATGCCATGGTGGCCATGGAAGGTGGCTTCGCACTCTTCTCCGAAGAGCGGTTGCAGGTCTGCAACGCCCAGTTCCGCCACTTGCTTCCCGACATCGAGCCGCTGATCAAGCCGGGCCTGGGTTTTGACGATTATCTCGCAGCCGTCAGCGCCAGCAAGTATCTGAACCGAAGCGACAGCGGAGGTATCGGCCGCCCGCAACCGATGGCGAAGGAGCAGAGGCCCGGTCAGCGCTTTTCGTCCTTCGTGATGGTGCTCAGGAACGACCGCTGGTTCCAGATTTCCTACCGGCAGACCAGTTCCGGCAACATCGCCGTCTTGCAGACCGAAATCACCGACATCGTGCGGGAGAACCGACGCGAGAAGAACCGGCTGATCGACCAGCAGGCCCATTTCCTGCAGGCCGCTTTCGATCACATGTCGCTCGGCATCTGTACCTTTTCGTCGCGCGGCGAATTGCTGGTTCGCAACGAACGCTTCGGCGAGCTTCTCGGCGTGCCGCTTTTGCTTCTGAAGAAGGGGAGTCGCTTCCAGCGTATTGTCGAACATGTCGAGCGCCATGAGATTCTCGACCGCAAAGGCCGCCACTCCCAATTTGCCGGCTGGTTCAAGGCCATGCGCCGCGGCGAGTCGGTGCAGGAGCGGTTCAGGCGGAGCGATGGGATGATCCTCGACGTTCGCATCCGTTCGTTGCCTGACGACGGGTTCATCGTATCGATCATGGACGTGACGATGGAGACCCAAGCAGCCGCGCTTCTGGAGCAACGGGTCCAGGAGCGGACAGCCGAACTGATCGAGGCCAATCGCCTGCTCAAGATTCACGCCGATGAGCAAACCAAGATCGAAGGCGCGCTTCGGCAGGCCAAGGAGGCGGCCGAAGCGGCCCACACGTCCAAGACCCGCTTTCTGGCGGCAGCCAGCCATGACCTTCTTCAGCCGATCAACGCCGCGAAGCTCTATCTCTCGATGTTGACGGAGACGGCGGGACAACCGGGCGCGAAGGACGTGGTCAGTCGGCTCAATCGGTCCTTCACCTCGATCGAATCGCTTCTGCAGGCGCTTCTCGATATTTCGCGCCTCGACAGTTCGGGGGCCGAGTTCAACATCACGTCATTCGATCTCGGAAGCCTGCTGCAGGGCCTGGCCGAGGATCTGGCACCCTTGGCGACAGAGAAGGGGATAGGTCTCCGGATCGTCCCTTCGACGCGCTGGGTGACCAGCGATCAGCGCTACCTGATGCGCTGCATCCAGAACCTGGTGGTCAACGCTATCCAGTACACAGAGCGTGGCCGTGTGCTGGTTGGTTGCCGCCCGCGCGGCGATCGGCTGCGGATCGAAGTGTGGGATACCGGTATCGGCATCTCGGAGGAGGACCAGACGCGGATCTTCAACGAATTCACGCGAGCGAGCGGTGCGGAAAGGGGCACCGGCATGGGACTTGGCTTGTCGATCGTCGAGCGCGCCTGCCGGCATCTCGATCATCCCGTTCGACTGGTGTCGCAGCCCGGCCGTGGCTCCGTCTTTTCGATCACGGTGCCGCTAGCCGCGCCTGGCCGTGCCAGCGCCTGCGAAAATCCCATGATCGAGCCGATGCTCGATGGCAGTCTCGATCTCATCGTCATGGTTGTCGAGAACGATGCCGACGAGCTTCACGCGATGACGCAAATATTGGAGAGCTGGGGGGCGAGCGTTCTGGCGGCCGGCTCGACCGCCGATGCGGCGGCGCTGATGCAGGAAATCGGCACGGCGCCCGACATTCTGCTGGCCGATTATCAGCTGGACGACGGCGACAATGGCGTCGAAACGATCCGTACGCTGCGCGCGCTGGCCGGAGTCGAAATCCCTGCGGTCATCGTGTCGGCCAACCGGCAGCGGGAACTGCTGCGGCTCGGCAATGAAATGTCGTTCGCCGTTCTCGCCAAGCCGGTGCAACTGGTGCGGCTGCGGGCACTGATCGACTGGAAGACCCGGGCGCGCGTGGCGTGAACACAGACAAAGGTCTCCGGTGACATTGCCGCAGCCACTGCTAGGCTTGTGGCCAACAAACGGGAGCCTGAAAACGGGCCCCAACACGGGAGGCCCGCGATGCGTGTTCTGCTTCTGCTTTCTCTGTTCCTGCTCGGGCTCGGCCATGGGCCGCTGACGGCTGCCGAAACTTACGAGCTTCTCTTCCGGTCGACGGCACTGAAGGGCCTCGAGGCGGTACCGGGCGGTAGCGAAGGCGGCCAGCGCACTCTCGTCTACGACAGGGTCATATCTGGTGTCGGCGAAGGGCCGGCAGCCGGCAGCTTCAGCATCGGTCTGAAGATTAAGCCCGACGACAAGGTCGCCCTGACGCTCCATCAGGGCACACGGTCCCGCGGGCTTGGCAATTATCCGGCCTCGGTCGGCAACCCCGTGATCATGTATTTCCTCGAAAGCGTGCTTGCCGACATCGCCGCTCAATCGGGCGGCAGCCCATTCTATATGCGTAACCGGATCAAGGAGGCCCTGCTGCGGGATGCGCAAATCGTGCCCAAATCACTGCACTTTCAGAGCCGTGAAATCGCTGCGCGGGAAGTGACGATCCGGCCGTTCGTCAATGACAAGGCGCGCGAGCGGATGGGCCGGTTTTCCGAACTGGCGCTTGCCGTCACTGTGTCGGAAGACATGCCTGGCTGGTACTATTCGCTCGTTGCGACCGTTCCGGCGCCCGCTGGCGGGACAGCCGCCGGCTATTCAAATGCAATAACCCTGAAAGCGAGCGAGGAGGGCCGGCCATGATGCGGACTGTCATGACGGCGCTGGCCATCGCTGCGGCGGCCGTGCCGGCAAGCGGGCAGAGCATGTCGGAGCGCCTGAACGATTATCCGACGGAAGCGCGGGCCGACTATGTGTTCGGTTGCATGGCGGTCAACGGCCAGAGCCGGACGGTGTTGAGCCAGTGTGCCTGCTCGATCGATGTGGTCGCTTCCATCCTGCCCTATGAAAAATATGTCGAAGCCGAAGCGGTGCTGTCGCTCCAGCAGGTGGGCGGCGAACAGGTGGCCATGTTCAAGTCGGCGGTCGCACCCCGCACGATGGTGGCCGACCTGAGACGCGCCCAGGCGGAGGCGGAGATGCTGTGCTTCTAGGGGAATGCCACGAAAAGCGCGTAGGTCTTCCGTCCGGAATTGCGTTGTTTCGAGGCGTTCAGGCGGGCGGCGTCTTCGGCAAAACGCGGTCGAAGACATTACCATCCGTATCGACCGCATGGACGGTGATGTCCGGTGCGCCATTGTCGGTATAGCTGAAGCGAAACACCGGATTTTCGCTCACCGAAATCCCGCCGTTGACCGCAAACAGCAGGTCGTCGCCCTGCTTCACCTCAAGCTGGGCGATGAAATTCGCACCGATGAACAATTGGGTTATCTGGTCGCGCTGAAGGCCGGAATAGTTCGGATGGCGGATCATGATCTGCGCCTCACGGCGATTGTTCGGTGAAGATTCCTTGCGATCGAAAAGCTTCAGCCGCATCTCTCCCATACCGTTGAGGGCCGCGACCGGATCCTTCGTTGCTGGCGCCGAGCAGCCACCGGAGGCTTTGACGAAACGGCCGGTCATGAAGGTTCCTTTCGGCGTCTCGGCAATGGCGCGGATGTTGGAATACTGATTAACACGGACGCGGGTTTCGAATTTGAGTGGCGCCATGGACGGGCCGAAGCGAATTTCCGCCGCCACCGGCGCGGGGTTCTCATCGATCACCAGTTTGATGGAATCGATCGACTCGGCGGCCGGTTCCCTTTGCTCGATGGTGACGGGCACCGTTGCGGCGTCGTTGGCACGATAGGGGGCCGTGACGGAGAACAGGGCGGCGCCGTCGAGAAGAGCCGTCTTGCCGACGATATCGTCCTTAAGTTCGTTCCAGGTGGGGCCTTCAACAAGCGGATTGTCGGGTGCCGCCTGCTGGGCGGATGCAACGCTTGCCGTCAGCATGACGGAAAAAGCCGTGAGCATGAGCTTCATGGTTCAAGGTCCTCTTTTCACGGACAGGCACGACGCCGCGTCGGACACTCGTCAGCATAGGACGAAATGCCAACGATCATAACCGAGCCTTTCGGATGTGTTGCGGACCAATGCACGCCACCCAAAAGTGTGTAGCGGTTTTCCGACAACGACATGCGCAAAAACAAAGATGTAAAGCGCATTGCGTGAATTCGCTTGAACGCGACGCGTTTAACCGCCGGAAGCAGACATTTGAGATCGCTGGCAACGGGAGGTTGGACAGTGTTCGAAGCGTTGGTGACAATGTGCATGCTTGCGGCCGCCGCCCCTGAAGCACCGCTGCCAGATGAGACCTGCCGGGCCGCACTGCTGCCCGGCTTCGCGGCGGAGACCAAAGCTGCCTGCGAGCGTGCATCGCGAAGAGTTCCGCGCCAGCCGGTCGCAGGCGCCAAGGAGGAGGGCTTGCCATTCTGTGCGCCGAGGCCTGCCTCGGTCCTCACCTTCAGCGAGGTGGCCTCGGGCGTCTTCGTGCATCGCGGCGCGGTGGCGGAGCCGGACCCGGCCAATGTCGGCGACGTTTCCAACATTGCCTTCATTGTCGGATCGCGCAGCATCGCCGTGATCGATGCCGGCGGCTCGCGCAAGGTGGGCGAGGAGGTCTATCTGGCAATCCGCGAACGAAGCGCCCTGCCGATTACCCACCTGATCCTCACGCATATGCATCCGGATCACGTTTTCGGCGCCGAGCCGCTTCAAGAGGCCGGGGCGACGATCCTCGGCCAAGCCAACCTGCCGCGGGCGCTTGCCGATCGTGCCGAAACGTACCGGGCAAATTTTGCCCGGCTGATCGGCGGGCCGGCGTTTCTCGGTACCAGGGCACCCGTGCCCGATCGTGTGATCGCAAAACAGGAAGTGGTCGACCTGGGCGACAGGCTGCTGGAGCTGCGCGCGTGGCCGTCAGCCCATACGGCCACCGATCTGACGGTCTTCGACCGGACCTCCGGTATCCTCTTCGCCGGCGATCTGCTGTTCGACACGCATACGCCCGCTCTCGACGGCACGCTGCGCGGCTGGCTTGCCGTGCTTTCGCAGATGAAGGGGCTTCCTGCACGCGGGGTCGTGCCCGGTCATGGCGGGCCGCTCCTCGACTGGCCGCAGGCGGCTGAGCCGCTCGAGCGTTACCTCGGCGTGCTGGAGGCCGATACGAAGAGGGCGCTTGAGGATGGACTGGGGCTCGGGCTGGCGAGCGAGGCAATAGGCCGGAGCGAAGCGGGCCGATGGCATCTGTTCGATCTCTTCAACCCGCGCAATGCGACGGCGGCCTACACGGAGTTGGAGTGGGACCCGTAGCGGTATGGGTCAATCCGGCATGTGCTTGAGCAGGATCTGGGCAATGGCATAGGCGCGCTTTTCAAGGAGCACCGGCGTTTCGCAGACATAGGTGAGGGCCTGCGATCGATCGCGATAGATGCGCTCATCCCAGTCGATCTGTTCCTCCAGCTTGTCGATACGGTCGAAATCCGGCTTTCCCTCGCCCGAGAGTTTCGCCACCTCGACCCGACTGCCGTCGATCCGGGAGGCCAGCGCGATCTGGCTGCGGGAATATCGGGCAATCCCCGCCATCAGCCGTTGCCGGGTATCGGCGAGATTATCAAACACGCCGTAGAAGATATTGCCGAGCAGCTGGCCGTCGACCGGAGCATTCTCCTCGACGAAGGCCTGAACATGGGCCCCTGCCTCTTCCAGGGTCACCCGGCGAAGCGACAGAATCGCCACCAGGTCGGTTGCCGCAGGCGTAAGTGGCGCTCGGGTTACCGGCGCCGGCCACATCAAGCTCGCCGAGAGGTTCTCGACCTTGCGCTGAATGCAGGGCCAGTCGGGATCGGAAAAATCCGCCGCACCTGCAATGCCGGGAGCTTGCGCCAGGCAGAATGCCAGACCAAGCGCGTGACATGCGGCTCTCATCTTACGTGTCTCCGTGGTCGAACGAGCGTCAGTATAGGCGCACCCAGAGAGAAGCCAAAGGTCGCGATTTACACACTAAGGTCGCAATTGTCATTGCGCTTGGCCCGTCGGTAATCTGCAGACAAGGCCCCATAAGGCGACCCCTACATAACGCTGTTACCGGGAGGCATTTCATGCGCACTCGCGCTGCTCTGGCTGTCGAAGCCGGAAAACCCCTTGTTGTGACCGAAGTCGAGCTCGAAGGTCCACGGGCCGGCGAGGTGCTGGTCGAGGTCAAGGCGACCGGCATCTGCCACACCGACGATTTCACCCTGTCGGGCGCCGATCCGGAAGGGCTGTTCCCGGCGATCCTCGGCCATGAGGGCGCCGGCATCGTCGTCGATGTCGGCCCCGGCGTCACCTCGGTGAAGAAGGGCGACCACGTCATCCCGCTCTATACCCCGGAATGCCGCGCCTGCCCCTCCTGCCTGTCGCGCAAGACCAATCTCTGCACCGCCATCCGCGCCACCCAGGGGCAAGGGCTGATGCCCGACGGCACCTCGCGGTTTTCGATCAACGGCGAGAAGCTGCACCACTACATGGGCTGCTCGACCTTTGCGAACTTCACCGTGCTGCCGGAGATCGCCGTCGCCAAGGTCAACCCCGACGCGCCGTTCGACAAGATCTGCTACATCGGCTGTGGCGTGACCACCGGCATCGGCGCGGTGATCAACACCGCCAAGGTCGAGATCGGTGCGACGGCGATCGTCTTCGGGCTTGGCGGCATCGGCTTGAACGTCATCCAGGGGCTTCGCCTTGCCGGTGCCGACATGATCATCGGCGTCGATTTGAACAACGACAAGAAGCCCTGGGGCGAGAAGTTCGGCATGACCCACTTCGTCAATCCGAAGGAGGTCGGCGACGACATCGTGCCCCATCTTGTCAACCTGACGAAACGCGGCGCCGACCAGATCGGCGGCGCCGACTACACCTTCGACTGCACCGGCAATGTCAAGGTGATGCGCCAGGCGCTCGAGGCCTCGCATCGCGGCTGGGGCAAGTCGGTGATCATCGGCGTTGCCGGGGCCGGCCAGGAGATTGCGACGAGGCCGTTCCAGCTGGTCACCGGCCGCACCTGGATGGGCACCGCCTTTGGCGGCGCGCGCGGCCGCACCGACGTGCCGAAGATCGTCGACTGGTACCTGGAAGGCAAGATCGAAATCGACCCGATGATCACCCACACGATGCCGCTCGACGACATCAACAAGGGCTTCGAACTGATGCATTCCGGCGAAAGCATCCGCAGCGTCGTGATCTACTGAGCGCGCGAAGATGGAACTTGTAACGCAAAACCAATGTTTCGGCGGGACGCAGTCGGTTTACCGGCACGCGTCCGGGGTTTGCGGCGTCGAGATGACATTCGGCCTTTTTATGCCGCCGCAGGCGCGGACGCGTCCGGTCCCGCTGCTGTGGTATCTCTCGGGGCTGACCTGCACGCATGAGAACGCCATGATCAAGGCCGGCCTGCAGCGGTCCGCGGCGGAGCATGGGCTGGGACTGGTTTTCCCCGACACATCGCCGCGCGGCGAAGGCGTCGCCGACGATGAGGCCTACGATCTCGGCCAGGGCGCGGGGTTCTACGTCAATGCGACACAGAAGCCCTGGGCACGACACTACCGGATGTACGATTACATCGTCACGGAATTGCCCGCACTGCTGCAGGACCAATTGCCGATCAATGGTGTCAACGGCATTACCGGGCACTCCATGGGCGGCCATGGCGCGCTGACGATCGCCTTTCGCAACCCGGAAATGTACCGCTCGGTTTCGGCCTTTGCGCCGATTGTCAATCCGACCCGGTCCGACTGGGGCCGCAAGCAGTTTTCGGCTTATCTCGGCGACGACGAGGCCCACTGGGGCAACTACGACGCCTGCCTGTTGCTCAGCGAACACGGCTGGCACGGCGATATCCTGATCGATCAAGGTGCGGCGGACCAGTTTCTGGAACAGCTACAGCCCGAGGCGATGGCGCGGCTGCTGGCGGAGCGGCGGCAGCCCGGCGTCCTCAGGATGCAGGCGGGATACGATCATAGCTATTTTTTCGTGGCGAGCTTTGGCGAGGACCACGTGCGCTGGCATGCAGAGCGGCTGAACGCCGCGTAAGGGAGAGGAAGGCATGGCTTCAAGACTTGGCATCGTACTGGCGGCAACAGTCCTGTTCGGCGGAATTATCGGAGGCGCTGTTGCGCCGGCGCTTGCCCTGGATCCCTCAGCCGGCGATCCAGCGGCGGGCGAGAAAGTCTTTCGCAAGTGTCAGGCCTGCCACGCGGTCGGTGCAGATGCCAAATCGAAAACCGGCCCTGCGCTGACGGGCGTAATCGGCCGGCCGGCCGGCAAGGTCGAAGGCTTCAGCTATTCCCCCGCGCTGACCAAAGAGGCCGAGGCCGGGTTGGTGTGGACGCCGGACAAGATCGGTGAGTTTTTGACCAACCCGAAAGGGTTCCTACCCGGCACCAAGATGAGCTTTGCGGGATTGCGCAAGGATCAGGAGCGCGCCGATCTGATCGCATACTTGGCGACCTTTCCTTGATGCAAGCAGGAAGGGCCGAACACCAGCAGGAGGAATGTAGCCCCGGCAACGGGGATTAGTATCGCAAGCCGATACCGGGAAAGAGGAGACCGCAAGGTTTTCCCGGGGCGAGCGGGGTGAATTGCCCTGATCGGCAGCACTCAAGAGGAGGATGAAATGAAACGACTTCTTACAATGCTTGCCTTGATGTCGATAGGCGGCGCGCAAGTCGCCCTCGCCAATCCAGAGTTGCAGAAACAGATCGACGACCCCAACCAGTGGGCGATCCAAACCGGCGACTATGCCAACCAGCGCTACTCCAAGCTCGATCAGATCAACAAGGATAACGTTGGCAAACTGCAGGTGGCGTGGACTTTCTCGACCGGCGTTCTGCGCGGTCATGAAGGCTCGCCCCTGGTTATCGGCGACATGATGTATGTCCATACGCCGTTCCCGAATACGGTCTATGCGCTGGATCTCAGCAAGGAAGGTCAGATCGTCTGGAAATACGAGCCGAAACAGGATCCGGAAGTCATTCCCGTGATGTGTTGCGACACGGTCAACCGTGGCGTCGCCTATGCCGATAACAAGATCTTCCTGCATCAGGCCGATACGACGGTCGTGGCGCTGGACGCCAAGACCGGCAAGGTGATCTGGAGCGTCAAGAACGGCGATCCTTCGAAGGGCGAGACCAATACCGCCACCGTTTTGCCGGTGAAGGACAAGGTTATCGTCGGCATCTCCGGCGGGGAGTTCGGGGTTCGAGGTTCGGTGACGGCCTATTCGATGGCAGATGGGAAGCTGCTGTGGCGCGGTTATTCCATGGGCCCGGACAGCGATACGCTGATGGATCCTGAAAAAACCACCCACCTGGGCAAGCCCGTCGGCAAGGACTCCGGTACGGCCACCTGGGAAGGCGATCAGTGGAAGATCGGCGGCGGCACGACCTGGGGCTGGTATTCCTATGATCCCGACGAGAACCTGGTGTATTACGGATCGGGTAACCCTTCGACCTGGAACCCGACCCAACGACCCGGCGACAACCGCTGGTCGATGACCATCTGGGCCCGTGATGTCGACACCGGCATGGCCAAATGGGTCTACCAGATGACGCCGCATGACGAATGGGACTATGACGGCATCAACGAGATGATCCTGACGGAGCAGCAGGTTGACGGCAAGGATCGCAAGCTGCTGACCCATTTCGATCGTAACGGCTTCGGCTACACACTCGATCGCGTGACCGGCGAACTGCTGGTGGCGGAGAAATACGATCCGACCGTCAACTGGGCGACCGAAGTGGTCATGGATCCGAAGTCCGACCAGTACGGCCGGCCGCAGGTCGTGGCGCAGTATTCGACTGAAAAGAACGGCGAGGACACCAACTCCACGGGCATCTGCCCAGCGGCGCTCGGCACGAAGGACCAGCAACCCGCCGCCTTCTCGCCGAAGACCGAGCTTTTCTATGTTCCCACCAACCACGTCTGCATGGATTACGAGCCGTTCCGGGTAACCTACACCGCGGGTCAGCCCTATGTCGGCGCCACTCTGTCGATGTATCCGCCGAAGGACAGCCACGGAGGCATGGGTAACTTCATTGCCTGGGACAATAAGGAAGGCAAGATCAAGTGGTCCCTGCCGGAAGCGTTCTCCGTCTGGTCGGGCGCGCTGGCAACAGCGGGTGATGTGGTCTTCTACGGAACGCTCGAGGGCTATCTGAAGGCCGTCGACGCCGCGACAGGCAAGGAGCTCTATCGCTTCAAGACGCCTTCCGGGGTGATCGGCAACGTGATGACCTATTCCCATGGCGGCAAGCAGTACGTGGCCGTGCTCTCGGGTGTCGGGGGCTGGGCGGGTATCGGCCTGGCAGCCGGGCTTACCAACCCGAATGACGGTCTCGGAGCGGTCGGCGGCTATTCCGCCCTCAGCAACTACACCGCGCTGGGCGGCACGCTCACCGTGTTCTCGCTGCCGAACTAAAGGCAATCTTCGCCCACTGAATTGGCGCGGGTGGTGGAAGCCCGCGCCGGTTCGCTCTCTGCCTAAAAGGACGCAAGATGACTAGAACAAGACCAGCCCTGCCGATGATCCTCGCCGCGTGGACGCTTATGGCCGGCGCCGCAGGCGCACAGGACGCCCCGGCGGCAAAGGACAATATCACGGCTGCCCGCCACGAAAATGGACGCTACTACACTGCCGACGACGTTCCGACCTTCAATATCGCCAAGGATGGTACGGTCGACTGGATGACCTATTCGGGCTTCCGCCGCTATCACTCGGAATGCCATGTCTGCCATGGTCCCGAAGGCGAAGGTTCGAGCTATGCGCCTGCCTTGAAGAAGTCCGCCATAACGATGGATTACTACGATTTCGTCGAAGTCGTCACGAACGGGCGCAAGAAGGTGAACGTTGCCGAAAACTCGGTAATGCCCGCCTTTGGTCAGAACGCCAATGTGATGTGCTATCTCGACGACATCTACACCTATCTGAAGGCGCGCGGAGCCGATGCGCTGCCGCGGGGTCGCCCGGCCAAGAAGGAGCCGAAATCGGATGCGATCCGGGATACTGAAAGCGACTGTCTTGGCCATTAGCCGCTTTGCGGCAGCCGGCGTTCTGCTCGTAGCGGTTGCCGGCGCCGCACCGGCGGCGGCTCAGACTTCGGACCTGGTGTCGAAGAAGGCGTTTCGGGTCTGCGCCGATCCGGCCAATCTGCCGATGTCGGATCGCTCAGGTGCGGGGTTCGAGAACCGGATCGCCGAGCTGATGGCGGCGAAGCTCGGGCTGCCGCTGGAATACACCTGGTTTCCCATGGCGACCGGCTTTATTCGCAAGACCCTGCAAGCCAACGCCTGTGATGTGGTCATTGGCTTCGCCCAGGGCGACGAAATGGTGTTGAACACCAACCATTACTATACCTCGGCCTATGTGCTGATCGTCGCGTCGAGCGGTCCGCTGGCCGAAGTCAAGACACTGACGGACCCCCTTCTCAAGGACAAGCGGATCGGCATCGTCGCGGGAACCCCGCCGGCGACGCATATGGCAAGAAACGGGCTTCTGCCAAAAGCGAAGGGATACCATCTGATGGTCGATCGGCGCTATGAGGATCCAGCCGACGACATGCTCGCCGACCTGAAATCCGGTGCCATCGACGCAGCCATCCTCTGGGGGCCGATCGGCGCACCACTGGTCAAGGCAAGCCATCCGGATCTGAAGGCGACGCCGCTTTTGTCGGAGCCGACGCCGCCGAAGCTCTTCTACCGCATCACCATGGGCGTGCGGCAAGGCGAGAAGGTCTGGGAGCGCAAGTTGAATTCCCTGATCCGCCGAAACCAGTCCGAGATCAACGCCATTCTCGCAAAGACGGGTGTGCCGCTCCTGAACGATATGGGGACAGGTCCGCTCGAGCTGCCAAAATGACCCGCCTGCGGCTCCTTTCCCTGTTTTTGCTTGTCGCTTTTCCAGTCGGGGCCACCGAGGAGCCGACCGGCTATCGCGAGAGCGAATACCGCGCCGAGGTGCCGGCAACGCTTTCCGGTGCGACCGTGGTCTCGACCGAAACCGCCTATACGTTGTGGAAGGCGGGCCGGGTTGCCTTCATCGACGTCCTGCCGCGGGCGCCGAAGCCGGAGAACCTGCCGGCGGGAACGGTCTGGAACGAAAAGCCGCGACTATCCGTTCCTGCCGCCCTGTGGCTGCCGAACGTCGGCTATGGCCGTCTGGCGGACACCATGCAGAGTTATTTTCGCGTCGGGCTGGAAAAGGCGACGGGCGGCGACAAGGAACGGCCGGTGCTGTTCTTCTGCCTCGACGGCTGCTGGATGTCCTGGAACGCCGCCAAGCGTGCCCTGGAATATGGCTATACGCATGTCTTCTGGTATCCCGAGGGCACCGACGGCTGGACATCGGCCGGTTATCCGACTGACCGCCTCACACCGGAGCCGGGTGGGCATTGATGATCACTGCCGTGCGGTAGGCTCCCGGAGCTGACCGGGCGCCGGCGCCGCGGAGAGAAACCGTCCGAAAGCACGCGGCCCGTCACCGGTTGCGATCTCGCCGATAATCTCCAGGCTTTCGGCGTCGATGACGGTGAGGCTGTTTGAAAACCAGTTCGCCACGACGACCTGTCGGCCATCCGTCGTTGTGTCGATGCCCTCCGGATATTCGCCGGTGTCGATGACGGTGACCGTGGCCAGGCTTTGCGCGTCGAAGACGCTGACACTGTCATCATACTGGTTGGTGACGAACCCCCGGCCTGAGGCAAAGGTCACCGCATAGGGTCGTTCGCGGGTTGCTGCATGGCCGAGAACCCGACCGCTGAGCGGATCGACGGCCGTCACCGTGTTGCTGCCGACATCTGCGGAGAACAGCCGGCCGTCCGGCGAAAACGTGACGCCGAACGGACGCAAACCGACGGTCACGCGATGGCGCAGCGTCAGCGTCTCGGCGTCAAAAATGGAGACCTGGTTGGCGTCCCGGTCGGCGGTCGCCAGCCACTGCCCGTCGGGGGAAACGGCAAGGCCGGCTGGTGCACTGCCGGTTGAAAGCACGTTCAAGGTGGCGAGGTCGTCAGCGGCGACGACCCAGATCCGCGCATTGTACCAGTCCGACACAAAAAGCCGGCCGCGCCGCTCATCGACCGCAATCCCGATCGGCCCGCCGTCAAGGCTGCGCTCCGCTTCCGGCGTAGAGGCCGGCATGCCGTAGCGGCGCAGCATCTTGCTTTCCGGGCTGACGGTGAAGACCGCACCAAGCTCAGGGGCGACTGCGATGCCTGCCGGCTGGCCCGGCACTGGAACCCGTTCGACCTCGGCCATCCGGTCGAGATCGATCACGCTCAGATCGCTGGACGACTGATTGGTGACATAGGCATAGTCCGCGAAAGCGCTTCCTGGGGTCGTCAGGCCGACGAGCACCGCGGCGAGGAGGAGGCGCCTATTTGCCAAACTTCTTTTCGAGCGCATCGAGGCCGGCCTTATATACCGCGCCAACCGCGGCGAGGGCTGCCTCGTCGTTCAGGTTGGCGGGGGGATCATTGTTCGGATAGCCGCGATAGAAAGCGCCCTTCCATTCGATATGCGAGCCGCCGCCAGTGTTCGGGGTCACTGTCAGATGTCCGGAATAATTGGTGACGGGCAGCACCTCCACGGCGACTTCGGTGATGCGGTAGGAGTAGGACATTTTCGCTGCATCATACTTATAAAGGACTTCGGAGATTGTCGGGCCGCCGGCCGCTTTCAACGTCAGCACGCGCGTGGCGTCGAGTGCATTCCCACCCTGGCCGGTGGTCGAAGAAACGGCCGGGTGCCAGCTCATATCCTGGAAATTGCCGATCACTGCCCAAACTGCTTCCGGTGCCGCTGCGACATCGACCGAGAGCGCCAGCTTCTGCCGTGTCGGGCCGTGGGCCAGGGCCAAGCTTGGCAACATCAGCAAGAATGTCAGCAGGAAGTGACCGAAATATCGCATGATAGGCCTCACGATTTGAAGAAGTGATTTTTCAGGATGTAACGGATGCCGCGCATCCAGCTTTCGTCAGTGTTCGACCGGATATCGACTGCAAGGCCGCGCAGCGTCTCGCCGGAGCGCACGTCGCGCAGCACGAGGTTCATCGACAGGATGAGGTTGGATATCTTCTGTACCTCACCGACCAGCGCATAGTCGGCGCCGAGTCGGGCGGCCATGCGCACGTCGCAGCCGTAGCAGTCGGCCGGGTTGACCGTACTGGCGAGTTCGGTCGCCACGGGATCATTCGAGAGGATGACGAAACCTTCCTCGACGAAGCGGTCGCGTGTAGCGCCCTCCAGCAGCTTAATCCGCGCTGTTTCGTCGGGACGCACACCGTTGTAGGCGCCCTCCGTCGACCAATCTGTGAAGGTCATGCCGAGGAACGCCACCTTGGCGCCCGGCTTCAGCGGCTTGTCCAGAGCCGCCAAGGCAACCGTGGTCGAAAAGGCCAGTATAAGCGCGATCAAAATGCGTTGCATGGGCTAAGCGTAGCACACACATTTTGATAAACCACGCTCCTTAAGTATCGGTTTTGCAACACAAACTGCGCTGTTAATCTTCCGAAGGCATGAAGATTGGGAGGTCGTTCCGGCAATGTCTAGCCTTTCGCTTACGCTTGCCGTTTTTTGCGCGACGGTGCTCGTCGCGCTCCCTTTGCGGGCGATGGAGGTGAAGACGGCCGTGCTGCGGGTTGACCGTGTGGCCGGCCCGCCGATCTCGCGGCTCGATGCGCCGCCTGCCGACCTGGGTTTTGCCGGCGGGATGCTGGGGAACGAAGACAATCGGACGACCGGCCAATTCACGGGCATGGACTACACGCTGAAAACGCGAGCAGTTTCGCCGGAGCAGGCGGCCGCCGCGCTCGATGCGTTGAAAGCCGAAGGCATCGGCCTCATCGCGGTGATCGCCGAGGGCGATATCCTCAAAGCGCTGTCTGACAAGGCCGGGCCCGAGGTGCTGCTTTTGAACGCCGGCGCTCGCGACGAGACGCTGCGCGACGGCGACTGCCGAGCCAATGTGCTGCACGTCTCGCCGAGCCGCTCCATGCTCAGCGACAGTGTCGTCCAGTTCCTCATGTGGAAGAAATGGTCGCGCGTCCTGCTGATCCACGGTTCGCATCCCGAAGACAAGCTGCTCGCCGACAGCTATCGCAAATCGGCCGCTAAATTCGGTGCGGAGATCGTCGAAGAGCGCGAGTTCGTCGACACCGGCGGCGCTCGGCGCACCGATACCGGCCATGTCATGGTGCAAAGACAGATCCCGGTATTTACTCAGGATGCCGAGGATTATGACGTGATCGTCGCAGCCGACGAAGCCGGCGTCTTCGCGCCCTACCTGCCTTATCATACCTGGGACCCGAAGCCTGTTGTAGGCTCTGCGGGCCTGCGTGCGGCGTCCTGGCATGCCGCGCATGAAGCTTGGGGCGCCACGCAGTTCCAGCGCCGCTTCGAGAAACTGACCGGCCGCAATATGCGTGAGGAGGACTACCAGACCTGGCTTGCCATGCGTGTGATCGGCGAGGCGGTGACACAGTCGGGCAAGGCCGACCCCGCGACCATCAGGGCCTATGCCCTTTCGCCGGACTTCGAATTGGCGGCGTTCAAGGGCCGGAAGCTGACCTTCCGCACCTGGAACGGGCAAATGCGCCAGCCGGTCCTTCTGACCGATGGCCGAGTGACGGTGTCCGTTTCGCCGCAGGACGGCTATCTGCATCAGCATTCGCCGCTCGACACGCTGGGCATCGATGCACCCGAAACCGCCTGCCAAGCCTTTGGAGGATAGAATGCTGAGATCCGTACTGGTGCTCCTGCCGGCCGTTCTGATGTTTGCCGGTCCTGCCGAGGCCAACAAGGTGTTCGTCACCAATGAACGCAGCAACAACGTGACCGTGCTCGACAGCCAAAGCTGGGAGGTGATCGCCACTTTTCCGGCCGGCAACAGGCCGCGCGGCATCACGATCAGCCCGGATGGCAAGGAACTCTATGTCTGCGCCTCGGACGACGACACCGTCCGGGTCTTCGATCCCGAGACCTACAAGGAATTGCATACGCTGCCGTCGGGTCCGGATCCGGAACTCTTCGCTCTCGATCCTTCAGGTAATCCTCTCTACGTCGCCAACGAGGACGACAATCTGGTAACCGTCGTGGACGTCAAGACGCGCCAGGTTCTGGCCGAGGTGCCCGTCGGCGTCGAACCGGAAGGTGTTGCAGTCAGTCCGGACGCCAAGACGATCATCAATACCTCCGAAACCACCAATATGGCGCATTTCATCAATGCCTCCACCTACGAGATCGTGCACAACGTGCGGGTGGACCAGCGCCCGCGCTATGCCGAATTCACGGCCGACGGCAAGAAGCTTTACGTGAGCTCTGAAATCGGCGGCACGGTTTCGGTGATCGACCTGATGGCGCCCGAACCGGCGATCGCCAAGAAGATCAGCTTTGCCGTGCCGGGCATTCAACCGGAATGGTTGCAGCCGGTGGGCGTCAAGGCGACCAAGGACGGCTCGCGTGTTTTCGTGGCGCTCGGCCCGGCCAACCGTGTCGCGGTGATCGACGCTGTGCGCGACGAAGTTATCGATTACCTGCTCGTCGGACAGCGTGTCTGGCAAATGGCATTCACCCCGGGCGAGGAATTCCTGATCACCACGAATGGAAACTCTAATGACGTTAGTATCATTGACGTCAAGGAGGAAACGGTGATCCGCTCGGTTCAGGTCGGCGAGCAGCCTTGGGGGGTTGTGGTCGCCCCGAATTAAGCGAGAGCCATGGATTAAGAGATATTGGGAGGATTTTCATCGTGCATAGATTGATTTTCGCGGTGCTTGCGGCGCTCTTTCTGGCAGGTCCGGCCGGTGCCGCGCCGCTTTGCGGCGAGCTCGGCTTTTCCGGATTGCTTGCCAAATGCAACCGGGGCGAGCCGATCGAGATCACGCTCAGTTCCGGCAAGCCGCTGGGCAAGGGTGCCATTGCGCTGCAGTCCGGCGCCTATTACGAAATGCGTATCACGGCGGACGGGTCGGCGGAACTGGCACTCACCGGTGCGCCGTTCTTTCGCGCGATCTGGATGAACGAGATCGTCATCAACGGCATAGAAGTACGTCCCATGGCGATTGACAGCCTCGAATTCGACGAGGCGGGCACAGCGACGCTGTCGTTTATCGCGATAAAGCCGGGCAGCTACGAGGTGAAGATTCCGGACACCTCAAGCGACAGTCAGAAGGTGCAGATTTCTATTCAGTGAGCAGACTGCACGAGGAGGCCGCTGGACGGCGAGTCCAAAGGCTTGGGGGAGAGCAATGAACCTTTTCAAACGATTTCTGGCCGGATGTCTATTTGCGTTCGGAGCGACAGCTGCCATGGCCGAGGATCTCCCGCAGTTACGGGCAGCGATGCTGGCGTCGGGTACCGTCAACTGGGAAATCTCCACCATCAAGGGCCATGAGTTCGACCGAAAGAACGGCTTCGAACTCAAGGTCCAGGATTATGCGGACAATGGCGCGACGCGCGTGGCCTTCGAGGGCGGCGAGGCCGACACCATGGTGGCCGACTGGATATGGGTGGCCAACCAGCGTGCGTCTGGCAAGGATTACGTCTTCATTCCCTATTCACTGGCCGTCGGCGGGCTGGTGGTCAAGGATGACAGCGGCATCAAGGCGCTGCCCGATCTTGCCGGCAAGAAGATCGGCATCGCCGGCGGGCCGCTCGACAAGAGCTGGTTGATCCTGCGCGCCTATGCCAAGCAGCAATACGGCATGGACCTGGCCGCCGAGACCGAGCAGGTGTTCGGAGCGCCGCCGCTGATCTTCAAGTCGGCCCTTTCCGGCGAGACGGCAGGCACCATCAATTTCTGGCACTTCATTGCGAAGATGAAGGCCAAGGGCATGCACGAGCTGATCTCCGTCTCCGATGCCGCAGCGGCGCTCAAGCTCGATCCCGACACGCCGCTGCTTGGCTATGTGTTGAAGGGCGAGTATGCGGCGGCCCATCCAGACATCGTAAAGGCTCTTTATGCGGCATCGCGCGCGGCCAAGGATCTGCTTAGCAACGACGACGAGGTATGGGAGGGCTTGCGGGACAAGATGAATGCGGGAGACGACGCTGAATTCATTGCGCTGCGCGACGGCTATCGCGCCGGCATTCCGAGCGGCAGACCGATCGACGAGGCGGCCGCCGACCGGTTCTTGCGGCTGATGGCGGACCTCGGCGGGGCGGAGCTCGTCGGCAAGGCAACAAGCCTGCCCAATGGATTGTTCCTGCACCTTGACTAAGACGCTGCAAAGCCCTGCGCTGGTGCGCGCATTTTCTCTCGGGCTCCTTCTGCTTCTCTGGATCGTCGCGGCCGAACTGACCGCAGACACGTCCGTCCTGCCTCAGCCATGGGCGCTGTGGCCGTCTTTTGCCGAAGCCGCTGCTTCCGGCGCTTTGCCCTATCATCTCGGCATGACGCTGTGGCGTGTGGTTTGCGCCTTCGTGCCGGCGATGGCCATCGGCGTAGCGCTCGGCTACCTGATGGGGCGCGTTCCTGCCGTCGACCAATGGCTCGATCCGTGGCTGGTCGTGTTCCTCAACCTGCCGGCTCTCGTGCTCATCGTGCTCTGCTATCTCTGGATCGGGCTCAACGAGACCGCGGCGATCATCGCCGTGGTGCTCAACAAGATTCCGAATGTCGCCACGATCCTGCGCGAGGGCGCGCGTGCGCTCGATCCGAACCTTGGCGCGATGGCCCAGGTCTATCGCATGCGGCCGCTGGCGCGACTGCGCCACGTCGTCATGCCGCAGCTTGCACCTTTCATTGCCGCTGCCGCCCGCTCGGGCATCGCGGTGATATGGAAGATCGTGCTGGTGGTCGAGTTTCTTGGGCGCTCCAGCGGTATCGGCTTCCAGATCCATTTCTATTTTCAGCTTTTCGACGTTGCCATGGTGCTCGTCTACGCGCTTTCTTTCATCGGCGTGATGCTGCTGGTGGAGGCGCTGATCCTGCAGCCGTCCGAACGCCGCGTACGGCGCTGGAGGACGGCATGATCAAGGTTGATGTCAGGCAAAAGGCGTTCGGGGAGGAGGAGATCCTGCACGATATCCGTTTCGCGATGGAGATCGGCGAGACCGTCGCCATCCTCGGGACGTCAGGGATCGGCAAATCGACCCTGCTTCGGCTGATCGCCGGCATCGACCCGGCTTTCGAGGGTAGGATCACCCGGCCGGAAAAGATCGCCATGGTGTTTCAGGAGCCTGTTCTGCTGCCTTGGCGCAGTGTCCTTGAAAATCTGACGCTGGTGCACCCGGAGCTTGGGACGGAAGCGGCGCATTCGGCGCTGGAGCGGATCGGCATCCTTGACAAGGCCCAGCTCTTTCCCGGCCAGCTATCGCTCGGTCAGCAGCGACGGCTGGCGCTGGCGCGCGCTTTTGCCGGACGGCCCGAGCTTCTCGTGTTGGACGAGCCCTATGTGTCGCTCGATGCGGCGACCGCCGAGGAAATGTTGGCGCTGACCGAGGCGCTGATCGCGGAAACCGGCCCTGCCGTCATTCTCGTGACCCACTCGCAGGTCGAGGCGCACCGGCTGGCCCGGAGGTGCCTGCGCCTTACCGGGAGACCGGCGACGATTGCGAGCGATTTGGCGACGGGATCGGCATTGCTCTCCAGGGACGTACATCATGACCGGGCTTGAGATCAGCCACATCAGCTACAGCGACGGATCGCGCAAGGCGCGCGATGGTGTCAGGCGGCCGACGCCGAAAACCGACACTTTCCGCTATATTGCCGCCGACGGCATTTGCCTTGATCCTGCTTTCTCAGGAAGGACCTGAAGACGTTCAAGAGAGAGGAGGAACAAATGCTTAAGCTACATCCGTCCATCGACAACGGTTTTCCGCCTGCAAGTCCGGACTTTCAGGGTGGCACGCTCAAATGCAAATGCGCTACCAATCCGGTGACCGTTAGGATCGGCGCACAGACGGCACACAACCATGCCTGCGGCTGCACCAAATGTTGGAAGCCGGACGGCGCTACCTTCGCGCAGATCGCGGTTGTCAGCCGCGACAAGGTGAATGTCGCCTCAGGTTCAGAAAAGCTGCAGATCGTTGATCCAAGCGCGACAATCCAGCGTTACGCCTGCAAGGATTGCGGCACGCATATGTATGGCCGGATCGAGAACACCAAGCATCCCTTCTATGGCCTCGATTTCGTGCATACAGAGCTCAGCGACGAAACCGGCTGGTCGCCGCCGGCCTTCGCGGCCTTCGTTTCTTCGGTGATCGAAAGCGGGGTCAACCCCGACAGGATGTCGGATATACGCGCTCGCCTGACAGAACTCGGGCTGCCGCCCTATGATTGCTTGTCGCCGGCGCTGATGGATGCAATCGCCACGCACATCGCCAAACAGTCCGGCGCGCTGCCGGCCTGACATTCTGCGCTCGCCATGGCGCCCCGCAACATCAGCGGGGCCGAACGCCTCCTCCCTCGGACCCCGCCCGTTGCCTCCTGTCGGGAGGCGCCAAAACGGGCGGGGGCTGAGGCGTTCACGGCCAAGTCGGTTGAGCGCAGCCCTTGATATTCCCCCTCCGTCCTGCCGGGCATATCCCCCACAAGGGGAGAGGTCGGCGACGTCCCGCTCAATCAGTCCGGTGACCTCGACGTTTGCAAGCTCACTCTCGGGCAGGGCTTAGCTTGTGCCAATCTCCCTCCTCGTGGGGGAGATGCCCGGCAGGGCAGAGACGAGTGCCGGGTACCGGCCGGCGGAACAAACGAAATAGCTATTCAGACCTGATAGGGCGAAACTTTCCATTTGATAGAGCAGCCCATTGAAGGCTGTTGTTCCGACGGACCTTTGCCAAACAGCGCGACCATGACCATCGCCTCGTAAAGGTCGCGCCTCAGATCGCCAGGGCCGATCTCCTTGCGCGAGGCGTCCAGTCGCCCGCGATATTGCAGATTCATGTCCTTGTTAAAGCCGAAGAAGTCTGGCGTGCAGACGGCGCCGTAGGCGTTGGCGACGGATTGGTCCTCGTCGTATAGATAGCGAAAGGGCAGGGCGTTTTGCGAAGCGAAGCGCTTCATGTTGTCGAACGAATCCTGTGGATAGGCCTCGGCATCATTGGCGCTGATCGCCACGAAACCGACGCCGTGATCTTTGAGGTCGATCGCGTCCCGCACGATGCGGGCGATGACCGCTTTCACATAGGGGCAGTGATTGCAGATGAAGGTGACGACCAGCCCCTTCGGGCCGGCCTGATCGAATATGGAGTGGGTGAGACCATCTACTCCGGGAAGCCTCGCGTCGACCGCCGGCCAGCCGAACTCACAGACAGGAGGGGTAGCGGCCATGGTTCACGCGGCTTTCTTCATGGCGCCATCGGACGCCGCGCGGATGGCCGCAATGTTTTTCGCGTAGGCCTCCTCGTTGCCGCCTTTGAACACCGCGGAGCCGGCAACCAGCACATCCGCACCGGCCGCGGCAGCGGCGCCGTTTCCGGCGTCACGCCACCGTCGATCTCGATGTGGATCGGACGGCTGCCGATCATGGACTTCACGCGGCGCACCTTCTCGACGACGGATGGAATAAAGGCCTGGCCGCCGAAGCCGGGATTGACAGTCATCAGCAGGATCAGGTCGAGCCGCTCCAGCACATATTCGACGACGGTTTCCGGCGTCGAGGGATTGAGCGAGACGCCGGCCTTGCAGCCGAGGTCGCGGATCGCCTGCAGCGATCTGTCGAGGTGGGTGGTTGCTTCGGCATGCACGGTGATGATGCCGCAGCCGGCGTCGACGAAGGCGGCGAGAAAGGGGTCGGCCGGTGCGATCATCAAATGGCAGTCGAACATCTTGTCCGTTCGGTTCCGGATCGCTTTGATGACCGGTGGACCGAAGGTGATGTTCGGCACGAAATGGCCATCCATCACGTCAAGGTGGATCCAGTCGGCACCGGCCTGGCAGACGGCCTCGACCTCTTCGCCGAGCCGCGAGAAATCTGCCGACAGAACCGAGGGGGCTATGATGGTCTTGTGGCTCATGACGAGATCTCCGAAGGATTGGCCTGGTCTATGGCAAACACGCGACTCGCGGAAATATCTCGAGCCGTGATGGTCGACAGTTGCTCCGCATCGACGGGTCCGACGCTTTCCTCGAACAGGCGGTTCGCCTGCCGCAGCCGGGCGCGGTCGAGCGCGTTGCGGATCGAGCGCGCATTGGCGAAATGAGGCTGGCGCCGACGACGGGCGATGTAGTCGCTCATCACGGCCGCGGCCTTGGCATCGAAATGATAGCCCTGGCGGCTCAGCATGCTCTCGGCGATCGATAGCAGCTCCCCGTCGTCGTAGTCGGGGAAATCGATGTGGTGAGCAATGCGCGAGCGGAAGCCTGGATTGCTCTCGAAAAATCGGTCCATCCGGTCGGCGTAACCGGCGAGAATGACCACCAGGTCGTCGCGGTTGTTCTCCATCACCTGGAGCAGGATCTCGATCGCTTCCTGGCCGTAGTCGCGCTCGTTGTCTGGCCGGTAGAGATAATAGGCTTCGTCGATGAACAGCACGCCGCCCATTGCCTTCTTCAGGATCTCCTTGGTCTTGGGCGCGGTGTGGCCGATATATTGACCGACCAGATCGTCACGCGTGACCGACACCAGATGCCCCTTGCGAATATAGCCGAGCCTGTGCAGCAGATTGGCCATGCGCAAGGCGACCGTCGTCTTGCCGGTGCCGGGATTGCCGGTGAAGCTCATGTGCAGCGACGGCGCCTCGTGGGTGAGACCCATGGCGCGGCGAGCCCGCTCGACGAGCAGCAGGGCTGCCGTCTCGCGGATCCGCTGCTTCACGGGTTTTAGCCCGACGAGTTCCCGATCCAGTTCGTCGAGGATTTCGGCGACACCGGAGGCTTGATACTCCTCGGCGAGATCGATCGATGTCGGCAGGCTTTCCGTGCTTGATAGAGCTTCCGGCATCATTTGCTCCTTCTAGCGCCGCGTTTCCCAGGCATAGTGCTGGCTGCGACCGCGGCTTTCCGTCCGGGTCATCCGCAGCTTCGGTTCGATGTCGGGACGGTTGACGATGAAGGACATCGTAACCGTCTCCAGGCCGCGGCTGGAATCGAAGGCATTGAGGCGGATGTAATCTTGCGGATGGGCGTTGCGGCAGTCCTCCAGCTCCATCATGACGCCCTTGGCGTCCTTCAGGTCGAACATCGGATTGGCCCACATTTCCCAGTAGGTGTTGCGGGGGTGGGGGTCGTCGGTATACTCGACGCCGATCGCCCAACCCTTGCCGAGGCAATACTCCACCTGTGCCGTTATCTGCTCGTCCGTCAGGTCCGGCAGGAACGAGAAGCATCCTTGGGTGATACGCATATCGTCTCTCCTCTCATGTCCGTCAGGCGACGCTCACGCTCGGTACGAAGTCCGAGGTGTCCGTCGGGGTGTAGTTGAAGCTGATGTTGCCCCAGGTATCGAGGGCCGCTTCGAGCGGCTTGCACCACTTGGCCGCCGCCCTGAGGATCTCGGGACCTTCACGGGCGATGTCGCGGCCTTCGTTGCGGGCAAGCACCATGGCTTCCAGCGCGACGCGGTTGGCGGTGGCTCCAGCCTGGATGCCCATGGGATGACCGATAGTGCCGCCACCGAACTGCAGCACGACGTCGTCGCCGAAAAGATCGAGCAACTGGTGCATCTGCCCGGCATGGATGCCGCCTGATGCCACCGGCATGACCTTCTTGATGTCGGCCCAATCCTGCTCGAAGAACAGCCCGCGCTGCAGGTCTACCTCGTTCTTCGTTTCGCGGCACACGTTGTAGTAACCCTGCACGGTCATCGGGTCGCCTTCGAGCTTGCCGACGGCGGTGCCCGCATGCAGGTGGTCGACGCCGGCAAGCCGCAGCCATTTGGCGATGACGCGGAAGGAGATGCCGTGGTTCTTCTGCCGTGTGTAGGTGCCGTGACCGGCGCGGTGCATGTGCAGGATCATGTCATTCTGCCGGCACCATTCCGAGATCGACTGGATTGCCGTCCAGCCGATGATGAGATCCACCATGACAATGACCGAGCCGAGTTCCTTGGCGAATTCTGCGCGGCGGTACATCTCCTCCATCGTGCCGGCGGTGATGTTGAGATAATGCCCCTTGACCTCGCCGGTGACCGCCGAGGCGTGGTTGACGGCTTCCATGCAGTAGAGGTAGCGGTCGCGCCAGTGCATGAAGGGCTGCGAATTGATGTTCTCGTCGTCCTTCATGAAGTCGAGACCGCCCTTCAGGCCTTCATAGACGACCCGGCCATAGTTTTTTCCCGAAAGGCCGAGCTTCGGTTTGGTGGTGGCGCCAAGCAGCGGCTTGCCGAACTTGTCGAGCCGTTCGCGCTCGACGACAATGCCGGTCGGCGGACCCTTGAAGGTCTTCACATAGGCGACGGGCAGGCGCATGTCCTCGAGCCTTGCCGCCTTCAGCGGCTTGAACGAGAAAACGTTGCCGATGATCGACGCCGTCAGGTTGGCGATCGATCCTTCCTCGAAGAGGATCAGGTCGTAGGCGACATAGCAGAAATACTGCCCAGGCGTTCCGGGTACCGGATCGACCCGATAGGCCTTGGCGCGGTATTGGTCGCACGCCGTCAGGCGGTCGGTCCAGACGACCGTCCATGTGGCGGTCGAGCTTTCGCCGGCAACGGCGGCGGCGGCTTCGATCGGGTCGACTCCTTCCTGCGGCGTGATCCGGAAGAGCGCGATCAGATCAGTGTCCTTCGGCTCGTAGTCGCCGTTCCAATAGCCCATCTGCGCGTATTTGAGGACGCCGGCCTTGTAGCGTTCCTTGCCCTTGATCTCTGTCTTTGCGTCGGCGTTCATGACACAGTCCCTTTCTCTGGATGATGGGTCAGGCGGCTTGCGACCGCGCCGTCTGGGGTTTGAGCGAGCCGCTCGCGTAGCGTTTGGCCATCTCCGCCATCGGCACGACCTTGATGCGGGATGCGTTGCCGGCGGTGCCGAAGGCCTCGAAACGGGCCTTGCAGACCGCCGACATGGCGTCCATGGCGGGTTTCAAGAACTTGCGCGGGTCGAATTCGGTGCGGCTCGTGTCGGCAACGCGGCGAAAGGCGGCGGCTGCCGCCAGGCGCAGATCGGTATCGATATTGACCTTGCGTACGCCGAAGCGGATGCCCCGGACGATCTCCTCGACGGGCACGCCGTAAGTTTCCCGCATTTCGCCACCATGGGCGTTGAAGACATCCTGCCACTCCTGCGGCACCGAGGAGGAGCCATGCATGACGATATGGGTGTCCGGCAGCCGGTGATGGATCTTCTCGATCACGTCCATGGCGAGCACGTCGCCGGTGGGCTTGCGGGTGAATTTGTAGGCGCCATGCGACGTGCCGATCGCCACAGCCAGCGCATCGACTCCGGTCTCGGCCACTAAGCGGGCGGCTTCGTCCGGATCGGTCAAAAGCTGCGAACGATCGAGCGCGCCTTCGAAGCCGTGCCCGTCCTCCGCTTCACCATGGCCGGTTTCGAGCGATCCGAGGCAGCCGAGTTCCCCCTCGACCGAAGCGCCGACCATATGGGCGAGGCGGCTCACTTCCGCAGTGATCGCGACGTTATAGGCGTAGTCGGCGGGGGTCTTTGCATCCTCCTTGAGCGAGCCGTCCATCATCACCGAGGTGAAGCCGTGCTGTATCGCAGTAAGGCAGGTCGCGACATTGTTGCCGTGATCCTGGTGAATGCAGAGCGGGATGTCGGGATACATCTGCTCGAGCGCTTCCATCATCTTGGCGAGCATGATGTCGTTGGCATAGGAGCGGGCGCCGCGTGAAACCTGCAGGATCACAGGAGCGTCGCAGGCGCGCGCCGCCTCCATGATCGCCAGCCCCTGTTCCATGTTGTTGATGTTGAATGCCGGCACGCCGTAAGTGTGCTCGGCGGCGTGATCGAGCAGCTGGCGGAGCGTGATGCGGGCCATGGTGTCAAGCCTCCTTCGATGAACTGATGACGTCTTTGCTCGCCAAAGGACCGGTGCTCATGAGCGGCGCCTCCCGGAAGTCCCGGCGGATAAGCTCCAAGGCTTCGGCGACGACATGATCGGCGGTGATGCCGAAATGGCGGTAGAGGTCTCCGGCCGGTGCCGAGGCTCCGAAGCCGATCATGCCGACGAAGGCGCCGTCCGGTCCCATCCAGCGATCCCAACCGAGGCGGCCGGCTGCTTCGACGGCGATGCGCGGGGCATCTCCGAGAACCTGCTTCCGGTACGATGCATCCTGGATCTCGAACTTCTCCCAGCAAGGCATGGACACCACCGCCGCTTCGACACCCTCGTCGGCCTGCAGGCGTTCCGCTGCGGCAAGGGCGATCTCGACTTCGGATCCAGTGGCAAGCAGCGTGATGTCGCGGGGCCTGCGTGCTTCCTTCAGGACGTAGGCTCCGAGCGCCGACAAATTCTCGTCCCCGTCCGTCTGGCGCAGCATCGGCAAGGCCTGCCGCGAAAGGGCAAGGACGCTCGGCCGGTTCTTCTCACCAAGCGCGATCTCCCAGCATTCGGCCGTCTCGATGATGTCGGCGGGCCGGAAGACATTGAGGTTGGGGGTGGCACGCAACATGGCCAGATGTTCGACCGGCTGGTGGGTCGGTCCGTCCTCGCCGAGCCCGATGGAATCATGGGTCAGCACATAGATGACGGGGAGGCCCATCAGCGCCGAGAGACGCATCGCACCGCGCGCATAGTCGGAAAATACCAGGAAGGTCCCGCCGTACGGAATGAAGCCGCCATGCAAGGCGATGCCGTTCATGGCGGCCGCCATGCCGTGCTCGCGGATGCCGTAATGCAGATAGCGGCCTTTGAAATTGCCCGGCGAGATGGGCTGGGTCTGCGACGTCATCGTCAGATTCGAGCCGGTCAGGTCGGCGGAGCCGCCAATCGTCAGTGCTGTCGCCCCATTGATGACCTCCAGCGCCATCTGCGACGCCTGACGTGTGGCGACCTTGGACGCTCTCTTGCGATGTGCGGCTCGGAATTTTGCCAGAAGATGGGCGACATCACCGTCTAGCTGCCGGCTGACAGTCTGCTCGTAGCGCTTCTTCGAGCGCGAGGCGTCGAGCCGGATTTCCCATGCCTCGCGGGCCAAGCGACCCCGCACGGCCACGCTTTCCCAGGCCGACTTGATCTGAGGCGGCACGAAGAAAGGCGGATGCGTCCAGGCGAGCTTTTCGCGTGTCGCGGCAATTTCCTTGTCGCCGAGCGCCGCCCCATGGGTCTTGTGCGAGCCCTCCATGCTGGCCGCCCCCTTGCCGATCCGGGTGCGGCAGGCAATCAGCGACGGTTTGCGGCTCCGGCGCGCCCGCTCGATCGCCTTCGCCACGGCCTCGGGGTCGTGGCCATCGACGCGTTGCGCATCCCAGCCGGCTGCACGAAAACGGGCAAGCTGGTTCATCGAGGTGGAGAGGTCGGTCGATCCGTCGATCGATATCCGGTTGTCGTCCCAGAGCACGACCAGCTTGCGCAGCTTCAGATGTCCGGCAAGGTCGATCGCCTCGTGGCTGATGCCCTCCTGCAGGCAGCCGTCGCCGGCCACCACATAGGTGAAGTGGTTGCAGAGCGAACCCGAGAAGCGGGCAGCCATCATCTGTTCGGCTATCGCCATGCCGACGGCGGTGGCTATGCCCTGGCCGAGCGGGCCGGTGGTGGTCTCGATCCCCAGGGCATGGCCGTATTCGGGATGTCCGGCCGTTTTCGAGCCAAGTTGGCGGAAGGCTGAGAGCTCGGCCATCGGCATGTCGGCAAAGCCCATCAGGTGGTGGATGGAATAGAGCAGCATCGAACCGTGGCCAGCCGAAAGCACGAAGCGGTCGCGATCCGGCCAGTCGGGCAGGGAAGGGTCGATCTTGATGAAGCGGTTGAAGAGGACGGTGACTGCGTCGGCCATGCCCATCGGCATGCCGGGGTGGCCGGAATTTGCCTTCTCAACGGCATCCATGGCGAGAAACCGGATGGCGTCGGCCATGTTGCGTTCCGATGCGGCGGCACGGGGTTCGATCTGCTGCGAAACATTCATGGTGGTCTCCTCACGACATGCGGTGTTTGCGTTCGAGCAGTTTGTGGATGAGCGGTGTGAAAATCAGCTGCATGGCGAGATCGAGCTTGTCTCCCGGCACCACGATGGAATTGGCACGCGACATGTAGCTGTTGTGCAGCATCGACAGCAGGTAGGGAAAATCGATGCTGCGCGGATTGGCAAAGCGGATGACCAGGATGGATTCGGCCGGCGTCGGTATCCAGCGCGCAATGAAGGGATTGGACGTGTCGACGATCGGCACGCGCTGGAAATTGATGTCGGTCAGGGAAAACTGCGGGCAGATGTAGTGCACGTAGTCCGGCATGCGCCGCAGAATGGTGTCCGTCACCGCCTCGGCGGAGTAACCGCGCGTCGCCTTGTCTCGATGGATCTTCTGGATCCATTCGAGGTTGACCACCGGAACGACGCCGATCTTCAGGTCGCAGTGCTGCGCAAGATTAACCGCGTCGGTGACGGCGCAGCCATGCAATCCCTCGTAAAACAGCAGATCGCTGTCACCGAACTCCTCCCAGTTCGTGAATGTGCCGGGTTCCGCGCCGTATTTGGCAGCCTCGGCGTCGTCATGCACGTAGTGACGGGTGCGGCCGACGCCGCGCCTGCCATATTCGGCAAAGACACTCTCGAGAATCTCCAGTTCGTTCGCCTCGGCGGAGAAATGGGTAAAGTCGATGCCTCTGGCCTTCTCGTCGGCGATCTTGCGGCGCATGCTTTCCCGGTCGTAGCGGTGGAAGGCATCGCCTTCGATGAACGATGCCGAAACGTTCTCGCGCTTGAAGATCTTCTCGAACGTGTCCTTGACGGTGGTCGTGCCGGCGCCGGACGAGCCGGTGATCGATATGATGGGGTGTCTCGCTGACATGCGGCTCTCCTCAGGCCCGAAACAGACCGCGCTTGCCGAAGAGCGGTGCGCGTTCGCCGATCATGTTGGGGTCGACGTGATAGCGGGCGATGCGCTCCACCTCGCGACGCGAACCGAAAATCAGCGGTACGCGCTGGTGCAGGTTTTCCGGGACGAGATCGAGAATGCGCGTGACCGACGTCGTGGCTGCGCCGCCGGCGTTCTCGACGATGAAGGCGATGGGGTTGGCCTCGTAGACCTGCCGCAGCCGGCCCTGGCTGTAGCCTTTTCTGCCGTCGGCGGGATACAGGAAGATCCCGCCGCGAACGAGAATCCGATAGGTATCGGCAACCAGCGAGGCGATCCATCGCATGTTGAAGTCCCGCTCGCGCGGCCCCTCTGCACCGGCGAGGCAATCGTCGACATAGAGCCGGACCGCTTCCTCCCAGTGTCGGTAGTTCGACATGTTGATCGCGAATTCGCTGGTGCGCTCGGCGATGTTGACCGACTTGTATCCCTGTACGAAGCAGCCGAGCCGACTGGAGAAGATGAAGATCTCCGTGCCCTTTCCGAGCGACAGTACCAGCGCGGTTTGCGGTCCGTAGAGGAAGAAGCCTGCCGCCAGCTGTCGGTTTCCGGCTTGCAGAAAGGACTGCATGAGATCCGAGTCCGGTCCTTGGACGGCGGGCAGCACGGAGAAAATCGTGCCGACGGAGACGTTGGTGTCGATGTTGGAAGAGCCGTCGAGCGGATCGATCGCAACCGCAAGGCGCGCATTCGGATCGAGCAGTACGGGGTTGTCCAGTTCTTCCGAGGCGTAGCATGCGACCGGCGCGCCCTGCAGGCATGACAGGAAAAGGCCGTCGCACACGACGTCGAGATCCTTCTGCAGGTCGCCGTCGCTATTGCTGCCGCCACGGGTGCCGTTGAACGCCGTTCCGAGCGCGCCCTGGTTGACGAGTTTGCGGACGTCGAGGGCGGCTGTCGCCAGCCGTTGTACTACTGCGGCCACTTCCCGGGCGATATCGTCGCCAGTGGCCACGCGTGAGGCAAGATAGGCCTCGAGAGTCGCGCCGGACATGATGTCTCCTCCCCGATGTCCAGTGCAGGATGGCGCAATCCGTGAGTTTGTAAAATTTATTAGATTGACTTCAGAAGTTAGAATTTCTTACTTTCGTTCATGCGCAACGTGACACTTCGCCAACTTCGCACCGTCCAGACCGTTTGCCGGCTGGGGAAGATCAATCTTGCTGCCGAGGCTTTGGGTCTGACGGGCCCGGCGCTCACGCTGCAGATCCAGCAACTGGAACGGGACGCCAATGTCCCGTTGTTCGACAGGACGCGCGGCGGCATGGTTCCGACGGCGTTCGGTCTTGCTTTCCTTGAGGCGGCGCGGGCGGTTGAGGAGAGCCTCACCAGCCTCGAGGACTCAATCAGTGCCATCAAGGGGCTCAGAACCGGGCGATTGCGCCTTGGCGTGGTATCGACCGGAAAATATTTCGCGCCGCAACTGATTGCCGCCTTCCGCGATCAGCTCCCCGCCATCGAGATCAATCTCTTTATCGGCAACCGAGCCGAAGTCATCGCCAAATTGAGGGACCATGAGATCGATGTTGCGCTGATGGGACGGCCGCCGCGCGACTTCGAGGTGCGCGCAGAGGTGTTCGGCGACCATCCGCTGGTCTTCATCGCCCCCGCCGCCCACCCGCTCGCAGGCTTGCTGGAAATTTCGCGGGAGCGGATTGCGCAGGAACAGTTTCTCGTGCGGGAAAAGGGTTCGGGGACGCGTATCTCGCTTGAGATCTTCCTGAGCGACACGCCGCACAAGCTCGAGGAGTTGGGCACAGAGATCGCTTCGAACGAGACGATCAAGCAGGCGGTCATCGCCGGTCTTGGGATTGCCTTCATCTCCGCCCATACCATCGAGCAGGAGGTGAAGCTCGGCCGGCTCGTCATTCTCGATGTCGTCGATACGCCGATCCGCCGGCAATGGTTCAGCGTGTCGCGCCTGGACCGCGCCACGACTCCGGCGATGCAGGCTTTCGAGCGGTTCCTGCTGGCAACGGGCGCGCGATATCTGCCGGTGGTCAGCAAGCCTTATCCCGCCAACGCGTTCGGTTAGGGCGAAGAAGCAATCTGCTCCGCGGCTACGGGCGTTCGGCAAGACGATGCGGCTATTTGGCCCCGTGTCCGCATCCGCTCGGCTGGTTTCGAGCCGAAAGTGCGTTGTCGATATGCACCTAGGTCTTAATTGCCGGGCCTAAAACGGTTTGCTACCCTTCAAGGGAGGCTGCGTAAATGCCGTAGTCACGCGAACTCGATTTGCCAACCCCCGGCGACGGCGCCGCCGGGTCTTGCCGGAGCGGGAGAAAGCCGTTCCGGCCTTTCACCCAAGCAGCGCTCTTTGCGAGCAAAGCTTGTTTCGTGTTCGATCCAGATGCAAGGGCGCCTGCAAATGCGGGAGCGAGCACACCAATCGGACGAATGGAGGAAACATGTCCTGGCATAAACCAAAATTCATTGAAGTCAGCTGCGCGATGGAAATCACCCGCTACGCTCCTGCGGACGGAGATGAGCCCATCCTCTTCTGACGCTCCGCCGCACGATGGTCGGCTCACAACGCGTCTCGGGATAGACCAGTGAATGAAGCGTCCGATCTTCGTCTTGTCGTCTTGGGGGCCGCCGCCGGCGGCGGTCTCCCGCAATGGAATTGCGGCTGTTTGAATTGCACGATGGCGCGCGATCCTGCCTCCGCCGTCAGGCCGCAGACCCAATCGTCGCTGGCCGTCAGCCTCGACGGCGAGGCCTGGGCCGTCTTCAACGCCTCTCCCGACATCCGCCAACAGATTCAGAACAATCGATCCCTGCAGCCGCGCCGGCTGCGTCACACCCCGATCAAAAGCGTGGTGTTGACCAATGGTGACATCGATCACCTGGCGGGATTGCTCGACCTCAGGGAAAAACAGGCCTTCGCGGTTTTCGCAACCGGCGCAGTCAGCCGGATTCTTGCCGACAATTCGATCTTCGGCGTTCTCGATCCGGACCTGGTTTCGAGGAAGAACATCGCCATCGAGGAACCGTTCTCGCCGCTGCCCGGTCTCGAGGCGCGGCTCTTCGCGGTGCCCGGCAAGGTTCCGCTTTTCCTCGAAGGCGGCGAACCGGATCTGAACGTCGAGGGCGAAAACACGGTCGGAATCGAGCTCAGGGCCGCCACCAGGCGCGTCTACTACATTCCAGGCTGCGGCACGCTGACCGACGGCCTTGCAGCGCGCCTGCGCGATGCCGACGCGTTGTTCTTCGACGGCACGCTTTTCAATGACGACGAGATGATCGCCACCGGTACGGGGCGCAAGACCGGCCGCCGCATGGGCCACATGCCGATCGCCGGCGAAGGCGGCAGCCTCGATGCACTCGCTGCCTTGAACATTCGCAAAAAGGTCTATGTCCACATCAACAACACGAATCCGATCTGGCGGCCCGGCTCCGAGCGCGCCTACGTCGAAAGCCGCGGCTTCGACGTCGGGTTCGACGGCATGGAGGTCCAGCTTTGACGACGGCAACCGACAAGCAAGCGTTTCACGCCCGCCTACTGGAAATCGGCAAGGAACGCTATCACGACAAGCACCCCTTCCACGTCATGCTCCACGGTGGCCACGCAACGATGACGCAGGTGCGGGCCTGGGTCATCAATCGCTACTATTATCAGAGCCGAATTCCGATGAAGGACGCCGCGTTTCTGTCGCGTTGCGAGGACCCGCAAATGCGTCGGGCCTGGCGCTCGCGCATCGAAGATCATGACGGCGGCGTCAACGAGGGCGGTGGCATCCGCCGTTGGCTGCGTCTCGCCGAAGCGGTCGGACTCGATCCCGCCTATGTCGCCTCGACAAAGGGGGTCCTGCCTGCGACCCGGTTTGCCGTCGACGCCTATGTGTCGTTCGTGCGCGAGAAGCCGCTGCTCGAGGCGGTGGCCTCCTCGCTGACCGAGCTTTTCGCGCCCAAGATCCATTCGGAGCGCATCGCCGGGCTTTTGCAGCACTATGCGTTCGCCGACGACGCGGCGCTTGCCTATTTCCGCCAACGGCTCAACGAGGCGCCGCAGGACGTGGCATTCGGGCTTGCCTATGTCCTCGACCACGCCGACACGCAGGAAAAACGGGATGCCGCCGCCGCGGCGCTCATCTTCAAGACGGATGTGCTGTGGTCGCAGCTCGATGCGCTCTATTCGGCCTATGTCGCGCCCGGCCGCATTCCGCCGGGAGGCTGGGACGGGCGGGAAGGCGTCATCGGGGAAACTGTCTCGACGGAGGCCGCCGAATGACCGCCGATGCGCCGGTGATTTCAGGTTCCAGCGTCGTCAAGCTGGCGCGCGGGGTACGGCTGCGCGAGGACCGGGTGCGCGGCCAGATGGTCCTGCTGGCGCCGGAGCGTGCCATGGCCTTGGACGAGATCGCCGTTGCCATCGTGCAAGCGCTTGATGGCAAGCGGAGCCTCGATCGGATTGCTGACGACTTTGCCGCCCGGTTCGGGGCCCCCGTCGCGCAGATTGCCAGCGACGTGAAGGCTTTCGTCCACGAGCTTGCCGTCCGCCGCATGCTGGAGATCGTCGAATGAAGCGTGGCGCCGCCCTTGCAAATGGTATCGTACGCGAGGTTTCGCGCGTGCCTCCTCCGATGGCGATGCTCGCGGAGCTGACGCATCGATGTCCGCTCGCCTGCCCCTATTGCTCCAACCCGGTGGCGTTGACGCCGGCAAAGGATGAACTTTCGACCGGGGAATGGATAAACGTCTTCGAGCAGGGGGCCGACCTCGGCGTGCTGCATCTGCATTTGTCGGGCGGCGAGCCGGCGGCACGCCGGGACCTCGTCGAGCTGACGCGGGCGGCGGTTTCGCTCGGGCTTTATACCAATCTGATCACGTCGGGCGTGGGTTTGACCGAAGCCAGAATCAGCAGCCTGGCCGATGTCGGGCTCGACCATGTCCAGCTCTCGATCCAGGGCGTTTCGCCCGAAAGCGCCGACCGGATCGGCGGCTACAGCGGCGGATATGAACGCCCGGCCAGCCTCAAAATACAGCCTATCCAATGGGGCGGAGACGGCGCTTACGATCTTCCACGGCTGATCGACGAGCCTGTTCCAAGCGCGGCAGCATTGATCGACGATGTCGTCGTAGTCCTTGAAGACGCGGTTCGACAACCAGTTGTCCCTCATGAACTGCCAGAGGTTCTCTACCGGGTTCAATTCCGGCGACCGCGGCGGCAGGAACATCAAGGTGATGTTGTCCGGCACCTTCAGCTTCGGCGTGACGTGCCATCCGGCTTGGTCGAGAATGAGCACGGCATGTGCTCCGGGATCGACGGCGTTGCTGATTTCGGCAAGGTGTTCCTGCATCGCCTCGGTGTCGCAATAGGGAAGGACGAGGCCAGCCCCCTTACCCTTTTTCGGGCAGATCGCGCCGAAGATATAAGCCCACATGGTGCGCTGGTCGTGCGGGGCCGACGGTCGGGTTCCCCGGCGTGCCCAGCGGCGCGTGATCTTGTTCTTTTGCCCTATTCGGGCTTCGTCGGCCCACCAGATTTCGATGTCCGTGTCGGGCGGGCATTTCGCCCTGATCTCTGCCAGCGCGGCGGGGAAGTCTTTTTAAAAACCTCACCCTCCAATTCGTTCTGGGCGTAATGGCGCGGGCGAGCGGAAAGCTTGGCAAAGCCGAGTGTCTTGAGTTCTCGCCCTACCGTCGTCTCGTCGACAGAGACCCGGAACTCCTGGAACAGCCACTGCACGAGGTCCTTACGTCGCCAGCGGACCACGCCGTGAACGGCGGGGATCGGACCGCATTCGACAATCTTCGCCAGCGCTTGACGCTGCGCGTCGTTTAGCTTGGCCCGGCCGCCCGGTGCTTTTGTGTTGATCAACCCGGCGGGGCCGCGTTCGTTGAAGCGCAAGACCCAGTCGCGGACGATCTGCACCGTCACCCCGCCGATCTCCGATGCATACTGCCGGGAGCCGCCATCATAAATCGAAGCCAGCGCCAACAGCCGCCGGACCTGGGCGGCATCCTTTGCCTTCTTCGCCAGCCTCCGGAGGGCCGTTCCGTCGTAATCTACCCGCAACGATATCGCCTTCGTCATGCCAAACCTCCGTTTGGCACAATGAGTCAGAATTCCTCTGATTTGGGAATCCCATCACGAGTCGGCGTCATTGCTCGTTGGTATAAGTGACCTTTGCGAATGTCGCTATCGCACCGCGTAATTCATCAAAATGATCATCAGGCGGGTAATCGCTGTCCCATTCAGAGCGGACGCGACGGATATGGTCATCGATATTGGGCAAGAGAACCCTTCTGACCTCCTCCAGGATTTCTTCCTCTTCTCGGTCGGTAAGGACGCTCGCAACCCCGCTATCATCCAAAAAGCTTGTATCCGCCTCCTCGATAGCGGCTTTCTTCACCGCTTCTACGAAGCCCTGTCTTAGGTCCGGCGGCAGTATTCCATATTCATATAACCGGACTAACAACGAGGTGTCTGCGTCTTGCGCGATAGGTGTCGCGAAAGATTGTAGTCCTCCCAGAAGGTCCTTACGCTCTTGCAGCAGGAGAGCGGCAAAAGCCGCTTCGGCACGATAAGAGACAAAATTTCGCAGCGGAAAAACTGAAACCCCCTTCAACCGCTTTAGAAGCAAAGGATAGTGGCTGGGCAATATCCTTACAGATGCGCCTCGCAAGTCGACACTTCCGCAGACAACCTCGCGCATCAGTGTTTCAGGTTTCGCGCCTCGCAGAAAGAATTCGAGGAATTCCGGATTCCTGGACACGTAAGTCGAGAACGCATCTCCGACCGTAGGATGCTTGTAAGTCCAGTAGCGGCCTTGTTCGTTGTGAGCGAGGAGGACAAGACTGCCATTAAGCGAGGTTAGAGCGTCACGCACCTGAATGGCGCTGACACCGTAGACGGCGGTAACCTCCTGTAAAGCGCCCTCCTCCGGGACAGGCGAAGCGATCACCCCGCCGGACAGATAGATTACCGCCAAGGCAGCGAGGCAGTCCCTCGCCAGCCCGGAAATCGTGTCGACCAGAAATCCTTCGGGCGAGGCAAAGAACTTTTCAATTGTTGCCCGATCTGTCTTGAGATTTCCTGCCAAAAATTGCGAACCGAGCCGCCGAGCGGTCTCAGGCAGGAAGTCTACCCGCGCGGCCATAGCAGGAAGATGTTCCTTGATCGCAGCCCGGAAAGCGGCTGGCTGATCGCCCATCCGGATATGATTGTAGAGAATCTGAGCCTTCTCTGCCTCATGGTAGCCTTGCACATTTATGACCACCTGGCTGTGCGTGAGAAGCGGCAAAGAGTGGACTTTCAAGTCCCGCTTAGCTGCCTCCCAAATGTAGTCTCTGCTGGTTAGGAGGAAGCGGGTGCCACGCTTGATTGCCGCCTGAATGAGCGGAAGTATCCGATTCCAGCTTTCTGTCCTGTCGCGCTGGTATTGCGTGCTCCCCCAAGCGTCATCAACCCAAATGAACTGTTGCTCGCGAGGATTAAGATGCTTTTCCATATATTCAGGCGAGGTGGCTCGGAGGGTAAGCGAGTTCCAGATATCCGCTGCACCCACTGCCAGGCTAGCGCCAATGGTAGATTTACCAGCTGCCGGTGCGCCGAGCAGGAGCACGAGATTGTGCCTGGAAATCGCTTCAACGCTCCGCTTATGGGCATCTGTAACAACCAATTTCTTCAGGTCGTCGCCCATCGCGCTCAGGATCATGCCAGCTTGCTCATATGCGCGGTCATCTAAAATCTGGCTTAGGTCGCCTAATCCGTAGAGTCGTGGAACGAGCATGCGGAGACGAGAAGATTTCACGATCCCCCCCACGATCCAATCTTTACCGAAGACAGAACACCTCTCGACCCCGGCTTTCTCGAACTGAGCTTTGATTTCTGCCTCAGCAACGCCGCTTACCGGATGGTTGGTGAGAATAATATAGTCGCGTGCGAGTCCCTGCTTGACGAGGTTCTTGACTTTGTTGATTTCGTCTTGGAGCATCGCGAACGATAGGTGCTCATGCGGCAAGCTTGTGAACTTGCACTGAATCGTCGAACTACCCGTCTCATCCCCGGACCGCCAAGTTCCGACAAATGCACCATCACGTCCCCCGTCTTTGGAAGGCAGAAACATCTGCACGGGGCGACCTAAAGATTCGGCAGCGACGGTCACACATAAATCTTGGAATGCCTTCCAACCCAATGTGTGCAGTTCGTAGCTCGGATAAGGTATTGCTGTCATACGTACCTGCAAGAAATGATACGCAGTCTATTCCCTGTCGCCCACCTGATAGAATCTCGGGTCTCGGCGAATTCGATTGAAAAAAGCGGTAGACAAACCCGATCAGCGCGTAAGCGTCTGGCGTCGTCGTCAGGCTCTCCCCGTCTATCGCGCTCGTCCTCACGTCTCATGACCTCGTCGAACTCATCATCTAGTGGATCATGGAAAGGATCGTTGTCATTCCCGTCCTCGTCATCATCTTCGGCAGCATCGTTCTCATCCGACCCACCCTGCCCCCACAAAACTAATCCACCTTCCACCCGCTGCCAGTTATCGGATGGTTTTCGTACCGCAGCGTTGCGACATATCGGCTGCGGCATACCAACCGTTACAGCTTCCCTTTGAATCGAATTTCGTCAGCCACGCCATTGTTTTTAGCCCATTCCGCGATTTGGCCACTAAGGGTCTTCATGTAATCGGCTCCGACAGGGAAGGCCTTAAGGTCGAACGGTTCGTGCTGTTCGCCGGTAAGCAATTGGTACAACAGCGTTTGAACAGAGTCTCCGAGTTCCTGCTCGCCCGCGATACGCAGGTATGCCGTCAACGGTTTGTCCTTTGCCTCTTCGTCGCCGCCCAGGAAACGCTCAAAGTCAGGTATGCTGACCCGGTGCCTTACGGTGATGCCCGCCTCACGAGCTGTCAGAATTGCATCCCGGATTTTCTTGTTTTCCGTCCACATGCCGTTGTTACCACCGTTCTTCTTGAACGGTGGGTCGCAATCATGGACGATTCCAAAATCAATCTTGAAGTGCTGCATGACCCGAACCAACGGCGCGAGTATTGCTTTCCCTCTCGCTCTGATGATTGTCACCTGGTTGATCAGTTCATGCTGCTTTTCCACGACTGACGCCATGAACGCGGCATGTTCGGTATCGCCTTCTACCAAGATCGGGTAAGACCCGAAAAAAATCTCCGCGAAGCTCGGGTCGATTTGCTGCAAAGCTTGTAGGCGCTGTTTGTCGTCACCGTCGAACTCGATCCGATCAGATCGGTACGTTCGGGGCGACACAACGGCGACTGCCTTGTCGTCCCCTGTCCGCTCAAGCCGAACGATTGTCGTGTGATCCTCAAAGGGATTGATGAAATATGGTGAGTGCGTCGTCATCAGCACCTGCCAATCCGGGCTTTCGGCCAGCTTGTACAAGTGGCGTTGGGCCGCACGAGCCGCCATCGGATGGAGAGCATTCTCCGGTTCATCGATGAGAAGAAGATAACCAGGCAATGCTGGATCATCCGGGCTATCCGGGATAGGCGCTCCAGCGTCGTGTGCTTTGAGCTTTGCCATAAGCTCGTCGAGAAGCCCCTCGGCCCGGGTTTTTTCGTGCTCGGCAATCTTTTTGCCAGCAAGCTTTTTTTCCGCGTTACTTATCTCCAGGGTCAGCTTTTTCCGAAAGTCGTCACGTATCTCCTTGTCGCGTGTCAATTCGTTGTGGACTTGTAGCATTGCCCAGAACAAGGCCCTCCTCGCTCCTGTCCCTTGTTGTTTCAACATCGTGTCGCTGAGCCCATCTTTGATGCGGATGCTGGAACCGGCTTTCACGAGGTCGGGTATCTTCGGGACAAGAGGAGATGCCGCGATGTTTAAGCGGACGTCCATCTTCGGGAACACGCCCTGGAAACCACTCGCAATCTTTGTGGCGATATCATTGAAGTGTTTGGCGTGATCATTGCTCAGCACGTCGATGTGACTGCTGACGCTTGCGATAGCCTTGAACAAGGCTGAATCCTTGTTATTCCTCTCCTGCTCGACGGTTGCGAGCAAAGGTCCCAGCGCCAGTGCTAGAAGCATCTCCTCCGTCTTCTGAGCGTCATCGAGCGAGCCGATCCGCAACGGTCGAGGTAGCCGGGAACTGAATACAGGGTCTGCTCCGGCAGCTTTCCCATCAGCCGCCCAGTCTCCCTCCCCGTTTTCTCCACCCGTCGGGTCCCAGGTCGTCCTGATGCGGATAAAATCCGGTGCGCTCCACTGCCACCGGCTTTTCACGATCCGCAACCCGTCACGGTCCGTCTTCCAACGTGGATCAACGTTGCCAATCCCGTCAGGAATGTGAACTTCGAGCAAGATTTCAGAAGGCTGGTCTAAGGTTGCGTGCTGGAAACGGTCCTCTGAAGCCACGAAGGAGACAACCCCTTTTGCAAGCTCGTATGCCCTCAACAGCGTCGACTTCCCCGAGTTGTTTCGGCCGACTATGCAGACAATATTGTCGAGTTCGATCTCCAGGCCGTCGTTGCCAACGCACCCGACGTTTCTAATCGTCATTCTAACCAGCTTTGATCGATTTTCACCCGTCACGACTCACTCCCTGACATCCTCCATGTTGTTTGCCACAACTCGCAGCAGGATCAATAAGCCTTCAGGAATAAACCCAGCATTGCAGTCGGAAGTGCGGGCAAGACCATCAGACTTCGCTGAAATGCTGTTGGCCCAAGGGAGCCGCGTTCTACCCGTGGTCGGAAATCCGAGCGGCTCGCCGCTTCCTGTTAAGAAATGCAGTGATCCGCCGATCACCGCTGCACGCTTCTCCCTGGCGCGAGGTCGTAAAGCACTCACGCATTGGCGCATCCCCAAGTCCCCAAGAGTCTGACGCCTCGTGATAGATGATCGACCGTCCGTTTCAGACCCAGGAAAACCCAGCTCTGGCATGTGACCTGCCACTGAACTTTCATCCACCGCTCGGTCAATTGGCTCCAGTTGGCATCTAGTCGCTGCCCTGCTGCTGACAGGAATGAGGTTGGCCTGGCCGTTGAACACCTTGACGGATAGCTACCGACTATATTCGCCAGCCATCGCCCGCTTTACGGTTTTGATGATTGATGAGCCCATGCTGCCGTCGTTCTCGAACTGCTCCGCACAGTAATGAACGAGAATTCCTTGCCGCTTGCAGCGGAGTTCAATTTCAGCAGCTTCGTCGGGGTCCTGGAATCTGCCCCAGCGGCTCACGTCGTAAACGAGCACGGCCCTATAGTCAGCCTGACCGCCTTCAACATCGGAAAGCAAACTCTGGAGGGCGTCTCGACCGACCAGGCGCAGCCCGCTCTTACCTTCATCCGCGTAGGTGCGGACAATTTCGAAACTGTTTTTTCGCGGCATATCGCCGGATCACGGCGATCTGGTTATCAGTCGAATACTTCTGATGCTCGGTCGACATCCGAACATAAGCAGCAGCTCGAATCTGAGGTCGCTCGGCGGTTGACTTTCCGTCACTCGCCTTCTGGCTCCAATCGATGACCATCACATCATGTCAACAATTCTATGTACGGATTATGGCCGGGGCGGCGGCAGTATAAACCGAGGAGGCAGGAAAAATGGTTCCGATTAAGGGCACAATTGTTCCGGCGCGAGCCACGCAGACACGAGAGCATTACGCCATCGGAATCTCACAAGCGCTGAGGGATGACATCGGAGCAAACCCGCCAGCGATCAAGACAATCATGCGCTGGACGGGCGCAAGTGACCGAGCGGTCAAATATTGGCTTACTGGAGAGCGGGGTCCTGGAGGCTGGCACTTGGTTCAGCTCGCGCGGAATTCCGACGCGGTGCTGCACGCATTTCTGGATAGGGCGGGGCGTGACTTATTCAGGATTTCCATCGAGCTAAACGCCGCTGAGGCATCGTTGGCCCGAGCAATGGCGATTGTGCGTGAGATGCGCCCTTTGCCTTTGTTCGCGCGAACTCTGTAGGTCGCACGCAATTCCGAATGCGTTTTTTAGGTCAATTTTGAGAAATAACGGAGGCAAAGCAATGATCGTCATTTTGACCGTGACCCTTTTCGGCGGTTGCGGCTATTAAGCGAAGACCGCTCTCTTGAACAGGTCTCCACGCCTTCTCAACAGCCGGGACAGAGATGTTGTTTTTCGGGTCCTTGAGCAGTCGAGGACCTTGAGCGCCACCTCAGCGCCCTCCCCCGGCCTGGTTCAAAAGCGCCGAACCCCCGCGCAAGGTCTTTGTTCCGCAACGCTAAGCCAGTGATCCCAGCTCCGTTCGTCTTAGACAACGACGAGAATCCTCGGCGTCGTGGCGGGACCACGTCGGTCAAACCCGCGGTGCCACAGCCGGGACGCTGTATGTCAGGCAGCCGGCTGCGGGAGTGCCGCCGACCATGATCGCGCCACTTCGATAGAGCTGATAGGCCAAAAGAGGAGATTCAAATCTGACGACCCACATGGTTCCGCTGGCTTCTGTCGAGAGCACCGAGGCGCCCGCGGCAGCAATCGCGCGCATGATCTCGCTTTCCGAGATGTCTTCCCTGAACAGAACCGCTTGCGGCGTCCCTCTCGCTGCCGGAAGCAGGCTCGCGGCGGCGGCGCCGATAGCGACCGATGAGAGAACCACCACGAGAACGGCTGGACCTGACAGTGGCCCTGGCGGTCTTTTCAGGAACCGCCAGCCAGGTAACAGCGGCCCAATACCGAACACGGCGAGCCAGAGCAGGTCCCAGAAGAGCGGCTTTGGGCTGTCCGTCTTGATCCGGTGCAGGCCAAGCAGCCAGTGCGAAAGAACTGCGTCCAAGAGGTGCCAGGCGCCGAAACCCATAAGGGCCCAAGCCATGGCGGTTGCGGCAAATTCAGGTTTGTCCGTGTCGCGGCGTTGCCGCCACAGGAGCCCAAGGCCGACGAGCAGCAGGACATACATGGCAAGATGGAAAAACCCATCGGCCATTACCTGGAACCGTAGGTCAGCCCCGCGGTCCCCTATGCCGGAGAGCAGGTGATGCCATTGCAGGATCTGGTGCAGGAGGATCCCGTCGAAAAAGCCGCCGATCGCGAGAGCAAAGTAGCCGACCAGCCGCGATCGTTGTCCATGAGACAAAGTTATCCGCTCCATGATCCGAGCAACTGGGTCGGCCATGGGACCGGCTCAATTTGCCCGTCACCAATTTCCCTGTGGCATCCACCTGCTTGCAAGGCGCGTGGCTTCCGCCTCACATCTGCTCCGCTTGCGCGCCGCTGTTCGGCTTGGCTCTTGCGAGGACGGGCTTCTGTCCCATCGCCATTGTTGGACCGGCCTTGAAGCTGCCTTTGCCGTCGATCGATTGGCCTTGCGACCACCGGCCTGCAATGGGATCGCTGCCATCCTGCTGGAAGCCTAGAGAGCATCGCTGAACTCTTGTTGTTCCTGGTCTTGCGGGAAGCTGTTCGGGATGGGGAAGGCTCCCTCATGGCCGCCAAGCTCTTCAAGAGCCGCGAGCCACTGATTCTGATGCATCGTAATCCCTTGCGATCAAGAAGGACAGCATATCCTTCATGCCTGGATCATTGGTCATGCCGTAGAGCCGAACGGCCAGCACGCGACCGGTCGCTTCCGCCGTCACATTGGCGGTCATGTCGGCGGCGATGTTGCCGCTGGCATAGATGTGGGACATGTCGAAAGGCACGCCATCCGAGTCGACCGGCATCGCTGCTAGGCCCGAGGACAGCAGATTCTTGAGGTTGATGCCGCCGAGGACAGCACCGCCGACCGGATCGCCCGCAACTTCCTCGCGAATGCTCAAGGGTGCACCCTCGAGATTTAGGGCAACTGCCGTCGCGAGCATCTCGATATGTCCAAGCTCCTCCGCTGCGGTATTCATCAGGAGGTCGCGGAACTTGGTGTTGCCGCGCGCTCCGCAGGCTTGGAAGAAATACTGCATGGCAACGCGAATCTCGCCTTCGACGCCGCCGATCGCCTGCTGCAGCGCCCGCGCGAACAAAGGGTCAGGCGTCTCGCGCCCGTACCGGATACTGGAGTTTGCCGTCCGTAAAAAACATTGCCGCCTCCTTGCGTGAAAGGCGCCTAACAAGACTGTTTGCGCCTTGTTCCCGCAGGGATCGAGAATAATGTCACAGAGGCGTAGGCTGAGGCTCGGGTGATCAAGCCTGGCTGTGGTGTTGCTCGGGCTCCGACAGATGGACAGGCCGGCGCGCTTCGAGATCGAACCCGCTTCTCCGCCGATCTTCTCGACAACCCGGATGGCCGCCTGCACAGCGCCATCGGGGCTGGTCCCATCGAGCGCATGGATGACACGCGCAGCCAGCATGGTCCGGGCGATCTCTTCTCCGTCGCCAGAAAAAACAAAGCCGCCGACCTGATTATCGCAGTAATAGCCGCAACCGGGGCTGTGGCGAGTCGCCTATACGCCCTTCGGGGCTACCCTCGAGCCCGCCGGTGGAGACTGCTGTGGCGAGTTGCCCCGCGTCGTCGAGTGCGATGCAGCCGACAGTGTCGTGCGACCTCTCCTCTGATCCGCCCTCTTTCCCTGGTGCAGCCAGCGCATTTTGCGAGCAAAGCTCAACGCCATTTTGCGCGGCAAATTTGCGGGCACCCTCTGCAGCTATAAGAATGGGCTCTTCCATTAGCATGGCGCGTGCGGCCCGAACCGGATTGCGGATGCCCTTGGCAGCGGCGATTGCACCGACGTTCCAGTCGCCGCCTTCCATCATCGCGGCACATGTTTCCACCTCGCCATCGGAGTTCAGAGCACTCCCATAACCGGCATTAAAGGTCGGGTCGTTTTCGAGCGCGAGAACGGTCGCTTCGACAGCATCAATGCTGGACCCGCCCGCCTTGAGTATGTCGGCGCCACATTGCAGGGCGGCGAGACAGCCTTGCCGGTTGGCAAGCTTCTCATCCGGCTTTATCGTTTTGGCACCGCCATGCAGGATAATCGCCCACATCAGCCCGCCCTCTCCAGCCGGGCTGCAGAGCCCGCGTCAGTGCGTTCAGGTGCCGCTGAAAAGTCGCACACCTGTCTTCAAACCGACCCGACATCATCGGCGGCAAGAACAACCAGGTCGCCCGGCAAGGCAGCGCAAAGGCAATAGTCCACTGCTTCCTCTTCTTTGAGCACTACCGAAACTTCGGGCGGCTGCGCCCCCCTTCTCCGGGCTCCTTCGTGAAGAAGGGACGCGGCCTCGCCAGCCTTTCGTCCGCGAAGGTCGCCATCCTCCTTGAAGACGACCTTGTCGAAGAAGGAAGTGGCAAGCGCCCCCATCGCCCGTATGTCCTCGTCGCGCCGGTCACCGGCCGCACCTATCATCCCGATCGTGCGGCGATGGCGCGATCTGAGCTTGTTTATCAATTCGCCCAGCGCACACAAGCCGTCCGGGTTGTGCGCATAATCCACGATGATTTTGACGCCGTGAGCTTCCAAGATGTTGAGCCGCCCCGGCGATTGCTCGAATGTCGTCTGGAAGGTTGAAAGACCGGACCGGATCAGCGGCAAGGAGACCCCACTCGAATAGGCAAGCGCAACCGCGGCCATGGCGTTTTGCACGTTGAAGGCGGCCAGACCGCCGATCGTGGCTGGGACGTCGATTGTATTGGCGACAAAAAGCGCCTGGCCTCCATCGTAGAGGACGATGTTGCAGCCCTCTTCCGCGTCACCATGGCAGGCAACCGCCCTTCCACCATTGGCGACGTGTTCGGTGAGAAAGGCCGGCCATTCGCTCTTTGCCAGAAGCGAGGTGTAACAGATCTGCCCACCTGCCACGTCGGCCATGGCTGCGGTGTGGGGATCATCCGCATTGAGAATGCTCCAGCCTTCCTCGCTTACCGCTTCGACCACCACCGATTTGACTTCCGCCAGGTCCTCAAGAGTATCGATCCCGCGTTGCCCCAGATGATCTGAACCGATGTTCAGCACGCAGCCGAAATCGCACCGGTCAAAACCCAGCCCCTCCCTCAATATCCCGCCGCGCGCCGTTTCGAGCACGGCGAAGTCAATGTCGGGGTCGCGCAGCACGAGGCGGGCACTTTTCGGTCCGGAGCAATCTCCGTCTGTTACCCGCTGGCCGTCGAGATAGACGCCGGTGCTGGAGGCGAGCCCCACCTTCGCGCCGGAGCCAGAAAGGATGTGGGCGAGCATCTTTGCCGTCGTTGTCTTGCCGTTGGTCCCTGTTATCGCAAAAATCGGTATCCGGCTCGGTGACCCCGGCGGGAATAACAGATCCATGGCAGCGGCAGCTACGTTCCGGGACCTACCCACGCTCGGCTGCAGGTGCATACGGAAACCGGGGCCAGCGTTTACCTCGATGACCCCGCCCCCAGTGTCGTGAACGGAACGGCTGATATCCGGTGCGACGAAGTCGATGCCTGCGATGTCCAGACCGACGACCTTTGCCGCCCGCTTGGCCAGGAACGCGTTGTCCGGATGAATGTCTCCGGTGCGATCCACCGCCGTGCCGCCCGACGACAGATTGGCGGTCGGGCGCAAGAAGACGACATCGCCCCTTGCCGGAACGCTCGACAGGCCGAGGTTCTTCCTCGCCAGATGGTGGAGCAGGCAGTCATCGACTTTAATCTTGGTCAACGGCGCCTCGTGGCCGATCCCTCGACGCGGATCGTTGTTCTCTCGCTCGATGAGCCGCAGGATAGTACTCTTGCCATCCCCAATCACATGCGCCGGCGAGCGTTCGGCCACCGCGACCCCCTCACCACCGATCACCAGAATGCGGTAGTCATTCCCGCTGAAGTGCGGCTCGACAAGCCGATCGTCGGGTTTGTCTCATCCGCTACAAAGTCGCTGTTTGCCAATTCCCACTGCACACCAGTTAAGTTCTTAATCAAACACGGAAGGTTTTGGTGAAAGCTCTCCGGAGAAGTTGGCGCGAGTTTTGAATCTCCGATCCCGAAAGTCGCCGGTCGGGATAACTATTTATGGAATACTTGAGAAGAGAGCTCAGTGGAACAGCAATTGCAGGACTCCTTCGGAGAGTGCGATGACGCACACGCTTGATGAAAGCCGGAGTTTTCTCGGAAATCTCTGTGGTGTTCGGCAAATGCCTTTGCGTACCGAACGAAATGCGAACGAGGACGAGGAACTTGCGGCTTCACGCCCGTAGCACTAGTTCTACAAAGCGCGAGACGCACATGTTCATCCATCTGATTTATGGGCCCACTTGCAGCGGCAAAACAGACTTATCGATCCAAATTGCACGAGAGACCGGATGGCCGGTCATCGCGCTACATCGTGTACAATGCTGCCCTCAGATTGCTACAGGAAGCGGGCGTCCTTTTGGAGTGGAAGCTGCATCTGCCCAGCGTTTGTATCTAGATTCGCGCCGACTCGCCGCGGGCGTGATCGAAACAGAGGCCGCTCATCGTCAACTCATATTGGAAGTAGCGGATCGCAAGTCGTCGCCTGGTCTTATTCTCGAAGGCGGTTCGATCTCCCTTCTGAACCGCATGGCCAAGAGTTCCTATTGGGATGCCGGTTTCCGGTGGCACGTAAGGCGGCTGCGCCTTACGTCTCCGGATGTTTTCCTGAAGCGAGCAAGACGGAGGGTTACGGAAATGTTCGCCGTCAGGGACGAGCGCCCATCCCTGCTGGAGGAATTGGCAGACCTCTGGAAGCAGCACGCTCTCCGGCCGATACTGGAGGACATCATTGGATATCGCTGCGCGATAGGGTTTGCGTGGGAACATAACATCGCAATCCGCGAGTTGTTGCATCTCGATCCGACGCGGCAGCAGGCAGTGATAGCGGCCATGGCCGACGAATATCTTGAACACGCGCGACGGCAAGAGCGTGATTTCCCTGACTGGCAAGAAGGCGGGGATGTTCGCCTCACTCTTCTGATGGATTCACACTAGAGGCGCGTGGAGAAATTAACTTGGTCAATCGAAGAGGTGTGTGATGAACATTGCGATGGACGCATCCTCCGAAAGGGTCATTTTGTGCAACGAGCGTGGTGAAGCCATAGGCACGGCTCCAAAATCCGAGGTCCATCATGCCGAAACACCGCTGCACCTTGCATTTTCGGTCTACATTTTCGGTGCCGATAAGCTGCTCGTGACACGGCGGGCATTAGACAAGATCACATGGCCCGGCGTTCTCACCAACAGTTGCTGCGGACACCCACGGCCAGGCGAACCATTGACCGAAGCCATCGAACGGCGCGTCCGGAAGGAATTAGGGATAGAGGTCGATGGCATTCGTCTTGTGCTACCTGAGTTTTCCTATCGCGCCGCAATGACGAATGGCATTACTGAACATGAGTTATGCCCCGTATTCACCGCTCGCTGTCAAACGTTGAGCGTAACACCCGACCTGAGCGAGGTGTCTGCATGGGAATGGGTAGATTCGCAGCGGTTTCTCAACAGCGTAAAGGACGGGCGTTTGATGGTGTCGCCATGGTGTCGCGCCCAAGTCGAACTGCTCGACGCGTTGGGTGTTGATCCATCGCAATGGCCGCCGTCGGATGAGCTAAGGTTGCCAGAGGCCGCTAGATGTGAGCTTTCAGGAAGTTGCTGGGGATTGTCTAATCGCAGTTGGGGCGCCATGTCCGCAGGGTGCTGACGGTTGAGCTACGCATCAGAATGACTGAGGCCGCTTCGTAGGGAAGTCCTCGCAGATGGGGGCGCTGCGTCGGAATATACGGCCGTCATAATCGACTTGTCCAGATTGGTAGCGGCGCGTCGTCAGTCCTATCCAGGCGCCAACAGATCGGGGCTTGAAGTTGTCCGAATCTTGAATGGCAGCGGCGAAGGAGGTTGCGGTGATTGCGACTACACCGGGGATCGACATGAGTACCCGCTGGTTCCACGAACGCGTGATGCGCAATCAGGGCGGCGGGATCTCAATATCGTTCCTCAAGCGGCTCTTGCCACTTAAAGCCACGCTGTCCGATTGCAACATGCTGTGGCGGTTTGGTAGCGCTCACGCGAAGTGCTGTAATACAGTTCCCGCATTCTCCTGAATATTTCGGCCAGGCGGCGGAAGGGATCATCCGGCGCGAGATCTTCCATATCCTTGTCTAGCAGCCGCTCATAGCCCCGCAGTTCCTCTTCAACGAAGGCGAGCGCAGGCGCGCCCGGCAGAAAGCGCTCGACCACCAGTACGGCGTTCGCCGCGCAAGCCTCGCGCCGATCTTTGTTCAGCGAATGGAGATCGTTTTGTAATCTGCCGACGAGGCACAGATGGCGCAGAAAGCGCAGGAAGTGGGGGCATTCCCGCCGCACCGAAATATCCAGTCCCCACAGCGCAGAAAGGGACGCAAGCACCCGCATGAAGGCAATGCTGTCGATGCCGTTGTCCAGATACTCGGCGTAAGACATCTCGCGTTTTCCGCTCGACAGATGCGCCTCGGCTTGCAATGCTCGGTAGTAAGCCGTTCCGGATTCCCGCACCAGCGCAAAATCCGCATCGGACCCGGCTTGCGCCGCCAGCAGGTCCAGAAGCGCCAGGTAACGTTCAGCTTCGACCGTGCTGGCCGGACTCTTGCCAGACAACACCTCGCCGATGGCATCCAGCTCATGTTGTTCCAGTATCTGTTCGTCGAAACAATCGTCCAGCCAAAAGAGCATCGCCATATCGAGGATGAACGCGTGGCCGGCTTGCTTGTTTTGCGTGCCGATGCCCTGGATCATCCGGCCGTACTTGTCTTCGACACCCATGAGAAACAAGCTGCCTCCATGGAGGGCTTCGCTTGCATGCTCGCGCTTGAACCCTTTGAGGCCGTGACCCCACGCCAACAGGTCGGACAACAATTCATCAGGCTCACTCATGTTTCCTTCGCAAATAGGTAGTTGAGCGCTGCCACTCATAGCGACCAGCGGCTTGCCACCAACAAGCCGACCAGTTCATACACCCGCACCACGCGCCGAGGGCAGTAGAGCTCTTTACCGATCCAAAGTGCACGGGTCGGCCTGACGTATGGCTTGTAGGCGCCCAGCATCCACTGGCATGCCTTGGACATCGCATCGGCGGATGCCGGATTTTGTGGGCTGGAGAGCATATGCAGAGACAGCACCGCATACGCGGTTTCCTCGAATGTGGGCGCATCGCCGGTCCCCCAGCCGCCGCAGGCATGCTGTTTCGCCAGCAAGCCTGCCAGCGCCAGGTCGTCGCGCCATGCAGGCCGACCATGCCCGAGCGCGGCAATTGCCTGCGAGGTCGGGTACAACCACGACGCATGCCACTTCTCGCAACTCCAGACGCCGTCATCATCTCTGCTTTGTTCCAGATAAGCCTCGCCAGCCTCGATGGATTCTCCGATCAAGCGCAGCGCGTGAATCGCATGGACGGTGGTGGACAGCGCCGGGTTACGCTCACCGGGGTAGGTTAGGAATAGGTTCCCGAGCGCAAACTTACGTAGGGGGTTATAAGGCAATCTGTGACCGGTCATTGCGAGAACCGACATTACGACTGCGGTGTCATCGCCGTCGGGAGCGAAGTTGAGGGCTGCACCCAAGCCTTTCTCGTTGATGTCGCCGCGCAATGTTGTAACGATCTGTGCGACGTTTGCCGCCAATTCAGTGTGCTGCAGCAGATCGCCCAAAGCGAGGGTATGCAGGATCCAGGACGGTTCGAATACATCGATCGGCCAGACAGTCGGCACCACACCTGAAATCTCGGCGCCGGTGCCGGCAGAAGCTTTCTCCAGATATTGTTCGGCATTGCGAATCAGGGCTCCGTCGAATCCCCCATTGCGTGCCGCATATAGCCATGCGGCGGTGGCCGATGGGCTGATGCCGACGCTGCCGCCGCGATCGAGCATGGCGGCGCTGAGATTGCCGCCGCACGCCTCCCAGGAGTGCAACGGCGGACTTCCTACCGGAAGTGTTGCCCCACGCAGTGTTGCTAGTTTTTTTTCTCCCAGTTGGATCAATGCATCGTATTGTTTTGCAGGCAGCGCCAGGCCGACCGCGCTCGCCTCGACCAGCAGACGAGGCAGGATCAGTTCGATGCCAATCGGGATGTCCTCGGCTAGCGGCGCCTGCCACAGCGCATGTTGTCCCTTCAGGAATTGAATGCCGGCGGCAATCGCGCTGCGGTGCCGCTCGCCGCCATCGCGCGCGTGCAGCGCAAGAGCCGCTGCGGCGGTCGGTACATCGCGGTACAGCGCATGCCCAGGCTCGCCCCAGCCGCCGTCGGCTTGTTGTTGCGCCAGCAACCACCCATAAGCGCCTTCCAGATCCTGTTGCGGCGGTGCATAGCGCAGCAATTGAGCTGTGTCATAACTAGAAGGACCGACCTGTCCTCCATCGCCCACCTCGCCAAGCAGTTGCCGCAGTTCGGTAATGATGTAGCTGGCCAGGGTGTGCATATTGGACTGCAATTCATTTCTCATGAAGGTTGGACGCATTCCAGCGCCGCTTGTTGTATCAGTCCGGCTTTTCCCGCGCCGGCCACGCCCTTGCAAAGCGCCTGGCTCAACCAGTCAACGAAGGATTCTTCGTGAGGGCCGGCAGGAATGGTGTCACCTATCTGTTCGAGATACCCATAGAATTTGGCGGATGCGCTATCCAACCCTTGGCTGCGGACGATATTGGGTCGATCCAGTTGCGTGTCCACGGCACCCAATTTGCCAAGCGCTTCGGGGCGGCCGACCGTGTCTGCGATGTCGTCGGCGATCTGGTATGCGTGTCCGAGTAGTTCCCCCACCTTCGCCCAGGGGGCCGGGTCACCACCACCTGTCAGGGCACCGCACGTGGCCGCCGCCACAAAGAGGGAGCCGGTCTTGTACTGGTGATAGCGGTCGATCGGGACGTGCGTCATGGCCTCCATCGACTGGCCGGCGATCAGCCCATGACTGGGGCCGATCGCGTCCGCGACCACCTCGATGATGCGCACGACCAACAAAGGTGTCCGCGTAACCTGCCGGCTTAGGCTTTTGAAGGCCGCCACGATCAAGGCATCCCCGGCCAGAACGGCGGTCGGCTCTCCGAACAGCCGATGCACCGACGGTTTGCCGCGGCGCAGCGGGGCGTTGTCGAAGCAAGGCAGGTCGTCATGGACCAACGAGGCACAGTGCAGCAATTCGATTGCTGCCGCAGCTCTTAAAGCCAGTTCCGGCTGGCTTGCGCCGCACGCATTGAAGACTTTCATGCAGAGCTTGGGGCGCATCCGGGCGCCACCTGGAAACACTGCCGCTTCCAGCGCTCCCCGCAGGTGAGTCGGCGATGCCGGACTCAGAGCACTACCCATCGCGGCTCGCAGCGCCTGCTCGATAAGTTCGTCGCTACCGCCAACCAAGTCGACTGGGTGCTTCGAAATCATATTGCATCTCCACTTTTGGGACCTGACTTCCGTCGTGCTGCGCGCGAGCGAGCCTTTGCGACTTGGCGCGAGATCTCCACGACAAGCGCTATCGCCAAATCTCGAACCTTAGAATCGCCTCCTTCGGCTTGGCGGTGGATTAAGTTGACGATGCCCCGTATGCGCCAGCCCGCTTTGATTGATGAGTTCCTTGTAGGCCATCTGCGACTTCCTTCGCCAGGCATGTCGCCGCATTTGCGACGAGGCCGCTAGGATACCTAAGCTTGTTGAGTTAGCGGCCTGCCAAACCTCGTAGGGTCCCTAACGCAACCTGCCAGTTAGACTTCATGACTCTGGCCGCGACTTGCGGCGGCACAGAGACCTTTTGAGACGTTTCAGGGTTCCCG
>NZ_JABEKV010000012.1:0-13176 GCF_013283645.1 Sinorhizobium psoraleae
GATCAACCTCAGATCGCTGCAACTGAAAAAGCGATGGGGCGTGGACGTCGCATACGTTCCGCCGCCTATTCCTCGAGCGATTGCTGGCGGCGCAAGCGGCCGGAGGCCTGCGTTTCTTCGGCGCCCTCGCGCCGCTTGGCGACGGCAATGCCTTGGCGCGGGCGCTGCGTCCGCTGCGCAAGAAGCGCTGGGTCGCCTATACCAAGCCGCCGTTCGGATCGCCCGAACGGGTGCTCGCCTATCTCGGCCGCTATACCCATCGCGTCGCCATCGCCAACAGCCGCCTCGTCAGCGCTGACGCCACCGGCGTGACCTTCCGCGGGCGCGACTACCGCCACGACAATGCCCCGCGCTCGATGACGCTGGCACCGCACGAGTTCATCCGCCGCTTCCTGCTCCACTGCTTGCCCGACGGTTTCCACCGCATCCGCCATTACGGCTTCCTCGCCAATGGCATCCCTCGCGCCGGCCTAGCCGTCATCAGGCGATTGCTGGCCGATGCCCCGCCGCAACGCCGCCGGGCGGAAGGCAGTCAGTCCGGGCACCAGCGCCGCCCGCTTCGATCCGATCGTCTGTCCGTGCTGCGGCGGCATCCTGCGCATCACCGCCAGACTGCCGCGGGCGCGACCATGGCCCGACACGTCATGAGTGCCTGCCGCCGCGCCCATTGGTCCCGACAGCCTTGCCGCACCGGCCCAGGTCGGTGCGATGCGCCTCTGTGCCTCCCGCTGCTTCAGCTCTCGTGCCCGGTGGCGGGCGACGTCGGGCCGCTCCCGTTCGCTGGCGACCAGCGTCTTTTTTTATAACTCAGCCCTTCCTCATGCACGAAGGTCCAGACGGCGCGGTAATCGACCTTGACCATCGCCACCACATCGACCCGTCCCGCCTCGTCTTCATCCATGAAACCTGGACGAAGACGAACATGGCGCCGCTCAGGGGCTGGGCGCCGCGCGGCGAACGGCTGTTGGGGCACGCGCCCTTCGGTCACTGGAACACGACCTGCCGGCGATTATCGAAGTGCCGGAACAGCCCTTCCGCGTAGAGGATGGCCGCACATTCTGGACCGATACCCTTGAGATCGAGCAATGTCGCTGCTGGAGTTTCGGCGACTTCGATTGCCAGCAGAGCGTCGCGCTCTGCCTGCACCTCTTTAATTTGGGCTATCACCAGTTCGAGCCGGTCGAGCTCGCGACGGATCTGCCCCTTCAGATGTTCAGGCAGCGCGCGGCCGTCGCCGGTCCTCAGTCCCTCAAGCCGATGTCGTCGGTTACGCCGCAGCGGCTCGTAACTGGTGATGCCTTGAGCAAATAGTAGTCCCTTGATGCGGTTGACATGGCAGGTCCGCTCACCAACCAGAACCTTGCGTTCACGGCCGATGCGCCGATGGTCCTCGTCGCTGACGCTCGGCACCCTAACCATCGCGCACACGCGCGGCTCGCCCCTTTTGTAGGCGAGCAGCGCACGCACCAACGCCTCACCATCGATCTTGTCGGTCTTGGCACGACGACGCCGGCGCGACGTGGCAATCGAGGCGGCGTCGACGACATGGCTTTCGATCCCGCTTCCAGGACTCGATGGATCCAAAAGCCGTCGAGACCCGCCTCCTGAATGACCACAAGTGCAAAGTGCCGGCCGGTGCGCGCCTGTGCCTTGTCCTGAAGCTGGGCAAACCGTGCCAGCAATCCAGTGATATCGCCGCCGCGTACCGCATGTTTCGACATCTTCTCCCCACTGCTCGGCGACAGCGACGTGATCAACCAGGTCGATTTACTGAGTTCCAAAGAATCGTAAGCGCCGTCTCCGCCCCATTGGATAGGCTGTATTTTGAGGCTGGCCGGGCGTAAGCCGAACTTCTCCTGACCTATGCGTCGACGTCCCATTCGAATCCCTCAATCCACTGTTCAGATTGATAGAATCACAGTCGTTCGCTTCGGTCCAGACACCCGCGCACAGGTCTCATGATGACGCGCAAGACGATGCGCTTCGTTCCGGTGAAATCCCCCGAACAGCAGGCGGCGGCGATGGTCTTGAAGACACGCGCGCTTCTGGTTCGTCAGCAAACTCAGACGATCAACGCGCTACGTGCTCACCTGTCCGAACTGGGGATCATTGCCGGCATCGGCACGGCGAAAATTGCAAGCCTGATCGCGATCGTGCGTGATGAAACCGATGCGCGTCTCCCGAACGCGGCCCGCTTCGCTTTGACGGCAATTGCGGATCAAATCGACGCGCAGGCGCTGCAGATCAACAAACTCGAGCGAGAGCTTGTCGCCGAAGTGAAGCATGACGAAGACATGCGGCGGCTGGCCACAATCCCTGGCGTCGGAGCCATTACCTCGGCCTCCATCAAGGCGCTTGTCCAGACCCGGGTGGGTTCAAATCCGGGCGCCATTTCGCCGCATGGCTGGGCTTAACGCCGAGATCCCATTCGAGCGGAGGCAAGGTGCGATTGGGGCAAAATATCGAAGATGGGCAATCCCGAGCTTCGCACTCTGCTCGTCGCAGGTGCAACCTCGGTCTTGCGACATGCAAGAGGCAACCACAAAGCCCCACGGTGGCCAGCCGCACTTTTAGCGCGACGGCCTTTCAAGGTCGTTGCTATCGCGCTCGCCAACAAAATGGCGCGGATCATCTGGGCGCTCCTGACCAAGGGCGGAACATATCGCGGTCTCGAGAGCAGTGCGGCCAGCTCATAAGCTGACAACGAACATCACGAACTGCGCGGCACGGTAGCCGCCAGTGGCAAGGTGCACAAACGAGCGAAGATTCCACAACGGGACGAAATCCCGAGGCGAGAGAGGCCAGCGCGACATTGCGCTTCGAGCGCGTTTGGTTGATCAGTCACTCGTTTCTTGGACTTCATCGAGGCCAGCGGTCCACAGAACCGCGCTGATAGGCCGGACATATGACCGCACCGTTCCCGCGGGATGAATCGCTGAAAAATGCCCTTGCCATAGGGGGCAATGGTATGGACCCCGCCCTCGCGGCGAGGTGGAATCTCGAACGTCAACTGCGATGAAGGAGGATGTCATGCAGGTCGTTCGGATAGGTCTCGATTTGGCGAAGTATGTCTTCGAGGTTCACGGCGTCGACAACCACGGGAAAGTCGTGGTGCAAAAGAGGCTGCGTCGCGATGCGGTGGCCCGCTTCTTTGCCAATTTGCCGACATCTCTCGTCGGCATGGAGGCTTCGAACGGGGCGCACTATTGGGCTCGCGTGCTCACCGAGCTTGGCCATCAGGTGCGGCTGATCAGCCCGCAATTCGTGACGCCATACGTCAAGTCGAACAAGAACGACCGGAACGATGCGGAAGCCATCTGCGAAGCGGTCGGCCGGCCGTCGATGCGCTTCGTGCCCCGGAAATCAACCGACCAGCTGGCGGTGCAAGCCGTCCATCGCATTCGCCGGCGTCTGATCGCCGACAGGGTCAGGCTCGTCAATCAAATACGCGGTCTTCTGTCCGAGCATGGCATCGTTATTGCCCGTGACATCGCGCAGCTGCGGCGTGGCCTCGCCTCCATAATCGGCAACGACAATGACGGTCTCAGCGAGATGATTCGCACGCTCATGAGGGAGTTGCAGACGGAACTGGCCGAGCTTGATCGACGCATCACAGCCTATGACCGGCGAATACGGGAAATCTTCGCCGCCAGTGAGCAGTGCCAGCGGCTTGGGAAGATCGAAGGCATCGGTCCTGTGACGGCAACTGCCTTGATCGCCGCCGTGGGCGATAGAACCTGCTTCAAGAACGGCCGTCAGTTCGCGGCCTGGCTTGGCCTGGTGCCGAAGCAGCGATCCAGTGGAGGCCGAGCCCGCTTATTCGGCATCAGCAAACGCGGCGATCGCTATCTGCGCACACTGATGATTCGTGGCGCTCGCGCCGCTTTAAGCCGGGCTGGCGGCAAGCAGGATCCACGAAGCCTCTGGCTCGGCAAGATGCGGTAACGGCGGCATCCCAACGTCGCGGCCGTTGCGCTTGCCAACAAGAATGCGCGGATCGTGTGGCTATGCTCTCGGGCGACACAGCTTACGAGCCCGCGCTGTCGGTGAAGGCGGCCTGAAGCGAAGCGGCCAATAAGCAAAGGAGGTCCCACCCCGGCAATTGCAGCAAATGGCAGGAGATGGCGAAACGGTCACCCCGTCGCTTCCCGAACCTGATGTGTGGACCGGCATGGCGTTAGCCAATGTCATCGGGGCTTTGAGGTGGAAGCGGGCGCCCCATCGAGGCTCGCGGCGAAGACGTTGTCCAGCCGCATCACGAAGCCGGATATACGTCAGCAGTTGTGACCATCGATCCTGATCCAGCCGACCGTTGCAATCGGGCGGGGTCCATATACGTTCCACATATGTCGCGCTGCACCCAGCTCCGATCGCGTCGCCATGCTGATCCGCCTCGCCATCGACCCCCCGAATCCTCGGCCAGTTAGTTTCCAAAACTGCCATGTTGGCTTTATTGAAGTTCTCGACCTTGAAGCCGACGCTACCAATGTCGGAGAGCATAAGGCCCACCTTCAAGACCAAATCCTTGGTAAACTTGAACCCGTCACCTTCGTTGTACATATCGTCCACAAGCGTGTGGATGGCTTCGCGAGCGTCGACCTTCTCCCATTGTGCCGCGCCGCTCATATTCGCTGCCGACCATGAAACCGGTGATGTTCTGCAAGAATAGGAGGGGTGTCCGATTGGTATCGTACAATTGGATGAAGTTGGCGCCTTTCAGCGCACTGTCGTCGAACAGCACGCCATTGTTCGCCAGAACACCGATTTGGTATACAAACCCGCACACCAGAGATCGGCCGTAGCGCGGCTGGTATTCATGGAACCTACTGCCGTCGACTAAGCGTGCGAGAATCTCACGCATATCAAAGTGCACTCGAGGATCGCTTGGAATTATGCCGTAGAGTTCCGATGCATCATAGGCGGGCGGCTCCGGAGCGACGCGATCGACCGAGGTTTTCTCGGGACGATTGGTAGAGGCGACTATCTCTCGGGCCATCGCGATCGCGTGCAAGTCCGCGGGGAAGGCGATCGAACTTACCTGGGGAGGCCTGCGTCATGTTCCGATCTCGGAACTGAGGAAACCGCGAGGTGGCCTGACCGTGATGCAGGAGTCAGCAGAGGGCGTAGTAGGTGATGCTGTCGGCAAGGCTAGTGAGGCACTCCAAGGCCGAAAGGCGGAGCAACGGATAGGCCGAGCCGGGAACGATGACCGAAGGCCCGAACGATTGGAAGTGGCAAATAGGACTGGCAACTCATGAGTGGAAAGCGGCAGATGACCCAGTACGTACTGGCCCTGGAGCCGAGGGATCGGGGTGAACCCCCTGTCAGCGGCTACCCAGGGGCCGAACCATCCGTGGCGAAACCGGCACCCGAAAGCCCGGCCTGGATAGAACAGCTAATGGAGAAGGTGTGTAGCCGAGAGAATCTGGAAACAGCGTGGAAACGCGTTCGAAGCAACAAGGGTGGTCCGGGCAAGCCCGGCATGATCGTCTCCGACCATGGCACGGAATTCACGTCGAACGCGATCCTCGCCTGGTCAAAGGAGCACAAGGTCGAGTGGCACTACATCGCACCGGGAAAGCCGATGCAGAACGGCTACGTCGAATCCTTCAACGGCCGCATGCGCGACGAGCTGCTGAATGAGAGCCTGTTCTTCGGGCTCGGCCACGCCCGCAGTGCCATTTCCGAATGGGTCGACGACTACAATCCTGTTTCATAACGCCCATCTTTCTATGTTGTTGAAGGGAATAAGCTTTCCTGATTTGGAGGCGATCCTGTGGGGTGTCGCGGGTTCTGCCGGGCGCGATCGAGGATCTGACGTGCTTGTGAGGTCGCGAGTTTTGAACGGCTGAAGATCCATGGGCCATCGGGTAGCGGATGAGTCCCCTCAATCTCGCCGGCCTCCGCCGCCAGACGCAGCGTCTTTGCCGTGACCCCCAGCAACTTCGCCGCACCGCCTAGATTAAGCCACGGCTCAACCCCGTCGATCTGGGGACGGAAGACCGGAATCTTGCGATATGACCTCAGCGCCGTGACCCGCTCCCGTGTCCAGCGATTGCCATTGCCGGTCGTCAGTCCGTTGCGATTGAGGACACCGGCAATCACATCGTCATTGGCAATAAGGACGAGCTGTCGCACAGCGTCGACAATGTCGTCAGGCGTCGCGTTTCTTTGGCCGCGGCGCCGCTTCGGCAGGCGCTGCTCGGTGTGGACGCCACCAACCCAATGAATGACGAGGACGATCTCAGAGGTTCCATCATCGAGATCGGCGACCACTTCATTGATGAGCGTGCGCACGATACGCTTCTTCAGCCTTGCATCGGTTGTCGGCGCCGTCCAGACGGTGCGAAGGTTCCCCGTAAGTGCGGTTACCTGTGATGCGGACATGGGGAACGGCTGCGGCGTAACTGTCCGATGTTTGGCAATCTTGGCCTCGATCTCGCCGACGCGAGCGAGCGCCCCAGCGTGCTTCGAGCTCCGACGTCACGAGCCTATTCTCCGGATCGGCCGCGTCATATTGCCGGAATGCCCGGTCGGCTACATAGCGCGCTGCCTCGAGGTCGCGCAGCAGGGCATCCTGAACCTGGTCGCGTTGGCTGGCCATATTACGTTCCGCCTCGATGGCGGCGGCAATGGCTCCTGGTTCGACCACGCCGAGCAGTGCCTCTTCGATCGCGTCATCGACCCGCAGACCGCCGAAAGCAATGCAGCGGGGCTCGCCATTATCGAGTAGACCACGCCAGCAGGAATAGCGCGGAATGTTATGCTTGCTTCCGGTGTACCGGACCGTCAGCTTCCGAGCGCACCTCTTGCAACGGAAAAGGCCGGCAAGCAGAGCGTCACCATGTTTTGGCGCTCCGTGATGGCGGCTGGCCGGCATATTGTCGCTGACCATCTTGCGGATCTCCTCCGCCCGTTCCCAACTGACGTAACCTTCGTGTGCATCCGGGATCAGCGCCAACCATTCATCACGCGTCTTGCGACGAATTCCAGATCGGTCATCGTATCGGGGCACGGAGCGACTCTTACCATAAGCGTACGCTCCGCCGTAGATCGGGTTCGCAATCATCCGGTCGATGGTGGCATAATTTGGCCTGCGCCAGATGACGTCACCAGTGGTGTACCTGACCGGCAGGTCCAGCCCCTGCTCGAGGAACCATAGCAGAGCCTGCCGCGCACTGCCGAGTTCGGCAACCTTGTCGAAGACGAGTGCAATGGCTTCCTGGATGCGTCGGTCGGGATCCTTCTCGATCCTGTCACCGGCCTTTACGAAGCCGACCGGAACAGTGACGATGAGTTCACCGCGGCGAGCCTTCTCATAGCGGGCGGAAAGGGAACGCTGACGCAAGAGATCGAGCTCATGCTCGTTGAGGCTGCCCTTCAAGCCCAAGAGCAGGCGGTCGTTGCCCTGGCGGGGCGCATAAACCGCTTCCTGGTCGACCAGGACGGTATCGACAACACGGCACATCTCGATGAGTTGCTGCCAGTCCCGGCTGTTCCGGGCGAAGCGCGATACCTCACGCGCGGCCACGGCGCCAACCTTGCCAAGGCAGACTTCTGCCACCATCCGGTCAAATCCAGCGCGGGTCACGCCGCCGGCGGCCGAACGACCAAGGTCGTCATCCACCGTCTCTATATGTGACCATCCAAGCGCTGCCAGCCGGTCGCGCATGGCGTACTGGAGGGCGCTGCTTTCGCGATTGTGCAGAACCTGGTGAGCCGAGGACTGCCGAACATAGAGGATGGCCTTCCGCTCCAGATGATGCGGCCGATCTTCTCATGCATCATGACCGGCCTCCTTCTGCTGGGAGGCACGCCCGCAGTTTGCGTGATCGACGAACAGCCGCACGATGAGCACCGTCAGCGCTTGGCGGGTCTCCTCCGGCAACTCCGGCCATTGCGGCGTCCCTGCCGTCTTCCCCCGCTGCGGGGCCGAGAACAGATCGAACTGGTATGTCATGGACTGGCGAGGCATGGACATCTCTCCGACTCGTTTCGTGAGAGATCAATGCTGCGCCCTTTATCGCAGTTTGCGATGAGGCATCAGCGTCCTTCAGCAATCTTGCCAAAGTATGCAGGCTCGCGAGATCGACGTGCGGGACCGGCAGGCTGCGCCAACAACCACTCACAGATCGGTCGAACATCCACGACGGGACTTCAAGAAGTCGATCAGAGGAAGCACCAGAAAGGCTGCAGCGGAAAATATGCGTCCCTTTGGACAGCGCCTCATGGACGTGAACGAGCCGCCCCGACCAGGGATGCCATGGATACAAAAGCTCGCGAACCTCGGTCCCGTGGGTGTTCTGTCGTCGTGTTGTACAATACATTCCGGCCGCACTCGTCGCTCGGATACCGCACCCCGGCAGCCTATGCCGGGATCATCGCCGCAACCGGCTCCAACGCTGCGCAAGATGAAGGCCACGCGTTTCCGCCGGTTGCTCCCACCGCGCCAATTGGCTATCGAAAACCGCCGAGGCTCTCTTATGTTCATTTGCAAGCTCCTTAATCATGACTCTTTCCTTTCCGGCCTTGAGGACGAAAGCACGCATGCGTGAAGCTGTTGAACAAAGGAGGAGGCAGGGCATTTTGACGACGGCTGGCATACTCTTATGCGCGGGTTGGGTACCGCATTTCCGTGTGTTCGTCTGGGGCTGCCTCTGTCTAATCTCGGGCTTGGAATTGTCCGCCACATAGAGCCTGCGAGGGTTCCCCACCGGAGCCCTGCCTCCATCTTTGTCCAACAGGAGATGATTTCAATTTTCGGGTTAAGCGTTTTTGTTCGAGCTGGGCATTCGCCTTTAGGCTTTTGCTGTGGGAGCGACCTCCTGTCCAATCGCCCAAAGAAAAGCTGCCATCTCCAGCCTGACCTGTGACGCCCTCGGCGATCAACTTGACAACCGCGATTAGAGAACCTGTGACGCCCTCGGCGATCAACTTGACAACCGCGATTAGAGAACTCCCTGGGACGTCATCGCACCCATCCGCGCTATGGATGCGGACTGAATTTCCCCGCCGCTCAGGAAGGGCGGACTTAGGCTTGATCCGAGATTCGGTTGGCTGCTCCTCAACGCAACAGTTCTGACTGGTGCTCAACCCCCTACAAAGGCAGCGTGCGACTTTTCACGGCATGGCACCGCGAACTCCCGTCATCCTACGTACAAACACTATTGCTGTCGCTGGTTCCGCCCGCATCTGCCCCATGCGACAAATGGCCCTGAACTGCGGCAAGCGGTCCGCTATGTAGCACCGCCTTTGTGCGCAATTATGTAGAGGGCCAAACGCACGGTAACCGCCCTGATTGGCGGAACCGGTAAGAGCGAAAGGTACGCTCATGAGACCACGAAGGGCTGCCGTAAGACTGCCGAACGCTTGGCTTCCGGGAGCAGATTGGGCTGATCGCTACGAAGTGCTCGTCTTGGCCGAGCGGATGACAGCGGCTGAGGCGGCGAGGCGAGTGCTTGGTAGCGCACCTTGCTGGGTACGAAACCTTCTGATTTTTCGAAACCGCCTCGTGCCTTTGGTCGGTCTCAACGCGACAGCGGAAACGAGGCATTCCGACCTCGTCTCCAGCCTCCCTCTAATGCACAGCGACAACCGCGAAACAGTATTCGGCTATGATGACCGTCACCTGCTTTTTCGCCTGATCGTGGATATCGGTGAAGGGCCGGCTGATGGCCAGATTGTCGGCATGACCACTCTGGTGCGCCGCAGGAGTCTTATGGGCTGGCTCTATCTTGCCGCTGCGATTCCCTTTCATAAGGCGATTATCCCGTCCTTGCTAACGGCCGTTGAACGACCCGGCTAATCTTCAGGGAGAAATTGAAAACTCGGCGACACGAAAATCGCCAGGGCCGGGAAGCGACGCGCGACTCGAAGAGGTCTTGAAGGTCCGCCTTGCTCAGCCAGTAGCGGAGCATCATTGTTCGCCGTAGGGTCGGCCCATGCCGAATCGTTTCTTATCGAGGCGTCGCGCAGCGCACCCGCCAACATCATCTTTCATGGATCGAGTTGGCTGAGTGCGATGGTGCCTAAAGTAGTCAGGTATCTCGGTGCCAGTGCGTGAAACTCCGCAAGCCGTAGGTTACTCCACTTAGCTTTGGAACCGCATTTTCTGCATGAGTCATGCGGAGAAACCTATGGGCGACGGTGCTGACGGCCGAGCCGATGCCGTCTCGACGCCAGCCGCGTCATTGGTCGGATGAAGAGAAGGCACGGCTAGTCGCGGAGGCGTTCTCGCCGGGGCCAAATGTGTCGGCGATTGCGCGGTGTCGGGGATTGGAGCCATCGCAGCTCTACTGTGTGGCGTCGTAAGACGCTTTCGGCGGGAATCGTAGCGCCATTGACGGAGGGAGCGAGCGCGCCGGTCAAGTTTGCTGGCAACGGCAACAAGGCACCAAGCAGATCGGAGGCAACAGCGCTCTTTGAGGCATTCGAGGCCGCAGGGTTCGGCCACACCGGGTCAAGCTACTTCGGTAAGGCTGTTCTGAACGACGAGACCGAAAGTCAGTGTTGTATTCATGGTGTTTTTCTTTGCGCTGCATCATTCACCACCTTCTTTGCCTCGACGGTGACCGGTAGCTGGGTGTCCTGCGGAAGATCGGGCAATAAGAGCCGCCAGCCGTTCCTGAGCACCACGAAGCCGCCCCATAGGCCTTCATTCTCAACCTCGACAATCGGCTCTTCGAGATCCTTCTTGGCAACATACGCTGATAAGTCATTGCCAGTTCTGCGGATTGTTACTTTCATTTTTGCATTTCCTTCGCTCCGATCAGTGCATTCAGCGGTTGCCAAGGTCGAGACCTCATCGAGGCTCCTCAGTTCACGCGCACGCATTCCAACGACGTTGCCGCGATCGATCCATTCGACGGCATAGATGTAAAACTGCTGGAGAAAGGTCCCGACATCGCGCACAAATCCCGCGTCGCCTTTCCTGACGAGCCTTTCTCCGATTTCCTTCCCGGGATAGGTGCCGTCATTTTTGATGTGGCGTGTGGCACAGACTTTCTCACCCGGCATGAAACGTGGAGGATTATGGATTTCGACCTCCTCTTCGCGTCCAAGACCCATTGCTATTCCTTTCATTGACGGGGCTACGCAGGGGAAACGAGGGCCTGGCGCGCGGAAGCCCGGCCACTGCATTCGGAGCTTAAGCCGGCACGCAAGTCTTCGGCACCGGACATACCGAGGCGCATTGCTGCACCTCGAAAGCCCCCTTGCATTCGGTGCATTTGTCAGGATCAATCACGTACTTCTCGCCCTTGAACTCGATGGCGGTGGAAGGGCATTCGAACTCGCAGGCGCCGCACTGGGTGCATTGGGATGCGATGATTTTGTAGACCATCATTGAACTCCTGGTTGGGTCTCGATCGATAGGCCAGCTCAAGCGGTTAGCTCCGATGAGTCGGAACCATACTCTGTGATGTAAAGAGCGCTGATCGCCGCTTCGATGTAATCATAGCCAAAGGCGTCCGTTGCCCGGATTCCAGCTTCCATGAGCTGCTTCTTGGGGCAATCTCCAACCTTGGCGCACAGCACGATATCTATGCCAGCGAGTGCAGCAATGATGCCACTGAGAGCGGCGTCCTCGCCCCAGCCGCCATGGCAATACGCCTCGACCTTGCGATGCCCCACGAATTTGATCCCGGTTTGCGAGGCTTCGTAAACTTGGAACTCCTTCGCATGGCCGAAGTGCTCGTTGATGCGTCCGCCACCCTTCGTCGCAACAGCCACCTGAAGCGACCCGCGCGTGCTCACCGATGCAAGCGTTGTGATCGCCTGATCCTTAGCCGCTATGTGGTCATCGCGTATGCGTGCGACCACCTCCCGGTAGGCATAGCGCTTGCTACCGTCGTAGCCAAGTTCGAGCGGGATCTGGTCGAGCGTGAACTCCTGGCCACGATCAGTGCCGAGAAGGCCGACTGCATCGGCGCGGCACTGTCGACAGTGTCGCATCAGCTTGGCACCGCCTTCGAGGCGATCCTGAAGCGCCTTCAGTTCAAGTGGATTTGGGCCGCGCTGTCCAGTGAGGCCAAACCGGGTGCCGTGTGCCGGTTCGGAAATCAGCGGCATGACGTTGTGCAGAAACGCGCCGCGCTCGTTCACCCATTTGTTGACTTCGATCAGGTGCTGGTCATTGACGCCGGGGATCATCACGGAATTGATCTTCGTGAGGATGCCGCGTTCGCTCAACATCTCAAGTCCCAACATCTGCTGCTCATGCAGGATTTTGGCAGCATCGATGCCGGTGTAGCGGCGATGACCATAAAAGACCCACGGGTAGATCTTCTCGCCGACTGCCGGGTCAACCATGTTGATGGTGATTGTCACGTGGCTGATGTTCATTTCCGCCAACTCGTCGACATGTTCCGGCAGGGCAAGTCCATTGGTGGAAATGCATAGCTTGATGTCGGGGATCTCCCGAGCGACGCGTTCGAAAGTCGCCCTTGTCTTGTTCCAATCGTAACAAGCATCGCCCGGACCCGCGATGCCGAGAACGGAAAGCTGCGGCACTTCGTTGGCGACCGCAATCACCTTGCGGAGCGCCTGGTCCGGTGCCAGCTTTTCGGAGACGACGCCAGGCCGACTTTCGTTAGCGCAATCATATTTGCGATTGCAGTAATTACACTGGATATTGCAGGCCGGTGCGACAGCGACGTGCATACGCGCGAAATAGTGGTGCGCTTCCTCTGAAAAGCAGGGGTGATCCTTGATCTTCTCCCAGATAGCCGAATCCGTGTCGGTTGGTGTTGAGGACGAGCCGCAGGACGAGGATGCGCAGCCACCGGATTTCGCGATTGTCAGCAACTGCCCGGCGGATGTCGTGCTGGACAGGCTTTTAAGCGAAATTATCGGTGCACTCATCGAACGGCTCCACTGGCGAGTAAGGTCGTTGTCGAAACTGCAAGCCCTGTGCCAACTAAAGCAAGATCGCAATTTCAACGGGTTGGAATTTCGTGTCAGATTCCGGCCAAGTGCTCTGACCCAATTTTGTCGAGCTTGCGACAAGAAGCGGGCAAATTCGGGTTGTGTGCGTCAAGTTCTGCGAAATTGGGCGGTCATGAGTGCTGGTCATGCGGCTTGACGGAGTGCTAATTTCTTGTGCTCTCGCAGATCGTCCATGTGTAAGCGCCGTCTCCGCCCCATTGGATAGGCTGTATTTTGAGGCTGGCCGGGCGT
>NZ_JABEKV010000012.1:13276-57623 GCF_013283645.1 Sinorhizobium psoraleae
GATCAACCTCAGATCGCTGCAACTGAAAAAGCGATGGGGCGTGGACGTCGCATACGGCGTTCCTGAGGAAATGCACGTAACAGCGCTGCCAGGCAGCTTCCGGGATCACCTCGCCAATTGCCGCGACGAGACCGGCATGGTCGTCGGAGACCACCAGTTCGACGCCCTTCAAACCGCGCCCTTTCAGCTTGACGAGGAAGTCCTTCCAGGCGGAACGGCTTTCACGGCCGGCCATCCGACCGACAGGATCTGCCGCCGCCCGTCCCAGTCGATACCGACAGCGATCAGCACCGCCTGGCTCATCACCACACCGGCCTCGCGCACCTTCTCATAACGGGCATCGAGGATCAGGTAGGCAAACGGCTCTTGAAGCGGGCGCTCGGCAAAGGCGTTCAGGCTCTCGTTCAGGCTCTCGTCCAGCCGCTTGTTGATCGCCGAGATCAACGACGCCGAGAAGGCATGGCCGCACAGCTCCTCGGTGATCGCCTTGACCTTCCGCGTCGACACCCCTTGCACATACATCTCCGCCAAGGTTGCCACCAACGCCTGGGTGGCCACGCCCATCATAAGTGGCCCCATCGACTTTAGATTTTTTTCACCTGGATACGATGTCGGCGCAAAGCATAGCCGACTTGCCGCGGTGTGAGGCCGAGGATCCGAGCCGCCTTCGCCTGAACCCAGCCGGCCTTCTCCATCGCGCTGATTAACAGCTCGCGGTCCGTTAGATTTGGTGTCACAGTTAAGTCGCCAGGACCATTGGGGTAACCGAGGCCCGTAGCCAAACCACTGGTCGTATGGCCGCCAAGCGGCTGGCCAGCGCTTTTCCAGAGCGTTGAAGAAAAGCACTGGTCATTCTGGCAGGAGAAGTCTGATGGAACGATCGTCGCTGAACACGCGAGAGTGGCGGTCCTTCGGACGCAGTTTTCAAGCTCTCGAACGTTGCCGGGAAAGTTGCATTTTGACAAGAGATCGAGCGCAGCCGGCGTGAATGCGAGATCGCGATTGTTTTCCTTGTTGAAACGGTCGAGGAAAACCCTCGCAAGGCGGGGAATGTCTCCATTTCGCTCCCTGAGTGGCGGCAAAAATAGGGGCACCACATTGATTCGGTAATAGAGGTCGGCCCTGAACTCCCCTTCTGCGACTGCGGCCTCTAGGTCCTTGTTCGTGGCGCATATGAGTCGAACGTCCACTTTGAGAGTTTTTGTGCCGCCGACTCGCTCAAGCTCACCTTCCTGCAGGACGCGCAACAGTTTCGCTTGAAATGCCGGCGAGATCTCGCCGATCTCATCGAGCAGCAACGTTCCGCCATCCGCCAGTTCGAAACGGCCTGCGCGCTGAGAGATGGCCCCCGTAAAGGCACCCTTTTCATGTCCGAACAGTTCCGATTCCAGGACGCCTGCAGACAGCGCGGCGCAGTTTAACTTCACAAAGGGTTTTTTTCTCCGAGGTGAAAGCTCGTGGATGGCCTTTGCAAAGAATTCCTTGCCAGTGCCGCTTTCGCCCCTGAGAAGCACCGCAGAATTGGTTCTTGCAACGATTTTGACGCTTTCAACCAACCGCTTGAGTGCAGGGTTTTCCCCGATAATCCAATCGATTCTTGTGGGCCGTTGTCGGGCAGATTCGGGCAGTTCCTTGTCGGCTGAACTAACCTCGCGAGCGACTTCCTCACTCACGATCGGCTGGCCATCGCGGTTCTCGTGGCGATGCAGCCGAATCGCCCGGGCCGCAAGGTTGGCGACCATGGACAGGAAACGCACCTCTTCCTCAAATTGTGTCCTGGTGGCACCATCCTTGGCGCGGTCGATCCACAATGTGCCAAGCGTTTCTTGATCGACCTTCATTGGGACACCAATGAAGGTGACTTGGCCAGTGCCGCTCAAAATGCTTTGAAGCTCATCCTGGAACAGGTCCGACTTGCAAATGTCCGGTACGACTAGCGGCGCGCCTTTTGCGACGATTTTGTCTATTGCAGCCTTCGCTGGAATATAGCGAGCACCTGATGATGCATGCTCAACCCCAGAACTTGCAGTTGTCTCGAGCTCTCCTTCAGCGGTCAGAACCACGATTGCGCCGCGCCGCATTGGCAGAAGTGCGGGGAGGGTGTTAAGCACATTGGCAAGCCTGCTCTCAATACTGGCTGAGGTGATCAAGACCCTCGATATCCGGTAGAGACCGCTGCACCCCAAGTCTCGTTTGTGCATGGTTTTAGCGGATAATTCAGTCATACCCTCATCGAGCCGATCGTTGCGAGGAAACATCCCAAGCGTTGTACGGACGGCTTGTAGTTCCCAACGGGAAATTGCGACCATGCTGACATTGTCACGCGCTTACGTGTGCACTTGTGAGCGCCCGTGACCGTACCCGTCTCGTCAGGCAAAAGCGAGATGCAAGTCATCCGAATTTAAAAAGCACACCGAATCCACCTCGCGGATAGCTCCAATCAATGTCACCGCTCTCTTCGCACAGTACTCTACATGTACCGCACTCCATGCACCCGTCCGCAGTAACCTCTACTTGGCCGTCTTCATTCACCTCATAGCAATTCGCTGGGCAGACAAGGGTCAGCGCGAGCAGGTTTGAGCTCGGAGACTGATGCTGTCGGACCTTGATGTGCGGCCGTCCCGCGTCTACTAGGTAACGGTTCTGATAAAGCTTGTCCTCGATGCGAACGACTGAAGCTGTCATCTCATTTCTCCCCTTTAGCGCCAGGCCAGTGCGAAACGGACTGCGTCACTGAGAAGTCCCCATCGCGAACGCGCCTTGATAAAGGCCGCCTTAGTCGCTCTTTCCTTCTCGATCTTGGGCGTGCCGTCAACGCGCACGAAGTTTTGCGCCGCCTGCGACAGCAATTGCGGGTAGGTCATGAAGAAATTGCGTGAATTCGTATGAAGCAGGGCGGGCATGTCCTTGTACTTTCTAAGGTCTTTCACAACGAAGGATTTGTCCAGCATGACCTTATAAAGCGAGAGGTTCTCCCTAGTCATCGGGCGCCTCCGGCTCTTAATTGTGGCGATCGCTTCGCCGGCGATGCGACCCGACGTCATGGCGAGGTTCGAGCCCTCACGGTGCACGGCGTTGTTGAGCTGCGCCGCGTCGCCAACCACAACCCAGCCATCCCCAAAGAGCTGCGGAATTGCCTTGAACCCGCCCTCCGGAATGAGGTGCGCTGCATATTCCTTAATCTCTGAGCCTGCAAGTAGCGGCCGGATTGATGGATGGTCCTTGAACGCGTCAAGAAGGGTATACGGTCTTTCCATGGTCTCTGCGAAATCGGAGACAAGGCAGCCGATGCCAATCGAGATTGATTCCTTGTTTGTGTAGAGGAATCCCAACCCGACCATTCCGCGCGAGATTGTCCCAGCCGCTTCAACAACGCAGCCTTGATCGCCGGTAAGACCGAAGCGCTCAGCGATGACTTCTTCCGGCAGGAAATGCATTTCCTTGACAGCGAGTGCCACCGCTTCGGGTTTCGGCACCTTACGAAATCCTGCCTTCGTGCCGAGGAGGCCGTTCACTCCCTCGGCGAGAACGACCACGTCCGCATGGATGATGCCGCCCGCTCGATCGGTGTGTATGCCTATCACCTTACCGGTCGCGTCGACAGCCAGTCCCGTCGCCGTCGTCTCGCACAAAACGACCGCGCCCACCGCTCGCACTTTCCGCGAAAACCACTTGTCGAACTGGGCGCGAATGATCGTGTAACGGTTTGGCGTCGGCTCATTGAAGTCGTCCGACCGGTAGTGCATTCCGGCGTGTGACGTGTTGTCCATTAGCCAGAATCGCTGCTCGACTAGATGCCGCTCAAGAGGTGCATCATCCCGGAAATCTGGAATGATTGTCTCCAGCATGTTGGCGTACAGGATGGCGCCTTGGACGTTCTTGGAGCCCGGGTATTCTCCGCGCTCCAACTGCAATACCTTTAGACCCCGACTTGCCATCACGTAAGCAGCCGCGTTTCCAGACATACCGGCACCGACAACGATCGCGTCGAATTTTTCCTCGGTCATAGGTCTTACCTCAGTTCACAAGTTTCAGACGGTTGAGCGGCGCCAACCGTCTGACGAAAGCTTCCGCCAATGTAGGCAGAAAGCTGACCGCATCGGCGATAACACCGACATGGGCGAAATCGAATATTGGCGCGTTCGGATCGGTGTTGATAGCGACAATGAGATCAGCTCCCTCGACGCCAACGCGGTGCTGGACTGCGCCTGATATTCCAGCCGCTATATAGAGCTTCGGGCGGATCGTTTTGCCCGTTTGGCCGATCTGCCGATCAAATGGCATCCACCCCTTTTGCACAAGCGGCCTGGAACAGCCATAATCACCTCCGATCGTCCGCGCGAGGTTCGTCACGGCCAGCAGGTTCTCCGCAGCGCCGAGCCCCAGTCCGCCGGCAACCACTACGTCCGCATAGGCGAGATTAGCGTTCTCCGACTGGCCATCGGAAAGGAAACCGAGAACCTTCGTGACGATCTCTTCCTCGAACATTCTCCAGTCGTGCAGGATTACCCGCCCAACCGGCTTGTTTGAGCGCTGTGGCATGCGCATGACCCTTGGCCGTATAGTCGCCATTTGGGGCCGGGAATTGAGCGTATAGATCGTGCAAAGCAACGAGCCACCGAATGTGGGACGGGTGGCTGCTAGTGAACCGTCCGCATCCACATCAAGTCCGGTGCAGTCGGCTGTGAGCCCTGTCAGCAGTGTCGTCGCGACGGAACCGGCGAGATCTCGACCCAGTGTCGTCGCGCCGAGAAGCAGAATCTCGGGTTTATAGGTATTGACGAGATCTGTCAGTGCCCTAGTGAAGGGCTCGTTTCGATAGTCGGTGAGCAGCGGCTCCTCGACGAGATAGGCGAGGTCGGCGCCGTAAGCGAAGGCCTCAGCAACGGCATGTGAGGTAGAACCTCCCGGCGGCCCGAGAATAACACCTGCAAGCTGAACACCCAGTTGGTCAGCTAGTCTGCGGCCTTCGCCGAGAAGCTCGAACGAGACCGGGTGTACCTGACCGCGTTCTAGTTCCATGAAAACCCAGACGTGCCGGTAATCCCTGAATTGCTCAGGCAGCTCCTTCTTCATCCCGGCACGGCCTTGGACCGGTGGCGACGCTTTACTTTTTCGAGTTCCCATAATCTGCTCCTATCTCCTCACGTGCTGCCGGTAGAGGAGAGCTCGTGTTCCAGCGCCGGCTGGTTGGTAAAAATGGAAGCGACCAGCTCGTCAGCCACGTCGTGCGCCCCCTTTTCAAGGGTCTCTATCTGCACCGCTTTTTGCTCTCGCGGGGTGGGGGCGAAGACGCGCTTAACGACCGTCGGTGAACCACGCAGCCCGCATTTGGTGATGTCTTCAATGCCGGCTTCCGCCGCATTCCACTTGACGATCTCGCTGCGTGCGGCGCGCAAGGCATCATCAAGTGAGCCGCGGCGAATGGCATTCGATCCCTCTAGCATAGTGATAAGACAAGGCAATTCGCTCTTCAGGACGTGCGTGCCGCCTTCCGAGCGACGCTCGACCCTAATCGCGCGCGTGGTGAGATCAATGGAATTGATTCTTGCGACATAGGTCAACTGTACGAGGTTCAGGCGCTTGGCTATTCCGGGGCCGACCTGGGCGGTATCGCCATCGATCGTCTGCTTGCCTGTGAAGACGATATCAGGCGTACCAAAGCTGTTGCCAATCTTCGCGATTGCCTGAGAGAGAGCAAATGAAGTCGCCAGCGTGTCGGAGCCGGCAAAGTGACGGTCGGTCAGGAGTACCGCGCGGTCTGCGCCATAAGTGAGCGCCTTGCGCAGTGCTTCCTCGGCCATGGGTGGGCCCATCGTGAGCACCGTAATATCGCCGCCATGGTGGTCACGCACCTCGAGTGCCTGTTCGAGGGCAAAAAGGTCGTAAGGGTTGATGATAGTCGGCACGCCTTGGCGCATGATCGTGTTCGTCACCGGATGGACGCGTATCTGCGCTGAGTCCGGCACCTGCTTGATACAGACTACTATGTGCATGAGGTCTCTTTAGCTCCGATCGCATGTGAGCATGACGTTTTTCGCATCTCTTCCAAGCACCAATCATGCCAACCAGCTGTGGCTCGACAATACCGTGAACCTCAAGCGCTTTTCGGTTCAGCGCGTGCAGATGGCGTGACAGTGTTGTCGGCTTCAGGACATTGGATTGTCGCAACCGCGCCACATTTGTCGCTTCCCGATGACTTCAAGACGGAGTCCAATGACACAAAGGTGCGGCTAAGCGCGGCTGCTTTAGTCGGGTCGCGTTCCTCAAGCACCCTAAAGATCCGATGTGAAAGCGGCGAAGTGGTTGCAAAGTCCGCATAGGCGCGTTCGAGCGCTTCGCGTGCACGGGCCACGGCCGCCACCGCGCCGAGATCGGAAAAACCCTGCTCGGCCAGATATTGTCCCATGCGCTTCATGATGTGGAGCCGAGAGATATCAAGCACCTTCGGCTCATAGGAAACGCCAAGAGTCTCGAAGAAGTCTTCGGCAGCCGACAAGCTCTTTAGCCGTGTGAGAATGTCGGTGACATCACCAGTAAGGGCCTGACTGTTACAAATCATTGCATGCTCCTTTCTTTTGCCGGACAGTGAAGCCGGCGCCAGCAGGCCTTTTTCATTTGTGTCCATAAGAGCAGGACGCGGCCGCTGATTGTCTATCCTCAGCATGTCGCCTATCCGACAGGAACTCGAGCAGATCCCTGGAATTTCCTAACGATTCCGGGTATAACATGGAGTACCTGATCAACATCTTCCTCACGGTTAAACCGTGAGAACGAGAAGCGGACCGCTCCGAGTGCCGCAGTGTCGGGCATGTGCATAGCCTCTAGAACATGGCTCGGCCTCAGGAAAGAAGAGTTGCAGGCGGAGCCGGAGGAGCAAGCGATGCCGTGGCGGTTGAGCAGCAACTCTATAGCTTCGCCGACAGCACCGTCGAAGGTGACGCTTGTGGTATTTGGTAACCGCGCCAGCGGATCGCCATTGACGGAGGTTCTGGGGATGTGCTCAAGAAGTCCTTTCTCCAATCGGTCGCGAAGCGATTTGATCCATGTGTTTTCCTCGTCCATACCTTCCAAAGCAAGTTCGGCCGCCTTGCCCAAACCTACTACCCCGGGAATGTTCTCAGTGCCCGCCCGTCGGTCGCGCTCCTGGTGCCCACCCTTGATGAGCGCGTGAAAAGGCACGCCACGTCTTATGTAGAGTGCGCCAACGCCTTTGGGCCCATGGAGCTTGTGGCCGGAGAGCGACAGCATGTCGATTGCGGTCGATTTCAGGTCCATCGGAAGCCTGCCGACCGCCTGCACTGCGTCGGTGTGGAAAATTGCGCCCACCTGCTTGGCCATGTCAGCGAGCGTAGCTACAGGGAAGATCGTTCCCGTCTCGTTGTTTGCCCACATTATTGAGACGATTGCCACACGATGTGTGAGGGCCGTCCGATAGGCGTCAATGTCAAGCCGGCCGTGGTGATCCACCGGAATCCTGTGCACCTTGATACCACTTGTTTTCTCGAGGTGCGTGCAGAGCGCCAGCACGGCCGGATGTTCGACCGCTGAAGTGATGATCTCTGTTCGCCCAGGCATCACGTACAGGGCCGAAAGAACCGCCGTGTTGTTGCTTTCGGTCCCGCCCGACGTGAAAATGATCTCATGCTCGAACTTGGCACCGATCAGCGCTTGCAGTTGTTGGCGGGCTGTCTTCATCGCTGCGCCAGCAACGGCGCCAGCGTCATGCTTAGACGAAGGGTTGCCAAAGTGATCCGTAAAGAACGGCAGCATCGCCTGAAGAACTTCGGAATCGACACGTGTCGTTGCGTTATTGTCGAGATAGACAGGCCTCAAGTATGCCGCCCTTCCGCTTAGAGAAATGACGCAGCGAGCCCGCTGGGGCATCAGCATGAAGTGTCTCTTGCTTGATCCTTCTTGTGATGACCTCGCATTCTCGTTCTCCCTCTCCTCGCGATCAACCGAAGGACTTTCCGCAGGCGCAGTTCTCTCGCGCGTTGGGATTGTCGAAGGTGAATCCGGGGGAATTGACACCCGGGGTGAAATCCACTGTCATGCCGCCGACATGAGGTTGAGAGTCTCGGTCGATGAATACCTTGACCCCACCCGCCTCAATGACAGCATCCCCGTCGCGTGGCTCGCTCTCCAAACCTAGGTTGTATTTGAAACCGGAGCAGCCGCCCGCTTCCACTTTGATGCGTAACCCATTCGCCGGCTCGGGAGCCTGGGTTACCGCAAACTTTATTGCGGCAATTGCGCTGTCGGTGAGCGTTACCATAGGTTCGTTTCTCCTAATTTTGAGTTGCCTGCGAACGATGCACCTAGTGTGCCAACGAGAAACCATCATGAAAACAACACGATGTTCAAACACGGCCATGTCGTATGTGCGACACGGTCGGAGTTGCGACATTCGGTGATTAGCCGAGTTCGTATGAGGTTCTCCGCAACGCACTGAGCATTGAAAGGTTTATGCTCGGCGCTCGCTCAAATCCGCGACGCGGTACCGGTCGGCTAGGCGTGCTCCCGAACCTGGAATTTGCCCTGAATGGAACACCTTCGGCGTTTCGGCCCTGATGCTCTCGGGGCATCTCACAAGTGTCCTCGAGGCCAAAGCGCACCTCGCACCGACACCAAGAGAACAGCCGAACCGGCGTGCGGCCGAAATGATGCGGTCACGTCCCCAATAGTCACGGCCAAATTAGCCAGATTACGCACGCGATCACCACGGGTAGGTGAGGTTCGTCTACGATGGCGCGATCGACGCCATGCGACAGATTATGTCGACTTTGCCGATTTGTTGACACGGCCTTACTTCACGAGATTGTTCCATGTTGATGCCCAAGCGCCTGAAAACACGGCGAAATGGATTATTGCTTCCCCCAGCAAAAGTGGCATGAGTTTTGAAGCTTCGGTTGAATGTAGCGGGTGCCGCCAGCCCTTTTTTCTCGATGCTTCTGGGTCGCGCTGATGCGGGACTACAATGGGCAGGAGATCGACGCTGGCCGTGTCCCCTCAAAGTGACAGGTTCGGATGCCACCATGAAATATGCACTTCTTGCACTACTAGCAGCGCTTTTGCTCGGCAGTTTCGCGTCGAACCAACCTACCGGCTACGGCCCCTACATCAAATCCATACCGGGCAGCCATCACCTATGGCGGGCAGCCCCGCGCGAAACTTACAAAAGCACCGGTCGAAGCATTGTGCCGCATCAGTTCACGGTCCGTTCGGTCGCCAGGTTCATGAGACCCACGTGACCGAACCGGAGGTTCAGCCCCTCATCTACCTCCAGCTCGTCCTGAGCGTCGTTGTTGCGTCCGTCTTTTTTGGTGAGACTGTGACGTGGAACATGGCAGCCGGCATGGCGATCGTGGTCGGAGCTGGTCTGTTTACATTTGGGCTAGAATACCGCTCGGGAGTGCGAAGAAGCCGTTTGGCAACGATCGAAAATCCTGAGGCTGAGCCAGGACAAGAACCAAGACCTGAAAGGTTCACATGATGGCCGACGAGCCCAACGGCATAAAACAGGGACTGACACATTACGGTGATGGCGGCTTCTCCCTGTTCCTGCGAAAGGCTTTCATCAAAGCGATGGGCTATTCCGACAGAGCGCTTGATCGGCCTGTCATTGGCATCACCAACACATTTTCCGGCTATAACGCGTGCAACCGCTCTGTGCCGGACATTATAGAGGCGATCAAGCGTGGTGTGATGCTGGCGGGCGGATTGCCGATCGAATTTCCCGTTATTTCAATCCACGAGGCCTTCTCGCATCCAACGAGTATGTTCCTCCGCAACCTTATGGCAATGGACGTCGAAGAGGCCGTGCGTGCTCAACCGATGGATGCAGTCGTTCTGATCGGTGGCTGCGACAAGACAGTCCCCGCCTTGCTCATGGGGGCAGCCTGCGTGGACCTGCCGGCGATCCTGACCGTGACAGGGCCAATGATCACGGGAAGCCATGAGGGCGAGCGCCTCGGCGCCTGCACCGATTGTCGGCGCTTCTGGAGCCAACATCGTGCCGGTGTTTTCGACGAGCTGGAAATAGGGGAGATCGGAAACAAACTTGCTCCTGGGCCGGGCACGTGCATGGTGATGGGGACCGCAAGCACGATGGCCCTTGTCAGCGAGGCCATGGGCATGATGTTGCCGGGTGGTGCGGCCATTCCAGCTGTCCATGCCGATCGTCTTCGTCATGCCGAGGCGACGGGAGAACGTGCCGTCATCCTGTCGTCGGAAAAACTGCGGCCTTCTCAGATCATGACGAAAAACTCCCTTGGGAACGCTCTACGGGTTTTGCAGGCGGTGGGCGGATCGACGAATGGCGTCATCCATCTCGCGGCTATTGCGGGACGTCTTGGTTTCGATCTCGATCTCGATGAACTCAACAAAATTGGAGCAGAAACTCCAGTACTGGTGGACCTGAAACCCTCAGGGCGGTATTACATGGAGGATCTGTTCAACGCGGGTGGCCTGACCACCGTACTGCGCGAAATCGACCACCTCATCGAGAAAGAATGCATAACCGTCAGCGGGAGAACGCTCGGAGAAAGCATGGCAATGCAGTCTGCCTCGTGGCCGAACGATGTTGTGCGCCCGATTGCAGACCCGATTCACCGTGGGGGCGGGATCCGTGCTCTGCACGGTAACCTCGCCCCCAAAGGAGCAATCATCAAGCAGGCGGCGGCCACTCCAGGCTTGTTGAAGCACACCGGCCGCGCGGTTGTTTTCACGTCCCTTCAAGACATGGCAGACCGGATTGATGCCCCCGACCTCGATGTGAACGCTCACGACATTCTGGTCTTGCAAAATGCAGGCCCGAAGGGCGGACCCGGCATGCCTGAGGCCGGCTCTATGCCTATTCCTCGAAAGCTTGCCGCCGCCGGCGTCAAGGACATGGTGCGAATTTCGGACGCTCGCATGAGCGGCACAGCTTTTGGAACAATTGTTCTCCACGTGTCTCCGGAAGCTGCCGTCGGTGGACCGTTATCGCTGGTTCGCAATGGTGACCTGATCCGTCTTGACGTAGAGGAGGGGCTGCTGGAGCTGCTGGTCGATGAAAGCGAACTCGTGCGCCGCCGCTCTGAATGGACGGCTCCTTTGCACACCCATGTCGGCCGCGGATATGCCAAGCTGTATTTCGATGAAGTGCTTCAAGCTGAAGACGGCTGCGATTTGAACTTTCTGCGTGCAAAGCCGAGGAGATAGCTCTGGCCGTCAGCCGTTTAGGTGAAGAACATACCGTAGCGCTTTTGGAGCGAGGAGCCGCGCGCTTCATGACGCCATGGTTCGCTTGTGCAGTTGAGCTCACGGGCGGCGCCGATCACTGCTCGTCCGAGCTTGCGACATGAGAACTGGCAGCCGTTGGGGCGGCCAATACGCAGGCCGGGCCGGCCCTGATCTGCTTCGACCGCCGAGACTGCAACCACATTTCCGATGCCCAAAGTCCGGTCGGAACGCTGCTGTTCATCGATTGCTGGCTTCGTCATCGGTTACCCCTCATGGACGCGAAATGCGTGTTATCGGTTGGCTGCGGCTCCGCACGGCGCGCGTTGTGCGTTCTATCGACAACATTGGTTCAGGAGGAAGATCTCCGTCTGGAGGGCGGCGAGACGCACGCCAACTTCCTTGTCTCCTGCGGTTAACCGGTGGTTCAGGCGAAGATAGTCCATCCACGTCGGCGTCCGGTAAGTCTCGGTCCAAAGAGAGGGCGTGTGCAAGCTTCGCTGAAGCGTCCAGTTTCGGGCGCCGGCTCGGCTTTGAACACGCCTGCGCTCGCGCATGCGGTCGAGAAATGCCTCGAGATGATGCTCGGCGATGAGATAGTCTAGCTTAACGACGATCGGTCCGCTTCTGGGCTTGAGATCCAGCGCGAGCGACGGCGGGACAAAGCTTGAGGCGTCCTGTTCCGATTCTTCCCACAGCTCTATCGGCAACACAAATGCAGCGGCAGCGACAATCAGCAGGACCACGGCGGCGACTTCGAACGCCATGGTCAACGAGTAGTTTTGGGCAAGCATGCCCCAGATCCAACTGCCGGCGGCCACTCCAGCGGAGGAGACGGCATAGTAGATGGACAGCGTGCGCCCCACGACCCAGCGCGGGCTCGACAGCTGGATGGCGACGTCAATCCCGGTCCACGTGAGAAGCCATCCCGCACCCCCAATTGCCAACGCAACGGCCGCCAAAGGCGGGGACGATGTGAGAGCCAGCGCAAGGCAGCAGACGGCACAAGCGGTGGAGGCGGCAGCAAGGAGTTGATCTCGTGACATCGTCCGTCGCAGGTAGCTGCTGCCGAGGCCAGCGGAAAACGCGCCAATGCCGAATGAGGCCAACAGCGCGCCATAAACGATAGGTCCACTCTCCAGACGATCTCGTACGATCAGCGGGAGCAGCGCGAGGATGGATATGCTCCCCAGCCCGAACAATGTCCCGCGGAGAATAGCCGCTCTGATCTCGGAGGATATAGCAGTGAAGCGCAAGCCGTCATGGACGGCTGTAGTGATCCGCTCACGCGGCAGCGGAGAAGGGCGAACATACCATTTCGAACGCGCAACAGCGGTCAACGGGACCAGGTCGCTCAGTGCTGCCAAAACAAATGCAGCAAGGGGTCCGAGAAAAGCAAGGATGAGGCCACCGAGAGCCGGACCAATGCTGCGTACGATGTTGTATCCGACCGACATCAGCGTGACGGCTGCCGGAATGTCGCGCTTTTCCAGGATATCGCCAACGGAAGCGTGCCAGGCTGGATCGTTCAGCGCAAAGCCGCAGCCTGCCAAAAAGCTCAGGCTAAGGATCAGCCACGGGCTGACAAACCCCAACGCGACGGAAATCGCTAGAGCCGTGGATGCCAGCGCAATCAAGCAGTGGCCCGCGAGCATCACGCCGCGACGGCTGAAACTGTCTGCAATCGCCCCCGCGAGGATGGACAGAAAGAACGCGGGCAGCGTGGACGAGGCCTGCACCAGGGCGACCATCAGATCGGACGCCGAGATGGTGGCCATCAGCCAGCTGATCGCCGTCGTCTGCACCAGCCACCCTAGGCTTGAAATTTGAGTAGCCGCCCAGATCGCGCGGAACGCCGGGTTTCCCAGCGGAGCGAGGGTAGTGGATCGGGCCAGATCTTGTTGCTGCATGACTGTTAAACCTCCCAGCCCGCTTTGGTGGGCATGACCTGACGCCGTGCTGCGTCATAAGAGCGAACCTTGTCGGTACCATTCGCTTCGACAGGCGTCCCCTGCTTCTTCAGCAGCCGGATGAGGAGGCGCCTTGCTGTCGTGGCGGGCCCAGACGATCTCGTTGAGCACACAGCCATCCTTATCGACAGCGCGTCAAAGCCATGGGCGAAAAATGTGCTGATTTTCATGCCCCTGTTTCTCGGCCATGTGGCGGACAATTTCTATGCCGTGCTGAAAACGGTAGTCGCGTTTCTTGATTTCGGTGTGATTGCTTCGGCAACCTATATCATTAACGATTTGGCTGACTTGGAAGCGGATCGAGTGCATGTGACCAAGCGCTCGAAGCCGCAGGCAGAGTCATCATTATAAATAGCTTTTTGGCGAGCATGTCTATGCTGGCTGTGAACGTTGGGGTGGCGCTATTTTGCACCATCAGTTCATGTCGCAGACTACCTAGCGCTGACATTGGCCCGTTGCGCCAGTGCGATAATAGTGCCGATCAACAAACCGCTCGTATCCTGAGCGCAAACACAATAGGATCGTTGTGCAATTCCATGCGGTGGCTTAGGACCCAGACCCTCTGCAGCCATATGAATACGCGACCGGCGCAACCATAGAGGCATGCTGGATTGTATATGCTTGCGGTACACGGGCATCGAGTGCGATGAAAAGCAGTATGCTGATGACCGAAGCCGAGCCCGAAGCAAGGCCGGAACCCAAGGTGAGCGGCCAATCCTCAGGCAAGTATCCGCGCCCTTTGATGGCATCCCTCCCTTTTAAGCACGCGCGCAGTGCTTCCACATGGCGCTTTGCCATCGACAGCGAAAAGAAGAACATGGCTGAAAAGGATAAAAGCCAAGGTGAGAATGCCAGATCATTCAGCACCTGACCCATGACAATCCTCTTTGTGAACAAAGCTCCGATGACCGTCACATCGACTAGCGAGTAGCGCCTCATGCGGATTGCATGGGCCGTTTGCGCTGTCTTTGTAAAACACGTGATCTTCAATAGAGAAAGACGGTGAGCGCGACGAGCAGCCCACCGCCTTAGAGCGGCGGGTTGAGGTCTGGAATCGGAAGGATTCCCTTTTGCCGCGATTTGTGATGCTCGTGCGCCTGACAGCTCGATCGATATCGTTCGATGGTCGCCTCAACCAGTTCCGTACGTGTCGCCATGCTGGTCCGCCGTGCCATCCTTCGCGAGCCGGGACAGCGAACCATGACCATGCCATCGGGAGCATCAACACTATCGGTGACATTTGCTTGAGGCAATGCGCCCCTCATTGGTTTGCGGCTTTGTTGGGTTCGAGCGCCGCTCCGGACTCTGCAGCAGGCCGGAGCGGCGGATGGCGGCGGCCCCAGGATCGAAGACATGGTCACGAGCCGCTGGGCGTATCGCAAGCTCAGAAGGCCGCACGACGGCGTGGCAACATCCAAAATCCAGATCACTTAGAATGGTCCCGGTCTTCTGAGCCTTTGCCGCAACGTAAGCGGGATAACGGTACTACGGTCCAGTGCGGCAACCGGATATTACAAGCGGCCGCGCGCTGCTCAGGATCGCCGCCGCGAGAAGCTGGCTTCAAAGTTTATGAGTCGACGGTCTGGCCTAGCACCCTAAAACTCTCAACAAAGAGAATGTTGCTCCCTTGGCATGTTTATTGCTGAGCGTTCGCCGAACCAGTTGCGATCAAAAGTAGTAGGTGCCATGCCTATGTCTCTTATGTCTTCTGTGAAAACAGGACTTGTCACCCGTCTCCGCTCGGCGCGGGGGTGGACCTTTCGAGCTACTGCGCTCGGATCCTGTCTTCTTGCCTCTATCACGATGGGGCAAGACAATCTGCTGGATGAGGCGAGATCGTTATTCCGCGCTATTCCCAAGGACCGGCCGGCCCTGGACGACAATCCGGCGACACCCGAGAAGCTCGAGCTGGGCAAAATGCTGTATTTCGAACCAAGACTTTCGAAAACGCATAGCATCAGCTGCAATACCTGCCATCAGATCGGGCGCGGCGGTGCTGACGGGCGACCCACCTCGATGGGTTATAGTGGGCAGCGCGGCGGCCGCAACGCGCCGACTGTTCTTAACTCCGTCTTCAATATTGCTCAGTTTTGGGACGGCCGGGCGGCTGACCTCAAGGAGCAGGCAGGTGGACCCATTGCCAACCCGGTCGAGATGGGAATGGCCCCTGAGCGCGCTGTCGAGGAGCTGCAGGGCATTCCCGGCTATGTGGAGGCATTTGGCAAAGCCTTCCCGGATGAAGCCGATCCCGTCACTTACGACAATATCGAGAAGGCCATCGCTGTTTTCGAGGCGACACTGACCACACCGGACGCGCCGTTCGACCGGTACCTTGAGGGTGATGAGAATGCGCTCACCGCTGAAGCGAAGGAAGGCCTCAGGCTTTTCGTCGATAAGGGATGCTCCTCCTGCCACAACGGAATAAATGTAGGCGGCAGCATGTATTCTCCATTTGGCGTGTTTGAGAAACCCGGCTCGGAGTTCCTGCCGCCTAACGACATGGGCCGCCTTCAGGTGACAGGGGAGTTGGACGATGCCTACGTCTTCAAGGTCCCGACCTTGAGGAACATTACGCTCACTTCCCCCTACTTCCACAACGGGCATGTGTGGGACCTGAAGCAGGCCGTAGCCGTGATGGGTGCGGCCCAGCTTGGCACGGAGCTGGGCGCTGAGGAAGTGACGAAAATCATCGCCTTCCTGCAAACACTCACCGGGGTTCAGCCCCAGGTGACCTATCCGAGCCTGCCGCCGAGCGTCCCCACGACTCCCCGGCCGGCTCCGTGACTAGCCTGCTCACGCCGGGGCGTCGTTCCAGATCTCATCTCCAGTCCGTTCGAAACGATCGACGCGCCCGGCAACCTAACAGACCATGTAGGATAGAACGGCTTTGCGGAGGCGCTCAGGCTCCTGTCCGGCAATGTCGATGTCGCCGCACCAGGCTTTCTCAGGACCAAGTTCACCACGAGGGCCCGTGCCGAATGTGTTGCCGCAATCCGGCGGGTGCGTTCCAATTCGGTGGGATCTGCCCGAGAATGTTGCGAACGAAGATGTCCAGGATCCGCAACATCAGGCTGGGAAGTTCACATAGAAACACCAAAATTCCGTCGGGGGCGCTCAAGAGGCAGACGCGGTATTGCCGGTCGTCAGCGTTTCGAGAATGTTCTGCGGAGAAGAGACCTCATAGGGGTCGGACTCGCAGTTGTCCGCGAAACCCCCCTCTTCGAACCATTGCTCCACCGCGCCATCATTGACCACGGCAGCATAGCGCCAAGAGCGCATCCCGAAGCCAAGATTGTCTTTTGCGACCAGCATGCCCATTTTGCGAGTGAATTCGCCGGAACCATCCGGAATAAGCTCCACCTTCTCTATGCCTAACGCCTTGCCCCAGGCATTCATGGCGAAGGCATCATTGACTGATAGGCAGTAGATCGCCTCGATTCCCTCCTTCTGGAATTCGTCATAAAGCTTCTCGAAATCGGGCAGTTGCCGCGTTGAGCAGGTCGGGGTGAACGCACCGGGAAGCGAAAACAGAACGACGCGCTTGCCGCTGAAGTAATCCTCGGTTGTTCTGACTTCCCACCGATATGGATTTGGTCCCTTCAAAGTCTCGTCGCGAACCCGCGTGCGAAAGGCAACGAAGGGGATTCTCTTTTTTTTCGGCATCAGCATTGCTCCTTCGGAAAAGAACTGGCGCACTCGCCGGATCGTCTTGCGAAAACACGGCACTTGATTGGCAGCTCATCGGCTGCCAACGAGCGAACAGCAAGCGCCGTGCCACTTGACGCCAAGCTGCAGCGGTCCTTCCTTGTGGCGGGATAGCTATGTTTATGTTCGGGTATTGGCCACACACTTTCTCGAAGCTCTATCCGTCGGCGGCATGGGCTGGCAGCCGCTCGCGCATACCAGCGCTAGCGCCTGCAAATCCGATATGCTTGGCGCTTGCCCAATCGAGGGTTCCTCATTCGCGACACGGGACCCGGCCGCTGCTCTTGGCACAAAACCGACATCACATGTCGCCCTTTGTCGTCCTCCTGACACGGCCGTATCCCCCCGGTGCTACTAGCAGACCTTCATTTAGCCTTTGAATGGCAACCACAAAGTTACCTCTTCAGCTCAGCAGACGCGATTGGCACGAGTTTTGAAGCTTCCCCGGCGGCCACGGTTGCCGTGCGGCGCCCGGTGTGTGGGCGAAAAGGGAAGGAAGGGAACATGTCAAATCTAGCTCAAGTCCGCGCTCTGTCGAAAGAGGGAGAAACACTCGGAATCAGAATGCCCGATCGGCCCGGTTGGCGACAATTATCCGAATTGCTGGGCCTCGGACCTTGGCCGCCTATGGACCTCGAAATGGATTTCGATCAGTACGTGCTTGCTTGTGTCCTTTCGCGTGCACTCGAGGAAATCGATGCCGGCGAGGCAAGTGCGACAGAGGCAACGGGGCTCTCGCAAGCAGAACTGCGGGACATCCTGAACCGCAGTTTCCCCGCCCCAACTATTCATGCTTTTCGCTTGGAAGAGATAAGCGATGTGGAGCCAGGCGTGGAGGAGGAAGCTCTGCGCGGTCTGCTGCTCGCGCATGCTCGAGCAGGCGATTCGATGAGCGTACGTTTCGCCAAGATTATAGCCCGTCGAGCCTTGCGCCACGATCATCTCTGGAGAGAGCTTGGTCTTTTTGATCGGGTCGAACTCAGCCGATTGCTCGCCACCCATTTCCCAACGCTTGCGGCTGGCAATACCGAAAACATGCGGTGGAAGAAATACCTTTACCGCAAGCTCTGTGAAGCTGAGGGATTTTCGCTGTGCACTGCGCCCACTTGTCGGGAATGCAAGGAATTGGAGAGCTGCTTTGGCCCTGAGGAAGGCGAAAGTGTTCGCGCGGGTGCAAGTAGGGGCAGAACTTGAGTTTAGGCGCCTGCGCCGGATGTAGACCGCTGCGAGGCGTTCCGCCAATTCAGCATACCCGGTTTACGACACGCGGGCACGATGTGGAGGATAATCATGTTAATCGCAGAACATTCCGCGGAGGTCCGCCGCTACACACCTCTTTATCGCCATCTGTACGTCCAGGTCCTCGCGGCGATTGCTGCGGGCATCCTGCTCGGGCATTTCTATCCGGACATTGGCACCGAGCTCAAACCTCTCGGCGACGCCTTCATCAGGCTCGTCAAGATGATCATCGCGCCGGTCATCTTCCTGACGGTCGCGACCGGCATTGCCGGCATGACCGATCTCGCCAAGGTCGGGCGCGTCGCCGGCAAGACGATGCTCTACTTCCTGACCTTCTCCACGCTCGCGCTCGTCATCGGTCTCGTGGTCGCGAATGTCGTCCAGCCTGGCTCCGGCATGCATATCGATCCGGCTTCGCTCGACGTGAAGGCGGTCACCACCTATACCCAGAAGGCGCATGAGCAGTCGATCACCGGCTTCCTGATGAATATCATTCCGACGACGCTGATCAGTGCTTTTGCCGGGGGCGACATCCTGCAGGTGCTGTTCATCTCGGTTCTGTTCGGCATCGCGCTTGCGATGGTCGGCGAAAAAGGCCAGCCGGTGGTCGACTTCCTCCATGCGCTGACGTTGCCGATTTTCCGTTTGGTGGCGATCCTGATGAAGGCCGCCCCGATCGGCGCCTTCGGTGCGATGGCCTTCACCATCGGCAAGTACGGGGTGGCGTCGATCGCCAACCTCGCCATGCTGATCGGCACCTTCTATCTCACCTCTTTCCTGTTCGTCTTCCTCGTGCTTGGCGCGGTCGCGCGCTACAACGGCTTCTCGATCGTCGCGCTCATCCGCTACATCAAGGAAGAACTGCTGCTGGTGCTCGGAACGTCCTCGTCGGAAGCGGCGCTGCCGGGCCTGATGAACAAGATGGAGAAGGCAGGCTGCAAGCGCTCGGTTGTCGGCCTCGTCATCCCGACCGGCTATTCCTTCAACCTCGATGGCACCAACATCTACATGACGCTCGCCGCGCTCTTCATCGCGCAGGCGACCGATATCCCGCTGTCCTTCGGTGACCAGATTCTGCTGTTGCTTGTCGCCATGCTGAGCTCGAAGGGTGCTGCCGGCATCACCGGTGCGGGCTTCATCACGCTGGCTGCAACGCTCTCGGTCGTGCCCTCCGTACCGGTCGCCGGCATGGCGCTGATCCTCGGCATCGACCGCTTCATGTCGGAGTGCCGCGCACTCACCAATATTATCGGCAATGCGGTCGCCACCATCGTCGTGGCGAAGTGGGAAGGCGAGCTTGTCGGGGCGCAGCTTGCAACCGCCCTTGCAGGCAAGGCGCCGGTCTAGGCCATGTTGTCACGCCAGCGGAGCGATGCCCTTGAACCAGGCCAACAAGTGCTGTTTTTGCACCCGCCTATTTCGCAGATCGCGCCCGCCTTCTTACTGCGCGACCACGGGCACGGTCTCTCTGTGCTGCAGGTATTTTCCCCTTCTCGTGCCCTTGATGATCGCAAAGGGGAGAAATCTTGATTCCTGTCGGATTTCCCCGATCGATTCCGCTCAGGTCTTCGGCGGCCCGCGCAACTGATGAGTATTGACAGAAGGAGAAAGGAGTGAAGACCAACCTCATTCCAGATCATGTTCCGCCCGGACTGGTGCGGGACTTCAGTCTTTTCACGTCGCCTGGCATGGCGCCGACGCCTGACGGGGATCCGCACGCTGCCGTGGCTTGCGTTCATGATGGCCCCCCGATCTTTTACTCTCCTTCCAACACGCGTGATGGACGAGGTACCTGGGTCATAACACGTGCGAGAGACCAGCGCCGAGTGCTGCAGAATGCAGAGACCTTCTCCAGCCATCGCAGCATCTTCGCCTCCGCACTGGGCGAACACTGGCCGGTCATCCCGCTCGAATTGGACCCCCCGGGCCATGCCGTATTTCGTGCACTCTTAGATCCTCTGTTCTCATCCAGGCGGGTGATGGCACTGGAGCCGACTATCCGCGACAGAGCAGGCGCGTTGATCGACGGTATAGCGAGAGAGAAAACCAGCTGTGACGTCATGAAGGATTTTGCCTTGCCCTTCACGGTCAGCGTCTTCCTCAGCTTTCTGGGCCTCTCGCAGAGGCGATCCGAAGTACTCGTTGGTTGGGTAAGTGATTTGCTCCACGGTAACGCAGACAAGCGAACGGCAGCAGCCCGGTCGATCGTGGCCTTCATCGACGAACTTGCAGCGATGCGCCGTAAGGCACCAGCTGGCGATTTCATGACCTTCGTCGTGCAGGCGGAAATCGACGGCCGCTCCTTAACTGAAGAAGAAGTCCGTGGCATCGGTGTGCTCTTCTTGGTCGCGGGACTTGATACGGTCGCAGCCGCCATCGGCTTTGACATGGCCTATCTTGCACGCAATCCGGAGCACCAGGAGTTGTTGCGAAACGAACCGGATCGGCTCGTGCTCGCCGCTGAAGAATTGCTGCGCGCCTATTCAACGGTTCAAATAATCCGCGTGGCCACGAAGGACATCGAGTTCGAAGGTGTGCCTATCCGCAAGGGTGATTATGTTTCCTGTGCCGCGATGATTGCCAATCGAGATCCGTCTGAATTCGAGTGCCCCAACAATATCGATCTGGCACGACAGGATAACCACCACACTGCCTTTGGCTATGGTCCACACCTTTGCCACGGAGCGCAGCTTGCACGGCGCGAAATTGTCATTGGCCTAGGTGAATGGTTGGCGCGCATCCCAGCTTTCCGCATCAAGGAAGGCACTGCGCCGATTACCCATGGCGGCCATGTATTCGGGATTAACAATCTCATCCTGACTTGGGCCTGAACGGACGAGAAGCGACGATCGCTCCGATGCGTCTTCATCGTTCGCCGCTTCCTTCACAGCTCACCGGACCAAGCGGCCATCCGAAACATACTGTCGACTTTGTCGAATTGGCGACACGGGCTTGCTTGATCCACTTCCTGCACATTTGCAAATAAGTAGCTGAAAGTAAATCTTAAACCTTCACCAGGGGAGCTCTCGGTGGAATTGGCATGACCTTTGAAACTGCCTGGGAGAGCCGGCAACTGCTGCGGGTAAACACGCTCCCTGGCCTCGACTGGAAGCGACCTTGCCGTGGTGCCAACTCGAGAGTGGAAAGTTGGACTGTAGTAGACAAAAGGAAGTCAAATGGCCGAAGGCGCAGGCAAGCCCTTTGAAACTGTCGAAAACTCTTCCTCTAGTCAGTCCCATCTTATCAACCCGGGCGAGCAGTTGATACACGCTTTTAAGGCGCAGAAAATGGTTCATTCGATCTTCGAATCCGCGGCCAGGGCAGGGATCGAATTGACTCTGAAGACAATTGCTGCGCTGCAGGCCAACACCGCTGCTAGTTTCCCACAGCTTCAGGCGTTACTTGCGGTTAAGCCGTCCCAGGTTGTCGAACTGCAGTCGTCGTTCGTGCGCAAGCCCGTGGATGCCAGCGTCGAGCAGATCAGACAATCCGAAGCACTCACCTCTAAGCTGTTGGTCGACGTTTCAAAGTGGGTCAAAGTCTATTTCGGACAGTTTCTAACTGAACCCAAGGCGGTCTGCCGAAACGGGAACAGTGCTACGCCATCTCGAGCCAGTTCTGCACGCCCAAATAACGCTGACGTCAAGGCGGCATTATGGGCAAATGGCAGTGACCGCTTGGTGCACGTCTCCTCTCAATCTCACCTAGGCACGGCTGTGTTGTTAAGAGGCCGCGCGACGCTTAGTCGCGGCTTGGTTGGAAGGACCGGTACAGATCACCACCGCATAAGCCGAGGAGCTCTACAGGCGATGGATCAACCAACCATAAACAAACTCTTCGACAGAGAAGCAATCCGCGACTGTCTCCATCGCTACTGCCGAGGGATCGACCGGGCAGACGAGGCCGCTTTGCGCAGCTGTTATTGGCCCGATGCACGTGACAATCACGGAAGTTACTCCGGCTCTGCCGGGGGGTTCATTCAGCTTGCGCTTAGCGTCTTCAAAACTCAGCCGCGCAACATCCACCAGCTTGCAAACATAATGATTGAGTTCCTGGGCGCGGCAGAGGCGGCTGTCGAGAGTTATTTCACCGCGTTGCAGCGCGGCCCTAACGCGGCAGGCGAGATAAAGCAGGTGCTCCTGTGCGGACGCTACTGTGATCTGTTCCAGAAAAGGGAAGGGGAGTGGCGCATCGCCGAACGGACTGTGGTCTACGATTGGGTCGAAGAGCAGAGGCCTCCGGCGTCCTCGGAAACAGAACGGTTCGGTCCTCGCCAACCGATTGGGGCGCCGCATCCGAATGATCCCATTTACGAACTTACGAAGCGGCGCGCTCCTGCGGAAAGTCACGCAAAGGACCGGATTGGCAGTGGAGAAGAAGAACCATGATAGACCTGTGCTCCTCTCTGTTTCCTGCCGCCGGCGCCTGTGCAGTGAGGACACGCCTAAACGGTCGCCCGCTTCAGCCGGGGCGGGTCATCGTCGTCACAGGTGCCGCAGGGGGTATCGGCCGTGCGCTAGTCGATACTTTTGCCGCCAATGGAGACGTTGTTGTCGCGGTGGACCTCCCGGACAGCGGCGTAATTGAACTTGGCCACCATCTCGGCCAGCCCCACCTCGGCCTTGAGTTGGACGTGTCGCGAGAGGACGATGTCGTCGCATTCTGCAGCCTTCTGGAAGAACGATTCTCGCAGATTGGAGTGCTTGTCAATAATGCGGGGATAGGGCCGACCATGGCTGCGACCGTCGATACTCCTGTCGATGATTTTCAACGCGCTCTAGCGGTAAACCTCATCGGGCCGTATTCCATGGCGTGCGAAATCGCCAAGCTGATGAAACCTGGTGCCGCCATCGTCAACGTCGCTTCGCTGGCTGGCATGCTCGGCAACCCGAAGCGCAATGGCTACGCCGCTTCGAAAGCTGCTCTGATCTCGATTACGAAATCGCTGGCGTGCGCATGGGGTCCGCGCGGCATCCGCGTGACAGCGGTAGCGCCCGGTTACGTGCGCACGCCAATGGTCGCGAATTTAGAGCGCACGGGCAAGTTCGATGCGAGCGCAATAAGGCGCCGCGTACCGATGGGCCGACTGGCTCGCCCAGACGAGATCGCGCGGGTCGTGCGTTTTCTGGCGAGCGACCAGGCAGGTTACATCACCGGCTCCACGCTTGTGGTCGACGGTGGCTGGATGTCATTCAACCAGCCCGGTGGTGCGTACCCGGCTCCAGGTAGGACGCCTGAAGCAGAACTCTCACGCCCGATCGACGGCACCGATGCGCGAACGGTAGTCGTCATGGGCGGCGCTAAAGGCATAGGTGCGGCCATCGCTCGCCGCTTTGCGACGAACAGCGACACGGTTGTCATCGCAGACGGAGACGGTGGTGCAGCGGTAAAGCTTGCTCAATTGCTCGGCGACAAGCACCTGTCAAAACCCGTGGACAGGACAGTCGAGAGCGAGGTCGTCGCGTTCTTTGAAGAACTGCGGGAGCGCTTCGGCCACATCGACGTCTTCGTCAACGTTCCTGGCATGAATGACACACTCCGACCTGATATCGAGCAGGCGCCGGCAGTCCTCAAACACATACTGAATGTCAATCTTGCTGGCGCCTTCACCTGCGTGCGCGAGGCCGCTATATCGATGCGATCTGGCGGCGTCATCCTCAATCTCGAGGCGAGTTGCAGCCTCTTATCTTTCGCAACGAGTCATGCCTACGGCGCATACAATGCCGGCATAGAGATGCTTACCCGGTGCATGGCGGCCGAATTCGGGCCACTTGGGATCCGCACAGCCACAGTCGCTCCAGGTCACATCCGCGCATCTGGCGGCATCCAGTCGGAAATGTTAACCGCTATGCACTCGACATCGCTGCGACGGGAGATCCCCATGGGCAGGGTTGGGAAACCGGAGGAAGTCGCCGAAGCTGCCTACTTTCTGGCCTCGTCTGATGCCTCCTACATCAACGGCTCGATCCTGCACGTGGATGGAGGCTGGAACTCGTCCAAAGATGTCGGAGACGCCAGCGAACTCGATGGGACAATCTCTGCGGAGAGGACATGGCATCGGCTGACGGGGCAACGGCTTCTCTTTCCCTGAAGCATTGCACGTGTTAGCTCCGGCGCGCTGAGCACAAAGGGACCATGGGCATGATCTTTGGAGAACTTTCTCGTGAAGCGAGGCGTGGGCATCACGAGCGGTGCGATCCCTGATCCGAAAACAAGGAGACACCATGGAGTTCGCAACGTTCATTCTGGCTGCCCAGCGCGGCTATCATCAATCTCCCGATAGCGTGATCCGCAACTCAATAGAGCAGACCATTCTTTCGGAGCAGGCTGGCTTCAGCACAGCTTGGTTCGCCGAGCACCACTTCAACAACTATAGTCTCATCCCGTCGCCCTTGCTGATGGTAGCCCATTGTGCCGGATTGACGAGCACCATTCGCCTCGGCACCGCAGTCTGCGTGCTGCCGCTCTACCAACCGCTGCGCTTGCTAACGGAAATCGGCTTTGTCGACGTGGTTACGAACGGCCGACTCGAACTCGGCGTCGGTTCGGGATACCAGCAGTTCGAATTCGACCGCTTCGGCGTCAATATAGATGAGGCGCCGGCTGTCTTTTCGGAATATCTCGACATCTTGCTCAAGGGTCTCAAGCAAAAGATCTTCTCCCACAGCGGTCACTACATGCAGATGCCGCTGACGGCAATTTCGGTGCGCACCCTTCAAAAGCCGACCCCGCCGATCTGGATTGCTACAGCGTCCTCTAAAACCGTGGCCCGAGCCTATCGCGAGGGACACAACCTTTTCGTCACGGCCCTCCACGATGGCTTGGAAACTCTGGGCTTGCTGCGCGGCATTATCCAGACGGCCGCCGCATCCGAGGGCAAGAAGGTCGGTGACGCCAAGATATCGCTGCTGCGCTGCTGCTATGTCAGCGATGACGGAGCGGAAATCAACAGCTATCTCGATAACGCCCGCTTCCAGCGTCGGCTGTCCGAGGCACTGCATCAGCGTCGGCAACAGAGTCAAGACGGCTACATGTTGGAGGAGATGCCGACGCATCAGGATCTGTCGTTCGATACTATGCGCAAGAACCTGCCCATCGGCAGCATAAACCGCGTGATTGACCGCCTTCTGGAAGAGATCGAAGTTTTGAAGCCGGACCAGATTGCAATTCAGACCCAGTTGGGCGATTTGAACCAAAAGACGATGCTGCGCCAGATAGAGCTGTGGGGAGACAGGATCATCCCAGCAGTCCGGAAATCTCTCGCGCAGTCGGAAGCTTGAAGTTGTAGCGTGCCTGACTTCAGGTCAGCTCACGTCCCTTAGCCGCCGTCGGGGTGCCCGGCAAGCCCCAGGGCCGCGTCGCAGATGTCGGCACACAATCAGTTTGACTCCTGGTGAAGCACCGGCTCGTGGACCGTCACGGGACGCGTACACATTCATACGACGGAATAACAGGCTTCAGCGGCGGTCGTTTGAGCTCCGCCGGCCCAATTCAGTCGTGACCTGATCGGGTGGGGAGCCGGGAGAGGTCTGAAGCAGACTTGATGGAACGGCTGGCACTTCGAGCTGACATAGCATATCCAAGTAGAGCCTACTAACCCGGTCCCTAGTCGTTGATCGGCAGCATCATCTTGTCGGCTCCTAGACGTCAGATATGCAACGCTACACGACAATTGCTGGCAATTGTCGGCTCTGCGACACCGCTTTATTTCGTCGGATCGCGTGCTCTAGCGTCTAACGGGAACCCTGAAACGTCTCAAAAGGTCTCTGTGCCGCCGCAAGTCGCGGCCAGATGGAAAGAGGTGACCAATATGCCGCAATCGGCCGACAAAGTTCTTGACCATGCACCGCTGTTCCGCGAGCCGGAATACAGGCAGATGCTCGCAGAGAAGAAGTTGAATTTCGAATGCCCCCACCCCGAACGGATCGTCACTGAGCAAGGTGAATACACCAAAACCTGGGAATATCGCGAGAAAAACCTGGCCCGCGAAGCGCTCGTGGTGAACCCTGCCAAGGCATGCCAGCCGCTCGGAGCGGTATTCGCGGCAGCGGGATTCGAGCGGACGATGTCCTTCGTCCACGGCAGTCAGGGCTGCGTTGCCTATTACCGTTCACACCTGTCGCGGCATTTTAAAGAGCCCTCGTCGGCCGTTTCGTCCTCGATGACTGAGGATGCGGCAGTGTTCGGCGGTCTGAAGAACATGGTCGACGGCCTCGCCAATACTTACTCGCTCTACGATCCGAAGATGATTGCCGTCTCTACCACCTGTATGGCGGAGGTCATTGGTGACGATCTGCATGGTTTCATTGAGAATGCCAGGTGCGAAGGGGCAGTCCCTCCCGAATTTGACGTACCATTCGCTCACACGCCCGCCTTCGTCGGCAGCCATGTCGATGGATACGACAGTATGGTCAAAGGCATCCTGGAGCACTTCTGGAAAGGCAAAGAGCGTACGAAAGCGGCTGGCACGATTAACATCATCCCGGGCTTTGATGGCTTCTGCGTTGGGAACAATCGCGAGCTCAAGCGCCTGCTCAACCTTATGGGCCTGTCCTACACCTTCATCCAGGATGCCTCCGACCAGTTCGATACGCCGTCCGATGGCGAATACCGAATGTATGACGGAGGCACGAAGATCAAAGCCGTGAGAGCGGCACTAAATGCCGAGGCGACGCTGTCGCTGCAGCACTATAATACCCGCAAGACGCTGGAATATTGCAAAGAGGTCGGACAGGTGACGGCCTCCTTCCACTATCCGGTCGGTGTCAAGGCGACCGACGAATTCCTGATGAAGCTATCAGAGATTTCCGGTAGGGAAATTCCAGAGGCAATCCGCCTGGAGCGCGGCCGACTGATCGACGCAATGGCGGACAGCCAGTCCTGGCTGCACGGCAAGAAATACGCGATCTATGGCGATCCGGACTTCGTTTACGCCATGGCCCGGTTCGTCATGGAGACCGGTGGCGAGCCAACCCACTGTCTCGCCACCAACGGCACCCCAGCTTGGGAAGCCGAGATGAAGGAACTGCTCGCATCTTCGCCCTTCGGCAAGGATGCGCAGGTGTGGGCCGGCAAGGATCTTTGGGCAATGCGATCACTTCTTTTCACCGAGCCGGTGGACCTGCTGATAGGCAATTCCTATGGCAAATATCTTGAGCGGGACACCGGCACGCCACTGATCCGGCTGACGTTTCCGATCTTCGACCGCCACCATCACCATCGCTTTCCCCTCATGGGCTACCAAGGCGGGCTGCGTGTCCTGACAACGATCCTCGACAAGATCTTTGACCAGCTCGATCGCGAGACGATGCAGCCGGGTGTGACGGACTATTCTTATGACCTCACGCGCTAAGAGCGGCGGCCGGCCTAGGCCGGCCATCTCCCCATCGAACGTGAAGGCCAGCGCAATGCCCTCGCTCGACGTAAAAATCCAAGATGCCTTCGACGAGCCTGCCTGCGAGAGAAACCGCAGTAAGGATCCTAAGGCGCGCAAGAAGGGCTGTTCGAAGCCGGTGATTCCAGGAGCGACAGCTGGCGGCTGCGCTTTCGACGGCGCCAAAGTCGTGCTGCAGCCCATCACCGACGTCGCGCATCTAGTTCACGCGCCGCTCGGCTGCGAAGGCAATTCCTGGGACAATCGCGGTGCCGCGTCGTCAGGTCCCATGCTTTGGCGCACAAGCTTCACCACTGACCTGACCGAACTCGACGTAGTGATGGGGCATAGCGAGCGGAAGCTCTTCAAAGCGGTGCGCGAGATCAAAGAGGCGTATGCGCCGGCCGCAGTCTTCGTCTATGCAACCTGCGTTACGGCGATGATCGGTGACGACATTGAGGCAGTTTGCAAGCGCGCGGCGGAAAAGTTCACCTTACCGGTGGTGCCGGTCAACGCGCCGGGCTTCGTCGGTTCGAAGAACCTCGGTAACAAACTCGCCGGAGAGGCTTTGCTCGATCATGTCATCGGCACGGTGGAGCCGGCTGACGCCAGCCCTTACGACATCAATATCCTTGGAGAATTCAACCTGTCTGGCGAGTTCTGGCTTGTAAGGCCACTTTTGGACAGGCTTGGCATTCGTGTTCGCGCCTGCATTCCAGGCGATGCGCGCTACCGAGATATTGCCTCATCGCACCGCGCACGGGCAGCCATGTTGGTGTGCTCGACGGCACTCATCAATCTTGCCCGCAAGATGGAGGAGCGCTGGCAAATCCCCTTTTTCGAGGGGTCCTTCTACGGCATCACCGCCACCTCGGAAGCACTCCGGCGGATTGCTGAGCTGCTCGTTAGGAACGGGGCCGATGCAGAGATCCTCGACCGCACCGATACGCTCATTGCAGAGGAGGAGGCGATTGCGTGGAAAAAGCTTGAGGCTTACCGCCCGCGGCTCGAGGGCAAGCGGGTACTCATCAACAGCGGCGGCGTGAAATCCTGGTCGCTTGTTCATGCGCTTATGGAGATCGGCATGGAGATCGTTGGCACCTCGGTGAAGAAGTCGACGGTCGAAGACAAGGAGCGCATCAAGCAGGTGCTGAAGGACGAGCACCACATGTTCGAGTCGATCGCGCCGCGAGAGCTGTACGCAATGCTCTCAGAACACGAGGCCGACATCATGCTGTCGGGCGGGCGCACCCAGTTCACTGCGTTGAAGGCCAAGTCACCTTGGCTTGATATCAATCAGGAGCGTCACCATCCCTACGCCGGCTACGACGGCATGGTGGAGCTCGTACGCCAGATTGACCTCGCGATTCACAACCCTGTCTGGTCCGAAGTGCGGGAGCTGGCACCATGGGAATTCAATCCTGCTGCGGAGGAACAGCTGCCAAGCACGCACACGCAGATTGAGACCGCGAGTGTCGCGCCCTTAAAAACTCGCCGGCACGACGCCGGTGACTTCGCTGAGTGTTGAGGAAAGCCAATGGTCCACATCCATCCCCAAACGAAATCAGCGGCGGTCAACCCGCTCAAGTCGTCCCAGCCTGTGGGTGCAGCGTTAGCCTTCCTTGGTGTGGAGGGTGCGATACCGCTATTCCACGGCAGCCAAGGCTGCACCAGCTTTGCACTAGTGCTATGCGTACGCCATTTCAAGGAAACAGTCCCCCTGCAGACTACGGCGATGGACGAATTGGCAACAGTCTTGGGCGGGCCAGATCATCTAGAAGAGGCCATCCTCAACTTGAAGAAGCGCGCGGACCCGAGGCTGATCGGGATCTGCACGACAGCACTAACGGAAACCCGTTCAGAAGACTTCGCAAGGCAAATCGCCGACATCAAAATGTTGCGCAACGAGGAACTTGCGGGCACGGAAATCGTACTGGCAAACACGCCGGATTTCGACGGCGCCCTCGAGGAGGGCTGGGCCAAGGCTGTCACCGCGGTGATCCAACAGATTACACGGGGGGGCCAGCAGGCGCGTCGCTCGAAAAAGGCAACGATGATCGAGAGGATTACAAACCCTGGCGAAAGGCCGGGGAAGCGGAAGAAGGTCGCGATTCTCCCCGGCTGGCATCTCACGGTCGCTGATATCGAGCATTTGCGCGAGATGGTGGAAAGTTTCGGGCTCAAGCCGGTGATCCTTCCGGATGTTTCCGGCTCGCTCGACGGTACGGTGCCCGATCGCTGGATGCCAACGACCTATGGAGGCACCAGCATTGCGGACATCCAGGAGTTGGGCGCGACGGTGCAATGCATCGGAGTGGGAGAGCATATGCGGCGCCCGGCCGAGCTGCTGGAGAAGTTGACGGGTGTGCCTTACGTCTTATTCCAGTCGCTTACGGGATTGAAGAACGTCGACCGTTTCGTCTCGCTTCTTTCCGAGATCTCCGGCGTGCCGGCGCCGGCGAAAATCCACCGTTGCCGGGCACAGCTGCAGGACGCGCTGCTCGACGGACATTTCCATTTCGCCGGCAAGAAGATCGCGATCGCCGCCGAGCCGGACCAATTGTACCAGTTCGCCACTTTCTTCGTCGGGCTTGGCGCCGAGATCATCTCGGCTGTTGCCACGACCGGTGCGTCAGAAATTCTCGAGAAAGTGCCGGCCGAAGCGATCCAGATTGGCGATCTCGGCGATTTTGAAGATCGGGCAGGCGACGCTGATCTTCTCGTGACCCATTCGCACGGACGCCAGGCGGCGGAGCGCCTCGGCATTCCTCTCCTGCGCGTCGGCTTCCCGGTGTTTGACCGTCTCGGCAGTCAGCACAAGCTCACAGTTCTCTATCGGGGAACGCGCGACCTGATCTTCGAGGCGGCCAACATCTTCCAGGCCAACCAGCGCACGCCGTCGCCTGAGACACTTGATGCATTGCGGAAGCGGAGAAATGCCGGATGACTTCCATTCGTCGCCTCTCGCTCGTCTCCGACGAGAGTCCCCCGCGGCGTTCCGGCGCACTGCGCATAGCCATCGCCACGCAGGACATGAAAGGGCTTAATGCCCACTTCGGATCGGCCAAGCACTTTGCAATCTACGACGTGGCGCGCGATGGCTGGGATTTCGTGGAAGCGGTGAGCTTCAATGACGTCTCCGATGGGACCGGGAAGCATCGGGTCGAGGGCGATGACCGGATCACCCCGAAGGTGAACGCGTTGAGAGGCTGTCATCTCCTCTTTTGCCTGGCTATCGGGGGACCTTCCGCAGCCAAGGTCGTATCGGCAAAAGTTCATCCGATAAAAGTGGGGCACCCCGAACCTATTCAAGACGTACTTACGCGAACCCAGAAAATGCTCAGGACGGCTCCTCCGCCGTGGTTGCGAAAGGTGCTGGCGCAAGCGGGCGTCGCCGAAAAAAAGCCGTTCGAGGATGAGGAGTAAATCATGAAAAAAAAGTCGGTCACTGCGGGCACGCCTGCTGTCAACGAGGACAAAGCGGCCCTTGCCGCCCCTTTCGTCAAATGCCTCGCGCGGCTGATCCGCGCTCAGGATACCTATGGGTTGCAGGACGCCGCATCGGACGCGGAGCTGTTGACCCACTTCATCATCACCGAGCAGCAGCGCCGTGAAATCCCGATCATCGGCGACCCCGATCCGGACGTGCTGTTGAGGTTCAATATCTTTTACACCGCCGTCGGGCTTACAATCGAAGCGCGCACCGGATTGGCGGCGTCGCCGACTATGATGATCAGCCATGAGGGCTTTGGCCGAGTGCTTCTGACGACCGGGCGACTGGTCGTGTTTTCGAAAACGGTACGCGACGTCCACCGATTCGGCTTCGCGACGCTTGGGAAGCTCGCGGAAGCCGGTGCAAAGCTTGTGGACGACGCGATCGCCGCCATTCAAACCTATCCCGAAGTGGCGCGGGCCTGACGGTCGATCCGGCAATGACGAATCGGGGCCCTCCTCTGCTCTGTAAGGGCCGACGCGGGAAGGGGACTGATCTCTCCATTCACTCAGCCAGTCCCGCTGCCGTAGTGCCCGCAAACCTGAGGCCCTAACATGCCTCGCCAAGGTGCTGCGATGCCGGCGATGATTAGCAGACCGTCGGGATAAACTGGTCAACAAGATTGCGGCTGGAGGCGGACAGCACCGGCCTTGCGAGTGACCGCTGAGGGGAGAGCACTTGCGTTTGAGAACTGATGAGACCGGTTCTTTGCGGCGCCAGATGGATGCCGATATCTGACCGCTACCTCAGGCATGGCCTGCGTCGGTAATAGCGGCTGCTCGATGCTTTCGCGGCGGGCTAAATGTTCGATGCATGCAGCGAGAAATGGGAGCGACGTAGCTCCAACCACCGCGTCCGAATGCGCAGTCGCCATAAGCGACTAGACTGTGCGCGAATAGCGAGATGCCGCACGATGGTGGTGTCTCGTTCAGAAGGACTGAAAAATTGGACAGTGACCCCCTGTGTGCTCAAGCACCACTCGCGAGCTCGACATGGCTTCGTCTCCGGACCAAAGAACTCGCTAATGCATGTCGTCTACAGGTATGCGTTGGGGTAACGGAAGCATGAAATCACGACCTTAAAGCACACTGCATGAGTTCAAATTGCGAACTGCGACGTGCTTTAAAATTGCCTCGGCTTCATGCCGCATTCTCCTTCCAGCGGCTCCCGCATCGGCATCACCGCAAGTTTCTTGTCTTGTCGAAGTTGGTACAGAAGAGCTCCTCTGTATGCGCTTCCGTTGGTCTCGTCGCAAATTTGCGTCGAGAAAGCCGGGCGGCAATCCCGCCCGACAACGGCGGTCGCAAGGGTTGTTGGGGCCGTTAACGCAGACCTTGTAGAATTTGTCGTAACGGACCGCCGCCAGGCTCGCAGGAAAGACCTCCTTCACTCGGGTGACGCAAGTGTCTCGAGTGGAACGGGCCGCGTACGCCGAAAAGCGCTCAGCCGCATAGGGAGTTGTCTCCGACTTTCGCAACGGCCCGCTGCTGCTTCAGTGACTGATCTCTTCTGAGACTCTTCTTGGGCATGTGGCCGTGAACGTCCCTTGCTGCGGCACGGGAGGTGGCAATCGGAACGCCGCGAATGACTTTTCGCCGCTGGAATACAGTCCTTCTCCCTTCACTGATTGGCCCCAGTGCCTATACCCGCCCCAGCCGAGGAGCAATGTGTAGCGATCCAAAGGGCTTCGACACATTTGTCGGTCCAGCGACACTGGCTTGTTTACCCAATCCGTTTTTTGCTTCTGTTAAGTCGCTGAAAAAGCAGTGAGAAATTTCCTTTCAGATCAAGCAGCCAACTGGCACGGGTCTTGAAGGCATTCCATTGAGAGGCGACGAAAGTTGTCGATCGGTAGAGTACAAACAAGGAAAGCAACATGGCAGGTCTACGCCAGATCGCATTCTGCTGCATGGGCGGCATCGGCACGTGTACTGCCACCCAGAATACGCTCGCCGCCCTTTTCGACCTCGGACCGAAGATCCACATCGGCGGCGTCGACCTGAGGGTCGGCTCCAGTAGTGTTATCCTGAACTCGAAGGCGCAGGACACGTCCGGCAGCGCCGTAGGAGGCCGATCACCGGCAATTCAGCACCCTTTGGAGGCCCCAATACTTTCTCCACCGCCGACGGGCTTGCGATCGAAGGGCGCACCGGCTGGTGGGTTCCCGGGCTATGATGATGTGCCACGACGGCTTCGGGGCGCGCGCTTCTCACGACCGGACCTGGCTCGTATTCACGAGAATACTGCCCGACTTTAGCCCCCGGAGACCGGTGCGAAACTGGTCGCGATTACCGCCATCCAAGCGTATTCCGTGGCGCGGCTGATGGTCGACCAGGAGATGAGAACCGCCGGCCCTCCCCATTTTGTTGGGGGCCGACGTCAGGCAGCGGGACCACCTCCCCAGTGCCCCTCCGGTCCCGCTGCCGCGACCGTTCCGATGATCAGCAGACCGCGCGCGCGAGAGAGCCTGCGTTGGAGAACTAACGATGACAAGTCATTTCTTTACCCGCGACGGCTCCACATGGATGCCGGAATATCTGACGACTATCGATGGCATGACCTGCATTGGTTGCGGCCGTTGCTTCAAGGTCTGCTCGCGCGAGGTCATGCATCTGCACGGCATCGACGATTCGGGTGAAATCCTCGGTCTCTGCGATGGCGAAGACGACGACTTCGATGGCGACCTCAGTCGTATGATCATGGTTGTCGACCACGCCGGTCGCTGCATGGGCTGCGGTGCCTGCGCCCGCGTCTGCCCGAAGAACTGCCAGACCCATGTCGCGGCTGACAAGATTGTTGCTTGATCTGACGCACGAACCGGGAGACCGACATTGCCCTTCAGAATCTTTTGTCGCATCGTGCCATTGGTTGTGTGTGCCAACGCTCTAACGGTCTACTTCGTCTCGCATTCGATACGCAGAGTAATCATTGCAACAGTGTGTACTTTGCTGCTTCTTCAAGTTGCCTACTTCGGAAGCGTACTTTTTCTGGTTTGGCGGGCGAGGTGCAAGCGAAGAGCTGTCGAAAGGACCGGCCAAAGAAGATGCTACCATTCCTGATTCGCATGGTTGGAAATGCATTTTGCATCGTTTGGGGCGGCTATCTCGCATTAGCATGGGACGGTGCCTGAAGTACACATGGATAGAAGGGTAAAGGTGTCTGAAGGATGAGGACTGAACGATGGTTAAACTGGTTCTCGACGACAACAAAGCCGTTGCCACTCCCTTTGCCAAGTGCTTGGTGCGATTGATTCGCGCACAGGATTCCTACGGGTCGTGGAAGGAAAAGAGCGACATTGACCTGCTCTCCTGCTTTACCGTTCCTGAAGAAAAGCGCAGTGTGATTCCAATCATGGGCGATCCCGATCCGGACGTTCTGTGGAGGCTCGACGTCTTTTACGGGGCGGTTGGTGTCGCAATCGAGGAGCGCTCCGGCTTACTGGTATGGCGGACCATGGAAATCAACCAAGAGGGCTTCGGGCGCGTCCTTTTTACGACCAGACGGCTGGTCGTTCTGTCGAAAACACTGCGCGACGTTCACCGGTTTGGCTTCAGTACTCTTCGCAGGCTCGCCAAAACGGGCGCGAAGCTGGTCAACGATGCGGCCCGAGTCATCGAAGCTTATCCGGACGTGGCTCTGGCGTAATGGAGCCTATGTTCGAGAAAATCACGCCAGAGCCTGAAGACATCAAGAAGACGGTTCGAACGCTGGAGTCGCGTGCTGGAAATGCAAAGACGGCGCAGGGCCTTGCCTAGGGCTTTGCGACCGACTGGGGCGAAATCATGGCCATCGCCCGAGAAAAACGTTCGGGGCTTTGCTCAACGAGACCCTGCCGACGTGATCATTCAGGGGAAGAACCAGGAGAACCGCAGTGCCCTTCCGAAACTTTCCTGGCATCTTCTGCTTGCTCCTGTGCACCAATGCTCTCGCTGTCGATATGGTCTCACATCCTGTTCGCAGCTTGTTTGTCATGACACTCGTTCATTCTCTGCTTCTGCAAATGGCTTATATCGGAAGCGTCTTCCTTCTGGTCTGTGTAGCTGCGCTCGCAGAAAGGTTCAAAGGACCAAGCATTTTCGGTCCTTTTAACGGCGCGCGATTCCCTACGTCCGTTGGAGAAAGGCAAGGCCCGGCGGATTGTCGCCCGTGCCCAGCCCGCTTGGGCCAAAGTGGACGGAGAACGGGATGGAAAAGGGCATTACGCCGTCGGAGCGCCTGCATCCGCGGGCAATTCTTCGGACTACAAGGCACGCCATCAACCAGAGGTCCTGGCCAAATTAGTAACGCTGCCGATCCTGGGGCACCGCCGAGTTATAGCGATTTCATTAGTCACGCGCCTAGGAGCTCCGACATCACTCGAGGCCCGAGACAGCGTGACGTCTCGCCACCGGGATCCTTCCCAATTAATCGCAAATCTACTGCGGGAGCGTGAATGCTTGATTTAAGGAAATGCAAGGCGGATAGGAATCATCGGCGGCGGTATTGTGGGGTGGCTTGCGGCGGTTGCGTTGTCCCGTGTTTTCGACCCAGATGTGGATCTCACGGTCATAGAGGCTCCGCCGTTGTTTCCACTTGGTCTGGGGGAGGGGACTCGCTCAACCTGATTGACACATTGTGTCGTAATGATCTCGACATGGACGTTTTTCGGTGAAGCCGGTGCCACATGTAAGCATGGCGTACTCTATGAGAATTGGACTGGTGGAGGAGTTTCGGATCGCTACTACCACCTGTTCGGCGGACCAGGCATTCCGGAAATCGAGTATCAGGTCGATGGCTCCTTTCCTCTGCTGTCCGCGAGGATCGGGGTGGGGGAGAGCCTTCACACGTGCATCCCCGGAGTTTGAGGCGATCGCCAGGAATGCATCGCAGCAGGAGTTGGACGAGTTCGTCGCGGCCGGCCAGTCCGGGCTCTATCACTGATACCATTTCGATGCCGGCTTTGAGCGGTACCTGAAATCGGATTGACCTGGCACGTGGGATCAACTTCCCGGGACACTGCGGCTGCGGGATTAAGCTTGATCGGGGCCATGTGTAGCCTTGCAGCTCTAGAGCGAACAACTCGAGGTCGACTTCGCCGTCGACGCCTCCCGGTGCCTCGGCAGCAACGGACAACCGTCATCCGCTTGCAGATATTCGCCGCGATGATCGCCTACGCGCTGCTGCGCATCGCCGCCCGCCTCCGGCACATCAGCCTCCCGATCCTGCTCTTTGCCGGCATCGATAAGCCGCCGCCCATCAATCCAAGCCGACCAAGACCGCGAACATTCCAAATCGGATGGCCTTCTTCTATGCCTGAACTTCCCCGACAGCCCTGCGCACCGAGGGGATGAAGCCGTCGTTGTCATCCTGGTTCGGAGGATGATGCGACCCGGGTGCTCCGCCGTCGAGCGACCGGTTCGCCACCCACTAGACAATATCCCTTGCGCTATGGCGCCGGTTCGGGAGGCATTAGTAGCGGGAAGCATCCGACCGCCTCTGCTCGAAACGCCTCAAGCCGCTGATCCCCATCTTGCTCCGGCTTTTAAGCGGCATCGCCGGCTGCATCTTGATATCGAGCTTCGCGGCAAGCTGCCGACAATCGGCGCAGCGACCATGGATCGCCTCCTGCCCGAAGTGCGTGCTGTGGCCCGCGGCGGACAACGCCGCCGTGCCGGAATGAGTTCGGCGGTTCGGCGGTCGGTTCCTGTGCGTACGTTCGGAGACTGGAACGATCCGCCGCCAGGTTATGTCGAGGTCGACTTCGTTGTCCAATACGGCACCTCTGCGTCCCCGCAGCTTCGTACAGACAATGGTGCTGACTGATACCGCGACGGATTGGACCGAATGGCTCGGGGATGCTTAACCTGCGTCCTTTTGTGTGAAGGTGCATAACGGCGGAGACGTTTCTAGGCGTGTCGATGCTCCTAAAGCACGGGCTCAAGAAATCGGGACTGAAATAGTGAGAGCTCGCGGCGCCAAGCTTACAGCCATGCAGCGTTCCTAGCGCGCCCTAAAGGGCACGCGCTGTGGAGGGAGGGCGAGGAGGGGCCTTGTCGCCTCATTGATTGGTGCACTCACGGCGAAGCAGCAGGAGATCAACCATAAGTGAAGTCAAAAGTTGACGTTCCCCTTGATTCTGTAGTTCATTGAGGCCAAATCGTTTTGTGGCTAAGGGAGGAATTTTACAGTGGCTGACGAGAGTGACACGGGACCAACTGCCGCGCCTGACGCGGCTGCGGGAACAGAATCCCAGACCGGTAAAAAGCAGCGGTCGGCAAGGCGTCAAAAAGCGACTGCCGAACAGATTCGCGGCTCAAAGACAACGGCTGCCAAGCCGAAGAAATATAGCGAACAAGAAAGGGTCGAGAAGCTCAAGCTGATCGAGACGGAAGTCGCCGAGCACAACAGCACCCTCAAGGACGCCATCAAACGCGCTGGCATATCGGAGCAAACTTACTACCAGTGGAAGCGGGCCGCAAAGCCTGTTGGTCAAAAGGCCGACACGCCTGTGTCTACCACCGATGAGTTGGCAGATCTTGTTCAACTCGAAAATGAAAACCAGAGACTGCGTAATCTCCTCGCGGAAAAACTGCGTACAGAAAATGCCGAACTGCGCAGGAGACTCGGGCTGGATTAATCGAAGACGGGAGCTCTGCAGAGCGTGCAATTGGCGCTCTGTGGGCTCGTGAAAGACATGCCAACTGGCGGGGGTAAGCCGCTCGTGCACTGATCAGTTGAATACAGTGGGTTCATGCTGTATCTGTCCTACCCGGTAGATATCCAGTGTCGCCGATCGGCGCTGTGCGGTTGAGATTTATGAAAACGCCATCACGCAAGTTCACTGTTGAGTTTAAGTCGGCGCGACGCCGGCAAAAAGGACCGACGAACTCCATTTGGGGGGAGACGGACTTCGAGGCTTTGGCCCGCGAAGCGAAAGTTATAGCGCCGCATCTGTTCAATTCAACAGAAGCGACGGCAGCGCACGGTAGAGATGAGCGCCCTCCTGTTGATCCGAACCCACGTTTTGAAGTCGATAACACCGGCAAGGATGCAGAGCCGCCGGTAGCATCGACCGACAATCCTGAGGTCAAAGCATCGACGCTACATGAGCCCAGTCCTCAGGCATCCGACGCAGTTGTGGAAATCCAAGAGGCCCCGCCAATCTCGCAGCGTCGAGCACGGCCCAAGAGACAAAAGCGCCTTGAGTTTACTCCAATAGATGTACATGAGGATAAGACCGGGCAGACTTTAGAACGCCTGATCTCCTCCGACGAACTCGCAGCCCTCGAGGTAGAAAACCGGCGGCTCAAGAACTTGCTCGCTGCAAGGCTTCGTGAACAGAACTTACAGCTCAACAAAATGCTTGAGCGATTTCGCACATAAGGGCCGAAGAGTTCAGCGCATGGGACGACCGCGTCCGAACGGGCAGCTGCGTTAAGGAATTCAACGCCTCTCAAGCTGAACACGCCTGCTGAACGAGTAGTGCTCACGAGTATCGGTGCGCTCGGCGCCCTGCTGTCGAACCGCGAAAGCTCTTTGGGAACAACGGCCGGTAATGTCCTGAAGATTCTGCAAATTCTCTGTGTGGAGCGACCATGGCAGGCTGGTGCTGCTTAACGTCACTTGGTTCCTCTCGAGCAACACCAGCATGCCCCATGCAGGCGTGAAAGATCGATAGTCGCAAAAATATGAGTGCCGACCTGAAGGTTGCGAACGGGCACTCACAACAGGCCGTCCGTAACCTGCCGATTTGTTGCCGCGGAGATTTCGCCTTGGCGCGGGCGACAAGTTTTCGTCGTTGACAAAGCTGTCGAGGAAGTCGTTCCATTCTTCCGTCGATCGACGGGCGTAAGCAGAGCATTCTGACGCTCCTTCACGCAGACGGGGTCAGAGGATTGGCGCTGCCTTGCTTGAGGGCTAATTGAATAATGACCTACGACCCCGTGGACTCTTGAATGGACCTCAAAGTGTACGCATTCGGCGTAGGCCGCAGCGATCGAGCGGTTTGCATGTTATGCTTGGTAAATGGATATCGACGAGGACAAGATCGACGACGCTGTCCTGGCACTGCTATGGCTGACGCTGCATGATGGGCGTCGGGCGTGGAAGGGATTCGATTGGAATGCGACAGACCGACTGTTCAAGAAGGGCCTGATCGGTGATCCGGCGAGCAAGACGAAGTCCTTGATCTTGACGGATGAAGGACTGCAGCGATCAGAGGCATTGTTTCGGGAGCATCAGCTCCATTTGCGCTATCAGCCGCGAGGTTCGTTCCGACTTCTGACCACGCAGCTCCCTTTGCAGCTTTTCGATATGGACCTTCTGACGAAGAATGATCGCCTGATTATCGGCTTCCTTGGCCTTGGCGACGGCAAGATCGGCTAAGGCGGCGGCGCGTTCCGCACGTGCTACGACCAGCTCAGCCTCGAGAGCCGCGGCATAATCGGGATGCTGTTCCGAGCCGGTTTCCATGCTCGAAGTGAATCACAAAGCCACTGATTTGCATAGCTTTTCTTCAGAATCCAAGCCGCAAACCCACCTATCCGGCGCTCGTCGGCCGCCATGTCTGTTGCGGGTTTCGCCAGTCTATTCCAGACAGGAGATAGGAGAGTTGCGCAGAAGAGATGGTCACTACGCCGCCCTCAATGGTCGGCCAGATGAACCGCCCCCGCTCCAGCTTTTTTGTAAACGTGCAACTGCCCTGGCCGTCGTGCCAGATCACCTTCAGATGATTGCTCCTGCGGCCTCGAAAGCAAAACAGATGCCCACAGAATGGATCTTGCTTCAAAATCTCCTGGACCTGCAGCGCCAGGCCGGGGAAGCCGCGCCGCATATCCGTATGGCCCGTCGCGAGCCACACCTTAACCCCACTCTCAAACGGGATCATAGCGCTCTCGACCGTCCCAGAACTTCAAGCACCCGAGACAGCGTCGCCTGATCAAAGCCGACGCCGACTCGCACGCTCCGGCCATCGCCGACATCGATCTCGATTGGGCAAGGCTGCGATCGAGCAGTACAGCCTTCCGGCAAATCCGACGTCGCCACCTTGACCGGAACGAATCCCAGTCGGGCCCCGCCGTTCTCAACAACACCAAACTCGCGACGCCACCTGTAGACCAACGACCGATCAATCTCGTGGCGACGAGCAACGTCCGTCACCGAGCTGTCGCCGTGCAAAGTTTCCGAAACAATTGCCTCTTTGTCGGCGCGGGTGAAATTCCGGCGCCGCACACTCCCGGCCAAAATCTCAAAATCATGAATAGACACGTCGTTATCCTCGTGGTTAGCAACGTGGCGAAAACGCCAGCCTCACGAAAACAACCTCAATTCCTCAATAAAACAAGGCGGCCCTGCCCGTAGGGATACCTCAAAGTGGCATCGCAACAAACATCACCGGCGTCCCACCATCCGGCGGCCCTAGCCGCTCCTCGTCAAGGCCTCGATATCTCCGCCTATAAATTATATGCCGACACATCGGAAGAATTAATATGGATGCCCACATGCCCGCAGTTGCGAAAATGCTGAAGGCGAGCGAGGCTGCCGTTGTCTCGCGGGTGAGCCTACGCGACGTCAATCGCATCATCGACGAGCACATTCTCCCCGAAGCCTTTGTCTACGATGTTGCCACATCCGTAGCGGCCGGCCATTCGACGGGACGTATCCTCGAAACCTGGCCTAGCCTCGACGCAGAGAAGCAGGCTAGCCTCAATCTATGCTGAAGCCAACCCCTGGCACGGTCACTGCCGCGCGTCTTCGGCGACCTTCCCGAAGGCTCGGTCATCATCAGAGATCGTTGCGTCCCTCGGAGTTTCTGATCGATAAGTGCCTCAGTCCTGAACTGGAGTTACGTCCAAGACTTCTGCGAATCCCTTCTTCGTCAGCCCCCTCCGTTTGCGAGCGAGGCTGAGACGACCAGGTGTGAGCATGACTGCTTACTTCCTGCGCACCGTGATATCGAAATCCTGTCCGTCATCTTCGGCAGGCATCTCGACAGCAATCCGTTCCCACTCGCCGGCGCGAATGATCCATATGCGCTCGCTGTTGCCGACATAGAAACCGCCACGAAATTCAATCGGGCGTGATAGCTCTGCTCGGACGTCCTTCCCGTCGTCAAACACACACAACTGCCAGAGATCGAATATGTCGCGCCTGATCTCCCGCGGATTCTCGACGGAAAAGATCAAGCTGACTGTTCAGGTCGGTAATCTTCTCCGCCATCGGGCCGTTAGGTCCCATCAAAGCTTTATCGCCAATCATATGCAAAAACCCTGTTATTTTGTTTGTTTTTGCGTATGATTAGCGGATGTCATCTTTGGACGATTACATCGAAAAAAAGCTTATAAGCGGGTACTCGACATTTACCCGCGAAGAGGCTTTGGCTGAGCTGTCGCTCAAACCTGACGCCTTCACTGCAGCTTTGACGCGTCAAGTCTCCAAGAAAAGATTAGCCAACCCGAGGCATGGATTTTACATCATCCTGCGGCCTGAGGACAAGATTGCCGGTGCTCCAGATCCGGCGCGCTGGATCGACCCGTTGATGAAATATCTGGGCATAGACTATCGGATATCCCTCTTACGCGCGGCCGCGATGCACGGTTCCTCGCACCAGGCCGCAATGGTATTTCAAGTTGTCGTCCCGCAACAGTTCCGCTCGATGGTGATCGGGCGCCACCGCATCCAGTTCATCTATTTGGCGCCTGCCATCTTTAGCGCAACCAACCAAAAGGAATGGCTGACTTCCCTGAAAACGGATGCCGGCTACGCTCAAGCTGCAGGCGTGGAGCTAACCCTGCTGGACTGCATCCGCTATTTTAAACGCGCCACCGGTATCAATGGTGTGGCGCAAATTGCGAAGGACATCGGCGGCAGAGCGAATCCGAAGAAGTTGGCGTCGATTGCGCAGCACTTCGAAAATACGTCCGTCAGACGTCTCGGCTATTTGCTCAATTTGTCGAACCACAAAAAACAGGCTGACGCATTGCAACCATTCGCCCAGCAGTCCGACAAGTATACGCCACTCGATCCATCGGTGAGGCCTCTGTTCGAGGGCCTTTCCATCTCCGAGACAAGGGATGACCGGTGGCGCCTCGACATCAATGAAACCGTGGAGATCGACTTTTGATCCCGAACTCGCATCTTACAGCGTGGGCTGCCCAGGCGCCTTGGCCTGATTCTCGTCAGATTGAGCAAGATCTCATTATTTCTCGCGCGCTCTGCGACCTCTTTTCGGCGCCGAAGCTCCAGGGCAAGATCGCTTTCCGAGGGGGTACGGCAATCAACAAACTGCTTTTCAAACGGCCCTTGCGCTATTCAGAAGATATCGACTTGGTTCAGATCACTGCCGCACCGATCGGGCCTACGATCGATGCAATCCGCGACGCTCTGTCGTGGCTGGGGAAGTTCAAAAGAGAGCAGGCGGGTCATTCTACGCACCTCATCTTCCGCTTCGCACCAGAGGCGGAGCCTGAATCGTCGCTCAAGCTAAAGGTGGAGATAAACACACGCGAGCACAAATCGTTGTTCGGGACTCACCCGTACCCGTTCAAGGTAGAAAGTGGGTGGTTCGTCGGTACCGCCGATATCGTATCATATAACAAGGAAGAGCTGTTTGGCACAAAGCTCAGGGCTCTCCTGCAGCGTAGAAAGAACCGCGATCTCTTTGATCTCCATGAAGGTTGGCGCGAGCTTTCTCTCGACGCGGGACGGCTCGTCGCTGTTTTCGAGTACTACCTTTCGCTCGAGGAGACTGTAATCACGCGCGCGAACGCTGAACAACGAATGCTTGAAAAGCTGACAAAAAGCCTGACGGAGGACATCGCGCCCTTGCTTCGCCGAGGCGTAGAGTTCACGGACGATGATGCTATTCATGCATTCGGCGTGATTTGGAACGATGTCCTGCCGCTGCTCAAAGGTGAGCCATGGAAGTCATCGGAGAAGGCGATAGAGCAACTTCGGGAGAAGAAATTCCCTAAGCTTCTGCTGTAGCCACAGCGACTCCGTTCATCCGTTGGGGGTGAGACCGCTCCGAGAATCTCCTACCTCCGACATTCGTGGAGGACCCCACATATTGACGTGCCCCTCACATCGCCAAGTGGACCACCCGCCGCCTTAACCGTCCGCGTCGCGCAGAGAGAGAGTTGTGTATTGTGTAGGTGAGCATTGTTCGAATGCAGGAAAATTGTGGAAATCCCTCAGTCGCGTGGCAACATGACAAACAAGAGCGTGATAGGGATGGTTCTGCGGTGAAAGTTCTCATTGTTTGAGGAAGGGGAACTGCATGACTACTACCAATGAAATTGCCGATAAAATCGCCGCCGACCATCAACTCACCAAAGCCCAGGGGAAGGCCATCGTCGAAGCGGTCTTCGCCGCGATCACTGCAGCGGCAACTGCTGGCTCTGAAACGTCGATCCCCGGCTTTGGCAAGTTCAAGGTGAAGGACACGCCGGAGCGAGAGGCGCGCAATCCGGCGACCGGTGCCACCATCAAAGTTGCTGCTGCGAAAAAGCTTACCTTCACGCCGGCAAAAGCTCTCAAGGATGCCTTGAACAAATAAAGCCTCCCGCCGCAGGCACGGAATTAGCGTACTGGCCCGCATCTCTCACCCCCACTTGCATTGGGCAGGCGTTTGGCTCGGCGATGCGCTGCCATGGCGCTCCGACGATCCAGACGAGCACAGGCGCCACCTCAGTGTGCGGCGGTACCGTGTTCGGCGGTGCTCCTCCCTCGTTGACGGGAAGGATGCAGGTCCGGCCACCATTGGCCGCAAGGTATATTCGAGCATGCACCAGGTCGAATTCGACAGCGTGGCGACGGGTCAATGCGGCGCCAGGCGCAACCAGCACATAGGCGAAGGACGCCACCCCAATTACAGCTGGTTGACGGACATCGTCCCGGCGCTGGTGCGATGGGCATAAAGATCAAGCTGGCATTCCTTGATGATGCGGCGCGGGCAGCGGCGGAGATGGCGCGCAGGATGATGCGCACCCTCGTCCGCCGCTTGCCGATCCGCGCAACGATGCGATCGTCGACCTCGCCGGCGATACCGGGTCGCCGCAGCCTGGCACAGAACAGGTGGCGGCCGCAGAGATGTACGGCGGCAAATGGCACTAGCAGCGACAGTACCCGTGGAAGAATCTTGGTTCCTGGTCGCCGTGCAGCGCTCGACGAGGAAAAACCCGACGCTAAAGTCGGATTCTCCGAGGGTCCGCATCGGTTATCACGGCACTACCTTTCCCGTTCGAGCATCACGTCCGGCCACCGCCGTAATCTTCCATTTAGAAACGGTACGTCACGCCCGCGCCGATCAACCACGGATCCATTTTCGCCTTGCCCTTCAGCGGACCGAGAACCTCATGGTCGGCC
>NZ_JABEKV010000012.1:57723-91690 GCF_013283645.1 Sinorhizobium psoraleae
TTGTCGGCTCTGCGACACCGCTTTATTTCGTCGGATCGCGTGCTCTAGCGTCTAAGTAGCTGGAATAGCAGCAAATAACTTTTGGTCAGCCGATCGACCTGCTTGGCATAACTCTTGTAGCCGTTGTTGTGCAGGCGGCGGAAGCTGCCGGCGGCATTGATGTTGCGGGCAACCGCGATGGTTCGAACAAACTGAAGGAAAGCAACATGGCAGGTCTGCGTCAAATCGCATTTTACGGGAAGGGCGGTATCGGCAAGTCGACCACCTCACAAAATACGCTCGCCGCCCTTGTCGACCTCGGGCAGAAGATCCTCATCGTGGGCTGCGACCCGAAGGCCGACTCCACCCGCCTGATCCTGAATTCGAAGGCGCAGGATACGGTGCTGCATCTCGCCGCCACGGAAGGTTCGGTTGAAGACCTCGAGGTCGAGGATGTGCTGAAGGTCGGCTACAAAGGCATCAAGTGCGTGGAGTCCGGCGGTCCGGAGCCGGGCGTCGGTTGCGCCGGGCGCGGCGTCATCACCTCGATCAACTTCCTGGAGGAAAACGGCGCCTATGACGATGTCGACTACGTCTCCTACGACGTGCTCGGCGACGTGGTGTGCGGCGGCTTCGCGATGCCGATCCGCGAAAATAAGGCCCAGGAAATCTACATCGTCATGTCCGGTGAGATGATGGCCCTTTATGCCGCCAACAACATCGCCAGGGGCATCCTCAAATATGCCACCGCCGGCAGCGTCCGTCTCGGCGGCCTGATTTGCAACGAGCGTCAGACCGACCGCGAGCTCGACCTCGCCGAAGCGCTGGCCGCCAAGCTGAATTCCAAGCTCATCCACTTCGTGCCACGCGACAACATCGTCCAGCATGCCGAGCTCAGGAAGATGACGGTCATCCAGTATGCGCCCGACTCCAAACAGGCGGCGGAATATCGCGCGCTGGCTGAAAAGATCCATCTCAATTCGGGTCAAGGCACCATCCCGACCCCGATCACCATGGAGGAACTGGAAGACATGCTGCTCGACTTCGGCATCATGAAGACCGACGAGCAGATGCTGGCAGAACTCCAGGCCAAGGAAGCCAAGGCGGCAGCCAGCCTGTAGCCGAGGCTGCCGACAGGCACGCAGCTGAACGCCGCGCGCCCATTCCACGAACGACGCCCGCGTTGCTGAGGCGTCATCCGAACCTTCAAAGGGGCAGGCCCAATGAGTCTCGACTACGAGAATGACAGTGCTTTCCATGCGAAGCTTATCGAGGAAGTGCTGTCGCAATACCCACACAAAGCGGCGAAGCGTCGCCAAAAGCACCTCAGTGTCGCCGCCGAGAGGGAGGAGGTCGGCGACGACGGCCAGGCCATCTCCGAATGCGACGTAAAGTCGAACATCAAGTCGATTCCGGGGGTGATGACGATCCGCGGCTGCGCCTATGCCGGCTCAAAAGGTGTCGTTTGGGGTCCGATCAAGGATATGGTCCACATCTCGCATGGGCCGGTCGGCTGCGGTCAATACTCCTGGTCGCAGCGCCGCAACTACTACGTCGGGCTGACGGGCATCGACACCTTCGTGACGATGCAGTTCACCTCCGACTTCCAGGAGAAGGACATCGTTTTCGGTGGCGACAAAAAGCTGGAAAAGGTCATCGACGAGATCGAGGAACTGTTTCCACTCAATAACGGCGTTACCCTGCAGTCCGAATGCCCGATCGGTCTGATTGGCGACGACATCGAGGCGGTCGCCCGAAAGAAGGCCAAGGAGCACGATAAAACGATCGTGCCGGTGCGCTGCGAGGGCTTTCGCGGTGTGTCGCAATCGCTCGGCCACCACATCGCCAACGACGCGATCCGCGATTGGGTCTTCGACAAGAAGGACGTGGAATTCGAGTCCGGTCACTACGACGTCAATGTCGTCGGCGACTACAACATCGGCGGCGATGCCTGGGCCTCGCGCATCCTGCTCGAGGAGATCGGGCTGCGCGTCGTCGGCAACTGGTCGGGAGACGCCACGCTCGCGGAAGTGGAACGGGCCCCGAAGGCCAAGCTCAACCTCATCCACTGCTACCGGTCGATGAACTACATCTGCCGGCACATGGAGGAAAAATACGGCATCCCCTGGATGGAGTATAATTTCTTCGGCCCATCGCAGATCGAAGCCTCGCTGCGCAACATCGCCAGGCACTTCGGCCCGGCAATTGAAGAACGGACCGAAAGGGTGATCGCCAAATACCGGCCCCTGGTCGATGCCGTGGTCGATAAATATTGGCCGCGCCTCCAGGGCAAGCGAGTGATGCTTTACGTCGGTGGTTTGCGCCCCCGTCACGTCACCACCGCCTATGAAGACCTCGGCATGCAGATCGTCGGGACCGGCTACGAATTCGGCCACAACGACGACTATCAGCGCACCGGCCATTACGTGAAGAAGGGCACGCTGATCTATGACGACGTAACCAGTTACGAACTGGACAAGTTCATCGAGCGGATCCGTCCCGATCTTGTTGGCTCCGGCATCAAGGAGAAATATCCGGTGCAGAAGATGGGCATCCCGTTCCGCCAGATGCACTCATGGGATTATTCCGGCCCGTACCACGGCTATGACGGCTTCGCCATCTTCGCCCGCGACATGGATCTCGCCATCAACAATCCGGTCTGGGACCTCTACGACGCGCCCTGGAAGAAACCGACGACGGCCGCGACGGCAGCTGCAGCCGAATAGAAGCTTGGTCTTCCGCGGAAGCCGCGGGAACCCTGAAACGTCTCAAAAGGTCTCTGTGCCGCCGCAAGTCGCGGCCAGAGCTGAACGATTACGATTGCGGCGTCTTCGTCGTCGATGGCACGCGGGCGCTGGTTCAACACCTGCTCCACGGGCAGCGGCCAAGCCACGAGCCGCTGCACCTCGACACCCTCGTGGCCGATCGCCAGGCGCTGCAAAACCGGCTGGCGACGCGCCTGCCGCAGGAGGTGGAGCCCCGTTCGGTGATGAAGCCGCCTCCCCACTAAAGACGGCATTCGAGCCAGGGGAAGTCCGGTTACTGTTGGCTGATGAGCTTGCCTCCTCTTCGCCAGCGGTAACGGATGGTGTTCATCAGCCAACGCCGTGGTCCCCAAACGTAAAAGATAACTTTGAAGTGGAGGAGCGGTCACGGAACTATCGGCGTCATCATCGCCTCGCAATCGCGGCAGGTAAATTCCTCACGTACCGAGTAAATGACCTTGAAGCGGCGCGGGATCTCCTACAACGTCTCGTGATGTCCTCGGCCCAGTTTCGACAGCCGCGAGTCCGCCGCAACCGGAGCAGGCCGTCGGGCCCCTTCGATGACGATATGCTCGAGTTCGATATCTTCTGGCCAGGGGCTCGCGAACCGGGCGCCTGCGGAGTGAACGTGCGCATCGGCTGGGTTTTGTCTGCCGCAGCCGCGGCCGCTAGTTCATCCTCGGCCGCAGGTGCGCGTTTCGATGAATGCCCGGACAAGCGATCTGCAATCAGTCTGGACGACAATCATCAACACTCTCCACGGTGCTTCTTCAGGTCGGCTATTTCTGCTGCGAGATGGAGCTGGAAGCCTATGCCGCCATATGCGACCTCGGGGTGGAGACGTCCGCCTGGCTCAGATAACCCTTGCCTTAAACGGTTCCCGGTATTGCACCTCCTCAAAACTTGATCGAGCGATTGAATTGAGTCATACCACCTCGGAATTTGAGAGATTTGGTCCTCTAGCACTGGCAGTTTTCGCGGCGCGGTTCTGGCCATCTCCTCGAAATCAAAACCACCCAAGGTAATGCATCAGTTCTGCAGCTTTATCCTCGATGGCCGGCTCGTCGTGGACAACGCCATTCAGTCCATTTCCGACCACGATACTACTGTGGGTTTGCGTCGGAACAGAGCCTCTGTTGCTGAGTGGCCTAAGCCCCCTTTCATGAGAGAGCGCAGACACCCCATGGGCGCTCTGTTGCAGCCGGGCCGACAATTTCGGCATTTGCGTCGTGGTCCTTTCGTTGAATACAGGCCACATACACGCGCCGGCGCACTTGGGTTTGCGCGGCATCAGTCCGAGTGGCCGCTCCCCCTCACTGAACTGAATCCCTCCGTGACCCCTCAATTCAGCTAAATGACCTAAAGGGCAGCAGTTTCTGCGCGAAAAGCTCGGGGGACCGGAACTGCTTGCCCGATCGCGGGCCGGCCCTGATGCGGCTGGTTGCCGGGATCGCCATCGCCGATCCCGATCTGTCGCTGCGCGACATTTGCCCCAATTGGACCAGATGCACGAGCGGCCCCCACGTGGCGGCCGCGGCGGGGCCTTTGGACTAGGCGCGCCGCTTCGGGCTGGCTCGCTCTTGAGAGCTTGATCGTAAAGCAACCGAGCTTGGAAAGGCGCGCCATTGACGCCAACGGTCGGATGACAGCTTCGTGCGCCACGGCCTTCAGCCAAGTAGCATTCGCATGCACCCTGCCCTCCGAAATCGTGTACTAAGCCACAAAGGCGGCGCGGGAGGAAGTGCACCCGGGTTCAGTCAGTGAGCGGCAGCGGGGAGGAGGAATGCTGTCCTTCGAACCGAAGCGGCTCGGGAGGAGGTGAATCGCTTCGCTACATAGGAAGTGGTGTTGCAGTGCAATTAGATTCGCGAGCATTCACGCCGCACAGAGGCGGGTACATATCTGTTATCAGTCGCCGCATGCAGGAGACGGAAAAGGCCGAGTCAGCCCCGGCCTTTCCAAGAGCTTAAGGAACCGCCCTTAGTCTTGCAAATTGTCCGCTGACTTCCTTCCGGACTTGCGATCCTTTATTCCAGCTGATCTTCCGCCATCCTTCAGCTCCGCAGGCCAGCCCGCTTAGGCAGAGGCTGAGGGCATTGGCCGCCTCAACGCGGCCGCAATGTCTGCCCCGGAACAAGAAAAGGGCGTTGTGCGATCTGGCTGGCAACATCAGTGGCTTGCACAACTCAGGCCGCAAGGCGTGCTTGCAGGTTGTTCAAATAGCCTTCTGCATAGGTTTGCGCCATGGAAATCGGCAGATTGATCCCGGCCGTTGCCGCCTCTTCCAGCGCCTTCTTCACGAGCCCGTTGCGAATTGCCAGCTTGACCTCGGGGCCCGCGACCAAGCTGAGCGCCTGCGCTCCGATACTGATGCCAGCTTGTTGCAGCGCCTGCTTCATATCGCCTCCGGTAATGGCTGTACGGAGAAGATTTGCCGCTTGCGCTTCGCACGAAAGAGCCATCGACATGGCATCGGCCACTTGGCCAAGGCCCGGAACGAAGCTCAATACACCCACCGCGGTCGCAGCCCAATCAAGCACTGGCGAGACCACCTTGAGCACGTCGCCGACTGCATGGATGAAGGCCCCGCCGTTTTTCTTGGGTGACTTGGTATCAGGTTGGTCCGTCCGGCCCATCATCATGTCCGAGACGGCGTCCTGTTGCGCAGCGGTTTTGGGCGCATGGGTCTTTGGCTCCTGAACGGTCCGGTTCGCTGACGACATGCTGTCGCAGAAGTGGGCAAAGTCATTTTTGCTGATGTCACCGGAATCGACCGTGTGTCCGCCGCCGAAGTCGAAGAACGAATTGTGGGTCTTGTAGCCCGTAATCGTATTGTTCAGCAGACCGAACAATAGAGGGTCTGAGAGTAGTTGCGAGGCCGCTTTCTGTACTTTCGGGTCAAGGCTCTTGTCTTCTACCATGCTCGCGAGCTTGTCACGAGTCAGGTCACCGCTTCCAAAGAAGGCGTCCTGATTGCTCTTGATCGTTTCGATTGTATCCAGCTCGGTTCGCGTGAGGCTCATCGACGATGAAGCGACTTGCAGGAAATCCTCTTTGTGGACCTTGTCTATCGCACCACCGTACAACTGCTTCCATTCATCCGGGTGACTGACGAAGTACTGAGCCGCCGCAATGACCTGGGGCGGACATTTGCCGGTTTTTGCTTCGCCTTCGACGATCCGCTTGAACTCAGCGAGACTCAGGTTCTTGGGCAGGTTTTCGGAGTACCGGTAAAGCTCGCGTAATGCATCGCTGCGGGTCATGACCGACGGCTGCGGATTTCCAGTGCTGTCAGATGGAATGTAATTCTGCCCGTAACTTTGCGCCTGCTTCTCCTGAAATGCGGCAACTTGTGAGTGATGGCCGGAGAATGCGCACAAATCTTTCGCGGTGATCTTGCCGCCGCAGCGGCCATCACCCTGCGAGCCGATCGCATAAAATAGTTCTGGATCCCGCTGCAATCCCTCGATGGCCGCTTTCAGATCCGGTGGCGTAGATGGATCATTGGCTTTGTCCCCCAACGATTGCCAACTAAGCGGGCATTGGTCCTTGTGACGGTTCAGCACTGCCACAATCTGCAACTCGGCTGAGGTCAACGAGCCGCCGTTCCACGTGATTCTCTCGCTTTTTATGGGCGCCGGCGCAATCGAAGGAGGGGCAATCGAAGGAGGGGCAATCGACGAGGCCTGCGGGCGCTCACCCATTGATGCTAGTGCCGCCCTCATATGTGGCGGCAGCAGGTCCAATGGGTGGCGGCTCAGTTCCTCCAACTGCGATCCGACACCCGGCGACAGCGATTCCGATGCATGCCGGGACAACCCTTCCGTAGTCGATGCGAGATCCCGCGGCAGCGGATCCCGGAGCGCGAGGTGACCGGTCTTGTCTTCGAGCAGGTAAATGGACAGCATCGCATTGAAGGGTGATGCGTTTTGCTGAGTCTTATCGAGCGCGGATATCGAACCCGACCAAGCCTGTGCGGACTGCGAAAAAACGTTGCTGGCATTATTGACTGGCATTGTGGCTCCTCAGACGTGAATTGCAGTCCCCCACAAGGGAGACGCCAGATGTGTTCACGAACGTTGACAATCCGAGCATCGGCCGGGTCACCGCATTCCGCCCGCCGTGCTTTAATTGCTCCCGCTCCTTGATGGCTCTCAGGTTCAATTCCAGCACTCCAATGGCCGGCGATTGTCGGAGATCCTGGATCCGACCATGAGCGGTTCAGCTTTCGAGAACCTGACGAGCTCAAGAGAATTCACTTAGGAGGCCGCTGCCGGTGATGTTTTCGCAGCGTTTCCATAGATGTCATTTCTGACTCAGCTCAGGCTTCCGGCCAACGCCATCCTGTTGCGGCACGTCAGAAGAATAAGAGGCTTCGGGTCTCCCATCGCGGACGACCGCGGCGGAGGAGCCCCGAAACAATAACAGCACCGATTCCTTCCTCGGCGCCGGCGCGACATGTGGCTGCGCTTGCGCTTCCGCCACGAGGCCGTTGAACGTCTCCTCCACGCGCGCGATGAAGCGCGGTGGACCGAAAACCAAGACGAGGCCACTCCCCGCCGCCGGTCTGACGACATAGCGATCATCGGAGATGCCAAGCTCATCGAGAGCCGCCTTGAACGCATCGAAGCGAATCGAAGTCAACACAAGCATCCGAGATTGCGCTTCTTTCGCAGCAGATACATAGAGCACAAGCCCATCGTAGTACCATTGGAGATCGTACAGCTTGGTCAAGCGATCGAGGAACTCGCGCGGTGGCAAATCCGGCATACGCCCGCGAATCCGCCCCCTCACCTCCGCGCTGATGCTGACCCTGATATTTAGGTTGGTTCCGAATTCCTGCAACGCGGCAGAGAGATCCTGATCCAGAACCGTATACCTATAGGGTGTCGAGGGGAGTAATAGTGGGGCGCCGGGGGCTGTGTGGATTGCGGCAGAGAGAAAAACCCCGGCACAGAGTAGTCTCTTCAAGTTGTGCAGGATGGTGGATAGGATGAGCGTTCTGGACATCTCGTCCTGATAGACCAAAGGCTGAAACTCTCACAAGCACTAAAGTCGCTAAAGTGACTTTTTAAATAATAACGGGCTCTCGTCAGCTTGCGGTCAGCTCGCCTCTCTAGGTACTGGCACAACAGCGGGTGATAACCGGCTGGACTCATTTCACGCGAAAGAGAAAACAATCGAGTCCTTGCATGATGATGCCTGTTACGTCGATCTCTGCCAGTCTGACCGACTTTGTTCCCAGGGTCGCTTCACCGTCATTAGGCGAGCAGGCCCAGTTTGAGCGCGCACTAGCGCAGGCGGCCGCCTCTGCGAAAAACGATACCGTGTTGGGGCCAGCAACGGTGGCGCCAGTTCCTCCGCATCTGGATGTTCAACGCGCGGCTCCGCAGACAAGCCCGCGCGGCGACCGCGTGCTCCAGACGATTTCTTCCATGTACCGGGACAATACAGTTACTTCTGCCGCGCTTGTCCATCAGGTAGGCCTTGAGAAGGGTGCTCTACCGGTGCCGGCGCAGAAGCTCCCTGTGGAAGGTGGGGTAGCGGGAACGCCGACGGGACACGATTTCAGCTCGACGATGGCTGATCTACGGGATCTTTACAACGGCGTCACCCAAGTCTCTCTAATTTCCAAAGGTGTCAGCGGCATCACCTCATCTGTGAACACCCTAATAAAACAAGGATGAACGGCGCGCATGATTGGCTTAGCCCTTGGCGAAATCTTGCGTAGCCGCCCGTCTGGTCGGCGTTCGCTTCATTTTGTCGTGCTGCCACTTCTCTTCGCCTTGAGTGGTTGCAAGGCCGATCTGTATACGCAATTGCAGGAGCGCGAGGCCAATGAGATGCTCGCGCTTCTAATCGACAACGGGGTTGATGCGGTCCGGGTTGCCGCCAAGGATGGGACCAGCACAATTCAGGTCGACGAAAAGCTGCTTGCGTTGTCAATCAACCTCTTGAATGCCAAAGGGCTGCCCCGGCAGTCTTTCAAGAACCTTGGGGAAATTTTCAGCGGATCAGGCCTGATTGCCTCGCCGACCGAGGAGCGCGCTCGTTACGTCTATGCCCTGAGCGAAGAGTTGTCGCGTACGATCAGCGATATCGACGGCGTCTTGTCAGTACGTGTTCATGTCGTTCTGCCGAATAACGACCTGTTACGTTCGGGTGGCACGCCATCCTCGTCCTCGGTTTTTATACGACACGACGCCAAAGCGAATCTCCCAGTTCTCCTGCCAAAGATAAAGATGCTGGTCGCCGACAGCATCGAAGGCCTGTCTTACGAAAAGGTCGAAGTGGTTTTGGTGCCAGTGGAAACGTCCGGACCTGAGCACCGGACCGCTCCGGCGACTGTTTCGGCCCACGCATCCAGCTCTTTTCCAGCGCCACTTCTGCCAATCGTGATGGGTGTTGCCGCAGCTGCATTCGCAGCGGCGTGCTATCTCTTAGTCGGTGTTCTAAGGCGTCGGCGCAAGCAATCATCGGGCCAACTATCCAAGGTCGAAGGTCCCTCGGGGGGTTCCGCTGTCGAGGCCATTCGCAAAAAGATCAGTGCATAGGTAGTATTCGCAATGTCGATACCGATACAGACTGCCGGGCTCGATCAGTCGCTCCAACTACGTTCCGTGTGCCTGAGCGATGTTGCTGCTTGGGCCCATCCGACCCGTCTTGCCGCACGTCTTGATCCGGCGTTGTCGGCTGCGACATTGGAACAGTTGCAGAAGCGTCCTAGGCTGCAGCCAAGACTGGCAGAGTTGCTGCTTGACAATGAAGTGCATTCAAACGGAAGCGGCCTTGAGCCGGATCTACTGCGCGGACATGATCCGCGTCGGGCTGCTCTCCTTGCCGGTAGTATCTGGCATGCCCGTTCGCTGCTGAAGCTTGTTTCAAAGCCTCAACTCACCGCGCTTATTGAACATATTGGCGCCGATGCCCACGCGTTCGGCATCCGACATCTGGCGCAAGCGATCGCAAGCAGCTTGATCGCTGATCCGAAAAAACTCGCCCAGCAAATTGAACACGATGGACATGCCTGTCTTGGCGCTTGGCTCAATGCCAGTTCAGCGCTTGAGCGTAACCGTGTGCTTCTTCGGTTGCCCGTCGGGACCGCCGCCGAGAATCCTTCGCCCGAACACAGTAAGGCCTCGGGCCAGTTGTTTTCGCTTGTCCTAGCCCACTTTGATACGGAGAACCCGGCGAAATGACCGCAGATGTTTCCGCCGCGCCCGTCGCGCCGCAGATACGCCCAGTGGGGCCACTGATAGCGGCGAGTGAGCTCGAAATATGGCACAGCGCCGCGAAAGCGCGTGACGCAGCAGAACGGCATCAGCAGCGGGTTCGCCGCTGGGCACGCGAGGCCTATCAGCGTGAGCGGGCGCGCGGCCATGCCGAGGGATTCAATGCAGGCGCCGAGGAAATGGCCAGGTTGATTGCGCGGGCAGTCTCCGAAGTGGCGCGACGAAAGGCGGTTCTGGAGCAGGAATTGCCACAACTGGTGATAGAGATACTAAGCGATCTTCTGGGCGCTTTCGATCCGGGCGAGCTGTTGGCAAAAGCTGTTCGCCACGCGATTGAGCGCAAATATACCGGCGCGGAAGTTTGCCTCCATGTGTGTCCCACGCAAGTCGATATGCTCGCGCGCGAGTTCGCTGAATGCGACGGGCTGGAGGGTCGGCCGAGGGTGCGGATCGATCCGGATCCGACGTTGTCGCCCCAACAGTGCGTGCTATGGAGCGAGTATGGCAATGTCGATCTTGGACTTGATGCACAGATGCGCGCGTTGCGCCTCGGCTTCAGACCGTATTCTGAAGAAGGAGAACTGTGATCACGACGGTACCACAGCATAATAATCTCGCGGGGAACCGGGCTCCCGATCCGGCGATCTCGTCCTTGAGGTCTACAGCAAAGCAAATCGACACGCGTGTCGTGCGCGGCCGGATCACGCGGGCTATCGGTACACTGGTCCATGCCGTCTTGCCGGATACACGGATTGGGGAACTTTGTCTTCTGCACGATTCGCGAACCGGCCTGACGCTCGAAGCCGAGGTGATCGGCTTGTTGGACAATGGCGTGTTGCTCACGCCGATCGGTGACCTGGTGGGCCTGTCCAGCCGCTCAGAAGTCGTGTCCACTGGACGAATGCGCGAAGTGCCAGTCGGGCCCGATTTGCTTGGGCGTGTGATTGACAGCCGTTGCCGCCCACTTGACGGCAAAGGTGAAATCAAAACCGTCGAAACTCGTCCGCTGCATGGCAGGGCGCCCAACCCAATGAAGAGGCGCATGGTTGAGCTGGCATTCCCGCTCGGGATTCGCGTTCTGGATGGTCTCCTCACATGCGGCGAGGGCCAGCGGATCGGGATTTATGGCGAGCCTGGCTGTGGCAAGTCAACGTTATTGTCGCAGATCGTAAAAGGTGCCGCCGCCGACGTTTTCATAGTCGCGCTCATAGGAGAGCGTGGACGTGAAGTTCGTGAATTCATCGAGCGTCATCTTGGGGAGGCAGGCCTCCGCCGTGCGGTCGTGGTCGTTGAAACCTCCGACCGCTCGGCAGTGGAGCGGGCGCAATGTGCTCCTATGGCGACCGCGCTCGCGGAATACTTTCGCGAGCAAGGGCTACGCGTCGCGCTCATGTTGGACTCGCTGACGCGCTTCTGCCGCGCCATGCGCGAAATAGGCCTTGCTGCGGGCGAGCCGCCGACCCGGCGGGGCTTTCCTCCCTCCGTCTTTGCCATGCTGCCAGGCCTCCTTGAACGTGCCGGCATGGGTGAGCACGGCTCAATCACGGCCTTCTATACTGTGCTTGTCGAAGGTGATGGCACAGGCGATCCAATCGCCGAGGAATCGCGCGGCATTCTCGATGGCCATGTCGTCCTTTCACGCGCTATCGCGGCGCGGTCGCATTTCCCCGCTATTGATGTGCTGCAGAGTCGCAGCCGCGTCATGGATGCGGTCGTTTCTGGGACACATCGCAAGGCAGCATCTTTCTTCCGTGATCTCCTCTCGCGCTATGCCGAGTCCGAGTTTTTGATCAAAGTCGGCGAATACAAGCAGGGCGGCGATCCGCTAACTGACCGAGCTGTCGCCTCGATCGGTGACCTGAGGGAATTTTTGTGCCAGAGCGAAGGTGAGGCGTCGGATTTTGAGGAAACGGTCGCATGGATGTCGCGTCTGACCGCGTAAATCGCGCTCACACTTCGAGGTTGCGGCTTCTGAAGGATATGCAAGAGCGTAGTGCCCTTAGGGAGCTGTCCGAGAAGGAAGCCCAACGCCATACGGCCACCTTAGCCTTGCAGAATGCCTCCCAGGAGCTTGCAAGCGCACAGCAACATTTCGCACGGGCCGAAGCGGCGCTCTACCAAGAGCTGATGTCCCTCGACAAATGGTCTAGCGCAGCACTCGACCATCACCACCTTCAAATTGAGCGGCTTGCGGCTGAGGTCACTTCTAGATGGCAGATGCTCGATGATGCGCGCATCGCCCAAGAAAAGGCCGAGGCAGCCGCGTCTGAGATGAGAGCCGTGTGGGTCAAACGTTCGGCCGCAAGCCACAAATGGCAACAAATCGAGGACGACGTCCGGCGCGCCGTCGATATTCATTCGGAGGCGGCAGGGGAGATAGAGGCCGACGATGACATATCGCTTCGATATGGGAGGGTTTCGCTCGCCCTGATGTCGCGCGATCAGATCCGATGAAGGGAGCTTCTCTGGATGACGCGATACTGCAGCATAGAGCCGCTTTGGTAACCACTGTGGTCAGACCCGCTATATTCGAACCTGCGCTAACACTGTCCCACGTGGTCGTCTCGTGGCTCAATGATGTTGCCGCTTTCCGCAGCCCGTTTCAGAGCTGGATTGGCGAAAAGCCGCTGTCGGTGCGGATACAAGGCCTTGTTTGGCAGCAGGAAACTTCTGCCATTCCGATGCTTGACTGTGTTTGGCGCGTGGGAGCTGAAACGATCGTCTTGTCGCTGTCACGAGCGCTTGTTGAGGCGCTCATCTCGACAGTGCAGAGCGGCCTTGCTTTCCCTACCGAGCCAACTGCTTCGCTCATTCTCGAACTTGCACTTGAGCCGCTTGTCGCTCGACTGGAGGATCAGACGCAGCTCGACGTGCAGCTTCTGCACGTGCGTGAAGCTATGACACTGGCCCCCTGCCTAGAACTTGATATCGCCTTCGGCCCAGTCGGTGGCAAAGGCCGTCTGTTCCTGTTTTCTCCTCTTGATGGCTTGGTGCCGCCTGCATTCCGCGCGTTAGGCGAACTGCTTGGCCAATTGCCGCGGCAGCCGCGCGAGCTCTTCCCGGAGCTGCCGGTCATAGTTGCGGGAGGAATCGGCACGCTTTGCGTTCCGGCAGCGCTTCTTCGCAAAGCATGTGTCGGTGATGCTCTGTTGCCAGACATATCGCCGTTCAGCCGCGGCCAGATCACCCTATCCGTGGGCCGGTTATGGGCCGGGGCAGATATTGAGGGCGACGACCTAATCCTGCGGGGCCCCTTCCGCCCGCTATCATGCCCGTTGGAGACTGTGCATATGACGACACAACCCGAATCACAGCAAGAACCGTTGGAAGCCGATCTCGACGACGTCGAGATCATGCTTGCCTTTGAATGCGGCCGCTGGCCTATGCCTCTAGGGGAACTGAGGAGTGCGGGCGAAGGGCATGTTTTCGAACTAGGTCGGCCCATCGATGGTCCGGTCGATATATTGGCCAACGGTCGGCGTATCGGGCGTGGCGACATCGTGCGGATTGGAGATGAGCTGGGCATCAGACTGCGCGGCAGGTTGGCATGCAATGACTGAGATTCAGCCGGCAATTCTGTCGCTTCTTGCGATTACAGCCGGACTCGGCCTGCTGGTTTTAACAGTCGTCACAACCACGGCGTTTATAAAAGTCTCAGTTGTTCTCTTCCTCGTCCGCAATGCGCTCGGGACCCAGACGATACCACCGAACATAGTGCTGTACGCTGCGGCACTCATCCTCACAATTTTCATCAGCGCGCCTGTAATTGAACAGACCTATGATCGGATGACGGATCCAAAGCTCCGCTACCAAACGTTGGACGACTGGGTAAGTGCCGCCAAAGAGGGGCGTGAGCCCGTGCACGATTACCTCAAGAAGTTCACAAATGAAGAGCAGAGTCGTTTTTTTCTATCCTCGACGGAAAAACTGTGGCCAGAGGAGATGCGCTCCAGAACCACACCCGATGATTTTGCCGTTCTCGTCCCGTCGTTTCTAATTTCAGAACTCAAGCGTGCGTTCGAGATAGGCTTTCTTCTCTATCTTCCCTTTATCGTGATCGATCTTATTGTAACGACAATTTTAATGGCGATGGGCATGTCAATGGTATCCCCGACAGTCATATCGGTCCCGTTCAAGCTCTTTTTGTTTGTCGCTATTGATGGTTGGTCGAGATTGATGCACGGACTTGTGTTGAGTTACGCCACACCGGGAGGTTGATTATTACTCAGTCCAGCATTGTTACTCTCATGAACCAATCGTTGGCGGTTTTCATGATCTGGATTCTCCCGCCGCTCATTGCATCAGTGATTGTTGGACTGGTGGTTGGGATCATCCAGGCGGCAACGCAAATCCAGGATGAAAGCTTGCCGCTCACCGTGAAGCTTTTGGTCGTTGTGGCGGTGATTAGCCTGTTTGCCCCTGTGCTGAGCGCCCCGCTCATAAGGCTCGCCGACCAGATTTTTGCGGAGTTCCCCACAATGACCCCTAGCTACCAGCCTCCATCGTGATTGCGTCATCGACCGAGATTCAAACCCTGATCCATGCGGCCATCGAACTTGTCGTTGCAGCCGGCCTCGGCGCGGCCCGCGCGATGGGCATTATGATGGTGCTTCCTGTGTTTACACGGACTCAGATCGGCGGGCTCATCCGCAGCTGCCTGGCTGTTGCCTTCGCACTACCGTGTTTGGCACACGTCAGTGACGGTTTGCGGGCGCTGGATCCTGAGACACGTCTGATCCAGGTAACTCTACTCGGAGTGAAAGAGATTTTCGTCGGCCTGCTACTTGGCACTTTTCTTGGCATCCCGTTATGGAGCCTTCAGGCGGCCGGTGAGTTTATCGACAATCAACGCGGCATCACCAGCCCGTCCGCTTCGTCCGATCCCGCAACGAACAGTCAGGCTTCCGCTATGGGAATTTTTCTCGGGGTCACCGCGGTTACGATCTTCGTGGCGTCTGGAGGCCTGGAGGCTGTAGTCAGCGCCCTGTATGGCAGCTTCCAGATCTGGCCGGTGTATCGGTTTCACCCCACATTGACCGCGCAAGGAGCAATGGAGTTATTGAGGCTCCTTGATCGCATCATGCTCACGACATTGTTGGTCTCCGGGCCTGTAGTGGCCTTCCTGATGTTAGTTGACTTGTCAATGATGATACTGCGGCGCTTTGCGCCGCAATTCAAGTCGAGCCAACTGTCCCCGATGATCAAGAATATCGGCTTTCCGATGATTATGATTGCCTACACCGCCTATCTCATCGAGGGGATGAGCCTGGAGATCACACAAGCGAATGGCGCGCTTGAGTGGATGGGCAAGCTGCTGAAATGAGTGACACGAGTGAAGAGAAGACCCACGCCGCCAGCCCGCACAAGCTAAGCGAAGCGCGAAAAAAAGGGCAGATTGCGCGCAGTTCCGATTTCGTCCGCGCGGTCGCCACTTGCGCTGGGCTCGGCTACATTTGGCTAAGAGGGAGCGTGATTCAAGACAAATGCCATGAAGCGCTACTATTAGTCGACAATCTGCAGAATCTGCCCTTCAATACGGCGGTCCGGCAGGCATTGGTCCTGCTGATCGAACTCACACTGGAAACTGTTGGCCCGCTGCTTGGAACTCTCATCGCCGCGGTGATTTTGGCCGGGTTAATAGCCAACGGTGGATTTGTCTTCTCACTGGAGCCGATGACGCTCAACTTTGAGAAAATTGACCCGTTTCAAGGCCTGAAGCGCATGGCGTCTGCGCGTTCTGCTGTGGAGGTCGGCAAGACGCAGTTTAAAGTAATGGTTCTGAGCGCGACCTTTCTCCTCTTCCTTCTCGGTACGTGGAAGACGATGGTCTATCTGCCGATCTGCGGCATGGGCTGTATCGGCCTCGTCTTTACGGAGGCGAAGTTGCTGAGCGCGATCGGTGCCGCTGCACTTCTGGTCGGCGGACTAATCGATCTCCTGGTGCAGCGTGCGTTGTTTCTGCGAGAAATGCGCATGACTAAGACCGAAGTGATGCGCGAATTCAAGGAACAGGAAGGCACGCCGGAGTTGAAGAGTGAACGACGTCGCCTGCGCGACGAGTCTGCGCGCGAGCCTCCGCTTGGGGTGCACCGGGCCACGTTGGTCGTGAGGGGGAAGGGCATACTCGTGGGTCTGCGTTACGTTCGTGGCGAGAGCGGGGTACCAATCTTGGTTTGCCGCGCCGAGGGCGAGGCTGCTTCAGACTTGTTGAATGAAGCGCGGGCACTACGTGTCTATGTTGTCGATGATCATGTGCTTGCGCATCAGCTCATCAGCACAACGAAGCTGAGCGACGCCGTTCCTGCGCAATGCTTCGCGTCTGTCGCGAAAGCACTCTTTGCCGCAGGCGTCGTATAGATGCGGCGTGGCCGGCCGTTGGCCGCATCCATATTTCATAGCGCCGGCCATTTCGCCGCGACGCGGCGCGCATTGTGGCAGAGGAAGGGCCGATCCCAATCCTGCAAGGAGGACCGTTCCACACCATCACTATTTGGGCACGCGTTAAATCAGACGTCAGCGTTTTCACCTTCGCCAAGGTCATTGCGCTCAACCGGATCGACGCGTGCCGAACGCGACATCGCTCCCACCGCGCACGCTCGCCGCTTCCCAGGTGCAAATCGCCATGCTTGGCGGCTATCTCGCCCCCAAACGTGATCCGCCCCCGCCAACATGGTCGCCTAGCGCGGCATGATCGGCTGCACGACATCGCCTTTGGCATCTCTATTGGATCAAGCTCGGCGATGTGGGCAAATCGGAAGCCCTGCCCGGATGGACACTGTGCATCCGCGACAATGCTTTCGTCAGCCAGTCGTCAGCCAAGTGGTCTATCTAGGGCCGGCGCGCCAACCAACCTAAACTCACTGCAAAACACAGGAGCGAATCGTCATGTATGGTCGAATTGGTAGCTCTTCCGATATCCACTACAGGCGTAGTGGGCGCAGGCAACGCGATGCAGGAAGCCAAGAGTTCGCGGACACGTTTGCCCGGATGCACGTAGCCGCATCGGCCTCCAGCGGCAGCTCATCGCCGGCGGCTACGCAAGCTTATTCCCTCCAAGCCAGCCCTCCGGTGGTGCAGATCGACAGGTCTACTTTCAGGAGCGAGGCGAGGCAATTTCATGGCCCTGAAATCACGCGCATCGCCGACAATCCACAAGAGTATTCGGAATTCGTATCCTCACGAGCCAGACGCACTGCGGACGTTGCTAGTCAATACGGCGTACGTCGAGACTCGGAGCACGCGCGATATTACAGCTACCAACTAGGAGACCACTGTGTTGGACTGCTGAGAACAGAAGGCGGATTCAGCATGACTGAGTTCGAATCCGAAAAGTGGCGGGAACAATTTCCCGGTCGAACCGAGGTCACTTCCATAGTGGATCTTCAGGTCGCTCACCCGCTCGTCGAGAATGCAGGCGATATTCTGCTGGAGCATCAACTTCGGAGGGACGGCGAACGACCGTTGCTGAATTGGCGTGCGGCTAATCCAGAAGCACAAGCCCGCGCAGCGTCGATGGGGTTTGTTGAAGTGGATGAGGGCGATATGGTCCTTGACCCTACTCAGCATCCCGACAAGTGGACGAAGAACAGTGCCGGTGAATGGCAGCGTGTAGGCAAACCGCAGCAGTATCTCTGCAAAACTAAGGATAGCGGGAACACTGAACCAAGTTCAGACTCGTCTGAGGATGACTTTATGTGATCGGACGCTCGTCCTGTGCCGCCAGCAGAGCAAGTTTCATGAGGCGTCCCTTAGCCTGGACCCACTCAGGCGGGAGGGGATATTTGCGATGAGATTGCCGCGTGCATCTGGGCGATTGCACATATCAGCCAAAGCCTTGTGCAAATAGCGCTGAACGACATCAGCCCGCAACACGATAGGCAACGCGTTCTCGCTGCATCGGAGATGGAATATGACGGGCATTGGCCGACCTCGGAACTCGCGCATTGGGAATGCTGGGGCCGACAATACTTCGGGATCAAGCAGTTCGCGCTCGCAATCAAGCCCTGCGCTAGCGGAAGGCTGCCAAAAGTTCGATTGCGTCCTGGAGCTGATGCATTCTGGGCCCCAAGGCACAACGGCGACCTGCGAACGCGGAGGCCTTGACGAGAGGTCGTCCGTCCCCTCCGTGGGCGCACGGCGAGTCCTGGAGACTGTTATGCGAGCAGCCGCGCAAGCGCGGCGGCGCCGTCTTCCGTTAGCCCCGGACGGTGAAGCCACCGCCCTAGTCGTTGACCAGCCACCGACTTCGGGTGTGGCAGTCCCGCTTTGTTTGCCAGCGGACAAACCAAGACAGCAGATCAACATATGAAAGGCTTGCTTGCAGAATTTGAATCGCGCCGCGCTGAAGCGCTCCTAGCGGCCAGCCGAGGCCCAACCCTGGAGGAGAAGCAAGAGGCGCTCGATCGAATCCTCGATGCAGGCTCAACAGTTCTGGAATATCACGCGCGTCTGCCCCCCGGGGCGCGCAGCATTTTGTCCAATGATCAGGCGCGTCGAACGCGCAATCTGGTGCTCGATGCGGCGTCCGAATGCATGCAGCTGGCCACGGATGGCGTGCGATTGCTGGAGATGCGAGGTAAGGCGCGCGGTGTGCTCGACCTGATCCTCCGATCCAACCCTGGCCCCGCTCAGCTGAGCCAAGCCGTTTCCAGTGTGGCAAGGCACTATGTGGCTTGCGTGGAGTTTTGGGAAAAGAAGACATGGCGCGAGGAACGTATCCAGCTAGCCTATGCCGTCACTGCCAACCTACCAAATACAAAGATTGAGATCCAGCAGGCAGAAGAGGCCAATTTGCGGCTGCAGAGTGGGTCGGCACTGATTTCGAAATTCATGGTTCTGCAATCGCGAATTGATCTGGCGAAGTTGATGATTGAGCCGCGGGCAAGCAGTTTGCAGGCCGCCCTGAAGGAAATGCTTATCGGTGAGGACGGGCGGGTGCGCCTGCTGCACAACCTCAGCGCCGAAGTTTTGCCGGCCCTGCACCGGACGCGCGATGCCCTGCAGACCAAGGCAGGGCGCCCACTCGAGCCAGCGGACTGCTCCGTTCTGGAAGGAGTCAGGGAGAGGCTTTTGGAGTTTTCGTCGGCGTTGCCCGACCTTCTTGCCAGGCTAAGCAACGACCGAACGGGCGCCGACCTCCCATTGGAATTGTTGGGCCAGATCGCGGAAGGCGCGCGGATCATTGCGGACGAGGTTTTGCGCCTGTTCGACCTGCAGCCGAAGGTACCACCCCTCAGCGAACGGCCCGCCGCTTCTTCGATAGAGACCGACACGACTACTGAAAAGGCTGTGACCGAAAGCGCCGTGGTGGTCGAAGGCACTGCAAGGCGCAGGAAAGGGAAAGGCAAACGCAAGCCGGCCGGCGGCGCCGGGAGTTCGACGGTTGGGCGGCCGGCGCCGCAGGTCGCTGTGGAAGACAGCGGCACGGCGACAGAAGCGAATGTTCTCTCCGTGGGCAATAGGTCTTCGAGCCCTTCCGTTGGAACACGTGGTATGCCGGACGCCGCCACACGAGCAGCCGCTGCGCCAGGTTCAGACATGGCGGCGCCCCGCGGTCTTCCCTCAGTGTCATCTGTTGGAGCGCCAGCTCGAGAAGAAAGCTCCCTGAGTTCTGAATCTGCATCCCGGCCCGGCAACCAGGCAGCCCCGAGATCGCAACCAGAGGCGCTCGCATCTGCTAGGCAAAAAACTGCGGGCATTGGCGACGCAGGATCGAGCAGGTCTCATCCACAATCAAATGATGCCCCTGGGCAAGGCAGCCAATCAACCGATTCCGGCGTGGAGCGGATGCGCTCTGTGTCTCACAGAGGGATGTCCTCCGCTCGCATTGAGCCAGGCGCCGGCGAGGCCCTCGGCGAGGAACCTGCCGGTTCCTCCATCGGCCTCCGCGGGCCCCTCACGGCTTCGCGACGTGCAGCCGGTGGGCCGCGGCATGGCCAAAGTCGGCAGGCCGACGCGATGGCCAGGAAAGAAGGCTCTTTGCGTTTTGGTGACAGGTCCTGGCTGGGTGGTCAAGAACTGAGCGGCGAGTCCAGGCCGGGTGCAGGACCGGGACGGCGGCGTTTCGACCATGTAGCCGCACAAAGCTTCAAGGATGCACGGCTCAATGACGCTTTACATGACATTTCCTTCGCTCACGACATCAATCAATTCTCATGCGCCGTGCTGGATCACGACAAGAGGCTGCAAGGCCAGGCGCATCACGCGACGTTCCTACAAAAGGCCGCTTCCGAGTTCACCCGTCAATTTGTTCCAAGATGGGAGCAAGATGTCCGCGCCCGCAACACGTGGGGCTACGCCACCTCATGCAACGCGATCAGCCGGGAGCCTGGAGGTCGAGCAGGCATGGAAGCTTGCAGGGCCATGGCAGCTCAGGTGTCGCGGCTCGGCAGTGCGCTGAACGACGTCGAAAGCAAAACGCTTTCGCTGTTGGTCTTGTCGTTCAGTCGATATCCCCGACTGGCGGAATGCCGCGACGGAACGATCAGAATCGCCAATTTTTTTCATAAGCAACGCGGAGCGCTTTCGGAGCTCAACGGTCAAAATGTGGCCCTGCTGGTCAACGGCTTGAGCAAGTGGCCTGAGGACTGCCGCGGCACTATCGCTGCGATCGCCGGTGAGGTCTGTCACCGTGCCGACCGCTCCATGACCGGGCTTTCTGGTTTTGGTCCGCAGCAGCTGGCGATCCTGGTGAACGGCTTCAGCAAATTGCGGGCGGCCGAGTGCTCACGCGCTACAATTGCGATCGCCAGTGAGCTCTGTCACCGCGCCGACCGCCCCAAGGCCGGACTTTCTGGTTTTGATCCGCAGCACCTGGCGAACCTGGTGAACGGCTTCAGCAAATTGCGGGCGGCGGAGTGCTCACGCGCCATCGACACAATCGCCGGCGAGGTCTGTGACCGCGCCGATAAGAAAGCCGGCCTGTCTGGGTTTAATTCACAGCACCTGGCGAACCTGGTGAACGGATTCAGCAAGGAGCGGGAACTGGGGAACTCACATCAAGCGACCGTTGTCGTAGCCGATGAGATCTGTCGCCTTGCGGATGAAAAAGCCGGCCTGTCCGGGTTTAATTCACAGGCGTTGGCAAACCTTGTGAACGCGTTCAGCAAGTGGCCTGAGGACTGCCACAGCGCTATCGTTGCGATCGCGCGTCAGGTCCCTGGTTCGGCCGACCAACTGCCTGTGTTTGATCCGCAGGCACTGGCGAACCTGGTAAACGGCTTCAGCAAATGGCCCGAGGACTGCCGCGGTGCTACCATTGCGATCGCCGGTGAGGTCTGTCACCGCGCCGACCATCCCAAGGTTGGGCTTTCTGGTTTTGATCCGCAGCACCTGGCGAACCTGGTGAACGGCTTCAGCAAATTGCGCGCGGAGGAGTGCTCACGCGCTACCCTTGCAATCGCCGATGAGGTCTGTCACCGCGCCGAGCGCCCGGAGGTCGGGCTTTCTGATTTTGATGCGCAGCATCTTGTGAACCTGGTAAACGGGTTCAGCAAATGGCCGCAAGAGGAGAGTTTCGGTCGCGCGACGAACGTGGTCGCCGGCGAGGTGCTTCGCTGCGCCGAGCAACTGCGTGTGCTTAATCCGCAGCACCTGGCGAACCTGGTGAACGGCTTCAGCAAATGGCCACAATGGAAAAACTCACAGCAAGCCGCGGTTGCGATCGCCGGTGAGGTGCTTAGCCGCACCGGGCGGCTCCATGGCTTTGAGCCGCAGGGGCTCGCCAACCTGGTGAACGGTTTCAGCAAGTGGCCCGAGGACTGCCGCGGCGCCATCGTTGCGATCGCCAAGGCGGTGGCTCGCTCCGCCGGCTGGCTGTCGGGATTCAATGAGCAGAATCTGGCGAACCTGGTGAACGGCTTCAGCAAGTGTCCTGACGAAGCGGGCTGCGGCGAGGCCATCGTTGCAATCGCCGGGGAGGTGCTCGGTCGCGCCAGCCCCGGCGAGGCGCTCCCTGGCTTCAATCCGCAGACAATGGCGAATCTGGTGAATGGCTTCAGCAAGTGGCCGCAAGAGGAAACATCACGTCAGGCCACCGCAGTGATTGCCGGCGAGGTGATACGCAGCGCTGACCGGCGGCCTGATTTTACCTCGCAGCACCTCGCCAACCTGGTGAACGGGCTAAGCAAGTGGCCGCAAGAGGAAACATCACGTCAGGCCACCGCAGTGATTGCCGGCGAGGTGCTTCGCCGTGCCGAATTACTCTGCGAGTTTCATCCCCAAGACCTAGCAAATCTGCTCAACGGCTTCGACAGGTGGCCGGAAGAAGAGGCGTGCAGCCAGGCGGTTTTGGAGATCGGGCGCAGACTTGGGCCGGCGGGTCAACCGTTCCGTCATTTTACGACGCCCGGGCTCTCCAGCATCGCCAACAGTTTGGCGCGGGGGGTCATGAGGAGCGTGGACGCCGGAGAGATTGCAGAGGCCGCTCTGCTGAAAGATCGGCTCCACAAACTGGCTCATTATCTTCATTATGCCAGCGATCGCCTGGAGGGGGCCGACGCGGTGGGCGTGGCGAACATCTTGAAGGCGTTGGCCAAGGCCCGATTGTACGATGATCTCGGTTCGCTCTCAGGAGCAGGTTTAAATCGGCTCGCAGAATTGTATCGTGCCCCTGGCTTTGCCCTTGAGAACAACCTCGAAACCATGGGCAATCTGTGCGCCGCTCTGCTGCCGCTGGCGCGCAGCCCGCGCAAGCAGCTGCTTTGGCACAGGCGGCAGGCTCTGAACTTGCTGAACGATATCCAACCGATCGTGGAGCACAAGATCGAGGCCGTTGTCAGGGCGAGCGATGCCGAGCGGAGCCGTGGGCCGACCTCGACGCGCCGTCCCGCCCTGTCGATTTATCAAGTGCTCAAGGCCCGTGCGAACCTGGCGGGATTGCTGCGGCGGCCGTATGTCGAGGGCAAGAAGTCCGATTTGCGTGTGCGGCGCGACGAGCTGCAGTCCAAGACCAAGGAAATCCTGGACAGCACGCGCGAGCTCATCGAAAGCGACCTTTCCAACATGAGCTGGAACTTGATCGCGCAGATCGAGGCGGAGGGTCCGATCGATGCACTGGACACGTTCGTGGCGCAGAATGCCGCGATGGTGCAGGCCCAACATTCAGCGGCCGTCTTCGACGCCCATCAGGTTTTGCGAGCCATGGACCACGAGCCCAGACCGCCGCAGGGTGAGGCGGGGCTGATGCGATTGCCGGTGGTCGACATGCAGGGCCGGCAACTGGCCACGGAGCCTGAGACGCGCTATTCGATCTTTCATCGCCTGACCTCGGGGGCAGTGAAAATGGTCGCGGTGCAACTGCCAGGAAAGCCGAGCCCGTTTATGCTGGCGCGCACGTTGACCGTCGACGGCGTGCCATACCGCATGGATCTGTTCGGCGGAAGCAAGTTAAAGCCGCCGCAAAGGACCGTTTCCCAGGTTGCCGCCCGCGTTCCAGGTCGGGTCGAGGCAGAGCCTTCCGGCGGGAAGCTGCTGGCGATTCCCTATGCCGAAACCGCACCGGGCACCGCCTTTGAAAAGCTATCGCGCGCCTGGGCACCTTTCAAAGAGGCATATTACTATACCCAGCGCCGGGGTTTTGCCGCGCCGCCGGCTCTCAAGGACCTAGGTCCTCATGACTACGCGCTGGAAGGCGCCTTCAAACTGTCGCTGCTGCCGGACCGCCCTGCCAGCGAGGAACATCCCTTCAAGCTGACCGGGCCGGAAGGCCCGATTGCGTTGCGACCACATGACGGCTGCGGCTTTATCAAGGCTTCCTTGGCCAAGCGTATGACAGCTGTTCGCCGGGCCGGCGGGCAGGAAGGTTCTGATCGGGTGCCCGCGTTTGGTGAGGGAAGGCGATCGTCCCTGCCTGCCGCGGCGCTGCAACATTATCCGCGCAGCGAGCCGGTGGCGAACGAGGTGCTAGAGAAAGCCAAGACCTGGCTCGAGAGCCGGCAGGGGCAAAGGCTGACGGCCGAGGAGCTGTTTCGAACCGTGACTGGCGGACATATCGACGGTCCCGGCGCTGTCGCGGTACCGTCCGGTGATGAATGTCTCCATCTGCCGACGCTCAAGAGCGAGACGTTGACGGGGGCAAACGGCGTGCTGATCGGGCGCTCGCCGTACGACAAGCCGAACCTGCGGCCATTCGCCGCCGGCCTGGTCAGGTCAGCCGTTGGTGGGGACCCGACGGCAGCGTTCCTGGACACATGTGTGGCCATGCAATACAGCTTTAATGTCGCTCAGAAGTCGGGGGAGGAACTCGCGGCCGACGATCCGACTTTCTTTGCCAAGGGCATTCTGATCGTCGTGCCGGACGAGATGTGGCCGGCCGCCTACGCCGACCGTGGGCTGGTGATGTCTGCCGAGGACGTCAAGTGCCATTCGCACTGGACGACAGGCAAGGACCGCGTCAAGGAGGACACGCCGCTCGACGGCCTCGGCATCCTGCAGGCCACCGAGGTGTTTGCCCCGGGCTCGTTGGTTGCCGTTCCGACCGGTGAACAGAAAAAGCTTGACGGCGACTTCGACGGCGACACCGTCATCATCATCGGCGACCGGCCGCAGCTTTATGAGCATGTGCGCGAGTTCGATGAAAAGGAGCAAGCTCTCGGACTTCCGTCGCTGAAGCCGCCAAAGTCGCATACCCCGGCGCTTGACGGCGACAGCTACCAATTTGGTCGCGCCGCCCAGATTCTCGCTGCCACCCAGGATGTCCTGGAAACTTATAGCGGCCTGCAGCGGAACTTTCTGGCTCAATCCCATGAAGCACGACGTTGGTTTGCCGAGCGTGCCGTCTTTGGCACCTACGAGGGCATTCACCACGAGCTCCGGCGAGACATCGGTCAGTTGTTGAGCCGGGAAGAGGTGAGTGGCCAGGATATCGAGAACATGTTTGCGAGAGCGAGGCGCGAGAGCGAGGTCGCCGAACATCCGGTTGCTCGCGAAATGGCCGAGTTGCTCGTCACCGACCTTGAGGCATGGGCAGAGGGGCCTGAGCTGGAACATCTGACCGAAACAGTCGAAACCGCGAACGACGCAAAAGGCACGACGCTCAGCGCAGCCGTCTCAGAGCTTCTGCCGGATCTGGCGGATGCTTATCCGGCAACCTCTCGACCACGAGACCGCATCCGGGCCTTGATCGACAACTATCCTGCGCGGATCGATCCTCGCCCGGACGGCTACAATCCGGGCGACCTCGTGCAAAGCGCAAACAACCTCCTGAGCCTCGGCATCAAGGTCGGCACCGACGCCTACAAATCCAACACTGGCGCTCGGCTGTTTTCCAAGAAGAGCCGGGGCCTTCAGCGGCTGCTGCATACGACGCCTGGCTTGAGGTCCGTGCCTTACGTCAAGGGGCTGGCAGCGTCTCTCAACCATGGAAGGTTTGACGCCAGTGCAGCCTTGAAGGACCTGGAGGACAATCCCACGCTGACGGCTTCGGTCATGCAAACCTCGATCAATCTCGCTGTGGAGCAGCGCATTTTGCCGGAGCCCTCGCGCTTGCAGCCAGCCGCAGCGGATTCTGGCGAGACGATCACGCTCAGTCCCGAGGAGGCGGCAGAGCGCGCCCGGATTGAGGTTGCCCGCGCTACAAAAGAAGAGGGGAAAATCACCACAGCGGCACTCAGCGTCGCCGCAAGCCTGAGGAACATGGGCATCCAGGTGAAAATGCCCCATCTGGAGCGCCGGTTGAGATCGGAACGCTCCATAAGAGAGCAGCTCACCGGCACCAGTGCCTCATCCGACAGCACCCAACAGCTGATCAACAGCGCCGTCCGCCACGTCTTCGAAATTCCTGACAACGATTTTACACGTGCCTTCAAGGCAGCCATCCTGGCCTTCGAGGAGCAGGACTACACCGAGATCGAGGTGACTAACTGGTTCAAATTCGAGCGTCCGACTTATCTCGGCATCCACACGGTGCTCGCCACCACAGAAGGCTATCGCTTCCAGGTGGAATTCCATACGCCAGTCAGCTACAGCGCCAAAGTTGACAATCACCACGTTTATAAAGAGCTGCAGGAGCTGAAGCGCCGGGATGCCCTGGAGAAGGTAGAGAGACTTGAGCAGAAGGTAAGAGAAGGCTGCAAGGGCGTTAACAGACCCGATGACGTGCTGAGCATAGCACACTGGAGGGATGGTAAGCGTAGCACCGCCCCGGCATCTGGATTGCGAGCTGTCGGACGATCGACACAGCCGAAGATCGCCAGGTCACCGGAGGCTAGGGAGATTGTCGCTGCCCTCGGCGAGCGGCCGATCGTGCTCGTCGGCATGCCGGGCGCTGGCAAATCCACCATTGGCCCAGTTCTCGCGCGTCGGCTGGGGCTGCACTTCATCGATACCGACAGAAAAATCGAGCAGAAAGCCGGCAAATCGATATCGGAGATTTTCAAGGACCACGGCGAGGATTATTTCAGGAGGCTGGAGGCACGTGAGATCGCGAAGTCGCTTGAGGACGGGATAGCGGTGATCGCGACCGGCGGCGGCGCGGTGTTGAATGAGCAGACTCGCCACCTCATCGGCAACAAAGGGCTCTCGATCTGGTTTGATACCGACCTGGACGTGATCCAAAAGCGAACAAGGAAAGACCCCAAACGCCCGCTGCTGCAAGGCCCCGATCCGGACCAGAAACTCGCCCGGCTGATGAGCGAGCGCCGGCCGCTCTATCAACAAGCTAACCTCAGGTTTGTCCCACCCCACAAAACCGATCGAAAGAACGCGGACCCATGCTTGACGGCGCTGCATGCGTACCTGTGCCTGGCCGACGCAGACCGCAGCCCCTCGGATGCCCCATTGCGCGACGATATTCATTCTGGGCCGGCGTTTCCGACCCCCTCCTCCGATGCTCAGATCGGGGGGGTCGATCCGCCAGCCTCGTCGAACAGCCCGCATGGCCGCACAGCTGAACGATTACGATTGCGGCGTCTTCGTCGTCGACGGCACGCGGGCGCTGGTTCAACACCTGCTCCACGGGAAGCGGCCAAGCCACGAGCCGCTGCACCTCGACACCCTCGTCGCCGATCGCCGGGCGCTGCAAAACCGGCTGGCGAGGCATTGATATGCACTCCTCGAAACGGCACGCCGAGCCAGTCAAGTTTGCCGGAACCCTGGTGTTTGCGACGGGATTGAACGAAGCCGCCGCTGGCGCCCCGGTGGCGCCGAGCGCCGCGTCAAGGGCAGTCGAGTGAGCAAAATCTATCCGACGATCATGCGGTGTTTCGTTCGCAGCACCAGCTGAAACCACTGCAGTAGCGATACATCGACTGAGTTATGCTGGTCGAGGCGCCTGGGCGGCAGCGAAGGTGCCCGTCTCGCTTAAGAGCTTCTTCCTGCGTATCCACAACAAGCGCGGCCATCAAGTTGCGGCGGTCGCGACGCCCGCAAGCTCGCCGTCTGATCCGGCACATATTATTGACGAGGCAGGAAGAAGACTATTTTTAGTGAGGACGCCGCTATTTGACTAAAGTAGCGGCAACTCGCCCTCAGGCCGGCGCGCCCAACGAACGCCATCTTCGTCGTCGGGCTCAAGCCTATGCCTGTGAAGGGATTGCGCAGCTAGATAAGGTTGCGGCCGAGCATGCTGAGCACGCCTATGAGCTGCTGGTCCGCCACTGGCGACCAAGAGGACCGAAGCGGCGCACGGATGCCACAAAGGAGGAACGGCTATGAAATCTGTGCGGCGGCAGTTTCATTCTCAGGTGGCGCTCTATGCCACGTGGTCGTCCGTGCCGGGAGAATATAGCACCTGAGCCGACAAAGCGCTTGTCGATGTCATACCTGGATTCAGCGGGGATGTGTTCGGCATGCGGCGACTTCGGGAATTTCCGTCAATTCGCCGACGCTGCCGTTCGCCTGCATATTCCGATGTAGCCGGCCATTTTTCGAGCTTTCAAGATCACGACAGTTGACCCGGCGCCTGCAGTAGAAGGCACCGCCCTCACCACACATCCGTGATCTATCGCAGCGCGTTTTTTTCTAAAGCTCGTCAGCTTGTCGAAAGGTGGTGACTTTAGCTTGAGGAGGTGGATGCCAAAACGGCATCGCCGCCCATTGACGAATGAAGATAAACGCCGGAGGTACCCCATGGTCGCAGCAATTGGAAGTTTTGGCAGCTTCGGTGCTTCCTTGGCCCGCGCAGGGGGTCATGGACGCTCGAATGGACAACCGCCGCACGCACCTGGCGGACCTTCCGATCCTAAAAAGCCGGCCGATCCTAATGGGCCCGCCAGGGGGCGGGATCAGACGGACATTCCGCCCAATTCTGGCGGATCGCAGGCTGCGTCTGAACAAGAAGCCTTCCAACTGGCTCTCAGTGCCGTTGCGTTCACTGTAATGAACGATGTCATGGCTGATGCCGAGGAGACTATGGCAGACACTGAAGAGGATACCTGATGCTGGATGGTCCTCGTCAGGAACTGGCGTGCCGTTGATGACGGCACAATTCTAAGAAAGGAAAGCAATATGGGTAAACAGGTTGGCTCCTCTGGTAACACTGGTGGTACTAACCCCAACATGGGGGCAAACGCAAATGCCAAAAACGATGGGGCTGCTGCGTTTAAGGCGCAAATCGAGGAGCTGGCGGCGGTTAGCGCGGAGGCTACGAATAGGAGTATGTTGCTGCGCACTGTTACGACGCAGCTCACGACAGTCAAAAAGGTGGCCGACGAACGCGTTCAGTAATGTCTGAAGCGGGACTCAGGTAGTCTCGATCGCACCACTTGGTGGCGCGGTGTAGAAACGAAACGAGCCGCGCGGCAATTGCCGTGCGGCTTCTCTCCTTGTCCGGAAGATTATCCTTGAATGACACCGTTTGCCTTCATTTCGAAGTTCTGTCGGGCCTCTATTGCGGACTGACCGGCACGCTGGCTCCAGAAACGAGCGTAATCGGTAGTGGCCTCGACGCCGATCTGATCTTCATCGAGCAAGGACTCGCGCCTCAACATCTTCGCATCACTTTTGTTGCCGATTCGATCGAGGTGGAAGCCCTTGCAGCCGGACTCAGCGTGGAGGGCAGAGGAAATATTGCCGAAGGCGAGTGCGTTGTGGTTCCTCTTCCGGTCGTCATCCACGTGGGCGCGATGTCCATGCTCTGGTCGGCACAGGGTGCAGCGCCAGTTGCCTCGATCGACAAACCACGCCTCTCGATTCCTGTACTAGCGTTCGTTTTACTGGGCTCCCTCGGGATTGGCGCGCTCTCAACGATTTTCTCCTATTACGCTAGCGCCGATGTATCGGGCGCCAATTCACCTGATTCTACCTTCAAACCCAAGCTGACCAACAGCCGCGCTGACAATCAGACTGCCGTGGCAGCGGCCAGAGATCTGCAACGGGAAGTCGATAGAGCAGGCTTGCTCAACATTAAGATCGACTCCGCAAACGGTGTTGTTAGCGCTGAGGGTACTGTCTCGTCTGCATCCGCCACCAATTGGCAGAAGGTTCAGCAGTGGTTCGATCATCGCACGAAGGGCTCTCTAACACTGGTCAATGGAGTAATCACGAAAGAGGAGAAGGCGCCGTCCGCAATCGCGGTTGAAGCGGTTTGGCGTGGGTCCTCGCCGTATGTTGTCATCGAAGGCGAGAAGTATTTCGTCGGGGCGCTTTTGGATGATGGATGGACCGTGGATCGGATCGAGGACAGTCGCGTGGTGCTGAGCCGAAATGGCCTCCTTGCTTCCCTCCCCTATTAAATGCTTCCCGGGTCGCAGCCCACATTAAGGAGAACTCCATGCCCAAGCCGCCGCACCTACCCTGTCGCGCTCGGTATCGTCTGGCGGTGCGTGAAGGAATTGTTGTCCCGTTTCGGCGGGTGGGCCTGCTCCAGCAGAACGGGAACCAGGTTGATCAAATGCAAGACGATGGCGGGCCGGGACCCAGCGCAATACTTCAATGTGACCGACGAAGGTTCCCGAAACCGGTGATGCCGTGCTTATCCCGAAGCAGAGGCGTGCTGGGCGCGCCCTCCTACGTCCGCCTTGCATGTGCGCAGAGCGCACGAACCTTGCCCCTATTGCGGCACCCTACCTTCGATAATTTTCGGGATGTTCAACTGCTGCGACTACCCGACCGTGCGCTCATTTCGGCCGATTTTGGCGGTGAGACCCTGACGGGCCTGGACACATTGTATACACCCGGTAACCAGCCGCTTTCGCGGTCTCTCAGTCTCAAGCGTTGCCATGCGCTGGCGGGTCTTCGAAAGCTGCGTAGAGGCAGAGCAATTCTCAAACGATCACATGGGGGCCTTCATGGCCAATAGCATGCGTAACCTCATCGAGCGCGCGCCAACCAACCCGGACTTAATGGTCGCGCTGATGCTGCTTTTGGCAGTGGCTATGATGGTGATGCCGGTACCGATCGCGGTGATCGACGCACTGATCGGATTCAATATGGGCTTGGCCATACTGCTGCTGATGGTTGCCTTGTATATCAGCACGCCACTTGAATTCTCTTCTTTGCCCGGCGTCATCTTGATTTCCACTGTCTTCCGTCTGGCGCTCACCATCGCAACGACGCGACTGATCCTGGCCGAAGGGGAGGCGGGCAGCATCATCCACACGTTCGGCGATTTCGTGATCTCAGGCAATATTGCCGTAGGTATAGTCATATTCCTGGTCGTGACCATGGTGCAGTTCATGGTCCTCGCGAAGGGCGCTGAACGCGTAGCAGAAGTGGCTGCGCGCTTCACGCTCGACGCTCTGCCCGGCAAGCAAATGGCGGTCGACGCAGAGTTACGGAACGGCGATATCGATGCCAACGAATCTCGCAGGCGGCGCGGCGCATTGGAGAAGGAAAGCCAACTTTACGGCGCTATGGACGGCGCGATGAAATTTGTGAAGGGCGACGCCATCGCCGGGCTGTTGGTTATTTTCATCAACATGCTGGGTGGGATTTCTATCGGCCTGCTTTCGAAGGGTATGTCCTTCGGTGAGGTGCTGCGACATTATACCCTGCTGACCATAGGTGATGCGCTAATCTCGCAGATCCCGGCCCTGCTGCTCTCAATTACCGCGGCGACCATCGTCACGCGTGTAACTGGGGCTGGGAGCCTCAACCTTGGGACCGACATAGTCAATCAACTCACAGCCAGTAGGCGAGCATTGCGGCTGGCGGCCTCCGTCTTGGTTGCTATGGGGTTCGTTCCTGGTTTTCCTCTGCCCGTCTTTCTTATTTTGGCCGCGGTCTTCGCCGCGGCAAGCGTTGTTAAGGGTAATGTGCTGGGCGCCGGCAATGTCGATGCTACAACTGCAACTCCAGTGGAGCCTCATAACCAAACCATGCCGGCGGAGGCATTTCCGATCGCCATCTTCCTTGCGCCGAACCTTATGCAGGCGGTCGACCAAGTCGAATTACAACAGCACATTGCACGCGTTTCGCAACTAGTCTCAGCCGATCTCGGCATTATCGTTCCCCGCATCCCCGTCGCGGTCGATCAGCAGCTGCCGGAGTCGAAATTCAGGATAGATATCGAGGGCGTGCCGGTCGAACAGGATTTGATTAATCCGACACAGCTAATGCTCAAAGACGATCTCGCGAACATTCAGTCGAGCGGCATCCCCTTTCGGCATGACTCAGAAACGGACACAATCTGGGTCGAACAAAGCCATGCACCGGCTCTGAAGGCCGCCAGCATCGGGCACCACCGTCCCAGCGAACTCCTCGCGTTGCGTGTCCAAGCGACGTTAATCCGCTTTGCACCGCGCTTGGTCGGCATCCAGGAGACCAGCCAATTGTTGGGCAGGATGGAGCAGGAATATGCTGATCTGGTGAAGGAGGTGCTGCGCACGACGCCGATCCCTCGGATAGCCGACGTGCTGCGCCGCCTGCTGGATGAAGGTATCCCGATCCGCAACACCCGCGTCGTCTTGGAGGCATTGGCCGAATGGAGCGAACGCGAGCAAAATGTCGCCCTCCTCACGGAATACGTTCGTTCTGGTATGAAGCGGCAGATCTGTCACCGCTATGCCAACGAACACGGAATCGTGCCCGCCTTCATCATCGAACGTGAGACTGAAGATGTGGTGCGCAGTGCGGCTCGGGAATCGGCTGCAGGACCCTACCTCGTACTAGAGGATCGGCAAAGCGAAGCGCTGCTGTCACAGATGCGTCAGATCCTTTCCAGCATAGCGCCGGATCAGACCCACCCTGTTGTATTAACTTCGATGGATGTCCGACGCTTCGTCCGCGGTTTTCTCACGCGCAACGAGATTGATCTTGCTGTGCTGTCTTACCAGGACCTCGCGCCCGACTTCACGATTCAACCCGCCGGATCCGTTAAGCTCCGCCTGGAACCAATAGTGGACCGTCAGGGGAAGCTCGGGATGTCCGCGTTGCCGTCGACTGATAGCCAAATACTCGATGATAGGTGAGAGATCCAAAGATGAATTCGCATGAGAATACAGGCGCTGCACCGTTACGTTTGAACTCAGTTCTCTTCGCCGTACTCGCCATGCTGCCTCTCGGCGGTTGCGCTAGCTGGAATAAGCCAGCTCTTTCAGTGAAGGAGACGTCGCCGCCAGCGTTGCTCGGCGCCAATCACATCGATCCGGCAATGCGCGAACGCATTTTGCGCGCAGTCGGTCAGGATTCTCAAGAGCGGGCTTTGCAAAATCTGAAGCAGCATCCGGACAATGTCGATGCGGCAATCAGTCTAACTAAGGCGTTGCTGGCCCAGAAACGGGAGCATGAGGCGCTTCAGGTACTCGACGAAGTGTTAGCTGCGGACCCAAGTAATTTGCGTGCATTGAATGCCAAAGGAGTTGTCTTGGATATTCAGGGGCGGCATGCCGCGGCACAAGCGCTATACCGGCGAGCTCTCAAAACAGAGCCAGAGAATCAGATGTTGCAACACAATCTCAACCTGTCCCTGGCTTTTGGCGTGAAGTCCGAACCGAGTGCGTTGGTACAGTCGCGATAGCTGTGGCACACGCAGCAGACTCGATTCGCATGTCAGAACGCCAGTTTCGAAGCATTCGCGAAGGGAGGCCGCAAAGGTCCGCCAAGGAAAAGTGACGGGCAATTGTGGGCCGGGTCGTTTGGCCGTCGCGGCGCCCAGCTTTGTGCTCCCGGATGAAGTCGGCAGCCCTTCGGGGTCGAAGTCTTGGATGGCGGAATTTGCTGATTGTCAGACCCTCAGATACAGGTAGACTTGCCTCGTACAACAAGCCCGCGGATCGCCGCTCGGTCAACGGCTCCCAGCCTCAGCCGGAGCTGGGCAATAGTTGTCGGCATCAATGGTGAAGCTCGCGGCGTCGATCGCCGCGACGGTCACAAAGAGGCCACGTGGCATCGAGCGGGCCGAAGCGGAACTGACTTTCGCGGCTGGCGACGAGTGCCGCCGCTGGCTGGGGTTGGTTCCGGCTGAGGGCGGAATCGTACGTTAGTGGGCGTTTCTCATTCGCCTCAGGTACTTTGACGTCCTAAGGTCCGATAGACGGTCGGCCGCGAGATTGAAAACACCTCCGCAAGGTCGCTGATTTGAATATTCGCCGGTGTCGTACATGGCCCTGTCGGCTCGAAGCTGATGAGGTGGAACGGCCCTTCTCAAACGGCATCAAGTGCCTAACGTGGTGGTGTTGAAACGCCACAAAGAAGAAGGACCGCTCCATGAAGAAGATTATCACAGTCGGGCTCGATCTGGCCAAATCCGTTTCTCAGGTTCATGGCATAGCCGAAGAAGGAGACGTGATTGTACGCCGCGCACTGCGTCGATCGCAGGTGCTTGACTTCTTCCGCACATTGGAGCCCTGCCTCGTAGGGATGGAAGCCTGTGGCAGCGCGCATTATTGGGCTCGGGAAATTCAGGCCCTGGGGCATACGGTTCGGATGATGCCACCCGCATACGTGAAGGCCTACGTCAAACGCAATAAAACTGACGCCGCAGACGCCGAGGCTATTTGCGAGGCAGTCACCCGGCCGACCATGCGGTACGTGCCGGCAAAAACACAGGACGAGCAGGCTGTCGATGGCGGTTGAGACGCGCGGATAGATGGCGCCGAGAGGGAATTGATGCGG
>NZ_JABEKV010000012.1:91790-93614 GCF_013283645.1 Sinorhizobium psoraleae
TTTATCGAGGAAATCCACAAGAACGTAACCGGCGGTTTGGCGTCAAAAAGCAACATCAACAAAACCGCTCGGGTGTTCCATAATAAACCTTATCTGATCTTCCTCTGTAGCGGCATTTTAGAGATGCGACATATGAGCCAGTTAGAGATGCGACAGTCGTCGCCTCTTGGGATGCTGGTCAAACGTCAACGTTTGGAAGGAAGACTGGCGACGTGAAGCGTGGTTGAGACCATGAGCGTTCGGAGTCGTCATGTCTTGTTTGATCACCATGTCGCAGAAAGAATTGCATCGTCTTGAACTGATCCAGCGGATTCGTGGGCGTAGTCTGACCGTCGTCGAGGCGGCCGCGTTGCTTCGTCTTAGCCGCAGTCAGGTCCACCGGCTGTTGCAGGCCTATGACCTGGCCGGCGCCGACGGTCTCGTCTCGAAGAAGCGCGGCCGTCACGGCGGCCAGCCTCGTTGCTACCTAACTTGCCGGCACTTACTGTAAGGCAGTGCTCTTCACACTCCTGCCGTCGATACTCCAGGCACCCGGTCCCGTGAACACGAGGAGCAGGAACACGAAGCAATAGAGGATTGAGGCGTCGCCCTCGTTCAAAACCGGGAAGAAGCTTTGCGGCGCATGGACCATCCAATAGGCCACCGCCATCTCGCCGGCAAGCAGGAACGCCACGGGACGGGTGAGCAGCCCAACGAGGATGAAAAGGCCGCCAACAAGCTCCATCAAGCCGCTGATCCCGGACAGCGAGAAGAGCGCGGGCAATCCCTGCTCGGGCGGAGTTGGAAAGCCGAATATCTTTTGAGTGCCGTGCTCCATGAAGATCAAAGCCGTCACGATCCGAAGCGCAGCAAGCGCATAAGGACTGTAGCGATCGAGAAATTGCATCTGCAACATAAGCTTTGTCCCTGTAAATCGGTCGCTCCTTGAGCGAACCTCCTGTTCCTGGCAATGCGCATCACCAATGAAGCGCTGCAGGACAACGCGCACGAACGCAAAGCGGTTCAGGTCGTTGCCACAATGCGTTCGACGCGATTGAGCGTGGCTGCGCGATTGGCGTGCAAACCTGTGATTGAAGCGTAAGCGCTGTTTTGGTCCCACCTTCCGGATCACGGTTTGATTGACGATGTTGAGCGATCGTGCACTGCGGCCGAAGCCGTGGGCCGTGGTTCCGACCGCCGATGCGTCGGCGGGGAAGGCTGAGGGCTCGCGATCAGCACCGCCAGCTCTTGCCAAAGGCCGTGGAAAACGATGGCGCCCATGTCCTTGGCGCAGGCCTGACCGCAAAGGACGGCGGTGCGCACGTCTCGTAGAAATCCCTGCAGCTGCGCGGTAGCACCGGGGTGCGTGCATGGGGCTCAGCGTTTTTTTCTACGGGCGATCGCGCGTTCGATGCTGCGGGGATGGACACTGATGCCGAGCGTCGAATGCAGCAGCTCTGCCAGGGATCGCGCCGGCAGCGGGGTGCCCGCGTGCTGGTTCTGCTCGATGAGCTGCATGACCTCATCGGTGAGTTTGTGAGCCGACTTTGGCCCTCGGGTGCGCGGCAGCAGGCCGGCAATGCCCTCGCGTTCGAACGCGGCCTCGGCCTGATAGTAGGTTGGCCGCGACAGACCGAAAAGCGCGGCGGCATCGGCCTTGTTGACGCCATCCTCCTGGACGTGACGCAGCATCTCGTACTTCACCTGCACGAGATCGAGAGGATCGAAGAAGGTGGACTCGCGAAACCAGGGTGCACGGACGGCTTCGGGCCGCGCATTGAGTGCTCCGAGCTCGCGCAGTCGATCACGTTTGGTCTCGTTGGGCATGGCATAACCTCTTCCTAG
>NZ_JABEKV010000012.1:93714-94443 GCF_013283645.1 Sinorhizobium psoraleae
ACGCCCGGCCAGCCTCAAAATACAGCCTATCCAATGGGGCGGAGACGGCGCTTACGTAGAACATGACGCGGTCCTCGCCCCAGTTCTGCTTGCGTGTCGACAACACGAAGCGCTGGCCGCGCCACGGATGGAACGGGTGGGTGCCCTCGAACTCTACGCGCTTGAGTGTCGCGAAACGGCCTTTCGACCTTGCCCTTCTTTCAAGTCCAGGACTGCAGTTCGTTATCTTACTCTCGATTCCGCCGACACGAGCGAGCGCCTTGTTCCAACGCGCCTAAACTGGCGTGGCATGGACATTTCTCCGACTCGCTTCGTGAGAGACCAATGCTGCGCCCATCGCCGCGGATTGTAATGGGGCGCCAGCCTCTTGGGCCAATCTGGCCAAAGCATGCAGACTGGCGAGTTCAACATGCGGGATCGGCATGCTGCGCCAACTCGCACTCACAAACCGGTCAAACATCCACGCTGGGACTTCGGCATGGGCCGGGATCATCGCTCATCTGTGTGATGGTTTCTAGCGTCGTGTATCTGGCGCGTTGGACAGCCCACTCGTCGTTCTGTTCGAGCAGCAATGCGCCGACGAGGCGGACGTCATCGTTGGGTAAGATGCCGACAACCTCGGTGCGCCGCTTGAGGCGGTGGCGATGAAGGCGGAGACGACACGCCGACCGCTTTTGCCGGCATGCGCCAGAGCATTGCGCATGAAGTGGACCCGGGGGCTGTTGAAGA
>NZ_JABEKV010000013.1:0-38009 GCF_013283645.1 Sinorhizobium psoraleae
CTCACCGGCGCTGGCCTCAGTTCCGGTTGGACAGTTTTGAAAAAAACGCTTGCAAAACGTCGTGCGATTAGACGACCCCATCTGCCAACGCCGAAACAAGCGACCTTCGTCGCGCTCGAGGCTAACTTTTGCCTGCTCGTTTCACCCGAATGCTGACGGGACCGCCCTCAGCCTGCTGGATCTCGAACTGGTTTGTTTTCCGGACGAGATCGATGAGTTTTCGGAATCCGAAGGAGCGCGGGTCAAAGTCCGGCGCCAGGTTAAGCAGCTGCTTGCCGACTGTGCTTAGGTTGACCCAGCCATCTTCGGCTTCTTCCTGGACAAACACCCTTTTTGATCAACGGCACGGCGGCGCTTGCCGGTCGGAGGGGCTGAGTTGTCGACGCCGCGCTCTGCCCCTCTTTGACCGCGCCAGGAACAAGATTCTCGGTGTAAATAAACCGACGGCAGGCCTGTCGGAAACTCTCCGGAGTCTTCTGCTCCCCGAAGCCAAAGACATCGATGCCCTGCTCGCGGATTCGGGCCGCTAAACGCGTGAAGTCGCTGTCGGACGAAACGAGACAGAATCCATCGAAGCGCCCACTGTGCAGCAGATCCATGGCGTCGATCACAAGCGTGATATCCGAAGCATTCTTGCCGGTCGTGTAGGCGAATTGCTGCTGCGGAATGATCGCGTGTTTCGCGAGGACATCCGCCCAGGCCTTGGAACGTGTGCCAGAGAAATCGCCGTAGATGCGACGGACACTGGCCTCGCCGATGTTGGCGACCTCTTCGAACAGCCTGTCGACAATCTTTGCCGAAGTGTTGTCGGCATCGATGAGCACCGCAAGGCGCGGTGATCGAGGCTCAGACGTCATGCAACGTTCTCCTCTCCAAATTGGCTCAACCTATCAGCCACTACACTACCGCAATATCAGGCTTTCCTGCTCGGACTTTGGTTGAACCGCATCAGGGCCATTAGAATCGGTCCAACCGAAAACTGGCCGCGCGCCGCCTTTCGCATGAGATCACGCTGATAGCCGCCGGCGTTGCCGCAGATGCTGGCCGATTATATTCTCGAGAGGCGTCAAGGAGGGCGAAGGATCTTTGCCGATGAGACTCGCCTGCCCACTTTAGCGCCCGGTTCGGGGAAACCACCAAGGTCTGGCTTTGGGTCATATGCGCGACGATCGCCCCTATGGTGGGACCAGTCTGCCGATGGGGGTCCATTATTTTGAAGACAGCAGAGGCGCCCGATTCCGTGAAGCGTCATCTCTCTGGACTCACCGGCATCCTGAAAGTTGACGGCTACTATTCCATCAGGCAAATTGAGGCACGTGAACGAGTCGAAAAAGGCCCGAATTCTGGATTTCCAGGCAAATCCAATCTAGGCCGACTGACATTAGTCGTTCGCAAATCCTAAACATCACTGTCGATACTTAATTAAGCAAAATTGCGTCCGAATGACGGAAGGATACGCCCTGTTAGCGTCCGTTGGTGAAAAATTTGTATATCATCTCAAATACTTAACATTCCGCCAACTTGGGCACTGGTGTCTACTGACGACCCCCAGCGCCACCACGCTCTTGCCGGATCCGCCTGGTCAACCAGGCGCACCATCGGCTCGATTGCCTTACCGCCAGCCTCGTCGAGGCCCTAGGTGGAGTCCGGGGGCAGAGCAAGCAGCATGACGTAGAGATCCTCGCATCCTTGCGGGAGTGGAAAGATCGCTCGTCGAAGGTTCGATGCCCCGCAGCGGCGTGGACTAAGCCGCTTGCGCACCTTGACAGGAGTCGCGCCGGTCACCAAGTTTCGGCAAGAGCTGTATCGTCGTCAAAAGGTAGGCCTGCATGACCGACTGGCTAACGCCATGACCATTTGGGCGCGCCTCGCCGTTCAACACGACCTCAGAAGCCGATAGAAATACGCTGCCCTTCAAAGTCACTGCCACGGTCGAGTCCAGCGATCTGTGATCGACCGCCTCCTTGCCGTCGCCTGCGCCATGCTCTCCATGCTCTCCATGCTCTCTCTCTCTCTCTCTCTCTCTCTGCAAATCCGCTTGTTAAACGCTGGGGAGCCCCGCCCCCGCGGAAATACAAGTTTGTCGGCCAGGCCGTGGAATGAACTTCTGCCGATCTGTCGGCGCGAAGCACTATCAGATCGTTATTCAGAGCCCACTGAGGCTACAGAGCTATGCCCCGCCTCCAAAAGCTGCGAGTTTTACGGGGTTTCGGCCACAGAAGGCCGCTGGCGCGATTTCCCGACCTTCGACGCCCCGATGCTTGTTGCAGACCAGATTTCGTGCTGTACGGCCTTCTGTTTCGGACCTAAAACACGCCTGCAAAGGAATCTTTTCTGACACATTTCTTATTTGTACAAACCGCCGCGAAACGCACAAAGGAAACCGATGGCGAAAGCTGCGAACCTCAACCCCCCTCCCCTGCCGCAGAGGCTGATCGGATACGCGCGCGTTTCGACGGACGATCAGCTCAACGACGCGCAGGTCGATGAGTTGCGCGCGGCCGGCTGCCACCGCATCCACCAGGAGCAAAGATCCGGCGCGTCACGCGCGAGACCGGTTCTTGCGAAGCTTCTCAAAGACCTTGCCGCCGGCGATGTGCTCGTTGTCGTCCGCCTGGATCGGCTGGCGCGCTCCGTCAGCCATTTGCTCGACGTCATCGAGGACCTGGAGGAGCGCGGCGTTCATTTCCGCTCGCTGCGCGATCCGATCGATACTTCGACGCCGCAAGGCATGTTTTCGTTGCAGGTGCTTGGCGCTGTCGCCCAGCTCGAGCGCGCGCTGATCGCCGAGCGAACCAAATCCGGCATGCAGGCCGCCAAGGCACGCGGCCGGCTCGCCGGCAATCCGGGATTACGGGAACGGCGGCCGGAGGCGATCCGTGCGGTTTCCGCGGCGCGCGAGCGCGCCTACCTCGACGAGTTGATTGCGACGGCCCAGACGTGGCTGCCGACGGTCCGGCAGCTGCGGCCGCGGCACAGCTGGGACGACGTCGTGCGGATCCTCAATCGCAGGGGCCGCGATTGGACGGTCGAACGCTTGCGCCGGGCGGTTCACCGGATGGTGCGCGAGAAGCTCGCAGACCCGGAGCTGCTTAGCCGCTCCCCGCGTCGGCCGCCCGAGCATCATCTGATGCGGCTGGTTGCCGGCATCGCGATCGCCGATCCCGATCTTTCGCTCAGGGACATTGCCGCTCAGTTGGACCAGATGCAGGAGCGACCGCCGCGTGGCGGCCGGAAATGGCAGCCGTCTTCGGTCAGGGCACTGCTGGACGAAGCCCGCCGACTCGGGTTGGTTCGCTCCTGAGAGTCTGGTTCATAAGGCGACCGAGCTTGCAAAGACGCGTATTGGCGCCAACGAACGGATGACAGCTTCGCGCGCCACAGCCTTCAGCCAAGTAGCATTCGCGTGAGGGCATGCAGCCTGCCCTGCGGAATTGGTACCAACACCACAAAAACCCGGCGCGGGAGGAGGTGCGCCAGGCTTCGATAAGTGACGGACAGCTGGGGAAGATCCGAAGCGGTTCGGGAGGAGGTGAATCGCTTCAGAAATGGTCGAGTCAACCCCGGCCTTTCCAAAAGTTCGCGTGTGAGAAACCGGCCAAGGCCTGCAAATTCTCCGCCGACATCTTGCCGGACTTGCGATCCTTTACCAGCTCATAGCTGACCTTCTGGCCATCGTTCAGGCCACGCATTCCTGCCCGCTCCACCGCGGAAATGTGAACAAAAACATCGGCGCTGCCGTCGTCCGGCTGGATGAAACCAAAGCTTTTCGTCGCGTTGAACCATTTTACCGTACCGGTCGCCATAATGTCTTCCTTCGAGGTCTCGCGGCAGCTGATCAAGAAGGTGCTGTCGCAGGAGAACACGGAGGATGGCTGGGTCAATCTGGGCACGGCCGGCAAGCAGTTTTTGAATCTGTACTGCACTTCGACCCGCGCGCCCTCAGGTTTTGAAAGCTCAGCGATCTTATCTGCAAGACAGATCAGTTTGACGCAAGTCGGCTCCTTGCAGCGCTTCGGTTGAGCAGCAGGAGGAAAGCTCGGGATCGATGGCTCATTCGAGGATCATGCTTCCTGCGCCAGCTAATCTGCCCCACGTACAGATCAGTGTGCCCGACGCGCTCACGTTCGAGTATCGCTAGCCGCTGGCGGCAAATGCTCTCGACTAGGAGAAACAAGGCGTTGGCGCGCTCCATCAGCCAGGACAGCGCCTCCTCCGAGACCTCAAAACGGCGGGAATAGCGAGCCTTTACATAGGCCGCATTGAGAACTCTGAACCAGACGGTGTGAAGGTGCTGTTCGCGCGGCCAAGCCTCCACAAGCCGCCGGTCCCGCTCTTCGGCCAGCCCGCGCAAGAACGTCAGATTATGCGAGGGCAGGCTGTGGTTCGTCAGGGTTAATAGCAGAGCGGAATAAGCGGCCTCAACGGCTTGGTGGAGCAGGAACGCCGCGTGAATATCCCACTTGCGGGAGATTGCCACACGGCTAAGCTCAAGGAACCCTTGGGCGCTGGTGTGTTGCCTGTCGAAATACTCCCTTGCCACCTTGAGAGCATCGCCCGGACCAAGCGCATTCGGTTCCGCGAGCGGCCGCTCGTCGAGTTCATATAGCACAATCCCCTCGCGCAGGATATCGACGAAGAAAAACTGTCCCTCCGCGAGGTAGTTATTGACCTCTCTCGCACCGTGCACAATCAGCCGGACCAGCGGCGATATGGCCTTGTCCCACTTCAACCGGTCGGTGGCCCTGTCCCAGTATTGCGGCTCGGCGAGCTTGCGGCTGCTGACGAGGACGAGAATGTCGAACTCCGAGGTATAGCCCTTCATCGTGTGCGGATCGTCGACAAAGGTGTCGCGGGCATAGGAGCCGAACAGAATGATCTTCAGGATCCGCCCGCGTTTCTTGAAAGCAGTGAAACTGCCCTCGAGCGCATCGGAAAACTCCTCGTGAATGATCTCGACGACGCGGGCGAGCTCCCGCTGCTTGTCTTCCGGCAAATGCTCGAGGGTGGATTTCATGGGGAGTGCTCACGCCAGTGAATCGTCGAATTCCGGGAGGCGGTAAACTGTCGTCTCGGCCTGCCGATCCAACATGTCCTGTTCGCCCGTTGTGCGCGACTAATAGATTTGTTAGCCGCGGTGCTGGGGTGGTTTGCGGAAGGGGCGAGAATCTACGCTCTCATGATCGTCATGGGCGCGGGAACGCGCCGGAAGCCGTCACGGGGTCTGCCCGGCGCGCGGTGGCGCGGGACACGCCCCTTTTAGTCGTCGAGTTTGGTCGCCTCGTCTGCCTCCATGGCAGCGTCGTAGTCCGCGTACCAGTCGCTGTGTTGGGGTGGCGGTCTGGTAGGGATTAACCTCCTCACTCATCCCGGTCTCCGCCGCCGTGACGCCTTCATAGAAAGGCGTAAATACCGGTGCCATCGCTAACTGAATTCTCAGAAGGATGGGCCAGACCATCGCGTCCTGCGTCACGAGATAAGCTGCGTCGACTGCCCAGCGCCACACTTTGTCAAACCGCACTGTTGATTGTCCGTGGCCACAACTGTAGCGGTACACAACTTTCAACTGGCGACCGGTACAGGAGTGTGGGTTTCATATGGAAACGGTAACAATCGGATCCCGAGCAGATTTTGCCCGATGGGCGATAGAGCGCGCTCGATCAATCGTCGTCGATCAGGGTGGTGACCTTGCACTTGCAACACGCGACATGGACGACGCTGCGATGGCCGCCGCAGGAAATGCGCTGGGCCAAGAGATCACTAATGCACTATTGGAAGTGTTCGACGGTCTTCTGGCAGAATGACGAAATGCGTCCTCCTGGCTCGGCTCGGAGGTCACCCAAGTCGCAAGCCCTGAATCGCGATCGTCTGGGCTGCAAGGTGCATTACGAACAACTTTACGCCTCGCGTCGAACAAACAGGCGATCCTCGCCTAGAGACCTAAACTCTTCCTTCAGTAGCAAACGGAGACAATTTAGGATTAACGCCTTGATTCGTCTGCAAAAATATCGGTTTTTGTCAGCTGACAACTTTTCTAGTCTATTTTGGACGCAATACGTCCCCGTTTCTTCGCAGCCAAAAAACCAAAATCTGGTGTACCATTCGGCCTTTCACAGCGTCGTCCTAGCACCTCAGACTCGCAAAGGGATCATCACAGCGCATCAATGATCAAGCCACTTCGCGCGGAACCATCTCTGGTCCGATGCTCGAATGTCTCCGCCAACCACTGGAGCACAATGCTGAGGGAGCCGCGAACTGGTTCGGGAGTGTCCCTGCCTTTGGGGTCCCCCATGCGCCGACGAAAGTTCCTGGCGCACTGTGAGGCCCCCGTACCGTCTCCCCCTGCCGAGACCATTGCAAGCGACAGCGTCAGACATAAGTTCCCCTAGTCAGTTGATTCGACGTACTGATCTGCCGATTTTGTCAGCCGACAACAAGCTGCGCCCAAGAACTGAGGGCATCGGTTCTTGTCGATCAGCTAGGTTCTTCGATCACGAGGCCAATCGATCGCGTCCGCCGCGCGCCCTGAGCAGTGCCGTCAACACCGGCCCCAGCGAAAACTCGCCGCGTTTTGCCCGAGACGTCAGATCCCGCAGATATCCGCCGGGCGAGTTGATGTGCTCTGCTCGCTCCAGAATGCAGGCCATGATGGCGGAGGCATTTTGGGGCCCCATGACCTTGCAGGCATCCTGGTAGGCCGACGGACTGACGCGGAGCGTTGAGCGGACGACCACCGCGGCCTGCATCAAGTCGCGCCAGTTCGCCACTGCGCCTCCGGGGCCATAATCTGAAATGGTTGGGCAAGCCTGCAACACCATTCCCAACGGAAACTCCTTCATCCGCTCGCGCTGCGGGTCTATGGCTTGGCTCGGCTTCTCCCCCCGCTCTTGTCGAGAGCTAGGTTCAAGTTCATTAATGGATTCTGGAGTTGAACTCTGTTTGTGCCGCTCAGTTTGATCAGGATTGGCGCTCAAATTTTCGATTTTTACCCTAATTTCCAGAAGGTTGGAGATTTCCTCGTGCAACATCTCCATCTCTTCGAGGATGGGAGCAACAGTCGCGACGGTCGCTACTCGAGGAATGGTCACCACCAGGCTGCGGTAGTGCTGGTGTATCGCGTCCCAATTTCCGTCCACTCCCTCCTCGAGGGCGACTTCAATCAGCTTAGCGATATCGCGCCGGCAGATCGTCAGGCGCTCGCGAAGTCTACGCAACTGCAGTCGCTCCATCTCGACATTGGCAGCTATTTGCTCGATCTCGCGTGCGCGAGACAGCAACGGAGCTAACGAAAAGCCATAGGCCTCATAGATTGCACCGTCTCCGTCCTTTCGGGCGTAGCGTTTGCCATTTGGGCTATCGCGGCGTGCCAGAAGGCCAGCGCCGACGAGCGCTGCGATGTGGCGTCGCAACGTCGCTTCGGCCATGCCATGCGCGCGAAGCGACAACTGCATGTTAGAGGGAAACACGATGAGCCCGTTTTCCTCGGACAAAGTCGTCTCGGGATAAAAGCTCAAAAGTGCGTTCATAACCGAGAGCGCCCGCTCGCTGATGCCGAGCTTCGGCTTAGCTTCGCAGAGCGCTCGAAACAGCTTCCACTTGTCGGCCGATGTCTCGGGTTCGATTGCACGTGACATATATTCGCTTGCCAACATGCCAAGCGTCATCGATCGGCGCCCGAAGGGCGTCGTCACACTTCCACCTTGCATCTTCTTTCACCTATCTTCAGGCAAAAGACGTCCGCTCACCCGTTCCGGTGCCAAAGACTCTTGACTGCGATTCGTGGAAATGCGATTCTCAGGCTGCTAAACGATGAGAGAGGCTTCCACGATGGTTACCGTCTGGGGGCCTTTTTCTTTTGCGTCCTCAGTCTTCCTTCCGATTACCCTGTGCCAGGAACTCGGCGTAGAGCCGGTCCAGGTTGTCTGCAACATACCGCCCAAAGGGGCCGGCATTCCTTGATTTCATAGACAAGACAAACGCCTTGCCGGAGTTCGAATACTTAGCGGAGACGGTCTTGTCCGCCGGTTGCCAGTTCTCCATGCTCTTGGGAGCCGTCTTCCGCACAGGCTTCGCCGCGCTGTTCAGACCAGAAAACAGGGCATTGAAGCGTTCGTCGGTGCTCAGTTCGTCGAAGGAGGGATCAGAGACGATCGCCCTCACCTTCCCTTCGTTGGCGGTTTTGCCCACAAGCAAGGACAGCTCGACCCAGCGTTCTCGGCCGACCGTCGGGCAGGGCCCAATCCTTGCGATTGTCTCGTCAGGAATGCGATCCGTTACGGCGATCATTTTCGAGATGGCGGCCGCATTGGCAGCAAGCGCCAATCCTATGATTGTCCGGTCATAGCCAAGCTTCTCGAGGTGCGAGGCGAAGTTCGCGCGTTCGATGAAGGAGAGGTTGGCGCGCGCCGAGTTTTCTTGTCCCTGGGCGATAACGTGCGTACGGTCATCCAGCGCCTTTACGACCGCCTTGACCTTGCGGCGGAGCTCACGGGCAACCCGGGCGCGGCGATGTCCAAAGACGATCTGGTAACGGCCGGTCGCCGACGGGTGAGGGCGCACAAGGATAGGCGTATCCTGCCCGCGCTCGGCGATCGCCTGCTTCAACTCCTCGAACTGCTCGGGATTATCGTCCATGCGATCAGAGACGAACGAACTATCGAGTGTCTCAGGTTCGAGTTCGACGACCGTTTCCCCTTCGAGAAATTTGTCGGCTTGGCGCGACAACTCGTCGAGTGAGCGCACCATGCTCTTCGATGCGCCGCGCATCGGATAGGTGGGCGTAACGTCTGCGTGCGGGATTTCCGCTGCGTCTACCAGTCCCGCCAGTAGGTTCTTTCTCGCCATCTGCCTGCTCCGTTTGCCTACGATCTACCGGACCGTCCGGGGGAAGTTTACGCTTCTCAACTGACAACCTTCCTGCCCCAGGAGGCATGGACGAGTTCTGTGATCTCGGCGTTGACCGCGTTCAACGAGTCCATCGCGCGCTCATAGGTGGACCGCGTCATCTGGCTCTTGTCGACTTCGTACAGTGTCTGCTTGGTGATGCCGGCGTCTGAAACCGCTGTCGATTTCAGCATCTGGTTCTTCAGCACGAACTGATGGAATAAGGTCTGCATGAAGCCCACCATCTGCGCCTGCGGCCCGTCCGTTGGCTCGTACCGGGTGATCAGGTAGCGATACCATTCGAGATTGACAGCCGCACCCGCGTCCCGGATAGGCTTCAGGATCCCGCCCAGCATCAAAAGGAACTGGCCCATCGACATGACGTCGAGCATCTGCGGATGGATCGTGATCAGGACGCTCGTCGCCGCAGTCAGCGCGGTGATTGTGAGATAGCCGAGCTGGGGAGGGCAGTCGATAACGACAATGTCGTAGCGGTCGTCGACTTCCGCCAGCGCGCGCGAAATCCGCGTGAAGAAGGTCTTGCCATCATTCGAGCTCTTGTTCGACATCGCAAGCGGCGTGTCGTACTCGTACTCCTGAAGTTCGAGGTTCGCAGGCACAATATCGAGGCCCGGGAAATTGGTAGGCTGGATGATCTCGCTGATCGATCGGCGTTGATCGTCATATCTGAGCGCCTCATAGAGCGAGGGCGACATGTCGAGCTCGGGCTGAAAACCGTGAAGCGACGAAAGTGACGCCTGCGGGTCGAGGTCCACCGCCAAGACACGGTGCCCGGTCAACGCCATGTACTGGGCAAGATGAGCGGCCGTCGTCGTCTTGCCCGAACCGCCCTTGAAATTGACAACGGCAATGACCTGGAGCTTTTCGCCCGTCCGACGGTGCGGCACGTAGTTCCTGGCTTCCGATCGTCCATGCTGATCGAGATACTGACGCAGTTCCACCATCTGCTCGGCACTATAAGAACGGCGACCCGACGACGATGTCTGGGGGAGGGGACCTTTTCCCTCAAGGTGGAGTTTTTTCAGCGTGCTTTGCGAGACGCCCAGGAATTGCGCCACTTCCGAAAGCGAGAACTGGCGAAGCAGTTTCTTGGCATTCGGCGGGAACTGCTGCATGCTCAAAAGATGCAGTTTCTTCGAAATCAGATCGCCCTGTTCGAGGATGAGATCCTCGAAATGCATCGGCTGTGCGGGAGCGACGGACGGCGAATTAGCGTTCATTGCAAGGGAACTCTCGAATAACGGTTTTTCGGCCCGAGAACCGACATAATCGTTATTATGTGCGATTCTAGCCGGCTGACAAGGAATATAGAGTTAACAAGGGGTTAATACCGCCTCCCGAGCGGTCCCGGCTCGCGGGCAAAACACACGTGTTTCTTCTTTATTCCTAGGTACTTAGATGGTCGCTTGCGCTGCGCTGGGCGCCAGCACTTTTCCAGGGGAGAAATACGGCCGTTCGCCGGGCTACGAAACTTCACTGCGAAATAGCGGTCATATTCCTCCCCGCGGCTCACCCGACTCAGTCTTGGCGGATACGTGCGAGTTCTAAGTTGCGGCCCGGACAGACGCCCTGCGTGGCGCATGATCTTGCTGCCCGCATCTTCCTTCGAGCGCACAACTGATTCTACTCGATTTGCTATCGCCATCTCTCCCTCTTGGCGGCTTTCAAGGGTCCGGGAGAACCCCAGGAGGGTTCTTCGCTTTAGTTTTTTCGCTCCGAGGCTTACCCGACGCTTCCGCCAGCTTGATCCCCAACTGTTCTCCTGTGAATCCCGCGATCTCGTGGGGGCCACGCCAACGATCTTCGCTCAAAGCTAACGCCCGAATCACCCCCAGCACAACCCTGTTGAATTCTACAACTGCCCAGCGATTCGGATCCGTGCTCATCTCCGCGACGATTTTCAACGACGGAGAAATTCATGCAGGTTCTCGCGATCTCAAAGCCCCGGAATACCGAAGAAGCCCGGCTTCTCCACAGCCATCATCAGCTGCGCGCCCGCGTCTTTTCCGATCGGTTGGGTTGGGACGTCAATGTTGCAGGAGGCTGTGAGTCGGATGCTTTTGACGATATCCAACCGGCCTACATTCTAGCCGTCGCCAAGATGGGTCGTTTGGCTGGATGTGCCCGCCTCCTTCCTGCATTGGGCCCAACGATGGTGGCGAACGTTTTCCCCTCGCTCCTATCTGCCGGGCAGCTCGGCGCTCATTCATCCATGGTCGAGAGCTCGCGCTTTTGCGTGGACACCTCGCTTGCTGAGGGCAGGGGAGACGGTCCTATTCACGAGGCAACGCTCACCATGTTCGCGGGGATAATCGAGTGGTCGATGGCGAACCGGTTCACCGAGATCGTCACGGTAACGGACATTCGCTTTGAGCGGATCCTCGCCCGTGTCGGTTGGCCGCTTCAGCGCCTTGGCGAGCCAAGAAGGATCGGGGCGACCATGGCCGTGGCCGGCACTCTGCCCGCGAATGCGGACACATTCATGAAGCTCCGCCCCGCCAATTACCGCTCCAACATCACCAGTCATCTTGGCCAAGCAGCTAAGGAGAAATCCGTGACACAGCTTCGCTCCCATCCTCGACTCGTCCGCAAGCTTCAGGAGGCACTTGGCGACCAGCTTTGCGTAGCACTGGACGATAGCAACGTCGTCGAGATTATGCTGAATCCCGATGGAAAGCTGTTCATCGAACGGCTTGGGCATGGCGTGGCGCCGGCCGGAGAGATGTCATCAACTGCGGCGGAAATGGTGATCGGTACGGTTGCCCACGCGCTTCAGTCCGAGGTCGATACGGACCAACCTATTATTTCCGGAGAACTCCCGATCGGCGGGCATCGTTTCGAGGGCCTATTGCCGCCAGTGGTCGCGAAGCCCGCCTTCACGATTCGTCGTCGGGCATCCCGCCTGATCCCGCTCGACGACTATGTTCGCTCCGGAGTCATGACCGAGACCCAGGCTGCGACGATCCGCAGCGCCATTGGCTCACGCCTCAACATCATCATTTCCGGTGGGACCGGTTCCGGCAAGACGACGCTGGCGAATGCTGTAATCTTTGAGATTGTGAAGAGCGCACCAGAAGACCGGCTCGTCATTCTCGAAGATACAGTCGAAATCCAATGCGTGGCTGAGAACGCGCTTTTCCTACGCACGAGTGATGCAATCGATATGGCGCGGCTCCTCAAGAGCACGATGCGCCTGCGCCCGGACCGCATAGTCGTCGGCGAGGTCCGCGACGGCGCCGCACTAACGCTTCTAAAGGCTTGGAATACGGGTCACCCCGGGGGGCTGGCAACGGTTCACTCCAACACGGCTGCCTCCGCGCTTCGCCGCCTGGAACAGCTGACGGCCGAAGCCAGTCAACAGCCGATGCACGAGGTGATCGGGGAGGCTGTCGACCTCATCGTTTCCATCGAGCGTACGCCGCGAGGCCGGCGTGTGAGCGACATCATTCAGGTCGAGCGCTTTGCCAACGGCCAATACGAGATCGAATCCGACCAACTCGTCGAAGAACAGGAGGCGCGACATGTCGCGTAAGAATGAGTTTGTCTCCATCGCGCTTCTTGCTGCGCCAGTCATTTTGGCGTCGGTCGCACCGGCACTGGCCAGTTCAGGCGGTAGTCTGCCTTGGGAAGGTCCGCTCGAGCAGATCCAGGAGTCCATCACGGGGCCAGTCGCGGGCTACATCGCACTTGCGGCAGTCGCGATCGCCGGCGGCATGCTGATTTTCGGCGGTGAGCTGAACGATTTCGCGCGGCGGCTGATGTATGTCGTGCTTGTTGCCGGCATCCTCCTCGGCGCCACGACCATTGTCGGCCTGTTCGGTGCGACCGGCGCTTCGATCAGTCTGAGCGATGATCAGCTCACTTCGACACGCCCGTGTGCAGGAGGGGAAGGGGCTCATGGCTGAGGCGCTATCCGGACGTCACAGCAATCGCATTCACCGTGCGCTCTCCCGGCCGAACCTCCTGATGGGCGCGGACCGGGAATTGGTTCTGATCGCCGGGCTTGCCGCCGTCATCCTGATTTTTGTGGTGCTGACTATTTTCTCGGCGCTCTTCGGAGTTGCCGTATGGATCGTGATCGTCGGCTTGCTCCGCACGATGGCGAAGTCGGACCCGCTCATGCGGCAGGTTTATGTCCGCCATATCTCGTACAAACCCCACTACAAGGCGACCACGTCTCCGTGGCGGCGGTATTGAGGAGCCTGGTATGGTCGCGCTCAAACGCTTCCGGGCAACCGGCCCATCCTTCGCGGATCTCGTCCCCTATGCCGGCCTAGTCGACAACGGCGTTCTTCTGTTGAAAGACGGAAGCCTGATGGCCGGCTGGTATTTTGCCGGGCCGGACTCCGACAGCGCCACAGACCTCGAACGCAACGAGCTATCGCGCCAGATCAACGCAATCCTGTCGCGGCTCGGAACCGGCTGGATGATTCAAGTCGAAGCCGTCCGTATCCCGACGTACGATTATGCCTCGGAAGACCGCTGCCATTTCCCCGATGCTGTCACGCGGGCGATCGACGCGGAGCGCCGGGCTCATTTCGCGCGCGAGAGGGCACACTTCGAGAGCAAGCATGCGCTGATCCTGACTTATCGGCCGCTTGAATCCAAAAAGACGGCTCTCAGCAAATACATCTATTCCGATGAGGAAAGCCGTAAGAAGACCTATGCCGACATGGCGCTCTTCATCTTCAAGAACGCCATCCGCGAGATTGAGCAATATTTCGCGAACACGCTGTCGATTCGACGCATGGAAACGCGAGAGGTTGCCGAGAGGGGAGGGCAGCGCATCGCCCGCTATGACGAGCTGCTCCAGTTCGTCCGATTCTGCATCACTGGCGAAAACCATCCGATCCGATTGCCGGCTGCTCCCATGTATCTCGACTGGATCGCGACTGCCGAACTCGAGCACGGTCTGACGCCGAAGGTCGAGAACCGGTTTCTCGGCGTCGTGGCGATCGATGGTCTGCCGGCGGAGAGCTGGCCGGGGATCCTCAACAGCCTCGACCTGATGCCGCTCACTTATCGCTGGTCGTCGCGCTTCATCTTCCTTGACGCGGAAGAGGCGCGTCAAAAGCTGGAGCGGACCCGTAAGAAGTGGCAACAGAAAGTTCGTCCGTTCTTCGACCAGCTATTCCAGACGCAAAGCCGGTCGGTCGATCAGGACGCGATGACAATGGTGGCCGAAACTGAGGATGCGATCGCGCAAGCGTCGTCGCAGCTTGTCGCCTACGGCTATTACACGCCCGTGATTATTCTCTTCGACAATGATCGGGAGGCATTGCGGGAAAAAGCCGAGACGATCCGGCGACTGATCCAGGCCGAGGGATTTGGCGCGCGGATCGAGACGCTCAACGCAACCGACGCTTATCTCGGTAGCCTACCGGGAAACTGGTACTGCAATATCCGCGAACCGCTGATCAACACCAGCAACCTTGCCGATCTCATTCCTCTCAATTCGGTCTGGTCCGGCTCGCCTGTGGCGCCGTGCCCCTTCTATCCCCAGAATTCGCCGCCCCTGATACAGGTTGCGAGCGGCTCGACGCCGTTCCGGCTGAACCTGCACGTCGATGACGTCGGCCACACGCTGATCTTCGGTCCCACCGGCTCGGGCAAGTCAACCCTTCTCGCACTGATCGCGGCACAGTTCCGGCGCTACGAATGCGCCCAGATCTTCGCCTTCGACAAAGGGAACTCGCTGTTACCGCTGACCCTGGGTACCGGAGGGGATCACTACGAGATCGGCGGCGACGGCGAGGAAGAGGGGAGGGCGCTCGCCTTCTGCCCGCTGTCGGAGCTTTCCACTGACGGCGATCGCGCCTGGGCGACCGAGTGGATCGAAATGCTGGTCGCGCTGCAGGGTATCACCATCGCGCCCGATCATCGTAACGCCATCTCGCGCCAAGTCGGGCTGATGGCGAAAGCACCTGGCCGATCGCTTTCGGATTTCGTGAGCGGCGTTCAGATGCGCCAGATCAAGGACGCGCTATATCACTATACTGTCGACGGGCCTATGGGTCAGCTTCTCGACGCGGAAGAGGACGGCTTGACGCTCGGCGCCTTCCAGTGCTTCGAGATCGAGCAACTCATGAACATGGGCGAGCGCAATCTCGTGCCCGTGCTCACCTATCTGTTCCGTCGAATTGAGAAGCGCCTCGACGGTTCGCCGAGTCTGATCGTGCTGGACGAGGCGTGGTTGATGCTCGGCCACCCGGTGTTCCGAGCCAAGATCCGCGAATGGCTGAAGGTGCTGCGCAAGGCAAATTGCGCCGTCGTTCTCGCAACACAGTCAATCTCAGACGCCGAGCGCTCGGGGATCATCGACGTGCTCAAGGAATCCTGCCCGACGAAGATCTGCCTACCGAACGGCGCCGCCCGCGAACCGGGGACGCGCGAGTTCTACGAGCGGATCGGCTTCAACGAGCGGCAGATCGAGATCGTTTCGAACGCGATTCCCAAGTGCGAATATTACGTCGTCACACCTGAGGGCCGGCGTCTCTTCGATATGGCCCTTGGTCCGGTGGCGCTCAGCTTCGTCGGCGCATCCGGCAAGGAAGATTTGAAGCGCATCCGCACACTTCATTCCGAACACCGCCGCGATTGGCCGATCCACTGGCTTCAGATGAGAGGAGTTCACGATGCCGCATCGCTGCTCAACGTCGAATAGTTTGCTCGCCGGTCTGGCGGTCCTGGCCGTAACTATCACGCCCGCCGACGCAGGGACCGCGATAGGTGCGGCGACCGAGTGGACGCAGCTTCTCAACAATGGGGAGCTGGTTGCACTCGTGGGGAAGTCCGGTGAGCAGGTCCAGAACCAGCTCACGCAAATCAACCAGCTCGCGCAACAGATCGAGACGCAGCTGAACATCTATCAAAACCTGCTGCAGAACACCGCGATGCTCCCATCGCACATATGGGGGCAGGTCGAGAGCGATCTCAATCAGCTCCGAAGCATCGTCGATCAGGGCCAGAGCATCGCGTTCTCCATGGGCAACGCCGATGACGTGCTGCAGCAGCGGTTCCAGAGCTATGCCACCCTGAAGACAGACCTGCCAAGCAACGAGACGTTCTCTTCAACCTATCAGACCTGGTCCGACACCAACCGTGACACGATTGCGAGTACGCTGAAGTCTGCAAGCCTTACGGCCGATCAGTTCGACAGCGAGGAAACCACAATGTCCTCGTTACGGTCGTTGTCAGAGACCGCCGACGGGCAGATGAAGGCACTGCAGGTCGGCCATCAGATCGCCGCGCAGCAGGTCGCGCAAATGCAGAAGCTCCGCGGTCTGGTCGCACAGCAGATGACGATGATGGGAACCTGGCTTCAGACCGAGCAGAGCGACAAGGACCTCGCTCAGGCACGGCGGGAGAAGTTCTTCGGTGCAACGGCGCCATCCACCTCCGGGGGCGAAAAGATGGAGTTAGAATGGTGAGAGCGAAACTGATCCTGATTGCAATCGCGACAATTCTTACCATCGGCAGCGCCAGCGCCTGGTTCATCATCTCGGAAAAGCAGGCAGCGCAGGAGCGCCGCGCGAGGTTCTTCGGCTCACCGAAAGCGTATCCCACGTCGGGCGGCGAGAAGATGAAACTCGAATGGTGAACTCATGAACGCGAAACAACTCCGTGCGCTGCGCGTAGCCATGCTGCTTGCGGCTTTTGCTGCATTGGCCACACAGCCCGCTTTGGCTCAGGAGGGCTCGGTACTGACGTCCCTTCAAAACCAGATAACAACGGCTGCGAAAGGGTGGGAGACCACCGTCATGGAGGCCGCGAAGTCGTTGTTCTGGATTCTTGCTACCATCGAAATCGGCGTCGCAGCGGTCTGGCTTGCGCTTCAGGCCGCGTCCCTCGACAGCTGGTTTGCCGAGCTCGTCCGGCGCATCATGTTCGTCGGCTTCTTCGCGTTCGTGCTGGCGCAAGGGCCGACCTTCGCCAAGGCCGTCGTCGATAGTCTCTTCCAGATTGGGGCGGAAGGCGGCACCGCGTCGCCGGCGGACGTCTTCAACGCCGGCCTCGCCGTCGCAACCAAGATGTCCGAAAAAATCCAGTTCGGCCTTTTCGAGGACAACGCGCTCGCTATCTCGGCCGCTTTCGCCATGGTGGTCGTGGTCATTTCTTTCTCTCTTGTCGCGGCAATCTTCGTGTCCGTCATGGTTGAGATGTATCTCGGCCTGCTTGCGGGAATGATCATGCTTGGCCTTGGAGGGTCGTCGTTCACCAAAGACTTCGCCGTCCGCTATCTGGTTTATGCCTTCTCAGTAGGCATGAAGCTCATGGCGTTGGTCATGATCTCCCGCATCGGATCGGAAGTCCTCATCGGATTGGCGAATGAGCCCCAAGTCGGCGACCAGTTCCAGACTGCCCTCGCGATTGCCGGGATCGCCGTGGTCGTCTTCATCATTGCGATCTACGTGCCGAATATCATTCAGGGCGTTGTCCAGGGCGCCTCGGTTTCCGGGGGCATGGAAACGATACGCCACGGTGGCCAGGCGGCATCCTTCGCCGCAGGCGCCGCATTCCTGGCGGCGGGTGCAGCGAGGGCGGGTTTTTCGGCCAGTCAGTCGGCACGAGCAGCCGGTTCATCGGTCGCTGGTGCCACTCTTCGAGGGTTCGGCGCGGGGATCGGATCCGCCGGTAGTGCTGCTGGATCCGCGGCCAAGGACAAGGCGATTGGCGCTCCCGGCGCCTATGCCGGATCGATCCTCGGCCTAGCTAACGCCAAGCTCGATGAGAGCCGCGGAGGCTACAGCGGGCACAAGCCTCCTCCCGAACGCAAAGACTAACAGCAATCAGAAAGTGATCGACCGATGGCAGCCAATCGCGCCCCCGAGAATCCCTATCTTGCCGCGCGGCAGGAATGGACGGAACGATACGGATCCTATGTGCGAGCCGCCGCTGCCTGGCGCATTGTCGGCATTCTGGGCCTGACCATGGCGGTCATCGGTTTCGGATATGCGATGCACCTGAGTACCCAGGTCAAGCTCGTGCCCTACATTATCGAAGTCGACAAGCTCGGAACCTCGGTCACAGCCGGCTTCCCTGAACAAATTGAATATGCGGATGTGCGAGTGGTGCGCGCCACACTCGGCAATTTCGTCACCAGCTTCCGTGCGATCACGCCCGATGCCGTTGTGCAGAAACAATATATCGACCGAACTTACGCGCTCCTTCGCACCTCCGACCCCTCGACGGAGAAGATCAACGCCTGGTTCCGGGGCAATTCGCCGTTCGAAAAGGCGAAGACATCCATCATCGCCATCGAGGTCAACAACATCGTAGCGCTCTCGAACCAGACCTATCAGATCGACTGGACCGAATATGAGCGTGATCGAAAGGGCAAGGAAACCGGCACACGCCGGTTTCGCGGGATCGCGACGGTCGCGCTGACTGTGCCGCAGGACGAGGCGACGATCCGTCTCAATCCGATCGGCCTCTATGTCCGCGACTTCGACTGGACGGCACAGCTTTAAGGGCAGGGAGTTCTCACGTGCACAAAACAGGATTGATCGCAGCCGTCGGCTGCATGGCCGGACTCGTCCTTGTGAGCGGCGCTCACGCGCAAAGCATGACGACCAACGAGGCAAAAGGCACCAAACTCTCAAGTAAGTGGCGGGGCACGCCGGGCCTCGTCACCACGGGACCGGACGGAAAGGTGATCTTCCTGTTTGGCGAAACGCAGCCGTCCGTCGTCTGCTCGCCGCTGCAGGTTTGCGATATCGAGCTGCAGGGCGGCGAGATCGTCCGCGACGTCCTGGTCGGCGACACCGTTCGCTGGAAGGTCGAACCGGCGACATCAGGCGCGGCCAGTGGGCAGGCGATCCATCTGATCGTCAAGCCTTCGGAACCTGGCCTCGTCACCTCGATGGTGGTGACGACATCGCGGCGCACATACCATATCCAGCTCAAAGCCCATCCGAGCCAATACATGGCCCGCGTCGGCTTCGAATATCCCGAAGACACCTCGACCAAGCTCGCCGACATCAATGCCCGGCTCGAGACCGGCGGTATTCCGGGGACGGCGCCGGATAAGCTCAACTTCTCCTATTCCGTGAGTGGGAACGCGCGCTGGCGACCGAAGCGGGTCTATTCGGACGGCGCGAAAACCTACATTCAGTTTCCGAGGTCCATTTCCGGCCAGGATGCGCCGGTGCTGTTCGTCGTCTCTGGCGGCCAGAACCGCATCGTCAACTATCGCATGAAGGACGACATGATGATCGTCGACTATGCCGTCGACAAAGCGATCCTCGTCTCCGGTGTTGGCTGGCGCCAGCAGAAGATCACCATCCGGCGGGGAGGTTGAACGATGCGGAAAATTCTTCCCTTGATCGTCGCCACTGCCCTTCTTTCCGGTTGCCAAAGTGACGACGTTGGCTTGACCACAAGCTCTAGTCCTATGCCTGTGGCCGATCTCGCTGCGAGCGCCATCGCGGGTGACATGGTGAGCCGGCTTGCCGAGCAAATCGGTCTCCCCGGCACGACAACCATCAAGATGAAGAACGACACGTCAGAGTTCGCGATGGCGCTCGAGGCTGCCCTGAAGGGCTGGGGTTACACCGTCGTCACCGATGGAAAAGTCGACAAGGACCGGAAGCCGGTGGAACTTGCGTGGTCGCTCGACAGCTTTGACGGCCAGGTACTTGCCCGGCTGACGACGCCCTCGATCGCGCTCGGCCGTGTCTATACGCCCACGGCAGCTGGAGCCACACCGGCGAGCCCACTTTCAATCATGCGGCGCCACTGACGGAGATACACATGGTTCAGTCGCTTCAGCTCGGCACGTCCGGCAATGCCGAGGATCGACAGGGCATGCGCCGTCTCAGCCGGCTGCCGATCATCATCGCCATCGTCGTCATCGTGCTGTTCTTCGGCGTCGTCGCGATCGGTCTTTCGTTGCGCGGGCTGACCTTCAACCGTGGGAACGATCTCGACAGCGCATCCAATTCCCCGGCGACGAACTTTGGGGACCAGCTAAAAAGGGGTATCTCGGACGGCATCATCGGCGAGCCTGAAAGGCAGGACGTCTTCCAGCCAACACCCGTCATCGTCCAGAAGGAGGAGAAACAGGAACCCGCTGTCGAGCGCCAACCGGTGGAACGACAAGAGCGCCGACCGCGGATCGAGTCGGAGGAAGAGTGGAGGGCCCGGCTGGAGCGTGAGCAGGACGAGCAGTATATCCGTGAAGCGCAGCGCCAGCGGATGGCACGCCTTCAGGCGCGCGCCACAGCTCTCGACTCTCCGTTGAAAGTCGACATCTCCGATGCCGAGAAGACTGCGGCAAATCCTACCGACACCGGGCGGCAGAATTCGACGGCGACAGCAACCAATGCTTCGGACCTCTACGCGGCCGCCATGAAATCCGGGCTCACGGGGCAGAACGTCGAACAAAACGGCCAGACATCGAAGGAGGATTTCTTCAATCAGGATATCATGGATCTCGGCTACCTGCCGAACAAGGTCGTGCCGCAGATCTCGACCTATGAGTTGAAGCGCGGCTCGGTCATCCCGGCCACTTTGATCACCGGCCTCAATTCCGACCTGCCGGGCAGGATCACCGCGCAAGTCAGCCAGAATGTCTACGACAGCGCCACCGGCTATCGGCTCTTGATCCCGCAAGGCGCGAAGCTGTTCGGCCGCTATGATTCGAAGATTTCCTTCGGTCAGGAGCGCGTTCTGGTCGTCTGGACCGATCTCATCTTCCCGAACGGCTCGACGCTGCAGATCGGTGGCATGGCAGGGACCGATGCCGAAGGTTATGAAGGCTTAAAGGACAAGATCGATCGCCACCTCTGGCGGACCTTCGGCTCGGCTGCGCTGATCGCGCTGATTGGGGCCGGAATCGATGTGTCGATGCCCGAAAGCTCGACACTGGCGATACAGGATACTGCTTCGGACGCCGCACGACGAAGCTTCGTTGAATCCTTCGGCCGGGTGGCTGAGCAGACCATTTCGAAAAACCTGAATGTCCAGCCGACGATCCGCGTTCGGCCCGGCTACAAATTCAATGTCCTTGTCGACCAGGACATCATCTTTTCGTCCGCCTACCACGCAAATTAGCGGCGCAGTGCCAGAGACCTGCTCCGTCGATCTGCCGCTGGTTGACGCGGGGTGTCGCGGTACAATCACTGCAGTGCACAGTTTTTCCTCAGTTTGTCCATTTTTTGGGCTGCCGGAGCTTGAAAGCTGCATCAGCGCAGGTAGTGCTAGTATACACGGCCCGAGGGACTGCTTCGCATGAGCAGGCACCGGAGGGTGCCGTCAAACGTTGACTCTGTGCGTGAATCGCAGCCGTGATCCGATGGCCCAACCGGCTTGAGGTCGTGTCACATTGGGCTGATCATCATCGTCAAAGAACGAATTCGCCGGGTCAAGAAGATAGGAGAGATGTCAGTGGACCCGGACCTTCGATCGCTAATCGATATGCTGGAAGCTGCGCAAGACGAGCACATGATCAAGAGTGCGCTCAGAAACTTCGCGCGTTGCCACGGGTATGACCGGTTTGCTTATCTGCAGACAGAAGGCCTCGACATCCGGACGTTCAACTCCTATCCCGAGCCATGGCAGGACATCTACCTCGGCAGCAAATATTCGCGCATCGATCCCGTGGTAACGGAAGCAAAACGCAGACGCGATATGTTTTTCTGGACCGCCGACGATTGGCCCGCGCGAGGATCTTCTCCTCTTCGGCGGTTTCGCGACCAGGCAGTCGACCACGGCATTCGTTGCGGCGTCACCATTCCGGTCGAGGGAAGTTTCCAATCCACGATGATGCTGACCTTCGCATCGCGCGAAAGAGAGGTGGACATTTCAGGCCTGCTCGATGCCAAAAAGGCGGTTCAAGTGGTGATGGCCGTTCACTATCAACTGAAGATCCTTGCGGCAAAGACGGCAGTCAGTCCTAAGCGAATGCTGTCGCCGCGCGAACTGACATGCGTAATGTGGGCGACGAGGGGAAAGAACACGCCTGACACCGCGAAACTTACCGGCATCACTCCCAGAACCGTGCAGCACCATCTGGATAACGCTCGTGAAAAGCTTGACGCAAAGACGGTGACGCAACTCGTTGCCATCGCCAAGGATCGTGGTCTGGTCTGAGCTCTAGTTGTTATCCTCCAAAGGCACGACTGGAATGAAGCCGAGTGCGTCCAGAATTTCCGAGAGTTCCTCATGTTGAGCCTCGGAGATCTTTTGGCGCGCGATGTATTCGTCCTGGAGCGTCTGGAGCACGGAACTAGCGATCGACGGATCATCGCTTGCGCGCGACCACTCTTCGTAGATGGCCTGATCGGCCGCAAGAAGTCGGCGGTGTTCGCGAATAGCGGAGACTGCCAAGGCTTCTAGTTCTGACTTTTGCATCGAAACGTATCGCGGTTCCCTCTCGTCTCTTTTGCCTTGGGAGGGACCTACATCTTTCATCCGTCTCTCCTCGAACCTCATTCCTTTACCCGAAAACACGCCTTGGTCCGCATTAGACGATCTAATGCCATAACTGCACGGCTCGTGTTGCAGACGAACATTCCGACTGCATTGGCCGCGCAATATCACATGTCGCGCTGAATCGGAACTATCGTTCCTGGAACGATCATTCCGGTTCAGGCTCCGCTCACGTCATGGATCTCAAGGAGGTCATGGCGACCAATCTGCGTCGTCTACGTCATGACAAGCAACTGACGCAGGAAGAATTAGCGCACCGCTCGGGTCTGAGCGCCCGCCATATTGGAGCGATCGAACGCGCCGATGTTTCTGCCACGGTCACCGTGCTTGGCCAAATTTCCGAAGCGCTGGGTGTGGAACCAGCCGCACTTCTGACACGCTTTACGACGTCGACCAAAAGCGGTTGAAACCGGCCTTCCTGCGACTTCGGAAAGTTAAGGGTCGAAAACGCCCTGGCTCGACCTCGTGAAGCTCATAATCGATGAATGCCTCCACACGTCTCTCGTGGCCGTAGCTCAGGCGCGCGGCCACGACTGTTTCCATGTCAATTGGCTGGGATTGAGCGGCGAAGCCGACTGGGATCTAATGCCTCATATCATCGGTTCGGATTTCACGTTTTCGTCACCACCAACGCTCGCGACTTCCGCAGGCTCTATGCAAAAAGAAGAAACTACATGCAGGCCTGGTGATCGTCGCGCCCCAGGTGCTTCCTGAGCTGCATCGACAACTGTTTGCCCTTATCCTGGAGGAACTGGAAGAGGGGTCTGAAATCGTAAACGAGGTCATCGAGGTGACGCTCGAAGGTGCGGACGGCGCGGTTCTCACGCGCTACTTTCTTGCGGAAGCCTGAGCGCACGCGAACGGTTACTTCCCGCCAATCCTCGACAAGTCGATCCGCATGCCAGCACTGCCAATTTCCTGCTGAGCTAAGTCTTCGACCTCACTCGCTGGCGCAGGGTCCGCATCACCGGTTTCCTTCTCTTCGCTGCTTGTTGGCCCGCCCCTATGGTCGACGACCGCTCCGTCCGGATCAGGAGCTTAAAACACGCTCACGCCTTCGAATTCCCCGGTCTTCCACGCGTAGACCGCATCCTCGAATATCTGAGGAAAGACATCTTCGCTCTCGGGGTTGCCGTACCACTTGGCAACGATCCGCAGGACCTTGGCAAACATCGATGTTCCCTTGCGAAGGTTTTCGCAGCTATCGACGAGGTCCAGCTGAAGGTCCGCTGCGTTCTTCACGCCAACGTCCGCCGGAAACTGTGTTAAGCCGACGCGGACTACGGCCTTTCCGACATATTGACGCACGATCGCTAACGCCGCGTCGGCCGTTGCAGCCTTAGGCACGAGGATCAATCGGCCGCCCGATTTAACGGAAATGGCGAGCGGGTCCGGCGAGCCTGCGGCCGCCACGAACTGCTCGACGATCGCCGGCTTGAGAGAAGGATCGGCGCATTCTTTGATCAGGGTAGCATCCAACATGACGTCTCCTCGGGCTTCAGGTGTTAAAGGAAAGAACAAGTGGTTTTGCAAAGAGCTTCGCCCATGCCACAGCGCTCGCGCGCTGTATCGCGACGATGGAAGTCCCCTTGGTCCACCATCCGTTTCCAACTGCAAGGATCAGGTCTGGGCCGTGGAGCATCGATTGCAGTACCGGCCAGACGACGAGCTGCTCGTAGCAGATGAGTGGCGCGACCTGGCGATCGCCCGCAGTCGCAACTGGCTTGGCAAAGAAATGCGCGCGGGCGCCGCCACTTGTCCCCAACCACGACCGCCATGGCTGCCACATCGAGCCGGGGACCGGCATTCGCTCGCGATAGAGGACCCTGCCTCCGCCGGCAGAGAGAGCGATGAGCACATTGTCATATCCCTTCGCACCGACGATGGCGGCGCCGGCGACCACCGAAAAATCAGACCCCTGCAGGGCCTTGACCCAGAGCCGCTCGACCGTCGGCGTCCAAAACCCCAGGGCGCTCTCAGGCAGAACGACATTCCGGATGGCGCCGGATGCACGGTCCTTCACCGTGGCAATCAGATCACGGTGACGCTGAATGCTAGCGTCACGACCGAGCGATGACCCCATTTGGACATCGACCACCTGCCAGCCCTCCGGTAGTGTCGGATCGGTCCAGTTCGCGGCGGACCAAAGCCACAAGCCTGTAAAGGCGATTGCGACAGCCGGCCACATGCGGGTTACCAGGCCTATGAGGCCGGCTGTGATCGCGATCAGTCCCCACCATTCGCATCCGGGGAACAGAACGCCGGCTGCCGTCACAGGATGTGCCCAGCCGGTGATGCCGAAAGGTGGCAGCGCCATAAGAGAAGCCGCCGCCAGATAGCGAAGTGGACGAACGCCGAAGCGCTTCGACCAGAGTACCGCATGCACAGCAACAAAGCTCGCCGAGGCACACAGCCATAGCAACAAGCCCGGCCAGAGGTCGGAGGCATAGAAGGCCGCGACGCCTTGTGGCAAACCACGTGATGCCGCGAGGAAATACCCGGCCGAGACAAACGCTGCCACACACCTGCTTTGCGCCCTCGACCAAAGGACCGGGAACGCCAGCGAGATAGGGAGAAGCAGGACATGACCGCTCCACCCGATCGTTCCGGCAACAATGGAAGCGATGACCAGAAGCGCCGGCAGGAGGTAATCAGGGCGCATAGGTCAATACCTCTCGCGCCACCCCGAGAATTCCCGCAGCGGGGACAGGACCGAAATAGCGTGAGTCGTAGGAGCCCGCGAACGGCGAGTGCAGGAAGACGTAATCTGGCGGCACGATCCCGCCCGCAAACCGCGTCATCGGCCGGTCGCGCCCGTCTCGCTGAGCAAGACCGGAGGAGGGGACCGGACGGCCATCCACATTGACGTTGGCGCCCACTTCGACGCGCTGTCCTGCAACGGCGACGACCGTCTTGATCAGCGGCGCGACACCGCCGGGGCATAAGCCCGAGCGTAGGTAGCCACGAAGGCGCGCCTCACGCATGGCCGCCGCTTGAGGTGGACAAATGAAAACGAGATCGCCAACAGCAGCTGAGCGATCAAGCTTGACAAAACGCCAGAGGCCCAGCGGTTCGCTCGGCGTGAGATTAATCCGATAGTTGCCGAACCAGGCGACCAAGATCGTTCCCAGCAGCGCCATTGTGACCGTCGCCAAGCCGAGTAGGAGCCGTCTATTGCGTCGCCTCGCCAGCGCCGCTGCAATTCGAAGGATGGTCATTTCAGCGACAGCCCCTGGCTCCTGGTCTGCCGCAGCGTCTCGGCGAGTTTGAGGGCTTCGGTCGTTCGCTCATGGGCACTGAGTTGCTGCACCGTACGCATCGCGTTCCAAGCCGATCGGACCTCGGCTTTCTGGCCGGGGTTCATTCCACCTGTGATGGTCCTGAACGTTTCTCCGTTCGTGTCCTTGGCGGCCAGCGGCAGGAAGGTGCGCTCCCCGAAACGCGCTGTGACCGCCTTGGCGAAGCCTTCCAGTTCGGATTTCACCATCTTGTCGGCGAGAGCGAACTCCAACGCCGCGGGGAGGTCATTTCGGTCGATGGCATCACGCACTCGCTCCAGTGTCTGCCTGGCGCCCGGAGACAGCGCCGGAATGTCGATCGCGACCTTGCGGCGGACTGCCAGTTCCTCAGCCTGATAGCGTTGTTCCGCCCGGCTGCGCCGGCGCATGTAGTCGCTGAGGCTCTGCGCCAGAGTCGGCACGTTGCGTTTCGCCCGCTCGCGGTCTTGCTTGTCGGCGCGGCTTGCGAGAATGCCGGTTTTTCCTTTAAGCGCACCGAAGGTTTCCGGCTGATCGGCGATCTTGGCGAGCGTCGATTTGGCGATGGCCTCGTCCTTCAGCATCACGTCGACATTGACCGCCTTGAAAGCGGCTCCCGGCTGGGCATAAACGAGATGGAAGCGGGTCGAGACATCCTCCCATTGCTTCTTCAAACCGGGATCGGCTTCGAGTTTGTCGGCGACTGCCTGTTCCAACGATTTCGGGAATGTGGAAATACCGGCAACCATCGGCCTGGTCTCCTTAAGGTTTTCCGTGTTGATTGTCTTGGTGCTTTTGGCGAGGCCGAGCTTCGCGCCGATGGCGACGAGACGATGGGCAAGATCGGCCAGTTTCTGTTTCTGTCGAACGGTCCATTCCAGCCGGTCGCGGGCGATCGTGCGAGCGACGTTGACGAGGTGCAGGCCGCGGACCTCAGTGAAGCGCAGCGCCTGCCGGTAGAAGGTTGCCTTCTCGTAATCGAGCGTGGTTTCCTTCGAGTTCTTCCGAGACAGGATCGGGATCAGGCCGCCGGCCTTGGCAAAGGATCGCGCGCCGTAATAGACGCCAAGATCCTCGCGGTGGCGGGTCATCGCCACATATGTCAGATGCCGATCGAGGGAGAGCGAAGCCAGCACCTTGACCCGATCGACGGTGGCACCCTGGCTCTTGTGGATCGTGGTGGCATAACCGTGGTCAAGGTTCTTGTAGAAGCGTTGTTCGACGGTGACCTGACGCCTTTGCTCGGCTTCGCCGATCTCCGCGATGATGCGGTTCCGCGAGGCTTTAGCGACCTTGCCGAGCATGCCGTTCTTGACGCCAAGCGCACCGTCGTTTTTCAGGAAAACGATCTGGTCGCCGGGAGCAAATCGGCGATTTCCGTCCTCCGTTTTGAATGAGAAACCATCATCAACGATGCCACCTTCGACGAGCTTGGCGCGTGCCATCTCATTGAGCATGCGCACATCGCGCCGAAGATGCGCGAGAATCAATGTCGTTTTCGTCGGATCGTAATCCCGGTCCCAATCCGCGATCAGATTCTGAACAGCTTCAGCCTTGAGCTCGGAGCCCATCATCCTGCGGTTGGCACGATAGGCATCGACCGCCTTGCCGACATTGCCACGCGCGAGGTCGAGCGACGCATCGCGCATCCACTGTTCCCGCTGGCGGTAGATGGTGTCGAGTTCGGCATAGCCGATGCGATCGGCAATGGCGCGGAAGGCGGCCCCGGCTTCGACCGGCTGAAGCTGGTCCGGATCACCGACCAGGACGAGCTTGGCGCCGGCCTTCGTTGCCGCTTCGACGAACAATGCCATCTGCTGCGATGAAACCATGCCGGCCTCGTCGAGAACGAAGATCGTCTCGTCGTCGAGCTGGTTGCGACCCTCATTCCAGCGCAGCTCCCAGGACGAAAGCGTGCGAGAAACAATCCCTGCTTCCTTCTCCAAGCCTTCGGCGGCCTTGCCCGCAAGCGCGCCACCGACGACATGATAGCCGGCCGCTTCCCAAGCCTCACGGGCGGCTTTCATCATCGTGGTCTTGCCGGCGCCGGCGCGACCGATGACGGCGGCGATCCGCTCTGCTCCCGCCACATGCTCGATCGCCGCTTTCTGCTCATTCGACAGGCGCGAATGGCGCGCAAACGTCGCCTCGAGCAGCGCCGTCCGAACGCCATGTGAGAATCGCCGCGAGAGCCAGATGGCGCGGGATCCCATCGCCGCTTCCAGCCGGATCAGCCCGCGCGTCGTGTATTTTGCCGGCGTCCGGATGCCAGTCGCAAACGCGACCTGCTCGCGTTCAAGACGGAGTGTTTCCGGGCTCTGAAGGATGCGCGCCATCAGGCTCTGGAAGATCACGGGATCGTCGATGTAGCGATGCAGGACCTTCGCCACGTCGCGTTCATCGAACACGCTCTTCTCGCGCGTGATTACGTCAAGAACGATCTCCGGTCGGCGCTGAATGCGGCGGGCGTTCTCGGCGCGTTTCTCCTCCTGCAGTTCCAGCCGCTCGAGCGAAGCCGCCTGTTCGTCCGTCGCCGATTTCCGCTCGATCGCCTTGGTGCCGACCCCGAGGTGAATGGTCGGCGTAAGCTCGATACCTTGCTTCTCGAAGGAACGCCCATCGACGCGAATGTCGAGACCGGCGAGTGCGAGATGCCGGTTCTGGCAGGCAAACCAGCCATCGCGAAACGCATTGAAGTCGTCGAGGCTTCCCGCCCAAAGATCGTAGACGATCTTGCCGGCATCGTTGCGGAGTGGATTGCCGTCCGATCCAAGAACCGGGATCTTCTTGGCGCCGAACCCATCCTCGCTGAGGGGTCGCAGCGTCGTCATCAGGTGGACATGGGGGTTGCCCGGGGCATCGTGATAGACCCAGTCCGCCACCATTCCCTTGGCGGTCACATGCCGTTCGACGAAGTCTCGGACCATCGCGATGTTCTGCTCGGCCGTCAGCTCGATCGGCAGCGCGATCGTGACGTCCTTGGCAAGCTGGGCGTCGGAGCGCTTCTCGAAGTCCTCGACCTTGTTCCAGAAGGCCTCGGATGCGCCGGCGACCGAACGATCGGCAATCATCGACCGCAGCCATTCGGGCGAGTCTGCCGGAATGACGAACTCCTCATGTAGGAGGCCTTGTTTGGCGCGATAGTCGATCGTCCGGGCTTCCTGTTCGAAATCCATCTTGGCGCAGTGCCGGTAGGCCGCCGACAGCACCGCGCTGCGGCCGGATCCGCGGGCGACGACGCTGACGGAGAAATGAGGAACGGCCACGGCGGTCTGAGCTCCCGATTGCGAACGAAGGGTTCGTCAGGAGCAGCGGCCCCGGCAGGGGTATCAAAGCAAGGCGTCGCGACAGCGACGTATAATTGCGCCCTTGGAAGCCGCTCCTTCGGAACGGCCGGGATCATTCACCAAAGCAACGCCCTTGGCGATTGTAGGATTCACAGTAGTGCGTTCCGCCCTCTGTTCCGAAAAACTGGCCTCGTATGACAAGCTTTCTCAGCCACGGAGACGGACGGAATGAAGAAACCTGCCTCGAAAATTCGCGACGAAATCGTCAAACTGCAGGAACAGCTCAAGATCGCGGAAACCCGTGAAGCCGAGCGGATTGGCCGGGTTGCCCTCAAGGCAGGCCTTGGCGAAATCGAGATCGAGGAAGCTGAACTTCAGACAGCCTTCGAGAGTCTGGCGAAACGCTTTCGCGGAGGGCAGGGGTTTACGAGCGGAGGGAAGAAGGGGGATGGCGACGTCAGCGCCAGCGCATCGCCCGCGGCGGTCACGTCTGGCGCGGCTCAGGGCAGCAGTGGCGAGGCTTAAGCGAATGGCGAGGACGACGGCATCCGACGCCCGCAGACAAGACACGCGAGAGAAGATCGAACTCGGCGGCCTGATTGTGAAGGCGGGCTTGCGATATGAGAAGCGCGCGCTCCTGCTCGGGGCGTTGGTCGAACTCAGCCACCGGCTGAAGTCCGACGAGGGCGAGAGGGCGCGGTTGATCGCTCTCGGAGCGAAGGCCTTCGGCGATGACGGCGAATAAGCTTGCTCTCGTCGCTCTCCCTGCCATGCTGATGACCTTGGCCGTCATCGGCATGATCGGGATCGAGCAATGGCTCGCGAGCTTCGGCGAGACCGATGCTGCAAAACTGACATTGGGCCGGGCGGGTATAGCACTGCCGTATATCACCGCCGCAGCGATCGGCGTGATCTTCCTGTTCGCGAGCGCCGGCTCCGCGAACATCAAATTCGCCGGCTGGAGCGCCCTGGCCGGAGCCGCGGCAACGATCCTGATCGCGGCGATACGCGAGGCGGCACGTCTTGCCGCATTCGCCGGGCAGGTGCCGGCGGACAAGTCCATAGCCTCGTACCTCGACCCTGCGATGATGATCGGCGCGGCTGCCGCGCTGATGGGGGGATGTTTCTCGCTGCGCGTCGTGCTGATCGGAAATGCCGCCTTCGCACGCGCCGAGCCGAAACGCATCCGGGGAAAACGGGCTCTGCATGGTGAGGCCGACTGGATGAAGATGCAAGATGCGGCAAAGCTCTTTCCCGATACCGGCGGCGTGGTAATTGGCGAGCGGTACCGCGTCGCTAAGGACGGCACGGCGGCGGGGTCGTTTCGTGCCGATGCCCCCGAAACCTGGGGCGTCGGCGGCAAGTCGCCGCTGCTCTGCTTCGATGGTTCGTTCGGATCCTCGCACGGCATCGTGTTCGCGGGCTCCGGCGGCTTCAAGACGACGTCGGTGACAATTCCGACGGCGCTCAAATGGGGCGGTGCGCTTGTCGTCCTCGACCCTTCGAACGAAGTGGCGCCGATGGTTCACCAGCATCGGGAGCATGCCGCGCGCTTTATCCGCATTCTCGATCCAAAGCAGCCGGAAACCGGATTCAACGCTCTCGACTGGATCGGCCGCTTCGGCGGAACCAAGGAGGAGGACATCGCCTCCGTCGCGTCGTGGATCATGAGTGATAGCGGCGGCCCGCGCGGCGTGCGCGACGACTTCTTCCGAGCATCGGCACTGCAACTGTTGACCGCGCTGATCGCCGACGTCTGCCTCTCCGGCCATACGGACCAAGAGAACCAGACGTTACGGCATGTTCGCGCCAATCTTTCCGAGCCGGAGCCGAAGCTGCGCGAGCGGCTGCAGTCGATCTACGACCATTCTAACTCGGACTTCGTGAAGGAGAACGTCGCCGCCTTCGTCAACATGACGCCGGAAACCTTCTCCGGCGTCTATGCCAATGCGGTCAAGGAAACACACTGGCTGTCCTATACCAACTATGCCGCACTCGTCTCTGGCTCGACCTTCTCGACCGTCGCGCTTGCGGCCGGCGACACCGATGTCTTCATCAACATCGACCTGAAGACATTGGAGACGCATTCCGGTCTTGCCCGTGTCATCATCGGTTCGTTCCTCAACGCGATCTATAATCGGGACGGCGTGGTGAAGGGGAGGGCGCTCTTCCTTCTCGATGAGGTCGCGCGACTCGGCTACATGCGCATCCTGGAAACCGCGCGCGATGCCGGCCGCAAGTATGGCATCACGCTGACGATGATCTACCAGTCGATCGGTCAGATGCGCGAAACTTATGGCGGCCGCGATGCGGCGAGCAAATGGTTCGAGAGCGCGAGCTGGATCTCTTTCGCCGCGATCAACGATCCGGATACGGCGGACTACATTTCGAAGCGCTGCGGCATGACCACAGTCGAGATCGATCAGGTCAGCCGCAGTTTCCAGGCGGGGGGATCGTCGCGAACGCGTTCGAAGCAGTTGGCGGCGCGGCCGCTGATCCAGGCGCATGAGGTTCTTCGCATGCGGGCAGACGAGCAGATCGTCTTTACCGCCGGCAACGCGCCGCTTCGCTGCGGACGAGCGATCTGGTTCCGGCGAGACGACATGAAGGCTAGCGTCGGCACGAACAGGTTTCACAACAACGGAAAGACGTCCGAAAAGCCTCCGTGATCCAGCCGGCGCGCAGTGCAACGAGCAAGGCTGATCCAGGAAAATGAAGAGTATCGGAGAAATCAGCATGAGCGACGCCCCAACGGGCGGGATTTCGGGAATTCTCGTCGTTCAGGGGGGCGGGAACAGAGCAGCCGCAGGAGCCTCAACATAGTGCCCCGAAGGGGAGGCAGGGCCGACTGCTCCCCGCTCCCGCACACCATCTTTCGGGCCCCGATGCGGTCCGAGGCCGAGTTCCTCCGTAAATTTAGACGAAACCGAGCCCGACATAGGCTGAGGCGAACACGAGGGGATCGGTAGTGGCGAGATCGAATGTGATTCCGTTCAGAAAGTCGCGGAAGGCTGGAGTGCGGCCGCGATCGACAGCGCCCGCGTGGCAGACTGCCAAGATCCGGACAGAGTGGTCCGCACAAACCACTCGCAGCCATCCTTTTGGCGACGAGCATTGCTGTAGGAGGGTGGCTTACTTATGGCGGCTCCGGCAACTTCAACAGCCTCCTGGCTTTGGCCCGCACCTCTAAAGCGGACTTGTTGTCGGCCTTGTTTTCGATCTGCGGTGATGGCCGTCACATCATCTTCGCCGTCGATGGCGATACGTTCTGGTTCGAGGGGGAGAAAATCCGCATTGCCGATATCGACACACCTGAGTTGAGCCCTCCCCGATGCGAAGCCGAACGGATAAAGGGGGAGGAGGCGAAAGCACGCCTTCTCGCCCTGCTGAACGAGGGGAGGTTCTCGCTTTCGCCCGGCTTACGAGATGAGGACAAGTATGGGCGCAAGCTCGTACGGTGACACGAGCGGGGCGCTCGCTGGGCAGTACGCTCGTTCATGAGGGCCTTGCCAGGCGCTGGGACGGCGAGAGACACGGATGGTGTGACTGAGAGCTTGCGAGAGGATCGTCACCCGACGGGGCGGAGACCCGAGCGGGCTCCCTAAGCAAAGCGAGTGGAGCCGTCCGCCGAAGACGTCTCGCCCAAGCCTTCGCGACCCTGGCAAATCATCACCGATGTGAATCGATCCCTGCCCACCGATTCATAAGTGTCGTTGGACGCGATTGTCGGGATCAGCGATTCTGATCTCATGATCTCGCAACCCTACCGCCTCCATGTCGAACGCTCGGATCCCTCGAGGAACATGGCCCGCTACTATGCCATGTCGATCGAACCGAACCTGTTCGGAGACATCTGCCTGCTTCGGAAGTGGGGTCGCATTGGAACCAAAGGACGGATGATGGTCCATCATCTCGGCCGAGAAGAGGAGGCGGTCCGGCTGTTTCTCGATCTGCTCCGAAAGAAACGAAACCGCGGCTATCGTCCGCGAGCTTCCTTGCCGAAGTAAAAACGGTCGGCCGAAGCGGGCCATGAAAGCGCCTCATCGGCGCCGATTCCAGTCGGTCGAAGGACACTTCGTCTCGACACAGAACGGGCCACCGTCAGGCCCCAGTCGCCCGGGTACGAATCTCCCGGTGTGCTACCTGATCCGGCTGATCTCCGTGAGCGACTTGCGGCGCGCGACGAACTCGCGGAGAAGGGGAAGAAAGAACGCATTGCTGAAACGCCCGATCGGAGGCTCCGGCTCGATGTAAAAGGAGCGGCCAATGATATCGGTGTTGAATTCATCGAGGATGATCCAGAGGCGCAGGTCAGCATCGAGGCCGGCCCGCCGCTTCTCTATGGCCGGAATTTCAGCCGCGAAGGCGAGCCTGCTCGGGCTGCTTGGTGGCCATCGGGAAAAACAGAACCAAGTCGCCGTCAGGTCGGGCAAGCCTCACACCGACGGCGACTGGCCGATCCTGCCGTCCCTCCGTCTCCCCTTTTCGGGCTTGCTGCGCCCATAAATAGGGATAACGGATGACCGTCGCGGTCTGGATGCCATCATAGCTCCTCATCGGTTGGTCTCGTCGGTTTCCGCATAGGCGTCCACCGCCGCCTCGAATTTGTTGAGCAGCTCGCCCGACATGGTTTCGAGTGTGCCGACTGAACGGGCATCGGATTGCCGCATCAGCCGTTCGTAGTCATCGATGTTAAGAAGGACGAGGCGCGGCTTGTTGTGTTGGGTGATCGTGACCGGATGGCGCAACGCCTCGGCGATGATATCGCCGGACTTCCGGGAAAGATCGCTTGTCGAATAGGAACCACCGGTGCGAGGCATGTTGATCTCCAGATGTGTTTGCCGACTGCACCATAACATCGGAACCGGCTCCAGCATTTACAGCATTGCTGTAAATGCTGTGCATTTCAGCGGTTGAAGCCCCGCCCGGGCGGCGGGGCTTTAACCGAGAATATCAGTCCCGGTTCGGGCGCGACCAGATGAGCTGGAAGCCATCCTCGCCCTCGACTTCCGTTAGCGTCGCGTAGATCGGAGCCGGAAAGCTCGGGTCGTCGAGCTTGACCGAGAGGTAGTCACGGTCCTGCTCGGAGCGCTTCTGCCAGGCGGCTCCCAGTTCGACGGCACCCGCGTAGATGCGGAAGTGCGGGCCCTTGTCGGAGGGGTTCTCGATGCGGGCGATGCGAGCCTTCACGTTCAGGGCGAGGGTGCGGATCGAGCCGGTGAAGCCGTTTTCGTTTGCGGTGAAGGTGCCGATAGTAGCCATTGTCATGTTCCTTTCGTTGTTTCGGGCCGCGCCCTTCGCGGCCTCGATGGCTGTCGCAAAGACCGGGGACGATCGGACCGCACCCATAGGGGCCGAAATGAAATGGAGGGCGGGCCGGACGGAACTTTGTTGTTGCGCGAGGAATGGCGGCGGAGCCGTCAGGGGAAGAAAGTTCTGTGGGCCGTTGCGGGAAGACGATCGAGGCGAAGCCGCTCTCCGGTCAGACATGCCTCATCGAGCCCGCAGAAGGGAGCGCCGGCAACAATGAGGAGAAGGAGCGTGGCGATGGCGGTTCTGGTACCGTGCGATCGCATCCTGTTCAAACGGCTCATGGTGGAACCGCTCTGGATGCCTGGTCGTTTGGGAGAACATTTCCGTATTGAGATCCGCATAGGGGCCAGTTGCGTGGATCCATACGCGGGATCTGGTTGCAGCACGATTCGTTCGCCCAAGAGGATCCATGCGCAAGCAAACAAAGCCGTTCACCGTCGGAATCAAGCCGTCCCGCAAGCGAAAATCGGGCCAACAGAAAACGCCCGTCTGGGGCAAGTTGGACCTGCGAACGGATGATGATCTGCAGATGAAGGCCGAGCCGTTGGTGGAGCCAGCCACCGCCGTTGGCGGCGACCAGTTCTGATCACGCACGACCGGGAGCTGCTTTGAGCGCCTCAAGCCGCGGACCGATCTTGGCTCTCCGCCGGCTGAAGATCATGAAGATAGGCAACGGCACGCTGGGCTTGGGCCGCGGCGCGGAAGATCGCCCGCTTGTCCCCTGACAGGACAGTGAGCCAGGGACTGAAGGTAAGACGCGTGATCCTGCCGCGGCTCTAGTTCCGGCGCAATGCCGAGATCGGCGCAGAGAAAGCAGCTGCCAAGGTCGGCAACTGATCTGAAAAGTCAAGCTGTCTCAGGGGATCGTCATCGCGGTATAGCCCGGTTTTCCGGGCCTTATCCAACGATGGTTGAAAAGAAACAGTTTTGCGTGGTCTGGCCGCTTTGCGGACGCGACTGATCTTCAATATTGATCGGTGTCGCAGTCGACCGTTGCGAGTGCTCTTCGCCAACGATCACGAATGCGGTCGTCATCGTAGCGGCTATCCTCGGAATGCTTTAAGCGCGGGCCGTTGCGCTTCGCTGGCGTCGATCGCGTGTGGCTCGACACCATAGACAGTATCATCGTTCAGAAACTCGACGATCACTTCGAAACGACTAGGAACGGAATATGCTGTCTACTCCATTCGAGATGTGTAGCACGATCCGGAGAGGCGCCTATGCGGCGCCCCGGGTCTCGTGCGGGCGAGCGCCGGGTTGTTTCGCGTGCATCCAGTCGGCGATCTCTTGCGCCTTGCTCGCGGCGGTGAAGATGGCGCGCTTGTCGGAGCGCAGCACCTCGAGCCAGGAGGCGATGTACCGGGCGTGGTCGGGGCGCGGCTCGACGCTGAGGTTGAGATCGGCGCAGATCATCGCGCTCAACAACTCCACCGAGCACTCCTCCATGGCGTAGGCGGCCGAGCCGAACCGTCCGGAGAGATCGCGGTCGAGACGATGCCTGGCGCCGGAGGCGTGGCCGCATTCATGGAGCAACACTGCGTAGTAGGCGACCGCGTCGCGGAAGCAGGCGAACTCCGGCATCTGCACATGGTCGGTAGACGGACGGTAGTAGGCCTGTGGTCCACCATGGCGGATCTCGATATCGAGGGCAGCGCAGAAGCGTTCGGACTGCTCGATCCGCTCGGCCTCGGGCAGCGCTGCCATCTCCGGCGGCGTGTAGCCGTCAACCTGGGCGCAATTGAAGACCGTGTACCCGCGGGCGAACATTCGCCGGGCGGGCTCGTCACGATCCTCGTCGCCGCGTTGGGCGTCCGCCTCGCCGTGACGGTCGGTGGTCTTCCAGAGCACGACCAGATGGCCGCGTTCGCCCTTGCGAACCTGGGCGCCGAGCGCCTGCCATTGGCGGTAGGTGCCCCAGATGCCGGCGGAATAGCCGGCCGCGTGCGCGGCGGCCCAGAGTGAGAGGATGTTGACGCCGCGATAGGCCTTGCTTGATGCGACGTTGACGGGCGTGGTGATTGCCGATCCGTCGTGATGCCAAGGCATTCGGTATTCGCCGGCGCCGGCCTCGATGGCGGCGATGATCTGGCTGGTGACGCGCTCGTAGATATCCGTCGGCGTCTTGCCGTTGCGGTCTGTGGTCATGGGTGCCTCCTTCAGCTCGCCCTCTCCGTCGAGGGCGAGGCGGCAGGGGCAGACGCGGGAAGCTGGCCCGTCACACCCTGTTCTCGGTGCTGGTGCGGAACAGGGTTGATGGGCTGGCAGCGTCTGCCACACCCGAGCCCTGCCTCGACGGGCGAGCTGAAGGAGTCAACCGTGATCGACGACCGCAGGAATCGGCCGTCGATAGGATGTGGCGCGGCTCTCAGTTGGCGCCGTCTCGCGGCGGTCGTCATAGCGGGACTCGCGATCGGTCAAGCTCGTCCTGTAGACCAGCGAGTGCCGCGTTACGCTCGGCGACCTGCAACGTCAGCACCTGGATCGCTGGGCGAGGGTGCGGGCGAGACTGCGCAGTTCGGCGATCTCGGCACCTCGCAGCTCGGCTTCGCGCGGGCGGATGCGCTCCTGAGGAGTCTGGGCGTGGATCGCGGTTACCCTCGGGGGCTCCGCGGCTTCAAGCCGGCCGCCGCTCAAGATCCGGCCCCGTGTGCCGGGTCATGATAGGTCCTTCTTGACTAAGGCGTATCAAGCGGAGATGTTTCCTCACGGTGCGAGGAGCAACCAAGATGACTCACGAGTGGCAGGACACTCTCTTGGGCGAGGGGGACCTTGCAAGGCGCGCGGCGGCAATAGTGCCGAGGATGCTGGCGCATCCAGCGGTCACTCTCGACCAGATCTCGCGCCTTAGAGGTCACATCGACGACTGCATCGACAGGCTCGGGACCCTGCTTGCGGAAATGGAGAATGCAGGTGCCGATCAGGTCTTCCTCGGGGCCGCGCAGACGATACATGATGCATGGCAGAGCCTTGCCCATGAAGCCGCTGAGAGGTCGCGATTGTTCGAGACGGACTTCGTTGACGTCCGCCCCGAGGGGCGCACTCCATTCTGAGGGCATTTTTATGCTTGGTTCCCTTATAACGGGCGCCCGCCATAGCGGTCCCGCTGCACAATAGCCAGGCTTCCGCTATCTTCGCCGGACATGCTTGCATCCTCCACCTCGTTCATCCGACGCCGCATCTTCATCGATGACTTCTTGAAGGGTGCGGCCTCGAACGGTCTTCGGGATGAGCAGATCGGGGCCGGCCAGAATCGTAGGCGCAAGATCGACAATACCCGGCAGGCGCGTTCAATACGCCCTACCGGAATCCAATCGCCGGCCAAGATGCCGAGGGCGAAAGATCGTCAGACAGCCGTGCATCCCGACACCGCCGGATAAGCTCCGTCAGGAGTAGGAGATGGCTGAACGAGTCTGCGTAGCGGACCCATAAAGCCGGACAGAAGGTGTCAGATGCCGTACCTCGAACTGCACACGCCTTTTGGACAGTGGGATCGAAGCTCTGGATTCCGAGGCTCGGGGGTTCACCTCGGGCATTTCCGTCGTAAGCGTGCGCGGGTCGACCGCGACCATAAGCTGCCTTCTTGAACAGAACGTCGTCCACCGTAAGCACTCGGCCCTTCCTCCAAGGCCAAAAATTCCTCACGTGGCACCGCCAGATAGTCTACCTGACGCATGCAGGGTCCTGGAAAGCATCATTAGCGCATCCATGCCGTGAATGGGCGTGATCTAAAGAATCAATTTTCTCTAATCCGTTGAGTGCTATTAGCACTACTTTGGCACGTTTACGATTTGTTATCCAAGATGGATTGATGCTGAGC
>NZ_JABEKV010000013.1:38109-73290 GCF_013283645.1 Sinorhizobium psoraleae
GCTCGCGCAGTCGATCACGTTTGGTCTCGTTGGGCATGGCATAACCTCTTCCTAGTGGTGTAAATCAAATTACGCCTCTATAGAGAACGTGTCAACCAACGACGCCAGGCGAAATGGGCTGTTTATGCTGCATAGACCTACAATATAGAGGCCATTATCGCTGTGAGCGTCCGTACGATGCGGCATAAGTAAATTTAGATAAGCGGTAAATTGCCTGACACGCATTCAGCCGCCATGGCTGCGTTCGATTTGCTCGATCAATGCCGCCAGGGTTGCCAGATCATCTGGACGCACAAACGACCTGCCGGCCGCTATCTCAATGAAAACATCGGGTGCAGCGACGTCCGTCCATGACGCAAGCAGCGAGCGAAGCCGCCCATCCGCGTCGTAGAACATGACGCGGTCCTCGCCCCAGTTCTGCTTGCGTGTCGACAACACGAAGCGCTGGCCGCGCCACGGATGGAACGGGTGGGTGACCTCGAACTCTATACGCGCTTGAGTGTGAGTACGAACTGCAGTCCTGGACTTGAAAGAACGGCCAGGTCGAGAGGATGAACCGAACCATCAAGGACGCCACCGTCAGGCGCTTCCACTACGAAAGCCACGAGCAGCTGCGCCAGCATCTTGCCGACTTTGCTTACAACTTCGGCCGCAGACTGAAGACCCTGAAGGGCCTCACCCCTTACTAATTCATCTGCAAGGCTTGGGCTTCAAAGCCCGAACGTTTCACCCTCGATCCGCTCCATCAAATGCCGGGACTAAACAAGCAGATGGGATGGTGCAGCAGATTTTGCCCCCAGGTGTGCAGAACGGCGAAGAAACCGATCTCGGCGCCGAGATGCCGAGTCGGCGGCGATGGTGCGCAGCGTCTCGGCGGTGGCGCGGAACAGCAGGCCGTAGACGAGCGCCTTGTTCTTGGTAGGCGATGGCGGCAATGGTCTCCGGGAGCGTGAAGACGACGTGAAAGTACTGTGTGTCGAGCAGTTCGGCGCGGCGATCCTCCAGCCATTGCGCCGGTGGCCGCATTGATCGCATGCTTCGACGGTGCCGCCGAGCGCGGCGGTCCGACACAGCTCGATCGCCGTCATGACACGGCGCTCAGCGGTCTACAGCGCACGGGCCAGCGATTGGCAGCGGGGACAATGCCTGTAGCGGCAGCTGTTGAAGGCGATGCGCGATGTGTGCTGGGCACGGTAGGCCTCACCGTAGCGACGGAATATGTCGGCCAATTCCGGCCTTGAACGGACCATACGGAGCTCAGAAATACTCAGGCTTGGCGAGCAGCGGCGGGTGGGCGCCGGAAGCGGCATAGCTCGAAGGGGATCGAGGTGGCGCAGACCTTGTTGGTGGCAATCCGTAGATATCGGCGGTGGTCGCGAGGCTGCGGTGACCGAGCAGCAACTGAATGGTGGGCACGTCAGCACCGGCCTCCAGGAGATGGACGGCGAAGGCGTGCCGCAAACTGTGCGGCGTCACGGTTTGGACGAGGCGGAGAGGTTGTGCGCTTTCGCGCAAATTGCCCCACCGCATCCCTGGTGATCGGCTGGCCGGCGCGATCGCCGGGGACGAGCCACGCCTTCGGCCGCCGCGTCTTCCAATAGTCGCGCAGGATCTCCAGAAGCTTGGGCGACAGCATCAAATAGCGGTCCTTCTGGCATTTGCCCTGCTCGCACGGACGACCATTCTCTGGCTGTCGATGTCAGTCGTCGTCAGATGCACTGCTTCCGAAATGCGTAGGCCGCATAGCACGTGGTCAAGATTGCGTGATGTTTAAGATCGAGGACGCAGCCGAGAAAGTGCTCACTTCATCCGGACTGAGGTCGCGCAAACAGCGACACCTGTTGCAGATACGAGAGTTGGGTATTGAGCGAAAAATTGCGCACTTGCATTTCCTCGCTCATGCGCTGTGCGAAGTTGGGTCATGATGAGCTCCTCTGTCCGATCCAATGGCTGCAAACAGCCGTCCCATCCTCGCAGTTGGGGCTCCTACTGAATAACGTGACCTCCTTGCCGCTCCGGCGTAGCGGAGCGGGTTAGTCCAACCATAGATTGGCAAGCCAACTCCGCATAATTATCGTCGCCGCATAGTTGCGCATGTCGCAGTGACCGATTGCGATCCACACCCACACTCTTAAATCGGGATCATTTGACCGCGGCCGGACTCTCGGATGACGCTTTGGAGCCAGTTCTCACCTTCACACCGCCATTCGCATCCAAAATTCACATTCGTGATGACAGGAACGCAGTAGAAGTCGGTGCACAGCGTTTCCAATGGCGAAGAATTGGAATTCGCGCGTTGTTCAACTTCGTTCTGCATTGTCGGATGTTTGCCGATACCGGCCATAGTGGTATGAACTAACATATTGTTTCAAAACGGTTGTCTTTTTTGGCACGATGCATGCATGGTGGTCCGCAGCGAGGAGAATCGTCGTATGATTATTCTACTCACAATGCTCTTACCGTCGTACCCGCTCGCGCTCTGCAGTACATCAACCTACCGGCGACATGTTAGGGAGCGTCCGAATACCCGGCATGAGAAATTTTGTTTTACATTATACCGACTAGAATGACGGTTTGGCCGAGGAGGCTGAAGGAATGGATCACGCGCCGCTGACGAAGCATCCTCGCCTCGGAGACATGGCGTATGAAGCCATCACGGCTCGACTGGTACGCGGCGCCTTCGAGCCAGGACGCAAGCTGCCCGTGCGCGCTGTGGCCGACGCGCTCGGAGTGAGCTCCACGCCGGCGCGCGACGCCTTGAATCGCCTCGCCGCGGAAGGTGCGCTCGTTTATTCTGGCCCAAAGACGGTCGTTGTCCCTCATTTGACGATGAATGCACTGGAGGAAGTGACCGCCATGCGGCTCGCTCTCGAAGGGTTGGCTGCGCAGCGTGGAGCGGAGAGGGCCCCGGCGGGTCTTGCGGATTCGCTCGAGAGCATGGAGGCGAAGATCACCAAGGCACTCGAAAGTCGGCGGTATGCTGACGTACTCTGGGCGAATAAGGAGTTCCACTTCGCCGTCTACAGAGACTGCGGCATGCCGTATCTTCTATCGGCAATCGAGACTTTGTGGTTGCGGATCGGCCCCTCTTTTCACGAACTCTGTCCTGAGTTCGCGGTCCAGAAATATGGCGCACACGAGGTGATTATCGAGAGCCTTCGTGAGGGCGATGTGGAAGCCGTTCGGGCAGCGTTCGAGGGCGACATCCGCGACAGTTATCGACGTCTGAAGCAGGCAATTCGCGCGCGGGTGGGACGGGCTGGAGGATAAGTTTTCAAAAGTCTTTGCATTGGCGCTGGCTCTTCATGACGGTGTACCATTACCTGACCCGAAAATTCGTGCCATAAACGGCCCTTCTGACCTCGAATGAGCTTGTGCATAGTGACCTTGCCCCGTTGAAATAATCCATTTTGAAGTAAGCTCTGGCCCATTGAGAGGACCAGGGAATGAAGCGCAACCGTTTCACGGACGAACAGATTATCGGCATTCTGAAGGAGCACGAGGCGGGCACGCCGGTGTCGGAGCTTTGCCGCAGGCACGGCGTCAGCGATGCCAGCATTTATAAATGGAAGGCCAAGTTCGGCGGCATGGACGTGTCCGAAGCTAAGCGGCTGAAGACGCTGGAGGACGAGAACACGAAGCTGAAGCGGCTTCTGGCGGATGCGATGCTCGACAATGCTGCTTTAAAAGACCTTTTGGGAAAGAAGTGGTGACGCCCGCAGCAAAGCGGCGAGCTGTCGCGCGTCTGATGGACCAACATCAGATGAGCGAACGGCGGGCGTGTAAAGCCATCGGCTTTTGCCGGATGACGATCCGTTACGAAACGAAACGCGACGACGATCATAGCCTTCGCGAGCGAATGAAGGCGTTGGCGCATGAACGCCGCCGCTTTGGCTATCGACGCATTCATGTGCTGCTCAGGCGCGAGGGGCACCTTGTGAACCACAAGAGGCTCTTCCGGCTCTATCGGGAGGAGAAGCTGACGGTGCGCAAACGCGGCGGCCGCAAGCGAGCGATAGGCACGCGAGCGCCGATGCTGATCCCGATGGCAGCCAATGATCGTTGGTCGCTGGACTTCGTGTCGGATCAGCTCACCGATGGACGCAGGTTTCGGGTTCTGACGGTCGTCGACGATTGCACCAGGGAATGCCTGGCACTCGTCGCCGATACATCGCTTTCCGGCGTGCGGGTTGCCCGCGAGATTAACCGGATCATCGAGGAGCGTGGCAAGCCGAAGATGATCGTCAGCGACAATGGGAGCGAGTTCACCAGCAACGCGATCCTGCAATGGACGGATCGGACCAAGGTGGAATGGCACTACATCGCGCCGGGCAAACCGATCCAGAACGCCTTCATCGAAAGCTTCAATGGGCGGCTGCGCGACGAGTTCCTGAATGAAACTCTCTTCTCGTCACTGACCCATGCTCGATCAGCGTTTTCAAACTGGCGCAGCGATTACAACGATCATCGACCGCACTCTGGACTCGGCTGGCTGACACCTGCCGAGTTCGCTCAGACAATCAACCCGCGACGTGATGCGGTGCTGCGCAGCCGGAATGGCTCCGCACCGCAACCCGCCGCTACCGCCGCAAATGCAGCAACCCAAAACCGCTGGAGCGAACTCAAAATTGGATAAAACTTGGGGGCAAGGTCAGGTTCAAAGGCGAGGCATCGAGCTTTCGACCTCGACGCTGGCCGACCAGGTGGGGTATGGAACGGGCGCGCTCCTGCCGATCTTTGATCTGATCGAGACGCATGTCTTCGCGGCCGAGCGGCTTTTTGGCGATGACACCACCATCCCCATTCAGGCCAAAGACAAATGCACGACCGGGCGAATATGGACCTACGTGCGCGATGACCGGTCCTACGGCGGCGCGGCAGCGCCGGCGGCCATTTACTATGCGTCGAGCGACCGCCGCGGCGAGCATGCGCAGAAGCACCTGACCGAGTATGGCGGCATTCTGCAGAGTGATTGTTACAATGGCTTTGAGCCGCTCAGTGTCGCCGAAAAGTCTTGTGAAGCCGATCCGTCGTTGCCCAATCGAAGCCCTTCCAGGCACAACGTTCGTTATGCAGCGTCAGCCATAGCAGCGCCAAAACGGCATCGTCGATCTTGTCCTCATCGATCTCCATGAACCCAGGCTACCACGCGCGGCGCGCAAAATCCTGCGGCCCTGCTAGGATGGATACGAATCTCATGCCGTTCATGTTAGAGGATGTGGCGCGGCTTGGTGGCACGGAGGGGACTCGTGCGCGTAGTCGGTCCGGCAAGGACCGCGTGTCCGACGATGTCAGACATGCGACTTGCCGAGCTGCGGCGGTCACATTGTTTCGAAACTATTTTTTCCATTGGCACGGTACGTGCACCGGCATCGGCAAATGCGCTGCGGACTCAGCGGAAATCATCCGCAATACGGCGCGGCAAAATGCGCGTCGCCGCCTTCAAAGCAAGTGAGGAAATCCATCCATGAAGTTTGAACGATCGCCCGGCTTCCGAAGTGGAGGCAAAAAAGGCATGAGCACTGAGAGCCCCGAACCATGTGATCTGCTCATTCACGGCGGAATCGTTCTGGCGGCCGATGTTCAGAACACCGTTTTACACGATGGTGCCGTCGCAATTAGAGACGGCCGTATCTGCGCAGTAGGTCCGACAACGAACGTCAGGTCCACTTTTACGGCCGAGGAGACATTCGACGCGCAAGGGGGGGTGGTGCATCCGGGGTTCATCGATGCGCACATCCACGTCTCGCAGTACACGTCGCGCTCAGTTGAATCACTGATGGCGGGCACGGCGATCACGATGGGCCACTGGAAAGCGGAACTGACGCCTGAAGATGAGCACGCTAGCGCCACAATGGCGGCAGTCGACTATTTGCGGGCCGGCTATACCGGCTTTGTTGATCCGGGCACGATCTTCGAGCCTGACGCGGTTGCGGTGGTGGCCCACGAGGTCGGCATCCGCATCTGGCTGACCGATCCATACGTTGCGGATTACACACAACCAATCTTCGCGCACGAGCCGGATCTGGTGAGCGCCGGGTTCTTGGGGCGCTGGCCGGGTTCGACCGATGCGGCAATCAAGCGGCTGGGCTCGCAGTTGTACCGGAACGGCGACGCCGATGCCCTCGTAAAGGCTTTCATTGGAATCTATGGCGGCAGGACCTCGACCGAGACACTGTGGAATGCGGCTCTCGCGATAGCGCGCGAACACAACGTCCAATTCCAGGAGCACCGCGGTTACAATCCGACCGAGTATCTCGATGAGGAAGCCAGCGCAGGCCGGTCGATGATTGCCCGGCTCCAGGATGCCGGCGCGCTTGGCCCGGGCTCAACCTTTGTCCATATGAACGTCATTCATCGCGAGGATGTGGCGCGACTTGGTGGCACCGGTACGAGTATTGTCTGGTGCCCGTTTCAGCAGATGCGCGCCATGGGCATTGGTCGGGCCGAGCCCCGCATGGTGGAAATAGCTAGGGCTGGCGCCGTGGTAACGATCGCAACGGACATTCCGCGGAGTTTTAATTTCGATGCACTGGGAAGTGTTGCAGTTTGCAATGCAGCGGGGCTCGGCATTCCTGTGACGGCCGACGAACTCTTCCGCATGCGCACGATTGCCGCCGCAGAGAGCGTGGGTGCCGGGGACGAGGTAGGCAGTCTGGAGAGTGGCAAACGCGCGGACGTAGTAGTTCGAGAGCCTGCCTCGTCAGAGGCGCTCGGTCTTGATCCGTATGCTGAAACCGCAGTAGTCGGCATGACCCGACCGCCTGCTCTCACGATAGTTAACGGCGAAATCGTGCTTCGGCACGGCCAACTTCTTAGAGCCGATGCGATAGCGGCGGCGCTTGCGGCGCGTGCATCGGTGAAGGGACTGCTGGTGCGAGTTGGGCTTGCCGGTTGAGAGTCTGCGGAAACCGACACCTCGATCCAGATCGAAGCGACAGAGGTGTAGGTGGCGAGCATCCTGCGGATCTTCGGGCGAGCTCAACAACTTTGCGAGACGGCGTTGCTTCATCACGCTGGTCGGCGGCCTCAAACGCACCAGAACAGGCGGCGCTCGCCACCCACCCGCGACAAGTTTGGCCTTGACTTCGTCAGGATTATGTTGCATCAAATGACAAAGAGCGCCACGCCCAAAGGGTTGGCATAATATCCGTGAAAAGCGGGATAGGGTGAACGATAGCGCCGAGAGGAGCGAGCTCTCTGCGCCCATATGGGAGTTTTCAGATGACAGCTCAACACGTGCAATCGTCGCTTACGCCCGCGGCTTGATCTCGATGGTATCGTCAACGTTGGCCGAGGCGAGTTCATCTCCCGACGAGCTCATCTGTGATGCGGTAACTGTCCGGTTTGGGGGCCTAACCGCGCTCGATAGTGTTTCCTTCCGGATAAGGGGAGGCGAAATCTTTGGCCTGATAGGCCCAAACGGAGCAGGCAAGACTACTCTTACGAACGTGCTCTCTGGTTTTCAGAAGCCCAGCGCCGGTTCGGTTCATCTCTGTGGGGAGCGAATTCCCGACGATCAGCCCCATATCGTTGCCCGACGCGGCATAGCGCGAACGTTCCAGGGCGGTCGTGTCTTTCCGTCTCTGACAGTCGCTGAAAATGTCGAGGCGTCGGCACTGTCGGTAGGCGCCAGTAGGAACGAGGCAAGGTCGTCAGTGGAGGAGCTTTGCAACTGGATTGGTCTGACGGCAAGGTTGAAAACTACAGCAAGCTCGCTTCCTTACACCGACCAGCGTCGACTGGGAATAGTAAGGGGCTTAGCCCTGAAGCCCAAGTTCCTGCTCCTCGATGAACCCGCCGCCGGGATGTCTGATGGCGAGGCTGCAGACTTGGTAGAGAGCATCACAAAGATTCCCGCCCTTTTTGGTTGTGGGATTATGCTCATCGAACACAACATGCAGATCATCATGAACGTCTGCGAGCGAGTGCATGTCTTGGATTTTGGCAAAACCATCGCCGAGGGCACCCCGGCAGAGATGCAGTCACATCCCGAAGTTCTAAGCGCTTACCTTGGAAAAGAAGATGGCTGAGATCATGCTGCAAGTATCGAATATGTGGGTTCATTACGGGCAAGTTCCGGCGGTGCGGAATCTTTCTCTCGAAGTTCACAGGAATGAAATTGTCTGCGTTGTAGGGCCGAACGGAGCCGGCAAGTCAACAATGCTGCTCGCTGTCGCTGGTGCATTGACGCCGACCAAAGGTGAGGTCCGCCTTAATGGTGTATCGGTTGTTGGCAAAGCTCCGGAATATATCGCTAAGCTGGGGATTTCGCTAATCCCGGAGGGCCGACATATCTTCAAAGGACTGACCGTCGAGGAAAATCTCAAGGTTGGAGCGGCTGCCAACGCTGATCGCAGCTCCGTCGAGAACAATCTGCGAACCGCATATTCCGTTTTCCCGGTCCTCGCTGAACGTCGCCATGGCGCAGCGGGCATGCTTTCGGGAGGCGAGCAGCAGCAGTTGGCCATTGCTAGGGCACTTATGTCCGGTGCGCGGCTCATCATGATTGACGAACCTTCCCTTGGGCTTGCCCCGAAAATTACCGAAAAAGTCTTCGAGGTCCTTTCGGAACTTCGACGTAGTAGTGGCCTGACGCTGCTCATAATCGAACAGAATTTAAAGCGCGCCCTGAAGTATAGTGATCGGATTTATATTCTTCGCAACAGCGAAATCGTGTTTTCCGGCAGGTCAGCAGAGTTGCAAGCTAGTGACGATTTGCATTCTGCTTACTTTGGCCTCGGACAGGCCCCGTCGAATGTGGGAGCGGGACAATGATGGGCTATTTTTCCCAAACGGTAATCGATGCGCTTAGTTGGGGTGGGCTTTATGCCTTGGCGGCGCTTGGCATTGGATTGCTGTATGGCGTGCTACGTGTAATCAACTTTGCGCACGGCGATTTCATCACTGTCGGAGCATTCTCCTTGATAGTGCCGTCAACACAAGCGACAGCACAACTCGCTTTGGGTGCGCTGCCGGCTCCCCTGCTTATAATCGGAACTTTGCTAGTAGTCACCCTGGTTGCTCTCCTTTCCGATCTCCTGGTATTCCGACCGCTTAGAGGCGCTACTCCGAGTACAATTATGATCGCCTCCTTTGCATTGGGCTACGTCATCCAAAATATTGTGCTGCTCCTTTACAGCAGCCGACCCAAGGCAGTCGATTTGTGGCCCGAACTGAACGAAGCGTTCGGGTTTGCGGGCTTGAGAATCCCGCAGCTCCAGATTTGGACGGTAACAGTTGCCGCTCTCTTGATGGTCGCGCTGACCGTATTTTTGAAAGCTTCGTCCTACGGCATCGAGATGCGAGCTGCATCCGAGGATTTGCGCATGGCGAGACTACTTGGGGTGCGAGCAAACCGAGTTATCGCACTCGCTGTTGCGCTGAGTGGTGCTCTGGCCGGTGCAGTGTCACTCATTATTGCTACTCAGTCTGGCGTAGTAAGTTACCAGATGGGGGGACCCGTGATGTTGTTCGCATTCATCGGAACAATCATTGGAGGAATGGGTAGCCTGGTGGGGTCTGCTTTGGGTGGCTTCGCAGTTGGCTTTTCAAGTGTCATTCTTCAAGCTTATCTTCCCGATGACATACGCCCGTTTCGTGATGCTATTCTGTTTGCTCTTGTAATTTTGATCCTAGTCATCCGTCCGCAAGGCCTTATTTTGGTAAAAACCATGCGAGAAAGAGTATAGTCATGAGAAAGATTGATTTCATATCTTCTTCAACTCCTCTATTTCTTGTCATGGTGCTGTTTATCCTTGCCATAGCGAGCTGGCTGTTTGCCGGAACCGCTCTCAACAGAGCAATGATTGAGCTTCTCGTTAGAGTAGTTCTTGTCGTGAGCATTTACATTTTCGTCGGCAACTCAGGCATTGTGTCATTTGGACACGTCGGTTTCATGGCCATTGGCGCATATGCCATGGCATGGCAGACGATGCTGCCGCTCCTCAAGAAAAATGCCATGCCCGGTCTGCCTGAGTTTCTCCTCACTGGTAACCTGCCGTTCCCAATTGCGCTTTTATTCTCCGCGATGCTCGCTGGGCTTGTCGGTCTCCTTCTCGGAACGGTCATCTTGAGACTGCCCTCAATAGCTGCCTCGATTTGCACCTTCGCGTTTCTGATGATCGTCCATTCAGTCTATTCCAACTGGGGGAGCGTCACCGGTGGAACCAGTTCGATTGTAGGGATCCCGACCAAGGTAAATCTCTGGGTTGCATTTTCTGGCGCCGCAATCTGTGTCATAATGGCAGGTCTCTACCAGTTGACACGTTACGGTCTGGCGCTCAAGTGTACACGGGAAGAGGAGATTGCTGCGCGTGCTGCAGGCATCGATATCTTTAGGCAAAGGCTTATCGCGTTCGTTCTAAGTGCCACACTTATGGGTTTCGGCGGGGCACTTTATGCAGCTTTCCTTGGCGCGATTTACATAGACGCTTTTTACCTCAGTCAGACGACAATGCTTCTGGCAATGCTGGTTGTTGGGGGCATGAGTAGTCTGACTGGAGCGGTTGGTGGTGTCGTTGTGATATCGCTGCTGACGTATGTGTTGCGTGGGTTGGAGCGCGGAGTTCAATTGGGACCACAGACTATCGCGCTTCCCAGCGGTACGCAGGAAGTCGTGTTAGGCGTCGTCATGATAGTCGCACTCGTGTCTTCCCGGTCGGGCATTTTCGGAACTCGTGAATTAGGTGAAATCGCAAATCGATTTCGCGCGCGTGGCGCAATCTGGGCGCGCTTTCAGCCCAGTAACGACTAAAAAAGGGGAATAGCAATGACACGACTTCCGATGTTCAGCCTGCTCTCAATCGCACTGGCAGCCCAACCGGCGCTCGCCGATGATAGCTCAATTACAATCGGCTTTGCAATTGCGAAATCCGGCTGGATGCAGCCTTATGATTATGCATCCCGCACAGCCGAAATGGCCATCGAAGACCTTAACAACAAGGGCGGCCTTCTCGGAAAGCAGCTCAGAATCGTGTCCTCGGATACGAAAACAGATCCTGCGGAAGGTGTCCGCGCTGCGACTGACGTCATCGATCAGGGAGCAGACTTGGTGGTTGTCAGCTGTGATTATGACCAAGGTGCACCTGCGGCGCTGGCGGCCGTCAGCGCTGGAAAACTGGCGTTTTCTTTGTGCGCTGGAGATCCCAAAATGGGAATCGAAGGGGTGGGCCGTCAAGCGTTTACTACTTCGCACGCGGCCCAGACCCAAGGCGCCGTAATGGCCGATTGGGGATTCGCGAAGAAAGGTTTTAGAAATGCTTACGTCTTGCTCGACGATTCAATCGAATTCACTACGTCGGCCTGCCAAGGGTTTGAATACCGGTGGGGCCAACTTGAGGCGACCTCGATCGTTGGGCGGGACAGCTTCAAGAATAGCGACGCCTCGATTTCCTCGCAAATTACACGCCTCAAGAGCCTAAATCCCGCCCCGGATGCAATCATGCTGTGCACCTATCCGCCTGGGGGTGCCAGTGCTGTACGCCAGTTGCGGGCCGCGGGGATCGAAACCCCGGTTCTAATGACAATGGGGATGGATGGAAGCTATTGGCTGCCAGCAGTTCCAAACCTATCCAATGCTTTCCTGCCCGCCATCGGGTTGGCAAGCGGGCCGGACCCAGACAAAAAGATCAATGATCTGATTGAGCGGTACAAGAAGGCATATGGCGAGCCGCCGGCTACCGCTTTTGTTTTCTACGGCTATGCGCTTGTCGAACTCTGGGCGCGAGCAGTCGAGCGCGCGCAAACGACGGAAACCGAAGCGGTATTCGCCGAGCTGGAAAAGATGAGAGACGAAGATACGGCGATTGGTCCGATGTCATTTTCTGATCAATTGCATATTCAGAACAAAGGCCGTTATTTGATCATCGGTATCGAGAAGGGCAAGTCTGAGCCGCTGGGCTATTGGAATTCCCCGGAAATCCCTAAGGATGTGATTTTCAAGCAGTAGTCTTGTACAAAGGCCTCAGCAGTATGCTCTGTAGAGGTGTCCGTACCTCTACAGAGCAGGACGGAGTTTATCAACATGAGTACCTCTATGCCTAGCGATGAATACAGGATCGAACCGTTCCTGCTCGCCGTTCTTTCTCGTCGTTTCGAAGCAATTTGCCGCGAGATGACCAACACCATTCTTAAAGCGAGTCGTTCGTCGGTTATCAAGAACGCTCGCGACTTTTCGGTCGGGATCCTCACAGGGGACCACCGCCTCGTCAGCGTAGAAGACGGCCTGCCGGTCCATGTGACTGCATTGGATCTGAGCACAAAAGCGGTTGTTCAGCATTTCTCGGATATCAGACCAGGCGATGCGTTCGTAAATAACTGTCCCTATACCGGCGGAACACACCATGCCGATCTTGATATCATCGTCCCGGTCTTTTCAGGGGATGAAATAGCATTTTGGGTGTTTACTCGGTGTCACCATGCAGACATGGGCGCCCCACTTCCAACTACATATCTCCCGAAGGCTGCCACAATTTACGAGGAGGGGCTTCATTTCCCGTGCGTTCGGATTCAGGAAAACTACGCAGATAAGGCAGACATCGTTCGGATCGGTCTCACCAAAATACGGGCCAGCCAGTTTTGGTTCGGCGATTACCTGGCTCAGGTTGGCGCAAGCCGCGTGGGTGAGCGGCGGCTGAAGGAGCTGTTGGTGAAATACGGCAAAGCCGTGATCGAGGATTTTGTGGAGGATTGGATCCTCTACGGGAAGCGACGGGCCGCCGCGGCAATCTCGCAGCTACCATCCGGAACCTGGACATATGAAACCGCTCACGATCCGGTTCCCGGCGTGGCGGAGGCGGGAATACCCGTGAAGGTTCAGGTGACCGTCGATTCTGCGGCAGGTCGGGTGGTTGTTGATGCAACAAACAATATCGATTGCATCAATGGGGGCTTTAACCTCTCAGAGGCCACCGCCACTGCAGCTTGTCGAATCGGCGTATACGTGAATCTAGATCCGACGATACCTCACAATCACGGAAGCGCCGAACAGATCAGCGTACTCCTCCGTGACGGGTGCGTCGTAGGTCGACCAAAGTTCCCAGCCGGGACGTCGGTCGCGACAACGAATGTCAATGACCGCTTGATTAACGCTGTGGCCTGCTGCTTTGCGCAAATGGGCCAACCATTCGGTATCGCCGAAGGTGGCGCCATGATGGCAAGCGGGCTCGCCGTTATCTCGGGAACCGACCCCCGCCGGAATAACCGCCCTTACGTTACGCAGCTTTTCCTGGGGTTCTCAGGTGGCCCCGCGGTTCATGGGCATGACGGCTGGGTGACTTATAACGACGCGGACACCTGCGGGATGCTGATGCTCGACTCGATCGAGGTCGACGAAAGCATGTATCCAATCCTGGTTGAGGAGAGAAAAATCGCGATCGATACAATGGGTCACGGCCAGTGGGACGGCGCACCCGCGATGACTGGAACGTATCGCAACTTGGCAGGAACGATGAGCGTCATCTATTGCAGTGATGGTGATTTGAATGCCGCACGCGGAGTGCTGGGCGGTATGAGGGGTTCGCCGTCCGCCAACTATAAGCAAGGCTCCGCTTCGTGGCAGCCCCTGCCTTCGTTCCATACGGAGCTGTGCGAAGAGGGAGAGAGCATGCGATTTGTGGCGGGTGGTGGCGGTGGTTACGGCGACCCGCAAATGCGCGATCCTGATCGTGTTGTTCGTTCCATAAATCGCGGGTGGCTATCCTTGGAACGCGCACAACAAATCTATGGTGTTGCCGTCAAACCCAATGCGGACGGCGCCTTCTTGGAAGTTGATCTCGAGAGAACTGCGGCACTTCGGTCCAAAACGTCAACGAGTTCAACAGCAACCGCATCTATGGAAGCCTCGAAATGAGTTATACTGTCTCAATCGATATCGGCGGCACCTTTACGGATTGCCTGGTTCGTGATGGAAATTCTAGAGATTTCATCTTCAAGACGCCCACGACCCCTCCTAACTTTGAGAAGGGCTTCGTCAACGCACTTCGCATCGCGGGTGAGCACTTTGGCTTTGACTTGCGATCGTTTGTTTCAAAATGCGACCGGATCGTCCATGGAACCACGGTCTCAACTAACGCACTTGTCGAAGGCAAGACTGCAGCGACAGGCTTTCTTTGCAATAAGGGCCACCCCGATATTCTTCTCTTGCGAGAGGCGCCGCGAAAGCGGAGTTTTGACTTTAAACTTGACTATCCGGAGCCGTATATTCCGCGGAACCTAACTTGTGAGGTCGCGGGACGGATCGACGCTGCCGGTAATCAAGTTGAAGCACTATCTGCAGATGATGTGCTCGCTGCCGTCGAGCGGTTTAAACGATCTGGGGTTGAGGCAATAGCCGTTTGCTTCATGTGGTCGACGGTAAATGGATTGCATGAGCAGAAGGCTCGGGACATAATTAAAGAAGTCTGGCCGGAGGTCCACGTGACCCTAAGCCATGAACTCAACCCAATTCCCCGTGAGTACCGCCGCGCTGTCTCGGCTGCGATTGACGCTTCGCTTTTCCCGGTCGTAGCGACCTACGTCACGTCGCTAGAGCGCGAACTGGTTGCGGTAGGCTTTGATACTGCGAAACTACTTATTGCCAATTGTGCCGGAGGAATGGCCCCCTCACAGGAGATCATCGCACGGCCGATCTACAGCGTCATGTCTGGTCCCACCCTTGCGCCCGTGGCTGCTCAACGACTGTCGTCCGAGGACAACATCATCGTAGCGGATATGGGGGGGACCACATTCGACGTGTCCGCTGTTCGAGACGGCCGGTTGATTATTTCTCAAGAGACAATGACCGGTCACGATATGATCGGTCTGCCAAAGGTGGATGTCAGGTCAATTGGAGCTGGAGGTGGCAGCATAGCTTGGGTAGATCAGGGCGGACTTATCCGAGTTGGGCCTCATAGCAGCAGTGCTCGCCCCGGACCTGCGTGCTACGGGCACGGCGGCACGGAACCGACGGTCACAGATGCAAATCTTGTGCTGGGCCTGCTTGACGCCGACCGATTCCTTGGTGGCAAAATGAAGCTGGATTTCAAGGCCGCTGAAAAGGCAATGTCAACCGTGGCAGAAAAGCTCGGGATCGGGATCAAGGAAGCCGCATATGCGGTATTCAGCACTTCAAATCACAACATGGTTGCCGCCATTGAAGACATAACTGTGCTGGAGGGTATTGATCCAAGAGAAAGCCTCTTGGTAGTAGGTGGCGGAGCCACCGGCTCGCATATCGCTCCAATTGCACGAGAAATGGGCATAGACCGGTTCATGATTCCGAGGTTTGCGTCGGGCTTGAGCGCTTTTGGTGGGTTGGTCTCGGACATCAAATGGGAGTCTTCTTTCACCGCCATTTCGAGCAGCGAGAATTTCGATGTAAATAAAATCAACGCTGGTCTCACGGCCCTTTACAGCAAGGGACAGCAATTCCTCCGGAGGTCAGGGGTACCCGTTGAAAATTGGAGGTTCGAGTATTCATTCTTCGGGCGATATGCATTTCAGTCTTGGGAAATTGAGGTCCCGATTGAGTTGACCGATCCTGCGTTGCAGTCCGACGACGTCAACGCGTTGGCGTCGAGCTTCCATAAAATGCATGAGCGGATTTATGCGGTAAAAGATGAGAACGACACTGTTGAGTTCGTGACTTGGAAAGTCCGGGCGATCGGTGTATCTCCGCAGTCTTCCGCAAATCTGTCGCCTAGCCAGGCTGTGGAAACTCCGGAGCCGATCGAGATGCGTGAAGTCTTTCTTCCGAAGTTGGGGATACCGCGTCAGATACCTGTATTCGCCAATATTACCCTCGCGCCCGGCGCTAAGATTATGGGCCCGGCAATACTTCTGGAGGATACTACGTCGGTTCTGTTGTTGAATGGCATGAACGCAGAGGTCGATGCGGCGGGCAACATTATGGTGCAGAGTTCATAACATAAACGGCCGAGCAGCGAGTTCGATCATGGCGGCGAGGTTAGTCATGGCGATCAGTTCGCTGCCTAAGCGGCGGACTGATCATGATATCGCGCCAGAGCAAATCGTTCACGACCATACGGATTACCGGAGACACCTAGCTCGACGCGCACATCTGCATCCGGTGCTCAGTTCTGCTGGCAGACTGATGTTGCATTAAAAACGGCGTTTAAACTAGCCTTTGCCAAAGCGAAGAGGGCTGGATTGCCGCTATTTGGCCTCCCGAGTAACTGTGGGTTTCCCGAAGGGCGTCGGAACGCGTCCGTTCTTCATTTTTTTGTTGCATCGAATAACAAAAACGAGCAGTCTCTCTTCGCGGTGGTCGACAAAGGAACACCGACCGCTGAGAAATAACTAACAGGGGAACTCGGATTATGCTTATTAGTCGCAGGAAGGTAGTCGTGTTACTCGCATCATCGGCCGCACTTGGCGCTTACAACGGTCTAGCGGTACCAGCGTTTGCACGAGCGAGCCGAGAGAACACGCTACGGGTTGTCTGGCCCTATGAGATCGGAATATTGGACCCCATAGGTGTTGCCGCACAGCGATCGACGTGGTGTGCCTGCAATCACGTTTATGATCGCCTTGTGTCTTTCGCAGCGAAGGAGCGGCCAGATGGCACACGGCAATACGACCCGAACGTCGTGGTGCCGGAACTGGCTGAAAGCTGGGAGTTCTCGTCGGATAAGAAGACAGTCACGTTCAAAATCCGCTCCGGAGCGAAATTTCACGACGGCAGTCCCGTAACAGCGGAAGACGTACGTTGGTCCATTGAGCGTTTGCTGAATGAAACATATGCGGCGGATGTGATCCAAGTCGCCGGAATAACGACTGCCGACCAGTTGTCCGCGCCCGACGATCAAACGTTCGTGGTCAAACTGAGAGAGCCCAGCCACTATTCTGTGTCTGTGTTTTCAATTCCGTTTGCTGTCATCATCAACAAGAAGCTTGCTGTTGCTAATGCAAGTTCACAGGACCCTTGGGCCAAAGAATGGCTGAAATTTAACACCGCAGGTGGCGGCGCCTTCAAGATTGAATCGTCAACTCCTCAGCAGCTTGTGCTTGTCCGAAATGACGAGTGGATTACCGGCCCCTTGCCTAAGATGGAGCAAGTGATATTTCAGACGGTACCGGACGCCACCACTCGAACCGCGATTGTTGAGCGAGGTTCCGCCGATGTAGCAATTGAAATCCCACCGACTGTTTTTGCTGGACTCAAGAAAGGGAAGGCGCTTCCGGTCGCCATCCCGATGCCAAATCAAATTGACTATATCGCGTTCAACTCTCAAGCCGCACCTTTCAACGACGTGAGAGTTCGCCAAGCCATCGCCTATTCTCTTCCCGACGAGGCGATCTTCAAGTCCGTATTTCTGGGGCTCGGTACGCCACTCTTCGGACGAACGGGCAATGTTCAGCCAGGACTCTTCCCTCAACCGACCTCGTTCTCGCTCAACCTCGAGAAGGCAAAGGCCTTAATGTCCGATGCTGGACTGGCAGGTGGCTTTGCAAGCGAGATCGGCTATGCGCAGGAGAAGGCAGCAATCTCTGGTCCGTTGGCGCTTGCGATCAAAGACGCGGTTGCGAAGATCGGCATCGATTTGCAAATTAGCCAGCTCCCCGGTGCTCAGCTTTCCGAACGTTCAGCAAACAGGTCGCTGCCCATGTTGATCGACAACCAGATCGCATGGCTATCTCAACCTGACTACTGGTTCCGAGTCCTTTACACGGGCAATGGTGCTTCCAACGCCGGCAATTATCAGAGCAAGGCGCTTGAGAGTATGCTGAAAGCACTGCCGGGTGATGCCTCGGAAGAGGAATATGGCAAGCGCACGGCAGAAATGGCCGATCTGGTTCTGAAGGAGATTCCGCTACTGCCACTCAGGCAAGGCGCATACCTTCTTGCGATGGCTAAAGGCATCACCGGATACACCTATTGGTTCCATGGACTCCCCGACGCACGTAGCTTGAGCCGAACTTAGGCGACGTCGGCCACCGCTCCTCCGTTTGTGAGGAGCGGTGCACTCGACACGAAGCGGAAAAGCCGGGAGGAATTATGAATAGTGGTATTTCGGGGTACGTGATCCAACGTCTGCTTGGCACCATACCCATTTTGATCGGTGTCGGAATCGTCACGTTCGTACTCGTTCGAGTCTTGCCCGGCGATCCTGCAGTGTTTTATGTTACGGGGCCCGTGGTGACGCAGGAAGCGGTCCAAGCTGTTCGAGAAGCTCTAGGGCTTGATCAACCGCTTTATCTCCAGTTGTTTCACTATTTCGGACAGATCCTCACCGGCGACCTGGGGCGATCCCTCACGACAGGTCAGGCTGTGACCGTAAGTCTGATGCAGCGGCTACCCGCGTCCCTGGAGTTGAGTATCGTCGCGATGACTCTAGCCATCGCACTATCGATCCCCTTGGGGATAATTGCGGCAACTCGCTTGGGTACGTGGTCTGACTACGCTATCCGCTTCGCGGCAACCGTCGGGGTTTCCTTGCCCGCATCGGTGCTGGGAATATTGCTCATTCTCGTCTTTTACTACTACGTCGGCTTCGCGCCCGATCCAATTGGGCGCCTAGATCCATTTGTTGCAACGCCTCAGAGCATTACCGGGTTCTTGCTGATTGACTCTCTACTTGCGGGAAATCTCGAAGCCTTTAGGTCAGCGGCTGCTCAGGTCGCGCTGCCGGCCCTTACCGTGGCGTTGGTTGTTATGGGGCCGATACTGCGAATCACGCGCTCATCAATGGTTGATGTTCTGACAAGTGACTATATTCGCACATGTCGTGCCGCCGGATTCAATTGGTGGACCACCTACGTCCGCTACGGACTTCGCAATGCCCTGCTGCCGGTGCTTACGACAGTCGGTCTCATAATTGCGTATCTGATCGGAGCGAATGTGGTGGTTGAGAAGCTCTTTGCCTGGCCGGGCGTGGGGGCATACTCGATCGATGCGTTGCTCGCCTCCGACTATGCACCAGTGCAGGGATATATGCTCCTTATGACGGCCCTCTTCGTCGTGATCAACACGATGGTTGATGTCCTGAGCGCTCTAGTGGATCCGAGGGTGCGGGCGCAATGATTAGCAACGACATCTCCAAGCCCGAGTCTGCCGGCTTTGTCCAACACGCATGGCGATCTCTTACTCATAACCTTCTTTCGCTGGCGGCAGCGATATACCTAGTCAGCCTTCTAGTTCTCTCTGTCTCAGCCGGTTGGATCACACCGTATAATCCGGTCGAAACCAATCTACAGGCGGCCTACTTGTCACCCAGTGCGGAGCATTGGTTTGGAACTGATCAGGTCGGGCGCGACGTGTTCAGTCGGGTCATCAACGCCGCGAAGCTCGATTTTGCAGTCGCCGGCATGTCGGTATTGTTGTCTTTCCTTTTGGGTACCTTTCTCGGAAGCGCGGGTGTGTTCTACGGAGGACTGTTCGACAGGGTCGTGGGACGCATCACGGACGTGATGATGACTTTCCCACTCTTTGTCGTCGCCCTGGCGATCGTGGCGGCGCTGGGGAACTCGGTGCAAAGCATTGTGATCGCAAGCGCAGTGGTAAATCTCCCGTTCTTCGTCCGTCTTTCCCGCGCAGAAGTTGGTAGGCTACGCGTCTTGAGCTTTGTGGAGGCAGCACGGGCTGGTGGAAACAGCGAGTTCAATATCCTGCTCAAGTTTATGATTCCGAACGCCCTTCCGACCATCGTCGTCCAGGTGTCTACCAGTCTTGGTTGGGCCATCCTAGATGTGGCAGGTCTTTCGTTCCTCGGGCTAGGGATCCGGCCCCCGACCCCAGAATGGGGCATCATGGTGGCGGAAGCAGCCGCATCCATACTAGCCGGGAACTGGTGGTTGATCGTGTTCCCCGGTGGGGCGCTCGCATTCACTGTTCTCAGCTTTAACCTTCTGGGCGACAGTCTTCGAGACATTCTGGACGTGAGATTCCGGCGATGATGAAACCTCTAAATTCATCTCCTCTCCTTGAGGTGAAAGATCTAACTGTGACTTTTTCCACGTCCACCGAGCGGGTCAAGGGTGTTGAGAAAATCAACCTTCAAATTCATGACGGCGAAACCTTAGGGATAGTCGGTGAAAGCGGTTCAGGTAAGTCGGTAACAGCGTACGCAATGATGGGCCTGTTGGCCCGCAACGGACGCATTGACTCGGGAGAGGTTCGTTTTGCCGGTCAAGCAATCTGCAGCGACCCACGTGCCCTCGCCTCAGTTCGAGGTAAGGAGGTCGGTTTTATCTTTCAGAACCCACGAGCAGCGCTCAATCCTTTGATTAGAGTGGGTGATCAGATCCTCGATGCAGTATTGATGTCGAAGAGGCCGCCTGCGACAAAAAAGGAAGCACGTGCGCGGGTCATTGAACTCTTGGAAATGGTCCGTATCGATCGCGCAATGGAGCGAAGCCGAGCGTATCCGCACGAACTTTCTGGAGGCATGTGCCAGCGAATCTTGATTGCAATGGCCCTTGCCTCTGAGCCACGGCTGCTCATCGCAGATGAACCAACTACCGGTCTTGATGTCACCACACAAAAGGTGATCATGGATACGCTTCGTGATCTCGCATCAAGCCGCGGCCTCGCAACCCTCCTGATCACGCATGATCTCGGGCTGGCGGCCGAGTACTGTTCCCGTCTTATGGTCATGTCGCAGGGGCATGTTGTGGAGGAAGGCGATACTCTTGCGGTACTCGCGAGGCCGCGCCAGCCCTACACGCAGCGCCTTGTAGCGGCGACCCCTCGGATTGGAAAGGAACTGAAGGATCTGTTGCCACCGGGCCAACAGCCACCTCCAACTGTAGCTCCAGACCAAGGTCGGCAAGTTGAGACTCCCGCTCTGAACTTAAGGTTATTGCAGGTCGAGGGCCTGCGAAAGAGCTTCGGTACACGGTCACAGCATCGGCAGTCATGGCTTCCCAGGTGGGCTCGCCGGGGCAACGATGTCTGTGACGGACAGCGCGAGCAGGCAGACGCTTTGATTCACGCAGTCCGGGATGTGAGCTTTCATCTTGAGGAAGGCGAAGCAATCGGAATCGTGGGTGAATCTGGCAGCGGCAAGACAACTACTTCGCGCATGGTCGCGCGCCTCTTGGATCAATCGACGGGTTCGATCGTGTTCATGGGCCAGGATATCGGCAAGCAATCGAGTCGGTCGTTCACGTCCTCACCTATGCGTCGTGAAATCCAGGTTGTTTTCCAGGATCCACTGGGCAGCCTCAATCCACGCTTCACAGCCTATGACTCAATCCGCAATCCTCTTCGAAATTGCACTCAGTCGCTGAACGGCGGTGAATTGTCTCGTGATAGCGAACACGAGCAAATCCTCGCCGCAGCCCAACAGGCCGGTCTGGCGCCTGAACTGCTCAGTCGCTTCCCTCACCAACTCTCGGGTGGTCAACAAGCGCGAGTCGGGATCGCTAGGGCACTTGTCGTCAGGCCGAAACTGCTCATCCTGGATGAACCGACGTCGGCGCTGGACGTGTCGGTGCAGGCTGTTGTGCTCAACCAGTTAGACGCACTTCGCCGCGCGTTGAACTTGACTGTAATCTTCGTCAGTCACGACCTCAATGTTGTCCGCCTTATGTGCGATCGAGTGCTTGTCATGCGGCACGGCTCGGTTGTCGAAAGTGGCACGACAGAGAATGTGTTTACATCCCCTTCGCACGCTTATACCCGCGAGCTTCTCGCCGCCATTCCGCACCTGAAAATCATGCAAGAGGTGGATCACGGCCAAAACTCGGCGGCTCGCAAAACTGGAGCTTTTGAATGAGTCAAATAGTGGCGCCTTGGCGTATTGGCATCGACGTTGGTGGAACCTTCACTGATCTAGTTCTCATCGATGCCAATGGCGTCGTTTTCCCTTACAAGTCGCCCTCCGAGCCAGCCAATCCTGCGGTTGGTGTGCTGCGCTCGATCGAAGGTGCTAGCCAGAAGCTCGGGCTCGATGTTCGCAGTCTCCTTAAGGGCTGCTCTCATTTTATCCACGGCACAACGGTGGCGACAAATTTGTTGCTTGAGCGGAAGGGCGCCCGCGTTGGACTGATTACCACGCATGGCTTCCGCGATACCATCGAAATCCGACGAGGATATCGTGAATTCATGTGGGATCATCGCACACCGTGGCAGGATGTCCTGGTTCCGCGAAGCCTGCGGCTGCCGGTTGTCGAACGAATGACCCCCGACGGCCAAGTCGAGCTGGCGCTGGATAAAGAAAGTGTCGCCGCTTCTGCTGATGTTTTCCGCCGCGAAGGCGTTGAGGCAGTGGCGATTTGCTTGCTGCATGCGTACGCCAATGATGCACATGAGCGAGCCTGCGCAGAAATGCTCGCAGAAGCGCTACCGGCTGTCTATATCACTACTTCATCCAGCCTCGCGCCGATCGTAGGAGAATTCGAGCGCTGCTCAACCACGGTTGCGAACGCCTATGTTGCGCCTAAACTTCTGCCCTACCTGAGTGAATTGGCTAGAGAGCTCAGGAGACGCGGATTGGAGCGAGACCTTCTGCTAGTTCAGAGCAATGGTGGAGCTATCTCGCTAGACCAGATCGGAACACGCCCCGTCGCGTTAGCCTTGTCTGGTCCAGCTGCCGGACTTGCCTCACTGCGCCATTTTCAACAAATTACCGGCAATGAAAACCTGATTTCAATTGAGATTGGGGGCACCAGTTGTGACGTAACCGTAGTGACCAATGGAAAAGTCGCAGAAACCGACTCGATTACCGTTGGAGACGCCTTAATTGCGCTTCCAAGCGTTGAAATCCACACGATCGGCACTGGAGGCGGCACTATCTGCGGAGTTGACGCAGGCGGCTTGCTCTTTGTGGGCCCACAAGGCGCCGGCGCCAAACCCGGACCAGCTTGCTACGGATTTGGAGGCAAACGACCGACTATTACTGATGCGCAGCTTATTCTTGGCCGTCTCCACGAGGGTACATATGCCGGAGGTTCGCTTTACCTCAAGACGGAGCTTGCCGATGCCGCGTTGCGTGACGCCTTCGAGGGTTCGCTGGGTGCTCAAGTCTCAGTCGCGGCAGGGGCGATAATTCAACTGAGCAACCTCAGTATTCGCCAAGCCATAGAAAAAGTCAGTCTGGTCCGTGGACTCGATCCCGCCAAATATGTTCTTGTCGGAGCAGGCGGTGCTGGAGCGTTACATGTGGCAGATGTTGCACGGAAACTCGGAATTCGGCGCGCCTTCATTCCACGGCTAGCAGGTGTCTTCTGCGCATTTGGCATGTGTAACGCGGACGTGCGACACGACTACGTGAGCACGATTGGTGCCCCGCTTTCCGCTGACGTTGTCGCAACATTGCGTCAGGCGCTTGCGGAACTTACCCAGCAAGGCAGGCAGCTTCTCCTGGCTGACGGTTTCACGCCCGATGAGATGGATTTCGAAGTACGGGTCGACATGCGTTATGCCGGCCAGCAATGGCCCATAAGTGTGTCAGCAGAAGACCTTGATCCTGCCAAACTCCGCCAGCAGTTCGAAGCCGAGCACGAGCGAATTTATGCATCTGTTCAGCCGAACTCGGCTGTTGAGGTAATGACTGCGCGTGTATCAGCCATCGGGCATTTGCCTGTTGTAAGCCCGATTGCCTCTCAAGTTTCAAATCGCATTCTAGCACCGATAGCCAATCGACGCGCCGTTCAGTTGACAGATGAGACCGAGCCCAGGCGCGAGGTTCCCATCCTTGCCGGCGCCAACCTTCAGCCTGGCCACTATTTCGTTGGGCCCGCAATCATTGAGGAGGCGACCACCACCATTCTGGTGGGCGACGGCGACATGATAGAGCTGGATGCTTTTGGCAACTACCACATCGACATTGCTTTGCCGACTTCGGGACGGAACCATGACTGACGCTATTCTCACGACGCTTCTGCAAAATCAGCTCGATCACATTTCGAAACAGATGGGCTGGGTCATGGAACGGACCGCTCGCAGCCCCATCTTCAGCGAGTCTCACGATTTCTCGTGCTTTATTGCAGATGCATCCGGCCGCTTAATCTCCGTGGCGGACGGTATTCCTATCCACACGGGCGGCGGCGGATTCGCTGTTGATGCTGTACTACGCGATTACGGCGCGGACGGCGGAATTGTTCCGGGCGACGTATTCATTCTCAGCGATCCCTATGAAGCGGGCGGCAATCATCTTCCCGACTGGACCATCATCAGGCCGGTTTTTGTGGACGGCGTCCTCCTCGCCTTCACATGCAATCGGGCTCACCAATCAGACATCGGCGGCGGCGCAGCCGGTACCTACAACGCCGCGGCCACAGAGATCTTTCACGAAGGTATCCGTTTGCCTGTGATGAAACTGATCGGCGCCGGGCAAGTTCGTGATGACGTCTGGCGATTGCTGAAGCTGAATTCGCGTACTCCGCACCTCCTGGATGGAGACCTGCGCGCGATGATCGGTTCAACCAAAGTAGGTGAGCGTCGTATCCAGACATTAACGGAAGAATTCAAATTGGACGTTGTCGCAGGATGCTTCGACGCCATTCTTGATCATGCCGAAGCGTGCATGCGCCGGGCGCTTCTTGCGCTCCCGGATGGGTTGTACGAAGGGGAAGACTCATCCGACAACGACTGCTTTCAAACGGTCGATGTGCTGGTCCGCGTGGCGGTCACCGTAAAAGGGGATGAGGTGAAGATCGACTTTACTGGTAGCGCCCCTCAGATCGCGGGGTTCAAAAACAGTTCAGTGGCAAACACTCACTCGGCAGTTTATGTGGCGCTGCTCTCCTACTTCGGCGTTACCATTCCGCGCAATTCGGGTGCGTTTCGTCCCGTCGAGATCATCGCGCCACGCGGAAGTGTAGTAAATGCCAATTACCCCGCGCCGATGACTGCTAATACAGGACACCCAGCGATAGAGATTATTAATGCGATCTGGAAGGCATTGGCGAAGGCCGCGCCGGATCTCGCCTGCGCCGGTTGGGGTAAGGGGAGCAGTTGCGTATCGTCAGGGAAGAATGCGGCGGGCGAAACCTATGTGATGTATCACATGCATGCCTACCCTGCCGCTGGTGCGGTTCGGGGGCGCGATGGATTTCCTTCGATTGGCGGGGTGATTTCGCTTGGCGGGATGCGGATTCCTAATGTTGAAGTTTTCGAACGAAAGTACCCAGTTCGCATCCATCGCCAGGAAATGCGATGTGATGCTGCCGGCGCAGGTGAATACCGGGGAGGAACTGGAATTGATTATGAGGTAAGCGTTTCAAGCCGAGCCTCCTACTCGTTTCGCGGCGAAGGTAGTTTCACTCCCAGTGGCTTTGGCATCAGCGGCGGAGGGACGGGCAAGAAGGCTGACGTAGTCGTGAGCACTCACGCTGGCGCGGAAATTGCCGCGCCTCAATATGGCGTAATGGAGTTGCCACCGACCAGAATATCGGTTTCGTCTGCGGCTGGTGGCGGATGGGGTAATCCGCTGCGCCGCCAGGTAGACCTCGTGTTCCGGGATGTGCGCGACGGGGTAGTATCCACTACTGCGGCCCGGGAGGTATATGGAGTGGTCTGCACCAGCGATGGCATAGATTACGTCGCCACTGAGGCTCTGCGCCATGAGTTAGCGGGGAGGCAGCCGGAGAACTGAGATTGGCGCACGCGGGACTCTCCGTTCAATGGTGATTATCCCGACTTTCCGGCACGAGAGTAGCCTTGATCAACTTAAGCGCATATTCGCTTGGATGAGGGCACACGTCTTGGATGCGCAGAATGCTGGTGATGTCCTGCGCTTTGAAGCATCAGGGTTCGGGCGCCGCCCTCGAGGCTTGCCGAGCCACGTGCTCTCCCGGCGCCATGTGAGGCGCCGTTTTTCAAGCAATTATCGACAGCAGAACAAATTTGTCGCAACAAAATATTGGAAAAATGCTTTTTCCGCCACACGAAGAGCTCAAGAGAGATATGTTTGCGCGGCCCCGGCAAACACCAGGCGTGCAGGCGTCATATTGCTACTTCGTCTGCGGCGTTTCACCCCGTTCAAAGAGCGCCGCTTTGACCTTCTTTATTGACAAACCCATACTTTTGTTGCATCAAACGTCAATGTATTGAGAATGGGGAGGTTCTCGCAAGGATGAAAAAGCCGGCACCATTGGAGGACATCATTGAGCCCTCGATTCTCCCCACGATGGCTGCCCTAAAACATCTGACCATATCGTTCCCGTGCCGCGCGCGGAGAGTTTCCGCCCACAGAGCCGCCACGGTTCAAACTCGACACGAAAACCACAGCCGAAGGTTCCCCGAAATGTCGGTCCGGTGGACCGCGGCATCACATAAACAAGCCTATTTAGGCCCGGAAAGTTGACGATCACAAATGCCAAAAGCCTATCGAGTTGTAATTGCTCGCTTCTGCCATGAATCCAACAGGCAGAATCCCGAAACCACGGGGGAAGATTTCTTTTTGATCGAACGTGGTCGGAATACCCTCCGATCTCCCTCGGGCGTCTTGAAGGGGCTGGCTGAAAAGCTCGCTGCAGTAGGCGTAGAGCTGGAACCGGTTTTCTCGGTCGATGCTCCTCCTAGCGGGCTAGTTGACCATGCCTTTTATCTGAGGCGTCGCGAAGAGCTCTTGGAGGCAGTTCGACAACTTAAGCCTGATGCAATCGGCTTGGATCTACACGGCGCAATGGGTACAACGCAGATCCCCGATGCGGAGGGCGATCTGCTTGAGGCGCTTCGACTTCTCGTAGGCCCGGATGTGCCGATTGCAATCGGCCTTGATCTGCACGCGCATCTTACTTGGCGTATGTTGGACAATACCGACATCTGTATAGGGTACAAAGAAAATCCTCATTCGGACACCGTCGAATGTGGCGAGAAAGTCGCCGAACTTCTAATCGAACGATTAGAGGGCCGATTAAAGCCTGTAACGGTGTCGGCGTTGGTGCCAATGGTCCTGCCCGGTGCTCAGGAAACTGCCTCAGGGCCGCTTGCTGACATACATGAAAAAGCGCGCGAATACACAGCTCAGAATCCATCAATACGCGATATTTCCATCTACAACGTCTACCGCTTTGTCGACGATGACGAAATTGGCCAGGTTGTCACAGTTCTAAGTGACGGGCCAGACGCAAACGCGCCCTCGATAGCGATGGATCTTGTTACGCGCTTCTGGGTTGAGCGGGCGCGCTTCAAGGACGATCTCCTTTCGGTAGACGAGGTGTTTGAACTGGTGCGTAATTCCCCCCAAAAAAGGCCATTTGCGATTGGCGACATGGGCGACCGTGTTGCAGCAGGGGCCCCGGGCGACAGCACCGTACTGCTAGCCGCGGCCCTTGATCACCACCCAGGATTACGTGGGGCGGTGCCGGTGACCGATCCCGCCGGGGCGGCTCAAGCAATAGAGGCTGGTGTTGGAGCTACCGTTTCCCTGTCCATAGGTGCTGGGTTCACACCAGGTTTCAAACCGCGACTGATCACCGGCCGCGTTGAACATGTGAGTGACGGTGCTTTTGTTGTGGAGGGCTGCCTCGGAAAAGGCTCAAGGTCCGAGATGGGCGCGACGGCGGTTCTACGAGTGGACGATCGCGTTTTTGTGCTGCTCACCACAAAACCCAGTTGCTTTCTCGATCCCGCAGCTTTCTCGAGTCAGAACTTGGATCTCGCAACGCTTGATTTTCTCGTCGTGAAATCGGGTTACCATTTTGCCCTGAACTTCGGCGACCTTGCCACACCGGTGCTCGTGAGAACGCCAGGTGTCGGCTACTACAGCCCGGGCCAGTTCACATACGAGAAGTCACGCTTTTGGCCGGAAGTTAACATCCCAAACCCGAAGGTTGTTGCTTATCAGCACTCAGTCGGGACCCCTCGTGAAATCGTAGCAAAGGCCTTCGCATGAACATCCAGAAACCTCAACCTTGTGACTTAATCGTCCATAGCGGAATCGTCCTTACGGTCGATAGCCAAGACACGATTCATAGTGATGGAGCTGTTGCGGTAGACAACGGCCGCATCTGCGCCGTTGGTCCGACGAACGCCATACGGGAGCATTTCACAGCCAGAGAAACGTTGGATGCGAAGGGCGGTCTAGTGCATCCAGGCTTCATTGACGCCCATATCCACATTTCGCAGTATACTTCGCGATCCGTCGAACCTTTGATGGTCGGCACGCCTGTCACGATGGGCCATTGGAAAGCGGCACTGACCCCGGAGGACGAGCATGCCAGTGCCCAACTTGCCGCTGTCGACTATTTACGGGCCGGCTACACCGGCTTTGTCGACCCGGGCACAATTTTTGAACCAGACGCGGTCGCGGCAGTTGCCGGTGAGGTCGGACTTCGCATATGGCTGACTGATCCCTACGTTGCTGACCTCACCCAGCCCATGCTGGACTCTTCGCCCGAGCTTTCCAGCCTGGATTTCCTGGCACGCTGGCCGGAGTCGACCGATGCGGCATTAAAGCGAGTGGGTTCACAGCTCTATCGAAATCGAGACGCCGACGGGCTTGTAAAAGCATTCATCGGGATTTACGGCCCTACACTGGCGACGGATGTTCTATGGAACGCGGCTTTTAGCGCTTCGCGCGAGCACGGGGTTCAGTTTCAAGAGCATCGCGGATATGATCCTGCGCAATATATCGAGGAGGAGGAAGTAGCTGGTCGATCTGCCATTGCCCGTCTCCATGATGCTGGCATTCTCGGACCCGCCACGACCTTCGTCCACATGAACGTCATCCATCGCGAAGATGTCGCGCTGCTTGGAGACACTCATACGAGTATCGTTTGGTGCCCGTTTCAGCAGATGCGTGCCATGGGGTACGGACGCGCCGAGCCGCGAATGGTCGAGCTAGCCAGGGCCGGGGCGACGATTGCGATCGCCACGGACATCCCGCGCAACCTTAACTTTGACGCCTTAGGGAGCGTGGCTGTTTGCAACGCAACAGCTCTCGGTGTGCCAGTAAAGGCCAACGAGTTGCTGCGTATGCGCACAATCGAGGCGGCGCGAACTGTCGGTGCCGGAGGTGAGGTGGGTAGCCTCGAGGTGGGCAAGCGCGCCGATTTCGTCGTGCGTGAATCTGCGTCGTCCGAGGCGCTCGGCCTCGATCCATGCGCCGAAGCCGCGGTGGTCGGCATCACTCGGTCTCCGGCGCTTACAGTCATCAACGGCAGGATCGTGGTTCGACATGGTAACCCTCTAGGGATCGAGCCGGAAGCGGCCGCACTCGCGGCGCGCGCGTCGGTTAAAAGGCTACTGGCGAGAACCGGCCTTGCTGCTTGAGACGCACAAAACAACAGGAGGAAAAGACATGACTATCTCTCGGCGAAATATGATGAAAGTGGGCTTGGCAGCAGGAGCGGCGCTGTCGCTCCCGTCTGTATTGCGGGCGCAGACGGCGCCAAGTGATGCGCGAACGGTACGTTGGGTGCCGGACGGTATTCTCCAGGTGTTCGACCCGCTCGTCTCAACGGCGAACGAAACATCTCAGCATTCGCTGGCGATCTACGACACGCTTTTCGCACTCGACTCAAAAGGATTGCCTCAGCCACAGATGGTAGAGAAGTGGGGCCTCTCTGACGACAAGAAAACATACACGTTCCATCTTCGCGAAGGTCAGGCCTTTCACGACGGGAGCCCTGTCACCGCAGCCGATTGCGTGGCTTCGGTTCGCCGGTGGGGTCAAGCGGACGCCGGCGGCAAGGTGATTATGGAAAGCGTCAAAGACATCTCTAAAAATGATGACAGAACGTTCACGATCACGCTCACGCAACCTCTTCCGCTTCTGATACCTTCGCTCGCATCCGCAGCTGGGCTGTACCTCGCCGTAATGCGCGAGAAGGACGCAAGCCGCCCTGTCACTGAGCAGGTGACCGCCAACATCGGATCGGGACCGTTCAAGTTCAACGAGGCTCTTGCAAGGCCGGGCGCCAGTTTTGTCTACGATCGCAACGAGAACTATGTGCCTCGCAAGGAAGCACCCGACGGATTTGCCGGTGGAAAGGTTGTCAATGTCGATCGGGTGATCTGGAACTACCTTGCTGATCAGCAGACGGCCTTCGCCGCCCTGCAGGCGGGGGAAGTGGATTTGGTTCAAGCTCCGGCATCGGATCTCTATCCTGCGATCGAGAGCGACCCCAATCTTGAATTGGAAATAATGAACAAGGCAGGCACGAACATGTTCCTGCGCTTGAACTGCCTCCAGCCGCCGTTCAACAATGTCAAGGCGCGGCAGGCGATGCTTCACCTGATCGATCAGGAAGCAGTAATGCGGGCTGCCGGCTTTGATCCAAAATACATAAATCCTGTCACATCGATCTTCGGTAGGACCACACCGTACTCTAACGACGAAAATACGGGATGGTACAAAAAGGGCGGCGATCTAGAAGGCGCCAAGCAGCTTTTCCAAGAGGCCGGATATGCCGGTGAGAAAGTTGTCGTTCTTCAAACGTCCGACTGGCCCGCGGCTAGCAATGCCGCACTCTACCTTGCGAACACGCTGCGAAAGATTGGCGTGAACGCCGAGCTTGCTTCAAGTGACTGGAGCGGATTTACGGCGCGTCGGTCGAACAAAGGTCCGGTTGAAGACGGCGGATGGAGCATCTTCATATCAGATTGGAGCGATTCCAAGTTCGGCAACCCCCTAGACATACCGGCGCTGCTAGCGAACGGCGATGATGCTTGGTATGGTTGGCCGAAGAACGACGAATATGAGGCGCTTCGCGCCAAATGGGGTGACGTCGACACATTGCAGGAGCGCCAGGCACTCGCCCGTGAGATGCAGCGTCTGTCGTGGGATTTCGTTGGCACTGTAATGTTGGGTCATTATGTTTCGCCGGTTGCTCGTCGGAAATCTCTGACCGGTCTGGTTAGCGTTTTGTCTGTTGTGTATCCCATGTGGAACATGCAGAAGGCCTGAGGAAAATGTGTACTTACATCCTCCGCAGGATGGTTTCGGCCATCGCCGTAATGGCGATGGTGGGGATCTTCATATTCGTGCTTCTCAGGCTAGCGCCGGGCGATCCAGCTGCGATCATGGCTGGACGCAACGCGACGGCTGAGGCAATCGCCGGTATCCGGGAGCAACTAGGGTTAAATGAGCCGCTCCCGGTTCAGTTCATGCTCTGGGTGTCGAGCATGTTACACGGCGACTTCGGTACTTCAATCTTCTCGGGCCGACCAGTTTTCGAACTCGTGTTGCAACGGTTGGAACCGACGCTTTCTCTTTCACTGATGACTTTAGCTTTGTCGGTGACGCTCGGTGTGTCCCTAGGCGTGCTCGCCGCTTGGCGAGCGGGCGGTCTTCTTGATCGTACCCTGACTTTGTTTGCAACGCTGGGATACTCAGTGCCGGTCTTTGTCGTCGGCTATTTCCTTGTCTATCTTCTCGCCATCGGTGCGGGATGGCTGCCGGTTCAGGGTTATGTGCAAATCGAAAATGGCCTCGGCGGCTGGTTTGCCCACCTCGTTCTGCCCACGGTCACCCTTAGTCTCCCTTACATTGCGCTCATCGCCCGGATTACCCGCGCGAGCATGCTCGAGGTACTTTCGGAGGACTATATGAGAACTGCCGCAGCCAAGGGCGCGTCGGCTTACGCCATGCTAGTTCATCATGCGCTGAAAAATGCCGGCGTCCCCATCCTTACGGTGGTCGGGCTCAGTTTCGCCTATCTCATTGGCGGCGTTGTTCTAACAGAAACAGTATTCAACATTCCCGGCGTCGGTCGCATGGTGGTGGATGCTGTGAATAGCCGCGATTATCCGATCATCCAGAGTGTGCTGATCATGGTTTCAGGCCTCTATGTTCTAATCAATCTCGCGGTCGACCTTGCCTACACGCTGATCGATCCCCGTATTCGGTACTGATATGTCCAAATCTATAACATTGTCCGCACCACAACCGCGTGCCCGGCCGCGCCTATCCGGGTGGGCCCGACTGGCAAGGCGGCACATGCTTGTTTTGGCCGGTGGCGGGCTTCTCATGCTCCTCGTTGTGTTGGCGGTTGCTGCGCCGCTTTATGCCGGCGACCCTGAAGCGCTCGATCCTTTTATCCGCCTGCAACCGCCTTCTGGCGAACACTGGTTGGGGACCGACAATCTGGGCCGCGACGTGCTAGCACGGACGATCTACGGTGCCCGTATTTCTCTCATTGTTGGTTTAATGTCAGCGTTTCTGGCAGCTATCGCCGGTCTCACTATTGGAATTATCGCTGGCTACCTTCGCAGCTTTGACAATCTTATTATGCGTGTCATGGATGCGCTGATGTCGATCCCGACGTTTCTGTTAGCTATTGCGCTCATTTCTCTGACGGGTCCTGGAATTGGTATTCTCATCTTTGCTGTCGCGCTGCCCGAGACCCCAAGTGTGAGCCGTCTGGTGCGGTCGGTAGTTCTAAGCGTTCGAGAACGCCCATATGTTCAGGCCGCAATTTGCGGTGGAGCGCGCCTTCCAAAGGTAATGTTGCGACATATTCTCCCGAGCACATTTGCTGCCCTTATGGTCCAGTCTGCTACTGTATGCGCCAGTGCAATAATGACGGAGGCGGGGTTGAGTTTCCTTGGCGTGGGCGTACCACCCGAGATCCCGAGTTGGGGGAACATGATCGCGAGCTCTCGCCTTTATCTCGCCACTGCCCCCCTGACAGTCCTTGCCCCAGGCGTTTTCCTGGCGATAACAGTCCTTGCTGTCAACCTGCTCGGTGATGGCCTTCGCGACCTGTTCGATCCGCGGTCAAGGAGCCGTTAAAAAATGCAAGTTCAAGAGATCACAGGCGATGACGTGCTTCTCGATGTTCGGAACCTCGAAACTCACTTCTTCAGTGAGGGCAGTGTCACGCGCGCTGTGGGCGGGGTCAGCTTCCAGGTGAGGAAGGGTGAAACGCTCGGCGTCGTCGGCGAATCTGGATGCGGGAAAAGCGTCACTTCGCTCTCCATCCTTCGCCTACTACCAAAGCTGACGGCAAGGACCGTCGGTGGTGAGGTTCGGTTCCGCGGGCGAGACCTCCTGAAGCTCTCGGAAGGGGAGATGAGGAAGATTCGCGGTGACAAAATCGCCATGATATTCCAGGATCCGATGACGAGCCTAAATCCGGTTTATACGGTTGGTCGGCAGATCGCGGAAGCCGTAGAAATCCATACTGGAGCGTCCCGGACGGAAGCGCTGGCAAAGGCCGAGGAGATGCTACGCCTCGTGCGCATTGCCGATCCTGAGCGGCGTGTGAAGAACTATCCCCACGAAATGTCTGGTGGTATGCGACAGCGCGCCATGATCGCCATGGCGCTCGCCTGCTCACCGGAGTTGTTGATCGCCGATGAGCCGACGACGGCGCTCGACGTTACTATCCAGGCGCAGATTCTCCGTCTGATTGTGGACCTGAAGGAGCGCACGGGGACGGCGGTCATGTTCATCACCCATGATCTGGGCGTTGTGGCTGAGACTTGCCAGCGTGTGATCGTGATGTATGCCGGTCGGATCGTCGAACAGGCGAGTGCGGTGGACCTTTTTGCGCGTCCAATGCATCCCTATACAAAGGCTCTCATGCGCTCCGTTCCCGACAGGCGACGCGGGAAAGAGCGTCGCCTGCCTGAGATTCCCGGCATTGTTCCGAGCCTGCGCGAGGCCGTCATCGGATGTAGCTTCGCGCCGCGTTGCCCTCGTGCAACCAAGGTCTGCCGGGAAAAGACGCCGGTCCTTGAGGAACAAGGTCAGGATCACGCCGTAGCTTGCTGGCACGCACATGAGGTAGTGAGCGCATGAGTGGACCCTTGTTGAAAGTAAAAAACTTGGTCAAGCATTACCCGCTCAGGTCAGGGATCATGAAAAAGGATCTCCCTGTGGTGCGGGCGGTCGAGAATGTCTCCTTCTCAGTGGAGGCAGGCGAAACGCTTTGCATCGTCGGCGAGTCCGGTTGTGGAAAGTCCACAATCGCGCGGCTTCTGATGCGGCTGGTAGACCCGACAGAGGGGCGTGTGCTACTGGATGGCACGGATATTGGGAGTTTGAGAAAAGATGAGCTTCGTGCATGGCGCCGTCGGATGCAGATGGTGTTTCAAGACCCCTATTCGTCGCTGAACCCCAGACTCACGGCCGGACAGATAATCACGGAACCAGTCGAGAACTTCGAACGTCTAAGTCGAAAGCAACGTGAGGCGCTTGCGGCGGAGCTTCTGCAACAGGTTGGCCTTGCACCGGAGATCATGCACAGGCTTCCCTCTGAATTGTCCGGCGGACAGCGCCAACGGCTTGGCATTGCGCGCGCTTTGTCCCTTAAGCCATCGATTATAATCGCCGACGAGGCCGTTTCTGCCCTTGACGTCTCCGTGCAGGCCCAGATCCTCAACCTGCTTATGGACCTCCAGGAGGAGTTAGGCATCGCATTCGTCTTTATCTCGCATGACCTTGGCGTGGTAGAGCATATTGGCGATCGCGTTGCCGTCATGTATCTGGGGAGGATCGTTGAACTGGCCACCTGCGAGTCCCTCTTCGCAAAACCTGTCCATCCTTACACGGAGGCGCTGATCGCCGCAGCTCCAATACCGGATCCTACGCGAGCACGGTTGGAAGTTCCCATCGACGGTGAAGTGCCGAGCCCGGTTCGGCCACCCCAAGGCTGTGCGTTCCACCCCCGCTGCTCTCTGGCCGAGGAACGATGCCGTACAGAAATACCGCCGTTGGTGCTGATGCAAGATGGACGCGGCGTGGCCTGCCATGTCCGTGCGCCGGCGAGACAGGTGACTATTCTTTGATCGGAGGTGCGGATGGCTTCTGCTCAAACGTCGCAAGATTTTGCAGTGTTGAGCAGGAATTCATGCGGGTCACAAGTTGCCACAAGTTGATAACGACTTCGGGAGGAGCGCGCTATAGCGCGCCTTTCCAGAAGGTCTAGCCATCTGCTGCCTGGCTTAGCTGCAGCTAGCCGGTTGCTTTTTGTTGAAAGCGTCCGCGATATCTGATCCGCGGCGATATTGCCTGCGTCGCGACGATTGAAGGGCGCATGTTTCATGCATTCTGAAAATGCGCATCCCACCCCGGCCTGGATATCAACCGCGGCTAAGGAAGCGGCCACGCCGAGATCCGTCTGCGGGCCGTGACCCTCGGCAAAAAAGGTTCGTCTTAGGCGAGTATTTGGTGTACACATCACGTTGTTGTTTGTTGTAACAATTTTGCCGAGGAGTCTCGGGTGAGGCAATGCGATGCTGATAGCGCTACAGCGGCGCAGGGCAAAGGACTTGGGGAGGAAGTCAAAGGGGTGGATCTCGAACCATTGACGAAGCATGCTCGCCTTGGTGACATGGCATAC
>NZ_JABEKV010000014.1:0-12269 GCF_013283645.1 Sinorhizobium psoraleae
CTCACCGGCGCTGGCCTCAGTTCCGGTTGGACAGTTTTGAAAAAAACGCTTGCAAGACGTCGTGCGATTAGACGACCCCCATCTGCCAAGTGACAAGCGATTCGACTACTCTTAGATGAATCGTTGCAAAACCATTACCCATCTACGGTAGCGGCGTGCGCCAAATTGCGAAGACTGCGCCCACATCGCGGCGCCTCTCCAGGCACTCACGAAGGAAATCCGAAAGAATGCAAGGGAGGAGAAATCATGGATCATCCAGTCGTTTCGACCGAGGCGCGGGCAGATAGGTCTGGCCGTCAATGTGGCATCGCTACACCACGCAGCGAGGTCGCTGATTTTCGCGTCCAAAGGGCGGCTGACCTTTTGTGGGAAATCTCAGCCTTATCCGATCGCGCGGTGAGATGGCTCCGAGCGAATTACCAACCGGTTTCTCCCTTGGGAGCAGATGTCATCAGAACAGATCTCATCGGTGCGAACCGGTTCATGAGAAACGCGCAGACACAGGGATACCGGACAGAATATGTCGGTCCGCACAGTGTGAACCTCTTCTAATAGAGACCCCGCGACCACATCCCTGACGACAGGTGATAGCGAAAGGTGGCGGTGAGGTGAAGATGATCGCGATCGACGATAAGCGCTTGTGGAAAACGCAAGGTGCGTCACAGGATTTTCCGTTCGCGTGGGCTTAGTGCGTCGAAGACCCCGACAAATGCCAGACCGATGATTCCGAGCGCGATGAGCTTTGCCGCCGACATTGCCGCCCCCGGCATCAATCCTGCGAGAGTGTCTCCTTGATCGCACGTATTTCGCTGCAGAACTGGCTGGCCGCACGCAACATTACTTTAATACAGCAAGCGCTTTATTAGGATTTATTGCAATAGTAAGAAGTAAGGGGATTCGTGCAACGACACAAAATTGATAATGCAGTAGGCGACTCCCTCGGCTTGCACACCCTTACTCGCATCGCTGATCATCCGATCAATAGGCTCGATGGGCTATCGCCAAGGTCGTCGGCGGCGGGACGACGATCGTTTCGGCGGCCCTGGGTTGAGCACGCGCCAGGTTCGCCGGCTCTTGGAGCGTATCCGGACGGATGGTGCAGCATCGATCCGGCACAAGGCGATCGGTCGCCCTTAGAACAACCGGATTTGCGACGGCGTGCGTGAGAGCAGCCCGTGTATCTCCTGGAATAGCTAATCATCGTTCGGGCAATCCCGCTTGCCGCAAGCCCTCGGCCATCTGGTCTGCCCATTGCGGTATTTCCTGAAACAAGAGCAGCGCCCGATACCGCTCGATCGTGAAGCCTGGCTCGGCTGCCAAGAGCTTCTGCGCGGCCCATCGGGCCACTTCAGGGCACAGTTCATTGCCGACCAGGCAGCCAACTGCCGATAGCACCAGGTTACCTCGGGGTGTTTGTTGATTACCTCCCGGGTGATGGCAATGGCCTCGGAAAGGGAGCCGCCATGGCGAATGATAGGGACACCGACGCGGAAATGCAGATGCCTGACGGGGCGGCGATCTCCTGGAGGCGTGCCGCGACATTGACCCCGTCGCCGAGCAGATCGTCGCCTGACACAACGACGTCACCCAGATTGACGCCGATGCGGAATTCCAAGCGGCGATCGGGTGGGAGGTCTTCTGAGAGGGTGAAAAGACGGCGCTGGATTTCAACCGAGCACCGGACGGCCTGAACAGGGCTTGGGAACTCGGCGACGAGGCCGTCACCTGCACTGCCGAAGATACGGCCGCCATGCTCGCTAACCAATTCGGCAATCGGCCCGCGGCACAGATCGAGTGCGCGAACCGTGCAGCGCCGCAAGGCGGCTGAAGCCGGCAACATCGGCTGAAAGGATGGCTGCAAGCTTTCCATCCACAGCGGTGACCCTCCTGCGGCGCACGATATCGTTGGGTTTAATACGCGCATTTTCCCACATTCGCAGACGTTTGTCTCAAGCGAGAACGGATGAAAGACCGCTTTTGGGCCTGGTCCCGTCGTCCCGCAAGCACGCTGCATGACGGCGACCCTCTCGCGACCCAGGGCAACGGGCAAAATCGCCTTGCTGTTCGAATTCGCTTTTGGATATGGGCTGCGTGCGATAACCGCGGCAACGCGGCGACGCGAGGGAGTTTCACCTTGAGTGGCAAGTGAGGTACTGTTTCCCCTGCCGTTCTGCGATGAAGTCAACGCCCGTGTGATTGTGTCTGAGCTTGTTAAGGTCTCGGATAAGACCGGAGCCCAGCTTTCCTAAGTAGGTTCTCAGTCCACCGCTCTCCCAAATCACCCAGCCTCTTGGTTCTTGTCATGCTCATTGCCCCCAATACCTATCTTTCCGGAGGCTGACCGACAAAGGCACCACGTCAGCAACGTCTCGTCATCAGCTAGCGTTCTGCCAAGAAGCGACGGCGGCTCCATGGGACATGGAAAGCAACATGATTAGGATATGACCACCGGGAATGATTTCCAATCGCGCCGGATCAGGTTAAGCGGACGCGTTGTTCTCTTCGATGGCGAACGCCACCTGCAGTTCCATCTGTACCGCGTGCATGTATAGGCCGGCTTGGCGCGATATCTCTTCCTCGACAATGCCCGACCTTCTGAGCGCCGCGGCAAAGTCGGTCATCTCTGACCGCCAGAAACGGTTTGCTTGCTCTCCATGGAGCCGCTGGAGGGCTTCGGCGCATCGTTTGACATCACCGATGCGCCGATTGGCCGGGAACTGTAGAACCGTCATGCTGTCTCCATCATTGCCAGGCGATTCGCCAGCGAGGATAGGGCTACAATCGCCGCCAGTCCTTCACAAAGATTGAACAGATTCAACGAGAACATGGAAGGGGAATACGTGGATGAGCGGCTGTGGTTAACGCGCCATGCTAGCCACAGGCGTATGCTCGACAATCCTGTCGACCTGCGGTGCGACGAAGATCGAAGCTGCCAGAATGAAAGCGGCGGCCCCCACGGCAAGGATGGCTTCGAAGTCCATTGCTGCCTCCCATTGCCGCGGATTATATCACGTCACTGTAACAACTACGCAACGCCGGCCGCCTAACCGCAAACGAAAGAGCTTCCTGTGATTCAAAGATGATCGATGCTGCCGTTTCTGGCAGCACCGATCAAGCCAACGCCGCATCTCCCCGTTGCAGACTATGGCCATCCTAGGCTGGCGCAACAATCCTGAGATTAGGGGGGCCCAGCGCTTTCTTTGGCCGCCCCGCGTTCGTTCTCGTTCAACGCGCTACGTGCAGCACATTCCTCGGCCGTCTCCTCGCGCTACGGCAACCACGCGCTATACGCGGCCATTTGCCGGCAGATCACCTCCACAAACCACGGCAACTCGCGGTACCGCACAGGTCCGACAGAACCAAGCGAATCCCCTCACCGCCCTAGCCGAGCGCGCAACCGGTCGATATCGATGATGCCGTCGCGGCCCGCGGTCGGATCCCCCTTGTTCCAGGCGACGCCCGAGGCCGATCTGCAAGTCGATGTCCCTCACCGTGCGGAACTCGAAACAGCGGTTCGGCAGATCATGCGTCTATTGCGGCGCAGAGTGCGCGCTGCTCAGGGAGATCGGCGGGGTGGCGGTTTCGGTCGAAATCGAGCGGCGGAGCAGCACGGATGAATGCGGCAAAATCTCTACAATGGTGGCGATGGTCGCCAAGATTGAGCATGCAGCCTGGTGAACGAGAACGAGACGTTCAGTTCGCGCGCGGCATCCTCGCCGATTGGGGGCCAGTCCAAGATCGTGAGCAAGGAGATTACGGGCAGCGCGAACGATCTCCTCGTCAACGCGGACCGCCGCCCTCGGATTGTCTTTTTCGATATAGCCGAAGAGGGCATCGCCTCCTCAAGCGCATCGGCTCGGCATCATCGGGATCTGGTTGCGTGTCCTCGAGAGCCTGCAATGGCTGGGCACGGGACTAGGCATCGTGCGCCTCGCTCCGGCTGACAGGTTCCAGCGGCAGCGACCCTTCATTCGCCGTCCGAGTTAAGAAGAGGAGGCCGGCCGCGGCAACCGCGACCGACCCATGAACGATGGTGATGGTCCTGATCGTCAGGCGGCAGCGGCGCTCTTCGCTGCAGCGGTCGCCTTGGCAACCGGCGCCTCGTAGAGCTTGCACGCATCCTTGGCGAGATTCGCGTACATCTCGCCGATCTTCGTTGATTCAGCGACCAAACCTTCATAACTCGACTTCAGGTAGTGGGTCTGGAGCTCGATTGCCGCCTCCAGGCTCTTGGCGTTGGCAAGCTTCTCGAGATCGGCGATGCTCTCCTCAAAGCTCTTCTTCGAGTAGTCTGCCGCTTCGGTCGCGATGGCCTGATAACCCTTCGTCAGGGCGGAATAGCTCTTCACGGCGACGTCCATGGCTTCCTTGCTCTTCTTGTTCGCATCGTTGAAGTTCAACATCGGGTGTCTCCTTTTCATCCGAAGGGACCGAATACAGCTCTAGGTGCGCCGCACAAAACTCCGATTGCACCATGCATTGCAACGGAGCACGTCTTTGCAACGATTTGATGAAATTTGCGTACACTTTCAAAGAAGGACAGAGGCGCGCGCCACTCGAGGGCAATCGCCTGGAATCTGTTTGGTGCTGCCAGATCTCATGGTGGCAATCGCCTTCGGCATCACCTCGTCAGAGGGTTCGCCCTTGCAACTTTTCCCAGGCCCAGGCTCGGAGGCAATGCAGCACGCACCCCGGTCGTTCGTTCCGACGGTGCTGGTCCCGATCTGGTTTATCCTGCATGCGATCATCGCCGTGCAACTCCGGAGCACCAAGCGGCGAGCATGGGATATGGTGCCGACGAAACGCTCGCACAGGAAATCATGCCCTTGAGAAAGCACTGGTCGCCGACTTGCATGTCCGCACAACTCGTAGTACGCTAGCGTGGCCACTGAGATCTGCCGTCGAAGAACCACGCTGCGCGTTCCTGTCCGTTTCGCAGCAGGCGCTCGATCACCGCGCTGGAGCGGTCCAGCTTTGAGGGATAGTCCAGGTCACCCTCGAGTTCGACGATGCGGATGTTGATGGGTTTGTAGCGTGCACCGAGCGAGGGATGCTCGGCGAGAAGCTCATTGATTTTCGTAATGAAATACAATTCCTGACTGAGCGCCAGGTTGCCAGACAGCTCATTCCGGCGGTCGATAATCTCCGGCATCGCCCGTGGCTCGCGTTTCCGCTGTTGCGGGTTGATCTGCACAACCCAGATTTCGTCTGGCCGCTCCGGCAACTGGGTGAATTCGCGCACAGGCGGATTGCGGCTGAACAGCCCATCCCAGAAGAGAGTGCCGTGAGCCTGCACGGCCCGGAAGAGCGGGGGGACCGCGGCCGAGGCGATCAGCTCATCATAGGTCAAGCTCTCACCCTCAAACGCCACCCCGAGGCCGTGAATGATGTCCGTGGCCCCGATCAGGAGCTTCGGCCTCACGCGACGATGGGGTTCGCTCGGCAACGACGCCAGGTCGAGGTGACGACTGAGAAGGTCGCGCAACCGCGGCTCGGCCACAGGACTATAGAGGTAAGGGCTGATCTCGGCGGTGACCGGGAGGCGTGCCGACGACACTGCCCAGAAGTTCGTCACGGCATCAAGGATGTCATGCACCTCGAGGTCGCGCCAAAAGTCGATCAGGCGGTGCCGAGCCTCGTCCGCCCCACGGCGGATCAGGCCGGACCACACCAACGCGGCGCACATGGCGCCGCCCGATGTCCCACTCAAGGCAATGAGCTGGTAACGATCACGAAACTCAGGCGCCAATAGGCCACTCAGCACACCCGCCGCAAAGGCAGCATGGCTGCCCCCGCCTTGGCAGGCTATCGCGATTTTAGGAGCCAGCGACATGCAGCACAACTCTCGTCAAGTGCGTCAACTTACGTGACCGCGATAGTAGCGACGGTGCTCGTCGAAGACCAGATCAATAGCCTATTCAATTCGCTCGTCCTGTTCGGCGAACCGAACTCAGGCGATGGCGAAGATCACGTCGTTGGCGATGAGAGCCGCAAGAGAAACGCCTTCGATCAGAAGCCCGTGGGTGTCGGAGCCGTTGAAAGCGACGCAGATGCCGGAGGCGGTGTTGGTCGAGGCGGCCGGAAGTTCGGCGCAATCGTGAATGCCGGCATTGCTTGCACATTTCCGTCGAGACTCGGAGGAATGGACGCTGATATCGCTAAGACGGCCGTGAGTAGATTTTCACCTCAGCCTCCTGGCCCTCAATGATTGATCCCGCGGATAAGAAATCGTTGCTGCTGATGCGACAGAGAGAGTACCTTCTGATGCGGGCACCTCGGAGAACGCCATGCAACCGGAGCAAATCCGCCTCACCGGCGCAAGGGAAACCCTGCTGATCACGCTCCAAGCCAAGGCAGCCGAAAGCGCCATGCCGGATTCGCTGCTTCGCGACCGCTTCGCCGCCGATGCATTGCGCCGTATCGATCAGAACAGCGGGCACCTTAAGGTTGGCCACGACATGACCATCGGCATTGCGCTGCGCGCCTATATGCTTGATCGCTGGACGGAGGCATTCCTTCAGCGCTGCCCGGAGTCGACTGTTCTCCATCTCGGCTGTGGTCTCGACAGTCGCATCTTCCGGATAGATCCTGGGCCGGGAGTGCGCTGGTTCGAACTGGATTTCCCCGATGTCATCTCCTTGCGCCAGCAGATCTACCCCGACCGTGCGGACTGCGCGATGATTGCCTGCTCGGTCGTCGAGCACGGGTGGGTTGCAAAACTTCCCGCCGACAGGCCGGCCATGATCGTCGCCGAGGGCGTTCTGCCCTATCTGAAGGGATACCAGGTTGCCCAGGTTCTGCGACGGATCGTCGGCCACTTCCCCTCGGGCGAGATAGCCTTCGATGCCTATAGCAGTTTCGCAATCCGACTGCTGCGCTTCAATTCGGCGATCCGCGCCACCGGTGCCTGTCTCCATTGGGCGCTCGACGACCCGGCAGAGATGGAGCGGCAGGTACGGGGGCTAAAGCTCATCGAAGATCGTTCGGATTGGGACACCGGACAAGTGGCGCGGATGTCACCGGCCGCCCAGGTTGCGCTGCAGCTCTTCAGCACCATCCTGACCCCATATCCTATGGGACGCCTGGTTCGATATGCCTTCTGAGACATTCGCACCATAGCCAGACGGTGCCGTGCGCGTGAGGCTCTGAGTGCAATGGCGACAGGAGGTCTTTCACCTGCCGCATTGGCGCTCGCCTTCTTCGACTGGTCGATCCACCTCGCATCGGCTCCGGGCAAGCGCATGGAACTTGCCGACAAGGCAGCGCGGAATTGGGGCCTGCTGCTGACTTATATTACATGGCTGCGGCGGCCACGCGTCCGGACGCGCCGCCCTGCATTGAGGCGCTGCCGGGAGACAACCGGTTTCGCGCGGAGGGCTGGCAACAGCAACCTTATACCGTCTGGGCTCAGGCGTTCTTGCTCTGCCAGCAATGGTGGCACAATGTCACGCGCAACGTCCCCGGCATGACACCGCACCACGAGGACGTTGTCTCCTTCACGGCGCGTCAACTGCTGGACATGTTCTCGCCGTCCAACATTCCCTTCGCCAACCCGGAAGTGATCCACAAGGCGATAGAGACGGGCGGGGCGAACTTCGCGCAGGGATTCCGCAATTGGTTCGAAGACGCCAGCCGGCTGGCCATGAAGCAGCCTCCGGTCGGGACGGAAGCGTTCCGCGTAGGGCGGGAGATCGCGGTGACGCCCGGAAAGGTCGTCTACCGAAACCACCTGATCGAGTTGATCCAGTACGCGTCCGCGACCAAGAACGTCCTGGCCGAGCCGATCCTGATCGTGCCGGCCTGGATCATGAAATACTACATCCTCGACCTTTCACCGCATAATTCGCTCGTCCGCTATCTCGTGTCGCGAGGCCACACGGTTTTTTGCGTTTCCTGGCGCAATCCGACCGCGAAGGACCGCGACCTCACTCTCGACGATTATCGGCGGCTGGGAATCATGGCCGCGCTCGATGCCGTCAGCGCCATCGTTCCTGAAAGCAAGATCCACGCGACGGGCTACTGCCTGGGAGGGACGCTTTTAGCGATCGCGGCGGCCGCGATGGCGCGCGCCGAAGACAAGCGATTGGCATCCGTGACGCTGTTCGCTGCCCAGACGGACTTCTCCGAACCTGGCGAACTGGCGCGCTTCATCGACCATAGCCAGATGCACTATCTCGACAGCATGATGTGGAATAGCGGCTGTCTCTCCGCCGACCAGATGGCGGGCGCATTTCAACTGCTGCGTACCAACGATCTCGTGTGGTCGCGCCTCGTCCACGACTATCTTATCGGTGAGCGCACCCCCATGAGCGATCTCATGGCGTGGAACGCGGACTCGACCCACATGCCCTACAGGATGCATGCGGAATATCTGCAGCGCCTCTATCTCGACAACGAACTTGCCTCCGGCCGTTTCATCGTTGACGGACGCCCGGCTCACCTCCAGAACATCCGCGTTCCCATGTTCGTCGTCGGGACGGAGCGAGACCATGTCGCACCGTGGCGTTCGGTCTACAAGATACATTATCTCACCGATACCGACGTCACCTTTGTGCTGACAAGCGGGGGCCACAACGCCGGCATCGTTTCTGAGCCGAACCATCCCGGGAGAGGTTTTCGCATCGCATTGACACGTGAGAGCGATCCCAGCGTCAGCGCGGACGAATGGACCGCGGCAGCCACATCGAAGGACGGCTCATGGTGGCCGGACTGCGTCGAGTGGCTCGCCGGCCATTCAGCGCCGGAACGGGTGGCACCCCCGGCCCTCGGCGCTCCCAAGAGAGGCTATCCCCCGATCGACGATGCGCCCGGCACTTATGTGCATGGTGGTGGTGGACCGGCACCGCACCGCCTAAAGGCAATCGAAATCTTAGTCGCGTCGGCCGCAGTTGCGACCCCTGTCTTTGCAGTCCTGTTGAGACATTATGCGATCTTCTTGGCCCAGAACGTGAACATCCTAGCAACAAGCGCTGCAGGGCTCGTGAGGACGGCTCCCTTGGCCCCTACCTAGCTTTTCGCCGCGAAGCCTGAACGGGAGTCCCGATCGCGTTGACTTTCGCCAGCGACAGAATGGCCGCTTTGCGCCGCCTTTTCGGACATTTCGGCCGGCCGCCACAGAACCGAAAAGCGGGCATTCAACGAGGAGGAGATGCCGCGTGGAAGCCAGGTCGTCGCATTCTTGATGTGCTGACTAGCGAACGCTCGAACGCTTTGTGTCTCGGCAAGCCGACACCTGTCTCACTCGCGTTTCAAACGCTCCCATTCGCCGAGCAGTGATCTGTACCTTTCACGAAATACCGTCTCTTCATCGCCCTGCAGCGGTGTGGTTTGTGGGGAAAAGAAGGTCTTGCGGAGTGGGTCAATGATTCGCATGTCATCCGCATTGAGTTTTTTCAGTGCCTGTTGCATCACCCACAAGCCCAATCGTCCGCCCTCTTCTGAGAGCGCAGGTTCCTCGCTAAAGTAAGGATACACAACACGAGTGTATTCGCCCCTGACGCGCGCGTGTAGGGCATCACGTATTCGGATTGTGCCGCCCAAATCGTCAAGTCGCAGGTTCCCGTGCACGCTTTGGGAGATGATCTCAACCGGTTCGTTTGACCAACGCAACTTTGCACTGAGCAGTTCGAGAACGCCGTCTTTGAGCAGCGGGTATAGTCGCTTGAAGCTTCTGTTTGAGTTTATGCGGTCCTCGGTTAGTCGTGCTAAATCACCCTCGCCCGAGATGTACTTCTTCACATCTGACCAGAATGGCACATGGAAATCTCCGCCTTGGCTTCGGTTGCCGCCGGCCTCTTTCTTGCGGTCAAGACGAATATCCTTTTTCAAAATTGACCGCTGTAGGGGAGGTGGCGCATAGAACAATTGCAGCACTTTTCGGAGAGGAACATCCAGAACAGACATGCGGCCCACATTTCTTAGGATTGAAGCACGAGTTTCACTTCAATATTCCTGCAGATGCAAGAGGTACCTTAGTTCTTCAACCTGATAATCCGATGCAAAACACAGAAGATATTTTAGGATTTGTGTTTTCTGCACAATTAGGCTGCCCACTAACGTCCCCATTCCGTCGGTTAACCCCGACTTCGGGAATTCCGAAAGCAGCCCTTCAGTTCACGCCGCCAAATTGTTGATGACGGGGCGGGTAACGGTCACGACCAACGCGCCTGCCTATTGACGTGGCGTCCTTGGCAAGAGCGTTGGTCGCCGATGGCCTACAGTGCGTTAGCTTTCTTGTCTGGTAAGCCGCCATATTGCGCATACGCGTCCAGCATCATTTGGGTATACTCACTCGTGCTCGAGGCTATCTCGCCCAGGCCCGGCCACGCGAAAGGTATCGTGGACGAGATCGTCTCAAGTTCAACCTCGAGACCCAGTATCTCCGCTACCGCCAAAGCCTGAGCCGGGTCCTTGTCCTCCGGCCACAACTCCACCTCAAGAGCAATCCAGACGCCATTCTCGTCATCGACACTGATCTCAGCTTGAAGAGCGCCCAGCTTCTCGCTGATGTTAGTCGCGTCATCAAGCAAAGCGCTGCGGATGAGAAGAATGATCCTGTCTTCATTCAGGTCGAGCTTGAGCCTGCGATCGACAATCCGAAAATCGGGCTTGCCTTCATCCTCGATGCCGTCTGCTTTCACCGGAAGGAGTGACTTGCCCTTATCATCGGACCAAAATGGCGTGTCAAAGATGTCGAGAGCGATGCTCCGCACCCCGGGCAATGCCAGAGGCTCTGAGCGATCTGGCCGCCGGTGATCTTTCCATTACAATGTAGACAGAACCACATGTCCGACTCAACGTGGCTCAACGGATGTCGAACAACACCGCCAAAATCAGGCTTTGTCGACCGTCGGGGCCAATCAATAGAGATTTCCGCACGAACCTGAGCCGCCCGATCTCGGGCCAGACGGAGGGCCCTCTCCAGGAATTCCGGGTCAAGGACCGGGCACTCCCCACCCAGATCCGGAAGTGTCTCTACGATCGGGATCGCGCCAGGGTTCTCTGGCACCGTGATGCTCCATCCATCGCCGGCGATAATGACGTCGTGAAAAACCTCTTGTAGCTGATAAGGGTGATCCCCAATCATGCCATGTTCGGCCTGTTCCAGGTATGAGAGGCGCCGGCTCATGGCTTCGGGACTGCCATTCCGAAAACTTGCCGCCGGAAGCGCGCGCGTGACGAAGGCTTCGACGCCCGTCATTTGTTCGGAATCGGCCTGCCAACCGTTCTTGATGGCCGTGATGAGCTTGTTCCAGTGAGGGAAACCCAACTCCTCCGCAACCAGGTCAAGAGCCACATGTTGTGCAATCCTGTTTGCGCGCGCGTATTGTTTGGCCAGCACTTTAAGTCTGCGAAGTTTTTTTGTTTCGGTCATTTTCCATATCCTGGAATGATCCGACCATGTGCCCGCTAATGGTCAGACCCATGCCCGTTGGCATGGAGTGACATTGTTAGAATTTAAACGCTGACATAGCTTTGCGTGGCGGGCACACCGGCCCGCGTGTAGGGCCAAGCTTTGTATGCCAAGCATGACGATAGCGGTCAAGCCTATCAATATTTGTTCCTAGCGATCCGACGAAACATGCCGACTTGTCACTTGCTCTTAATCGGTGAGAGTCGTCGGTTTATAACCGCTTGGGTGAGGTTCAAGTCCCTGCCGGCCCCATACTGATCGCCAAACGGCCATCAGCATGCCTCAATCTCGATCGCAAAGGGCCCTGTGGAAGTGCTTACGACAAAGAGATCATTTGTTCTTCCCATCGACTACCCTCCGTGCCGAAGTAGGGGTTTAGATCCTTTGGGCGGGGAAACGGGAGATCTTTCGAATTGCATTAGATAGTGGTGAGAGACGCGATCCAGCCTTGAGGGAGAGAAAAGACCGACGAGGACCAAGCTTTGCGCCACTTCACCCCAATGGCAAGCTGGTGAATCCCGTAGGGGCCGCGCAGCGTTAGAGTACGCCAGCGCTTTGAATGTCGGGAGTAGCCACCAGCCGATTGTTCCACGCCTCCCGACTCGTACCAGGATGTCGGCTCGACGTAGATCATGTGATCACCGAATTCGCCGCGCCACAGAGAGCCCTCCGCCCCATCAACGTACCATAGCTCTTTGAAAGAGAGCGCCTGCGCCCACTTTTCCCATGGTCGGATTGTGTACTTCCGGATCACAATGCCACCCGGCGTGGGTTCTGCACCCGCTTTCATATCAGAGGTAAGTAGTCGGCCCTGAACAAAGGCTAAATCATTGATCTTCTGGCGGTGGGAAGATCT
>NZ_JABEKV010000014.1:12369-40539 GCF_013283645.1 Sinorhizobium psoraleae
CGGGGGCCCCTTGCCCTCCCCTGCTGTCGGGTTGGCGATCTACGCGATACGATGTGCGCCCTGCACTCTGAAGTGCAAACGATTGAAAAGTTGCGGAACGGTTTTTTTGAATTCCCTCCGGCAGTTGGCACGTTTCTCGCCTCTCTCGTTGCCGGCGCAGGAACTGCCGTCGGGCAGCACCAGGCGCTCGCTTGAGCGCGAGAAACGGAGACCACAATGAAGACCGATATGGCAGCCTACGGTGTAACCGAATTAACTCCGCAAGAAGCATCTGCGACCGGCGCTTCGGCTATTGGGCGAACGCGTCCATATAGTCTGGACATACCGTGAGGCCGGCTACCTACTTCGGGTTCACGGCAAAGATAGTAAGGCACGGCGGATGCCTGAGCAGATGCGTTTTGGACGAGCTGATGAGAAGGGCCGCAGCTGTGACAGCGGCTCGACGAAATGTTGCTGCGCAGGGGCAACCTCGAACAAGCCCCTGGCGCCCTCCGATTTCGATCTTAGCAATGGGTTGACGCTCGTGTTGACGCCTTTGTCAATCAGAACGAGCCCTTGAGCCCGAAGGAGACCGAGATCGACTGGAAGTTCGCGCCGGCCCCGTCCTTTGTCCAGGGGGAGCGTGTGCCCTTTGCGATATCGTCTATTTGCATATCGCCGCCTTTGTGAAACACCCGCTCGAATGAACCGGAAAGATAGAGCGAAGCACCTGGAGTCAACGCGTAGTTGGCCGCAATAGTGGCGCCGATTGTCGGCGCTCCATGTCATCATGATAGCGGACATGATAACGCGAGCCGCCAAAATGGTCGTCAACACCCCTGATACCAAAGCTCAAGCCACCCTGAATGCCACCGCTGATGGTAAGATCGCGGAATGCCTGTTCGCCGCTCAGGCTGACGAAGGCAACCGGAATCTGTTGCCGGTAGCTGATGCCCTTTTCCCAGTCTGGCCATTCAAGGGGTATATCGCGGAAGCCCTCCTCGCTCGAATGAGTCCCCCCATCCGCGGTAGGCCGTCCACTTGACGTCGGTATAGCGCAAACCGGCGCCGACCGCGACACTGCTGGTGTCATTGCCGTAGATGATCCGGTCCAATTCGATCGCTCCGGCGACATAGTGATCGAGTTCGGTGAGGGGATGGATAGAGCGGTGGCTCCAGTCATGGTGCCCGCGGCTCAGCCAATCGTAGTCGACCAAGTGACCGTTGCCGCCGGTGCCAACGTTGACGCTGCCGTTCAAGCTCCAGTCGTTGTCGATCTGCGCGTCGGCACCGACGGTGAAAAGGGTAATGCCCTGGCTCCTCCAGTTCAGCTGGCTGCACTTGTGGCCCTTGCTCACCCAACCTGATTCTGTGCACGCGCCGACGCCGGGATAGACAAATTCCTGGGCCTTGATGTTGGCAACCCAATTCCGCCGAGGACGATGAAATTGCCATCGTCGGAGGAAAACAGAACGTCGTCTGCGGCGGCGAATGACGGGGGGGGGGACTCCCCACCGTTTAACTAGCGGATTTTTGAGCGGCCAGAGAGGGGTCGAAGGTCGTGCCAGTTTTGAGCATAGCGCAGGCGACGGCAAGAAGGCGGTCGGCGACAGATCGCAGGGCTCGACCATGGCTGTGACCTCGGCTTCGAAGGGCGGCGTATTTCAATCGGCTTCGGAGGTCGTGTTGAACGGCGACGCGCGCCCAATGGTACATGGCGTTGGCCAGTCGGTCATGGCAGGCCTGTCTTCTGACGACGATGCAGCTCTTGCCCGAGCGCTTGGTGACCGGCGCGACTCCTGTCAAGCTGCGCAAGGCGGCGTAGTCACGCCGCTGCAGGGCATCGAACGCTTCTGCGAGCAGCGTGGCGAGGACGATCCTTCCCACTCCCGGCAAGGATGCGAGGATCTCCACGTCATGCTGCTTCTTCTGCCCCGGCTCCGCCTCCGCGGTTGCGATAAGGCTGACGGTCAGGCCATCGAGCCGATGATGCGCCTGTTTGAGCTGCCGGTTGACGAGGCGAATGCGGGCAATCAGCGTGGTGACGTGGGCGCTAGCGGATTCAGTCGTTCCGGCGGCGACCTTGAGCGGCGGCTGGCGCAATATATCGAGCACGCGGGCGGCGTCGAAGCGGCGGATGCGATGGCGCTTGAGAAGCTTGGCGATCGTCGCCTCGCGGATGCGCGCGGCTTTGTCCGGTGTCGGCACGGTCTCCCAGAGGTCGAGCAACCACCCTGCCCCGAGGTCGTTTTCGAGCTCAAGCAGCGCGGGGAAGTAGCGCCAGAGCTGCTCGCGCATACGGTTCGTCAACCGGTTGCGCTCGGCGCTGAGGTCTTCGGCGATGCGCGACCACTCGCGCAATTCGATGCCGACGGGGTCGGAGACCGCGAGCAGCCGAAAGCAACGCGGATCGGTGCGCAGGGCGGAGACCATCACCTCGGCATCGCGGCTGTCGTCCTTGGCACCGGCCAGGGTGAAGCGGTCGCGGAAACGATCCATTTGCTTTGGATTGATGGCATGCACCTTGAACCCGCGCTTCATCAGCGTCTCGACCACGGGGCCGTACGGCACCTCGATTGCGACCTGGATTTCGTCCCCCTCAACCGCGCCGCTCGTCGCCATCAGCCAGGCCGCCATCTCGGCGAGCCCTTCGCCGCCGTGCCTGAAGACCCTTTCGTCGATTTTTCGGCCATCACCGTCCGTGAGGAACACATGATGGCTCTCCGACGCCCAGTCGACGCCAGCATAACAATGTCTTTGATCAGTCATGCCTTCTCCCCGTTCGAGCAGACGAGCCACCGCGACCTTCGCCGATCCCTGTACTGGCGCTCGGAAAAAGCTCAGGTCCGGCGCGAACTCCCCACGGGGCATCGATCACGGCCAATCCGACGGGGCACGCGTCCCCCCCAGGTGCTCGAGGCACAGGGGGCGGTAGGTCGCTCCCGACGAATCGGCTCGGTTCAGGGAGGCTACGCCAATTCGGGCCGTCGCCTATGGTGCACGCCACGTTTCGCTACGCTTCACGTCACGACACACACGGCGAGCATCCCAAGAACCGCAGTAGAAGGGTACAGGGGGCCGTCAGAAGGCAGGGGGTGACGGATCCGACGATGACGCGCTTCATCAGTTCGCCCAGCGCCTTGGTGTTGGGCCCAAGCTTTCTCCCGTTTGATGTCTGTTGTGGCGCATCAGACTTGTGCTCAGCGCGCGCCGCCGCTGTTGATGGACCGGCTTTGCGCTGCCCTCGCGCGGCAGGGCGGATCGGGCCGTTCGGCGACTGCACGTATGTTTGGAGCATGGTGTTGTCCTTTGCTGGAGAGCGATCGAATTGTCGGGACTGGACGGGAGCGCGGCATGGATACGCTGACGATCAAGGTGTGGAACCGTGCGGGCCAGCACCGGACCCTCGGCTCGGTGAGCGGCTCAACGATTTTGCCCCGCAGGGGCTCTATGGGGCGGGCAACCCGGCGCCTTGATACCCATTGTTGACCGCGCCGGGAAGGTTTGTCACCCCGGCACAAACGGAATGGATTGGCTGAGCCATTCCGGTTCCGGCGGAGGCGGACCTCGCTTGCACTGATCTCCGGATGGTGACTGCTTGTCCGGCGAGGCTGCATGGAGGAACTCCTGCTCATTCGTGCGATAGGATTGTCGCCTTTTGTCCAAGCAACTGCCGCGCCAATCGCAAAACCATTTCCAAACAATGGGATCACCCTAACAACGCGGCGTCTCATATCGGACGTATTGCCAAAGAGCCGACAAGGCGTGCACCTGCTGTCATGTGCTTGGAACTTTATCGTACCGGTGGCGATCTTTGCCCTCAGGATCTCAGCGCCGGCTGGGGCATGCCGTCCTGGGGTCTTGAGCCGTAAAAGGGCGTCTGTGGTGCGGCCGCTTCGATCCGGATCCGCGACCTGAGCAGCCTGTGTGCATGGTCACTATGGGACAGGGCAGCCAAGGCCCGCATAGGACCGAAGCCAACGCGGAACGCCCCTCCTTTGTTGCCTGATCTCCTCGAGCTCTCGGCGTCACTTGCGCTGCCTCAAAACTGTCGGGTTTGTCTAGGCCGCGACACGGCGCTGTTCGGCAAGGTGTCGCCGTATTTCATTGAAGCCATTGAAGTTCATGCCGGAACGGCTTTTTCAGGGCAGCTGGCACACTTCTTGAGTGTCTCTCGTGCGCGGCACGAGCTACCGCTGCCAGGATCATCGACTGACGGTTTGAGCGCAAAAAAGGAGACAACGATGAAGACGAAAATGACAGCCTCTGGTGTGACCGAATTGACTTCCCAAGAAGCATCTACAACTTCAGGAGAATTCGAGGGCTCATCTTCAGGAGGATGCGGGGACCATTTATGGTACCGTTCCACCCCCTCCCCTTTCCATTCCCTTTGCCTCCTAAGCTACCCTGATTTCGTGACTCCTAAAGAACATAGGGGGTAAACCCCTATGGCTAACACGAGATGGCGGCGCGGGAGCAGCCTTTATCAGCAAGCTGTCGAGACCGCAGAGTTCCACGCGATGCGTTACGCGATCTTATTAGGCCGGGACGTGAACGCTCGTAACAAGCCGCGCACAGGGCTCGTGAAGACTGACGACCTGGTCGAGCTGCACGCTCAGCCCTGTGACCGCTGGATTTTCGAGAACAGGTCGGTCCACGCAGAGAAGGTCGCCGTGCCGGGTTTTGAAGTGTGGCCGACACGTACAACCGGGGTGCAACTACGATAAGATGCTTGAGGTTTTACGTTCCCGAGGTCCTATGTTGATGGCAAAGTTTGGCAAGAACGCACCGCCTTCCGCACGACGCCGTGCGCCTACCGAACAATGACGGACTTGAGCTCTTCTGTGCAAGTTGATGTGCCGTCCTACCGCTCAAGGCCACCCGAACCTGCCCGTCGATGCCACTTAAGGGAGTCCAAAAGGCTGACTTGCACAGACCTGAGAACCAGCTGAATGGAGTTTCGCGATGAAGACGTGTGACAGACCGGGCTTGGCCGCCGACCGCGCGACGGAAGCAGGGTCGGCCAACTCGATAGCGGCCCAATCGGCGCTGCCTCACGAAAACGAGGGCTCGGATGGTGAAGCATTTCGGGCGATCGATCGGATGCGTGAGGCTCTGAGTGCAATGGCGACAGGAGGTCTTTCACCTGCCGCATTGGCGCTCGCCTTCTTCGACTGGTCGATCCACCTCGCATCGGCTCCGGGCAAGCGGATGGAAATTGCCGACAAGGCAGCGCGGAATTGGGGCCTGCTACTGACTTACATGGCTGAAGCCGCCACGCGTCCGTACGCGCCGCCTTGCATTGAGGCGCTGCCGGGAGACAACCGGTTTCGCGCCGAGGGCTGGCAAAAGCAACCCTACACCGTCTGGGCTCAGGCGTTCTTGCTGTACCAGCAGTGGTGGCACAATGTTACGCGCAACGTCCCCGGCATGACACCGCACCACGAGGACGTCGTCTCCTTCACCGCGCGTCAGCTGCTGGACATGTTCTCGCCGTCCAACATTCCCTTCGCCAACCCGGAAGTGATCCACAAGGCAATGGAGACGGGCGGGGCGAACTTCGCGCAGGGATTCCGCAATTGGCTCGAAGACTGCAGCCGGCTGGCCATGAGGCAGCCCCCGGTCGGGACGGAAGCGTTCCGCGTAGGACGGGAGATCGCGGCGACGCCCGGAAAGGTCGTCTACCGAAACCACCTGATCGAGCTGATCCAGTATGCGTCCGCGACCGAGAACGTCCTGGCCGAGCCGATCCTGATCGTGCCCGCCTGGATCATGAAATATTACATCCTTGACCTTTCGCCGCATAATTCGCTCGTCCGCTATCTCGTGTCGCGAGGCCACACAGTTTTTTGCATTTCCTGGCGCAATCCGACCGCGAAGGACCGCGACCTCACTCTCGACGATTACCGGCGGCTGGGAATCATGGCCGCGCTCGATGCCGTCAGCGCCATCGTTCCTGAAAGCAAGATCCACGCGACGGGCTACTGCCTGGGAGGGACGCTTTTAGCGATCGCGGCGGCCGCGATGGCGCGCGCCGAAGACAAGCGATTGGCATCCGTGACGCTGTTCGCTGCCCAGACGGACTTCTCCGAACCTGGCGAACTGGCGCGCTTCATCGACCATAGCCAGATGCACTATCTCGACAGCATGATGTGGAACAGCGGCTGTCTCTCCGCCGACCAGATGGCGGGCGCATTTCAACTGCTGCGCACCAACGACCTCGTGTGGTCGCGCCTCGTCCACGACTACCTGATCGGTGAGCGCACCCCCATGAGCGATCTTATGGCGTGGAACGCGGACTCGACCCACATGCCCTACAGGATGCATGCGGAATATCTGCAGCGCCTCTATCTCGACAACGAACTTGCCTCCGGCCGTTTCATCGTTGACGGACGCCCGGCTCACCTCCAGAACATCCGCGTTCCCATGTTCGTCGTCGGGACGGAGCGAGACCATGTCGCACCGTGGCGTTCGGTCTACAAGATACATTATCTCACCGATACCGACGTCACCTTTGTGCTGACAAGCGGGGGCCACAACGCCGGCATCGTCTCCGAACCAGACCATCCCGGCAGACGTTTTCGCATCGCATTGACGCGCGAGGTCGATTCTGGCGTCAGTGCCGAGGAATGGGCCGCGGCAGCCTTATCGAAGGACGGCTCATGGTGGCCGGATTGGGTCGAGTGGCTTGCCAGTCATTCTGCGCCGGAACGGGTGGCGCCTCCGGCCATCGGCGCCCGCAAGAAAGGCTATCCCCCGCTCGATGATGCGCCCGGCACTTATGTGCTTCAGCGATAAAGCCATTCTAAGAGACAGTGATGGACCGTCACCGCCTAAAGGCATTCGAAGCTTAGTCGCGTCGGCCGCAGTCCTATCATTCTTTGCGGTTCCTGTTGATACATTATGCGATCTTCTGAGCACAGAACGAGAACGCCATTACGACCAGTGCCGGGTGACGCCCGTCTCTTGTTTCCCCCTCACTAATTCACCACTCGCTGCGATTCTATGGGTTCAGCACGTCGACTTCAGGTCGCAGTTGCTACCTAAATGCGAAAATACCTCTTTAAATCGTTGGTTCCCTGTGCAAGGTTGTCGCCTGTCTACAACCATTTGTTTCTCTTCCAATCTGATTCAAAATGCGGCCAGAAGTCTTCGCACTATCTTCTAATGCATTCTGCGTCCTCCGCGCTTCTTATACTTCGACCGCCTCTGAGATCGCCGAATTGATGGATGAAGCACAGTTCGAAGGAACTGTCAGCGAGTCCGATCTCCACAAAGCTCAGCAAGCGCTCGTGACCCCAAGGCTAAGGCTGGCTGCAGAACTTGGGTGGCTGCCGGAACTCAGCCAGGCTCAGATCGAGAAAATCTTCGATCGTCGGCTGACTCTTTCCAGCGGGATGCTGCTCTCATCCGTCGAAATGCTGCCCGAGCTGGCCCGAGCCAACTTGATTGCGGATCTTTGCGGGCGGCAGGCGACCGGCGTCGACGTGGTCAACGCATTAATGGCTTCATGGGATGCCCTCGACAACAGTTCGGTGTTTGACTTCCTTGGCTCCGGACGGAAGGCAAGCGGGTTCTCGCGGCTGCCGGGCGGGGAGTACGCGTCGACATATTCTGGGGGCAGGAGGAGCAGGAGGCGGGGAAAAACTCCAGCCAGAATGCGATCGAGTTTATAAAGAAGGAACTTGCTGGGACCGGCAAGCGCGATCTGATTCGCATTCATCCTTTCAGCACCGGGTCGCACGCGAAATTTGTTATTGCCGATGATCGCACGAACGGCTGGGTTGGGCTGCTTGGCTCATGCAACTGGATGGCCTCCGCCTTCGAAAGCTTCGACGCCTCTATCAGACTGCGAGATTACAGGCTTCTCGGAGAGCTCACGAACTGCCTCTCGATGATGGCGCACTCGCGGCTCGGCGTCTGGAACGAAACATCACAAGACTTCGCAACGCTGAGCCGCCGAATAGCGGCGCTGCCCGAAAGGGGCGGCCGCAAAGCGCGCATGCGATTGCTGTACACCGGGGACCACAGCGAAGTTCCGTTGATAGCTCGAGCCGAGGCGCAAGAGCGCATTTTTGTGTATGCGACGTCCACGCCCCATCGCTTTTTCAGTTGCAGCGATCTGAGGTTGATCAGAAGTCCGGCGGCAAGAAGTCATAGGCGCAGATACAGCGAATCTCCCTCGCCCCGCGAAACCGCATTGACTCTATCACAAACGAGAACATACCAAGAACATTTATCGGCGGTGCGGCGCCAAAATCCGAAACCTCGGGGACCACAAGACCGCCTTGCGCGGCAGAGAAGGTGTGCCTTGCGAACGCTCGAAGATGAGATCACAAACATGATCGCGGTAGATTTGGCCGTTCTGAAGCCTCATCAAAGGCGCGCGATTGCCGGTCTCGACCAGTACCGCCGCCCTGTTGAAGTTCGTGGCGTTCAGGAAGTCGCCGGCAAGATGGCCGAGTCTTTCTGCGCCTTCGCCATCTTCGATGGAGACCAGGTGCTGCGCTATCCGGCCATCACGCCATTCGTCACTCAGACTCTCTACACAGTCCCGATCGAGTTGAGACGCGAGGGATGCGACAGGGACCGCCTCAAGGCTTCGGTCGCACGCGACCGGATGGCAAGATTGATATCGGCGGCGCTGCTCAAGCGCTACCGTTTCGAGCCGCTGCAAGAGACCACCGCGTCCTGCCATCCGAATTAGGACAAGATATTCGATGCACGGTTCGGCAAAGGGGCTGGCAGACGGACCGCCAAAGGTTGACGCCTGCCGGCGCCGCGAAACCCTTTCGCGAAGGAGGAACGAACATGCCGATGATCAATCCGCCGAAGGAAAGCCCGCCATTCGACCGGCAGCTCGACTGCGAGGAGGCGTTGGAGCGCCGCTTCCACGAACTCGCCCTGGCAGCCGAGGAGGACATCGCCCTTGCACTGATCAGCCTCGCCGAAAACTATCTCGGCGCAGACAGCGACGACACCGAGGATGGTGGACCGCGCTATTGCTCGAATCCGAGCCAGGTCGGCACCGCCTCGCTCCACCCGATCCTCTACCATGCGCTCCGAGACCGGCAAGACTTCCGCGATTTCGAGGGCTACAAGGCGGCTGTTCGATACTATCCCAGCCGGCTTCCTGCCGGCCACATCGAGTTCGCGCTCAATCCCAAGACGGGCGAAGTCTGCGCCATTCATGCCTGCCGCGTCGTAGTCGGGCCGGAACTGCCACGAAGAAGCTGCTCGAGCTCAAATATTACTGAATTTTAGCGCAGCCAAGCCAGTAGTTCGGCGCCTGCCTAAACGGCCTAGAGAATGCATTTTGAGCGAACAAACACGGTAAACGGATCGAGACCGAAATCTTTCAGCAGGTCACGGCCAAACATATGGAGCCACCGATCCTGCGCCTCGAAAGCCATTTCTTCTTTGGCGGCAGCACATTCAAATTTCAACCCGGCCAAATTCTGAATGTGATGAACCATCTCGTGTACTAGGACGGAGAGTTCGCTTGGAGTTTTGCCCGACCACCCCTCTGGCAGATAGATGATCTTCGCCTCATCGTCGTATATCGCAACAATGTCACCGGAAGCTTGCGCGCCGGAACCGCTGCTCAATCGGTCTGACGACATGTCCCGATATCGCAGGCTGACCATTCGTCTCTGCGACGCAAAGCCAATTGCAGGCAGTTCCTGTATTGCAGGCAATCCAAGTTCAGAGGACAGCCACGCGACAATTGCTTGCAGCAGAACTCTTTGTGAGGGCGCAGAGTCCATCTCCGCGGGAGATACACCCGGCTTGATGACGAGCCCGCTCGGCAGCAAAATGACCCTCGAGGCCAGAGCAGTTCCGGCGCTTGAAGGCGAGCCGTCGGAATCGGCCCCAGACGCCGGAGACGTTGTCGTTGCCGAAACGACCAGAATACAAGCTGCCGTAAGCCTTCCGATTGAGTGAGCCATCTGCGCCGACATGTGTTCACCTCAGCCGCCTGCCTTCGTCAAAGCCCCTCTTGGCGTCAAAGAAGCCATTCGGTAGGCGCTACCTCTATTCGCCTCCCGAAGACTGCGCGTTTCCCGGATTTCTGTCTTGGGCAGGAACGTACACGCTGTGATGGGAGGAGTGCGCGAATTGCCCAGAGTCGGCACGCGTGGTAAAAAAAGGTGCGGTATTTAAGAGCGTCGGCAGGGGGCATTGCCAGATGGCCGCGAAACGCGATCCAATCCACCGATGGCGGGAGGAATATGCACGACGGTGGCTTAGCATCGACTTCACGCCGCTGTCGGACACACCGTTCAGGGTTTCAGTTGAACCGATATTTGACGACCTCCGCATCGCACGGACTTCATTCAGCCCGGGCATTACCTTTCGCGACAAAGAACTCGTCAAGGATGGGGATAACGCGTTCAGCTTGCTGATCTCCCCGACCAGAAATCTCGAGATAAAACATCGTGGCCGCGAGCTCCGGCTGGGGATTGGTGATGCCACGCCATTACATGTTTCAGACACGGGCACGGTCGGGTCGGGAGAGGATTTCGCTTTCATTTCGGTTTTGATTCCGTGCTTGGAGTTGGAGGACCGTGTGGCTCATCCTGACGATGCGGTCATGCGACGCCTACCTCGGAACTCTGAGGTTCTGCGGTTGCTGCGCCACTATATTCGCTCTCTGGAGACGAGCCATTTCAACGGTTCGGCAGAGAGCCGCGAGCTCGTCCGGGGGCATATCGTCGACCTGGCGTCGCTAGCACTAAACCAGCACGATACTGTGGGCGAGAGCAAATTGAGCGCAGTGGTGGCCGCGCGCATCGCGATGGTTGTCGAGGAAATTGCGACCTCCTTCCACAAACCGGAGCTCAGCGTCGGATCGGTGGCACAATCTCTCAAAATCTCGCCCCGTTACGTGCAGCGGCTTCTGGAAATGACCGGCACATCGTTCACCGAGCGGGTGAACGAATTGCGACTGCAGAGAGCCCTCCTGATGTTGGCGGGACGGCGCAATAACCGCCAGCGAATATCCGACATCGCCTTCCAAGTGGGGTTCTCCGATCTGTCCCACTTTAACCGTTTGTTCCGCGCTCGCTTCGGCGAACCGCCAAGCAGCGTTCGGGAGTATGCCCCGAAGTGGGACTGAACACAGCTACAGAGCCGGTCCGCGCCGGCTCTGCTTTAAATTCCAAGAGCCACGGCACAACAGGTTCGTTTAGCCGGTTTGCGTTCGAGCTTCCGTTGTCTCGATTCGAGGCAACAGCAGTCAGAATGACTGACAGTCACCGCGGCGGAGGCCCAACCGGCGAACTCGGCTGCGAATGCTCTCCCAACCTTTTTCGTGGTTTGACGGGAAATTCCCCGAATAGGGCTCGCGCCACTCCCGACGCGCGCCCGCGGGACACAGCCTGAACCTGAATCACGCTCCCGGCGGAGCGACATCGCGAGCAATCGTCGCTGCGATGTTTAATCTACGCTTCAGGCGTTTGCTCTCCCAGCTCAATGGCATGTGTGTGCGCTCCATGCCGTCCGTGTCCGTGATGTAACATGTGCAGGAGCGGACAAGCGAGCACGAGCAGGTATGGAAGATAGCCGAGCACGTGCACCCGATGCTCTGACAGCAGCAGAAATCCGACAATCAGTAGAAAGCCGATCAGTGCGATAGCAGTTTTCGAGCGCCAGGAACGCGCTGGGTCTTCGGTGGTGCCGTGGTGGTGTGAGTTTTGTTGAGCTTCGCTGCTCATCGGAATGACCTCCCAGGCCGCTTCAGCTACATCATCCCCATCATAGGAGGCACGAGCAGCTTGTCGGCCGTTATCTTCTGCGCCCCCTCGAACGACTGATAGAGGGGAACGAGAACGGCTTTCAGCTTTCGTACGCTTTCGAGGCGGCTGGCCAGCGATCTTTCTCCCACTTCAACACGCTGCAATGGCGTCGCGGCTGCACCACCCGCCCGTCCCACCGCACCCTGCGCCGGCATCATGCCATCCATCATGCCCCGGGTGTTAGCACGCAGAACCTCGGCGAACGCGTTCCACAACGGCTCTTGTTCAGGCGTTATCTTGAGTTCCGCCTTCAGGAACGCGATGCGCCCCTCGATGTGTTCGGGGGCCATTATCTGGGCCATCGCACCCATACCGGTCTGCCCCGTTTGACCTTGCCCGGCAGCCATCATGCCGCCGGCCATCGTCTGCATCATGCCGCCCATCATATCACGGCACATCATGCCGCCTGGCATCGCGGCGACCGCATTCGCGGCGGGAGCCGCCGGCTCCACAGCTTCTGCACCTTGCTGCCCGCCTGTGGCCTCGGGATGGTGTGCGTCTTCTGCAAAGCCGGGCGTTGCAAGCATAAGCATTGTACTCGCCAGCAGGATTGTCCGCAGTGTCGCCATTTCGCTTCTCCTAACCTCCGGTGAAGGACTGGCTTTCAAGGTACAACGGCTGGAACGATCTACATTGACGCGGATCAAGTTCGCCAAGCATCCATCACTGCGCGTCAACGGGGGACGCCAACCATCGCCAGTTCCGTATCTCCGGCAAGTCCGCGCCATTCTCCTGGATGTAGGCGTCATGTTCCGCGAGCTTGCTTTCGACGAAGCGGGCGAAGCCTTTCCTCATCGCGGGCAGCGAGGGGACACGTTCGACTACCGCCTTGGCAGGATGGAAACGGTCGAGCCTGTTGAGCACGGTCATGTCGGGGTCGGGGTCGTTCCTTCGTCCTGGTAGCCATGGACATGGAAGTTGGCGTGTAGGGATATTGGCTGGGGGCCCTGCGGGCCCGGTGTCGTTCCCCAGTGGCCGAGCAGGCGAAGCTTCACATGTGCAAACGTAAGCTTCTGCTGGTTGTCGCGAAGACGATTTTCCCCACCGAAAGATAGTTTGCGGCCGCCAATAGGTGTCCATCCGCTCCACAAGGTCGGTCGCAAGGCGACCGTTCATGGGGAAAGCTCCTGGCTTGGGACTTCGGTGCGGCGGTTACAATGATGATCTCTTCATCTGCCGCGATCACCCGGACCGCGATCATCCTGGATGACGGCTCGCCACACCCGCAGCACCGTCGATTAGGCGCTCAATTAGCGACAATGCGCAACCTGTTCCTGACGCCCCCCGCACCGCTGATCGTCTCGGCAACCACGCGGGCCGCCTCGCGCTCGGCTTCGCTTTCGACCTGTCCTGACAGACTGACGGTTCCATTCTCGACAGTCACCTCGACGGCCCCTCTGTCGAGCCCGAGATCGGAACAAAGCCGCGCCAGGACCGCGCGGCGCACTGCTTCATCACCTCCAGCTATCGGATCTGGCACGGCGGCAGCGATCGCCCGAAGAATGTCGCTTCGGCATATGATGCCGACCATCTCTTCAGCTCGCATGACTGGAACCCGCTTGATCTGGTTGGCAGCCATCAACGCGCCGACGCGGCCAATGGACACATCCTCATCAACGGTCACGACGGGCTGCGTCATCACGTCACCTACGCGCCAGCTATGTGTCTTGGTGAACGCCCTCGGTTCAGTTTTGTCTCGCGGGGCGCTCGGCCATGCCGCCGATCCCAGCTCTGCACGACGCAACAAATCGCCCTCCGACAAGATGCCGACTAACTTGCCATCGTCGTCGCACACTGGCAGTCCGCTTATACGGTTTTCTAGCATCGTGCGCGCTGCATGACTCACGCTGTGATCGGGGCTTATCGACAGCACCTTTTTGTTCATAATGTCTCTGGCCAGCATGGTACCGCCTCCAATTAGTGACCGCAGCATACGCCGTACGGTGAAGCAGTAGATTGATGTTGGTCAAAGAATCGACTGCTGAAATGCATAAGATGCCGGAATGGGAATTGATCCGAGCCATCACCATAGTCGAACAAATGTGCACGCCCCGCTCGCTCAAGCAGAGGGTTCGCGAGTGACTATGACGGAAGGCGCGGTCTACACCTGCCCGATGCATCCCAAGATTCGGCAGATCGGCCCCGGCAACTGCCCGATTTGCGGTATGGCGCTCGAACCCGAGGTCATCGCCGCCGAAACCGGTCCCAGTCCGGAACTAGTCGACATGCGGCGGAGGTTCTGGATCGGGCTCGTCCTGACACTGCCTGTGATGGCGCTCGAAATGGGCGGTCACCTCACCAACCTACACATGCTGCTCGGCGTCCAGACGTCGAACTGGCTCCAGCTCGTCTTCGCGACCCCCGTGGTCCTCTGGGCGGGCGCTCCCTTCTTCGAACGCGCATGGCGGTCCCTCGTCACTCGCCGCCTGAATATGTTCACCCTGATCGCGATGGGCACGGGCGTCGCCTGGGTTTACAGCGTGATGGCGACGGTTGCGCCCGGACTGTTCCCGGCGACGTTCCGATCCGCCGACGGAGCGGTCCCAATCTATTTCGAGGCCGCGGCGGTCATCACCGTGCTCGTCCTGCTCGGGCAGGTTCTGGAACTGCGTGCTCGCGAGCAGACGGGCGGAGCGATCCGCGCGCTTTTGGATCTCGCCCCGAAGACGGCCCGCCGTATCCGGAATGACGGAACGGACGAAGACGTGCCGCTCGAAGCCGTTGCGGTCGGCGATCTGCTGCGCGTGCGGCCAGGTGAGAAAGTCCCGGTCGACGGGACGCTCGTCGAAGGCCGGAGCTCGGTGGATGAGTCGATGATCACCGGAGAGTCCATGCCCGTGACCAAAGAGGTCGGGGCGAAGCTGATCGGGGGTACGATGAACAAGACGGGCGGCTTCGTGATGGAGGCAGGGAAGGTCGGCCGTGACACCATGCTGTCGCAGATCGTACAGATGGTGGCGGAAGCCCAACGTTCGCGCGCGCCGATCCAGCGGCTGGCCGATGAGGTCTCCGGCTGGTTCGTGCCCGCTGTCATCCTCATCGCCATCGTTGCCTTCGCCACTTGGATGTGGATCGGTCCGGAACCGCGTTTCGCCCATGGACTCGTCACCGCCGTCGCCGTGCTGATCATCGCCTGCCCGTGCGCGCTGGGCCTCGCCACGCCGATGTCGATCATGGTCGGCGTCGGACAGGGCGCTCGCGCCGGCGTACTGATCAAAAACGCCGAGGCGCTCGAACGCTTCGAAAAGGTCAACACGCTTGTGGTCGACAAAACCGGGACCCTGACCGAGGGCAAACCGAAGGTCACATCGGTCGTCGCCGTGAACGGGATAGCCGAGGACGAACTCCTGCAGCTCGCCGCCACGCTGGAGCGGGCGAGCGAGCATCCGCTCGCGGCGGCAATCGTCGAGGCCGCCAATGAGCGCGGGCTGGCTCTCGGGACGGCAGAGAACTTCGACAGCCCGGTGGGCAAAGGCGTCACGGGCACGGTAAAGGGACACAGGCTTGTTATCGGAAGCCACCAAATCATGTCCGAGGAGAACGTGGACGTAGCCCCGCTCACCGAAAAGGCGGAAGCACTGCGGGGCGAAGGAGCGACCGTCATCTTCGTCGCCATAGACGGCAGAGTCGGCGGCCTGTTCGCGATCTCCGATCCGATAAAGCCGACGACACCCGCCGCCGTCGAGGCACTGATTAAGGACGGTGCTCGCGTGGTGATGCTTACTGGTGACAACAGGACCACGGCCAATGCCGTTGCTCGCAAGCTCGGCATCACGGAGGTCGAGGCGGAAATCCTGCCGGAGCACAAGAGCGAAATCGTCAGGCGTCTGAGAAACGAGGGTCGCATCGTCGCCATGGCGGGAGACGGCGTCAACGATGCCCCGGCCCTCGCCGCCGCAGACGTCGGCATCGCCATGGGAACCGGGACGGATGTGGCAATCGAGAGCGCCGGCGTCACCCTGCTCAAGGGCGACCTTCAGGGCATCGTGCGGGCACGGCAGCTCAGCCACGCCACGATGAGGAACATCCGGCAGAACCTGTTCTTCGCGTTCATCTACAACGCCGCCGGCGTCCCGGTTGCGGCTGGCGTGCTCTACCCCGCATTCGGACTCTTGCTGTCGCCGATCATCGCAGCGGCCGCCATGGCGCTCTCGTCGGTGAGCGTGATCGGCAATTCGCTCAGGTTGAGGAGTACACGGATATGATTCGGGATCGCAAGTGGACGCTCTTCGCCGCCTCGCTCGCGGTGATCGTCGCGTTCTTCATTCTCCGTGAGCACTGGCAGCATGCACTTGGGCTCGCTCCGTACCTGCTGCTGCTCGCCTGTCCTTTGATGCACCTCCTCCATGGTCATGGCGGTGATCGCCACGGGGACCACCGCATAAAAACCGACGATATCACATGACCTACGCTCACGCGGCACAAGCCATTACCGATATCGCGACCTCCGCAGACGTGCTTTTTGACTACTGGATGAACAGGCGAGCCTCGGCTCGCACATGCAGAAGCCTTCGATGAGATGCTCGGCGGGCGGATGTCGTGCGAGTTCGACGAAGCCAGAGGCCGCACTGTCGGTTCGGTCATTAGGATGCGGGGCAACATACTTGGTCTGGTGCTTTCCGTCGAAGAAGTGATCACCGAGCGGCAGCCACCCCGACGCAAGGTGTGGCAGACGCGAGGCTGCCCGAACCTCCTTGTCATCGGTGCTTACCGGATGGGGTTCGAGATCAGCGCCCTGGGCGGGCCTCGCGGCTGCGCGTATTCATCGACTATGACTATCCGGCGACGATCGCGGCAAAGTTTCTCGGTCCGATGTTCGGGCCGATCTACGCACGCTGGTGCGTGAATCGGATGGCCAATGATGCCAAGAGCTCGCTTGAAGGCAGCGAGCGGTCATAGATCGACGGCGCATGAGCCAGAACATGCCTGATACGATCGCGGCTCCAGTCTGGTTGAGCTGCCGGCAGTCAGCAGATCGTCGATACAGATTTGGCGGCACCCCTGCGATCACGTTTTAAGGAATTAGGTCGGCAAATCACCGGTCCATACAGGGCGCCAGGCCGCTTTCGAGTGCTGTGGGGAAGAATGAGGCGGGCCGAAATCTCGGTGCTTCCGGCTTCTACAGATCAAGCCGCTCTTTGACGCCGATCAATGAGGCTGCCGCATCACAGCGGTTTAATAGATCTCATCTGGCGTGGCCACCGGCGGAGAAGCGCCGATAGAAGTCAGCCAGACTGGCTTGCGCCCGCGCCTAAGCAACCCAACGGCAAGACGAGCCAGGACCCACCGCTTTGAAGGAGAACCAGCCATGGCTGAACCTGAAACCAAACTGCCCATCAAGTCGGAAGAAAAAGGCGTCGAACGTCGTGCGCAGTCGTGGCTCCCCTTTGAGAGCCTCCGGTCCGAAATCGACCGGCTGTTCGACGACTTCGCTCCAAACCTGTGGCATCGCCCCTTGGCTTCCGCCCTCATGCGTCGGCGGCTGTCGGAGCTGGAGGTGGCGCCGGCCGTTGATTTGGCGGAGACAGAAAAGAGCTACGAGATCACCTGTGAACTGCCGGGGATGGAAGAAAGGGACATAGAGGTAGCCATCTCCAACGGGATCCTGACGATCCGAGGCGAGAAACAGGAGGAGAAACAGGAGAAGAAGGAATATGTCCTCTCTGAGCGCCGCTACGGCTCGTTCCAGCGCACGTTCCGGATGCCAGATGGAGTCGATGCAGAAAAGATTGCTGCAAATTTCTCGAAGGGCGTTCTGTCGGTAACCCTGCCGAAGACCCAGGAAGCACAGCAGAACGAGCGCACGATTCAGATCAAGGCCAATTGATTATCGCGCGTCTTCCCGTCCGCACACCTGTGCGGATGGGAGGCGTGTACACCAAACTGGCGCTGCTGCCTTACGTCCTTGGCCGCAGCGCGCGAGTCACCGCCGATTTTGAAACGATCTGCTAAAGTTCACATTCCTGAGATCGCGCGGTGCATTTCAGGTCTATCTGAACGGCGCCAGTCAACGGCACGTCGGCATTCCGAGAGGCTTGCAGTGGAGGACGAGGCATCGGCCATTGCTCTTGAGACACGCGAACTCACCAAGATCTATCGGATGGGCGCGGTGGAAGTGCACGCGCTACGTGGGGTGGACGTGGACTTTCGTGAAGGCGAACTGGTCGTTCTGTTGGGGCCGTCGGGGAGCGGTAAATCGACATTGCTCAATATCCTTGGCGGACTCGATACGCCCACGAGCGGGACGGTCATGTTTCGCGGCCAGCCCCTCACGATGGATAGCGAACGCGCACTCAACCTCTACCGCCGCAATCACGTCGGCTTCGTTTTCCAATTCTACAACCTCATTCCGAGTTTGACCGCGCGCGAAAACGTCTCCCTCGTGACGGAGATCGCCAGAAATCCGATGTCGCCGGTTGAAGCGCTTTCGATCGTCGGTCTCGGCGACAGGCTCGATCACTTCCCGGCGCAGCTTTCCGGCGGCGAACAGCAGCGCGTCGCCATCGCCCGCGCAATCGCCAAGCGCCCCGACCTGCTTCTCTGCGACGAGCCAACGGGCGCACTCGACAGCAAGACGGGAATCCTCGTGCTCGAGGCAATCCTCAAGATCAATCGCGAGCTTGGGACCACTACTGCGCTCATCACCCACAACGCGGTCATTGCCGAGATTGCCAATCGCGTGCTCTACTTTGCCGATGGGCGCATTGTTGAAACGCGACAAAACGCCGCTCAGCGCGCCCCCGGCGAACTCGCCTGGTGAGCATAATGAGCAGTCTCGATCGAAAGCTCGTTCGTGAACTCTGGGGGCTGAAGGCTCAGGTTCTTGCCATCGCGCTGGTCATCGCATCCGGTACCGCCCTGCTCATCATGGCGCTGACGACGATCGAGGCGCTCGAGGAGACAACCGCCGCCTATTACGAGCGGACGCGCTTTGCCGATGTGTTTGCTCAGGCAAAGCGAGCGCCCGAAGATCTTGGCCGCGAGATTGCCGATATTCCGGGTGTGCGCCTTGCCGAAACGCGCATCGTTGAAGGCGCCATTCTTGACATGCCGGGTTTTGCCGAGCCGGTCGTTGCCCAATTGCTGTCGCTGCCCGAACGGGGTCCTGAGCTTCTGAACACACTGGTGATCAGATCCGGACGCTTGGTCGACCCGGCCCGACCGGATGAGGTGGTCGTCAGTGAGCCTTTCGCCGAGGCTCACGAATTGAAGGCCGGCGACAATTTCAGTGCCGTCTTAAGGGGGCGCAAACGCACTTTGCAGGTCGTCGGCACTGCGCTCAGCCCCGAATTCGTCTACGCGATTGCCCCCGGCGGTCTCATGCCGGACGACGAGCGTTTCGGCGTCCTGTGGATGGGGCACGATGCGTTGGCAGCCGCCTTCGACCTGAAGGCTTCCTTCAACAGCGTCACGCTCGGTCTCCTGCCCAGCGCTGACGAAAAAGACGTTATCCGCCGGCTCGACGGCCTGCTCGCTCCCTTCGGCGGCATCGGTGCCTACGGTCGTGCCGACCAGACCTCGAACTGGTTTCTCGAAAGCGAGATCGCCCAACAAAAGAACATGTCGCGGATCATGCCGACCATCTTTCTGGCGGTCGCCGCCTTTCTGACCAACATGGTAATGGCACGGCTGATCGAAACGGAGCGCCACGAGATCGGCCTTCTGAAGGCCTTCGGTTACAGCAATCTGGCGATCGGTTGGCACTATGCCAAGATGGTCCTTGTCATCGGCACGATCGGCATCCTTATCGGTTCGCTGCTCGGCGCCTGGCTCGGTCACTGGAACACGGAGCTCTATACGAAATTCTACCGCTTTCCTTTCCTGCTCTATCGCCCCGGCCCCGCCGGCTTCGTCATTGCCGGCGCGATCAGTCTCGGCGCGGCGCTCGCTGGCAGCCTCGCCGCGGTGCGCCGCTCGGTCCGGCTTCCGCCGGCGGAGGCGATGCTCCCACCTTCCCCACCGATCTATCGGCGTAGCTGGGCTTCTCGAACGGCGCTTGCCGGCGCGCTGGACGAACCGTCGCGCATGATCGTAAGACGCATCGTCCGATGGCCGGTTAGGGCTTTCCTAGCCAGTCTCGGTCTCGCAATGTCGATCGCCGTGCTGATCATGGCGCTGCAGTGGGTCGACGCGATCGACGCGCTGGCCGAGACCGCTTTCGAGCGCGGGCAGCATCAGGACGCGACCGTTGCATTCAACGACCTGCAGCCCGTTCACACGGTCGGGGACTTCGAGCGTCTACCCGGTGTCCTGGCGGCGGAACCTTATCGCCACGCGTCGGCGCGCATCAGCCACGGGCACCTTGTCGAGAGACAAGGCATAATCGGCGTACCGCCCGGCGCAATCCTCAGTCCCGTGTTCGATGTCGAGCGCGGACGTATCAACGTTCCCCCAGGCGGGCTCATGCTTTCACGCAAGCTCGCGGAGCTGCTTCACGTGAGCGCAGGCGACACCGTGGGTGTCGAACTGCTGGAAGGGCGCCAGGCCCGGTTGAGCCTTCCCGTAGCTCAGGTCTTCGAAACCTATCTCGGCACGCCCGCCTACATGGACATGGGCGCGCTGAACCGGATAGCCGGTGGGGGTCGCGTCGTGAGCGGACTGCATATCCTCGTCGATTCTCCGAGCCGCGCGAGTTTATTGGCAAAACTCAAGGACATTCCCAACGTTGCCGCCGTACTCTTCCGGCGGGCCGCGATCGAGACCTTCTACAAGACCATGGGTGAAACCATCTTCATCTTCGTCGGCTTCTTCGTCGCCTTCTCTATGACGCTTTCAGTCGGCGTCACCTACAATTCGATCCGCATCGCGCTTTCCGAACGGGCGCGCGAACTAGCGACGCTGCGCGTCCTCGGCTTCAGCCGCTGGGAGATTTCCTACATCCTGCTCGGTGAGGTCGGCATTCTGACATGGATCGCCATCCCGCTCGGCGCGACCATCGGCTATGGCCTTGCATGGTACATGACGAGCGCCTTCGAAACCGAGCTCTACCGCGTGCCGCTCGTCCTGCGGGATGCAACCTATGGCAAGGCGGCTCTCATCGCGCTTGCGGCGACGCTGGTTTGCGCCGCGCTCGTGCGCCGGCGGCTTGATCGTCTGGATCTGATCGCAGTGCTGAAGACAAGGGAGTAGCATGTGAGTGTTGTGAAGCGCAGGTTGGCAATCTGGGGCAGTCTGCTCGCCCTGCTCGCGGCGGGCATCGCCTATGCGTTGCGGCCGCAGCCGATTCAGGTCGATTTGGCCGTCGCCGAGACTGGCTTGCTGCGCGTCACCCTTGACGAGGAGGGGGAAACGCGAGTGCGCGACGTCTACACGCTTCATGCGCCGTTGCATGGCCAGTTACAGCGTATCAGCGCCGAGGTGGGCGACGTCGTCAAGGCGGGAGAGACGCAACTGGCGCAAATCGAACCCGCGCCGCCGGCCTTTTTGGATGTGAGGACCGAGGCGGAGCTGCAGGCGGCTGTCGAGGCGGCGCGCGCGGCCCACAACCTCGCCGCTGCCGAACTCAATAAGGCCAAAGCCGACTTGACCTTTGCCGAAGGGGAGCGCGCCCGCGCCCGACAGTTGATCGAGCGCAGGGCGATCTCGCAGCGCACCCTAGAGGACGCGGAGCGTGCATACCATGTTGCGCAGGCCAATCTGGCTACGGCCGAAGCCGCCCTGAAGGTACGAGAGCACGAGCTTCACCAAGCCCGGTCACGGCTCCTGTCGCGGCAGGAGATCCGGAGCCTCCGTGAAGACTGCGAATGCATGCCGGTAACCGCGCCGGTGAGCGGCGTGGTGCTGCAGGTCATGCGCCGCAGTGAAGGCGTGGTCGAAGCTGGAACGCCGCTGCTCGACATCGGTGATCCTGCGGATCTGGAGATCGTCGTCAACTTCCTCTCGGAGGACGCCGTGCGCATAACCCCTGGTCAGCGTGCGATCATCACCGGCTGGGGCGGCGAAGACCTCAACGCCGTCGTTCGTCGAATCGAGCCGTTTGGGCAAACCGAGGTGTCGGCGCTCGGTATCGAGGAGCAGCGGGTCGACGTAATCCTGCACTTTGCCGATCCACCGCAACGTTGGCGTACGCTCGGACATGGTTATCGAGTCGACGTGCAAGTCATCCTGTTCGAGGGTGAAGTCCTCAGGCTGCCGCTTGGCGCCTTGTTCCGGCAAGGCGAAGAATGGGCCGTCTTTGTCGCCGCCGAGGGACGGGCGCAATTGCGCACTGTCGCCGTCGGTCAGCGGAACAGCCTCGCAGTCGAAATCCGAGAAGGCTTTGTACCCGGAGAACGAGTCATTCTCTACCCGAGCGACCGGATCAAGGACGGGGTCGCTATTGTTGAGCGTTAGCCGCCTACTCTCGAACGCCGCAGCATGCCGAAACGGAAGTCATGAACGGCGGCGCGCAGCATCAGCATCTCGCCGATCGTTTCATAGTTCATGATAGCGACCGGATGCTGGCTACGGCTGACCACTGCTGCGGCCGGTGCACCTGTTGTCTGCAGCAGCGAGATAAACAAAGATCGCGATGAGGATGAGCAGAGGACTATAGAACAAACCCGCCACACCCATGACGAAGGCCGCGCCCCTGCCCTATCGTCGCGGCGACGCGCGTGGCGCGTTCCCAGGACCAGCGCCAAGCCAGGATCGCCCGCAAGACCCGACCGCCATCCATCGGAAAGGCCGGTATCATATTGAACAGAACGAGGAAAATGTTGACGCCGGCCGGCCTGACAAAGAAGTCGATTTGCGGATCCTGCGGTCTGGCGAGTTGCTCGAGGCCGGCGACACCGCCGATAACGGCGAAAAGCAGGGCGGCAATGGCGATGTTGACCAGAGGTCCCGCGACCGCAACCAGCAGTTCTTCCGTTGGCTGGCTCGGATTTCGCTCCAGCCGGGCGACGCCGCCAATCGGCAGAAGCGTGATGTCGGGTGTCTTGATCCTAAAATGGCGCGCTGCGGCAATATGCCCGAACTCATGCAGGACCACGCAAACGAACACGCTGAGGATAAAGGCTACGCCTTCCCAAGCGGCAGGCGCTCCGCCGATCTGGTAGTGGGTGAACCGGATCCAGACGAGCAGCAAGACAAACGTCATGTGTATGCGGATTTCGGTCCCGGCAATTGTTCCAAGCTTCAGCGACCATCCCATCGCATTCCACTCCTAGCGAAGGCGTTGCCGGACGTGAACGCCCGCTTGCCCCTATTGAACATCGATGCGGTATGCGGTTCCTGCGCGCAGGATATCGATGGAAGCGCTGCCTTCCGCACTCTCCAGGACGCTTCCAATTTGATCGGCTGAGACGGGCGGTTTGCCGTTGATCGCCGTCAGGTAATCGCCCGTTCTGAGCCCGATCGAATAGGCGGCGCTACCCGGCGCAACATCGACGAGGACCGCTCCCGCCGGCGCGCATGCCGGTGAGCCGCTCGCGGATGGAAATTCGACAATGACTGAGCCACCGTCCGAAACGTCGGGACGATCGGCCGAATCGGAAAGCGTCACGTCCAGCTTCTGCGACGTTTCTCCCCGACGAACATCGAGAGTGATCCGGGCGTTCGCCGGAAGCAGGCTGATCGCATTCCTGAAGGCCGGCTCCGTCGAGAAGGCGCGGTCGTCCAGGGCGATGATCACATCTCCAAGGCGTACGCCTTGCCGTTCCGCCGGCGAATTGCAGGCGAGTTCGTTCACAATAAGCCCTGGCGGCTGAGCGGCACTACCGTCTTGCGCATCCGCTGCGGCAGTCACTGAGAGGCCGAGCCAGCCTCGCTTGTATTCTCCGTGGGATATCAATTCCCGGACGATCTGCGCCGCGATATTCGAAGGAATTGCAAAGCCGATGCCGGTACTCGTCTGATCCGGCGCGGCGATCCCGCGCGCAATTCCGATCAACTCGCCAGAGACATTGACGAGCGCCCCTCCGGAATTCCCCGGGTTGATTGCCGCGTCGGTCTGGATGTAATCCTGGTATTCATCGGCACCTAGGCCCGCACGGCCCAAGCCGCTGACGATGCCGAACGTCGCCGTCTGCGCCAGGCCGAAAGGGCTCCCTACCGCGGCCACAAACTCGCCAACTTTGAGTTCGGATGAATTTCCCCACTGGAGCGCGTTGAGATTTGGGGCATCAATCTTGACCACCGCGAGGTCCGTCGGGGCATCCTCCCCGACCCTGTCGGCGTGGAACACCCGTCCATCCGCGAGTGTCACGGAAACATCATCGGCCTCGGCGACCAGATGGCGGCTGGTGATGATATAGCCTCCCTCCCCATCGATGATCACGCCAGACCCTGTCGCGGTCGCCCCCGTCTGGACGATGAATACCTCACTGGGAAGACCGAGGACTTTCCGTACATTCGGATCTTCCAGCATCTCGCTTCTGAAAATTCCACTGCTGACAGTGCGGATACTGACGACCGCTGGCTGCACCCGCTCCAACATCGCGGACACGCCCGCGTCGATGACGGTCGCTTCGGCGGCCCCTCCGAAGGCGTCGAATAGAGCAGCTAGAACCAGCAGCCTCGATATCTTGAGCATCGTCGCGCTCCCTAGATTGATGCTGGATTTCAGCGGGATTTGCCCGCCGATGCATTGACGCGCATCAATTCTCGACATTCCCACGGTGTTCCAGTTGCTCGACGCGGATCACGACCGTGGCGACGGCATGACGTCCAACCCGTGTGCCTCATGCTCTCGCCATTGCTAATCACTTCGGCGTCTCATGCTTCTTCCTGCAGGGCACGGCGCAGTCGACGGATCACAACCCCACGCGCCTTATCATCCGCGGCCTTGGCCAGCTCATCCTGAAGATCGAGGACGAGCTTCTGGAAATCATTGTGCCAATCCGTCCTTCCTGCCCGTAAGGGATCGATGCGTGGCGGGGCGACTGCTTCGGAAATCTGAACTGCACCATGCGTTCCGAGGCGGAATTCGCTGTCCAGTCTCGGCCGGATGAGGCGATCTTGAGGCAGGAACGTGGAGAGACGCCCTCTGATCCCTTCAAGTGCCTCGTCCTCTCCATGGACGAGGAAGACACCAGCGCTGATCGGCTGCCGGGCCTGCACCCAGTCGGCAAGCTCGCTGCCATCGGCATGGCCGCTATAGATGTCCAACTTCCTAATACGGGCTCGGACCCGGATATCGTCTCCCTGAATGCGCACGACGGTGGCTCCTTCTTCGAGAAGGCGCCCCAGGGTGCCGTTCGCCTGGTAACCAACCAGCAGCACTGTCGCCTCGTCGCGCCAGAGCCAGTTTTTCAAGCGATGCCGAATGCGCCCGGCCTCGCACATCCCGCTCGCAGCGATAACAATATGGAACCCCCTAATGAAATCGACCGCCTTGGATTGCTCCGCCGTTTCGGTAAAGCGAACATTCTTCGACTCGATCCCCCGAACGAGAGCATCGCCGTTCTCAAGCTCGCGGGCATGCCTGCGGAAAATCTCGCTCGCACGAGTCGCAAGGGGTGAATCAATGATGATGGGGCATTTCGGGACGGCGCCCGTCTCCATCAAGTAGACCAGATCCGTGAGCAGTTCCTGCGTGCGTTCGACGGCGAAAGAGGGGATGAGAAGAGCGCCATTCGGATGCGCTGCAGTCAGCACCTCGGAGCGCAGAACGTGACGTCGGGCGGCATCGTCCGCTTCCTCGCGCTCAATATTGCCATAGGTGCTCTCGCAGATGACGTAGTCCCGGCCACTCGGTGCTTTCGCATCGAACTGCAGGAGTTTATGACGCGGACCGATGTCGCCTGAAAACAGAAGGCGCAGCGGCGACGGCCCGGTACCGATTTCCATCTCGACGGAAGCGGATCCGAGCAGGTGTCCGGCATTCCAGAAACGGAAGCGAATTCCCTCACCCACTGTCTCCCACGAGCCGAGACGCACCTGCCGAAACAGTGTGATCGCGACAGCGGCGTCGCGCGCGGTGTAAATCGGCGTCACGGTCTGGCGACCCCGGCGAAGGTTGCGGCGATTGAGCTGGTCGACTTCGCTCTCCTGGATGTGAGCAGAATCCGGCAGCATGGCGGAGCAGAGGTCGGTGGTTGCCGGCGTCGCGAAGATCGGGCCATCGTACCCAAGCCTCGCAAGCTTCGGCAGTAGGCCGGAATGGTCGATATGCGCGTGCGTCAGGATTACGGCATCGATTTTCTTGGGGTCGAAGGGAAAGGGCCGGTAATTAAGTTCCTTCTCGGTCTTTGACCCCTGGAACATACCGCAGTCGATGAGAACCTTCGTACCATTGAATTCGATCAGCTGGCAGGAGCCGGTAACGGTTCCCGCTGCCCCATGAAAACGGATGGTCGGTTCAATCGCCATGGTCGCGGCCTTGATATGATGGACGGCATAGCTAAGCATGCACACTTGCGCAGGCGGCGACTTGATGCGGATCAAAGATGCGTTGACCCGATCGCCCTGCATCTGCGCCGAGAGGTGACGCGCCGACGCGGTGCCTATTGTTGAACCGACGCCAAATTTCCGTCCCCAGCGTCCGTAACCGTGATCTGTGACGAAAGCGAGCATGACCCCCTCGCCCATAGCATGTGCGCCGTATGCATCCGCCAGTGCCTGAGGCGGCCGAGCGGGTTCGGGCCGGCAGGCGGCAGGAAGCTGGCTGCAAAAGCCCTACACCGCCGGAGACTTGACACTGCGGCTGCGAGAACTGCTGGATTGATGTGTCGAATTTCTAATCGACATAGCGACACGTAATAGTTCCCCTGAACGGGCCTTTTTGTTTGAGCGCGATCAACGCGTCGCCGGAAAGCGGCGATATCTTCGATTAACGAAGATTGGAGATCGAGATCATGAGCATTCGCAACCTTCATCATGCGATCGATCCAAAGTCGCTTGCGATTATCGGTGCCTCTGATCGCGCAGGATCGATCGGCCGGGTGGTTGTCGAGAATGTGATTCGGGCCGCATTTTACGGAGAAATCTGGCCGATCAACCCCAAACATGACCAGGTCGCCGGCCATCGCTGCTATCGCCGAGTAGCGGATGTTCCCGGTGTCCCCGACCTTGCCGTCATTGTCACTCCACCACAGACCGTACCGGCTCTGATCCATGAGCTGGGCATAAAAGGAACGCGCGCTGCTGTGGTCATCACGGCCGGTATCAACGCCGATCAAGGCTTGAGGCAAGCGATGCTCGATGCCGCGAAGCCTTTTCTCCTTCGCATCATTGGGCCGAACACCGTCGGCCTCATCGTTCCTTCCGCGAAGCTGAATGCGAGCTTCGCGCATTTGCAAGCATGGCCGGGCGGAATCGCGCTGCTTTCGCAATCCGGAGCGATCACGACTTCGTTGATCGACTGGGCAGCGGAGAATAATGTCGGTTTTTCGAAAATTATTTCCCTTGGCGACATGGCAGACGCGGACGCGGGCGATTTCCTCGACCTGCTTGCGGGAGATCTTGAGACGAACGCGATCGTCATGTATCTCGAGGCAATCTCCAATCCACGGAAATTCCTGTCGGCGGCGCGGGCGGCGGCGCGGGTAAAGCCGGTGGTCACCATCAAGGCCGGCCGTCACACGGAGGCGGCCAAAGCGGCCGCCACGCATACCGGTGCGCTTTCAGGAGCCGATCGCGTTGTCGACGCGGCTTTGCGTCGTGCTGGCATCTTGAGGATCGAAGGCCTCGGCGAATTGTTCGACGCGACAGAAACCCTCGCGCGTTTTCCCCCTCTTGAACGCAGCCGTGTCGCAATCGTCACCAATGGCGGCGGGGCCGGCGTTCTCGCTGTGGATCGCCTGGAGGACCTCGCTTGCGCGTTCGCTGATCTTTCCCCGGAGACCATCCGCGCACTCGATCGGGTACTTCCGGCCAATTGGTCGCGCGCTAATCCCGTCGACATCATCGGTGATGCACCGCCAGATCGTTACAAGACGGCGGTTGAGATCATCGCTCATGATCCGGGAGTTGACATCCTGATCGTCATGAATTGTCCGACCGGCCTCGCCTCTCCCGTCGCTGCCGCCCGTGCGGTCGCGTCCCTTGCGCGGTCAGGGACAATCTCGGGGAAACCGGTTCTCACAAGGCGGTCGGATCGCCCGTGACGGCCGTCACGTGCTGCAGGGGGCCGGACTGGCGAGCTATGACACGCCGTCGGACGTCGCCTTGGCGGCTTCGTACCTCGCCAAATGGTCGAAAGCGCAGCGCGCATTGGTGAGGGTGCCATCCAGCCGGGACGACGAAGTGCCGATCGACCGCGGTCTGGCGGGATCCGTTCTCCGAAAGGCCGCAGCGGAAGGTCGCCGGATGCTGAATGAACCAGAGGCCAAGGCGGTGATCGCGGCCTACGGCATTCCGATCCCTCAAACGATAATTGCAAAATCGCCGAAGGAGGCGGAAGCGATCGCCGGTTCGCTTCTTGCGAGCGCTCGAAGGGTAGTGGTCAAATTGATCTCGAAGTCGATCACGC
>NZ_JABEKV010000014.1:40639-58992 GCF_013283645.1 Sinorhizobium psoraleae
TGGTGAGGCTCACCCAGATTGACTACGAGCGCGAGATGGCCTTCGTCGCTCTCGATAGCGAAAGCGGCGAGCTTGCCGGAATTGCGAGGCTTTACGCGGATCCCGATCACGAGTCCGCGGAATATGGACTGCTGGTCAGAACCGACCTGCAGGGGCATGGTCTTGGCTGGGCTCTCCTCACGCATCTGGTGGAGTACGCTCTGGCCGACGGTCTGCACCGCATCGAAGGTCTCGTTCTGAATGATAATGCGAAGATGCTGAAAATGTGCAGGGAATTTGGATTTGTGATCGCGCCGCATCCGGCCGATCAAAGCCTGAGGATAGCAACATTAACACTTCGGTCCGAGGCAGGAGCTTCTTGAGCAGGATCAATGTAGCCGGCGGTAGCTGGCGTAGATTGCTCAAGGAACTGCCAATCGCCTTCGGAGGAGAAAGAAATGAGTTACAAGACAATTCTTCTGGTGATCGATGCCAACGAGCACGAGAATGATCTAACAGCGGCAGCGGACCTCAGCGCGGCTGCCAGTGCGCACCTTTCGGTTCTGCTGGTGAAGCTCGCCGCACCACCCCCGATCGGGAACTATGCGGCCATGTCGGTCGCCTGGTTAGACGAACGAGCCGAGGACATGAGGCAACTGGATGAGGCAATGGAGAGAGCCCGAGCCACGCTGAAGGGCCTCGGAATCTCATTCGATGCAAACGGCATCTACTGCGAGACCGCGTGGGCCGACGACGATGTTGGCACCCGCGCGCGGTACGCCGATGTGACATTAATCGGCGCGAGCTTGCAGGCCGATCCGTCATTGCGAAAACGTGCCGTCGACGGGGCCCTCTTCTATTCCGCGCGACCAGTTCTGCTCGCAACAAACCGCCAATCGGTCACCTTGCGTCCAAAAAAGGTTCTTCTCGCATGGAACTCGACCATGGAATCCGCGCGGGCGGCGCGGGAAGCACTGGAGCTGATGGAGAGCGCTGAGGAGGTGAACGTCGTGCTCGTCGATCCGAGCGCGGCTCCGGCGAGAAACGGCGACGAACCAGGTGCTGACGTTGCCACCTACCTCGCTCGCCACGGCGTCAACGTAACGGTCGATCGGCTTCCGAGTGCTGGACGCCGGGTGGAGGAGGTGCTGAACCAGCATGCAATTGATACCTCTGCCGATCTGATCGTCATGGGGGCGTACGGACACACACGTCTTCGAGAGAAAATCTTCGGCGGCGTTACCAAGGCGATGATCGAAGCGCCCATCGTACCGGTGTTGATGGTTCACTGAAGACTCTCCTGCGCATCGCAATAAAGGCGCCGCATAAAACGGCGCCTTTAGTATTTGGAGTCACGCCTCTCCTTCGTATGCGGCACGGCCGGTCATTTCGTCGATATCGACACAGAAGAAGACATGCGGCGAAGCGGCTGCTATCTCCGGTTTGCCCAGCTTCAGCCCGCCCGGCTCCCACCAGTTTGGCCGCGCCTGGAGAAGCGACCAGGCATGCAAGCACTCTTTGTGCGACTGCCCCTCAGGCGGCAGCTCCTGGTAACGGCCGAATACAAGGACGCTTTTCCACTGCCGCTCGTCTGAAAACTCTTCGACTTCAAGGCACACATGCGGGTTCTCGCGCATCCAGTCGATCTTCTGGCCGGGCATGGAAAAGCAGTAGAGGCATTTCCCCGTGAAGGCATAGGTGATGGGCACGACGTACGGCCTGCCGTCCCTGCAACACGCAAGGCGAGCCACGTGACCGGACTGAACCACGCTATTGCAGTCGTGGCGGGACATTTCTTTGACGAACATCGGTCTGTCCTTTCTGCCGTCCTCCAAATGTTCAGACTAACGTTCCGTCCCATGGTCTGCTTTGATGTGCCTCAATGACCGAGGGCCGCCTCGTGGCGATACTTGTTTCAGATTTTGCAGCGCTCTCGATCATGGAGAAGAACCATGGACAACGACGTTCGACTGCGCCAGGACATCCTGGACGAACTTGAGTATGAGCCCAGCATCGACGCCGCCAATATCGGCGTTGCCGTCGAGGACGGGATCGTCACGCTTACCGGGCACGTCCGCAGCTATGCGGAAAAACACGCCGCGGAACGTATCGCCGAACGTATGAAGGGCGTTCGAGCAATCGCGGAGGAGATCGACGTGCGCCTACCGGAGCACAAGAAAACCGCCGATGACGAAATTGCCCGCCGCGTTCTCAAAATTCTCGCCTGGGGAGCTGCGATTTCCGACCCTGAGGACATCCACGTCAAGGTCGAAAAAGGTTTCGTCACGCTTGAGGGCACCGTCGATTGGCATTTCCAGCGCTCTGCGGCCGAGAATTCCGTTCGCGTACTGACGGGCGTCACTGGCATCGACAACCAGCTCAGGATTCGCCCGAGAATGAATGTGCTCGATGTCAGACATGGCATCGGGGAAGCCCTGAAACGCAACGCGGAGACCGAAGCCGAAAACATCGACGTGGAGGTCTCGGGCAGTCACATCATATTGCACGGAAAAGTGCAGAGCTTGCGAGCACGCGTCATGGCAGAACGCGCTGCCTGGTCAGCTCCAGGCGTGACTGCCGTCGAAGACCACTTGAGGATCGAGGATGCGCGAGTCGCCTGGGTGCCTGAACGCGAGCGACCGTAACACCTAAATGCGCTGGAAACAGGCATGCGCCGGATCGACTGGTGTACAGCCGCCAGGTTCCCAGCCATCAAGCGGCGACATGAGGAGCTATATTTATGCACGGGACTAATTCGCACCCCACGCCTGCCTTCGGGTTTTGTTGGACATCGATACCGACCCCGCTCGAGGGTCCGAACGTCCTCTTCTCGCTCGGTCGTCTTCAGACCGACGCGCTTGGCGCAATGCTTCGCTGTCAGATCGAAGCGTTATCGTTCCTGAAGAGCCGCTGTGAGCAGGATCTGCAGTATCTGCAGGAAGTCTGGTCACCTGCTCACGTGAACGACTCATTCGATTTGTGGTGCAGCTTCTGGCAAGATGCCTTTCTCGACTACTCGAAGGAAGCAGGCCGAATGGCAGATATCGGCTCCAGCATTGCAGCCAAGGCGGCAAAGCGCGTGCATGGAGAAGAAAAGCTGTTCGCGGACAATCTCGCGGTCCAAAGGGTCGTTTAGCTGGGTGGCGCCACGGGGCGTCGGAAGCAACAACGCTTGAGAACAAGCGAGGCTCGCGTAACCGGGGCGCATTTCATGAACTCAGCAACGTTCGTTGACACTGCACCTCACGTTCAAGACCCTGCGATGTATGACGACCTCTCTGCTGGGCTTGGTCAGAAGGAGGCGGAGGTCCGGCTCACGCAATTTGGGCCGAATATGCTTCCCGAGCCACAGGCGTCCTCCCTATTCGCAACGTTCTTGCGCCAGTTTCGCAGTCCGCTGATTTATATCCTTCTGGCAGCGACGCTTGTGTCGCTCGCGCTGGGCGATGTACGCGACGCTCTGTTCATCGGAATCGTCCTCGTCGCGAACGGCATTATAGGCTGCATACAGGAGCACTCGGCCGGCAAGGCGGCCCTCGCGCTGCGCAAACTGGAGCAGCCGAAAGCGACCGTAGTCCGCGACGGACACGTGCAGGAGATCGACGCGCGGCTCCTGGTGCCGGGTGATCTGGTCCTGATCGAAGCCGGCGGCCGCGTGCCGGCGGATCTCCGGCTCCTGTCGGCGAGCGATCTTGTCTGCGATGAATCCCTGCTGACAGGGGAATCGGCACCGGTCCATAAAACCGCGGTGGATGTTGACGCCACCGCCGCGGTGAATGCCGGCCCCGTGGCGTTCGCGGGAACGCTCGTCACGCGCGGCCGGGGACGGGGATTTGTCATAGCGACGGGAGCGGCGACCGAGATCGGAAAAATTGCGACGGAGATCGGCAGGGCATCCGTTTCCAAGCCCCCATTGATGATCAGGATGGAACGCTTTTCGCAGTTCATCGCCTCGGTCGTCGCCGCAGCCGTAGTGCTTCTCATCCTAGTCGGAATCGCTCGCGCGATGGCGCCGAGTGATCTCTTCATGATGTCCGTTGGCCTGGCGGTGAGCGCGATCCCGGAAGGGCTGCCGATAGCGATCTCGGTCGCGCTGGCAATCAGCATGCGGCGTATGGCGAATGCACATGTCATCGTGCGGCGGATGCCGGCCGTGGAAGCGCTTGGATCCTGCACGATGATAGCCACCGACAAGACGGGCACCCTGACGCTCAACGAGCTGACCGTGACCGATATCCGCTTGCCGGACGGCACTGATATCGTCTGCGATACGGGTGCTGATCTGGATGCCTGCACGATTCGTGGCGATGGAACCCCTCCCGCAGAAGCGCGGGAACGGGCCATTGCCCTGTTAAAGGCCGCTTCGCTGCCCAATGAAGGATCGCTTACCCGACAAGACAACGGCTGGGCCGCCGTGGGCGATACGGTCGACATCGCACTGCTGGCAGCGGCGTACAAGGGAGGTCTGCCGCGCGACGAAATCGAGAATGACTATCCTCTCGTCGCCCGCATTCCTCACGAGCCGGACCTGAAATACGCCGCCTCATTTCACCGTCACGGCGACAGCATCCGCATCTTCGTCAAAGGTGCCGCAGAAACCCTGATCGACATGGCCGACAGGATGGACATGGATGGTCGCGCCGAGCCGATCGATCGGGAAGCCCTTGTCCGGCAAAAAGAAGAGATGGCCGCGCGCGGCCTTCGAGTGCTTGCCTTTGCGGAGGGCGAGACGGCGGTCGAGGCAGACGGAGGTTTTGGCCGGCACCTGCTCGTCGACCTCGTCTTCCTGGGGCTCGCCGGAATGCAGGATCCCGTGCGGGCTGAGGTACCGCAGGCAATTCGCGATTGCCACTCAGCAGGCCTGGACGTCGCGATGGTCACCGGCGACGATCCCAAGACCGCAGCGGCGATCGCCTCCCAGGCCGGTCTGATCTTCACCGAAGATCAGGTAGTCACCGGCGAAGCTGTACGCAGGGCTGAGGAAAACGGACAGGAAAGCCTCGACAGACTGACCCGCCAGGGCCGCATCTACGCACGTGTGGCTCCTTCGCAAAAACTGGCACTCGTCCTCTCGCTCGCGCGCAACGGCCACTTCGTCGCCGTCACGGGCGACGGCGTCAACGATGCGCCGGCGCTGAAGCACGCGCATATCGGCGTTGCGATGGGACGCAAGGGGACGGAGGTGGCGAAGGAAAGCGCCGATATCATCATCACCGATGACAACTTCGCTTCGATCGTCAGCGGAATCCGCGAGGGCCGGGTCGCCTATGCGAATATCCGCAAGGTCATTTTTATGCTCATGTCGACGGGCGCCGCAGAATTGCTGCTCTTTCTGCTGGCAATCCCTCTCGGCTTACCCATGCCTCTTCTTCCCGTGCAATTGCTCTGGCTCAACCTTGTAACCAACGGCATTCAGGACATTGCCCTTGCCGGTGAAAGTCCAGAAGGAGACGAACTTAGCCGCGCGCCGCGCAGACCGTCCGAACCGATTTTCGATCGGCTGATGATTCGGCGCATATGGCAGTCCACGCTCGTCATGGGAGCAGGCGGTTTCGCGATGTTCTATGTTCTGCTCGAGCAGGGCTACGGCGAGAGCGAAGCCCGCAATCTGCTGCTGTTGTTGTTCGTGCTTTTCGAGAACTTCCAGACGCTCGCCAGCCGCTCCGAGCGCAAGTCCGTCTTCCAACTTGGCTTTCTCGCCAACCCGCTTCTCCTTCTCTCAATCGCAGCGGCCCAGGGCCTTCATATCGCCGCGATGTACACTCCGATCCTCAGGGAGACGCTGCAAGTTTCACCGATCTCGTTCTCAGAGTGGGCGCTCCTGCTTGTAGCAGCATCGTCTGCCCTTCTGGTCGTGGAAATTGACAAGTGGCGGGCTCGTCGCACGGCTGGCGGGCAATGAAAATACGGCCCGCGCCGATGGAAAGCGTCATGGAGTGATCGCGACCTTGAGCACCCCGTCCCGCCGGTTTGCAAAAAGGTCGTATGCCTCCTCAATTTGGTCCAGCTTAAAGCGGTGAGTCACCAGAGGACGCGTGTCGACACGGCCGGATGCGATCACCTCCATCAACGTGGTCCGCGCCCATGCGGCGGGCCATCTCCATGCGGGCCGCGACGCTCTCAACCGCGATAATCGTCGGTGCGCCGATTAGACGCGCACCTGCTGTCGCTCGCAGGCCAATGAGGCCCTGGGCGAATACCGCCACCGCGTCGCCAGCGCGGACGGCACCGCTTTCCGCCCCGGAGAAGCCCGTCGACATGATATCGGGGCACATCAGCACCTGCTCGTCGGCCAGCCCGTCCGGCATTGGAGCCAGGTTGGCCATGGCGTCAGGCACGAGGATGTATTCGGCCTGCGAACCATCGATGGTGTTGCCAAACTTCCAGCCCCCATGCCTTTCCAGCCGTGTTTCGTGCCGGGGCCGTCCTGGGCATGGCAGCCGCACAGGGCCGCATTACTGTGGCCTGAGGTGCAGATTGCCCCGGCGATCACACGCTGACCCTCGCTGTATCCCCGCACGGCGGACCCGAGCTTCTCGATTACGCCCACCGGCTCGTGGCCTATCGTCAGGCCGCGTGCGACCGGGTACTCACTCAGGATGTGGACGTCGGTGCCGCGGATGTGGTGGTCGTGATCCGCACGAGCGCGTTGAGCGGACCGACGTCCGGGATCGGCTTCTCGTCAAGAACAATGCGACCAGGCGCGACGAAGACCGCGGTTTTCATCTTGGGCATGACGACCTCCTTCGGCGTGCGCTGTCAGCCTCAGCGGGACCAACAGGATCGGCACCGGCATGAGAGCCCAAATGCGCTCAGCCCCTGAACTGCAGGTCGGTCCCTCGAATCAGTATGCCATGAACAGGGGCACGGGGCTCTGTTTCAGAAGAGATTGCGTGACGCCACCGAATACCAGCTCACGCAGCCGCGAGTGAACATAGCCGCCCATCACAATCAAATCGGCATGGATCAGCGTTGCATGCTTACGCAGCGTCTCAGCAACGTCGCCATTCAGGACCGGTAGAGTCTGCCCCTTCACATGAACGCCATGGCGGCTGAGGTGTAGCGCAGCATCAGAACAGGTGGGTGTAGTGGGAAGATTCTTCTCCCCCGTTACGGCGACAACCTCTACGGCCTCTGCGGCCCGCAAGAACGGCAGAGCGTCGGCTGCCGCGCGGGCAGCCCGGCCGCTGCCATCCCAAGCTACGATAATTCGCTTGGCGCGGAATACATCCTGCGTGGCCGGAACCACGAGTAGCGGACGCCCGCTCTCCATCAGCAGGGCTTCGATCAGCCCCCGGTCGAGAGCGAGAGATTCGGATTCGGCGTCGACGATCGTGAGGTCATGCAGGCGGGCTTGCGTCCTGAAAACTGCGAGCAGCTCGGGATAGCTGAGATGCGGACTCTCGGTGGAGCAGGCAACACCCGCCGAGGAAGCCTCGGCCTCCGCAGCGCGGGCGGCAGCCTCGGCAAGGGAATGAAGGCGCTGGTTCTCTTCCCGGACGAGGCCGGCGACAACCTTGCTGACCCCGGCGCTCGACAGTGTGAGCTTAATCGAGACAGCCTGGATATTGGCATGAGCACCCGCCTGCTGCGCAAGAGAAATACCGTAGGCCAGCGCGGCCGAGGTTTCGTTAGGGCCGAATTCCTTCGTCAGGCCGATCAGTATGCTTTTGATGTTCTGGACCATGTCAATTCCTCCGGCCTGTGGTTCTAATGGAGACCTACCGAAAGAAATTAGGCGCGAACAGGAAGGCAGCAATTGATCTAACGCAATATTTCATACGGCGGAGGTTGCTTTGCGCGCTAACGGCGAGGATTCCAGCCCGCTTCCTCGATCTTGTTCGATGACGGCGAGCTTAATGATGCGCAGCCGCCGCTGTACCGTCATTTGTGATGAGGTGAATCCCCGGCGAGCAAAGCAGACGCGGCCCTATGTTGTAAGCTTGGGCTACGCTGGGAAGGGCTGCACCATTCTCGTTGCCATGCATTTCGCCTCAGCCGCCGTTTAATGTTTCCGTCGGAGAGTTTTTGCGCCGGATCAAGGTGACGATATTGTTCGTCAAATATCCTGCGCCAGATCTGCGGGAGGGCGCCTTGAGTGAGAGCCGACTCTTCGAGCATCTTTTCCAGGAGGGAGGGCTGGGCAAGCGCCTTCTCCTTGGCGTCATCGCTTTCGCCTTGCTCGTCGGCACAGCCACCTGGCTCGCGGGGCGGCCAGACCTCAGCGCCGCGTCTTGGGCTGCCGGCACCGCGATGATCCTTGCGAGCCTCCTGACCGAGATCGCGATCAGTCTCGGAAGGAAGCAGTTCGGGCTGGATCTCATCGCGGCGCTTGCTATGGGCGGCGCCCTTTTCCTTGGCGAATACCTCACCGGCAGCATCGTCGCACTGATGTACACGGGTGGCGAGGCGCTCGAGGATTTCGCTCAAAGGCGCGCACGCCGAGAACTGACAGCGCTGCTCAACCGGGTACCGCGCACCGCCCTGCGTTACGCGGATGGGCAGTTGCAGGAGGTTTCTATCGAAGAACTTAATCCTGGCGACCGAATCCTGATCCGCCGTGGCGAGGTCCTGCCGGTCGACGGAAACGTGATGGATGGCATCGCCGTGCTGGACGAGTCAGCCTTGACGGGCGAGGTAATGCCGATCCGGCGCCGGTCCGGCGAGCCAGTGACGAGCGGCACGACAAACGCCGGTGATGCCTTCAAAATGGTCTCCTCAAGCGCGGCGAGCGACAGCACCTATGCGGCAATCGTCAGGCTAGTGGAGGCGGCAAAAGCCGCGAAGGCGCCTATCGTTCGGCTTGCCGACCGTTATGCGCTGGGGTTTCTTGCGGTCACGCTGCTCCTCGCCGGCGGCGCCTGGGTCATAAGCGGGGAGCCGGTCCGCGCGCTCGCCGTGCTGGTCATTGCAACGCCGTGCCCGCTCATTCTCGCGGTCCCGGTGGCGATCATCGCCGGAGTTTCCCGTTGCGCCGGCAAGGGGGTGCTCGTGAAAGGCGGCGGCGCGCTAGAGATGCTTGCGTGCATGAAGACAGTGATCCTCGACAAAACAGGGACGATTACAGACGGCCGGGCCCACCTTATCGAGGTCAAGTCCCGCACCGATCTCGACCCTCTGGAGGTGCTGCGACTGGCGGCATCGCTGGATCAGGGCTCACATCATGTTATCGCCCGCGCGCTAGTCGCAGCGGCAAGAGAGCGGGGACTGAAACTTGTCGCGCCATCCGGATCCCGCGAAGCGGCGGGTTCCGGCGTGACCGGCAACATAGATGGCCACAAGATCGCAGTGGGCGGCTGGGACTTCATCACCAAAAGAATCGAAGAGACCGCCTTCTCGCGAGACATCCGGCAGTGGATCCGGAGGGATGGCATCGTCTCGGTGCTCGCTGCCATCGACGGGGTTCTCGCGGGCGCATTTCTCCTGACCGACGAGGTAAGGCCGGAGGTCGGCAACGTGCTCAGACAATTGCGGGAGGCCGGCGTCGAGCGGATAGTGCTTGCGACCGGCGATCGCACCGAACTCGCGGAGAGCCTCCAGTCCTTCCTGAGGCTGGACAACGTTGCCGCCGAATTGAAGCCGGAAGACAAAACCCGAATTGTGGAAGCGGAAAGAGCGGCAGGACCGGTCATGATGGTCGGCGATGGCGTCAACGACGCACCGGCACTCGCAGCAGCCGACGTCGGGGTAGCTATGGGCGCGCGCGGGGCTGCCGCCTCCTCCGAAGCGGCGGACGTGGTGATCCTGGTGGACCGGCTCGATCGCCTCGTCAGCGCCATACGCATCGCGCACCGCTCACGCGGCATAGCCCTCCAGAGCGTCTATATGGGTATGGCCTTGTCCGCCGCTGGCATGATTGCGGCCGCCTTTGGCTACCTGACGCCGGTTCAAGGCGCACTGCTACAGGAAGCGATCGACATCGTCGCCATCTTGAATGCGCTGCGCGCCCTGGGCGACCCCATGCGCGGCTGGGGGAAAACAACACGTTTGGAGCATGCGGAGCTCCTGAAGCTCGAAGCCGAGCATCGTGCCCTGATGGACGTTGTGGACGAGATACGCCATACAAGTGCGCGCATCCAGGACCTCCCCGACGATGAATTGCGCAAGCAGCTTGCGCAACTGGACGCCCTGCTGCGACAACGTCTTCTTCCGCACGAACGCCAGGATGATGAGGAAGTCTATCCCAGGCTGCGCAGGCAGGCGGGCGCGCCGGATGCTTTTGCCGGTATGAGCAGAACTCACATGGAGATCCAGCGTCAGGTCCACAACCTCACTTCGCTTCGACAAGCCTTTGGCGAACATGGGCCGAGCCCGGCACAGCGCTACGAGATCCAGCGCCTGCTGCACGGTCTGGAAGCTATCACTCGCCTCCACTTTGCCCAGGAGCTGGAAATCTATCGATCGCTCGAGCACGAGTAACGACGACACCGGCGGCCATCTCGTTGGACACGGCGAAGGCCAAATGCGCCCGCAACGCGGTCATGAGGGAAAGAGCTGGAAGGTACGCGTGGTGATTTTACGGAGCGCAGCAGATGACTAGCCACATTGCGATTGTCCAGGGCCATCCGGACCCGGCCAGGCACCACCTCCTGCACGCCATGGCTGACGCTTACGCCGAGGCCGCCACGGCAGCGGGACACGAGGTGCGCCGGATAGAAGTGGCCAAGCTCGAGTTTCCGCTGCTGCGGACGCAGGAGGATTTCGAGACCGGGGCATTCCCACCAGGCTTGGAGCAGGCTCGGGAGGACATGCGCTGGGCAGAGCACTGGGTCTTTCTGTTCCCCCTTTGGCATGGAACGATGCCGGCCCTGCTCAAGGGCTTTCTCGAGCACATCTTCAGGCCGGGCTTTGCGATGGAATACAAGAAGGGCGGCTTTCCGAAGCGGCTGCTTGCCGGGCGCTCCGCCCGCATAATCGTCACCATGGGCATGCCGGTGCTTCTTTACCGTTGGTACTTCGGCGCCTTTGGCGTTCGGAGTTTCGAGCACAGTATGTTGGGCCTCGCCGGAATCAAGCCTATCCGCGAGAGTTTCTACGGCCTCTCGTTTGCCGATGAGCAGAGGCGCTCTCGCTGGCTCGACGAGATGCGCGATTACGGCAGACGGGCACGGTGATTTTAACCTCCAACGGAGATCGACTTTGAGCTTGATCAAGGAGTTTCCGTGCGCGCAAGGCATAATGCTTGAGTGAACGCCGTTTTGGTTGGCTCGACTCGCACTCGTGCCGGGAGGACGAAAATGCCCTTGAAGCTGCTCAGTGGAATGATGAAGGCATCGGGAGACGAGGCGCTTCTGATCATGGAAAGAGACGTCGGAGGCGACGAGATCGTTCTTGTCACGAAGGAAGCCCTTCTCGATGTCGCCGATCCGCCGCTCTGCAACGAGTGTCGACTGCAGCAATACGTCACCGTCTTCAGCGACATCGCGTCCAAGAAATTCGATGGCAAGGAGCTCGCGCCCGACGGCCGCGTGGCAGTAACCGCGACTGATGTGTCTGTTTGGAAAGTCAATCACCCGGACGCGACTTGAGATCTATCATTGCAACCAAGCTGGTACGAGTTGCTGGTCACCCAACAGGACACGGCTACAATGAAGCGAATATGTGAACTGCAATGTGCTGGCACCGTTGCCCTCCTTCTGATGGTAACTGGCGAGAGCGCCGCGGCCGATCGCCTCCATGGCCGCGCCATCGCCGAACGCTGGTGCAGCGAGTGTCACGTCGTTGCACCTGGACAAGTTCGCGGCTCTGATACTGTTCCGACGCTCGCTCAGATTGGTGAATCGGAACGTTTTGACGAGAGAAGCCTTTCGGCATTCTTGGCTACGCCTCACCACTCCCGTATGCCGAATCTGTCCCTGACACGTGCCGAGATTGCCGATCTCGTTGCGTACATAAAGTCGAAATAACATAGTCGATCGTCGGGGATTGATGCCCGGACCGATAACGCAGTGTGAACGCAATGATCGAAACAAGTTATCTCTGGCCACTCACCGGCGGCCTCCTGATCGGCCTGTCGGCAGGCCTCTACCTTCTGCTGAACGGAAGGATAGCCGGCATTTCCGGTCTCGCGGCCGCCGCAGCCGGCTTGACCCATGACGGCGACAGCAAGTTGGGACTGGGTTTCCTCGCCGGCATCATTGGAGGCGCTGGGCTGGCGGCGGCCCTCATCCGCCAACCCGAGATCGTTATCACTTCTTCGCCGGCACTGCTGATTGCTGCCGGACTCATCGTTGGCTATGGCACCCGCCTCGGATCGGGTTGCACGAGCGGTCACGGTGTTTGCGGGCTTGCGCGGCTTTCGCCGCGTTCGATTGCCGCCACAGCAATCTTCATGGCCATTGCGGGCGCGACGGTCTTCGTTACCCGCCATCTCATTGGAGTCCAGCCATGACGGCCCGGCTGCTAGCAGCGATTGTCTGCGGGCTCATCTTCGGGGCGGGTCTGCTGATCTCCGACATGATCAATCCCGGACGTGTGCTGGCGTTCCTCGATTTCGCGGGTAGCTGGGACCCGTCGCTGGCCTTTGTCGTGGGCGGCGCGCTGATCCCTTCAGCCGTGGCTCACATCATCCGTGGTCGCCGCTCGGCGCCTTTTCTCGACGGCCGCTTCCATGTGCCAATGAACAGTGCAATCGATTGGAAACTGGTGACTGGCGCGGCCCTGTTCGGACTCGGCTGGGGGCTGGTGGGGTTCTGCCCCGGACCGGCCATCGCTGCATTGTCGACGGGGCGTTGGGAGGCCGTTCTGTTCGTTGTGGCCATGCTGGTCGGAATGTCGTTATACCGCTTATCACGTCGCCAGCGCCTTCCGGGCTACTCTGCAAATTGAAGTGTACTCCCTCGCGCACGGACGAAACGATTTTGAGACGATCTTAGGGCTGGTAAAGCCGCCCGCTGGAGCAAACCGTAGACACTGGCTGCTTATTTCCGGAGTCTACCCTGCGGTAAAGCCGGCGAACGTCTTGAGGAGCCAAAGCCGACAATATGCTGGTTCCGTGGACGCGACTGATTGCAAACGGAATTTGGAGCAGCCATCCAGGAGCCGAACGGAAGAGCATGGCGATCTCTTCAACTGGGAGATTTTTGCGCTCACTGGCCTACGCTTTGCAAGCGTTTGCAGTCTCGGCATCCATGTAAGGGTATGAGCCGGCCTCAGCGCGATTGACGCCGATGTTGAAAATGCAGTGAGCTTTAGAAGGGCCAGAAGGCGGAAAGATAGGTTGTGATAGAGGGTGGAGCACACCCCTGCCATGACATATAGCAGTGGCACTGCGGCTCGAGGCCTGCGATGGCGGCTGCATTAAACAGCAATTTCTTGCTTGGGCGCGCCGTCATATTGCTTGGACTACGACGGACTTATCCGGGATTTGCCTTGCAGTCGGGCGGCGACTAGTTTTTCCTGGACCTTTACAAGGTAATCATCAACTGACTTCACGTCTTGCCGATCAGCAAATATACCCACTGTAACACAGAGCAGGTCCAAGATATCGTTGCTCTTAGGGTTGAGCTTTGCGTTGATTGCGTCACAAATACGGTCGGCAATTGACTTCACAACATCCGCTGTAACACCTTCAAACAAAAGTGCAAACTGCTGAAATCCGACTCTCGCGAAGCTGTCGCTCTTCTTCACTGATCGCCGAACAATAAGGCAGAAGCGTCGGAGCACGCGTTCCGCGGCGCCCCGTCCGATTTCCGTGGTGACGGCGTTCAAAGCCCCCAGTTCTATCAACATCAGAACTGTGGCCGGCCGCGGTGTAGGATGTCCGAACACATCATTCAGTCTGGAGCGGAATGCAGCGTAGTTCGGCAAGCCAGTCACAGGATCCACTGTTTCAAGCGGTGGACTCCCCCCCAACTCGCGCCGCACCAACTCCAACGTGCGGTTAGTCTGCTGCAGCAAAGCGTGGTTTTTGCGCGCCGATCGGGTGAGCTCGGAAAGAGCGAGATGCACCGACCGAGAATTGGGGAGGTTAGGTGCGCTCACCTGCTGAGCAATCGAATGCAGTCTCGAAATGTCCCGCGTTGCAGCGGATAGAAGCCCGTCGACCGTTCTCTTTGATGTTTCCACGAAGCGAAGAAGCCTTCCTACGCTTTCGTCGTCCAGATTGCGATTTAATTCTTGGCTCGAGGGCGTGCGATCGATCCCGTCGGAAAGGCTTCCATTCAGTTTGACAAGCGCCTGCAATAGAGTCGGCCGCTCTCGGGATATTTCCCGAAGCAGCAGCGAACAACTATCGGCTGTCGCTTCAATGCCCGACCGCTGCATCGCCTTCACCAGGACATCCAATACCTGGAGCTCTTCCCCGGCCGGATCAGCAACGGGCATCAATTGCATGTTCTTATACTCTACAAGGTTACGTCATTGGGTCACCGTCTCCGGCTAATATACTCTGCGCCAAGGAGATTAATTTTCCTTGAGCAACCTTCGAAGCTTCACCGGAGAATGGAATCCTTAGTCCTTGGCAACTTTTGAAAACTCAGCACCTGTCGCGAATAGGAACGACGTTGTCAGCGCTTTAACACGCGTTGACCGGTCCCGCGCTGATCTGCCCCGCCTGCCTGTGTTCGGTGAGATTTGAACCCATCTGCAGTGATCAACTCACCTGCCTGCGGCTTCTGCATTGGTCGCAAAGAAGACCTCACACAGACCACGCGGGATCACAATGTTTCACCGGTTCAATCTTCTCCCAACCCGGCTGTATGGTGGCATCTGCGAAGACATCATTTCGACTTTCGGAGCACAGAAGGAGAATGTTTCCCACTCGTCGGCTCGGGCGAACGAATATCCGTCGAGCATCGTAGCATGCGACCGGACCGCAGCAGTGATACCAGTCGCGATCAAGAGCGTGAACTGAATGTGATCACTGCGATGCCCATGGCGCCCCATGGCAGTTTTCTCGATTGAAGATAGTAAATCTCACGCCAGCCCATCACTCGGCATTAACTAAGACCGTCTAAAGTTGGGGTCATGACTAAGGACATCAGGCGACTGTTGTACTATTCGAATCCTCCCCTGTTCTCGTGGCCGCCTACGATGAGTTTGACCGCCTTCGTTACGCGAACGAGGCGTTTCGGTCGGCCTATTTCATAGGCGCCGCTTGGGGCCGATCTGATGCGGCGAAATTTTCATGCGCAATGCGCCGTCATCCACGCGGCCAACTTCGAAGAGTGGCTGATTTCCACCCAGTCCCGGCGTGGGAAGGTCGGCTTCGGAGCCTTGAAATCGATCTTGCCGACGGGCGCTGGCTCTGGATGACCGAGACAGTCCAGAAAGACGGGTGGATGCTGCTTTGTGTAGGCACCGATGTTGCCGGCCTGAAAGCCAAAACACGCCCGGTCCGTCAGCACCGGGATCTCGCGATATTGGCTTCCTATGCCGACGAACTGACCCGGGGCTGCCAATCGCCGTGTCGTGACCGAGGACATGTTGCGGCCGCAGCGGGCCGATGAACTTTTTTACGGCTGCCTGGGCGTTCTCGACATAGACCGGTTCAAGTGCATCAACGACCAATACGGGCACCAGATCGGCGACCTGGTTACGAGAGATTTCGCCAGGAGGATTCACGGCCTGGTGCGGCGCACTGACTGCTTCGGACGTATTGGCGGAGAGGAATTCGTGCTCACTCTTCCTAGCACATCTGTCGAGCAGGCAGAATTGATCGTCGCACGGATGCTAGCATCCGTGCAGCAAGTCCAGGCCGCTTCCGGGGCATCCGGACTTCCGATACACATTCTCGGCGGGCATTGCGAACGCCCAGTCGGGGGATACGGCCATCAGCCTTTATGCCCACGAGGACCGCGCCCTTTACATGGCTGACCGCCCAATTAGAGCGCATGAGCGCTGGTGAGCGCGGCCTTGGCTGGCGCGAGGACGCGAGACGCATTTCGTTGCGCGCTGCACACAGACACGAGCCGCTCACGAACCAACAGGCTACACTTTTTGAGATCCGAAAGCCGTGACGCCTCTGGCGCCGCGCTTGTGGCGCCGGTCAGGATGCCTTTTCGATGAATGAGTGCTCTCCGCTCAGTTCGCATTCTATTTTTCCCGCCTTGGGAGCAGTTTCAAAGTGGGCTACCAAGTTTGACGCCGGGGACCCTTCGGCCGCCGACCCCGATGGGGCTTCTCCTACCCATCCCGCTGCCGGGGATGGTCGCGTCTCTCCGGACGAGGCTTTAATGAATCACGGCAAAGGCGATGCAGGAGCGCAAGAAGATCCGGTTCGCTGAAATGGACCGCGACAAGAGCGGCAAGATCAGCAAGGCTGAGTTCATGGCTGCCGGCATGGTTCGCGTCGAAGCGGCCGATACCGACAGGGATGGCGGGTTACGCCTTGGGAATTCGCGCCCAGCACAGGAGTTGATCTTCATATGCGACGCCGCCAACGGAGATGTACACGCGTCAGATCAGTCGCAGCGACATTCCCGTTCTTGTTGATGTCTGGGCGCTCTTGGTGCGGGCGCTGCCGGGTGATGGCCCCTGCTTATGCGGAAGCTGCGAAAATACTGGAGCCGGGCCTACGCGTGGTGAAGTTCAATTCTGAGGAGCATCAACAGATGGCCGCGAGCTTGGTATCCGAGGCATCCCGACCTTGATCCTGTTCCACGGCTGTCGGGAGCTTGCGCGGAGATCAGGCGCTATGGATGCGCCAGTGTCAACTGAACCCGCGCTCACTCACATAACGCGCACAATCAAATTCCCGCACAAACTTAGCATATTCGAGGTCTTGCATGCCAAAAGAAAGATCACACGATACCACAGCCGGGGCGAATCACGAGGCGATATTGGACTTGGATGAGGAGCGGCCATTTCAACCTCGCCGCCACATCCGTTCAACAACTAAGCGAACAAGAGCCCAATGCCTCTGTGCCTAGCAGGCCTAAGCGGGACGTAACCCCGCACGTTTGATCCATCTGGAAAGCGTCAAACCGTCTCTAAGGTTCAGGCCCATCAAAGTTAGATTCGTGCCTCCCGCGATGAGTTCGATCGCCTGGACGATGTAAAACGTCGTATCTAACTGACCTGTCGAGGCGCGGTTCGCGAGAAAGAACGCGCAGGGCACCAGCACGAGAATGCCATTGAGAGCGATAATGGGCATTCGAAATTTTTTGGAGCGAACAAGCGCCGATTTAGCCTTTCCCGCCAGTCTGAAGCCGGTTCCGCCCACTGTGACCATCGACGGGATCAGAATCAACATTCCCCAGAGAATGCCATTTTTGACAGCCGCAACTAGAACTTGATTGCCGGATAATTCCGACAGCACCGTCGAGATCCAGAACGCTAAAATCGTTATGAACCCCACGATCCCAGCACTCATGTGAACTCGTCGAATTGCCAAGTATCGTGACATCGCCTAGCCTCCACCTCAATCAAGGCACAGTGTGGCGGTATCCAAGGATGAGTGCCTTGATCACTATCAAATGCTTGACTGCGTCGGGCCAGACGGCCTTCTAACAACAAAGCGACTTGCACCCGGGCAAAAATTGCCGCGCTTTGGAACTTGGGATCCGATTACGTTAGTACTTATTACCGGTGTCGCGATCGAACGCTGATTTCCAGCCCACCTCCCGTCTATATTTGCCAGCTATATAGTTCTTATCGGCCTCGCTGGCGGGTAAACTCATCGTGCGCCGTAATGTCGGTGAGAGGCTCGATTAACTTCATCTGCTCGATGATCGACCGTGGCCAGCCATGCGAAATGATGATTGGCAGCGCGTTTTCATGCTTGGAACGAACATGAATAAAGTGAAAAGGCCGTCGATTGCGGTCAGGAAATTCGGATAAGAGTTGATCTTCGTCTCGATTTTGCGCCAGTCGTATTGGCGCTAAGCCGCCAGCGGCGATCACCGAAAGCACACCAACCGCAAGCGGCAGGAACGCCTCAGAGGCGACGGCGGTGCGCCGGTCCGCGGCTCGGACAGCCCCTTCACTGGTGCCGTTTTCACGACCCGAAGCGGGCCTGAGGGATCGAGCTGCGTAACTCGGGCACGGCTTGCAGGAGTTGTCCGGACACTTGGCCAAGCACCCGGGTGAGACACGGGAGGAACAAAGCTGCGGCGGAAGGATTGGGTAAACAAGCGGCGGTTGTCGGAGCTCTTGCAAGGAGTGGCGACCATGTTCCTGCTCGCCAAGGACACAGTCAAATTTGCCGTGCTCGTCGGCCTTTCCGCGATCTTCATCGATGCTGTCATCGCCCACGGGCTCTTTTGGGACAACGATCCCTACTGGACCTACTGGATAACAAAATCCTTTTTGATCACCAGCGTCTTCCTGTTTGGCACGGCCTTTCTCGGCATCGGCATCCGTCCGGGTCTGATCCTCACCGCGGTGCACACCGCAATTCTGGAAATCTACTACCAGTAGCTAGCCCCTGTGGG
>NZ_JABEKV010000015.1 GCF_013283645.1 Sinorhizobium psoraleae
CTCAACATCGTCAATCAAACCGTGATCCGGAAGGTGGGACCAAAACAGCGCTTACGACGCATGGCAGCATTGGGCCGATCTTTCACGTTCCCCAGTGGGCGCAAGAGGGGTGCTTTTCTGCGTTGCCTTGCCTTGCCTGGTGAGAAACGCGAAAGAAGCGCCAAAAGCGGAAGTTTGCGGCTGGCTGATCGATGGCCGCTCTCGACCGGTGCTGACGCTCGCAAATCGCACCGGCATGTCCGGGCCGTCCCAAAGCGGACGGAGGGCCAGATCGTTTTCCACACTGAATGTCCATTGCAATTTATTGGAGAGTCGAATTTAGACTGCATACCGAATGGTCTCAGGGAAAGAACTCGTCTCATATTCTGCTGGGCAGCCATGTCGCTGAAAGGGCGAGCTGAAAGGGCCACGGTGATGAAAAAGGAAGTTCCATCTCTTTTAAAGCTTGCAGAGGGTATTGAAGACCCACCGTTTCAGCGCTTCTACGGATTTTTCTTCGGGTGGGGATCATTGCTGATGGTATATTTCCCATACTTTCTAATGCTACTCTTCCCGCGTCATTTTTTTGATTTCCCTGTCGCAAGAAACATAATGACCTGGCTTCCAAAGTTCTGGGTTGAAGCGAGAAACTTCAAAGAAAATTATCTTGCGGTGGACATAAATTTCTATTTTTGTGCAAGTTTAATTTCCTATACAGTAACGATCGCAGTCTCCATTGTCGCTGCCATTAAGTGCTATCGCACGGGGCTAAATTTCCCATTTACGCTGACTCAATCCCAGCTCTGGAAGCCATATCGCTTCTTTCTTATGCCTGCCTTGGTTGCGATATTGCTGGGCGCTGTGGTGCCGCTGCCAGTGGGTGGAGACGACAGTGGCTTCAGGGGCAATCCCTTTGAGAACCCAGTCTTTTTGCCTGTGTACAGCTCGCTCTTCTTTGGACTTCTGCAGCTCGTAATCCCGGCCGGCTCATTATGGCTCGGTCGTGAGCGCGCACGGCTTAGGCTGGAACGGAGAAAGCCGCCAAGACCAGCGATTTCGGTTTTTCTCGATGAGCGAGAACATTCGGATAGCTGAGTGCACGATCAACGAACGCGCGACTTGCATTCCTCACAGTGAGGCAATGGCCACCATTTGGAGCGAAAGAGCCCTACGGGGTGCCTTTGGAAGCGACCGCTCACCACCAATGCAACCCGTACCATCCTGAGGTGCAAGGTCCGCCTCGGGCCAGCACCGGAATTCCCCGTGCGATCGACACATGTCAGCATTGGGCCGATCCTTCAAGTTCCCCAGTGGGCGCAAGAGGGGTGCGTTTCTGCCTTGCCTTGCCTGGTGAGGAACGCGAAAGAAGCGCCAAAAGCGGAAGTTTGCGGCTGGCTGATCGATGGCCGCTCTCGACCTCATCTGAGACGTTCGACGGAGTGAGGTTTGACGACCGGAATGGGGCCGAGAGCAGCCGTCTATACTCGGCCCCGAAAGCACTTTCGGGGTGCGCGGCTGCGGTGCAAATGATAACGATCGGCAGCGGGCGCGCACGCCTGAGCCTCGCGTGCAGGCAAGTACATCAAACTATAGATCTGCCGCATCAAAGACCGCCACCACCCAATCGAGGAAAACCCGCACACGCGGCGACAGTTGGCGGTTCTGCGGATAGTAGGCGGCGAGCGGCAGAGGCGGCGGCGGCTGATCCGGCAGGACCTCGACAAGGGCGCCTCGCGCCAAATCCTCCCGGAAGCGATAGCGGGGCGCCTGAATCAGCCCGTAACCCATCCGTGCGAGATGATGCGCCGTCTCCGCCTCGTTGGCGGTCACGTGGCAGGGAAGTGTCACCTCCCTGACCCCCCCGGCGGTCTGAAACTCTAGCGGCATCACACGACCAGTACGCGACGACACAAAGCCGATCATCTGGTGTCGGTCGAGATCATCGATCGAAGCCGGCATCCCGTGGCGCTCGAGATATTGGGGACTGGCGCAGGTCTGCTCCGGGATATCGGGGAGCCTGCGCATGATCAGGCCGCTGTCATCCGGTTCGCCCGCCCGGATGACGCAATCCACCCCCTCGCGTACCAGATCGACCAGCCTGTCGCCCTGGCCTATCTGCAACGTGATCTGTGGGTACGCTTCCAGGAAGTCCGGCAGGCGCGGCAGCAGGAAAGCCCGCGTCAGCGCGCCGTGCGCGTCGATGCGAAGCACCCCCGAGGGTTCACCGCCCCGCAAGGCGCGCTCCGCTTCGTCGATATCGGCGAGGATCGACAGGCACCGCCGGTAATAGGCTTCGCCATCCGACGTGGGCGCCACATGCCGGGTGGTTCGTTCCAACAGCCGGCTGCCGAGATCGCGCTCGAGTCGCCTGATCGCCTCGGTGGCCGTCGAACGCGGGATAACCAGATCGGCCGCCGCGGCCGTGAAGCTGCGACGGTCGATGACACGCACGAAAAGACGCATTGCATCGAGACGATCCATGATTATTCGGGATAGCCGAATTTTGTTGCCCGGAAAAGGGTGATTATCCCGTCTTCAACTCTCCCTACCATCCTTGCCGAGCAACGGAGGTCAAGAAATGAGACTGAAAGACAAAACCGCGATCGTGACTGGCGCCGGCAAGGGCATCGGCGCGGCAATCGCGCGACGGTTGGCCCAAGAGGGCTGTGCCGTCACGGTGAACTATGCGCGCGATGAGGCCACTGCCCGTCAGGTCGTGCAGGACATCGAGCAGGCGGGCGGCAAGGCGGTCGCGGTGCAGGCTGACGTCGGCGATCCGACCGGCATGCCCGCGCTGTTCGATGCGGCTGAAGCCGCGTTCGGCCCGGTCGATCTACTGGTCAATAATGCAGGCATGATGCGGCTGTCACCCGTAGCGGACGCTACGGACGCGGACATCGAAGATCACTGCGCCATCAATCTTGGCGGCACGTTCCGCGGCATGCGCGAAGGCGTCAAGCGGCTGCGCGATGGCGGGCGGATCATCAGCGTGTCCTCAAGTGTGGTGGGCTTCTACCAGCCCGGTTACGGATTGTATGCCGCGACGAAAGCCGGGATCGAGGCGCTGACGCATGTGCTTGCCAAGGAGTTGGGCCCGCGCAGGATCACCGTGAACGCGATCGCGCCAGGCCCGGTCGAGACCGATTTTTTCATGCGCGGCAAGTCAGAGGAACTGGTCGCCAGCATCACGCGGATGATCCCGCTCGGCCGCCTCGGTCGTCCCGATGACATCGCCGACGCCGTCGCTTTCCTGGCCGGGCCGGAAAGCGGCTGGATCAACGGTCAAACAATCCGCGCCAATGGCGGCGCGGTCTAACGGCAACCCTCAAGCCCAAGGAACACACCATGCCTTTCGCGAACTACAAACTGCCCCAGGCCTCGCTTTCGACGGCACAGAAGGAAGACCTGATCCACAAGACGACCGAACTCATGGTCGGCTATTTCGGGGAAATTGTGCGTCCGACCACGATGGTCCTGATCGAGGAAGTGCCCGATGGCGGATACGGACGTGCGGACGAGGTCTTCGTCATGCCGGAAGAGTACCGGGCCAAGGACTGACGCCGTTTCGATAGAGGGCTGCTGAACACAGGGAGACATGTGATGGAGACTGAAAAGGCAGCATACACAAACAGACGCGATTTGCTGAAGCTGACGGTCTTGGCTGGACTGGCGGGAATGGTTTCGATCCCAGCAAGCGCTCAAGGGCAGGACATCTTGCAGCCGCCCGCGCGGCCCCTACCGACCGTGGATACACGTTTTCCGGCGGAGATGGCGCCAGGTGTCTTTCTTGTGCCCGACAAGCGCATCCCGCTCGTTCCGAATATCGGGATCATCGTCGGCACGGAAAGCGTGCTGGTGGTTGATTGCGGTCTTGGTATCGAGAGCGCCGAGAACGTCCTGCGCCTGGCGCGAGAACTCGCACCGGGACGCCGGATCATCCTGACGGTAACCCACGCCCATCCGGAACACGGCTTCGGTGCCCAAGTGTTCAGGAGCGACGCGCGCATCTACTACAATAGCGCGCAACGGGACTATTTTCAGCGCTCGGGTCAGACCTTGCTGGACGGCTTCAGAGCCGGCATTCTACCGGAAGGGCAGAAGCATCTGCTGGACGGGATCACACTGACGCCACCGCATGAGTCATACGACACCGCGGAGACCGTGATCAATCTCGGCGGCCGTGAGGTCCGGTTTCGGACCTGGGGCACCGCCCATTCTCCGGGGGATCAGATCCTCTTCCTGCCTCAGGAGCGCATCCTGTTCGCGGGAGACCTCCTCGAAGAGCGGATGTTTCCGATCGTCCCGTTCTTCCCGCCTATGATCGGTGTCGGCGACATTGACGTTGCAAATTGGGAAATCGCTCTCAACGATATGATACGGTTGCAGCCGCGCCTCATTGTGCCGGGTCATGGAAATCTCGGCGGCGCCGAGATTCCTGAGGCAGTGCTTGGCTATTTCCAAACAGTGCGTAGAATGCTCGCCGAGACTGATCCCCAGACCGCCAATCTGCCGTTGCTCCTTCGCGCGCGTTATGCAACCTGGGAGAATCCCGAGTTCATTTCGCCAGCACTCCGATACTTTCAGCAGAGAGGCTAATCAGCAACTGCTGTAACAGGGAATATTGGCAGTTCGGGCCGGTAGCGGTCTGGCAGCTTCTGGTGCCCAAACAGCGATAGCCGACCGTCAACCAGGTGGGGACCGAAGCCTCCGACCGACCAGGGTGGTCCTTTGATTGGTCGAACGTAAACGCCGGCTATAGCGCTAATGAGCTGCCATTCATCGGCCGCTGTCGGTCGTTAAAATGGTCGTGTCCCCACGCGGAAGGCCGGCACGCTCCAGCATTTCGAGGAAGCGTGAATGATGCATATCCTTCACGTAGCGCGGCACGAAACCGGGGCAGACATTGCCCAGGTTGAGATGCGGAAGCTGTGACAGGCAATGATGAACGGCCCGGGAAGCTTCCTCATTGTTGCCCGTGGCGGCCGCGGCTGCAGCCCAGTAGAGTGCGCCGCGGACGAAGTCGGGCTTCGTCCTGACGACCCTGCGGGCCGCTTCGAGAGCCCGCCGATCGTTGCCGTCGGCAAACAGCGCCACGACCATGCTGTTGTGGCGCCAGAAGTCGATGACGTCGGGCGTTCCGAGCCGGATCGCCTCGCTGGCCTCGTGCAGCGCCTCGCTGACCTGGCCGCGCAGGGCGTAGAGTTCGGCGATGTCGCCGCGGGCGCTGGGATAGCTCGGGTTGAGGCTGATTGCGTGCCGGCATTCGACGATGGCTTCGTCGATCCGGCCTGCGGTTTCGAGCGCGAAGGACAGGATGACGCGCGCGATCTCGTCGTCCGGAACCGCCCGTACAGAGGCTTCCGCAAGGGCCAAAGCGCGCTCGACATGGTCAGGGTGCGATGGGAGCGCGCCCCAGGCCAGCGCCACCGTCATGGTGATGGAAAGCGTCCGCTTGGCGCGGGCATTGTCGGGCGCGATCGCCAGCGCCCGCTCGGCAAGTTCGATCGCACGCGGCAGGGAGTCGCGCGTCATCGCAAAATAGTTCACGAGAGATTCGTTGACGAGCCTGCGCACTTCCGGCGGGCCGGGCGGGCTCTTGTCGCGAACCTTCCAGAGCGTCAGTTGCAGTTCGAGGGTGACGGCCAGCACGATGGATTGCGCGATCCGGTCCTGAAATTCGAGCGCGTTCTCGGAGCGGCCGTCGAATCGCTGGGCCCAGACATTGTGGCCGCCGGCGGCGTCGGCGAGATGGACGTTAACCCGCAGATCGCGGCCAGATCTCTGGATGCTGCCGCCGAGCACGTAGCGCGCGCTCAGCTGCTCCGGACGCTGCGCGTCGTCGCCCGGAGCAGGCTTCTCCACGGCGCCGACATTGGAGACGACCACATAGTCCGCCACCTCCGAGAGGGCCGTGGTGATGTCCTGGACAAGCCCCTTGGCGAAATAACCGTCACGCCGCTCGGCTGTCAGATTGACGAAATCGGCGACGCTGATGGAGGGCCGCCCCAGGCGCTGACCGGCCCGGACGACATTTGCCGACGTCTGTGAGACGGGATGCGACGCCCCATTGGCGGGCGACACCAGGGATTGCCACAGCGCGCGCATCTCCGGGCCGATCTGGACGCCGAATTCCGTCTTCAGCATGCTCCTGCACGTCTCAAACGTACGGATCGCCTTGTCGCGCTGGCCGCTCGCCGCCAGCAGTTCCATCTTCAGCCGATAGGACGCTTCCCGCGTCGGCTCCATTGTCAGCAGCCGGTCGGCCAGGACCAATCCCGCTTCCCCGTCGACGAGGCGCGCCAGCCTTTCGGTGGATTCGAGCGCGCGGTCCAGAAGCCGGCCGCGCTCGCCGGCCGCCCAGTGTTCGAACGGGTCGCTGCCCAGGTGGAGACCATCGAGGAAAGGGCCGCGATAGAGAGCCAGGGCCGTTCCCAGATCTTCGGGCGAGCGGGCAGCCAACCCGGCCTCGAAGTCCTCGACATCGACTTCGACGGCGCTCGCCTTGAGGCCGATCAGGTCCTGCCGCGACTGGATGACGTCCACGCCCGCTTTCAGAAGGTCCCGGCGCAGGATGCTGATCGTCTGCCTGAGGCTGTTGCGCGCGTGGTCCTCGTCGCTGTCGCTCCAGAGCAGGTCGGCCAGTCTCTCCCTTGGCGCCGCCATCCCCGCGCAGCGGGCGAGGTAGGCGAGGAGGGCCGGACCCCTCTTGCCGGTCAGCTGGATGTGATCGTGTCGCTCGTTCTTGACCAGCAAGGCGCCGAGCAAGGAAATTCTGACGCTGGCAACGCCGTCACCAGTGGTCATCATTGGCACCGGTGCGTACTGGGCCCCTTCATGACGCGATTGTAACGCAGAAATACCGCGGCGCAAGCTGGGCCACCCAAGCATGCAAGCGCTGTCATCACGGCTGATCAGGTAAGCGGAGGAATGGTCGTGCACGACGGACCAGGGGGGATCAATAAATGGGAAGACTATTCTTGGGATTGCCAGCGGCGCTGGCCGCTTTGGTGTTGTGGGGGCTTCAGGCGCAGGCCGCCGACGTCGATGCCGCCGTCGTATTCGCGGTCGATTTCTCGTCCTCGATCGATCCTGACACCGCCGACCTGCAGCGCGAAGGACATGCTGCGGCACTCACGTCTCCCGAGGTTGCTGCGGCGATCGCCCGCAACTATGTCGGATGCATCGGCGTGGCCTATTTCGAATGGGCCAGTTCCGGGGGCACAAGGCTGGTGCTGCCCTGGACGAGGATCTGCGGCCCCGAAGACGCCGAAGCGGCCGCTCGGATCATCAGGGAGAAAGGCGATACCGGCTATGGCCGCCGGGGCAGAGGCGGGACATCCGTTTCTTCGGCCATCGGCGTCGGAAGCCTGCTTCTTGACCAGTTCCCAGGGAATGCCACCAAGAAGATCATCGACATCTCCGGCAACGGCGAGAACAATGACGGGCTTCCCGTACAGCCGATCAGACTGGAGGCAATTGCCAAGGGATATACGATCAACGCGATCGTTATCACAGCAAAGGATGAGGTTCCTGTCTACCGGCTGGCATCCTATTTTTCCGACGACGTCATTGGCGGGCCCGAGGCCTTCGTGATGACGCCGACCGATCCAGGCGACTACGCCGCTGCGCTCCGCCGCAAACTGGTAACCGAAGTGAGCTTGAACGTTCATTCGCCATATCCGCCGGAAGCGCGATCGGCTGCGAAAGGGCCGAGGGCGACAGGAGTTCAATGAAGCCAGGCGAGTAGGGAAGCAGGGAGTAGCGCATGCGCCAAGCCGTGACGCGGCGCGGCAAGAACCGCGCCGCGGACGACTGGGAGCGGAAGGCGGCCCATGCTTTCCCCACGGGACTGGTTTTGGGCAAGCTATTACCCCACAAGATCAACTCGCGTGGGGTAATTTTCCTTCCGGACGTCATTTTCAACGCAACTCAAATGGACATGTCGTTCCACTGTCGGTCCAACTCATTTCTGCGGCTCTATGCCAGCGCGGAAGGCGGCGCTCGCGGCATGACAATGGCGATCGGCTCGAAACCGCGCGCAGGGTCGAGGTTATGTGCCGTACGCCAGCCTCCTATCGTGCTGTCGATGTCCGCCGTCGGCCGACCCAATGCTCGATAAGATCGAGGACAGATTCGACCCCTTAACATTCCAATGGGTATTGGATATGGATTACGAAGGGGGAAGCATGAGTGCATATAATCTCGGTAAGCTCGTAAGGATCGAGCTTCGTGATATCTGGATGAGTGAATCATCTCACTTCACGCCGTGGCTGGCGCGCGAAGAAAACCTTCTTACACTTGGCGAAACGCTTGGGCTTGAGCTTGAACTAGAAGCGCAAGAGAGAGCCGTAGGGCCGTTTCGCGCCGACACACTATGTAAGGACATCGGCACCAATGCTTGGGTGCTGATTGAGAATCAGCTTGAGCGCACCGACCATTCTCATCTTGGGCAATTGTTGACTTATGCCTCTGGCCTAGAGGCCGTGACGATAGTTTGGATTGCTGCCCGATTCACCGAAGAGCACCGCTCCACACTCGATTGGCTGAACCGCATCACCGACGAAACCTTCCGATTCTTTGGGGTGGAGGTAGAGCTTTGGAGGATCGGCGAATCGCCGGCCGCTCCCCGCTTCAACGTCGTGTCCAAGCCCAACAACTGGAACAAACTCGTCACGCAGGCCGCACGAGCGATCGACGAGGCTGAGCTTACCGGCACCAAGGCGCTTCAACTGGCTTACTGGAGTGCATTGGGCAGCGTCCTGATGGCGAAGGGTGGCCCACTGGCGAGAGAGCGTAAGCCGCAACCGCAATCTTGGATGTCCTATTCGATCGGACGCCGCGGTTTTGGGATCAACGCTGCGATGGTGCGACCGAAACGACAGGTGCGTGCCGAGCTTTATATCTCCAATATCGACGCTAAAGCATTTTTCCATCTGCTCCATGAACAGAAATCGGAGATCGAGGCGGAACTCGGCTATGCTCTTGATTGGGACGAACTGCCCGAGGGCAGGGACACGCGGATATCGACCCCACTCAACGAGATCGATCCGGAGGATCGAGCGGATTGGCCTCGCCAACACGATTGGCTAGCCGCGCGACTGAACGAGTTTTACCGTGTATTCGTGAACCGGGTTAGGGGACTGGATGCGAGCGCTTGGGAGCCCGAAGACGCGCCTGAAGCTCAAAGGCCTGTCGTTTAGGCCGCTCGATAGCGAGTATTGCAGGGCCAATTCCTCGCATTCGCATCCAAAAGCCGCCATTCCGCTTCCCACCCGGATGCGGACCGTAGCATCCTGAGGCGCCAGGTCCGCTTCGGGCCAGCACCGGAATTCCCTGTGCAATCGACGCATGGCAGCATTGGGCCGATCTTTCACGTTCCCCAGTGGGCGCAAGAGGCGTGCTTTTCTACCTTGCCTTGCCTGGTGAGAAACACGAAAGAAGCGCCAATTGCGGAAGTTTGCGGCTGGCTGATCGATGGCCGCTCTCGACCCGACCCAGTCGTGGCGGCCATCCCTCAACTTCTCTGGAAGCGGACATCGGACGCGGTCGTCGGAAAGTCACGAGTGCGAACTGGCGGCACCCGCGGCATGCGTGCCGAATAGCTCATCCTGATCCAAAACTCGAACGTTGTCTTCTGCGTGCGCCTCCGACTGTTTGACCTGGATCGCGCTCTGAAATAGGTTTCCCGGCGCGGGCAAGCTGCATCCGGACTCGCGGGAAGGGCATAGCCCACTTGCATTGAAAACTTGATACCTCTCCAGCCTTTGTGCTGCCGAGTTGCGAGTCGTCGGCTTCAGATGCACGGAGGTTTTCATGAAATCGCTCCCCAGCCGACCCGACATCGATCACCTGAAGCGTCAGGCGAAAGACCTGCTGGCAGACTTCAGGCGCGCCGCGCCGGGGGCCGTCGCACGCTTCCGCAACGCCTTGCCCCTTGCAATGGGCCGCGATCCCGCCGCGATAGGCGGATTGAAGTTGCGCCTGCACGATGCGCAGTCCTGCATCGCCCGCGAATACGGCTTTGAATCGTGGGCCGATCTCAGATCCTATGTCGATGCCAGCCGGGCGAATGATAGCGATCTTGCCGCTTTGGCGGCGGCATTTTGTGGTTTGGTTTATGCGGGGGACATGGCCGGCGGCACCAATGGCGCCAGGCCAGGCGCTGCGGCACGGCTTCTGGCAGACCATCCGGACTTGCCCAAGCGGGATGCCTGGGTTGCCTGCGCCGCCGGAGACGTGGAGACGGTCCGCCGCCAGATCGGGGCGGACCCGTCCTGGCTCGACCGGATCGGCGGCCCGCTCGATCTCACCCCGCTTGTCGCCGCGACCCATTCGAGCCTGCTCCGCGCCCCTGAGTATACGGACCATCTGCACAAGGTGGTCGATCTGCTGCTCGAGGCCGGCGCCGATCCGAACCGGTCCGTGAGCAGGCGCTGGGGGTCTTCGGCCGGCGCGTCGCCTCGGGAGTGGCAGGCCTCGGCGCTCCACGGCGCGGCCGGCGTGAACCACGATCCCGACCTCACGCGACGGCTTCTGGCGGCGGGCGCCGATCCGAACGATGGGGAGTCCCTCTATCACTCTCTGGATAAGCCGGTCTGCACACCTATCCTGCTCGAAGCCGGAGCCGTCGTCAGCGGCACGAACGCGCTCTATCGATGCCTCGACTTCGACGATCTCGACACGCTCAGGCTGCTTCTGTCGCATGCCGCCGGCGCCGACGATCTGAAGGATGGCCAGCTGGTTCTCTGGGCGATCCGGCGTCGTCGCTCGCCCGCCCATATCGAGGCGCTGCTCGAAGCGGGCGCCGATCCCATGGTCAGAACGCGGGACGGCGTTGGTGCCTACACCCAGGCGCTGCGATACGGCCTGCCGGAGGTGGCCGCCGTGCTTGAAAGGGCAGGCGTCGCCGCCGACATTGACGACGAGGACCTTTTCGTGGCCGCCTGCGCCGGCGACGATGCCGAGGCGGCCGGGCGCATCAAGGCCCGGAGGCCCGATCTTCCGGCTGCTCTCGGCGAAGCCCGGCTGCGGATGCTTCCGGAACTCGCCGCAGCCGGCTGTTCCGGGCCTGTCCGCCTGATGGCCGACCTTGGTTGGCCAATCTCGGTTCGCGGCGGCGATTGGAGCGCGAGCGCCCTGAATCACGCCGTGTTCCGCGGCGACGCCGGGCTGGCGCGTCACCTGCTCGCGCGCGGCGCGTCTTGGACCGAGGAACACGGCCACGGCGACAATGTGTGCGGTACGTTGGGCTGGGCCTCGTGGAACCGGCCTGTCGAGGACGGCGATTGGGTGGCTTGCGCCGAGGCGCTTGTCGAGCACGGTATGCCGGGCGCTCAGCGGGATCCCGAGTATCCGGAATGCGTCGTCGTCGCCGCCAAGCGCAGGCGGTTCTCCGAGGATGTGGCAGCCTGCCTTCTGGAGAGAGGCTCGGAGCCCTCGAGCTAGCTGCATTAAGACATGCCCGCCAAGGGCTCAATCGGGACATCGACTTTTGGACGGAACGTCGGCTTTCGCCAACTGGCTGCCGAAAGCCGCCATTCCGCTTCCCACCTGATGCGGGCCGGGCCGATCTTTCACGTTCCCCGGTGGGTGCAAGAGGGGGGCTTTTTTGCGTTGCCTTGCCTTGCCTGGTGAGGAACGCGAAAGAAGCGCCAATGGCGGAAGTTTGCGGCTGGCTGATCGATGGCCACTCTCTACCCCGTTGCCGCCGTTGGTGTCCTGTGCAACGAATGGCTCGATTGAGCCCATTTCGGACATGCCGTCACGTAGGGAGGGACAACGCCGCGCGGGCTCTCTCGACTTCATTCCGCATGACACATTCCTCCGCGTGGTCGTTGACCAGGCCCATCGCCTGCATGAAGGCATAGACGGTGGTCGGCCCGACGAATTTCCAGCCGCGCTTGCGCAGTTCCTTCGACAGGGCCTCGGAAGCGGGGGACGTCGAGCGGCTTTGCGGGCGGGCGCCATCGTCGGTCGGCTCGAAGCGCCAGAGGAATGCCGCAAGCGAGCCTTCGTCATCGGCCAGCTCGCAGGCGCGGCGGGCATTGTTGATGACCGCCTCGATCTTGCCGCGATGACGCACGATGCCGCTATCCTCCAGCAGTCGCGTCACGTCTCTCTCATCGAACCGCGCCACCTTGCGAAAATCGAACCCGGCGAACGCGGCGCGGAAATTCTCGCGCTTGGCAAGGATGGTGCGCCAGCTCAGGCCAGACTGAAAGCTCTCGAGGCAGAGCTTCTCGAAAAGCCTGATGTCGTCCACGACCGGGAAGCCCCATTCGCGGTCGTGATAGTCGAAGAACTCGGGCGCGGCGGCGCACCAGCGGCAGCGTGGCCGGCCGTCTCGACCGGGAACGGTCGCGTTCATGCCGCTGCCTTCACGAAGTCGAGGGCAGGGACGGTGCGCTTGGGGTCGATCTCGTAGGTCTCGGCGGTCACGATACCCTGCACGACGAAGGGATCGGCAGCGATGCGTGCATCATGCGCCGCCCGGCTTTCGCCATGGGCGAGGATCGCGCCCCCGGCGGCAGGCTGGAGTGAGCCGACGCAGAGGAATGCGCCGGCCGCGAAGCCCTGGGCGATCCAGTCATTGTGCGCGGCCATGAACTCCGGCGCAGCGGCCCGGTTCTCCGCGAATCTCAGGATGGTGACGAACATTGGCGCTCCTTGATCAGTTGGGTTTGGAAAGCTCCGGCAGGGTGGTCAGCCAGTGTTCAATCCCGGCCACCTCGCTGCGAATGAATGCCTCGTCCCGGAAAGCGGTGGCCATGACCGCCGCTCCCTGGGACCAGGCGAGAAGATGCAGCGCCAGCCCGTCAGCCCGGTCGCCCGCGCCAAGTGCCCGAAATTGTCCGGCGAGCCAGTCGCGGAACAGGCTGAAAATTGCGGTCGCGCGGTCCTGTGCTGCGTGATCGAGTTTGGCGAGTTCCGAGCAGAGCGTCCCGACCGGACAGCCGAAGGCCATGATCTTGGTCCGATTTGCGATCAGCATGTGGATGAAGGACAGGATGCGCGTGGGCGGACCGTCGCCCGTGGTCTCCCAGCCATCGAGCATCGCGCGGGTTCGCTCCATCCGGAGCGAGATAACGGCATCCAGTATGTCGTCCTTGGTTTTGAAGTGGTGATAGAAATTCCCGCGCGAGATGCCCACGGCTGCGGCGATGTCAGCAAAGGAGGTGGCCTCGAACCCGCCCTCGTAGAAGAGAGCATCCGCCTTTTCGATTATGAGGTCACGGGTTGATGATGCGGGCATGAGCGGTTGTAATCCTGTGAGCCTCAACCATCTAGGACAACTGTCCTAGATGGTCAACCGCCGCGGCAATAAATGTCAGCTTCGTTCGCTTACGAACGACCGCTGTGCGCCCCCATAATGGTCATCGAGCCACCGGTCGCTGTCGCCGCAAAGCGGACATGACGCAGTGACAACGCGGGTCGCAGTTGCGCCAAGTCGCCATTCCGCCCCATGCGGGTGATTAGATCACGAATTCCTCCTCGTACGTCTGTGGCTCGGGAACGACCGTAACCTCCACCGGAACGATCCAATTGGCCGCGTAGCTCTCGCAGTCGGAACGCGGGAGCTCGGGCTGCACGCACCCCGCCCCATCGATCGCGCGACATCGCAGTATATATCGCCCGACTTCTTCAGGGGTCCACATGTACTCCCACAAGCGCCATGCAAAGGGACGTTCTGTTTCGAGGAGCCTTCCCTCGCGCCAGCCCCTGCCATCTCCGGTGCAGACCTGCACCTGCCGGATAACAGCCTCTCCGCTCCAGGCGGCTCCGAAAATCCGATACGGTTGGCCGGCGATGAGATGCGCCCCCTGCACGGGACGCGCGATCTGTGCTTTGACCTCCATCTCCGCAAGCGGGACCAGCCTGGGTTCCCCGAGGCTGCGCTCCCAACGGAAATAGTCGCGCGCCTGCCAGTAGCCAAGGAACGGTTGCTCCACAACCGTGATATGCGTGATCCACTTGACCCAAGCCATGCCGAACCAGCCACCCACGACCGCGCGTAGCGGGTAGCCGTGATCGCGCGTCAACGCCTCCTCGTTCATCGAATAGGCAAGGATCGTGCTGTGAGCCATTGCCTTCTCAAGCGGTAAACTGCGCGCAAAAGCGATGGGGCCGGGAGAAGCCGTTTTCTTGTTCGTGTCGACGACGCCGCTGTCTGCGCCTACGAGCAGAACCTCACGTGCGGTTCGCTTAACGCCCGCCATTTCCAAAATCTCGCGCAGAAGAACACCTGTCCACGCGGCATTGCCGACGGCTCCGTTCTGCCACTGCAACCCCTCCTTCGGCGGCACATAGTAGACGCGCCCGTTCCCTGCGCACTCGACGACGGCGGTGAAAGTCGTGCTCCGCATCGCCTTGATGCTGTCGAGGTCAAGTTCGATTGGCCGCTCCACCGCCCCGCCAACGTGCAATCTCCAGTCTCGCGCATCGAGGTCCGGCGACGCGAAATGGTTTCGCACGAAGAACAGCTCGGTTGGGATCAGCCAATCGGAGAGCGACGCAAACGGAAACTCGGTGTTCTGTGGGGATTTCTGTCGAACTATTAGACTGGGTTGCTCTGGTGTCGGCATCGTCCTCGTCTCCCCTTCCAAGAGCACAACGTTGGCACTCGGTCGCGCGAATTCCGGTTCGATCACACCGCCCCTCGCAGTGCGTCTGTCGCGTTCCGCCCTTCGGTTGCATTCTAGCACATGCCGCACGTTTCTCGGATCGACCTCGAACGGCAGCAAAGGGCCCGAATGCTGCTACATGCCCACGTCTCTTTTGCGCCCCAATTTCCGCCATTCAGACCACCGTTGCAGCTTCCCGAAAGCTGACGGTCTGCTAAGCCGGCACTAACGCCTCGAATGGGGTGGTAGCGGTTACGCCGCCTGTCACAGGTCCTGGAACACCGCCCAAGGCGTTGATGTCAATGCGGGCCATCCAAAATATCAAGTACTCCTTCGCGGCCTCGTCTAGGCTATCCGCCCGCGTGGTCGCTGCCACCGTGCGCGGCGATGAACATGGCGACGGCCGACCGGCAATAGGATTCGATCTCGTCATCGTCCTCTGCTCTCGCCTCATCGAAGCGTGCGACAATCAGGAGATCGGAGCCTTTGAAAAGTGCGGCAAACAAGCGGGCGGACCGGAGAGGATCGGGCACGTTCAAAGCCGCCTTCGCGTCCAACTGACGCAACAGGGCCTCGATTTGGGCGGTGATATGGGCGGGGCCGGCTTCGTAATGGACCTTGCTCAACGACTTTTGGTTCGGCGTGTCGGCCATGACCATGGCTTCGACGTTGCGGACGTCCGGGCGCAACAGCGTGCGAAGCAGCGATGATCCCACCGCCATGAGCTGATCTTCGGCCGAGCCGTCGACGCCTTCAAAAAGGGCCTGTGGTATTAACTGCTGGCAGCGGGCCGCAAAGGCCGCTCCAAACAGCGCCTCCTTGTTCTCGAAGTGCCTGTAGATGCTGAGCTTGGATATCTTCGCTCGCTGGGCGACCTTGTCCAATGTCGTCGCTTGAAAGCCCAATTCCGCAAAGAGTTCGCCCGCGGCGTCGACTATGGTTTGGCCGAGCGCCTCATTGGCGGGCCGGCCTCTCCTGCCTCGACTATTTTCGCTCACGATAATTACAGTCCTTGACAGTATCGTTATTCGTGAATTACGATACTACGTAGTCTCGGAAATTCCAAGAGGTGATTTTATCGTGTCCTCCAGATCAGGTTTGCCTTGGCCGCAAGGCGATATCCAATGCGCATCGCTGGACGATATTGCGCGCCAGGCACAGCCTAAGTCCCTCCATCCGCAATACGGAGCCCATCACCATGGATGACGTCATCATCGTCGGCGGCAGCTTTGCCGGTCTCGCCGCCGCCCTGCAGCTCGGCCGTGCCCGTCGGAAGGTCACCGTTCTCGATACAGGCCTGCCGCGCAACCGCTTCGCCGGCCACTCGCATGGCCTGCTCGGCCACGACCATAAGCCACCGCCGGATATCCTGGCCGAGGCGCGGCGGCAGTTGGCGCGTTATCCTGCGATCCATTTGGTCAATGCCCGGGCCGACAGCGTTTCCGGCGCTCTCGACGATTTCTCTGTCGTCACTGGCGGTGGCGAACGCCTTGCGGCGCGCCGCCTGATCCTGAGCTATGGCATCACCGACCAGATGCCCGATGTGCCGGGCTTTGCCGAAAGCTGGGGCACGTCCATCGTGCCCTGTCCCTATTGCGATGGCTTTGAAGTCGCAGGCCAACATTGGGGCCTCGTCTGGTCCGGCCCGCAGTCACACAACCAGGTCAGGCTGTTCCACGATTGGACCGACAGGTTGACGGTCTTCGCCGATGGTCACGACATTCCGCCCGATACCCGGGCCGATCTGGAGCGTCGCAACACACCCATCGTCGACGGCCGGATCACTGAAATCACCCGTCATGGGGGCCATAACCCCACCCTCAAGCTCAATGTCGGCCCCGATGTCGCCGTCGACATCCTGTTCGCGCATCCGCGCAACAAGCCGTCCGCAAGCCTGCATGAATCACTGGGTCTCGCCACGGTCGATACGCCCCTCGGCATCGTCCTCAAGGTCGACGAGCGCCGCGAAACCAGCATGCCCGGCATCTACGCCGCCGGCGACCTCGCCAACCCCCTCATGGCCTCGGTCACCACGGCATCATGGCAAGGCGCGATGGCGGGTATCTTCTCCCAGCAGTCGATGCTGGTTTGAGAGCACAGATTGGAGATGAGCATGGCCGTCGAACCGGACAGCGCGGGTGTGCGCTTCCCTCCGCCCTTCGTCTATCTGGGAGCGCTGCTGTTGGGACTGGCGGCGGAGCGGTTCGTCACCCTGCGCTCTTTCGGCATCGACTGGCGGTTGCTGGTCGCGACGGGCGCGCTGCTGTTCGTTGCCGGCGCGACGATGATGCTTTTGGCGGCGGGGCTGTTCCGACGGCTGGGCACCAACATTCCGCCGTCGCAGCCAACGACCCTCATCGCAACGACCGGTCCTTTTCGGTGGACCCGCAATCCCATGTATCTCGGCATGGCGCTTATCTATGCCGGGCTTGCGATCGGCTTCGACGGGCCGATCGCCTTCGCCTTGCTCCCGTTGGTGCTGATCGCGATCCAGACGCAGGTGATTGCCCGCGAGGAGCGCTATCTCGAAGCGAAGTTCGGCGACGACTACCGCCGCTACAAGGCCGAGGTTCGCCGCTGGCTCTGACTATTTGGTCACCGCTTGCCGCCACAAATGAGCCGTCGACGCACCGCACGCCGATGTCTGCTTTCGAGAAGCGGTAACCAAGAGCGGACAGACCGCCACGCGCCCCCAAGTCAGACACTGAGCAGAGCACGTTGGTATCCCAGAAGCGGACATGCATAGACGCCGCCGAGCTGCAGGTTTGCGCCACTTCCAGACCTTACCTCGGAAGCTGCGGTCGACGCGTTTCGACCCTTCTCAGACCTTCCATCGAACCTGAGGCTAAGGCAAACCTCTGACCCAAACGGGCCGTTCCCGAGCGCCTCTGGTCGCCCGAAAGCGGACCTTCGCCCGGATCAAATGCGCAAGGCACGGTGCCACAGCCAATTTGTGCATCTTTGGCTATTTCAGGCTGAAGCGCTTATGAGGAACTCCTTGACCGCGGTTTGAGCCTGGGATGTGGCGGCGTCGTTGTAGCAGACCGAACGGGGGTCCTCTTCCTTCCTGCCGTTTGAGGCCGGTGGGATACGCTTATTCGGCCGTCTTCTTGTATTGTGCTGCGCGGGCCGCAGCGATGCTGTATATTACTACCTTGAGGGTCGTTCTGGGAGGGGCGACGGTGAACGTCGGGTCATGGCTCGAGAGCTTGGGCTTTGGGCAGTATGCCGCAGCCTTCGACAGCAATGCCATCGACGCCGAGATGCTGCCGAAGCTCACGGCAGAAGACCTTAAAGAAATCGGCGTCAGCGCTCTCGCACACAGAAAGAAAATTCTCGAAGCAATCGCTGCACTCAGCGGTGGCCAGGCGACTGCATCCGTCATCAATCCTCCCCACCGACTGACGCCGACCCGCCCGCGCGAAGCCGAGAGACGCCAACTCACGGTAATGTTCGCCGATCTCGTCGGGTCGACAGGTCTGTCCACCCAGCTCGACCCGGAGGAAATGGGTGCATTACTGCGCCAGTTCCAAAACACCATAGCCGGCGAAGTGGTGCGTTTCGACGGATATGTCGCCAAACTGATGGGAGACGGCGTCTTAGCATATTTCGGCTGGCCGCAGGCGCATGAGGAAGATGCCGAACGCGCCGTCCGAGCAGGGCTGGCAGTCGTCGATTCCATCAAGGCGCTGTCTGAGAAGGACGGTCAACAGCTTTCTGTCCGCATCGGTATAGCGACTGGCCTGGTAGTCGTCGGGGATCTGGTCGGCGCGGGAGCCGCGCAGGAGAACGCTGTGGTCGGCGAAACACCCAATCTCGCTGCCCGCCTGCAGAAACTGGCCGAGCCGAACACGGTGGTGATTTCGGAGCTCACGTGTCGGCTGATCGGGAAGCTTTTTGAGGTGAAGCGAATCCGGCCTCAGAAGCTGCCGGGTTTCGAGACCCCCACCAGTTCGTACGTCGTCCTTGGGGAGGGCCGGGCTGAAGGCCGCTTCGAGGCTCTCCACTCCGGCGGCACAGCGCCGTTGGTGGGCCGCGATCTTGATATTGCACTACTGATTGACCGATGGACCCTTTCTGCTTCCGGTGAAGGGCAAGTCGTCGAACTGTTCGGGGAGGCAGGAATAGGCAAGTCGCGAATTCTTCAGGAGCTGCGCGAGCGGCTGAAACAGGAAGCCGTCACCTATTTGCGCTACTTCTGCTCGCCTTACCACGCGCAGAGCGCGCTTCATCCCGTCGCCGACCAGCTGCTCAGGGCCGCACGCATCGACCGAACCGACCCGCCGGACAAGCAGCTGGCATTCCTGGAGGAGGTGCTTGCGGCGACGCGAGACCCGCAGGAGGCAATCCCCTTGATTGCGTCTTTGCTATCAATCCCCACCGGTGACCGATACCCGAAGCTTGACCTGATGCCGCAGATGCAAAAACGACGCACTTTCGAGGTGTTGATCGAACAACTTGAAGCACTGGCGAGGACCAAGCCGGTTCTCATGCTGCTTGAGGACGCCCACTATCTTGATCCGGTTTCGGCCGAACTGTTCGATATCATTGTCGATCGTATTCAACAGCTGCCCGTCATGCTGATCACCACGTCACGTCCGGAAAGATCTCCTTGCTGGAATGGTTTCCCCCACGCCACGCTGCTGACATTGAACCGCTTGAGCCGCTCCCAAGCGGCCGCAATCGTCACCGCGATGACTGGAGGAAAGCAGCTGCCGATATCCATGCTTGACCAGGTCCTCTCCAAGACAGAAGGCGTGCCGCTTTTTATAGAGGAGTTAACGAAGGTCGTAGTGGAATCCGGGCTGCTCAAGGAGAGCGGCCAGGATTACGTGTTGTCCGGGCCGTTGCCCCCACTTGCCGTCCCGGCGACACTGCACGACTCCTTGATGGCACGCCTCGACCGGCTCGCCTCCGTCAGGGAGGTTGCCCAGGTTGGCGCGGTCATCGGGCGGGAATTCAGTCACGAGCTGTTGGCATTGGCCGCCGGCATGGCGGAAGCCGAATTGGAGCGGGCGACGGAACAACTTGTCAATGCAGGCCTCGTGTTCCGCCGTGGAGGCGAAGGCCAAGTCACGTATGCATTTAAGCATGCTCTGGTGCGGGACGCGGCTTACGGGAGCCTGCTCTTAAGCAGGCGGCAGCAGCTGCATGCCCGCATTGCCCACATCCTGGAAGACCGGTTCCCGGAGACGGTCGCCGCTGAACCGGAGTTGCTCGCCTATCATTTCAGTCAGGCTTCCCTCATCGAGAAGGCCGTTGAGTACCACGAGCAGGCCGGACGGCGGGCACTGTCGCGTTCGGCCTTGTCGGAGGCCCTCCTGCGGTTTGAGAATGCATTGAATGGACTGGCTTCACTTCCGCCTTCTCGGCAGCGCTCGCGCCGCGAGCTTTCCCTGCAACTGGCCCTGGGCAGCGCACAAGTGGCGGCGCATGGGTTTGCAGCGCCGGAAACGGGGGCTACCTACGGAAGGGCAAACGATCTGTGCGAGGAGTTGGGTGAAGTGCGGGAGGCGTTTCCGGTCCTCTACGGCCTTTGTTTGTACCATCTATACGCCGCCGAACTGACTGAGGCCCGTCGCGCCACCGACAGGCTGCTGGAGCTCGCTAGCAGCAGTAACGACCGGGGTCTTTCCTTCTTCGCGCACAGGGCCGCCGGGGTGAGCGCCGTTCCAGCCGGCGAATTTGTGCGTGCCCGTGCTCACTTGAAGGAAGCGCTGGCACTCTATGACCCGCAGGAGCATCGGTCGCCCGCATTCGTGTATGCCTTCGACCCGCGTGTCGTATGCCTGGATTATTTGGCGCGCACGCTGTTGGCACTCGGCTCGCCCGATCAGGCGCTTGCCACCAATGATGAGGCGGTGGCCGAAGCAAGAAGCATGGGGCACCGCAACAGTCTCGCCTTACCGCTGTTCTTCGGCGGTGTGATCCGCCAGATCATCGGCGACCGGGAAACTGTGAAGCTCCGTGCCGCCGAACTATTCCAAATATCAGGAGAGGCAGGATTCCGGTTTTGGCAGGCGGGCGCGACAATCCTCCAGGCGTGGGCGGCCGCCGAGGATGGCGACGTGGATCGTGCCCGGACGGAGTTGGAGAGGGGCATCGGCGGCTGGCTGGCCACCGGGGCGCGGTACATGTGCCCATACTTCGCGGCTCTTCGTGCTCAGATCGAAATGAAAGCCGAAAAACCAGAAGCGGCTCTCCGATCGCTCGAGGAAGCCGAGGAAATGATCGAGCGAACCAACGAGCGTTGGTTCGCGGCCGAAGTGTTCCGTCTCCAAGGGGAGGCGATTCTTTTAGTTGGATCCGAGAAGGGAAAGGTGGCTACCGAGCGCTTCCGGCACGCGCTGGCAACAGCGCGTGCACAGGGCGCACGGTTTTGGGAGCTTCGTGCAGCGGTAGGACTGGCTCGCGCCGACCCTGAAGCGGGTGCACGGGAAGACCTTGCTGAGATTCTCTCGAGCTTCACCGAAGGAGCAGAGTTACCGGATCTGCAAACCGCTCAAAAGCTCGTGGCAGCGTTGGGGTAGTCAACGTCCAGGGAGGATGTGATGTCGGAGATGGATATCCGTGCGATCGTAAGCCAAGCGAACGATCGTTGGAACGCAGCGTTCAATCGGCGAGATGCTGCAGCGGTCGCGGCGCTTTACACGCCGGACGCAACCGTCCTGCCGCATACGCATGCCGTAGTTAAAGGGCAGGCGGCGATCGCTGATTTCTGGGCCGGGTTGATATCGGCAGGGATCAAGGAACACGGCATCGAGTTGCTCGACGCCCAAGCGGCGGGGGATCTCGCATACTCCAGCGGCAAATGGTGGGCGACCGGTAGCGGAGAAGATGGAAAGCCGGCCCAATTTGAAGGGACAATCGTCACCATTTTGCGAAAACAAAATGATGGGTCCTGGAAATTGTGCCTTCACACTTGGAACTGATTGGCCAGGCAACTGGCGCTCGCCTCTGGGTTAACAGGCCATCGCGCGAAAGTCCGCCCTTGAGAAGCGCCGTGAGTGTCGGCAATGGCGCAACCTGCTCGTTCCCGATGGGCACGACGAAAGACGGTCTTCCACCCCATGCGGACCTCAGCATCCTGACGTGCAAGGTCCACTTGGGCCAGGAGCGGTAGTCGGCGTTCGTCCGCCAAAAGTGCCAATTCACGACCGCTTGAGTGCGGGGTCGTCGAGCGCCGGATTGTAGAAGAGCGAGAGCGTCAGGCTTCGCGCGATGCGCTCTGCGGTGGCCATGAACCAGGCCTTCGCGTCGTTGTTCGGTGCAATGTCGTCAAGCGTCGCGGCAAAGAGCGCCAGCCATTTCGGGAAAAGCTCCGGCGACATGTTTGGGATGCCGAGATGCGCCTGAACCGGCTTTCCGCCGTAAGCGCCACTGCGGAAGGCGACTGAGGACCAGAAGCTTTTCATCTTCTCCATGTGCTCCGGCCAGCGCCCCGAAAGCCTTGCGTCGAACACGGGACCGAGCTCCGGATGCGCGAGCACCCGGCCATAAAACGTGTCGACCAACCGACCGATGAACGCGTCATCGATCCCGAGGGCTTTCATTTCCGCTTCCGCGCTTTCGCGGATCGCTGCGGGTTGCGCAGCTCGAGCCTGCAGTTCGTCGTTCATTCCATCACCTGATGCATGCGTTCCCGTAAATCGTACTCGATTTAGGGAGCACATGCCGAAATTCAAAGTGCTGCAGCGCCCTTTGCGCGTCCGATTGGACGCGCGGCGCTGTAGGATCTAAGGAAGATGCAGTCGTCTTGCTGCTTTGTCGGCCGACGACGACCAGATGGTAAAGGACACCCAATGAAACTCGGCTTTATCGGCACCGGCGCGCTCACATCCGCGATTGTTGCCGGGCTAAAATCGCTTGCGGATAATTCCGTATCCGTTCTCCTGTCGCCTCGGAATGCGGAAATCGCGGCAGGTCTCGCTTCCCGCTTTCCGGACGTGCGCGTGGCAACCGACAATCAGGCGGTTCTCGACAATTGCGAGACGATCATGCTCGCCATTCGGCCGCAGGTTGCGCATGACGTGCTTTCTAAATTGCGGTTCCGGCCTGACCATCACGTCGTCAGCCTGATCGCCACGCTGTCGCGCGATGAAATCGCGGCTTTGACCGCGCCCGCGGAAAAGGTGACGAAAGCGCTTCCGATGCCGATGATCGCTTACGGGCAGGGCGCGACAATCATATGCCCGCGAGATCCGAGCATGGCCACATTGTTCGGCAAGCTCGGAAAGGCGATCGAGGTAGAGGATGAAAGCGAATTCGACGCGCTGAGCGTCGTCACCGCGACCTATGCCACCTATTTCAAATACCTCGATACGATCCATGGCTGGCTGAAAGACCACGGCGTTGGGGAGACGAGGGGGCGCGACTACATCGCCACCCTGTTCAAGGCTCTCGCGCACGCACCGGAAGCGGCGCCCGAGGCCGGCTTCATGCATCTGGCGGAAGAATATGCAACGCGCGGCGGGCTCAACGAACAGGTCCTGCGCGAACTGACGGACCGCAAGCTATTCGATGCTTTCGCGCAAAGCCTGGACGGCGTGCATCGGCGCATTACAAAATCTTGAGCGGTGCGCGAAGTCGCCTAACTCACGCGAAAGGTGGACGCCTTCTACTGCATGTTTCCTTAAATCGTAGCCGATTTAAGGATAAAAACATGCAGCAATTCGAAGTGCTACAGCGTCCTTTGCGCGTCTGATAAGACGCGCGGCGCTGTAGGAAGAGGCTTAACCGCTCCTTGTCGTGGAGTGGTGCCGAACGGTCACACTTTCAACCTTTCCTCGATTCCGAAGAAGCACGTTGTCTTCTCCCGCCGCACGTTCGTCAAATTCTTCCCCGTCTGGTTGTATGACAGTTTCATGACAGGGAGCAGAAGCGATGAGCCGCGAGAATGTTGCGTTTGTCTGTTCGGTAGCCGCCGGCGTAGCCTTGCTCTTCATCATCGGTCTTTCCCGGCCTGACTTGCTGGTCGAGGACCACCTCGTGGAAAGTCTGGGCGCCTTGGGTTTTGCCACAGCAGCTCTGCTCGCATTAGGAACGGCCATTCGAAGGCGCGCATGCTTGTCCTCAACTGAGAAGAGCATCCTTGCAGGCACGAGCGGATTGTGTTCGATACTGTTCCTCAGCGAGATCAGTTTCGGCGCCCGCATGTTTAATCTGCAGATGCCGGAAATGCGCGGCGGGGGCGAGTTCGACGGCGGCCACGACATCGTCATCGTGGCCTTCCGCCTAGTGAGAGACTCCGGCCCCATCGGCTACCTTGCGGCGGCAATCGGGGCATTGCTTCTCCTGACCTTGGCGACCGTGCTTCTTCATATGTTCCGACAAAAGATCTACGCGATGCTGCATCGAATTCTCGCGAGGGCGTTTGAATGCCGCTTGGCGCTGGCTGTCGCTATGCTCGCGAGTGCCGTAACGCTCGATCTCGTACCATCATACAAGGCAGGAATCCTGGAAGAGGTCCTCGAGTTCGGCGCCAGCGGCGTATTGATCCTTGCGATTATCGCATTTCGGCGCGAAAGGGGAAGCAAGGTGGTCGCACACCCGCCTCCGGGCTCCTTCCTCAGCCGTGATCAAAATGCTCGGGACTTTCAGGCGCTTGGTTTAGCTCGCGAGCGCTTCCGATCTGGAACAAAGCCTTGCGACCCGGCAAGCAGGGCCGGGGCGGCGAGATAGAGGATCGCGGCGATCGTCACGACGCCGGTGAAGCCGACATGCATCGCAAGCAGTGCGGCGAGGATTGCGCTCAGCACCGACGCGCAGCCATTGATCCCCCAGGCCCAGGGAAGAAACTCGTCCGAGCGTGCACCGACGTGGCCGAGGCCGAGGGGGACGATTTCCGGCAGTTTCCAATACTTCAAAACAGATGGGAATCCCCTAATTCCAGGCGTTGGGAGGTTTTTCAGCGCCGACTAAGTATGCCCATCCACAAGACTGGGACTTGCGCGGCGATGTAGGCCTTTGTTCGCGCCTCAATGGCAGGAAAGAGTATCGGAGTGTGTTGAACCTCCAGTGCCCACCGCCGTTGCCCATCGGGCGACGTAACTACCACGTCCGCACGGCGATCGCCCTGAATGGAGAGCACTTCCACTTCGTAATCCGCGATGTAGCCCATTTTTCGAAATGCATCTCGCAACGCGATCTTGGCCTCACGATGTTCCGCCGTTTCGCCTTTTGCCCACGAGCAATCAGTGGGAGGCTTGTGCGCGAAGTGAGCGATCTTGATCTGTCCCTTGCGCAGCGTAACCGGCTGGCCGCAGGACGGGCAGTGATAGGCAGCGCCCTTGGCGGAGATCGCGGCGTCGACCCTCAAACCGTTGCAGTTGGCTGTAAGCATTGGGCTAGTCCTCTTTTGGAGCTCCTATGACAGCTCCTTCAACCGAAGAAGTTCGCGCTCGACCTCCCGTTCGAACCGCCTCAGTTGGCGCAAAATCAGGTCTTCGTTGTCAAAGAGCTTGGCGCTACGGCGAGCATAGGATGAGAAATTGCGGGCCGCGACCGAAGTGAACCGTTTGCGCAGCTTCTTAGTATAGACTTTGCTTGCCCTACCTTGAGCAATCGCTTTTGTGGCTACATCGCGGGTTCTCCGAAACCCTCTGCGCATCTTGCGCCATTGCCGCGACAGCGAACTCGGGCGGATGGCGGCCCCGTCTCCGTGAAAGGTGAAGCCGAGGTATTGCGCCGCTCGCTTCGAAGCCAGCGCAGCATTGGAGGGGTCGAATTCGGACACCTCGGTTTTGTCCCTGCTGATCTGCAAAACGTCAGCGGTCAGGAGGGTCTCAATTTTAACCTCGACAGCCCGCGCATGTTCGAGCTTGCAGACGACAAGAATATCGTCCGAGTAACGACGATAGAGAGCTCCGATGGAGCTGCAATACGCACTCATCTCGATGTCAAAATCCAACATGTAGAGATTGGAGAACGCTGCGCTGATCGGCGTCCCCTGCGGTATCCCGTAGGCGTTCGGATTTTCGTTAATGGGAACGCCGGCCTCCTTCACCTCGGCGATGGTGGCGATTGGGTCCCGCGTTTTTCTCTGTAGGCTTCGAACAAAATCGGCGTCGCGCGAAGGTCATCGAGGCGGACAAAGCGGAACTTCGTCATGAAACGAAATACCTTAAACCAATCCTCCGAGAGGCCCTCAACGCCGAGCAGGCCGCGAAGCCGGGCCTTGAGCAGTCTGTGATCGAGCGTGTCGAAGAACTTGGTTACGTCGTAAGCCAGAATGGCAACAGGCGCATTGGAATGCGCGTAGCGATAGACGTCCGAAGCAAAATGGTAATTGCCCTTGCCGAGAGCTCGGTAGGCGATGACGTTTTCACCGATATCTCGTGAAGCGTAGGTTTCTTCGAGACGCTTGTTCAGCAGCCAAGAATAATAGGAGAGGATGCAGGCGTCACGGTGGGACGCGAACATAATTGAGCGATCCTTGGCCTTGGTCTTATGATCCTCGGGCTTGTAGCGCTTCTCGGACTTGACGTAGTGGATGAGCGGCGAGAACGAATGCCGCATGACGAAGTCCGATTTAAGTACTTTCTTCGCAAACGACAGGCCGACCTGACGATCGAAATGCCTGTATCCTCGATGCGCGAACCAGCGAAAACCGCTCAAATGTTTCGGCTCCGCAGAGTTCGGGGAGTTGATCCTGACCCTGGATCCCAGCTCATAGAGCTGGACACTTCCCGAACGCACGCCGCCATCTGTCTGCACCTCAATCGATTGCATCGAATGCGATCCCGACACGGGTCTGTTAACGCGAGGCGGTATTGTTTAACCAATGAGGTCCGAGCCATGCTCGATATCTCGTTCATCATTCCTTGCCTGGTGCAGAAGATCATCGATCTCGTCTTGCCGGGAAGCAACTTCGAACTTGACAGTCTCAACGGTCCGACCCGCTGGCAAATTCCAGGGGCAGGCCAAAGTTAGGTGTGATCACCTGATTCTACAACCGGACTTCACTCGATTTCCACAAGGCGACAAAAATCCAAGGGGTCCGCAATGGGCCGAAAGCTGACGAACGAACCACTCGCCTTAATGGGAATCAAACCGCCGGCCTCGTGATAAGGAGCCAAATGCCCCTTGCTATACACTTCGGCCCACGCGCTCGGCTTTATCACCGTTCACTTGTTCCGCGAGGTTTAATCTTAGGCTTTTTCCCAGGTTTTATACGCACTTTGCCGAAGTAATTCGAGAGCTGATTGCGTTCCCAGCTTTCTTCCATGGTCGGAAAAGGATTGAGCGCGGCAAGCCGAACGACGCGCTCCAGTGTTTTGATAAGGGGCCGGGTGTAGGGCCTTGCGGGAGGACGGATCGAAGATCATTTCAACGAGCTTCGAGGCAAGATTGACCTTGTTGATACCGCTATTCGTTCGCGCACGGTATAGAGCAGAAAGCTCTGCTCCCGGATTATTTCCCTTCTTGCACGCCGCTACGTCAGCCGACTTGAAGACCACGCCATTCGCGAGCGCTGTCATAGCTTTCGCGATCTCCGTTGCTGAGAAATTGTCAAACTCGAACGAAGTCCGCCACACCTTGATGTATTCGGGGCGCGTCGCGTGGCGGTTTGAGTGAAGTGTTGACGCCAAGTCTTTGGCCGCGTCCTTCAGTTTCTGTGCATAGTTCTCGTTGTCCAAGATTAGAAACGTGAAGGTTTGATGATGATGGAGGTAATCAACGAGACGCAAAATTGCGCGAAACCGATCTGCCTTTTTGCCCCCGGTGGCATTGTCCACCCCACCTAGGTCAATGATTTCAATCTGGTGTGTGCCGGCGGGCGCGCCAAAAAAGCGCTCAAAGACCATCTTCGCAGCCACTTCTTCGCTGGCCCCCTCAACGAATAGCGTTAGCTTCGGCGCAGGGTTCAAGTCGAATCGATTGACGACAAACTCCATATGTCGACGCACGTCAGCGCGGGCTGCTAGCTCCGGAACGTGAGTGATTATCGTCGTCCTTACCTCGTTAGGATGCCCTGGCTCTGCGCCATATAGATCACGGTATAGCATTCCCAACATTAGCGCGCCTCCGCGCATCGTCTCTGCGGCTAAGGCTTTACCCTTCAGGCGATCACGCTCGCGTGGTGAAACGAACTGCACTAGCTGATGCCAATGATCCAGTGGATCATCCCATGACTGCTGGGTAGAGAGAGCCTCAAACGCATGTTTCAACTTGTCAGAAGTAAGGTTAAACACTTTCGCGACGTATTTCGGATCCCACGAGCGGGCGTACGGCTCCCATTTCCAATGGGTTCCGTTGATAGTCATCCACTTGTCGGACGCGAAACCACCCTCGGAAACGATGCGCGAGCGTTGATTGCTGCGGGTGTATGGGTAATAGCGGTCCGAAATGAACTGGCATAGCAGATCAATTGCCGGCCGAAACTGGTTGCCGGTGCTGTAGCGCTCAGCGTGCATATCAGCAATACGCCGCATCTCTGCACCACGCTCTAACCAGGCCGTTTCATTTAGTTCACTCCCATCCAGAAGGTTTTCGAGGTGGATCGGAACGGTAAAATCTGCAAGCGCCCAAAGCAGCGATGCGATCTGGAATTTTGAATAATATGCCTCGCTCTCGGCCCCAAAATTCTCCGGAACTTCATGGGGCTGGCCGTTTGACGTGTCTACGGCATAGCCTTTCCTAAACCAGTTGTTGGTTATCAGCGGCAATCGCAATGGTGTTCGAGCGTTAGAATTGTACACCCGAAACAGAGGCGAAAATATCCCGAGCCTCTCTAATCGCAAAAGTCGCGCCGCGTCGATGGTGATACCACGCTCTTTGGCGAATTTAACGAACTCGCCCGAACGAAGCGGCCGGCAAAGATGGACACCGCCCGCCCTTAGCAGGAGGATCGCGGCGTTAGCGGGGATCGCCAGAAGACTCGGGTGCTTCATCCCACGAAGCTAGCATTGATAATCATCCGTTGGAACACGTGGAAAAGCTTCATGCGCGGCGCCTTCAGGCGTAGGTTGACGACTGTAGAATACGGTCGAGAAGCGATTGCGTCATACGGTCAGGCTCGAACGTCTCTGCGAAGGTGGGACGTCCCATCGTTATTGTTTTCGTCCGCGGAAACAACGTCATAAAATGATCGCGGCTATGTAGGTTGACGACGCTTGCCTCGACGGCAAATGGGCCATGAAGGCTTTCATTGTTGAGGAAGTCGCGCACATTCAGCAGATGTGTACCGATCTCAGCCTCCATCTTTTTGAAATTGACTCTCCCCTCCCCTTTTTCGAACGGGATCGGATGGCAGATCACGGAGTGAATTAGCCAATCGTCGCCGACGAAGAAGCGAGAGATAGGGTTGCCATGCATATCGACTGAGAAAACTTCGTGGCCGCCTGCAACACGTTCGAAAGCCTTGAAGGGTCCGTGCGGAGCAACAAACCCTTTCCGCCCATATCGTCCCTGTCTGCTTTCAAATCCCGGAAACTGCGGATTGAAGTGCTCGAGTGGCAGCAACGAGATATGAAGCTCCGGGCAGTCGAGGGTCAGCAGGCCGTCTGTCTTAAGGTTTTCACGATGTTCCTTGGAGAGAACACCAAGCCGATCCAACAGCGTAGATCTCGTTTCCTGCAATGCCCGTAGTTCACCGGGCAACAGGGGCTCGTTCTTGCGACCGCGACGCTGAAGGTATCGGCCAGTGATCTTGTTGCAATAGGGTTTATTGGTATTGACGCCGAGATCTATGCAAAGGATGAAGCCGCCGTCGACCGGCAGCGCATCCACCGTCAACTGGGCTGGGCCAGGTGCGATGTTGGATTTGAGCGTGTCCTGCAATCGCAGGCAAAAGCTGTCGACATTGCCAGTTAAAGGGTTCAACCGCACCGTTTCACTTTTGCGATCTTCATGTACGCCGACAAGGATTTGACCTCCGTCGGCATTCAGAAATGCGACAACATCATCGACGATGGAGGCCTTGCTTTCCTTATCATCTAGGTTGATTTCGCTCTTGAAATCCGGCCGCTGCCCTTCGCCAATCGCTCCGCTCAGGAGCGCGTTCAAATCAGGCATAGCGGGCATCTGAACGTACTCCGTAAGTTCAAAAATCGAACAATCAAGCGGTTGTCTCTATGAGACTTTCGTTGCGCAAGGGCGATTCAAGGATAACGCTTCGACCACCCCGCTCCACACAACATGCTATCACGAGTTTCCGCGCTGCTCGGCTCGCTCCGAGATATGCTCTCGAAACATACCGTCGCCGGGCGCCTTGGCTCAGATACTCGTCAGAAAGATCTGTTTGATCCACATGAACGAGGAACACCGTGTCGAATTGCAGCCCAGCGACATACTCTGGCATGCTAAATACGCAACGAGAGCGGGCATAGCGAAGTTCCCGCAAGTCCTCACGCGAGGTCACGGATACGAATTTGCCTTGAGTGCGACCAGCGGACCGATAAAGGTCAAATAGTTCTTCGTTCATGCACAACACGGCCACTTGGCTGCCCCCGCCCGGTATCGAGCGAGCAATAATGCCGGCTTGGTCAAGGATTGCGTCGATCAGCTCAACGCCAGTATCGAAGGTGATGAGTGAGGGAACGTCACCGTCTGTTTTGCTTGACTGACCGGCATAGGTGTCAAATTCGCCTTCCAAGTCCATCGCAGGAAACGATGCATCAAGGTCCCGGAGGAATGATGCTATTTGGGGCGTCGAACGGAAGACTTGCTTTAGCTCGACCGGAACGGATTCACCCACACCGGGGTTGCGGAACCTCTCCAGTCTTCCTCCCAACGCAGCATCATTCGTGCTTTGCTTAAGGTCATAAGCCATGAAAAGCGGCCACCGGCCGGAATGTTCCGCCCGAGAAGCAAACAGGTTCTGCAATGTCATAGCTTCGACACGCGTAAAATAATGGTACTCGTCTACGAAGATCAGGTCGAAGCCGTCTCTGTCGCGCAGTTGGTTCCACTCATGTGTGGAGAGATATCGGCCAAAATCAGCTATCATTTGATCCATGCTGAGTAATCGTTCTTTCCGCAGGGCATCGCGATAGGAATCGTGAATTTCAAGAACGATTTTTCGATGTAGCTCCGTCGGTAAGGCCATCTGCCACGCTTCGCGAGCGCCTCTGACATATCGATCCGCTTCCGCGGTCCCCTTGCGGACATTTTCCGCATCAAGGACACAAGCAAACTCGTTCATCAGGTCCTCGATCAGATTGGCCCGCGCATTCCCATCCTGGATACGTGTGGCCATATCCTGGCATTCGCTCAACATGCCGAGAGCCGTGCGAGGCGACTTCCTGACCACCTCAACGGCGTCCTGGATCAACATCCGCTGCAACTCTCTCCCGTCTCGGCCATCGAGCGAGAGCGGCTGAAGGCCTTTCTTTTCATAGCTGAGTTGCTCCTGAGCCAATTCATAAAGTGTACCGATCCACAGCTTCGGACGTCCGGTTGCTGTTTGCAGTTGGGCCCAACGCGCCGACGGGTCCAAAGCATAGAACATCCCCCGCACGACCTCGTGTGCCAGTGCAGAGCTATGCGTTAGGAAAGCGACAGTCTTATCGCCGCCTGCATCGGCATCTGCGTAAAGATCCTTCAGGCACTTAATCGCCATGGCCTGCGTTTTTCCGGTACCGGCAGCGCCTCGAAGGCGTATCGGTCGATCGTTGGGTTGATCGACGAATTTTAGCTGCTCCTCACTCAGTTTTCGTTCGTACCATTCCTCAAGCGAGCCGGAGCCGGAGAGTTGGGCGCCCAGCGGCGCACTCAGCAAAATCCCAAAATTTCCCACCGGATCTTGTGTTGGCTGATCTATCGTCAGCGCATCAAGCAGACCTGCCACCGCAGCTTCATACGAGGCGATGTCCATCGGAACTTGCCGCAAAACCTGCGGCCCGTCGGTCACTCCGAAGGCGAATACGTTTCCACTTCCTGCCGGCGCCTGATCGAAGTAAATGCGATGTTGATTTTTTCTGCTGATTGGTTCTGCGTAAACTGAGAGAAGCGACCCTTCATGATACGGTTGCCACTGGATGGGCAACGATATGCTTCGATTGAACTGCCGCAGGGCAACGCGAACAATTCGCTCGAACGCGGATCGAGGTTTTGTGACGCTGGCGAAAACGCCGGACTCGCCAATTTGGACGACGAGCAAGCCGCTCTCGAGGTCAGCCTTCTTCGATAGTAGATAGACGACGCTGCCGATCTCTACCCTTCGCAAGCCAACGGCGTTGGCGGGAACGTTGAAATCTGAAAACCATGCGTCCTCGATCAAGGCCGCATCCAGAATGCCGACGGCGTCTTCGTCGATGACGAGTACACTCAATGTCATTATATCCCCCTACTTCTGGTAGATTGTATCGACCAGCAGTTCTGTGGCCGCGTCGCATGCGTCCTCAAATTGAGTCGACATGCCGATGCGGGAAAACAGGAAGGCTAGTTTTTGAGCGACGGAGAAACGCAACCCATCACTGAACCGTCCGATCCGGTGGAATGCGTGAGGTTGACCGTTTATTCTTGCGTCGGCTTCAGTTTTAAACAGGTCCTTGCCGTATACCGAGGAGATCGCTCGAAGTAAGATGACAAAACCGTATCCTTCGGTGCCCGGGATCTCAGGGATCAATACGAAATCCGGAAATCCGCGGTCAGCATCGAAAGCTTCCCTGATAGCCGCTCGTTGTGCCTTCTCGTCGCGGCCGAGCAACGTCCACGCTTTGCGCAGGCACGTCATGCCGGCGCGCTCGCCGTCATGTCCAAGCGCCAACCGCAACGCTGATAAGGTTGCGAGCAACTTTGCGTCCGCTGACTTTGGTGGTTTGATCGCGCCGACAATTTCATCAGCTGTCGCCTCGCTAAGCCAGGCGTGCAAAGCGGGCCCATCGACTTCAGAAAGCTGCAGCCCAGTGCGCTTAATCAACCCGTTGAGACCGTCACAAGCCGGCCTTGTCTGTTTGTCGACCAAACGGCGTAGCTGCTCTGGCGCCCAGTAGGCGTCGAGGAATTGGTCTGATCGTACGATTTCGAGCCATGTAAAGCGGTCGCCCGCTTTACTCTGCGCGATGTCGCAGTCAGCTGTGATGATAAAACCCCAAGTTTGCCAGTCCACATTCGCCGTCTCAATGCGACGAATGACGTCGCCTTGTCGAATATCGGCGTCGTCGGCGACGAAAACACAATGATCACTCATTCATAGCTACCCCCTTAGCGCAGGAACATGGAGGAGCATTCTCTCAATTGCAAATACAGGTTTGCGTTGTAAACAATAGAAACCATGCAGTAAATGAGGAGTTGATTTGCCTGTGTATCGCCGCTATAGGACGCTCGGGACAGATGCCATATCGTCACCGGGCGGACGGCGACATTTCCCACATCCGTGATCTTCCCACTGGCGGTTGACCACCCTTGCACCCCTCTCCTCCAAGCCGAACTCCGATGTCCATCGAGTGCTATAGCGGCCCCCGAGCATCTGGATTCGCGAATGCGAAGCGGCAAAGACTCGATGGAGGGAAACTTCCGGCGCGTCCAACAGGCAGTCCAGCGCCATATCGCTGGCGGTCGCGGTGACAAAGGAGAGTTCAACCGGCCCATAGGGTTGATAGTGGGCGCCACAGGCCGGTTCTTCACGGCTTTGATCAAGCCCGTCCGGCCAGTCGACAACCTTAAAATCCGGAGTACCTGTGCGATCCAGGTGGCATTGCAAACATCCGCCATGCTTGGCAACGGCAACTGCATGGCCGGCGCATGCATGTGCTTCGGTCCAACAATAAAGCACGGGCTTCTTTCTTCCCTGATCGACATGCCAGCTGTTCAGCGCATGCTCGGCTGCCCAGCTGCCGGTCGCCGAGACGATAAGATCAGCCGCAGCGAGCACGGAGCCATCCACCCGAAGAAGGGCATCCATATCATACGAACGGCTCTCGAGTTGCAGATGCGGATAGTCCTTCTGCAGGCGTTCAGCCAACGCTGTCGCCTTGTTTTCGCCGACGGCGGTTGCTCCCAGGGGGTGGCGCCCGACGTTCGGCCAGCTAAGCTCCTCAAGATCGACGAGGACGAGGCGACCGACACCAGCTTGCGCCAGTGTGCAGGCGACAGGCGCTCCGACCGAACCGCAACCGATGACAACAACGGTGGAGGCAAGCAGCTGTTCTGCGCGGGGGTCCTGCCCCCGCCCATGAATCCAGGCAGCATCTGCGCGCTGGACTGATGATCTGACCACTGGTGTCCTCCCAAAAAAGCGCTGAGTAATTAGTTTCGCGGGCGTACTGCTGGGACGAAACCCCATCGAGATAGGCTCTTCAACAGGCACAAGCCAGTTACGGACTAGTTTCGGGTTCGATACGCGAACGGCAACGATCCCAGTGCCACCACGGCCTGGGGCACCGATGACGGCGATAATCTCGTCAGGCGTCCTGCTAGCGGCCTCTTCCAACGCCTTCGGCGCTTCCGGACCAAGCCTTGACGCCAAGGAATAAAGGTCTGCGGCCGTTTCCGGGTATTGCGCAGGTAGCGGCGGCTCGCTCATCCATAGCAATGCTCCCTTCTCCGTCGTCGCCGTAGCGAGCTTTCCATATCGGCGCGCGACCCAAGTCAGGAGTTCTTCCCGACTTTCACCGAGCACGGTAGTCCCCAGCCCCTTCCAGACGTAGATGGTCCTCGACGGCGGGCCTGGACGAACGAGGCTATGGAGGCGGCTACCGTCGAACTGGGTCTTGTAAGCCCAGTAAGTCAGGAATTCTTCTTTGAAATCGCGCTCGACGATGTCCCCCTGCAGCAACTCCTCGATCAATCGGACTGATCGAAACAAAAGATTTTCGGCAACAGCCGTCGGATCGTCCGGATCAACCTCTGACATGTTTGGCAACAGGCATAAGATCCCGTCGCCCTCGACATGAGGCCAGGTCAGCGCTACCGGGTGATCGACCAGGGCAGTTCGAACCGGGATCCGCGGAAAATCCGCGGTCGCGACAATATCCAGCCGGCGCGTCATCTGGTCGCTGAATTCGACCCTGATCCGCCAGACGGCAGCCCAGTTGCGCCTAGGATAGCAGGCCGAGATCTCTTGGCTGTTCAGCCGCTCCGGTGCTTGCCCAGTCAGCTCCCGCACACGTGCTTCGAGCCGAAGCGCTGCCTGCCGCCAGAGAAGAGAAGGGGTAAAGTCAAGCATGGCGTCCGCCGCCTGCGCTGCTCACCGCAGCGGCGACAGAACCTGCCTGTCCGAGAAGAGCAGCGGAGCCGACGACGGCCGACGCAAAGACGCTGGCCCTCTTTTCCTCTTCCAGGCGCTCGCTGAAGAATGTCGTCGCAAAGACCTTGTCCCAGCACTTGAGCGCCTTTTCACGGGTACAGTCGGAGTCGAATAGCGGCGCGAGGTTGTCGATCGCTTCCGTCAACTTGTCACGGAAGAAACGCGCGCGCGCGTCATCTTTGCCGTTGGTAATGTAGCTGTCCGGCGTCACCGGATGTCCGATCTGCAGGTTCCAATCGAGCCTGTTACGGATCGACACCATCGTATCGTAGAGCGCTTTGTCTTCCCGGGTCGAATATTGGTAGCGCTCGGTCAAAACCACTGTGATGCCGAAGCCACTCAAGATTGATGAACGCCAGCTGAACCGGCTACGCGCGAATTTTTTAAGGTCGCGATTGATGCGACGGAGCTGACGGCCGTCCGAGGATTTCGAACGCTCGTCTTTGTACCAGGCCGAAACGTCGCGAGCATCGGATCGCTTCCAGCCACTGCTTGCAGCCAATTCGTAGTGGTAGACATCGCCAAAGAATGAAGGGGTCTTCACACGACGATAGACGGGCAGATCGACGTGATAACCCGCCTCATAGAAGACGCGGACGCAGTTCGAGCGCACTTCCGGAGCCCGGTTAAATTTGCCGTCGTCAACGGCATCACGCACCATCCAACGAGTTTGCAGAGAAGTCATCTCGGCGCCACGCTCTCCGACAAGATCCTCCTTGGCGAAATAAACGCCATCATCGATGTCGTAATCATTGTCCGGGTCACGAACCATCGTCTTCATCGCGTAACTGCCCTGCTTGACGAATTCCAGAGGGCCGGGCTTGCCTGCCTTCTGCAGGCCATTGCGCAAACGCGTCCGGTTGGCATCACGCCGGTTGCGCATCTTGTCCTGCTCGGTCTGCGGCAGGGTCACATCCTGGTCATGGTAGGCCCGGACATCTTTTGAACAGTCGAACATGCCTTATCCTTTCTGGCCATCATCAGTCGGCCACACCACACCCGATACCGGCATGGCCGGCAGATTATTCATTAGACGCGAGATCATTGCCCCATCGGAGTTATTGCGATCGTCGCAGGCACTTTTCGTCAAATCCGCATCCGTGTGAGCCTGATGAATGAGCCGATCCATCGCCTCGGGGCGGGTATCGTCCAGAGCGAGATAAGGCATCATGCTGGCGGGCACCGCCTTGTTCGGAAATCTGACGCGCCGAATCGAACGCCCACAATCGCTCATCGCATTGGCGAGAAGGCGGGCCATGTTGTCGAACGCAAATTCCTGAGCGGAAATGCTCAGCGGGGCGACGTCGGCACCAAGCGACCAATCCAACATCGAACGATGAGCTGTTTCCTCGTCGAGGTGGTCGCCCTCAGGACGCGGGCAGGTGCCGAGCGAGTAGATTTCGATCGGCTGATCAGGCCCGGCGATAGTCAAGGCATCAACGAGACCGACCATGATCGGGTTGTTGGCCCAGAGGCCGCCGTCTGCGAAAACCTGCTTCGGCCCACCAACGGAATTGGGATCATCGATCGCAGCGAGCGAACGGTAGATTGGGGCGGCACTTGTCGCCATGCAGACGTCAACGAGCGGATAAAGGTCGTCCCGCACACCGCTACGCGGCGTCTTCTTGAAAACCCATGCCCGATGCGTGCTCATCAAAACCGCAGGGATGGATAGGGAAATATTGCGCATCTGGAAAACATCGAGCATCGTCCTGGTGCCGAGGACACTCGTCAGCGCGTCGCGCAGCGCCTGATCACCCTGGCGCACGTAGGTGCTGCCGCGTGCCGCACGAAAGAGGGCGCTTCGCTTCCCGGAGATGCGATGGGGAAAGATTTTTGGCCCATGATCGCGATAGAGGCTGACAACCTCTTGCATCGGACGTCCGACGGCGAGCGCGCATCCGACGATCGAACCGGTGCTGGTACCAGTGATGAGATCGAAGCCGGCGCCGAGATCCAGAGCGCTCGTCCCGCGAATACGGGCAAACTGATCAGTAAGCCTGGCGAGAAACGCTGCGGTGTAAATCCCACGCATCCCGCCGCCGTCGAGGCTGAGCACACGAAACGGGCGCTTAAGCGACGGAACGTCCGGCGACGCGGTACCTGCAACATCATCTGGACTACCAGCCACCATCGGTTCTTTCTCTTGCGCTTGTCGTGTTCGACATGAGATAACTGTCTAACCATATATGATTTGGTTTACAAAACGTCAAGATTTACATGCCGGAGTAGACATGTCGGAAGAAAAGAACCCGTCGCAAGTTTTTCAGGAACGGTTGAAAAGTGCCCGGATTCTAAGGGGTTACAATCAGGACGAACTCGCAAAAAAAGCGGGGATGCCGGCAAGTTCGATCGCCCATTTTGAGACGGGAACGCGCAAGCCATCATTCGACTCACTGCGTCGGTTGGCAAACGCACTCGAGATTACGACTGACTACCTGCTGGGGCGAGTCGAAGAACCCGAGCTTGCAAAGGATGGCGATCCGCTGTTCCGCGACATGGGCAAGCTGACTGGAAATGACCGGGAAATTGCGAAAGACTTTTTGCAGATGCTCGCGCGGCGCGCGGCGGAGAAAAAGGGCTCTCGAGAATGAGCAAGGTATTCAGCCTCAAAATGGCAAGGCAAGCTGCTGAGGCTCTGCTCAAGGAGGAGGAACTCCTGTCCCTTCCGGTCGATCCCTTCGCAATCGCCGCCAGCCGCGACATCATGGTGGAGGGTAAGTCAGAGAAAGTTGATGGTGTATCAGGGATGTTGCTGCGGCACGGTAATGATTTCGGCATTGTCTACGCGACCCATATCCGCAGCGAAGGCTTTCAACGATTCAGCGTGGCCCACGAGCTTGGCCATTACTTTCTTCCGGGTCACGTTGATCAGGTCATTCAGAACGGCATTCACGTTTCTCGTGGCGGATTTGTCACGAATGATCCCTACGAGCTTGAAGCCGATCACTTCGCGGCTGGGTTGTTGATGCCGGAACAGCCGTTCCGCAAGGCAATCGACCGCCGGGAGCCCGGCCTGCCAGCTATAGAAGCCGTCGCCGATCTCTGTGTCGTATCAATGACAGCCGCCGCGATCCGGTATGCAGAAGTCGGCGATGCCGCTACCGCCGTCATCATGAGCACCGGCGGTGTCATTGATTACTGCTTCATGTCCGAGGCCATGAAATCTCTCCCAAAACTTGATTGGCTTCGCAAAGGTATCAAGTTGCCCTTAGGTACGGTAACTGCCACGCTCGCTGCTAATCCGAGGCGGGTCGCCGCCGGCGAAAGGGTCAAGGATGAGATTGATGTCCGAGAGTGGCTGGCGGGCCCCACACGGGAGACTGTCATTGAAGAATCCCTTGGCCTTGGTTCCTATGGAAGGGTCCTGACCATTCTAACCTCTACCAAGATTGGGCAGGAATTGGAGCCTGACGAAGAGGACGAGGAGCAGGAGTTGATCGAGAGCTGGACGCCACGCTTCAAGCGCTAAAGAACACATACGCAGAGGCGGCGCTCAATCCAAAGTCCACACGGTAAAGCCGAGATGCTTGTTGCCGATGACTGCGCTTTCGAGCTTTCTTATTGAGAACGGCCGTCAAACTACACCCCACGCTCGAAACCTCCCCCTCCCCGTCATCTCCCGCAGACCGAGTTCACCGACAATCCGCCGCGCCGCCTGCGGCGTGACCTCAAGCGTCTTCGTGACCATGCCAGCCGAGACAAGGGGTCTTGCCATGACCAGCTCGATCAGCTCCGGCAGCTTTGACGACGTTCGCCGACCGGCCAATTTGCGCTCCATCATCTGCCGCGCCAGGGCCAGCCGGTCGTGTTCCTTCAGCCCGAGCTCTGCGGTCGCGATCAAACAGTGGGCGATGGCCAGCATCCGGGTCTCGCGATCGCGATGGCGGCGACGGCCGACGGGAATGGATCTCAGGCCTAGGTTGAAAGCGGCGAGATGGGCCGCGGTAGTGACGCCGGCTTCCCGCAGGATCGCCGCCGCCAGCAGTCGACCAAGCCAGGGCGCGTGCTGCAGCACTGCCAGTTCGTTCCAGGCGTCGAGGGCAACGATCGACTGCAGTACCGGCGGCAGATGACCGATCTGATGGAGCACGCCGCCCCACTCCTCGAGGCCCTCGTCTTCGTCCCAATCGAGATCATAGACCAGCGGATCCTTTTCCCGCACACTGGTACGGCTAGGCGACTTCGCTGCTTCGATGGCAGCCTCGGATCGCGCCAGCACCGCATCGATCTCGGCGAGCTCGTCGTCAAACGGACTGGATTTTTGCTCGGATGCGTCCGCCCCCTCCCCTGCTTCGACGGCAGCAAGATCCGCCGTGGTCCCGACATTCCCCCCGGCGCCGTCGGCGCCACCTAATGCTCCAGGCCACGCCTGGCCGCGCAGGCTGCGGAGACCGTCGGGGCTGAGCGCCCAGCCGGGCGGCTGGGATGCGAGGCGCCGGCGGCTGCGCAGCACGTCGCGAGCGATGGTCAGTTCATGCGTGGGTGTGCGAATGTCGTAGCCGGCGTCATGCAGCACCAGGTCCTCGAGGTGGACGAGCTCGCCGTCGATCCATAGCGAGGCGCAGGCATCGGCAAAATGCGAGCGTTCGATCCAGCCCTCACCAACTGGCGAGCGGCTGATGCGCTCGTCGAGACGGGCGAGCGCGATGCCGGCGTCCGAGATGGGCCGCAGCAGGCTCTGGATGGGTAATTTTGCGAGATCGTAAGGCATTGAAATCATGGTAAACGATTTCTTAAACGAACTCTATCTTAAAATTAGAGTTCCTCACTTGGCATGATCGCTGGGAGCGTCTATCACTATCGATAGGTATCCAGTATCGATAGTGATGGATTCGGTGGCGCGAAGCACCTACGTCGGTCGTCCTGGATGAGCGGAAAAGCCCGGCTTCCCGGCCAATTTTGACGAGGTTCGCCGGACCGTCGGCAGCCGAATGCAGTAGCGGGCCGACGGGACAGGGCGATTATCTCCTCGCCCGAGAAACCCTCGAGCGTCGCAGGCGAGCCCAACGCGCTTTGCCGCTCCCATAACCGCTGCTTTTCCAGCATCTCCGCCACAGAAGCCGCTGGCGCGCATTTGCCCTATGCGGACGCTCCGTTGCTCGTCTTCGGTGGCGATTTGAGTCTGGCGAGCCGTTATTCGATATCTAAAACACGCTTGCAACTGAATAACGCATTCCTTACCTGAACATGTCGCTGATGCAGCGTGCCGAAGCCTGGGGCAGATCAGCGCTGGCCGCTGATCGGAACGATATTTCGGAGGCGGAAGCAGAGCCGGAAGAATGGCAGTCGTTCGAGCAGCGAGCAGATGCGGGCCATAGTGACGCTTAGACGATCAGCCGGGCCGCTCGTCCATTCTTCCGTTCAGCGTTGTTGTAATAGCTCGCCGCCTGGGTCCCCGACTTGTGCAGCGACTGCTGCATCGGTTCCGTGAGCTGAATGCCGCGATTTGCCGCTTCGGTCAGATAGCCGGATCTTAGCGCCGAGAACAGCACCGGATCGAGCCCCGCCTTCTGGCAGCGGCGTTTCAGGATCAGGTTGACGGACGGTCGCGCATGTTTCGAGAAGTTCGCGAGTACGTCGCCAGTAACTGCCTTCCTGCTCTTGCGTTGCCGCGGCCGGACACTGGCGCGAACCGCAAGCGGCAGGTGGATTTCAGCGGCAGCGCGCCAAAAGTCCCGGTCAGGCCGCGCCAGCGGGTGAGGATCGACCAGGTGGTCAGCCTCGCCGCACCGTCCCCGGCGCGTGCGGGCCTGCGCCTTCAGCAGGCGCTCGTCGTCGGTCAGCAGCGCTGCGAGCTGGCCGCGCCGGTCGGACGGCAGGATGGCGTCGAGAAGCCTCGAGCTCTTCGGCGCGTCGGTGGACCGCTTGGCTGTCCGATTCCGCCGTTCTATGTTTGTCGAAACGATTGCTTTCGGAAGCACGATCTAGGAGCGCTTCGTCGAGCTCGCCCGGGCGCAGCGGCACACGCCCACCGCCCGCACCGAATAAAGGTGGCATGACAGCGTCCTTTCTCAGACGGTCTCCGGTCGCCAGCGTTTGATGAAGCTTTCGATCTCGCCGCGATGGTCGGTCGGATAGCCCCCCATTAAGCTACCAACAACTTGACATCACACTTGTCAGACGTGCTGCCCTCCGTTGATGTGGATTTCCGCGCCATTGATGTATGAGGATTGCTCCGTGCAAAGGAAATGGATGGTTTCCGCGACTTCGCGCGGTTCGCCAAGCCGTCCCATGGGCACTTCCGCCGCCACCAACTCATCGGTACCGGGCGAGAGGATCGAGGTCTCTATTTCGCCAGGCGCAATGGCGTTGGCGCGCACACCGCGCCGACCGAATTCATGCGCCATCTCTCGGGTCAAGGCGGCAAGCGCTGCCTTGGAGGCCGCATAGGCAACACCTGCAAAGGGGTGCACGCGCGAGCCGGCAATGGAGGTCACGTTGACGATCGAGCCCTTTGCCGCCACGAGCTCCGGCATCAGCGAGCGGGCGATGAGAGCAGTCGAGACGAGATTGACGTTGAGTACCTGAGTCCAGACATCCGCATCCGTGCCCTGGACGCCCAGGCGGCTTTCGCCCGGCCCTTTAGGCGAAATTCCTGCGTTGTTGACGAGCGCGTGCAGCTTGCCGTTCGGTAGGCGCTCGCACACGGTTGCGGCAAGGCGGTCGATTTGCGAGAGGTCGGCAAGATCGGCCTGGATATGGCTCTCGCGGGCAGACGGCCAGGCGCATTCTTCCGAGAAGGCTTGACGGGAGACAGTCAGGATACGCCAGCCCTTCGATTGGAAGAGCTTCACCGTCGCATGGCCGATGCCGCGGCTCGCGCCCGTCAGCAACATGTACCGGCGTTCTTCGGTCATGCGAGCACTCCCTTGGTGCATGATACATCGTTATCTGTGGTGGGGTGGCGCTTTTATCGGCGGCGTGCTTGGTGTTCTGACGGGGATCGTAGAACGCCGATCGCCGCGCCGGCTGCCTGTCGTGCCTCCAATTGTTCTTTCAAACTCTCCAACTCGGCTTTCGCATCAAAAAGCCCGGCGCGGGAGGAGGTGAACCGCTTCGGTACTCGGGAGATAATGTTGCGGTGCAGCGAAAGCAAGCCGCGCGGCTGCGGTGGATCGCATATCTCGAGCTGCAAAAAAAGCCGGGTGAAACCCGGCTCACCCCGAACGCATTGCAATCAGCCTCCAGCCTGGAGGTTGTCCGCCGACATCTTGCCGGACTTGCGATCCTTTACCAGTTCATAGGTGATCTTCTGGCCATCGTTCAGACCACGCATTCCTGCCCGCTCCACCGCGGAAATGTGAACAAAAACATCGGCGCTGCCGTCGTCTGGCTGGATGAAGCCGAAGCCCTTCGTTGCGTTGAACCACTTTACCGTACCGCTCGCCATAACGTCTTCCTTTGATCCTTTCCCGTGCCGTGCCCTAGGGCGGACGAGGCACTCACCTCAACGTGAGCAAAAATAGACACTTCTGCGCTCTGGACAAAGCTGAAAAAATCCGCCCGAGCGTTGAAACAACTTCTGTGGTTGCCGTCCGTTGCGCAAGTAGTGTCTGACCCTTTTTTGACGTGTGATCGAGTGCGGTCTTCTGTCAGGCCTTTATTTGCGGCACTTTCGAGAGACCGCTGGCCGGTATGGTGATCTGCGGATCGGGTCCAAATCTGCCAAACGAGCTCTACGCCCTCAGTTAATTCCTGGTTTTCCCGGTCCAGATCTGTTCGATCATGCGCCCATTCAGGTCATCGACTTCTCACACCTCCTTGCCAGTCCTGGTTATCCGCGGTGGTTTCTTGTCACGCCGCCACAGCCAGAGCCGGGTCTCGATAATCTTCCTGCTTCGTCAGCATGGCCCATATTTTCCGAGCCATCTTGTTCGCCAGTGCGATCGCCACCAGCATGCGCGGCTTCTTAGCGAGCATCCGCGAAAGCCATGATCCTTGCACAAGCGGTTTGCGGCTCGCCCACCTAACGCGGGTCATTGCCCCGATGATCAGGAGCCTTCTGATGTCGGCCTGACCGGCCTTCGACACCCGGCCGAGCCGTTCCTTACCGCCAGAAGAGAACTGTCGTGGAACCAGGCCGAGCCAAGCGGCAAAGTCCCGACCGCATCGGAAGCTCTGCATCGCTGGCGCGAAAGCTTCGACGGCCAGTGCGATCAGCGGCCCCACACCCGGCATGGTCTGAAGCCGGCGCGCGACTCCGCTCTGCCGAGACAGTTCCGCGAGCTTCTTGGCCTTTTCTGCGATCCGGGCCGTCTTCTCGCCGATCTGAGCCAGAAGGTCGCGGCATTCCTCCCGCACAAGCTCGGGCAGGCCGATCTCAGCTTTCTCGACAATCGCCTCAATGCGCTTGATGTGACCAATCCCCTGCGGAATGACCTGCCCATATTCGTAGAGAACGGCGCGCAGAGTGTTCACCAATTCCGTTCGCTGATAAACAATACGCTCGCGCGCCCGAAACAGAACCGCCCGCGCTTGCTGATCAGCGGTCTTCGGCTCGACAAAGCGCATTTCAGGCTGACGGGCCGCAATGACGATTGCCTCGGCATCGGCCGCGTCGTTTTTCTGCCGCTTCACGAACGGGCGCACATATTGCGGCGCGATCAGCTTGACTGCATGGCCCAGCTTCACCAACTCGCGCGCCCAGTAATGGGCGCTGCCGCAGGCTTCCATAACAACAAGTGCCGGTGGCTGCTCTGACATGAACCGGAAGAACTGCCCGCGAGACAGTTTCTTGCGATACTTCACATCGCCTGTCATCGACGCCCCGTGTAGCTGGAAAACATTCTTTGCCAGATCCACCCCGATCATCGTCGTCTTCATCTGCCGTCCTCTCCGCTCTGTGGCTCTTACAAACCACAACTTTGGCACATTGCGATGCCGTTAGGGGAGGACGGCAACCACATGGGGTAATCGCGGGAGCGAGTCGCCCCTGATGCAGTCCCGACA
>NZ_JABEKV010000016.1:0-4218 GCF_013283645.1 Sinorhizobium psoraleae
GCTGACGATCATCTTCGGCTTGCCGCGCTCCTTGATAATCCGGTCAAGCTCACGGACAACCCGCAGGCCGGAAAGCGATGTATCGGCGACGACCTCGTGCTCCTTCAGAATGCCGATAATCTGTTCGTCCGTGAAACGCTTGCGCTTCATTCCCTGGTCCTCTCAATGGGCCAGAGCTTACTTCAAAATGGATTATTTCAACGGGGCAAGGTCAATCTGTCCCGACTCGTTTCCTTGTCCACTCTCTGCACTGACGGCATCAGGTCGTCCTGGAGCATACACAGACTCTCCTCCTACGACCTAGCGTGAAGTCGCTGCGCTTCCCGGCATGTATCACGTCAAATCCACCAGTTGGACAAATAACCAGAATATATCCTAAAATATATTCGTTTCAGTTTTGGGTGAAATATCAATATCTTATCGTCTTCAACATGAAATAAGCAGAATATATTCTTAAATATATCTTCTGCTCCTCTTGTCTTAAAACAAGTACTAGTAGAGCTTCGTGTTTCGTCATTGGCTGCCCGCATCGCCTGCCGGTCACCTCCGCCCTTCCATCGCTTAGAGAGTGAAGTGCCACCATGTCCGAACAACCCTTGCCGACGCTGCCGATGTGGCGCGTCGATCACATCGAGCCCTCGCCCGAAATGTTGGCGCTAGGCGCCAACGCCCCGATCCATCGCGTGCGCTTCCCGTCCGGGCACGAAGGCTGGTGGGTGACAGGCTACGACGAGGCCAAGGCGGTGCTGTCCGACCCGGCGTTCCGGCCCGCGGGAATTCCGCCGGCGGAATTCACCCCGGATTCGGTGATTCTCGGTTCGCCGGGGTGGTTGGTCTCGCACGAGGGGGGCGAGCATGCCCGGTTGCGCACGATCGTGGCGCCGGCCTTCAGCAACCTCAGGGTGAAGCTGCTCGCGCAGCAGGTCGAGGCGATCGCCGCGCAGTTGTTCGAGACGCTGGCGGCCCAGCCCCAGCCCGCCGACCTGCGGCGCCACCTCTCATTTCCGCTTCCGGCCATGGTCATCAGCGCGCTGATGGGCGTGCTCTACGAGGATCACGCCTTTTTCGCCGGGCTGTCCGATGAGGTGATGACGCACCAGCATGAAAGCGGCCCGCGCAGCGCGTCGCGCCTGGCCTGGGAAGAACTGCGCGCCTACATTCGCGGCAAGATGCGGGACAAGCGCCAGGATCCGGGCGACGACCTGCTGACGGATCTGCTCGCGGCGGTCGACCAGGGCAAGGCGACCGAGGAAGAGGCGATCGGCTTGGCGGCGGGCATGCTGGTGGCGGGGCACGAGAGCACCGTCGCGCAGATCGAATTCGGCCTGCTGGCCATGTTGCGCCATCCGCAACAGCGCGAACGCCTGGTCGGTGATCCATCCCTGGTGGACAAGGCGGTGGAGAAAATCCTGCGCATGTACCCGCCAGGGCGCCGGCATCGGCAAGGCATGCGCCCCCGCCATCGCGCGCGAGGGCGGCAAAGTGGTGGTGGCCGACATTGATGGCTCGGCGGCCATCGCCTGCACCGCGCAGATCGCGGCCGAAGCGGGCCACGCGCTCGCCCTAGCCATGGACATCGCCGATGCGCAGGCGGTGACAGCGCGCCGCTGTCTCGCCACACGGGGCATGCCGATGCGGATTGTCATGGACGGATGTGCGGTGGGGTAATAGCGCCGGCCTTTTTCGACTCGGCGAGCGGCGAGCCGCCGCGGTGTTGCCGGCGTCGCACCGAGCGCGGGCGCAGAGTGCAGCAATACCGCACGTCGCCGTCTGTCACCGCTGAGCCCTGGCACGACTTTGACGATCGCGCCACCGCCGCGGGCAATCATCCGCGGTATAGCAGAGCAGCGTGGCCGCTTTCCTGTCAGGTACAAGGACATGAACAACATGAAGACCGGTTCCACGCTACGCGACGACCGAACTGGCGTTTCCGCGCTGGGCGGATGCGAAGTGGCAAATCGAGCGGATCGGTCTTGAAGCCGGGCCACTGTCGCAATGGCTTTATGAAGGACTTGCCAAGGCAGGATTGCCCGTGATCTGCATCGAGACCAGGCATGCCAAGGCATTTTTGAAAGCCCAACCGAATAAGACGGACCGCAACGATGCGCGTGGCATAGCCCAGATGATGCGCGTCAATCTCTACCGGCCTGTGCATGTGAAGACACTGACGAGCCAGAAGCACCGGGCATTGCTGACCGCGCGCAAATTCCTGCAGGAAAAAGCCATCGCCATCGCGAATGACATTCGCGGATTGTTGCGCAACTTCGGTCAGTCGGATTGGTCGGCAAGGTCAAATTCGAGGAGCGGATCAATGAGCTGGTCGAAGACAGGCCTGAGCTTCGTGAGATCATGCAGCCTTTATTAACTGCACGCAAACTGCTGCGCGAAGAGTTCACCAAGCTGCACAAGAAGGTTTTGGATTTGGTCCGTGAGGATGAAGTCTGCCGCCGGTTGACGACGATCCCCGGTGTCGGGCCCGTTGTCGCTCTCACCTATACGGCAACCATCGACATTCCTGGGCGGTTTGCACATTCAAAGGCGGTGGGTTCTGTGCTCAGGCTGACGCCGAAACTGAACGAGTCTGGTGAAAGCAACCGGGTCGGGCGAGTATCCTGTTGCGGTGACGCAATGATGCGATCCCTGCTGTACGAAGCCGCGCAAGTCCTGCTGGTAAACGTTAAGAAATGGTCGTGGCTAAAAGCTTGGGCGATGAATATCGCCAAACGCCGCGGCAGGCAAAAGGCGGTTGTAGCCTTGGCCCGACGGCTTGCTGTGATCATGCATCGCATGTGGAGTGACGGAACCGAATTCTGTTGGACACGGGAGAGCTTGCCTGTTGCTGCGCAATTAGCAACCAAGGTGACAAGAACAAAAGGAGACAAGATTCCGCCGCCGGTGGAAAGATGTCCTTCGCAGGACGACGGATGGGGTGAGTTCGCGTGTTGTCTTGGTACGGTCGTTTATTGCGATCAGGTCGCCGATTAGATTGTTCCGCCTCATTCGTCTGGTCCCATAATGGGAGGGCCACGCAGGCCGAGCCCGGAGAGAAGCGCGACACTGCGAAGACATCAATCACCATAGGTACGCTTAGTCAGAAGGCGCGTGACCTCACCACGCCGAATAGAGAAGACAACCCATCAGCAAAAGATCACGGGGATCGGCCTGAGCCATCCGGCTCCGAGAGGAGTGCCGCCCATTCCGATATATCAACTATCGGTTCGACGGCCTCCATATTTTCTCTCAACCAAGCCAAAGTTCGAGCGGTCTCCGCGGCCTCGCTAAGCGGGGGGGACACCTCGTCAGTCCTGGCGAATGCCGGACCGGCAGGCGCCGGCACAGAATGATGATCAGGCTCACGCAAAGGGAATGACGCGGGCGCATTCAGACCAACCACCGGCGCATCAAGCGCATGATGATGGCGCGCTGTTGAGTGAGCCGGCTGCGGCACCAGGGGGTCAAGCGTCGGCAAACTGGCTCCGGTGGAAGGCGCCGCGGCGCGCTCTTGTTCGCTGCCTTGCATCATGGGCTGCCACTCCGTGTTGACGAGCGTCTGCCCGCGCTGACGCAAAATACGTTGCGGCGAGCCGGGCTGTGGAGCGCCCTGCGTGGCCTGGTGAGCGCCCGATCCTGGCCCGGTAAACGGCGGCGGAAAGCCAGGCGCGCCGGCCCAAGCATTGAGTTCGAATGGTTGGTGCTGGTTCCCATGAACAATTGACTCAAACCTGCCGTCCAACTGATGGCTGGGAGGCGGCATCGGCACGGGAGCGCCCGAATTGCCGATCTGGCTCGGCTGCCGCTCGCTGGCGAGGCTGTGCGGATTGTCAGTCCTTGGCCTTTTCGCCGGTCTCAACAGCGCGGTGTAATTCGCATTGTTGATGATGAGGCCGCCCCTGTTCAGGAGGTTGCTCCCGTCAAGGGCACTCGTCAGCTCGTGCTGGGCCTCCAAGTGGCGTTCAGACTGCGCTGGCGCAACTCGTCGGGCTTGCTGCTCTGGCAAGACGGCGTGTTGCACCTGCGGCCCAGCTGCTACAAAAGCTTCCGCTGGGACTGCGGCACGCTCGTGCGGCAAGGGCTGCCACAGCCGCCCTTGCAGCGCCCGCCGATCGGCGACGAGGTGGTTGAGGTGCAGCGGCGCTTGGGGCTCTGGCCGCTTTTCGCACGCCAGGAGTTGAACCAGCTGGCGCGTGCCGTCCACCACGAAGACGCCGCAATCAACAC
>NZ_JABEKV010000016.1:4318-28807 GCF_013283645.1 Sinorhizobium psoraleae
ATCCATCCCTGGTGGACAAGGCGGTGGAGAAAATCCTGCGCATGTACCCGCCAGGCGCGGCCTGGGACGGCATCATGCGCTATCCGAGGACCGACGTGACCATCGCGGGCGTGCGTATTCCCGCGGAGAGCAAGGTGCTGGTCGGCCTGCCGGCGACGTCGTTCGATCCGCGCCATTTCGACGACCCGGAAATCTTCGATATCGGACGCGACGAGAATCCGCACCTGGCGTTCTCCTACGGGCCGCACACCTGCATCGGTGTGCCTCTGCCCAGGCTGGAACTCAAGGTGGTGTTCGGTTCGATCTTCCAGCTTTCCGGCGATGCGACTGATAGTGGCGCCAGAAGAACTGAAGTTGCGCAAGGAGATCATCACTGCGGGTTCGAGGAGTTCCCGGTGCTCTAGTGATGCGCGGACGCCGCCGGGAATCGCCATCTTCTCCGCAATTTGCGGCGCGTCTGGCGCGCGCCGGTCAGATGAGCCAGCCAAGAGGTAACCAAGATGAACGTGCAAGAAACTACCGCCGGATGCCAGGACGCCTTCGCCGAACTGGCGTCGCCAGCGTGCATCGACGACCCGTATCCGTTCATGCGCTGGTTGCGCGAGCGCGATCCGGTGCATCGTTCGGCGTCGGGCCTCTTTCTGTTGAGCCGCCACACCGACATCTACTCGGCGCTCAAGGCTACGGGCGATGCGTTTCGGGGACCGACGGCGGGCGAACTGGCGCGCTATTTCCCGCGTGCGGCGACCAGCCTGTCGGTCAATCTGATGGCGTCCACGCTAGCGATGAAGGACCCACCCACGCATACGCGTCTGCGCAGGCTGATCTCGCGCGATTTCACCATACGCCAGATCGACAACCTGCGGCCGAGCATAGCGCGCATCGTCGCAGCGCACCTGGACGGCATGGCGCCCGCGCTGGAGCGCGGGGAGGCGGTGGACCTGCATCGGGAATTCGCGCTGGCCTTGCCCATGCTGGTCTTCGCCGAACTGTTCGGTCTGCCCCAGGATGACATGTTCGGGCTCGCGCCGGCATCGGCGCCATTGTGGAAGGCCTGGGCCCGCACGCCAGCGATCCCCAGCTCGCCGCGGCAGACGCGGCCAGCGCCAGGGTGCTGGCCTACTTTGGCGACCTCATAGAGCGCAAGCGCACCGATCCCCGCCACGACATGGTGTCGATGCTGGTTGGCGCACACGACGACGACGCCGACACGCTGTCGGATGCGGAGTTGATCAGCATGCTGTGGGGCATGCTGCTAGGCGGCTTCGCCACCACTGCTGCGACCATCGACCATGCGGTCCTGGCGATGCTTGCCTATCCCGAACAGCGGCACTGGCTGCAAGGAGACGCCCTCGAGGTGAAGGCGTTCGTCGAAGAAGTCCTGCGCCGCGACGCGCCCGTCCTGTTCAGCCCCACTCCGCGTATCGCCCAGCGCGACATCGAACTGGGCGGCGTGGTGATCCCGAAGAACGCGGACGTGCGCTTGCTGATCGCGGCCGGCAATCGCGATCCGGACGCCTTCGCCGATCCCGACCGCTTCGATCCCGCGCGGTTCTATGGCACCAATCCTGGCATGTCGACTGACGGGAAGATCATGCTGAGCTTCGGCCACGGCATCCATTTCTGCCCCGGCGCGCAACTGGCCCGGGTGCAGTTGGCCGAGAGCCTGCCGCGGATCCAGGCGCGCTTCCCCACGCTGGCTTTGGCCGGGCAGCCGACCCGGGAGCCCTCCGCGTTCCTTAGGACGTTCCGGGCGCTGCCGGTGCGACTGCAAGCGCAGAGGGGCGGCTGAGATGCGCGTCGTGGTCGACCAAGATCTGTGTGGAACCACCGGGCAGTGCGTGCTGACGCTGCCGGGCACCTTTCGCCAGCGCGAACCGGATGGCGTGGCCGAAGTGTGCGTGGCGACGGTCCCGCAGGCGCTGCACGCCGCCGTGCGGCTCGCGGCCAGCCAGTGCCCCGTCGCCGCCATTCGGATCATCGAAAGCCACCCTGGCGATGACGAGCGCGCCAGCGCCGAGCCTGCGCCTTCTCCGGCGAAGCCCGAGCGGCATGCCGTGAAACACCAACGCAATCCAGGAGGACACGATGGGACGGTTTGAAGGTAAGGCGGCCGTGGTGACCGGCGCCGGCATCGGCAAGGCATGCGCCCCCGCCATCGCGCGCGAGGGCGGCAAAGTGCGCCGGCATCGGCAAGGCATGCGCCCCCGCCATCGCGCGCGAGGGCGGCAAAGTAACGCGAGCGCCATGCATCTGACCCCGCGCGACCGCGCCATCCTCGACCTGGACCTGGCGGTCTGGATCAGACCATGGCGACCAATCTGCGCGGCACGCTGCTCTGCTGCCGGCAGGCTATCCCACGGATGATCGCCCGCGGCGGTGGCGCGATCGTCAACATGTCGTCGTGCCAGGGGCTCAGCGGTGATACCGCGCTGAAGTCTTACGCCGCGTCGAAGGCGGCGATGAACATGCTGTCGGCCTCGCTCGCCACCCAGTACGGTCATGCGCAGATCCGCTGCAACGCGGTTGCGCTGGGTCTCATCATGACCGAGCGTCTCCTCGCAAGCTTGCGCATCGGCGATGTCCATGGCTAGGGCGAGCGCGTGGCCCGCTTCGGCCGCGATCTGCGCGGTGCAGGCGATGGCCGCCGAGCCATCAATGTCGGCCACCACCACCCGGCGCTTTCCCCCTGGTCGGGCATCTTCCCGCCATCGCCTGCGACCTGCCGCGCCTGCTGCGGAGTGCGGAACGGACGCTGGGCAGCCACTTCTGGCTGGATTTCGGCCCTGCCGGACACCTGATGACCTGTGTGGATCCGGATGCGTTCGCACTGCTCCGGCACAAGGACGTGTCCTCGGCGCTGATCGAAGAGATCGCGCCTGAATTGCTTGGCGGAACGTTGGTCGCCCAGGACGGCGGCGCGCACCGGCAGGCGCGCGATGCGATCAAGGCGGCGTTCCTGCCCAAGGGGCTGACCCAGGCCGGCATCGGCGACCTGTTCGCGCCCATCATCCGGGCGCGGGTGCAAGCGTGGCGTGACCGCGGCGACGTAACTATCCTGCGCGAAACCGGCGACCTGATGCTCAAGCTCATCTTCAGCCTCATGGGAATCCCCGCGCAGAACCTACCGGGATGGCACCGCAAGTACCGGCAACTGCTGCAGTTGATCGTCGCGCCCCCGATTGACCTGCCCGGACTGCCCTTGCGGCGCGGCCGCGCCGCCCGCGACTGGATCGACACGCAGTTGCGCCAGTTCGTCCGTGACGCGCGCGCGCATGCCGCGCGCACGGGGTTGATCAACGACATGGTGAGCGCCTTCGATCGCAGCGACGATGCGCTCTCCGATGACGGCCTGGTCGCCAATATCCGCTTGCTGCTGCTTGGCGGTCACGAGACCACCGCCTCGACGATGGCCTGGATGGTGATCGAGCTGGCGCGGCAGCCTGTGCTGTGGGACGCCTTGGTCGAAGAGGCGCAACGCGTGGGCGCGGTGCCGACCCGGCAGGCGGAGCTGGCGCAGTGTCCCGTCGCCGAGGCGCTGTTCCGCGAGACGCTGCGCCTGCATCCGGCGGTCACGCTCCTGCCGCGTCGCGCGCTGCAGGACTTGCAACTCGGCCAACAGCGCATTCCCGCGGGCACCCATCTGTGCATCCCGCTGCTGCATTTCTCGACTTCGGCGCTGCTGCACGAGGCGCCTGATCAGTTCCGCCTGGGGCGGTGGCTGCAACGCAGGGAGCCAATCCGGTCGGTGGACACGCTGCAGTTCGGTACCGGCCCACACGTCTGTATCGGCTACCACCTGGTTTGGCTGGAACTGGTGCAGTTCTCCATCGCCTTGGCGCTGACCATGCACAAGGCCGGGGTGCGGCCGCGGTTGCTGAACGGCGCCGAAAAAGGGGTCGGCGCTATTACCCGACCGCACATCCGTCCATGACAATCCGCATCGGATTCTCATGAGCTGGCATCGTATGCTCAGTGTGGCGAGGCAGCGGCGCCGGCAACACCGCGGGCTCGCCGCTCGCCGTGGCCATCTCCTGTCAAGTACCAGGACATGAACAACATGCAGACCGGTTCCACGCTACACGACGACCGAACTGGCGTTTCCGCGCTCGGCGGATTGGGCACGCAGGCGCGCGGCGCATCCGGCAGGCTGCTGCCGGAGATCTGGATGCAGGACGGCGCAAAGCGGGCCGAACAGGCGCTGGCGCGTCTTCTCTGCGCCGAAGACGACGGTGAAACCGAGCTGATGGCGGCGATGCGCTTATCTGTTCAAGCACCATGCGCATGAGCGCGCCCGTCCGCATGGAGTCGCCTGTGTGACGCGGCGATCGGGCCGGCGGCAGCGGTGCATGCTGCACCGTGTCCGAGTTCGCGGCGACGTGCGCGGCGTCTGCCGATCCTGGTTCTCGTAACCGTCTGCAGAAGGAACATCCCGCGTGAACGCGCTGTCCGAACAGATTCTTCCCGAATTGCGCCACCTGCTGAGCGAGATGAGCGACGGCGGCAGCGTCGGTCCGCCCGTGTACGACACGGCGAGAGCTCTACAGTTCAACGGCAACGTCACCGGTCGGCAGGACGCCTACGCGTGGCTCATCGCGCAGCAACGGGCCGATGGCGGATGGGCAAGCGCGGACTTCCCACTGTTCCGCCATGCGCCCACGTGGGCGGCGTTGCTGGCATTGCAGCGTGCCGATCCTCTTTTCGGCACTGCCGACGCGGTCCGGCTGCAACCGGTTCCTCGAGTGCCAGCCTGATCCCTACACGCGTACGTGCCGGAAGACGCGCCGATCGGTGCGGAGCTGATCCTGCCGCAGTTGCGCGGCGAGGCCGAATCCTTGCTGGGCGGCGTGGCGTTTCCGCGCCAACCGGCGCTGTTGCCGTTGCGGCCAGCGTGCCTGGTCAAGCTGGGGGCGGTGCGACTTTGCCGAGCGGCCATCCGTTGCTGCTCGCCTGGGAAGCCTGGGGGACATCGGCGACGACTGCATGCCCGGATGACAGCAGCATCGGCATCAGTCCGGCGGCCACCGCCGCGTGGCGTGCGCACGCCGTGACACAGGGCAGCACGCGGCAGGTCGGGCGCGCCGACGCGTATCTGCAAGCGGCATCGCGGGCGACTCGCAGCGTCATCGGAGGTGTCGTTCCCAACTTCTGGCCGATCAATGTGTTCGAGCCATGCTGGTCGCTGTACACCCTGCATCTGGCCGCGCTGTTCGCGCATCCCGCGCTCGCCGAGGCGGTGCGCGTGATCGTCGCGCAGCTCAACGCCCGCCTGGGCGTGCGCGGTCTGGGCCCGGCCTTGCACTTCGCGACCGATGCGGACGACACCGCCGTTGCGTTGTGCGTCTTGCGCCTTACAGGCCGCAATCTGGCAGTTGATTCGTTGCGCCATTTCGAAACCGGCGAGCTGTTCGTCACCTTCCCCGGCGAGCGCAATGCCTCGGTGTCGACCAACATCCATGCCCTGCATGCGTTGAGACTGTTGGGAAAGCCGCCGCCGACATCGGCGGCTACGTCGAGGCCAATCGCAACCCGCACGGTCTATGGGACAGCGAAAATGGCACGTTTCGTGGCTATATCCCACCGCGCATGCGGTCGCTGCGCTTGCGCAAGGCAAGCCCCAGTGGCGCGAGGAGCGAGCGCTGGCGGCGCTGCTGCAGGCGCAGCGCGACGACGGCGGCTGGGGCGCCGGTCGCGCGTCCACATTCGAGGAAACTGCCTATGCGCTGTTCGCGTTCCACGCGATGGACGGGAACGAAGAGCCGACAGGGCGCCGGCGCATCGCGCAGGTGGTGGCGCGTGCGCTGGAGTGGATGCTCGCCCGCCATGGGGCACATGCATTGACTTACCCGTTTGGTCATCTGGACGGGGGTGAATGAAACGAGGGCACTCTGTGACGTCGCTTCCGAGCTTCCCACGAGGATCCGTTGTCATCGCTATCAGCCGGCTTGTGGAGCAGCTGAGCGGCCCCTGGGATGCACGTAGGAAGTGGGAAAGCTATGATGAACTGATCGACGTCGGCGCGGTCGAATTCCGCCTGTTCGAGGAGTTGGCGCACATGCCAGCCCCAGCCTGATGGGCAGGCCTATGTCAATGTCCCTTACACCGCGGCCAGCAAGAGTGTGCACAGGCAGATTTGGTGCGCGCATTGATGTGCCGGTCTAGGGCGTAGCCTAGACCCTCGACGCCATACTTGATATGGTATTCGGCATAACTCGCAAAGATGATTCGTTGCGATATATCATCATTGCGATTGCTTGCGCGTTCTTCTATATAGTATCCAGTATATCGGTATCGTCTGATACAGGATAATGATATGGTATATAAGACAGAGCACATTACTCAGCAGATACGCGCAGCACGCGAGGCCCAACAAATTAGCCAGCGCGAACTGAGTGCGCGTTCGGGTCTGACGCAAAGCCATATCTCCCAAATAGAGCGAGGCACGATGGAACCGGGACTTTCCAAACTTGTGGACGTCGCGCGCGCACTCGATCTGGAAATTGTGCTTGCCCCGAAAAAACTGATGCCGGCGGTGCGCAACATCCTCGAAAGTGCATCGGCTTCCGGCGAAGTCCTCACCTCCGACCAGCGTAAACTGGTAGGACGCCTTGAGCGATGGTTTGCCCAGTACAAGGATGCGGTTGCGCCAGCGTCTGAAGCCGATGCTTTCAAGAACAGCCTGGCGCTCTTGCGCCATCTGCCACTCTCCGCAGATGAACTAGATAGGCTAAGACAAGCTACCGAGCGCCTCGAAAACATTCTCACCCACTCGCTTTCCCAACAGGAGTTGAGAGAGATTGGCCGGGAGGTCCGACTGCTGCGTAACTCGGCAGTGCATCGTGATCGCGATCACGCGATTCCTCGTTCCGCTTATGCGCTGGATGAGGACGGCGACAATGCCTAAGATCACAGTGTTGGATGTCAGGCTCTATGACGAACCGGTGGCGACCCTGACGAACCTGCAGGACGGGCGCACCATCTTCGCCTTCAACGATGCGTATATCGAAGACGAAACGCGGCCAACGCTCAGTCTTTCGTATAAAGACCCGTTCGGCGCGCTTATCACTAAATTCCGGCCTTACAACATCGTGGTGCCTCCGTTCTTCTCGAACCTGCTGCCGGAAGGACCCCTGCGCAGATACCTCGCAGATCGCGCCGGCGTAAAGCAGACACGGGAATTCTTCCTGCTGTGGATGCTGGGACGCGACCTGCCAGGTGCGGTGACCGTGCATCCGTCCGAGGGAGATGACACCCCTCCGGATGACGAGCAGGCCGGCATCGAAGCACGGCCAAACGCGCTGCGCTTTTCGCTGGCCGGCGTGCAGCTCAAATTTTCCGCCTTCAAGAACGGCGGCAGGGGCGGCGGCCTGACCATTCCGACCGAAGGCACGGGTGGCTCATGGATCGTGAAATTGCCGTCGCAGCAATATAGCGGCGTACCAGAGAACGAGTTCGCGATGATGACCATCGCCCGCATGATGGGTATCGATGTGCCCGAGACCCAGCTGGTCGATCTCGATGCTGTAGGCGGCCTGCCGCATGGAGTGGGTGAGCTGCACGGTCAGGCATTGGCGGTCAAGCGCTTCGACCGCACGCCGGACGGGGCGATTCATATCGAGGATTTCGCACAGATCTTTGCCGTGTTCCCCGACGACAAATACCGTAAAGGCAATTACCGAATGATCGCGCGTGTGCTGGGGATCGAGACGAGTTCGGCCGACGTCGCGGAGTTCATCCGGCGCCTGGTGTTCAACACCCTTATCGGCAATGGTGATATGCACCTGAAGAACTGGTCACTCATCTATCCCGATCGCCGCACGCCTGCGCTCTCACCGGCCTATGACCTGCTATCGACGATACCCTATATGGAGGGAGAAGACAGGGCGGCGCTGAACTTTTCGCGCACCAAGAACATGGCGGCATTGTCGAAGGACGAGCTGGCGCATCTTGCGGCGAAGGCGGAAGTTTCCGAAAAACTCGTGCTCGACACGGCGCGCGAGACCGTCGACCGTTTCAGGGCGGTCTGGGACGCGGAGAAGGACAATCTGCCGATGGCCGAGAAAGTCCGCGAGACGATCGATGCACATGTACCGACGATCGAGCTGTATCGTGAGTTCACGCAGTAGCCGGAAACCGCGAAGGTAGGGCGCCATCCGCAGACGACGCCCTTGCGCATTGATCCTGCTGAGCCTTACTGCCTCTTCGGCGTAAGCGGACAAGGTCCGCGTCGCCGTGAAATGCAGGTCGCGTTCGATCTTCAGACCGAACGGACCCGACACGCTGGTCAGCTCGGTGATGCTGACCGAACCCAGCTCGGGAAACCCATGCCGAGGTCGTATAGGCCGAAGGTCAAGTCCGGCTCCTCCGGATCGATCTCGGTCAGCAGCCAGGGGGCGTTGCCCCATGGCGTGAAGAGTTTGATCACCGGCTCGAAGTTGATTTCATCTTCAGAGTCCCGGACCGGTTGCTGCTGGCGACCATTCGCTAGCAGCTTTCGAGGTTATTTCTTTGTGAAAAGCTTCATGTCGGCTCCCTTATGCGTCTGCTTGAGGCGCGCCAAGGACGACGCCGGTGAGCAGGACCGCCTCGAGGACGACCGTTCCGCGTCGCGCCGTCCGATGACGCCGTTTCGGATAGCTCTGAAGGACACGGCCGGTGAGGGAAGATCCATCCAATCAGTTCAGTCGGGTTGCCCGTCCCGCAAGCAGGCAGGGTCACTGAATGCTCAAACCAGCTTGACGAATGGAGGATTAGACAACCGCCAGTGATGCGACCCATCGATCTGAACGAGTTCGCCGAAACAATCGTGCCGGCCGCGCGGCTGGAAAACCCGCTTCTTGCGTTCGCGACGAGACACGGCTTCAATCATCCACTGACGCAGCGTCTCCTTGCTGCCGGCGATCCCATGGCGTTCGATCAGCTTCTCGGCGGCCAGAATCGGTCCGAAATCCCGGTAATGCTCCCGCACCAGGTCGAGCACCGTGTTGCGGAAGTCCTCGCTGTGGCGCCGGTTGCTCGGCAGGCGGCGCTTCTTCGAGACAAGACCGTCGGCGCCGGCCTGATCATAGGCCCTGCAGCAACCGGTGCACCTGACTGCGGCTGAGGCCGAGCAGTTCGGCCGCCTGCACGAGGCTCAGGCTACGGCCGCGAATCTGCTGGATGAGTTCAAGACGATGCAATTCCTTCTGCGACATGGTGATCAAACAAGACATGGACTCCGGACGCTCGTATCGGGGATCGCTAGACACAGGCGACGTCTGTCCGCTCCAAAGCTCTGCATGCCACATACCTTTCCATCACCTCAACGCTGTCTCAGGTTGGAAAACCGAGCACTCCGTGTGCTACCGCGTCTTTGTCCCATCCGTGATCCCTCGACGAGTGACAGCGCCTCCGCAAGCCAGGCGACCTGACTCGGCGTCTTCGCACGTCGGTGTAGGCCCAGGTTCTTTTCATCAATGGTAAAGCGCTTGAGCGATGTCGGATTTCGCGCGTCCAGCAGAGACTCTCCGTCAGCTAATCGTCAGACAAACGATCTATCTAGAACCGCATAACCGGACTGGGGACGAAAGGATGGCAGTGCAAATCCTTTGGTGGCCCGCCCGATGCGCACCACACGCGCACTGGCGAAGCTGACGAGGGGCGATTGCACTCACAAAGCCTTGATGCACGAGGGCTGAGCGATATCAATCCAACAGGATAGACAACACGTCCTCGCCCGCAACGGAGACGGAATATGACGGGCATTGACCGGTCTGGGAGATCGCGGGCTGAAAAGAGAGTCGGCAGGGCGGGGGAGGCGAGCAGTTCGCGCTCGCAATCATGTCTTGCGCCTGGGGAAGGCGGCCAGTCGTTCGATGCCGTCGTGGAGCAGATGCGCTCTGTGGGGATTGATAGAAGGACGCCGGCCGTCCCAATGCAGCCTGGTGTCGTTGATGCCCAACGCGACGGGCCGTCCGACCCTTCCGTTGGCATACACCGAACCCTGGACACTGCACGGCATGCAGCCGCCGCGCCACGTGCCGCTGGTCCGCGGCGGCGCTGTGTTCCGTCAGTGTTGGAGGGTGAAGCCTTGGGGCCGGTCGCCAGCCAGCCGCCAACTTCGGGGGTGACACTCCCCATTCCCTTGTCAGGCGAAGAAATCAACGCACCAAAGCAACAAATGGACGGTCTGCTTACGGAACTGGCCATTTGCTATAACGCGGCCAGGCAAGAGCCGGGCGCGCAACGGCTGCTCGATCGGGTCGTCGATGCAGGCTCAGCGGTTCTGGACTACTACGCGAGCCTGTCCCCGGCTTTGGCGCGGACCATTTTGGACGACGAGCAGGTGCGTAACTGCCGTAACCTCGTGTGTGATGCGGTGCACGAATACAGCCGCCTTGCCGGACCGACTATCCACAAATTGCAACGAATACAACGAGCTTCGGAAGAAGTGTTCGTGCAGATTCAATCCACGGCTACCCCGGACCAGCTGAGCCGAGCGAATCTCAGTGTGGTGAAGGCGCATGCGGCCTGCGTGGACTGGTGGGAAAAGAAGGCAGGGCACTGCGAACGGGAGCGAGTCGCCTGGGCCGCCACTGCCGGCTTACCAAGTGCAACGGCCGAGATGCGGCAGAACGAACAGGCCGCACTGCGGCTGTCCATCGGCTGGATGCTGAATACGAAGCTCGTGCATCTGCAATCTCGGATCGCTCTCGCGCGAATTAAGATTGAGCCGCAGGCGAGCACGTTCGAAGCACCCGTCAGGGAAATCCTCATGGGTGAGAATGGGCGAGTGCGTCTGCTGAGCCCCTTCATCGGAGACGTTTCTCCAGCATTCCTTTCGACAGGCGACGCTGTTCTGCGCAGTGGTGGGCGCCCGCTCGACGCAGAGCACTGCGCCGTTTTGGAAGGAGTCATGGAGAGGCTTTCGGAATTTGCGTCGGCGTTGCAAGTCATCCGGACTAAACTAAACGATCACCAAACAGGTGCCGACCTCCCATTGGAACTGTTGAGCCAGATCGTGAATGGCGCGTGGATCATTGCGCATGAGGTCATGCATTTCCTAGAACTGCAGCCGAAGCCGCCAACCGTTGCACCGCCGGCCAACGCTGGCGCTGTGATACCGGCCGACACGGCCAAGGCGGCAATGACCGAAGGCACCGCAGCGCGCAAGAAAGGGAAGGGCAAGCACAAGCCGGCCGCCAGCGCTGGGAATTCGGCGGCCGGGCGGCCGGAGCCGCAAGTCGCTCCCGCCGTCAGCGACTCGGCGGCAGCAGCAAGGGTTCTCGTGCGCTCGGATCTGGGTACGAAGAGGTTCGTGAGCGCGGCGGAGGCGCATGCGAGTGCGTCGGCGGCGGGCGCGCATTTGGCAATCTGGCAAGCCCCGCCGTCCAAGGAGGCCCTGTCCCCACGACTCGAGCGGCTGAACGAACTTTTGCAGTTCGATCTGGCCGGTCAGCAAAGAATCATCTCGCAAGCGCGCCACATGAAGCCCGAGGACGCCGAACACGCCGTCGACACAGTGGTCAAGCGCCTGCAAACGCAGGCCACCGAGATGCAGGCCTGTCTTGTAGCGTTGGAGGAGCCTCGTCAGCGCGTCCTACTCACGCCTGCGCGAATGCGCGAAGCGCACGACAAAACAGCCCGGCTCAAGTTGATGTTGTCGGAGGCGCAGGGACTGGCCAAAGCTCTGGACAGCGGAAAGGACGCGATATCCATCGATTGCATGAAGACCTACCCCTTTCCCTCTCAGAACTACCTTGAACACTTGCGGGCAGCTGAGGAGTTGACGCCTGCGGATCGACCGCGCGCGTTGAAGGGGGAGCCAGGGTCGCTATTCGAGATTAGGCTGCAGCCCAAGGCGCTGCGCAACGGTGCGATGCCGAGTCCGATGTGGGTGCACATCCATACAAAGCAGCCGGTACATGCCCGGCAGTTGGCAACGCTGGATGACGCCGCCTTCGCCGCCTGTCACGTCAAGTCCAATGAACAGCGCGGCTATAATCGGCAGTGGCAGGACGCCCGCGCTGCGATCGGTCACAGGAACGTCGTAATCCACCGCGGCAAGCTCACCCCCGCGTTCTGTAAGTCCTTGTTGGGCACTTAGCGGCCATGCATGTCCATCTGCCTCGCAGCTTTAACGCAGGCTGTTCGCCAAGGCCGCTAGGCTCAGCCCCTATCGATTAACGGGCTTCCGCTTTCAAAGCTGCGCGAACTCAGGCGAGCCCTGTTTCAAGGCGACGACCTTTCTCGCCTGACTGACCGTCAGCATGCCTCGCGGCTTCATGCAGAGGGCAGCTGCGACCACCGGTGAGATCACATGGCCGGTCTCCGGATCGCGGAGCCGTGCTTCCCAGACCCAGGGGAGCTAGTTCACGATCGCGGCTGCGGTAAGCGGAGGGTTTGCGTGTGATCCTGAGAGGGAACACAGGTCTGCCAATCCGGATGTTTACCCGGCTGGAGCTTGGATATACCGCTGGTTGAGAGTTTCAGGCCTTGCTTGCTCAAGAACTGAAAGAATGTCTACGCCTGCGAAACGCAGTACAAGGGCAAAGACGATGAGAATTAAGGTGTAGACCCCTGCTGCAAAGATCGAAGTCCAGACGTTCTTGCAGAATGAACCTTTGAGGGCTTCCGTAACGATGTCGCTCTTAGCAGCGTCTTAACTGTATCGGCATAGGGGGACAGGACCTGAGCGGCGTTATTGCGCACGTGCTCAAGCTGAGACGGTGTCCAGTCGCGATGTAGGCCTTCAGTTCGGCAATGCCGGTCGACTCGATCAGCAGGTAGTCGAACCGACCTTGCTCGGCGAGCGCGCGCACTTCCCTCAGCAGGTCCTCGCGAAGCGTGCAGCAGATGCAGCCGTTGGTCATCTCGACCAATTGCTCCTGCGTGCGCGAGAGATCGGCGCCGCCATCGCGCACGAGCGCGGCGTCGATATTGACCTCGCTCATGTCGTTGACAATGAGCGCAACGCGAATGCCCTCGCGATTGGCGAGAATGTGGTTGAGGAGCGTTGTCTTGCCGGCGCCGAGAAAGCCGGACAAGACAGTGACAGGAAGTTTGTTCGTCATTTCAAGTTTCCTGATTTAACGATTAACGGCAAGGAATGCCGATCGGGGTTTGCTGACCCCCTATTAGGGATCACAGGCATTCGGCGCAGAGGCCGTGGACTTCGATGGTCGTGGTCCTGATCTTGAAGCCGCTGCTTCTCGCATGCCTGGTCAGCGCATCCTCGATCTTCGTGTCGTGGAATTCGTTGACCTTGCCGCAGGCCTCGCATATCTCGAAAGCCGTGATCCGCGGATGGATTTGTCCGTGCCGGGGTGACAGCAGACGACAAAGGCGTTCATACTTTCCAGACGATGGACGCGACCTGCGTCCAGAAGCTTGTCGAGCGCACGATAGATCTGGAGCGGCGCCTTCAAGCCGTGTTCGCGCAGACGATCGAGGATACTGTAGGCGCTGAGCGGTTGCTCGGACGATTGCAGCACCGCGAGCACGAGGCTCTGATTCTTCGTCAGCTTTAAGTCGTCGGCATGGGTCGCCTGCGGCATCTCTGTCTCCGGAACAGTTATATCCAGAATGGTCCGGAACTGCCGCTCCAGTACCGGACCATGGTGTCATCACGTCAGTGAGTCGCGCCCGAACCACCGACAGCAACGATAGAGAAGGGCTGTCCTTCGACTGCGATCGTGCGAGTCTCCTTCAGGGTCGCGGCATCAACAACCCGGATAAGCGAATGTCTGGGATCGGTGATTGCGATCTGGCCGTCGGCCACGGCCAGACGGGGGCGTGGGTCGCGCCAATGGCCATCCTTGCTATAGGGCTCGGTGACCTTGCCCTTGCGGACGATCTCGCCCTTGATCACGTCCAGCACATGAAGATCGCCGTCCTCAGTCAGGATGTAGGCATTACGCGGCGTCGCAGGATCAAGCCGGAAGTCGACTCTCCGCGTCGGAAGCTCGATCAATCGAAACGGTTGCTCGTTGTCGGGATCGATGAGAACGACCTTGTCCTCGCCGTAGTTGCCGAGGAAGAACTGCATCGCCTTGCCGCCCAGCAAGGTTCCCGTATAGCCTTTCGGGAAATCAGCGGGATAGGGAAGCATTTCCAGCTTCGGCCCGTCGACACCGCCAGGGCGCGCAATGAGGACACCCTCCTTGCAGCCAAAGGCGACGAGGCGCGCCGAGGTCGCCTCACCATGAAGGTCGGTGCATTTGGCCACATCGCCGATCTGCTCGCCCTTTTCATCGACCACACGCAGACCGACGCGCGGCGGCAAGTCATCCAGCTTCGTCTCGATCTCAGTGTTCGGTACTGATACCAGCACGTAGCGTCCTAAGGTGACTGCAACACCGTGATGGGGTTTGGTTGCATCGACAGTGCGGACCTCGGCTTTGCCCTCGAGCAGCGCCGCTTCGTCGATAATGTCGGCCTGGCCATCACGATCGTAAAACAGGATCGCTTGGTCGCCGTGCGGAACGACGTGGACCGGGCGCTTACCCTCGAACGTCACCGGGAGAAGAGCCACATCCGTGACGTCCAGGTCACGATGTTCGCCGTGATCGGAGAATGTGATGCCGGTCTTGATCACGTGGACGATGTCGTGGTCCGACTGCGCCGCAAAGACGGACTGTCCGGAGGCGCTTGCGGTCAGCGCCGCATAGCCCTTCAAGTCGTAACGGCCGAGTTCCTTGCCGGCGGAGAAATCGATGGCCCGAACGACCGGCTGCGTATGATCGGCGACGAAGATCCGCCAAGCCGCTTGCGTTTCGTGGTCTTCGGCGAGCGCGCCCTGGGCCGCAAACACGAGGGTCGCCGCCGCTGCCATCAGCAGGCGGTTTCGGGTGAGAGACAATCTCATCGGGTTCCTTCCTTGTTTTGAAACTGCTGTGATTGGCGGGCTTTGGCGCGGTTACTCGGCGGCTTCTCGTGCCGCGCGGCACTTGGAAAAGCCGTCGCTGATGATGTCCTTCGGAAGGTTGCGACCGATGAAGACGAGGCGTGTCACCCGCTCTTCGCCGACCTTCCATGGACGTTGATGATCGCCTTCCATCAGCATGTGAACGCCTTGGACCACATACCGGTCATCATCGCCGGCAAACGAGATGATCCCCTTCATCCTGAGCGTGTCCATGCCGAAGGCTCGGGTCGTGCTCTGGAGCCAATTGAAGAACCTGGCCGGGTCCATTGGCTCCCGCTCGACGAGCGAGAAGCTCGTCACGTGGCTGTCGTGCTCGTGGTCATGGTCCTCGTCGAGGAAGTCTGGCTCCACTTCGAGAATGCGATCGAGATCGAAGGCGTTGCGATCGAGCAGGCTTGCAATATCGAGGTTGCAGCGTTCAGAGCGCAGAATGCTGGCTGTCGGGTTGATGCGCCGAATCCGCTCTTCGACGGCTGCCAATTTGTCCCCATTCACAAAGTCGGTCTTGTTAAGGATGATGGTATCGGCAAATGCCAGTTGTTCCTGCGCCTCAGGCGCCCGGTCGAGCTCGTCGAGGAGGTGCTTGGCGTCCGCAACGGTGATGATCGAATCGAGGCGTGTCTTTGACCGAACGTCCTCATCGACGAAGAAGGTCTGCGCCACGGGCGCGGGGTCGGCAAGGCCGATGCTGTCAAACCGGTCTCGGCGGCGCATCAGCGCTTCGATGATGCGGATAAGGTCGCCGCGCACCGTGCAGCAAATGCAGCCGTTGTTCATTTCGAAGATTCTTCGTCCGCATCGACGATCAGATCGTTGTCGATGCCGACCTCGCCGAATTCGTTGACGATCACCGCGAACTTTTTGCCATGCGGTTCAGTGAGGATCCGGTTTAGAAGCGTGGTCTTGCCCGCCCCAAGATAGCCCGTAAGCACGGTGACTGGAGTTGGCTCGCTCTGTTTCGGCATGGTTGATCTCCTCAATTGACGGGTTCTGACACCGCCGAGCGGGCTTCGCGTCAGGTTACGTTCGAGTCATTGGTACGTTATACGTAACAATTCATTTGACGAACGTAATAACATTACATATGCAGTCGATGTCAATCCGTGAGGACGCGATGACCGACATCTGCCTGGAATTCAAAAATCTGACGCTCGGGTATCAGGGCCATGCTGCTGTTCACCACCTGAGCGGCACTGCCGAGCGCGGCGTTCTGACCGCGATCGTCGGCGCCAATGGATCAGGCAAGTCGACCCTGATGAAGGGGATCGCAGGCATCCTGAAGCCGATCAGCGGCACTTTTTCCACGGGTTATCGCCGGCTGGCCTATCTGCCGCAGCAATCGGAACTGGATCGCAGCTTTCCGGCGCGCGTAATCGACCCGGTATCGCTTGGCTTCTGGCAGGACCGGGGATTGCTGGGCCGCATCACCGGCAGGACAGGGCGAAGCTTGCCGCGTGCATTGATGCCGTCGGACTGGCAGGCTTTGAGAAGCGCCCTCTCGAAAGCCTGTCCGGGGGGCAAATGCAGCGTGCCCTATTTGCGCGGACGATGCTCCAGGATGCCGATCTGATCCTTCTCGACGAGCCCTTCAACGCCGTGGACGAGCGGACGATCCGCGATCTTCTGCGTCTGATCAGGGAGTGGGCCGCGGAAGGCCGGACAGTGCTTTGCGTCCTGCACGATCATGCGCTTGTGCGCGCGCATTTTCCGCGCACGCTGCTGATCGCTCGCAAGCTGGTGGCCTGGGGACCGACATCGGAGGTTCTAACCCCGGAGAACCTGTCGCGTGCACGGAATTTCCAGGAGGCGTGGGACGACAGGGCCGGTTGGTGCGCGGACGAGCGGCCGGGTTCCAGTCCCGCTCACGAGCAGGACGCTGGTCCCACGCAAAGGGTTGCCGCCCATGTATGACATTTTGCTCGGCCCCTTCCTGCAATACGGCTTCATGCAGCGCGCGCTGATTGGTTCCGTGGTTCTATCGGTCAGTTGCGCGCCCGTGGGCGTGTTTCACCTACCTCGCCTTCGGCGCCTTCTGGCGCGCGCTCGTCGCCGAATGCCTCGATCCGCTTTTCTTGCGTTCGGTCAGTCGGATCGGTGGGCCAGTCCACCTCCTGTTCCTGGTGTTGGTCGTGCTCAATCTCGTCGGCGGATTTCAGGCGCTGGGCACGCTGCTGTCAGTCGGTCTGATGATGCTGCCGGCCGTGGCAGCCCGCTTCTGGTCAAACGATGTCCGCGTCTTGTGCCTGATCGCCATAATCATCGCTGTGATCTCGTCGCTCGGCGGCCTCCTCCTTTCCTACCACGCCTCCATGCCGTCCGGCCCGGCGATCATCATGGTCGCCGGGGGTGCATACATCGTGTCCGCTCTTTTTGGCCGTAGAGGCGTGCTTGCGAGCGCGCTCCCGTCGCGCCGCCATAGAACCGCCTGATCAACAGAAGGAGAATTTGATGTTCAGGACACTACGCCTCGCCTCCTATGCCAGCCTTGTCACGCTTGGCGGCCTCGTTTCCAGCGCGTCGGCTGCCGAGCTCAAAGTCGTCGCGAGCTTTTCGATCATCGCCGATTTGGCGAAGAACGTCGGCGGCGATCGGGCGGAAATCTCGACGCTGGTGCCGGTCGACGGCGATGCCCACGTCTACGAGCCGCGCCCGGCCGATGCGGCCGCTCTGGAGCAGGCCGACGTCGTTCTGGTCAACGGTCTTCAGTTCGAAGGCTTCATGTCGCGCCTGATCGAGACGAGCGGTACCAAGGCCCCCGTCATCGAAGTGAGCAAGGGCATCGAACCGCTGAAGGCGGCGGAAGAAGAGCAGCATCAGCATGAAGGCGAGGAGCATGCGGGGGCCGAGCACGGGCACGAGCATGGCCATGAGGGGCATCACCATCATGGCGAGTTCGACCCGCATGCTTGGCAGTCCATCCACAATGCCGAAATCTACGTGAAGAACATCGTCGACGCCTCCTGCCAGGCCGACAAGGCTGGTTGCGCGACATACACGGCCAACGCGGAAGCCTATCTCGCCAAGCTTGGCGAACTAGAGACGGAGCTAAAGGCCGCCATCGACGCCATTCCGCAGGACAAGCGCACCATCATTACCTCGCATGATGCGTTCGGCTATTTCGAGCACGATTACGGTCTGAAGTTCATCGCACCTGAGGGCGTCTCGACGGAAGCGGAAGCATCCGCCGCCGACGTCGCCAGGCTCGTCGATCAGGTGAAGGAGGACGAGGCCTCGGCGATCTTTGTCGAGAGCATCACCAAACCGCGCCTCGTCGAGCAGATTGCCGGCGAAACCGGTCTGGCGGTTGGCGGCACGCTCTATTCCGATGCGCTTTCCGGCGAAGACGGTCCGGCGTCCACCTATATCGGCATGTTCCGCTACAACGTGAACACCATCAAGGCTGCCATTCTCGGAAGCTGACCAGCGGCTTGCCCGGCATGGGCCGGGCAAGCCGTGCGAACCACCCGTGTGAATCAGTGTGGGAGGCGATCGCGCCATGATTGGCGGGCTGTTCAAGCGGCGCAAGGCACAGCGCGAGACAACGGAGGATGGGATGCGGCCAAGCTACGACCCGGTGCCTGTGACATTGCTGACGGGCTTTCTCGGCTCCGGTAAGACAACGTTGCTCAACGCGATTCTTGCCGATCCCCGGATGGTAGGCACGGCCGTCATCATCAATGAGTTCGGCACGGTTGCGATCGACCACGACCTAGTCCGCACCGGTTCTGAAACCTATTTCCGCACCACGAGCGGCTGTATCTGCTGCACGGCGACGAGCGACGTCCGCGTCTCCTTGTACGAAGTGCACGAGGCGCGGCTCAGAGGCGAAATTCCTCCGCTTTTGCGCGTCATCGTCGAGACCACCGGACTCGCCGATCCCGCTCCGATCATCAACAGCCTCATTCCCGGTGGCGCACCTGCCTTGGGACTGCGGGACCACGTGGTGGCACGGCACTTCTTCCTTGCTGGCGTCGTCACCGCTTTCGATGTTCTCACCGGCCGGTCCACGCTCGACTGCTTCCTTGAAGGCTGGAAGCAGCTTGCCTTCGCAGACCATGTCGTCCTCACGAAAACCGATCTTGCGGATGAGCATCATGACTGGGCCGCGGAACTCACCGCGCTCAATCCGGCTGCTCGCTTCCATGACGGTCGTAAGGGATTTGATCTGACCGCCCTGTTCGGCGAAGCAAGCTATTCCACATCCGGCAAAGCCGAGGATATTCCTGGATGGCTTGCGATGGAGACGCTTGTTCAGCATCCTGACCATAGACATGACCCGAACCGGCACGGCGACGAGGTGGAAGCGTTCAGCCTGACGCATGACGTGCCGCTCGAACCGCATGCCGTGGAGACCTTTCTCCACATCGTCACGAGCAACATCGAGTCGGGCCTGCTCCGACTGAAGGGCATATTCGCGCTTGCCGATGATCCCCAATCGGCCGCTGGTGGCGCACGCCGTGCAGCATCGACTCTATCCGCGCCAGCGCCTCGAAGCGTGGCCAAGCGACGACCGACGTACGCGTGTCGTTCTGATCGGGCAGGACATGCCCGCAAAGCCTATCCGCGATCTTTTCGACGTCCTGGCGCCGCGTGTGGCAGGAAAGCGGGGGAGCCTTGCATGAACAACGCCTTCATCAACCCGCTGGCGCGGGGTGCGCCCGCAGTTGTGAGCGGGGCACGCGCCATCAAACAATGGACGCGCGAGGCGCTCACGCTGTCCGAGGATGCCGTCGTATCGGTCAATGAGCTCGCTTGTCACTTGCCTGGCTGCCCGCCGAAGGAGACGGTGGTGCTTGTGATGCAGGGGGCACGAACGCTGCAGGTGTCGATCCACAAAGCAATGCAGGATCTTACAGAGAACGACGTGGCGCTTGCGTTCTCGATCGCTCAGCGCACCTGACGCGCGCTCTGCGGCAGGACACGCGCCGCCGAAACGATCGTCGTCCGGCCGTCGACAACTTTCACAAAACCTCAAGCCGCTGCAGATCGCGCTCGCAGGGAAGGGTGACACTAATAAGTTGCATTGGTAATGACGTATCAATGTACAGGTGTGGATCGCATAATGCAATTTATGGAACTTAAGCGTTTGATTTCACTTGAAATACCGGAGTTTCACTGTGCTGAGCCATCAGATTTCATCCCGAGATCGCAGTTGCGGACCATGCTCACGGGTCGTGCGAAAACCGCTACGATCTGGCGTCTCACGCACTCCCCTCTGCCTCGCTACCTTCGTCCAGCGCGGCCAATTGGCGCGTCTGCTTTGCGTCATGCTGTTCCAGTGCATTGGTGGCCCGGCGGTTCTTCAGTGTGAATTCGATCGCGGCCGCCAAGCTTTGCCATATAAAGCGCGCGGTCGGCACGCGCATAAAGGCTAATGGCCGTATCCGCTAATTGCGCTGCTGCAATACCCGCCGAGAACGTGTATCGGAACCCTGGATGGTCCTGCAGCGGCCGCGCCTTGCGCACGGAGGCGAGCATCCGTTCTACAATCAATTGGGCCTGCCCGCAGGAGGTGCCGGGAAGCGTGAGCACGAACTCCTCGCCGCCGATGCGTCCGAAGCAATCGGTGCGCCGGACCAGGTCGTGAATCCTCCTGGCGAAATCTCTGAGCACCAGGTCGCCGGTGTGATGGCCATATTGGTCGTTGATGCTCTTGAAGGGGTCGATGTCGAGGACACAAAGGCAGCCAAGCGGTGGCTCCCCGTTCCCTTTTGGCTGCAACATGTCTTCAATTCGAGCGCTCACGAAGCGGCGATTAGCGACGCCGGTCAGTTCGTCGGTGTAGGAGGCCTTTATCGCCAGATCCCGGTCCCGCCGGACCGAGCGCGTCTTGGCCTTCAGGCACGTCACATCATTGGCAACACAAAGCATCCACCCGTCTTTATCAACCGTCTCGGTCATCCAAAGGCAACGCCCGTCGATACACTCAGTCTCAAAAGCCCGAAAGCCAATCTTCCCGCGACGAGACTGTGTGGAGATCAGCCATTCCTCGAAGTCTTTGGCGTGAATGACCGTACCGCGTTTCGCATGAAAATTTCGCCGCATCAGATCGGGTCCGTCGCGAGAACTTCGGATTTTGCGAATTTTGCCGCGACGATTTCAGCAGATGCTCATAGACCCTCGCGATTTGCTGCGGCCAAGTCGTGAAATTCACCAACGCATCATCGCCATGGGTGAGTTGATCGAAGGTCCCAACGGTAGAGCAGATCCTGCGATCGATGAATCGATTGTGAAGTGACGGCGCAGGCCGAAGCTGATTCAACATCCACTTTGGAGAGGTGGATGATGGCACGAGCCTTGAGCGATGATCTTCGATTGCGGGTATTGAAAGCGTCGGCGAAAGGCGTTCCGGCGCGTCAGGCTGCGGCGCGGTTCGGGATTGGAGTTTCGACAGCAATCCGCTGGATTGCAAGAGCCAGAGAAGGCGAGCAGACGGCACGTCCACAAGGTTGGCGAAGATCCTCGAGCTTGGATGCACACGAAGCGTTCGTTATCGAAATGATCGATGATCGCAAGGACGTGACGCTCGATGAAATGGTCGAGCGGCTTTGCGCGGAGCGGCAGATGCGCATCAGCCGTAGGGCGCTTGGTGCTTGGCTACGACGCCGCGGCTGGACGTTTAAAAAGTCCGCACATGCATTGGAGCAGGATCGGCCGGATGTCCTGAAGCGGCGACGTGCCTGGTTCGATGGTCAGCTTGATCTCGATCCCGATAGGCTGATCTTTATAGATGAGACCGGCCTGTCGACCAAAATGGCACGCCGGCGCGGACGCGCAATTCGAGGCGAGCGTTGTCGGGCTGGCATACCGCACGGCCATTGGAAAACAACGACATTCACCGGCGCACTCCGCCTCACAGGCATGACCGCACCCTTCGTCTACGATGGAGCGATGAACGGCAATGTCTTCCTGGCCTATGTCGAGCAAGTGCTTTCGCCGACCCTTCAGATCGGCGACGTCGTCGTTATGGACAACCTGCCGGCCCACAAGGCAGCCGGGGTGCGCGAAGCCATCGAGCGCGCCGGCGCCAAACTCATGTTCCTGCCGCCCTATAGTCCCGACTTTAATCCCATCGAAAACGCATTCTCGAAATTGAAAGCGATGTTGCGGGCAAGAGCGGAGCGAAAGATTGATGCGCTATGGGACGCAGTCGGCGCCTTGCTACCCCGGTTCACCCCTGGAAAATGCGCCAACTACTTCAGAGCTGCAGGATATGACCCGGATTGAACAGGATCTGCTCTAGAGCCCGAAATCACTGAGCTTGCTAGGAAATATGCCGCACCCGGTGTGCCTCAAAACACATCCGTCGATGCGGGAAGCTGTCAACGCGCCATTTTGTCTGCCGGTGCCAGCTTCGCAGCCGCAACCACAATCGCATCGAGGCAAAGTCCAGTCAGCTATGCACTATGTCGGCCACCCGGGCACCATGCGGGGCGCAGCTTCATGGGCGGATATTGCCTACTCAACAACCCTGCGGTCGCGGCGCTGAGCCTACGCGCATCAGGCTTCCGAAAGCTGGCTATCCTCGACCTCGATTTCCACCCAGGCAATGGAACAAGCGACGTGCTGAGCTCTCACCCGGAGATTGGCTTCGCCAGCCTGCACGCGCGGACCGACGTAAATTTCCCCTGGATTCCACACCTTCAGCACTAGGGAGTCACAGGTATATCGAGTTTCTGACCGACCCGACTCCGGGAGAACATATGTCGGCGCTCCGTGGCATACTGGAATCCGACTGGGCCACCGGGCCAGAGGTTCTAGTGGTCAGCATGGGTTTCGACATTGTCATCGGAGACCCGCACGGCGGCTGGTCGCTTCCGCCAGAAATCTACCGGGAGATCGGCGCGGCATTGGCTGCGACCTGCAAGCCGATCTGCATTGTGCAAGAGGGCGGCTACCGGCTGGACGTCTTGTCCGCCTGCGCCGAGCATCTTGCCGCCGGCCTGCGAACTGGCCTCAAAGAAACTGGAGCCATACATGACTGATACCTCCGACCCCCAAGCCGGCCTCGTTCCCTTTCGGAACCGCATCAACAATCTCGACAACCAACTAGTGGAGATCCTCTCCAAGAGACTCTCCATCTGCACTGAGGTGGCACGTTACAAAAGGGAGCGCGGGATCGCGATGATGCAACCAGATCGAGTTGCAGAGGTCATAGCACGTTGCTCTGAGTTTGGGGCAAAGCGAGGCCTGCGCAGGGAATTCACCGAAAGTCTCTATGGTCTCATTATCGGAGAGGCCTGCGAGCTTGAAGCCGCGATCATAGGCGAGAATAAGGTCTCTTGATGGTCCGCATCTACACGCTCGGCCCGGCGAGAAGCTGTCATCACAATGCGACTCTGAGGTATCTCGCGTTCCAAGGGATTGTGGCGCCGGAGATCGTACTGGTCGACGATCTCGTCGCTGCGGCGGCGGAGGCCGCAGATCGGGGAGATAGCTATGTCCTCCAATGCAGCGCGCATCTGAATGTCCACCTTGTAACCGAGAAGTTCCGTGATCGCCTGCAAGTGGTCGACACTTTTATACTGCCCACCCAAAGCATCGCGGTGGTCAAGCGCAAGGATGTAAGGGAACCTCGCACTCTGGGGCTCCCCAAGCCAACAATGGGATATATCGACCCTGACGCTTGGGAGGAGCTGATTTTCGAAACGACAAAGCCAGTCGTGGAGACAAAGTTGAAGGCGCATACGATGCTGGGATCGCTTACAGCAGATCAGCACTCGAACATCCCGACAAGCTTGAGATCATGAAAGAGATTGGCGAGGTTGTGACCGCCTGGCTGCTGTACGGCCCCCGGGCTCGCTATTCTGGAACGATCATGGCCAGCCCCTATCCGGAGCTACATTACGTTCTGCCCCTGAACTTCCCACGAGAACCTGAACGAGCATTGTGATGACGTCTTCTCTTCCCGACGCGCGAACGAAACTCATCGTAGCCGCTCTAACCATCGGTGCCTTCGCCATCGGTCTGGACACATTTGTCATCATCGGGGCGCTCGACGTGATCTCTCGTGACTTGACGATCTCAACGGCCGCGGCGGGCTCGATCATCTCGATCTATGCTCTCTGCTACGCGGCTTTTGCGCCGCTGAATGCCTGGATGTTCAAGAGCATGAGCCGCCGAAATGTCCAGATCCTGTCCGTTTCAATTTTCATCATCGGCAATCTGATGTGCGCTATTGCACCTAACTTCCTGATCCTTGCCGCAGGTCGCGTCATTTCGGCCTATGGCGCGGCGATGTTCACGCCGGCGGCCACCGCGCTGGCCGCTGAGCTCCTGCCGCCCGCTCGCAAAGGCATCGCGTTGTCCCTCATCTTCGGCGGAATGACCGTTTCACAGGTTGCCGGGGTTCCGGCGACCAGCTGGATACCGGCGATGATGCCGAAGCCGCCGGCCGTCCATATGCGGATGTCCTGGCTTTTGCGGTCGTAGGCGCTCCTGGTGTGGGCGGCGAGATTGCGGCCGGCGCGCTCGAGGTCGGACGCCTGCCGCTCGAGCTGCTGCACGGCGTTGCGAATCAGGCCCTCGCCGCAACAAATTCCGTCGCGTCAGCAGAAACAATGGCTTGAATCGCACATAAACCT
>NZ_JABEKV010000016.1:28907-31207 GCF_013283645.1 Sinorhizobium psoraleae
TCTTCAAGGACTACGACGACATCGTCGATCAATGCTGCCGCGCTTGGAACAGGCTTGTCGAGCAACCGTGGAAGATCATGTCCATCGGAATGCGCGATTGGGCGCATCGGTCATGATCAGCGCACGTTGGTATGATGGAGACCTGTGCGCGAAAGCCCAGAGCTTTCAGTTCGCGTCCGACGGTGGTTTCGTCGATTGGATATTCGGAATTCCTCAAACAGCCACTGAACGAGGTCCTTGCGCCGCCAACGCACCACACCGTGCACAGCGGGGATCGGACCGCTTTCAACGATCTTCGCCAGCGCCTGCCGTTGCGCGTCGTTCAGCTTCGCGCGTCCACCCGGCGCTTTTCCGTTGATCAGTCCATCGGGACCACGCTCGTTAAACCGCACGACCCAATCGCGGACGATCTGCACCGTCACGCTGCCGAGGCGAGCGGCCCCTGAACGAGAGCCGCCGTGGTAGATCGACGCCAGCGAAAGCAAGCGCCGGGCTTGATCGGCATTCTTGGCTTGCCGAGCCAACTGCCGAAGCGCCAACCCATCAAAATCCTGTCGCAAAGATATCGCTGAACCCACTGCAAACCTCCTGTTTGCAGCATCGATTCGAATTCGAAGCCTAAAAGGAATCCCACGAGAGTCAGAAATCGCGCTCGTTGGTATCACTGCATCCTTTGCGTCGTGATTATCGACAAATGCTTACCATTTGGGTTCCTGTAACGATTGGCGAGGCTTTGCATTAATGAAGCGGCATTGCGCGATCGAGCAGAAAATTCCCCATAGTTCGGATCGAACAGAGTCATCGTTCCATTCGACGCCGACGTCACAATTGTGTGTGCGTCACCTTCGGCGAAATACAGACCGAGCAAATACGTCGAATGGTCTTGAGTGATTTTTCTAACCATACGCGAGAAGCTGGAATGCTCGCCGAATTGGTACTTCTTTTCTTCTTCGGATGGTGCCAGCCCCGCCTCCCGTAACATTACATTTTGTGCCTGACGGTCGGCCTCATGAGCTCCTGCTCCCTCGCTTCGCAGTAGACGCTTGAGGTTTTGATACCGCTCCTGCCGCTCAGTCGCTGTGGTGTGCCTTTCGGATCCAGGCATTAGGGCCATCATTCGAACTGGCGCGGGGTTATTATGATTGAGCAGCCACTCTGCACTTAGCCCGACGCAGATGCCATTTACATTGGCGTGGGGCAATTCGGCCGTCCTGTATTCGAATACTGATGTGCTCGAGCTGGTCGGAGAGGACGTACTGGCGCTGGTGGATGAGTCTGAACTGTGACGACTTGCACCCGCAGTTTGCGGTTTACTGACGCAGATCCCCTTCTTCTCGGGCAACTCGTCAGATGTCAGCTTCCCGCCTGTTGGGCCATGGGGCTCGAGAGAGTGATTATGGCGCATTGTGGCCGGGGTATTTATGACACCGTCTTGCGGCACCTGGGATTTGCGTTGCTGAAACTCCGCTTGCCCCATTTCCTCCCGAGTTGTCATGGCGTAGTTCCAAGAACTGGGGTCGAACAAGCTGAGATTGTGAAACGGGTCCATTTACCCTCCAAACAGAAATAGGTTGATTAGTCTGACCGGCTTATGGTGCCCAACTTGGGCTTCCAGCAGCTGTCGAGTAAAAGAGCGACTGCGCATTGCATTGACAGCCAAGCCTCACTCCCAGATCTTGTTTTCACAGCGTTAAGTTTACGGTGCCCTCCAGAGCCACTAACAGGACATCGTTTGCTGATGTTGGCATCACACCGGCATTTCCTTTTTTCTCATTTCCTTAGGCGCTTTGCTCACAAGATGATCTGGCGGGTTTGCGCTGGCCCCAGTCTGATGAACTGCAAAATGGAACCATCTGTCATATTGACTATTATCTGAGGTAATATTGGGAGGGAAATATTACATCAATATGCACCCATACGCAGGCGAGATCGTTTCGGGCCGCCCAGCCTCAGTAGAGGTGACGACACGCTTCTCACGTCCAGCGCGTATATGCGGCCGGTATGTAGGTACATCGCCTTTGTATTTGCGCTTGGCAGGGTTTCGATAAAGATTGGCGGCGAGACCTTGCGACTAGTTGCTCATTACTAAGTATCCATCCGAGCAGGGCCGCAGGATTTTGGGCGCCGCGCGTGGTAACGTCGGTTCATGGAGATCGATGAGGACAAGATCGACGATGCCGTTTTGGCGCTGTTATGGCTGACGCGGCATAATGCACAGCGTTTTTAGCGTGGCGACGCGTGTATCCACGTTGACGCGCGCGCCGAGGCCGATGGCGACGGTGCGCTAAAAACGTGTTGGA
>NZ_JABEKV010000016.1:31307-43147 GCF_013283645.1 Sinorhizobium psoraleae
GGAATGGTGCGCGGCATCAGTTTGGAATGCATGCGCGCGATCGTCGGAATCCGCACCCGAATTGTCCGCGGCGGATCTTCACGAAGAGTGCTGCCGAAAGCACGTCGCACAACGCAGCTATGCGAGCATCATCGGGCGATCGGTTTTGCTGCGGATATGGTGGGCCGCCGCATGCGGGCCCCGGCAGAGGCGCCGCGGGTGGCCGGTATCGATGGCTGCGCCGGCGCAAGGCCCAGCCCGATTATCGGTGATTTGGAGCGCAATGGTGTCCTCGACCTACAGCGCCGGAATGCCGAAAGATTGCATTATGGCTAAGCCGTTATCCAGGAATTGAGTTCATAGCGGGTGATCGTGCTCGCGTTTACGCCGAAGGTGTCCGTCCCAAATGCTTGTGCAAGTTGCCGACCGCTGGCGTCTGCTGCAAAGCCTTGGGCAGGCTTTGCGTCTTGTCGTTGACCGCGATCGAGCATCTTTCAAGAGTGCCCGATTGACCATGTTCACCGAGACCGACATCGCCTAAAACAAGATAGGCGATGCGACGACAGCGCTGGACCGGCTGCGCTGGATCAGCGTCGCGAGCGTCATGAGAAATTCCGACGCCTCCGTCAGGCTGGCATGCCTGCCAGTCGAACCGCACAACACCTCGGGAATAGGAACCATCGAGCGTTGGTCTGGCGGCGGGAGGAAAGCCGAAACATCGGCGGCCAAGATCATAGTCGGCTACTATGGAACCTTTCCAACGGTATCTAGAAAGACGAAGGCAGGACAATGGAGTGCAGTTGTGGGGAGAGCTCAAGCGCATGGGGTTCTAGGGCGGCGGAGCGACGGTTCACAGATGGACCACAGCACGCAAGCAAAGGCCGAGTGCCAGTTCAAAGGACGCCCGGGCGTTGCGGCGGGATCGAGCGTGATATGCCGGAGGTGAAAGCGCGCTCACGGAGCCCTGGAGCACCAGCCCGGTGAAGGGGCAGACTAACCGCCTAAAGACGATCAGGCGCCAGATGTACGGTATCCATCCGAGCAGGGCCGCAGGATTTTGCGCGCCGCGCGTGGTAACTTGGGTTCATGGAGATCGATGAGGACAAGATCGACGATGCCGTTTTGGCGCTGCTATGGCTGACGCTGCATAACGAACGTTGTGCCTGGAAGGGCTTCGATTGGGCAACGACGGATCGGCTTCACAAGAAGGGCTTGATCGGCGACCCAGTCAACAAGTCGAAGTCATTGATCCTGACCGATGAAGGCTTGGAGCGTTCGCAAGCATTGTTCCGGGAGCTGTTTACGCGACCGCCGCAATAGGCCGTCCCTTTGTGTGACTTCCATTGCCAAGGCAGCAGTTCGTGCAGGCGGGAGACGGGAAGATCGGCGATGCGGGCGAACACATCGGCGAGCCACGCCTTTGGGCGACGTCGTTGAGACGGCAGGTCGTGATGACGGAGAGCATGATGGCGGCTCGATCGGCCCCACGCTGGGAACCGGCGAAGGTCCAGTTTCGACGCCCAAGTGCAATTCCTCTCAGAGCGCGCTCGGCCGCATTGTTCGTGAGACAAATCCGGCGTCTTCGAGGAAACGGGCAAAGCCATCCCAACACTTCAGCATGTAATCGATCGGCTCGATCACCTCGGACGACTTGCTGAGCGTGGCGCGCTCCGTGCTGCCACCGATCCGGTCGTATTATACCAAGCCTCAATAATCCCGACTCTCGGGATTCCCAAAAACCGACGAATCTTCTGTGGTTGCCGCCCGTGATGCAAGAAGTCTTTGAGCCGAAGGTCATGTGATCGAGTGCGGTCTTCTGTGAGGCCTGTAGATACGGCGTTTTCAGAAGCCGCTGGCCGGTATGGTGATCTGCGGGTCGGGTCCAAATCTGAATCCCGAGCTCTTCTGCTCATGATTCAAGGCTGGTTTTCCCGGTCCAGATCTTTTCGATCATTTAGCCCATTCGGGTCGTCGCCTTCTTACACCTCCACTTTCCGGCACAGGCTGATTACAGCATTGTCATCATGTAGCCATCGCCTGCGTCGGAATGCTGTAGTCCTCATGTTTTGTCAGCAATGCCCAGATCGTGCGCGCCATCTTGTTGGCCAGTGCGATCGCGACCAACATTCGGGGCTTTCGCGCGAGCATGCGCGCCAACCACGATCCTTCCGGTATGGATTTCCTGCCCAGCCAGTTCAGGCGTGTCATTGCCCCGATAATCAGCAGCCTCCGGATATCAGACTGCCCTGACTTGGAAATGCGTCCTAGCCGTTGTTTGCCGCCCGACGAGAACTGACGGGGCACAAGGCCGAGCCATGCGGCGAAGTCGCGGCCACGCCGGAAGTTCTCCATTTGCGGGGCAAAGGCTTCGATCGCCAAGGCTGTCAAAGGGCCAACGCCAGGAATGGTCTGCACACGCCGCGCCGTGTCAGCTTCAGCCGACAATGCCTTGATCTTTGCGGTCCGCTCGTTGATGCGAGCCGTCTTCTCAGCGATCTGCTTCAACAAATCGCGGCATTCTTCACGCATCAATTCAGGCAAGTCGCTGTTTTGCCCGTCCAGAATATCTTCGATACGCTTGAAGTGGTTAAAACCTCGAGGAACAACATGGCCATACTCATAAAGGCAGGCCCTGAGCGCGTTGACCAGTTCCGTGCGCTGGTGGACGAGTCTTTCTCGAGCGCGAAACAGGATCGCCCGGCTCTGCTGGTCCGCGGATTTCGGCTCCACAAAACGCATTTCCGATCGCTGGGCCGCAACTACGATAGCCTCCGCGTCCATTGCATCGTTTTTCTGCCGCTTGACGAACGGCCGCACATATTGCGCCGCGATCAGCTTCACTTCATGGCCGAGCTTAACCATCTCACGTGCCCAGTAATGCGCGCTGCCGCAGGCTTCCATCACCACCAACGCCGGTGGGTGTTCCGCCATGAACTTGGAAAACTTCCGCCGTGACAGCTTCTTTCGAAACCTGATTTGCCCGCTCATCGAAGCACCGTGCAGTTGAAAGACATTCTTTGCCAAATCCACGCCAATCATCGTATCGTTCATAACGGTTGCCGTCCTTTCCGCTCAGTGGTCACAACACCACATCTTGGCACATTGCGATGCCGTCTAGGGAGGGCGGCAACCACATGGGGTAATCGCGGGAGCGAGTCGCCCCTGATGCAGTCCCGACACCTACTGAATACCTGACCTCCTTGCCGCTCCGCGGTAGCGGAGCGGGTTAGTCCAACGAGCGTTGCGCCTGGAAGGGCTTCGACTGGGCAACGACGGATAGGCTTCACAAGAAGGGCATGATCGCCGACCCAGTCAACAAGTCGAAGTCATTGATCCTGACCGATGAAGGCCTGGAGCGTTCGGAAGCGTTGTTCCGGGAGCTGTTTACGCGGTCGCCGCAATAGCCATCCCTTTGCGCGACTTCCACTGCCAAGGCAGCAGCTCGTGCAGGCGGGAGACGGGAAGATCGGCGATGCGGCTGAACACATCGGCGAGCCACGCCTTTGGGTCGACGTCGTTGAGACGACAGGTTGTGATGACGGAGAGCATGATGGCGGCTCGATCGGCCCCACGCTGGGAACCGGCGAAGGTCCAGTTTCGACGCCTATGGAAACATTTCCATAGGCGTCGTTATGTGAACATCCGGATTATGGATAGTTGGCTGAGACAATTCCCCAGACGCGGCACTTCATCGAACACAGTCGGCTGGAACTGCGACCGTAACTTTACATAATCCTGATCTCCTCTGCGCGCTAATCACGCAGGAGATTAAGATCATGAATCCGATTAAGTTGCAGCCTGGACCTCGTCAGTGGCTTGAGAACAGTCCGCTTGGGCAGTTTTCCGATCGATACCTGGAACACCTTAGCCAGGCTCGCTATTCACCAAGCACCGGTCGTGTCTATCTATGCTGCATTGCCCATTTCGCCCACTGGATCTCGGCCGAACGGCTGACGTTGGCGTCCATAGATGAAGCCGCATGTACGCGGTTTCTCCTCCGTCATCTTCCCGTCTGTGACTGCCCTTATCCAACTCGTCGTCTGCCGCACGAACTCAGGGCGGCAATCTCGCATTTACTTCGAACCAGTGAGGTGGCGCGATTGCAGCTTGAAGACGCCGATTGGCGGCAGGGTACGATCCGCATTTCCCGGTCAAAGGGGAGACGTTTCGACATTCTTCCCCTGCCGCCCGAAACGGGTGATGCGATCGTTAAGTATCTGCAACACGAGCGTCCGCCAAGCGTGAACCGAGCGATATTCGTCAGACACGTTGCGCCTTATGACCTCCCAATCCAAAACGACAGCCAGGCAGGCGGTGTTTGCTGCATACAAACGTTGCGGGTGGCCAAAGACAGGCGTGCATATCCTCCGGCACAGCGCCGCCAGCCGCATGCTGAATGCCGGTGTTCCTATGAAGCAAATTGCCGATATCCTGCGCCATCGGAGCATCGACACCTCCATGATCTACACGAAGGTCGACCTTCAGAGGCTCGCAGCGGTCGCTATGCCGTGGCCGGGGGGTGCGGCATGAGCCAGTTGCTGACCATGCAGGCGCGGATCGACGCATACCTTGCGGACCGGCGTCGCCTCGGGTTCTCGCTCGATAGCGCCGCTAGCGTGCTTAAGTCGTTCGCCCACCTTGCCGATGTATCGGGCCATCGCGGCCCCATCACAACAACGCTGGTTGTCAGTTGGGTTAAAGGGGAGACTCGGAACGCAGCGCCAGCCTCCTGGGCGCGTCGCTTCGAAGTATTGCGTCCCTTCGTCGAGCACGAGAAGCGCTTTGATCCAGCGAATGAACTTCCCGAGCGCGATATGTTCGGTAAAAGAGGCCAGCGCCGGACACCACATATTTATACTGACCAAGAGATTGTCGCGCTGCTGATGGCGGCGCGGAGGCTAAGTCCGCAGCACTCAATTCGACCGGCAACCTATGAGACTATGTTGGGGCTGATCGCAGCGACCGGATTGCGGATTTCCGAGGCGCGTAAGCTTCGATGCCGCGACGTCGATATTGCCGGCCGATGTCTGACCGTGCGGATGACCAAATTCACCAAATCAAGAAATGTACCATTTGATGCCAGCACCGCCGCTGCGCTCTCGCGTTACGTCGCAATCCGCGGCCGCTACGCGCCGTCCGAGGCGGACGCATCTTTCTTCGTCGGCGCTTCGGGGCACGCTCCATCCAAGCGGCAAGTCCATTGGACGTTCCAGCAGTTGCGCCGCGACGCTAATATTGTTGCACGCGGAGCCTATGAAAAAGTTCGCATTCACGATCTGCGCCACACCTTCATTTGCCGACGAGTGCAGCGTTGGCAGGCCGAAGGCGCCGATATCGACAACGCCATTGCCGCGCTTGCGACTTATGTCGGCCATGCCAAGGTCTCCGATACCTATTGGTACCTCACCGGCATTCCCGACCTGATGGCCGTGGCCGGCAATCGCTTCGAATCATTCGCGATGGCGGAGTGCCGCCATGAGTGATCGATCAGTACCTTCCTTTGCCGCGCTGGTTCAGCGTTTCTTTGTCGAGCATCTGGGGCAGCATCGCGCTGTCAGTCCCCAAACCATCGCTGCCTATCGTGATACGTTCCGGTTGCTCCTGGCCTTTACAGAGACGTCGATCGGGAAGACGCCAAGTGCAGTTGCGCTCACCGATTTGAAGGCAACGCTATTGCTCGATTTCCTTAATCATCTGGAGAAAGTTCGTGGCAACAGCGTTCGAAGTCGGAACGCGCGGCTTGCCGCGCTGCGAACTTTCCTCAAATACGCAGGGCACCATGATCTTGGTGCTCTCGGGATCATTGAGCAGGCGCTCGCCATTCCGATGAAGAGAGTAGATCGCCCTCTCATAGGCTTTCTAACACGCTCGGAGGTCCAGGCTATCTTGAACGCTCCTGACGATACGACATGGACCGGGCAGCGCGATCGAGTGCTGTTCAGTCTCATGTACAACACCGGCGCGCGCGTCTCCGAGATCATCGGCATTCGTTGTTGCGATATCATTCTTGACGGCCAAGCTGCCGTTTACCTGCATGGTAAGGGACGCAAGGAACCATGCGTTCCCTTGTGGCGCCCGACGGCGGCACTAGTTCGGCGATGGCGGCGATTAGGCGGCGTAAATGCGAAGGATGACTTCCTGTTACCCAATCGTGCCGGCGGTAAGATGACCCGTGCGAACGTCACGCAACGGCTCAATCTCGCCGTCGGTGCTGCAACCCGACATCTTCCCTCCCTTGCGGGCCGCTCCATATCACCTCATGTGATCCGCCACTCGACAGCAATGCATCTGCTTCAGTCCGGTGTCGATATCACCGTCATCGCGCTTTGGTTGGGGCATGAAGATACCGCGACCACGCACATGTATATCGAGGCCGATCTTTCCATGAAGGAGCAGGCACTCAGCAAACTGCAGCCTCAGGACGTCAAGTTGGGGCGGTACCAACCGCCCGACCAACTGATGCGCTTCCTCGAAGCTCTCTGATTATGTCAAGTTTGCTGAGGCGGAAACGGAGAATATCCCGAGGCTGTCTCAGCCAACTATCCATAATCCGGATGTTCACATAACGACGCCCGAGCGCAATTCCTCTCAGAGCGCGCTCGGCGGCATTGTTCGTGAGACAAATCCGGCCATCTTCGAGGAAACGGGCAAAACCATCCCAGCGCTTCAGCATGTAATCGATCGGCTCGATCACCTCGGACGATTTGCTGAGCGTGGCGCGCTCCCGTTTCAGCCACGCGTGCATGTCATCGAACAGCGGCTTGCTCTTTTCCTGCCGCGCCGCCAACCGTTCTTCGGCGCTCAATCCATTGATCTGGCGCTCGATCTCGAACAGCGCGTCGTACCGTTGGACGGCCTCCAGGGCGATCGGCGAGATCGGCTTGCCCTTGCGTTTGCGGTCGCGGGCGCTTTTCTGGACGTCGGCCAGTTCAAAGAATTTGCGCCGCGCGTGCGCATGACAAAAGGCGAAGGTGATCGGTACCGCTTTCTTTTCGGCGACACTGAGCGGCTCGAAGCCGTTGTAGCAATCACTCTGCAGAATGCCGCCATACCCGGCCAGGTGCTTCTGCGGGTGCTCGCCGCGGCGGTCGCTCGAAGCATAGTATATGGCCGCCGGCGCTGCCGCGCCGCCGTAGGGCCGGTCATCGCGCACGTAGGTCCATATTCGCCCGGTCGTGCATTTGTCTTTGGCCTGGATGGGAATGGTGGTGTCGTCGCCAAAAAGGCGCTCGGCCGCGAAGACATGCGCCTCGATCAGATCAAAGATCGGCAGGAGCGCGGCCGTTCCATACCCGACCTGGTCGGCCAGCGTCGAGGTCGAAAGCTCGATGCCCTCGCATTTGAACCGGGTGCTCTGGCGGTTGAGAGGGCTATGCATGCCAAACTTGTCAAAGAGGATCGTCGCCAGCAGATGAGGACCGATGAAGCCGCGCGGCGTGGCATGGAACGGCGCCGGCGGTTGGCTGATCGCCTCGCAGTCTCGGCAGGTAAATTTCTCCCGCACCGTCTCGATCACTTTGAACCGGCGCGGAACCTCCTCGAGCGTCTCGGTGGCGTCCTCGCCCAGTTTCGACAGGCGCGACCCGCCGCAGCATGCACAGGTGACTGGGGGATCGATCACCACGCGCTCACGCTCGATATCCTCCGGCCACGGCTTCGGACCGGCCGTTTGCGCGTGAACGAACGAACGCTCGAGGTCTTGGCGGCAGCCGCCTGCGCTGCGGCTTCATCCTCCGTCGCCGCCATCACCAGTTCTTCGAGCTGCAATTCCATCTGGTCGATCAGGCGCACCGTGCGCTCGGATCGCCGGCCGCGCAGCTCGCGCTTCAGCTTTTCGATCGCCAGCTCCGGACTGGCAATCAAGGCCTCACTGTCCGACAGCATGGCCTGCGCATTGGCGGCTTGCGCCACCGCAATGTCCCGCTCGGCGACGACGACGGTGTCGCGCTCGGCAGCAACGACATCACGTTCAGCCTGTAACATCTCACGCTCGGAAAGCAGCGCCAGATAGGCGCTCGCAAGGTCCGCAGGAAGATCCACAGGCTTCGAGGTCATGAAGCCATTCGATCAGATTCACTCAATATTTTCAATGCACTGCTATCCGACCCGTGTCGGACGCCAGGTTTCCTGCGGATTGCGCCAGTCGATCCCGGACAACAAATAAGACAATTGTGCCGGTGAGATCGCTACCGCGCCGCCCTCCATATTCGGCCAGATAAACCGGCCCTTCTCCAGCCGCCGGGTAAAAAGGCAGGCGCCCAGACCATCATGCCAGATGATCTTCAAAATATCCGATCTGCGCCCCCTGAAGACGAAGAGATGCCCTGACAACGGATCATGCTTCAAAACCTCCTGCACCCGAAGCGCCAAAGAGGGAAAGCCACAGCGCATGTCCGTATACCCCGTCGAAAGCCAGACCTTCATCCCTGTTCCCATCGGAAACGGATTCACCGCAGCGCCTCCAGTCCGCGCAGGATCCGAAGCAGCGCCTCAACGTCGACATCGCGTCCCACGATCACACGGCGACCATTGGCGCTGACAACCTCCATAAGCCCACTTTGTGCCGTCGAAGAATTGGTCGGCGCAACAACCGGCATGCCTGGCTCCGGGACCAACAGTGCAGGAATAAACCCTTCACTCCCCCGGCCATTGCCGAGCCGTCCCTCGCGAGCGGCTTTACGCCAATCGTTCAACTGAAAGCGTGTGATCCCATGGCGGCGTGCCGTTGCCGTCACCTGACGCGGGGCGGAATAACTCTCCGCCACGATCGCAAGTTTGGTCTCGTTGCTGAAACGGCGACGCCGCCCGCTATCGACAATCTCCATACGGCTTCTGTAACGGGCCTCCGCGAGTCAATCCCTTATGAGCTCAATCCCTCGCCGAGTGCTTGCTTCTGTTGGGGTGGACGGCCCCGAACGGCATCGAATGTGCCATGGTGAGTCGTTGTGAACTCAAGCAAAGGGAGCCGTCCGTGGACCAGATTATTCGTATTGGCATGGATACGTCAAAACATGTCTTTCAATTGCATGGCGTCAACGCTGCTGAGAAACCGATCCTGCGCAAGAAGTTGCGCCGTAAGGAAATGATGGGCTTTTTCACGGAATGCCCGCCGACTGTGATTGCGATCGAAGCCTGCGGTGCTTCGCATCACTGGGCCCGGTCGCTGGCCGCGCTCGGGCATGAGGTCAAGCTGATCCCCCCGCAGCTCGTGAAGCTTATGTCAAACGGGGCAAAAATGACGCAGCCGATGCGGAAGCACTATGCGAGGCGATGAGCCGCCCAACAATGCGGTTCGTTCCGATGAAATCGGCGGATCAGCAAGCCGTACTGATGCTAGTCGGCATGCGCGAGCGCGTTGTTGCCGCACAAACGCAGCTTTCCAATACGATTCGCGGCCATGCGGCTGAGTTTGGGCTGACCGCCGGTAAAGGCATGTCCCATATCCCGCTACTGCTTTAACGGATCATGATTGACGAAACCATTCCAGCCCTGGCACGCGATCTATTTGCATCTCTCGCTGACGAATTTGCTCAGTTAGATGAGCGCCGGAAGGAATTGGAAGCAAAACTGATGGCCTGGTATCGAAATAACGAATGCTGCCGTCGTCTTGCAAAAATCCCGGGTGTCGGGCCGATCGGCGCGGTACTACTGGTGATGAAAGCGCCGGCGCCGGAGTTGTTTGCGTCGGGAAGGCAATTTGCCGCCTGGATGGGGCTGACGCCCCGGGACCATTCGACTGCGGGTAAGGTCAGGCTTGGTGTCATTACAAGGGCCGGCGATGAGGCATTGCGCAAGACACTGGTTGTGGGCGCGACCGCGGTTTTGCAGCACCTGCGTGCGGGACGCGGAAGGAACGCTTCACCGTGGCTTGTCGAATTGCTCAAGCGCAAGTCACCCAAGCTCGTGGCTATCGCACTGGCCAACAAGATCGCCCGGATTTCCTGGAAGATGATGGTGACCGGCGCAACCTATCGCCAAAACGCTGAGCCGCCAAAGTTGGCAAGTGCGGCTTAAAAAATCAGGCAACCACGGCAAGCTGGAAGCTACCGCGTTGATCTGATGCGTGAACTTGCAGGAAACGAGCAGATGGTGTGATCGATCGATCCGAGACGCGGGACACTCCGTTGCGGACAGTGGCTTTTGAAGTCGAGCTTCTGTTTGGAATCCATGTCGCGGAACCCATCTTGGCCAGCGTTCATGTGCGAGCGCAGCAACAGGCCGGACATATGAACGCAAGCGATCCGATCAAATCACCATAAGAGTTCTTGCAAGGAGGGGGCCGTCCACATATGTCCGCAGTCGACGCTTGGCCGCTGCTCTATGGGGTCTGCTGAGGACCGGTTGGCCAATCTTTTAGAGGCGCAGTCACCGGGTGCTGCTGATCGCATAGCGGCCTAACCCGTCCATCGTCCCGGCGAAGGGACCTTGCTGCGGAGGGCTGATGGCTGTGCCCGTCCGAAAGCCTGTCTTGTCGTCTCCTCCCGATCAAGCCGCCAGGGCTGGCGCTCTCCTGTGAGCAATGAAGTTGGTTCTGTCCCTGAGCAGGCAATGCAACACCACCGCCAGCTTGCGGGCCAGCGCCACACGCGCCTTTCTGGGACCGGCACGTCTTGCGACCGCCAGTGCCCAACCCTTCAGATCTGAACCTTTGACCGGTCGCGTCAGGATGACGTTGGCCGCCTCGTAGAGCGCGGTTCGCACGCTGCCATCGCCGATCTTCGAGATGCTGCCGCTATGATCGGTCTCGCCCGACTGATATTTCTTCGGGGTCAATCCGAAATGCGGCCCCACCGCTCTTGATGATCGGAAACGCTCAGGCGCGTCGACGGCCGCCGCGAATGTCAGTGCCACCAGGACGCCGACGCCGGGCGTCGTCATCAACCGACGGGCTTTCTCGTCGTCTCGGGCGATGACACGCAACTTGCGTTCGAAACTGGCAAATTCGTCCGCAAGAGCGTCGCGCACCTTCAACAACGACGCGGCAATCGCCTCCAAGGTCGGATGACCTTCGATTAATTCGCGGATCCGTGCCGCATAGGTGCGTCGCGTCGTCGGTCCTACCTTAAGGCCGAAGCCGCGCAGAATGCCGCGGATGCTCATCTCGATGTCGTGAAGTTTCCCCTGGATCAGTTTGCGGGCCGTCAGCAGCGCTCGCACCTCCTGGGCGGCAAGAGATTTGCAGTGGACCGGTCTGAACCAGCCAAGCCGCATCAACTGCGCAATGCCCCGCGCGTCCTTCTTGTCGGTCTTCACCGGCATCGTCTTGAAGGCAGCACGCGCGTGCCGCGTCTCGATCAGTTCGACCGCGAGACCCGCCTTTGTCATTCCCGCATGCAGCCACTGCGACAAGGGGCCGGCCTCAAGACCGATCCGCTTCATCGCCACGCCGTGCTCGGCAAACCAGGCGATCAGCGCATCGGGTTCGCTGAGCACCTTTGCTTCCCGCACGATGCGGCCATCCGCATCCACCACGCACACACTCGAATATTCCAACGAGACATCGATTCCGGCATACTGCTTCATGGTCGTCTCTCCGTGATGCTATGGAGCAGGCCACTCCTGACTCCGCGACACCATCATTGTGAGGATTAGACAACACCATCTAATCGCCGCTGGATGAAAGTTCAGTGGCAGGAAGATCAGAAAGTGCGTGTGAGGCTAATGGGTGGGGAGGACGACGGCGATACGAGGCCGATTCCAAAGGCCGCCTTGTTGCGGCCTGCCTTTAGCCGTAGGTCTCGGTATCGGGGCTTGCGTTTGAACATGGGATCAACAACCTCCTTCGGAAATGGATAAAGAAAGCTATGTAGTCGGCCCTGAACAAAGGCTAAATCATTGATCTTCTGGCGGTGGGAAGATCT
>NZ_JABEKV010000017.1:0-2746 GCF_013283645.1 Sinorhizobium psoraleae
GCTCAGCATCAATCCATCTTGGATAACAAATCGTAAACGTGCCAAAGTAGTGCTAGCACTTCTTCTGTGGTTGCCGCGCGTATGCAAGAAGTTTTTGTCCATCTGAACGTGTGATCGAGTGCGTTCTTCTGTCAGGCCTTTGATTGCGGCATTTCGAGAGACCGCTGGCCGGTATGGTGATCTGCGGATCGGGTCCAAATCTACTTTCCGAGCTATGGTGCTCTTAGTGCTAAACTGGCTTTCCTCATCCAGATCGTTTCGACCATGCGCCCATTCAGGTCATCGACTTCTCACACCTCTTTCACCGGTGCCGGCGTATTCACCGCGACATGGATCACGCCACCGCTGGCAACGTTTGCTCCCGGTAATCTTCCTGTTTCGTCAGCATAGCCCATATTCTTCGCGCCATTTTATTCGCCAACGCGACAGCCACGAGCATCTTTGGTTTTCTCGACCATCCGCGCGAGCCATGAACCTGGTGCCGGTGGTTTATGGCTCGCCACTCTCACATGCGACATTGCACCGGTGATCAAAAGCCTGCGTATGTCATCCTGCCCCGCCTTCGACATGCGACCGAGCCGCTCCTTACCTCCAGATGAGAATTGCCGTGGCACAAGTCCGAGCCAGGCTGCAAAATCGCGCCCGGACCGGAAGGTTGTCTTTGCGGGTGCAAATGTTTGAACCGCCAACGCGATCATTGGACCAACTCCGGGCATGGTTTGAAGACGCTGTGCAGCGGCGCTATCCTCTTGGAGACATCGGTGAGTTGCGCCGTCTTCGCCTTGATGCGGGTCGTCTTTTCGTCGATCTGAGCGAGTAAATCCCGGCATTCTTCCCGCACGACATCGGGCAAGTCTATCGCTTCATCGGAGATGATTGCATCAATACGTTTGATATGGGCGACACCCTGCGGAATGATTTGTCCAAATTCGTAGAGCACGGCTCGTAAGGCATTCACCAGTTCAGTGCGCTGATGAACAAGACGCTCTCGCCCCCGGAACAGAACGGCCCTCGCTTGCTGAGCGGGCGTCTTGGGTTCTACAAACCGCATTTCCGGCTGGCGTGCCGCAACCGCGATCGCTTCAGCGTCGGCCATATCGTTTTTCTGACGTTTTACAAACGGTCGGACGTATTGTGGCGCAATCAGCTTCACCTCGGCGTCGAGGCCGTCAAGGCCAGAAAGAGCGTCTACTTCACGACGCTCGCCGATCTGATCGCCGCGCTCGCACGCGCCGAACGGGAAGGCAGGCGGCAGGAGCGCATCCGGTTCTTCTGCAGGCCGAGCCTGCTGATCGTCGACGAGATCGGCTATCTGCCGGTCATCGCCGGCGGCGGCAATCTGTTCTTCCAACTCGTCAACGCCCGCTACGAACGTGGGGCCATGATCCTCACCTCAAATCGTGGCTTTGCCGAATGGGGCGATGTCTTCGGCGATCCTGTCGTTGCCACCGCGCTGCTCGACAGGCTCCTGCACCATGCCGTCGTCGTCCAGATCGAGGGATCAAGCTATCGACTGCGCCAGCATGCCGAGCTCATGCCGGAGCATGTCCGCTCGAAGGCGCTGATCACTCCGCCAGCCTTCACCCCGCCGCCGAAACCGAGGGGACGTCCGCCGAAAAACCGCCATCTCTCCATGACGACCCCGTCGGCACAATTGGGGAATTTTACCTCGGCACTTGGAGTGCGCCCCTTGGGGTGGACAGATCGGGATGAGGAATTGACCGGGCTACCGGGTTTTCGGAAAGAAGACCCATGGCAAAACACCGCAGTCACAGCGTCGAATTCAAACGTCAGGTCGTGCAGGCCGCAGCGGAAGTCCACCGGCCGCGTCGCGATCAGGATCGGTAAGCTTTGGCCGGCGACGATCATGCTGTCCCTCGCATCGCCCGCACCAAGGCCGCAACCCGATCAACCGGCACATCGCCGGGAACCCTCACCACGAGGTCTGCGCCTATTTCTACCGTCACGATCTGCGAAGCGGCCGCGACCGGCTCCGGGATCGGCAAAACATCGGTAGCCGTCTTCGGCTCCGTCGTAATCGCAAGGGCACAAATGCGGGTTCAATAGGCCCCGTCCGCAAAGGCCGGCACGGCCGTCATCAGTTCCGCAGGCAGCGTCAGAAGACCCTGACGCGCCTGTCGTCGTCAGCAAGAAAGTTGATGCGCAACGTCAGCGACCCTAACTCCAGGCTGAAGGCTCTCCGCAACGATCCGCGGGCCATCGTCGGTTTCCACGACGAGGCTCCACAACTTCGCATCGCCCGACAAATCCTTCACCATCCGCCATGCCAAATCTCCAGCCTTGCCGAAAACCTTGTGGCAGAAACCTCAATGCTCAGAAACACACGGAATCAATGGGGTGTAGGCGGCGCATACGATGCATCTGCTGCAGTCCGGCGTGGATATCACCGTCATCGCCCTCTGGCTCGGCCACGAGGACACCGCGACGACGCACATGTACGTTGAAGCGGACCTCACCATGAAAGAGAAGGCGTTGATGAAGCTGCAGCCCGCCGGCGCCTCTACTGGACGTTTCCGAGCCTCCGACGAACTGATAACCTTTCTACAATCGCTCTGATTATGTTGAGATCATCGTGGCGGACACGGCCGCCGTGCTGTTTCCGCCACGATACCTGCGCATAATCCTGAGCTTCACATTGCACAGCGTTTTTAGCGTGGCGACGCGTGTATTCACGTTGACGCGCGCGCCGAGGCCGATGGCGACGGTGCGCTAAAAACGTGTTGGA
>NZ_JABEKV010000017.1:2846-42563 GCF_013283645.1 Sinorhizobium psoraleae
GCCGCCTGACAGCGCAAGCGCCCGCTGCTTGGCAATGATGGTACCCGCGAGCGCCGGACCCATGCTGGGACAGTTTTGAGAAGGATATTGAGCAATCGCCGACGGTGCCTGCGGGGCCGTTCGCTCAGCTCCCGGAGCAGGCCTATGCACATCGAAGATGTGCTCGAGCTGCCCTCGATGCCACTTGCCGGCCCGAGTTACCCTAAGGGTCCGTACCGCTTCGTCGACCGTGAGTACATGATCATCTCTTACGAGACCGATGCAGAGATCGTTCGCGAGCAGCTGCCCGAGCCGCTGGAGCCAATCGATACGCCGCTAAAGCGGGTCGCGATTTTTGGGATTCAGGGATTGAACTAACCCGCTGACGCGGGAGAGGTCGGGTTGGAGGCGCGGTCTCCTGATGGGATGTTGGGGTGTTGAGAACCAACCCCTGACCAGGAGACCGCGCCACCAAACACTCACCTCTCCCGCGTCAGCGGGTTAGTTGTGTGCCCAGCATGTTCGACCGCTTGGGGGTGCAAGTCCCCTGGCCAACCTGATGGAGGTGAAGGCCTAGTGAAGCGCAAGGGCATCATCGCGAGGTGGTGTCTGAAGGAAGCGTGGAGCAAAACCGCGACCTGACGAACAGAAACCGGATATGAGGCATCCCTGGCCGGACGAGCGGGCAACTGATCGCGAAGTCCATTTCCATCAAGGGACAGGGCTGTAGATCCGGCAGGGGTGCGGGGAAGGCGATCGAACTTACCTGGGGAGGCCTGCGTCATGTTCCGATCTCGGAACTGAGGAAACCGCGAGGTGGCCTGACCGTGATGCAGGAGTCAGCAGAGGGCGTAGTAGGTGATGCTGTCGGCAAGGCTAGTGAGGCACTCCAAGGCCGAAAGGCGGAGCAACGGATAGGCCGAGCCGGGAACGATGACCGAAGGCCCGAACGATTGGAAGTGGCAAATAGGACTGGCAACTCATGAGTGGAAAGCGGCAGATGACCCAGTACGTACTGGCCCTGGAGCCGAGGGATCGGGGTGAACCCCCTGTCAGCGGCTACCCAGGGGCCGAACCATCCGTGGCGAAACCGGCACCCGAAAGCCCGGCCTGGATAGAACAGCTAATGGAGAAGGTGTGTAGCCGAGAGAATCTGGAAACAGCGTGGAAACGCGTTCGAAGCAACAAGGGTGGTCCGGGCGTGGATGGGATGACCATCGACGACGCCAAGGCCCACCTACGTGAGCATTGGCCAAGCATTCGGTCTCGTTTGCTTGAGGGAACCTACCAGCCACAACCGGTCAAGCGGGTCGAAATCCCCAAGCCGGAGGGCGGGATCAGAAAGCTCGGCGTGCCTTGCGTCGTCGACAGGCTGATCCAGCAAGCCCTGCTGCAGGTTCTCCAGGAGCAGTGGGACCCGACGTTCTCCGAGCACAGTTACGGCTTCCGCCCGGGACGCTCCGCCCATCAAGCGGTAGCCCAAGCGCAATGCTACATTGCCGAGGGTTACAGCTACGTCGTTGACATTGACCTGGAAAAATTTTTCGACCGGGTTAATCACGACGGCCTGATGGCGCGCGTCGCCGCAAGGGTGTCCGATAAGCGTGTGCTCAAACTCATCCGAGCATTCCTCAATGCGGGGGTGATGGAGGACGGCTTGGTCCGTCCGGTGGACGAGGGGACCCCGCAAGGTGGTCCGGTTACGCCCTGAACGCAAAAGGTAACTTCACCTTCGATCGGACAATTGCTCTCGATCGATCTCGTTCTATGCTTGATTTGCGTCTCAAAGGGTAATATGCATACGACAAATGTCGCGATCAACCGATTCGCAGAAAGCGGAACGTCTCAATGCGGCCCACGGGTTGCTCGCGCGTGGGCTGAGCGTGGCGGAGGCTGCCTTGTTGTTGTCGCGCCAATTCACCATGTCCCGACGTCAGGCCTATCGGTACATCGAGGCGGCCCAGACGCTCGAGCGGCCGGTGCCGGTGGCCGAGCCGACGACGGCGGTGACGTTCAAGCTTGCGCCCAGTTTAGTCGACGCGGTGCGGGCGCGGGCTGCGGCCGAGGCGACGACAATCAGCGACTTGGTCAGCCGGGCGCTGCGCGCCTTCCTCGGCGAAGCCGGCAGCAATGGCTGACCGGTGCGGCGCCAATGACGCAGCGTCCGCCTCGAGCATAGGTTTGACCGTCTCCTCGCTGTCAAGCTGGAGCAGGTCTACGGCATTCTGGTCCCGGAGCGGGTCCGTGTTGTCGGCATTGGACCGCGGGTAAGGGAGGGGAGCGATGCAGATCGCTGCGATTTATGCCCGGGTGTCCTCCGACCAGCAGAAGGAGGAGAACACGATTGCCAGCCAAACGGCGGCGCTGGTCGAGTTCGCCCGCGCGCAAGGGTTCAGCGTCCCCGATGAATGGGTGATCGAGGACGACGGCTTCAGCGGCGCCAGCCTGGAGCGGCCGGGCCTGGAGCGGCTGCGGGATCTTGCGGCCGAAGGCCAGATCGATGCCGTCCTCGTCCATTCGCCGGATCGGCTGAGCCGGAAGTATGCCTATCAGGTTCTCTTGACCGAAGAGTTCGCCCGCCATGGTGTCGAGACCGTTTTCGTCAAAGCGCCGCATTCCGGCACGCCGGAAGATCAGCTGATGCTGCAATTCCAAGGCATGATCGCCGAGTACGAACGGGCCCAGATTCTGGAACGCTCCCGCCGCGGCAAGCGTCACCGCGCTAAAGCTGGCGAGGTCTCCGTGCTCGGTGGAGCGCCCTACGGCTATCGCTACATCCGCAAGACGCCGGAAACGCCGGCACGCTACGAGATCGACACCGCCGAGGCGGCGGTGGTGCAGCTGATATTCGAAAAATACACGGTCGAGGGCCTCAGCATCGGCGCCATCGCCCGGCTGCTACGGGAGATGGGGCCACCGACCCGCCGGCGCGTGACCCGTTGGGAACGTTCGGTCGTGTGGGGCATGTTGCGCAATCCCGCCTATAAGGGCACCGCCTGTTTCAACAAGACACAGGTCGGGCCGCGGCAAAAGGTGATGAAGCCATTCCGCCTGTCGGGTCGGGCGGTTCATGGCGAAAAGACCTGTGCGCACGAGCGGCCGCGGGAGGAATGGATCGAAATACCGGTCCCCGCCCTTGTCAGCGAAGAGACCTTCGCCTTAGCGGCGGAACGCCTGGCCGACAACAAGCGTTTCGCGCCGCGGCGCACCATTGAGCCCAGCATCGTGCAGGGCCTGGTGTCATGCAAGAAATGCGGCTACGCGTTGTCGCGCACGTCGACCCGAACCTCAGCCCGTAAAATCCATTACTACCGCTGCCTGGGTTCGGATGGCTGGCGCCATCTTAGTGGCTCGGTCTGCGACAGCCGCCCGATCCGGCAGGACCTGCTCGACCATATCGTGTGGCAGGAGGTCATGCGGCTAATTGAGGATCCGGAACTCATCAAAGCCGAGCTCGACCGTCGCCTTGATGCGGCGCGTGCGGCTGAACCGACGAAGAAACGGCAGGACGCAGTCGAACGTGACCTCACACGCCTCAGCAAAAGCATGGAACGCCTGGTGACCGCCTACCAGGAAGACCTCCTGTCCTTGGACGAGCTGCGCTCTCGCATGCCTGACCTGCGGGCCCGCGAACAGGGATTGAAGGCCGAGTTGCAGGCGATCCTCGATCAGGCCGCGGACCGGATGGCGGTCCTGCGTCTGGCCGAGACATTGACCGCTTTCCTTCAACGACTACGCGAATCGGCAGAAACTCTGGACACCAGCGACCGCCAGAAAATCGTCCGCTTGCTGGTCAAGGAGGTCTTGGTGGATGACGACACCATCACCATCCGCCACTCGATCCCCGCCCACCCAACCACGCCTCCGAACGGAAGCGGACCGCTGCCTTCTAACGGCAAATTGCCTACCCCCGACCAATGTTACCTTTTGCGTTCAGGGCGTACTCTCGCCCCTCCTAAGCAACCTCGTGCTCGACGATCTCGACAAGGAACTGGCCCGACGGGGTCTCCGCTTTTGCCGCTACGCGGACGACTGCAACATCTATGTTCGCAGCCGCCGCGCCGGCGAACGCGTCATGGCTTCCATAAGCCGGTTCCTGACCAAGAAGCTGCGGCTGAAGGTCAACGAGTCGAAGAGTGCGGTGGCGCAACCGGAGGAGCGGAAGTTCCTGGGGTTCAGCATCTCGAATGACGGGAGCGAGCGGCGCAATGCGCCGAAGGCTCTCGACAAGTTCAAGGCGCGGATCCGGGACCTGACAAGCCGGACGCGGGGAATCAGTCTGCCGCAGTTGATCAAAGAGCTGAAGCCATACCTCATCGGATGGCGCGGCTACTTCGACTTCTGCCAGACCCCGCGGGTGCTTACGAACTTGGAAGCGTGGATCCGCCGAAGACTACGTCTGTATCTTTGGCGACAATGGGGAAACGGACACAACCGCTTCAAGGAACTGCGCCGCCGTGGCGTTCCAAAGTTCCGTGCTGCGATTGCCGCCGGTTCGCCGACGGGATTCTGGCGCATGTCAGGACACCCCGCGGTCCAACAGGCCCTGCGTAACCACTACTTCGAGTCACTCGGCCTTCCCCGTCTCCATGTCTCTGCCCAAGCTTAATCCGGTTGAATCGCCGTGGTACGTGACCCGTATGCCCGGTGGTGTGGGAGGGGCGGCGCCGTGAGGCGTCCCCCTATCCCGATCAATCGAGGAGCGGCGATGTCGAGACCACGCGAGCGGCGCGAGACAGGGGCGCAGGATCTATTTTGCTCCCGGCTTGATCAGATCATCAACATGAAGCGCGAACTGGTGCATTGGCGCAGGCGATCGACTGGCCTCTGTTGGAGGGGCGCTTCGGCGCGGTCTATTCCGACGGCCCCGGCATGCCGCCGCTGCCAACGCGGCTGATGGCCGGGCTTTCGATCCTCAAGCACACGTTCAACCTGTCGGACTAGGAGCTCTGCGCCCGCTGGTGGAGAACCCTTACTTCCAGTATCTGTGCGGCGAAGAGTTCTTCCGCCACGACCTGCCGTTCGACCGCTCGTCGATGACGCGCTGGCGGGGCCGCATGGGCGAGGCGCGGCTGACGGCACTGTTGCAGGAAAGCCTGGCGGTGGCGGTAAAGAGCGGGGCGATGCAGCCGCAGGATACCCGACGGGTGATCGTCGATAGCACCGTGCAGCCGAAGAACGTGATGTTCCCGACCGACGCCAAGCTGATCCACCGGGCACGCGAACGATTGGTGCGGCTGGCGAAGAAGACCGGCGTGACGCTGCGCCAGACCTATCTGCGGGTCGGCAAGCTCGCGCTGATCAAGCACCAGCGCTACGCCCACGCCAAGCAGTTCAAGCGGGCTGACCTTGCGTCGGTGTTACCCCACGCAAACGTCACCCAAAATGCAAACGCTGTGCCAACCAATCTCTCCTTTCCATCATCATGGGTTACGCACAAAATTTCCGACAGTCGCGGCTGCTCTCGTCAAGACCTTCGCGTGAAGCGAACTGCACTTCTTCAACAACGTCGCCCATCTCGACAAGGCCGTCATGTTCACCTGACATCCCAGACAGTCCCGGCGCATCGGATGGGTCGTCCGCCTTTTGGTGGCCGGACCACTGCTCGCCTGCCTCGTGCGGGAACCAAGCTAGTTTACAAAACCCTTCAGATCACTCAGGGCAGGGAACCCTCCAATATCTCGGGTTCGAGCCAGCAGAACCGGCCAGGAATGGTGTTGTGGTGCGCCGAAACCATAAACGCGCACCTCGAAACCTTGGTCGGATGTTTGACAATGTCCGGAATGAGCCAATGTGTTTTTCAGAGCGATCATGTTGTCGGCAAAAGAGTTTCTCGTTTGGCATGGCACGTGCAGCTCAGAAGAAGGACGACACATGTCTACACTTCTTACGATGAGCGAGCCGAGGAGATGAAGCATGTCGCAACTGCGCACCGCAAAGTTGGCAAGGTTTGGGGAAAACAGTTTGTTGGTGGTGGCACCTTAGCACCACCAGGGCTTGGATACATGCAGGGATGAACTAATAATTCAAGACTTCGGCTGAGCCTGTCTTCTTGTAGCAATGCCGTCCGTCTCACTCTTGACGATAGTTTAGTTTGGGAGGTTTGTTTGTTTGTATCTCACAAAATTGCGCTATTCGGTGTGGCGAGCATTCTTTCGGCCACCCATGTGCTATCGGTTGTTGCTCAAGAGCCCCGGATTGTGAGTAACCCACCGACCTACATAGTGGAGCCAAACACCAAATCGCGGGCGAAGCTGGAAACCTTGGCGCAGAACCGGGCGACTTTTCCGGGCGAGGTTCTGCTCGATATGAACGTCACCTACCTCGACCGCCAGATCTACAATCCGGCCACCGGGCGCTATGACCGGGTCAGGCTCCGCGGCTATCAGGACACGCGCCAAGCCAGCCCATCCGGTGCCGACACGCCGCTGGTCGGGCCAACTATGGATGTGCACCCAGGTGAGACGGTGCGGGTAACACTGAACAACATGCTGCCTCAGGATCCGACCTGCGGCATCGGCGGGGGCAGTGCCAATACACCCCATTGCTTCAACGGTACGAACCTGCATTCTCACGGTCTCTGGGTAAATCCGTCGGGCAATGGCGACAATGTGCTGGTTTCAATCCGCCCCGGCATCGCGTTCCAATATGAATACAACATTCCCGCGGACCATCCGGCGGGTACCTTCTGGTATCACCCGCACCTGCACGGATCGAGCGCATTGCAGGTGTCGAGCGGCATGTCCGGAGCGCTGATCATCCGTGGCGATCGCATGCCGACCCCGACCGAAACCGGCGATATCGACCGCCTGCTGAAGCAGCCAGACGGCTCCGATATCGCCGAGCGGGTCCTGGTGCTGCAGCAGATCCAGTATGCCTGCACCGACAGCAACGGCGGCATCACCTATGATTGCCAGCCAGGGGAGGTGGGGGGCATCGAAACCTACGACGAGTTCGGACCTGGCACCTGGCCGGCCTCGGGCCGCTTTACCAGCATCAATGGCCAGGTGCTGGGCCAGTTGGCCCCGGCGGTGGCTGGCTCGGTCGAGCGCTGGCGGTTCGTCCATGCCGGAGTTCGCGACACAATCAATTTCGAGATCCGGCGGAAGACCGGTACGGCCGCCTTGCGCACGCTTACCGCGGCGGACACCGATAGATGGATTGACGAGAATTGCGGCAAAGATGCCATCCCGTATGGCGTGGTGGCCCAGGACGGGCTGACAATGGCGCAGGTGCAGATGCGTAAGCAGGCGGTCCTGCAGCCGGGCTACAGGGTTGACGCGTTAGTGGTGCTGCCCGGAGCGGGTGACTACTGCCTCGTCGATGCCGCCGCGCCAGCAGCGGCCAGCGTCAATCAACTCGCGCCGAGCCGCCGGCTTCTCGGGATAGTCACTGCAGTGGAAGGCGATGCCGTCAATGGCGAGATTGGTGCCAATCTGCAGGATTGGCTGATTTCGGCGGCTGAGCGCACCATGGCGCCGGATGTTGCCGGCAAAGTCATCAACGACCTCAAGAATGAAATGCGGCTTTCAAGCTTTGTTCCGCATCCGGACATCCAATCGGACGAGGTCACGGGCGAGCAGCAACTGGTGTTCAATATCGATGTGAAGCAGCCGGGTGGCACTTTCTTCGAGATTAACGGTCAGCCCTATGACGCCAACCGCATCGACAGGACGCTGCCACTCAACGGAGTGGATGAGTGGACGCTCAGGTCGGATTTCGTCAGCCATCCTTTCCATATCCATGTCAATCCGTTCCAGGTCATCAAGATTGTCGATGCGGCCGGCAATGATGTCAGCGCGCTTGAGGCTGACGACGACGGCGACCCGCAGTATCCAGGACTGAAGAATGTCTGGAAGGACACGCTGTGGATCAAGAATCCCGGCACCGATCCTTCAACGCGTTACACGATTACCGTGCGGACGCGCTACCAGCGCTACATCGGCGAGTTCGTTTTGCATTGCCACATTCTCGACCATGAGGACCAGGGAATGATGCAGAACGTCAGGATCACCCTGCCGGACGGCCATGGCGGCACCGTTTCCGGCCATCATTAGGTTAGCTGATCGCCATTTGGGAGAAAATTATGAGCTTCGTCGGCACTTGGAGTTATCGGAGCCTGATCAACAATCCCGACCTGTCGGCCGATTTCGGTACCCTGGAATTTGGGCAGGGAACGCTGGTGCTGACCGAGGCGGCGCCGGGCAGGATTGGCGGAACCATCGGCGGGCCCGGCTGGTCGTTGGAGCTGACCGGCGCAGCGCGGATGGGCGACCCGGTCGAACTGCAATTTACCGGAAAGGGCGAGGTGGCTGGAGAGGCCTGGATCTACAGTTATCGCGGCTACGTCGTGCCGAACTGGCCGAACGGCGTCTATCAGAGAGATGCCATTGTCGGCAGCATCGTCCGCGACGTCGCCCATTCGCACGGGACTGCTGCGGCCGGCTACGTCGCCTCCTGGTATGCCGTGCGGCAGTGATGCTCCACTCCTTGCCGTAGCCAAGGCATTCGGACTAACACCTGTTCAGGGGATAATCTCGATGACACGTACGCGATTTCTGACGGTTTCACGCCGCTCTTTCGTCAAAGGCGCAACCGCTGCCGCCGGTGCAGCCCTTTTCGCGCCGAGCATAATGCTGGCGGCGACCAAGCATAGGCGCAAGAACATGACCAGCGCCGATGGGCAGAAGGACTTGCAAAGTTACATGGATGCCGTCACCGTGATGCTGAAGCTTCCCCCTTCGGACCCACGCAACTGGTACCGCAATGGCTTCATCCACCTGATGGACTGCCCCCATGGCGACTGGTGGTTTACTAGCTGGCACCGTGGCTATCTGGGCTATTTTGAGGAGACTTGCCGCGAACTGAGCGGCAATCCGGATTTCGCCTTGCCATATTGGGACTGGACGGCCAATCCCGAGGTCCTGCCGCCGCTGTTCGGCACGATTCTCGATCCCGTCAAGAGCTCCGCCTACATTCCCGACCTAAACAGCTTCCAAGACATCATGCAGGCGCCAATCAAGGCCTATTGGGACGGCCTCAGCCCTGCCCAATTGCAGCAGCAGAACCTGCGCGGCTATCCGGATTTTGATGCGCTGTGGAGCGACGCGATGGCGAGCTTCGCCAATCAGCCGAACGCTCGCTTCCTCACCGCGCAGAATCCGAAGCTCAATCCCGCTACCCAAATTGCGGTCGATATCGACACCATCAAGGCGTCGCTGGCGCCGACAATATTCGCCAATGACGTCGGCGATCCGGGTCTCGCTTTCAACAGCCCCGTATCGTCCAGCCACCAGCTGGCACCGGTCGGCTTCTCTATTCTCGAAGGCCAGCCGCATAACCGCGTGCATATGAGCGTCGGCGGCCAAAGCGCTCCCTACGGGCTGATGTCACAGAACCTGTCGCCGCTCGACCCGATCTTCTTTCTGCATCATTGCAACATTGACCGGCTGTCGGATGTCTGGACCCGCAAGCAGCAGGCGCTGGGTCTGCCGATTGGGCCAACGCCTGCCCAACAGGGGCAGTACGATCCGGAACCCTATCTCTTTTATGTCAACGCTGACGGCAGCCCCGTGACCGAAAAGACCAAGGCCGCCGATTACCTCGCAATTGGCGCCTTCGACTATGATTATGAACCTGGCAGCGGCGAAGAGATCATGCCGATTGCAACCGCGGGCCGCGCGAGCCCCATTCCGGTGTTGGAAGCAGCCTTGCCTTCGTCCGCGGCCGTGGCGATAGACAAACCGGCGACCGCCAAGCTCACGGTTTCGCAGGAGTTGGTGGATGTTGCCACCAAGCCTTCGGAGCAGTCTCGTCAATTCGCGAAGGTCAGCATCAAGCCGCCGATGGACGTTGGCGGGTTGAATTTCCTCGTTTTCATTTTCCCCGAGGGAACGACGCCTGATCTCAACCCGGATGGACCGGATTTTGCCGGCAGCTTCGAGTTCTTCGGGGTTCGCCATCATCATACCGGCACGGTTAGTTTTACCATACCTATCGACAAGGCGCTCGACAGGCTGGTCGACGATGGTAGGCTTAAAGCGGGCGAACCGATCGACTTCGCCGTTGTGGTCGCGCAAGCGGGCAAACGTCTCGAAGGCAGCATGCCGGCTAAGGCACAGCTGACCGACATTCAGGTGGGGTCGTTCTGAGCCGCTCGAGGCAGCGGACCCACGGTTTAGGGTCATGCCGTTGGTCGCAGACACGCTCGCGGTGTTTTTGCAATGCTGGCGAAGGGATAACGGCAGCGCGCCTGCTGCGGGATTTAAGCGGAGATGGCCGATCAACAACGCAGAATTGTGATCAACCTGCCGCGGGCGCCGCGGCCCGACGAAACCGTGGGGCTAAATATCGTCACCGGCCCGCTACCGCTGGGCGCGGAAATCCGCATTCGAACCGCCTCCGGCCGCTTTATCGGTTCGGCCAGTCCATTCGGCAGGACCGATCCCAATAAACAACTGATTTTCCAGCTATCGCTGTCCGGCCGCTACATCAATGGTTCTCGGCTGGAGATCTTTGCCGACATGCTCGACGCCGGGAGTTCCTTTCCGCGGGCGCCGACCGAACAGGAACTGGTCTCGGTGACGGCGTGGATTGTGCAACAGTGAGATTGTTCTCGTCGGCAAGAGATTCATGCGCACTCCCCAATTCGAACCCGTTCCGCGGTGGCGAGCAACATGACCGGCGCACCGCCCAGCTAACTACTTGCAGGCGCTCGGCGGCCGCCGCTGCTGCGCCCCGTCGACTGCGGGCAAGTTGTCTGAAGCAAACCCATTGTTCTCAGCGGATAAACGTTCGGACAGTAACGCTCCCAGCTGACAGCCTTGCCGGCTGCCTCATGGAGAAGATCACGCTCGCATCTCACCTTGACTTGACAGTAGTCACAAACACGGGAAAGCACGCGAAACTCGGCTGGCATCAAGGCCTTGACTCGGGCGGGATCGAGCTGAAGCGCCTCCATCCGCATGAGCAAAAGATCGGGGCCTCGCGGCCCACTCTCGGCCGGATGTGGATCACTTCCCAGCCCGGCGGCAGGTGGTAACGCCTTCGCCGGATCGGCGGGCGAAAAAGCTAGTTCCGCCGCCTGATGAAGAACTGCTTCGAACGCGGACCGCCAATTGTGACGATGTGTCATGGAACTCCTCCTTGCGAAATAGTCGGATCTCAGCCTCACTCTCGTGAACCCGCCTTGATCTGGCACAACTTCCTGCCAGTTTCGCCGACCGGACTTGTAAGAGCCTCTTCTGTGGCTGGTTGGATCGCATGCGGGGCAGGTTCTGCCGGATGGCGGTCAATCTCGCTTCGCAGGGTGATAAGATCAATGAAGTGGTCCGCCTGACGGCGCAATTCATCTGCAATCATGGACGGTTGGGTCGAGATGGTCGAAACGACCGAAACTTTGCGCCCCTTGCGCTGCAGTGCTTCCACAAGGTTCGTAAGATCACCGTCGCCAGAGAAGAGAACGACATGGTCGATCGTCCTGGACTGCTCCATAGCATCGATCGCGAGTTCGATATCCATGCTCCCCTTTATCTTGCGCCGCCCTTGGGTGTCGGTGAACTCCTTCGCCGGCTTGGTCACGACGGTGTAGCCGTTATAGTCCAGCCAGTCGATTAAAGGACGGATTGGCGAAAACTCCAGATCTTCGATGAGTGCCGTGTAGTAATAAGCCCGCAAAAGATAGCCGCGATTCCGAAATGCCGTCAGCAATTTTCTGTAATCGACTTCAAAGCCCAGGCACTTCGATGTCGCGAAGAGATTAGCTCCATCGATAAAGAGTGCGATCTTTTCGCGCGAATCGAACATCGTGTAGTCGCTCCAGGCTGTCGAACTCACATGGATAAATGCGAGGTCTCCCAAAACAGGAGGTTCAAGCCCGCCAATTCAGCAGTTCTGGTCAATTGTGTTCTTCCATGGCGCGACGATGCGCCCTGTTGCGGCCGGAGGAGCATCTCGTGGCGGGCGGACCCGAAAACCCGCTGTCCGGTCTCGTTGTCCATGTGAATGGAAAAGTTGCGAAGTCCTCGGCCTGCGGCGCTATTGCGATCGTTTGAACCACCAGCACCGGAGATTCCATGGGTGATCGACGGGCGACAGCTTCGGGCCAGCACCGGAAATCCCGGTCGGTATGACGAGAGGCAGCGAAGGTCGAAGGGAGCCGTTCTTCACGAGCCCTGTGCTCTGCTTGTTGCGAGGATGTTCGCGTTGGGCTAAAAAGATCGCATAACGTATCGAGTGGAACGCCGCGGTCTCGAAGTCTGCTGATGGAGGCTGCTCCGCCGCCATCCCGGGTTAGTCGTGGGGAGGCCCCCCCATTGGGCAAAGGACGGAACGGATCCGTAAGTACGCCTCCGAATCCTCCTGAAGCTGTGGATGCTTCTTGGGAAGTCAATTCGGTTACACCATAGGCTGTCATTTTCGTCTTCATCGTTGTCTCCTTTTCAGCGCTCAAACTATCAGTCGATGCTGCGAGCTCGTGCCGCGGCACGAGAGAGACTCAAGAAGCGTGCCAGCTGCGCTGGAAAACCCGTTCTGCATGAACTTCAATGGCTTCAATGAAATACGGCGACACCTCGCCGAACAGCGCCGTGTCGCGGCCTAGACAAACCCGACAGTTTTGAGGCAGCGCAAGTGACGCCGAGAGCTCGAGGAGATCAGGCAACAAAGGAGGGGCGTTCCGCGTTGGCTTCGGTCCTATGCGGGCCTTGGCTGCCCTGTCCCATAGTGACCATGCACACAGGCTGCTCAGGTCGCGGATCCGGATCGAAGCGGCCTGTGCCACAGACGCCCTTTTCCGGCTCAAGACGCCAGGACGGCATGCCCGAGCCGGCGCTGAAGGTCCTCACCGGAACACAAATGCGGCGGCCGATAGAATGCCGAGGACATTGACAGCAGGTGCACGCTTTGTCGGCTCTTTGACAATACGTCCATATGAGACGCTGCGCTGTTAGGGTGGTTCCGCTGTTTGGAAAGGGTTTTCCGGTTGGCTCGGCAGTTGCTTGACAAAGGCAACAACCCTAGGAGCAGGACTTCCTCCATGCCGTCTCGCCGAACAGGCCGCCACCATCCGGAGATCAATGCCAAGTGAAGTCCGCCTCCGCTGGAATCGGAATGGCTCAGCCAATCCATACCGGTTGTGCCGGGTGACAAGAGTTCGCGGTACCGTCACGGTAGGCAACAAGGCGCCAGGTCGCGCCGCCTCATGGAGCCCTGCGGCGCGCAATCGTCGAGCGGCTCGTTCGGTGCTCACCCGTACGTTTCCACATCCGCTCGCGGACCGTCAGCCGTATCCACGCCGCGGCCCCTGTCCAGTCCCGACAAATTGATCGCTCTCCAGCAAAGGACAACAACATGCTCTAAACATACATACAGCCGCCGAAAACGGCCCTGCCGTGCCCAGCCGCGCGACAGCAGCGCCAAGCCGGCCCATCAACAGCGGCGGCGCGCGCAGAGCGCGATTCAGATGCCCCACAACAGACTTCCGGGCGGAGAAAGCTTGGTAACAGGGAGGCGCTGGACGAAACACGCGGGTAGCTTACAAAGCGCGTCATCGTCGGATCTGTCGTCACTTCCTACATCGTATCGCGTAGATCGCCAACCCGACAGCAGGGGAGGGCAAGGGGCCCCCGGCTGAACGATTACGATTGCGGCGTCTTCGTCGTCGATGGCACGCGGGCGCTGGTTAAGCGGTTGGTGGAGGGGCAGCGGCCAGCCGACGAGCCGATGCACCTCGACACCCTCGTCGCCGATCGCCGGGCGCTGCAAAACCGACTGACGAGGCATTGATTTGCATTCCTCGAAACGGCACGCCGAGCCAGTCGAGTTTGCCGGAACCCTGGTGTTTGCGAGAGGATTGAACGAAGCCGCCGCTGGGTCGCATTTGAGGAGATGTAGTAACGGTGGCGGCATGGCTGAAAGGATCGGATTTCAGAGCCCCAAGCATCGGCATCGACCGACTACGCGGTAGATTTCCCGGAGGACAACAGCGAGGCGCTTGCGGTCCACGAGGTCCGTCGGGTTGCGCAGCAGATGGACGATGCAGGTTTGGACGATCGTCTCCGGGAACTACAGCGGTGATTGAGTCCGTTCATCACCCGCAGAGCACCTCGCGGGGCTGGCCGAGGCCAGACTCTTTGGATCGCGCAAGGAGTTAGGTCCGATCGGACATGAACTAACCAAGCTGCATCAACGTCACGTTTTATGACGGCGCAGAAAATCCTCATAGGTCGCTTGCAGCCCGGCACCCAAAGACGTGTTGGCTTTCCATCCAAGGGTATTCAAGCGCGTCACGTCCAGCAGCTTACGCGGTGTTCCGTCTGGCTTCGTCGTGTCAAACACCAAGTCGCCTTCATAGGCGACGGTGGCCCTGACCACTTCCGCCAGTTCGCGAATCGTGGCGTCCTCCCCAACGCCAACATTGATCAGGGGCGCGGTGTCGGGAGCTGTCAAGGCGCCAAAATCCGAGTCCGGTAAGCCAAGCAGGAATGCGATGGCATCCCCTATATCCAACGAGTACATGAACTCTCGCCGAGGATTTCCCGATCCCCAGACCACAACCGAGGAGTCACGGTTCATTTTAGCCTGATGAAAACGCCGCATCAGAGCAGGCACAACATGAGAGTTCTCAGGGTGGTAATTATCTCCGGGACCGTACAGGCTGGTCGGCATCAACGCAAGATAGCGAGTCTGGTACTGTCGGTTGAAGGACCAGCATGATTCAATTCCTGCAATCTTTGCCAAAGCGTACGGCCGATTTGTTGCTTCTAGCGGGCCGCTTAGAAGATAGCTCTCTCGTATAGGCTGCGGGCAATCTCGTGGGTAGATACACGAGCTACCAAGGAAGATCATTCGTTCGACGCCGGACGCCTGGGCGGCATCAAAGACGCTGACTTGAATCGCGAGGTTGGCGTGGAGGAAGTCGACCGGGAAGCTTGCATTGGCAAGGATGCCACCAACCTTTGCGGCGCACATAACGACATAATCCGGTCGCTGCGACACAAAGAACTCGCGAGTTGCGTTCCTATCGGAGAGATCCAGTTCGTCGTGAGTGCGCGTTATCATCTCATATGAATCTAAAGCGGCGAGCGCCTTCACGGTGGCGGACCCAACGAGGCCGCGATGGCCCGCTACATAGACTTTTTTCATGTCTTTGTTCCCGATATGCTTGTGGCTAATAATTTTGTCTTCGGGCGGAGCTGATCGTCCCGATGTCCGTAGTACCGTCGGCCGCCGGAGAAATCGGTAACCGGCTACGCCTGCGCAATTCGGAGGCTCGTCGTGTCCAGCCAACGCGATGTAGCCTGCGGAACAACCAGGCCGAATGCACATGCGCATCAATGGAGGCGATCCCCGCCGATGCCGGCTGCGATGGTATCGATGAGATCGGTGGGTTCCGCCTCCGGCTTGGCAATGAGCCAGGGGGGCGCGCGCCCGGCAGAACAGGGGTCGGCGTCGTTGCCGACATTCTCATGACGTCGAGAGAGGCTTGGACGAGTTATCAATGACGATCAAACGACCGGGATTGTCCAAATCGAATTCGACAACACGTGGCACGAATAGGCGGGCATAGCGCGAGAAGGCGCTAGTGGGCGGAAAACGAATTACGGTATCGCATCGCCCAAGGAGATACATCTCGACGAGAGCAGAAAAGCCGCCGTCAGCCCCTAGCGCTCCGCTATGTAGTGGCCCGGCCCGAACCGGCAGAAGGCGTTTCGGGATCGTGAAAAGGTCGGGAAACACGCCTGATAACTCTTTGAGCACCTGCGCGCTGTCCGTAGACAAGAACACCCTTGCAGGTCTTTTATGCGGGAGCGCTCTGGCTTCATGAATAGCAGTGCATATCTGCTGCAAGGCAAACTCCGGATCAGCCCAGTAGGGCGCGTGCTCCATAATGTTTTCGCCGTTGCCGTGCCGGACATGAACCCCGATTATGCTGTTCCCCTTAAAGTGTTCCTGGTAGATGGCTTCGATTCGGGACGAAATTTCAGGCCTGGGTTTGATATTCTCAAAGACCTGTCGTTCGGCATCTTCGCCGCAACGCCACATCAAGCAAGCGTCACACACTACAGTGTTGGCTTCGGTATCACCTTCGCCTTCAAAAAGTTCTCTCAGCTCGTCGCGTTCCCGGAAGATCTGCTCATCCGGGCGGTAAACGCAGTCAATCGACGGCTTATTCCACCACGGCGGGAAGAAAGGTCCAGGAAATGCGAGCCGGTTAATCTGATCGTCGCAAATGACCGGTACGCCAGAGATGTCCTGAACTGGCTCGAAGAACACCGGAAAGGCGTTCGTGAGTGGTTCGTGGAGATAACAAGAGCCACGCCAATCTATGACTAGCCTCCGCCCCGTCCGCTGCGCGTAGGACCAAGCTGCCGCGAGCGACCACAGGCAGTCACCGAAACCAGTACGCCGTCGAGAGACAACGAATCGGTCCTTCACTGACCCACCAACAAGCGTTTGCGTCATTCCGGAATACCGCGGCGACTATTAGGATAGATGCAATGCATAGCCTCGCCTGATCCAACCACGAGAACCGTGATTCTGGCCAATTGCGCCCGTAGATCTCTTGCTATACCGCACTGGAATGGAGAGGCTATTTTGGTCATTCCGTTACCCAGCGTTTGAATGGCTTGCGTTGAAAACCTCAGCCGGTCCACACCGACTGCTTGCTGCAGATCACCGACGAACCTGATGCGGCTCTCTTGATGTGAGACGTAAACCAGCGTACGCCAGAAAATGCTCGGAGCCCACGCACACATCGATAGTCGAGACTTGCATCCTTGAGTCCTCCTGTACACGTCCCTTTAAAATTGGCGAAATCAATTGTTTCGATAAAACGCATCTAAGCTGTAGATGTTTCGAGACTGTGGAGGTGACATGCGTTTAAATGGGCTTGATCTGAATCTTCTCGTCGTACTCGACGCACTGCTGACCGAGCGCAGTCTGACGGCGGCGGCACGCCGCATCAACTTAAGTCAGCCGGCCATGAGCGCGGCGGTCGCCCGGCTGCGCGATTATTTCCGCGATGAACTGTTTACGATGAGCGGCCGCGAACGTTTTCTAACACCGCGTGCGGAAACACTCGCCCCCGCAGTTCGCGCTGTCCTCGGGCAGATTCAGAGTTCGATCATATCTTTGGATCCGTTTGATCCGGCTCAATCCGATCGCCACTTCAGGATCGTTCTTTCCGATTTCGCCATAATCGTGTTTTTTGAAAAGGTCGTCGAGCGTGTTGCTCGGGAAGCACCCGCCGTCAGCTTCGAATTGCTGCCTCTCGACGCCGACCCCCATGAGCTTATCCGGCGCGGTGACGTCGATTTTATAGTTGTTCCGGAAATGTTCATGTCGAGCGCGCATCCGAGAGTGGCGCTGTTCGACGACGAACTCGTGTGCGTAGGCTGCCCCTCGAACAAACAGATGCCACGGCAGCTTACATTCGAGAAATACCTGTCGATGAAGCACGTTGCGGTCAAGTTCGGACATGCACAGAGGCCCCCCATCGAGGACTGGTTTTTGCTTGAGCATGGTTTTAAGAGACGGATCGAGGTCCTCGTGCAGGGCTTTAGCATGATCCCGCCCGTGGTGTCAGGCACAGATCGATTAGCCGTCATGCCCCTCCGGCTGGTAAAGCATTTCGAAAAAACGATCCCCTTGCGGATCTTTGAGCTTCCGACGCCACTGCCGGTATTCACCGAGGCCGTCCAATGGCCGGCCCTTCATAACAATGATCCGGCAAGCATCTGGTTGCGGAAGATGATGGTGCAGGAGGCGTCCCGCATGGCCGTTCCTAGCAAGACGCCAGCACTTCGCGGGTGCTCCTAGATTTGCTGAACGCCCCACATGGGCTCTCCCGTCAATAGGCGGCGTCGAAGTTGATGCTGGTCGCAAGTGCGGCTACGGATCCAGAAGGTCGGATGTGAAATGTGCTCGGCACCGGTCAGCTCTCAGAAGAAGAACGTCTTTCCGGCGAGCGTGTGGTGGAACGTGTCGCGAACCAAGCTTGCATTAACCGGGAAACGGACATAGTCGCTTCCGTCTTCGATCGACGCAGCGGCAGGTCTGGAAGAACCTCCTCCTGAGGGAAGTGGGCGCCACCCAGACATTTTATCGTCGAGCGCTTGCTCGCTGCCGCGATTCGCGGGGGTCTCCCAAGAATCGTGGGAGAACGGCATAGGGAGGGCTGCGATGGCGACGACTATTCCGCGAGCGCAACGCGCGACGTTTTGATGCGCTCCAGCCGCCGACGACGCGGACGAGCCCCTCCCGCAGTGTCTGCCGAGCTTGCGCAGGCGTCGATGACGCTCCTTGCTGATTTCGTTGGCAATGCCGCCGTAGTAGCCGCTGAATTCCGGAAACTCGGCATTATGAAAGGTGTTGCGCCTCAGCTCGCGATGATCGTCGGCCGATGGCGGCCGAGTTGCCGGACCATATCAGCCACCGGAATGTTCCGTCGATGAGCTGATGCAAGCGGCGGCAATCGGGAAGGGTGAGCTGTAAATAACGATGCGAAATGCAAAAAACCTCCAGCGGCCAAGCGATTGGTTTTATTGCTTGTTGAGGTGGCGTGGGCGGCGCGAGTGCCGCCCTTCCTATGCCCGTCAGTTTTTCGAAAGCTTGCCCAAGTAGTAGATACGCCCGGGCATATGTGATGTCCGTGAGTCATAGGAGACTAAAATGAACTTGAGCAGGACAAGTTTAGGTCGAAGTATTCACGACGCAATGCTGTCGAAGCTGGGACAAAGGCCGGCTCAGGCTGTTAACCGCAGCGAGTCTGAGCATAATTTGCGCGTGTGGCGTGCTGCGGTAGACGCGTCTCGACCGAACGACAGCCGTAGCGGGCCCGGCATCCCGCCTGGTGTGGCACGCCCGCCTTCGGACGCTTCGGCCTCAGCTCCGCCGCGCTACTCTGGTCGGCCTGGCAGGCACATCCCGCCTGCTGTGGCACGCCCGCCTTCGGACGCTTTGGCCTCAGCTCCGCCGCGCTACTCTGGTCGGCCTGGCAGGCACATCGCGCCTGGTGTGGCACGCCCGCCTTCGCACGCTTCGGACGCAGCTCCGCCGAGCGGCCCTGGTCGGCCTGGCGTCATGCGTGGTCTGCCACACGCGCCTGCGTTGGGCCACTTCGTTGCCTTGCGTGAGATCCCGCGTAGTCTGGAAGACGAACTCGAGCGGATAGCTCGCGGCTAGCCCGATAAAAGGGGCCGCATCTCAGCGGCCCCTCGCCGCTTTCCTTGCCGCACGGGCCTGATCCAGTTTGAAGCTCGCTCTGGCCCACAAAAACGGCCAAAGCAACAGGGGCAGCTCGATTTTCGGAAGGAGATCATCGGTGAAGGAGCACGAGGCCCGCGTTTGTTCCCGATCTGTTGCCGCAATCATTGCGTCAGCGAACCAGCTGCGCCTTTGCGGGGATTGTGAGCAGGCATTTGAGCCCAATCGAGAAGCAGGGCCTTAGGACAACACTGGGCGCCGGACGCCTGTACAGGGTGCATGGCTCTGTCGATCGGCTCGATCACATCGTTATGTCCACAGACGACTATGAGTTGTTCCGTCCCCGGCGTGGTGGATTCCTGACATTTGCTGCAGGCGGATTTGACCCATATGTCGAGCTGTTCGTCCGCCTAAGCCTCACCGACCCGACATTCGACACGCTCTGGGTGAGGGGCACATATGGGCTTTGGAGAGTGACATTCTTACTGTTGCAGGATCGCTTTAACTTTGCGGTGGAGAATCTGCGCCAAAGTGCAACAATGACGAGTGGAGGGTAGAGGACTACCGAAATCTCGCAAATGCGCCCTGAACACCTCGGCTGATGTCTGGTAACCAAGGCACTTCCTGGGCAGTGAATTGAAGTGGTGGCGAGGGCGACCCGCTGCTGCTGACCGACGGCGGACAGCTCCGTATTGCTAGGCACAAGGCGGCGGATGCGCTTGTTGGTGTTCTCGACCGCCCCTTTTTTGCCACGGTGAATTCGGATCGCAGAACCAGCTCCTGGCGCCGAGTCCATCTTCCAAAGCCCTGAAGCCACGAAACTCGGTGCCGCGGTCGAAGTGAAACTCTGCCGGGCAAAGGCGGGCAGCCTTGAGAAGGCATCGATGATCTTTTCCATGATCGGCCTTGAGTGGCGGCTGCCATTCTTGATAATCACCGTGTAGCGGCTCCTGCGCTCGACCTGCGAGGTGACATTGGCGTTCCCGAGCGCGCTCAAAGATCAGGAGATCGCCTTCCCAAATTGCGAGCGGTCGGCAATGAAATCGGGCCTTTGGTCAATCCTGCAGTCAAATGGGATAAAACCGTCGCGGCGCTTGCGGCGGCGTTCCGGCAGATGCCGATAGAGCTCCAGCGCATAGTCTTCCTTGCCATAGATGAAGCGACAGATCGTCTCAGTGCAGACGCGGACTGCGCTCACACCATCGGCAAGCAGGCGACCGGCGATTTGCTCCGGCGAACAAAGTGTCTCCAGTCGATCGATGACCAACTCGCGCAGCTGGGGGTGGCGCCTGTGCTTGCAAAGCCGTCGCGGACGCTCCTTGGAGATGTCGTTGCCGATGCCTCCCTAATAGCCGCTGATTTCCGGAAACCCGGCATCATGAAAGGTGCTTTAGCTCGCGCTAGACCGATCTGCTGTGAAGCGTGTAGCCCCCCGGGTGCGTTGACGTAGACCGTCAAGCTGAGCACAGCGAGTATCTGTTCTCCGCTGACCAGTTGGCATTTTGCCGCCGTCAGCGCATTTTTCGTCGCGAGCTTCGCCCTCCGGTATCTTCCAATCGGCGCTTCAGGCGCCACTTGCCCCACATGAGAAGTTTTCCGTTCATTCCCGAGACAAAGATCATATCGCTGTGGCGTTTGGCCGGGACCCTGTGGTTGCGGCGCGCTCCGGTCAATCATCTGTCCTAACCCCGACACCGATTGACCATCTCAACGATGCGCTTTCCAGCTGCGACAGTGGCCGAATGATCCTGTGAGAAGTTCAGGCGAATGCTACTGGCGTGAGGCCCGAATTCGGTTCCGGGCGTGACGATGACACCGGCTTGATGCCGAAGCAGTCGGAGGAAATCCTGAAGACCGACCGAGAGCGTGGGCAGTGTCGGAAACAAATAGCTTCCGGCTTGCGGCTTGCGAGCCTCCAGGCCACCACGACGGAACACCTCGAGCAGGTCGTCCCTGATGGACTGATGCAGCCGGATGCGCTCATCCATCCATCCCTCCGGCTCATTGAACCAGGTCCTGAATACCGCTTGGTTGTAGCCTGCCGCGCGCAGCGAAACGATGGCCTGTAGCTTCTCCATTCTCCCGATGATCGTTGGAGAGCTAAAGGCCACTCCGAGACGATAGCCACTAAGCGACTCCGTTTTCGACGGCCCCATGATTGTTAGCGCCTTCTCCGCCGGCAGACCGCGAGCCCGGATATGGTGTAGGATTCGCCGTCATAGCGCAGCCGGGAATAAAGCTGATCCGCGATGATTGTGACGCCGAATTCCCCGGTCAGTTCGACTATCTGGTCAATCTCAGCTTCGGAATAGACGGCCCCGGTCGGGTTGTTCGGGTTAGAAAACAGGAAGGTCTTGGCCCCCGCCTCGATGAGGCACGCAGTTGAGAAAGATCCAGGCCGGCCTCAGCAGTCGAGTTCATATAATTCATCGTGACCGGAATCACTTGGCCGCCGAAGAACTGGACAACTTTGCGATTGGCAAAGTAGTCCGGCTGCACAATGGCCACTTTATCACCGTCGGTGACGGTTGAGGCGACTGCCAGAAACAACGCGCCTTGCGTCCCCGGGGTGAGGATAACGCCTTCCTCAGCAGAAACCGGTGCACCGGTGAAAAGCTTCGAGCCTCTCCGCCAGTTCGGCTCGGATGTCTGACGAACCGAGGTACTCGGTATAGGCTTGACGACCGCCGGCCTCGACCGCCTCCGAAAACCGCTCGAACGAGCCTGGCGTCGGAGTGAAAGCATCGACGTCGCCGTGTGAGAGGTCGACTGGTCGGCCTGACATTTCCTCGCCGCGCATCAGATCGCGAATATTGCCTGCGCTTTTCCTGACCTCCTGCCCGGGCGCATTGTCGGTGGCGAGGGTGGCTAACTTTTCGATGACGGAAACCATTTTGACCTCGTACATGCAGATTTATTACGGTTTCCGCTCGCCAGCGAGCGCCGCATCTCATCAAAATCTTCGGTTCGACGGCCCAGATTTCCAATTCGACGCTCTTGCGCCCATGCAGGTTCCCGCCGAAAGCCCACCGCCGCCGCAGGGTACCATAATGGTATCAATCGCGAAATTTCCGGCCCATTCGAGAGGGTCTGCGGCGACCGTGCCGTATCCTGGGATGATAAGTGGGTTGCCGCCTGGCGGTGTGATTGCGACCGGTGATCTTTCGGAAAACTCCGTGGCATTTGTTCGCGCGATTGGTTCTGGCATAGAGCGCCACGCTTGCAGTCCCGCGCCTTGCTGATCGTGATCGCGGGGGGCATCGCTCGGCATCACGATGGTTGCAGCGATGCCGAGTATCCCGGCAAGCTCCTGCGGGACCCGGATCGCCCGCAGACGACGACCTCTCCGCGCCGAACGGTCAGGCTAAGGTCGTTCAGTACCTGCAATTGGCCGTACCTTTGGCTGATATCTCAAGCGAAGGCACTGAGATATATGTGAGAGAACCGCCAAGCCCGCAGATGCCGGCCCACCAGATCGATGTCCTTCAGCACGACGATGCACGGCTGCAGGGTGCGAGCCAGCTATTTGTGCGACTGCATCCAGACGAGCATCTCGCCCGGCGCTCGGTTGTCCCAAAGATGATAGGGCACGAAGCGCGCCTTGGCAGGGCGGCGTTCAGCCGGTGCCTGTCGGTAAAGCGCCTTGCCCCAGTTCGCCGCGTCCTCGCGCTCGACAGCGAGGTCGATGGCGACGGCGTCTTTCAGGTCCTCGAGCACGACGGCCTCGGCACCCGGAAGCTCGCGGGGTAGAACGATCGCGTTCAGGTCCTCGCCATTGTCCGTCTCTTCGACGCAATAGACGATCGGCCCGCGCATCAGCGCGACGCGGCCGGCATCCTGTCTGATTTTCGGATTGGCATATTGCGGACGAAGCTCAAGCGGTAGTTCGAGATCGACTCGGTCGCCGTCCGCCCATTCGCGCTCGATGCGGGCATAGCCGTCGGAGACTACGGCCGAAAGATCGACCATCGTGCCGTTGACGCTCAAGGTCGCATCCTCCGCCCATTCCGGTACGCGCAGCGACAGCGAGAACCGCGCCGACCTTGCGAGCCTCGTCGTAAACGCGATCGCCCCCTCCCAGGGATAGTTGGTCTCTTGCCTGAGTTCGAACTCAGCGCCGTTCGCGAGTTTTAGCCGCGCGACGCTTTCGCCATAGAGATGCACGGCGATCTCATCCTCGGCGACCGCATACATGTAGGAGCCGATGGATGCGACGAGCCGGGCGATATTGGGCGGACAGCAGGGGCAAGGATGCCAATTCCAGCGGTGGTGCTTGCCGGTGCTTTCGAGCGGATTGTCGTAGAAGAAGGTCCTGCCGTCGATCGAAAGGCCCGGAAGGGCGCCATTATAGAGCGCCTGCTCCATGATGTCGGCATAACGGCGATTCGGGCCGCGGCCGAGCATGCGGCTCGCCCAGAAGACGAGCCCGACAGAGGCGCAGGTCTCGGCATATGCGGTGTCGTTGGGCAGGTCGTAGTGGTCGGTGAAGCCCTCGTTCGAGGCGGCCGGGCCAACGCCGCCGGTGACGTATATCTGCTTCGTGGTGAGATCGTCCCACAGTGTTTCCAGCGCCGCCGTCAGGCTATCGTCGTTAAATTCCGTGGCGATATCGGCCATGCCGGAATAGAGATACATGGCGCGCACGGCGTGGCCGACGACTTTCTTCTGCTCGCGCACCGGCTGGTGCGATTGATTGTATTCGTAGACCGCAGGGTCGCGATCTGTCCGCTGTGCTTCCAGATCGAAGAAGTGAGGCTGCTGGCCACGCTCATCGATAAAGTATTTGGCGAGGTCCAGATACTTCCTTTCCTCGGTGACCCGCGCGAGCTTGACAAGGGCAAGCTCGATCTCCTCATGGCCGCAATACCCGCGGATCTGTTCCGGTCCGCGCCCGAAGAGGATTGCCAGATAATCTGCATAGCGACACATGATGTCCAGGAACTTTCGCTTGCCGGTTGCCTGGTAATAGGCCACTGCGCCTTCGATGAGATGTCCTGCGCAGTAAAGCTCGTGCGTGTCCCGGAGGTTTGTCCATCGCTTGCCTGGTTGCACGCGCTGGAACCACGAGTTCAAATAGCCGTCCGGTTGCTGAAGCTTCTCGTAGAGATCGATAATTCGATCGGCGCGCGCCTCGAGTTCTAGATTGGGACGGCGATACAGCGAGTAGGCAATGGTCTCGATTGATTTACCGAAGTCGCTGTCCCAGAACATCTCCGCGGTTGCGGGGTGTCCATGGAATAGAGGCGCTTCCACCGACACGTCGATCCGGTCGATCATACCGACTTCCACGCAGCGATCGAGCAGTACCGCAGCGGTCGAATTGCAGATGGCGTCCTGGCGCTCACCTAGGTATCCGCCAAGCGTCACGCCCGACACCGGCAGAGGACGAAACTGCGTCATCTTTGTGAAATTGGTCATACTCGATCCGCTCTCTCGGTTTTACCGCCATGCGCACCTGCACCGGGCCCAGCTAGCGGCGGCAACGTGGCCGCCGGTGGATTTTCGTGACACCGATTGTCGACGGGGCTGGCGCCGGCGAAGCCCGCCATTGGTGACTCTCGCCACGTTCTCAAACTTGCTCAATCGAGAAGACCTTTTCTCATATAGGCTGTCAACTGCGGCATCGGATATATTGTTGAGTATATTCGTCGGAGATATTGCCTACAGACTGCAAATATTAATAAGCTTCGACATAGTCCAGCTAGGCACGAGTATATCCAAAAATATACCAAGAGACTACTTGATTTTTCTTAGCAAAATCTCCATTCATGAGCTTCATGAAGGAGGGGTGACCCATGAACAAGCCGGTTTCAGATCCAATGGATGCCGAAGTCCTGCCGGCGCCCCCATCATCGACAAGCCTTCGCGAACTTTTTTTTTCGAGCGATCTCACATTTCTGATGGAAGCACACGACGGTCGTTCGGCGGCGATCGCCGAACGCGCCGGGTTCAAGGGCCTGTGGGCGTCCGGGCTTTCGATCTCCTCAGCTCTCGGTTACCGGGATATCAACGAAGCGAGCTGGACACAGGTCGTCGACGTCGTCGAACGCATGGTGGACGCGACCAATATTCCGGTCCTCGTCGACGGCGACAGTGGATTTGGCAATTTGAACAATGCAGGTCTAGTCGCCAGGAAACTCCACCAGCGCGGCGCCGCCGGCATTTGCCTCGAGGACAAGGGCCTCCCACAGATGAACTCCTTTCTCGGCAACAAACATCCGCTGGCCAATATTGACGAATACTCCGACCGCCTTAAGGCTGTCAGGGACACGACCGGATCCGATTTTATCCTTGTTGCCCGTATCGAAGCGCTAATCGGCGACCATGGCCTTGACGAAGCGCTGTTTCGAGCCGCGGCCTGTGGGAAAGCCGGAGCGGATGTGATCCTCATTCATTCCCGCAAGGCTGTCGCAGACCAGATCCTGGCCTTTGCCAAGGAGTGGAACGGAAAGTTGCCGGTCTGCATCGTCCCGACGAAATATTACAATACGCCGGTCTCGGCCTATCGCGACGCCGGCATCTCCACGGTCATTTGGGTCAATCACACCATGCGCGCAGCGATTGCCGGAACGCGACTTCTGCGACCGCATCCGGTCTGAAAAAAGCATCTGCGAGATCGAGAAGGAGATTGCCGGCGGAAGAGCTCTTCGGCGTGATCGCTACGACGAACTGACGCAGCAAGAAGAGTAGTATGCAGAAGCAGATCACGTGGCCCCAGGGCATCGAAAGAACCAATCAAGCTAGGTATTTGAGGAGGGCGCACATGCATTCGCAACGAATGCCCCTGCTTTCTTGCTCCACTTATTTCAGCTTGCTCGCCGATGATTGTTGGAGAGAAATTACCGCAGACCCTCGATCGAGGGCGCAACTATGCCGGAAAGCATCATGACCGCCACTGCGATCGATGGGTCATTAGACAATTGAATTTGTGTGTTTCTTCGACGCCGAGCGCTATTTGCTCGTCTCATCCGAAAGGGAAAGAATATGGAAAGGCGTGACTTCATCAAACGTTTGGCCTTCCTTGCTGCTTGCCCGCTTTGCGTCAAGACCGCTTACGCAGCGGAAGGCGTGCATTGGAGCTATGAAGGCGAATCGGGTCCCGAGCACTGGGGGTCTTTGAGCAAAGAGAACAGTGCCTGTTCGTCCGGTTCGCAGCAATCGCCGCTCGACATCAGGGGCGCGATCAAGGCCGATATCCCGGGCTTGGCGTTAAATTGGAAAAGTGGCGGCACGATCCTCAACAATGGGCACACGATCCAGGTGAAAGCGACGCCCGGCGGCACGCTCCGCCGAGGCGACAAACCTTATGAGCTGGTGCAGTACCATTTCCATGCGCCGAGTGAACATCTGGTCGAGGGCAAGCGCTTCCCGATGGAGGTGCATTTCGTCCATAAGCACGCCGAAACGGGTGCGCTCGGCGTGCTGGGCGTTTTCCTTGTGCCGGGCGCCGCCAATACGACCTTTGCCAGCTTGGCGGCGGCCTTCCCCCAAAAGGCCGGTGACGAGACTGCCCTCCACTATGTCGATCCGCGCGGTTTGCTGCCGACGTCGCTCAAATATTGGGCCTATGAGGGGTCGCTCACCACGCCACCCTGCAGCGAGATCGTCGACTGGATGGTAGCGATAGACCCGACCGAGGTGGACGTGGCTGATATCAAGAGGTTCACTGCGCTCTATTCGATGAATGCGCGTCCCGCCCTCGCTTCAAATCGCCGCTATATCCTGAGCTCTAGCTGACGCGAGGTGAGTTCGCAGCCTCTAGATTGCTCATTTCTACCCCATCGACAAGACGCTCCGTCTCATTGTGTTGGACGCTATAGAACGGGTTGGTTTTCCATCCGGACGGAAGTATCTCTCGCATTCGGCCGCCGCGGCGCTTTTGCGCATGGCGATCGTGCGAAGATGGATGGAAGGTTCGCCGTTCCAGACGCCAACGGGAAGATCCAAGCACGATGAATGGCCGGATCGCCTCGATATTAGAGCGGCATCATCGAAGGATGAATTGGCGGAGCACTTTCGGCAGCCATTACCGGATCACCTTGTCGCGGCTGACGAAGGCAACAATCGCATCTATGCCGCCTTGGCCTGCGTCCTCTCTTGAGAACCGTGAACTCACGCCCGATTGGCGCATGCGGCTTCTCGAACATTTCGCAAATTCCCGAACTCTGAACACCTGAAACTTTCAGCTGTCGGATTTCCGGACACCTGGCAAGCGTTATCGCTCTGACTAAAGCTCGCGAGACGTGGAGACTAAAGTTATCGGTTCCTCCAGCCGCAGTCGATGGCTTCAATATCCGTTTGTGCGACGCTCTTAAACCTTGACTGCAACCTGCGATGTCCGTTCATCGATGTCCCTCCGATGCTGCTGCTTACCACTTCATTCTGGCACAAAATACCGTGGGTGCGGGTCGAGGGAAAACGCAGCTCTCGTTGCCGAAGATAGAGCGCGCTCGGAGCGCCAAACGAAGGATCTTGGGTCATCCCCCCCGCCGCGGCGGTAAAACACGTGGGCCTGGGCTCTCGGCAACGGCCCCGCCCAATCACCTACGGCAGGAACCCATGCACTACCAAATTCTCAGGAGCGACAGGCCGCGCCGTTACGATCGATCCGATGAAACCAACCTTTGTTGGTAAATCGTATACGCGCCAGCAGAAGCTTCCCTGCTCGTTCCGAAGCCACAGACGCGCACCATTGGGGCCGGTTTGTCCCAAGAGTGGAACCACGACCTGCGACAGGGGGTGGGCAAGTCCGAGTCCCAGAGCCTTTACTGCGGCTTCTTTACGAACCCAAAGGCGCAACAATAGTTCAGGAGCATTCGTCATCGTCCGAAGCCGTCGCCATTCTGCCGGCGACCAAATGGTCTCAAGCCAGCTCCACTCAACCGCTTGGTCGAGGTATTCGACGTCGATGCCGAGCAAAGGCTGATGAGAGACAGCGATAAGTGCCAGATCGCCGCTCCGGCTCATCGAAAAAAGAGGCCCTTCGCGAACGTATGGGCGACGCCATTGGCTATACGCAAATTTCACATCCCAGGGCTCAATAAGCAAGCAACCGGCCAAGATTCGGCGTAGGGCCACGTGCGCCGCTGCAAACCTTCGCGCGTCGTCTCGATGCTTCAAACGATGGTATTTTTCCTGCTCGTCGTGATCCAACCAGGCAAGGCAGTCCGGCCACGGGTGGGGTGGGACGTTCAGGTCAATCTGCCAAATCTTTAGCAGTTCCTTTGATAAGCTTCTGTCTCCGTTGTGGTGCTTCAACTTCGTCGCCGAAATTAGCTTTGCGCTCTTAAACGCGAAGCGAACGTTCTTCTCTGCTCAAGCGCCGCCATTCTCGATAGAGGACGAGCATGGCAGTCAAGCCAGCAGCGGCCTCACTGAGAACGGGACTGATGATGAGACCGCTGACGCCCAGCCAACGCGGCAACACTAGGAGGAGTGGCATCAGGAATAGGCCATGGCGCGTAATTGCGAGCAGCGATGCCTGTGCCCCTTCGCCCTTGGCCTGAAGCAGCGTGATGGTTACGGCCATTGCGGGAAAGCAAACAAAAGCGGTGAGGAATGCAGCAATTGCGTGTTCCGCAACAGCGACAGCCGAAGTATCGCTAACAAACCACGCGGCCAAAGCGCGCGATTGGGCGATGCCTACCAAGGCGCACATCGATGAGAACGCCAAGGAGAGAGATAATATTACGGCTAATGCCTGCCGCACTCTGTCGCTCCTTCCCGCGCCGATGTTGTAGCCGATCGCAGACTGGGCACCGATGCACAGGCCACTGATTGGTAGAGCCACTATGGAAAGCAGCCGCGTTGCGACACCCACCCCGGCCAAAGTATCGTCGCCGAATGTGGCGGCCGTTGAATTGAGCAACCACATACCCCCGATGCTAATCATAGTCGCGAGCGCCGATGGACCTCCTACCGTCAAGATGACACGTATACGCTCCAACGGACCGATTGTTGAATGATCGCCCAGCGTGACCACGCTGCGCGCGGTCGCGAAATGCCACACGTAAACGGCGGCCGCGGCTGCTTGCGCAACCAAAGTTGCGAAACCGGCTCCTGCGATCCCCAGGTCCAATCCGAAGATCAGCAGCGGATCGAGCACAGCGTTAAGGGCAAATGCCACAATCTGCGTGATCATGCTAATTGACGTGTTCCCTTCGGCCCTCACGATGAAGCCGCAGATCATGTTGAATACGAGCAGCACTTGGGCAAACAGGAGCGGCCTTAGGTATTCAATCGCGTAGGGCAGGGTGTTTTCGCTAGCTCCAAACCATGCCAGGAGGACGCTGATGCTGGTTGCGATACAACCAGAAGCCAGTATAGCGATGCTCAAGCCCAAGCCAATAGCTGTCAAAGCGAATGCTGCCGCCGATGCATGATCATGCCGGCCGAGGCTGCGCGCCATGCTTGATGCTGTCCCAGTCCCAACCGCTTGCCCGATAAGTGTTAGGATCATGGTAATCGGGAATGTAATCGCAAGCGCGGCCACCGCCTGTGCCCCAAGGCGTCCAACGAAGAAAGCATTCAGAAGCTGGTAGGCCGCACTGACACAAAGCCCCACAATCGTTGGTACGGCAAGCCTCAGCACAAGTGGCGCCATGGCTTCTTTCTCGAGTTGTTCCAACCGGGTCGACTTCATGAGTGCCTGCTTTACGTAGAAAATGATCGGATACTGGGTTCCGTGAGAGTTATTGTTCTGTATTGCATGTCTCGCGAATGACATCCGTCAGGTTCTTCTGCAAATTTTTCGCAGTTGCCGTGGCCAAAGATCCGTCAATACGACAATGGTTATGCCATTGCAGTATGCGCAAGCAGCTATTGATTTCGTCGATTGTGTATTCAAGCCAATGGTGTTTGTTAAAACCCATGTCTTCGCCACACCATAACGGCGCCTCTTGTAGCTCCAAAAAACGATGCCCACCGATGGCAGCGAGCGGAGCGCGGAAATTGATCAAAACACGCGGAGTTGGTAAGCGCGCCGCGCGCTCCGCCACTCTCTCGTCAGGATGAAACGCTTCGAGAGCACGCAAGCCAAGTCCAAGGGCCGGTATCCCGCGACGTTGGGCGGCAACAGAGCGCAGTTGCGCCATTGCTCCTTCAGTGCCATCGATGACCAGCGGCACCGGCAAGAATTCACAGCAGAAACCAAGGTTGCTTGATAGATCGACACCGCCTAACACAGGCGTGCGCAGGGCCGCAATGCTGTCCACGTAAAGTCCAAGCACTGGCCGATCGCCACCTAACGTCCGCAAAAGAGCCAACAGAATAAGATCCAGCCCGTCTATCCCAGCACGATCGGAAAGTCCCAGCAGTGCAGCGGTTTCTGCTTGAGGGATGCTGAGAAGGCGCCAGGCTTCGGATTCACCTAGCCTCAAGAACTCATCGCTGTCCACTTTGCCTGCCCGCAACAACGCGTGCATGCGACGCGCGCCGAACGGGGTGGATGGTGTTGGAGCTCCTCCAGACGGCCCCGCCGGTAGGGCCAGTGGCGAACCGGAGGGCATTAGTGCTGTCCAAGGTCTGGTTTCCCAGTACCCGAGCTCTTCCTCGGCATGATCGATCACATGATTGCGGAGGAGGTTAAGCCAATTGGCTATGCTGGCGTGTCCCGTGAGGGCTGTTGGCTTGATCTCTAATCCGGCCGCAGCAGTCCTATACAGTCGTTCCAGCTCCCCAATTAACAGACGAAAGCCGTAGCCGTCCGTAAGGAAGTGATGCACGATAATGAATAGCCAACCCCGCTGTGTCTGCGGTTGGCCGCCCTCGAATAGCAACGCCCTGAGGAGGGGGGTGCGACCGTCGAACCGGAAGGCATACTGTGCCTGTTCGGCTCTTTCTGACACGATCTGTTCCCACTCTTCCGGCGAATTGGCCGGAAGCGTGATACGCTCTAACGATAGCGGGTCGTCGGTCGGGAGCGTCCGCTCCGGAATCCCGTCTGAGCGAACGAGTCGGGTACGGAGCATGGGGTGCTCATCACTCAGTCTTGCGACTGCTTGCGATAAGAGCGCTGCGTTGAGCTCTCCCGCATTGAACTTCCACAGGCGGTACATATTGAAGTGCTCACCTATGCCCACGTGCTGACTAATGAAACGCATGGTGGGTGAAAAAGGCGGGGCCACGTTCTCGGACTTGATGCGATCCAATCTAGTTTCATTGGGCACAGCATCCTTGTGTGCGTCAATGAGACACGCGAGATCGGCTAGCCGAGGGTGATTGTAGAGTTCGCCGACAGTGAAGCGCAAGCCGCCACGGCTGGCGTCGAATACGCATCGCACACTTAGTATCGAAGTTCCCCCAAGGGCGAAGAACTCGTCCTCGGCTGAAACCTCGGTGCGGCCCAACAGGCGCTCCCAAATCTGCGCGAGGGCTGTCTCGGTTACTGTTTGCGGCTTCCTTCCTCTGCCGCCGGACATCGCCGTTGGCATTGGTAAGGCGCGCCGGTTCAATTTGCCACCTGGATTGCGAGGCAGGTCATCAATGCGCACAATGCGCGCTGGCACCATGTATGGTGGAAGTATTTCCCGAATGAATGCCAAAAGGCCGGCGTCATCGGGGAGATCGGCAGTGCTAACCACATAGCCCACCAGGACGTCGCCCCGCTTGGGCATGGTATGCAACGCGACCGCGGCATCGCTTACGGCGGGGTGCGTGCGGAGCGCATGCGCGACCTCATCGAGTTCGACGCGGTAACCATTCAGCTTTACTTGGTCATCAGCGCGACCATGAAGCTCAAGCGTCCCATCCTCCCGGAATCTGGCAAGATCACCAGTTCGGTAGAGCAACTGGCCATCTTCCGTCATATCGAACCGTGTTGCCGATTGCTCACTATTTTCGAGGTACCCAAGACTCAGGCATGCGCCTGTAACACACAACTCACCCAAAGCGCCGCGCGGCAAAAGTTGCAGCTTCCTGCCTCGCACGCTCAATTGCACATTTGCAAGCGGTCGGCCTATAGAAACATTACGTGCATCAATCGGAAGTGAATGATCCACTTGGTGCCAGGCGGCATTGGAACTGCACTCCGTAGAGCCGTAGAAATTAAAAAGATCTGTGGCTGGAAACGCGAGCGTCCAGCGTTTGGCGAGGTCAGCCGGCAGTGCCTGTGTGCTGCTGACGACTAGGCGAAGCGCGCTTGCGGGCCGCCCGCCGGCCGCACGTGCCATGATCAATCCATCCAGAATGGGTGGGGCGGCGAGGAGATGACTGATCTTATGCTTCTCAAGGACGGACAGCAGCCGTTCTGGGACGACAAGCTCCTCTCGTGACAGCAAATAGGCGGGAACCCCCTGCAGCAACGGACCAAAAATTTCCCAGCTGCTTGCGACGAGCGTTGCGGACTTCTGGACCACCGCAACATCACCGACAAGGAACGGCAACTCTGACCACATCCAGTGCAAACGGTTCAGGCACGCGGACGCCGGTACGCGCACGCCTTTCGGTTCCCCGGTCGTTCCTGACGTGAAGACGATGTGCAGGACATCATGCGGCAAGACTGGACGGGGCAACTCCCCTATCGAAGCGGTTCTTGAGAGGGAACCAAGTGAAACCACCTCGCATGGCAAGTTTTTGTAGCATGTCCAGGAAGCATGAACTTCGTTGTCAGTTAGCATGACCTTCGGGGATGTTGCCCGTAAGATGCGAAGGGCGCGAGCTTGCGGCAACTCAGGCCCTAAGCAGACATATGCGGCGTGCACCTTCACGCAAGCAAGAATTGCCACCAGCGTTGCAATTCCTCGATCTGTCGCAATTGCTATTCGATCACCTTCGCGGGCACCTAGACCAGCTAAGCCATTGACAACACGATCGACAGAGTCGTTCAGCTCAGCGTAGGAAATTCGGCCCCCGTCCCAGAAAAAGGCAATGTTTTCTGGAGTGCGTAGCACCTGGGCCTCGAACAGCTCACGTAAGGTCGCCTTGCAACCAAAATTGCGGCTGGTATCGTTGAAAGACCCAAGAAATCGCAGTTCATTCTCGCTTAATAGACCGAGAGAACCGAGCGGCGCATCGGGCGCTGCGACGCAACGCTTCAACGTGTGTTCCAAATTGCGCAGGATCCGTTCGGCTTGAGGTGCCTGGACGATCTCCTTGCAATATGTAAGTTGAAGATAGATGCCGTCCCTTTCCTCCTGCGCGTAGAGTGTCAGATCGTACTTCGCGTAGCCCAGCTCCAGTTCACGGACTGTAATGGTCAGTCCGCCGTCTCCGTGCACTTCTTCCGGTTGTTCCGAGTACATATTGAACATGACCTGAAAGACCGGTGAGATGTTGCTGCGTCGCTCGATGTTAAGGCTCTCCAGCATTCGACTGAACGGATAGTCAGCATGTGAAATGGCGCCGGAGACAGTTTCCTGTGCGCTCTTTACCAACATTGTGAAGGTTTCCGCGTCGTCGATTTTGAGCCGCAGCGGCAGCATGTTGAGGAAAAAGCCAAGAAGCTGCTCAGTGCCGGGGCGCTGCCTGACTACGTGAGGCGCGCCCACTACGACCTCGTCCTGTCCAGCATGTTGCCCCAACACGATCGCATACCCTGCCAGAAGTGTCGCGAAAAGTGTTGACCGGCTATCAGCAGCCACGCGACGAAGCGCGGCAGTCAGCCCTGCATCCAATGCTAGCCCCTGGGCGTGGCTGGCATATGTGAGGTGTCGAGGGCGTTCGTGATCGCTTGGTAACTTGAGGACCGGCAATTCTCCACTTAACATCTGCTGCCAGTATGCCCGTTGAACGTTGTAGCGTTCAGGGGTGAGATTTCTTGCTTCCCACAGAGCGTAATCGCCGAGGCCAATTTCCGGCTGTGCTGGCAAATCTGCGCCGCGGCCTACCATATGACTCTCGTAGAGGAGTCGTAGATCGCGTGCCAACACCGAAAGTGACCATGCGTCCATGATGATCTCATGGGTAGTTAGATAAAGCTCGTGCCGGCCCTCGCTCCTACGGACGAGCGTGGTTCGAAGGAGTGGGCCAGTCGCCAAATCGAACGGTCGCGTGTTGTGCCGCCCCTGAATTGCCGCGATATGCTCGGCTTGAGCCATTCGAGGCAACGGCGAGAGATCTTGGTATTCTAGCCGGGGTAAAGGCGCGTCGAAGGCCATCAGGGGCTGGCCATCTTTCTCCAGGAATCTCACCCGCAGCGTATCAAAACGGTGGAGCAAATCGGTCCAGGCCGTCTCGAATGCACTCCGGTCCAAAGGACCATCAAGATTCACGACCGTCCGAAGCGTGTAGTTTCGTGCCTGGGGGTCAAGTTTCCAGAGGAACCACAGGTGAGTTTGAAGGCCTGTTGGCGGCACCACTTTCGTCGCAGCCGCAGAAACGCGGACAATGGGAGGCAACTGTGTCTCGGCGCTCTCCTCAATCTTCCGCGCTAACCCCCGGATCGTTAAACGGTGAAGTTGGCCCGGTTGTATCTGGCGACCAAAAAGATAGTGAACCCGATTGGCGAGCAACATCATTCGCAGCGAATCGCCGCCCAAATCGATGAAGGCCTCGTCGAGGCCGACAGGAGCCACGCACAGGATCTGCTCCCAAAGCTTCGCAAGCCGTCGTTCGATTTCTGATCGTGGCGACACGAAGGCAACATCGGACAGCGGGCGCATTCCATCTGCCACCGGCAAGCGGCCGTAGTCGAGCTTACCGTTTGCGTTGAGTGGGAGCGTCGGCACTTCAAAAATTTGATCCGGCAACATGTACTGCGCCAAGTATCGGCCTAGATGCTCTTGCAGATCTCTCAAAGTGCAGTGATCGCGCAGAACGACGAAGGCAATCAGTCGAGGCGGCACAAGATCTGCATCGACGGCTGCTCCATTTCCATAGCTACTCTCCCAGCCCAGTTTTTCACGGGCGGTGAGCTTCGCCCGTCGATGTTGGCTTCGATGCAGGACTACAGCGCTTCCCATCACGCCATGATGGCTGTTGAGAACAGTTTCAATTTCTGCCAATTCGACGCGGTAGCCCCGCACCTTGACCTGCCGATCCGCTCGGCCAAGGCACTCAAGCAAACCATCGGGCCGCATGCGAGCCAAATCACCTGTCCGATACAAACGGCTGTGGCTCGGCGTGTCGTCGAACGGATTCGCCACGAAAACCGCGGCAGTACGTTCCGGGTCATTGATGTAACCCTGAGCGACGCCAACACCGCTGACACATAGTTCCCCAACTTCTCCTCTCGATGCAAGCTTCAGAGGATCACTGTCCGGCGTGACAAGGTAGACACGAAGCCCGGGAATAGGTCGGCCGATCGGTACGTAGGTTTCATCGACGGCTGGCGGCTGCGTTACCAAGTGATGCGTGACGCCGTCGCCGCACTCCGTTGGGCCGTAGTGATTAAGGATGGGAACTTTCGGATGGTGCGTCAGCCATTTGCGACATAGATCGGGTGGCAGCGGTTCGCCGACAGTTGAGATGCAGCGCAGGTTGTCAAACTGAGGTGTGCTCTCGCCTTCTGTCGAAACGAGGTAGGCACGCAAGAGCGATGGCACAAACTGAATCACTGTGATCCTTCGATCGTGCAAAGTTTTTGACAATCGGTGAGGATCCACAATGACTGCCGAAGGCAAAATGTCGATGCTTCCACCGACGACGAGGGCTGCCAAGAATTGCCAGAGTGATATGTCGAAGCAGTGCGAGGCCGTTTGAGCAACGCGGTCGGTCGCACAAAGGCTGAGATCCGCTATTTTGGCGTTGACGTGGTTGGCCAACGCGGCATGTGAGAGCACCGCTCCCTTTGGTCCGCCGGTTGTTCCTGACGTGAAAATGATATAGGCGGCATCACCCGGCTGCACATCCAGGAATGTTGTAGGCGGGGCCGGCATTGAGGAAGCTAGACAGGCATTGACGATCGAAGCGGTTCCGGCAATTGCCTGGGCAAGCTCCAAGTCGTCCGGAGCGGTGACCAGAATGGCGCATTCGCTACGCTCAACCATGCGCCGCAGCCGATCTGTGGGGTATACAGTATCTAGGGGCAAGTAAGCCGCGCGCAGCCGAAATATCGCTAACATGCTGGCAAGCAGCACTGGCCCTCGCGGCATCAACACCCCAACTGCCATGCCCGGAGTGCAGCCATGAGCGTCAAGCGCGGCGGCGAGTCGAGCGGCGAGATCGTCCAGTTCGCCATACGTCAGGTAATCTTCGCCGGAATACAGGGCGGGACGGTCGGCACATTCTTTTGCCGATTGGGCAAAGCGCGAAACAACAGATTCAAATACTTTAGCAGAAGCGGGCAGTAAGCCGTCCATCAAAGTGCGACCTCGGTAATGCATTGAAAAAGAAAGATTGCAGCTGTTTGCCCGCTTCCAGTGTTTGCTCTGTGCTCAGAGTACTGGATGGACATTCACAACCAGCTTGCGACAAATATTTATCCTCGATCCTAAGGCTTCGCTGAGAACCTTGCATGTACTGTGCCAAACGAAAGAATGGTTGGGGAGCTTGAGCTTCGGCATCAAGGACATCGACGTCCACTGGGGCGACGTCGCCGCTGATGGTAAGATCGCCGAGGACGTGTTCGCTGCTCAGGCTGAGGAAGCCAACCGGAACCTTTTGCCGGTAGCTGATGACCTTTTCTGCGGATGACCATGCCACAGGTGTATCGCGGAACTTTTTTATCGTATGGATGCCGGACCCGCCATAGGCGGTCCATTTGACGTCGGTATATCGGACACCGGCGCCGACCGCGAAGCTGCTGGTCTCGTTGCCGTAAACTATGCGATCGATCTCGATCGCTCCGACGAGATAATGATCGAGTTCGGTACCGGGATGAACCGGGCGGTGGCTCCAGTAATCGTGCTCGCGGTTCACCCAGTCGTAATCGGTCATGTGACCGTTGCCGATGGCGCCGACTTTGACGCTACCCTTCAAGCTCCAGTCGTTGTCGATCTGCGCGTCCACACCGACGGTGACAAGGGTCATCCCCTTGCTTTCCCAGTTCAGCTGGCTGAGCTTGTGGTCGCCCTGATAGACAAATTCCTGGGCCTTGATGTTGGCAAAGCCGATATCGCCGACAACGACGAAATTGCCATTGTCGGAGGAAAATGGAAGGTTGTCTGCGACGCCCAATGATGGGGCAGCGATTAGAAAACAGGAGATCGCTACGGATCTGATGGAGACGCGCTTCATCAGCTGACCGCGTCTATCGTGCAGCGCCTCCCTTTTGGGCCTGAGCTTCTTCGCCTCAGATCCTTTGTGTGGCGTCAGAATTTGTCCACGGCACAAGCCACTGGTGTTGGTGACCGGCTGCGCCCTGCCGTGGCCAGGCAGGCCGCGTCGACCCCCGCAGGGAATGGAAGCGATCGCAGAACATTCGTTATCCTTTGCTGGAGAGTGATCAATTTGCGGGACTAGGGCGGGAGCGCGGCGCGGATACGCCTAACGATCTGCCAGTTGGTGTGGAAACTGCCGGGCGAGTTCAGAACCTGACCGGTCTTCAGTGAGGCGCTCTACGGTGTCGCACCTGCTCGGCTTCATCAGGAGCGACCGCCAGTTGCGTCGCCGCGTCGTGAGGTTTTTGGCGTCCCCACATGCCAACCGGCGGGCTTCGCTGGCATTGATCTCGTGGTGGCGACTGCCTGTTCGGCGAGGCTGTTCATGGAGGAACTCCTGTTTGCTCTGCGAGGCTAGTTCTCTTTGGCCAAGCAACTACTGCGCCAAACCAGATAATCGTCGAAACAACGCGAAAACGCTGACAGCGCACTGTCTCATGTCCGACATTGTCAAATAGCCGACAACGAGTGCAGCTACTGTCATTGGCAGTTGGAAGGGGTCTTCCTCCAATTGGGTGGTGATCGAGGACGTGGACCGGCAGCCTCTGGCGCTGAGGAGCTCAGCGCTGGCCAGGCCGTACGGCGAGCTTGCCGGTCTTGAGGCGGTTGATCCGCCCCTCGGTCTGGCCGTTGCGTGAATCGATGAACCCAAGACCACGCGCCTTGTCGGAGAACCGTGAGGACGAGCTCTCGCCAGGATGAACTTTGGCGCGCATCTTGCTTCTAGGGATTTTGACAACACGCAACGGACCGATTTTTTCGCACGGAGATATCGACATGCTATCACAATTGGATGGTTGGACTGTCTGTCCGATCTCTTTCGCCAGAATGCAATAGTGCGCCATTGCTGATGCGCTTACACCGACGCGGCACCGCGTCATCTATGGTGATGAAGTCTATCTGACGTTTATCAGGCGGCTAAATCAACAACCTGCGGTGTCGAGCGGCCTCGCGTGGAGCCTGACCAAGTACGTGCTGTTCTTGCTTCGGGCTGACAATGACGGCGAGGGGGGTATGCTGTCCCTGCTTGCCCTGCTTCTGAAGAAGGCGCCAAAATATGCGACGGTGATGTTCATGGCCGGGATTCTTGGTGCCGCCCTTTTCATCGGCGATGCGATGATCACGCCGGCACTTTCAGTTCTCTCCGCCGTCGAGGGGCTCACGCTCGTCACACCGGCATTTCACGATTACGTCTTGCCGATCTCCGTTGCGATCATGGTGCTACTGTTTGCCATCCAGTCACGTGGCACCGGCGCCGTTTCGATTTTCTTTTTTCCAGTCGATGTTCTCTCATCGGAAGTGGGGGGTCAAATTTGGAAAGCCATCACCCTGGCCGCGCGCAATGCCGACCGCATCGAAAGTCGACCGCTATTGCGGTCGCTTTGAGGAGTCGAACATATGTCGAAGGTTCAACCAATACCCGAGCCAAAGGGATTTCCCGTCCTTGGTCATGTGACGTCCATCGATTCCGATGCTCCCGTCCAAAGCCTGATGCGGTTGGCAAGAGACCTCGGACCCATCTACCGACTTAAGTCCTTCGGGCGGGAGATCATCATCGTCAGCAGCCAGGAACTCACAGCCGAGCTGTGCGACGAAAGCCGGTTCCGCAAAGCCCTGCATCCTCCGCTCCGGGAGTTGCGGGCGGTGGCGAAAGACGGCCTGTTCACGGCTTATGACGAAGAACCGAACTGGGGAAAAGCGCATCGCCTGCTGACGCCCGCGTTCGGGCCGCTCGGGCTGCGAAATATGTTCAACCCGATGCTCGACGTCGCTGAGCAGATGATGGTGCGCTGGGAGCGATTCGGTCCGGGCACAGAGATTGATGTCGCCGACAACATGACGCGGCTGACGCTTGACACGATTGCGCTCTGTGCCTTCGGCTGCCGCTTCAACAGCTTCTACCAGAAAGAGATGCACCCCTTCGTTGCGGCCATGACCGGCGCGCTCGACGAGGCGGGCAACCGTTCGCGCCTCCCGCAGGGCGCGTCCAAGCTGATGCTGCTGCGCAATCGCCGTTTCCATGCCGACACGAAGACTTTGCGAAACGTCGCCAATGCGCTGATCGAGGAGCGGCTGAGTGATCCAAGGCTTGGAGAGCGCGGCGACCTCCTGGATGTAATGCTCACGGCAAAGGACAAGGAAACGGGAGAGACGCTGAGCCGGGAGAATATCGGCTACCAGATGATCACCATCCTCGTTGCCGGACACGAAACGACAAGCGGCCTCCTCAGTTTTGCGACCTTTCTGTTGCTCAAAAATCCAGAGGTGCTGTCCA
>NZ_JABEKV010000018.1 GCF_013283645.1 Sinorhizobium psoraleae
GGAGATGGCAGCTTTTCTTTGGGCGATTGGACAGGAGGTCGCTCCCACAGCAAAAATCTAAAGCCTATCGTCAAAGCGCGACAAACAGTCGAGAAGCAAAACATCTGCTGTTGAACAAAGATGGAGGCAGGGTTCCGGTGGGGAACCCTCGTCATCTCTATGTGGCGGATAAAATCCATGCCCGACGTTAGATAGAGGCAGCCCCAGACGAACATACGGAAATGCGGTACCAAGCCCGCGCATAAGAGTATGCCAGCCGTCGTCAAAATGCCCTGTCTCCTCCTTTATTCAACAGCTTCACGCATGTGCTTTCGTCGTCAAAGCCGGAAGGAAAAATCATGACCAAAGAGCTTGCATACGAACATAAGAGAGATGCGACATATGAACCAGTTAGACATGCGACAGTCGTCGCCTCTCGGGATGCTGGTCAAACGTCAACGTTTGGAAGGAAGACTGGCGACGTGAAGCGTGGTTGAGACCATGAGCGTTCGGAGTCGTGATGTCCTGTTTGATTGTCATGTCGCAGAAGGAATTGCATCGTCTTGAACTGATCCAGCAGATTCGCGGCCGCAGCCTGACTGTCGTTGAGGCGGCCGCGTTGCTCGGTCTCAGCCGCAGTCAGGTCCACCGGCTGTTGCAGGCCTATAACCTGGCTGGACGTCACGCCGCGAACGCAAGAAGCGGGTTTTCCAGCCGCGCGGCCGGCGCGATTGCTTCGGCGAACTCATTCAGATCGATGGGTCGCATCACTGGTGGTTGTAATCGCAGTCCATTCGTCAAGCTGGTTTGAGCATTCAGCGACCTTTCCGGCTTGGGGGTTTAGGCAACGCGGCTGAATTGATTGAGTGGATCCGCCCTCACCGGCCGTCCTTCGGAGCCATCCAGTGCTGGGAGCAGGGTTGTCTCCGCGGTCGACAAATGTCGCCGCACAATGGTCTTCGCAGGTGGGATCTTCCTAATGTTCGAGGCGCAGTCTCAACGAGCTGCAGCCACCAGAAGCGGAATGATCCTGCCCACGTCCGCAGCAGGGACGCTCAGCACAAAGTTAGATGACGCGCTGAGGGATGAAGGCTGAGCGTCGCCTATACGGCGGCGCCAGCCGATGCGTTGAACACTTCTCCCGTCTTGAGCATGCTGTGCATGATGACCGCGAGTTTCCGGGCAACCGCCACCGCGGAGCGCTTGAAGCCAAGGCGCTCGCGCAGCTTAAGTCCCCAGCTCTTGAGACTGCTCTCGGTCCTGGCGCTGGTTCTCGTCAAAAGCACTGTCGCCGCTTCATAAAGCAGCCCACGTAAACGATTGTCCCCCCTTCGCGAGATATGGCCGTCATAGTCGACCTCGCCTGACTGATATCGCCGCGTTGTCAGCCCAAGCCAGGCGCCAACCGAGCGCGACGTTCGAAAGTTTTCTGGATCTTCAATTGCCGTAACGTAGGATACCGCCGTGACGGCGCCGATGCCTGGGATTGTCATCAATAGCTTTGTGGCTTGGCTCTCACGGGCCACTATAAGCAGCTGGCGACCAAGATTGGCTGCGCGCTTGCGGATATCGTGCCACGCCTCCAAAAGAGGCAAGATAATCTTCGCAAGCTCGACGGTCCCATCCAAAAGCTTCCGCACATCCCCATCAAAGACCTGCCCCTTCCCTTTCGGGATGATCAGACCGAAGGTCTTCATCAGGCCGCGGATTTGATTGCCAAGTTGCGTTGACATATTCAGGAGCTGTTCGCGGGCAGCCACCAATGTGCGGGCCAACATAGCGTCAAAAGACTTGACGCGAACCGCTTTGTAAAAACCGGCTTCAGCGAGTTGCGCTAAACCATCGGCGTCATTGGCATCGGTTTTGTTGAGCGTCTCGTTCAATACCTTTTGCGCATGCCGCGCTTCAATGCAGATCGCCGGCACCCCCTCGCTCGTCAGCGCGTGATAGAACCACGTCGACAGCGGTCCCGTTTCGAATACGACCCGCCGCGCGCGCGGAGCTTTTTGCGGATCATCTGTGCAAGAAGATTGGGATCCGAAGGACATTTCCCCCGCCAGATCCGCTTCCCATCTTCCCGGATCGAAATTGCGGTATCTTTCAATGAAACATCAAGGCCAATATATTGGTTCAAGGTTGCCTCCATCCGATGTTTGGGCCCGGTTCCAATCGAGAGCCCGTTTTACCATCCTATCGGGGGCAACCACCCTCACCAGCCCAAAAACCAGAGACGGTCGCGCCGCGATTACTCCATGTTCGAGAACCGCGGTCCCAAATGCGCCCTGCTCGTCTATATCGACGATGCCACCGGCAAGCTGTTGCATCTGCGCTTTGCAGCCTCGGAGAACACCTTCGACTATCTGCACGCGACGAAGGCCTACCTGCAGCAATGGGGCAAGCCGATTGCCTTCTACAGCGACAAGCATGGCATCTTCCGCACCACCCATGCTTCCAGGAAGGACAGAACCAGTGGCCTGACGCAGTTCGGGCGGGCTCTTTATGAGCTCAACATCGACATCATCTGCGCCGACACCCCGCAGGCCAAGGGACGCATCCAGCGCGCCAACCAGACGCTGCAGGATCGTCTGGTCAAGGAACTACGGCTGCGCGGCATCGACACGATCGCGGCGGCCAATGCCTATGCGCCGGAGTTCATGGCCGACTTCAATCGTCGGTTTGGCAAGGCGCCGCGCAATCCGAAGGACATGCACCGGCCGTTTGCCGCGCATGAGAACCTCGATGGCGCCTGCCGCAAGGAGATCCGCAAGCTGTCGCAGTCGCTGACGCTGCGCTATGACAAGGTGATGTTCATGACAAGGTGATGTTCATCCTCGATCCGACCGACCTCGCCACGGCGCTCGCCGGCCAGAAGCTTATCGTCTGCGATTATCCCGATGGTCGCCTCGAGATCACCCACGAGGGGAGGTCCCTGCCCTACAGGACCTTCAACACGCTGCGCTCGGTGCACCGCTGCGAGGTGGTTGAGAACAAGCCTCTTGATGACATGCTGGCGCTGGTGGCCGTGATGCAGCTCGGACGAGAGCAACAGCGCAGCAAGGGCGGGCCGCGCCGCACCGGCCAGACGGACCATATGTTCGGCATTCGCGATGGCGGCCAGAGCAATGGCTACCAAAAACGCGGCACGAAGCCTGGCCGGAAGACGGATTTCTCCATGATCCCAAGGTCATAGCCCGGCGCCAGCAAGCCCTTGCGCAGCTGGTGATTGACATTGATTAGAGACGACGGAGACAACAGGAGCTGACTTCGCCACGCCGACCAGCGTGTCGCCCATGATCTCGTTCGCGCGTCAAAAGACCGCCCGATGTGCGACCTCGCCTTCCTCCCCCTTCCTAGTTCCTCCTTTCGCCTGATACCGGCCTAATTAGTCGCCGCTTGTTTAAAGTTCAGGGGCACGTCAACCGGTTTGCGCCCGCCACAAGCGAGCGTAAGCGCCATCAGCTGTAATCAGATCAGCATGTCTTCCCTCCGCAACCACCCGCCCCTTGTCTAAGACCACGATCTTGTCGGCCAAGCGAATGGTGCTGAGTCGATGTGCGATGACAACGATGGTCTTACCGGCCCGACGCAAATCCTCAACCACCCGCAGGACAGACGCCTCGGCGATCGAGTCGAGAGAGGAGGTCGGCTCGTCAAGGATCAGGACCTCCGGGTCCCGGTACAGAGCCCGAGCCAACCCAAGGCGCTGCTTCTCGCCGCCGGAGAGGCGTACGCCGTTCTCGCCCAGATAGGCCTGGAAGCCACCGGGCCAGCGCTCGATCAACTCCCGTAGCCCTATTTGATCGCAGATTTGCAGGACCTTCTCGGTGTCCGGCTCGAACTCGCCAAGCGCAATGTTCTCGATCACCGAGCCCGAGAACACGTCGATCGATTGCGGTACCGCAGCAATAACCTTGCGCAGCGATACGGCCGAGAGGTCCTGCAAGGAACGGGGACCGATCCGGATGCGTCCACCCTCTAGCGGATAGACATTCTGCAGCAGCGCCGCAAGAGTACTCTTGCCCGAGCCGCTTTCCCCCACGACGGCCGTGATCTCACCGCGGCGGAAGGTGACGCTGAGATCCTGGAACAGCGCCGGCTGCGCGCCATGGCGGAACGTGACGTTCTCCAGGCGGATATCGCCAGCGTCGCACTTGCTGCCATCGATGGCGCCGCTGCTTGCCGGCTCCAGGTCGAAAATCTCGAACAGGCGATCCGCCGAGATAAAAGCATCCTGAACGATCCGGTTGCTTTGGATCAGACTGGCAACCGGCCGGGTGACATAGCCGAGCAACGTATAGCATGACAGTAATTCACCGGGCGTGACGGTCTGATCGAGGGCAAGCGTCGTTCCGAACCACATCAGCACGATGGTGAACAGGGTCGAGAGGAAAGTCGAGGCATTGTCTCCGAAGATCAAGATAAGGCCGGAGCCATAGACGGAATGCAGCATCTTTATGAAGCGGATCTCCATCCTGAAACTGGCGAAGTTCTCCATGCCGGAGGTCTTGATCGTGGAAACGGCTCCAAGTGATTCGACCAGTTGCGCCTCCAGATCGGCGGCATTCTCCATAATGGCGCGCTGACGTTTCCTGTTCAGCCGGTTGATGCTCCAGTAGACGAAGAGGTATAACGGGATACACAGCGCCACGACCGAGGCGATCTTCCACGAGTAGATGAACATCACCCCGAACGAGAACAGTATCGTTAGCACGTCGACGAACATGTTGATCGAGACGTCGTTCAGGAAGCTCCGGATTTTCACCGCGTCGTTCATGCGGGAGATGATTTCGCCCATTCGCATGCCGTCGAAGAACTGCTGAGGCAGGCTTAGGATGTGATTGTAGTAGCCGAGGATCAAATAAACATCGATCTTCTGCCCCGTTTGCAGGACGAGCCGGTTCCCGAGGAGATTGATCAGGATCTGCGCCACCAGGATCAGCAGCATGGCAACGCTCATCAGGTTGAGCAGGTTGTGGTTGCCCGCTGTGATCACATGATCGACGATCTTCTGGACGTAAATGGCCGTTGAGAGGCCGAGGATCGTCGTCACCAGCGCCCCGACGAGAGCCTGCGCCATCACCGCCCGGTGTGGTGCAAGCAGACGGGCGAAGCGGGCGTGGGGTGAGGTGGTCTCGTCACTGCGCTTGAAGGTGTCTGCGGGAACCAGGAGCACCAGGACGCCAGTCCATTGCGTCTTAAATTCCTCATGCGACAGCTTGCGGATTTCGCCGTAGGCTGGATCCATGACAATGATCCACCTGGCGTCGATCGACTGGATTACGAGGAAGTGGTGCAGGAGTTCGTTGACGATTACGTGCGCGATAGCGGGCTTGGGGATCTTGTAGAGGCTGTCGAACCCGCCCTTCACCCCCTTGGCGATGAAGCCCAGCTTCTGGGCCGCTTCCGTGAGGCCCATCACAGTGGTGCCGGAGCGGTCGGTCGAGGCACACTGGCGGATGCGCGATAGTGGCAGCTTGTAGCCATAGAAGGCTGCGACAGAAGCAAGGCTGGCGGCCCCGCAATCGGTGACGTCCCGTTGTTTGAACTTGATGACCTTACTCGACATGGCGGCTCGTTGGCTGTTTTGAAAAATGGAGGATTAGCGGCCCGCCAGGAGCGGATTGAGCCAATCGTCGACGTCACCGTAGAGGAGTTGCAGGAGAGTGCGGTCGGCCACGAGGAAGCGAGCCCGCACGGTCATACCTTTCTTCAGCTGACCGATGGCGCCGTTCTTGGCCGTGAGATGGCTGCGGGAGAGCCCGCAGCGGATCTTGAAGACCGGTTTCCCGTCGTCGAGGGTGAAGTCCTGCGCCACGTTGAGCACTGTCGCGTCAATGACACCCCATTGATTGTAATTGAAGGCAGCCACTTGGAGCCGCACCGACTGGCCCGGCCGCACGAAGCCGATGTCGTTCGGAGAGACGTAGATTTCCGCCACCAATTCGCCGTCCGGCGAGATCGAAGCGACGGTCTGCCCGGCCTGAACGTAGCTGCCGGTGGTGAGGCCGGAGAATTGCTCAACAGCGCCCGACACCGGGGCTCGAATGCGGGTCAGATCCCGTTCATTCTCAAGCTGATGCAAGGTGGCCGTGAGTTCCTTGAGGCGTAAGTTCGTGTCGAACAGCTGCTGATTCCATTCGGCGGATTTGCGCCGCACAAGGATCTCCCCCTGAACCTCAATGCTCTGGAGGGCGAAAGCCTTTTCGTCAACGGTCTTTGTGGGCGCTGCAGCAACGGAGACCAGTCGCTTGGCGCGCTCAAGTTCCGCCGCGGCGTTACTGGCGGCGTATTGGTTTTCGCGCAACCGGTTGAGAAAATGCGCCCGCTCCGCGGCGGCGGACTCGGTCAGCAAGCGGATCGGGCTCATGGCCCGTGTGCCGGAGGAGATCAGGCTTTCGAGGTCACGGGCAAGATCGCTCTTTGCGCGAATGTCGGCTGTAAGCGCCTTGAGCTTTTCCTCAACCACCTGATCGTCAAGGGAGAGAATCTCCTGCCCCTGGGCAACCAGCTCGTTCTCACGGGCAACGATGCGGGAGATGCGACCGGAGACGGGCGCGATCAGGGGCGTTTTCTCGATGATGGGGCGAATGGTGCCGGCACTTTGGACAGAGACCGTTACGGTGATGAGTGGCAGCGACACCAATGTCGCTGCCACTGCAAGCACGACGATCTTATAGATGACCAAAGAGCGTCCTGATCGTCGGGAGAGGATGCTCTCTGCAGTGCAGCCGACAACTTCAGCAGGAAGGGGAACTGCTGATCTGTAGTCACTGTGACGCATAGCTAGCTTGCGCACCTAACCGTGGTGGATCTTATCGCGTACGACCCCTTCCACTATAGTTGCAACTGCATAGGCTACCAGCGTAACAACTCCGAAAGTTATTGCCCCAAAAACGCCCCATCCACCCGCAATTGCGGCTGCTTCTTCAGGCGTTAAGTCGGTCACACCATAGGCTGACATGTCGGTCTTCATTGTTGTCTCCTTTTCTATCGCTCAAATGAGAAGATCAGTCGGTAGTGCTCGTCGGCAGCTCCTGCTGCCGCGCAATGAGAGAGACTCAAGAGTTGTGCCAACTGCGCACGAAGAGCCTCAGAAAACTGTTCTGCAATGTTATTCAGTGGCTTCACTGACAGGACAGCGGCACGCTGGGCCGAACATCACCGTGTCGCGGACTCGACAAACCCGACTGCGCATTTCGCAAAAGCCGGACAGGGATTCCGCTAAGTCGCGGACATTCGTTTCACTAAGTCCCGGACAGTTTTGCGGCGGTGGTCCTCGGGTGCCTGGTTGTCTTCATGGGTGATTGATTTCGCCGTTTTCGTCGCCGGTCAAGAGCGGCGGCGCCTTTTGCTTTCGTATGCTGTCGCCCTGGAGGGTGATGCGATGAGCGTTGTGAACGATCCTGTCGAGAATGGCGTCGGCGACGGTCGGGTCTGCGATCAGATCATGCCATCTGGCCACCGGGACCTGGGCGGTGATCAGGGTGGACTTGCGCCGATAGCGTTCCTCAACGATTTCGAACAGATGGAAGCGCTGCTGGTCGGTGAGCGAGTGGGTTCCGAAGTCGTCGAGGATGAGGAGCTGCACGCGCGTGAGCTTGTCGATCAGCCGGGGATAGCGGCCATCAAGGCGGGCGAGCGCCAGGTCCTCGAAAAGCCGTGGAACGCGCACGTAGAGCACGGAATGATCGAGCCGTGCCGCCTGGCGGCCGAAGGCACAGGCCAGCCATGACTTTCCGGTGCCGGTCTGACCGGTAACGATCAAATTCTCATGCGTCTTCAGCCATTCGCCCTGCGCGAGCGCCATGGTGTTGCGGCGGTCCAGCCCGCGCGGCGCGGCAAAATCGATGTCTTCGATGGAGGCCTCGGGAAAGCGCAGCTTGGCTGAGGCGAGCCGGTTCCGGACGCGCTTGTCGGCGCGCATGGCGATCTCGCGGTCGAGCATCAGGCCGAGCCACTCGTCGCGGCTGAGCTCTTGGGCGTTGGTCTGCTCGGCCAGCTGCCGCCAGGCGGCGGCCATGCCAGCCAGGCCGAGCGCCTGCATCTGGTCGAGTGTCGGGTTGGTCAGCATTCTTTCTTCCTTTCCTTCACTGGTATAGCTGCTGCCGCGGATGTTGCCGTGCGCCGGCGTCGGCTTTGCCGGCTCTGTGGTGCTCGCCCGGTCGAGGCCGGACTTGAGAATGGCGGTGACGGAGGCGTAGGTGATCGCGTTGATCGTGAGCGCCCGCTCGCAGGCCGCCTCCGTGCGCTCCTGCCCATAGCGCGGCGAAAGCGACAGGATGCCCATGGCGGCGCGGTATCCCTGTTCCGGATGCGGCCGGTCGCGCATCAGGCGCTCGACCAGGATGGCGGCGTTGGGCCCGATTTTGGCGGCCCGAGCGATCAAGGTGGCCGGCGTCGTGTTGGCGTAACGCTGATGCGCCTTTGGCATGTGGGCGTTGACGGTGACATGACCGGAGCGTTGCGAACGACGGACATGGCTGGCGACGCGCTGGTGATCGTGGAAGATCTCGACCACCCGATGGGTGAGCCGGACTTGGACGGTGCGGCCGATCAGCCGATGCGGCACCGAATAAAAGGTCTTGTCGACCTCGACATGGTAGTCGGGATGGACCTTCGCTGATCTCCATTCCGCGTATTCGAACGGCGTTGCCGGCAGCGGCCTTAAGGCTGCCCGCTCGATCTCCTCGAACAGCTCGCGGCGGCTTTTGCCGACATGGCGCATTGGCCGGTTGTTCAACTCCTCGAGCAGTTCGGCGACAGCCGAATTGAGCTCGGCCAGCGAGAAGAACGTCCGGTTCCTAAGCCGGGCGAGAATCCAGCGCTCGACGATCAGCACCGCGCCCTCGACCTTGCCCTTGTCGCGCGGCTTTCGGCTGCGGGTTGGCAGGATCGTGGTGTCGTAATGCTCGGCCATCGCGGCAAAGGTCGCGTTCAGCGTCGGCTCGAACCACAGCGCCTTGGCGACCCCCGCCTCCAGATTGTCGCAGACGATCGCCTTGGTGACCCCGCCGAAGAAGGCAAGCGCCCGCACCTGGCCGTCGATCCAATCGGGCAGCTTTTGACTGAAGCTGGCAAGGGCGAAGGTCAGGTTGGAGGCGCCCAGCACCGCGACAAAGATCTGCGCCGGGAAAATGACGCCGGTCGCCGGATCGATCACCGGCACCGTCTGCCCGGCATAGTCGGTCTGCATCACCGCGCCCGCCGCATGCCGGTTGCGGAACGTCGGGCTCGCCCGCCGCCGGAAGGCGGCGAACCGGTCGCAGAACCACGTGAAGCCGTAGCCGTCGGGATGGGCGGCGCGATATTCCTGCCACAGAAGTGTCAGCGTCACCCCTTCGCGCTTCAGCTCCCGGGCAACCAGCGCCCAGTCCGGTTCCCTCAGGCCTGCGGCGGGCGGCCCATTCGGTGAAACAGACGCCGTTCCAGCGCCGCATCGTCATCGTAGGCCGGCGCCAACGGCCAGCTCGACAGCCCCGCCTCCCGCGCCCGCAGCAAATAGGTCGAAACCGAGGTCTTGCCGATCTTCAGCCCCTCGGCCACCTCGCGCACCGACAGACCCTGTTCATAGGTCAGGCGCAGGATCGTCCGGATGTCCCTCACGCTCGTTCGTCTCGCTTGCTTCCGTCTTGGCATGGCCCCTCTCAACGTCTCGTGAGAGGCCAGATTGCCAGAACGGCGCAGCCGAGGACCGACCATCAAATCCGCCCGGTGCCTGTCCGGGACTTAGCGGAATCGCTGTCCGCGACTTACTGAACTCGGTGTCCGGGACTTAACGAAACACGCAAACCCGACACTTCTGGACGAAGTGGTAATTTCGGTTTGCGGCCGAAAGCACCGGCCGCATCGGGACCGTCGATCCAACCGAGAGATGCAGAGTCCAGATGGCCATTTAAGCTATGCTTGTAGCGCTCACCCACCAGTGGCCCCGTCCGGGGGAACTCTTGCCGGCCGATCGCTTCCGGATATTATTGGCAAAGTGTCTGCCGAATTTCTCAGCCCAAAGTCGCACGGTCTGATGAGAGACGATGACGCGACGAGCTGCCAGCATATCCTCGACCATCCGCAGGCTGAGCGGAAACCGGAAATAGAGCCAAACGGCATGGGCAATCACCTGCGCCGGAAATCGGTGGCGACGATAAAGAGGATCATGGGAAAATCTGATCATGCCGCCAGATCCCACATTTTGATCGATGCTCCGTTAACGTTACGGTGCCCTTCCGCGCAATGCGGAAGCGAGAAGCATTTCGCGGGAAGAGGCTTAGAGAGGATGGACGTGTTCGTGGCGCCGCGACCCCATCCGGCGCTGATCAACGTCATGGCGATCGGAAACTCTGCACGATTTCATTTTCTCAGTCTGGAGGTGCCCTCCGTTCATTGATTTGGCAAAGGGCCACGGAAATGGCTCGAGCCAAAACACGGCGGTTTCCTGGTATATTCATCATCGTCTCGTGATCGCCAGGAACCGGCACGGTATGAATGGCCGCCGCACTCAAAACCCGGTCCCACCCCCGCGCAGGCGGAGTGGGCTGTGGATCTATTGAGCTCTTGGCTCGGGCCCCACAGGGAGGGCAAATTTCAGTGGCATAGAACTGATGTATTGCAACCGGCAGGGATGGAGGTTCGTACCCCTGCAGCGCCCCGTGAAACCAAGCGATTTTTTCATACATCACCATGTCATCTCGCAGATCACGATTTGACGGGATCGCTCCGATTTGCTGCGCCTTTTCAAGCAGCTGGGAAATCGAGCTTTGTTCAGCGAAGCGTTCAAGCTCTGCAAAGCGCTCGTGATCCAGCATTTCGAGACCTTCCAGAACCAGTTCGTTCATGATCTGTGTGGCTGATACGCTCGAGCGGGCTTCAGACAGGGCGACATCAATGAACGCCACGAATGATACAGCCTCGCCTAGTCGCAATAGGTGCTGCGCAATTGCGTAGGCTAAGATTCCGCCTGATGAGTACCCAGCGAGGCGATATGGCCCAGATGGCTGGATTTCTTTTATCCTGCGAAGCCATCTCTTCAAGAGTCGGGGGACAAAGTTCATTGAAATCCGGCCACGGCACAGCATAGACGGGACATTCAATGTCCATTTCGCTGGCCAATTTAAGGGCGTAGGAACAGTCTCCCAACCCTGACGGAACAAAAAAGAGCGGCGGTTGAGATCCTGTCACACGAATGGGAATCACGCCCGAATTGCTCGCTTGTACTTCCAAATTGAGCTTCGATGCAAGGCCCTTCAGAATGGGTGTCCGGAAGAGATCGCTGGCGCTCTTCAGCCCAAGCTTTGCGGCTCGGCCGAGCAACTGCACCGCCAGGAGCGAATGGCCGCCGAGCTCGAAGAAGTTGTCGTTACGGCCGATCCGCTCGATGCCGAGCAGCTCTTGCCAGATCCCGGCCAGCAGCGTCTCGACCTCGCCCTGCGGCGCCTCATAGGGTCGCCGCGCATAGGCATCGTCAGCCGGCAAGGGCAGCGCCTTACGGTCGAGCTTGCCGTTCGGTGTCAGCGGCAGCACATCCAGCTGCACGAAGGCCGACGGCACCATGTAGTCCGGCAGCAGGGCACCGAGATGCGCGCGCAAGGCGCCGGCAAGCGCGCCCGGATCTTCGCCCCCGGCTCCCGCTTCGCCCTCATCTGCCGCTTGCGGCGCGCACACCACATAGGCGACCAGCCGCATCTGGCCCGCCCGGTCCTCACGCGCCACCACCACCGCATCACGCACCGCATCGTGCTCGACAAGGCGCGCCGCGATCTCGCCCGGCTCGATGCGGAAGCCGCGGATCTTCACCTGCTCGTCATTGCGGCCCAGGAACTCCAGATTGCCATCCGGCAGGTAGCGGGCGAGATCCCCGGTCCGGTAGAGACGGTCGCCTTCCACAAAGGCGCTGGCGATGAACCGCTCCGCCGTCAGCTCGGGCCGGTTGAGGTAGCCGCGCGCCACCCTCACCCCGCCGATATAAAGCTCGCCCACCGCCCCAAACGGAACCGGCTGACCATGAGCGTCCAGAAGATAGATCCGCGTGTTCGCGATCGGACGGCCGATCGGGATCGACGCGTATCCCTCCAGCTCGGCAGGAACCTCATAATGAAGAGAACCGACGACCGTCTCGGTGGGACCGTACTCGTTCACCATCGTGGCCGTGGGCTGAATCCTGCGCCACAGCTCCACTGTCGAACGCGACAGCGCCTCACCACCGATGACAAAGGTGCCGACCTGGGTGCCAATCATCTCCGCCAGTATCTGTTGCCCGAGCGCGTCCAGATGGCTCGGCGTAATTTCTAGGAGCCCACAGCCGGCGCTGATCTTTGCCTTTACCTCCGCGACTTTGTCGCCCTCGGTTACAAGCTGTGCGTAACCACCACACAGCAAAGGCCCAAACAGGCTGGTGATTACGGCGTCGAAAGCCAAGGTCGAGAACACCACGGACGAAGAGCGTGGAGCGTAAGCCTCGCAGGCCCAGTCCAGATAATTGACCAGTCCGCGATGCTCGACCATGACGCCCTTGGGCGTCCCGGTGGAGCCCGAGGTGTAGATGATGTAGGCGAGATGGCGCGCGGCCAGGCCAAGCGCGCGCGGGTCGGGATCGTCAGCGGACTGGTCGGCCCAGGAAAGCTTGCCATCCGAAAGGTCGACCACCGTCACATTGGCGAGCGCCTCGGCGCCGAGTGCTTGGCGGCCGGCGGCATCGCAAAGCAGCAGCTTGGGGGCGGCATCGTCGAGCACCTGGTTGAGCCGCGCGCTCGGATAGGCCGGGTCGAGCGGCACATAGGCGCCACCGGCCTTCAGCATCGCCAAGACCCCCACCACCATTGCCGGGCTGCGCTCGAGGCAGATCGCCACCGGCTGATCCGGCTCGACCCCAAGCCCGATCAGATGATGGGCCAGCCGGTTGGCCTGAGCATTCAGCTCACCATAGGAGATCGACTGCCCTTCGAAGACCAGCGCCACCGCGTCCGGCGCCCGGCGCACCTGCGCCTCGAACAGCTCGTGCACGCACAGCTCCGAAGGATAGGCCGCGTCCGTCCGGTTCAGCTCCTCCAGCAGATAGCTGCGCTCGTCGGGCGGCAGGATGTCGAGCTGCCGCACCGGCGTGTTGGGAGCATGCTCCAATGCTTCCGCCAGGTCTTCGAGCGCCCGCTGCATGTAGCCGCACACCCGATCCGCAGAGACGGGCTCGGCCACCTGCGCCGTCAGCCCGAGCGCCTGGCCAAAATCCTCTACCGACAGCGCCAGCGGATAGTTGGTGCGTTCCTCGCTGCCCAGCCATTCCATGCCGGGCAGATCATCATCGGTTGCCGAGCCGGCCGCCGGCGTATTGTGACGGTAGTTCAACAGGGCGCTGAACAGCGGCGCGGGTGCTGCAACGCCGCTGCAGCGTTGCGCCAAGGCCAGCGAGGCATGCTCATGCGTCAGCAGCTCGCTAAGCCGCGCATGCGTGGCCTGCACGCTCGCCGCGACCCCGGTTCCATCCAGGTCGAGCCGTACAGGCAGGGTGTTGATGAACAGGCCCATGGTCCGGTCGGCGCCGGCACCGGCATGCATGCGGCCGAACAGCACCGTGCCGAACACCACCTGCTCTCGGCCGCTGCTCAGCGCCACCACCTGACCCCAGGCCAGATGGCAAAGGCTCGCCAGGCTCACCCCGAGCCGCCGCGCCTCTTGCCGCAGCCGATCGTTGAGCGCCTGCGGCAGCATCCGATGCGCCTCGCGCCGCCTTCGCCGTAGACCTCGCTTAAGCCGAACGGCAGAGTCGGCTCGTCGATACCGGCCAGCATCTCCCGGAAGAACGCTTCATGCTCTTCGGACGAAACGCCGAGACGGGCGTGCGCCACCAGATTGCGGAACGGCTGCGGTGCTGCAAGCGCGTGCCCCCGCCCCTCCAGAACGGCCCGCACCTCGGCATGCATGACCTCCAGCGTCGTGTGATCGCCGATCAAATGGTGCTGCAGCTCCAACAGCAGCCAGCGCCCGCTGCCGGGCTCGCGCGCAATCACGAACCGCATCAGCGGCGCCTGGCCAAGGTCGAGACGGTAGTGGCGCGGATCGAACCGGCGCCTCAGCTGCTCATGACCGGGACCGCCATCTTCGTCGAGCTCGACTTCGGCAATCTCCAGCCGCGCCTTGCGCCAGACCACCTGCGCCGGGCTCGACAGTCCCTTCCAGACAAAGGCCGTGCGCAGGATGTCGTGGCGGTCGACCACCGCTTGAACCGCAGCAAGGTAGCGGTCGAGCACACCCCGATCGGCGAAGGCCATCTGACTGACCAGCAGATAGGGATCGCCCCGGGTCGACAGCAGATGATGGAACAGGATGCCGTCCTGCAGCGGCGACAGGCCATAGATATCCTGGATGTTGCCGACGCCGCCGGGAACCGTCGACACGATCCGGTCGATCTCCGGTTGGGTCAGATCGATCAGCGGCAGCATCGCTGGCGTGATCGCCGTGCTCTCATCGGTGATCAGGTTGGCAGGCACCGCCACCTCGTGATGGCTGCCCAGGCTGGCGGCGAGATCGCAAAGCACCGGCCTGGCGAACAGGGTGCGCACCTCCACCCCCAGCGACAGCCGTCGCAGCCGCTCCATCAGTTGCACCGCCAGCAATGAATGGCCGCCGAGTTCGAAGAAGTTGTCGTTGCGGCCGATGCGCTCGAGGCCGAGCAGCTCTTGCCAGATCTCTGCCAGCGCCGTCTCGACCTCGCCCTGCGGCGCCTCGTAGGCTCGGCGCGCATAGGCGTCGTCCTCCGGCGCCGGCAGCGCCTTGCGGTCGAGCTTGCCGTTCGGCGTCAACGGCAGTGCTTCCAACCGCACGAAGGCCGACGGCACCATATAGTCCGGCAGCCGCGCACCCAGATGCGCGCGCAAGGCGCCGGCAAGCCCGCTTCCGTCATGTTCGTCGTCCGACCCGGCCTCGGGTCCACAGACCACATAGGCGACAAGACGCTTGTCGCCGGCACGATCCTCGTGCGCCACCACCACCGCCTCGCGCACCCATTCATGCTCGATGAGTCGCGCCGCGATTTCGCCCGGCTCGATGCGGAAGCCGCGGATCTTCACCTGCTCGTCGTTGCGGCGCAGAAACTCTAGATTGCCGTCCGGCAGATAGCGCGCCAGGTCGCCGCTCCGGTACATCCGGGCGCCTGCCTCGTCGCAGAACGGATCGGCGAGGAACCGCTCCGCCGTCAGCTCGGGGCGGTTGAGGTAACCGCGCGCCACCCCCGCCCCGCCGATATAAAGCTCGCCCACCGCCCCGAACGGAACCGGCTGACCATGAGCGTCCAGCAGGTATATCCGCGTGTTCGCGATCGGACGGCCGATCGGAATACTGGGAGCCTTCTCCTGCATTGCACCCACAGTGTAGGCAGCCGCAAAGGTCGTTGTCTCGGTCGGACCATAGCAATGAATGAGACGTACAGGGCCTTCTTCTCTCAGCAACCTTAAGAAGGCGGAGGGATCACTCCGCTCCCCTCCACACAGGAGGTATTTAAGTTGTGCTAACGTTGGGGCAATCGATGACGTATATTGGTTGAATAAGGCTGTTGTCAGAAATAGGGACGTCACTGCGTGATGCTCTAGCGTCTTGGAAAAGCTTGCTGCATCTAGGACGGTCGTGGCACTCATTACAACAATGCAGCCACCGTTAAGCAGTGGCGCCCACACTTCAAATGTGCTGGCGTCGAAGGCGGGATTACCCGCCCAGGCCACACGATCGCCGCCATCGATTGTCAAATATCCATTATTGATCACGAGCCGGTTGACAGCACGATGAGGAACAACCACTCCCTTGACAAGGCCGGTCGAGCCGGAAGTGTACATCACGTAAGCGGCATCTCCGGTGACCTTGCCCCGTTGAAATAATCCATTTTGAAGTAAGCTCTGGCCCATTGAGAGGACCAGGGAATGAAGCGCAACCGTTTCACGGACGAACAGATTATCGGCATTCTGAAGGAGCACGAGGCGGGCACGCCGGTGTCGGAGCTTTGCCGCAAGCACGGCGTCAGCGATGCCAGTATCTATAAGTGGAAAGCCAAGTTCGGCGGCATGGACGTGTCCGAGGCCAAGCGGCTGAAGACTCTGGAGGACGAGAACACGAAGCTGAAGCGGCTCCTGGCGGATGCCATGCTCGACAATGCTGCTTTGAAAGACCTTTTGGGAAAGAAGTGGTGACGCCCGCAGCCCAGCGGAACGCTGTCACTCATCTGATGAGCCACCATCAGATGAGTGAACGGCGGGCGTGTAAAGCCATCGGCGTTTGCCGGATGACGATCCGTTATGAAACCAGGCGCAGCGACGATCATGACCTTCGCGAGCGGATGAAGGCTCTGGCTCATGAACGCCGCCGCTTCGGATATCGACGCATTCATGTGCTGCTCAGGCGCGAGGGGCACCTTGTGAACCACAAGAGGCTCTTCCGGCTCTATCGGGAGGAGAAGCTGACGGTGCGCAAACGCGGCGGCCGCAAGCGAGCGATAGGCACGCGAGCGCCGATGCTGATCCCGATGGCAGCCAATGATCGTTGGTCGCTGGACTTCGTGTCGGATCAGCTCACCGATGGACGCAGGTTTCGGGTTCTGACGGTCGTCGACGATTGCACCAGGGAATGCCTGGCACTCGTCGCCGATACATCGCTTTCCGGCGTGCGGGTTGCCCGTGAGCTTGACCGGATTATCAAGGAGCGCGGCAAGCCGAAGATGATCGTCAGCGACAATGGCAGCGAGTTCACCAGCAACGCGATCCTGCAATGGACGGACCGGACCAAGGTGGATTGGCACTATATCGCGCCGGGCAAACCGATCCAAAACGCCTTCATCGAAAGCTTCAATGGGCGGCTGCGAGACGAGTTCTTGAATGAGACTCTCTTCTCGTCACTGACCCATGCCCGATCAGCGCTTTTAAACTGGCGAAGCGATTACAACGATAACCGACCACACTCTGGCCTCGGCTGGCTGACACCTGCCGAGTTCGCTCAGACCATCAACCCGCGACGTGATGCGGTGCTGCGCAGCCGAAATGGCTCCGCACCGCAACCCGCCGCTACCGCCGCAAATGCAGCAACCCAAAACCGCTGGAGCGAACTCAAAATTGGATAAAACTTGGGGGCAAGGTCACCGGCGCTCAACGTCAGCCCAGGATCGATACTTAGTTCTGCATCGGCCGCTAACGGCTCAATGAGCACAACCGGGATCGTCACCTCGACGAGATCAACATCGTTACTCTCGCCACGAACCAAGCGTGCAGCACAGTCGGCCATCAGCCATTCTTGTCGCGCAGATGGAAGAGCACGATCGATCGGAACATAAACCGCGCCCGTCTTCAGAATCGCCAACTGCGCCACCACAAGGGTGACGGAGCGGTCCAGTAGTGTCGCAATGTGGTCCCCGGGCTCCACCCCAAGCCCGATCAGATGATGCGCCAGGCGGTTGGCGCGCTCATTGAGCTCGCTATAGCTTAGTTCCTCGGCCCCATGCACCACCGCCACTCTGTCGGGCGCCTCACGCACCTTCGCCTCGAACAGCTCGTGCACGCACAGATCCGACGGATAGTCCGCTTCCGTCCGGTTCAGCTCATCCAGCAGATGGCCGCGTTCGACGGCCGACAAAAGCTCGATGCGGCCGACCGGCTGCCCCGCATCGGCCAGCACACCGCACAACAAAGCTTGCAAATGCTGCGTCATGTGCTCGACCTGCTCCGGCGCCAATCGACCGGCATCAAAGTGCCAGCGATAACTTCCATCCAGAGCGCATACCTCAAATGTTAGCAACTCACCCGGTGAATTCGGGGCGGAGTGACCAGAACTATTTTCCGCCGCAATTGCCACACCTACCGGCCAGGGGCGCTGCGATCGTAGCGCCTCCATCTGCCTTAATGACGGGCAGCGTCCGATAAGATCGCGCGGAAATCTGTCACGCTCCCTCAGTTGAGCACATTCGGCCGCCACCGCTTTGCGTATTTCTTGGAAGCCATCGGCCAGGTCAATGGTGACCTCTATTGGTACGGTAGAAGCGAGAACGGCCTCCACTGACTGCACCCCGGCCCACGATGCTTTTGGGGCTGGCGTCCACGCCAGCTGAAGCTCTGTCTGGCCTGTGATGCGGGCCAGATAGATCAGCCAAACCGTTACCAAGTATTCCACGCGATCAATGGCGGACAGTTCGGCCAAGGCCCCTGAAGCCAGCCATGAACTCGACTGCCATCGCGCCGTCGCTTAGGCTGTGCCGGACGACAGGAAGGGAGGCTTCACTATTTTAAACTGCTCAAGCCGCTCTCGCCAAAAATCCTCTGAAGGCGCTATCTCCCCATGTATGGCAGTTAGGCGCCGCACCTGATCGTCGCTCAAGACAGGAAGGGCGTCGCCTTCAACCAGATCGCTGCGGCTGGCGAGTGCTTGTGCCTCCAGGGCCTGACCGTCCAAGCTGCCAAACCAGACGTCGACATCCTGTGTAGCCGTGGCCACACGCCAATGGCTGGGATGGATCTCAAGCAGGCGACCTGCCGCAAAGCCCGAGCGGCGTGGCAGCACTTCCAAGCGCCTGACGCTAACAACGTCATCCCCTATGAGAGCCTTGGGCAAACACAATGGATTGGGATGATACGGCCCGAAATCCAAGGCCCGCACCATCGCTGACAAATCTTGCGCGGATCGATCCCAACGCAGAATACCTGCCGCATCTGGACGCCGACATCTGGGAAAGTAGCTTCTGTCTTCCAGTGCCTGGCGACGGGCGCTGAGCTTGCCCCCCGCCAAGCAAGCTAAAAGCTCGCGGAAGCCCTCGACAGCGGCTTCGTAACATTTGAGGTTCAGGGTCAGTGCCGTATCGGCGGGCGTCACCAGCACTTGGCGCTGAACAGCTATGTCACCCAGATTAAGCCCATCATCGACACGATGCCACGTGATGGCATGCTCGGTCTCTTGCGCCAACAGCGCCCAAGATGTCGCGTGAGTTCCGGCATATCGCGGCAAAGGGCCGTCATGGTAGTTGAAAGCACCTCGACTGATCCGTCCAAACACATCGACCGGCAAGATGAACGGATTGACAACGGAGAAGAGCCACTCCGCCGGCTCGGGCTCGAGGAAGCTCGACAGCTCTTCAACGCTTGCCATGCATGGGATATTGGCGCGAGCCGCCCAGTCGGCGAATATCGCGTCGCCACACAGCACCGCGCGAATGTCGTGGCCCGTCTCCATGGCCAGCTGCGCGCAGCTGATCGCGAGCGTACCGCTACCAACAAAAATGCCAGACGAAAGTGCTGCGTCTATGGCGATGGATGACATGAGTTGAACAACCTTCATCTGTCTGTGTGGGCGGGCGACCGCGGGACCGCTCCCTACGGGTAGCTGGCCGTGTCGCAGCAAAAAGCGTGCCACAAAAACGGTTGTTCAACGCCTGCTCGAAGAGCCGAAGAACACGCGCTTCGCGCCTCGCCTACCATGAGTACTTAACCGCCGCGTCGAATTGCTGACATAGCGGTCTTACACTGGACATGGGCGGGCACCGTAACGTTAACCGAGCATCGATCAAAATGTGGGACCTGGCGGCATGACCAGATTTTCCCGTGATCCTCTTTATCGTCGCCACCGATTTCCGGCGCAGGTGTCGATAACACCGTCCCGGTTCTGGCCCGCATGGTTGCCAAGTGTCGCGCGGGCTATCGGGCGCTGGGCAAACATGATCGAGTAGCGGCCCTCCGCGGGAAGCGGGGTGCTCTTGGGCGGTGAGGGCTTATTCTCAGAACGACTCCTCCGACTGTGTTGTCATAAGCGCAATCGCCTCGAGGGATTCCGGACCAGGACCCGCTACGCCCCAGCGAGTTTAGGGCGCAGCCGAATCCGCTCCCGGTACTCTTCATTCTGCTTCGATATTGCCTACCGACGCTCGTGTTTGAGATTCAGAAGTGACGACCGTTCCTCACATCTGCGCTTGAAAGTTATCAGTTTTCATGAAATCGTCTCTCAGGAGCTTATTTTCATGCGCGGGCACCAAAATTCATGAATGCGTCGCAGCGGAAGCCATATTCGGGTGCTGTAAGCGTTTTTCACGGCCGCTGGTTGCCAGAGGAAGCGACCCCTGCGGGATATGCTGCTCTGATTGACGCATATGAGCTACACGTCCCGCTGCCGCGTAGCGTGGCGGCGGCCATTGGTCCACGCCACAAAGTCTATCAGGCCGACGACTGGAATATCTATACGCCGCGGCACACTCCTGATGCCGATCTTATCGGGCACCTGACTTTTGCCCTGCGCTATGAGGGGTTGGACTTAGCAGCCCTTAAAGCGCTGTTTCGCGCCACTGGCCCCGATGCGATAACCGATATCGTGCGGGCGTCTCCGACGGGCTCATATGCGCGGCGACTGTGGTTTCTTTACGAATGGTTACTTGATACTCGGCTGGGTCTTCCCGATGCGACCCGAGGCAGCTATGCCTTTGTGGTTGATCCTGACCAGCAATGGGCGACAGGGGGAGCAACGTCGACCCGCCATCGCGTGAAAAACAATCTGCCAGGAATTCACAGCTGAGGCTGGCCGATCGCCTCCGCCTTTAGCGATGAAATGGTCCGCCAACTCGGCCGTCACCGATCGACGATCTATCGTGAGATCAGGCGCAACACATTCCACGATCGCGAGTTGCCCGAGTATAGCGGCTACTTCCCAACGGTCGCCGACGGCATCAGCAAGGAGCGTCGGCGACGCCTGCGCAAGCTCAGCCGCCACCCGCAGCTGCGTGAGCTGATCATCGATCGGCTGAAGGCGCTTTGGTCGCCGGAGCAGATCGCCGGCCGCCTGCTCGCCGACAGCGTGAGCGCCGTGCGCGTCTGCACCGAGGCGATCTATCGCTTCGTTTATGGCAAGGAGAATTATGCGCTGAAGCTCTATCGACATCTGGCTGAAGGCCGCCGCAAACGCCGCCCCTCGCGGCTCGAGGAAACCCTGCGACAGCGTCTTTCCTGCTGCCTGCAGGATATCGCAGCGGCCTGACTTTATTGATGATCGTTCGCAATTCGGCCCATTGGGAGGGCGACTTGTTGATCTTCGAACGTGCATGGGCAATGCCAACGTGACCTCGTTGGTCGAGCGCAAAAGCCGCTACAGGTGATGATCAAAAACCCGAGTCGGCGCTCGAGACCGATCACGGACAAGATCATCGAAACGTTCTCTCCTTTGCCAGCCTTTGCCCGGCGGTTCGTGCGAAGCAGCAATTAGTCTGTGGCGTCATGAGCAAGTCCGCGCCGATTAGTAATGCTGCTGACGCACTTCCTCCAAGCCGCAGCGCGAATGATATTTAGCTTGCTGGGCAAAGCGCCCTCCTGCCCATCTTATTTTCTGATGATCAACCATCACGTGCTTTCCGTCATTGAGCTGTCATAATTGCAGAACGCCAGACACCTCTGCGGGCACAATCATTTTCGTGGCCGTAATTTATGAGATGGGCTATTAAGCTAGCACTACTTTGGCACGTTTACGATTTGTTATCCAAGATGGATTGATGCTGAGCAACCCAAAACCGCTGGAGCGAACTCAAAATTGGATAAAACTTGGGGGCAAGGTCAAGATCTACGGACGTCTCAAATCACTTATCGTTCTTCAGCGGACACCTTGGGAGCAAAATCGGATCGCCGAGCGTTTCGGAGTGAGCACGACGCCGGTCCGTGAAGCACTGATCCTGCTCGCAAATGACGGGATCATCGTCAAGAACGGTACAAGAAGCTATCTGACCCGCGCTTTGATCCCACAGGACGTGCAAAACGACTACCAAGCGGCCTTTGCGATCGCCCAGTTCTGCATCGAGTCTGCTGTGGAGCGGTTTGTTCCGACAGAGTCACGGTTGATTGACAGCAAAAGTATGAATGCCAATGCCATTGGAAACGAGTTCGAATTCGCTCGAGCTATCTGTGAGTACGGTGTCCGGTGAAAGATTGCCAGTTTCACGCTCTCCGGCCTGCAAATTCCTCGGGTAGATCTGGTCAAATGGGGGCAACACTGCCCCTTGAAGAGTTTGCTCTCTCGATGTCGGTAATTTTCCAAGAGCATCTCGGCGATCGTCTCTCTCGCTCTCCCGTACTCGAAGGATCCTAGAAGAAAATTTGGCGCTTAACGGGGTAACTCGTAATTTTCGCGAACTCGACGAGATTTCCTCCCGATAGCGACCTGAGCCGAGCGAGATGATCCCCCGTGATCGCAATTCCCCGACTTCAGTTGTGTTTTTACGTGCAGGCTGTCGCGGGCTTGGGCCGACAGGCCCCTTGAAAGCCCTGATGAACGCATTTGTCGCGGTCAACACGCAGAAAACCGCCAAGTTCAGAGCGCTGCGTTTTGAAAGAACTTAGTTCGGTATTCCGTCTTGATAAACATCGAATGCAGCAGCGACAGCACGCAACATAAAGCGGTGCTCCTGTCGAACCCGAACCACACCCTTCTCCACGTCCAAGATACCATCCTCTTCAAACATCGCTAGGCGCTCAACTGAATTGAGAAAAGCGAGCCAATCAAAGCCATGAGCACGGCATATGACGGGGACATCAGCTTTCAGATCGCACATTAGCCGCTCGATGATTGCGGCTCTCAGCCGATCTTCGCTGGTTAGACGATAGCCTTTTGACGTAGCCATACGGCCAGATGCGATCTTCCGGTTATACAAACTTGGTGTAAGTTCATTTTGCACGTAGCCATCGCCCACACGGCCAATAGCTGACGCGCCGAAGCCGATCACGGTTGTACAAGTGTCCGCCGAATAGCCCAAAGAGTTACGCCGCAACCGGCCGGCCCTCTGCGCCAACGCAAGCTCATCGTCCGGTAAAGCGAAATGATCGAGGCCGATCGGCAGGTAGCCTTCCGCAATCAGGGTGTTGGCCACTGCCGCCGCCTGATCGGCGCGGGCTGACGGGCCCGGCAGCGCGTCCTCGTCGATCAGACGTTGGTTTTTTCTATAGGATGGAACATGTGCGTAGCCGAACACGGCAAACCGACTGGGGCGCATTGCGGCAGCAGCTCCCGCGGTCTCGACGCAGGACTGCACGGTCTGATTTGGAAGACCGTAGATCAAATCGAAATTGACGCCAACTATGCCGTGGCGGCGCAGTTGATTGACCGCAGTCGCCGTTTGCTCCTCGCTTTGGATCCGATTGACTGCTTTTTGAACGACTGGATCGAAGCTCTGAATGCCGATGCTCGCTCGGTTCACCCCGCTCGCTCCAAACGCTTCTGCCATCTCGGCGGTGAATGTGCGCGGGTCGATCTCCACGGCGATCGTTGCCGTTTTTAAGAATGCGAATCGGCGACGCAGAAGTTCCATCAGGCTCATGAACTCCCCTGGCTTGATGATGCTCGGAGTTCCGCCACCGAAATGTACGTCACCTACGGGCAGCGGTTGCGCCGTCTGTTCCGCAACCAAGTGCACTTCCTCACGCATTAGCGCGACGTAATTGAGGATCGAAGTGTCCTGACGAGTGATGCTCGTGGGAAAGCCGCAATACCAGCACATTGATCGGCAGAATGGTATGTGGAGATATAGCGATACAGGATCGTCGGACGGAAGGCTTCTCAGCCATTCCTCGTAAGCCTTTGCGCCGACCGCCGTCGAAAACCGTGGTACAGTTGGATAGATGGTGTACCAAGGCAGGTGAGCATCATAGTATTTTGTTTGCAGTGAGGTCTGCACTGATTATCTCCCAAGGTGATATCAGCCTGTCATTCTTGCCGGCCTCGAAGTTCGAAAGCGGATCGCCACGCAGCTAGTCCTGACGTTCATCGACGGAGCTGGAGAGCCAATGCGCAAACCAGTCGTTATCTATGTTTCCTACGATGATTATCACCACCTGGTGCGCTATCACGAGGACAGTCTTTGCATGTACGAGGGTGCGCGGCTTTGATCTGGGTCAATCATGCCCACGAAGGGCTTGTCGTGTTGATTTCCACGCAGAATTGAGCCATGTGAACCTTCCCCAACGCGGTGAGCGACGGGGCAGCGGAGTGATCCACATGGGACTTTTAAACCTCATCCGTCGGATGGCACCGCGTGAGAAGTTGTCGATCCGCGAGGTCAGCGACGAACCAGATTGTCGCGCAATACGATCGCGAAGTATCTGAATGCCGGTACGGCCTACGCGGAGTCGTCCATGGCTTACAGAATCTTCGACACCCTTACGGTCGGTGCATCGCTCGGAGGTCGCCGAGAACAAGCGTATCGATGACATGCTGGCGCTGGTGACCGAGATGCAGGCCGGACGTCAATAGCAGCTCAGCAAGGGCGGGCCGCGTCGGACCGGCCAGACGAACCATATATCTGGCATTCGCGATGGCAGCCAAAGCAATGGCTATAAGAAGCGTGGCCGCAAGCCGGGCCCCAGAACGGATTTCACCAACGATCCTGTGGTGATTGCCCGGCCGCAGCAATCGCTGGCAAGACTGGAGGCGGCCGAGATCCGACCCTAGAACACCAGTTGGATCTTCATCGACTTGTTCCTGTCGGCGGCGGTTTCGAAGGCTTTGGCGGCGTCTTCGAGTGGAAAGGTTCCGGTCAGGAGCGGCTTCAAGTCGACCCGGCGATGGTTGATGAGGTCGGCGGCAAGACCGAACTCCTCGTGGAAGCGGAACGTCCCCTTCATCTCGATTTCCTTGGCCACCACCATGTTCTGCGGGATGTTGACATCGCCGCCGAGGCCGAGCTGGACGAGAACGCCGCGCGGCTTGAGAACCTCGAGACCTGAGCGCAAGGCGCTCTGGTTGCCCGAGGCCTCGAATTGGACGTCGAAGTATCCCTTGTTCGCCGCGTAGGCCGAAAGCGCTTCAGCGTTGACCGCGACATTGATGACCCGGTCGGCGCCGACCTCGAGTGCCTTCTCCAGAACCTTGTCCATCACATCCGTCGCGACGATCTCGCGGGCGCCGTTCGCGCGCGCGGCGATGATCGCCAGCGCGCCGATCGGCCCACAGCCGGTGATGAGAACCCGCTTGCCGGTGAGCGCGCCGGCACGGGCCACCGCATGCAATGTCACCGCGAAGGGTTCGGCCATCGCCGCTTCGTGGATCGACACGCCGTCCGCTACCTTGTGGCATTGCCATTGTGCGGCGACGAGGCGCTGGCGGAAGGCACCCTGGATATGCGGCATCGGCATGGCGCTGCCGTAGAAGCGCATGTTGAGGCATTGGTTCTGCTGCCCCTTGAGGCAGTACTCGCAGGCATTGCAGGGCCGGCTTGGCGAGATCGCAACCCGCTCGCCGACTTTGAAACCGGAGACACCCTCCCCCAAGGCCTTGATCGTGCCGGCCACTTCGTGTCCGAGGATCATCGGCTCGCGGACACGCACCGCGCCGAAGCCGCCGTGATTGTAGTAATGCAGATCGGAGCCACAGATGCCGCCGGCCTCGATGGCCACCTCCACCTGTCCGGGACCGAGGCTTTCGACCTCTCTTCCCTCGATGCGCAAATCCTTGGCGGCGTGGATGACGACGGCTTTCATCGGGCTTCTCTCAGATTACGGGGGTCAACAGGGCGGCGCCGGCAAAGTGGGCCGCGAGATTGTCGCGCACCAGCTTGCCCATCGCCTTGCGGGTCTCGATCGTGCCCGAAGCATGATGGGGCTGCACCAGCACATTGTCGAGCTTCAGGAAGCGGGGGTTGAGCTTCGGCTCGCCTTCGAAGACATCGAGCGCCGCCGATCCCAGCGTGCCGCTTTCCAATGCTTCGAGCAGGGCTTCCTCATCGATGTTGGACGCCCGCGAGATATTGATCAACATGCCGTCCGGACCGAGCGCCGCAATCACGTCTTTCGAGACGATGTGACGGGTTTCGGCCGATGCGGCCAGCGTGACGAACAGGAAGTCGGCATGATGCGCCAGCGCGACGGGATCGGCGATGAACGTCATGCCTTCCGCATAGGGCTTCTCGGCAACGTCGCTATAGGCGATATCCATATCGAAGCCGCGCAGGCGCTTGGCGACCTCGAAGCCGATGCGACCGAGACCGAGCACCCCGGCCTTGCGGCCCCAGACGCGGCGCTTCAGCGGATAAAGGCCCTTGGCCTCCCAGCTTCCGTCCTTCACCCAGGTCTCGGCGCCGATCATGCCGCGCGACTGGCACAGCATCATCGCAATGCCGAGGTCGGCGACGTCGTTGGTCAGCACGTCCGGCGTGTTGGTGACGCGGATGCCCCGGCGGCGGCAGGCCGCCAGATCGACGGCATCGTAACCCACGCCGTAGACAGAGATGACTTCGAGCTTAGGAAGCCTTTCGATCAGGGCCGCCGAGGCGCCGAGCTCGCCGCGCGTGGCGATCGCGCGAATGCTCTCGGCATGCCGGTCGATCATGGCATCGCTGCCTTCCGCCTCGTAGAGCTTGTGGACGATATAGCGGTCCTCGAGTTCGACGAGGTCCCAGTCCGGATAAGGCCCCGTCATCAAGATTTCCGGTTTGCTCATGTTCTCCTCCAGTCATTAGGTCTGGCCCGCGTGTCGATTGCGGGCAGCCAGAAACGTCATGGCCATCACGACGATGGTCTCCAGCGATTGATTGATGTCCAAGGTCACCACGTCCTGCTCGTCCGTCGGCAGTTCGAGCGTGGCGAGCTGGCTGTCGAGAAGCGAAAGCGGCATGTATTCGTGTTGCCGCCCCGCCATGCGCGCCGCCAGAAGCGCGCGGTCGCCTTGCAGGAAGATGAAGGTCACGGACCGCCCGGCGAGCATCCGCAGCCGGTCGCGATAGCACCGCTTCAGGGCAGAGCAGGAAACGACCACGTCCCCTGCCCCGCCCAACTTCCTGCCCAGCACATCGAGCCACGGCCACCGGTCCTCGTCATCGAGCGGGATGCCCATCCGCATCTTGTCGACATTGGTCTCAGGATGCAGGCTATCGCCTTCCACGAACGGGCAATCCAGATAACCGGCAAGCCGCTCCCCGACCGAGCTTTTGCCGCAGCCGGATACGCCCATCACCACGATCGGGCCGAAGGCGCCCGCCGCCTTAGAGACTGGTCGTGATGCCGCCGTCGACATAGAGCGTGTGTCCGTTGACGAAGGAGGAAGCCCCGGCTGCCAGGAAGACCGCCGCGCCGACCAGTTCCTCGACATTGCCCCAGCGGCCGGCCGGCGTGCGGTTCTCCAGCCAGGACGAGAACTCGGTGCTGTCGACCAGCGCCTGATTGAGCGGCGTCTTGAAATAGCCGGGCGCGATCGCATTGATCTGCAGACCGTATCGCGCCCAATCCGTACACATGCCGCGCGTCAGGTTCTTCACCGCCCCCTTGGTCGCCGTATAGGGCGCAATACCGGGACGGGCGAGTTCACTTTGTACCGAGGCGATGTTGATGATCTTGCCCAGCCCTCGCCCGATCATATGCCGGGCAACCGCCTGCCCGACATAAAAGACGCTGGAGATATTGGTCTTCAGCAACTGTTCCCAGCGATCGGCAGGGAAGTCTTCGAGCGGGGTGCGGAACTGCATGCCGGCATTGTTGACCAGGATATCGATTGGCCCGATATGCTTCTCGATTGCGTCGACCCCCCGCCCAACCGCAGCATGGTCGGTGACGTCGAAATCGGAAGCCGACACCGCGTGCCCGGCGCCTCGCAGCGATTTAGCCGCATTCTCAAGCTTGTCGCGGTCGCGGCCGTTCAGAATGATGGCCGCACCGTGCTCGGCCAGACCGCGTGCGAGCGCATAACCAATGCCCTGGGACGATCCCGTCACCAACGCACGGGAACCGGAAAGATCAAATAGAGGGAAGGCCATAAAACCTCCTTGCGAGGATAAAAACGGAAGCACGACACGGCGGCAGGCCCGGCTCAGATGTCTACGACCAGTCCTTTGGCCTTCAAAACTGGGTCCAGATTGCTGACGTCGATGACCGACTTACCTTGTTTATAGGCTTCGATATAGCCGGCCTCCGCATCCTCGCGGGCCTGCGACAGACGTGCGGCTTCCTGCGCCTCCGCGCGACGAACGACAACCAGACCGTCGGCGTCGCCGACGATTATATCGCCGGGATTGATGATTTCCCCACCGACGATGATCGGGTGGTTCACGGCGGCGATCGTTTCCTTGACCGTACCCTTGATGCAGACACTGAGGGAGAAAACCGGGAAGCCAAGCTCCCTCAATTGAAGGGTGTCGCGCACGCCGGTATCGGTCACGAGACCGCCGATACCCTTGGCAAGACAGGCGTTGGCCAGAACGTCGCCGAAGGAGCCGGCCTCTTCATATTCGCCCGCGGACACGACGATGATGTCGCCCGGCCTGGCGTAATTGATCGCGAGCTGCAGCATGATGTTGTCACGCGGCGCGCATTTTACGGTGAAGGCCGGACCGCACAGCTTCATGCGATAGTCGACTGGCTTCAGGCGAGAAGAAAGCGCCCCCTTGCGTCCCTGGGCTTCGTGGATGGTCGCCGGCGAGAATTTCGAAAGCGCCTCGATGTCGGACCGACTGGGGCGTTCGGCAATGTCTTTGATGTGGATCATAAAAAACTCCCACGATGAGACCGACGGCGGGCATGTCCCGCCGCCTGCAGTCTTCGATTATTTGAGGTTGGTTCAGGTCGGTCGAGAGAGAATTGGCCCTACGGGATTGGGTCGAACTTCAGCTCGGAGAGCGGTACGACCTTGTCGGTACGCGTCATCTTGTATTCGGTAGTCGGGCCAAGCCATTTGTCCCAGATCTTGTTGAGCTCGCCGGACGTATCGAGCTTATGGAGCACTTCATTGATCTTGGCGGTGAGGGCCGGATTGTCCTTGGCCATACCGATGCCGATCGGCTGGAACAGCATTGGCTCCTCGATCATCCTCATTTCTTTGCCCCTGGTCTTCGATTCATTGACGAACTTGGTCGTCGTCATGGTGTTCGCCACCATGCCGCGCGCCTTGCCCTGCTGGACGGCGAGGTAAGCGGACGCCGTATCCTGGAAGGTCAGCGGCTCGGATTTGTTGAGCTTGATTGACATTTCAGAGGTAGAGCCCTTGGTCGAGGCGACGCGCTTGCCTTCGTAGTCGGACTTTTTCTTCCCCGGGTCGTCGACAGGGACGATCAGCATTTCCTTGGCGAGGTAATAAGGATCGCTGAACTGGATCTGCTCGGCGCGGCTTAGCGTATAAGCGAGGTTCGCAACGGTAATGTCGACGCGCCCGAGTTTTACTTCCGGGACGCGGGCTTCGACCGATACCGGCTTGACCTCGGCCGTGACGCCGAGCTCCTTGGCGATGGCGTTGCACAGATCGACGTCGAAGCCGGCCATCTCGCGGGTCTTCGGATCGGGCGCGGCGAAGGGTGGAACATCGGCAAATGTCGCGCAACGCAGCGTCTTGTTTGCCAGGATCGTGTCGAGTTGATCCGCTTTTGCCGGCGCGGCTGCCGCAGCACCTGCAAGCGCGACCGTGAGCGTGATGCATTTCCAGTTCATTGCTGTTCTCCTTGTATTTTATCGTGGGTATCAGTGACGCAGATCGGTGAGGAACCGCTGCGCGCGCGGATGGCGTGGGTTCTTGAAGAACTCTTCTGGTGAAGCCACTTCGAGGATCTGGCCGGCATCGATGAACCAGATGCGGTCGGCGACTTCGCGGGCGAAGCCCATTTCGTGGGTAACGCAGAGCATGGTCATGCCTTCTGCCGCCAGTCCCTTCATGACAGCGAGCACCTCGCCTACCATCTCCGGATCGAGTGCGCTGGTCGGCTCGTCAAACAGCATGACCGGCGGCTCCATGGCGAGCGCCCGGGCGATCGCCACGCGCTGCTGCTGTCCGCCCGACAACTGGCCAGGATAGGCTCCCGCCTTGTCGGCTAGGCCGACGCGGTCAAGCAGGTTGAGTGCCTTCTCATGAGCGGCGTCCGGCGCCACTCCTTTCACACGGATCGGGGAGATCGTCACGTTTTCGACGACCGAAAGATGCGGAAACAAGTTGAAGTTCTGGAACACGAACCCGATGCGGCTGCGCAAGAGGTTGAGATCCTTGGTCCTCATTTCGGCATGAATGTCCTGACCATCCAGGGTAATCGATCCGCTGCTTATTTCTTCAAGGCGATTGATGGTGCGGATCAACGTGGACTTGCCCGATCCGGATGGTCCGCAGATCACCACCACCTCGCCTCGCGCAACCTCGGCGTCGATGTTTTTCAGGACCGGATAGTTACCGTAGCTCTTGCAGACGTTGGAAAGACGGATCGTCTGTTGCTGGGGCGATGATGCCGACGTGATCATGGCTGCTCCGTTATGACTTTGACCTGCGCCAGCGACGCGGGGGACTGGCGGCTCACCACGCCGGCACGCTTGCGGGCGATGCGTCGCTCAATAACGTTTGCGACATGCGTAAGGCTCCAGCAGATGGCGTAATAGACAGCCGCTAGGATGAGAAACACCTGGAAGGGCTGCGTCAGAAGCTGGTTGTTGACCTGGCTTGCCGCGAACGTGAGATCGGGTACGTTGATGACATATCCGAGCGTGGTGTCCTTGATCGTCGCTACAAAGGTCGAGATCATGCTCGGGATCATGTTGTAGAGCGCCTGGGGCAGGATGATGAAGCGCATCGCCCCCATGTAGCTGTGGCCGAGCGCACGCGCTGCATCCATCTGGCCAGGTCCCAGAGCGACAATCCCGGCTCGCACCACCTCGCTCAGGAAGGCGCCTTGGTAGATTACCAGCGTCGTTAGCATGGTGTAGAAGCTCGGCACATCGGCGCCCGTGAGCAACGGCACCAGGAAATAGCTCCACAGGATGAGCATCAGCAGCGGCACGCCGCGCGTGATGTAGACGAGCGCTGTAACCGGCCACCGCAGCAGCCCCCACTTGGAGAGGCGTGCCAACGCGAGAAGAATGCTGACCGGAAAGGCAAGCGCGATGCTGAGCGCGGAGAGGATCAGTGTGTTCGCCAGGCCTCCGAGCGGACCGTTCGGATACTGGCCGATCAGCAGCAGCAGCCAATAGTCCTTGATGATATTGATGATGTCGCCGATCATGCGCGCGCCCTCCGTTCCGGATCGGCGCGCATTGCGAAGTAGGCGCCGGCACCCATGATAAGCAGCGAGAAGACCAGATAGAGGACCGTGCCGATCAGATAGATTTCGAACGTGCGGAAGCTTAGGTTCTCGATCTCCTTTACCGCATGCGTCAGTTCAGGCGCTCCGATGACGATCGCAAGGCTGCTGTTCTTGAACAGCGAGACGCTGTGATTGATGAGCGGAGGCAACGCATTGCGCACGCCCTGCGGCAGGATGATGAAGCGCATCGCCGAGAGATAGCTGTGGCCCAGCGCCTTGGCCGCCTCCATCTGGCCGGGGCTGACAGAACGCAGGCCGGACCGGAGGTCCTCGCTGAAATAAGCCGCCTGACAAAGGCCGAGGCCAATCACCGCAAAGATCGTTTCGGCATTGTGGGCCGTGAGCCAATCCGCCAGCCCCGAGGGCAACAGCGTGAATATGCCGAAATACCACAACATCAACTGCACGAGCGTCGGTACGTTGCGATGGTAGGAGACATAGGCTGCCACAGCGCGATCGCCGAAACGCGAAGGCGAAAACCGGATGCACAGCAGGATGAGCGCAAGCGTCATCGCCAGAAGCCATGATCCGATATAGATGATGAACGTCATCTCGATCCCGTGCACGAGCATCGCGACATATTCCTGATTTCTCAGGATGGCCGAGAGATCGAACCCGTTCACGGCTTCGGCTCCTTCGACGTTCTGGACTCCGCCGGGGCCTGCGGCTTGGCCGTCTGCAAACCACCCATCACCTGCAATGTCGGCGTTATCTCCATATGCCCGATGTTGACTTCGACAGGTGCGGCAATCGCAAAGGCGATCGCCTCAGCGATGTCGGCGGCCAGCGGCAGTTCAAACCCGTCGATGAAGCGCTCACGGACACTCGGGTCATTGCCATGAACGTGGTTGAATATGTCTGTCGCGACGCGGCCGGGGCAGATTTCTGTCACGCGCACGCGCTTGCCGAATGCATCGATGCGCAGCTGGTTCGACAGCATGGCGACACCGGCCTTGACGGCATGATAGGTGGAGTTGCCGCCGAAATTGTAATTGCCGGCAATCGAGGAGATGTTGATGACGTGCCCGCGATCGCGCTCCACCATCCCCGGTACGATCAGACGGCAAATATGAAGGACGGCGCGAAGGTTGACGTCGACCAGGAGATCGATGTCCTCTGCGTCCGCCTGGAGGAATTTCTTCGGCCGATCGACGCCGGCATTGTTGACCAGAACATCGAACTGCACGCGGTTCGCGAGATCGGCAATCGCCAGGCGATCGGTGACATTGATAACATGTGCTACGCAGCCCGTACGCTCGGCCAACTCCTTCAGGGCGCCGGCGCTGCGGGCGATTGCATGTACTTCGATTTTCTCCCGGCGAAGCCGCTCTACGACTGCAGCGCCGATACCGGAGGAAGCACCGGTCACCAATGCGGTCTTGTAATCGGAGAATGGCATTCTGATCCCCTTTGTTGTTGTTGCGGACATTAGCGGAGCTTTAACTCTCTGCCTAAGACCGATTATTTTTGGAGCAATAAGCAACTTTTATGGAGCTTGGCCGGCAGCGGACGAACGGTCCAAAACGCGGGAAATCTCGCCTTTTACTCAAGCGAGAAACGGCTTCGGTCGGGCTCGCTTTGCAAATCAGGGGCGCGTCTGTAAACATGCTCCTGCGAAGATCAAGTAACGCCAATCCCCATGGATATTAGACGCCTCAAATCTTTCATCGTCATCGTGGACAGTGGCAGCATAACGCGCGCGGCGGATATCCTGCACCTGGCCCAGCCGGCACTGAGCCAGCAGTTGGCGGCACTGGAGGAACATTTCGGCCAGAAACTGCTGATCAGAAGCCAGCAGGGCGTCACCATGACCGATGCAGGGCATGCCGTCTACCGGCATGCGCAGATCATCCTGCGCCAGATGGAACAGGCGCAGGCAGACGCCGCGGCCGCCGGCAATTCCCTTGCGGGGCGAGTTTCCGTGGGTCTCGTGCCGTTTAGCAGCGCCGCCACGCTTTCCGTCGACCTCCTCGCGGAAACGAGGAAGCGGCACCCGGGATCTTACTTCATCTGACCGAAAGCGTCGGCCAGACCTATAGTCAGATGATCATGAACGGCCGATTGGAAATGGCGCTGATTCATGGCGTCGGTCCAATCAAGGGCGTCCGGTTCGAACCTATCCTCAGCGAGGAATTCTATTTCGTTGCGCACCGCAACTTCGCGATCGAAGCGGAACCGAAACCGGTGCCAGTTGGTGCGCTGGACGGGATGCCCATGCTTTTGCCGCCGGCCTACAACTTCGTGCGCCGCGCCGTTGAAACCGCCTTCACCCGCAGCCGGATCAATCTCAAGGTGGTGGCGGAAGTGGAAATCGTGCGCACGCTCGCCCGCGCCGTGGGTAGCGGCCTAGGTGCGACCATCATGCCTAAGGCCATCGCCGATCGCATCGTGTCGGAATCAAGCGAGCCTCTCGTTTGCAGGCTGGTCTCCCCACGGATCGAAGAAACCCTGTCACTTTGCACGTCCGATCAGAGCTCGCTGTCGGAGCCAGCGTTCGCTGTTAAGGACATCCTCGTTGAATTGACGGAGCGGCTGAAGCTCTAGCCCCGCGAGCAGGCTCGATGCCCTCCGGCCGAAACCAGCCGGAGGCTGCAGCTCATGGATCAGCGCATGTCCCTGCAGAATTGAGCGATGCGCGCGCAGCCCTCGTTCAGCATTTCCATGCTTGTCGCGTAAGAAATGCGGAAATACGGGCTCATTCCATAGGCCGCCCCCTGGACCGTCGCGACGTGGTGGTCGTCCACCAAAGCCATGACGAAATCGACATCGGACTCGATCTTGCGACCACCCTTCGAGGTCTTGCCGATCAGGCCGGCAACATTGGGATAGATATAGAAGGCGCCCTCAGGCTTGTGGCAGCGCAACCCTTCGATCTTCGCCAGCTCACCGAGGACAAAATCGCGCCTTTCCCTGTAGATTGCCGCCCGTTCCTTGAGTAGGTCCTGAGGACCATCGAGCGCCGCAACGGCTGCTGCCTGCGTCACGGTGGTGATGCCACCGCCGTTCTGGCCGTTGACGTTGCTGATTGCGCGGATCAGTTCCTTCGAGCCGCTGGCGCAATATCCCAACCGCCAACCGGTCATGGCATAGGCCTTGGAGACGCCGTTCATCGTCAGGACACGATCATAGAGCCTAGGTTCGGCATCGGCGATCGTGCAGAATTCGAACCCGTCGTAGACCAGGTGCTCGTAGATATCGTCGGTCAGTATCCAGACATGCGGATGGCGCAGCATGACGTCAGCGATTGCGGCCATTTCGGCGCGCGAGCAGGCCGCGCCGGTCGGATTGTTCGGAAAATTGAGGATAAGCCATTTGGTGCGCGGCGTGATCGCGGCCTCAAGATCCTCGGGACGCAGCTTGAACCCAGCCTGTTCGAAGCAGGGCACGGCCACCGGCACACCCCCGGCAAACTTGACGATATCGGCGTAGCTGACCCACGACGGTGCAGGGACAACGACCTCATCGCCCGGATTACAGGTGGCGAGCATCGCGTTGAAGATCACCTGTTTGCCGCCGCCGGAAACGACGATCTGGCTGGCATCGTAATCGAGATTGTTGTCCCTCTTGAACTTCCTGCTGATCGCAGCCTTCAGCGCCGGCGTGCCATCCATCGGCGGATATTTCGTGTCGCCGCTCAGTGCTGCGGCATGGGCCGCCTCGATCGCATGGGCAGGCGTCGGAAAATCCGGCTCCCCAGATGAAAGGCTCACGACCTTGACCCCCGCGGCGGCCAGTTCCCTGGCGCGCTGGGTCATGGCGGCGGATGCGGAGACGGAAACGTTTTTCAGGCGGTCAGCTATGGAAGACATCGACATGATCTTTCGGTGAGATGTAAAACGGGGCGATCAGCGACCCAATCAGGACGCAAGTTCGGCCGCGGGCGCGAGCGTTGCGCCGGAGGCTTCGATTTCACTGCGGACGATGCGGGCAAGCTCCAGAGAGCCGGGCGTATCGCTATGGACGAGGATGGAGCGTGCCGGCATGGCAATGACGGTGCCGTCGATCGCCTCCACGCTTCCGTCGGTGAGGAAACGGCGCACCCGGGCTCGTACCGATGCCTCGTTCTTGACCAATGCGCCTGGCAGGCCGCGCGCCACCAGCTTCCCACCGGCATCATAGGCACGGTCGGCCAGGAACAACGCCAGCGTCTTGAGGCCCGCGCGTTTGGCAGCCTTTTCAATTTCGCTCTCCGGGGTCACGAACACCACGAGACGCGGATCCACGGTGGAAATGGCATCCATCATCAGATCGGCGAGCGCGGGATCACGATTGACCATATTCCCCATGGCCGCATGAAAGCTGAAATGGCCGACGGTCATTTGCTCGCTCTTGGCGATCGCGATCAGCGCGCCCAGTTGGTAAAGCATCTGCTGTCGCAACTCGTCTGGCTGGTACGGCATCTCGCGTCGGCCGAAACCGAACCGATCCGGCAGGCCCGGATGCGCGCCGATGCAAACGCCGTTTTTCTTCGCGAGGCGCACCATGCGCGCCATGGTGTCCGGGTCACCGCCATGAAAGCCGCAGGCGATGTTGGCTGACGAAACGACTTTCATCATCGCCTCGTCATCGCATAGTCGATAAGGACCGAAACCTTCGCCCATGTCGGAATTCAGATCGATCTTCACCGCTTCCTCCTTTTGACCCGTTCACTCGTCGTCAGGCCATCGCCTTCAACGCGCGCTTGATCATCTGCGACGTCTGCCTGACATCTTCGATATACCTGGCAGCGGCCTGCTCGACCGCGCGCGCCTCGGCGTGGGTCGAGCGGATGAATCGCAACCGACTGCCGATGCGTGCCTGGCCGAGCCGCCACAGATCGCATTCGATAATCCCAGCAATCTTTGGGTAGCCCCCCGCCGTGTTGGCGTCGCTCATCTGGATGATCGGCTCTCCTCCAGGCGGGACCTGGATCACGCCCGGCACAACACCATGGGAGCGCATCTCGATCGTCGCCGTCGGTTTGATAGGCTCACCGGACAAGCGATAGCCGGTACGGTCGCTGCGCGACGAAATACGCCAGGTCTGGTTCCAGAAGGCCTCGCCATCGGAGGCAAACAGCTCATGCTCGCCGCCGGCGATCGCACGGATCGGCAGCACGCCGTCGATCGGAGCGGGAAAAACATCATCAAGCGCGACAGCCGGCTCCACGACGGCGATGCCGCTTGCTGGCAGCGGCAACCCATCGGAATGCGTGCCGATTTCAATCCTGTCGCCGTTGATCAGAGGCCGGCCGCCATTTCCCCCGAAACCGCCGCGCAGCGCGGTGCTCCGCGAGCCCATGAGAACCGGCACGTCGAGCCCCCCCCCGAGCACGACATAAGCGCGAGCGCGCGTCAGCGGCTGCCTCAGCTCGAGGATCTGGCCTGCTTCGGCGAAGTGGGTGCACCATGGAAGCAGTTCTCTGGCGTCCAGCATCGGATGGCCATCCGCGCCGGTGACGGCAAAAACCGCGCGAGCCTCGAAACGCAGTTTGAAAGGAAAGGTCTGAACCTCAATGGCAGCCGCACCGTCGTCATTGCCGACAAGAATGTTGCCAATCCTGACGGCGAGTGGATCCATGGCGCCGCTAGCAGACACACCGATGTCGCGATAACCGGGGCGGCCAAGGTCCTGCACCGTATTGAATGGACCGGTTTCGATGATCTCGATCATAGCTCGATCCTCGCTGGCACGAAGCGGACCGTGTCGCCCGGCGCCATCAGTGCCGGTGTCGGGGAGGTCGGATCGAACATCTGAAGTTCTGCGTAGCCGAGCGAATTCCACCCGTTCGGGCCGGTCAGCATCGCAACGCCCGTCTGCATTCCTCCGATCGTCACACAGCCCTTCTCCATCCTGAGCGACGGAACGGTCTTCCTGGGCATGTATATTCGGGGATCGAGCCCGTGGAGATAGCCAAACCCGGGAGCACTTCCCAAGGCAAAGACGCGGTAGGTCGCCTCATGATGAATGCGCACCACCTCGCGGTCGCTCAGCCCGGAAAACTCGCAGATGGCGGGAAGATCGATCGCGTATTCTCCGCCGTAGTGGACCGGGATTTCGATCGTCTTTCCTGCGAGATCAATGCTCTCAGCATTGTTCCATGCTTCAACCAGCCGCCTGACGACGATTTCCGGATCCTCGGGCGTCTCCTTCAGGATCGCCAAAAAGTTGGTCATGCCGGGGATCACTTCCGCGATGTCCACCCAATGCCTAACTGTCTGGGAAAGGGCCCAAATCCGGCGTTGCGCAGGGAGATCGAAATCTCCCGGAGCTTCGAGAAGGAAGGCGCGGGCGCCGATGAACGAGACCCGCGCCCGTCCTTTGGTCGCGGGGACGATCTCACGCAATGGCGCAAGAATGTTCGAAGTGACAATCATTGTAGTGGCTCGATTTCGCACAGGGGATCACCGAAGCCGACAAGGGCATCGGGTTCTGTCAACCGTCTGGTCAGCAAGCCGGACCGGCCGGCAGGAATGGGAAGCAGGACGAAACCGATGCGTAGGAAGCCGATCACGTCCTTGTCGGAAACCGCACGCGGGAGATGCTCGGCTTCGGCCGGAGCCGAAGGATGTGAGGCGCAGAAGCGGCCCGCCATCGGCGCCTTGACGATCGCTACCAGTGGCGCCGAAAAGTCTGGCTGTGCGTTTCCGATCAAGCTGACGCGAGCGCCCTCTCCCTTCGAAACGACTATGCGCAGATGTCCGCCCGCCTTGGTGATTTCGAGGCCGTCGACACCCGCCGCAATCAAGGCATCGGTCAGGACTGCAATTGTCGCCGGATCGCTGAGATCGATCGCGCTCATGCTGTCCTCCGTTGCCTGAGCCATTGCTCGAGGTAATGGATGTCCATGTCTCCACGGGCAAAGGCTTCGTCTTCGAAGAGCGCACGCAGGAGCGGCAGATTGGTGGAAATCCCGTCCACCCGTGTGGCCGCCAGCGCCGCGCGCATTTTCGCTATTGCTTCCGCCCGGGTCGGCGCATGGACGATCAACTTGGCGATCAGAGAGTCATAATAGGGCGAAACCCTGTAGCCGGCGTGGATATGCGTGTCGACGCGAATGCCCGGCTCCTGGGGCAAAGCAAGATCGGTGATGAGGCCGGCTGAAGGCAAGAAGTTGTCGGGATCCTCGGCATTGATGCGGCATTCGAAAGAATGCCCATCGCATCTCACGTCGTCCTGGCGCAAATCCAGGGGCTCACCCTGCGCAGCCCTTATCTGGGCATGGACGATATCGATGCCGCTGGTCATTTCCGTGACCGGATGCTCGACCTGTAGGCGCGTATTCATCTCAATGAAATAGAACGCACCATTCTCGTAGAGGAATTCGAAGGTTCCAACGCCGCGGTAGCCGATCTGCCGACAGGCCTTTACACAAGCCAGCCCGACAGAGTGGATCACATCCGGCGCAATGCCCGGCGCTGGCGCCTCCTCCACCACCTTCTGGTGACGGCGCTGCATCGAACAGTCGCGATGCCCGAGCCAGGCGGCATTGCCATGGGCATCGCAGAGCACCTGGATCTCGATATGCCGGGGATGTTCAAGAAACTTCTCCATGTACAGTTCGGGCGAACCGAACGCCTGACGGGCTTCCTCCCGGGTCAAGGCAATTGCCTCGTGCAACGCGTCGGCCTCCGGCACGACGCGCATGCCTCTTCCGCCTCCACCCCCGGCGGCCTTGATGATGACAGGGTATCCGATTTCCTGCGCGATACGTTCGACGGCGGCGGCAACACCGGGAAGTGATGTGTCGGGACCGGGCACACAGGGCACGCCTGCGGCGATCATCGCCCGCTTCGCCGATATCTTGTCGCCCATGGTCGCGATCGACGAAGCCTCCGGCCCGATGAAAACAAGGCCGGCATTTTCGACCGCTTTGGAGAACGCCGCGCTTTCCGACAGGAATCCATAACCCGGATGGATTGCCCCTGCGCCGGTCAGACGCGCCGCCAGGAGGATCGCGTCCTGATTGAGATAGCTCTTTGCCGCATTCGAGGGACCAATGCATATTAAGCCGTCGGCAGCCTTGCCGTAAGGCGCGTGCTTGTCTGCCTCGGAACAGATCGCCACCGTCTTTAGACCGAGTTCACGGCAGGCGCGTTGGATCCGCGCGGCGATCTCCCCGCGATTGGCAATCAGCACCGTATCGAAGCGTTGCTTGGCCGACGCAGTGTTATCGAGAGGCTCGGCCATTATGCAATCTCCGCCAGCATGTCGCCCGTCTCGACCTCGCCGCCGTCGATTTTGGTCAGTTGCGCGATACGGCCGGCGCGCGGTGCGGCGACCTTGTTCAAGACCTTCATCGCCTCGATGATAAATAGGGTCTGGCCCTCCTCCACGGTGTCACCGATCTTGACGAACGGCTCCTGTCCCGGAGCCGGCGCCCGATGCAGGATGCCGAAGGTCGGCGCCTTCACAGGGAACGCCGACGTCTTGGCAGTTTCCGACGACGTCTCGAGGGGCGGCTCGGGCGAAGTACCCGCTGCTTCGCTTGGAGTTAGCGTCGATTCGACATCAGGCGTGCGGAAGATGCGAACCATGAGGTCCTTTTCCGTTACCCGGAGCTCGGTAATCTTCGAGCGTCCGACAAAATCGATCAGGGTCTTTATCTTAGACAGGTCCATGAGCGCACTCGGTACTTCGGAATGCCGCTTCATGATCCGAACAGATCGGACCGCGTTCGGCTGACTTCCTCCGTAACACGATGTCCTGTTCGATGGGGTCAGAAGAACTTTTGATGACAGTCGGCGGCACGTTGACGCAGGATGTGCCAATTCGAACCGAGCGCGAGCTCGGCGCCTGGAGGGCTTAAGCTGCAGATTCGAAGCCGGTGCCCGAGAAGCGTCAGTTCCGGTCGATACACTATGCGATTTTAAAATGTAGGGGCTATTTAGTAATGCGACAGTTGGGCCAGTTAGATATCCGAGAGTGTCGCGTTTCTAACCGGCTGGCAGCGTCGCATCTCTCTTATGTTCGTATGCAAGCTCTTTGGTCATGATTTTTCCTTCCG
>NZ_JABEKV010000019.1:0-5533 GCF_013283645.1 Sinorhizobium psoraleae
TTTATCGAGGAAATCCACAAGAACGTAACCGGCGGTTTGGCGTCAAAAAGCAACACCAACAAAACCGCTCGGGTGTTCCATAATGTATGTTATGCCACTAAGTGTTTGAATTTGTTGGATACTTTTCCTTTTCCAGACGTTAGAAGCATGGACTCATTCGCCAGCCGCCGTAGCGAGTACGCTTCAACTCGTGGGTCGATGAACCTGGCCGCCACACGGACAGTTCAAAACTTGCAGCCATATGTGATGGTATTAACATACCGTAGAAACGAGATCGGCGGGATCATGCCGGCTCCCAGGGGTTGATGATGTCTAGTCCAGCGGCCTCGAACGGACTGGTATCGCGCGTAGCCACGATAAAGCCATGCGCAACCGCCGTTGCGGCGATATAGCCATCCGCCTTGCCGATGGCCTTGCCTGACGTTTTCGCTCGCGCCATCAGGTCCGCATAACTTCGCGACGCGTCCAAGTCGAAGGGAAGAACGCGCCCTGCAAGGGCTGGCAAGACCTCTCCTTCCAAGCGATTCTGAAAGACCGTGCGTCGCTTGCCTGCCGGCATGGCCGCCAAGCCGAAACGCAGTTCGGCCACCGTAATCGCGGACAGATACAGTGTTTCAATCATCTGCGCATCGATCCAGGCCAACACAGTGCGATCCGGCTCGGCCTTCCACAATTCGGATATGACGTTGGTATCGAGCACGATCATTCGAAGCTCATCGGTTCAGCAGGAGTCTTGTCACGGAGCTGGTTGAAATGCTCCGCTTCGGCATCCGTCAGCCCTCCAGCTTCATGGGCGATGGACGCCAATAAAGAGCCGAGTTTGACCCGCTCGGGGGGCCGGACAGTCGTTTCGAGGATGTCGCGGATCTCGGCTTCGGTGCTGCGGCCATGCATTGCTGCTCGTACGCGTAGCGCTCGGTGCACCTCGTCGGGCAGGTTCCTAACGGTCACATTTGCCATGATGTCTTCCCTTCATTGACGATATCAAAGATGGCATTATATATCTTCTGATATCATACCGCAATATCTCATGGAAGATTTCGCCAATACTTTAGCTGCCCTAATCGATTATAGTTGTGATGAGCAGTTTTCTGGAGGTTTATTTTACTTGCCTCTCAAGTACCGCGTAAAAAAAGAGCCTAGCACCGATTCGGTAGCTTATCCCCTGTCTTTCACGTACTCGCGGTTCGTGGCGCCGAGTGGACGATCAAAGACCGCCAGCCCGCGCACCAGTGGGTCGGCAGTAGTGCCTGGGGGCCGGTTGGCATGCCACTGGAGTATGACAATGTCGAAGGATTCGCGTAAGGGCGATAATCACGGAGGCGGCTCCGGTAAGATCGAAATCATCGTCGTCGTGAACGGCCAGCCTACGCAGGTCGAAGCCAATCCCAACCAGCCGCTTCACGTCGTTCGCACCAAAGCCCTTGAGAACACGCAAAACGTGGCCCAACCTGCCGAGAACTGGGAGTTCAAGGACGAGGCCGGCACGCTGCTCGACGTCGACAAGAAAATCGGTGATTTCGGCTTCGCGAACACTGTAACCCTGTTCCTCAGCCTGAAGGCGGGTGTCGCAGGTGCCTGAACTCCAAACTGTGGACCCGGAGGTCTCTCGAGCGAAGTTTGATCGGGAGATCAGCCGGTTCCGCGCATATGCAGATGCCTATCGGACGCAAGGCTGCTTTCTGATCGAGGCGAGCTTCCCGAGCGCTTTCTTCATATTTGCGACCCCAAAGGTAAAGCCGCGCGTTATCGGCGCAGCCATCGAGATCGACTTCACCAACTACGATCTCAGACCACTGTCTGTGGTCTTCGTCGATCCGTTTACGCGTCAGCCGATTGCCCGGAAGGACCTTCCCCTGAATATGTTAAGGCGTCCGCAACTGCCCGGAACCCCGCCGGAAATGATTTCAAATCTCATCCAGCAGAACGCTGTATCATTGACCGATTTCATTCAAGCCAACAGTCTCCAAGACTCCCCATTCCTATGCATGGCTGGAGTCCGGGAATACCACGATAATCCAGCGCACTCAGGTGACCCATGGCTACTTCATCGGGGTTCTGGCGAAGGCTGTTTGGCCTTCATCCTGGACAAGATCATCAAATACGGGACCGGCCCCGTGGAGCAACTGCATATTCAGCTTCAATACGCGGTGGGACTGCTGGTACCACCTCAGGCCATTCCAGAATGACGCCGTTAGAGGATGTCAGGACCGTCGCCCTCCCCCGAGACTGCGTGTCCACAGTACAGGCGCATCTGCGGTCGGTTGGACAGCAGGGCCATGAAGGGATGGCGCTCTGGGTCGGCGTCCAGCAAGACCAGCATTTTGTCATAGCGGAGACAGTGATCCCGGCGCAGCGCCACATCCGAACAAGTGATGGCGTCTGTGTGATGGTCCCTGCCGAAGAACTGCACCGGCTCAATGTCTGGCTCTACAAACGTGGCCTGACGCTTCTGGCGCAGATCCATAGTCATCCGGGCCGCGCCTATCACTCGACGACCGATGACGCCTATGCGGTCGCTACCACGATTGGGTGTCTCTCGCTGGTAGTGCCGAATTTCGCCCGCGAGCCGTTCGACCTTGCTCGTGTCGCCGCCTATCGACTTGACGCGAGGGCGAACTGGAATGAGGTCCCGTCCGCGGCACTGACGCGAATGATCACGATAACGAGTTGACGATGGCCCTTGCTAATTTCATCGACCGCGCCGCGACGGCGGCATCTCAGGTCCTGACCGATTTTCATCTGGGCGACTTCAAAGCGGCTCTTGAAAAGCAGGTCGTGGCCGTCGCCTTCGACGATCAGGCCATTTCCTGCGCCGAAGGTCAGGCGACGCTAGATCTTGCGGTGAGGTTGCTTGCCAGACTGTATCCGGTTCTTGCAATACTCCCCTTGGACAGTGCGGCGAGCTCTCAAGCCCAGGCGCTGGAGCGCTTGGCAAAGTCGATCAATCGGAAAATCGGCATTCGGCGTTCCGGCAAGTCCGCCACGGTCTGCCTAGTTGCAGGCGCGACGCGCCCATCACTCCGGTGCCCAACCTTTTTCATCGGATCGGACGGTTGGGCGGCAAAGCTGTCGCGTACGGACCCGGTGGGCTCTGGCTCGAGTTTGCTGCCCTATGGAGCTGGCGCCGCCAGTTGCTTCGGCGCCGCCAACGTCTTTCGAACCATCTTCGCCGCCCAGTTGACCGGCGCCGAGTCGGACGAGAACATCGACCTCTCGTTATACAGCTACAACAAGTCGAGGGCCGGCGATGCTGGCCCGATTGATCCCGCTGTCGACCTTGGCGAAACGCACCTCGTTGGCCTCGGCGCGATAGGCCATGGCGCGCTTTGGGCCCTGGCGAGACAATCCGGCCTCTCAGGCCGCCTGCATGTCGTCGACCACGAAGCGGTCGAACTCTCAAACCTGCAGCGCTACGTATTGGCCGGCCAAGCGGAGATCGGCATGTCCAAGGCGGTTCTTGCAACCACCGCCCTTCGATCGACCGCTTTAGAGGTCGAGGCGCACCCGCTGAAGTGGGCAGAACATGTTGCGCGCCGGGGCGACTGGATTTTCGATCGAGTGGGTGTGGCGCTTGACACAGCCGCCGACCGTCTCGCTGTCCAAGGTGCTCTGCCGCGATGGATCGCGAATGCCTGGACGCAGGAACACGATCTCGGCATCTCGCGGCATGGTTACGATGACGGCCAGGCATGCCTTTGTTGCATGTACATGCCATCCGGAAAATCCAAGGACGAGCACCAACTGGTTGCCGAGGAACTCGGGATACCGGAAGCACACGAGCAGGTGAAAGCGCTATTGCAGACCAACGCCGGCGTCCCCAACGACTTTGTGGTTCGAGTGGCTACGGCGATGGGCGTGCCTTTTGAGCCGCTCGCCCCGTTTGTTGGCCAACCTCTCCGTTCCTTCTACCAGCAGGCTATTTGCGGCGGTCTGGTATTCCAGCTTAGCGATGGAAGTCGTCTCGTTCGAACCGTGGTTCCGATGGCCTTTCAGTCAGCGCTTGCCGGGATCATGCTTGCCGCGGAGCTGGTCAAACATAGTGCGGGTTTTCCCATGAGCCCAACGACAAGCACTCGCGTGAATCTTCTGCGTCCCCTTGGATCTCACTTACATGACCCGAAAGCCAAAGACTCGAGCGGCCGCTGCATCTGTAGCGACGAAGATTTCATCTCGGCCTATAGGCGCAAATACGGCAACGGCGTTGAACCTCTGAGCAACATATCCGCTGAGCAGAAGCGGACGTCGCCGTTGCCGCGGACGGGGCGGCAGGTGTGCGCGTGACAATCTCGGCGCCACTATGACACCTTCGGCCTTTTTCTCTGTCTCCGATCGTTCCACGCGAATTCGGTCCGGACTTGTCACGGAGCTGGTTGAAATACTCCGCTTCGGCTTCGGTGCTGCGGCCATGCATTGCTGCTCGCACGCGAAGCGCTCGACGCCAACTGCGCTAAGAACCGTCTTCCGCCACTTCCTGCTTTTGGACGGGCTCGGCAAGTGGGTAGCTTCCGTTAGTTCGACATTTTGTTCGGCCAGAGCCTTGCGCAAGGCTTGGGCAATGGATTTGGAGCGCGCGAAAACACTCATGGTTCTTTCCCTTTCTGGGGCGGAATGGAGGCTCAGTGCTCGCGTTTCTGACGAGCCGCCCACAAGGGTCAAGCCATGAATTTGTGCATTCACCATTCCGGATGGAGCGAGCGGCGGGCTTGACGGGCCGACTCGGATGGTAGCCAATTTGCCGTTGAGGTCAACGAACCACAGTCTCCGCTGCCGCGCCAAAAAAGAAGCGAAACTGTGATAGAAGTGTTCGTCAGGCCGGAGCAAAGGCTAACGAAGGGCAGCGCAGCAATGCTGAAAACCGATACCCGCCAAGCGAATTGGCGCCGTGCCAATCCAGGGAAGTATGATGCTCATCTCGCTGTGCAGCGCGCAGTGAAGGCAGGCGACCTGGAGAAGCAAACGTGCGAAGTCTGCGGGATCGAAGCGGTCGATGCCCATCACGACCAATATGATGAGCCTTTGAAGGTACGGTGGTTATGCCGGCGGCATCACACACGACTTCACCACTACGGCGAAGACATGTTTCCGATCAAGGATGGATTTTAGTTGCCCTTTGGACTTGGCAGGCGGCAGACCTCGGGCTCCGTGGCTATCTCTGGAAGGTTTCGGTGTGACGGAGCATATGCTGCTTGCCAGGCAGCCCCGGTCGTCTATCGCGGGGCGATGCAGATGCTCGAGTGCCGCGGTATGAGGCGACACAAAAATATGGTGGGCCCGGCAGGACTCGAACCTGCAACCAATCGGTTATGAGCCGACGGCTCTAACCATTGAGCTACAGGCCCCTCCTAACAAACGGCTTAAGGCAGCCGTCAGGGTTTTGCAATATTTCAACGAACAACGTTTGTGAAGATGGTCGCTAGCTCATAAGGCTCCCATGCCTGCAGCGCTGCGGGCGATCGACAATCAACGAACTGCCCTGTATGCGACGTCCACGCCCCATCGCTTTTTCAGTTGCAGCGATCTGAGGTTGATC
>NZ_JABEKV010000019.1:5633-28011 GCF_013283645.1 Sinorhizobium psoraleae
CCGCATCAATTCCCTCTCGGCGCCATCTATCCGCGCGTCTCAACCGCCATCGACAACAAGGCGCTCGCTGAGGGCGCTTTTCTTGCAATATGATTTTGCGGTTTTCTGCTTCGGCGCGGCGTGATTCACTCTTTTAGCGGCGGTGAATCGAGGAGCGGCGATGTCGAGACCACGCGAGCGGCGCGAGACGGGGGAGCAGGATCTGTTTCGCTCCCGGCTGGATCAGATCATCAACATGCAGCACGAGCTGGTGCGGCTGGCGCAGGCGATTGACTGGCCGCTGTTGGAGCGGCGCTTCGGTGAGGTCTATTGCGACGGCCCCGGCATGCCGCCGCTGCCGACGCGGCTGATGGCCGGGCTGGCGATCCTCAAGCATACCTTCAACCTGTCGGACGAGGCGCTGTGCGCCCGCTGGGTGGAGAACCCGTATTTCCAATATCTCACCGGCGAAGAGTTCTTCCGCCACGACCTGCCGTTCGACCGCTCGTCGATGACGCGCTGGCGTGGCCGCATGGGCGAGGAACGGCTGACGGCGCTGTTGCAGGAAAGCCTGGCGGTGGCGGTCAAGACCGGGGCGATGCAGCCGCAGGATACGCGTCGCGTGATCGTCGATACCACCGTGCAGCCGAAGAACGTGATGTTCCCGACCGACGCGAAACTGATCCATCGGGCACGCGAGCGATTGGTGCGGCTGGCAAGGAAGGCCGGCGTGAAGCTGCGCCAGACCTATGTCCGCGTCGGCAAGCTGGCGCTGATCAAGCACCAGCGCTATGCCCACGCCAAGCAGTTCAAGCGGGCGAACAAAGCCTTGCGGACGCTCAAGACCTATTTCGGCCGCACCGTCCGCGACATTCGCCGCCAGATCGGCAATGACGAGACGCTGCGGACCGTGTTCCTCTGGCCGCTCTACCAGGCCTCGACGGTTCTGGAGCAGCGGCAGCGCCAGCGCGGCCGCAAGATCTACAGCCTGCATGCGCCGGAGGTCGAATGCATCGGCAAGGGCAAGGCGCACAGGCCCTACGAGTTCGGCGTCAAGGTCTCGCTCGCCACCACGCTCAAGCGCTCGAAGGGCGGTCAGTTCGCCCTGCATGCGAAGGCCTTGCCCGGCAATCCTTATGACGGCCACACGCTGGCGACCGTCATTCCCGCCATCGAGAACACCATCGGCAACGACATCGAGCGCATCCTCGCCGACGCCTACCGCGGCCACAATGCCCCTGAAAGCCACCGGTTCCGGGTCTTCACCAGCGGTCAGAAGCGCCGCGTCACGCCGGCGATCAAGCGCGAGATGCGGCGCCGTTCCGCGATCGAGCCGGTCATCGGTCATCTCAAGGCGGAGCACCGCATGGACCGCAACTATCTCGCCGGCGAACACGGCGACGCCATCAACGCCGTCCTCGCCGCCGCCGGCTACAACTTCTCGCTCCTCATCAACTGGTTCAGGCAGCTTCTGTGGCTGCTGCTCGCCTGGATTCACAGCGAAGCAAAAGCCCGCGCCGTTTAAGCCCGCTTATTGTTCACGGCCGACTAAGTAACATTAGGACCAAATGGGCGCATTTTAACCGGTGATGCGGTAATCAGCGCAACCTTGGCCGTCAACAGACTGTCGGCGTCGAGCTTATACGTCCTCAAACCGGACGATGTCATCTTCGCCGAGGTACTCGCCGCTCTGCACCTCTATGATGACAAGGCGCATTGTACCATTATTTTCAAGGCGATGTTTCTTCCCGCAAGGGATGTAAGTGGATTCGTTAGTGGCCAAAATGAGCTCCTGATCGCCATTCACCACCTTTGCGGTACCACTGACAACAACCCAATGCTGTGACCGGTGGTGATGGATCTGCAGACCAAGGCTAGCGCCCGGCTTAACTTCGATACGCTTGATTTTGAAGCGCTCGCCTTGCTCCAGAACCGTGTAGGCGCCCCAGGGCCGGTGTACCGTCCTGTGAAGAAGGTGCGCCTCATGTCCGGCGGCCGTTAGTCCCTCGAAGAGCTTCTTGACGTCCTGAACGCGATCGCGGGATGCAACTAGCAATGCATCCGGGGAATCCACGATTACCAGGTCGCTAATGCCGACGGTGCCGATGACGCGTTTGTGCGAGCTTATATAGCTGCCCACGGTGTCGACCACGTGAACATCGCCCCGAATCCTGTTGCCGCTCCCGTCAGCGCCGACCAATTCGGCCATTGCGTTCCAAGATCCAATATCGCTCCACCCCATTGCGCAGGGAACAACAGCGAGATTGTGCGTTTTTTCCATCACCGCACGGTCGAGTGAAATACGAGGCGCCTGGGTGAAGTGCTTGGATGAGAGTTCGATATTGGCAAAGCGTTCGCCATGGCTGACGCGAGCGTTCTCATAGCTATTGAGGACGGCGTCAATCACTGCAGGGCAATGCGACGCCATTTCCTTGAGCATAACCTGCGCCTTGAAGCAGAAAATGCCAGCGTTCCAGAAGAAACGTTTGGACGCAACGTAGGATTTGGCAGTCTCGAGGTTCGGTTTTTCGACGAACCGGACGACTTTTTCGCCGTTGGCCTCGATATAGCCGAATGCCGTGTCAGGCCTATCCGGGGTTATGCCCAGAGTTGCGATTCGCCCCTGCTGCGCATGTTCGATGGCCCGGCTCATAGCGCTTTGAAATGCCGGCAGATCGCCAATCATTTGGTCGGCAGGAAAAATGCACAGAACGGCATCTGGCCCATGCGTTTCCTTGACATGGACGGCGGCTGCCGCGACGGCGGCGGCAGTGTCCCGACCCTCTGGCTCAAGCAGAAAGGTGCGTGGCAGAACAACAGAATCCAGTTCGTCGAAGTCGTTTTTCGCAAGGAAGAGGTGCGCAGTGGACGTCACTGTAACAAGCTCGGCCACGTCCAATATCGAAGCTGCGCGCAACACGGTGTGCTGGATAAGCGAACGTCCATCCGCCACCTTGAGAAAAGGCTTCGGGTGCGATTGTCTTGAGGCAGGCCATAGCCGCGAACCAACTCCACCGCTGATGATGACGGGAACCACTTTCATCAGATGCCCTCTAGATCGTCTGTAAACGCGAATGCCTGCGCCCTGCTAAGCGTCAGGGCGGTTATCGCTGTCGCCCTGCTTTCACTCGAAGCCTCCGAGTAGCAGCGCAGTTCCGGGGCATTGCTGGAAGGCCGCAGATGCACGATCTCGCCCGTAAGCATCTGCGCCCTTAAGCCGTCGGTCTCGTCGACTTCGGCAACATTCCCGAGCGGGGCAAGAAATTGCTGTAGCGTAGCCCGGCTTGCGAGGCGATCCATCAATGCGCGCGAACTTTCCGTGGGGAAGTTTTGAAGGCGTTCACTCGCGCACACAGGAAGGTTCCAAAGCCGGCGCAGTCGCGACAGCTTCTTTTTTGTCGATGCCATCGTGCTGAGGACAGCTAGTATCGGAAGGAGTGAGTCCCGTGTCGGGAGCGCGCCCAATGTCTTTCCGTTCAGTGTGCAATTCGACCCCAGCAGAACACCACCATTGGCCTCGAAGCCGACAACGATGCTGCTGGCACGCTGTGACGCGTCCATGGCTTCGATGACAAACGGCGACCCGACCTTAGTCCTCAGGACGTCGAAACCGAAAGCTTTCGAAATGCCCGAGTTGGAGGTCACCGGCGTCACGATCGTATCTGCTTTCAAAAACAGAGCCGTGGCGAGCCCAACCAGGTCGCCGCGAAACAGATCCCCGTTCTCGTCGGCGATAAGAGGCCGATCGGCGTCCGCATCGGTCGATACGATAGCGTCGAGATCGAATTGGCGGGCCCATTTCTTCAATTTTGCAATTGTTGCTGCGTCCACAGCTTCGGTATCGATAGGTACGAAGGTTTCGGTTTTTCCGACTGCCACCACGCTGGCACCGAACGATTGAAGAACCTGTACCAACAGTTCTGCCGCGACCGAACTGTGCTGGTAGACACCAAGCCTCATGCCGGAAAGGGAGTCCGGCTCCAGCATGTCATTGGCGCGCTTTCGGTAGGCGGCCATCGCTTCTTCATGACGCATAGGCCACGCCGTTCCCGGAGGGGCCGATCGCAAGCGATACGCATTTGATCTTTCGGCTACAAAGTGCGTTATCGCGGCCTCATCCGCCTTGTTGATTTCACCATTGGGGCCATAGAATTTGATGCCGTTGCGATCGGCTGGAATATGCGACCCGGTCACCATGAGAGCCGCCGCGCCGTGTTTCCGTGCATATAGGGCCAGGGCGGGCGTAGGTATGGCACCGCAATCGATCGGTTGAAAACCATTTGCGCCTAACGTCGCCATGCAGGTGTTGACTATCGCCTGACTGCTGTCACGCAGATCGCGACCTACGAAGACCGAACTATTCGGCTGAACCCCGCTGGAAACCAAACGCCAAGCGAAAGCTTCAGTATAAAGTCCGCTAGCTTTGCCAACCAATTCCGAAGCCAAACCTCGAAGGCCGCTTGACCCGAATTTCATCATTTCGCTTTTGCTGGTGGAGGGGCAGGATGGATAATATTGCAGTGGGTTAGTGCTTTCTCATGAACGCGCTTCCGTCGTCGGCCATCTACTGTTCAAATATTGCAGTCTCTACAACACGGTGTGGCGCTTTGCCTCGACACCGGATTTCAACATCCTGCAAGATCATTGACAGCACTGGCTTTGAGCGTGACGCAAGCCCTCTGCTAACGCAGCCGATCAGCTCCTGCAGAACGATCCAACCAGGAGCTCAGAACGAAAGTCCTCATGCACCAAAGGCTGCTACACCGTGGCGGCACAAGAGGGCATATAGATCGCTATCCCACGAGAGTGTGGTGGACCCCTACGTCCTACAAGAGAAGTCGGCGATCTCGGAGTGGTCAGGGTCCGCCTGGCTCCCGGGATGGTCTCCACTGCGCAGTTTTTGGAATCGTCTTGGCGCTCATCTAATGACCAAAGCAGTAGTGTGATCGGTGCATGTCGGTATTCCAACATGCAACATCACGATAGGCCGGTAAACTTGGTTGTTTGGATGGGATACATCCATGGCATGGATGGGGGCTAAAAGACCGCCTCAGGGCGAGACAACCCTGCTCTTCGAAAGGATGGAATTAGGTCGGCTAGAGCAGACCACGGCGTTTGCCATCTCCTGCCATTTTGCTGCAAGCCGAGGCGGAACCTCCTTCTCACTCTCCAGGGTTCGTCAGACTGCTTTCAGCGACAGGTCCGCTTGATGGGCCGCGTTACCCGAGTGCATCGTCGAGAAAATTCTCGCATTCTTACTGGCGAGCGACCGCCGCGAGGTTGAGGTCCGCCGTTGCCGCAACTTGCGGGCCAGAGGCTTGGCGGATCCTGTTTGCCGCCGGCGCGATCCAGAGCTGCGCGAGCGCCATGGATCATTAACGTGCGCAAAGAACGGTCACCGCGTTTGCTGATGTCGAATAGTCGGGGCCGCCGTCCACTCAATCGCTGATACAGCGCGAGGCCAAGCCACGCCGCGAATTAGCGGCCGTTCTTTGAAAGAGGTTCTGTCCAACAACAATGCCGTCCCCGTTATCGGCGAATGCCTTTGATCTTGCCGACGCTTTGGCCCGGCTCGCTGTTGCGGAAGATTTCCCTTATCCGGCGACCTTGCACTGCAATTAGCCGATCCAGTTCGGTCGGTTTCGACCGGCAGCCGCGTCCTGTCGGGATTGATGGCTTGATCGAGGCCCGGGGTCCAGTCCGAGCAGCGTGTGGACCAGCAGTGCACTTTGGTATGGAGCATGCGGGATGCATCCATCCCGTGAATGTGTCGCGATCGGAACAATGGATTTTTCTGCTCCGCTCCTCGAAGCTAACCCTTTCAGTCATCCGAATCATGGGCTCTGGACGATGCCTGGGCTCATAAAGCTTGGGCTGCACTCAGGAGAATCGATGCACAAAAAAATCATCAGCGGGGTTGGTGGTGTTTTGAGTCCGCCGACCGACGGTTTTGGTCCGCCGATCGTCTTCACATGCTGCTATCCGCGAGTATTACCGGCGCTTGCATGCTCCTGCCATTACTCGCCCGAAAAAGCGGCAACGAGTTGCGTGCCTTCTGCTGCCACATCAGCTTCACAGATGGTGACCTGCTCCAATTCTTCTAGTTTGATTATGAGATAAAATGCGAACGCTGCTCGTTGATCACCATGCGGATCTTGCACGCGCGGTACGTGCTGCCCTCGCGGACAGCGGTTTTGCCGTTGATATAGCTTGTACTCTGGAAGAGGCCTCGTGTGCATTTCATTGCGCGAGCTATGAAATTCTCCTGCTGGAGTTGGTTCTGCCTGATGGCGATGGCTTGGACTGGCTGAGGCAACTAAGGAGCGAGGGGCACTCAGTTCCCGCCGTCGTTATGAGCAGCTTCGACGACTGTGAGAAGCGAATTGCCTCTTTCAACGGTGGCGCGGACGATTTCCTGCTCAAGCCCGTCTCAACTGTTGAGCTCATCGCTAGAATGAGGGCCATTCAGCGCCGGGCGATACAGTTGACCGACCCCATCCTTGTATTTGGTAACCTCAACTTCGACCCGATCAGCCGAGAGCTTTCCGTTGCAGGTGATCCGCTGACGATCGCACGCCGCGAGCTATGTATCCTTGAGCATCTGCTGAAGCGTGCCGGCCGCATCGTGCCGCGTGCGCAGTTGGAGGGCCACCTCTATTCGTTCAACGACGAGGTGTCTACCAACGCGCTTGAAGTCGGGATTTATCGCTTACGTGGACATCTGAGTAGGTCAGGTGCAACGCCACGGATAACGACCGTGCGTGGCATTGGTTACATTCTTGAATTGCCTAGCGCGGCATCCGATTGATTGGTCGAATGTGAAAGAAAGACTGTCTTGAAAATCGTTCCAACTCGTCATCCTGGCACCGATCGGCCGCCGACCCTCATCGACGGACCGAGAGCTATGGGTTGTCTTTACTTGGGCCCTCTCCTCTGCGCGCTCATGCTGCTATCTCCACTTTCTACCGCGGCCCAAAGTAGCGAGGGTGAAGGGACGCCGCATGCCGCTTCTAATAGCATCAATGCCACGTTGGACCTCTCCACTTCGCTCGGCGAGACAGTTCATCTGCCCGCGCCAGCCGCGACCATCTTTGTTGCCGACCCGACGATTGCGGACTACCAGGCACCCTCGAACGAAACCATCTTCGTCTTTGGCAAGAAACCCGGGCGGACCACCCTATTCGCCTTGAACGACAACGGCGTGGCCCTCGCCCAGTTGCAGATTGTCGTTACGGACCCAATCGGCGATCTGCGAGCCATGTTGAGGGATCAGGTCGGAGACTATCCAATCCGCGTCAAGTATACCCCGCGCGGCGCAGTTCTTAGTGGTACAGCGCCCGATGCCGAAGCCGTCGACACTGCGAAAAAAATCACAGAGCAATTTCTCGGTGACGGTGCGCAGGTCGTCAATAAAATCAAGGTCGCCGGGTCCTTGCAGGTGAATCTGAGCGTACGGGTAGCGGAGGTCTCCCGTGGCGCGATGAAGGAACTCGGTATCAACCTGTCGGCCTTCGGTCAAATCGGAAGTTTCAAGGTAGGTTTGATAAGCGGCGGCGGCAGAGGTGCCGGCTCTGGTGCCGCTAGTGGTGGAGGTACAGCAGAAATCGGATACAATGATGGTAATATCAACATCGGCGGGGTTCTCGACGCGCTCGCCAAGGAGCACGTCGCTTCCATCTTGGCTGAGCCGAATCTCACTGCGATGTCCGGCGAAACCGCCAGCTTCCTCGCCGGCGGCGAATTTCCCATTCCTGTCCCGCAGGAAAATGGGCAAGTCTCAATTGAATTTCGTCACTTCGGCGTCAGCCTGGAATTCCTACCCACCGTTCTCAGCAACGACCAGATCAATATTCGCGTAAAGCCGGAAGTCAGTGAACTCACGTCACAAGGTGCCGTTCAAATCAACGGCATTTCCGTGCCCGCAATTTCCACCCGCCGAGCCGATACAGTCGTCGAACTCGCCAGCGGGCAGAGCTTTGCAATTGGTGGGCTGATCCGGCGTACCGTCAGCAATGATATCAGTGCTTTTCCCGGGCTCGGTCAGGTGCCGATCCTTGGCGCCCTATTCCGTTCGTCCTCATTTCAAAAAGAGGAGTCGGAATTGGTTATTCTGGTTACGCCTTACATCGTAAGACCAGGGTCGAGCCCCGAGCAGATGAACGCGCCCACGATGGCGTCGCCCTTGGATGGGGGGGTGCCTGGATCGAATTCGCTACGTCTGCCGCGCGGCCGCGCTACTGGCCGCACCGGCACGCCAAGCGTCAAGAGCAGTGTCGGCTTTATCATCGAATGACGTTGCGGATCAAAGTTCACCTCGTCGCTCTAATCGCAAGCCTAAGTGGCTGCGTAAGCCCGCCGCTTCATGTCGAGCCATCGACACCGATCCTAATCCGGCAAGAGACCAGCGTCCTGATTTTAGAGAGCCTTCGCGACTCCGAACTGCAGCGCTTGCGTATTTTCCTTGTGAGGGCCAGCCGCGGTCGCCGCGATGCGCTTCATCTGCTTATCAGCGGGTCGCCCCCACTCAGCGCAGAGGCAGTGCATCAGGCGAAGCAGATGGGCGTCGACACGTCCAATATTCAGTTGTTGGAGCAACACCACGGCCGCGCAGCGCGAATAGAGGCGATCGTCTATGATGCGCGCCCTCCTGTCTGTCCGTCGTTTTCCAGCACTTTACCCAGTGACGATTCCGTCGACCAGACGCTAGGCTGTTCGACACGCCATAACCTCGCGGTAATGGTCAACGATCCGCGCGATTTGTTCAACAACCAGGCTGTCAAGCCAAGCAACGGCGAGCGCGCGGCCATACCAGTTGCCAAATACAAAACATTCACGACAGACAAAAAGTGAAGAATGATGCCGGGGAGTGCCCACTATCAACTGCTGCTCGATCACCGCAGCCTCCCGCCATCACCTCTATCCATCCTGCGGATGCATAGCATCGAAACAATCGATTTTACGAAGAGTAGCGCACATGAAAAGACGCCGCCTCGGAAGACGATGCCTACAAGGAGGCCTCTCCCGGTGTGCGGAAGATGGAGGCGAAGCCCTCTTGGATCTGAAGCCGACGGGACGACTCGATGTAATCCGCCGCTTTTCTAAAAACCACTCGAGGCACAGATTCCAGCTAAGATGGTCATACCGCACTGATTACACTGCACCGCAATCTTAGAGCTCAGCAAGTGGTTCGCGTGCGTCGTTGACTATTCTTGTGTTACGCGTCAACCATTGGAACTATAAGAAATGAGTTCACCTCGGCGTACAGCATTCATTACAGGTATCACCGGTCAGGACGGCGCACTGCTTGCCGAACTGCTGCTTTCGAAGGGCTACGTGGTGCATGGCCTGAAGCGGCGAGCGTCGCTGATCGGGAATACCCAACGCATCGACCACCTCTATCATGATCCTCACGAGGATCATCCCGAAATGGTCCTGCATTACGGGGACATGACAGACGCGACAAACCTGATCCGTCTCCTGCAGCAAACTCAGCCCGACGAAATCTACAATCTTGCTGCGCAAAGCCACGTGCAAGTCTCTTTCGAGACCCCCGAGTATACCGCCAATGCCGATGCGCTCGGCACGCTGCGGCTGCTGGAAGCGATACGCATTCTTCGCCTCGAAGAAAAAACGCGGTTTTATCAGGCCTCCACTTCCGAACTCTTCGGTTCGGTCCAGCGCGTCCCGCAGGAGGAGACTACCCCGTTTCATCCACGCTCGCCCTATGCGGTGGCGAAGCTCTACGCCTACTGGATCACCGTGAACTACCGCCAGGCATACGGGCTCTATGCAAGCAACGGGATACTGTTCAATCACGAAGGGCCAACGCGCGGCGAAACTTTCATCACGCGCAAGGTTACGCGTGCGGTAGCTGCGATCATGGCAGGCAAACAGGACTGCCTCTATCTCGGAAACCTGGAGGCAAAGCGCGACTGGGGCTCGGCACGCGACTATGTCGAGGGCATGTGGCGTATCCTGCAGCACCACGAGCCTGACGATTTTGTGCTCGCGACCGGCGAGACGCATTCGGTCCGCAGTTTTGTCGAGGCTGCTTTCAGGCGGGTCGGGAAGGAAATCGTCTGGGAAGGCGAAGGCGTTGACGAGATAGGCCGCGAACGCAGGAGTAACCGGGCGCTGATCCGGATAGACAAACGCTATTTCCGTCCGACCGAGGTTGACCTGCTGATCGGTGATGCCTCCAAGGCGGCCACCAAGCTCGACTGGAGGCCGAAGACCACTTTCGATGAGCTCGTCTCGGAAATGGTCGAGGCCGACTGCCGCGCTTACGGAATAACGCTAGCTTAGACGAAGACATTGATTTCGCTGGAGTGCAAATACAGTTGCAGTCCAAGGCCATCAGCGGTCGCCGGCCGGCCCTTTCAGGCGGTCCGCCGGCATCCAGTCAGTCGCGTTTGACGTGATTCAGAATTGGACGAAGCCGCTGACACGGCATTCGGCAGGTCGGCTTGCAGGTGAGCCTTCTGTTTTTCGGGATTGCTGCTGTTGAAGCGCAATCCTGAGATCAGGAGTGATGAGATGGCCGAGTTGAACCCGCTTCGCCGGCGCATGATCGAAGGACGTGAGGATCCGCAATCTGGTCGCTGGCGACACAGCGATCCTCCGTGATCGATGGCGACAGCATGCGAAAGCAAAAGCGCCCCGCACTCTCGGATCGCGACGTTGGACGGCTCGTTCACCGCGCGGGCGAGCACGCTTACCGAGCTCCAGACCGAAATCATGTGCACCGCGCCCTTCCCCGAGCACCGTCAAAGGAGCGGCGCGCGCCCGTCGATCCCGACGCCGCCTATTGACGGGAGAGTCAATGTTGGGCGTTCAGCGAATCGGAGGAGCGCTCGCGAGGTGCTGGCGTCTTGCTTGGAATGGCCATCCGGGACGCCTCCTGCACCATCGTCTCGCGCAACCAGATGCTTGCCGGATCATTGTTATGAAGGGCCGGCCATTGGACGGCCTCGGTGAATACCGGCAGTGGCGTCGGAAGTTCAAAGATCCGCAAGGGGATCGTTTTTGCGAAATGCCTTACCAGCCGGAGGGGCATGACCGCTAATCGATCTGTGCCTGACACCAGGGGCGGGATCATGCTAAAGCCCTGCACGAGGATCTCGACCCGTCTCCTAAAACCATGCTCATGCAAAAACCAGTCCTCGATGGGGGGCCTCTGTGCATGCCCGAACTTGACCCCGACGTGCTTCATCGACAGGTATTTCTCGAATGTAAGCTGCCGTGGCATCTGCTTGTTCGAGGGGCAGCCTACGCACACGAGTTCGTCGTCGAACAGCGCCACTCTCGGATGCGCGCTCGACATGAACATTTCCGGAACAACTATAAAATCGACGTCACCGCGCCGGATAAGCTCATGGGGGTCGGCGTCGAGAGGCAGCAATTCGAAGCTGACGGCGGGTGCTTCCCGAGCAACACGCTCGACGACCTTTTCAAAAAACACGATTATGGCGAAATCGGAAAGAACGATCCTGAAGTGGCGATCGGATTGAGCCGGATCAAACGGATCCAAGGATATGATCGAACCCTGAATCTGCCCCAGGACAGCGCGAACTGCGGGGGCGAGTGTTTCCGCACGCGGTGTTAGAAAGCGTTCGCGGCCGTTCATCGTAAACAGTTCATCGCGGAAATAGTCGCGCAGCCGGGCGACGGCCGCGCTCATGGCCGGCTGACTTAAGTTGATGCGGTGTGCCGCCGCCGTCAGACTGCGCTCGGTCAGCAGCGCGTCGAGTACGACGAGAAGATTCAGATCAAGGCCTTGAAAACGCATGTCGTAAGCCGCCCCCAGCCTCGAGCAATCCACAGGGTGGATTCGTTTCATCGAAACAATTGATTTTACCAATTTTGCAGAACTTTGCATAGAAAGAACTCAAGGATGTAAGTCTAAAGGTAGTTATCTATGTTTACGTTGGCTCCGAGGAGCAGTTCCTGTCCTAGGCTTTCCGGTGTATGCCCAACATCAACCAAGTCGCATTTCCGTTGCGGCTAGGTTCTTCGATGATCTGCGCAAGCTACATCGCGTCGGCTCGACGCGACAAAGCTCCCGTGCCTAGGCGCTTACCTCAAGAAGCAGCAACAAAGATGAGGTGTTTCATGCGCTCTACCGCGCGGTGTAGGTTGTATTGGGAACATGAAGTGCAACTTGCCGGCCACGATGTAAATCTCGACCTGCCACCCACGCCCCTCGAGGACACACTAGTTGTGGTCTTTCCGCCTGAACGGCCGATGAGCGAGTGTCCGTCCCGCATCCTGATTGATTGGAAGGGGCCAGCGCTATGATGCACGTCGACTGCTTATGCGAAGTGGGCAGAGAGGGCTCTGGGGCCATCGGCGACCGCAGCGTTTATTTGACGTTTGATGATGGCCCTAATCCACTTTTCACACCGGAGATTCTCGATGTGTTGGCAGAACAGCGAGTGCTGGCGACTTTCTTCGTCATCGGCGCCTACGCCTTAGAACACCCTGATCTAATCCGACGCATGGTCGCAGAAGGGCACGAGGTAGGCAACCACACAATGACTCATCCGGATATGTCCAAATGCGGCTTCGCCAAAGTGGAGCGCGAGGTATTTGAGACGAACGAGGCCATCATGACGGCGTGCCCGCAGGCCTCGGTTCGCTATATTCGCGCGCCCTATGGCGCCTGGAGCGAAGAAGTCTTCACAGCGTCACACCGCGCCGGGCTGGCGGCCGTCCACTGGTCCGTAGACCCTCGAGATTGGTCTCGCCCGGGGGTCGACGCGATTGTTGATTCAGTGCTCGCCTCTGTCCGGCCGGGCGCAATTGTGCTCCTGCACGACGGATGCCCTCCTGACGAATTGAGACAATGCGCTGATGCTAGCCGGCGCGACCAGACGGTCACGGCCCTGTCTCGTCTGATCCCAGCATTGCACGACCGCGGATTTGTAATCCGATCACTTCCTCAACATCGCTGAGCAAATCGAACACCATGAACCTGCTTGCCACAACCAGTACTGTCGCCATCACCTGTTATGCGCTGCTCTCGGCTGCTTACAAAAGCATGCAGACGGTTTATGCTTCGCCGACGGGCCATTCCCCGGCGTCGGAGGACCTAGTCGGTCTCGACGTTCTGCCGAGCGTGGATGTCATCGTCCCCTGCTTTAACGAGGATCCGAGCGCGCTCTCGGCGTGCTTGGCGTCCATTGCAGGCCAACAATATGCCGGAACGTTACGCGTCTATGTAATTGATGACGGTTCTGCAAATCGCGACGCTATCGTTCCTGTACACGACGCCTTTGCGGGTGACCCGAGGTTCAATTTCATTCTGCTCCCCAAGAATGTTGGTAAGCGCAAGGCGCAGATCGCCGCGATACGCCGCTCGTCTGGAGATTTGGTGCTCAACGTCGACTCGGACACGACAATAGCATCCGACGTCCTCACAAAGCTTGTACTGAAGATGCGAGATCCAGCCGTAGGAGCGGCCATGGGTCAGTTGATCGCCAGCAACCGGGGCGACACCTGGCTGACCCGTTTGATCGATATGGAGTACTGGCTGGCTTGCAATGAGGAGCGCGCGGCACAGGCTCGCTTTGGAGCCGTTATGTGCTGCTGCGGCCCGTGTGCTATGTACCGTCGCTCCGCGCTCGTTTTGCTGCTGGAGCAATACGAGACGCAACTGTTTCGGGGGAAGCCAAGCGACTTCGGCGAGGATCGCCATCTTACGATCCTGATGCTGAAAGCGGGACTTCGAACCGAGTACGTTCCGGATGCCATTGCCGCAACAGTCGTCCCGGATCGGCTCGGACCGTATCTGCGCCAACAACTCCGCTGGGCTCGGAGCACGTTCCGAGACACTATGCTTGCGCTGCACCTACTGCCCAGCCTCAATCGCTATCTAACGCTGGACGTGCTCGGACAGAATCTCGGACCGCTATTGCTGGCGCTGTCAGTCCTGGCTGGGCTCGCGCAGTTTGCATTGACAGCCGCAGTGCCTTGGCCGACCGGCCTGATGATTGCAGCCATGACCATCAGTCGGTGCAGCGTGGCAGCATTCCGTGCTCGCCAACTCCGATTTCTCGGTTTTTCTCTGCACACATTCATCAACGTCTTTCTCTTACTCCCCTTGAAAGCCTATGCGTTATGTACATTGAGCAATAGCGATTGGCTGTCGCGCAAGGCTGCCAACCCTCCCCTGGGGGCAAACCCGATCGCCCGACCGGGCGCTACAGCAAAATCGGGAACTTCTGAGTCAGTTCACAGGACGGATCCTTCGCGCGGCTGTTCGAGGCTGGTCACCTCCGACGGCGTTTGCAGCAGCGAGTGATCTTGTAGGTCGTGAGCCTGGATAAGAAATATAAATTGTTGACGCGGAGAGTCGCCGAAGGCGAGCCGTAGCGTCAACGGCAATCCGCTCGAGTGGGCGCGGCACGCAAAGTGCTTCGACTATCGCTCTCCCAAAGGGCCGCCACAAATGCGGTGGCCCACTCCCACGTGAGCTGCCGGCTGGCCGATCAGCTTCTTTCAGCCTGAGATAGAGCCATGTCCAAAGCAGCAATCGAGTTTACCGGCGTGAAGAAGTCATTTCGCAACAAGTTCGTTGTGAACGAGGTGTCGTTCACCGTTGCGTCGGGAGAGTGCTTCGGCCTGCTGGGGCCGAACGGTGCGGGCAAGAGCACGATTGCACGTATGGTCCTCGGCATGACACGGCCCGACGCGGGTAAGATCACGGTGCTCGGAGAGCCAATGCCAGAACGGGGTCGCTTGGCACGCAAGGGCATCGGCGTGGTTCCCCAGTTCGACAATCTTGAATTGGATTTCACGGTGCGCGAGAACCTGTTGGTGTTCGGGCGCTACTTCGGCATGAGTACTCGCTCGATCGAAGCGATCATCCCATCGCTCCTCGAGTTCTCCCGCCTTGAGAGCAAGGCGGATGCACGTGTCGCCGACCTATCCGGCGGCATGAAGCGACGCCTGACGCTGGCACGTGCGCTGATCAACGATCCGCAGCTACTCGTAATGGACGAGCCGACTACAGGCCTCGACCCGCACGCGCGCCACCTGATTTGGGAGCGTCTGCGGTTCCTGCTGGCGCGCGGCAAGACGATCATTCTGACGACCCACTTTATGGAAGAAGCTGAGCGGCTGTGCGATCGGCTATGCGTTCTCGATCATGGACGCAACATCGCCGAAGGCAGCCCACATACTCTGATCGAGGAGCATATCGGCTGCCAGGTGATCGAGATCTTCGGCGGCAATCCACAGGAGCTGAGTTCGCTGATCAGACCATACGTTCAGCGTATCGAAGTAAGCGGCGAGACGCTCTTTTGCTATGCGCCCGATCCGGAGCAGGTGCGCGTGCAACTGCGCGGGCGCGCGGATCTGCGTTATCTACAGCGTCCACCTAATCTGGAGGACGTTTTCTTGCGGCTGACCGGGCTAGAACTGGAGAAGTGAACGATGGGTGAAGCTTTCGCGGCGGTTTTACCCGCCAACGCGTGGAACTGGGCTGCGGTGTGGCGCCGCAACTATTTGGCATGGAAGAAGGTCGCACTTGCGTCAATTCTCGGTAGCCTCGCCGATCCCATGATCTCTCTTTTCGGACTCGGCACTGGCCTCGGAATAATGATAGGTCGCGTTGAAGGTACCTCCTATATTGCTTTTTTGGCGGCCGGCATGGTGGCGACAAGCGCGATGGTCGCGTCGACCTTCGAAACCATTTATGCGGCTTTCTCTCGTATGCACGATCGGCGCACCTGGGAAGCAATCCTGTACACACGACTTACTCTCGGCGATATCCTACTCGGTGAATTGGCGTGGGCAGCCACAAGGGCCCTTCTGGCGGGTGCGGCAATTGCATTTGTTGCCGCCGTGCTGGGCTATGCGGCATGGCCGTCCGTTCTCTATGCGCTGCCTGTCATCGCTCTTACCGGGCTCGCCTTTGCGAGCCTGGCGATGATCGTCGCGGCGCTTGCGCCCAGTTACGACTATTTCGTATTCTACCAGACGCTCGTTACCACACCCATGATGTTCCTCTCCGGTGCGTTCTTCCCCCTCACCCAATTACCCGGTGCCCTTCAGCAGGTGGGGCGCTTCTTGCCGCTCGCCCATTCGATCGACCTCATTCGCCCGGCGATGCTTGATCGCCCCGCCGACGGCATCGCCCTGCACATCGGTGCGCTTTGCATCTACGCGGTGTTGCCGTTCTTCATCTCGACGGCGCTGTTTCGCCGGCGCCTGATGCGCTGACACGACCTTCTTCGCGATCAGGTCCTGCGCCACGGCCTGGAAGTCGTGATAGATGCGCTGACGGCACTCGCCGATCGGAGGTTCTCATGGCCCACGCGGAAGAAGTGATTGAGCGCGCTCACTCGCTCGTGGCCGCGCTGCGCGCAAAAAGAGAGCGCGAGGCAGAGCGGCGCAAGGAAGTGTTTTGGACGCATCGACATCAGCAAACCGTTATGATGCCAAAACATGGCATTCAGCTGAGCCTGAAATTGCAATGATCGTCGCAGAAAGGAAGGCCGATCGCGACGATCGCCACACTGCTGCTCGACCGCAAGCATCTGCGGAAGCAACTCGCGTTTACCGAGCAGTTCATGAGCCGCGGCCTCACGCGGGCTGGTCGCCGCCAGACTGGCAGCTAACTGGCGACCCTCGTCAAAGCGGAGACGGTGCCTTCACACGAGAGGCGGCTCGCCGCTCCGGGGGGAAAAGAAGATAATCGCTATCTACCGCCGGTTCATAGTTCCAGCTCAAGAAACCGGCCGGGTTGCGGTTTCGGCGACGCTTGATTTGCGCTTTCGACACGGGGGGCTTTTGTTTTTGCACGTTGGTTGCGGGGCAGGATTAAACCTGCAAGGCACGCCTCGGCCTGTTTTGCATGGATACGGCAGGAGACCACAAGGGAGGAGTTGAGCACAGATCGGGATGGTCGCTGCCCTACCGGACCCTCGTGGAGCCGTGAAAATCTCGTGTGAATCATCGGAGCGTCGCCGCCAAAAAAACCAACATCCAGCGATGGCTTGCATCGTTATCTTTTAAACCTATATTGCACTGCAACAACCACTAGTCTGTAGTTTGGCTCTTCGATGACTGCAGGCTCCCTTCACGGTAGGAGCGCGCGCTCCTTGCGCATTGACCGAAGGAGTCATGTCATAACAAACTCAATACACAATATAGACGCTTTCGATACGTGCCGGGGTCACGTTCATATAGGTGACACTGTCCGGCGATTCCGCGAAGCGGTCGGATATAGCATTGAGGACCTTGCATTAACCTGCGGCCTGACTGGCGCCGAAATTACAAGGATCGAACAAGGTGCTGATGTCAACCCGGGCAGGCTGAGGCGTATCGCCGCTGCACTACGCGTGCCAGCCTCCATGTTCCTGCTGAACTAGCGGAAAAGCCCAGAATTCTTTAGAGCCCATTCTATCCTCAACCAACTGCACCACCACACAAACTGAGGATGAGGGACAGTGCCCAAGCATGAAGGCACGGACAATACGAACTAGTCGACACAACGGGCGCCGGCGACACCTACGCCGCCGGCTTCCTCTACGGTTACACGACTGGTCGCAGCTTCAAGGATTGCGGCGATCTGAGATCGTTGGCGGCCGGGCTCGACACTCAGCAGAGCTGTCCGCGCCCGCGGCAAAATCTCCGCCACGAAGCCGAGCAGAGGGGCTGCTCTAGCGACGGCGACCTGCCGTTTTCTTCCGCTTTTGAGGAATGAACAAAAACAGTTCAGCGGTTTTTGCGCGCCAGCGATTAACGCATCCGCGATCGCGTCCTGACACCTCGCCACCTTGCGTTCGGCAACAATGCTGCCCTCGTCGTAAACGCTGCAAATTGGAGGTCGTTGGGTCAATTGAAGGAGGAAGGTCCGCGACGGAAAAGGGTCGTGCGGTAGCCAATCCGCGAATAGGTGCTTCATCAATCGTCGTCAGGCAACCGCCGCGCAGCACACCTGCCAAGTCCCCATCTTGTAACGGCATCAATTTTGGTGCCAGAATTACTATGAGCACAATCAGTCGTGATCGTCATAGGAGCGCTGTAGCGAGCGAGCGGCTAGCAGCGGTCATCGATCTTCCCGGGTAGGGTCGGTTGGCCAGACCGCGTCCAAGTCCTCTTCCTTAGTGCCGCCGATGCGGCCGATTCACTCGAGTCCGGTAGAGCCCGTCACTGCGTCCCCTCGATGACGTAGCTTCGGTACCATACTGGACGTCCGATCTTGCCCCCACACACGAACCCTGGCTTCAGCGGAAAACTAAGGCGATCGATGTACCTTACGTTGACGCCTACTGTCGAGTTTGTCGAACCGCGAGACGGGATGTTCGCCCGGCGTGCCGCGCTTTCAGTGAAGCCATTGAATAATGTGCGGAGCAGTTCTTCTGAGGCGCTGCGACAGTTGGCACGATCCTTGCTGATCCTCGTTGTGCGGCGGCACACGCCGCCGACTGGCAGCACTGATTCATCCTCTTGATTCAGCTCTAGGAAAGGAGACGACAATGAAGACCGATACGTCAGCCTATGGTGTGACCGAGTTTACCCGTGAAGAAGCATCTGCAACTTCCGGAGGGCGGGCAGTTTTCGGTAACGGACGCGTGAACAATATCCTACTTCCTACTGAAAGCCGAAGCGTGGGGTCCGCGCCAATACTGTCCGGGGACGCTCCGTGAGAAGCTGTTTGGGCGGGTGCCCGCCTCGAGGTGCCGCATCCCGGCGCAATCTACCGCGACATCGAAGCCGTCAAACGCAGCGAAGCACTGCACGCCACCGGCAGTTAACTCTTTCCAAGGAGCATCAAAGCATGGGCGCTCCTCCCGACGCCAAGATCGACTATTCGGCCAACCCCCGCGCCAATTCGCATGGCCCGGTGGCGGCGCGTCCGACGTCCTCGACGCCGGCCCACGTCGTCAGCAGCGGTGCGGAAGCGATCGAGATTGCCGCGCGCTTGGCGGAAAAGTTCAGGGCCGGATCTGCTCTCCGTGACCGGGAAGGTCTCTTGCGGGTCGCCGAGCTCGACGAATATGCTGAGAGCGGTCTCTGGAGCATCAACGTGCCGAACGCCTATGGCGGCCCGGAGGTCTCCTATGCGACGCTCATGCAGCAGCGACGGAAGATCCGACGGAAGCGACGGTTGCTGCGGCATCGATCGCCGTCGCGGAGGCCAAGGGGCTAGGAACGGAGATCGCCCAGCTTGCGGCAACGAAGCTGACCGAACTCGGTGGCGCGCGCTCGACGCTTGAGAGCTCCACCACATCGGCAATTATTATCTCAACGGGTTGCTGCCGCCGCGACACGGCGCCATTTGATCCGCGTAAGGCCTGCGCCCGTTGCCATCTACCCTGTCCGGCCTATGCAGTTCAGCGACCGGCCCCGTGTGTTTGGCTTCGACGGCCTCCGCCATGCGGTGCAGGAAAAGCAGCGTGCCCAGCGCAAAGCCGAGCAGAATCCCCTCGGTCAGCTCGCGAAACACGACCAGCAAGAAGCCAGGGGCCGCCAGAGGGACGTAAGCGGTTAGTGACGCGGCGATCAGCATGAACAGCAGCAGACAGAAAGACCGAGTGAAGCATGCCCGACAAAGTCTCCCTCGTCTTCACGGGCATGGTAAGGCCGGTCGGGATGGATGGCGGCGATGTCAAGTCGGCATAGTTGCACCTAGTAGTCCCTTGCTCCGAGACGCAACTTGAGCGAGATCAACGAAGATTGGAGATGAGACCAATGAGTATTCGCAACCTTCATCACGCTATTGATCCGAAGTCGGTCGCAATTGTCGGAGCCTCGTCCCGAGCCGGGTCGCTTGGCCGGGTAGTCATCGAAAACGTGATCGCGGCCGGATTTGAGGGAGAAATCTGGCCGGTACATCCGAAATATGACCAGGTCGCAGGCCTTCGCTGCTATTCTCGGGTCCCAGACATTCCCGGTGTTCCCGACCTCGCAATTATTGTCACTCCGCCGTCAACCGTTCCCGCGCTGATCCATGATCTGGGCATGAAGGGAACGCGCGCTGCGGTCGTCATCACGGCCGGTATCAGCGCTGATAAAGGCTTGAGAAAAGCGATGCTCGATGCCGCGAAGCCTTTTCTCCTTCGCATCATCGGGCCGAACACAGTGGGTCTCTTCGTTCCCTCCGCGAAGCTGAATGCAAGCTTCGCGCATTTGCAGGCACGGTCGGGCGGAATCGCGCTGCTTTCGCAATCCGGAGCGATCGCAACTTCGTTGATCGACTGGGCCGCGGAGAATAATGTCGGTTTTTCGAAAATTATTTCACTTGGCGACATGGCAGACGCGGACGCGGGCGATTTCCTTGACCTGCTTGCTGGAGATCCCGAGACGAAAGCGATCGTCATGTATCTCGAGACCATTCCCAATCCCCGGAAATTCCTGTCCGCGGCACGCGCCGCGGCTCGGACAAAGCCGGTCGTCGCCATCAAGGGGGGCCGTCATGCCGAGGCGGCCAAAGCGGCAGCGACACACACCGGTGCGCTTTCAGGAGCCGATCGCGTTGTCGACGCGGCTTTACGTCGTGCCGGCATCTTGAGGATCGAAGGTCTTAGCGAACTGTTCGATGCGACGGAAGTCCTCGCGAGGTTTCCTCCTGTTGAGCGCAGCCGTGTAGCAATCGTCACGAACGGCGGCGGCGTCGGCGTACTCGCTGTGGATCGGCTGATGGACGTCGGGTGCGAGCTCGCGGATCTTTCTTCGGAGACTATCGGCACCCTCGACCGAATTCTACCCGCCAGTTGGTCACGCGCCAATCCCGTCGACATCATCGGTGATGCACTGCCGGATCGTTACAAGACGGCGGTCGAGATCATCGCTCAAGATCCGGGCGTGGACATCCTGATCGTCATGAATTGCCCGACCGGCCTCGCCTCGCCCGTTGATGCGGCGCACGCGGTCGCGTCCCTTGCGCAGTCCGGGACAATCTCGGGTAAACCGGTTCTCACATGCTGGCTAGGCGGTCGGACCGCGCGTGATGGTCGTCACGTGCTGCAGCAGGTAGGGCTGGCAAGCTATGATACGCCGTCCGACGTCGCCCTGGCGGCATCGTATCTCGCCAAGTGGTCGAAAGCGCAGCAGGCATTGGCGAGGGCGTCATCCGGAAGGGACGACGACGTGCCGAGCAACCGCGATCTGGCGCGATCCGTTCTCCAGAAGGTGGCTGCAGAGGGTCGCCGGATGCTGAACGAACCAGAGGCCAAGGCGGTGATCGCGGCCTACGGCATCCCCGTCCCTCAAACGGTGATTGCAACATCGCCGAAGGAGGCGGAAGCGATCGCCGGCTCACTTCTTGCGAGCGCTCGAAGGGTAGTGGTCAAATTGATCTCGAAGTCGATCACGCGGGTAGGTCTTCCGATTGAATTTGCTGTATTTTTCTCCGGATGGAGGAAAATGTGCGGTTGCCGGCATCGCCACGTCCACCTTGAGACGGCGGCCGATCGGAGGGCGTGTTGTTTCGTCGCCTATCCGGCAGCGGCAACGATCTTCAAACTTCGTTTCATGTTGTAGGCGATGGCGGTGAGGCGGATCTGCATGGCGGCCTTGGCAAGCCCGCGCCATCGCATGCGTCGAAGACCATAGCTTCGCTTCCAGGTGCCGAAGATCTTCTCGATCCGGCCACGGATGCGATGGATCGGTTGGTTCCAGGCATCGAGAGGTGCCAGGGTTTCGGCTTCGTCGCGCCCCCACATGGCGGTAGCGATGACGCGCGGAGTGCCACCTTTGGCGCGCACCGCATCACCGAAATGGCTGCCTCGATCGGCGCTGTCGGCATAAACCTCGCCCGGATTGTCAGGCAAGGCATCAGGACCGGCCTTGCCGTCATTGACGTTGGCCGGCGTGACGGCGATCTCCTCGACAAGGGCCGTATCGGCGTCAGCACCGACATGCGCTTTGAAGCCATGAACCGCAGGTCGGCCCTTGTGCTTGACCCAGTGGCCCTCACCATCATCCTCGCTGGCCGAGGCGATAATCGTTGCATCGACCAGTGTGCCGGTCTTGACCTGGATCGCCTGTGCCTTGAGCTGGTCGGTGATCTGCTCGAACAGGACCTTATCCAGTCCCTGTGCGACAAGGGCCTTGCGGAAACGAACAAAGGCGGTGCGCTCCGGCGTCGATTCCGAGACCGAAAAGCCACAGAAGCGCCGAAAGGAGGCGCGGTCGTCCAGGGCTTCGGCGAGCTTTACGTCGGACAGGTCGTACCAGACCGACAGCAGCATTGCCCTGAACAACGACAACGGCGGCCAGGCAGGTTCTCCTTTGGCGGCACTGGAGATCATCCCGAGAGCGCCATCGATCGGTGCCCAGTCGATCAGCTTGACAAGCGCATCCAGCGAGGACGGTTTACCGCGTTCGACGACAAAGCCGAACTTCTCCTGACCTATGCGTCGACGTCCCATTCGAATCCCTCAATCCA
>NZ_JABEKV010000002.1:0-69697 GCF_013283645.1 Sinorhizobium psoraleae
AAGCTGATCGCGTTCCTTGCGGCCGAGCATCGTGGAGGCTCCAGAGAATCAACGAGTGCTCCATTGAATCAGATACATAGCACTTCTTCAACAGCCCCACCCGGCACCTCTGCCAGGTAGCGGACAGAACCTTGGAGACGGCGGCCTTGATCCCCTCGTGGGCATCGGAGACGACGAGCTTCACACCGCGCAGACCTCGACGCGTGAGCCTACGCAGGAACTCTGTCCAGATCGGCTCGGCCTCGGACGTACCGATCTCCATGCCCAACACCTCGCGACGGCCATCGGTGTTGACGCCGACGGCGATGATGACGGCGACCGAGACGATGCGACCGCCGCGCCGGACCTTCAGATAGGTGGCGTCGATCCACAGATACGGCCAGTCGCCCTCGATGGGGCGGGCGAGGAAGGCCTTCACCTTGTCATCAATTTCCTCGCACAGCCTCGAGACCTGGCTCTTGGAGATGCCACTCATGCCCATCGCTTTGACAAGATCGTCGACTGAGCGGGTCGAGACGCCCTGGATGTAGGCCTCCTGGATCACGGCCGTTAAAGCCTTCTCGGCCATGCGGCGCGGTTCGAGAAAGCTTCTCTATTCGGCGTGTTGAGGTCAAGCGCTTTCGAGGGTTCCGGCTTGCCGGCATTTGATGTCTTTCGCGGGGTCTTGCTTCTCTACGGGATCGGCGCCTCGGCCCTCCCTCCATGGGATTCAAATGAATGAGGTGGAACAATCTCGGGAGCGTCCTGATGCAAGGGGCATCGGTACAGCTTTCTGCGGCGAACTCACCTCATCCACCGTCCCGCGAAGGACAGGTTTCCACCGGCATGGTGGAACTGTGTCTCACCTTCCATCGGGGTGATAATTGTCACATTTGATGGTAGTTCATATCCGATCTTTTTGTTCGGCCGATTGGGTACCATCTTCTCGTCCCGACCTGATTTCGCGCTGGCCGTCGCGCAGCGACTGGCCCTTGACGGACACGAGCGCCGCGGCAGGCTGCATCGGTCGGGACGTCAGCCAGCGACCGGCACGAGGTCCTGCCTGGTCGAGCGGAACTGGGTGCCGTCGACCCAGATCCGGTGCATGATCACTGCCAGTCGGCGGGCAAGCGCGACAATGGCGTTGCGCGCACCACGCCGCTTGGCGACGTTCATCGCCCAGGCCTTCAACCAGGACCATTTCGTGGCCCGCGTCAAAAGCACCTGCGCCGACTCGTAGAGCAGGGATCGAAGCAAGCCGTCGCCGCACAGTGTGATGCGGCCGATGCGGCGGCTTTCGCCCGACTCATGCAGTACCGGCGTCAGCCCCAATATCGGCCCTACCGCCTTGGAATTCCTGAACCGCTGAGGAATGTCGATCGTCGCGGTATAGGCCATCGAGGTCACCGGACCGACACCGGGAATCGACATCAGTCGGCGGCACGTCTCATCCTTCCCGACAAGCATCAGAACCTTGCGGTGCAGGGCGCCAAAGTGCTGGCGTAGCTTGTCGCGTGCGTCGAGCAGCGGCTCCGGGATCTCGGCCAGTTCGGGCATGTCTTCGGTGAGCTCGGGGATGCGGTGCGCGAATTTGACGGCTCCGACCATGCCGACCTTGAGCCCGAAATTGCGCAACAGCCCGCGGATGTCGTTGTCGATGGCAATCGCCTTTTCCTGTAGGAGCTTGCGCGCCGTCAGCAAGGCCCGGCGTTTCTGGCTCGTCAGCGTCTTGACATGCACCGGGCGGAACAGGTTGACCCGCATCATCTGGGCAATGCCTCGGGCGTCAATGCGGTCGGATTTGTTCGGCTGTGCCTTCAAGAATGCCTTGGTGTGCCGCGTCTCGATGCAGGTCACCGGCAATCCGGCTTCCGCCAGCCCGCTGAATAGCCATTGCGACAAGGGCCCGGCTTCAAGCCCGATCCGCTCAAGCGTCCAGGCAGGATCGGTGAGGACCCGCACAAGATCTTCGGGATGGCTCGGCACCTTCCCCTCACGGCAGATCGCGCCCGTTTCGTCGACGATGCAAATGGCGGTCTCTTTGACTGCGACGTCCAATCCGGCATAATGTTTCATGCTGCGCTTCCTTTCCTGATGCTTGTGGCTGTTCCAGAACAGACCACGGTTACCATCAGCTCGAAGCGCAGCACCTTCATGGCATCGCCGCTGAAGGATGGGGCTCAAGCCGAATACCCCATCTCGGGAAATAGCTGCCGGTGCGAAGCTTCGGGATACGCAGCTCCACCGTCCCGGCACGCGTCTCCCAGTCGCCCTCGCGGTAGCCGTTGCGCTGGGCAAGCCGCATCGGGGTCTTCTCGCCGTAGCCAGCACCGGTCGCGCTGCCGATCTCCAGCTCCATCAGCTTCTCGGCGGGAAAACCGATCATCTCGCGTAGTAAATCCGCGTCCGCACTCTTCTCAACAAGCGAGCGCAGGTTCATCATCTCGTCGGTCATCGGTGATCTTTCCATCAGGTTGAGCTTGAACAACCCGACCCTACCGGAAAAACACTGATGGCCGCCTTCCTGCTACGCCACATAGCGTAATCGCTCAGGGCCTAGCCTTCGAGGCGGCGGCTCTCCACACTGTCCCTCGTGCAGTTCATCGTCGAGGCGCTGGTCGTTTCCGCTATCGGCGGCGCGATCGGAGTCGCTGCCGGGCTCGGCACCGGAGCGCTTGCCAAGACCTTCGGCATGCCGGTCAGCTTCACACCCGGCCCGATCGCACTCGCCTTCGCCTGTGCCTTTTTCACCGGTCTGCTCTTCGGCTTCCTGCCGGCCCGCAATGCCTCACGCCTCCAACCGGCGGTGGCCCTCAGCTCGGACTAGTTAACGCTCGTTTTTTGAGATCGGCATAAAGCATACCGGTCTCATACCAGCGGCCGGTGATCGAGACCGAGCCGTTGGACCATCGGTAAGGTATTCTTCTCGCCATAGCCGGCGCCGGTTGCACCAACCGGCAGCTCCATCAGCCGCCCGGCGGCAAAGCCGATCATCTCCCGCAGAATATCGGCGTGGGGCCCTTCTCTACGAGCCCGCGGAAGTCCATTATGTGGTTGGTCTTCGATGTTTCCTTCGCATCAGATTGGTTCCAGCAACCCGACCTTACCGAAGGGGCATTGATGACCACCCACTCAGCCGCTCACTCGCTACAGCGATTGAGGGCGTACTCGCGACCGGGCGCGCTACCGCCGAGCTACACAACCCCCGTGGACACGATCCGCAAGTTTTACCATCTGCAAATCAGCGGGTCTGGCAGGCTGCCACGGACACGGTCATCGACATGACCGAGTTGTGGGAGGTGGAGAATGGCCGCACTCTTGCATCGTTAGAGTCTGTCTTAGAGCCATCCCGAAGCGACAAGCGTGTCGCGGTTGCGACATTGCAGTGCGACTTATCCTACACGCCCTCCCACTCCCCCAAAATAACCCGTTGAATTCAAATGTATCCTACTGGCACAGCTCTTGCTCAGAATAGAGCCGAAGCGGTTCGTTCAACCGCTTCGGATACGGTTATCGAGGCTTCGAAGGGGCAAACCATGCGCGGTACATTTCTGGACAGCTTGATGAGGCGATGGCCTTGGCGACGGTGACCACCATGCCGGTTTCCGCCCAGCCCCAGATGATCACCGTCGCCAAGGCGATCGGTTCCAGCCCCAACAAGGCTCCGGACGAGAACACCATGTATGTCACCCGGGAATGGATGCCTGATGAAGTGGCTGCTTCCGGCTATGATTACGTCACCAAGGTGCTAAAGCGCGGTCAGAGCCTGGATCAGGCAGTCGAGATTTTCCGCGGCGATAAGGAGGACGTCTCGGCAGAGCGCAGCGTGCTGCGCGGCATCGACGGCAAGTATGTGATGGACACCTCCTATCGCCGCCTCGACTTCTTCAATACCGAACGAGCCTTCTACCCGAACGGCCACACCGATACGCACAAGGTGGTCCTGCCCCTGCCGACAACGGCCACCTTTGGGGGCTACTACAAGGGCCAGGCAATCTACCACTTGAAGTCGGACTGGACCTCGGCCAAGGGCACCGTCTTCCACAGTGGGGCCATCATCGCTTTCGATCTCAAGGCGGCGCTCGCCGATCCGGCGCACGTCGAAGCGCTTGTGCTGTTCAAGCCGAACGAGCACCAGTGTGTCAAAGGGACTACCCAGACCAAGAACCGCCTCCTGCTATCCAGCCTGTCGAATGTCACCAGCGAGGTACGCAGCTTCGGTTTCGGCAAGGGCGGCTGGTCGTCTTTCAAGTTGGCGCTGCCGGAAAATTCGACGCTGTCCCTGACGTCTAGCGACGATGAGAGCGATAGCCTGTTCGCCTTCTCCGAAGGTTTCCTCGAACCTTCCACACTGTTTTATGCCGATGCTTCTAGCGGCAAAGTCGAGAAGATCAAGTCGACCCCTGAACGCTTCGATGGCCAAGGCCTGCAAGTACAGCAGTTCTGGGCGACCTCGAAGGATGGCACAAAGGTTCCGTACTTCCTCGCGGCGCGCAATGGCGTCAAGCTGGACGGCACGATCCCGCCCATCCTCTCCGCCTATGGCGGTTTCGAAGTTTCAATGCAGCCTAAGTACTCGGCATCGCTTGGCAAGCTATGGCTGGAAAAGGGCGGTGCCTTCGCGCTGGCCAATATCCGCGGCGGCGGTGAATTCGGTCCGAAATGGCACCAGGCCGGCTTGAAGACCCGTCGTCAGCGCGTCTATGACGACTTCGAGGCCGTGGCGCAGGACCTCATCGCGAAGAAGGTCACCTCGACACCGCGTCTCGGGATCATGGGTGGTTCGAACGGCGGCCTGCTTATGGGCGTGCAGCTGACCGAGCGTCCCGACCTGTGGAACGCGGTCGTGATCCAGGTGCCGCTTCTCGACATGGTCAATTTCACCCACCTGTCGGCAGGAGCCTCCTGGCAGGGCGAATATGGCAATCCCGACGATCCGGTCGAAGGCGCCTTCCTGCGCTCGAACTCGCCTTATCATAACGTCAGGGCGGGGGTGGCCTATCCGGAACCTTTCTTCGAGATTTCGACCAAGGATGACCGCGTCGGCCCGGTGCACGCGCGCAAGATGGCCGCCCTGTTCGAAGATATGGTCTGCCCTTCTACTATTATGAGAATATCAAGGGCGGTCACGCGGCCGCCGCCAACCTGCAGGAACACGCCCGCCGCTACGCGCTCGAATACACCTACATGTCGCAAAGCTCATGGACAATAAGTGAGTCCGTAAGCCTTACGCCGTGTGGGCGGATTTGAGCAAGATCAACCCGGCGGCGAGGGCGGAGCATGGGCGCGCACCACGGGTGGAATCGAACACATGCACCAGATGCGCCGACGAAATCCGCCTTCGCCAACAGCGCGCCAATAACGCGCACGCCTCCATGGAGACTTTGTACACAGGCTACTTGGCTTGACGGAAATACAAGTTGCGCCGCGACAGTTGAAGATCAGAGACATAGGAGAGCGCGGCAGGCAGGGACTAACATCAAGATGAGAGACGGTTATGCTAGAGACAAAACATAGCGAGGCGCGCCTGCCTTGGTATTTCAATTATCCAACTGCACCGCAGTTCTCCGCAGCGATCGGCGCGGAGGCTTATGGAGAATGGCTCGGCGGCCTATCGGCTAACGACCCCGTGTCGCTCTATATCCATATTCCGTTCTGCCGGTCGATGTGCTGGTATTGCGGCTGCCCTACTACCATCACCCAGCGAGACGCGCTGATCCAAAATTACGTGACGGCGCTGCGCGGCGAGATCCGTTTGGTCTCGGAGCTAACGCCGCAGGCGCTACCCGTGAGCGACGTGCACTTTGGCGGCGGAACGCCCACGCTCCTTGAGCCAACGGAATTCCTCGCCTTGATGGAGCTTCTACGCCGCCGCTTCGCGTTCAGGCAAAAGACCGCCATCGCCGTCGAGATCGATCCGCGCACGTTCACCGCGGAGATGGCCGAAGCCTTAGGAGCAGCCGGGGTGAACCGCGCGAGCCTCGGCGTGCAGAGTTTCGACCCCTTGGTTCAAAAAGCGATCAATCGTATCCAGAGTGTAGAGCAGACGGCGACTGCCGTCGAAAACCTGCGCCAGCAGGGAATAAACCGCATCAACATCGATCTCATATACGGTCTTCCCAATCAGACGATGCAGTCCTGCGTACAGACCGCAACGGTGGCGGTGGCCATGCGCCCGCAGCGGATTGCCGTATTCGGATACGCTCACACGCCGTCTTCTAATAAACATCAGCGCCTCATCGAAAAGGCAGGACTCCCAGACAGCGCTGCCCGCGCCGAACAAGCTGCGGCCGTCGCCGAGACGCTGGTTGCCGCCGGCTACCGAGAGATTGGATTCGACCACTTCGCCTTGCCGGACGACGAGTTGGCATTGGCTCAGAAAACCGGTCGCCTGCGGCGCAACTCCCAAGGTTACTCTGCCGATACCTGCAAAACCCTGATCGCCTTTGGTGCGTCGGCTATCGGGCGCGTTGGAGAGGGTTACGTCGAGAACGAAGCCGCGCTGGAGGCCTATAGTCAGCATATCGCAGCTGGTCGCTTGGCAACGTCGAAGGGCTACCGTCTTATCGGCGAAGACCGCGTCCGAGGCGCGATCATCGAGCGGCTGATGTGTGATCTCGAGGCCGACGTACCGGCAATCTGTGCCGCTCACGGATTTGATTGGACCCATCTTCTCGATTCAGCTGAGCGCTTGGCGATGCTGGCCGACGACGGGATAGTGGACGTCGAGAATGGCTTCATCCGCGTGCGGCATGGCCATCGCATTTTGCTCCGCTCTGTTGCTGCCGCGTTCGACGCTTATCTCGACCACTCGTAGTCAGCCACAGCGGGTCACCATGAGCGAAGGCCCGAGAAGGTCGACATCATCTGTTGCAATCCGCTGTGGATCGGAAGTCCTTTGTGTACCCTTTTTTGCAGCACCATGAGGTTCAGTGCCCTGTACGAGCAATGCGCGACTTTCCGGCATCACGAGGGTATTTGCAGCGCTCGAGCGGCCGCTTTGGTTCAGTGCGAACACGAGTAATGTCGGCATGTTCACTTCTATAGGGGGAGATGACCACCTTACGCTGCTCCGTGAACCCTGGGACGTCATCTCGCTTCCGGCAGAGCGCTCAACGAATACGAATTCTAGCTGTTAAGGACATCCCATGGCATTCAATATTGCGATCTATCTGAATCGTATCGGCCTTGCTCGAGTGCCGACAACGGTCGACGGTCTTGTTGCCCTTCAGCAGGCTCAAATGCGCGCGATTCCCTTTGAAAACATCGATGTGCTGTTGGGTAATATACCCAATCTGACGGAAAATTCGATCTGGGCCAAACTGATCAATGCCCGGCGAGGGGGGTATTGCTTCGAATTGAACAAGTTGTTTGGCTTGGCGCTCGGAGCACTCGGTTTCACGATCCAGCCCATCCTTTGCAGAGTGCGTATGGGTGCTGCGGAGGGTGGTCCACGCACGCACCAGGCATTCATCGTAACCATCGAGGGCGTCGACTGGCTCGCCGACTCTGGCTTCGGTGGTCCAGCACCGATTGCACCGCTACGGATCGATACAGAGGAACTGCAAACAGCTGGCCGTGACGTGTTTCGCCTGCGAGCTGATCCCGCCAGCGGAGAACTCGTCGTTGAACGCAAGAACGGGAAAGAATGGTTCGCTCTTTTTGGTTTCGATCGAGCCACCGCCTTGCCCTCAGATTTCGAGGGCGCCAACTTCATCTGCGCTCGCTGGGAGCGTTCGCCATTTCCATCCAGCCTCATGATGAGCGTGCTGACAGCCGAAGGGCCTGCGAACTTGTTGAACAAGGATTTCAGCTTGATTCGGAACCAAACTGAGGAAACAGAAACACTCAAAACGAAGACCGAGCTGCAGCGAGTCTTGTCCGATGTTTTTCGGCTGCAACTTCCTCGGTCCACAATTGATTCGTTATGGGAAAAGCTTGGGTCTTGTGGACGGGTATAGGAAAGAAGGCCGTCAAGCTTTGCCACTGCGGCGGTTTTCAGCAGTCGATTGACCTTTTTGCAGGCAACGTCTGTGCCATCACTCGAAGCCTTATAAATGACGCTGCTCACTTAAGACCGCTTACGAGCGGTCAGCGGTCGCAGCCAATCGGCATCTCGGGCAAGATCTCCGGATTGGAAAGGTGAGCGTTGGTTACGGTGTTGCCACAAGCGACAATCATTCCGGTCGACCCAGTATCAGGCTGTGCTCTGCCGCGTCCACCGCGCGCTACTCAACAATCATCTCAAATCAGCTGCTCATTCGGCATGCCCAGCCTCCGCCGGTTGTTTGCTCGAATGGTTCAAGGGCGGCGGCGGCCCGGTCATGAGCGTTGTTGACAGCTTCAATTGCCTGCGCTCTCGAGTGCTCGGAATCACATGATCGGTAAGATGAAGCGGCTTCATTAAAAGCGCTGCCGGCCGATTGAGTTCCGCAATGCCACGGAGTCGGCACCTTCATCCCATTCGACCCCTAGGCGCGCTCTCAGCTCTCGAAGTCACTTTCTCAACATAACCCCCCACGTGTTGTCGGACATACGACATAGTGATGTCTGCGCAACTTATTGTTCTAACGTGGCTTTTCTGTTGGCTCGCTACTTGCTTCCTCGTTCGCAAATGCATTCGGAGAGAAACGATGGGAATAACTACAGAAACTGCCAATGCCCCAGTGAAACTTGCCCCAGTTCCAAGCTGTCGACCCAATACCAGCGCCACTTTCTCACGCGGGGTGAACTCCGTTGGATTCGCCTTCGGCAACCCGAACTGCGGGGAAGGCCAGGTGCTCCATGTGGAGGTCCACTGGCGTCGGGCTCCCCGACCAGGCAAGGCTGGGGCGGTCTTGGTCGCCTCAGCCGCAGTTGAGGGGAGGACCGCTACGGGTCCGTTGGACGCGGACAAGATAAACGAAGTCCATGCCGCTGGTCATTGTGGTTCGTCAAAGTCGGTTTGTAATCCCGGAGCCTAGATGCGCGTGAATAGACAAGCGCCTGAGAAGCGTACGACCCTGCTTCAGCTTGGTCACGAAAAGCTCGATGTCCATTCGATCTTCTACACCATTCAAGGTGAGGGACCGTTCTGCGGCACCCCCGCAGTCTTTGTCAGGCTGGCCGGCTGCAATCTGCAGTGCCCCGCGTGCGATACAGACTACACGTCAGGACGTCGCTGGATGGGCACAGACGAAATCTGCGATGAGATACAACGAGTCTACCGGGATTCGCTGCCGGTACCCAATAACCGTGATGAACGCGTCGATGGCACAACCGATAACTTTCCGATCAAGCGGTTCAGCGGACTTGTCGTCATCACAGGCGGCGAGCCGTTCAGACAGCAGATCGAAGTCCTGGTGCTCAAACTGATTCAGCGTTTCGGTTGCTATGTGCAGGTCGAAACGAACGGTTTGCTGCCTCCTCCACCGCTCAGCATCATCAACAAGAACACTGCTGCTTGCGAGGGTTTATACATCGTGTGCAGCCCAAAGTCGGGCAAAATCAACCCGGTTACAGCTGAGCGAGCGTGTTGCTTCAAATACGTGATGGCTGCGCACAGCGTCGACGAAAACGACGGACTGCCGGTGCACGCGCTTGACAATAGCCTCGGCAAACTGCGCGTTGCGCGACCTCCGGTGAACTATACCGGCACAATCCACCTGCAGCCGATGGACGAGCAGAACTCACAGCTCAATGAGCGTCACCTGCAGGCGTGTGTAGAGTCGTGCATGCAACACGGTTACAGGCTGCAACTTCAAATTCACAAGATCCTTCGTATGGAGTAACCCTCATGAAAATCCTTGTCGTTCTTTCTGGCGGGCAAGATTCCACCACCTGCCTTTTCTGGGCCCGCAGCTTGCTCACCGATAAGGGTGACAAGTTGCATGCTGTAACGTTCGATTACGGGCAGCGGCATCGAATCGAAATCGAAGCCGCGCGCAAGGTTGCCAGCATGGCAAACGTGGACTCACATGAAGTGATCGAAGTTCCGAACTGCCTACGGTCGGTGTCCCCATTGACTAGCGAACACGAGCTTGAGAAATACGAGAGCTACGAACAGATGGATCGCGTCATCGGCAGCCGCGTCGAGCTGACGTTCGTTCCCATGCGCAACACCTTGTTTCTCACCATCGCTGCAAACCGTGCGGTCGCGTTGGGATGCAACCAGATCGTCACTGGGATATGTGAGCAGGACACCGCAAATTATCCTGACTGTCGCCAGTCGTTCCTGTCGCAGATGGAAGAAGCAATAAACCAGTCGCTCGGGCGCCAGATCGAAGAACGAATCGAGATTCTTGCTCCCCTCGTAAACCTGAGCAAAGCGCAGTCGATTGCCCGAGCCATGGAGCTCCCCGGTTGCATGCAAGCGCTGGCATACAGCCACACCAGCTATGACGGGAAGTACCCTCCAACAGACATGAACCACTCAAACGTCCTGCGAGCCCAAGGATTTCTCGAAGCTGGAGTTCCCGACCCGCTGGTCATGCGCGCGTGGCGCGAAGGGCGCATGGAGCTACCTACAACGGCGAACTATGCCTCGCTGCGTGGTGACGCATGAGCTGGCAGGCGAAGCGTTACCACGATATCAGTTGCGGACACCGCGTTGTTGGGCACGAAGGCAAGTGCAGGCATCTGCACGGGCATAACTACCGTGTGCATTTCAGCTGCGAAGCTGATGAGCTCGACAATGTGGGGCGCGTCATCGACTTCAGCGACATGAAGAGCAAGCTCTGTATGTGGCTGGAAGAGAACTGGGATCATAAGATGCTCCTGTGGGAGCATGACCCGGTTGCCAATGCGTTGATCGACGACACAATCAAAACCGGTAACGGGACGTCGATCGGTGATGGCATCGTGCTGGTCCCGTTCAATCCGACTGCTGAAAACATCGCGCAGCATCTTGTGCTCGTGGTCGGTCCGCAGCAGCTCAAAGGCACAGGAATCAAGCTGGTACGTTGCGAAGTCGAAGAAACGCGCAAATGCTCCGCCGTGTACGCCCTACAGCCTCAAAAGAAAGATTCCGGGCAGAGGGAGAGGTAATGATCAACAACAGACTATCGTTCAGCGAGTTCGACGCGCTGGCAGCGAAATTGGCCGCAGAACTAAACCGGGTCTACAAGCCGGATATGGATCAAGCACTCAGGATTTATGCTATTCCTCGTGGGGGCGTGCCTGCAGCGCTCGCAGTGGGCCAGCACATCCCGCTGTTACTCGTCGACAACCCGGACCAAGCGGACCTGTTCATCGACGACGTCGTCGATAGTGGTGCAACCCGTGACAAATGGAAGCACGAGTGGCCGGAGAAAGCATTCTACGCGCTCATTGACGAACAAGCTGGACGCGGGGCGTCAGGCGGCGTCCTATTCCCATGGGAGGGCGATACTATCGGCTCGTTCGGTGACAGTATCGTGAAATTGCTCCAGTTCATCGGTGAAGACCCTTCACGCGGCGGACTGAAAGAAACCCCTGCGCGTGTCACCAAAGCCTGGCAATTCTGGTGCGGCGGCTATGGCAAAGATCCGAAGGACATATTCAAGGTGTTCGAGGACGGTGCTGAAACGCACAACCAGATGATCACCGTCCAGGACATTCCGGTCTATTCGCATTGCGAGCACCACCTTGCACCGATCTTCGGCACCTGCACAATAAGCTACGCACCGAATGGCAAAATCATCGGGCTGAGCAAGCTCTCCCGGCTAGTCGACATTTTCGCGCGGAGGCTGCAAGTGCAGGAGCGTATGACTGGCCAGATCGCGGACGCGCTGTTTACTCACCTTGCGCCGAAGGGTGTAGGAGTAGTCATCAAGGCGCGGCACCTGTGCATGGAATCGCGGGGGGTGTGCCAACAGGGACACCAGACGATAACCACCGCTCTGCGCGGCGTCATCAAGAACGATGCGACCGCGCGAGCGGAGTTCATGAGTCTGGTGTAAACGGCTGTCATGTTTATGGTGCGGCGATCTACCGCGACGGTGACATATTTATAGTGTGGTCAGCCCGCGTGTGCGGTCGCGCGGAGTTGAACAACTGGCGAAGCGCCTCGGCTCGGACGTTTTCGAGACCGGCCTTCGTCAGCGATCCAGTGGGGCTCTTGGGGTGGCGGTAAGGACGCCCGAAACCATTCCATGCTGGGCGAACGGGATATGATAGCCGACATGACAAAACAACTGTCGGGCATGCCCACACAGTCCGGGAGAACGACCGCTCTCAGGTCTCTCTTCGCTCGAACTTGGTGGAACTGAAGAAGAGATGAGTGACTAGTTCGGTATTCAGGCAAGTAGCTGGATCTTCGGTCTTGTTCTTGCCATCGCCAGGGCGATGCTGGTTGGCGACGGCCATGATAGTTGCGACCGCATCGAGGATGCGATCCGCGCCTCCATCGGGGCGCCTGTATCGCGATTTATGTCGAGCCGGAAGGCGAAAAGGCGCACGGCGTGCGTGTTAAAGCTAGTGGAGCACTACGGAAATGACAAAGACGGACGTATCAGGACTTTCACAACTTGGAGCAAAGGTCGGTCAGCCTCAAAGCCCGGAGGAGGCGGTGCTCGAAAGAGTACCGAGCGGCCATGCGGGCACGGAGTTCGCCGTCCGCTTCACAGCACCGGAGTTCACCTCGCTCTGCCCGATGACCGGGCAGCCGGACTTCGCCCATATCGTCATCGACTACGTGCCGGACGGCTGGCTGGTGGAATCGAAGTCGCTCAAGCTGTTCCTGCATTCCTTCCGCAACCACGGCGCTTTCCACGAGGATTGCACCATCGACATTGCCAAGCGGCTGGTGGAATTGCTTTCGCCCAAGTGGCTGAGAATTGGCACCTATTGGTATCCTCGCGGCGGTATTCCGATCGATGCCTTCTGGCAGACGGGCAACCCCCCAGAGGGCGTCTGGCTTCCGGACCAAGGCGTGCCGACCTATCGCGGCCGCGGGTAATTTATGCGCTGTTGCGTCGGCCTTATTTCGACGAGGCCGACCGGCGGAGAAGTCATAAACCGTAGGAATGTTCTCGCCCGGACCACCGGACGCGACGTCGGATACGCCGACTGCAATTCAACTCGGTTATGCCGGATGTATGATGTAGAGCATCTACAGAATTGCCGTGGAAAGGCGGCCATCAGATCACTCCTCACCAGGCGAATGCATAGATGAGGCGCGCAGAGGTCAAGCGAATCGACTGGTGGCGGAACGGGGAATTCTAAGCCGACTTGCGAGCTGGATAGTTATCCCTTCTTCGCGTTCGTTTGTCCCGCAAACCGGCCCTCATAGCCTCGGACAGGCGTGCCAACTGTCTGTTCAAAGATAAGCTGACATATCTTCATGCCGGGGCGAAGTTTAATCGGAAATTTGTTGTGGTTCACCATCTCAAGCCGAATCTGCCCCGAAAAACCCGCATGAATGGTAGGCGCTGTCAGATGAATACCTATCCCCAATCTGGCAAGTGAGCTCTTGCCCTCAACCCTCGCTGCTATGCGCGATTGGGACTTAAGTTCGACATATTCCTTTGTCCATGCCAACAACATCTGGCCAGGCTTAAAGTCATATCCTAGTGCGGGATCAATATCGTGGGGGGAAGTAGTCTCCCCTAGTATTTCTTCGTGATTATACTGGACGTCCGAAGGGTCTATTGTTATCGCCAAACCGCCCTTTGGCTCTTTGAAAAGAGTTAGCCTTCCGTCAAGCGTCAAATCAAGACTGGTGGAGCTGTAGAAGGATAGATCTGGGTCTGGATCAACAATAATGGCGCCAGTCTGTATGGCAATCTGTATTTCGCGGTCAGTCAAAATCATTGCGCGTCAGTCCCGGTAACCCAATTATTCAACCACCACCGCTTCAGGGACCCAAACACGCCAAGAGCCAGAAATGGTTTCTCTCGGCAATTCAACTAGGAGGCTGTTTCGATCTCGGTTAATCGGGTATCCGATGTCGAGTCCGTTATCCTTGATGGATCTCTGGTGGACGACCAACTTTTCTGGCCCACTCGTCGTATCGACGGTAACAATCACCTCGCTGGGATGTGTCCCATGACCGACTTGGGTGACTTTAACTTTCATAGCCCATATTCCTCCATTTTTGGACATCAGACCGAAAGTCGACTGATTCGCATATCGTGGATTTCTTTCTCCACATCTTTTTCTCATAGAGAGAACAAAATGGGAACAAAAATCTGATGCACCTTACTACACTCTCTAATTAGTAAACAAAGCGTTTCCGCCGCGTGGCAAATCACATCCTTTTACAGAAAGCTTGTCGCACGCTGATCAAGTTCTGACTCCAGATCGGCTGGGCCGACCGTTGCTCGATACCAGCCTGAACAGTTCCACCTTAGTTGTCGGCTTCCTGACTAAGTCGGACATGAAACACCGACTGTCAGAGCGATCCCATTGATCTAAAATGCTTTCCGGCGTCGGCACGGCACTTGCTTCGCCCAGTACAACTGAGCACAGCATTGATTGAGGGGATCTCCATGAACAACTCTGATTTTCTAAGGTTCAGGAGCGCCAGATACCTCAAAAATCTTTATTTTTTTGGAGGAACAGGAAGATGAAAGGAAACCCATGGTATAAAGTCCTTCTCAAGGAACTTATATACAAAACATGCCATTCTCCAATCTACAGAACAGAGGAATACCCTACGAGGCGAACGTCACTATTCGTGCTCGCTACAGTTACCCTGTCGACATTTAGCACGCCGCTACAGGCTGGCACCCTTCGGGTGATGAGCGACGCCTCCTCCCCGCCTCAATGAGCACGGTCAACTTTACACGGGCAAAGTAAACCAAGAGAAGGTCGCCGTCCTTGCATCCGCCCATGAGGAAATTAATCTGAAATACATATTCGCGCGACATTTGTCTATATATCAACAGTCCGGGCGGGGAGGTGGACACCTTAAAACGGCCTCACGACAGGACGATCGGTCCCAGCACGACAGCTCCGACGCCGATGGCAACGGCGTCATAACGTTAGTCTTCAGGGCGTCTTCGAGTATCGCCAGATAGTTCTCCCATGCGCTCCCTCAAACGCGCCCGAATTGATCAGTAAGATTTTGAACCCTGGTGGCTCGGTGATCGTAGGACCCCCACGTCGTCATGCCGGATTAAAGCACAAGTCCGAGAAAACGTCGCATCGACTATCATGTTTGCAGGATTTGCAGGGACATACGAGAAACGTCGGACTGCGCCGTCCCTCAGTGGAGTCAAGTCCCCAACCTGTCAATGGCTGTCCGCGCGGGCACTCCCAATTGCGGCCGCCAACATCATCTCGCAACAGAGCTTGTCTTTCCCGTCAGGGACCTCCTTACTACGTCAGCGGCATCGACGAGGGCGTCTCTGATTTCTGCGGCGGAAAACGTCGCGGGCGCGCTCAGACGCTCTCGGAGGTCTGACGCCACGTCCTACGCCGTGCCGGCGATCCCAATCTGCTCGCGCGTATAGCGTAATCGACGGAGCGATCGAGAAGACGGCCGACCTCGTAAGGCGACCGCTTCTCGGGCTCGTTTGAATCGGTTGTGAGACTCATGGACTGTTCTTAGGGTGTGCCTGAGCCGTTCGATCCTGTTCGGCGAGCACTTTCACAAGGCCAAGGGTCCGGCTCCGCACCTTTTCGTCGGTGATCCGGGAGAAGGCACGAATGAGCGCAAGACCTTCATGGGTAGACGCGAAGTCCATGATTTCTGGTTGTAGCGTCTTTTGGCCACTGCGGTCGCCGTCGTCGTCTGCCGTTGCGCCCGGCATATCTTCGAAGAAGTAGGAAACTGGCGCGTCCAGTGCGTCTGCAATCTGTTGGAGGCGGCTTGCACCTACACGATTGATACCCTTCTCGTATTTTTGTACCTGCTGAAACGTCACTCCGATAGCCTCCGCGAGCGCCGTTTGTGTGAACTGCATCCACACCCGGCGCATCCGAATTCGATGGCCGACATGTATATCGACGGGTTCAGGCTTTCCGCTCGTTTTTTCGGGGTTAGGATTCAGCATGCACTTCTCCGTGTTGTTCAGCGATAGAAGTTTCCGCTTGTCGCGGCTTCGCTAGTGTCTGTCTCAGTGCCAACCCCCCGCGATTTGCGATAAACCGCAATAGCAGACCGCACGTCAAGTCAGATAAAGAGGAACGGAACCGCTTGCCGGGGGCAGTCGGTCCCGGTTTCCGCCCTCAGGCGACTGCTCACGGCAATAATGGGGTTCTCTGATTGCGGAGCTGATTGCAAGTTCCCTTTCGACTTATATGTTCCTGCCGGTTCTATGGTTCTCGTCGCGGTTAACACTGGGTCGCCGCATGTTGGCGTTCGGGACGTGGGGACCTCAATGTAATCGACGCAGTACCTTAAATTAGGGCTGGCTCCCCACGTACAGAGGTCACCGACGCCAATCACCGGCAGGGACATAATACCGCCAGAAGGGCGGATGTTCTACAAGCTTAGCCGGTGATCAAGCGGCCGTCTCCTCCTTCAACCAGCGGAATTCGCTGCCGTGATGCCGATGCATGACCACTGTCAGCTTGGGGGCGACGGCTACAGGGGCTCTCTTGCTTCAGCGCGGGAGAGCCTGGGCTTAGTGGATGGAAATATGAGGAATCCGTTCGCGAGTTTGCGACCAACAACATCCTGCATGCAGGGTGCGCAAAGCACCGGAATGCATGGCGCCCTGCTGAGACGACCTGAAGACATTAGAGAGGTGGTGAATGAAGCAATTTCAGAAGTTTGCGCTCCATGAATTTCAGTCGATTTAATTCGTAGAAATAACGCTGAAAAGTTGAACAGGGTGGGAAATCCTTCGGCAGCATCCACCACTGGTAGCCCCTCGAGGCGAAGTAAAGCAGAGCGTTCAATTCACCGCAACATGGATGTGCAGCCGACACCTGAGATCCGTCTTGGCTACAAATTCAATGTCCTTGCTGATCATCAGGAGATCATTTTTCCGGAAGTGTATCGCGAAGGGGCGCGCCTTTAGTCGCCATAGTGCTTTGTCGACGCAAGTTGTCCGGCTGTCAAAGGGCGAAGCGGCGGCCGCACGCTTGCAGGTTCAAGGCGGCCGAGTTCGGCACCCAGTTGTTCGCTCAAGATTGCGGAGGTTGCCATCGAGCACATCTGGCCCCGGCAGACACCCATACCCGCGCGTGTGTGCGCCTTGAGCCGCCGCATGCCAGAAGCACCGTTTGCGACCGCGGCTTGGATATCTCGTCCTAGGACTTCCTCGCAGCGGCAGAGTATTACGTCGGCATTCGGTCGCAGGAAACTCGCTGGTGGCCGATAAGCTATATCCATGAATGCCCTCGCGCGGGCAAGCCGCTCATGCTTCCCTCTGAGATCGCGAGCAATTCTGTCTTTCGTTGCTTCCGGTATCGCCCCCCGCCGATAGGCGATGTTCAAGACACTCAGCCTGCCGGAGATCCCGGCCGCGTCTGCGCCGAAGATGCCACGTCCGTCGCCGGCCACCATCACGTTCGGAATCGATGTTTCCTGCCAGACATCGGTCACCGGCTGCCAGCATAGTTGGCGATCGTTCCAAACGTGGTCGGCCCTGACCAATTGTGTGATCTGGGTATTGGGGACGACGCCAAAATGCAGGAGGACGACATCGCAATTCAGCGCCGCAGTACGTCCACCGACCGTATATTCGACGCCGGTCACGCTGTCTTTTCCGAGAATTCTTGCGCCTTGCAAAGAGGCGACACCGTTGATTCCAGTCGTGCGACCGAGGAGCCTCAATCCCTGCAACAGAACCTTCGGTGCCAGAAATGCGCTCGGAAGATAAGGCGCCGCTCGAAGCAAATCGACGAGGGCCGTCGTCTGGAGCAGCGCGACGACGTCCGCTCCTGCGGCCAGAAGCTGCTTTGCAGCAAGAAGGAGGAGTGGCCCGCATCCCAATAGCGCGACGCGCCCCTCGGGAATGCGTCCAGACGTCTTCAGCATCAGTTGCGCGGCGCCCGCAGTCATCACTCCAGGCAGCATCCAACCGGGTATCGGCACGGGTCTTTCGAGGGCGCCGGTTGCAACGACAACGGCTTCAGGCCGGACGGAAAAACTGCTGCCTTGGTGCAGATAGCTGACCTCGAGTGGATCCGCTGCCACGTCCCAGACCGATGCTTGCGCCAAATAAGTGACACCACTTTCCCGAAAACGCCTGGCGATCAATGCTCCATGGGCATCATCTTTATCCAAGACACCGCCGTTTCTCTTTGCTTGTCGCTCCGCCATTTCGATGTCTCGAAACCTCTGGCCACCAGGAGCAGGTTGTTCATCGAGGACCAGCACGGAAAGCCCGAACTCGGCGGCTTGGATCGCCGCAGTCATGCCAGCAGGACCGGCGCCGATGACGATGACATCCGAACTCATGTCTCTCGCCCCTTGAGGTGGAGCGACGGGAGTCGATTTTGCCTGCGAATGGTCATGTTTTTCCGCACCCGCACCATGCACGCCCGTTGATTTGCATGGCCGTTTACTTCCACGAGACACTCGAAACAGATGCCCGTCAGGCAGTAAGGGCTCCGGCGCCGCCCGCTCACCTGGCTAGTGCCGGTGTAGCCCGCCTTGGCAGCAAGAAGTGCTGTAGCTACGGTCTCTCCTTCCCGGGCGGCAATGACGCAGCCCTCAAAGTTCAAGCTCATGGACGAGAGCCGATTGGTCGTTTCATGCGGGTTGTTCATCGCGGAACCTTTCCAGTCCAAACGGCTCAAGTAGGCGATCTCTTGCACCCTCCATGATCCACTGCGGCAGGAGACGCGTATGCAGCGCCGCCAGGGTGATGCCGCTGTGGCATGAAACGACGAACGCTCCCGGCTGTTCGCTCGATTCCTGATAGATCGGATAACCGTCTTGGGTCCGTGGCCTGAGACAAGCCCAGCACCGGTTGATTTGCACAGATCGCAGTGATGGCAGTCTTTCGACCGCACTTTTCGCAAGCTCCTTGAGGACTTCAACCGTGGTGCGGTCGTCGCGGCCAGCATACTCACTCGAGCTACCGATCATCACCGTGCCTTCGACGTTCTGTCGCAGGAAGCCGCTGATCGGGTACTTAAACACCTGGTCGATCCGTTCGGTCACGATGATCTGGCCGCGTTCCGGACGCACCTTCAACTGGAGCCCGACCTCTTTGGCGAGGGGCGGAATGCCCAGGCCGGCGGCGATGACGACTCTTGGAGCCGAGAACTGGCCCGCCGGTGTTCTCACAAAAAAAGCGGTCGTATCTCGAACAATGCGGTCGACGATGTGGCCGAAGAGATAGTGACCACCGCGAGCCTGGTAGGCGCGAAGGAGGCTGGAATAGAATTTCAGGGGATCGACCGCTCCGTCAAGCGGGCTGAAGGATCCCCCGCTTACAGCCTCTCCCAGACCGACATGGCCCAACAGCGCGTCAACTTCGTCCCTGTCGAGAATCTCGTTCCGGTACTCTGCCCCCGCGCGCTGCGAGAACTCTTCAATGTGTCTTCTTTGCTCGTCGAGCTCGCGGTCTCCCACGGACAAATAGACCTTGCCGCGCCCTTGGAAACGCGGATCGATACCGGAACACTCACGAAGCTCCTCCGCAAACAAGGGCCACAGTCTTCCAGACGTCAGCGAAAGGCGGAAATAGGGGATATTGCTGAACCCCTTGTTGGAGACGGAGATCATTCCGAAATTTCCGCGCGAGGCGCTGAAATCGGCATCGTTCCCATCTAGTACTGCGACCCTCAGTTGGCACTTGACGAGGCCATATCCAATGCACAGGCCGACGATACCACCCCCTACGATGACGACATCGAAGGTCCCGGAGCTTTTCGGTCGGCTCATGTTCATTTGGCGGCTCCACGGTTGTGGAAGATATTTGCCTCGTCATTGTATGCGTCACGAGAAGTTTTCCGCAGTCAACCCCGTTAAGTAGGTAGTTGTGTCCAATGTCCTTTCTGGCATGGTTCTTGCCGAAAAGAACGCGCGGTAGAACGGCTTTGAATAGCCACGGACGCTGGTGTCAGGATGACCAACTGCTGCATTGGTAACAGCGCAGCATCCTTGAGCGGGGAATATCGAGAGGAGCGCAAGATGAACGGGTCATTTCCTGTCATGCGCGCGCCGGGGGTTGCTCCCGGGCGCAGCTCGGGATCCGCATTCGGCAACCTCGTCTGGGCTGTAGCAACGTCGGATGACAAGACTCTCAGCCTGAAAGGACAGATCGAGGCGAGTTTCCGCAAGATCGAGCGTGTTCTCGCGCATTTTGAGACCGACAAGCGCTGCTTGATTTCCGTGAATGTCCTGCTGGCGGATGTCGAGCAGAAGAAGGAGTTCGACGTCAACTGGAGGGAGTGGGTCGGTGATGACCCGGACCATTGGCCCCAGCGCTGCTGCGTCCAGGCCATCCTTTCGGCCGGGACCTTGGTTGAGATTTCAGTCGTCGCCGCCCGCCCGTCGTAACCAGCTACCTCAGGAAGCGCTTTTCGCTGTCTTTTGCGGCTTCCATGTTCTGAAGGCGGAAGATCTCCTCCACAGAGACAATGTCCCTGCTTGCGTTCAGGGCGCCACCATCGGCGATGATGCGACGAAATGTGTCCCGCATCGCGGTAACGGCTGCACGCAGCCCGTGATTGCCGTAGATGACCATGGCAATCGTGTTCAGGGCGCGAACGCGCTTCTCGTTCATTTCCGGGTAGGATGTCGGGACGATCACAAGCGGCACGGCGCCTTTCCAGGTGCGCGCGAAGCTTTCGATTTCGTCCGGTGTTTTCCGTTTCGAGTGAATGAGGATCATGTCGGCGCCCGCCGCCTCGTAGGCGGCCGCCCGCGCCAAGGCTTCCTCTTCTCCGAGTCCGGCGATCAAAGCTTCGGTTCGCGCGATGACAAGAAAGTCCGGATCACCCCTAGTCGCGATCGCCGCTTCGAGCTTGCCTTGGAACTCCTCCGTACGGACCAGTTCCTGCCTGCCTCCGGCAACAAGGCTCGTGACCTTCGGAAAGGTCTTGTCCTCGATGACGACGGCGCTTGCACCCGCACGTTCATATTCGCGCACCGCGTGTGTGACGTTCAAGGCATTGCCATACCCGGTATCGATGTCGGCGACGATCGGTATCGAGACACGGCCGGCCATGGCCCGCAGCATGTCGAGATGCTGGGACATCGAGACGAAACTCATGTCGGGCAGGCCATGCAGCGCCGAAAGCTCGAAACCGGAAGCCCAAATTCCGTCGAAACCGGCCTCCTCGACGAGAATGGCGGACAAGGGGCTGTGCGCCGCCATGACGTGAATGAGGCCGCGCTCGGCGATCCGATTTCTGAGGGTTATGGAAGCGCTCATTATTTTCCTTCTTCAGTAAGAGCTGCGCAGGCAGCGATAATCCTGTCGCAAGCACGCTCGAGATCAGCCGGTTCTGCGGCATATGATATGCGGACGTATGGTGCGGCCATAAAGCCGCTCCCGGGAACGACCGCAACGGCGAATTCGCTCAAAAGATACATGGCAAAGTCGGTATCGGTTTTGATCAGCCGGCCAGCCGGTGTCCGCTTTCCGATCGTCCCCGCGCAATTGGCAAAAGCATAAAATGCTCCCTCTGGCAGCCGGCAGCTTAAGCCCTCTGCTTGGTTGAGTTTTTCCACCACGAGATCACGACGCGCCCGAAACGCTTCGACGAAACCGGCGACGTACGCCTGCCCGCCGGCGATGGCTTCGATAGCCGCATATTGCGATATCGAACTTGTGTGGGACGAAGTTTGCCCCTGAATGACATTCATGGCCTTGATCAGCGGCTGGGGTCCCGCGCCGTAGCCGACGCGCCAACCGGTCATCGCATTGGCTTTCGAAACGCCGTTGACCACAAGCGTCCGCTCGAACAAATCGGGCGCGACCGAGGCGATGGCCGCGAACGAGGCGTCGTAGACGAGCTTTTCATAAATGTCGTCGGACAGCACGAACACCTGCGGATGACGACGCAGCACTTCCGCAAGCTCGGCTAGATCGCCGGCAGAGTAGACAGCTCCAGTCGGATTGTTGGGAGAATTGAGCATCAACCACTTCGTCTGCAGTGTGATGCACGCCTCAAGCGCATCTGCGCGTAACTTGAAACCGTGGAACTCGGTGCATGGCACCAGAACGGGCACCCCGTCGGCGAGAGTGACCATATCCGGATACGAGACCCAACATGGCGTCGGAATGATAACCTCATCGCCGGGATCCAGGCTGGCAAAGAGCGCATTGAAAACAACCTGCTTGGCGCCGCAACCGACGGTGATCTGATCCGTCGCATAATCGAGGCCATGATCGCGCATCAGCTTTTCCTGGATCGCCTCACGAAGAGGTCCAACGCCGGCAACAGGCGTGTATCGCGTCTTGCCGGCGCGAATGGCGGCGATGCCCGCGTCCTGGATAGACATGGGGGTGTCGAAGGCGGGTTCGCCCTGGCTGAGCGCGATGACGTCGGCTCCTGCTGCCTTGAGCTCAGCAGCTCGAGCGGTCATTGCCTTCGTTTCGGATGGGCGAACAATTTCAAGGCGACGTGCAACAAGGGCCAACGGTTTGCTCCCGGAAACGGCGATCGGCCGTCTGCCCTCGCAGCACTTCCGCCAGAAAACGGAGAGAGACTTACCGGCGACGGTGCGGAACGATCAAAACAACTGCCATTCCTATACGTGCCCTGCGTGTGGATCCGCAAACAAGGTTATCGAATTCATCAACAAGAGTATCGCATTATTCGATATTACCTCGTCTCGACACCATGTTTGCGGAACAGGCGGACGAGCCAACGACAGAACATCCGTGCGAGTTCCGGATTGTTGCCGCGGTCGACTGCATAGGCACGATAGAGCATTCCACTTGCAACCCGTGTGCCCGGGACCACCTTCAAAAGACCGTCCTGGATGAGGTCGCTAACGATGATTTCCGGCGCGACCAGAAGGCAATTCCCCTTCGTAATCGCAGGCAGTGCGAGGTAGTGATGATCGTAGCGGGCGCCGGAGTTGATATCACCCGGCGTTAGGTTCATCGCCCTGAGCCACGTAGGCAATATGTCCGGACGAGACGTGATGGTGAGGAGCGGCATGGTGCGGACCACTGTTTGACCCTTGCCCGAAATATGGGTGGATGATCCGACGCAGACGATGTGTTCGGAGTGGAGCTCCCACTGATCTGCCGGCTCTACGATCGAAAGATCACGTGTGATTAAAACATCGAAACCATCGTCTGAAGTGGGCGGTGCAAGCGAATTGACGATATCGACGACGGCGCCACCACACTCCTGGGAAAATGCTTGAATATTTGGAACGAGCAAGGTGTAGGCGAGGGTAGTCAATGAAGTGCGCACTACAATCCGGTTGATGTCCCCTTTTAGCTTGCGCCGCATTCTCTGCGCGGTAAAGCAGATCGTATCTAACGGTTCGGTCACCGTGTTGGCAAACAGCCTGCCGAACTCCGTCAGTTCGGTGTTGCGCCCGCGGCGCTCGATGAGCTGAGCCCCGAGGTACTCTTCTAGAACTGCGAGGTATCGACTGGCCGAACTCTGGGTCATCCCCAGAGCCTTGGCCGCTCGAGTGACATTTCGCTCCCTCGCTATACTGACGAAGGCGCGGATCGCATTGAGGGGAACGTCCTGGTTTTCGCCAGCCAAGGTCGGCTCCTTTGGTATCTTGGATATTTTCGCACTCATAATCGACATACTCGTCCTTGCAATCACATTTCTTGATAGTTGTCACTTAGCTGTCGCTCTGCGCCGATAGTTGGCCCCCGAAGTCAACTGCAAAAAAATGGTGCGGCCTCATGAAATTTCTGGTTGTCAGCTTCGACGGTCTACGTCCGGATCTAGTCTCCGCAAGCCTCACACCTAATATTTGCCGCCTTCAATCGCTTGGCATTACATTGTCCCGCCACCGGACGGTCTATCCGAGCGAGACTCGGGTGGCCTTTCCCAGCCTTGTGACGGGAACGACCTCAAGCGGGCACGGCATGGTCGGCAACAAGTTTGTCGACCGGTCCGTCGTCCCGAACCGATATATCGATACTGCCGACGCCGTCCTGCTCGACCGGTTGAACCGGGAAAGCAATGGCAATCTGATGACGGCACCAACGCTCGGAGAATTACTGGCGGGTTCCTCGAAAACCATGGCGGTTCTTGCGACCAACACGCCAGGAACGACTCGGCTTTTTCATCACAAGGCTGAGGATTTCGGTCACGTCCGGTTCTCCGGCCACTTCCGCGAGGCGTGCACGCCAACGGCTGTGCTCGCGGAGCTTGAAGCGGGACTCGGTGCGCTTCCCCCTGCGCCCGAAAAGGGCGAACCCGACACATCTGGACAGGTGTGGATCACCTCCGCCTTCTTGGATTACGTCTGGCCCAAGCTCAAGCCCGATGTGACGATCCTTTCGTACGGTGAACCGGATACAACGTCGCATTTTCACGGGACGGCTTCCGCTGTTACGCGCTCCATCACCGAATTTTGCGATGCTCAGTTCGGGCGTGTTCTCGATTGGTGGGAGGCGGAAGGACGCGATGCGGGCGTGCAGATCGTCATCCTTTCCGATCACGGTCACGTCACCGCACACACACGTGTCTCCGTCACCTATGAACTCAGATCTGCCGGCTACTCCCCCGGTGCGGCCCCGGAATCAGGCGTCGACGTGGTTGTCGTGCCCGGTCAGGTCGGTGCGCTCTATCTTGCCGATCGATCCCAGGCGAACCTCGCCCGCCTAGTCGAGACTCTCATGAACCGCCCCTGGTGCGGGCCGATCTTCACCGCACCAAAAAACTCGGTGGAAGGGCTGGCGCCCGGCAGTTTCGCAAGCACGCTGGTGTTCGCTGACCATCATCGCGCCCCGGATGTCTATTTTTCCTTCAAGACGGACGACAGCATCGACGCCTTTGGAATGCGGGGTGGGACCTTCTACGACAACGACCGTGTTCCTGGCCTCGGCGTCCACGGCGGTCTGCATCCGAAGGAGCTTGCCGCCGTTGGATTAATGGCTGGATCGGCTTTCCGGGGCCGAGGGCTGATCTCGGAGGTTCCCTCCGGCATTTGCGATATCGCGCCGACTATTCTCCATCTCCTCGGTTTGCCCGTTCCAGCCCCGATGACGGGGCGCGTCCTGCGCGAGGCCTTGTCGGAGGCCGGTCCCGCCACGCCGGAGCTGCGCATCGAATGCGAGACGTTACAGACAGGTTTGAACGCCTACCGACAGGAACTCCACCGCGTCCGCGTCGACGGCACGACGTATATCGATGGCGCGACCGTGGCCAGCACCAGCTCCACCCACAGGAAAGAATTTGAGGCCGCCGAATGAGCAGCATTGATTTCCATGAGATCGAGAAGTCCTACGGCGCCACGCCGATCCTGAAGAAAGTCTCGCTTTCAATCGCCGACGGGGAGTTCCTGACGCTGCTCGGGCCATCAGGCTGCGGGAAATCGACGCTGCTCAGGATTCTGGCAGGGCTTGAGCTTCAAAACGCCGGGACGGTATTGATCGGCGGGCGCGTTGTGGACGGGGTCCGTCCGAAGAAGCGCGACGCGGCGATGGTGTTCCAATCATATGCGCTCTACCCGCACATGACTGTGGCCGACAATATGAGCCTGCCCTTGCGAATGCGACGTCTGAATGCATGGCAGCGGCTGCCGTTGATCGGGCGCCTGTTGCCGGGCACGCGCGGCGCCTCGCAGGAGATTGCGGCGGAAGTCGCTCGAACGGCTGAAGCGCTCGGCATCGATCATCTTCTAACCCGCAAGCCGGGGCACCTGTCTGGCGGGCAGCGGCAGCGCGTCGCCGTCGGCCGGGCCATGGTCCGGCATCCCGCGGTCTTCCTCATGGACGAACCGCTCTCGAACCTCGACGCCAAACTGAGGGTTCAAATGCGGGCCGAGATCAAGGAATTGCACCAGCGGCTCGGCGTCACCTTCGTCTACGTCACACACGACCAAGCCGAGGCAATGACACTGTCGGACCGGGTGGCGGTAATGCTGGACGGGGAGTTGCTGCAGGTCGCTCCGCCGCAGGAAATCTACGCCGATCCAGATGATCGTCGTGTTGCGGAATTCATCGGCTCTCCCAAGATAAACATGATCGAGGGCGTGGTGAGCGCGCCCGGCCGCGTCAGCGTCGCCGGAACGACGATAGCATCGGACATTCGCGCCGACGTCGGCGCGCACCTGACGCTTGGCATCCGTCCCGAAGCCTTCCGTCTCGGCGCATACTCCGAACGGGGCGCCATCAGTGGGACGGTCAGGCTTATCGAGCACATGGGTTCCGACCTTTACGTCCATCTGGACGTCGCCGGCGTGAAACAGCCGGTGGTCGCCCGCCTGCTGGCTGAGCGAGCAGCAAGCATCTCAATTGGACATTCTCTCAGCCTGTCAGTTGAGCCGGAGCGCGTACTCTATTTCGGCGACGACGGCCGTCGCATTCGAGCTCACGACAAGCCTGCCAAAGCAGCAGCGGCCCTCGTCCGGGAGACTGCTTGATGGGCAGCGTCACCTCAATCGTCGAGAAGCGGAACCAAGCCAGCAAGACTCCGAAGCGAAACACCGGACGCGTCGCGTCGTCTTCAGAGCGTCGGCGACATCGTATGTTGGAAATCGCCGCCTCGTGGTTACTTGCCGGTCCGGCGCTCGTGCTGCTGATCGTCCTGTTCTTCCTGCCGGTCCTGGGGGTCTTCGCGATTGCACTCACCGACTGGCAGTTCGGTGCCAGCTCGCTTGCCTTTGTGGGCTTAAGCAACTTCCGGGAAGTCTTCGCCGACGAAGGCTTCCGCGTGTCGCTGGCCAATACGATCCTATATGTCCTGATCGTTGTACCTGGCACCATTATCCTCGGACTTGTGATCGCGCTGCTCATCGAAAGCGGCAAGTCTTGCCGCGCCTTCTACCGCGCCGTTCATTTCCTGCCCTTCATGGCGACTCTGACGGCCATGGCCATCGCCTGGGAGGCTCTGCTGCATCCCACGATCGGCCTCGTCAACCAGACCCTTGCCGCTCTCGGGATCCCGACCGCCAATTGGTTGCGCGACGAGGCTACCGTGCTGCCGGTACTGGCCGTCATCGGCATCTGGCAGAATCTCGGCTATGCGATGGTGTTGTTCCTCGCGGGGCTGAAGTCCATCCCGCGGGACCTCTATGACGCCGCCGACATCGACGGCGCCGATGCCTGGCTCGACCGCTTGCGCACCGTGACGCTGCCGATGCTCGGTCCCGTCACCATGTTCGTCTTCATCGTCGTGGCGCTGAAAGCCTTTGAGACCTTCGACACCGTGCAGGTGCTCACCCAGGGCGGGCCGGGCCATTCGTCCGAAATGCTGCTCTTCACGCTCTATCGCGAGAGCTTCGAATATCTGCGCACCGGCTATGGGGCCTCGGTTGCCGTCGTCTTTCTCTTCATCGTCGTAGCGCTGACGCTCATCCAGGCCTGCGTCATGGACAAAAGGGTTCACTACCAATGAGCATCAATCGCTTCGCCCCACCCGCTGCCATTTTCCGCCACGTGGTGCTTCTCACCACCGGCACGCTGATCCTCATCCCCTTCGTGTGGATGGTGTCGCTATCGGTCAAGCCGCCGGGAGAGATCTTTCGAGAGCACTTCTCCCTCTGGCCCGAGCATTTCTACGGCATCGCGAACTACACCAAGGCGCTGACGAGCTCGTCCCTGCCGCACTACATGCTCAATGGCGTCATCGTCTGCACCATGATCCTGGCGCTGCAGATCGCCGTCTGCGCGCCGGCGGCCTATGCGCTCGCTAAGCTGAACTTCCCCGGCCGCAACCTGATCCTCGGTATGGTTCTAATCGCGCTGATCCTGCCGCGTGAGGTTCTGTCGTTGCCGCTGTTCATTCTCGGCTACCACCTCGGCATTCTTAACACCTATGCAGCGCTGATCTTTCCCTATGTCGTATCACCGTTTGGCATCTTCCTCTTTCGGCAGTTCTTCAAGACCATCCCCGACGACGTCGTCCATGCCGCTCGCCTCGATGGTCTCTCTGAGCTTGCCATCGTCTGGAAAATCATGGTCCCGATGGCGCTTCCGGCGATCATCGCCTTTGCCATCTTCTCGGTAGTAGGTCATTGGAACAGCCTGTTCTGGCCACTGATCGCAGTCCGAGACCAGAACTTTATGCCGCCCCCGCTCGGCATCATGGCCTTCAAGAATGAAGAAGCAGGCAATGACTATGGTCCGCTCATGGCTGCATCCACGATCGTCGTCGGTCCCCTAATCATTGCATTTCTCTCAGCCCAACGCTGGTTCGTCGACGGACTATCAGGTGCAGCCGTTAAATAATCGAACGACATTAGGAGATATACGAATGAGACTTCCACGACTCGCGGCGATTGCGAGCCTCTTCACCCTGGTCGCCCCTGCTGCACTCATGGCAGAAACCATTACTCTTTCGGTGATTCATGGCAGCCCCCCAGGCGTCTATCAAGAAGTTACCAAGCGGTTCATGGAGGAACATCCTCAAATTCAGGTCGAACTCGAAGCGCCGGCACTGACGGCGGAAGATGTTACTCAGCGGGTGATAAGAGGGTCCCTCATCGGCGCCACACCAGACGTCGCATTCCAGGGATTCAACCAGATCCGCACTCTTGGTGAGCGCGATCTTGCTGTGTCATTGGAACCCTTTATCTCGTCAGAAAAGGATTGGAACAGTCTCGGCTACATTCCATCAATGCTCGATCTCGCAAAATTTCGTAGCAAGACTCTAGGGCTACCATTCGGTATCTCGACGCCCATTATCTACTACAATGCCGATCTCGTCAGACGTGCGGGCGGCGACCCCAGTAGATTTCCCAGTGATTGGCATGCCATCACCGAGCTCGCGAAGAGGATCCAGGCAATTGGCGATGGTACAATGGGCATCTACTTTCAGTACTACGACGTCAGCGGAAACTGGACGTTCTTTTCTTTAATACAGAGCCTTGGCGGCGACATCATGTCTAAGGACGAGAAGGCCGTTGCATTTGATGGACCGATAGGTCTGAAAGCCCTTGAGATTATGCGCTCCATTGCAGAAGCAGGTCAGGTCGAAATGACCTCGGCACAAGCCTCTCAAGCGTTCGAGGCAGGGAAGCTGGGAATATTCATCCGGTCAAGCGTTCGAACCGCCCAACTAGAGGAAGCCTCCAAGGGGAAATTCACATTGTCCACCGCGCCGTTCCCAATCTTGGCGAACGACGGACGCCTACCGGTTGGTGGTACCGCGGCGGTTATGCTGACTCAAGATTCGAGCAAACAGGCAGCGGCCTGGGAATACATAAAGTTCGTGACGGGGCCTATCGGGCAGACGATCGCGGCAAAAAGCACAGGCTATGCGCCAGGAAATATGATCGCAGCGAAGGAGAAGCAATTTCTGGGGGGTTTCTACGCGACGTATCCTAACTACATGACCAGCATCAATCAGTTGCCGGATATGACATCTTGGTACGCGTTCCCAGGCGAGAACTCGCTAAAAATAACTGACACAATCCGCGATCACCTCCAATCCGTCATGACACTCAAGTCACAACCCGATACCGCGCTTAAGGCGATGGTCTCGGACATCAAAGCCCTGCTTCCCTAGCTACATTTTCCCCCGCGGCCCCGTGAAAAACTCGGTCGGGGCCGGTGCGACCATACTCAGAGGCAACACTCCCTCGTAACGTTGTGTTGCCAATCGGCGCGACCAACGAGTGACCCAAGAGAGACACAACGGGCAATGAATACAAATAACGCCAGCGCAAATAATCTTCCGTCAACGACGCCTTTCCCCCTTCTAAGGGACACGACTCTCGACCTGACCCGAAATCTCCCACCGTTCTCTCCTGATTTCAGTCAACTGACTCATGTTGACCTGAAGGAAACACTCGGGATCGTACAACTTACACAGGTGATGCGTACACCTCGATACGAGGGACTGCCCGGTGATCGAAACGCAGGTGCTAAATGGATCCGCACCAGATTGGGCCAGAATGTCTCTCCGGAAGATGTTGTCGTTACGAACGGCACCACTATGGCCCTGGCATTGGCAGCGCGTAGAGTTGTGAAGAGTGGATCGATCGTACTCACGGATCAGCTTGCGTGCTACGGGTTTCAATCGATTCTGCAGTTTCTCGGGATTCCTCTCGTCGGTGTCGCAATGGACGAGTATGGTCTATTGCCTGACGCGCTCGATGCGGCGTGCCGGTGTCATAAAGCCGCAGCGCTGTTCCTGGTACCAACCCTTCACAATCCTACTACCATAACGATGCCCGAACAACGGCGGCTCGAGATCATCGAAGTTGCGCGACTACATGGTCTTGCTATTTTGGAAGACGACATCCTCGGTTTGATCCACCATGCGCCGCCACCGGCTTTTGCTTCGCTTGCGCCCGACATTACCTGGTACGCTACAGGACTATCCAAGTGTGTGTCACCTGGAATGCGCGTGGCATACCTTCGTCCGCCGAGTCCTGAAGAGGCGGCGAAATTCGTTAGCCATTACAAGACGATGTCGATGTGGTTCGTGGCACCGATTGTCGCGGAAATGGCACAGCAGCTGATTGAGAACGGAACCGCCGCAAGAATTCTATTAGAGATTCGGGATGAAGCGCGAACGCGCCAAAAAATCGCGCGCAGCATCTTGACTAGGGGGACCTTTTCGAGCGCTCCGGAGGCCTTCAATATCTGGTTGGAAATGCCGTTCGGATCATCGTCGGCTGACTTCGTAGAGGCAATGCGCGCACAGCGCATTTTATTGCGAGTTGGCGATCCCTACTCAGTAGCACCGTTTGCGCCAATCAGTGCCGCTCGCGTCTGTTTGGGTTCCGCTCCCTCGCGTGACGATTTGGCCTTGGCCTTGCATAAAATCGCAAACTGGTTGGAGCCCCAAATATCGATCGGAGCGCGATAGCCACCGGACGCTGGTGTAACTTTGAGTTGAGGTGTCTCTCGCGAGCTTCGACGAATCGGCGACTATTTAAAATTCAAAACGGAAGGCCACTGGCAAGTGGTCGGATGCTATCGTTTCAGCCAACACTTCCGCGGACTTGACTTTGTCCGCCATATCAGGCGACACGAAGCAGTAGTCAATTCTGCGTCCCAAGAATGTGACCCCATCGGAGCTCTGCGTAGCGGCGGTTTCATTACCGCCATGAACCAGCGTCCAAGCGTCCATCAGCCCTCCCACAAATGGTGTCATCCTACCGTGTCGCGAATGACGATCGCCAACAATAAGTGAATAGTCTTCCGAGCTAGGATCGAGATTGAAATCACCCAGCACAATCGAAGAGTTGGGGACGTAAGAGGGACAAGGCTCAGCGGTCCAACTCGTGTCGCTGTGTTCGCCTGCAATAGGTGGCCCTTCACGCTCCGCGCCCCGAAAAATCTCGAGGAAACGAGATACATGCCCCTGCTTGCATCCCGGCAGAGGATAGCTCAGATGGACTACATAGACTCGTATAGTACGACCGGCCATATCCACGACGGCCTCGATCATGCCGCGGTGAATGCTCAGCTGCTTTGCGGCTCGGTAGCTTTGAAAGCTATGGTGCCGAATAGTAAGTATCGGAAAGCGCGACAGCAGTAGGTTGCCGAATTGTCGACGATTGTCGATCAAATCTTGCGCATCGGGCGACTTCAGAATATCGACAGAAGGTACCCAAGCTAGATAGTAGTTGGGGAAAGCTTGTGCGAGAAGGGCGACCTGATCGTCGTTGTTTGACCGGTCCCAATGTCGATCAACCTCCTGTAAGGCTATCAGATCATACCCCGTGATCGCATCAATAGTCCTTGAAAGATCGTAGACTCCGTCGGTCCCTTTCCCATATCGAATGTTAAACGTTACTACGCGCATGACAATCTCACAGCTCTTTTTGGAACGATTGCGGGGCTGACGGTCGCCGGCCAATGATGGCCATGACGTTGCCGTTCTCAACAAAAACGCCGTCCTTGCTTAGGTTGAGCAGGAACGATCTCAGCCCAGTTTCAAATTCCGTCTGCTTTAGGCCCAAAACCCCAGGGCACGCGCGTGACGTTGACAACACATAACCTATGAGGTCATCGACCGTCCAAGACACAGTGTATGGGAACCGGACGAGTTCAACGCTTGAAAATGGAGAGGCCCGCATCACGTCCTCATGACTCCGATCAAGCGGCAATCTCGTTCCGCTTTTCCCGGCTGGAATTCGATCGCCGTGCCAATGATCCACGAAATTCCAGAGGGGATCGAACCACCCGTTGGGTTGGCAGACCAACCTCTCCTTGTCGATCACGACGACACCGCCACCGCTATCGACGGAGCGAGAAAGAAGGTGGAGCGTTTCGGCGCGGCTCATATAGTGGAAACTTTGGCCCATTGTCACCAGCCGAAACTTCCCGAGGCGGGGACCGACGTCGTCAGAGCGGCCGATCTGAAACTCGACGTTTTCGGCCTTCTCTTCAGCTTGCGCGGCCCGCGCTTGACCAAGCATGGAAGGGTCTGGATCAACGCAAAGTACGCTAAGAGCGAACTTTGATATTGGAATTCCCACAAGACCGGTCCCTGCGCCAAGGTCCAGGACATGACCGCTATGCAGATCAAACGCGTTATTGAGGTATTGAAATAACTGCGCCGGATAGGGGCGCCGATGTTTCACATAATATGCCGCAGCGCCCTCAAATAGATCAGAATTGTACACCTTTTCTCTCCTTGTGCAGGTTGATCGCAGCGCGAAGGCCAGGCCGTAAGTTGTCTGAACAACGGCTACCTTGCTTCTCGCACAACAGTCGCAACCGAACGCAGTCCTTGCTCAAGCTCGGATGTCAACAACGGTCGCCCCAGCGACACGCGGATTGCGGGTTCGATGCGCGCTTTATCGAGCGTGAACATTGTACTTGTTTGCACGCGCACTCCTCGCGCCAACAACGCATCGTTCACCTGCTGCAAGTCGATGTGGAGTGCTAGCGGGATCCACACATGGAGCGCGAATGGTTGTGTTCGATGGTGTGTATCCGATAAAAGTGACTTTGCGATTTTCTGCCTATTTGAAATCTCTTTTCGAATCTCCTCGAGGATCACATCTGCTCGACCACTCGATAACCACGATGTTGCTATTTCCGCCGAGAGTGGGGAAACGAACCAACTTGATAGACTTGAGATTGGCGCGAGAACTCTCCGCATGTCATCGGGCGAGGGAGCCACGACATGCGCCACCCGCAGACCGATGGAGATCGTCTTTGCCAGGCTCATCAAATACCAGGTAATGTCGGGCGCAATTGCGGCGATCGGTCTAGGCGCATCGGCGAGCAGCAGACTCTGGACGTCATCTTCAACTATTGTGACCTGATACCGACGCGCGATGTCAGCGATCTCACGGCGGCGAGCATTGGACATTATCGCCGTTGTCGGGTTGTGAACCGTCGGATTGCAGTAGAGCGCTCGTGGCCTGTGGCTCTTACAGACTGACTCGAGACCTTCAGCCGTCAGTCCCTCTTCATCAATTCGGGTGCCAACCAATTGGATCCCGAGCAGGTCACAGATAGGTTTCACAGCCGGATATGTAATCTCTTCGGTCGTCAGGACGCCACCAGATCCAACGAGTGAGGCCAAGATAACCAAAAGGGCACTTTGAGTTCCTCCAGATACGACGATTTGTGACAAATCAGGCGCATAACCTAGACGTCGAGCTGTCCACTGGGCGGCCGCTTTTCTATCCAGCTCGTTTCCGAGATATCGATGATGGCGAAGTAAGGTCTTTGCCATTGTTGGCTCACTAATCGCTTCTAGTGCTTCCTTAAGATAGTGCGAAAAGTTTACGGAAGTTGGTGCCATAGTTCGAGTAAGGTCGATTCCATTTGCCATTTCTTTTGCTTCCCGAACGTGATGACCCGATATCATTTCAAATCTCCCCTCTCGCGCGAAAGAAATGAGTAGGGTTCGACATTGAATCGCGGCACGCGAACGGCGGGCGCGAAGCCTGAACGTCTGGTGCAAATTGCCACTGATAAGACAATTACAGCCGCGCTTATGAGCGTTTGCGCGGAAAGGCGTTCGGAAAAAAAGAATACACCGACAGCAGCAGCACAAACCACGCGCAGGTACTCCAACGCTGACGCCTGGCTGAGCGGCAGATACCCATAGCCTCGTGCTAAAGCGACCTGACTCGCCACGAACAACAACGAAATCGCTGTTACTATGGCTAAAGCCTGAGTTGTTGGCGGCGTCCATGCAAAACACGCTGACAAGCCCGCGAGAGGGACGATTAGCGTGGTCCTTAGCCAGGAGGAGAGTATTGCCGGATCCCTCGATCCGAGAAGCTTGAGCAACAGAATTGCGATCGCAGAAAGCAGAGCAGACGCCAACCCTATAAGCAGCCCAGGAAGTGATAGCCCCTCTTCTCCCGGGCTGAGTAGAACTACTACTCCAATCATCCCGAACATATACCCAGCCCACTGGTGCCAGCTGATTTCCTCGCGGAGAAAAAATGTTGCCGCAAAAGCTAGGAATAACGACTTGGTGAAAAATACTGTAGTTGCCGTCGCGACAGGTAGCAACGTTATGCTATATATCCATAGAAGCGATGACATGAACCCGCACACGCCGCAGAGAAGGTAGACATAAAGCCGATTTCTATTGGATGAGATGAAGCAACACCCAATTGGCCCCACCCGGTTTGATGCCATAATCAACGATGTTATTTGTGCGGATATTAGAAGCCTTAGGAATAACATCGTTTCGGCCGAGAGGTCGACGCTGGCAAAACGAATTAGGACATTGGACACGGTAAAAGTCGCAACCTCAAGCAGCAGCCATGCCAATGCTCGTGATCGTGACATCGCCCCCTCCACTACTCATAACCTATTCGCGACAACCGGCTGCTAGACCGCATCATGACGTTTAGTAATCCGGCCTTATCGATCCCTCTTCCTCTGATTAGCTGCTGGCCACGAGTCCGCCGTCCACATACAGGACTTGCCCGGTCACAAACCCTGAAAGCGGTGATACGAAAAACAGCACGGCACCAGCGACATCAGCCGGTGTCGCGAGCCGGCCAAAAGGAATATTGGCGATAGCATTTTGAATAGCTGACGGATCTTGAAGCGCTTCGTCGTTCTTTCGTGTCCGCACGGCACCGGGAGCAACACCGTTCACTGTGATGCCATATGGGGCGAGCTCAGTGGCCTGCTGTTTCATTAGAATAGCCAGGCCGCCCTTTGCGGCGCACATTGCGCTGTAGCCCCGGCCGCGGAAGCCGAGGGAGGACCGGACCGAAAGGAGATGCACCTGGCTGCCTCCTTTAGCGACGGAGACCTGGTGCTTTGCAATGGCTTGGGAGAGAAACATTCCGACTCTCAAGGTCTTCGCATAGACCTCGTCAAACGCCTCTTCGGTCACGTCGAGTAGCTTCTGTTCCTTGTGAAACCCGACACAGTTAACGAGAATGTCAATCGATCCGTGCCGTCCTACCAAGTCGCCAGCGATGTCACGGACTGCCTGAACATCGCAGGCATCGAGCTCGATGCCTTCGGCATCATGGTGCTTCGAGCTCAACGCGTCGGCGAGCCTTCGGGCGAGATCTCCGTTCCGTCCGGCGATAAAGCATTTCGCACCGGCCGAAGCCAACATCTCAGAAATGGTCGATCCGATCGCTCCATAGCCGCCGACAACAAGTGCGACCTTGCCGGTGAGATCGAGCAGCGGCAACCGGGAGGTCCGGGCAATGCTAGTCATCGAATTGCACCCCGACTGTCGAAGTACCGTCCGCGACCATGGCTTCCCTGATTTTCGATTGCTCGAGTTCGCCCTCTTTAGTCGTTTCGACTCGACGCGCGCTCCAAGTGGCGGTCCCGAATTGTTGCCGAAAGACAGGGCCGTCGTTCTCGTTGCTTGCCGCGCCGAGGCGCACGATACCCTCACCGTCCCTGGAAAGAAGGTTGCCCTCGAACGTATAGTAGATCGCCATGGGACTGGCCTCGTGACGCGCCTGAAGTGTTAGGGAGTCGCCAATCATCTGCCCGCTGGCATGCCCGACGGATAGCATGGTGCGATGGGTCGCCTGGACAGCGTGCCCATGCTGCACGAGCTCCAGTGATTGTTCCGAGAAGTATCGGGGATACTTGATCTTCAAGAGCCAAGATCCCGTTCGCTCGTAGAGGGTCCGCGCTTGGGGCGGGTTTGGAGCTGAACGGGGAGAAAGTAGTTCGCTCCGAATGGCCTTTCCGACAATAACGGCCTCCTCCTCTGTGAGGTTGAACGGATCAACGACGATCGAGTTGTTCGTCGCCCAAAAATCATGAATGAGTATTCGCGGACTGCGCGACAGCAGCGCCTCGATCAGCGTCTGCGCATTGACTCCAAGTCTGTTCGCGTCCCAGGACAATCGGACCCTGAGGGCCGTGACAGAGTCGGATGGAAGCAGGAACGTCGCGCTGAGGAATGGGATGCTCCCAATGCTGTCCAGCATAAGGTCCAAGCGGTGACGCCACGCCTTACCCTCGCGCTCTTCAAATCCGTCCGCAAGCCAACGTTCAAGAGCGGCGACCGCGCCGACGATCTCCTCTTTCCCGACCTTGAGCGGGCGGCATGCGCCCTGATGCGGCGGGCCATTAAACCAAGCCGCTGAGCAAAGTGCTTTACTACCCAGTAGCAGCCCTGTTGATTGCGGCCCACGGAGATATTTTCCAGCGGAGTACGCGACCAGATCGGCACCGTTCGACAACCATGGATCAGGATTGCCGGGGCGTAGTCCGGCGGCATCGACCAGAATCGGAACTTGCGCTTGCCGGGCCAGCGGGACGAGGGACCGCAGGGAGATCGCGCTACCGCCGCGCGCCTTGCGACCAAGGAGAACGATCAGTGCCACTTCACCGCTCTCGATCGCCCGTGCCGCTTCACCGACGGTGCTGACGATTAATGGTTTTCCGCCGGCGAGGCGAACGGCTTGGTCGTAGGGAATTCGTTGATCCGAGATCAGAAGCACTCTGTTCGGAACGCCGTCCGCGTCCGGCAGCCGTAACATTCGCTCGGGGTCATTACCGGCGAGGCAGGCAGCGGTTGCAAGCGCCAGGCCGCCAGCGGTTCCAGACGTGACAATCCCCCACTCAGCCCCGGTCAAAGACGCTAGCCGTGAACCGACCGCCTCCGCCAGCTCGTCGAGATCCACGAAGGCCTCCGCGGCGGCATTCATCGCATTGATGACGTCGTCGGCCGGGTTGCTCGCGCCGTAGTTGGTGCGCACGCCAGCGCAATTGATCAGCGGTGAGACGCTAAGTGAACGGTAGATCCACCCGGGCGACTTGAGCTCGGGTGGATTCAGAATTGAAGTGCCTGAGGGGAAGGGCAAAACGCGCATCAAACCGTTCCCCGTTGAACGAGGATCATCGAGGCGGCGACGGCGAAGAGCGTGATCGCCAGGTACATGGCCCGGTTCGGCGATGGTACGCGAACCGATGCGACATGGGCCGCGCTCAAAACAACGAAGACGACGTTTACGGCCGGCAGGAAAGTTGTCGCGGGCATAATGGGCTGGACGAGAAACAGGGCGGCAATCAGGGGAATGTCGTAGGACAACGGCACACCGAAGAACCGGCCGTCATCTGACTTTCCGAAGCTCGCGAAATAGCTCAGGCGAATGGCACCGGCGAGTAGCAACGCCGTGGCGACGAAGAAGGAGACGACCGACGCGCCATTCAGCTGAACGAGAACAATCGCCGGGAGGATTGCGCCATAAATGATATCGCCGAACCCGTCGAGGTTCTTGCCCATCTTTGCCATGTCGGGCGACCGGTTTCGGGTTCTCCTCGCGACCACGCCATCCAGGTGGTCCGCGAGAACGGCCCATAGGGCAGCGCCGACCGCCAGCTCAATGTGCCCCGCGACCGCGAAATAGAGAGCAATCGAGGAGCACAGCAGCCCGGCCGTGGAGATGGCGTTGGCGGGGTCAACGAGGTAGCGAAGCATCTTCTACTCTCCCAAGATTGGTCGTCAGCAGACGATTTCCCGTGCGGTTAAGAACATGGCCTCGGCGAAACGGAGGTCGGCCTCGTTGTCAATCTCGTACCATTTGAGGCCGTCGCACCTGGCGGCCGCGATCTGCAGCCCTCTCCGCCGCACGAGCTTCGACAGAAGCTCTTCAGTGTAGGATTTGACGGCGCCCGCGCTGATGATGATCTCATTGAGATGCGGAACGATCGTCCGGCGCAGATCCTCCCCGGAAAAGCGGATCAGGTTCATCGTTTTGAAAAGTGGTGGCGAGCCGTCGTTGAGGTTCGCTGCCGTCTGTTTCATCCGCACTTCGGCGATATATCCGTTGTTCGTCAAGACGACGGCAGAGCCTTCCATCGTCGGGCTGAACGGAGCGACCGCCGCGACATTGTCCGCATCACCAAGTGTCAGATAGCGAAGCGCGTCGGTTTCGAAAAAGACGTCGCCCTCGAGCAGATAGACGTCGCCGGCCAAAAGTGCGTCGCGCGCCAGCCACAGCGAATAGGCGCTTCCTGTCCGGTCGAAGACATCAGATACGACATAGTCGATGTCGAGATTGCCGAAGCGGCGGCCGCAGGAATACTCGATCGCGTCCTTGCAGTAGCCGACGACGATCGTCACCTCCCGCACGCCGACGGCCTCAAGGTTTCGCAAAGCGTTGTGCAGGATCGGCGTGCCATTGACCTCGACGAGCGGCTTCGGCCGAAAATCGGTATGCGGGCGCAGGCGCGAGCCAGATCCAGCGGCAAGAATGATCGCCTTTCTCGGAGGAATTGCGTGCATGGGTCAAAACCCCTCTATATGGTTGCGGCGACGAATCCTTCAGTTCCAGGTGTTAAGGACACGGACCACCCGTTCGAGGCCCGCCTCGAGTTGTTCTGGCGGAATCCCATAGGAGAGCCTAATCCCCATGGGATCGCCGAAGGCGGTGCCCGACACGCCGGCGACTCCGGCCTGCGCGAGAAGCGCGGCCACGACGTCATCAGCCGTCTTAGCGCGACCATTTCCGAGCGTCGGCTGCAAAATGCCCGACAGATCGAGGTAAAAATATAACCCGCCTTGTGCTCCCGGCATCGGTACCCGCTGCAGTTCGGAGAGGACGGAGAGCCCGGTCTGCCGCGCCGCCGCCAATCGGTCCTTGAGCCGGGTCTCAAAGGCGCCGTCGCCTTCACGGAGGTGGTGAAGCACGGCGTGCTGGGCGATGACATTCGGGTTCGACGTTGTGTGCGACTGCAGTGCTTTGACTGCCGAGATCAGCTCCTTCGGTGCAGCGAGATACCCGATACGCCAGCCCGTCAGGGCCAGGCTCTTGGAAAAGGAATTGACGATCACGGTCCGGCCCCGAACATCGGGGCTCAGCGACACGATCTGATGGTGCCGATGACCATCATGGGTAAACGGACCGTAGCACTCATCGAAAATGATCCAGAGATCCCGCTCCATCGACAGCCTGGCGATGCCGGCGAGGGTTTCTGCGTTATAGACTGCGCCACTGGGGTTCCCAGGCGTGTTGATGACGATTGCCCGGGTCAGCGGCGTGATGACGCGCTCGATATCTTCGACCCGCGGAACGTAACCATTTGGTCGCGTGTCAAAATGGACCGGCATACCGCCGGCGATCCGAACCTGCGCCGGGAATGTTGTCCAGTAGGGTGCGGGGACGATGACCTGGTCACCGGGATTGATCAGCGTCATCGCCACGTTGAAGAGACCCTGCTTGGCGCCACTCGTCACAGCGATCTCGTCCGCTCGCCAGAGTTGCCCGGTCTCGACCGACACCTTCCGCGCCAGCGCGTCGCGCAGTTCCATCGAACCAACCGTGTCGGTGTAGCGGTTCAGGCCTCGTCGTATAGCCTCGATCGCTCCATTCCGGATCGTCGGCGCCAGATCGCTCCAGATCTCGCCAACCGTGAGATCGACAGTGTCCGTGCCGGCATCCGCGGCGGCTTTCGCCGCTTCGCGGGCGGCCGCAGTCCCCGACGATTTGAACAAGTTTGTCCGTTGCGCCAGCATGCGCGTCCCTTCTCTTTTTTGCGGACCGCCTGAAGCGGCTCTACTCGTGGCCGTGCGCCGCCTGCGGCAGGTATTTGTCCTCTGCAACTGCGAGCTCGCCGTAGTTCATCAAATCGAACAGCTCATCGAGCGTCGCGACCTCGCCTTCGATACCGGCGATGCTTTCTTCCTGGATGATGCGGTCGCAGACCTGGCGCATCGCCGAGATCGCGGCGCGCATGTTGTGGTTGGCCCAAATGACCGTCGAAATGGCTGCTGCCCGGTACTCGGCGACGGGCGTGCGGTAATATTTCGTAGGTACGATCATGACCGGCAGTTTGTTGTTCCATTCTTTTGAGAAAGCGAGGATTTCGTCCGGAACGCTTTTGCGGGAATGGATGAGGATCGCGTCGGCGCCGGCTTTCGCGTATGCGTGCGCCCGCACCAGCGCCTCATCGAGACTGTGGTCGGCGATCAAGGCTTCGGTGCGGGCGACCAGGACGAAGTCGGGTCCAGTGGTGTCCCTCACGGCACTCAGGCGACCGGAGAATTCGTCGATGTCAGCCAGCGGTTGCCTATCGCCGACGAAGGAGTTCATTTTCGGGAAACCCTTGTCCTCAAGGCAGATGCCGGAGGCTCCACGTTGCTTGAGCTTCCTCGCGACGATTCGGGCATTGTTGAAATTGCCGAACCCGGTATCGCCGTCGACCAGGATCGGTAGTCCGCTTGCATCGGCCATCCGCTCCACGACGCCCACCACGTCGGTCCAGCTCGCCTCGTTCGCATCGCGATAACCGATCGCCGACGAGATCGAAAGGCCAGAAGCCCAAAGGCCCTTGAAGCCCGCTTGTGCGGCGATCGCCGACGAAATTCCGTCATGCGCCTCCATGAGAAACGTCAGGTCACTCGACAGCATCAAATCGCGGAGCGTTGTCGTCGGATCTTCGAGGGTGCCCACCGGTTTGGGCATGTAAACTGTCCGATCCACTGCCATGCCTCCTAACGAAAACTCAGAATGAATGTATTTTTCGAGTACATCAATAGCAAAAACACCGGAGTATGATATATCTTCGCCCATATTAACGCATATCAAAAATCAATATTATGAATGCAAACGGAAGTTCTCGGTATATCCCAAAAAATGTTACCGGATATATCGGGACGAGCTCGTCTAATACGAAGCCCGAAGCCCATAGTTCGCTTGGCGGACCAACGGCAATCCTGCGCAGCCAAACCGTTCCGCGCCGTGATTTGGAAGCCGATGCTCAGACCAGTCACCACGCTCGTTGCCAGGATCAAGTCGTCCCGGCTCGCTCTGCTTTGCAGAGCCGAACACTGACTGGGGACCTCTGATACTCTGACAAAGGTATATTTCGATGATTTGCCAGTTGGTGCGAGGCCAGCTTGCGCTTGGTCCTTGCACCACCTCGAAACCTTTCAGCGCTTCTGTTGACCGTGGTCGGCATCGCCGAAGACAGTGTCGGATTTCCATCCTTCTGTCCGGAAAGGACTTCACCAATGGCGTGCGGATCGCCAGCTTGCAAAGATCGATGATGCTCGCTGTGCTTCTCGACAGCGCGGGCGAGATAAACCCATTTGCCTTTGACCTTTGCGTAGGTTACATCGACCAGCGACTGCGCCGGATCGGAGTGGTGCTTGGCTCCAGAATTATGCGCCTTAAAATGGAAAAGCGGCTCCGTTGGCATTGATGTACATGGTGGTGGGAGTCGAGCGTCATCCCTGCGCTCGCTTACGGCTTGCGATCCGTGCTGTTCTCACCCGGTTAGGAGAAGCCATCCATGTACTTTCTGACATGTGTAGACGGCCTCGTTTAGAGGACGTTGAGAACGGGAGAGCGTGGGATGTGGCTATGCGAAAAGTTGGCCGACTGTCGTGGGACTAAGATACAGAAACTTTCGGTCGACACTCCAACGCGCGGAAAAGCTGAAGCAGCTTACGACGCGGTGCTTCGATTGCTCAAAAGCTGTGCACTCCTGCCAGGTCAGCATCTAAGAGAAAACGAACTCTCGTCCAAACTCAGCATCGGTCGAACTCCCTTGCGTGAAGCACTTATCAGACTTGCTGCGGAAGGGAAGATCCTGTCCCTTTCCAAGAAGGGCTACTTCACGTTGCCTCTGGTCGAGTGGGCGCTGCTGGACTCATATGTCGTGGGGCGCAATGCTCTCAGCCTTGCGTTATCCCATGCAAGCGCTGAGCCTGTTTATCGCACCGTCCCCTGCCATGAACTGTCTGCAGCCGAACTTGCAATTCGAACTGAGGCAGTATTCATGGAAATTGGTCAAAGAGCATCGAATTGCGAGGCTTGCCTGATCATTGAGAAATTCTGCTTTTGCTCCCACCCTTTACGGATGGAAATGGCCGCGTCTGAACTTTCCGCTTCCTTCAGAACAAGTCTCGCGACTCTAACAGACGCAATGGCGATGCTCGGCAAGGAAACGAGCCTCGTGAAGTCCGCATTGATGAATCACCTCAATTTAGAACAGCGAGCGATACCGCACGCTGTTCAAGAAATAAGCAAGAAGAAGCTGGCAGGTCTCTCGTTTATCGCCGGCAGTTTGTGAGTTAGTTCTACATATTGAGGGATGTAGATCATGAACGAGTTCTGGTGAAGATGCCTTAAGCTAGCGCAAGTTCACCACATGCGCATGGATGGCGATCATCGTCATAGGAAGGGACCGCTTCGAGCGGACGTTTTCTCGTCCATCGCCGTGGCGTGGCGGCGCACGATTCTGTCAAATCCGTGCTCGCTCGGCGGCCGAACGTCGCGCAATACGTCGGTCAGCGCCGCGTAGCTGCCGGAATAGCAGAGATCCTTCATTTCGCGAAAAACCGCCGCCCCGTCAGGCCGGGATTGGCCTTCACGCGTTCGCTTAGATTGGCCGCGAAAAGCTCGGTCAACGACGCTCTTGGCTTGCGCGGGCTGGCGAGCGGCCATGTGTTAACGCCAGTGGTCGCTGCGGCGCTTTGCCTGAATGCACGAGTCAGGCTGACGATCAGTCTCGGCGTTGAAGAAGTTGACCTTACCCGTCGGCACCACGATCCTCGCCTGTTTCCGCCCTCTTCGAGCACGGACAGCCTAATGTTCCTGGATTGCGGATCAAGTCGGCAATGCGGGTGCTGGAGCATCAGTTTCCTTTTGGACATCGGAACGGCTCCAGGGCTGCAGGATCGTCGCCGGGAAGTCGATTTGCCAATCCGGCTTCTTTCGAGATGACGCGTTTCACGCGTTCTCCACCGAACTTGCGGACTCTATCAGGTCCCTGATCGGCAGGACCCGAGGTCGACCGTCGCATGGGCCCAGTCGGGGGCGATCGGGGATCTGTCCGCCGGTAACGCACCGACGCGCGAACGTCATTTCCCAAAACCGAATCGGCGCGAAACTGGAAAATGCACTCGGAACATTTTCGTCAACAGATTGTTGATTAATACACACTAGTGTGTATCTATGCTGGGTATGAGGAGCGGCGACATAATTGCAGCATTGCAGGAGGATGGTTGGTACGATGTTGCCAGGAAGGGCAGCCACGTTCAATTCAAGCATCCAGAGAAGCCAGGCCGGGTCACCGTTCCTCATCCGAAGAGGGATTTGCCAACAGGCACCCTTAGGAGCATTGAAAAGCAATCCGGCCTAAGACTGAGGTAACGACCATGCGCAACTATATCGGATTGATCCACAAGGGTGCCGAGAGCGACTACGGTGTTTCCTTCCCCGATTTTCCTGGCGTCGTAACTGCTGGCACAGACCTCGATAACGCTCGGGCCATGGCTGAAGAGGCCTTGTCCTTGCATATCGAAGGTCTCGTCGAGGACGGTGACGCGATTCCGGAGCCGTCTACCCTTGAAGCAGTTATGGCCGACCCTGAGAACAGGGACGGTGTGGCAATTCTCGTGGCGATGAAGACCGAAGCCAAAAAGGCTGTTCGCGTCAACGTTACGCTTCCCGAAGATGTCCTCGAGGAGATCGATGCGTTCGCGGAAGCTCATGGCTTGACGCGCTCGGGGTTCTTGGCTCGTGCTGCCAAGCACGAGATCGAGCAGGTGAACGACGACTACAACTACGCGGAAGAGCGTCTTTCGGCTTAGGAGGGGACCCCGAACATGAGTGCGAGGGCGACGGGAAGGGGTTCCCGAGCCATGTGTCACCTGTCGTTTGGGAGCAAGTGTCTACCATATAGCCAATAAGAACCCCGCCGGGGCGGGGGTTGTAAGCGCTTGTCCGAGAACAGCCTGTTGCCGGCCACTTGTGTCGAAGGAGGAGCTGGCCTGGCTTCCAGATTTGCTCGCTGTTCTCCATAGAGAGCGCTTGCGAAATGCTCCCTCAGATGAAAATGCTGCGCGGGTCGAAATACGCTCGCAGCGCCGCGGCATTCGCCTTGGTCTGGTCTTTCGGTGCGCGCCGCAGAAGCGATCGCGGTAAAGGGCATGTGCAGGCGCCGGGAAAAGGCCTTCGCATAGCCAGAGCCGATGCAGAATAACCAAGGTTCGGGGAGCGAGGCGTGTCAGGAGCCCCGGAAATGGCGTGCTCACCGCTTTGTAAACACTACACTCTAAAGATGCCAAAATGTGGCGACTCGATGGGAGCATTGAGCGAAGCACTCACGGCGATTGCGAGCGCGTTTCTGGTGTCGACAGGATCATGAATCCCGTCCCAGATTCAGACGTTGCGCGCTTGATCGCTCCCTATACTCTCCCAAAATCGACTGTCTCTGACCTGGTGCTCCTGCGCCAAATAAGCGTCTAAGCTCGTAGCCTCCAGCGACATAGAGCTGTTCGCGACAACATCGATGCCAGTGATCATTTCGGGAAGGGGTGCTCCACCTGCAGGCGCGTATTGATCTCGAGGAAATAGAACTCTCCGCCATCAACGGTGAATTCGATCGTGCCTGCGTTTCGACGGTTAGCGGCTCGAGCGATGTCCACGGCAGTTTCACAGATTCTCTCGCGCAACGCCGGGGAAGCGTTGACACCGGGCGCCTCCTCAATGATCTTCTGAAATCTGCGCTGGGGCGAGCATTCCCGCTCGAACAAGCGAATAACGTTCCCGAAGGCGTCGCCGAGCACCTGCACTTCGATATGCCGCGGCTGTTCGATACATCGTTTGATGTGGACCGACCATCCCCGAAGGAGCGCTACGCCTGTGGGCGCTTTGTAGTGCCCCTCAATCTCCCGTATCACGGCCTGCAAATCTCCCATGGAGCCGATTGGAAACTGATCCCGCGTTGTCACGGGCCTCCTTGTAGTTGATGCTCTTATGGCGAGGTGGCGTCATCCGGCCGCACCGGATTCGGCCGGCCATCGCTGAGGAGCGGCAATGCCTCATTAGCGTTCGCATCGAGCCCAGTTGGGCGCGACACTTGTGGTTGGTGTAATGCTCTCCATGGTTGGGTAGGTGGACGGCAGACGGAGCGCGCCTGTTCCATGGGTGCCATTTCGCATGCGTTTTTCACTTGAGCCTGTTTGCATGACCTTCTCTCGATCGGGACCCGCGGTATCGGAAACGAGTCACTGTGAATTTCACGCCACCATCACGACTTCGGAACGTCGAGCTATTCAGTATAATCTCAAGGAACTGCGATATTGGCCGTACAGAAAGCCGTGCGTGGACTAACATGCCAAAAATAGGTTGCCTTTCACGTCAATGTCTTAGTAGTGTTGTCTAGTCTTGCGTCGTTAGCCGCCCCCGCGGTAGCAAGCTTTAATCTGTTCAATCGCGTATAAGCTCCATGATACTCTACGTTACTTACGAACCAACTGAGGAAGCTATACCGGAAGACACTATAACGCCACACTTATTGTGTCGCGTGACACTTTTTGGGATATCTGCATGCTGATGAAATCACCTTGGGAACCTTGGATCGCACCTGGCGATGAGCCAGTGTACCAGCGCCTGGCGGCCGCCATCGCGGAGGATCTGGTCAATGCCAAAATCGCTCCCGGATCCCGCCTGCCGGCGCAGAGGGACCTGAGCTACCGACTAGGAGTGGGGTTGGGCACGGTGACAAAGGCCTATGGGCTCTTGGCACGCCAGGGCCTTGCCTCATCTTTCCACGGACGCGGAGTGTTCGCGACGAACAAAATCCTGACGACCAGAAAAATGGTCGATCTGAGCTTAAACGTGCCTCCCAGCGTCATTTCGGAAAAACTGCTGAGCGGGACGTTGGCCTCGCTTGCGACGACCATTGACGCCGACACCTTCAGAGCATGTACCTTTCCAAAGGGAACCCTCGAGCATCGTATGGCGGTTGCGGGATGGCTTCAGCGCTATTGCGCCTCGGTCGACGCCGAACGCATGGTCTTTTGCAATAGCGGTCAACATGCCCTTTCGACGGTGCTGACCGCACTGGTCGCTCCGGACCTTTGTTTAGCAACTGATGAGCTGCCATTTCCGGGGCTCGTGAGGATTTCACATTTGCTCGGCATCGAGCTGGTCGGAATTGACGCTGATCGAGAAGGCCTTCTACCAGAAGCCCTCGAGCGGATCGCATGCGAGGTCGCTTTGAGGAGGAAGCGCCTCGTGTTGTTCACTAACCCAACTGCGCAGAATCCAACCGGCAAGACGATGTCGCAGTCACGGGTCAAGGACATTGCCGTTATTTGCCAGCGCCAAGATATATTGATAATCGAAGACGACGTGTACGCAGCCTTCGCTGCGCGTGATCGCATTTGCTTTCTCGATCTAGCGCCTGAACGAACCTATTATATAAACAGCTTTTCTAAGCTGTTCACACCGGGGCTGCGGCTTGGTGTTCTGATTGCCCCGTCTCATCAGCTGGACAATCTGGTGCGCGTGCTCCGCGCACAAGGTGCGACAGACTCTCCAATATCCAGGCTTGTCATACACAAATGGATAGCGGATGGAGTGGCATCACATATCTCGAGAACCGCAGGCGCGGAAGCGGTTGTTCGAAACAAGGTAGCAGCGTCGATCTTCGCCTCGACAAGCGGTGCGTGGGTCGGCAGCGGGTTCCACATGTTTCTGTCGATGCACCACTCCGCGGCGGTCGCACTTGCCAACGCAGCCCGCGAACGCGGGATAATGGTCACCGATCCAGCAGTCTCTCTGTCAGACCGAAATGATCAAAGCGGCATTCGCCTTTGCTTGGGTGGGCCCACGCGCCTCGAACTTAGCAGAGCATTAAGGGAGATTGCCGCGCTGCATGTTCAACTGGGGCAGGGGACGAAGGCGTCGGCAGAATGCCTCGATGAGAACATATATGTTTAAGGTCGACCCGAATAATGAGCGCTTGCATGCTCGAGCCACCTTTCATTTCGCCCCTCATTGCCTGGGTGCCCACAAACGTCTTATCTCCGAAGCTGCCATCGGAATTGAGCCCACCAACGGCTCACATCGAGGAGTTGAAGACAGCCAGCCAAGCTGAAGAACTACCCGTACCTGAAAGTGCGTGGCCTTAACCGCGTCGGAAAAGTCTCACGAGGGTTCCAGACAGAAGGAATAGTTGGCAATGGATCTCGGCATACTGACTGACCGCAATGCGGCGTTTGCTCTAAACAAGCCCGCAATTCATTTCGAGGCGAGACCTTGAGCTACGCCGTTTTGCGCCGACGCATCGAGCACGCCGCGCGTCCCTTGAATAAAGGGCTCGAAGTCACTAAAGGCGACCGCGTCGCCGTGCTACTGGTGGTCGAGCAGGCGTTTAACGCGGTTCTGCCTGATCTGGCACACACACTGCCCGACACCTCAGTCTGGCTGGACTTCACGCCCCCTCGCGGGAGCACATGGTGTAACCTTTTAGACCAAGGCAGCGGCGATAGCCGCAACTCACATGCTGACTTAAGCTGCCCGCTTCTGATCGTCTACACTTCTGGCACTACCGGGCGACCGAAAGGCGCGGTTCTGCGACAAGAAGCATTGCTCTGGAACGGGGTGATGGGTCAGCACATCCATGCTCTGATCTCTGCAGATCTGTGTTGTCGGTATTGCCGTTCTTTCACTTGGGGCGGCCTCAACATCCAGGCCACTCCGGCGTTGCAACATGGTGCAACGGTCACTATCCATTCGCGATTTGCGGCAGGCGCGACACTTGCTGCATTCGAGCGCGATCGGCCAACGCTTACGGCATTGGTACCGACGGCCATCCAAACATTGACTGACCACGCCGCATGGTGGACGGCCGACCTGTCCTCCTTGAAGGCTGTTTCAACCGGCTCGACGATCGTGCCTCAGCGCCAGATCGAACGCGTTACCGCGGAGCCCAAGTTTTGCTCGAGGTAGGAACACTATGAAATCACCGTGGAATTTTCTTGTTCAATTGTCGTCGCAGCGACGACTGGCAAAAGCGCAAGATTCGGTTGCGCATGATGCTGATCCCGAGGCGCTCGATAGCGAAGCGGAAAATACGTTCGACTTGCCGTCCGATAATCCAACGGAAACTTCTAGCACATCTGATCACGATGCGGGCGTCCCAGTTGATCAAGTGTCGATGTTATCGGATAAGCCGAACAGCGATTCCAATCTCGCGCGGGCAATGAGCCCACCGATTGATGCTCAAGAGGCTGATATCCCTGCGCCTGGTCTCCAGCATTCCGGTGCGGAGGCGGATGCAGTGGGGCCGAAAAGCGAGACGAGCACAAAACCCCAAAGAAAACCGCGGGTTAAGCGGCGAGAACGTTCGAAGAAGACCCGCGTCCACCAGGTTGCGCGAAGCGCCGTGGCCACAAATGAAGGTCAAAGCGTACAACCCTCGTCTTCCGAGGATTCTTTCTTCAATGAAGTGGCAATCGTCGAGGAGGAGATCAAAGAACTGCGACGACGCCTGGCTCAAAAGATTTATCTGCAGAACATCCAGCTCAAGAAGATGCTTGAGCGTTTCGACGTCTCGTGAGCCGGCGTCAACTGACGCTGGACCGGGAGATGCTGCAGGACGTCATTCGTCGGAAGCTCTGCGGCCTCCCCGGAAGCGAGAGCAGGTGGTGTATTAGCAGGTCGGCTACCCGGGAGGTGCAGCACCGAATTCATGTCCCGCCATCTTGACCTACAGGCCCATGCCAACGTTTGCTATCCTGGACTTCCGCGGCATAGAACGCCGACCCGCACGCCTCCTTCGCTGAACGGTCGCTTTCTGGCGGAATGTCTGAACCAGCACTGGTTCCGTTGCGAAGCCCGCGAAAAGAAGGAGCTTTGGCGCCGGTACGATATGAAAAGCGGCGACCGGTGTGCGATGGCGCCCGACGGCCAGACGCAACGCCTCGCCGCCGACGATCGGCGTCGCATCGGGAGCACCGGGGCGGGCACTGTAGGCAGATCGCGGGCCCGGTCGCGCGCGATCACCTCGATACGTCGATAGCGTCCCAGCCAAACGGCGACCGTATCGGCATTTCGATCCGGCAGTATATCGCGCACGCCGTTCCGCTCCAGATCGCAGATGATGTCCCCCGGTGCTGCCCTTGCGCCGGGCCTCGTCGTCGATGCCGAACGCACGCGGGCCTCCGGCGGCTCGAAGGGCTGCGCGGATCATCCGCAGCAGCTTGTCGACGCTGGCCGGAAGTGCAATTTGCGTGAAAGGCGCGAGCCGCCAACCGCAAAATGGATCGCTACGCCATGCGTGCCGCGCCTCAGGACAGCCCAGCGACAATACTCAAGCCCAAGTCGTCGCGAATTCCTGCTTGATGAGCGTTAATCAGCTTTGCGGCGAGCGCTTCAGCTTCTTCAGACTTGCGTGACAAAGCTCGCCTTTGCAACTCGTCTTTTTCCGATCATCTCCAACTCGTCAGGCCCAATTGGATCCAAACTCAAGGTTTGAGCTGAATTCATCATTGCCCTCCCTCCGCCACCCGATGCGACGGAAGACTTTTGTGCCGCTGCGTTTCAGTCTGACTTGGGGTGCAGCTTTGCTGGAGATCTATCGAATATGAGCTCTCCTTACGGCCGGACGATCCGTATCGGTCCACTGCAGTGCCGCAATGGCGGAGCCGAATAGCAGAGCAGGTATAGCCAGAGCTCCCATGCGCTTCTGGCGCAACAGGAGGGTGTCAAAGAACCGTCACCCCGCGCATTGCCGTTGCTGATTAGTCCAGACCGAGCCTCTTGCGCAGTTCGGCAGTTTACGCTGGCAGCTTCTCCGCCAGCAGCTTGCGGAGCCTCAGGTTTCCTCTTCGAGCGCTGGATAAGACCTGCCAACTGATCGCCGGCCGGCAGGGACTTGTCCTCTTAGTGTCCTTTTGCTCGACGGCTTCGCCGCACCCTTCCAATGGTAGTAGGTTTGCTCTGACATACCGGCGCTCTTGATAGAGTCCTTGAGGGTGTCGCCTTCGCTGACTTGCGTCTCGGCATCAGCCTGGCCTTTCTCACCCTTCTCTAATTCGGTTTAGCCCTGCGTTTGGCGGCCGGCGTCTTCATTGACCTGGTTCGGAAGTCGCCTTCTGGGCCGTGGCGACCTCCTCGATTTAGCCGTTAGTGCTTTCACTTTGCGTCCGTCGCTACAGCCGCAGCAACCGGTCCCGCATTACTCTCGTCAGCCATCAGCAATTCCCTCCCTTAGTGATAGGCTGTTTTCGGCTGAGTGCTCCACAGAGAAACACAACCATCAGAGTCCTGTTTTACGGATAGTTGATGTTTGGCTCACACCTAGAGCCTGACCACCGACGATGAAAGGCTCCCAGCACTCGTTGAACTAAGCGGAGCCCTGCTTACCACTGTCACCTATTTTGAAAATCGTGGCGACCCCTACAGGTTGGCGAAGATTCGGGCGGCGCGACCGGTATCGCAGTAGGATGCCGCAGACTACCGCCTTCTAGAGTACGACGCTTTGATCGGGATCATATCCGGCTGCAGCGAAGTTACTTGGCGCATTCCTGTGGTTCGAACAGTCTGAATGATGTGACCGCCGGTATTCCACAACGCGTCGACGGAAACGCTCGGCCTTTGCCCGCAGGAGCGCCTGGAGCTACGAGAAGGCGTTTTCGGTGGATTGAGTCGGGACAATAGCGCGGCAAGAAGAGTAGTTCGCGGTCCGCAGCTTTATGTTTGCGCCCCCTTTTTGCATTGCAGCTGCCCCATAGATTACCGCTGCAATATCAGCGTCGGACAAGCCACGGTCGCTTCCCGCCGTGCTGGTGTGTCGACGCTCTCCGGCCGATCGCGGCAAATCCTTGACTCGGTTTGCCGCCAGCCTTATCTCGGAGAGGCTGGCACTCGCCAGTGAAGAGTGCTAACACACCTCCATCGGATCGATGAAGATCCGCAATGTCACTTGATTGAGGGATTAGACAATGGCAAGCACCAACTTCCGCCCGCTGCATGACCGCGTCGTCGTCCGCCGCGTCGAGTCTGAGGAAAAGACCAAGGGCGGCGTCATCATTCCGGACACCGCAAAGGAAAAGCCGCAAGAAGGCGAAATCGTGGCTGTCGGTTCGGGTGCCCGTGACGAAAGCGGCAAGGTTGTTCCGCTCGATGTCAAGGCTGGCGACCGCGTCCTGTTCGGCAAGTGGTCCGGCACCGAAGTCAAGATCAACGGCGAAGACCTTCTGATCATGAAGGAAGCCGACATCATGGGCATCATCGGCTGACCGGTCGAGCCACTTCCCACATTCATGACAACCAATGGGCAATGAGCCCGGGAGTTTTCTCACATGGCTGCTAAAGAGATCAAATTTGGCCGTACCGCGCGCGAAAAGATGCTGCGCGGCGTCGACATCCTCGCTGATGCCGTCAAGGTAACACTTGGCCCGAAGGGCCGTAACGTTATCATCGACAAGTCCTTCGGCGCTCCGCGCATCACCAAGGACGGCGTTTCGGTCGCCAAGGAAATCGAACTCGAAGACAAGTTCGAGAACATGGGCGCCCAGATGGTCCGCGAAGTTGCTTCGAAGACCAGCGACGTCGCCGGCGACGGCACGACGACCGCAACCGTTCTCGCTCAGGCAATCGTTCGCGAAGGCGCCAAGGCAGTTGCTGCCGGCATGAACCCGATGGACCTGAAGCGCGGCATCGACCTCGCTGTCGCTGAAGTTGTCAAGGACCTGCTTGCCAAGGCCAAGAAGATCAACACCTCGGACGAGGTTGCCCAGGTCGGCACGATCTCCGCAAACGGTGAAAAGCAGATCGGCCTCGACATCGCTGAAGCGATGCAGAAGGTCGGCAACGAAGGCGTCATCACGGTTGAAGAAGCCAAGACCGCCGAGACCGAACTCGAAGTCGTCGAAGGCATGCAGTTCGACCGCGGCTACCTGTCGCCCTACTTCGTCACCAACCCGGAAAAGATGGTCGCAGACCTCGAAGACGCTTTCGTTCTCCTGCACGAGAAGAAGCTTTCGAACCTCCAGGCCATGCTCCCGGTTCTCGAAGCCGTCGTCCAGACCGGCAAACCGCTCCTCATCATCGCTGAAGACGTCGAAGGCGAAGCGCTCGCAACGCTCGTCGTCAACAAGCTGCGTGGCGGCCTGAAGATCGCTGCCGTCAAGGCTCCGGGCTTCGGCGACCGCCGCAAGGCCATGCTCGAGGACATCGCCATCCTGACGGGCGGCACGGTGATCTCCGAAGACCTCGGCATCAAGCTCGAAAACGTCACGCTCGACATGCTCGGCCGTGCGAAGAAGGTCTCGATCTCGAAGGAAAACACGACGATCGTCGACGGCGCCGGCCAGAAGGCCGACATCGAGGGCCGCGTTGCCCAGATCAAGGCCCAGATCGAAGAAACCACCTCCGACTACGACCGTGAGAAGCTGCAGGAACGCCTTGCCAAGCTCGCTGGCGGCGTTGCCGTTATCCGCGTCGGCGGTGCGACCGAAGTCGAAGTGAAGGAAAAGAAGGACCGCATCGACGACGCCCTCAATGCGACGCGCGCTGCCGTCCAGGAAGGTATCGTACCGGGCGGCGGCGTTGCCCTGCTGCGTTCTTCCGTCAAGATCACCGCCAAGGGCGAGAACGACGACCAGGAAGCCGGCATCAACATCGTTCGCCGCGCTCTGCAGGCTCCGGCTCGCCAGATCGTGGAAAACGCTGGCGATGAAGCTTCGATCGTTGTCGGCAAAATCCTCGAGAAGAACACCGACGACTTCGGCTACAACGCACAGACCGGTGAATATGGCGAAATGATCGCCATGGGCATCATCGACCCGGTCAAGGTCGTTCGCACCGCCCTGCAGGACGCAGCTTCGGTTGCCTCGCTGCTCATCACCACCGAAGCTATGATCGCCGAGCTGCCGAAGAAGGATGCTCCGGCAATGCCGGGCGGCATGGGCGGCATGGGCGGTATGGACATGATGTGATAGGGCGAAAGCCTTAGCACGGCGGGTTTATAAAGCTTCGCCATGCTCTTTAAGCAAGTTCAGGACTTCTCAGTCAGCGGCGCAAGGACCATTGGGCGTACCGATTTTGCCACCAGAGGTTATCTTGGGAAAACTCCGCCCAATCAATTTGTGCAGAATCTCGCAAAGCTCAGGCCGTCAGCCCGGAACTGCCGAAAGGCAGGATAGACGTGAACACCTCCAGAAGGCCATTTCTATTGGGATGACGCGCACTTAAGTAGAAGTCGTATCCTTGCTACCCAATACGCTGACCTTCGCGCCCGGCGGCTGCGCGCACTGATGAAAAGGTTTTCGGTTACGCCCAGATCAGGAACGCGGAAATCAAATACTTGCGTGGCTTGCCAAAGACAGGTGGCTCCCCTTTGGGCATTGCGGGCAATCTCTTCGACCATGAGATCGTCAGTGCGCGGCTGCAATATCATTGGAGTGCTCCTTTCAGTTGAATGTGCAGTCTGGTTCCGGATCACGGCACAATGCGCAGGTAGTAAGGTGAGTCGCTCGGGGGGGGTGAAGCCGCCAAAAACCTGCGCGATAGTGGACTGCGTGTGCTTGTTTGACAGGTTCAGCGACGCCGAGAGCAATGTTGAGGTGACGGCGAGGCCATCCGCGTTTCCATGGTCGACCACGGCAAGGCAAATTAAGTACAGATGAATCTCAGCGGAGTCGGATTGATCCAGCATGACGCAATTGAAAGCATTGGGTTCGCCGTATTCGCTCAGGTAGATCCTGATTGGCTCCGCCAAATCGACGCCTGGTATGCGCTCGTCAGCTGCCTTTGCGCAAATTGACGCAAGGGCACTGGGCAAATCCGCAACGGCGGTCGTGCGGGTCAGCGTCCTTGAAGTCGTGGCAATTTCCACCTGGTTCGGGATCATTCGCATGGCATTCTGCCACGCACTAGGATCCCGGTTCCCGGTTGTGTCATCGGATACCTTCTGAATCAAGGCAAGCAAATACTCTCCGCTTCGAGGGGCGCGCTGCTCTGAGGCGCGATCACAACGAAAAGGCCCGCAGTTGTTTTTGCAAATGGGTTCATGTTTGCTTCCTCTTTGAGGGAGACACCGGAGTTCGCAGGCACTGGGGCGCGACAGAGCATTAGAGCGTTTCCCTTTCATGTTGAATCGTATCCGCATGAATTGAAGTAGTTTCTGCATTCGTGGCTCCACGAGATCGACAAGCTTCCCAATCATGTCCCACAGACCAGACACGGTCCGCTCGGCCGCTTTCCTCAGATGTGCCTTGAGCTTGGAGAAGGCCTTTTCGATGGGGTTGAAGTCGGGACTGTAGGGGCAGGAACACCATCGTTGCGCCCGCCGCTTCGATCAACGCTCTTGCTGCTGGCCGTTTGTGGCTGGAAAGATTGTCGAGGATCACGACGTCGCCGGGTTTCAATGTCGGGACAAGGACCTGGGCGACATAGGCCTCGAACCACTCGCCATTGATCGGACCGTCGATGACCAAAGGCGCGACCATTCCGGTATTTCGTAAACCGGCGAGAAGCGTCGTCGTCTTGCGATGGCCATGCGGGAAACCCATCCGTAGCCGCTCACCCCTGGTGCATCTTCATGGGTGCGGGCCATGTTGGTCGCGGTCCATGTTTCGTCGATGAACACGAGCCGCGACGGATCAAGATCGAGTTGCTCGTCGAACCACCGCTGACGGAGCTCCAAGACGTCTGGGCGTGTCTGCTCTATCGCGTGGCCAGTCTTTTCTTGCGCGTCTGATTGTGCCGGACAAGAAAACGGTGCAGCGCCGACTTGCTAACGGCAATGCCCTGAGTTGCAAGGGCATCACGAAGTTCGAACAAGGTGCCGTCCCGGTGTTCCTCAAGCCACGACATGATCGCGTCGGCGTTGGCTTCGGTTTTGTGCGAATGACGGTCTCCACCCAGCGGACCGGGTCGAACATGGCCCTGACGGACTTGCAGATTTCGCCACCGGCTGACGCTGGCCGCACTGACGCCAAAGCGCTCGGCAGCCTCCCGGTGCGACGCTCCGGCAGAGACGGCGGCAAGAACACGTGCGCGAAGATCAACGGAAAGGGCTTTCGACATTATCTGCCGACCTCCATCGGCAGATAGCTTGAATCAGAACCCATCTGATTTGCAAAGCCCAAATGATTCAATCAGTCAGGGAAACGCTCTAGATGTTTAGTCCCGGCATCTGGTGGAGCGGATTGAGGGTAAAGCGTTCGGGGTGCGACGCGCATGCCTTGCAGACGAATTCGTAAGGGGTGAGGCCCTTGAGCGTCTTGAGCCTGCGGCCGAAGCTGTGGCGGCAAGTCGCCACAAATGAAGACCGTACGATCCTCGTCTTCTGGAGTGCGCCCCTTGGGGTGGACAGATCGTGATGAGGAATTGACCGGCCTACCGGGTTTTCGGAAAGAAGACCCATGGCAAAACACCGCAGTCACAGCGTCGAATTCAAACGTCAGGTCGTGCAGGAATTCCTCGCCGGCGAAACGCTGCATGGTCTGGCAAAACGCCACGATGTGTCGCGCAACCTTATCCGCATCTGGGTTCAGAATGACCTGCCACTGAACTTTCATCCAGCGGCGATTAGAGCCCCGGCGGTTTTCGATACGCCATTTGGCGCGGTGGGAGCAACCGGCGGAAACGCCTAGCCTTCATCTTGCGCAGCGTTGGAGCCGGTTGCGGCGATGGTCCCGGCATAGTTGGCCGGGGTCTGATATCCGAGCGATGAGTGCGGCCGGAAATTGTTGTAATCCTCCGCCCATTCGGAAATGGCGCTGCGGGCGTGGCCGAGACCGAAGAACAGGCTCTCGTTCAGCAGTTCGTCGCGCATGCGGCCGTTGAAGGATTCGACGTAGCCGTTCTGCATCGGCTTTCCCGGCGCGATGTAGTGCCATTCGACCTTGTGCTCCTTTGACCAGGCGAGGATCGCGTTCGACGTGAACTCCGTGCCGTGGTCGGAGACGATCATGCCGGGCTTGCCGCGCCGTTCGATAAGCGCCGTCAGTTCGCGGGCGACCCGACGCCCGGAGATCGATGTGTCGGGGATTGCCGCCAGGCATTCGCGCGTCACGTCATCGACGATGTTGAGCACGCGAAACCTCCTTCCGCAGGCAAACTGGTCGTGGACGAAATCCAGCGACCAGCGGGCATTGGCCTTCGCTTCGACCAGGATCGGCGCACGGGTGCCGACGGCACGCCGTCTGGCTTTCCGCTTGCGGACCGACAGCCCTTCATCGCGGTAGAGCCGGTAGATGCGATTGACGCCGGACGGCTCTCCGTCCCGCTTGAGCAGGACGAACAGCCGCCGGTAGCCGAAACGCCGTCGCTCGTTGGCGAGCTCGCGCAGCCTCGTCCGCAGTTCGACCTCCGGCGGTCGACTGGACCGATAACGGATCATCTTGCGGTCGGCGGATATGATCTGGCAGGCCCGCCGTTCCGAAAGACCCATCACGGTCTTCAGATGCGCGACGGCTTCGCGCTTGGCGGCAGGCCCTACCATTTTTTTGCCAGAAGCTCGCGGAGCGCGGCGGCGTCCAGCATCTGCTCGGCTAACAGCTTCTTCAGCTTAGCATTCTCCTCCTCGAGCGCCTTCAGACGCTTCGCCTCGGAGACCTCCATACCGCCGTATTTGGCTTTCCAGTTATAAAAGGTCGCTTCCGAAATCCCGTGCTTGCGGCAGAGCTCAGCCACCTTCGCGCCAGCCTCCTGCTCCTTCAGCACCGCAATAATCTGCTCTTCCGTAAATCTCTGCTTCTTCATGCGTCCGTCCTTAATCTGGCCGGACTCTAATCCAATCTGGAGGAAATTACCCGTGGCAGGTCATCTTCAGCTCAATCGAAAGCTCCGCCCAGTTCGGCTCCTGACTTCGCCGCTGTCCCTGCTTGACGCCGGTGCGTGCGAATAGCCGGTGCTCGACCACATCGTCGGTCGGGTCGCAAGAGCTAGGTCGGCCCAGCGGCTATCGCGCGGTCGAGAGGATGGGAAGCATCTGAATTTCAGTTCTCCAGCGTGTATTTTTTTACTTACGTTTGTGACGATTGCGACTCGGTTTTCTACAGTTCTATAATTCCGAGGCTTACTGCTTTCAAAGCGGCGACCGTTCTGTTAGTGACATCAAATTTTCGCGTTATGTTCTTTATATGGAAATTTACAGTGTTTGCGGAGATGTTAAGTATACGCCCTATATCCCAAGACGATTTACCTCTTGCTACCCAGAGAATACATTCTCTTTCCCTTGGAGAGAGGGTAGGAGATTTTGTGAGGTCGCTCCGGTTCGCAAACTCAGCGACTGTCAGATGGAACTGTATCGCGGCAAATTGCAGGTAGGTGATTGTTTTGTTTTGTAAGTGGAGGTAGGAGGGTCGAGCAAAGTTCATGATCGCAAAGCCACCGTCGGGGCCATGCAATGGAACACTGACGCCTGACTTTAAGCCGAAAGCCGCGGCCTCGTCAAAAAAACGCCGTTCCACTTCGGTCGTGCTTACGTCATCGTACACCTCAGTCCATCGAAAGGCGCGCGCTTGCTTACGGCTCTTCTTGATGATGGGGTCAATCCTGTCATAACCCATTTTGACATAATGCTCCTGCCATTCATCGGGATAGCTCACGATAGCCGGATTACGTCGGAGCGGCTTGAATGTATGATCGGCTGCATAGGGACGATAGGCGATCCACGGAAACTCAAAATTAAGGGCAAAAGCAGACAACGATTCGAACAACTGCCCAGATTTAGCAACACCATCAGTCTGGTCGAGGAAGCGGGCCAACTCGACCGCAAACGCCTCCTTGGCTGACTCCGGAGAATGCATCGGCGGTGCGCATGAAACCTGCTGAGATACTCTGCCTGTTGGCCCTCGAGCTTGGGAGAACGCAATTGTCCGCGGGCGTTCCATAGTCTCTCCTCCCAGGAGCTTGCGCCAAACATTGTCACTGATGGACAAAAGCTACGGGCTTGAAGGCACTGCTGTTTTGCCCATTGTCCTCCGCGAGGCTGCGGACCCGAATCGATCTGCGCCTCTTGGCGCTCCGTGGCGTTTCAAGAGTCGTGCCAGCTCAGCAAAGCACCTCAGAAACAATCGCGTGTATGTTTATCAGTGACTTGAATGGCATTACAGCGGGGCCGGGCCGAACACCCTGCGTCGCGGATTCGACAAATCCCACACAGACGGTCATTGAGAATAAGCCTCGCGCAGCAGCCAGTGGAAAAGTAAGCGGCAAGCCGAGGCCGTTCAGCCGGCGTAGTTCCATATGTGGACGGCTCCCTGTTGCAAGGGTTTTCTGCAGATATTTTTGATCGGATCGCTTGCTTCCATATGTACGGCCTTTGTGTGTGGTCGCACATGACCACTGGCCAAGATGGTTTCCGCAACGCGCGTTCCTAACACGGCAACGACCTTAAAGGGCCACTGGAACTAACGGAGTGTCACGCGTCTTGGATCGTGAGCGTCCGGTGAGCGGATTTTGCTGAACGAGCCAGTTAGGCGATGTTCTGGCATTAGAACCAGCATTAGTGCTGACACTAATTCCAGATCTGAGAGGTTGGCATGGCCCGCATGGAGATCATTTCCGGCGTCGAGCGTAGGCGGCGATGGTCGAAAGAAGCTAAGCTGAAGATATTGGCAGAAGCCGACCAGCCTGGCGTCCGCATTGGTGATGTAGCTCGTCGCCATGACATCTATCCGGCTCAGATCCGTCTATGGCGGAAGACACTTAGCCACTTCGAGGCGTCAACCTCGTTTCTTCCGGTACAGCTCGTCGACGACGTAAGCCTCGGGCAGACGCCTGCGGCTTCGCCGGCGCCAGTGTTTATCGAGATCTTGCTACGAAAACGGTCGGGGCTTGAAAGTTCCAGCCGACATCGAGCGAAAGATGCTAGCATCGTTGATCGCCTGTGTGGAGGCAGCATGATCGGGCCTTCGGGGAATGTGCGGGTCTATTTGGCCTGCGGGGTGACCGACATCTCTCGGCCCTGGCCGAGACAGTCATAAAGGAAGCGCCAGGATCTGGCGCCATCTTCGGGTTCCGTGGCAAGCGCGCGGATCGGATCAAGCTTTTATGGTGGGATGGCCAGGGGTTCTGCCTGTTCTACAAGGTTCTGGAGCGCGGATATTTTCCTTGGCCGACGGCGAAGGATGGCGTGGCGCACCTGACACAGGCCCAACTTTCCATCCTTATCGAGGGGATCGACTGGCGTCGACCGGCGTGGACTTCCGCTCCCGGCCGAACGCGGTAAAGGCCTTATTTTACAAGCGAATCCGGGCAAAATGCTAGCGCTTGAGGCGCAAATCGGCTACGTTTTCTGGCATGAAAACAACGCCGCTGGACAGTCAGGACGAGCTTGCTGCTTTGCGCGTGCTCGTCGCTGAACAGGCGGTGAAACTTGAGCGACAAGAAGCCGAAGTCACCAAGCGCGACTCCATTATCAGCCTTCTGCGCGCGCAGTTGGAACTGCTCCGCCATCGACAGCATGGCCCCGCTTCGGATAAGATCGATCGGAAGATCGAGCAATTTGAGCTGATGCTGGAGGAGATCGAGGCCTCCCGCGCCGACGCTGAGATGCGCTCCGGGAAACTCCCTTTGCCGGAACTGGACGACGCACCGGCTAAGCCGAAGCGCAAACCGCTGCCGGATGGCCTTCCAACAGAAGAGCGGGTCTACACAGCGCCCTGCAGTTGTCCGACCTGTGGCGGCACATCGTTCCTGAAGGCGGCTGACAAGGTCGTCAAGGTGATGGAGCACGTACCGGCATCCGTAAAGATTGTCCGGCACGTCGAAAAGCGCATGATCTGCAGGGACTGCGATACAACAGTGTCCGGCGAAATGCCGACCTTGCCGATTGAGAAAGGCAAGCCCGGATCGGGATTGTTCGCCCACATCATGGTCGCCAAGTTCGACGATCACATTCCGCTCTATCGTCTGTCCGAGATGTACGACCGGCTGGGAATAGACATCTCCCGGTCCGTCATGGCGGACTGGATGGGCCGTGTGTCCGTTCTGCTTTCGCCCCTCATTTTGCTGATCAGAGCCCATATCGCCGCGGTCGATCGAATACATACGGACGATACCCCGGTTGATGTTCTCGATCCTGGGCGCGGAAAGACCAAAACCGGTAGGGTCTGGGTCTATGTCTTCGATGGCAGTGGCTATCAAGATCCAACGCCCAGAGCCATAGCCTATTACTATAGCCCCGATCGTAAGGGCGCACGTCCGGCAGACCACCTCGCTGACTTCAGCGGCGTGATGCATGCCGATGGCTATGGTGGCTATAAGAAGCTTTACGGCAACCAGATCATCGAGGCTGCGTGCATGGCGCATTATCTCACGTCCGGTTTTATCTGGGGTATTTTCAGCTATGTTATTGCTCGGCTGGAGTTTTCAGCGTGTTGGGCTCCAGATAAAGGTCGCGACCCCGGCGCAGAACGAGAGTGTCCGAGGGGTCGACGTTGCAGATACCGTTACGCACCATCTCAACGATGGAGAACTATGTTGCCACGGAAGAATGGAGCCGCGCACAGTTGTCTCGTTGCCCACTTCATCCAAACGGCGGCTGCGCATTTCGACGGCATGGCAGCTATGCTCGCTTAACCAGCCCCGGTGTCCGAATCGCTCGGTACTATTGCCCACAAGGGCACATGACGTTCAGCCTTCTCCCGGATTTTCTCTCCGCTCGGCTGCCGGATTCGCTAGCAGCGATCGAACAGGTCATCGGTGTGGCTGCATCGTCGAGAAGCATCGAACAGGCAGCAGATGCAGTGCGCGGCCCCGATATCTGCCTTCCAGGCGCAGTGCGTTGGCTTCGCCGCCGCATCGTCGCGGTGCGCAAATCCGTTGCTGCTGTCGGAGTAATGGCGCCCGGGCTCTCGCACTTGGGAACGAGCGAGATGCTGGCCCTTACGGATCTGCGGCGCGCCCTTCCTCCACAACTGCTGCTCGACATTCCGGTGCCCGTGGGCTTTCGCCTTGGTCAACGAACGAGTGATCGCCGTGCGCTCGGATGCCTGGCTTCCGGTGATGTCGGACAAAAGGTTTCAATCGTGCCGCGGACAATCATTACCAACACGATGCGGGGCCTGATCTCACCGTCGCGGCCGGCTACAGCTTCGCCAATCGAGGTGAAGCCATGTCCATTCATAGCAAACGAAGCAATGCAGCCATCGCTGCCGCGCCCACCACCGATGAGATTCGCCGCATCTGGAGCGGGGAGCGGCGGCTTGGTGCAGGAACGGCGGACAAATATCTGATATGTATCCAGCAGTTTCGTACCTATTGCAGCCAGCTGGGCCTGATCGAGCGAGAAGAACTGACCTTGGAAGGCGCAAATCGGTTCATCGGCTGGTATGCGCGGCGCCGGAGCCGGCCTCGACGATCCCACCAGAATTTCCGGAGTGCTCTGCGGTCGCTCGCCCGTGTCTACCACCTGATGGGAATTGCTCCTCCCGACTGGCAACCACCACGAGCGGTTCAACCTCCGCCTTCACCATTATTCGCGGAGTACGGTGCGTACCTTGTGCAGCATTTGGGTCTTGCTGAGCGAACGATCCACAAGGAACTGAACCATCTTACCAAAGTCTACAATTATTTTGGCCGGGCAGGAAAGGAATTGACTTCGATACAACTGACCGATCTCGATGCATTTCTTGTTGAGTGCTCAACTCAATACTCTCGATCCTATGTCAGCAACATCGCCTGCACGGTACGTTGCTTTTGCCGGTTCCTGCACTGGAGCGGTAAAAGCCCGATCGATATCAGCGAAGCCATCGTTGCGCCGATACAGCGACCGTTCGAGCGTCCTAGGCGCGCACTGCCTTGCGAGGATGTGCAGCGGCTGCTGAATGCGGTGGATCGGTCGACGCCGGTGGGACTTCGCGATTACGCAATCCTGTTGATGCTAAGCAGCTACGGCCTTGGCGCCGCCGAGAGCTTCGTGACGTTCAAGCGAGCGATGGGCTACCGCTATCAACGCGGTGCCTACGAGATCGACCGCTTTCTTGGCTTTTTGGAGCAACAGTGGAACGATGTAGACGCTATCCCGCTGGCCGATGCGATCAGCAACTGGTGTGGGCGTCTTCCCGGCCGCAAGGCTATCTCGCTCAGTGGCGAGTTCGGGATAATCCGGCAATTTTGCCTGCATCGCCGCCGTCGTGATCCCACCTGTTATGTGCCCGAGCACGCCTTTGCACCGGTAAAGGAGTACATTTTCAGCCGCGAAGAGATCCTACGTATCCTCGCCGCTGCATCCGCGCACGAAGGCCATTTCATATGGGCGTCCATGCTGCGGAGGTTGGTCCTCGTGCTCTGTTGCACCGGAATCAGGCTCGGCGAAGCCACGCGCCTCAAGATGGAGGATGTCGATCTCGAGCGTGGAACGCTGCTGATCCGCAACAGCAAACGACGGACCCGGATAGTCCCCATTCGCGAAGACCTTGTCGGCGAACTGCGCCTCTACCTTTACGATCGGCGTAGGTTGCTTCTCGACCTCCATCGTGCGGATCACGGTGCCTTCTTCATTCGTCAAAAAGGTGGGCCGTTGGATATCAGTGGAGCCTCGGTGGCCATTCGAGAGATCTTGCGCCGCCTCGACATCAAACCTGCACGCGGACGCGTTGGAGCGCGACCGCATGAGTTCAGGCACGCCTTTGCTGTCCACCGCCTCACAGCCTGGGCAGAAGAAGGCGCCGACATCCATGTGAAGCTTCCGTTTCTCTCCGCATATCTGGGTCATCAGAACATCCTCGGCACCGAGGTTTATCTGAAGGCGACCCCGCAACTGCTGGAGCTCGCCAGCACCCGGTTCGAGCAACATGTACGAAGTGCGAGGCAGCCTCGATGAACACCGCCACGCCCAAAGCGCTCTTTGCCCTCGTGGAGTCGTTTTTCATCAGCTATCTGCCGCGGCAGCGTGGTGCAAGCCCGCATACGACACGTGCTTACCGCGATACGCTGAAGCTTCTATTCCAGTTTGTCGCCCAGCGCCGGGGACGGGAGATCGCCGATCTCGTGCTGGAGGATCTGAACGCCGACACGATTGCCGGTTTCCTCGACCATCTTGAAAGCGAAAGATCCAACTCTGCCGCCACGCGCAATTGCCGGCGCGCTGCCCTCCGCAGCTTTTTCAAGCACCTTCTTCGCAATGACCTGGACAACGCTCTTCGTTATACACGGGTGCTGGCGCTGCCGGCGAAGCGGATGAAGCAGAAGCCAGTGACCTACCTCGAAGCAGTCGACGTGCGAGCGATCATCGGCAGCCCCGATCGCAGGACGCACGATGGTTGGCGCGATCACACGCTATTGCTCTTTCTCTATAATTCAGCAGCGCGGGTCAGTGAAGCGACCGGACTCTTGTGGCGTGATTTGCAGTTGGCACCTCCGCGCCAGGTTCGGCTAAGAGGGAAAGGGCGCAAGGAGCGGCTTGTTCCAATATGGCGCGAGACGGCGGACGCGCTGGGCCGGCTACGAAAGCTATCAGGTGGCGCGGACCACGAGCATGTTTTCGTCAACCGCCACAACCAGCCTCTGACCCGCGACGGCGTAGCATATATCCTGGCCAAGCATGCTGCGTCGGTCGCCCGCGAGCGGCCAAGGCTGACACGTGACCGCATTACGCCACACGTTCTGAGGCACAGCGCGGCCGTCGCCCTGCTGCAGTCGGGCACAGATGTGACTGTCATACGCGATTATCTCGGCCATTCGAGCATTGCCACCACCAACCGTTATATCGCAACGAACCTGAAGATGAGACGCGATGCGCTCGAAACGTTCTGGAAACATGCGGGCATCGAAGCGACCCACGACAAGCCGTGGAAACCGAAGCCGGATCTGCTCTCTTTCCTCCAGTCACTTTGACTTTATCTGGAGATGTGGCCCCGGGCTTTTCCGGCAATTGACGACGTTCACGAACAGCTACCCCAGATAAAACCGGACGTGAGATAATGGGCATTATCTTGAGCTCGAGATAAGGCGCATGTGCGCCGCAAGTTCCATGATGTGATCAAACTGAAGCCGTCACCGATCGCCGACGAGGCGCTGACACGCATCGGCGCGCTCTACGATATCGAGGATCGTATCCACGGCATGCCGGCTGACGAGCGACGCGCACTGCGCCAGGAACATGCCAGGCCCATCCTGAGGGACTTGAAGGTGTGGATCGAGGATACGCTTCCGACGTTGCCGCAGAAACAGAAGCTGGCGGAAGCGATGCGATACGCACTCTCGCGATGGGCCGCATTGAGCGTTTACATCGACGACGGCCGTGTCGAAATCGACAACAATATAGCCGAACGTGCGATGCGCCGAACTGGCTCTTCGCCGGCTCGGACAAGGGCGGAGAGCGCATCGCCAATATCCTGACCATCATCGAAACGGCCAAACTGCATGGCCACAATCCCGAAACCTACCTCACGGACGTGCTAATCCGGATCAAAGATTACCCAATAGACAGGCTGGAAGATCTGTTGCCATGGAATATGCTCCCAGCAGGATCCGCACTGCAGAAGGCTGTCTGATGGCTCGTTCGATGCACATTTATACGATCGAAAACGTCGCCGCCATGATCGGCGAAAACCTCGAACTGCTCAGAGAAATCTCCGCCAACTCGGACAATATCGACTACGGCGAAATGGTGCACGTCCACAACGGAACCGAAGAGGGCACAACCGGCTTCACGGACAGAGGCGTCGAATGCCTCGAGGAGTTCCTAGCGGATATCCGGACATGGCACGGAGGAGTCCGTCAGTTCTTGGTCGATGAACAATGCGACCCTGAAAGGATCGAGCGCATAATGACCGACGAGCTAAAGCGCGCGCCCTAACCCTGCGCCTCGACCACGGCAGAAAATGCATTCGCCGGACGCTCACCTTGGATCGATCGATCGCACCATCTGTTCTCCCTTGCAAGTTCACACAGCATCAGCTCAGCACGGCACGGCAGCATTGATAGCGCTTGCCGTGATGGCCAATTTCCTAAATTAAAATGTTTCGCTTTGTCCTTCTGTACGCCTGTATGTCTCGCCGCTCACCATGAGCTTCCAAGCAATACGGGCGATCTTGTTGGCCAGCGCCACGGCCACCAATTTCGGTTTCTTCCGTTGCAGGAGTTCGATAATCCATCGTGAAGCATGCCTGCTTCGACCTGCTCTGACGTGCTGGAGAAGAGCAGTCGCGCCGACCACCAATATGCTCCTCAGCATTTCGTCACCGGCACGGGTGATCACCCCAAGCCTGACCTTGCCTGCAGTCGAATGGTCTTTTGGCGTGAGCCCTATCCAGGCGGCAAAATCTCGACCAGATCTAAATAGCCGTGGATCTGGGGTCTTCATCATCAAAAGCGATGCACCGACCGGCCCGACACCCGGAATTTCGGCCAGGCGCCTGCTGCATTCATCGGAGCGATGCAACGCGGTCAGTTTTTCCTCGACCGCCTTCGTTTCGGCAAGCAAGTCGCGATACTCAACGCCATGCATGGCAAAAAGCTCGCGGGCCAATGCAGGCAGGGATTGATCAGCCGCAATCCGCTCCAGCAACGGTTCGATTCGGCACATGCCCTTGGCCGCAGCGATACCGAACTCCATGGCAAAACCGCGAATTGCGTTGGCAAGTTGTGTTCGATTGCGAATGAGTCTCTCTCGCAAACCGACCAGCATCAATGCCGCCTGCTGGTCCGCAGACTTCACCGGCACGAACCGCATGGTGGGTCGGCTCATCGCCTCACACAAAGCCTCCGCGTCCGCCGCGTCGTTCTTGCCGCGTTTGACGTAGGGCTTTGCCAATTGAGGCGCGATCAATTTCACCTCATGACCGGACGAACTTAACAGCCTCGCCCAATGATGAGAACCTCCACAGGCTTCGAGTGCGATAGTAGTCGGCGGCGTTTTCTCGAAGAATTTCACCATCTCCCTACGCGAAAGCTTCTTGCGAAGGACTGGTTGCTCGGCTGCGTTCACGCCATGCAATTGGAAAACGCTCTTTGACGTATCCATGCCAATTCGGATAATCTCTTCCACGGACGGTCTCCCTCGATTGAGCTTTCAACGAACTCATTCTGGCACATTGCGATGCCGTTGGGAGCCGTCCACCCCAACACGGCATGAGTGCGTCGATTTCGCTGCTCGGCCAGCCATTGGCAAGGCGCTCGAGCGTTTGCGTGAGCCAGGCGAGCGGATCGACGTTGACGTTGTTCATCTTCGCCGTTTATGCCGACCGGCGGACTATGCCGAACACCTCTTCTGATGGGGACGGTACACCGCGAGTTCCCGGCCAGTTCGGCCGGGAGCCGGTGGTTGACACTCGGCATAGTTCTCATGCTCAGAGGGCATTCAGGAATTCCAGAAGCCGGTCGTTTGGTCGAAACCGCTCGGCCTTGGCGCGTTCGTACGGCTTCAGTTTTGCGAGTGCGGATTCCTTCAGTTCAAGATGTGCATGAAGATAGGTCAGCGTCGTTTCCATCGCCTCGTGGCCCAGCCACAGGGCAATGACCGAGCAGTCGACGCCCGCCTGCAGCAACTCCATGGCAGCGGAATGCCGTAAGACATGAGGCGACACCCGCTTTGAGCGAAGGGAGACGAAGTGCTCGCGCGCTTTGGCGACATATTTGTTCAGCAGTGCCTGCACGCCGTCGGCGCTGAGCTTGCCACCGTGCATGTTTGGAAAGAGAGCCGTTGCGCCTCGCTTTCTCGGTTCCTTGAGCCAGTGATGAAGGGCTTGCTGTGCAACCTTCGTGAGCGGCGTACTTCGCTCTTTGCGGCCCTTGCCGACGCATCGCACATGCGCACCCCGGCCGAGCATTATCGAGTCTCGGTCAAGGTCGATGATCTCCGAGACCCGTAACCCCGTTTGCGCGGCCAGCAATAGCAGAGTGTAATCGCGACGTCCCAGCCACGTGCTTCGATCCGTACAGTCCAGGATCGCTTCAATCTCGGGCCTGGTGAGAAACTGAAGCTGCCGTTTGTCACATCGCTTGCTGGGTACCGCGAGCACACGCTGAATGTGGGCGCTATGTGCCGGCTCCTCGAACGCCGCATATCGGAAGAAGATCGGATGGCTGTGAGGCGGAGATTGCGGGTCCTCACCGAAGCGGATCTCTTCGTCTCAAGATCCTCCAGGAATGCGCCGATGAAAGGAGCGTCCAAATCCCGCAGTGTCAATTGAGATGGTGATCTCCCAAGGCGCGTCTGCGCGAACGCAAACAGGAGCCTGAAGGTGTCGCGATAGGAGGCAATGGTGTTGGAACTTACACCTCGATGCTTCAGGAGCCGATCTGTGAACCACCGCTCGATCAGCACGGCCAGGTCGTTCGTGCGTCTCATGACCGAAACCTCCCAGCGCTTATCCAATCGCCGTACGGCATGGTTCATCAGTTCCGGCGCGGCGGACAGATACCAGTAGGTGTCACGAACATTGGCATGGCCGAGGAAGGTCGAGAGAACCGGCAGCTCGCGTTCCACATCTTCGCCAGCGCGATGCCAGTTGATCAGGGTCTGGACGGCGAAACAGTGACGAAGATCATGAATCCGTGGGCCATCGCGATTCCCCTCCTGCCGTAATCCGATTTGCCGGGAAAGTCGCCAGAACACGCGGTGCACGTATTGATGTAGCAATCTGCCGCCCTGTTCGGCGACGAAGAAATAGGGACTGCGCGGCGTGCCAAGGTGTGCATCGCGTCGGGCGGCATAGTCCGAAAGGACAGCGATTGTCGTGGCATGCAGCGGGACCAGCCGTGACTTGCCGAACTTTATCTCTCGGATAGTGAGGACGCCCTGGTCGAGATCGACGTCGGCCCGGAGCAGACCGAGCGCTTCGGAATGGCGCAGTCCGGTCACCGCTATCAATCCGAACAGGCAGTGATATGTCCATCGCCGAAGGGCGTCGGCCGGCGGCAGCGACAGTGCTGCTGCCAGAAGCGCCTGAATCTCGACTTCACTATAGATGTAGGGCTTTGTGCGCCGTGCCGGCGGTACAGCGTCGCTCGGTAGTACTTCTGTCAGAGGATCGAAATGGGTGAGGTGCTGGGCAAAGCAGCGCACGTCAACCAGGCGGATGGACCAACTCGGCTGCCGGCCCATTGAGGTGACCCACTCCATTGCAAGGTCCGTCGTGATGGTCTCGGCGCTGCGGGCTTCCATGAAGATGACGAATTCCGCCAATCGTCGCGCAGGGCCGTCGTACTTGTATCCCAGCCCCTGGCGCATACCGACGTAGCGCTCAAGCGCGGTGCGAAGCCGGCTCATTGGACACCTCCCGCCCAGGGTAGGCTCAGTTCACGCAACTTCTCAATATCGAGCTTGGCATTTGTACTTTCGATGCTTCGATGGCGGAGCAGTTGGCCGATCTCGGCAAAGCTAGCGCCCGACCGCAAAAGGTCGGTCGCGAGGCTGTGGCGGAAAAGATGGGCGCCGTGATGCGCATAGCCGTCAATGCCTGCCCGTTTGAGTGCTTGCTTCGCGATCATCGTGATGGCGCAGCCGGAGGCAAAACCCACGTGCGGCGCCAGAGTTCGCAAGAAAACTCGCCGACACGCTGAAGCCGGCCGCCCATGCCGGATATAACCCACGATAGCTGTTCCGACGTCGTGACGTAGCGGCATAATCGCCTGCCGCCGCCCCTTACCGTGCACAAGAATCGTGCCCGTCTGCCAGTCGATATCGTCAAGATTGAGGGTGGCAACTTCGCTGGCGCGCAAGCCGAGCTTGGCCAGGATCATCAGAACCGCATAGTCCCGATGACCCATTGCCGTCGTCCGATCACAGGCATCGAGAACCTTCTGGACCTTCTCGGGCGGCAGGAATGTTGGAAGGCCGGCAAGTCGCCAGCGGCGGATGGATGGCACGCAATCGGCCAACGCCGTCGAAATGAAGCCCTTCAAATGCAAGTAGCGCAGAAAGGCACGTACCACCACGCACATTGCCTTACCACTGTCGGCGGAGCCATCGAGCGCATGTCGCTCGACGTAGCCGATAACAATCTCCGGGGTGAGCGCTGCAAACCCATCTGCGCCCCCAGGACAGACCTCCCGCAGAAATCGAAGTGACAGAAGCTTGTGGCTCCCCACTGTCGAGGCGGCGAGCCCTCTCTCATTCGAGAGATATGTCGCGAATACATCGACGATCTGCTCGTGCTCTGTACGCTCAACCGGAAGCGCGGCGGGTATTAAGTCCTCTTCCCGTAACGCGGAAAGCAAGCGTCGGAGTGCCGATCGGTCGCCCGTGTCGGGGCTCCAGTGTTTGAAGCGATGCTCAAGAAAGCGATCGACATAGACTTCGCTTAAATCCTGCGGAGCATGTCCATTGCCAACATGCCAGTCCATCAGGTCTCGAAACAGGCTCAGTGAGCGCCACGTGCATTGCCGACCCAAGCCTTGGTTCGACATCTTGGCGGCGTAAACGCGCGCAAACTCCCGTTACGGACCGTAGACCAGCTTCCGATATAAGGCACTGCGCTTTAGATAATCAGTGCGTTCATGTGACCTCTCCTTCGCGTCAATTGCGACGGAGAGAACCCTACGCTATGCCGATTAGGCGACCGCTATGTTACCGGGAACGTTGGCAAAAGCTTGATTAATCGGCATAGTTCGACGGTCGGCATAAACCGCACTGGACTAACCCGCTCCGCTACCGCGGAGCGGCAAGGAGGTCAGGTATTCAGTAGG
>NZ_JABEKV010000002.1:69797-1508072 GCF_013283645.1 Sinorhizobium psoraleae
ACATCTGCGACCGGCTCAACTCGACGCCGCGGAAGTGCCTGGGCTACCGAACGCCGGCGGAAGTCTTCCGCAAGAAACTGCTCGCGCAAATCCGGCGTGTCGGCTAGCATTACACGCGTAAGTCGCAGTTCGGCATGAACTCACAGGGCTATTTAGAGCCAGTTAGAGATGCGACAGTCCTGCCTCTCGACGCGCTGGTCAAGGTCAACGGAAGCAAGGATGACGACCTTCAGCCTGGTGGAGACCATGAGCGTTCGGAGTCGTGATCTCCTGTTTATCACCATGTCGCGGAAGGAATTAGATTGCATCGAAGGCATTCAGAATATCAATGATCGACGCCTAACCGTTATCCCGCAGCAGAGCTGCTCGGCCTCAGTCGAAAAGGTTCCGGCGCTCCGTCGTCGGATCAAGTGGCAATGTGCCAGATGCGTGATGATCCCAACAGGCGAAATCTCGATGCCGATCATGCCGTCTTCCTCAATGCGCCCTCGAGCGCGGCAAACAGATAAGGCGAGCGGCATCGCGGATCATCGTGGCCAGCGTTCATAGACCGCGCCAAATAGGCCGGAGATGTGACTGCACCGTCCGACTGGGATTTGCGTGATCAATACCTTGCTAAACGGGCCATTCCACATATGAGGAAGACCCTGTTTAAGTGCTTACTTCGCCGAAACAGCCGCAGTCTTACAATTAAGAGCCAAGCGACAACTGCCTAGGCGGAGCAGGTGCACTATCGGCTGGTTCCGTTCGTGTGCCAGTGGCGGTGAGATTTTGTGCGGCCTATCGATTGCGGTCAGCCGGCATACGGCCGGACGCCTCAGCGTTTTCGGGATGAGCGAGATCGTCACCTCGTGGCGAGGAATGCGGCGCCGGTGGCATGAGTAATTCCTCCAGGAAATAGGCAGAGAGTGCCGCACGGCCGGAGAGCTCGGCCTTGTGGTAAACCGAAGTCGCCTGCTGGCGAATTGTCGCTTCGCTCGCTCCCCGAATCCGCGCAATCTCCTTGTGGCTGAAGCCCTTGAGCAGGAGCAATCCGATCTCCTGTTCCGCCTGGGTGCAGCCCCAGGCCGCAAATTGCCGCTGAATGGCGGCGCCGAGCTCCTGAAAATGATCGGCAAGGTCGGCGCGCCACTGGGCATTGCTCTCGCGTATGCGCGCGACCTTGTCGCGCAGATCGAGGTTGCCCGCCTCCTGCTCGCGAAGGCGCGAGGAAAGCAGCGCCACGCAAGCCGAGCAGCCGACGAGAAGCGCGATGCTTACCGCTTCCGTCAGCAGTTCTGCGACGGTTAATTCCTCCTCCTCTTTCACCACTTCGAGGCCCAGCAACAGTGCGAAAGTCCCTACCGCACCCGTGATCAAGATCTGCCGGCCGCGTCCCTTGGTCCAATCCATCCCCTGTCTCGCCGCTGGCGGCGGCGCCCCGCAACTCGCCGTTCCGCCGCCATTTTGCGCCCGCCCGTCCGGCATCGCAACAGATGGGCGCCAATTTGTGGCCTAGACGAAGAAGAAGCCATCGGCGCTGAGCGAGGCTCCCGCCTTCAGTACCCCATCAGGTACTCCGTCGAAGTATCCATCGGCACCATCAAGATGGTCGTCGTAGACGCGGTCGAGATCGCAGAAATCGACCCAATCCCGGTCCACGCGGAAATCGTCCCTGCGGATGTCGAAATCGGCGAAGCGCTCGACACGAAGCGCCGCATCCGCAAACTGGAAGGTGTCGCTGACCACGTGGCCGTCGAGACTTTCGTCGGCTGGTCCCTCGGCCTCTTCGTCGCCCGCATCTGGGATCTGGTCCCCGGCCGGCAGGCGGTCTTCGGTGTCGCTGACCGGCTGGTCACCGTTTGTGCCGCCGGACTTCGCGCCTCCGGCCTCGCGGACGAGCTGGTTGAGCGTTTCGGCTGCGATCGGTGCGTCGCTGACAGCCACAATCGCATCATTGAAGTCGCCGTCATACTCGGGGCTGGTGTTCAACCGGTCTTCGAAGCCGATGATCTCTATCCCGCCCGCCCCTGCTGCGCTCGAAGAAGGCCCGATCGCCTGCATGCTGCCGGCCGGGTTCAACAGATTGGTACCGTCATCGGCACCGAGCGCGCTCAGGGGCTGTATCGGCACGATGTTGCCGGCATCGTCCATGACTGTCGGGGCGAAGAGATCGTTCACGTTGGCCGGCGCGCCGGTAAGAAGGTTCTTGAGTTGCAGGCCACCGTCGGTGAACTGGTCCAAGTCAACACCGATCTCGTCGGCGCCGCGCACCAAGAAGAGACACAGGGTCTGGCCGTCCGGAACGTCAACGGCGACGGATGTCCCGCTTGCCGCATCTGCGAGGTCCGCGACGAGTATGCGCCCCTCGCTAATGGCTCCTGTCGCCTCATCGATGAAATAGGCGCCCAGCGCATCCGCGCTGTCTGTAGAGCCACCGAGCACCGTGACGTGCTTCGTCGTACCGGTCCCGGCGAAGTCCGCCCTGTCGAGGTCACGTATCTCGGCGAGATCCTCGATCGTTTTGGATTCCTTGAGCTTCGCCAGGGCCGGCGTGACGTCGTCGCTGTCATCGGAATCCATCTGGCCGACAATTCCATGGCGGTAGAGATCGACGGTCGACGTCGTCATGCCGTTCGGCGCCACGGCGGCTTCGGTGATCAGGCCCACGCCGGGTGCATAGTATTTGTACTCGATACCGGTGGAGAGTGCCGAACTGTCGATGATCTTGATCACATCGTCGAACTCCCCGAAGGACGTTTCGAGATGGAGCCCGGTTTCCGCGATAATGCTTTCGTCCTCGGCAATCCCGGGCGCATATTCCAGATAGTAGGCAGGGCCGAACTCCGGGCTCGCCTTCATCGCCCAACCCGGCTGGTTGCCCGAATCGTCGGCCGACCATTCGCCGTCGTGATTGACGCCGATGAAGTTGCCCGCATCGTCATATTCGTAGTTGATGACGATTTCGCCGAAATACCAGACATTGCCTTCGGTGTCCTGTGCGTACCAGTCGAAGGTGTCCTCGATGATCACATCGTCCTCGTAGACCGTGTCGCGGATCACGGTGGTGGCGACTCCGCGCACCTCGAATGTCGCAGACGTGGTGAAGAGGTCGTTGCGCTCCGTCGTGGTCTCGCCGGTGTCCACATCAGTCTCCTCGCCCATGTAGCTGAGCACGTGACCGGTAATGAGCGGGAAGTAAGGGTTGTTGATCGGCGCTCCGGGGGTGAAGGTCGCCGCTGCAAAATTAGGCAAGATAGCCATGGCAAGTCCTCCGAGGTGGTCGCTCGCGGCCTGGCCCCAGTCTGCCGCTCGACCGCCCGAGCAGCATGCGGTGGCTATCGCCTCAGGGGAATCCGGCAGGCGTGACGCGGAAAAGACGTGGCCGTTCAACGCGCTGGACGAGCCGTCTTACGGATGTGAGATATGCTGACCCGCACGGCATTGGTGCCAATCAAATCATCGGCTATGGTCTCTGCCAGGCAAACAGGATGATGGCCATGCGGATTTCCATTTCTTCGGTAGGAGGCAATAGCAAGTCCGCTGGCCGCAGCCTCGCCCTCGCCCACCGATTTCGGCCAGCGTCGTGGCATGCGATCCGTGCGAAGGGCTGACGGGATCTGCATGCGTCGTCTCGCCGTTGCCTGCACCGGTGCCGCGTTGCTGAGCTTTCCGATTGGAGCGGTGGCCGAAGACCGGCTGCCGTTCCATGTCGAAGGCTGTACGGCGCCCTGTGCGGGCTATGAGGTCTCGGCTGAACTCCAGAACGACTGGGTGTTTGCCGCTGACCCCTCCTTCCTGACGTCCGATGAACTGGAACCGACAATCACGGTCGACCTGTTCCTCGCACCGACCGACAATCTCCGCTTCGTCGCCTCCATCATCACCGAGCACGTCGTCGAGCCGGATGCTGGCGAGAATGCGGTCTTTCAAGGCATCGGGACTTACTTGGCGGAACTTTACGCCACAATCGAAACGGGCCCTGCCACCATCAGGGCAGGAAAGTTCGATACGATCTTCAGCCTTGCCAGCGAGATCGCGCCCGGGATAAACGCGACGGAACTGGTCTCGGATATCGACGCGGATGAGCGCCTTGGCGCCGAGGTCGTGTTTGACTTCGGCGGCCTTGGCATGGAGCAGGCCCTGGCGGCGACTGCGTTTGGGACCGACCGTTCGGTTCTGAGCAATTCCCTGTTTACCCAACGCGGCCGCACGAGACTATCCGACGGCGGCGCCGGCAATACGGATGGCCTGTCCTCTTTCTCGATCACGCTTGACGGCTGCCGGGGCGCGGCGCCGAGCGATTGCTATCTGGAGGGTGATGTCGGCTACAGGCTCGGCATCCGATATCAAGCCGCCGGCGTGCAGAACGGCGAAGAGCCGGAGGACAGTACTGGCGACGAACTGGCCTATCTGGCTGCCGCGACAACCAGCCTGGAACTGGACGAGATGACCATCAGATTGCTCGGCGAAACCGCCTACCTTCGGCATTTCGACGGCGGCTCCGACGATGCACTGCTTTTCGCCGGCTCCGCTGCGCTTGACCTTGCGCCGATGACTTATGTTGCGAGCTATACGCAGCAACTCAACCTTGTCGCCGGGGAACCGGACACACGCGAGCATCTCGCCGACTTCGAAGCCATCTATGAGCCACAGGGAGAAACATCACTCGAAGGTTGGGAATTCGCCGCTGCCTACACGCTTGCGCGTGACGCCGACGAAACCGCCCACATCTTCAGCGTCCGGGCGATGTTCAATTTGGACGGAGACGTGGAACTCGGATCGCCGTGAGACGCGAGCATATGTGCGTCCGTTTGGAGAATCCGACAGGCTGTACACTGCGGGTATCCTAGCTTGAGCACCTGCACGGCGATACTCGTATATTGTGGGCTCGAAGTCAGCCACCGGGCCGCCGTCCGCGGGCCCCAGATTGAACTGTCCGGTTTAAGATGACGAGTAGACTTCTGACCGCGCAGCACTGTGCCTCAGCCGCTGTCCTCACGGATCTCTTCGAAACGCTGCAGACCTATCTGGGGTCGTCCTACATTAACGACTTCACCCGCTTCGGTCGCGTCTATCGCGTTGTGGCGCAGGCCGATACGCCGTTCAGACAACACGCCGAAAGCATCGGCAATCTGAAAATCCGCAACGGCAAAGGGGATATGGTGCCAATCGCCTCGATGATCAGCGTTGTTCCCACCTTCGGTCCCGATCCGGTGGTCAGATACAACGGCTATCCGGCTGCCGACCTGATCGGCGACTCGGATCCGCGGATATTGTCGTCTTCTGAGGTCATCACAAAGATAACCGAGCTCGCGAAGGAAAACCTGCCTACCGGGATTGAAATGGAATGGACGGACCTCAGCTATCAGCAGGTCAACCAGAGCAACTCGGCAGCGGTCGTTTTCCCCATCGCGGCTTTGCTTGTTTTCATGGTCCTTGCCTCTCTGTACGAGAGCTGGACGTTGCCTCTTTCCGTCATTCTGATCGTCCCTGTATGCATGTTTTCTGCCCTGTTTGGAGTATGGCTGACGGGTGGTGACAATAACGTCTTCGTTCAGGTCGGCCTGGTGGTGCTCATGGGTCTTGCCTGCAAAAACGCGATCCTCATCGTCGAATTTGCTCGGGAGCTTGAACACCAGGGCAAGTCGGCGGTTGAGGCGGCTCTGGAGGCCTGCCGACTGCGCCTGCGCCCCATCATCATGACGTCGGTCGCGTTCATCGCAGGCTCCATTCCGTTATTGATAGGTCATGGTGCTGGCGCGGAGGTGCGTTTTGCTACCGGCGTGACCGTGTTTGCGGGTATGCTCGGGGTTACGCTGTTTGGCTTGTTCCTGACGCCCGTGTTTTTCATCATTTTGCGACGAATGAAGGCCGCGAGAGAGATCACTGTGATGTTGGAAGCAAGAGACCAGTAATTTCACCAATGGGTGCTAGGAAGGCGCCATTGCCTATGGCCAACGAATCCATCAGACGCCGGCTTGCCGCCATTTTGGCCGCTGACGTGGTCGGTTACAGCCGGCTCATGGAGCGAGACGAAAAAAACACCCACACTCTGCTGATGGCGCGGTGGAAAGAGGTGCTGGAGCCGCTCGTCGCAATCCATCAGGGTCGCGTCTTCAAGCGGACCGGCGACGGCGTGTTTGTCGAATTCGGCAGCGCCGTCAACGCCGTCGAGTGCGCCGCAGCCCTTCAGCAGGCCATGGCGGCCGCGAACACAGCCATGCCGAAAGACCGGGCTATCGTTCTCCGCGTCGGTGTTAACCTGGGCGACATCATGGTCGAGGGCAGCGACCTCTACGGCGATGGAGTCAACGTGGCTGCCCGTCTCGAAACGCTCGCCAATCCCGGTGGCGTGGCGATTTCGGACGGTGTCCATGAACACGTGCATAGCCGTGTCGGAATCGATTTCGTCGACAGCGGCTATCACGAGGTCAAGAACATTAAGCGCCCGGTGCATGTCTGGAGCTGGTCGCCGAACGGCGCCGGCGATGCCGTCGGCACAGGAGTGGAAGCCGAGCCGCTACTTCCGGCGAAGCCTTCGATAGCCGTCCTGCCGTTCGACAACATGTCCGGCGACCCGGAGCAGGGCTATTTCGCCGACGGTATCACCGAAGACATCATCACCGATCTTTCCAAGGTCTCCGGCCTCTTCGTCATCGCCCGCAATTCCTCCTTCGCCTACAAGGGCAAGGCGCCGGACATCCGCAAAGTGAGCCGGGAACTCGGCGTCCGCTACATACTGGAAGGCAGCGTGCGCCGGGCCGCCGACCGCATCCGCATCAACGCCCAGATGATCGACGGCACGACCGGCGGCCATCTCTGGGCCGAGCGCTACGATCGCGGTATCGAGGATATATTCGCGGTTCAGGACGAGGTCACCCGCACCATCGTCAGCGCGCTTAAGGTGAAGCTGACGGCCGGCGAAGAGGAGCGACGCGAGAACCGCAGCAAAATCGATCCGGAGGCCTACGACCTGCTCGTCCGCTCGCGCCAGACGATGCTGCAACTTACCGCCGTATCGTCAAGGGAAGCACGCACCATGCTGGAGCGCGTCATCGAGATCGATCCGGGGCTGGCTGCCGCCTATGCCCGGCTGTCGATCATCGCCTTTGCCGAATACGCCAATCGGTGGAACGGCGCGACGGCGGAAAATCTGGAGCGGGCGCTGCAACTGGCGCAGCAGGCGATCGACGCGGACGAAACCGAGCCGCAGGCCCACATCTCCCTGGCGCTCGTGCTTGCCTGGATGCGGCGCCTGGACGAGGCGGAAGCCGCGGCCGAGCGGGCCGTCGCGCTCGACCCCAATCTCGCCGACGCCTATACCGGGCTTGGCAACATAAGGGAATTCCAGGGTCGGTACGAAGACGCCGTCGCGCTCCATACACGGGCCTGTCGGCTCGACCCGCAATTCGACCTGTCGCTGCATTTCCTAGGGCGGGCGCGATTGAGCCTCGGGCGCTTTGACGAGGCCGAGATCGCCTTCAAGCGTCGGCTAACCCTTGCGCCGCGATCTGATATGACGCGCTTTTATCTCGCCTGTCTCTATGGTCGAACCGGGCGCTACGAAGACGCGCGACGCTATTGGCGGGAGACACTGGAGGTCAACCCGAACTTTTCCGTCGACCACCTCAAGCGCGCCTTACCCTACCGGGATCCCGATCTGCTCGATCGGCTGGTGGACGGACTCCGCGAGGCCGGCGTCTCTATCTGAGTACCAACGGGACTGCTTCGTCAGCGGAAAGGAGACGATAGGTGCGGGAACCATGGCATGGCGTGATCTTCACGCTTCATACTCTTGAGTGATGGCCAACAACGAATCTCTAGCCCTGCAACTCGTCGAGAGTATGCCAATTCACGCTTGGAGGACGCCGAAACGACGTACACGCAAGTTCGTGACGGAAACCGGCGTGGTAAAATCAGAGTCCTGACGGGCGAAAACGTCTGCACTTGGGGGCATTCTATCGGCGTCTGTCGGCACGCGTCGGCAAGGCCAAGGCGGTCACTGCCACGGCCCGCAAAATCGCCGTCTTGTTCTACAATACCCTGCGGCACGGTATGGAATACAGGGGCCTATGGTTCATCCCGCTCACTTGTCTGCTGGCTAGCGTTGCCCTGTCGTTTGGCACGATCGCGATCGACCAGGCATCCGACTATAACCTCGTGCCGCAATGGCTCAGTGGTGGGCCGGATGCGGCTATCGAAATCTTCGGACCAATAGCGGCGTCAATGGTAGCCTCGCGGCGCTTGTGCTGACAATCACAATGGTTGTCGTGCAGCTCGCCATGGGCCAATTCTCTCCTCGGATCGTCCAGCAAATCCTTCACGACAAGCCGAGTCAGCTCGCGATTGGCATTTTTGTGGGTACATTCGCCCACGCCATGCTGGCACTCCGTGAGGTGCAAACGGATGCTGAAGGCGTGGTTCCGGCGTCGCGGTTCTGGTCGCTTTCGTACTTGTAGTGGTAAGCATAAGGGGTCTGGTCTGGTATGTTAAAATATCGGGCGCGCACTCAGAGTGTCGGCACTGATTGAGCCTGTGGGCAACGATACGCGCAAGCTGCTGGACCAGATCTATGCGGACGTTGGCGCTACAAACTCCGACGGGTCGACGATCTCCGCTCCCACATCGGGGGTGATCATCCGAATAGACCACGATAAGCTAGTCCGAGTTGCCAAGGCCGGCGGCTGTTTCTCGCGCTGCGGCCAGCACTGGGCGAGTTCGTGCCGCCCGGCGCCCCACTTTTTGAGATCACCGGGAACAGGGCGCGCCTCGACGTGAACGCAGCGATGCGCTCCATCGGAGATTAGACAACTCGGTGACGCCACCTGCTTGTCAATGCTTAAAATCTCTCGGCCACTCTGGCTTTGACAAAGCAGGAAAGTTCGTGCTTAGTGTCCTCAGTCCTAGGACAGAGGACACTCGCCATGAAGAGCCAAGACATAATCGTCCTGCTGAAGCTACTCAGCCTGCAGGATCAGGAACTCACAAAGGGTACAGATCAACTGCGATCTGAATCCCTCGGGGGCGACCCTTATTCAGTGCGAAATCTTGAAGCCCTGCTCGGGATTAGCAAATCCGAAATCGCGCAGTCGATCAAGAGAAGCATCGCTTCCGGGATCGCGCGGAAAGATAGTCGCACCAATGAACCACGGCCACATCGGCGAAACCTTTTCGAGTTCATCACCCATGGCCTTAGGTTCGTGTTTCCCGCACAGGTGGGGCCGATACAACGCGGCGTCCCCACGGCGTTTGCTGCGCCGATGCTTCAAGAGCTTCTCGTCAGCGGCGGGACCTATAACTACGTCTGGCCCCACTCCGCTGGACGAGAGATGGGTCAAGCGGTCGATCCCCTTTTCAAAAGCGTCCCGGAGGCCGCTTTGAAAGACGAGCGACTTTATGAATACTTGGCACTGGTAGATGCGATTAGGCTCGGGAATCAGCGGGAAGTCGGTCTCGCAACCGATCACTTGAAGTCGAAGATCATGAGTAAATGACAGCGATCCGCGCTCAATTGCTAGAGATGCTCAAAGCCGTTGCAGCCGCACTTGGCGAAGACCTGCGGGGACGTCTGGTCTTTGTCGGCGGCTGTACTACTGCGCTGTTCATCACCGATCCCGTAACGCTCGAGGATGTTCGCGCCACCGACGACATTGATCTCATCGTAGATCTGACAGGCCAAGCGGAATGGGTGCATCTCCAGGAAGAGCTTCGACAGCGCGGTTTTATGGAGGCGGCTGACGAGGAGGTGATATGCCGAATGCGTCTTGGTGCTCTCAAGGTCGATTTCATGGCCGACGACGAAAACATCCTCGGCTTCGGCAATCGCTGGTATGCGAAGGGCATCGAAACGGCGACACAACATCAGCTTTCAGAAGACCTGTCCATTCAGGTGCTGACGCCGGCGCTGTTTCTTGCGACGAAGCTCGAAGCTTTTGCCGGGCGCGGAAACAATGATCTTTTCATGAGCCGCGATGCGGAAGACATCCTTCTTATCGTCGACGGAAGAGAAAGCCTCTTCGACGAAATCACCTCAACAGAGGACGACGTTCGGAAGTTCATATCGGGCCAATTTCGCGCGCTGTTGGAGCACCGTGACTTCGATGACTTCCTTGAAGGCAACATCCGTGGTCCCGCCGGTCGCGTCGATATCGTGCGGGATCGCTTCGTCGCAATAAGCCATTGTGCGGATGGTCTCGTACATGGAAATTGAAGCTCTCCGGCTAACTCAACAAGGCACGCGGACTTTCGACAATCGCGATCATGCTGGACTCGGCATGCGCCAGAATGAGTTCTTGGGTGTCGTGATCGACGGATCCACGAACGGCGCAACCAATGGTGAGTTCGCTCGGGTGCTCGTACAGATGTTGGTGGACTGGTTTGTCGAAACCGCGGAGACGATAACCGCTGGTCTGATAGTGAACGTTCTTAGGCAATTGCGTGGGAGTTTGTCGGACCGTTTCCAAGAGGGTCCGCTAGCGTCCTCCTCATCCATGTGACAGGGCGCAACGCCATCACGGTCCTTCATTCCCGTGATTGCATCCTGGGGGATGCTCTCGGCCTAAGGCTCCGAATACGCAACTGCGAAGAAGTGAAGCTCGTGGGAGCGAGGATCATTCTGGAAAATCACAGCTCCTCTCTGTTCCGACTCCTTCGGCATGTAATCAAGTCTCGCATGCCTCGCCTCGACAACCTGGCCACCATTGCGAAGCTCTCCGGTAATCTCGACTGCAGAGACCGACTTTGCGGATCGGTTCGTGGCTGCAAATTCAACGACAAAACCACTGTCCGTTGTAGCGGTTCCAACTGGCCGTACGATGAGCTCAGCGACCCGTGCGGGCTCGCTGAGACCTTCCACAACCAGAGTAATAAGCACCAAGAACAGCAATATGCAGCTCGTGACGGCAATCACCCACTCTACGATCGAGGTCCCCGGCTTCCGCCCCTCCCTGTCCCCTTCATTTTCGGCTTCGGCCTCGGCGCGCCGATCGACTTGATCTTCTGTCACAGAATCAACCTCGCGACCGCGGCGCCTAGTGCCCCTGGGAACGACAGGACAATCACTGCACTCAACGTTTCTGACAATCCTGCGCCATCCGTTCGTCCGAATGTCCAAAGGATATAGAGGTTGACAAGCATTACGAGCACATACCCTGCGATGGAATATCGGAAGAAGATGCCAAGGAAACTCGCACCAGGCTCCGGGCTATGGGAACCACGAAATTCGAACTCGTAGACAAACGCGTGCATGAGCGCGAGTGAAACGACAATCAAGCCGATCTCCTGCCAAGGGGAAATCTTATAAGCGATAAGCACCACCTCTTCGGTTGGCGCTATGTTCAGCGAGAGAAAAAGAGCGCCGATGACCATGAGAAACAGTTCGCCCACATAGCCGGGCTCCGGGACATCACCTTCCTCCAACGGATTGTGGCCGAGTTGTGCGCGTGCCAGTGACGCACCCAGGCTACTGGGAATCATCTGCAGAGTAATCGTACCGATCACCACCGAAATCGGCATTCGCGCTTCGATCACACCGAAAATCAAGAGGATCGCGCTGGCGGCGAGCGCGGCGATCAAGAGAGCCACGAATGCGTCCGCGACGCGGTCGCGAAATGCTATCGACTTGCGAAAGCCCCCATATTTGTTCAACAGCACGAGTGCGGGCACCGTAAGTGCCAGCAGTAGCGCCAAGCGCAGCGGGTGAACGTCAGAACCGAGATCCCAAGCCTCCATCGTCATCAGTACCGGCACGCCGAAAATAAGCGCCCCCGCAAAGGCCCGCCCGAAACCAATCCAAGCCTCTCCGGGAGTTGGACCATATCTAACTTCGATGTCGCCTGGGTTCACATCCTCACCTTTGCCAGCGCTCCACCATACATCACGGGCGGCGTAGACGCCTATCCAGAACAAAGCACGTTAACCCTTCCTTGTACCATTTGGTATCCATGCTTGGTCGCGACGACATGGTCGCGCTTTTCTCAGCGTTCCGCTTACGGCGTGATCTCCGGGCTGACTGCATGCACGGGGACATTCTAAATCTTGTCCTAGCATCTGACTGAAAGTCCTTCGACTATTTCTGACGCGGCTCGGATTGCGTGCGCTAGCCAGTCTCCCGGTTCCGCCTGCTGCTGTGCTCCAGAAAAAAGGAAGCGTATGCCCACTCGTGTGTACGGCTGTTGCGAGCAGGCGAACGGGAGTATCGCCGTGCTGCGGGTCTGGGAATGGGGGCGGAATTGGAGGCGGCTGCACCGTGAACCCGCTTTCCCTAAAATTGGCGCATCATCATCGTTCCAGCGTTCCAGCAGAGCTAGCGCCTGGGCCTGCATATCTAGGCAGACGCTCGCCAACTCGATCACAACGGTCGTCTCAGGCGGGTGGTTTTTTCTGACATCCTCAAGCTTTATTGCCGCGACGGCATATGCCTCAAAAAGATTGTCAAGCTCCTGGCTCTTCACCGACAGGAACTTCTGTCGGTGGCGTGGCATCACAAGCGCCAGCCGAGCCCTTCCATTGCGAACTAACCCCTTCGTCACGGTTCGACAAATGCGCGTATCCGACATGCGAAGCGACAAGAGGCACGAAGAGCAGATCAAGTTAGCTCTGCGGCCCGACGTACTTCACATGCAGCGAGCACGAGATTCCAGGGTCGACACGATGAGAGAATGGCGCAACGATCTCCTCAGAATCAGCAAAGGATGGCGCACAAATGAACTTCCTGACGCGTTTCAATCAACGCATGCAATTGTCATCAGCCTTGCGAATGGATTCGAAGAGGAAATAAACCGCGTTACTTTCCCAGGAGGCAATGCACCTATTCAGCGGCAAGATGATCACGCTGAGCGAGATAATCCTGTCAGAAGTGAGTCAGAGACCCACTGTTTTAGACTCGCTGGACGATTATGAAGCGTGGGCAATGCGACTTGTCGGATGGGTCGACATGTTCTTGGAAGAGTTCGATCAGCTTTACGCAACATACGAAAAAACAGGCTCTCTTCCCAACGCGAAACAGAGTTTAGTTTGGTCAATGCCGCCCGACGGTCATGTTTAGGCGGGCTTCATGTAACGCGTCCATGACGAGCACTTTGGAGCAGCAGAGTTGCTCCGCCGCTGACGCAATCGAAACCATTACGGCAAGGCATTTTGTCCGGGCGATTTCGATAATTTAGGAGGACTGGACGACTGTAACGGCAATCATGTGAAAAACGTCGTCCGCATTGCAGCCCCGCGAGAGGTCATTGGCCGGCTGGGCGAGGCCTTGTAGAATCGGCCCGATCGCGGTTGCGCCACCGATCCGCTGGGCGATCTTGTAGCCGATATTGGCGGCGTCCAGGTTCGGAAACACGAAGACATTGGCTTCCCCGCGTAGCGCCGAATGCGGCGCCTTGGTCAGACAGACGGCCTCGACGAAGGCGCTGTCGAACTGCAATTCGCCGTCGATGATAAGATCGGGCTCGGCGCGCCGCGCCATGCCGGTCGCCTCGACGACCTTCGAAACGCGCTCGTGAGCGGCACTGCCGCCTGTCGAGAAAGAGAGCATCGCGACTTTTGCCCGCTCTCCGGCAAGCATTTCATAGGACTTGGCCGACATGCGCGCGATGTCGGCGAGACCGGCCGCGTCCGGGTCCACGACCAGTCCGCAATCGGCAAAGACGAAGGCGCCCTTCCTCGCGTGATGGGGCTCGCAGAGCATCATGAGGAAGAAACTGGAGACGAGCCCGACGCCGGGCGCCCTGCCAATCACCTGCAATGCGGCACGAACGGTGTCTGCGGTCGTTGCGACCGCGCCCCCGACAGTCCCATCGGCCATTCCTTCGCGCACCATCATCGCGGCGAAGGTCAGCGGTGAAAGGACGGCCTCCCGAGCCGCGGCCTCATCGACGCCTTTGCTCCTTCTGTGCTCGAGATAGGCGGTCGCGAAATCATCGGTAAGCGGAGAGCACGCCGGGTCCTCGATCCGGAATTCTTGCGGGATCGCGTCCACGGCTGCGAGCCTCTGCGTGACCACCTCACGGTTTCCGACCAGCGTAATCTCCGCCAGACCTTCCCGTCTCGCCCGGACGGCGCCAGCAACGATGCGCGGATCCTCTCCCTCGGCGAGAACTATGTGACGTGGCGCGCTCTTGGCTGCGTCGATGATCCGATCCAGAGGTTTCATCAGCTGTGCCCCAGATAATACATGCCAGTGAGAATGAAGACGGCGATGAACAGGGTTTCGGCCACGACGAGCGCAACGGCATCTCCGCCGACTTCGAGGACGCGGCGCAGCGACGTCTTCATGCCGACGGCGACGATGCCCGCCAGCAGCGCCCATCTCGATATCGCCATCCCGACCTCGCTTGCGAGCACCGGCACCAGCCCGGCGGAATTGAAGCCCGCGAGAACGAGGAACGCCAGGACGAAGCCCGGCACGAGCGGCGCGCGCTTTCCGATCGACGCGCCCTCCTGCGGAACGCTGCGCAGGACGAGGGAAAAGATCAGCACAATCGGCGCCAGCATCGTCACGCGGATGAGCTTGACGAGCGTCGCGGTCTCGCCCGCTTCCGGAGAGACCGAAAAGCCGGCCCCCACCACCTGGGCGACATCATGGATCGTGCCACCGAAAAAGATGCCGGTGGCCTGGTTGTCAAGCCCGAGATACTCGGCGACGATCGGATAGCCGATCATCGCAAGCGTGCTGAGCACGGTCACCGACAGCACCGTGAAGATCAGATTGCGCTCGGAAAATTCGTTGCGGGGCAGCACGGCGGCGATGGCCATTGCGGCCGAGGCGCCGCAAATGGCGACCGCGCCGCTGGTGAGAAGAGCGAGACGCCACCCCCGGCCAAGCAGGCGGGCAGCCACGAGGCCGAACAGGATGGTTGCCACGATCGCCGAGACGAGCAGCAGAATGGTGCCGCCGCCGAGGCCGATCAGAAGATCGACGCTGATGCGCATGCCGAGCAGCGCAACACCGATCCTCAAGACCAGCTTTGCCGAAAGCTCGATGCCCGCGACGCAACGTCCTTCTTCCGCCAGGAAGTGGAAGGCGATCCCCAGCAGCAGCGCCATCAGCATCGCCGGCGCCCCGTAATGCTCCGACAGGAACTGGGCAGCCATGGCGACGGCGGCCGTCACCAAAAGGCCCGGTCCATAGGTTGACAAGAGGACAGTCAGGGATTGGCTCCGCCGCTCGGTCTTGGAGATCGCGTCCATCATTTCTTCCTGTTGAATGGACCCGGCGGCAACCGCCGCCGGGCGAGTCGAGAGAGCTTGCTACATGCGTCGCTGGGGCCGCATGTCGGCGCGATCGATGCCGGCTACCGCCACCGGCTTCTTCATCGCGTCGCGGCGGAAAGGCTCGCCCAGTTCCTGGTTGAGGACGACCTCGACAAAGGTGGTGATCCCCTTGGCCTGGTCCTCGATCGCCTTTGCAAGCGCCTCGATGAGTGCGGCCGGCGTGTCGACCGTCACGCCCTTGAGGCCGCAGCCATCTGCAACCTTGGCGTAGCTCAGGTTCGGATTGAGCTCGGTGCCGACGAAGTTATTGTCGTACCAGAGCGTCGTATTCCGCTTCTCCGCTCCCCACTGATAGTTGCGGAAGATCACCATGGTGATCGCCGGCCAGCCTTCGCGGCCGATCGACGTCATCTCGTTCATCGAGATGCCGAAGGCGCCGTCGCCGGCAAAGCCGACCACCGGCACGTCCGGGCAGCCGATCTTGGCGCCGACGATCGACGGGAAACCGTAGCCGCACGGGCCGAACATGCCCGGTGCCAGATATTTCCTGCCCTGTTCGAAGCTCGGATAGGCGTTGCCGATCGCGCAGTTGTTGCCGATGTCGGTGGAGATGATCGCCTCCTTCGGAAGCACGGCCTGGATCGCCCGCCAGACCTGGCGAGGCGACATGCGATCGGGCTCGCGCTGGCGTGCGCCGACGTTCCACTCCGTGCCCGGATCGTCATCCTCATGGTCCATCGACGAGAGCTGCTGAAGCCAGGCCGAGCGCGTCTGGTGGACCAACGCCTTGCGCTCCTCGCGGCTTGCGTCGCCGGCGGCGGGCGCAAGCTGCTGACGAATCTGCTGTGCCACCTGTTTCGCGTCACCGCAGATGCCGACTGTCACCTTCTTGGTGAGGCCAATCCGGTCGGCATTGATGTCGACCTGGATGATCTTGGCGTCCCGCGGCCAGTAATCGATGCCGTAGCCGGGCAGCGTCGAGAATGGATTGAGCCGCGTACCCAATGCCAGCACGACATCTGCCTGGCTGATCAATTCCATCGCCGCCTTCGAGCCGTTGTAGCCCAAGGGCCCGACCGACAGCCGGTGACTGCCGGGAAAGGCGTCGTTGTGTTGATAACCGCAGCACACCGGCGCATCCAGCTTTTCCGCAAGTGCCATGGATTCCTGGATGGCGTTGCCGATGACGACACCGGCGCCGTTGAGAATGACCGGGAACTTCGCTTCCGAAAGCAGCCGCGCGGCTTGGGCGATGGCCGCAGGTCCGCCGGCCGGCCGCTCGAAGCGGACGATGCGCGGCAGGTCCAGGTCGATCACGTGAGTCCAGAAGTCCCGCGGGATGTTGATCTGCGCCGGTGCGCAACCGCGCCACGCCTTCTCGATGACCCGGTTAAGGACTTCGGGAATGCGGCTCGGATCGCGCACTTCCTCCTGATAGCAGACCATCTCTTCGAACATCGCCATCTGGTCGACTTCCTGGAAGCCGCCCTGGCCGATGGTCTTGTTGGCGGCCTGCGGCGTGACCATGAGCAGCGGCGTATGGTTCCAGTAGGCCGTCTTCATGGCCGTGATGAAACCGGTCACACCGGGGCCGTTCTGGCCGATCGCCATCGACATCGTGCCGGTCGCACGGCTGAAGCCGTCGGCCATCATGCCGGCATTGGTCTCGTGGGCACAGTCCCAGAACCGGATGCCTGCCTTCGGAAACAGGTCCGATACGGGCATCATCGCCGAGCCGATGATCCCGAACGCATGCTCGATGCCGTGCATCTGCAGGACTTTTACAAACGCCTCTTCGGTCGTCATTTTCATGTCACGTTCCTTTCACGTTGAGGGTAAGGCCGACCGGGCGGCTAAAGAATTTCATCCTTGAGGTAGTACCAGCGATACATGCCCCACTGGCCGAGGCGTCTGAACGGCGTGAGCAGGCCATGGCTCGGCAGCGGCGACGTGAAGATCGGCAGATCGAGGGCGCCGCCCTTGCCCGCCACCATCTGGGCCATTCGGCGGCCGGCCTGGGCGGAATACATGACGCCGTTGCCGCCATAGCCCATGGCGTAGAACAGCGGCTGCTTCGGATCGGGCCGGAAGATTCGCGGCATCATGTCGTGGCTGACATCGACCCAGCCCCACCAGGAGTAGTCGATCGTGATCCCCTTCAGGATCGGGAACTTTCGGTAGAGCCCTTCGAGCAGCCGATCGAGATGTTTGGGGTTGACCGCGTCGCGGCCGGTGATGGCGCTGCGGCTGCCGATCTGCACGCGGCCGTCCGGCATCATCCGGTAGTAGTGGCGCAGCGTGCGCGTATCGGTGAGCGGGATCCGCGTCTTGAAGTTCAGTTCGGCGCGTTCTTCCTCGGTCAGCGGGCGCGTGACGATCGAGTTCGAGAGGATCGGCATCAGCCGGTGCCGCGTCAGCCTATGCAGGTCCGGCGAGGTATAGCCCGCCGTCGCAATGCAGACGGCGCGCGCACGAACGGTGCCGCCCGGCGTAGACAGATGATAGGCGCCGTTCTTCCAGTCGCAGGCGAGAACGGGGCTTGCCGTGTGGACCCGCGCACCGAGCTGGCGTGCCAGGTTGAGGTAGCCGAAGGCGAGCTTGGCGGCGTGGATGCCCATGCCGTCCGGTTCGTACATCGCCCCCCTCGCCTCCTCGTCGCGTACGAAGTCGCGGTGGACCTCATCGCGGCCGACGATGCGCGAGCGGTAGCCGAAAACCTCGTTGAGAAGCCGCGACTCGGCTTCGAGCGTCGGCATCACCTTGTCGCGATGGGCGATATAGAGGTGGCCGCCGTCCTGAGGGTCGCAGTCGATCTCGGGCGAGCTTGTCAGGTCCCGGAAGAGATCGAAGGCTTCGCTGATTTCGCCATGCAGCCTTTTGGCGACATCGACCCCCCAGCGCTCGATCCATTGCGAACGCTTGAGCCGGCCGGCGGAGATCTGCGCCTGACCGCCATTGCGGGTGCTGCAGCCCCAGGCGACGCCGTTGGCTTCGAGCACCGTGGCCTTGATGCCGTGCTCCTGGGCCAGATGGATCGCGCAGGAGAGCCCCGTATATCCGGAGCCGACGATGGCGACGTCGACGTCCATATGGCGTGTAACGGGTCCGTCGTCGGCAGGCGGAGTGCCGGCAGTGCCGATCCAATAGGTCGGCGCATAGTCCTTGCCGTCGCCCGGATTGGGCGCGCGGATCGGATCATAGGTCGGATCGAAGGGCTTCCGCGATGCGATCGGTGTGGCCAGTTGGTGTTCCATGTCGTGATCCTGCCCTGGAGGCTCTCAGTATCTCGGCTGCGGTTCGATGAGCGGTCGGTTCTTTCGGAATGCCTGCTTGCGGACGATCTTTCCGTCACGAAGCGTGAAGAGATCGCAGCCTTCCGCGACGATGCGCGTACCGTCCTCATTGGTCCCCGAGAACGTCCACTCGGAGACGGCGCGATCACCGTGGACGAAGTGGCTGTGATGATCCCAATGGGCATCCCGCATTGCCGTCCATACGCCTGAGAAGGCCTCGGCGATTGCCTCGGCGCCGACGATGCGCTTGCCGCAGGCCTCCGGGCCGGCAACGGCGTTGAAGACGCAATCGGCGGCGAAAAAGGCCATGACGTTGTCGATGTCGTGCCTGTTGAAGGCGTCGAAAAGCTTTGCAAGATCTTCGGCGGTCATGTCGAAATTCCTTTGTTCATGCCAGGGCATAGCTTCGCCGGGCGGGCGGCCGTAGGCCCGTTGAAATGCTTGAGAAGAGGTTGTCCGGGGCGGCCGACTAGGTCCGAGCGGCTGCCGTCACGCTTTGCCCTTCCAGGGAATGAGCGCCTTTTCGAGGTAGCGGATCATGAGATCGAAGGCGAAGGCGAAGACGCCGATGACGACGATGCCCATGATGACCGTATCGCTGGCGAGATATTCGGCAGCATTCAGCACCATGAAGCCAAGGCCACGATGGGCGGCCACCATTTCGGCGGCGACGAGCGTGGTCCAGCCGACGCCAATCCCGATACGCATGCCGGTGAATATCTCCGGCAGTGCAGCCTTCAGGATCACATGTCCGATCACCTGGGCTCGCGTCGCGCCCATCGCGTAAGCCGCATGGATCTGTTCCGTCGAGACCGAGCGGACACCGGCTCTGGCCGCGATCGCCATCGGCGCGAAGATCGCCAGATAGATCAGGAACACTTTCGGAAATTCACCGATGCCGAGCCAGATGATGATCAGCGGCAGATAGGCGAGCGGCGGCAGCGGCCGGTAGAATTCGATGATCGGGTCGAAGAGACCGCGCACCACCCGGTTGACGCCCATGAGGATGCCGACGGGAACGGCCGTGACGAGAGCCAGCAGGAAAGCTCCGAGCACGCGGCCGAGACTTGCCAGCGTATGCTGCGCCAAAGTGGAGTTCGAGACACCTTCCGTAAGCGCAATCACGAACTTGTCCCAGACGGCGAGCGGGGACGGCAGGAACAGCGGCTTGATCCAGCCCATTTCGGTCACGAGCAGCCAGAGCGCGATGAACGCAAAGGCCGTGAGCAGGCTGATGTGGCCGCTCATGCCGTCGCCCGGCGCACCGTAGATCCTGCCCGGACGAACCGGTTTGCTCTTCGCTACGCCCTCAAGCATGGAGGAGCTCCGGGTTGCCGGATTGGAGCTCGTCGCCATAGATGATGCCGAGTATTTCTTCACGCATGTCGATGAAGTCGCGGCTGGATTTGATTGCGCGTGCATTGCCGTTCTCCAGGAAGCGTTTGTTAAAATCGAGCTCGTAGGTATGGGTGATGCGGCCCGGACGGGGCGACATCACGATCAGCCTGGAGCCGAGGAACAGCGCCTCCTCGACGCTGTGGGTGATGAAAAAGAACATCTTGTTGGTGAGTTGCCACACTTGCAGCAACAATTCCTGGATGGTCTCGCGCGTCAGCGCGTCGAGGGCAGCCATCGGCTCGTCCATGAGCAGCATCGCCGGATCGCAGGTGAGCGCGCGGGCGATGCCGACACGCTGCTGCATGCCGCCGGAGAGGTGATAAATCATGTGCCGGTGGAAATCCTGCAGCCCGACAAGGGCGAGATTTCTCGTCGCCAGGTCCCTCCGGGTCGCCTTGTCGACACCCCTGAGCTTCAATCCGAACTCGGTATTGTCGATGACGTTGAGCCACGGGAGCAGCGCATGCTTCTGGAAGACGACGCCACGATCGGCGCCGGGGCCGGTGATGCGGCGGTCTCCCAGCATGATTTCCCCGTCGCTCGGCGCCATGAAGCCCGCCATCAGGTTGAGGAGCGTGGTCTTGCCGCAGCCCGATGCACCGAGGGCGACGACGAAATCACCGCTTTTGATTTCGAGATTCACGCCCTTGAGCGCGATGACCGCCTGGTCCGAATAGAGACCGGGATAGGTCAGACTGACATTGCTGACGTTGAGCGTTTCCATGTCGCAGGCCTTCCTGGAAAGTGCTGTGTCGAGGGTATCAGCGGCGCTCCTGGCCGCGCACGGCGCGCGGGCGGGAGCGCGCGTCGTCTGCTACTTGGAGGCTTCTTTCGCATACGCGCTGTTGACGAAGGGCGCGTAGTCGTCGAGCGCGGTGTCGATCTGCTTCTGATCGACCAGAAACTCGGCGCTCGCCTCCAGCGCCCGGACAGCGCCGCCGCCAAGCCACTTATCGGAGACCTGTTCGTCGGCGGTCGGGAAGGACAGGAGGTTCAGAGCCTGGACGATACCCTCGGCGTCGCCGCCGATCAGCTTGACCATGCCCTGGACCTGCGGCGAGTCGGCCTTCCAGCCGCTGCCATTCGCCTTGTAATCGGCATAGGCGTCCGCGAGCACCTTGGTGAAGGCGGCCATGAATTTGGGGTTTTCCTCGGCCCATTCCTTGTCGGCCACGAGCCCGTCGAAGGTCGGCACGCTCGCCGCGCCGATCGCCTCGGAATCGGAGATGACCTTGCCGCTCTTCAGGAGTTCCGACAGCGCCGGCGGCCAGACATAGGCGGCATCTATATCACCGCGCTGCCAGGCAGCGACGATCTGCGGCGGCTTCATGTTGAGGATGTTCACTTCCCTCGGATCGGTTTTCCAGACCTGTTCGAGGCCGACCAGAAGATGGAAGTGCGAAGTCGAGACGAAGGGGACACCGACATTCTTTCCCTTGAGGTCTTCCGGCTTTTCGATGCCGGATCCTTCTCGTGCGACGAGCGCTTCCGACTTGCCGATATTGTCGAGGATCCAGAAGAGTTCGAGCTCGACGCCGCGGGACGCTGCGGCTGTCGTTCCGGTCGAGCCGATGACGCCGATCGGGACGTTTCCGGAGGCGAGCGCCGTCGAAATGTCACCGCCGGAGCTGAACTGGCGCCAATCGATCGTATAGCCGGCTTCCTTCGCTGCGGCATCGAAACGACCGTCGGCAATCGCCGAGATGAACGGGCCGACGATCTGCTGGTAGCCCACGACGACGCTGGTTTCCGCTTGGGCGGCGAAGGAGGTGAGGACGCCGGCGGCGATGGCCACGGCTCCGGATAAGTGCTTGAAACTTCTAAGGTGGATCATGTCGTTACCCTCTTTGGTTATGTCGCCCCGCTTTTTGCGGGGTCGCGCCGTACATTGAATGACGGTCTTTGCTTGCCGAATAGAAATAGGCCCACGCTTCGGATTGCCTTATATCCAGATAGGAAGTTAGATGAGTCCAGTTGGACGAGGTGAACAATGGCGGGCTCAACCGTCTCCGAAACGATCTTCTTCCTCGACCGGGCCAGCCAAACGGGCCTGCAGGCGCAGATCCGCGAAACGATCGTTTCGGCCGTATTGTCGGGCCGCCTGGCGCCTGGCGCCCAATTGCCCTCTAGCCGCAAGCTTGCGGCCTATCTGAATATTTCGCGGATCACCGTAACGCTCGCCTATCAGGAACTCGCTTCTCAGGGCTATGTCGAGGCGGCGAACCGGAGCGGCTACCGTGTCGCCGGCAAACCCCCGACGACAGCCATCGCGATGCAGACCGCCCATGCTGCGGCCGATGCGATCGACTGGTCGGCCAAGTTGCGCTCGACCTTCATCGTGGCCAAGCAGATGCGTAAGCCCCTCGACTGGCGAGCCTATCCCTACCCGTTCCTATACGGTCAAATGGATCCGTCGCTGTTCGATCTCACGGCTTGGCGCGACTGCGCGCGACGAGCGCTGGCGCGCGAGGATTTCGAGCTGATGGCGGGTGACTTCGCGGCGGCGGACGACATCCAGCTTGTCAATTATATCTGCTCGCGCACATTGCCTGGCCGCGGCATCCGTGCGAACCCCGACGAGATTCTGGTGACGGTGGGCGCGCAGAACGCCCTCTGGATCGTCATCCAGCTCCTATTGCGTCAGGGCGCCCATGCGGTCTGCGAGAACCCCTGTCATCCCGACATGAGTGCATCGCTTTGCTTGAGCGGCGCCGGGATCACCTTCGTCGATGTGGACAGGGACGGCCTGCCGCCCGCCGCGCTTCCGGAAAAGGTCGATGCCGTGTTCGTCACGCCCAGCCATCATTCGCCGACCGGCGCGACGATGCCAATCGAGCGGCGGGCGGCCTTGCTCGAGGCGGCCGGCTCCAAGGACTTCATAATCGTCGAGGACGATTACGAGTTCGAGATGAGCTTTCTGGCGCCCCCCTCCCCGGCCCTCAAAGCCTTCGACAGCAGCGGCCGGGTCTTCTACATCGGCAGTTTCTCCAAGTCGCTGTTTCCCGGCCTGCGTCTCGGCTATCTGGTGGCGCCGGCTGCCGTGATCCGGGAGGCGCGGGCACTACGGGCCTTGATGCTGCGGCATCCGCCGGGACACCTCCAGAGAACGGCCGCCTATTTCCTGGCGCTCGGGCACTATGATGCCGTGCTGCACCGCATGCGCGAGGAGTATCATCGCCGCCACATCATCATGGACGCCGCCCTCCGGGATGCTGGCTTGAAGATCGCCGGATCTGCGGCTTTCGGCGGCACGTCCTTCTGGATCGAGGGGCCGGATGGTCTCGATGCCGATCTGCTGATGAGCGACTTGCGAAAGGACGGGGTACTGATCGAGTCGGGATCGCCTTTCTTTCCGAGTGACGATGGCCCATGCCGCTTTTTTCGCATGGGCTATTCATCGATCGCACGCGACCGCATAGCCGAAGGCGTAGCCTTGACTGCCAGAAGGGTCGCGGATCGCTCGTCGTAAGCGGAGCCCGCCGCGGATAGGCATTCGGGAAACTTGATGGCGACGGAGTCGATTTTTGAGAGGATTACTCCAGCGGCGGTGGTCCGGGAGTACGTCTGAAGGACACTGCCGACACTCTTTCACGAACAAGCGCTCCCGTGCACAGGGCTCGTGAAGAACGGCTCTCTTCGACCCACGCAGAGTGTCAAGGGCGGAGTCATGGTGGCCGCTATGCGCCCCATGTCGGTCGTCAAAGCTACATCGTCCGACTTCTAAAATCGGACATCGCCTCTAACCGGACTAGGCGCCCGCCGGCACACGGTCTCGCCGGTCTATTTCATCTTCGTTCCGCGGCTGTGCCGCGCGCCGGGCACCCGTATGCCACAAACTATCTGATCGAACTGAAGCTCAACGCGGCCGCCGCAGCATCGGGACGAGCGTCGGGGACGAACCGACCTGGATCGCGCCGAGCGGTTCGAAGCCGTGGCGTCGGTAGAACGGAATGTTGCGCGGGTTCGACGATTCCAAATAGGCTGGCGCGTGATCGCGATCGCACCGTTCGAGGGCGTACGCCATCAAGGCGTCGCCGTGACCTTCGCCTTGATGCGCCGGGTCGACGCCGATCAGGGGCAGGTACCAATGTGGTTCGGTCGGGTGGTATGTGGCCATCTGCTCGAATATGGCTGTGGTTTCGGGCGCAAGAGAGCGCGCAACCGTGCTCTCGAGCACCGCACCAAGGCCCTCCTCGTTGGCATGCACCCCGGGCGGTAGCCACAGCGCCGTCCCGGCGTAGCCGTCGGTGCAAAAGGCGCTTCCGTTAGAGAATGCGCTGCTCCCGAACGCCCGGATCATTCGCGGCATGGCCGCAAGGTACTGGTGTGCATGCGGCCAAGTCCATCGCGCCATGGGATCCGCTGCAAACGCCAGCATGATCGTTTCGACCGCCAGATCTTCCTCGGCCGCGGCCATAACTCTCACCGTTGGCGATTTCACACTGCCCTCCTGACGTAGGTGGTCCGACGAGGCGCCGGCGCCCGTTCCCAGCTACGCATCGTAAGCCGGACGGCGTCGGAGCGACCCGGTTGCTGCTGGCTCAGCGGTTCCGTTTGCTTCGGTCCATTCTGGCCCTCGGACATGAACATTCAAACATAATACCTTAGATGCAACTGGCGTCGACCCGCTGACAAACGACAGTCGGCTTCGAGGGAACAATGACCAGAAGCTGCCGTTAGGGGGCAAAGCTGGAGCGGAGGTCGTTGTGATCCACCATGCATCGGTAGGGACGAATGATGTGGGCGTTCGAAGCGCTTCTACGACGCCGTTTTGCCTATCATCGGCCTTGTGCCGATGGCCGAGGACGAGGGTGGACTAGGCTACGGAAGCGGCACGTTTCACTTCAGCGTTCAGGTTCCGATTGATGGAAAACCAGCGACCGTGGGCAATGGCACTCATATCGCCTTTGCCGTCGAGGACCGTTCGATGGTCAATCGATTTTACGCAGCAGCATTACAATATGGTGGTAGCGACAATGGCGCTCCGGGGCTGCGGCCGAACTACGATGCCAACTATTACGGGGCGTTCGTCCGCGATCCAGACGGTCACAAAATCGAGGCAGTGACCTACTCCGCAAAATAGCCGCTCACGGGGGCGCGCATGCCGAGCCTACCCTATGCAATTCTCGAAGCTCCCTCTACGCTGGGCCTCGCGACCGACGGAGTGGAGCGCTTGCCCGACCAACTCCTGGATCTCGGTCTTGCCGAGCGCATTGAGGCGCGCCGGGCCGAGCGCCTATTGGTGCCCCCGAAGGAACCGACGCCCGATCCCGAGACTGGCACCCTGAATGCCAGGGCAATTGCGGCGTGGTCGCCCAAGCTCGCCGACGCGGTGGAAGCGGTGCTTGACGCCGGCGAATTTCCGGTAGTACTCGGCGGCGATTGCACGATCGTGCTGGGCTCGATGCTCGCATTTCGACGGCGCGGCCGCTACGGCCTGTTCTTCATCGATGGCAACGCCGATTTCTTCCAGCCCGAGGCGGAACCCAATAGTGAGGGCGCCTCGATGGACCTCGCCTTGGTCACTGGCTACGGCCCGTCGCACCTGACCGACATTGAAGGTCGTGGCCCTCTGGTCCGTCCCGAAGACGCTGTCGCGTTCGCTTATCGCGATCATAAGGACCAGGAAGAGTACGGAAGCCAGCCGCTCCCTAAAGAGCTCAAGGCGATTGACCTTCCCGCCGTGCGTGCGATGGGCATCGAAGCCGCCGTGCGCGATGCGGTCGATCACCTGACGCGAGAGGAACTGGACGGCTTCTTCATTCATCTCGACGCCGATTGCCTCGACGACGTCATCATGCCGGCTGTCGATTTCCGCGTGCCGGGCGGGTTGTCGTGGGACGAGCTAGGGGCCACGCTTCGGGTTGCCTTGGCGAGCGGCAAGGCAGTCGGCATCGAGATCACCATCTACAATCCGCGCCTTGATGAGGACGGCCGCGCCGGGCGCGGCCTGACCGACATACTGGCCGTAGCGCTCGGAACAGCAGCGCCCTGAGCACGGTGGGCAACGTCTGCTTTCCACGCGTAACTGGGCGCACTCTGAACGACAGACTTTGGGTCGGTTGCCTAACGGCGGCTATCCGATAAATTTGCCGTATAGCAGACTTTCCGCTACCGGCCTGGGTGGTGTCGGACGGCAACGCGCCCTCGCTCCGGCCGGAAAGGCCGGTGGAGTCGCTTCCCAAGAGCAGACGTTCCCGCGAGGCGAGTTTCCCGACCCGCGCTACTCGCCTATGCTGGAAAGCAATTCGTCGAGCTGTTCCAGTTGCTCCGGCAATGCGGCCGCCCCGCCCTGTAGTGCTTCCTCAAGCGCCTCCTTGGACGGATAGACTTCGCGGAAATTCAGCAGCGTCTTCCCGCCCTGGTCCTCGAAGGTCACGGTCGTGACCGCGCCCTCTTCGCCCTCGTCGTTGGTCCAGACAATGCGCTCGTTCGGCACCACCTCGAGATACTTGCCGTAAAAGGCCATGGTGTCCGAACCGCCGGCGCCGAATTCCAGCCGATATTTGCCGCCGGTACGGACGTCCATATCGCACGATACGAGCGAAACGCCGGATGCCGATTTTGGCACCCACCAGCGCTGGAACAGCTCGGGCTGGCTCCACGCCCTGTACACCGTGCTCGGCGGCGCATTGAATGTTCGCGTTACGACGAGCTCGCGATCCCCTCTGCGCTCGACTAACGTGCGGTTCTGCGCACCACCTGCACTGTTAATTTGCTGTTTCATCGCTTCCCTCCTGTTTCATTTCGCTGATGATTTCGTCCAATGCTTCGAAGCGGGCCTCAAAGAGCTTGCGATGCGCCTCGATCCACTCGGCCTCCGCCTTGAGGCTGCGTTTCCCAAGCTTGCAGGTTCTCACCCGTCCGACCTTCTGCGTGACGACGAGCCCCGCCCGCTCGAGAACTTGGACGTGCTTTTTCATGCCGGTCAGCGTCATCTGGAACTTATCCGCGAGACTGGTGATCGACGCGTCCCCTCGCCCAAGCTGATCGATGATCCCGCGGCGGGTCGCATCGGATAGCGCCGCGAACGAGAGATCTAGCGAAGGACTTCCATACTGAACCATATAGTTCAGTGTCTAACCTGCTGGCGCAGGAAGCGCAAGCGTCTCGAAACTTTCTCTGCCGTAGACCGGTCATTCGAGGTCATGCACCGCGGCGGCGGCAGCAAATCGTCTGCTGCGGGTCAAGCGGACCTTCGAGCGCTGATGACGAATGTCGGCTTCAGCGCCTGCTCCCCGAAAGCAGTCCGCCGGCTAACGGCCCAGATCGGTCATTCATCCAAGCCGAGCTAATGACCGCAATTGGCGCACCCTGCTCATTCCGTTGAGCGAGACGAATGACCTACTTCCACCCATTGCGGACCTTGGCACCTAATACGATAAAAGGCTCAACTGGGGCCCCAAGCCTGCCGTGCCTCCCATCATGAAGATAGACGCAAAGCCAATCGCGCCTTTTCGACTTCCCCCCCCCATGAAGCAATCCTCTGTATGGTCGTTGACCAACCCCATCGCCTGGATAAAGGCATGAACGGTGGTGGGGCCGACAAATTCCCAGCCGCGCCTGCGCCATCCTTTCGAGAGTGCTTCGGAGGCGGGCGAGGTCGAACGGCTTTGCGGCCGCGCACCATCATCGTCCGGCTCGAAAGCGCTGTCCGGCATCCTCAATAGGTCCACTTCGCTACTGCTGAAGTATCCCGGAGAGCCTGTAGGTACCGTCCGCCTCGAGCGGCCCCCAACGCGCCCGGATAAACCGCTCCGGCACTTTTAAAGGCCTATACCCAAATTCTTCCGTTCAAGCTGCGTTCATGCAAAACGCGCTATAAATCATTGAAAGACATGACGATGTTGCCGCCCAACAAAGGCTTGCAGGCGCTCCAACTATGCCCGGGAACCGGAGAAAGACCGAGCAAAGTCAAATGCCGGATGTCGCATGACGGCTGCCTCCCGAGGGAGTTGAAAACGTGAAACGCACCCTTTTGAAAATTGCCGCAACCGGTATGCTTTTGCTTGCTCCGGCGATCGCTCAGGCGACAGAAGGCTTCGCGACGGCGAACGTCAATTTGCGCGCCGGCCCAAGCACGGCATATCCGGCGGTCACCGTAATTCCGGCCGGCGAATCCATCGAAATCTACGGCTGTCTTGCCGACGTGCCCTGGTGCGACGTGGAGTTCTACGGCGACCGTGGCTGGGTGCACGGCCGATATATACAGGTACTTTATCAACAGCGCCGTGTTTATGTCGGCCCTCGATATTATCGCCCGCTCGGTATTCCCGCCGTTGTCTTCAGCTTCAGCAGCTATTGGGATCGTCACTATCGCGACTATGACTTTTACCGCGATCGCGATCGCTGGCGCCGCGGATCGGACTTCTATCGCGTCCCCGACCGCCGTGCGGAACCTTACCGGCCGCCCCGCCGCAGACCTGAGTTCGAGCCGAGGCCGGCTCCGCCGCCGGAATTCGAACGGAGATGGGAGCGGAGGCCCGATTTTAGCCGTCCCCCTGAAAGACGCCGGGACTTTGATGATCGTCCGGATCGCCTCCCGGATTTCGATCGCGCGCCCAACCGCAGGCCGAACATCGACAGGCAGCGGGACTTTGACCGTGATCTGGGGCGCGGCGGCGATCGCAACCGCCGGAGCTTCGAACGTGGGGGCGATGACGGCGATCGAGTCATCCGCCGGGGCGACGACAACCGTAGCCGCCGCGATGGTGGCAATGACCGCCGCAGGCCGCAGCGACCTATCTGCCAACCCGGCGAACCGGGATGCCCGGACTAATGCGGTCCAGGGGCGGCAGAGATGCCGCCGCCCGAAGGCGCCGCACCCGTTGGAGCGAAAGCGGTTTTCGTGTTGCCGAAATTTAGGGAGTAGTACCGACCGAGTTCGGTCCATCTGTCGAAAATCCACCGGACAGAGCGCGCCATTTCCGATATCATTGGATCTCCAAGGAACCGACGAGCCCCGTCCGATCTCAAAGAGCGGCATGGCGATCGGATTGCATTCCTCTCGTATCGATCGTGTGCGCCTGCGCGAACTGGAAATTGTCCTTCACCGTTGCCGCCACGATGGCGTCATGAAGTCGGCCGCTCATGAAAAGCCGATTTTCAAGTTTGCGCTCGTGCCAGAGGTCTGCCCCCTCGAAGGCCGCCGTTGTCAGCGCAATATCGCCATCCTCGAGATCATAGGTGGCCCACAAGTCGTAGCCGTCCCGCTCCATCGTTCGGCGAGGACGAAGTTTTCGACTTTCGCTCGGGACGAAACTGTCTTTCACCGCGCCAAAATTGAGGAAATAGAAGGGCCCCGGCAACCGTGTCGTCTTGTCAGCTTCGTAAATCGGAAACTCGACCAATCCCCCTCCGCCGAGGTCGAAATCTTTCAGCACCTCGGCAAGCCTACCCTTCACCGCATAGAACGGACCCGCCGTAAAGAGATCTCCAACACGCTTCCAGTTGGCGAGGGCATCGGCTGTCAGCTGAAACCGACACACCTGCCGCCATCAAACCCCAGCGGGAAGGACGATCTTGCGCTCGATCGAAGCTGCGTGAAACATGCGTCGCTCCCGCAACTTAAGGTCGGGGATGGCAGGCTGCGGACGGCGGCCACGGTGTGCGGCTGGACGTGAAATCCCTCGCCTTGATGGGATACGAACCCGCGGCCCCTGCAGTTTTTAAGTTTCATGGGTACGATGTCGACGCATATCGCTTGCTAGGCCGCACTTGCTTTAGGCTTGGGGGCGCCCGCGACCGGGCAAAAATGCCCACGTTGCTGGATTTGCACATCCTACGACGGACGCATCAGAGTGGAGACCAGGCGTAGATTTCATCACCAAATGGTGCTATCCATAACACCAGAATCAGGAAACCAAACGATGCGATCGACTATCAACCTCGACGACACCCTCATGGAAAGGGCTAGGTCCCTAACCGGCACGAAAGAAACCGCCGCCCTGGTCCGCCAAGCGTTGGAGACGCTTGTTCGTGTGGAGTCGGGAAAACGCCTCATCGCGCTCGGGGGAACTATGCCGGATGCGGAGGCAGCCCCACGCCGCCGGAGCGCAGCTGCCAAGTGATACTTGCTGACACTTCCATCTGGATTGATCATTTCCGGCATGCCGATTCAGAGCTGCGTAGGATTATCGAGGACGATCGTCTCCTCTGCCATCCGGCCGTGATTGGAGAACTCGCACTTGGCAGTCTTCGGGATCGTAGCAGCGTGATAGCTTTCCTGGCGGCTCAGCGAGAAGCGTTCGTCGCAACGCACGACGAAGTCATGACCATGATTGATCGCCACGCCATTTTCAGTATGGGCATTGGCTACACAGATGCCCACTTGATGGCCTCAGTTCTCCTCGATCAGCGAGCGGCTTTGTGGACCAGAGACAAGCGTCTGCGGACAGCGGCCGAAAAGGCGGGGGCTTCACTGCACACGCCTACCAATGCGCGAAACTAAATGCTGAATCAAAGCGATAGCCGTTGCTCATGCTGGTCGTCAGCCGCATGAGCGCAGAGTTCCGTTCGATACATTATGCGATCTTCTTGGCCCAGAACATGAACATCCTCGCAGCAGGCGTGTACAGGGCTCGTTGTCGCTTGGCAGTTAATCGGGGTCATCCTCAATTTGTGTGGTTCACTCCCCGTTAGACATGATGCCGCTATGGTCGGGCATGCAAACGAAAACGAAATGGTCGCCCGGCCCAGGGGCAAAAGTTCTGGGTGTCGCGCTCACAAACGATGATGGTTGGGTTGTTTCCGCTTCCGGACCAGCCTTCGGCATTTGCCCTGATTGCGGACGGCGGACCCGAAATCGGCATGGCTGGTCCAACCGAAGCCTTCAGGATCTGCCGGTCCAGGGCAAGACCGTAACGGTTAAGCTTCGGTTGAGCCGCTGGCGGTGCGCACACCAAAAATGTGAACGACAAACATTCACCGACCAACTGCCGACGATTGCTCCCCCTTATGCGCGCCGGACAAGGAGGGTCTCCGAGATTGTCAGTCTGCTCGGCCATAGTGCGCGGCGACCATTGATGTTCTGCGCCACATGGGGCGTCACCTTCATCGACCGCAAATCTTTGACGAAGTCCTTTGTGTCATAGGCCTTGTCGGCACCCAGCGTGATCGTTCTTGGCCGATCGGCCAGGGGTTCGATCATGCGCAGCGCCGCGACCCGTTCGGCATATCCGCTGGCCTCAGTCAGGCAGGCATCGACCAGCAGGCCATGGCGGTTTTCCATCAGCCCGTGCCCCATGAAGCACAGCTTGGCCTCCTTGCCTTTGCCCTTCCTATAAAGTCTTGCATCGGGGTCGGTCGTTGAAGCATGCGTCTCGTTGGAACGCCTTTCGCCGTGGAAGTCTGCGTCCGCATTTCGACCGCCGCCATCCGACGGTGGTTCGCCCGAGCTCTCCTTCGGCTTGAAGCTCTTGATCGACGCCCAGGCTTCGATCAGCGTGCCATCGACAGAGAAGTGGTCCGTTGACAGCAACCGCTTTACCTTGGGCTGCGAAAGGATCGCACCGAGGAACTTCCCAGCAATGTCGCCTTCGAGCAACCGATCGCGGTTTTTCGAAAACACCGAATGGTCCCAAGCTGGATCGTCAATGCCAATGCCTACGAACCAGCGGAACAGAAGGTCGTATTCCAGCCGCTCCATCAAAAGCCGCTCAGAGCGGATCGAATAGAAGGCTTGCAAAAGCATGGCGCGCAGAAGCTTCTCAGGCGCAATCGATGGCCGCCCGATCGGCGAATAGAGCGCTGCAAACTCCCGTTCCAGCAAAACCAGAGCGTCGTTCACGATCTGCCGGATTGCCCGCAGCGGATGATCACGACGAACCCGATCCTCCAGATCGACATAGCTGAAGAGTTCACCCGTTCTCACATCGCCGCCGCGCATGCATCACTCCAAACTCGATGACGCGAGTGAATCACGGCGAAAGCCTCCAGGCCAGCTTCTTTTTTCAACAGCCTGCTAGGTCGCGAAAGTTCGAAAGCTCGGCAGCGTCGAAATAAGCATCGCCAATATTGCGCCCGCCGGCGATCGCGAGCCGGCCGTCCGCTATCCAAAGCTTGTTGTGCATGCGGCGCGTTGCGCTGAAGGCGCGGATGGCCATTTCGAAACCCCGCCGAAAGCGGTCCCTTCGCGCGCGGCTCGGATTGAACAGGCGGACGTCTATGTTCGGGTGCGCGTCAAGCGAGATGCACAGGCGATCATGGATCCCTGCATTGATATCATCGAGCAGCAATCGAATGCGCACGCCGCGGTCGGCGGCCATGACGAGTTCGCGCGTCAGCAGAAAACCGGTCAGATCGTCCTTCCAGTAATAATATTGCAGGTCGAGGCTGCGCCCGGCTCGCCGCGCGGAGTGCGCTCTCGCGACAAAGGCCTCGATGCTGTCGGATATCAGCGCGACGCCGTTTTGATGGGGATGGTCGAGCAGGATCTGGCCGATATCCAGGTCGATCGCGGTTTCGTTCTCGGCGACGGGCAGTGCAAAGGACGGCTGTGCCTGGGGGCGGCGTCCGAGCCGTCCATAGATATAAAGGATCATCGCGCCGACGAGGGCGATCAGAACGGCAAGAGAGACCGCAAACCAGGGGATCATCGCAGCCCGCCTCAGCCTGCTACGCCGAGCCCGTCCCGATCAGCTCGGCGCGAACCGGATCGTTATCGCTTTTGTGAGCCGCCTTCAGGTCAATCGAGGCCTTGACCGGCAGATGGTCCGAGGCAACGCGCGCCAGGGGTGTGTCGTGGACCGCCACGGATGTCACCAGATGATGCGGATTGCCAAGCACACGATCGAGCGGCAGAAGCGGAAAACGCGACGGAAAACTGGCGACGGCCGCGTGCGAAGGATCGAAGATCGGGCTCAGAAAACTGAGCGATGAACGCTTGCCCATGCGCCATTCGTTGAGATCGCCGATAAGCAGCGTCGGCCGCCCGACCCCATCGGCTGCGGCACGCAGAATGGCCTCGGCCTGCCGCGCCCGGGAGTGGCGCAAAAGGCCGAGGTGAGCGGCGATCACCCGCAGCGGCCCGGCCTTGAGGTCGAGATCGACGACCAGGGCGCCGCGCGGCTCGACACCGGGCAGCTTCAACTGGCGGAGATCGGAAACAGCCCCTTCTCTCAGCAAGAGGACGTTGCCGTGCCAGCCGTGCCCCTTGGCTGAAAAGGGCGAGATCGGCACGGAAACCAGATGGGCCTCGCGCCGCAGGTGCTCGAGGTCGAGGAGCCCGGCGCGTTCGCCGAAACGCTGATCCGCTTCTTGCAGGGCGACGATATCCGCACCGATCTCGCTGATGACCTGGGCCGTGCGCGCCGGGTCAAACCGGCCGTCGGTGCCGACACATTTATGGATATTGTAGGAGGCTATGACGATGTCTCCGCGCTCCACCGCCGCATCGCGCCCAATAACCGTGGGCCGTCGTTTGCGGATCGCCGCAAGAATGCCCGCGGATAAACTGTTCTGTACTTTTGCCATGCCGCTCCCTGCTTGCTGCCGCATCATGCTCAAATAAGTCGCCCCGTGCCACTGAAAAAGTCCGGCTCCTGCATGTTGTTCCTTCCCTCGGGATCGCGGGGCTCCCGTCGTGAGCCGCACGCACGTTCGCCGGCTGATTACGCTTGCGGTACCTGCATCCGGCGCAATAGAGATGCAGATGAAGCAGCGAGCCTATCCTTACGTGAAGAGTTGAGTCATGCCTGTAATTCCCGGTCTCTCCATCGACGGTTCCACCCGGCGCGTTTCTCTTGACGTTCGCAATCCGGATTTCTTCTGCAATCCGCTCCCCGCCTATGCAGCGCTGCATGCACAATGTCCCGCCTTCTTCTGGGAAGAGCCGCAGCAATGGTATTTTGCGGGCTACGACCAGGTGAACGGCCTTCTGCGCGACCGCCGTTTCGGCCGCCAGATCCTGCATGTCGCGACGCGCGACGAACTCGGGATGCCAGAGCCGAAACCGCATCTGAAGGATTTCGATGCGCTGGAGGCACATTCGCTGCTGGAACTGGAGCCGCCGGCGCACACCCGGCTGAGGACGCTCGTCAACCGCGCTTTCGTGTCGCGGCAGATCGAGCAGCTGAGACCGGAGATCGAGGCGCTCTCGCATGCCGTCATCGATGGTTTCGAGAAGAACGGCGAGGTGGAATTGCTGAAGACCTACGCCGAGACGATCCCGGTGACGATCATCGCGCGCATGCTTGGTATTCCGGTGGAAGCGGCCCCTCGCCTCCTCGACTGGTCTCATCGCATGGTCCGGATGTACGTGTTCAATCCGACCTTCGAAACCGAGCTCGACGCCAATCAAGCGTCGGCGGAATTCGCCGCCTACCTGACAGACATCATCGCTGAAAAGCGCGCCAATCCGGCCGACGATCTGTTGACGCATATGATCACGTCCGAAAAGGACGGGGAACGACTGTCGGACGCCGAACTGATGTCGACGGCGGTCCTGCTCTTGAATGCCGGCCACGAGGCGACGGTCCACCAGATCGGCAATGCGGTGCGGACGATCCTTCAATCGGGTCTTTCGCCGTCTGAACTGTTCGCGAGCGAGGAAACGACCGAACGGACCATCGAAGAATGCCTCCGCTTCGCGGCACCGCTGCATATCTTCCAGCGCTATGCGCTTGCAGATATCGAGCTCGAGGATGGCATCACCCTGAAAAAGGGCGACAAAATCGGACTAATGCTGGGTGCAGCCAATGTAGACCCGCGGAAGTTCTCGGCGCCCGATACATTCAAACCCTACCGGGACGAGGGCCCCAATGTTTCGTTCGGTGCGGGTCTGCACTTCTGTATCGGCGCGCCGCTGGCACGGCTCGAACTCAGGCTTTCCCTGCCGATCCTTTTCAAGCGTCTGCCGGGGATGCGGCTCATGCACGAGCCGCATGTCAAGGATAGCTTCCATTTCCACGGTCTGGAGCGCCTGGATCTCGTCTGGTAGACGGCTCCTCGGCGCGCTGCACCCCGTAGCGTTCCGCCGGTCGATCGCGGGAGAGATCGGGCACGAGTATCATGCGCGCCCGGAAGAGCGCCAGCGTTATGACGATGTTATTGCGCCAAACGGCCCCAAAATCTCCCTGCTACAGGCGGATAACATAGTCCTTGCGAGTCGTTTCAACGACTTCCCAGGTTCCCTTGAAACCGGGCCTGAGAATCATGCTGTCGCCGGCTCTGAGGTGCACGGACTCCTGCCCCTCCTCGGTTACGATCGAATGGCCGGACAGAACGTGGAAATATTCCCATTCCTCGTAGACGATCCGCCACTTTCCGGGCGTCGCCTCCCAGATGCCCGCGTAGAGGCCACCATCCGCCTCCTCCAAGTTCCAGGTGCGAAACTGCGGGTTTCCGGAAATCAGCCGGTCAGGCGCCGGCGCTCCAATTTCCGCTTCGGCAGAAGACAGATCGAACTTCAAGAAACTGCTCATGATGCACCTATCTGGCAAACGCGCCTGAACGCCGCGTCGCTCCTTTTTCAGATCTTTGCCAGGGACTGTTCAAGGTCGGCGATGATGTCGGCGACGTCCTCGATGCCGATCGAGAGGCGGATGACGTCGGGCCCGGCACCGGCCGCCACCTGCTGCTCGGGCGTGAGTTGGCGATGGGTGGTCGACGCAGGGTGAATGACGAGCGACCGCGTATCGCCGATATTGGCGAGGTGCGAGAACAATTCGAGCCCCTCGACAAACCGTTTTCCGGCCTCGTAGCCGCCCTTGAGGCCGAAGGTAAAGACGGCGCCCGCTCCCTTCGGTGAATAGCGTTTCTGTAGCGCGTTGTTCTGATCATCATCCAGACCGGAATAGCGAACCCAGGATACCTTGTCGTGCTCCCTCAGCCATTTCGCTGCGGCCAGCGCATTGTCACAATGGCGCTGCATCCTGAGCGGCAATGTCTCGATGCCGGTCAGGATCATGAAGGCGTTGAACGGCGAGATCGCCGGCCCGAAGTCACGCAGGCCGAGCACACGCGCCGCGATCGCGAAGGCGAAGTTACCAAAGACCTCATGCAGCACGACACCGGCATATTCCGGACGCGGCTCGGAAAGAAGCGGATACTTGTCCGATTTCGACCAGTCGAAGGTGCCGCCATCGACGATGATCCCGCCCATCGAATTGCCGTGGCCGCCGATGAACTTGGTGAGCGAGTGAACGACGATGTCTGCGCCATGCTCCAGCGGTCGAAGCAGGTAGGGCGTCGCCATCGTGTTGTCGACGATCAGCGGCAAGTCGTGTCTGCGCGCCACCTCGGCGATCGCCGCGATATCGACGAAGGTACCCCCGGGATTGGCGAGGCTTTCGATGAATATTCCCTTGGTCCGCTCATCGATCTTGGCATCGAAACTTGCAGGATCCGCGCAGTCCGCCCAGCGAACCTGCCAGTCGAACGATTTGAAGGCTTGGCCGAACTGGTTGACGGAGCCGCCATAGAGCTGCTTTGCGGCGACGAAGTTGTCGCCCGGCCGCATGATCGTATGGAAGACCAGGAGCTGCGCCGCATGTCCCGAGGCGACCGCAAGTGCCGCCGTGCCCCCTTCGAGCGCGGCGATGCGCTCCTCCAGCACCGCTTGCGTCGGGTTCATGATGCGGGTGTAGATGTTGCCGAACTGCTGCAGGCCGAAGAGTGCGGCAGCGTGATCGGTATCGTCGAAAACGAAGCTCGTCGTCTGGTAGATCGGCGTGACGCGCGCGCCCGTTGTCGGGTCGGGTTGCGCCCCGGCGTGAATTGCAAGCGTGCTGAAACCCGGGCCCACCTTCGCCATTCATTCCTCCTGAACCACCATTTAGCCGATAAGGCGCGGATATTCGATCGCGGGACAGCGGTCCATGACGACCTTGATCCCGGCGCCCTCCGCCTTGGCCGCGGCCTTGTCGTCGCGAACGGACAGCTGTCCCCAGATCACCTTCGGCAAGGAGGGGAGCTCGAGGATTTCGTCGACGAGCGCCGGCAGCGCGTGGGCGGCGCGGAAGACGTCGACCATGTCGATCGGCTCCTTTATATCGGCGAGCCTCGCCACGACCGGCTGGTCAAGGATCGTCCTTCCGGCCTGGCCCGGATTGACCGGGATCACGCGATATCCCTTGCGCAGCAGGAAGGCCATCACGCGGTGACTCGGCCGCTCGGCCTTCGGCGAGGCGCCGACCAGCGCGATAGTCTTCGTCGTGCGCAGGATGTCGGCGAGATAGTAGTCCGGGTAGGCGTCGTGATTCATGCTGGGCACATCCAAGGATCATTCACATGCGTGGATACTTGGCCTCGCACGCCGACAAGTCAACCGAAGCGGGCAGGATCGGTCGCCATTTCAACAATGGTCCCGACATTTGACCATCGGTTGATGGAATCCGGTTGCATTTCGTCCAGCACAGCTCCACAACCCCCAAGCGTTCCACATCGTCCCGCCGAGGTTACCTTGCCACTTGACGTTATCGTCCTTGTCCTATTCGGGGCGCTTCTGCACGCAACCTGGAACGCACTCGTCAAGGCCGGGTCGGAAAAGTCGCTTGACGCCGCCATGATTGCGCTCGGCGCGGCGGCCGTGGCCGTGCCTTTCCTGCCTTTCCTGCCGCTCCCCACGTCCCAAGCGTGGCCCTTCATCCTGGCTTCGGCAGTCTTCCAGTTCGTCTATTTCCAGTTGGTTGCGGCATCCTATCGTGCCGGCGACATCGGTCTCGTCTATCCACTGATGCGCGGCGTCGCTCCGCTCATCGTCGCCTCGACGAGCAGCATCATTGTCGGCGAGGAACTGAGCAGCGGGGCCGTCGCCGGCATCATGACGATCTGCGCCGGTGTGCTGACGCTCGCCTTCGAATCCCGCAAAGGCGGCAAGCACGCGATGCTGCTGGCACTCGCCAATGCCTGCGTGATTGCGTGCTACACCTATGTCGACGGCATCGGGGCGCGGATTTCCGGCAATGCCATTTCCTACACGCTGTGGATGGCGTTGCTGCCGCCCGTGCTTCTCTTCACCTGGGCGTTCATCCGGCGCGGGGTGAAACCGGTCGTGCGGCATGTCCGCCAGCACTGGTGGCGCGGGCTGATCGGCGGGGCTGGATCGCTCGGCGCCTATGGCCTGGCGCTCTGGGCGATGACCAAGGCGCCGGTCGCGACGGTCGCGGCGCTTCGGGAAACATCGATACTTTTCGCAGTCGTGATCTCTGTCGTCTTTCTCAAGGAGCGGGTCAGCGTCTGGCGCATCGCCGCCGCTTCCGTCATAGCGCTCGGCGCCCTGCTCCTCAGACTTGCTTGACGATCAGTCCTCTTTCCATTCCGGCATGCGCTTGCCGAGAAAGGCTCCGATGCCCTCTTCCGCATCGCCGGCAAGCATGTTCTCGACCATCACGCCGACAGCATAATCATAGGCGTCGGCCAATGGTATTTCGGCTTGCCGATAGAAAGCTTCCTTGCCGATTTTCAGTGCCTGCGGCGACTTCGAGGCGATAATGGCGGCGTATTTGTCGACTACCTGGCGCAGATACTGCTGCGGCACGATGCGATTGACGAGCCCGAAATCCTTGGCCGTGGCGGCATCGATCGTCTCGCCCGTCAACAGCATCTCCATCGCCTGCTTGCGGTGCGCCGCGCGCGAGAGCGCCACCATCGGCGTCGAACAGAACAGACCGATGTTCACGCCGGGCGTGCAGAACGTCGAACTGTCGGTGCAGATCGCCAGATCGCAGCTTGCCATCAGCTGGCAGCCGGCAGCCGTCGCCAAACCGTCGATCTCGGCGATCACCGCCTGCGGTAGCCGGGTGATCTTCAGCATGAGGTCTGCAGCAAGCCGGATCGTGCGCTCGAAAAAGGCCCGGCCGCGATCTTCGTCGGCGCGATGCAAGGTCATCTCCTTGAGATCATGGCCGGCGGAGAAGAGCTTGCCCGCGGCCGCAATCACGATCACCTTGATGTCCTTCGAGGAGGCGACCGCCCCGAGCTCTGCCAGAAGCGCTTCCATCAGGGCGATCGAAAGGACATTCGCCGGCTGATTGTTGAGCGTCAGCCGCAGGACCGGGCCGTTTGCCTCGCGCAGCAGCAAGCCGTTCTGTTCTTCCTTCCTGAATGAGACGACGTCCGCCATGACCTTCTCCGAATGGTATCCGTGGATGACGCGTGGTACGCCGCCGTGGCCGCTCTTTCAACCCTAAGACCATTTTCCGGCTTGCACGATCGGCACGAAGAGCCTGTAACGAGGACATGAAAGAGGAGGATAGCGATGAAGCTGCAGCCTATCATGACAGTCGAAGAGTTAAACAGCTTCCTCGATACCGACTTTCCGCAGGTCCATACGGACGGAAAGGTTTTCGCCGTGACGGCTACCGGGCCGGGTTTTGCAACGATGCGGCTCGATCCGAACGAACGCCATATTCGCCCCGGCGGTACGGTGTCCGGGCCGACGTTGTTCGCTCTTGCCGACGTATCCGCCTATATCGCACTGATTGCACATATCGGCCCGATTGCTCTTGCCGTCACCACGAACCTCAACATCAACTTCCTGAGAAAACCGGAGCCGGAGCCGCTCGAATGCACCTGCCGGATCCTGAAACTCGGCAAACGGCTTGCCGTCCTCGACGCTTCGATAACGTCCGTCGGTGGGGAGGAACTGGTTGCCCACGCAACCGCGACTTACTCGATTCCGCCGCGTTGATATGTGGTATCTTCACACCACACATATAACCACTTGATTTTTCGACACATTCTTTTGAGCCTCGCAAGAAGACACCCTTGACGGCTTTTTCACACTTCCGTATAAGCTGCGCTCAGATCGCGGTCCCCTTCGGGCCGCCTTCTTTTTTGGCCCGCCCTGCGGATCAAACCAAGCAACAAGAAAAGCCCGGCGCTATGCTTCCGGGTCCAACGAAAGAGTTTAGATATGGCAACCTTCGTTCAGAAGCCTGCAGAGGTGGAGAAGAAGTGGATCATCATCGACGCCGAAGGCCTCGTTGTCGGTCGCCTCGCTTCCATCATCGCAAACCGCCTGCGCGGCAAGCACAAAGCCACGTTCACGCCGCATGTTGACGATGGCGACAACGTCATCGTGATCAATGCCGAGAAGGCCGTCCTCACTGGCAAGAAGTACACCGACAAGAAGTACTACTGGCACACCGGCTATCCCGGCGGCATCAAGGAGCGCACCGCGCGCCAGATCATCGAAGGCCGCTTCCCGGAGCGCGTCATCGAGAAGGCCGTTGAGCGCATGGTTCCGCGCGGCCCGCTCGGCCGTCGTCAGATGAAGAACCTGCGTGTCTACGCCGGCTCCAACCACCCGCATGAAGCACAGCAGCCGACCGTCCTGGACGTCGCCAAGCTGAACAGCAAGAACACAAGGAGCGCCTGATAATGGCTGACCTTTCCGCTCTCAAGGATATCGCCACGACCGCGGAACCGGCTGCTCCGGTTCACGTCAAGAAGGTCGACGCGCAGGGCCGCTCCTACGCGACCGGCAAGCGCAAGGACGCCGTTGCCCGCGTTTGGGTCAAGCCCGGCTCCGGCAAGATCACCATCAACGGCAAGCCCTATGTGGCTTACTTCGCCCGTCCGGTTCTGCAGATGATCCTGCAGCAGCCGATCGTCGCCGCTGCCCGTGACGGCCAGTTCGACATCGACGCGACCGTTGCCGGTGGTGGCCTCTCCGGCCAGGCCGGTGCCGTTCGTCACGGCATTGCCAAGGCCCTCACCTACTTCGAACCGGGCCTGCGCTCCGTTCTGAAGCGCGGTGGCTTCCTCACCCGCGACAGCCGCGTGGTCGAGCGCAAGAAATATGGCCGTGCAAAGGCACGCCGTTCGTTCCAGTTCTCCAAGCGTTAATCGCTGGCAGTTACTGCACTTCCAAAGGCCGGGCATGTCCCGGCCTTTTTGTTTGGCCGTTTTCGATTTTCGCTTGGCCTTTCAGATCGGCAGTTCCGTGGTCGACTTGAGCTCCCTCAGCACAAAGCTCGACACCACCGTCCGCACATGTGGATTGCGCATCAGGTAGCGCGTCATGAACGCGTCATAGCTTTCTACATCCGCCGCCCGGATCTTCAGCATGTAGTCGAACGTGCCGGAGAGCGCGTAACATTCCATGATTTCCGGCCTGTCCCTGACCACGGCCGAGAACGAGGCGATCGCCTCGTCATGGTGATCCTCGAGCGTCACATGGGCGATGATGCAGAGCTTCAGATCCAGCTTTGCCGGATCGAGCAGCGCCACGCGCTTCCGAATCACGCCGTCTGCCTCGAGTTCCTGCAGCCGACGCCAGGCCGAGCTTTGCGACATTCCGGCCTTTTCCGCCAGTTCCGCGAGCGACTGGCCGCCGTCAGCCTGGATCAAGCGAAGCAATCGGCGCAACGGTTGGAACGTTTCCTTCAAATCTGACGGCATTTTCGAAATTTCCTCCCGTCAGGAAGCCGGCAACCGGCAACTGTGAAACAAATACTCAGCCCGTTGGGGATACAATTGCAACAGCAATCTGTTCTGACGAATGAGGAGACGTCATGACCAAGCAAAGCACCTACACCGCGAAGCTGCCGGAACCGGACGGCACCTATCTCTATACACCGGAGGAGGATGCGGTCTGGGGCGAACTCTATCGGCGGCAAATGAAGCTGCTTGCCGATAAGGCATGCGACGAATATCTCGAAGGCGTGAGGACCCTCGGCCTCAAGCCGGACCATGTCCCCCAACTCAAGGACGTTAACGCGAGGCTCGCCGAAACCACGGACTTCGGCGTCGAGGGCGTGCCGGCGCTCATTCCGCCTTCACGTTTCTACGAACTCCTGTCGCAGGGCAAGTTCCCGCTCGCGACATTCATGCGCCGGCGGGAGCACATCGACTATATCGAGGAACCGGACCTCTTCCACGAGGTTTTCGGCCATTGCCCGCTGCTGACCAACCAGAGCTACGCCAATTTCGTCCGGCGCTTCGGCCAGAAGGCGGTCAAGCTCGGCAAGGACTATTCGTGGCACCTGTTCCGCTTCTTCTGGTTCACGGTGGAGTTCGGCCTGATCAACACACCGAAGGGCCGGCGCTGCTACGGCGCAGGTATCGTCTCGTCAACGAGCGAGACGCGCCATGCCATGGAGACGATGGACTGCGAATTCCGACCTTTCGATCTGATGAGCGTTCTGCGGACGCCCTACCGCATCGATATCGTCCAGCCGATCTACTATGTCATCGACAGCTTCGCCCAGCTCGAGACGATTATTGAGGAGGACATCACGGCTCGGATCAATGAAGCCAAGAGGCTTGGTGATTTTGCGCCGACCTTCGAGGCCAAGGCATCCTGAGGGGCTGCCCCTACTGCATGTTTCCTTAAATCGCACCCGATTTATGGACGGAAACATGCAGCAACTCAAAGTGCTACAGGGTCTTTGGCGCGTACGACGCGCGGCGCTGTAGAATGCACATGATTTTGCCGGCAAGCTATTGCCTTGCCGGCATCGATTGTCCAACGTCCCGTCAATCTGGCGGGAGACGGGCATGGCAAACAAGACAATCGACCACGCGATTACGGCAAGATCACTTACGTCGGCGGCGTCCGATCCGACCCATGCCGGCATGCTTTCGTTCATGCGGCGGAAATACACCAAGAAGCTGAAGGGCGTGGATACCGTCGTCTGGGGCATCCCCTTCGACGCAGCAACCTCCAACCGTCCCGGCGCCCGTTTCGGACCGCAGGCGATCCGTCGCGCCTCCGCCATCTTCGACAACGATCCGCAATATCCGTTCGAGCGCGATCTCTTCGCCGACATGGCGACGATCGACTATGGCGACTGCCTGCTCGACTACGGAAACCACGCCAAGACGCCCGCAACGATCGAGCGCGAGGCGGTGAAGATCCTGAAATCCGGCGCCTATCTGCTGACGCTCGGTGGCGACCATTTCGTCACCTATCCCATCCTCAAGGCCCACGCCGCCCTGCATGGCCCCCTAGCCCTCGTTCAGTTCGACGCCCATCAGGATACCTGGCCGGACGAGAAGGGCCGCATCGACCATGGCTCCTTTGTCGGCCGCGCCGCACGCGAGGGTTTGATCGACGTGGAACGTTCGATCCAGATCGGTATCAGGACCCATGCTCCCGAGGATTGCGGCATCAGGATCGTCTATGGCTACGAGGTCGAGGAGATGCGCGCCGAGGAGATTGCCGAGTCCATCGTCCGGCATGTCGGCAGCCAGCCCGCCTATCTGACCTTCGATATCGATTGTCTTGACCCGGCCTACGCGCCCGGCACCGGCACGCCGGTCGCCGGCGGTCCTTCCAGCGCGAAAATCCTCTCGGTGCTGCGCAAGCTTGGTGCCCTCCACATCGCCGGCAGCGACGTCGTCGAGGTGGCGCCCGCCTATGACCATGCCGACATGACCGCCATTGCTGGCTCGACCATCGCCATGTATATGCTGGGCCTGCGTGCCGAATGGCTCGCGGAAAGGCGCGGCTGATTTCGCAGCGCCCGCTACGGCGCCGCGCGTCTGACCAGACGCGCAAAGGACGCTGTAGCACTTTGATCGCTGCATGTTTTTATCCTTAAAATCGGATACGATTTAAGGAAACATGCAGTAAGAAATTGATTCAATTCTATGCCAGACTGATTCCGGAAATTTCCGTAACCGTCTGCAGGAACAGGTAAATCATGAAACCGAAGATCTTCATCGATGGCGAACACGGCACCACCGGGCTGCAGATCCGCACCCGCATGGCCGGCCGTACGGATGTCGAACTGCTGTCGATCCCGGAAGCGGAGCGCCGCAATGCCGCGATGCGCGAAGACCTGCTCAACGATGCCGACATCGCCATTCTGTGCCTGCCTGACGACGCTTCGCGCGAAGCCGTGTCGATGGTCGCCGGCAACAACCGCGTACGCATCATCGACACGTCGACAGCGCATCGTGTCGCGCCCGACTGGGCCTATGGTTTCGCCGAAATGGACAAGGCGCAGCCGGAAAAGATCCGCGAAGCGCGCCATGTCGCCAATCCCGGCTGCTACCCGACAGGCGCCATCGGCCTGATCCGGCCGCTACGCCAAACCGGCATCCTGCCCGATGGCTATCCGGTCACCGTCAATGCGGTCTCCGGCTATACCGGGGGCGGCAAGCAGATGATTGCGCAGATGGAGGACGAGAAGAACCCGGACCACATCAGCGCGCCGCATTTCCTCTACGGGCTCACGCTGAAGCACAAGCACGTGCCGGAAATGAAGATGCATGGCCTGCTCGAACGCGCTCCGATCTTCTCGCCGTCGGTCGGTAAATTCCCGCAAGGCATGATCGTGCAAGTGCCGCTGTATCTCGATGATCTCGCCGCCGGAGCGACGCTTGAAAGCATTCATGCGGCGCTCGTCGAGCACTATGCCGGCCAGTCGATCGTCGAGGTCGCTCCGCTTGCCGAAAGCGCGCAGCTCGCCCGTATCGACGCGACGGAGCTTGCCGGCAAGGACACGATGAAGCTCTTCGTCTTCGGCACGAGCGGCGGCACGCACGTCAATCTCGTCGCCGTGCTCGACAATCTCGGTAAGGGCGCCTCGGGCGCAGCGGTCCAGAACATGGACCTGATGCTTTCGGCCTGACAGGACAAAAAAGAACCCCCGGCACGTTCCAGCGCCGGGGGTTTTTCTTTGACCATTCAGGACCCGATCAGTCGCGGAATTCGATCGCCGTCGATTTCGGATATTCTCCGACGAAACCTCGCCAATGCGCGATTGCGAAACCGAGCACGACCAGTGCACCCGCCTGATGCAGCACGCCCCAGCCGATCGGCACCTGCAGCACGAGCGTGGTGATGCCGATCACGGCCTGGATGGTCACCAAGGCGAAGAGAACGACCGAGCGGCGCGCATGCGTTGTTTCCGGCGCCGCCCGCAAGGAAGCAATCATGTGCATCAGTGCCAGTGCGAGCAGCAGATAGGCGCCCGCACGGTGCAAGAATTGAACGGTCTTGGGGTTCTCGAAAAGATTGATCCAGGCGGGCTGCTGCACGAACAGCCCTCCCGGGACGATCGCGCCGTCCATCAGCGGCCAGGTGTTGTAAGTGAATCCCGCATCCAGGCCCGCCACCAGCGCGCCCAGATAGATCTGGAACAGGCTCATGACAGCGAGGATGGCCGCCATAGATCGCGATTTCTTCGTCGGCGCCGCATCGCCGGAATGCGGACAAAGACCGCGCAGGATCCACATGCAGCCGGCAAAGATCAGGCATGCGATGACGAGGTGCGCGGCAAGCCGGTACTGGCTGACCTCGGTGCGTTCGACGAGGCCGGAGGAAACCATCCACCAGCCGATGAAGCCCTGGAACCCGCCGAGCGCCAGAATGCCTAGAAGGGGCCACTTCAGGCGTCGCTCGATCCGACCCGTTACCCAGAAGAAGAACAGCGGCAAAGCGAAGATCACTCCGATGGTGCGTGCCAGCAGCCGGTGTGCCCATTCCCACCAGAAGATCGTCTTGAACTCCTCGACCGTCATGCCCTTGTTGAGCTGTTCGTACTGCGGAATGCGCTGGTAGAGCCGGAACTCCTCTTCCCATTCCTCGGCGGTAAGCGGCGGTATGACGCCGTGAATGGGTTTCCACTCGGTGATGGAAAGACCGGACTCGGTCAGCCGCGTCGCACCGCCGACGAGCACCAAGGCAAATAGGGCGAAGAGAACGACCGCGAGCCAACCGCGAATCTGCCGGCGATTACGCTCTGTCCTGCCGATCTCCTTCAGGAGCGTCTGTTCAGTTGCCAACTCGGCGTGGGCCATGGCTTTTCCTCATTTCTTGCCGTGACGCGGCCATGCCTGCGGCAAGGTTCCCGCTCGACCGCCCCGGAAAGCCGTTGATTTGCACCAGAGCGCCGTGCAAAACAAGGCCGAAGCCTTTGCGGCATGCCGTCGCGGCTACTGCATGTTTCCTTAAGTCGTAGTCGATTTAAGGACAAAAACATTTAGCAATTCAAAGTGCTACAGCGTTCTTTGCGTGTCTGACAAGACGCGCGGCGCTGTAGTGAAGCGCAGCCATCCGAAAGAAATGAAATGCCTGTACGCCTCAGAAAACTGATCGGCACGATCCTCATCATCATCCTCGTCGTCGTTTATGCGCTGGCGGCGGTCACCTTCGCTTCACTGTTGCTCGGCGCATCGCCCTGGTGGGTGCATCTGCTCTACTTCTTCCTGACGGGCCTGCTGTGGATCCTTCCCGCGATGCTGATCATCAAGTGGATGGAAAAGCCCGCCAAGAACCGTTGATTGCCGAGGCACAAGATGAGAATCGCGGTGATTTCCGATGTTCACGGCAACGACCTCGCGCTTGAGGCGGTGCTTGCCGACGTCGCAGCACAGGGTATCGGCGAGATCGTCAATCTCGGCGATCATCTGAGCGGCCCGCTCAACGCCGCGCGAACCGCGGACATCTTGATGAAACACAATATGCCCGCGATCCGCGGCAACCACGATCGCTATCTCCTGACGCTCGATCCGGCGCGCATGGGACCTTCCGACCGTACCGCGCACGACGAGCTTGAACCGCATCACCTTGCGTGGCTTGCCGCCCTGCCCGAAACGCTGGTCTACCGCGATGCGCTCTTTCTTTGTCACGGCACGCCGCGGAGCGACGAGACTTACTGGCTGGAAAAGCTGACGGCCGATGGCGTGGTTCACATGGCGGGGCGCGACATGGTCGAGAGCTTCGCCGCGGGCATCCGCTATCCTGTGATCCTCTGCGGCCATACGCACATTCCGCGAGCCGTGCGGCTTGCAGACGGTCGCCTCGTCCTCAATCCCGGCAGCGTCGGCTGCCCCGCCTACGACGATGATGAGCCTGTTCCCCACAAGGTCGAAACCGGTTCGCCGGACGCGCCCTATGCCATCGTGGAGCACATTGCCGGCGACTGGAACGTCACGTTCCGTTGCGTACGCTATGACCACATGGCGATGTCGCGCCTTGCCGCGCGTCGCAATCGTCCCGAATGGGCAAAGGCTCTCGAAACTGGTTTTCTCGATTGACCTCTATTGCGCGTGTTCGAGCGCGTGGAGGTCTGCGCCGGTGATTGCGGCAATGTTTCGCGTCACCTTGTCGACCGGCCAATCCCACCAGGCAATCGCCTGCAATCTGTCGATCGTGTCCGCCGGAAATCGCATTCTGACGACGCGTGCAGGATTGCCCGCCACCACCGCATAGGGCGGTACGTCCTTCGAAACCACCGACTTCATGCCGACGATGGCGCCGTTGCCAACCGTGATCCCTGGCAGGATCGTCGCATCCATGCCGATCCAGACGTCATTGCCGACGACCGTGTTGCCGCGATAGCCGCTGGTATAGGCGACAGGATCAGAGCCGTCCCGCCAACCGCCGGGAAAGATGCTGAAGGGAAAGGTCGAGAAACCGCCGAGAGCGTGATTGGCTCCGTTCATGATGAACTGCACGCCGGTGGCGATTGCGCAATATCGCCCGATCACCAAGCGGTCGCCGATGAAATCGTAGTGGTAAAGAACACACTTTTCTTCAAAGCGCTCAGGCCCGTGGGGATCGTCGTAGTAACTGTAATCGCCGACATCAATGAGGGATGAACGCACGATATTCTTCAGAAAACCAATGCGTGGAAACTCCGCGACGGGAAATTTGTCGCCGGGGTTCGGCGCGAACGGCGTGACTGGCATGAGATGCTCCTCGAAAGAAAGGTCGTCAAAGCGTGTGGATTCGCTGCAGTCCGGCCGCACGGCACTCCGCTGATGTCCGAACCTTCTTTAGTGGCGCATCTATCCCTCCATCGTTCGGCGTGAAGTTAGCGCAGCAGCCGAGAATTTCCAACCGCCTGCGGAATACGACTTTGCTCTGTGCCCTTCATGCTTTGCTAACTGCATTCTGCTGTCGCCCGGGAAGGAGCCCGGGACCTCGCTCGAAATTAAGCTGAATGTAGCGACGTTTGCGCTTCAATGGACGCACGATCCGGCTTCCGAACGGTGGATGAGATGACGAGTGCCTGTTTCACGTTAACCCCGTTGAACGATCCGCAGTCGAGCGATCGCGCCTCGACTCATTGTTCGGAAACGCAAGACACCCGGACGATCACCGTCTCCCTCCACGCGGACATGGCCGCGCTCGAGACGGAATGGCGCGTTCTGGACGAGAACAGCCAGAACTCGCTGCACCAGAGCTTCGACTGGTGCGCCGCGTGGAGGAAAACGCACAGGGACCAGATGCTCTTCGTCCGCGCCTCGCGCGGCCAGCAAACGCTCTTTATCCTGCCGCTCGAAATCGACAGCGGACGCTTCTTCCGCACGGCGCGGCTGATCGGCTCCGAGCATAGCAATCTCAATACCGGCCTGTTTGCCGAAGAGGATGCAATGCCACCTCTGGAACTGGTGCGCGCGCTGACCGTCGGGATCAAACGCCAACTGCGAGCGTTCGCGGACATCGTCACACTCGACAAGATACCAGCGAGGTGGCGCGGAAAGGCTCATCCGCTCGCCGGCCTGCCCGCCTTGCAGAACGCCGACGCCTCATTCCAACTGCCGCTGCTGGGGAATATCGAACGGACGCTGGCACAGCTCAATGCAAAGCGGCGGCGCAAGAAGATGCGCATATCGGAGCGGCGTCTCGCCGCCCTTGGCGGCTACGACTACGTGGTTGCCCTAGAGGCATCGGAAGCGCGCCTTCTGCTGGAAACCTTCTTACAGCAGAAGGCGGCGCGCTTCGAGGCGCACGGCCTGCCGGATGTGTTTCGTGATGCCGATACCCGCGCATTCTTCCATGCGCTCGCTGAACCTGGTCACACGGCGAATGGGCAACTGCTCGAGCTCAACGCTATTCGCCTCAAGGGCGAGCACGAGGGTCGGGTCATTGCGATCGCCGGCCTTTCGCGCAAGGGCGACCATGTCATCTGCCAGTTCGGCTCGATTGATGAAGGGATCGCCGCCGACAGCAGTCCGGGAGAATTGTTGTTTTACCGGATCATCGAAAGGCTGTGTTCGGAAGGCGTCACGCTTTTCGATTTCGGGATCGGCGATCAGCCCTACAAACGGTCGTGGTGCACCATCGAGACACCCTTGCGGGACATCGTCTTGCCCATGACGCTCCGCGGATATCTCGCGGCCTACGTCCATCGCGGCGCGATTCTTGCCAAGCGCCTGATCAAAGCCAACAAGGCATCCTACGCGTTCGTGCAGCGGTTGCGCCAGCGGCGTCAATCAACGCTGAAGCCTGCGGATGCAATGGACGAGAACTGAGCATCCGAACCGCGCGGGGATACCCCGAAGACGTATTGTCTGTGTTCATGCCGCGCGGCGATGGGGAAAGTCCGGGTCGCTCTCGCGCTGTCCGGTCATCAGCACGATGTTGCGGAAGCCGGCCTCGCCAAGGTCGGTCAAGAGTTCCACAATCCGTTCATCGCTGACGGACGAGGCTGACAATATGATCTCGGTTCCCTCCCGCCGGGCAACCTTGGACACGGCGGTGGCGTCCGCCGGGCCGCACTCGACCAGAACCAGATCATAGGCATTGGTGAGCGCATCGACAATCATCTGCAACCGTTCGATCCCGCGCATTGCCGTCCGCGCGTCAGCATTTCCCTGGGGAATGATGTGTGCTTCGGAGAACCGGTCCGCATGTATCGATTCGGTGAATGCGACTTCGCCGGCAAGCAGGTTGGTTATACCGGGCAGCGAGGACGACTGCGCCATGAGCCGCGTCGGACAAGCCGAGCCGGTAAGGTCAACGAGAACGACCTTCTGTCCTTCCTCAGCCAGGAGCCGCGCCAGCATGACGGTCGCCGTCGATCCTTCGTCGCCGCCGGGCGAAACGGAAACGGCGATCCGGACGTTCCGATCCAGGAGGTGAGCGGCAACGAACTCGATCGAGAACTCGCTTTCCGCTGGTTCTGTATCCTTCTCTGGTTCAAGGTCCTGTTCCGCTGCGTCGGCGACATCGGCGAGCGCCAGCATCGGCTCCGCCGGCTCGGTTTCCGCCAAGACGGGTGTCAATTGTCCGAAACCTTCCGGTTCCGCGCCGGAAACCGGCTTCAGCGCCCGTCCGCTGAACAGTTCGCCGAGCATGATGACGACGCAACCGACGAGGAAGGTGGCAAGTGCCGCGACTACCGTGATCGGCACTACCTTCGGGAAGTCCGGGTTGCTCGGAACGACCGCATTCGAAATCACGCGCGCATCCGCCGGCGTTGCATTTGCAACCGTACGCGAGGTCGCTTCCCTGTAGCGGGCGAGATAAGTTTCGAGAAGCTGCCGTTGCGCGGTCGCTTCGCGCTCCAGTGCGCGCAAGCCGACCTCTTCCTCCCCCGCCTGCGCGGATTGCGCCTTGAGCGTATTGAGCCGCTGCAGCAACTGCTCTTCGCGCAATTGCCCGACCCTGGCTTCATTCTCCAGGCTGACCAGGACCTTGCGGGTCTCGGCGCGGATTTGCTGCCTGATGCCTTCAAGCTGGGATTTCAAGCCCTTGAGACGCGGGTGGCCGTCGAGCAATGCCGTCGACAGGTCCGCAATCTGCGCCCGGACAGCGGCTTCGCTTTCCTTCAACCGCTGGATCATCTGCGAGCCGGCGACCTCGGTCAGCGTGTCCGGCGCGCGGCCGTCGGCTAGCGCCGTGCGCACGCCTTTCGCGCGCGCTTCGGCATTTGCCCGCTCTCCGCGCACCCGGGCGAGCTCGCTCGAAATATCGGTGAGCTCGCGTGTGGCGAAGTTTTCCGTCTGACCGGTCGGCAACAGGCCGGAGGAGGAACGGTAGGCTGCAACTTTCGCCTCGGCCTCGCGCACCTTCTCGCGAAGGTTCGCGATTTCCGGTTCCAGCCAACGGCTCGCCTCCGAATTGGAATCGAGTTTGGCGCCGCTCTGCAGGGAAAAATAGACCTTCGCCATCTCATCGGGGATGGCGGCCGCAAGCTTGGGGTCCTCCGAAGTGAAAGCAATGGCTATCACGCGCGACTTCTCAACCTGATAAACCTGCAGCTTGGAGTCGAACTCCTTCAGCACGCGCTCTTCGGGCGGCAAGTCGAGTGGATTTTTCCTGACGCCGAGCATTACCAGAAGATCGGAAAGGGCCGAAGGTTCGGCAGAAGGATCGAACTCCCTGCGTTCATGCAGCTTCATGTTGCGCGCGACCTGTTTGATCAGATCGGCGGAGCGCAGCACCTGCACCTGGCTTGAAATGCCGGATTCATCGAAAACCCGATCGGATCCCGGCTGCGCCAGCTGGTTCGAGCCGCTGAACTCCGGTTCGCGCGACTCGATCAGCAGTCGCGTCTCGCTCTGGTATTGCGGAGCGATCATCTTCGCGGTTACGAAGGCTGCGCCCGCGACACAAACCGTCGCGAGCAAGAGCCGGGTACGCCGTTCCCAAACGGCGCGGAAGAGCCCACCGAGATCGATATCCACATCCTGCTGCCCGCCGCCGATGCCCGACATGTCTCAACTCCGAAGGTTCCTCATCCGGCCGGAAAGTAAAGGAACATGGTAACGCAAGGGTTAATTTCCGGCGCAACCATAAGGTGGTGCGCCTTCCCGAACCTTCCATCAAAATTCTCGGGCGAGTTTACCGGCTATTAACCCTAACGGATCGATAACGTCGCCAGAGGTGATCGTTTCCGGAGCCCGAGACCCGCATGTCGACCGCAGGCAAAAAGACAGCACGCGCTATCGCGTTGGCGATATTGTCGGCACTGGTCGGCGGTTGCACCAGCTACCAGCCGGCTCCCAAAGCTTTCAGCGAGGCCACCATCCAGCCCTACAGGCTGGACAGCGGCGACCGCCTTCGCATCAACGTGTTCGAACAGGCCGGCCTCAGCGGCACCTATACCGTCGACCAGGCAGGCTATGTCGCCTTCCCGCTGATCGGTGCTGTACCGTCGCGCGGCCATACGCTGCCGGAACTGGAAGGCATGATCGCCGCAAAGCTGCGCGAAGGCTATCTCCGGGATCCGGACGTCACCATCGAGGTGGACCGATATCGTTCGGTGTTCATCATGGGTGAAGTGGGCCAGGCAGGCCAATATAGCTACGTTCCCGGGATGACGGTCCAGAATGCGATCGCAGTCGCCGGCGGCTTCTCGCCGCGTGCGAACCAGTCGAACGCCGACATCACCCGCAAGATCAACGGCCGCATCGTTACCGGCCGCGTGCCGATTTCCGATCCGGTCCTGGCCGGCGACACGATCTACGTCCGCGAACGGCTGTTCTGACATCCATGCACAGCGAACGTCCACTGCGCATTCTTCATTGCTTCAGGTCGCCGGTCGGCGGCATCTTCCGCCACGTGCGCGATCTTGCCGAAGCCCACGCGAATGCCGGACACGAGGTCGGGATTCTGTGCGACAGCACGACCGGCGGCGCCTACGAGGACGCCCTGTTCGATGCGATCCGCCCCTATCTGACGCTCGGGGTCGTTCGCCTGCCCATTCATCGCTCCATCGGACCGTCCGATATTGTCGCGCTCTGGCGCAGCTACAAGGAAATCAGAAGTTTGCAACCGGATGTGCTGCACGGGCACGGCGCCAAGGGCGGCGTCCTTGCGCGCACCATCGGTTCAGCCTTGCGGGTCAACAAGTATCGCGTAGCCCGCCTCTATTCGCCCCATGGCGGCAGCCTCCATTACGATTCAAGATCGTTGAAAGGTCGAGCGATTTTCCGGTTCGAACGGCTGCAGGAGCGCCTCACCGACGCGCTCGTCTTCGTCTGCGATTATGAGCGCCAGACCTATTTCGCGAAGGTCGGCCAGCCGCCCGGCCGCAACGAACTGATTTATAACGGCATCGACGATCGCGAATTCGAGCCCGTCGCGGTCACGCCCGGCGCGGTGGATTTCCTCTATATTGGCATGATGCGGGACCTCAAGGGTCCCGATCTTTTTGTGGAGAGTTTTGCCGCGGCCGAGCGGATCGCCGGCCGCCCCCTCTCCGCATTGATGATCGGCGACGGGCCGCAACAGCAGCAATATGCGGAGATGAAACTGCGCAAGGGACTGGGGCGCCGCATCAACATGCTCCCGGCGATGAAGGCGAGGGAAGCCTTCGCACTCGCACGCACGGTCGTCATCCCGTCGCGGGCGGAATCGATGCCTTACATCGTCCTCGAGGCACTCGCCGCCGGCAAACCGCTCATCGCAACGCGGGTTGGCGGGATCCCGGAGGTCCTCGGCGCCGATAGCGGTGCCCTTGCCGAACCCAGCGTGGAGTCGCTCGCCACGATCATGGCCGCCGCGATCGTCGAGCAGGACTGGGCCGAAAGGATGATGCCGGATCCCGAAGCGTTCAAGTCCCGCTTCGCGTCATCGGTCATGACGAAAGGCGTAATGCGGCTATACCGCGAGCTGGTGGGCAATGCGACCCCTGCAGGGGAACAGCTCCTTACAACGTAAGCGTTTCTTAGTGGCTTTCTGCTATCCGGACGGAGGGACTCCAGCGCCGGGAAAAGACCATGAACCACTACGAGAGGCCTGAAACATTCGATCCGGAAGCGCTTCGCAAGAAGATCTCCGAGATCAGGACGGTTGCCCCCAAAGAGACGATCGAGGAAAAAGGCGCGACGGAGCTCAATCCGCTGGCTCGACAGATCGCGCTCCAGTTTCGCGCCGACACCTATTCACCTGCGATGATCACCGGTCTGATCCGGCTGCTCGATTTCTCAGTGCTCTTTGCTATCGGCTATGGCATCAACGCGTACTATGTTCAGCCGGATCTCGAACAACTTCCGGTCTATCTTGCAATTCTTGCCGGCGGCTCGGCACTCGCCGTCGCGGCTATCCAGATCGCCGATGGCTATCAGGTTCCGGCGCTGCGCGCCTGGCTGCGAATGACACCGCGCATTCTTGGCGCCTGGGTTGCCGCCTTTGGCGCCATCGCACTTGCGCTTTTCTTCCTTAAATCCGGCCATCAGTATTCCCGCGTCTGGATCGCAGGATGGTTCATGGGCGGCGCGCTCTTCCTCGTCGCCCAACGGGCGTTCATCGCCTATTCGATCCGACACTGGTCGCGAAACGGGACGATGGAACGTCGCGCCGTCATTGTCGGTGGTGGTCCGGCGGCGAAGGATCTGATCCGCACGATCGAACATCAGCCGGACAACGATATCCGCATCTGCGGCATCTTCGATGACCGCGACGAGCGGCGATCACCGAACATGATCGCCGGCTACCCCAAGCTGGGGACCGTCAACGAACTCGTCGAGTTCGCCCGGCTTGCGAGGATAGACATGCTGATCATATCGCTGCCGCTGACTGCGGAAAAACGAATACTCGAGCTGTTGAGGAAGCTCTGGATCCTACCGGTCGACATCCGGCTGGCCGCGCACGCCAACAACCTGCGCTTCCGACCGCGCAGCTATTCCCATGTCGGACAGGTTCCGATGCTCGACATCTTCGACAAACCGATCGCCGATTGGGATTCGGTAGCGAAGCGCTGCTTCGATATCTTTTTCAGCGTCGTCGCACTCCTTCTGCTCTGGCCGGTGATGCTTGCAGCCGCAGTCGCCGTCAAGGTCACGTCACCGGGTTCGATCATCTTCAAGCAGGCCCGGCACGGCTTCAACAACGAGACGATCGAGGTCTACAAGTTCCGCTCGATGTACACGCATATGAGCGACCCGACCGCTCGCAGCGCCGTCTCCAAGGGAGACCCGCGCGTGACGCCCGTCGGCCGCTTTCTGCGCAAGTCTTCGATCGATGAGCTGCCGCAGATCTTCAACGTCTTGAAGGGCGAGCTCTCGCTGGTCGGTCCGCGCCCACACGCTGTTCTTGCGCAGACCCGGGACCGAACCTTTTCCGATGTCGTGGAGGGTTATTTCGCTCGCCATCGCGTCAAACCGGGGGTGACCGGCTGGGCACAAATCAACGGTTGGCGCGGCGAGATCGACAATGACGAGAAAATCCGCTTCCGCACCGCTTTCGATCTCCACTACATCGAAAACTGGTCACTGCTCTTCGATCTGAAGATCCTTTTCCTGACACCGTTCCGTTTGTTCAATACGGAAAACGCCTATTGATCTCCGCGGGCGCACCCCAGCCGATCGTCCTTCGCCCCCAGCTTGTTGCGATTTCGTTCGTCGCTTCCGGCCTGGTGACGGTCGCGGTGTTTCTGTCCGGCTTCGTCATCGCGGAGCCGGCGCCCTACGAGATTTTCATGGCGTGCCTCATCGGCCTATGGGCACTCTTCGGGCTGAAGATTTCCCGCTATGTGGCGCCGCTGCTCTCGCTCCTTGTCGTGTTCATGGTTGGCGGAATCCTGTCGCTGACCGTGATGGCGGACCTCGGCACCGGGCCGATGTACATGGCCGTCTCCGGCTTCCTCGCCCTCTCCGCGGTCTTCTTTGCGGCGATCATCGAGGATCGGCATCAGCGGTTGCGCCTGATCTTCAATGCCTGGGTCGCTGCCGCGATAATCACAGCGCTTCTCGGTATTCTCGGCTATTTCGGCGCCATACCGGGCAGCGCCAACTTCACGCTCTATGACCGTGCGAAGGGAGCGTTCCAGGATCCGAATGTTTTCGGACCATTCCTCGCCGCGCCCGCGCTCTATCTCCTCCACGGTCTGCTTACCCAACCGATCCGCCGAGCTCCGCCGAAGATCGTCGGACTTCTCGTCCTGGCGCTCGGCGTCTTCCTCTCGTTCTCACGGGCGGCCTGGGCGCTCAATCTCTTTTGCGTTGTTGCCTTTGTCTTCGTCATGCTGCTGAAGGAGCGGAGCGGCCTCTTCCGCCTGCGCATCCTCGTCCTGGCCCTGTGCGGCGCCCTGTTCATCGTCGCCGCACTGGCGGCCGCCCTGCAGTCCGAGCAGGTCGCGACGCTCTTCTCGAGCCGCTCCCAGCTTGTCCAGGAGTATGATGGCGGGCATCTCGGCAGGTTCGACCGGCACAGGATCGGTTTTCTCATGTCGATGGAAAGGCCGCTCGGCATCGGCCCGCTGGTCTTCAGTACCATTTTCCCGGAGGACGAACACAATATCTGGCTGAAATGCCTGACGTCCTACGGCTGGATCGGCTTCATCGCCTACGTGATGCTGATCGCATGGACGCTTTCCCTGGGCTTCCGCTTCCTTCTGCTCGATCGGCCTTGGCAGCCATACCTGATGATTGCGTGGATCACGCTGATAGGCCATGTTGGCGTCGGCAACGTCATTGACACAGACCATTGGCGCCATTTCTACATGCTGCTCGGCATCGTCTGGGGATGCGCCGCGCTCGAATATCGCTTTCAAAGGCAGGTCCGCGCCGGAAGGCGCGCATAAACATGAGCGAACCAGCAACGGACGGATCGACAGCCCTTGCGCTGCGCCTCCTCGAAGTGCTGGAGCCAAGCGGCGATCTATTCGCCAGTGCGAGCGGAAGACGGCTTCGTCCGTGAGCCGAGGCAATCGGCTTGACCGCGCTGCGGAGCGATATCCTATGTCATGCTGGAGGCCGCCGCCGGAAGATCGATCATCATCTCCGATGTCGGCGGTGCGAAAACCGTCGTCGACAACGGCGAGAACGGTCTCATCATTCCCAACAGCGACGACGTTTCGCAGCTTGCGAAAACGATGATCGCCGCCGCAACCGGGAACGCTACCCTTCGCTCCTCAAAGCGGCCGAGGCGCGCAACGAGCGCTTCACCCTCGACGTCATGCTTGACCGGATGGAGGAACTTTATCGACGTTTAGCGGCGCGCCGAACCGTGAGCGGTCACCTCTCTGCAAGACAGGCCATCGCTGCGCAAAACGTCGTGCGATACGGGAGTTGAGAGCTGTTCTTCATAAGAGGCGTCGGATGCTGGATGCCATGCCCAATAACCGGGCAAGCCCGGCATCCGACGTTGTTGGACCTATTCGTCCGCCTCTCGCTCTTCCTGCTGCCGTTTTTGCTGCAGGAGGATCTCCTCGGCCGGCGTCGACTGTTCAGTCTTGGTGACGCTCGCCGTGGTCATCTCTTCGTCTACAGAAGCAGTGGTTTTCGAGTGCCCGATGCACTCTGCGGAAGCCACCGGTGCCGACAAGGCGAAGGCGGCTGCAAATACGAGGATGCTCTTCATACGGCTTCTCCTTGTTGTTGCAGGCGCAGTCTATCCGCCGCAGTGGCGTCGTCCAAATCACAAAACTGTTCACTTGGCCGCCGGACGCGCCAGAATTCCCACGCGTCGCCCGATGGCACAATGCTTCGGATTTACCTATCGGCCTCGGGGATTTCTTCGGCGGCGACGCGCTATGCTCACGTCCTCGATGAGGAGGTCGCGGAAGCCCTCGAATCGCTTTCCCGCTCGAAGAAGGCACAAAGGAAGAACAAATGACGGGGATCGTTCGGGACTTTTTCGGGACTATTCGCTCCCGAACAGTGAATCTGAGCGCGTTTCGTTCCCATTTAACCGGTATGGCTAACGAAAGCGTCTCTTGTAGCGCATTGAAATCAAAGAGGAAAATGGTCGGAGCGGCGGGATTCGAACCCACGACCCCTTGACCCCCAGTCAAGTGCGCTACCGGGCTGCGCTACGCTCCGAACCGAAGAAACCCCTATATTCTCAACGCTTGGAGCGCAAGCCCGAAATTGGGTATCGACAGGAAAAAGGAAACGACCGCCTGGACATGGATCACAGCGCGCGACCAAGCACACCGGGAACAAAACCTGCACCGGGCCGTTCGGCCTCTGTCGGTGCAGAGCCGCCGGGCATTTCACCGACCTTGGGCGAAGCTCCGGAAGAGGAAACCAAAGGGCGGAAAGATATCCAGATGTCCCGGAAAATAGACGCAGACAAGCTTCAGAAACTGACGCTCCTCCTGGGCCAAACCGTGGCCGCATTGCGTGTAAATGAATTCATGATGCGCCGTCTCCTCCAGTGGGCCGCTTCCCAGAGTGATGACCCGCCAGGCTTCGTTAGGGAGATGGTGGAGAATACAAGGCATGATCTGCAGCAGGCAGGCGAGGCCGACGGCAGGATGTCAACGTTACTGGCGATCCATGAGGCGCTGGAATATCTCGAGGATCTCTCCGCCACAATGCAAATCGCGCCGGCAGCAAACACTGCGGGCGGGGAAAAGGGCCTTGCGATCCTCGAACATATTCATTTCCCCACCTTCGTGTCCGTTCCCGACCAGCAAGCTAATGGCGCCTCCAAGCGGCACGGACCAAAATAGGCCAGCCCTTGAGGCCGGTGGCCACAGGCTCACTGAGCCCTTTCGCCAGGTCAAATATTACCTCACCTGATCGAGCAACCGCTTGCATTCCAGAAGATCGTAAAGCGCTTCCTGCAAAAGCGCGCGGTCTTCCTTGCCTACGGAAGTCTTGCCGATCGATATCTCCGCGGCGTCGTCGCCACCGCCGCCGAAGGCGAAGAACCGCCGGCCTGCCGGCGCCTTCGCGCGGCCAACGATCTGGTCTTCGTCCGCGACACCGACCTTTGGCGGCTGCGGCTCTTCATTGCTGGAAGCGGCAAGTGCCTCGACGGTCGCGAGATCGCCGCTTGCGATCGCCGCGACGAACTTGTTGCCGTTGGCCTTGAGCAGCTTTTGCACGCCCTTGATCGTGTAGCCGTGATCATAAAGGAGATGGCGAATACCCTTGAGGAGATCGACGTCCTCCGGGCGATAGTACCGCCGTCCGCCGCCGCGCTTCATCGGCTTGATCTGCTGGAACCGCGTCTCCCAGAAACGCAGGACGTGCTGAGGCAGATCGAGCTCGTCTGCAACCTCGCTGATTGTGCGGAAGGCGTCCGGGCTTTTGTCCATATCATCCCCATTTACAGATCGCGCGGCATGTCAGCGCCGCAATGGATGGGTCACCGCTCGATGATCGCACGAGTCGCGCCCATTTCAATGGGTTATGGACAGGTTTTCAACCACATTTGTGGTTTTGGGCAAGCGGTCAGGACGCAGGAGACGCCGGTCTCTGCTTGGCCTTGCGGCTCAAATGCGCCTTCAGCACGCGCTGCTTCAACACGTTCGACGCCTTGAAGGTCATCACCCGGCGCGGTGAAATCGGAACTTCCTCTCCGGTTTTCGGATTGCGCCCGATGCGCTCGTTCTTGTCGCGCACCTGAAACGTTGCAAAGGAAGACAGTTTCACGCTCTCGCCACGCACGATTGCGTTGCAAATTTCATCAATGACCGTCTCCACGAGTTCGGCAGACTCTGTGCGAGACAGGCCTACCTTGCGAAAGACCGACTCAGCCAAGTCCGCCCGTGTTACTGTTTTTCCGCTCATCTTCCCCCACCGATGTCTGGCATGCCGATCAGCGCTCGAAGACTATTGCCCTTGCCTTTTGTGGTCAAGCGCCTGCGGTGCTTCATTATTTTCTTACCACCGGATGAGAACGGAGCCCCAGGTGAAGCCACCGCCCATCGCCTCGAGCATCACGAGGTCGCCTTTTTTGATCCGCCCGTCGACCGCCGCGGTATCAAGCGCGAGCGGAATGGAGGCGGCCGACGTATTGCCATGCACGTCGACGGTCACCACAACCTTGTCGAGCGGGATACCCAGCTTCTTTGCCGAGCCGTCGATGATACGGCGATTTGCCTGGTGCGGAACCAGCCAGTCGACGTCGTCTGCCGTCGTCCCGGTTGCCTCGAATGCCGCCTCGATCACATCCGTAATCATGCCGACGGCATGCTTGAACACCTCGCGCCCTTCCATCCGGAGATGGCCCACCGTGCCCGTTGTCGACGGGCCGCCGTCGACGTAGAGCTTGTCGCCGTGAATGCCGTCGGAGCGCAATTGCGCCGTCAGCACGCCCCGGTCAGCATTCGTGCCCGAGCCTTTCTGCGCTTCGAGAATGATCGCGCCCGCTCCGTCGCCGAAGAGCACGCAGGTCGTTCGATCGGACCAGTCGAGGATGCGCGAGAACGTCTCGGCCCCGATTACCAGCGCACGCTTGGCGAGGCCGCCGCGGATATAGGCATCCGCCGTCGCGACCGCATAGACGAATCCGGAACAGACCGCCTGCATGTCGAACGCCGCGCCATGCCGCATGCCAAGGCGATTCTGGATGTTCACCGCCGTTGCCGGAAACGTGTTGTCCGGCGTCGACGTCGCGACGATGATCAGGTCCAGATCGTCGGGCGTCAGATCGGCCCTCGCAAGCGCGGCACGCGCAGCGCTTTCTCCGAGCGATGCCGTCGTCTCCCCCTCGCCCGCGATATAACGCTGGTGAATCCCGGTCCGCTGCACGATCCATTCGTCGGATGTGTCGACCTTCGTTTCCATTTCCTTATTGGTCATCACTCGCTTCGGCAGCGCTGCCCCGAAGCCGCGAACGACGGAACGGATCATTTACTCAAACCTCATCATTCATGCCGGCGGGAAGGCTTCGGACGGCTGCGCGCCGTGATATTTCGCCAGGTCGCTCTCAATTTTGGCCTTGAGGCCGTTCTTTACCATGTCGTAGCCGACATCGATTGCGGCCGCGAATCCCTCCGCGTCCGTGCCACCATGACTCTTGATGACAACGCCATTGAGGCCGAGAAACACGCCGCCGTTAACCTTCCGCGGGTCCATCTTTTCACGCAGCCGGTCGAAAGCGCCCTTGGCGAATACGTAACCAATCTTCGCGAGCAGCGTGCGCGACATGGCCGCGCGCAGATATTCGGCAATCTGGCGAGCCGTTCCTTCCGCCGCCTTCAGGGCGATGTTGCCCGAGAAGCCCTCGGTGACGACGACATCGACGGTTCCCCGGCCGATATCGTCACCTTCGACGAAACCGTAGTAATCAATGCCCTCGATATTGGCCTCGCGGATGAGCCGCCCGGCCTCCTTGACCTCTTCCTGGCCCTTAATTTCTTCAACGCCGACGTTGAGGAGGCCGACCGAAGGATGTTCGACTTCGAACAACGCACGCGCCATCGCTCCGCCCATCAAGGCGAAATCCATGAGCTGCTGCGCGTCCGCGCCAATCGTCGCGCCCACGTCGAGGACGATGCTTTCCCCCTTGAGCGTCGGCCAGATGGCGGCGATCGCAGGGCGCTGGATCCCCTGCATGGTTCTGAGACAGAAAACGGACATCGCCATCAGCGCGCCCGTATTGCCTGCGGAAACGACCACGTCCGCCTCGCCGGCATTGATCGCGTCGATTGCCTTCCACATGCTCGACTTGCCGCGTCCGCGCCGGAGTGCCTGGCTGGGCTTCTCGTCCATGCCAACGGCGATTTCGCAATCGTTGAACGTGCTCGCTGCCTTCAGCTTCGGATATTTGGCCAGAAGCTCGGCGCATCGCGCTTCCTGGCCGAACAAGACGAATCGAATGTCCGGGTGACGTTCGAGCGCCCTTGCTGCGCCCGGGATAACGACTTCAGGACCATAGTCGCCCCCCATCACGTCAAGTGAAATTCTGACCACGCGTGTCTTATCCTTTTTTCCTGCCACACAACGCGCCTCGCCCCTGCGTATCCGTTTCACGCGGGGCGATTCCTGTTCCTTCTGACGCTTGAGCCAACATGCGACGTCTCGGCGCATCGGCCCCATCGGCTGGAGTCGGGGCCAAAATACTGCTTTTCGTCTGCGTGACAACCGAATTGTAGACCCGGCTTTCGCCGTTTCAATCCTTTTTCCAGTCCTTCAGCGCTGCAAACGGGTTCGGTAGCTTGTCATCCGCTGCAGAGCTTTCGATACGCTCGCCGAAGACGACGCCTTCCTTGCGCGGATAGGGGTCTATTGCGAGGGCGACATGTTCGCTGACGACGACGCCCGCATCGATGGTGTCGCCGGAAAAGGTGTCGGGAATGTCCGGGCCGTCCGGATCGAGCACCATCTCGCCACCATCATTTTGTGCCTGGCGCGCAAGCCGCGATCCTTCCGGTACGAAAATCGCCTCGACCGGCTCGCTTATGTCCGCCTCGACGGGTTCGAGCGTCACGACACAGGACTGGACAATGCGAGCAGCGACGTCACCCTTGATCTTCACTCCGTCCTTCTTCCAGCGCGCGATCTGGAGGTCAGCGTCGAGCGAAAGTACCTCGTCGACATTCCAGAGATTGGCGAGCGCACGGCGCTCGGCCTCGTTGGCCGAAAGATGGAAGCTGACCGCATTTGCCGAGATATGTCCCACCTTCACCGGGTAGGAGAACGCCGGTTTGCTATCGTCTCTCATGACAGGATCCTTCCTCGCGGCATCGGAACGCCCAAGCCGCGGATGCAGCCGCCGAGCGTCGGGCGGCATCAATACCGGTCTATTACGCTCCAGCCGGCGGTATGCGCAACTGGCCCGCTTCGACCACCTCTTCCGGCGTTGCGGACAAAGCTGCTTCGACCGCCAGAATATAGGCCGCCAGTCCGTCCATCGGCGGCCCTTCGCGGACGTCGGGGTGGAAGTTGCGCAGAAGCGCGTCGGCCAAGGCGCGGCCATCCCCCTGCTCGAGCGCGGCGGCATAAGACTCGAGCCGGCCATAGAACATGCCAGCGAGCTTCTTCATCTTTTTCGGGACGCCCGCGTCACCGACACCGAGTTCGCGGATCGAGTGATCGACGTCTTCGAAAAAGGCATCGACGATTTCCTGAGCGATCTCCTGACCCGTCCGCGCCGAGGCACGTGTCCGCCGAAAATAGAGAATCAGGATAGCCGACAACATCTCGAAGCGGCCCATGACCGTGTCGGGCACAGCGAGGTCGGTGTACAGAAACGGCTGGCGCGCGGCTGCGGTCAGCAACGCATACTGACGCTCCACAATCGCAATATTGCCGCTTTTTCTCTTGAACAGTCCCAAAATCATCACAAAGCCCAGCTCTGGCTTTCTCGAAATGTGGGCGGCGCCCACGACGTTATTGCATGATAGCCGAAGCTGGTTTACCGAAGCAGGCACGAATTGCAATGGCGGATCTGCCATCGTTACTCCAGGGGAACAGTCCTTGACGAAGCGGTATATGATATCAAACCTGAATGTTCTGGGCCGTGCCGTGCTCGTGGCTTCCCTCTGCGCAACCACGCTTGCCGCCTGCACGACGGCGAATGTCGGCGAGGTCCTTCATCAGGGCTACGTCGTTGACCAGGAAACGCTGAACCTCGTTCCCGTCGGATCGAGCCGCGAGCAGGTGCTGCTCTCTCTGGGCACGCCGTCGACGACCGCGACCTTCGACAACGAGGTCTTCTATTACATCTCGCAGACGCGCAAGCGGCCCGTCGCCTTCATGAAGCCGAAGATCATCGACCAATCGATCCTCGCCGTCTATTTCGACAAGGAAGGCGTCGTCAGCCAACTCGCACACTACACGCTCCAGGACGGCAAGGTCGTCGACATGCTGTCGCGCACGACGCCGACCGGCGGCAAGGAAACGAGCTTCCTTGGCCAGCTCCTGTCCGGCCCCGGCGCTGGACAGGCTGCGGCACGAAACCTTTTCAGGGATTTCGGCAAGAACTAGCAATTCCAGGAAAAGGGTTTAATGGTCCCCCATCCTGAATCGGCGTCATTTATTGTTTCAATGAAATAATCTTAATCAGCGGTAACACGCAAAAAGGCCCGCGAACGAGGTTCGCGGGCCTTCGGTTTTCAAAGAGGCGCGATCAGGCTAGAACAGCCAGCAAGAGCAACGCCACGATATTGGTGATCTTGATCGCCGGATTGACCGCCGGACCGGCCGTATCCTTGTAGGGATCGCCGACCGTATCGCCAGTGACCGATGCCTTGTGAGCCTCGGAACCCTTCATATGGCGAGTGCCGTTCTTATCGACGAAACCGTCCTCGAAGCTCTTCTTCGCATTGTCCCATGCCCCGCCCCCGGAGGTCATCGATATGGCTACGAAAAGGCCGTTGACGATGACGCCGAGGAGCGACGCTCCAAGTGCCGCGAAGGCCGAGGCCTTCGATCCGGAAAGCATCAGCACGCCGAAATAGACGACGATCGGCGCCAGCACCGGCAGCAGCGATGGAATAATCATCTCGCGGATCGCCGCCTTGGTCAGCATGTCGACGGCGCGACCATAGTCGGGCCTGTCCTTGCCTTCCATGATGCCCGGCTTTTCCTTGAACTGCCGGCGCACCTCCTCGACGACAGCGCCGCCAGCGCGGCCGACGGCGGTCATGGCAATCCCGCCGAAAAGATAGGGAATGAGGCCACCGAAGATCAGGCCGGCGACGACATAGGGATTGGACAGATCAAACGAGATCGTTCCCACATCGGCGAAATAGGGATGCTTGTCGCCATTGGCGGCGAAATAGGTAAGGTCGTTCGAATAGGCAGCGAAGAGCACCAGGGCGCCAAGACCCGCAGAGCCGATCGCATAGCCCTTCGTTACGGCCTTGGTCGTGTTTCCGACAGCATCGAGTGCATCGGTCGATTTGCGCACCTCCGGCGGGAGATGCGACATCTCGGCAATACCGCCGGCATTGTCCGTGACCGGGCCGAAGGCGTCTAGCGCCACGATCATGCCGGCGAGGCCGAGCATGGCGGTAACCGCGATGGCGGTACCGAAGAGGCCGGCAAGCTGGTAGGTGGAGATGATGCCGCCGACGATGACGATCGCCGGCAGCGCCGTAGACTCGAGAGAGACGGCGAGCCCCTGGATCACGTTGGTGCCGTGGCCGGTGACGGATGCCTGCGCAATCGAGTTCACCGGCCGCTTGTTGGTGCCGGTATAGTATTCCGTGATGACGACGATCAGCGCGGTGACGACAAGGCCCAGGATACCGCAGATGAACAGGCCCCAGCCGGTGACATCCTTGCCCGCGACGGTCCCGATCGAACCCCAGCCGATCGTCAGCGACGTCGCGGCGCCAAGGCCGATGATCGACAGCGCACCGGTGACGATCAGGCCCCGATAAAGCGCGCCCATGATCGAGCCATTTGTGCCAAGCTTGACGAAGAAGGTGCCGATGATCGAGGTAATGATGCAGGCTGCACAGATCGCCAGCGGATAGACCATCACGGTGGCGAGCAGCGGCGTACCCGCGAAGAAGATCGATGCAAGCACCATGGTCGCGACGACTGAAACCGCGTAAGTCTCGAAGAGGTCCGCCGCCATCCCTGCGCAGTCGCCGACATTGTCGCCGACATTGTCCGCAATGGTCGCGGGGTTGCGCGGATCGTCCTCGGGAATGCCGGCTTCCACCTTGCCGACGAGGTCGCCGCCAACGTCGGCTCCTTTTGTGAAGATGCCGCCGCCGAGACGGGCGAAGATCGAAATCAGCGATGCCCCGAAACCGAGCGCCACGAGCGCATCGATAACCTCGCGCGCGGCCGGGTCGTGTCCGAAGCCCGCCGTCAGGATGAGGTAATATACGGAGACGCCGAGCAGGGCCAGACCGGCCACCAGCAGGCCGGTGATCGCGCCCGATTTGAAGGCGATATCGAGACCGGAGGCGAGGCTGACCGATGCGGCCTGGGCCGTGCGGACATTGGCCCTGACCGAGACATGCATGCCGATGAAACCGGCCGCGCCCGACAACACCGCACCGATCAGGAAGCCAATCGCGGCTGCACCGGAGAGAAGAAACCACGCGGCGATGAAGACAACGACACCGACGATGGCAATGGTCCTATATTGACGTGTGAGGTAAGCCTGCGCCCCCTCTCTGATAAAGCCTGCGATCTCCTGCATGCGGGCATTCCCCTGGTCGGCGGCAAGCACCGACTGCGTCGCCCAGATGGCATAGGCCACCGCGAGCAACCCGCATGCGATAACACCTAAAAGCAAGGTCATTTCGCACTATCCTCCGTTTCACCCGCAGGCTCACTCCCTCCCGCAGGCCCCTCAAAACCGCGAATCGCGCACCGCCTCCTCAAGCGGCACCCCTCGCGGCGCGGCCAGAGTGCGGGCGCGGATAGGGATCGTCAAGCCCCTGAAATTACCGGCGTGATGGCGTTTGAAAGGAGTTGGCAGATTTTGCCAAGCGGCCGAAGCAGGACGTCAGACGGCAACGCGCTCCGATGCATGTTTCCCTAAATCGTCGCCGATTTGAGGATAAAAACATGGTCATTGAAAGTGCTACAGCGTCTTTTGCGCGTCTGATGAGACGCGCGACGCTGCAGTCGTGCGCATCAGCAGGAGAAGGAGGAACAGGCAGGTGCCAGCGACCGGCCAGACAACGGCGTTGAGCATGTCCCATCCATAGGCCGAAAGCACCTTGCCGGAGGCGAAGGACGCGCCGGCGACGGTCGAAAACAGCACGATATCGTGGAAGCCCTGAACCTTGTCCGCCTCTTGCGGCCGATAGCTCTGCGCAATGATCGCGGTCGAGCCGATGAACCCGAAGTTCCAGCCGAACCCGAGGAGGACCAGCGCCCCCCAGAAGTTCCAGAGCGCCACGCCCAGATGCGCGACTGCCGCGCAAGCCAGAAGCAGCAGGAAGCCGCAGGCCACGATACGCTCGGCGCCGAAGCGGCTGATGAGCCAACCCGTCGCAAAGCTCGGACCGAACATCGCCAGCACATGCCATTGTATTCCGAGGGTCGCCAGATCGGTCGAAAAGCCGCAGCCGACAACCATGGCGACCGGGGCGCCCGTCATCATGAAGGTCATCAGGGCATAGGCAGAAATGCCACAGATCATGCCGGTCAGGAACCGCTGACTGCCGACGATCTCGCGAAGCGGCCGAACCGGCAAGACGGCCTGCGCATCCGAAACGCCGCTGAGATCCGGCAGGCGAAGGGGCACAAAAAAGACAATGGCCGCAAGGCAAACCGGCAGCAACGCGACGAAGGCGCCGGCAAACCATACGGGCGCGAAGTAGTCGCCCGCGAAGATGACGATCTGTGGACCGAGTATCGCGGAGATGACGCCGCCGCCCAATATCCAGGAAATCGCTTTGGGCTTGTAGAAGGAGGGTGACGCATCGGCTGCAGCAAAGCGGAGTTTTTGCGTGAAGCCGCTGGAGGAGCCGAGAACGGCCAAAGCGAACGTGAACAGCCAGAAGCTGTCGCGGAAAAGCGCCGCCGCTGCGATCAGGCCGCCGAACGCGGCGATGGCGGCGCCGGCGATGAAGGCGAAGCGTCTGCCGATCAGCCGAGACAGCGTCGCCGCGAGGACGACACCGAGCGCCAGGCCCACGTTGAAGCCGGTAAGCGGTGCGGTCGCGAGCGACTTGTCTTCGCCGAGAAGCTGGTGGCCAGCGATGCCGCCGATCGCGAAGCTGATCGGCCCGACAACACCGAGCAGCGCTTGCGCAAGGGTCAGCAGGAAGACGTTGCGACGTGCCTCGCGGAGAACCGCTCCCATGTCTTCCGCAGTCGCTGCCACCATTTTCGCTATTTCCGCTGCCCGCGGACCTGCTTGGCGATCCGGTCGAGAACCGCGTTGACGAGCTTGGGCTCCTCGTCCTCGAAGAAAGCCTTGGCGATCTCGACATACTCGGTGACGATCACCGGAACCGGAACGTCCTTGCGCTCGAGCATCTCGAAGGTGCCGGCGCGCAGGATCGCGCGCACCGTGGAATCGAGCCTCGACAGTGCCCAGTCATCCTGAAGGGCGGCGCCGATCAGCGGGTCAAGCATGCGCTGGTCGCGCACGACGCCCGAAACGATCGAACGAAACCACGAGGCGTCCGCCTTCAGGTAGGTCTCGCCGTCCAGTTCCTGACCCAGCCGATGCGCTTCGTATTCGGCGACGATCTCCAGCACACCGGTGCCGCCGATATCCATCTGATAAAGCGCCTGGACGGCTGCGAGGCGTGCGGCACCCCGCTGGTTGACCTGCTTCAGCGGCTGATCCGAGGGAGTCTTCGTCACTTTTCTACGCCCAGTTTCTTCTTCAGTTCGATCATGGTCAGCGCCGCGCGCGCGGCGAAACCACCCTTGTCGCCTTCCGACCGACGGGCGCGTGCCCATGCCTGGTCATCGTTCTCGACCGTCAGAATACCGTTGCCGAGCGCAAGGCTTTCGCTGACGGCGAGGTCCATAAGGGCGCGCGAGGATTCGTTCGCGACGATGTCGAAATGGTAGGTCTCGCCGCGGATAACCATGCCGAGCGCGACGAAACCGTCATATTCGGTGCCGCCCTCATCGGCGCCGTCGAGCGCCATGGCGATCGCCGCGGGAATTTCCAAAGCCCCCGGGACCGTCACAATATCATAAGTCGCGCCGGCTGCATCGAGCGCGTGCTTCGCACCGTCAAGCAATGCGTCGGCCATATCATCATAGAAGCGCGCTTCCACAATCAGAATGTGGGCGGACTTGGTCTTCGCCATGGATCACCTGTCTTGAAAACTTGGGGCCGGACTGACCGGCGCAGGCGGCGGTCAAACCATGCCGGACGCGGATTGGCAAGCAAATTCCGCCAGCCGAAGGCCATTTGCCGCGCCGATGTCCCTCACAGTGCAAGTTCCCCGCCCAGATGCAACAAGGATGCTGTCGAACCCGACGCCGTTGCGGGCGGGTGCGGACCTGCTAAAAACACAGGTCCGAAGGGCGGTATTTGCTTGCAACAGCTCTCATTGCGCCTAAACCTTAGGTGCAGTAGCGTCGGTTCTGCAAGGCGGAGCTGTCCCCGGTTTATCCGACCGTGGCAATGGTGACGTCGGGATAGGGCGTCGCGAAGATTGGGAGGAACGCCGGAAGCGCAAAAGCCGATCGTCAACCTTAAGAAGCTCGAACTCGAGCACTGGCAGCAGGGCTCGTTCTTCGAGTCGAGCGACGTTTCCTTCGGCGCTCTTCTCGGCCTCATGGATCTCGGCGTCGGCTACGGCGAGGTGCCGCCCGGCAAATCCGGCTGCCCGTTTCACAACCATCATGTCGAGGAGGAGCTGTTTGTCATCCTGGAGGGTGAAGGAACATACCGCTTCGGCAACGAACGCTACAAGGTCGGTCCAGGCGACGTGCTCGGTGCACCCGCCGGTGGGCCTGCAACCGCGCATCATCTGATCAATACAGGAACGACGCCGCTCAAATATCTCTCCATCTCGACAATGGCCGCCACGGAGATCTGCGAATATCCCGATTCCGGCAAGTTCCTGGCAAAGACGCGGCGACCGGGCTCGCCAAAGGCTTCATTCCGGTTCATCGGTCGCCCCGCATCCGCAACCGACTACTGGGATGGCGAACCGGGCACCTGATTTTCACTCCCCAACAAGAACAATCTGGATCGGAAAATGCACAGCGTTCCCACCATCGAAACCAAACGACTTCTGCTACGCCCCTACCGGCGCGACGACTTTCCCGCCTACACCGCTCTGTTCGCCGACGAGGAGGTTACGCGCTTCATTGGCGGCGTCCCCTATTCGCGCGAGCAGTCCTGGACACGCTTCCTGCGCCAGGTCGGCATGTGGCACTATTTCGGCTTCGGCTTCTTCGCGATCCAGGACAAGGAAACCCGGGCTTTCATCGGCGAAGCCGGCTTCCACGACGCGCATCGAACAATAACGCCCTCGCTCGAAGGCACAATGGAAATGGGCTGGGCGCTTTCCCCCAGAACCCATGGCCGGGGCCTAGCGACGGAAGCCGTGACCGCCGCCCTTGCCTGGGCCGACCGACAATTTCCGGCCTTGAGGAAGACCTGTATCATCGACATCGGCAACCAGGCATCAATCCGCGTCGCGGCCAAGCATGGCTTTACCGAATTCTGGCGCACCACCTATCACGGCAATCATGTCATCCTGTTCGAACGGCACCAGAAGTCGGCGGCATAGGCAGCGTTTGCGCTGCCCTGCGAACATGAACAAATTTTAATTATTTTTCAGATTGTTACGCCTTTGAAAGGGCCAGATTCCGGCCCAATTTCTCACTGTTGAAACGACAACTCCCGGTCGCGCGACGGGAGCGCCGCCTCAACCAGTCGAAACAATCCAGTGCTTTTCGCTGCGGGTGACCTCGCCCGCAAAGGATCGGTGCTGGCCATCCCGGGGCAGCTCGGCTCGTCGAACGCGCGCCGCAGCCCCGCGGGAATCAAAGGAGCATGACAATGAACCGCTTTGCGAAAATTTCCGTCATCGCCACCCTCTCCGCCTTGAGTTTCAGCGGCATCTCCCACGCAGCCGGCGTCGAAATGAACTGGCCGAGGGAGATCGATCAGACAGTTCGAAACTTCAGGGGCGATAACTTCAGGATCGTCGATGCGGACACGCTGAACCGTATGAACGAGACCCGCGCCCGGATCGACGCGGAAACGCCGCAGCAACTGGCAGACCTCCATGCCGCCGTCGGTGCCAACAGGGCGCTCGCCGCTAAGCTGAAGGCACGCGATGTCGAGATGAACAACATCGCAGGCGCAGCGCAGGCAGCCGACGGTAGTCTCACGCTCTATGTGCGTTGAAACCTTACCCTAACAACTGCGTCCGCCCCCGCTTGTTGGGGGCGGATCCATTTCTGCTGTCGTTATTCCGCCTTGGTTACGGGAAACTCTGCGAGCCGCGCGGCATAACGCGCCATCGTATCGACCTCGAAGTTGACGAGATCGCCCACGCGCCGATCGCCCCAGGTGGTGACTTCGAGCGAATGACGGATCAGGAGCACATCGAACTCGGCGCCATCCACCTTGTTGACCGTCAGCGAGGTTCCGTCGAGGGCAACCGAGCCCTTGGGCGCCACGAACCTGGCAAAGTGTTCCGGCGCGCGGAGCCGGAAGCGCACCGCATCGCCTTCCGGCTCGACGGAAAGGATTTCCGCTCTGTCATCCACATGGCCGGACACGAGATGACCGCCGAGCTCGTCGCCGATCTTCAGGGAACGCTCCAGATTGATACGCGTGCCCTTTTGCCACCAGGCAATCGTCGTCAGCCTGAGCGCCTCTTCCCATGCCTCGACTTCGAACCACCGTTCATTGCTCCCTGCCTCCGGCAGCGCGGTGACCGTCAGGCAAATGCCCGAATGGGCAATCGAAGCGCCGAGGTCGATCGTCTTCGGGTCGTAATTGGTGGCGACGCGAAGCTTGATGCCTTCCTTCAGTGGCGTGACTGCTTCAACGGTGCCAATATCGGTAACAATCCCTGTGAACATCAGATGTCTCTCTCGTAATCCTCGAAAATATCGTCGCCATAGCGCGCCGTCCGTCGAAGCGTGAATCCGGTCGGAATGGACTGCCGATCAAATGGAGATCGGATGCCACCTTTGCCAATGGTGATCGGACCAGTGAAAAGCAGGATCCGATCAACAAAGTTGGCTTCAAGAAACGCCCGAGCCGTGCCCGCACCACCCTCCACCAGCAGCGAGGAGATGCCCCGCGAGGCAAGCGCCGTCAAAAGATCGGGGATATTGTCGGTGTTCAGCACTTCGACGCCAGCGGCCTCGAGCGCCGCGCGGCGGTTGTCGACGCCCGAATCGAGCCTTGCGTCTGCCACAGCGATTACTGGAACATCTTGCGCCGAACGGACGAGTTTCGAGCCGACCGGCAGATCGAGACGGCGGTCGAGAACGATGCGAACCGGAGACCGGTCCTCCAATCCCGGCAAGCGCACGGTCAATTCCGGATCATCCGCTGTCGCCGTGCCGATGCCGACCAATATCGCGTCCGTCTCTGCGCGAAGCACCTGTACCTGCGCACGAGAAATCGGCCCGGTTATCCGAACCTGGCCCTCTCCCGCGCGGCCGATCATTCCATCCTGGGAAACCGCAAGCTTCAGAGTCACATACGGTCGTTTGCTGCGCTGACGCGTCAGATAGGCGTCAAGCGCCCGTTCGCCGTCGCGATGGAGCGTACCGATGTCGACGGCGATGCCGGCGTCGCGCAGCATGACCACGCCGCGTCCGGCAACACGCTCGTCCGGGTCGAGGATCGAAATGACGACGCGGGCGACACCGGAGGCAATCAAGGCATCGGCGCAGGGGGGCGTCTTGCCGTGATGCGAACAGGGCTCGAGCGTGACATAGGCGGTTGCTCCCCTCGCCCTTTCTCCGGCCTCGGCAAGCGCCTGCGTCTCGGCATGCGGGCGTCCCCCAGGCGCCGTTACGGCCCACCCTACGATCGTTCCGTCCTTGACGATGATGCAGGCGACTGACGGATTCGTCGATGTCAGGCCGAGATTGTGCCGGGCGAGGCGCAGCCCCGCCGCCATGAACCTCTCGTCCTCGCGCGTCGGCGCCGTCATGCTTCGCTCCGCTTGAGCCTATTCGCCGGGATCGCGCGCGATCTTGGCGCTGATCTCCGCGATGACCTTCTCGAAATCTTCCGCGTGCGAGAAATCGCGATAGACCGATGCGTAGCGAACGAAGGCGACATCGTCGAGGCTCTTCAGAGCCTCAAGCACCTGCAGGCCGATTTCTTCCGAAGGGATTTCCGTTTCGCCCGAGCTTTCGAGCCGGCGGACGATGCCCGACACCGCCCGCTCGATGCGATCGCGATCGACCGGACGCTTACGCAACGCGATCTCGAACGAACGCAGCAACTTGTCCCGGTCGAAAGGCACCTTCCGACCGGTTTTCTTGATGATCATCAGCTCACGCAGCTGCACCCGCTCGAAGGTCGTGAAGCGGCCGCCACAATCCGGGCAGATGCGGCGACGACGAATGGCATTCCCGTCCTCTGCCGGACGGGAATCCTTCACCTGGCTGTCTTCGGAACCGCAATAGGGGCAGCGCATGCAGCCGTCCGATCACATGTAGCTGTACATCGGGAACCGATCGGTGAGCTTGATCACCTTCTCGCGAACGCCCGCTTCGACGGCAGCATTGCCTTCGTCGGAATTGGCGACCTTGAGGCCGTCAAGCACCTCGACGATCAATTCGCCGATTTCCTTGAATTCCGCCTCCTTGAAGCCGCGAGTCGTGCCAGCCGGTGCACCGAGGCGGACGCCCGAGGTGACGAAAGGCTTTTCCGGATCGAAGGGAATGCCGTTCTTGTTGCAGGTGATATAGGCGCGGCCAAGAGCGGCCTCGGCTCGTTTGCCGGTGGCGTTCTTCTTGCGCAGGTCGACGAGCATCAGGTGATTGTCCGTACCGCCCGAAACGATATCGAGGCCGTTCGCCTTCAGCGTTTCGGCGAGAGTGCGGGCATTCTTGACGATCTGGGCCGTATATTCCTTGAAGGAGGGCTGCAGCGCTTCGCCGAACGCGACGGCCTTGGCCGCGATCACATGCATCAGCGGGCCGCCCTGGAGACCCGGGAAGACGGCGGAATTGATCTTCTTCGCGATCTCCTCGTCGTTCGTCAGCACCATGCCGCCGCGCGGACCGCGCAGCGATTTGTGCGTCGTCGTCGTCGCGACGTGGCAATGCGGGAACGGAGAGGGATGCTGACCACCAGCAACCAGACCGGCGATATGGGCCATGTCGACCATCAGCCAGGCGCCAACTTCATCGGCGATCTCGCGGAAGCGCTTCCAGTCCCAGATGCGCGAATAGGCGGTGCCGCCGGCGATGATGAGCTTCGGCTTGTGCTTGCGGGCCTTCTCGGCGACGTCGTCCATGTCGAGCAGATGGTCGTCCGCGCGCACCCCGTAGGAAATGACGTTGAACCACTTGCCGGACATGTTCACCGGCGAGCCGTGGGTCAGGTGACCACCGGAATTGAGGTCAAGGCCCATGAAGGTGTCGCCCGGCTGCAGCAGCGCCAGGAAAACCGCCTGGTTCATCTGCGAGCCGGAGTTCGGCTGGACGTTGGCAAAGTTGACGCCGAAGAGCTTCTTGGCGCGTTCGATCGCCAGTTCTTCGGCGATGTCGACGAACTGGCAGCCGCCGTAGTAGCGCTTGCCCGGATAGCCCTCGGCATATTTGTTCGTCATGATCGAGCCCTGGGCTTCGAGGACTGCCCGCGAAACGATGTTCTCGGAGGCGATCAGCTCGATCTCGTGGCGCTGGCGCCCCAGCTCCTTCTCGATCGCACCGAAGATCTCCGGATCGCTTTCCGCGAGAGAGCGGGTAAAGAAGGCGTCATTGGTTTGTGCAAGCATCGGCTCGAGGCTCCTCTCAAAGGTGGTCGTTCTTTAGCTTCCTCGCACGCGGAGAGCAATATCCGCTGTGCGGTTTGCGCCATTTCCACGATCCGCCGCGCCGAAGAACCAAGCGCCGATGCCAAGAAAAAGGCCGCGCTCCGTTCGGATGCGCGGCCTTGATCGGTGAAATCGGGAGTTTGCTTATTGCGGCAAGGCGTCCTGTTCGATGGAGCCCGCCGGCTGTTCGATTCCCGTCGTCGTCTGGAGCGCGAGCTCGGCGGCACCGTCGCGCTGATAAATGTCGTCGCGGAACTGAACGACACGGTCCTTTGCCGACCAGGCGGTGACATAGGTGAAGTAAACAGGGACCTCTTCCGCAAGCTTGATCGGCGTGTTGACGCCCGACTTGATCGTCGCTTCCATCTGCTGACGGGACCAGCCCGGCGTTTCCTTCAGCAGCCAGGTCGAGAGGTCGCGCACGTTCTGGACGCGCACGCAGCCCGATGACTCGAAACGCATCAGCTTGTTGAACAAACCTTGCTGCGGCGTGTCGTGCATGTAAACGGCATGCTCGTTATGGAAGTTGATCTTCGTCGAGGACATCGCGTTGATCTTGCCGGGGTCCTGCCGGAACATCAGGTTCGGCGCCTTCTCGGCGTTCCAGTCCACCGTCTCTGGCGAAACCTCATTGCCGCTGCCGTCGAAGAGACGAATCGCGTTGCGCTCGAGATAGGTTGGATCCTTGCGCATCAGCGGCATGATGTCCTTCTGGACGATCGAGCGCGGTGCGGTCCAGTACGGATTGAGGATGACCTCGTAGATCTTCGAATTGAGGATCGGCGACTGGCGGTCGATCTTGCCGACGATTGCCGTATGGCGCAGCACGACGCGGCCGTTCTCAACCGCCTCGATGTAGGCGGCTGGAATGTTGACCATCACATAGCGGCGACCGAGATCGCCGGACATCGACTGGAGGCGGACAAGGTTGGTCTCAAGTTGGCCGAGGCGTGTCGTGGCATCGACGTTCAGCGCCTTCAGCGTATATTCGCCGATGACGCCATCGGCCGGCAGGCCGTGGCGCGCCTGGAAGCGCTTGACCGCTCCGTCGACGTACGAATCGAAGGACGAAGAAATGCCCGCCGAGCGCGGCAGGTCGCCGGAAACCATCAGGCGCTGGCGCAGCTGCTGAACGGAAGGATCGGTGACGCCCAGTTCCAGCTTCACCGAGGTCGCGACCATCGGCCAGCCGCCGGAGGCGACGATCTGCTGGTAATCGTAGATCGCCTGCTGGAGATGGCCGATCGTTTCGGGTCCGAAGACCGGCGTATTGGAAAGAACCGCCGTCGCCGTACGCGATGCCTTGGCATCGAACTGATCGTCCCAGGAGCCACGGCGCGGTGAATTGATGATCTCGTTCAAAGCATCCTGGGCGCTCGCGGCACCGGCCCATGCAGCAGCACTGAGCGTTGCGGCCGAACGCAGAAATGCACGGCGCGAGAAAGCATCAATTCCGTTCTTTTTCGACATAGTCCCTACCACCTCAATGCGCCGATGGGCGCGCTGCCCTAGCCCTAGAGCGCCTAGCGTCTTATCAGACGCTTTAAGGACGCTGTAGCACTTTGAACTGCTGCATGTTTTCGTCCTTGAACCGGCTACGATTCAAGGAAGCATGCAGTAGCACAAACGTGGTTAACAAAGGTTAACCCCCGTGCCACCCCGCTCTCACGTCGCTTCACGTAAGTGCGAGCGAAGCATCTAACCGGCAGGCGGAACGCGAAACGAATCCCCGTCGTAAATGCGAGAGCACACCTGCAGCAACAAAGCGTCGCTCCCACAGCAATATGGCCAATTCGTGTCTCGCGATTCTCACACGATCGTCGACCGCGGCGAACTCGCGTCTATTGGCAGTGTTTTTCGGCGGTAGCCGGGAAGCCAGAAATGCAGCAAAGGTCGGACACGCAGGGATAGCGCCCGACCCTTGAACTGGAGGTTGCTATCCGATCAGAGGCGGTAGAGGATCTGATCGTTCCAGAAGCGATCGAGACGCTGCAGGAGCTTGTTCATCTGGGTGAATTCGTCGGAGCCAATGCCGCCGACCTTCTGGATCGAGCCAATGTGACGCTCGTAGAGCTTGGCGACCGTTTCGGCGATTTCCTGGCCTTCTTCGGTCAGGCTGATGCGGACCGAGCGGCGATCGACGCGAGAGCGCTGGTGGTTGATGAGGCCGAGATCGACCAACTTCTTGACGTTGTAGGAAACGTTCGAGCCGAGATAATAGCCGCGCGAGCGGAGCTCGCCGGCGGTCAGTTCGGAGTTGCCGATGTTGAAGAGCAACAGCGCCTGGACGGCGTTGACGTCACTGCGACCCTGACGGTCGAACTCGTCCTTGATGACATCGAGCAGACGGCGATGCAGACGCTCGACCAAGTGAAGGGATTCCATGTAGAGACCACGGATGGTTTCTTCCTGCGGGTCTCGGGGCGCAACTGCCTGCGGCTTCATTTTCGTGTTCATTTGACTGCCTCACTGTTTTGTTTGGCGGTGTCTGTTTGTCTTCCCGCCTTGAGTGAGACCCTATCGAATACGTATAAAATTCTACTTAAACCGCAGCCTTAACATGAACTTACCATCGAGCGAGCCTGTCTCAGGGTGAATCAACCCTTACCTTCCTTGCCTGCAGCCGCTGATAGAAGAGCGCGGCACGGAAGAGAACGAAGGTCACGGCGACAGCCCCGTGCAGCACGAAAAGCAGCGGCCGCGCGCCGAAGATGCCGGGGTAGAACTCGTGCACGGCGATCTCGATCGCCGCGGCGACGACCCAGACGACGGGCCCCCAGGAGACCAGAAGCCAGAGACCGATTGCGGCGACGGGATAGACGACGGCGAGCGCTGTCGCCGCGGCGCGCCACTCCGGCGGCAAGAGATCGAAGCGGCCGGCGCCGCCATGGGAGAAGCCGATGAGCATCGCCCAGTAATTCAACGCGAACCAGAAGCAGGACGCGGAAACAAGGCGCAGGAACCAGCCGAAGAGCACTTCGGTCAGCGACGGCTTCGGCACATGAGCAGAATCGTGAAGCATGCGCGGCAACATAGGCTGGGCGCCGGTAATCCACCAGCACGAACGGCGGAAAAGGCGAGAAACGCGCACGATGCACGGGAAGAAATGCCGCAGCGGAGTGCTCTGAAACGCGGTTTTCAACCCATGGAGGCGCATGATAAACCGCTTCTCCGATAAGCGTGGAAGAAGGAAGCGGCGCGATGAACGACAAGACGAATCTTGTGGACAGGATAACCGGACATCGTCGCATGCGCCGCAACCGCAAGGCGGACTGGACGCGGCGGCTGGTGCAGGAGAACCGCTTGACCGTGGACGATCTGATCTGGCCGATCTTCATCGTGCCCGGCAGCGGCATCGTCCAACCGATCGACGCGATGCCAGGCGTGACCCGCATGAGCGTCGACAAGGCGGTCGAGGCGGTGAAAGAAGCGGCCGACCTCGGTATCCCGGCGATCGCCACATTTCCGAATATCGACATGGGGCTACGCGACGAGACCGGCTCCAACAGCCTGGCCGCCGACAACCTGATCAACCAGGCGACACGGGCGATCAAGAGGGCGGTGCCAAACATCGGCGTCATCACCGACGTCGCGCTCGATCCCTTCACGAGCCACGGCCATGACGGCATCCTGCGCGACGGCGAGATCGTCAACGACGAGACGGTTGCGGCAGTCGCGAGGGCAGCGGTGATCCAGGCCGATGCCGGCTCGGATATCATTGCCCCGTCCGAAATGATGGACGGGCGCATCGGCGCGATCCGGGAGGCGCTCGACGCCGCCGGCCACCAGAATGTCGGTATCATGTCCTATGCGACGAAATTCGCCTCAGCCTTCTACGGCCCCTACCGCGAGGCGATCGGCACCGGCGGCCTGCTCAAGGGCGACAAGAAGACCTACTACATCGATCCCGCCAACGGCACCGAGGCAATCCGCGACGCCGCGCTCGACGTCGAAGAAGGTGCCGATATGCTCATGGTCAAGCCTGGCCTTCCCTATCTCGACATCTGCTGGCGCATGAAGGAGGCCTTCGGGCTACCGGTTTTCGCCTATCAGGTTTCCGGCGAGTATTCGCAAGTGAAGGCGGCCGCGGCCAATGGCTGGATCGACGGCGAACGGGTCATGCTGGAAACATTGCTTGCCTTCAAGCGGGCGGGCTGTGACGGGATACTGAGCTATTTCGCCGTCGACGTGGCACACATCCTGGCAAAAGGCTGAGTGGCAGACCGTGTTCAGCCACGCATTGTTTTGTCGAAATTCATTCCCCATATCTGATCGGCAACAATGTGAGACACGCGCATGAGCATGCACAACGAACAATTGAGACTCCCCAGCGATGACTGGCGCGCCTACCAGGGTGTGCTGTCGCGGCGAGTCTTTGCCTTCATCATCGACTATGTGATCATCGCCCTGCTCTGGATTCCGGCGGCAGTCGTCGTGTTTTTCCTGGGCATTCTCACGCTCGGCCTCGGCTTCCTTCTCTATCCCGTGCTCTTTGCGCTTGTGGCGATGCTCTATTTCGGGCTGACCGTCGGCGGCCGGGATCAGGCCTCTCCGGGCATGAGAATCATGGGCGTGGCGATCGCCCGCACAGACGGACGGCCGTTGGATTTTCTGACGGCGATCGTCCATCTCGTGATCTTCTGGATCGCCAACGCCCTGTTGACGCCGCTCATCCTCCTTATCGGCCTTTTCACCGACCGCGGCCGGCTCTTGCACGACCTTCTGATCGGTACCGTCACGGTTCGCAGCGACGCGTATTAATCCCTGCGGGCCATCTCCGCGTTTGCAGGCGGCAAGCGTCAATTCCGTAAGGAATGCCTAAACGAGTGAGTTGACGTTTTCCATTCTTAGGCCATGCTATTGTGATGAGTAACTGCACGAAGAGTGGCCCCCACGTTCGATGAACACGCAGACCGCACCGTCTCCACAATTCTACCTGACTGCGCCGGCACCTTGCCCGTACCTGCCGAACGAGATGGAGCGAAAGGTCTTCACCCACATGGTGGGCGAACGGGCCCCTGAACTGAACGATCTGCTGACGCAGGGCGGCTTCCGCCGCTCCCAGAACATCGCCTACCGGCCGGCCTGTGAAACCTGCCGCGCCTGCGTCTCGGTGCGCATCCTTGCAAACGAGTTTGCGCCGACGCGGTCGATGCGGCGCGTGCTCGCCGCCAATCGGGACGTTATTTCGACCGAATACCCCGCCGAACCCTCGAGCGAACAATACAACCTCTTCCGCCGCTATCTCGACCGTCGACACCAGAAGGGGGGCATGTCCGACATGTCGGTGCTCGACTACGCCATGATGGTCGAGGACACCCATGTGCATACAAAGATCATCGAATACCGCTTGCGGACTGAGGGCGACGGCATCAACGAAAAGGCCAAGGGACCGTTGATCGCCACAGCGCTGACCGACCGAATGAGCGACGGGCTGTCGATGGTCTACTCCTTCTTCGATCCGGCCCTCTCCGAGCGCTCGCTCGGCACCTTCATGATACTCGATCATATTCGCCGGGCGAAGGAACGCGGCCTGCCCCACGTCTATCTGGGCTACTGGGTCAAGGGATCGCGCAAAATGGGGTATAAAACAAAGTTTTTGCCGCAGGAGCACCTTATGGCTCGTGGGTGGGAGCGCTATGCTGGTGACGACGCATCCACCGAAACGGACTGAGAATTGACCCCTTCCCCTGACGCCGCCCGGCACCGGCGCGGCCTTGCCATCACCGGCCTCGGCGGCCTCGCCCTCTCCTTCGACATTCCGCTCATCCGTTCGGCGAACGGCGAGGTCTGGTCGATTCTCGCCGTACGCAGTGTTTCGACCTTCCTCGTCGCCCTTGCCGCCTGGTTCGTGCTCAATCGGGTGCTCGGTCGCCGCGTTGCCTTGATCCCCGGGAAGGCGGGCCTGATCGCCGGCCTTTTCTATGGCATCAACTCCTTCACCTTCCTGCTCGCAGTGTTCAACACATCGACGGCGAACGTCGTCTTCGTGCTGGCCTTCACGTCGATGTTCGCGGCGATCCTCTCCTGGGTCTTCCTGAGGGAACGGCCCTCGAATGCCACGCTGTTGACCATGGCGATCATGGTTTTCGGGGTCGGGGTGATCGTGCAGGACGGGCTCGAAAGCGGACATCTCTTCGGCGACGCGATGGCCGCGTGCTCGGCTTTCCTGCTGGCCAGCGCAATCACCATCAGCCGCAAGAACGGTCGGGACATGGCGCTGGTGCCGCTGACGACCGCGATCTTCCCGGCCATCGCCGCCTTCGCGCTTCTGCCGTCGAGCGGCATCTCGATCGCGGAACCCGGCTACATTCTGTTCAACGGCCTAATAATGATCCCCCTCGCCTTCTTCTGCCTGGCGACAGGCCCGCGCTATCTTTCCGCGCCGGAGGTCGGCATGTTCTATCTGCTGGAGACAATTCTCGCTCCGATCTGGGTATGGATCGTCTTTTCGGAAACGCCGACGACGCAGACGCTCGTTGGAGGAGCCATCCTCATCCTTGCCTTGATCGGTCATTCGTTCTGGCAGATGCGTCACAAGACGATGAAGGCGCAGACGCCTTGTCCGGAGCTGGGATAGGCGCCGGTTAGAGTAATTCCAGGAAAAGTGTAGAACGGCTTTCCGTCCAGTCACTGCCTCTCGACCGGTCCGGGTTCGTGCGAAGAATCCTGCATCTGCGAGCGCATCGTCCAGAGTTCGCGGTTGGTATTGATCCACTTTGCAGCAATCTCGAGAGGCGCCGGGTTGGCGGTGACCAGTTCACCGTCTTCGCTCCGTTGCCGAACGATCAGCCCGGCGCTTTCCATGATGGCAAGATGCTTTGAAAGCGCATCCCCGTCGACACCGAGGGCAGCAGCGATCTCCCCGACACGTGTCGCGCCCGCAAACAGGACCTCGAATATGCGGCGACGCATCGGATCGGCGATAGCCAGCAAGGTTTCGTCAAGAGCAGAGGCCATGACATTCACCCCTCTGGAGAGGACCATTGAACCACGAGGGCAATCGCACCAGCGACACCTTCCGCTGCATGTTTCCTTAAAATCGAAGCCGATTTAAGGGCAAAACATACAGCAATTCAAATTGCTACAGCGACCTTTCTACGCCCCGGGGGCGCACAGCGCTGTAAATCAGCCGCTGAACTTGCCGCTTCGCGGGAAGCCCTTCGGCACGTTCCGACCTGCGGCAGCGCGATCACCAAGCCACTCGATCAGTTCGTCCTTCATCTTGGTAAAGACGCGACCGGCGCTGTCTTCCCAGGTCAGGCCGTCTGCCATTGTAAAGCACCGAACGTCGGAAATGCCGCCGTCCTTGTAGCGCTGCAGCCGGACGCCCTTGCCACGCGCCATTTCGGGGATCTGCTCCAATGGGAAGACAAGCATCTTGCGGTTTTCGCCGACGACGGCAACATGATCGCCCTTGACGGAAACAACGAGCTTCGCCTCGTCGGGCATGCCGACATTCATCACCTGTTTTCCCTTGCGGGTATTGGCGACGATATCGCTTTCGGTAACGACGAAGCCGTTTCCTGCTGCGGACGACATGATGAGCTTACGTGCCGGATCATGAACGAGGGCCGTCAGCACGTCCTGGTCATTCTCCATGTCGACCATGATGCGCAGGGGCTCGCCATGGCCGCGCCCGCCCGGCAGCTTGTCGCCGCCAAGCGTGTAGACCTTGCCGCCGGTCGTGAAGACCAGGATCTTGTCCGTCGTCTGCGCCGGGAACGCCACTTTCAGCGCGTCACCCTCCTTGAACTGGAGCGACGACGTGTCGGAGATGTGTCCCTTCAGGGCGCGGATCCAGCCTTTTTCCGAGATAACGACGGTGATCGGTTCCTTTTCGATCATCGCCTGCTGGATGGCCTCTACATCGGCCTCCGGCGCATCGGCGAAAGTGCTGCGGCGCTTGCCAAGTTCGGTCGCCTTGGCGAATTTCTTCTTGACCTCGCCGATTTCCCAGGCAACGGCCTGCCACTGCTTCTCATCCGAGGCGAGCAGCGCCTCGATCTCCGCCTTTTCCTTCGACAGCGCATCGAATTCGGTACGGATCTCAAACTCCTCGAGCTTGCGCAAGGAGCGCAGGCGCATGTTGAGGATTGATTCGGCCTGCAGATCAGTGAGCGTGAAGCGCTCGATCATCACCGCCTTCGGCTCGTCCTCCTCGCGGATGATACGGATCACCTCGTCGATGTTGAGATAGGCAATGAGATAGCCGCCCAGGATCTCCAGCCGGCGATCGATCGTGGCGAGCCGGTGGCGCGAGCGGCGCTGCAGCACATCGCGGCGATGGGCCAGCCACTCGCTCAAGACCTCGTTCAGCGCCATGACACGCGGCACGCGGCCCATGGAGAGCACGTTCATGTTGAGTGGGATGCGGCTTTCGAGCTCGGTCAGCTTGAACAGCGATTCCATCAGGATGCCGGCATCGACCGAGCGGCTCTTCGGCACGAGCACGATGCGCACGTCTTCCGCCGATTCGTCGCGAACATCCTCGAGCAGCGGCAGCTTGCGGGCGAGGAGCAGCTCGGCGATCTTCTCGATCAGGCGCGATTTCTGAACCTGATAGGGAATCTCCGTAACGACTATCTGATAGCCGCCGCGGCCAAGATCCTCCGAAACCCAGCGCGCGCGTACGCGGAAACCGCCGCGGCCCGTCCGGTAGGATTCGATCATGCTTGCCCGGCTTTCGACGATCACGCCGCCTGTGGGCAGGTCGGGCCCCTCGATGCCCCCCTTCTGGGGATTGGCGGGATCGTACAGCAGGTCCTCCACCGTCGCATCCGGATGGCGGATGAGATAGAGGGCCGCATCGCAAAGTTCATGTGCGTTGTGCGGCGGAATTGAGGTGGCCATGCCGACGGCGATACCGGAGGCGCCGTTGGCGAGAAGATTGGGAAATGCGCCGGGAAGGACGACCGGCTCCTGGTCCTCCTCGTTGTAGGTTGGGCGGAAATCGACTGCGTCCTGATCGATGCCTTCGAGAAGAAGGGCCGCAACCTCCGTCATCTTCGCTTCGGTGTAGCGATAGGCGGCGGCATTGTCGCCGTCGATGTTGCCGAAGTTGCCTTGCCCATCGACGACCGGGTAACGCTGCGAGAAGTCCTGCGCCAGACGCACCAGCGCGTCATAGACGGACTGGTCGCCATGCGGATGGAACTTACCGATGACATCCCCGACGATGCGGGCGCATTTCTTGAACGAGGAATTGGGTCTCAGCCCCATCTCGCTCATCGCGTGAATGATCCGGCGGTGGACGGGCTTCAGGCCGTCGCGGACATCCGGTAGCGCGCGATGCATGATGGTTGAAAGGGCATAGGCGAGATACCGCTCTTCCAGCGCCGCTTTAAGATCAACCGGCTGAATGTTGTCGTCCCCGCCCGACGGCGGCAAAAGGCTTTGTCCCATGCCCTCTTGCTACCGCAACCAGCCGCCAACGGCAAGAATTTCAGGGCATCGCGCTGTGGAGAACGCGCTTATGAGGCGAGTCGTGCAAACGAGAACAAATGCCGGTAAGTTTCCGGAAAGCATGATCCACGGGGAACACCTGCCATGCAACCCGACGAATATAAATTTGCCCTGTTTCGTATTAGCTTCGGGATGCGCTGATTTGGCCGATTTGAAATTGAGGATTCGAGTGAGGGTGTCCGCGTTCGAGACATAGCTGACCGCAAGCGGCAGGCCGACCGTCGCAGGGGTCGTCAGCCTCCGTCGGGGGCGAGCGAGTTGACGGATGCCGCAGAGATCACTCAGATTAGCGATAACCGATCCCAGAAACAGCTTCGCAATCAAACATTTTTAAACAAGGAACTCGACGATGACGCATACGCGCAAGATCCGCCTGATGATGGCGAGCGCAGCCTTTCTCACACTCGCCGGCCCGGCCTTCGCGCTCGATGGCGCCGACATGATGAAGAAGCTTGATGCGGCTCTGTCTACCAACGGCTCCTCGATCCTCTTCGACAAGGCGGACGTGAACGGCGACGTGGTGACGGTGACCGGTGTCAAACTGCAAACGGCTGCAAACCCCGGAGAAACGGTCCTCATCGGCGATGTCACCTTCGAAGGCGTCGAGGAAAACGAGAATGGAGGCTATTACTCCGAAACTGTCACCTTCCCCGATATCAATGTCAGCGCCGAGGGCTCAAGTTTCTCCGCCAAGGACCTTTCGATCGGCGGCCTGTTGATCCCCGGCAATCCGGCCGGCGACACGATCAACGACATCCTGCTTTACGAGACGGCGGGAACAGGTCCGATCGTGGTCAATGTCAAAGGCAAGGACGTCTTCACGGCCGAAAGCACGGAAGCCAATCTGACGCGGCAGGAAAATGATGCCGGCTTCGACTTCGATGCAACGCTCGCCGGGCTTAAAGCCGATCTCTCGGGCGTCGAGGACGCCAAGGCAAAGGAGGCGATCGAAAAGCTCGGGCTGACCACGCTGGATGGCGAAGTCACCATGAAGGGCAGTTGGGAACTGCAGAGCGGCAACGTCGCCCTCGATGAATACGCCTTCGACTTCAAGAATGTCGGCCGGCTGAACATCGCCATGGACTTTTCCGGGTATACGCTGCAGTTCATGAAGTCGCTGCAGGAAGCGACAAAAGCCATGGAAGCCAATCCGAACAAGGAAGAGGCCAACCAGGCGATGGGACTCGCAATGATGGGCCTCATGCAGCAGCTCACGTTCAACAGCGCCTCGATCCGTTTCGATGATGCTTCGATCACCAAGAAGGCGCTCGACTACGCCGGCAGCCAGCAGGGCGTCAGCGGCGATCAATTGGCACAATCGCTGAAGGGCCTGGTGCCGATCATGATGGCGCAGCTCAACGTACCGGAACTGCAGAACCAGGTTTCGGCCGCCGTCAACGCCTATCTCGACGGACCGAAGAGTCTGACGATCAGCGCCCAGCCCGAAAAGCCCGTTCCCTTCCCGATGATCATGGGAGCGGCCATGGGCGCGCCGAACACGATTCCTTCGGTCCTGGGAGTGAAAGTGACGGCGAACGACTGAGCGGCAGGACGCTCGCCAGCGGGAAGCTCAAATCGCATGGAGCCCGGCGGTCCACCTCCGGGCTTTTTCTATCCCGTTTGATTAGTGATATGATCCACTGCTTGATGCTCGGAGCCGGTCGCCTATCTAATGGTTGCCGACAATTGCGCATTCCCGACCGATGAGCGGAAGGAGGACGCTATGGGACTGAAGCATTCGGATATCACCGCCATCCTCGGCCCCGTCGACGAAACGCTAATGGCCGAGCTTCTTGCCACCGGCGCAACAGCGAGCGAACTCGCCGAGGCGATTGCTTGGGTCAACAATGACGAGGCTCTGATCGGCGAAGGCCGTCATCTTCCGGCCGGCCGCGTCGCAGCCTTGATCGACATCCTGACACCTGAAGAAGACGAAGAGGAGTGAAACGACCGACCGGCCCTTGCAGGGAGCGGCGTGCTCCCTGTTGCGTGTTTTCCTGAATCGGAGCCGATTTAGGCACACGAACATGCAGCAACTGAAAGCGCTACAGCGACTTTTTGTGTGTCTGAAAAGAAGCAAGGACGTGGAAGACTTGATGACAACGGTGATCCCGTAGCCTGTTGCGGAGGCAATCGGCGATCTCACAGTTTCCGTGTAGAGGGAGGAGCACATGGCTGCCAAGGAAGTCAAATTCAACACCGATGCCCGCGACCGCATGCTACGCGGCGTCGACATCATGGCCAATGCCGTTCGGGTCACCTTGGGCCCCAAGGGCAGGAACGTGGTCATCGATCGATCGTTTGGAGCGCCGCGCATCACCAAGGATGGTGTGTCGGTCGCCAAGGAAATCGAGCTCGAGGACAAATTCGAGAACATGGGCGCGCAAATGCTGCGCGAAGTGGCTTCGCGCACGAGCGACGTTGCCGGCGATGGCACCACCACCGCCACGGTGCTTGCCCAGGCTATTGTCAAGGAAGGCGCCAAGGCCGTGGCCGCCGGGATGAACCCGATGGATCTGAAGCGTGGCATCGATCTTGCGGTCGAGGCGATCGTCAAGGAACTCAAGACCCACGCCCGAAAAGTTTCAAAGAATGCCGAAATCGCCCAGGTCGGCACGATCTCAGCCAATGGTGATGCCGAGATCGGACGCTATCTTGCCGAGGCGATGGAGAAGGTCGGCAACGAGGGCGTTATCACGGTCGAGGAGGCAAAGACCGCCGAGATCGAGCTCGAAGTCGTCGAAGGAATGCAGTTCGACAGAGGCTATCTCTCTCCCTATTTCATCACCAACCAGGACAAGATGCGGGTCGAGTTCGAGGATGCCTACATCCTGATCCACGAAAAGAAGCTTTCCAATCTGCAGGCTATGATCCCCATCCTGGAATCGGTGATCCAGTCCGGAAAACCGCTCTTGATCATCGCCGAAGACGTCGAGGGTGAAGCCCTGGCGACGCTCGTCGTCAACAAACTGCGCGGCGGTCTCAAGATCGTTGCCGTCAAGGCGCCCGGCTTCGGCGACCGCCGCAAGGCCATGCTGGAAGATATCGCGATCCTCACTGGCGGCACGGTGGTTTCCGAGGATCTCGGCATCAAGCTCGAGAACGTCACGATGGATACGCTCGGGCGGGCAAAGCGGCTGATCGTCGAAAAGGAGACGACGACTATTGTCGACGGCGCCGGGGAGAAGGCCGATATCGGCGGGCGCATCAGCCAGATCAAGGCGCAGATCGAGGAAACCACGTCGGACTACGACCGCGAAAAATTGCAGGAACGGCTTGCCAAGCTGGCCGGCGGCGTCGCGGTCATCCGCGTCGGCGGTTCGACCGAAGTCGAGGTCAAGGAAAAGAAGGACCGCGTCGACGACGCCCTTCATGCAACGCGGGCGGCGGTCGAGGAAGGCACTCTTCCGGGCGGCGGCGTTGCATTGCTGCGCCTCGTGAATACGCTAGACAACATATCGACCGCCAATGACGACCAGCGCGTCGGCGTCGAGATCGTCCGTCGGGCGATCGAGGCTCCCGTGCGTCAGATCGCCGAGAACGCGGGTGCCGAAGGGTCGATCATCGTCGGGAAACTGCGCGAGAAACCGGATTTCGCCTACGGCTGGAACGCTCAGACCGGAGAATTCGGGGACCTCTACGAGATGGGCGTCATCGATCCCGCCAAGGTCGTACGGGCGGCGCTGCAGGATGCGGCGTCCGTGGCCGGCCTGTTGGTGACAACGGAAGCGATGATCGCCGAGAAACCGAAGAAGGAAGCACCGGCACCGATGCCCGGCGCGCCGGGCATGGATTTCTGAGACGCAGCCTTGGCGCTCAGAAGCGCTGGGGCGCAGCCGCGTCCCAGCGCCGTCAGGCCCGAGGTGCGACGGCTCCCGACGAAGCGCAGCGCCTCAATCTCTGCGGTTTATCGATTGACGCGCCTCAAGCGGGCTCCGTGTCGATACCCGCCTCGACCAGTTCCTTGAAGCCGCCGATGTTGAATACGGCCGTATAGCCCATGTCCTGAAGCGTTTTGCCCGCTAGGGCCGAACGGCCGCCGGATGCACAATGGAGAAGGACCGTCTTGTCCTTTTGGAAGGCGGGGTTGTGATATTGGCTCTCCGGGTCTGCGCGAAATTCCAGCATTCCCCGCGACACGTTCACCGCACCCTTGATCTTTCCGGTTTGCTGGACTTCCGTCGGATCGCGGACGTCCACTATGAGCACATCACCAGAGCGCATCTTCTCGGCGGCCTCGGTGGGAGATAATTTTTGGACCGCGCTATTTGCTTCCGCGAGCAGGTCCTTGACGTTCTTCGCCATCGTCCCCTCCATCCAACACGCTGCGACAGAGCAGCGAACAAAGGAAACGCCTTGAAGGAAATCCTGTCAAGGCGGGCAACGGGACCGTGCAGCTGACTGCAGGCAGCTAGTGCAAGCATCAATGGATGTTTGCTCCACCATAGAAAAACCCGGCGATAGAGACCGCCGGGTTATTTTCATGCCTTGGAAACTTCAATCTTTCTTCTGCGGGATCGGACGGATCGCCAGTTCACGCAGTTGCGCGGGTGTCGCCGGCGACGGCGCGCCCATCAAGAGGTCGACGGCCTGCTGGTTCATCGGGAAGAGCGAGATCTCGCGCAGGTTCTTGGCGCCGACCAGGAGCATGACGATGCGGTCGATGCCGAACGCCATACCGCCGTGTGGCGGAGCACCGTACTGGAAGGCACGGTAGAGACCGCCGAACTGCTCCTCGACTTCCTGCTGGGATTTGCCCGTCAACTCGAAGGCCTTGACCATCAGTTCCGGCAATTGGTTACGGATCGATCCGGACGCAATCTCGAAGCCATTGCAGACCATGTCGTACTGGTAGGCCTTGATGGAGAGCGGATCGTCGCCGTTCAATGCCTCCAGACCACCCTGCGGCATCGAGAAGGGGTTGTGAGCGAAATCGATCTTCTTCTCTTCTTCCAGCCATTCGTAGAACGGGAAGTCGACAATCCAGCACAGCTCGAAGCGGTCGCGGTCGACGAGGTTCAGTTCCTCGCCGGCCCTCGTCCGGGCTTCGCCGGCAAACTTGTAGAACTTGGCGGGCTCGCCGGCGACGAAGAAGCAGGCATCGCCATCCTCGAGACCAAGCTGCGTTCGGATCGCCTCGGTGCGTCCTTCGCCGATGTTCTTGGCGAGAGGGCCGGCGCCTTCGAGCTTTTCACCCTCCTTGCGCCAGAAGATATATCCGAGGCCCGGCTGGCCCTGGCTCTGGGCCCAGGCGTTCATGCGGTCGCAGAAGGCCCTCGAGCCACCGGTCTTGGCGGGGATCGCCCAGACCTCGACCCGCGGGTTGGATGCGATCATGTTGGCGAAGACCTTGAAGCCCGAACCGGCAAAGTGCTCGGTCACGCTCTGCATCTCGATCGGGTTTCTAAGGTCCGGCTTGTCGGAACCATACTTGCGGATCGCCGTGTCATAAGGAATGCGCGGGAACTTGTCCGTCACTGGCTTGCCGCCGGCGAAATCGGTGAAGATGGCTCGGATCATCGGCTCCATCGTGTCCCATACGTCTTCCTGCTCGACAAAGCTCATTTCGAGATCGAGCTGGTAGAACTCGCCCGGCAGCCGGTCGGCGCGCGGATCCTCGTCGCGGAAGCAGGGAGCGATCTGGAAATAGCGGTCGAAGCCTGCGACCATCAGAAGCTGCTTGTACTGCTGCGGCGCCTGCGGCAACGCGTAAAAGTTCCCCGGATGAATGCGGCTCGGCACCAGGAAGTCACGCGCGCCTTCCGGCGACGACGCCGTCAGGATCGGCGTCGTATACTCGGTGAAGCCAATCTCGCTCATGCCCCGGCGCATGGCCGAAATGATCTCGGTGCGCTTGACGATGTTGCGATGCAGCGTCTCGCGGCGCAGATCCAGGAAGCGGTATTTCAGGCGCACATCTTCCGGATAATCCGGCTCGCCGAAGACCGGCAGCGGCAATTCCTTGGCCGCCGACAGGACTTCGATCTCGCGGGCATAGAGCTCGATCTCGCCAGTCGGCATGTTCTTGTTGACGGTTTCGTCGGTGCGGGCCTTCACCGTTCCGTCGATGCGGATAACCCATTCGCCGCGCACGGTTTCGGCCGTCTTGAAGGCTGGAGAATCCGGATCGGCGACGACCTGGGTCATGCCATAGTGATCGCGCAGGTCGATGAACAGCACGCCGCCATGATCGCGGACGCGGTGAACCCAGCCGGAGAGGCGAACGGTGGAGCCGACATCCGACTTGCGGAGAGCGGCACAGGTGTGGCTGCGGTAACGGTGCATCGTCTAATCCTGGAATTGCAGAAAACCACGCAGGCTCGCTTACGGCGCGCGGCATGGTCAAAATCGGGCGGAAAAGCGCATGATGCGCCGGTTTTGTCAAGGCCGCGACGTGTGTCGCGGCGACAAGAGTCATGAACGGACGCTCCCCTGTCGTGGTGAGCTTTGCGAGCCATGTGGCGCAAAAAGAAGGCAAAAGGCCACAAATTGCTACTGTCCCTGGCTGCAAACCGCCGCTAAACAAGGAGCAAGCCGGTATTTCCCTTTAAGTCGCGGCCGCCATCCGGATGCTTCCAGCCCCCAATGTCCCAGATCCGCCCGCTCATCCCGCTTCTCGTCACCGCAGGCATTCTCATCGGCGGTAACGGTTTGCAGGGGACTTTCATTTCGCTGCGCGCGCTCGAGGAGGGATTCTCGACTTCGCTGATCGGCCTTGTCGGCGCCGGCTACAATATCGGCTTTGCCATCGGCTGCATCTATGTCACCCGCATCCTTCGGGCAATCGGCCATATCCGCACGTTCTCGGCGATGGCCGCGATCGCGTCCGCGACGGCGATCTCGATGGTGCTGCTCATCGACCCGTGGTTCTGGTTCCTGATGCGGCTTCTTGCCGGGATCTGTTTCGCGAGCCTTTTTGCGACCGTCGAAAGTTGGCTGAACGCCAGCGTCACCAACGCCAACCGGGCACGCACGCTTTCCGTTTACCGGCTGGTCGACCTCGGCTCCGTCACCGCCGCACAATATTTGATTCCGGGTGTCGGTATCGGCGGGTTCGAGCTTTTCGCAATCATCTCGATGGCGCTGACACTCTCGCTCGTGCCGATATCCTTTGCCGACCGGTCAAGTCCCGTGGCCCCGGAAGCGATCCGATTCAACGTCCGGGCGCTGTGGAACATCTCACCGCTCGCGACGGTCGGCTGTATCGTCGTCGGCCTTACGAACGCGGCCTTCCGCTCGCTGGGGCCGATCTATGCGCAGGGCATCGGCCTCTCCGTCACCGCGATCGCGACTTTCATGAGCGCGGGCATCATCGGCGGCGTGGTGCTGCAATATCCGCTCGGGCACTATTCAGACCAAGTCGACCGGCGCCTGATCATCCTGATCGCCACGCTTGGCTCGCTTCTGGCCGGACTTTTTCTCGCCTTCGGCGCGGGCAGCGACGAGTGGCTGAATTTTGCCGGCATCTTCGCCTTCGGCGCCTTCGCGATGCCGCTCTACTCGCTCTGTTCGGCGCACGCCAACGACCATGCGGCCGAGGGGCAGCATGCGCTGGTCTCCGCAGGCATGCTCTTCTTCTGGTCGCTCGGCGCGATCATCGGCCCACTCTTCGCCTCCTTCATGCTCGACCTCTTCGGACCGCAGGCGCTCTTCACCTATACCGCCGCAATCCTCGCCCTTTTCATGCTCTACACGCTCCGGCGCATGACGGCACGCGGGCCGGTCCCGGCGGAAGAGCGCGCGATGCCGTTTCGCAATCTCCTGCGGACGTCGTCCTTCTTCAACAAGCTTGCCGGCGGTCAGCAGCGAGAGGACGCGCGGTAGCGACAGCTGCGGCAAGATGACCTTTCGGGCGAATTGCTGATTATGAAAATCAGGTTTAGAAACGCTCCGATCGCTTATCCGCACCACGGGACGTCATGATGCCGATGTTCAGCCGCCGAACGTTTCTCCAGGGCTCGGCCGCGCTTGGAGGCGCCTTCGCCTTGGGTGCCGGCATTGCCGCACGCGCCGGCGCCACTCCCTATCCGCAAATCCTGACGGCGCAATTCGCGGATGTGAGGATCGCAGCCGATGGCGTGACGCCGAAAATCATGACCTACGGCCTCGATGATGCCCCCCACGGCGGCATGCCTCCGGTCTTAAGAATGCGCAAGGGAGAAGCCTACGCGGCAAGACTGGTGAACCGTCTCGACGAACCAACCACGGTCCATTGGCACGGCTTGAGGATTGCCAATGCGATGGACGGCGTGCCGGAGATAACCCAGCCCTACGTCTATCCCGGCGACACTTTCGACTATGTCTTCACGCCGCCCGATGCGGGCACGTTCTGGTACCACCCGCATTGCAACACGCTCACACAGATTGGACGGGGGCTCGCGGGCGTTGTCGTGGTCGAGAACCCCGAGGACCCGGCCTTCGATGCCGAAATTGTCCTCAATCTCCGTGACTGGCGGCTCGGCGCAGGCGGCAAGTTCATCGATCCGTTCAAGCCCCGCGATGCGGCGCGGGGTGGCACCTATGGCACGGTGAGGACGACGAACTGGCAGCGCCAACCGACCATTGAGGGGCCTGCCGGCGGTCTCGTCCGGGTGAGGATTGCCGCCACCGACGTCACGCGCATCTACACGCTGGCGCTCGAAGGCGCGGCGGCGAAGGTAATAGCCCTCGACGGCAATCCCGTCGAAGATCCCTTCCCGCTCGATCGCATCGACATCGGACCAGGGCAGCGCGTCGATCTCGCCGTCCGAATGCCGGAGAGCGAGGGCCAAGGAGCAATGCTCGGCAATTTCCGCGGGTCGCAGCCCTGGGCCATCGCAACGTTCCGGGCGACCGGAACCTCGCTGAAGCGCGACCTGCGCGACATCGCTCCCCTGCCCGCCAATCCGATTGCGGAAGCCGACCTTTCGACGGCCAAACGAATACCGATCGACCTGACGGCGACGGCCGAACACAAGGCGACAGCCTCGATTTGCGGCTCGCTCGGCTATACCTTCTGGGCAATCAACAAGGTTCCGTGGCCGGGAGACACGCCAGACCCGATCGCGCCGATCGAGGAACTGAAGCTCGGCAGGAGCTACGTGCTGCAGATTTCCAATCGCACGCCGCACGCGCATCCGATCCATCTGCACGGCCTGAGCTTCCGCATTCTCACCTCCAACAAGCGGAGCTTCCTGCCGCCGCCGACGGACACAATCCTGCTCCTTCCGGACGAACAGGCGGAAGTAGCGCTGGTTGCGGACAATCCCGGCGATTGGGTGATCCACTGCCACGTCATCGAACATCAGAAGACTGGCATGACCGGATATTTCAAGGTGGTCTGACAATTTCGATTGTGACAACAGCCGCGAAACGATACACGGGAGGGTAAGCCGCATTTCCGCCATAGTGATTAAAAACCTGATGATTCAAGCGACAGTAGATTTAGAGGCCGCCTGCAAACAGTTGGCCCAGTCAAGTTATATTACGATCGACACTGAATTCCTGCGCGAAACAACGTTCTGGCCGGAGCTCTGCCTTATCCAGATGGCGAGCCCAGACCTCGCCGTCATCGTGGACCCGATGGCGCCCGGAATCGACCTCTCGCCGTTCTTCGAACTCATGGGCAATTCGGACGTCGTCAAGGTCTTTCACGCAGCCCGCCAGGACATCGAGATCATCCATCATCTCGGCAACCTTATTCCACATCCGCTCTTCGACACCCAGGTGGCGGCAATGGTCTGCGGCTTCGGTGACAGCGTCTCCTACGACCAGTTGGTCAACCGCATCAAGAACGAGCAGATCGACAAGTCTTCGCGCTTTACCGATTGGAGCCGCCGACCGCTCACGGACAAGCAGCTCGACTACGCACTCGCCGACGTCACGCATCTGAGGGATATCTACCACTATCTGACAGCAGAGCTCGCGCGCGAGGGCCGCTCGTCGTGGTTGGCCGAGGAGATGGCGATCCTGGAGAGCCGGGAAACCTATGACCTCCATCCGGACAATGCCTGGCAGCGGCTGAAGATGCGCGTCAAGAAGCCGATCGAACTGGCGGTGCTGCAGAAGGTGGCGGCCTGGCGAGAACGCGAGGCGCGCACGCGCAACGTTCCGCGTGGACGGATACTCAAGGACGATGCGATCTACGAGATCGCGCAGCAGCAGCCCAAGGATGCCGAGGCGCTGGGACGGCTCAGAACCGTCCCCAAGGGGTGGGAACGCTCCAACGCAGGCACGGCCGTCGTCGAGGCCGTGAACGAGGCACTTGCGATTCCGAAACCGGAACTGCCGCGCCTGCCCCGCCAGAACCATGCGCCCGAGGGTGCTGCGGCAGCGGGCGAAATGCTGAAGGTCCTTCTGAAGCTCATCGCGGAAAAGGAAGGCGTCGCCGCGAAGATCATCGCCAATAGCGAAGACCTCGACCGCATCGCCGCCGAAGGCGAAAAGGCCGACGTCGCGGCGCTGAAAGGCTGGCGGCGCGAGCTCTTCGGCGAAACGGCGCTGAAGCTCATCAATGGCGAGGTGGCCCTCCGCTTCGTCGACAAGAAGATCGAAGCGATGGAAATCGGCGGCTGAGAGCGAGCCGGATCGCCCATCGCAGTTGTTGCCCCTCACCCTAACCCTCTCCTGCCGTCAGGGAGAGGGGACTTGGGCAGCGCGACATTCCCCTTCTCCTCGTCAAAACGCCGAGAAGTCGCGGCAGCGGAATGAGGGGGCGAACGCGGAAAACGACTCATGCAAACGGACGGTGCCTCTGGGGCCAGGAGCCTTCCGTTTGAATCCGGCACCGGCGAAGACAAAACCCGAGGCTGATCCCAAGATCAGGTGTCTCAACGCATTGCGGACCGGCGTCCGATCCGCGATTGTCCTGTGTATTTTCCGATTCCGAGGCCTCCGTAAATGCGCTGGCGATTCTCCACGCTCGAGTTGATCCTGCTGCTCCTTGTCGTCGCCGGCAGCGGTGTGGCCTATGCCTGGGTCGTTTACGGCGACGGCGGCCTGATCGGTGCAACCTATGCGCTATTCAGTTGCATGCCGATCCTCGCCTTCGAACGGCGCATCATTTTCCGGCGCCTTTACAGGAAGATCCACAGCCTTGCGACACCGGGCTTTCTTCTCTCTTCCATTGCGGTCTATTTCGCGCTCGTCAATGTCGGTTTTGCGGCCGCAGGCTTGCTGCTGCGACTGGCAGGCCATCCCGGGGAGATGATCCCATCGCTGAACGTGCTCCTCGTCGCATTGGCAATCTCCGGTCCGATCATCTTCGTCTTGCGGGTGCGGGAACTGCTTGGCCGCGACGTCTTCCTGAACCTGCTCACCGGACGCTACCGCAAGCCGATTCAGGAAGAGCGCGTGTTCCTTTTCGTCGACCTCGCTGGCTCCACGTCCTTCGCCGAGCGGTTCGGCGATCTCAAGACGCAGGAATATCTGGGAAGGGTCTTTGCCACCATGGCCGATCCGGTGCTGCGCTATGGCGGCTCGATCGACGACTATATCGGCGATGCGGCGGTGATCACCTGGCCGTTCGACCGCGCCATTGCCGACGCCGCCTGTATTCGTTGCGTGTTCGACATTCTTGACCAGATCGACGCGGATGCTCACCGGTGGCGCAAGGAATACGGCGAGGTTCCGAGCCTTCGCGCCGCATTGCATGGCGGAACGATCGTTGCCGCCGAGATCGGCGTCGACAAACACAAGATCACCTATTTCGGCGACACGGTGAACACCACGGCGCGCCTCGAAGGCTTTTGCCGGACCTTCGATCGACATGTTCTGATTTCTTCCGACCTTCTCAGACGGATGCGGCTGCCGGCCTTCGTGCGCAGCGAAGACCTCGGCGAACAGGAGGTCAAAGGCCGCGGTCAGAAACTCGGCGTTTTCGCTCTTCGCGTTGGCGGCCTGACCCACGGCGGGGCAACGTCTTCCGCCGAAGCTAACCGTGTAGCTTTGCCCCCTTCGTGATCTTGTCGACGAGCTTCTTCTCTGCGTGGATCGCGATGCCCGCCACCTTGGCATTATCGGGCGCTGATCTCGAAAAGACTTCCCGGTTGGCCGCATCGTGCCCGGTCGTGAACATTTCGTCGACATAGAGCGACGTGCGGACCTCCCTTTCCAACGCGCGTCGCTGAATGTTGCCAAGGGTGACCCCGTCTGCCGACAGCACGATGATCGGCTGGATGCTGAGCGCGTTATAGATATTACCGGCAGCATCGCGATATGCCTCGCCGATAACGTCCGGCTTCTGCCCGACAATGCCCGTCGAGAGAAAGGCGGTGACGTTCAGCTTCTGCCATAGGGCGAGGTCGTCCCGCAGGATGATTGCAAATTTCGTCTCGAACATTTGTGACCACTCATCTCCATTCTTCCCGACAATGCTAACGCCCGAAGCGGCTGCCGATCTTGAACGTTCGAGCAGGATGCCAATGTCATCAAAGCTTCATCGGGCTGTCAGACAAGCATCAACCAGCCGTCATCAAAGGCGCCTATCGGGGACCGGTCTCAGACCTCCAACCCATGGTGAACTTCATGACGAAAGCACTTTTCGCCTCCGCGGCGCTGATTCTCGTGATGGCAACGACGGCGCACGCCGAGGAGAAAGCCTTTCCGGCGACACTCAAGGCGCATGCCGTCCTTCCCGCCAACACGATCATTGCTGCGCCGGCTGACGCTGCGGATCATCTCAAGACCTCGGGGAAATTCACGACTGCCGACCGGAAGCGTGCCGTGGAGCTCGGCAGCTTGGCCGGCAAGGACGGCGTTCGCCCGACCGGATTGTCGCTGCCTTTCAACGGTCAGCCGATGCAGGGCTTTTCCGGCATCAAGACGATGCCGGACGGTACCTTCTGGAGCCTTTCCGACAATGGTTTCGGCAACAAGCTGAACTCGACCGACGCCATGCTGATGCTTCACCAAGTGAAGATCGACTGGGACGCCGGCAAGGTCGAAGCGCTGCAAACCGTCTTCCTGTCCGACCCTGACCGCAAGGCTCCCTTCCCGATCGTCATGGAAGGCTCGTCCAACCGCTATCTCACCGGCGCCGATTTCGATGTGGAATCGATCCAGCCGGTCGCCGACGGCTTCTGGGTCGGTGAAGAGTTCGGTCCCCACATCCTGAAATTCGACACGGCCGGCAAACTGACCGATGTCGTCCCCACCGTTGTCGATGGCAAGTCGGTCATGTCTCCTGACAATCCCACGCTGACCCTGCAGGCGGACCCGTCCAAGAAAATGCCGGCCTTCAACCTGAAGCGTTCCGGCGGCTACGAGGGCCTGGCGATGTCCAAGGACGGCAGCAAGCTTTACGGCCTGCTCGAAGGGCCGATCTGGACCGACAGTGAATCGGTCGAGCAGGCAGAAGGCAGGCCGACGCTGCGGATTATCGAACTCGACGTCGCGAGCAAGGCTTGGACCGGGCGCAGCTGGCTCTATCCGCTCGCCGAGGGCGGCGAGGCGATCGGCGACTTCAACATGCTCGACGAGACGACCGCGCTGGTCATCGAGCGTGACAACGGGGCCGGCACTGTCGAGAAGGCGTGCGCAGACCCGAAGGATCCGAAGCCCGACTGCTTCGCGGTCGGCTCCAAGCTCAAGCGCATCTACAAGATCGAGATGACCGACGAAAACGCCGGCAAGGCCGTGCGCAAGATCGGCTACATCGATCTCCTCAAAATCGCCGATCCGGAAAACCGGAAGCGTCAGGGCGGCGGCGACGGCTACTACGACATGCCTTTCGTCACCATCGAGAATGTCGACCGCGTTGACGACGCGCATATCATCGTCGGCAACGACAACAACCTGCCCTTCTCCGCCGGCCGCGCCATCGACAAGGCGGACGACAATGAGTTCGTGCTGCTCGAAGTCGGCGAGTTCCTGAAAGCCGAATGATCCGAAGGCGGCTGCGCGATCGAAGCGCAGCCGCCTCTCCGCAGGCTGCTGCTTTGGCTGGTCAGTGCTCGAAATGGAAGGTGAGCTTCTTTCCCGTCAGTTTGCTGAGTTGCTGGAGACGGCCGTCCAGCCGTTCGCCCTCGAAGTCGGAATAGGCCGCCGGGATGACGAATTCGAGGTCGACATCCGGGCGCGGCGATCGCCGCAAGCCAAGGTGGCGCGTTACACCCGGCATCGATGCCGAGAAAAGATAGGCGACGCGCAGGAGTCCGCCCAGCAGTTTGGCGAGTTCCAGCAACCGCGGCGTCGTGATGCCCGCGAGGGGCTCTGTGGCGCCGTCGTCGTTGAGGCCTTCGAAACGGTAATAGTTCGCGAGCGCGATATAGGCCCGGCCGGCATGCGTAATGCCGGAAAAGGACGAATGCGCAATGATGTTCAATGCCTGCAGGCCGCGATAGTCCGGATGGGCACGCCAACTGATGTCGGCGAGCAGGCAGGCGGCCTGGCGGTATCGGCTTTCCTCTTCCGTCTCCTCCACACCGAAATGCGGCACCATGCGCCCGGTCCATTCCGCAAGTTCGCGCGCATGTTCCGGCGAGCGGGCACGCAGGATCGCGATCTCGTCGGCGGCCGTCAACAACGGGTCCTGCACACGCTCGGCCTCGGAAAGCAGTGAGAAAAGATACCCTTCGCGGACGCCGAGCGCGGAGAAGGAGATTCGCTCCGGCTTCATGATCGAAAGCGCTTCGTGCATCGTCACGGCGCCGAAGGGCAGCAGGCTGCGGCGGCTCTTCGAGATCGTCGCGTAGGCGGCAGGCTTGATGTTCTTCGGCTCGATCACCTCCAGAAGGAGAGAAATCGCCTCGTCGTAGGAAATCTCGTAGCCCTGCATCATATGCAGCGGGTAGTCGCGCGCTTCCATATGAAGCTTGGCGATGGATCGCCATGTACCGCCAACGGCATAGAACGTGCGTCCCGCGCCGCCCTTCAGTACGGCCGCGTCCCTCATGAACTTGCGCACCCATGTCCGCGCCTTGGGTAGCGAACCATTGCTGTGTTCAAAGAGACGGATGCCGCCGAGCGGCAGGGTAATGCCTTTGCCGATGCGTTTGCCGTCGACGTCGACAAGCTCGAGGGAACCGCCGCCGAGGTCACCGACGATCCCGTCAGGATCGTGATAGCCGCTGACGATGCCCATGGCCGAGAAATAGGCCTCCTCTTCGCCGCTGAGGATGCGAACCTTGCATGCGAGGATGGCCTCGGCCTTTTCGATGAAAGACGGGCCGTTGGAAGCTTCGCGCGCGGCGGCCGTCGCCAGCGCGTACATCGTGGTGGCGCGAGCCTGATCGGACAGTGCGCGAAAACGGTGCAACGCCCTTAGAGCCCGCTCAACGTTCTCCTCCGCCATCCGGCCGGTCGCATCGATGCCCTTGCCGAGGCCGCACATCACCTTTTCGTTGAAAAGAACCGCGGGCGAGCGGCTCAGCCCCTCGTAAATGACAAGGCGAATAGAGTTGGAACCGATATCCACAACGGAGACCGGGCGGATGCCGGGCAAACGCCCCTGCGCTTCAGATTCTACCATGCAATTCCAGTTTACTTGCGCCAACCGCTTTTCCAGCCGGCAATCAGCTTTGGTGCACTGGATTTCAGAGCCTCACCCCGGCCCGAGAGGCTGGGGTTGGTCATGAAATAATGCTGCGCATTGAACGGCTCGGCATCCTTGCCGACTTCCATCCGACGCGACGTACCGTCCGGAAGGATCTCGTAGCTCTGCTGGTTGTCGATGAGATTGCCCAGCATGATCTGCGAAAGAACCTGTTCGTGCACAGTCCGGTTGATGAGAGGCACAAGCGTCTCGACCCGCCGGTCCAGATTGCGCGGCATCATATCCGCCGAGCCGATATAGACAAGTGCATTTTCGGACGGAAGGCCATGACCATTGCCGAAGCAGAATATGCGCGAATGCTCAAGGAAACGGCCGACGATCGACTTGACACGGATGTTGTCGGACAGGCCGGGCACCTGCGGACGCAGGCAGCAGATGCCGCGCACGACGAGATCGATTTCCACGCCGGCGCGACTGGCCTCGTAAAGCGAATCGATGATTTCCGGATCGACAAGCGAATTCATCTTCATCCAGATCGCAGCAGGACGGCCCGCCTTTGCATGCCCGATCTCTTCCTCGATATGCTTGAGGATTCGGGGGCGCAGCGTGTGCGGTGAGACCGCCAGCTTCATACCCGCTTCCGGCTCGCCGTAGCCGGTGATGAAATTGAAGATATTCGCCATGTCGTGGGCGATCACCGGATTGCAGGTGAAGAACGACAGGTCGGTGTAGATCTTTGCGGTGACCGGGTGGTAGTTGCCGGTGCCGAGGTGGCAATAGGTCCTGAGCTTGCCCTCTTCACGGCGCACGACCATCGACATCTTGGCATGCGTTTTCAGTTCGATGAAGCCGAAGACGACCTGAACGCCGGCACGCTCCAGGTCGCGCGCCCAGCGGATGTTCGCTTCTTCATCGAATCGCGCCTTGAGCTCAACAAGCGCCGTCACGGACTTGCCGGCTTCCGCGGCGTCGATCAACGCACGCACGATCGGGCTGTCGTTCGATGTGCGGTAAAGGGTCTGCTTGATTGCGAGCACGTCCGGATCGCGCGCTGCCTGCAGCAGGAACTGGACCACGACATCGAACGATTCGTAGGGGTGATGGACGACCATGTCCTTTTCGCGGATCGCCGCCAGGCAATCGCCCGCATGTTCGCGCACACGTTCTGGAAAGCGCGGATTGTAGGGCTCGAAGCGCAGATCTTCGCGTGGTGCCTTGGTGATTTCCGAGAGCGTGTTGAGTGCAAGGAGTCCGGGCAGAACCGCGATGCGGTTTTCAGGGACCCCGAGTTCCTGCACCACGAACTGGCGCAACGACGCGGGCATCTCGGAGTCCGTCTCGATGCGGATCACCGAACCACGACGCCGGCGCTTGAGCGCCGTCTCGAAGAATCGAACAAGGTCTTCTGCCTCTTCCTCCACTTCGATATCGCTGTCACGAATGATGCGGAAGGTGCCCGAACCCTGCACCTCGTAACCCGGGAACAGACGGTCGATAAACTGGCTGACCACGTCCTCGAGCGTGATGTAGCGGATGACGTTCTTCACATCCGGCAGTCGGACAAAACGGTCGAGCGCTACCGGAAGGCGCAACAGGGCCGTCATCGGCTCGCGGCCCGTCTTGCTGACGAGCTGGAGCCCGATCGAAAAGCCGAGATTGGGGATGAACGGGAAGGGATGCGCAGGATCGATCGACAGCGGCGTCAGCACCGGGAAGATGGACTGGTCGAATTCGTTGGCGAGCCAGCTGCGATCCTGCGCGGACAACGAAGCGGGGCGAACGATGAGGATGTCTTCCTTCGCGAGATATTGCTGCAGCACGGCGAGCGACGCCTGCTGCTCCATCTGAAGATTGTCGATTTCCTTGAGGATATCGTCGAGCTGTTCGGCCGGCGTCTTGCCGTCGGGGCTGCGAAGGACAATTCCCTGACGCACCTGGCCTTCGATACCGGCGACGCGAACCATGAAGAACTCGTCGAGGTTGGCGGCCGAAATCGACAGGAAGCGCACACGCTCCAACAAGGGATGCGCCGTGTTCAGCGTCTCCTCGAGGACACGGCGGTTGAATTGAAGCCAGGAGAATTCGCGATTGATGAACCGCTCGGGACTCGCCAGGAGGTCTATCTGCTCCGCAGGCGCCTCGAGTTCGGTGATTGCAGACGTCGCGTTATCCATGCCCATCAGACCCCATTACTCAAACTGCACGAGCTACCCCACTTTGACGACGGAACTGTGACAGTCAATCGGACAGGCGGGGATTTCCAAGCTCTGCCAGCACCTCCGCCGCCAGGCTGCGTGTCAGCCGTGTGCCACGGGCCAGCGCCAGGTGATCCAATCGCTCGACGATCGTCTGGGCGGCTTCCAGCGAGCGCTCCATGCGCGCCACGATATAACCGACGAGGCGCTCATCGACGAAAAGCTGGCGGTCGGCGAAAAGCTTGACGAGCACCTGCGTCAACAGCTCGTCGTCCGGCTCGCCGATTTCGACGACCGTCGCAGCCTTCAGGCGCGAGCGGAGATCAGGAAGCGTCACCGGCCACGACATGGGCCACAGGCGTGATGTCATCAGCAACGCGGTGCCGTGCTGGCGCACGCTGTTGATGACATGGAAGAGCGCCGTATCGTCAAATCCCTGGCGATCGGCATCCTCAAAGAGAACCGACTTGCTCGCCGCAATGGCGGCCGCATTCGAGCCGGCGACAGGATGGATCGCCTCGGCTCCCGCCTTTTCCCGCCAGATGCTGGCGAGGTGCGACTTCCCGGAGCCGACCGGCCCGGCGATGATGACCACCGGCGACGGCCAATCGGGCCAATGGTCGACGATGGCGATGGCCGCACTCAGCCGGTCGGAGACGAGCAGATCCTCGCGGCCGGTTGCCGGATCATGGCCGAAGGTGAGCGGCAATTGTTCGAACGGACGTCTTGTCATGCTGTACTCTGGACAATGGCGTGACTCAGCCGGGTTCATGGCCTTCCGGCTGCTTCTTCGCGGCTGTCCTATGCCCGTGATAGAGATCACTATCAAGGTACCGCTGTATGCCGAAGCGAACAAGGACCCCGATAGCGGCGGCGGCGGGCACGGCGACGAGAAGGCCGACGAAGCCGAACAGGGCGCCGAAGGCAAGCAGCGCGAACATCAGCCAGACAGGGTGAAGACCGACACTCTTGCCGACCAGTTTCGGCTGCAGGATGTTGCCTTCGAGGAACTGTCCACTGAAGAAGATAACCAGGACCAGCAGGATCATAATATAGTCCGGCCAGAATTGGACGAGCGCCACGCCGACAGCCAGCACGAGCCCCACCATCGAACCGACATAGGGGATGAAGCTTATCATGCCGGCGAAAAAGCCGATCAACAGCCCGAAATTGAGGCCGACGAGCGAAAGGCCGATGGCATAGTAGAGACCGAGGATGATGCACAGCGAACCCTGGCCGCGGACGAAGCCGGCAATGGTCGTGTTCATGTCACGGGCGATCTGGCGGACGACGTCGACATAGTCGCGCGGCACCCAGCTGTCGACCTTGTCGACCATGCGATCCCAGTCGAGCAGCAGATAGAACGCCACGACCGGAGTGATCACGAAGAGCGAAAGGATGTCCAGCAGCGCCATGCCGGAGTTCCACAATTGCTGGAACAGCGTACCGAGGAAGCTTGCACCCTGTTCAAGCAGCTTGGCCGAATTCTGCTTGATCGCCGTCATCTGACCCGCAAGCCAGTCCGGAAGCAGCGTCGATTGGCTATCCGTGATGAAGGCCTGAAGCCTGGCAATGTAGTCGGGCATCTTCTGAATGAAGTCGGCCGCTTGCGTGAAGATCAACGGGATGACGATCATCAGCGACAGCGCCAGGACGACAACAAAAGCGACAAGAATGACGATCGTCGCCATCAACCGGCTGAGGCCCAGACGCTGCAGCCGGTCGGCGACCGGATCGAGGAAATAGGCGAGTGCCATGCCGGCGAGGAACGGCAGCAGGATCGAACTGAAGAGCGTCAGGAAGGCGATGAAGCCGCCGAGCACCAGCAGCCAGAAGACGACCTGGCGCTTGAGACTCACACTGCTGACCTGACTGCCCATGGCGCTCCCCGTACCGCGTCGGGCGCAAGCGCGCCTCGCGTTCCATCCATGTGGACGAGATAGGGCGCGGCGCGCGCGCAGGTCAACCCCGGCGCCATTCAAACAGGGGAAATCGCCCCTCGCCGGCCGAAACGCGGTGGGGATGCGGGCAAAACGGCAAAAAAAGGCGGCAAGCACCGGCTGTTGGCTTGCACTCCTTGTCCCGCCGTGCCAATCGCATCCGCAATATGCGACGAGCCTTGGAGAATGAGCATGAGCCAGTCGGGCAAGAACGGCCTCACCTATAGCGACGCAGGCGTCGATATCGATGCCGGCAACCTGATGGTGGAGAAGATCAAACCCCATGTGCGCTCCACGCGGCGCCCGGGCGCCGATGGCGAGATCGGCGGTTTCGGCGGTCTCTTCGATCTCAAGGCTGCGGGCTTCACCGATCCGGTTCTGGTGGCCGCGAACGACGGCGTCGGCACCAAGCTCAAGATCGCGATCGATGCCAACAAGCACGACACCGTCGGCATCGATCTCGTCGCCATGTGCGTCAACGATCTTGTCGTACAGGGCGCGGAACCGCTGTTCTTCCTCGACTATTTCGCGACCGGCAAGCTCGATCCTGACCAGGGTGCCGCGATCGTCGCCGGCATTGCCGCTGGCTGCCGCGATGCGGGCTGCGCGCTGATCGGCGGCGAGACGGCCGAGATGCCGGGCATGTATTCCGGCGGCGACTACGACCTCGCCGGCTTCGCCGTCGGCGCGGCCGAGCGCGGCCAACTGCTGCCGGCGGGCGACATTGCCGAAGGCGATGTCATCCTCGGCCTCGCCTCCTCCGGCGTGCACTCGAACGGCTATTCGCTGGTGCGCAAGATCGTTGCGCTTTCGGGTCTGGCCTGGGACGCGCCGGCCCCCTTCGGCGAAGGCACGCTTGCCGATCTCCTGCTGACGCCGACCCGCATCTACGTGAAGCCGCTCCTGAAGGCGATCCGCGAGACCGGCGCCATCAAGGCACTCGCGCACATCACCGGCGGCGGGTTCCCCGAGAACATTCCGCGCGTTCTGCCGAAGCACCTCGCTGCAGAGATCGACCTTGACGCGATCAGATCGCCGGCGGTCTTCTCCTGGCTTGCCAAGACTGGCGGCGTTGCCGCCAATGAGATGCTGCGGACGTTCAACTGCGGCGTCGGCATGATTGCCGTCGTTCCGGCGGCGGAAGCAAAAAAGGTCGCGGCGGTACTTACCGGCGAAGGCGAGACGGTCTTCACACTCGGCCGCATGGTCGCGCGTGCCGAGGGCGCCGCGGGCACGATCTACAGGGGCAGCCTCTCTCTATGAGCGCGACGACGGCTAAGAAACGGGTCGTCGTCTTCATTTCCGGCGGCGGCTCGAACATGCTTTCGCTGGCAAAGGCAGCGGCGGAGCCGGACTTTCCGGCCGAAATCATCGCCGTGATCGCCGACAAGGCGGAAGCCGGCGGCCTGGCCAAGGCGGCAGCCCTCGGCATCCCGACATTTTCATTCGTCCGAAAAGACTTCGTCAGCAAGGAAGCGCACGAAGCCGCGATCCTCACCGAGCTCGATCGGCTTCACCCGGACATCGTCTGCCTCGCCGGTTACATGCGGCTGCTTTCGGCAACATTCATACAGCGTCACGAAGGCCGCATCCTCAATATTCATCCGTCGCTTCTGCCGCTGTTTCCCGGGCTCCATACGCATCAGCGCGCGATCGATGCCGGCATGAGGATTGCCGGCTGCACGGTTCATTTCGTGACCGAAGGCATGGATGATGGCCCGATCATCGCGCAAGCCGCGGTCCCGATCCTCGCCGGCGACACGGCGGAAACACTCGCCGCGCGCGTCTTGACCATCGAACACAAGACCTATCCGATGGCGTTGAGGCTCGTCGCCGAGGGCAAGGTCGAGATGAAAGGTGGGCGCTCCGCGAGTCATGCGGTCGGCGAGGCTTCGGGAATGCTCATTTCTCCTGCTATCTGACAGCCATTGTGGAATGCGAGCGTCACTTCGCCGCCGCGAGGCGGCGGTCGAGTGCGTCGAGCACGCGGCGTGTCAAGGTGGGATAGTCCTCGTCGAAATGGTGGCCGCCCTCAATGGCGACCACGTCGACGCCTGACGATTTCAGGTCCGGGCAAGCGTCGTCGTCCTCTTCGGTACCGTAGATGCATTGGACAAGCGACGGATCAATCGCCTTGATGTCATCGATCGGATCGCCGGCGTCTCCCTCACCCTTGGCGCCGAGCCAGCCGAGGACGGAAATCTTGAAATCGGCCTGATGCGAGAGTGCCATGAGGGTGACCTGGCGCACGCGCGCTCGATCGGCTGACGGAAGCAGGTTGTAGGTGCGCGGCAGGATATCGGCACCGAAGGAGTAGCCGATCAGCAGAACGTTTTGGACATTCCAGCGCTTACGATAGTAGGTGATGATCCTCGCCAGATCGTCGGCAGTCGCCTTCGGCTGGCGCTCGGACCAGAAATAGCGCAGCGAATCGACGCCCACGACCGGCACCCCCTGCTGCTGCAGGACGTTGCCGACCTCCCTGTCGATATCCCGCCAGCCACCATCGCCCGAATAGATCACGGCCATGGTGTCGCGCGCGGGCTTCGCGTCGAGGATCGTCAGCGGAAGCCCGAAAGGGTTGTCGCCTTCTCCACTCTCAGCCAACAATCCGGAAAGCGCATTCGAAAGCGCCGTATAGGCGTCGTCCCCCGTGTCTCGGGTTCCGATCTCCGGATGTCTAGCGATGAGCGTCGTCACATGATCCCGTCCTTCGGCTGAAGCGGCGGGAGAAAAGGCGACTGTCACTGGGTCGGGCAAAGATCCGTCGGTCAGGCCATAGACCATACGGTCGCCCTTTCGAACCTTCTCGGCCGGCGTACAGAGTTGCTTCGTCAATGCGATACCCTCTTCGGGATCGACTGCAAGCGTTTGACCAATGGTCGCGGCCGGAGATTGCGCAGCGATCGCCAGCGCCATCGCCCCGCCGGCGCCGACGCCCGCGACGACCGGCGGCTGATAGGCGCCGCTCTTGGCAGCGCGCTGGACCTGCTGGCTCAGCGATTCGATATCCGAGACCGTGTAGATGCAGTTGCCACCATCCTTCGCGAGCGAAGCGAGATAGGTCTTGAGGTCGATGCCGATGACCATCGCCTTTTCGCTTGCAAGCGCCCGCGCGACCCGCTCTTCCTTCGCGGTCCACCCGGCGGCATCCGAAAGGAGCACGACAACCGCAGAAGCCTTTTCCGCGGGGAACAGGATATGCGGCGACGGGATCATGCCGGTGTCAAAATTTTGCGCGTCCTGGGCTGACGAGGAAAAGGACGCTGCCGCTGCAATCAGCACGGCCGAAAGGACGGGCTTCCAGGTTTTTCGTATGCCGGTCATTTCCTTATCACTTCCTTGAGGCCGCCGCCGATGAGAAACGTTGCATCCATCAAAGCCAGGATCGGATTTAAACCGCCGCTCGCCACAAGGTAGCGCGGCTGCCAGCGCGGGTGGAACTTGGATTTGAAGGCGCGCAGGCCCTTGAAGTTGTAAAAGCGTTCGCCGTGCTCGAAGAACGCCCGGCCTGCCCGATCCCACACTGGCGCCACCCGGCGGGAAGACATGCCCGAGAGCGGCGCCATGCCGAGATTAAAGCGCCGGTAGCCTTGCGTCTTGAGGAATTCCATCAGTTGCACGAACAGGAAGTCCATCGAACCTTTGGGAGCATCCGGCGAGAAGCGCATCAGGTCGATCGACCCCTCCTCCTTCGTCACGGTCGTGAGAATGTTGGCGAAAGCGACGATGCGCCCGGCGCATTTAAGGATAGCGACAGGCTGCTCAGCCAGATAGTCGGGATCGAAGGCTCCGAGGGAAAAGCCCTTCTCTCGTGCGCTGTGATGTGCGAGCCAGGCGTCCGAAACTGCCGCGAGCTCCGGCAGAATCCCCGCTACTGCCTCGGGCTCGACGACGGTGAATTCCAGTCCGTCGCGCTGACCACGGCTTACCTGCTGGCGCAGGTTTGCCCATTTTCCGCCCTTCAATTCGAACCGTGTCAGATCGACCTCGGCGAGTTCGCCAAGTCGGAACGCCCGTAAGCCGGCGTCCGCATAATAGGCGAGCCCCAGTGGCGAAACCTGGTAGAAAACTGCCCTGCAGCCATTGGCGCGAGCGGTCTCTATGAACTGCCAGATGAGATCCGGCCAAGTCTCCACCGGGCCAACGGGATCGAAAAGGGCGATCCAGGAACGTGCCCGCTGGCCGTACATGATAAAGGCACGACCGTCGGAAGAGAACATGACGCTCTTGTCGCCCATCCGCACGAGATTGGCATCCGACATGTCCTGGTTCTCGACAATGGCGATCGCCCGCTCCAACGCCTCCTCCGAGGCAGGCTCCACTGCTGTCGTGGCCGGGCGCATCAGGCTCCAGATGGCGATGGCGCTCGCCCCGACCGTGACACCCAGGAACGCACGAAGTCCGCGCGGCGCTTCGGCGGAAAACTCGAACTGCCACCAGAGCTCGTGGCTATACTCGATATCGCGATACACGAAGAGCAGAACGACGAATGCCCCGAGGCAGATAACACCGATAGCCGTCAGCCACGGCAGCGTCAGCGCCTGACCGAACAGCCACGCAGGGCGGACGAAAAGCCGGCGGCTGACAAGCAGGCCGACGATGAAGAATGCGAGCATGCCGGCTTCCATCAACGCCACCGCCTTTAGCAACGACAGCAGCAGCGCCGCGACCGCGATCACGATCGAGGCCCACCAGGCGCCGTCGAGGCGCAGCGCCAATCCCCGCGCAATGATGACCAGTACCAGTCCGAGCAGGCTCGCGAGGAAATGCGCGCCTTCGACAAGTGGCAGCGAGACATAGCTGGAAAGGAACGCCAGGTTCTCGCTAGGCGTCGGCGTCACGCTCGACAGCACCAGCATGATGGCGAGCACGAGTGCGAGCGTTGCCAGAAGCAACGGAGCGATCCGGCCGCCTATGCGGCGCATGCTGGATGCCGCAGGATGGCCGGCGAGTTGACGAACTTCCATGCCAATGATCACGACAATCGCAATCAGCAGCGGCAGCACGTGATAGATCAATCGGTAAAGAACCAACGCGCCGAGAATTGTATCGACGTCAGCCGCACGGCCGAGCGTCGCGACTATTACCGTTTCGAAGACGCCGAGCCCTGCCGGCACGTGGCTGAGCACGCCGATGCCGACCGCCAATGAATAAACCGCCAGGAAGGCCGGCCAGCCAATTGTTCCCGATGGCAACAGCACGTAGAGAACGGTCGCGGATGCGGCAAGATCGAGCGCTGTTACCAGGAACTGACGGGAGGCCGTTCTGGAGTCCGGCAGGCGCAGGGTTATGCGGCCGACACGGATCTCACGGCCGTCGCGTGCCAAGATGAAGGCGGTTAACAGGACGCCTAACACGATGATGGCGATCATCCGCAGCCAGAACGGTTCAAGCCCAGTCAGCGGAGCCACGTATTCGCCGGCGGTGAGCACGCTGATGCACGTGACGGCCGCAAGACCAAGCCCGAAGGCAAGCGTCACGAACGCGACGACGCGGGCTATCTCTTCCGGCTCCAGGCCGAGCCGGGAATAGGACCGGTAGCGGATTGCGCCTCCGCTCAAAGGTCCGAAGCCGGCTGTGTTGCCGACGGCATAGGCACAGGCGGCCGTGAGCGCGATATCCGCATAGGGTAGCTTGCGCTTGACGTAGTCGAGCGCGGCGACGTCGTAGAAGGTCAGCGCAAGAAAGCTCAACGCCGTGAACAGAACTGCCGCGACGATCGAGATCCAACGCGTTTCGGCCAATGCTGACACGACGTCGTCGTAATGCACCTCAGCGGTCAGGTGGAAGACGGCGGCTCCGAAGAGCGCAATCATGAGAAGCGTGCCGACGGCGGAAAGAGAGCGCTGATTGCGCCTCAGAAACGGCCGCCACCCCGCTTCGTTCCTTTGCTCTTCATCGACTTCAGGCTCTGAGGCAGAGGGGGAGATCATGGCTCGCCCGTGTCCTTGTTAAAGACAACAGGGCTTTAGCCCACTCGAGCGCCATCAGAAAGTGAAATATCGGTAATGTACAATAACGGTGTTAAGTCAAACGGTTATGACGAAATAGAAGCTCGATTGAGCATCGCCCATTGCAGCAGCATGATGGTCTTCGCGTCGCAGATCTCGCCGGTGCCGATCATCGCCGCCGCTTTCTCAAAGGGAATCTCGAGAACTTCGATGTCTTCGCCCTCGTGGACCAGCCCGCCGCCTGCAGACACTTTCTTCGACGCGTCGATGAGTCCGACGAAAAAGCTCGTTCGTTCCGTCAGAGAGCCGGGGCTCATATAGGCGTCGAAGAGATGGGTGGCGCTTTCGATGAGGTAGCCGGTCTCCTCCATCGCTTCGCGGCAGATCGCCACTGCCGGCTCTTCGCCGTCGAGTAGGCCGGCCGGCGCTTCGATCAAATATCCCGGCTCGCCTTGCAGGAATACCGGAATGCGCAGCTGACGGACAAGGACGACCAGCTGCCGTTCCGGATCGAAGAGCAGGATCGTTGCGGCGCGACCATGATCATGGATCTCGCGGACCAGCCGGGCTGTTTGACCGTTGGACATTTCCTGTTCAAGCGTGACCTCTTCGAGGCTGATGAAGCCTTTCCAGAGGGTCTTGCGATCGATGATCCGGACGCGCGGGTCGGCATGCTTCGTCATGAGAGATCCTTGTTGACGAGGAATTCGGTTGCAGAATCTGACGAGCCGGAGCCGCTCGACTAATCTTCAGGCCCGACGCACCCAGACCCGGTTGTCGTGGAAGGCTGCGCCGCCGTAGGGCGCGACTGCATCGGCGCCGGTCAGGACATTGATCCCCTCGCCGTCCAGATGGGCTCCGTTCGGCCACAGCCCTTCGGCGATGACGACGCCGCGGCGTGCGCCTCCGCCGATCCTCGCGTGCAGCCGGATCTCGCCGCGATCATTGCCGAGCCTGACGACGTCGCCGTCGGCAATGCCGAGCGCGGCTGCGTCTTCCGTGTGGATCATGACTTCCGGTCGCCCCTCCTTCTGAATGGACGACGGCGTCTCGGCGAACGTCGAATTCAGGAACGACCGCGCCGGCGACGTCGCCAGTCTGTATGGATGGCGTTCGTCGGCCACTTCGATCAGCTCGACGTGATCAGGAAATTCCGGCAGCCTGCCGTGCGGGCCTTGCGGCCCCATCGATTTCGACGGACGGTTGGGCGCCGGCGTGCCGGTCCAATCGGCCTTGAAACGGAACTTGCCGTCCGGATGGCCGAAGCCGTTGAGAAAATGCGCCTCCTCGAAGGCCGGCTGGCAATCGAGCCACTTCTCCCGCTTCATCCGCTCGTAATCGATATCGTAGTTGGCGAGAAGCCGATCGATATGCTGCCGCTCCGTAAGGCCGAAGCCTGCGCGGTCGGATACACCGAGACGCTTCGCCAACTCCTCGATGACGAAGAGATTGGTGCGCACCGTCGGCGGCGGTTCGACGACCTTCGGTCCGATCAGAATGTGCTGGTGACCGCCGCCGCGATAAAGATCGTCGTGCTCCAGGAACATGGTCGCAGGCAGGACGATGTCCGCGAGCCGCGCGGTGTCGGTCATGAACTGCTCATGCACGGCAACGAAGAGGTCATCGCGCAGGAAGCCCTGCTTCACCAGCCGCTGCTCGGGCGCGACGTTGACGGGGTTGGTGTTCTGGATGAGAAGCGCGGTCACAGGCCCGCGATGGCGCAGTGCCTCGGCGTCGCCGGTCAGCACACGGCCGATCTGCGACTGGTCGAGCATGCGCACATCGGGATCGTGGTACGCGGAACCTACGAGCTCGCGCTTGTCCAGCTTGAAGATGTCGTTGTTCGAATGGAACGCGCCGCCGCCTTCATGCTTCCAGGAGCCGAGCACGGTGGCGACCGAAGCCGCCGCATGGATGGCGACGGAGCCGTTGCGCTGGCGGGTAAAGCCGTAGCCGAGGCGGAAGTATGTTTTCGGCGTCGTCCCGACGAGCTTGGCGAAGGCTTCGATTTCCTCCACCGGCAGGCCGGTGATAGCCGAAGCCCAGTCCGGGCCGCGTGTCTTGAGATGCGCTTCGAGGCCCGCGGGGTCATCAGCGAACTTCGCCATGTAGGCGCGATCGGCATAGCCGTCACGGAAGGCGATGTGCATGACGGCGCAGGCGAGCGCGGCATCGGTGCCCGGTTTCAGCACGAGCCCCATATCGGCTTGCTTGACGGTCGGGTTTTCGTAGACGTCGATGACGACGATCTTGGCGCCGCGATCCTTGCGCGCCTTGACCGCGTGGGTCATGACGTTGACCTGCGTCGCGACCGCATTGGTGCCCCAGATCACGACGCAGTCGGCCTTCGCCATTTCGCGCGGGTCGGGGCCGCGCAAGGCTCCCGTCGCCATGGTGAAGCCGGTCCAGGCCATGTTCGTACAGATCGAACCGAAGAACCCGGAATAGCGCTTGGCGTGACGCAGCCGTTCGATCGAATCGCGCTGGACCTGTCCCATCGTGCCTGCGTAGAAATAGGGCCAGATCGCCTCGGGACCGTGCTTCTGCTCGGCCTTGACGAACTGGTCAGCAATCTCATCGAGCGCCGCTTCCCAGGAAATCTCCTGCCAGCTTCCGTCGCCCTTGGCGCCGGCGCGGCGCTGCGGCACCATCAGTCGGCCGGGGTGGTAGATGCGCTCGGCGTAGCGCGCCACCTTGGCGCAGATGACGCCGGCGGTATAGCTGTTTCCGGCCGCGCCGCGCAGACGGCCGATCTGGCCTTCGGCCGTCAGGTCGACTTCAAGCGCACAGGCTGACGGACAGTCGTGCGGACAGACCGAATAGCCGATCGACTTTTCTGCTTTGATGGGGGTCGCAACGTTCATGGCTTTTCTATATGGCATCCGCTGGAGGGCAAAAAGCCCCATTCGCCATCCATCGAAACAATTGATCATAGCCATCGGCGGCGCTCATGAACTATCGGCACATCTATCACGCAGGCAATTTCGCCGACGTCCTGAAACATGCGGTGCTGGCGCGGCTCGTCACGTATCTCAAGCAAAAGGACAAGGCCTTCCGGGTGCTCGACACGCATGCCGGCATTGGGCTCTATGACCTTTCGAGCGAGGAAGCCCAGAAGACCGGAGAATGGCGAGACGGCATCGGCCGATTGCTCGACGCGCAGCTCCCTGCTCCGATCACCGCGATCCTCGAGCCCTATCTCTCGGCCGTTCGCGATGTCAATCCCGACGGCGGCCTCACTCACTATCCCGGTTCACCGAAGCTCGTCCGCATGCTGTTCCGCCCTCAGGACCGGCTTTCGGCGATGGAACTGCATCCGGACGACTACGAGACGCTGCACCGCCTGTTCGATGGCGACTTTCAAAGCCGCATCACGAACCTCGACGGCTGGCTGGCGCTTGGCGCTCACCTGCCACCGAAGGAAAAGCGTGGCCTCATTCTCGTCGATCCTCCGTTCGAGATCGAGGGCGAATACCAGCGGCTTGCCGAGGGACTCGCGAAAGGCTACCGCCGGTTTGCCGGAGGCACCTTCTGTCTCTGGTATCCGCTGAAGAAAGGCGCACCGATAAAGGATTTCCACGCGGCGTTGAAAGCGCTGGAGATTCCGAAAATGCTCTGCGTGGAACTCGCGGTGCGCAGCGGTCGCGACACCACGGGGCTTGCGGGATCGGGCCTGGTCATCGTCAACCCGCCCTTCACGTTGAAGAGTGAGCTCGATGTCCTGCTGCCCTTTCTGAAAACACATCTGGCTCAGGATCGCTTCGCGTCGGCCCGCTGCTTCTGGCTGCGCGGCGAAGCATCTCTCAACCCGGGGCCTTGACGGATCGATGGCGAACGCGTCAATCTCCTGAAAGGATTCAGGGAGATGGCCATGACTCGTACGCTTGCCGCATCGCTTCTACTCTCGTTTTCCCTCACCACCGCTGCTGCCGCCGCCGACTATATCGGGGAGCCTGCACCCCATGTAGCTTATGCTACCGGCGCCTGCAGCAACGCCTCCGTTTTGGGTTTCATCACCCGACGCTTCGACTACAAGGCCGCAAACTACCTTCATGCCAATCTCGCCATCGCCGAGATTCGCGACATGGGCCAAAATCGCTTCGAGCCGCGTGACTACACGCACCTCGTCGAGCGTGAATATTGCTATGCGACTGCCGTGATGACCGACGGCGTACGGCGTCCCCTCTGGTATCTGATCGAGCGACCGTGGGGCTTTGCCGGTGTCGGCAGGAGTATTGAGTTCTGCGTCGGCGGCCTCGATCCCTGGTATGTCTACGGCGCCCACTGCGCTTCGCTTCGTTGAGAGCGGCGAAGAGGCTGCTGCCGGCGCTCGTCGGCGTTCTGACGATCGCCGCCTGCAGCGATGAAGGTGCAGACAAAACCGCCCCGAATCCGGGGACCGGCGGGACGAAGACTGTTGCGGCAGTTCCGGTTCCCGTCGGTGGAGGCTTCGACTTTTACGTCCTGTCCCTGTCCTGGTCGCCCACCTGGTGCGGCAGCAACGATCCGTCCGGAAAATCTGATCAATGCGAGGCCGGCAGCCGTCGCGGCCTCATTGTGCACGGGCTCTGGCCACAGAATGAAAAGGGCTATCCGGAATATTGCCCGACCCGGCAATCGGACCGCGTACCGGAATCGCTCGGCCGGCAATATCTCGACCTCATTCCCTCAATGGGACTGATTGGCCATCAGTGGCGCAAGCACGGCACCTGCTCGGGCCTCAGCCAGGCGGACTATTTCGCCGTGGCGCGCGCCGCGCGCGAACGGCTCACGATCCCGCCGGAGTTGGCATCGACGGAAAAATCGCGCGATCTCCCGGTATCAGTGATCGAAGCCGCACTGATCGCGAAAAATCCCGGCATGACGCCGGAGACGATCGCTGTTACCTGCGAAGCCAGGCTTCTCGAAGAAATCAGAATCTGCTTCGACAAGACACTTAAATTCAGGGCATGCCCCGAAGTGGATCGCCAAGCCTGCAGAAGGGGCGCGGTTTCCCTTCCCCCTGCCCCATGACAACGGAAAGACTCGAATGAAGATACTCTATTCGCCTGCCTCCCCCTACTCGAACAAGGTCCGCATGGCCGCGCACCACCTGGGCCTCGACGCAGAAAGCGTGTTGACGGACACGAACGCCAACCCGCCGGAACTGATCGGCAACAATCCGCTGGGCAAGATTCCGACCTTGGTTACTGCGGACGGCAAGGCGATCTACGACAGCCGGGCGATCATGCATTTCCTCGACCGCGAAACCAAGGGCAAGCTCTATCCGAAAAACGCGGGCAAACGTACCGAAGTGGAAATCTTCGAGGCGCTTTGCGACGGTGTTTGCGACAGCCTGCTGGCGATCGTCTACGAGAAGCGCTTTCACCCGCCGGAGAAGGTGCACCAACCCTGGATTGACCGGCAATGGGAAAAGGTCGAACGCGGGCTGGATTACTTGAACGCAAACCTCCCGAAGACCGGAGGCAAGCTCCATGCAGGGCATTTCGCGCTGGCAGCCCTGTTGCGCTACATCGAATTGCGCTTCGCCGGCGAGTGGCAGCGAGGGCGGCCGAAGCTCAAGAACTGGCCGGCGAAGTTCGAAAAGCACTTTCCGGATTATTCTAATTTCAAGGCATAAAAAAAGGCCGGGTCACCCCGGCCTTTTCGCTGATGCTATGTCGGTCGATCAGAACTTGACGCCCATACCGACGCGGACGCTGTGCTCGTCGTAGCCAGACGTAACGGTGCTGCTGCCAACGTTGAAGTCTTTGGAGGCATAGTCCGTGTAACGGTATTCGACGCGTGCGGTGATGTTATCGGTGACAAAGGTCTCCGCACCGGCACCGGCCGTCCAGCCAACCATCGTGTTCTTGTCAGAACCATCCGGGGTCGAAAGCTTGGCCTTGCCGACAGCGAGACCGGCCGTGCCATAGAGGAGAACGGGGTTCACGTCGACGCCCACACGGCCACGGATCGAGCCGTTGACACCCTGCTCGACGCGACGGCCGCTGGAGTGAGAATCGTTGCCGGCATAGCCGATATCGGCTTCACCGCCGTAGACGATCTGGCCGCTCTGCACGTTGTAACCGCCGTAAAGACCGCCGCCGAAACCAGCGGAGGTGTTGCTGCCGGTGGCGTCAGCCTCGCCATGGTGCCAGTCGGCCGTGCCGCCGACATAGGCGCCCGACCAGTCCTTGGTCGCCGGTTCGGTGTATTCGGCAGCCGGAGCAGCCGGAACTTCATCGACGGCGTCTGCGGCGTGGGCGGCCTGCAAGGCAACGAAAGCCATGGCCGAAGCCATGAGGGTGGTGGTCAGCGTACGCATACTATTCTCCTTTTCAACCGATGCTCCGACGCAATTGTATCTCTGCGGAACACCGGACATTCTGTGATTAACCCGCCCGGTTGACCGGAAATTGGCCAGAAAATGCGGAATCTCAAGAGCTAAATTGTGAAATTTTAGCGGCACGAACACGGCCGAAATTGGATGTTGCCTTCACGACACAGGGTATTTGTTAACCATAGTTTTAGAATAACGAAATCTATACTATGATACTTCGAAATAATACAATTTATCCGCTTTGCATTAATTTTTCTGAAATGATTCCACCGGGAGAGTTTCAGGCCGGCCATTCTTGCCTATATCTTCGTCCAGCCAGAACAGGATTCGAGGGACGGGAAAAAGTTGACGAGAACACTCAAGGCGGCGCTCGTAACCGGCGGCGCCCGACGCATAGGCAAGGCAATAGTCGAGGATCTGGCCGCGCACGGCTTCGCAGTCGCCATCCATGCGAACGGCTCATTCGCCGAAGCAGAAGCACTGGCGAAGAGCCTCGCCGCGAATGCCGTCAAGGCTGTCGCTCTGAAGGCGGACCTCACCGATTCCGCCGCCGCGTCCCGGCTCATCGCCGAGGCGACGGCCTTGCTTGGTCCGCTCGACCTGCTCGTCAACAACGCCTCGGTCTTCAAGAAGGACAGCCTGGACGCGTTCGACGAAGAGGTCTGGGAACGCCACTTCGCGCTGCACGTCAAGGCCCCTTCCCTGCTTGCGCGCGACTTTGCCCGGCAGCGTCCGGATGACGTTTCCGGCCTTGTCATCAATGTCATAGACCAGCGCGTCTGGTCTCCAAATCCGCGCTTTTATTCCTATATGCTTTCCAAGTCGGCGCTGTGGACGGCAACCCAGACGATGGCACAGGCGCTTGCCCCGAATATTCGTGTCAACGGCATCGGACCGGGGCCGACACTGCCGAACGAACGGCAGAAACAGAGCGACTTTCAGGCGCAGGTCGACGCACTGATCCTCAAGCGCGGTCCGGCGCTCGACGAGTTTGGACGCGCGATCCGCTTCCTTTTCGACACGCCGTCGGTTACCGGACAGATGATCGCGCTTGACGGCGGCCAGCATCTTGCCTGGGAGACGCCGGATATTCGGGAGATAGTGGAATGAACGGGCAGACGCCCACCGATGGCGGCATCCTTTACGACGGCAGCGAGACCGATGAAGACGACGATCTGCTCGAGGTGACAGAAGGCGAGCGGCCGGCGCCAGCGATCGATTGGGCGGAGAACCACGCCGAGACGCAGGGCCTCAAGGGCGCGGACCTCATTCAGGCCTTCGTCAAGCTTTTGCCGAACGGCCCCGGCGTCTACCGCATGTTCAACGACGCCGGCGACGTGCTCTACGTCGGCAAGGCCCGCAGCCTCAAGAAACGGGTGAGCAACTACGCCCAGGGCCGCGGCCATTCCAACCGCATTGCGCGGATGGTTCGCGAGACTGCGAACATGGAGTTCGTCACGACACGGACCGAGATCGAGGCGCTGCTGCTCGAAGCCAACCTCATCAAGCGGCTGCGTCCGCGCTTCAACGTGCTGTTGCGCGACGACAAGTCGTTTCCCTATATCGTCGTCACCGGCGACAGCAGGGCGCCAGCGCTGTTCAAGCATCGCGGGGCACGCAGCCGCAAGGGAGATTACTTCGGCCCCTTCGCATCGGCCGGCGCCGTCGGACGAACGATCAACTCGCTGCAGCGCGCCTTTCTTCTGAGAACCTGCACGGACAGCGTCTTCGAGACACGCACACGCCCCTGCCTGCTCTACCAGATCAAGCGCTGTTCGGCGCCTTGCACCGGCGAAATCAGCGATGCCGACTATGCCGAGCTCGTCCATGAGGCAAAGGACTTTCTCTCCGGCAAAAGCCAGGCCGTGAAGGCAACGATCGCTGCCGCCATGAGCGAAGCCTCCGAGAACCTCGATTTCGAGCGTGCCGCGCTCTACCGTGATCGCCTCGCGGCGCTCAGTCATGTGCAGAGCCACCAGGGCATCAATCCGGCCGGCGTCGAGGAGGCGGACGTCTTCGCGATCCATCACGAAGGCGGGATTTCCTGCATCCAGGTTTTCTTCTTCCGCACCGGACAGAACTGGGGCAACCGCGCCTATTTCCCGAAAGCCGACCCGTCGCTTCCTTCGTCGGAGGTGCTCAGCGCCTTTCTCGCCCAGTTCTACGACGACAAGCCCTGCCCTCGACAGATCCTGCTCTGCGAGGCGGTCGAGGAGCAGGAACTGCTCGGCCAGGCGCTCACGGAAAAATCCGGCTACAAGGTGTCGATTCTGGTGCCTCAGCGCGGCGAGAAGAAGGATCTCGTCGACCACGCGCTCGCAAATGCGCGCGAGGCCCATGGCCGCAAGCTTGCCGAAACCGCATCGCAGTCGCGGCTGCTCGAAGGCTTTGCCAAGACCTTCCAACTGGAACAGGTGCCGCGCCGCATCGAGATCTACGACAACTCGCACATTATGGGGACCAACGCCGTCGGCGGTATGGTCGTCGCCGGTCCCGAAGGTTTCGTCAAAGGCCAGTATCGCAAGTTCAACATCAGATCGACCGACATTACGCCGGGCGATGACTTCGGCATGATGCGCGAGGTCATGACGCGGCGCTTCTCGCGCCTGCTGAAAGAGGAAGGCAAACCCGACCGCAGCGCCGAACCAGGCGATGACGGCGCATTCCCGGCCTGGCCGGACGTCATCCTGATCGACGGCGGCCAGGGCCAGATGACCGCGGTCCGCGCAATTCTCAAGGAACTGGACGTCGAGGATTGCGTGACCGCAATCGGCGTGGCCAAGGGTGTCGATCGCGACGCCGGCCGCGAGCGCTTTTTCGCCGAGGGGCGCGAAAGCTTCACGCTGCCGCCGCGCGATCCGGTTCTCTATTTCATTCAGAGACTGCGCGACGAAGCACACCGTTTCGCCATCGGCTCGCATCGCGCCCGGCGAAAGAAGGAGATGGTAAAGAACCCGCTCGACGAAATCGCTGGTATCGGGCCGACGCGGAAGCGGGCGCTGCTTACCCATTTCGGGACGGCCAAGGCCGTCTCCCGGGCCGGCGTCAACGACCTGATGGCCGTCAATGGCATCTCGGAGGCCGTCGCCCGACTCGTCTACGAGCATTTTCACGAGGACAGCGTGAAATAACTGCCCACAGCAGCCGCGCGCCTGATCGGACGCGCAAAGGCCGTTCTAGCGCCCTGACCTGCTGCGGAACTTTGTCCTCAAAACGATTCAGTGGCGGCGCAATTCAGCCTGCGTTCAGATGAAATCCGCCAAATATGACAACCGTTGTGCAATGTCCTGTTGACCTTATGGTCGCAAAGTCATTCTGTACACATGAAACCCAGAGGGGATGGGAAAGGTGGCCGCCGCTCCTTTCGCGTGCTGCTCTGCCGTCGTCCAGAGAAACCGAGTTCATGTCAACGCCCATTGCCTATAGTGTCCCGAACCTGCTCACCTATTTCCGCATCCTGATCGTGCCGCTGATCGTGCTTTGCTTCTTCATCGAGGGCCGGCTGCACAGCTCGGACTTCGCGCGGTGGACCGCGCTCGTCCTGTTCGTCACGGCCTCGATCACGGATTTCTTCGACGGCTATCTCGCCCGCATCTGGAAGCAGACGTCGAACATCGGCCGGATGCTGGATCCGATTGCCGACAAGCTGCTCGTCGCTTCGATCCTGCTTCTCGTTGCCGCCGACGGCACGATCGCGGGCTGGTCGATCTGGGCTGCGATCATCATTCTCTGCCGCGAGATTCTCGTGTCCGGCCTGCGCGAATATCTTGCCGCGCTCAAGGTCAGCGTGCCGGTGACGCGCATCGCGAAATGGAAAACGACCATCCAGATGGTGGCGATCGCCTTTCTCCTGGCCGGTCCGGCCGGCGACAAGATCGTTCCCTACATCACCGAAGCCGGCATCGTGCTTCTGTGGATCGCGGCTGCAATCACGCTCTATACGGGCTATGATTATTTCCGCGCCGGTTTGAAACATGTGGTCAATGAATGAGCACGGTCAGTCTCGTCTATTTTTCCTGGGTGCGGGAGCGCATCGGCAAGGGTGAGGAAACGCTGGAGCTTCCCGCGAATATCGTCACGGTTGCCGATCTGCTTGCGCATCTGAAAACGCTCGGCGAGCAATACGAGGCGGCACTCGAACACCAGAACGTCATTCGCGCGGCGATCAACCAGGAACATGTCGATCATGGCGAACCGATCGCCGGGGCGCGCGAGATCGCCCTCTTTCCGCCGATGACGGGCGGCTGAAGACATGAATGCCCCCGTCACCGTGCGCGTCCAGCGCGAAGACTTCGACCTCGCCGCCGAAGTCGCCTCGCTCTCCCGAGGCCGGGGGGACATTGGCGCGGTCGTGACGTTTTCGGGGCTTTGCCGCGATGAGGCCGGTGTGCTCGGCGCGCTTGAACTGGAACATTATCCCGGCATGGCGGAAGCCGAAATCGAACGCATTTGCCACGAGGCGATGACGCGTTTCGGATTGCAGGCGGCAACTGCCATTCATCGCTACGGCAAGATTATGCCGGGCGATAACATCGTGCTTGTGGTGACGGCCTCGCCGCACCGGCAAGCGGCGTTCGACGGCGCCAATTTCATCATGGATTTCCTGAAGACCTCCGCTCCCTTCTGGAAGAAGGAGCATCGTGCCGATGGCAGCACCGGGGGATGGGTCAGCGCCAAGGATGCCGACGACACGGCGCGGGCCCGCTGGTCTTCAAAGAACTGATCAGGGAATGACCTTTTCCCGGCGTGTCACGACCAGCACGATGACGAGAAAGCCGAAGATCGCGAAATCCCGCCAGAGAATCGGGCCGTAAGCGGACCAAAGCGTTTCAAGCAGACCGACGCCGGCGGCACCCAGAGCGGCAAGCAGCGGCGCCGTTTGCCCGCCGATTGCGGCGATGAACAAAACTTTGACGCCGAAGGTCAGGCCCGTGCCGAAATCCATGTTGCCATAATAGGAAGCGGCAAGGATTCCGCAGAACGCTGCGACCAGCGACGCGGTGCCATAGGCAACGATGTAGACGGTTGCGGGATCGACGCCGCATAGCGCCGCTGCCTCGCGGTCCTCGGACACGGCGCGCCAGTAGCGCCCGATAAAGGAGTGGGTCAGCAGGAAGTGCCCGCCCGCGACCAATGCCGCCATCAGCGCGGTGTTCAGCAGTTGAATGACCGTCAGCGTCACCGGGAACTGCGGATCGGGCCAGAACACGATGACACTGTTAAGGAACGGCGGCATCCATAGGCTTCGGGTGTCCGAGGCAAGACGCGCCGTTTCCATCAGCACTAGGAGGGTGCCAAGCGAGGCGACGACCACGGCGTTGGCCGAGGAGAAGGCCAGGGGTCGCATCACGTAGCGCCCTGCGACGAGCCCGGCGCCGAGTCCGAATGTCAGCGCCGCCGCCGCCCCGAGGCCAAGCGAAGCCGGCAGGACCAGCCAGAGCCGGTTCCAGCCGACATCCGCGAAAAGCACGAACATCTGACCGGCAAAAGCGAAGAGCGCGCCGTAGGTGAGGTCAGCCCTCCGTGTCACGGCAAAGGCGATGGCATAGCCGAAAGCAAGCGCCGCGTAGAGCGCCGCGACCGGCACGGCATTGGCAATCTGCTGAAGAAAATAGGCCATTGCACATCCATAGGGTGACAGAAGCAATATAACTGGTAAAATCAGTTTTACCAGTTAGGAATTTGGCATGACCTTCACCTGGACTGAACATAGATTTTCGGGCGGCGTACTGGCTTTGGATGTCGCGAATTCGGTGGTCCTGCGCTTCGATCCGGAACGCCGGGTCGATCGCTTCGCCGATGCCGCCGCGATGGACTCCTTTGCCGATGCTGCCAATCGATACGGCGTGGAAAGAGATCGTTTCGGCATGCTCGTTCCGGCTCGACCCGAAAACCGAGGGTCATTGATAGGATTGCGCGAGGCGACGGACCGGCACTTTCGAGCGCGAGCTCTCGCCGAAGACCGGCCGGAGCTACTGGCCGACCTGCTTGAAGCCATAGCCACCGTTCTGCGCCGGTCGGCCCACGAAGGGAACCATATCGCCTTGGACATCGCCACGGCGCACTCGGCACTCAGCCTCGCCGCCAATCCGGAGCCGGACCGGCTGAAAATATGCCCCAATTGCCAATGGCTGTTCCTCGATCGAAGCCGCAATAGGAGCCGGACATGGTGCGACATGGCTGTCTGCGGCAACCGGACGAAGGCGAAACGCCATTACCGCCGCAACAAAAAGGAAGCCCGCCCATGAAGAAATTCGCCATAATCGTGCTGATCGCCGCGGCGGCGCTTGCCGGGTGCCAGCGGGAAACCGGACCGGATCCGCTGAAGCTCACGGGCAAGATGTTCGTCTTCAACTACCGGCTGGCCTACGCCACCTACATGATCACGCTCAACAAGACCGAACCGGTGCCGGACGGCAGCATCGTGATCGCGCATTTCGAGAATCCGGCCGGCGGTGAGCCGCTGACACTCGAGCGAAAGCTCTTTCCGAAGCTGGACAAGGTGGTGCTGGAGAGTCCCGATATAAGCTGCGTCAAAAAAGAGAAGCCTTATGCGGTGACGATCGAGGTCAAGGGACCAAACGGTGCAACGCTCCAGAAACTGGAAACGACGGTGATTTCCGACGTCGACCAGGACATCCTGCCGGCAAAGGCATTGGTCGAGGGGCCGGCCTATGACAAGAACCCGGAGGTCTTCCGGGACGGCAAGGCACCAGCGCGTTTCGAGACTGCCACCTGCCCAACGTAAAAAACCGGAGCGTTGCCGCCCCGGCTTTGAAGAGTCGTTTCAAGCCTTTGCAGGCGGAAACGAAGAATGTGAATCAGCCGACGATCTCGGTGCCGGAGAACCAGTAGGCGATTTCCTCGGCGGCCGTTTCCGGAGCATCCGAACCATGAACCGAATTTTCGCCGATCGACAGCGCATGCACCTTGCGGATCGTACCTTCGGCGGCGTTTGCCGGGTTGGTGGCGCCCATGACTTCGCGGTTCTTGGCAATGGCGTTCTCGCCTTCGAGAACCTGAACAACGGTCGGGCCAGAGGACATGAACTCGACCAGTTCGCCGAAGAACGGGCGGTCCTTGTGTACGGCGTAGAAGCCTTCGGCTTCGCGGCGGCTCATCCAGACGCGCTTCGAAGCGACGACGCGCAGGCCGGCGTCTTCGAGCATCTTGGTGATGGCACCGGTCAGGTTGCGCTTCGTCGCATCCGGCTTGATCATCGAAAAAGTACGTTCAATCGCCATTGGCTCAATTCCCTTGTTTCTTGGAAAGTGGCGGTTCATTAGCCGCCAATTCCGTGCAAAACAAGGGGGCGCGGCGATGTTTCGACCCCGCCGGCGAGAGTTTCATGCCGCTGTCACGGAGCGTTCCAAACAGTCATGAGGCTCAAGCCAGCGTACCATCGGCAGGGCAGCCGCAGATCAATCAACAAATTTCATTGGTGGCATTCGACACCCGGATGCCGATTTACGCTAGGCTCAGGCGACTATAGGGGAGATCGCCGATGCTCGACCATTACCGCATGTTTGCCGATTACAACCGCTGGGCCAACCGGCGGCTTTACGCCGCCGCGGCTGAGCTCTTGGACACGGAGTACCGCCAGCACAAGGGCGCGTTCTTCGGCTCGCTCCATGGGACGCTCAATCACCTCCTGGCGGCCGATCGCATCTGGATGAGACGCTTCACCAAAGAGGGCGAAGCCCCCTCCGCACTCGACGCGATCCTGCACGATGACCTCGCGGCGCTGACGGCGGCGCGCGTGGCGGAAGACGAACGCATCATCGCCTGGATCGACGGCCTCGACGAAGCTCGCCTGGCAACGAAGGTCACCTATACGCCACTTAGTGCGCCGGGCGAAATCACCCAGAGACTCGGGCCGACGCTCGCCCATTTCTTCAACCACCAGACCCATCACCGCGGCCAGGCGCATGCAACCCTGACCGCGCTCGGGCGCCCGTCATTGACGCTGGACCTGGTTTTCTTCCTGCGGTCCGATGGCGAGAAGTGGGCGGATTGACGGAACCCGCCCGACGAACCGGTTCTGCCAATCGATGAGACCGCCGCCGTGCCTGGTCTGCGCCCAGAGTGTCATGAGATACCGCTGGGCAAGCCATGCCGCCATGCCGAGCGCTATCCCGCCGACGATCGAGCACAGCGAATAGGCAGCCGGCGACATCAATGGCTGCAGCGGAGGCAGCAGAAGCTCCGGCACGAAACGGTGCAGAATATAGATGTGAAAGCCGGCGGCCGAGATCGGCAGGATGAGCTTCGCAATCCATTGCGGCATCCTGATCTGCGGCAGGAAGAGCAAGGCAGCCAGAACCGGAATCTGCAGCAGATATTTGATCTTCGTCCCGATCCATACGCCCTCGTAGAGCCCGAAGAACAGGAAGGTGGCCGTTCCGGCCAGCATCAGCACGCCGCGCTCAAGCTTCGTCTCGGCAACAGCAGCGCACCAACCGATGACCGCCAGGTGGAATATCCACGGCAGCGTGAAAATCTGGCGGTTGCCCATATCGACCAGCAACGGCAATGCCAGCCGGCCGACGAGAGCTGCCGCGAGCAACGCCATTCCGAGCATGAAGGGCTTCGAGGCAGCCGCACGTCGGACCGATGGCACAGCGAACAATGCCGCAAAGACGACAAGCATCTGGCAATAGGCCTCGATGAACCAGTAGAGGTAAGGCACCATGCTGTGGCGTTCGGGATCGGCAAGACCGAGATTGCCAAGGAGGAAAACCGACGCCCAAGGTATCTCCCCCCAGGCAAGGGTGTAGCCCACCACGATCAGATAATAAGGCATCAGAATCTGCGTGAGGGGCCGCAGGAGGCGCAGCACCGCGCCCGATAGCAAGGCGCCGCGTTGGAAGCGCGCAACGCCGAAACCGGCAAGGATGACCATCGCCGCCGATCCGCCGGGGATGGGCCATAAGATCTCGTGGTGCAGGACGACGAGCAGGATCGCCAGTGCCCGAATGAGGAGATCGGTGCCGATCCGTCTGCTTTTGGTTTCGCGCTTTCCCAATGCCGCGAGTTCAGCGACCGACATCTTTTCCCAAGCCTCGGGGATTTCGCCGAGAAGCTTCTCCAGGCCGATCGAAAGCTGGACGAAACGCAGCGAGTCGCCGCCGAGCGAAAGGAAGCTGTCGTCGGACCGAACCTTTTTCGGGTAGAAGATCTGGTTGAAGAGCGCCGCGATTCCGTCTTCCTCCGCGACGGTCCCGGTGTCCTTCGTCATCGCGTTGCGGAGAGCCTGATAATCGATCTTGCCGGATGCAAGCCTCGGCAGCGCGTTGACGCGCGAAGCCTTCACCTGCAAGACGGTCAAACCACTCGCGGTGGCCAGGATGCTGCGGATGTCGTTGCGATCGCGCTCTCCCACATAGAAGGCGTGAACGCTCGTATCGTCGCCGACGACGGCGGCTGCGATGCCGTGTCGTTCGAGGGCGGCCTCCAAACCGTCGTGCCCGATGCGCAGGCCGGCGATCTTCGATATGCGCTTCGTCCGCCCAACGATCCGGAAGTACCCGTCGACGTCTCTCGTCGCCAGATCGCCGGTGCGCAATTCTGAAAGGTCGCAGCCGCGTGCGAGATCGGCGCGCGACGAGGCATAGCCCATCATCACGTTCGGCCCGCGATAGACAAGTTCGCCAGGCGTATCGGTGCCTGCGATCAATTGCCCCTCGTCACTCTCGATGGTCAGGCTACCGCCCGGGATGGCGATGCCGATCCGATCTTCCCTGCCCCTGAGGCGATCAGGGGGAACATAGGCCATCCGGGCGGTCGCCTCCGTCTGGCCGTACATGACGAAAAAGGAAGCGCCGCGTGCCGTGAGGTGCTCGTTGTAAAGGCGAATCTTCTCGGACGCCAATCTCCCTCCGGCGACGGTCATGAAGCGCAGATCGGGGAATTCCTGCTGGCGGAATCCTACTTTTTCCAGAAGTTCATAGGAATAGGGAACGCCTGAAAGATTGGTACTGCCGCTTTCCGCAAGTCCATCGAGAAAGCCGTCATCCAGAATGGAGCCACCCGGGACATAGAGGCTTGCACCGACCGACAGGTGGGCATTCAGCACGGAGAGGCCATAGGAATAGTGGAACGGCAGAATGAGGCAGGCTCGATCCGAGGCGGTGAGGCCGAGATAATCGGCGATCGAACGGGAGTTCGACTGAATGTTCGCGGCGGACAGTCTCACGCATTTTCCGTGGCCGGTGCTGCCGGATGTCGAGAGCAGGACCGCGAGATCCGGATGGATCTGCAAATTGCTCCCCGGCAGACGTTCTGTTCGCCATCGGCCATCACAACGGCGATAGCAATATTCAGGCTCGAGAATTTTTCGATCGGGGGTACCAGGGCCCTGGATGGCAATCGCATGTCCGGCGCTGAGCGCCGCGAGATAGGCGATGATTGCGTGCTCCGAAAGGTCGGCCTCCAGCATCACCAGTCCTCGCTCGCCGCGCCAGGATGATGCCTGACGATCGACGCGCGCGGCCAGTTCGCGATAGCTTATTGTCCGCTCTCCGGGAAACGACAGCGCCGGCCGCTCGTCCCAGGCAGCCAGGTTTGCAGCAAACAATGGAAATTTCGACAAATCGCCTGCGCTCAAGACCGCCTCCTATTTCAGCAAGGCGGCATATAATTGCTGACTCAAGCAGTCAAGTATAAGAACGCAACCGAAAGCGGCTACTCCTGTGACGATCGGTGCGGCAAACAGCAGCACACGACCGCCTCTCTGCAGAGGATCATGTTTCAGCAACCATATCGTGCATTTTCCTTCCGCTGCTCGGGCGTATTCAGGATCTCTTAAATTCGCGCCGGGATAGTGCGAGGCGAGTTCGGCGAGTTCGACATTGGTATCAAGGCACCGCAATGACCCAGCATTCTCCACCACCGCGCGACCGATCGCAGGCACGAAATGCGGCGATCATCCAAAAACTGGCGCATTCGATGATGCGGCTCGGCGTGGCTGCCCTCCCCCGTAACTACGAGCTGATTTATGAAGCTCTGTCCGGCCACATGCCGCAACTGTCGCACGATCTCGCAACGCTTGGTCCGGAGCCGACGCAAGAAGCTCTGGATTACCTTGGCATCAAGCACAAATTGATCGGCCACAGCGCGCTTGCGGCAGACCGCGCGCGGGCAGAGGCGCAGGCGGCGCTCGGTGAGTTGATGGCGATGTTCCGCGATGCATCGGCACGAAAGTATGCCTTCAGCGATCAGATGAAGCGGTTCGTCTCCCGGCTTTCCTCCGATCCGGTCGCAACCATGTCGGAGTTCGCCGACGAAGCGGCGCTGTTGCGTGATGCCGCGGGGCTGCTGATGAATGAGGAAAACGCGCTTCGCGCGGCGCTGGAGACGCTTACGCAACGCTTGGCCGAGCTCGAAGGCGATCTGGAAGAAAGCCGCATGGCCCTTAATCGGGATCGACTGACCGGCCTGCCGAACCAGGCGGCCCTTTCAAAAAAACTTGCAGCCCTATTTGACGGTCCGCCGTCGGGTCAGTCCGCCGCACTTGTTCTGGTGACGGTTGAAGGATTGCGAGATCTTGGCGAGCAGCATGGGGGCGCGCTCGCTCAAAAGGTATTGAGCAAGCTCGCCACCTCCTTCCGCAAGACGATCAAGAAAAACGATTTCGTCGCGCGCGTCGGCCCACAGGAATTCGCGTTTGTCTGCGATAACGTCACTGCCGAGCACGCAGAGACGATCGCCCGGCGCATCCACCAAAGCGTCACCAATCTGGCGATCACGCCACCGGGCCGGGCTTTCACGAGCGAAACACTCTCCCTTTCCGCCGGCATTGCACTCGCGTCGGCCGCAGCAAGTGCTGCAGAGTTGCTGGGCCAGGCTGAACTTGCCTTGGCCGCGGCGCGCACGCAGAGAGGCATTCAGGTCTACTCGGCAGACATCAACAGGACCCACGGCAAGACCTATGTGGCGGATGCGGCCTGACGGCGCCGCTTCAATCATGCAGCAACCGTTACCTCGATTTTCTTGTCATGGACTCACCTCACAGGTGTTGCCAAAACATGAAACGACCCGGCTCCGCGCGCAGCGGGACCGGGTCGCTCGGCTCGCCTCTTGGCGTGGATTAGCGGTTGTCCTGATCGGTTTCACCGGAGACGTTCACGACCGCGCGGCCATTGGCAATAGCGCCGGTCGACGCCGCATCGACGGACTTGTTATCCACACCAGCATAAAAATCACCGTTGTCGGCGGTGCTCGCCGAAACACCGGTGCCGGCGGAGGCTGCCGCGCGCCCCGTGAAAAGCGGCGTCGAACTGACGCCCTCGTAATAGCTGCCGCCAGCGCTCGCGGTGGAGGCGCCGCCAGCCACGGCGGCGGCAACGAGAAGGGCTGCGATTGATTTGGTCATAGGATTGTTCCTTGCTGAAAAAAATGCGGGCGCGGCGCTCTCACACCGTGCCCGCTCTTGGGAGGCGGCCTGCCTTAGCGGCTGATGCCCTGGTAATATTCGCCTTCACCGCCCGGAACGACGGCCGGCCTCGAACCGTAGTCCGACACAGCGCCGGTGGAGGTGCGGTCGAGGGAGCCGTTGTAGCCGCCACGGACGGCCGAGGCTTCACTGCGCGCCTTGGGTGCGCGGTCGGTAAAGAGCGGCTTGTCGCTGACACCTTCATAGTAGCTGCCGCCGGCGAAGGCGGCGGATGCGCCGCCGAGAACGGCAGTGGCAACCAGGGCTGCAGCAAGCGCAGTATGAATTGCATTTCTCATGATCATCACTCCTGAGCGGTCGTTGCTTGAACGACGATTTCGTAAAGACTACCTCTGGCCGGACCGGTCTTCCTTCGAACGCGGCGGCCTCGCCGATGGCGTTCGACCCCCGGTCCGGGTAATCGGAAGAGCATGGGAGTGCTCTTCGCCGATAGATGTGGTCCCTCATGATGATGATGTGAAGTATTGATTATCGGAACACCTTGTCCACGATTCGATAACAATCCCCTCTTGAAAACAGCAAGCGGGACGCACAGGGAACAGCCCCGGATCTCGCCGCCGACGCACCCCTTGCCTTCCCGGAAAAGTCCGGGCAAAAGGCCCGCATGATCCAGATCGCCGGTCTCTCCGCCCGCATTGCGGGCCGCCTTCTCATCGAAAATGCTTCCGTGACGCTTCCGGCGGGCACGAAGGCAGGGCTCGTCGGACGTAATGGGGCAGGCAAATCGACGCTCTTCCGCGTCATTACCGGCGAGCTTTCGGCGGAAGCCGGCAGCGTCTCGTTGCCGAAAAACGCGCGCATCGGCCAGGTTGCCCAGGAAGCACCCGGCACCGAGGAGCCGCTGATCGAGATCGTACTCAAGGCGGACAAGGAGCGCACCGCGCTCATCGCCGAAGCCGAGACCGCGACCGATCCACACCGGATCGCCGAGATCCAGACGCGACTTGCCGACATCGGCGCCCACTCGGCGGAAGCGCGCGCGGCAAGCATCCTTGCCGGTCTGGGCTTTGATCACGACGCGCAGCGGCGTCCGGCATCCTCCTTCTCCGGCGGCTGGCGCATGCGCGTGGCTCTGGCAGCCGTTCTCTTTTCCGAGCCGGACCTGCTTCTTCTGGACGAGCCGACCAATTACCTCGACCTTGAAGGTACGTTGTGGCTCGAGGACTATATTCGCCGTTATCCGCACACGGTCATCATCATCAGCCACGATCGCGACCTCCTGAACACGGCCGTCAACGCGATCGTTCACCTCGACCAGAAGAAACTCACCTTCTATCGCGGTTCCTACGACCAGTTCGAGCGGCAGAAGGCGGAGGCCGACGAATTGCAGATGAAGGCGAAAGCCAAGAACGAAGCGGCACGCAAGCATCTGCAGAGCTTCATCGACCGCTTCAAGGCCAAGGCCTCGAAGGCCCGCCAGGCACAAAGCCGCGTCAAGGCGCTGGAGCGCATGGGCACCGTAGCGGCCGTGATCGAGGATCACGTCCAGGGTTTTTCCTTTCCCGATCCGGAAAAGCAGGTGGCGTCGCCAATCGTCGCTATTCAGGGCGGCGCGGTTGGTTACGAACCGGGCAAGCCCATCCTCAAGCGCCTCAATCTCCGCATCGATGCAGACGATCGCATCGCCTTGCTCGGTTCCAATGGCAACGGCAAATCGACCTTTGCGAAATTCATATCCGGTCGCCTTCGGGCGGAAGCCGGCGATGTGCGGATCGCCCCGGGACTGAAGATCGGGTTCTTCGCGCAGCATCAGCTCGACGATCTGGTACCGACGCAAAGCGCGGTGGAGCACGTTCGCCGGCGCATGCCCGATGCTCCGGAGGCAAAGGTTCGTTCGCGCGTGGCGCAAATGGGCCTCGCAACGGAAAAGATGGATACGGCCGCGAAGGATCTTTCCGGCGGCGAGAAGGCGCGGCTCCTGATGGGGCTCGCCGCCTTCGACGCGCCGAACCTGCTGATCCTCGACGAGCCGACCAACCATCTCGATATCGACAGCCGCAACGCACTGATCACCGCGCTCAACGACTATTCCGGTGCGGTCATTCTCATCTCGCACGACCGGCACCTGATCGAGGCTACCGCCGACCGGTTGTGGCTCGTGCGTGATGGTACCGTCGCCACCTACGACGGCGATCTTGAGGACTACCGCAGCCTGATCGTCGGCGGCCCCAAGTCCAGGGACGACAAGGCGAAGGTCAACGGATCGGACGAGGCCCTCTCGAAGGCGGATCAGCGCAAGGCCAATGCCGACAGGCGCACATCGCTGGCGCCTCTCAGGAAAAAGATCAACGAGATCGAATCGTTGACCGGAAAATTGGAGAAACTGATTCAAGCTCTTGATGCCGAGCTTGCAGATCCCGGTCTTTACGAGAAAGCTCCGGCAAAGGCCGCGCAGAAAGCCAAGGAACGCTCGGAAGCGGCCGCGAAGCTGGCCGAGGCGGAAGAGCAGTGGTTGGAGCTGTCAACCGAATACGAAGAGGCGATGATCAGCTGATCAGCCAAGCTCGAACGTCGTGATGCCGTAAATCCGTCCCAGCGGAAGATCCGGTGCCGGACCCCGATACATCCGCGCGGTTTCGAAGACCGGCTTCATGTTGTGGCGTTCGCAAAGCGCTCGGGCCGACACGTTCGGTTCGGGAATGTCGAGATAGACCGGACCACCTTTCACCTCGGCCGCGAGCTTCCGAAAGATAAGATCGGCGCCTGTCTCCGTATCGGCGAAGAGCGGACCGATCTTGTACCCCTCGCGGCAGGCACGCAGCGTTCCATAACCGGTGATCGTCCCATCGCGCAGCAGCACGACGCTTCGGCGCGTCTTCAATTGTTTCGTCCACTCGCGCAGAAAAGCATCGCGACTTGCCGGGTTGAAGCCGCGATCATACGCGATCAAGGCAGGCGCATGGACGGGCGCTACGTCGATCAGGTTCGTGCCGGGCGGCTCCTTCACGTCGACTACGCCGCCGTACCGAATATTCGCATGGGATCGGACGAAGCCCGACTTTCGATAGTTCTCCTGTTGCGCCACGACACCATCGAGCCCAACGGTTCGGTCCCCTGCCTCCGCGATCGCTCGCTTCCATAGCGCGAGGCCGATGCCCCGGCCGCGGTAGGCGGGGCGAGCGACGTAAAAGCCAAGAAACGCGTAATCACTACCGTAGCGTACGAGCGAGATCGCGGCTGCGAGCGTGTTCTCCTCGGTGGAGACCCAATATCCTTCAGGATCGGCCGCCCAGAACGCGTTGGCGTCCTCCAATCCGGGGTTCCATCCTTCTTGCGCAGCCCAGTCGATGATCGTGTCGAATTCGGCGCGCGTCGCATGACGAATGGTTTGTGTCATTGCAAATCCCCAACAACTCGCTCTACGGTACCGATATCCTCGGCAAGCGAAACCATTTTTTCGCTCCGACCACAAAGGGGCGCCGACATCTTGCGTGACCAGGGTGACGACGTGAGAAGCGCCGGGCGCGCTTGCCCGCTGCCTCCAATCTGCTACAAGGATCGAGAATAAATCATACTAATCCGAGCGAAACACCATGACCCCCATTCAAATTGCGATTGTCGGCGTCGGCAAGATCGTGCGCGACCAGCACCTGCCGGCTATTTCAAAGAATGCAGACTACCGGCTGATTGCGGCGGCGAGCCGCCACGGAACTGTCGACGGCATCGATAATTTCAAGTCCATCGAGGCGATGCTGGAGGCGGTACCGGCGATTAACGCGGTCTCGCTGTGCATGCCGCCGCAATATCGTTATGAAGCCGCGCATGTGGCGCTCGAGGCCGGCAAGCACGTCTTCCTCGAGAAGCCGCCCGGCGCGACCTTGAGCGAGGTTGCCGATCTCGAAGCGCTGGCGGCGGCCAAGGGTGTTTCGCTCTTTGCAAGCTGGCATTCGCGCTATGCGCCGGCGGTCGAGGCCGCCAAGGCGTTTCTCGCATCGACGACGATCCGCAACGTCAAGATCATCTGGAAGGAGGATGTCCGCCACTGGCACCCGAATCAGGAGTGGATCTGGGCGGCCGGCGGACTCGGCGTCTTTGACCCGGGCATCAATGCCCTCTCGATCGTCACTCATATCCTGCCCCGCCCGATCTTCATCACGTCGGCGACGCTCGAGTTTCCAGAGAATCGCGATGCGCCAATCTCTGCGACAATCGCTTTCAGCGATGCCGACAAACTCAACGTTTCGGCGGAATTCGACTGGCGCCAGACCGGCAAGCAGAGCTGGGACATCGTCGCCGAAACCGACGCCGGCGAGATGGTTCTGTCAGAAGGCGGTGCCAAGCTGGCCGTCGATGGAAAGCTGGTGCATGAAGAGCCCGAGCAGGAATATCCGATGCTTTATCGGCGCTTCGCCGAGCTCATCAAGACCGGCAAGTCCGATGTTGATCTGGCGCCTTTGCGCCATGTAGCCGACGCCTTCATGCTCGGCCGGCGCAAGTTCGTCGAGGCGTTCCACGACTGAGAATGTCGTTTGCTCCTCGCTGCCATTGCTGACTGACCCTCTCCCCCTGATCCTCTCGCCGCGCGCGGGGAGAGGGGGACTGAGAGCTTGCGGCGAGTCCCCTTCGCCCCGCTTGCGGGGAGAAGGTGGCCGGCAGGCCGGATGAGGGGCAGCCTTTCCGCTTGACGAGAGGGTCGCTCAGGCCTTCTTTTCCCAGCGTCCGTCTCTGTTCTGCTGCCAGTAGGTGAGGTTGTGCCCCTCCCCTTTGAGCCGTTTCCATTGGGCACGCGCAGCTTCGAGTTGCTGCTGATCGTAGCCGTCGAACATGAAGACCACGCGCTCGTAGCCATTCACCGGCGGCGGCTCCGCGCCATCCACAAGGAAGCGCACGGTCGCGGCATTCTGATTGCCGTGATCGGCGACGATCAGGATCGGTTGGTCCGCCGCAAAGTCACCGGCATCCGTGCCATGCGGCAGAAAGCTGTCGTCCCGATAGACCCAAAGGTGCGTATCCAGTGCGTCGCGCCGCTCGGCATCGACCGTCTGTACGGCCACCCGCCACCCGCGCTCGATGCTCTTGTCGAGCAACGGCGGCAGCGCATCCTCAAGCTTCGATTCCGTCAGGTGATAGAAAAGAATCTCGGTCATACCGCCCTCTCCCGGACACCTGCCGCGCTAACGGTCAGGACTCGTAGCTCGCGCGGACCAGTTCGTCGAGGAGGCGTACGCCGAAACCGGATCCCCAGGACTGGTTGATCTCGTCGGTCGGCGAGCCCATCGCCGTTCCGGCGATGTCGAGATGCGCCCACGGCGTATCCTTGACGAAGCGCTTGAGGAACTGCGCCGCCGTCACCGAGCCGCCATGACGACCGCCCGTGTTCTTCATGTCGGCGAACTTGCTGTCTATCATCTTGTCGTATTCTTTGCCGAGCGGCATCCGCCAGAGGCGCTCCTGCGTCGTAGAGCCGGCTGCGAGCAGCTGTTCGGCAAGGCGGTCGTCATTCGAGAACAGCCCGGCATAGTGGCTGCTGAGCGCCACCATGATGGCGCCGGTGAGCGTCGCCAGATCGATCATCGCCTGCGGCTTGAAGCGATCGTTGCAGTACCAGAGCGCATCGCAGAGGACGAGCCTGCCTTCGGCGTCCGTATTGATCACCTCGATCGTCTGGCCGGACATCGACGTCACGATGTCGCCCGGCCTCTGGGCACTGCCGTCCGGCATGTTCTCGACGAGCCCGATGATGCCGACTGCGTTGACGTTTGCCTGCCGCGCGGCGAGCACATGCATGAGGCCGGTAACCGCGGCGGCGCCCCCCATGTCGCCCTTCATCTCCTCCATGCCCGAAGCAGGCTTGATCGAAATGCCGCCGGTATCGAAAACGACGCCCTTGCCGATGAAGGCGATGGGCTTCTCTTTCGCTTTTCCGCCTTTCCACTGCATGATGACGAGACGCGGCGGCCTGGAAGATCCCTGGGCGACGCCGAGCAACGCGCCCATTCCGAGTTTCTTCATCTCCCGCTCGGTCAGGATTTCGACGTCGACGCCGAGCTTTTCCAGTTCCTTCGCCTTGGCCGCGAACTCCACCGGCCCAAGTACGTTGGCCGGCTCGTTGACGAGATCGCGTGCTAGGAACACGCCTTCGCCGATCGCCTGACCGGTAACGAACGCCTTCTTCGCGGCGATCACCATGCCGGTAACGATGGTGACTTTGATCGGCTTTTGCTGGGGCTTCGAGTCGTCGTCGGATTTCTTGGTCTTGTAGCTGTCGAAGGAATAGGCGTTCATCTCCATGCCGAGGGCGAAATCCGCGGCAGCCTTGCCCGTGACGTCGACACCCGGCGCATCGAGAAAGACCGTGACCTTTTCAGCGGAACGCAGCTTCGCGGCAACCGCGCCGCCCGCCTTCAACCAGTCGTGATCCGTCAGTGCCGCCGCGTCGCCGAGCCCGAAAAGGAGGATTCGGTCGGCCGGCGATCCGTGAGGAGCGACGATATCGAGTGTCGAAAGCGCCTTGCCCGTGAACTTGCCGACCTTCGCAGCCTTCGGCAAAACGCCTTCCGGATCGGCGACTGTCGCACCAGCCGCCTCCTTGCTACCGGCGACCTGAAGAAGGACGGCGACGCCGCCAGCCGGGCGATGGGACTTACTGAAAGCGAACTCGAATTTCATCGGCATATAACACTCCGGGCAGTTCTGATTTGGGCCCGCCCGCTCTGTTACCGGACGGTTACAGTGGCAAACATTCGCGACGCCGGCCACCGTCAAAGTGGTGGCGCGCACCCTTCTCGCTTTTGAACCGCTTGGCAAGATGCTCACACGTGTTTACATGCGGTTAACCGCAGTTCTTCGCCTTATATTAGCCTTGGCGTTCGAGAATCGGATTCGAGCGGAGCGGCCGGCGGAGAGCCGGTCCGGGCGCAAGGCGAGCCAGTGAACGGGGTCGTGAAGGCGGAGGGGCACGGAAACTTGAGCAGGATTTTGGACCGGATACGGACATGAAGCTGATCGAACGCTACATCTTCCGACGCGCCGCGACCATGTTCCTGGCAACGCTTCTGCCGCTGATGGGAATCGTGTGGACGACACAAGCGCTCACGAACGTGAACCTGGTCACCGACAGCGGTCAGTCGATCTTCGCTTTCCTGAAACTCGCGACACTGATTCTCCCGTCTGTCGTTCCGATCATTCTCCCGTTCGCGCTTATTATCGGTGTGACACAGACGCTGAGCGCGATGAACACCGATTCGGAACTGACCGTACTGAACGCGGCCGGCAGTTCCCGCATGTCGATTATCCGGCCCGTCATCTATCTTGCCGCCGGATTGAGCGTGCTGTCCTTTGCCATCGACAACTTCGTCGAGCCCTATTCTCGCGTCGCCGTGCGCCGGATGATAGCGACGGCGCATGCCGACCTGCTCTCCGCCGTCGTGCAGGAGAACTCGTTCCGAAAGATCACCGACGGGCTTTATGTGCAGGTCGGTGCCCGCCGCAGCGGCGGCGTCCTGCAAGGCATCTTCGTTGCCGATTCGCGCAATCCGAATTTCGAGCTCGTCTATTACGCTCGCGAGGGCGCCGTCGACGAGGAGAGCTCGGCCCTGGTGATGAAAGACGGAGAGGTCCACCGCAAGCTGCCGGATGGCGGCGTCTCCGTCATCAAGTTCGACTCCTATGCTTTCGACTTGACGGACATGACCAGGATGGCTGGCGAGGCGAATATCCGGGCCAAGGATCGCGACCTTTTCTACCTGCTCAACCCCGATCCGAACGATCCGGCCTACAAAAGATCGCCGTTGACGTTCACAGCAGAACTCAATCGCCGCTTCACCGAGTGGACTTTCCCGCTGCTGTTCGGCCTCATCGCGCTGGTCGTCAGCAGTGATGCGCGCTCCCACCGAGAGGCGCGCGTACATCCGATGATCAGTGCACTCGGAGCAGCGCTTGTCATTCGATGGATGACGTTCTATGCGGGAAACAGTGCCGAGGATTCCTTCTGGTTCGTTCCGCTCATGTATTTCATTCCACTGGCGACCGGGGCATTCGCGATTCATCAGCTTGTCAGCAATCGCCGCCTCGACATACCGACGACATGGCGGGAAAAGCTGTCCGAACTCCTGGTCCGGCTGCGCTTCATGCGGCCGGCGGGTGCTGACGGGGAGCAGGCATCATGATCCTCGACACCCTCGGGCGTTATTTCTTCAAGCGCTACACGATCACGACATTCTGGTTTCTCGTCGGTATCTTCGCGCTGATCTTCATCATCGATTTCAGCGAGCTTGCCAGCCGCATGTCGGCGTTGCCCCACTATTCGGTGAGCGGCGCGTTGTTGATGACGACGTTTCGCATCCCGACGATCATGCAGCAGACGGTTCCGTTCATCGCGCTTTTTGCCGCGATGGCCGCATTGATCTCGCTGAACCGCCGCTACGAATTGGTCGTGACACGGGCGGCCGGCATTTCCGTCTGGCAATTCCTTCGACCCTTCGTCCTCGGCGCGTTTCTTTTCGGCTTGCTCGCCGTCGCCATACTCAACCCGCTTGCCGCCTGGGGCACGAAGAAGGCTGAGGCGCTCGAAGCCGAGTGGGGCTCGTCCCGTTCCGCGGAAACGAATTCGATTCCCTGGCTGCGTCAGATCTACAATGACACCGATACGATCATCGGAGCGCGCTCGGTTCAGAAGGGCGGAACGGAGCTGATCAACGTCACCGTCATCCACTTCGATCCACAGGGTACGATCACCAAGAGGCAGGACGCGAAGTCTGCGAAACTCGAAGATGGTTACTGGCTTCTTAACAATGTTACGGAAACCGGCGGCGGTCAGCTGCCCCGTCGTCAGGAAACGGCACAGCTGTCCACGAATCTGAAGGCCGAGTTCGTGCAGGAGCGTCTGGCAAAGGCTGATTCCATTCAGTTTTTTGACCTTCCGCGGAAGATCGAGGTGGCCCGATCCTTCGGCTTTTCGACCAACGGCATGGAAACGCAATTTCACTCCCTGCTGTCTCTGCCGCTATTGCTCGTGGCGATGACTTTGATCGCTGCATGCGTCTCTTTAAAATTTAGCCGGTTCAACCAATCGCGCTCCGTAATTCTCGGTGGAATCCTCTCAGGCTTCGTGCTTTATGTCGTCACCGTGCTTGTCAAAGCATTCGGGACCAGCGGTATCGTGCCTCCGTTCGTTGCAGCCTGGTTGCCAGTTGTTGTAGCGATGGCGCTGGGCTCGACGATTCTACTTCATCAGGAGGATGGCTAGTGGCGGTAGGCAACCGCAAACGCATGAAGCTGATCAATGCTACCCTGCTCGCGGGCGTGGCGTTGCATACACTTGCCATGGGAATCAATGCGCCTGCCCTGGCGCAGGACACATCGGCACGAATCGATTCGCTGCAGCCGAACATTCCGGCTGACGAAAAGCTGCTGCTGTCCGCGAATGAGCTCGTCTACAATCGCGACGCGGAAACCGTTACCGTACGCGGCAACGTTCAGATCGAATACGGCGGCTACAAGATGGTCGCCCGTCAAGTCGTCTACGACCAGAAGTCGGGGCGGATCATGGCGACCGGCGAGATCCAGCTGATCGAACCGGATGGTAACATCGTCTACGCCGACAAGATGGATGTCACCGACGATTTCGGTAATGGTTTCGTCCAGGCCCTGCGGATCGAAACGACCGATCTGACGCGGCTGGCGGCGGAAAGCGGTGAACGCCGCAACGGTGAGGAGTTCATTCTCAACAAGGCCGTCTATACCGCCTGCACGCCCTGCAATATCAAGCCGGAACACCGTTCCCTGTGGCACATCAAGGCGGAGCGTGTGATCCAGAACGGCAGGACGCACACGATTCGGCTTGAGAACGCCCATTTCGAGCTCTTCGGCAAACCGATTGCCTATATTCCGGTGATGGAAATCCCGGACCACACGGTCAAGCGCAAGAGCGGTTTTCTGTTTCCGAAGTTCCGGTATGCGCAAAAGCTGGGCGCCGGTGTGGGTGTGCCCTACTACTGGGCGATTTCGCCCTATATGGATGCGACCCTCACCGCGACAGGATTGACCCGGCAAGGCTTTTTGCTCGAGGGCGAGTTCCGCCAATCGTTCCATAACGGCTTGCACACGCTGAACGTGGCCGGCATCAGTCAGCTCGACAAGGATCAGTTCACGCCCGGAACGGTCGATGCCGAGGAAACCAACCGCGGCATGGTGGCTTCCAAGGGTGAATTCGAGATCAATCCGCGCTGGACCTTTGGCTGGAACGTGCTCGTCCAGTCCGACGCCAACTTTGCCAAGACCTACGATCTGGAGAGCTTCGACGGCACCACCTATGTCAATCAGGCCTATCTGACCGGTCTCGGCAAGCGCAACTACTTCGACTTGCGCGCCTTTTATTTCGACATCCAGGACGCCGACCCGAACAGCATTGAGGAGAATCAGCAGCCGGCGGCGCAGGTCCTCGATTACTCCTACACCGCGCCGCAATCCGTTTTGGGCGGCGAGCTCAATGCAGACGTCAATCTCACGAACATCAAGCGCAACCGGCTGGACAACATCAACGTCCTTGGCGTCGAGCGCTTCCGCGGCCTCGAGGGCACCTCGCACCGCCTGACAGCGGAACTCGAATGGAAACGGACATTCATTGCTCCGGGCGGTCTCGTCCTGACGCCGTTGCTCGCTGCACGCGGCGATGCCCTGGGCCTCAGCATGGACGACCCTGGCCCTGACTACACCGGTAACTACATCGACAGCGACGCGGCAACGCGGCGCATGCTGACCGCCGGTCTCGAGGCGCGCTATCCGATCCTCTTTGCCGGTGAGAACAGCAGCCACGTGCTGGAGCCAATTGGGCAGATCTATGCCCGCCCGGACGAACAGCATGCCGGTGGCCTCCCCAACGAAGATGCACAGAGCTTCGTCTTCGATGCGACCAACCTTTTCGATCGTGACAAATTTTCCGGTTTCGATCGTATCGAAGGCGGAACGCGCGCGAATCTCGGCATCCGCTACACCGGAAATTTCGACAACGGTTACGGTTTGCGCGCAATCGCCGGCCAATCGTTCCACCTCGGCGGGCTCAATTCCTTCGCAACCGACGATCTCGTCAAGGTCGGCGCGGATTCGGGGCTGGAGACAAAGAGTTCCGACTATGTCGCGATGTTCGGCATCGACGCGCCTTCCGGTCTGATGGCAAGTCTCTCCGGGCGACTGGACGAAAGCGACTTCGATCTGCGCCGTGCCGATGCGACGGTCGGCTATCTCGGCCTGACGTGGCAGGCGGCTCTGACCTACACGCGCATCGAAGCGCAGCCGATCTACGGATCGCCCTCCGACCAGGATGAAATCCAGACGGCCGCCGCCTTCAGGTTCCACGATTATTGGTCGGTGTTCGGAGCATTGACCTATGACATCAACAACGATGTGATATCGCGCAACGGCTTCGGCATTACCTACGATGATCAGGATACGTTGTTCTCGATCGTCTACCAGCAGGAGCGCGATACCGACAGTTCAGTGGCGAACGACTGGTCGATCGGCGCTCGTATCAGCTTCCGCACGCTCGGCGACATCGACGTTGGCGATACGACATTCGAGGAACTGGACTACTACTGAGTTCTGGGCCTGAGCGCCGTAGCCTGTCCTTTGCTCTATCGGCTGTAGCGATGTTGCGCGTCTCGAAGACGCGCAACGCTCAAGGTTTGACCATGTGGTCTTGTCATCGTTTGGCCGCATGTATTATGCATTTCCTCCAACTGACGTAGGGAAGGCGCAGGCTTGCGGTCCAAAGAAGGCCGCAGGCAATTGGGGCGCGGGACGGACAAGGAAAGACTATGGGCGGGAAATCTATCTTGCGGGCGCTGTCGGCGCTGGTGCTTGCCGGCACGCTGAGCGTCGCTGTGTGTGCAGCGGCACAGGCCGCGAGCGCGGTCAAGGTGATCGTCAACAATGTCGTGATCACTTCGGGCGACATCGCGAAACGCGTAGCCTTCATTCGCCTTCAACGGCAGCGTGGGGGCGCAGAGGAAGCGAAGCAGCAGCTTATCGACGAAGTGCTGAAGCGCTCCGAGATCGCGCGCGTCCAGCAATCGGTCAGCACGCAGGACGTTGACGCGGCTTTTGCGCGTTTTGCCTCCGGAAACAAGCTGTCGCCCGAGCAACTCGGCAAGATCCTCGATCAGTCCGGTGTCGGCGTCGATCATTTCAAGCAGTATATCGCCGTCCAGATGAGTTGGCCGCGCGTCGTCAACTTCCGCTATGGCAATGCCAACCGCCTGTCCGGAGGCGATCTTGTGAAGCGCATGATGGAGGGCGGCGGCAACAAGCCGGTAACGACGGAGTATTTCCTGCAGCAGGTCATCTTCGTCATTCCGGAATCGAAGCGCGGCGCGATTACGGCAAAACGACAGGCTGAAGCCAACGCTTCGCGCTCGCAGTTCCCCGGTTGCGAAACGTCCAAGGCCTTCGCAGCCAACTATCGCGACGTCTCGATTCGCAGCCTTGGCCGCGTGCTTGCCCAGCAATTGCCGGAAGATTGGAAGCCGCTCGTCGAAAAGGCTGGCGACGGCACGACGACCGGCACACGCGTCACCGAAAAGGGTGTCGAATATCTTGCCATCTGCAAGAAGCGCCAGGTCAACGACGACACTGCCGCCGAAATCGTCTTCCGCGCCGAGGATCTCGGCAAGAAGAAGTCCGGCGGCGAAGACCCGAACAGCGCGAAGTACCTCGAAGAACTGCGTGAGAAGGCGCGGATCATCAACAAGTAACGCGGGCTATCATGAACAAGACGAGCGGCAGGCCGATCGCCCTGACGATGGGCGACCCGGCCGGTATTGGCCCGGACATCAGCCTGGCCGTGTGGGCAAGGCGCGAGACGCGGGCGACGCCGCCCTTCCTTTTGATTGGCGATCCTTCGGTGCTTTCGGACCGCGCAAAGGCGCTCGGCCAGACCGTGCTGATAACGGAGACCGATTGCCTCCATGCATCCTCCGTCTTCGGGGGAGCCCTGCCTGTATTGCCGATCCGCTGCACCGCTCCGGTCGTTGCCGGCGAACCCAATGCCGCCAACGCCTCCGCAGTCACCGGCGCCATCGATGCCGCCGTGCGGCTCGTCATGGCCGGCGATGCGTCGGCCGTCGCCACCAATCCCATTGCGAAAGCGGTGCTTTACGAAGCCGGCTTCCGCTTTCCCGGCCACACCGAATATCTCGCGCATCTCGCGGAGAAGGCGACCGGGGCGCCCGTCCTGCCGGTCATGATGCTGGCCGGGCCGAAGCTGCGGGCGGTTCCCGTGACGATACATATTCCGCTCAAGGATGTTCCCGGCGCACTGACGTCGGAACTGATCTACCGGACCTGCATGGTAACGGCCGCCGATCTCCGAAGCCGCTTCGGTTTGGCGGCACCGCGCCTTGCCGTCGCCGGTCTCAACCCGCACGCGGGCGAAGGCGGTGCACTCGGCCTCGAGGATGACGCGCTCATCCGCCCCGTCATCGACCGGCTCCGCGCCGAGGGACTGGATGTCGTCGGCCCGCTTCCGGCAGATACCATGTTTCACGACCGCGCAAGGGAAACCTACGACGTCGCCATATGCATGTATCATGATCAGGCATTGATACCCGCCAAGGCGCTTGGTTTCGATGACAGCGTCAACGCCACGCTCGGCCTGCCCTTTATCAGGACATCGCCGGACCACGGCACTGCATTCGGCATCGCCGGAAAAGGAATTGCGCGCGAGGATAGCCTGCTGGCGGCACTGCGCCTGGCTGCGGAGCTCGCTGCCAATGCGGAAGGGACGCATCGCTGATGGCGGCGCTCGACGGCCTGCCGCCACTCAGAGACGTCATCCAGCGTCATGGCCTCGACGCAAGGAAGGCGCTTGGTCAGAATTTTCTGCTCGACCTCAATCTCACCCAAAAGATCGCGCGCACGGCCGGTCCGCTCGATGATGTGACCGTCATCGAAGTCGGCCCTGGGCCCGGCGGCCTCACGCGGGCGATCCTGGCATTGGGTGCCAGGAAGGTCGTGGCGATCGAGCGCGACGCCCGATGCCTGCCGGCGTTGGCCGAAATCGCCGCACATTACCCGGGCCGGCTCGATGTGATCGAGGCGGACGCTTTGAAGATCCCGTTCGAGACGCTGGCCAGCGGCCCGGTACGGATCATCGCCAACCTGCCCTACAATGTCGGCACGCAGCTCCTGGTGAACTGGCTTCTGCCGGAGCGCTGGCCACCCTTCTGGCAATCGATGACGCTGATGTTCCAGCGCGAGGTTGGCCTGCGGATCGTGGCCGGTGCCGACGACGATCACTATGGTCGTCTGGGTGTCCTCTGTGGCTGGCGGACCAAGGCGCGCATGGCCTTCGATGTTTCGCCGCAAGCCTTCACGCCGCCCCCGAAGGTGACGTCGTCAGTTGTCCATCTGGAGCCGATCGCCAACCCAATCCCCTGCTCTGCCTCCGCCCTCGAAAAAGTGACGCAGGCCGCCTTCGGCCAACGCCGAAAAATGCTGCGCCAGAGCCTCAAAAGCCTAGGTGGCGAGGCGCTGCTGGCAAGGGCGGATATCGATCCCCAAAGGCGCGCCGAAACGCTAACGGTCGAGGAATTTTGCCGCTTGGCGAACTGTCTCGGTGGTTAGAGCCATTCCAGGAAAAGTGTGTAGCGGTTTTTCCGTCCGGAATTGCATGAGTTCAAAGAGTTGGATCATCATTTTCACTGTTTCAATTGAACACTGAAATGATCTTGTCAGCCAAGTCAGAGATGCCTCCGCTCGATTAAAAGGGGTTTTCCGTCAGCAGCCGGTTGACGAAGTCAAACAGGCCGGGGCGGCGGTCGCGGCGCAGGCGTTCGGCCTCCACAATCGCCCGGACGGCAGAGAACGCCCGGTCGAGATCGTCGTTGACGACGATGTAGTCGTACTCGCGCCAATGCTCGATCTCGGCGCGCGAATTGGCCAGCCGGGTCGCGATGACCTCTTCGCTGTCTTCGGCGCGCCGGTGCAGCCGCGACTGCAACTCGGCCATCGATGGCGGCAGGATGAAGATCGAGACGACATCGCCTCCCATCTTTTCCTGCAATTGCTGGGCGCCCTGCCAATCGATGTCAAAGAGCATGTCCCGGCCTTCGGCCATCGCCGCCTCGACAGCATCGCGCGGCGTTCCATAAAAGTTGCCGTGCACCTCCGCCCATTCGAGCAACGAATCCGTCGCACGCAGGGCCTCGAATTCGCGGATCGACTTGAAGAAATAATGCCGCCCCTCGATTTCACTCGGCCGCCGCGCGCGCGTCGTCACGCTCACCGAAATGCTGAGTTCCGGATCGGCCTCGAGCAGGTTGCGGGCGATCGTCGACTTACCGGCACCCGACGGCGACGAAATCACGAGCATCAGCCCACGGCGGGCGATCTTGATGGGCGAAGCGGTCGCCGATTTCATGTCTTACTCCAGATTCTGAACCTGCTCGCGAAACTGATCGATCACGACCTTCAACTCGATTCCGGCGGCCGAGACGGCGGCGGCATTCGACTTCGAACAGATCGTATTCGATTCGCGGTTAAATTCCTGTGCCAGGAAATCGAGCTTGCGGCCAACAGGACCGCCCTTCGCAAGAAGATCGCGGGCAGCGGCGACATGCGAACCGAGACGGTCGATTTCCTCCCTGAGGTCCGCCTTCGTGGCAAGCAACGCGACCTCCGCATACAGCCTGTCACGGTCGAGCGAGGATGCGCCCTCCATCATCAGCGCCACCTGCTGCGCCAGCCTTTCGGCAATCGCCGAAGGACTGCGGGACGGGTCGCCCTCGATCGTGGCCGTCAGGTGCGCGATGCGATCCACCTGCGCAAGCAGGATCTGGCCAAGCGCGCTTCCCTCCTCTTCACGCATGGACCGCAAGTCATCGAGGGCAAGCGCCAGGCCGGCGAGGATATCGGCGTCGCGCGCGGCGCGCTCGCTCTCGCTTTCTTCCGGCTCCCGGAAGTCGATGATGCCGCGGATGGAGAGCAGCGTGTCGAACTTCAGCGGCGCGGGATCGACGAGATCACCGAGCTGCTCGCGAAGCTTCAATACGGCCGACAACGCACCCTGATTGACGACGGCCTCCACGGCGGCCTCGCCGCCGCTGACAGTGAGGCCGATTTGCAGATTGCCGCGGGCAAAAAGTTCCGATGCGAGGCGCCGACAGTCGGGTTCGAAGCGCTCGAGCCCCTGCGGCAGGCGGAGGCGAATGTCGAGCCCCTTGCCGTTGACGGACCGCAATTCCCAAGCCCAGCGATGCCGGCCGCTGCTGCCCTCTCTCCTCGCAAAGCCAGTCATCGATTGGAGCGGCATCATTACCTCCGTTCGCTGCTGCATCTCTCCTCGAAATCAGAGCTGATTGAGGAAACATGCAGCGATCCAAAAGTGCTGCGGCGACGTTTGCGCGTCTGAACGCGGCGCTGTAGTCGCAGAAGCAATAGGTCGGCGGCGCGGGATCCCGCAAGGGATATCCGCACCGCACTCCATCCGTCCACAATAAGGGCCTGTTACTGCGCCTCGGCCGGTGTCACCGTCGGCTCGGCGGTTTTGGCCGCCTCCGCCGCCTTGGCCGCCTCTGCGGCCTTCTCGGCTTCGAGCTTTCGCCAACGCCTCACGTTGGCGTTGTGCTCGTCCAACGTCGCGGCAAAGACATGGCCGCCCGTTCCGTCCGCCACGAAATAAAGTTCCGGCGTGCGGGAAGGATTGGCGACGGCTTCGAGTGCCGCACGGCCCGGATTAGCGATCGGCGTCGGCGGCAGCCCCTTGATGATATAGGTGTTGTAGGGGGTTTCCTTATCGAGGTCCGACTTCAGGATCGCCCGATCCGCCGGCTTCCCCTCCCCACCGAAGATGCCATAGATAATCGTCGGGTCGGACTGCAGCCGCATGCCTTTTTCCAAGCGGTTGATGAAGACAGACGCCACGCGCGGCCGCTCGTCCGCGCGGCCCGTTTCCTTTTCAACGATCGAGGCCAGCGTCACGAACTCCTCGACAGACGAGACCGGAAGATCGGGATCGCGCTTTTCCCAGATCTGATCGACCAAGGCTTTTTGCGCTGCGACCATCTGCTGGACGATCTCGGCACGCTTGGTGCCGCGGGTGAATTTGTAGGTGTCCGGCTTCAGCGAACCCTCCGACGGCAGATCCGGCGGCAAATCGCCGACGAGCACCGGATCATCGGCGAGTTTGCGGAACATCTGCTTGACCGTCAGTCCCTCCGGAAGAGAAACGGAGTATAGGATCGACTTGCCGGACTTCAGCAGTTGCATGATTTCCTGCATCGACGAGCCGGCCTTGATCTCGTATTCACCTGCCTTCAGGGTCTCATTGTCGAGATAGGCTTCGGACACGAAACGGAACACACGGCTGTCCGTGATGATGTTGTTGCGCTCCAGGCCGCCGGCAATTTCGCTGATGCCGGCGCCACTGCGAACGATGAAATTCTTGTTTGCCTCCAGCGGGCCGGGCTTTTCGTATTCGTGCATCGCATAATAGACCGCGCCGGCGGCTGCAAGCGCCACGAAAACGATGACCGTCATCAGGAAATTGAGAAAGATGACAACCTGGCTGCGCGCCTTGCGGGACCGCTTGGGCGGTTGCGGAACCTTTTCCGGGCGCAGGGCTTCATTTGCCGATTTCGGGATGATCGGCCCGTTGCTCCCGGTTTCATTGCGGCCGAACTGTGCCGCGCCGTTATCGTTTGAGTCGCTCACGATTATCCCGAATCCGAAATTCGCAATCTCAATCAAGCTGCCACCAATGCGAATTTCGGCTTAGACCGGCGGCAAGCTGAATGTGTCAGAGCAATGGATATTCTACAAATTGTCAGAAGTGCCTTGCGCGAACATAGTCGGCGGCGCCGCGCGGCGGCGACTCCTCCATTTACAGCTTGTAGCGAGCAATGCGGCAAAAAGCAGGATCACCAACCGGCGTTTGAGCGGGACCAGTACGCCGGAAGGGTTTTCCGACATCACGACGATCCTCGGCCAACGTAACCGAGAATCGTCGTGGAGAATCATCATTATCGATCCCGTCGCGTCGGCGATTTTAGTTGCCGTTGTAGCGACGCAGAACCAGCGAAGCATTCGTGCCGCCGAAACCGAAGGAGTTCGACAGTGCGATGTTGATCTCCCGCTTGCGCGCGACATGCGGCACCAGATCGATCTTCGTCTCGACGGAGGGATTGTCGAGATTGAGGGTGGGTGGAGCGATATTGTCGCGAATCGCGAGAGCCGAGAAGATTGCCTCGATCGCGCCGGCGGCTCCCAGCAGGTGTCCGATTGCCGACTTAGTCGAAGACATGGATATCTTCGAAGCGCTGTTGCCGACCAGCCGCTCGACCGCGCCAAGTTCGATGGTATCGGCCATCGTGGACGTTCCGTGGGCGTTGATGTAGTCGATGTCGGCGGCCATCAGGCCGGCTCGCTTCAACGCCATCTGCATGCAACGATACGCGCCATCGCCGTCCTCGGACGGAGCGGTGATGTGGAAGGCGTCACCGGACAGGCCGTAGCCGACGACTTCGGCGTAGATCTTGGCGCCGCGTGCCTTCGCATGCTCCAGTTCCTCGAGAATGACGACGCCGGCGCCTTCGCCCATGACGAAACCGTCGCGATCGGCATCATAGGGGCGCGATGCCTTTTCCGGATTATCGTTGTGCTGGGTCGAGAGCGCCTTGCAGGCGGCGAAGCCTGCGAGCGAAATGCGGCATATCGGCGATTCCGTGCCGCCCGCCACCATCACGTCGGCATCGCCGAGCGCGATCAACCGGCTCGCATCGCCGATCGCATGCGCGCCCGTGGAGCAAGCCGTCACGACCGAGTGGTTCGGGCCACGAAGCTTGTGGCGAATCGAAACCTGGCCCGACGCGAGATTGATCAGGCGGCCGGGAATAAAGAAGGGAGAAATACGACGCGGGCCCTTGTCGCGCAGCGTATAGCCTGCATCGACGATGCCTTCGAGGCCGCCGATGCCGGAGCCGATCAGCACGCCGGTTGCGATCTGGTCCTCATCGTTTTCCGGCTTCCAGCCGGCGTCGGCCAGCGCCATGTCGGCTGCAGCCATCGCATAAACGATGAAGGGATCGACCTTGCGCTGTTCCTTCGGTTCCATCCAGTCGTCGGGATTGAAGGTGCCGTCCGAGCCGTCGCCAAAAGGAATACGGCAGGCGATCTTGGCAGGAAGATCCTCAACCTCGAATTCGGTGACCTTGCGCGCAGCATTCTGGCCCGCGATAAGACGCGACCAGCTGACCTCGGTTCCGCAACCCAAAGGGGATACCATGCCGGTACCGGTGATAACGACACGTCTCATAACCCGTGACCCACCCTGACTGTTCAGTTCTAGAGCCGGACCGGACCACGCGTGACGACCCCGATCCGTGCATCCATTGTAAATTTCTCACGTGACGATCAGAGGGAAAGGCGGGAACGCTTTGCTGATCGAAACCCGCGGTCAACGCAGGCCAGCCCACTTCCCCTGGGCTGGTACGGGCCGCAGCAGGCGGCCCGTCAACGGCCTAGACCGTAAAAATCAGGCCTGAGCCTTCTCGATGAACTTGACGGCGTCGCCGACGGTCAGGATCGAATCTGCCGCGTCGTCCGGGATCTCGACACCGAATTCTTCTTCGAATGCCATGACCAGTTCGACGGTGTCGAGCGAGTCCGCGCCGAGGTCATCGATGAAGCTTGCGCCTTCGCTGACCTTTTCGGCGTCGACGCCAAGATGATCAATAACAATTTTCTTCACGCGTTCTGCGATATCGCTCATGTCGGAGTTCCTCGACCTTCGTTTCTCTGCGGCGCCATTCTTGGCGCCGTCACTTTCAATCAAGCCTGATAGACCAAGATAGTCCAACGGGCAATCCATCCAACCGAACCCGCGGAAAACCCAAGGCAGCGAGGGCTGCCGGACACCTGGCCGGACCGGTCGACTGCGCACAGTCATGGCCCGATTAACATGGTTTAAGCCTGCCGCAAAGTGCGAAAATGCCCGACATTCGCTTGGTCAACATTGAATTTCAGGCATTTGGCATCGACCAATGAAGGTACCGAACCAGGTAGCGACGGCGGGTGAAACACGCGCCGTCCGCCTCACCCGGTGCCGGATCAGATCATCGCCATGCCGCCATTGACGTGAATGGTCTGCCCGGTGACGTAACCCGCTTCGTTCGAAGCAAGATACGCAACGGCGGATGCGACCTCCGCACCCGTACCCATCCGCCGCATCGGGATGGCACCCATGATGCCTTCCTTCTGCTTGTCGTTAAGCTTGCCGGTCATCGCACTTTCGATGAACCCTGGGGCAACGCAGTTGACGGTAACGTTGCGGGTGGCGATTTCCTGCGCGAGCGACTTGGAGAACCCGATCATGCCCGCCTTCGAAGCGCAATAGTTGGCCTGCCCAGGATTGCCGGTAACGCCGACAACGGAGGTGATGTTGACGATGCGGCCGAAACGGCGGCGCATCATCGGGTGTGTCAGTTCACGGGTCAGGCGGAAGACCGCCGTGAGGTTGACCTCGACGACACTGTCCCAATCTTCATCGCTCATGCGGACGAAGAGGCCGTCCTTGGTGATGCCGGCATTGTTGACGAGGATGTCGACGCCGCCGAGCTCAGCCTCCGCCTTCTCGCCAAGCGCCTTGACTTCGGCGCGGTCGGAAAGATTGGCGGGAAAGATCTGGACGCGTTCGCCAAGCGTGTTGGCAAGTGCTTCGAGCTTTTCGACGCGCGTGCCGTGCAGGCCGACAATGGCGCCCTGTGCGTGCAGGATACGGGCGATTTCCTCGCCAATGCCACCGGATGCGCCGGTGACGAGAGCCTTGCGGCCGGAGAGATCAAACATGGACATGTTCCTTGTAACTGGAGCGCTCAGGACTGAAGTGCGGCGAGCGCCGTATCGATGTCGGCGGGCGTATTGACGGCAATACCATTGACAGTCTTGTCGATCCGTCGAGCAAGTCCCGTCAGCACCTTGCCCGAGCCGATTTCATAAAGCGTCGTGATATTGTTGGCCGCGAACCATTCTACCGTCTCGCGCCAGCGCACCTGGCCGGTCACTTGCTCGACGAGCAACCGGGCGATCTCGCCGGCGTCACTTACCGGAGCGGCCAAAACATTCGCCACCAGTGGAACGGACGGGTCGCGCTTCTCTACCTTGGCAAGCGCATCGCGCATGGCATCGGCAGCAGGCGCCATCAGCGAGGAGTGGAAAGGCGCGGATACCGGCAGCATCAGCGCGCGCTTGGCACCTTTTTCGGAGGCGAGCGCGGCAGCCTTCTCCACCGCCTGCTTCTCTCCCGAGATCACGAGTTGTCCGCCGCCATTGTCGTTGGCGATCTGGCACGACCCGAGCGCGGACGCTTCACGACAAACCGCGTCAACGTCCGCATGTTCCAGGCCGATGATGGCAGCCATGGCGCCTTTGCCGACGGGGACAGCCGCCTGCATTGCGTTACCGCGAATGCGCAGGAGGCGGGCCGTGTCGGCGATCGAAAACGTCCCGGCGGCGCAGAGCGCGGAATACTCGCCGAGCGAATGGCCGGCGACGAAGGCGACCTTGCTCTTGAGATCGAGCCCCTTGGCCTCGAGCACGCGGATCATCGCCATGGAAACGGCCATCAGCGCCGGCTGCGCGTTTGCCGTCAGCGTCAGCGTTTCCTCCGGCCCGTTCCACATGACGTCGGAAAGCTTTTCGCCCAACGCTTCATCGACCTCGGCGAAGACGGCAGCGGCCTCCGGAAAGGCCTCCGCCAGATCCTTGCCCATGCCGACAGCCTGACTGCCCTGCCCGGGAAACGTGAATGCAATGCTCATGGGCTGCCCTTCCCTTGATGACGAAACGACCGGAGCGAGCCAAGCTTCTCGTGATCGTTTCTCATATGATTAGAGCGGATGCCGGCGGAAAACCGCCTCACATTCCCCATCCGCCCTGTTTTTCCTCTCCATTCACATTCCTGAACAGGGAGTCAAGCGCAGAGGCCGAGCTTCACCCTTGCCAGCGGGCTTTTGCCCTTGATCTTCGTCAATCAAGGCGTAAGTTTGCCGCGCATCGCTGCCGCCCCGCTGATAAGCCATGCTCCGCGGCACAACCCAATCATTGGCGGCGCGCCTTTTCCTCCCGCTGGCGCGGAACCGCCCCTCGCGAGGAACAATACTTCATGCGCTACAACATGCTAGGCCGCACCGGCATCAAGGTTTCGGAAATCTGCCTGGGCACAATGACCTGGGGCTCCCAGAACACGCAGACCGAAGCCTATGGACAACTCGACTACGCCTTCGACCGTGGCGTGAACTTCATCGATACGGCCGAACTCTATCCGACGACGCCGCTTTCGGCCGAAACCTACGGCAACACCGAGCGCATCATCGGGAACTGGCTGGCGATGCGCGGCCGCCGCGACGATGTGGTGGTCGCGACCAAGGTGGCCGGTCCCGGCCGTCCTTATATCCGCAATGGCGAGCCGACGACGCCCGAGGGCCTAGAAGAAGCTTTGCACGCCAGCCTGAAGCGGCTGAAGACCGAGTATGTGGACCTTTACCAGCTGCATTGGCCGAATCGCGGCCACTATCACTTCCGCAATTCCTGGTCCTACGACCCGTCCGGACAAGACAGGGAGCATGTCGCCGCAGACCTGAAAGCGATCCTCGACAAGCTTGGCGACCTCGCAAAGGCTGGCAAGATCCGCGCCATCGGGCTTTCGAACGACACCGCCTGGGGCGCGATGAAGATGCTCGACCTGTCGAACAGATACGACCTGCCGCGCCTTGCGACGATCCAGAACGAATACAATCTTCTCTATCGCGCCTACGATCTCGATCTCGCGGAACTGTCTCACCACGAGGATATCGGTCTGCTTGCCTATTCGCCGCTCGCAGCCGGTCTCCTGAGCGGAAAGTATCTCGGAGGGGCGAAGCCGGCAGGATCGCGCCTGTCGATCAACGGCGACCTCGGCGGCCGTTTCACTCCGCACCAGGAGCCCGCCGTCGCCGCCTATGTGGCGCTCGCCCGGGAGCATGGCCTCGATCCGGCGCAGATGGCACTCGCCTTCTGCCTAAGACGTCCCTTCACGGCTTCGGCCATCATCGGCGCGACGTCGATGGAACAACTGAAGACCGACATCGGCGCCGCCGGTATAACGCTCTCGCAAGACGTGATGAACGGCATCCGGCGCCTCCATCGGCTCTACCCGGCGCCGATCTGAGCGGCTCTTCTTATATCGGATCCGATTTAAAAACATGCAGCAATTCAGAAGTGCTACGGCGGCCTTTACGCGTCTGACAAGACGCGCGGCACTGTGGTCGGGGACGCAAGGGCTTCAAGCCGCCATCTGGCGGCAGCTCTCGGCGCAGCGCCTGCAGGCTTCAACACATTCGTCCACGTCGCCGATGCGCTCACAATCCTCGGCGCATTCGTCGCAGATCTCCGCGCATTCGCGGCACAGATGAACGTGGTGAGGGCTTCCGATCAGCATGAAATGCGCCGTGGTCCGGCAGATCTCGGTGCACGCCATCATCAGCCTGAAATGAGACGGCTCAGTGTGTTTGCCGCCGACTTGAAGGCAATGGTTCATCGCGGTCGACAGACACGCGGAATAGCAGTCCAGACAATTGTCGATGCACGGTTGCATTCTTGGATCGACATGGGTCATCGTCGTCTCCCGCTCCTTTGGGTTGCGGCTATCCAACAGCAATGCCGTGCGATTGTTCCGTGCAAACACCTCGGCGAGGCCACGAACACCCAAGTTCGGATCACGGCTTGCATTTCAGCGGAAAATCCGTATAAGCGCGCTGTTCGAAACACCCGGTCTTCTGGCTGGTGGCTGAACGGAGGGCCGGTTTCCGCGTTGGAAGCCGCCAGGAATGCAAGACATTCCGGCCTCCCGTGTCTCCGCTCTCGACCGTCTCGATACAACACTTTCTTGCCGGCTGCACTGCGGCCATAAGAACAGTCGTTGAGGCTTAGCCGCCGAGGTCCGGGCTGATTAACGCAAGAAAGGCAAGCCACAATGGCTCTTTATGAACACGTATTCCTTGCCCGGCAGGATATCACGCCGCAGCAGGTCGATGCTCTCGTCGAGCAGTACAAGGGCGTCATCGAAGCGAACGGCGGCAAGGTCGGTCGCGTCGAGAACTGGGGCCTGAAGTCCCTCACCTACCGCATCAAGAAGAACCGCAAGGCTCACTACGTCCTGATGGACATCGATGCTCCGGCACCGGCTGTCCACGAGGTTGAGCGCCAGATGCGCATCAACGAAGACGTCCTGCGCTACATGACGATCGCCGTCGAGAAGCACGAGGAAGGCCCGTCCGCGATGATGCAGAAGCGCGATCGTGACGATCGTCCGCGCGGCGAAGGCCGTGGCCCGCGTGAAGGCGGTTTCGACCGTGGCCCGCGTCCGGACCGTGGCGACCGTGAAGACCGTCCGCGCCGTCCGCGTGAAGACCGCGCGTAACCCGAAGCTTAGGAGATAAAGACAATGGCTGAAGTTTCTTCCGCTCCGGTACGCCGTCCGTTCCACCGTCGCCGCAAGACCTGCCCCTTCTCGGGCGCAAATGCTCCGCGGATCGACTACAAGGACGTCCGCCTCCTGCAGCGCTACATTTCCGAGCGCGGCAAGATCGTTCCGTCCCGCATCACGGCCGTTTCCCAGAAGAAGCAGCGCGAACTCGCCCAGGCGATCAAGCGTGCGCGCTTCCTCGGCCTGCTGCCCTACGTCGTTTCGTAAGGCGCTTGACTCTCCGTCAGTCGATTGACTCGACGGAAACTCGTTCCGAGGCAAGGCATTCCGCACCGTGAATGCCTTGCCTCTCTCCCTTCCGCGGTGGGCGCGGATCGGAACCGGCGCATGCGCCAAATCCCATGTTGGGGCCAAAGCTCGACGGCGACCCCTAACTGCGTTTTAAGCAGGACAGCGAACGTGAATATCTGGAACAGGACATCGCTGATCACCGGCGCTCTCGCCGGCATTACCGCCGCCCTTCTGTCTATGGGCGCGAACACGCAGTCGTCCTTTGCGATCGTTCTCTACGCTGCCTCGGCACTACCGATCCTGATTGCCGGCCTCGGATGGGGCAACGCGGCCGCGATCATTGCGATCGTGGTTGCCGGCGCGACCGCCGCCGCGCTCGTTTCCTCCTATTTCGCGCTGCTGATCCTGCTCGTGACGCTGGTTCCCGCCGGCTGGCTCAGTCACCTCGCAAACCTTGCGCGCCCAGCCTCCGAACTCGGCGGCCCCGAGGGCGCGCTTGCCTGGTATCCGCTGTCCGACATCCTCGGCCATCTCGCCGGCCTCGTCACCGTCGGCATGATCATCGTCGGCTACATCGTGGGTTACGATTCCGGCGTCTCGGACCGCATGATCGACATGGTGATCGAGGCGGTAAAGGCGCAGGAGCCGCTCTATAATCCGGACGCCGCCGCAATCGCGCAGATCAAGGCGATGTTCACGCTCGCCCTGCCGCTCGTCCAGGGCGCGATCTGGGTGCTGATGCTCTTTGCCGCTTACTATCTCGCAACGCGGATCGTCCAGTTGTCCGGGGGGTCGCTGCGTCCCCGCGAAGACATTCCGTCGGCGTTGAGGATGCACCGCAACGCCATTTTTGTCTTTCTCGCCGGCCTGATCCTGGCTTTTCTCGGCGGGGCGCCGGCGGCGATCGGCGCCCTCATCTGCGGCACGTTCGGCGCAGGCTTCCTGCTCTCGGGCTTTGCCTCGTTCCATTTCCGCACGCGTGGCAAGTCTTGGCGGCTTCCCGTGCTGTGGATCGCCTACCTGTCGGTTTTCGTCTTCACGATCCCGGCCGTGTTCTTCCTTCTGTCTGGCTTGACCGATACGCGACGCACCATCGCGGTCACGCCGACGGGAAAAAACTGATCAACGAAACAACACTGAACTGAAAGGAATCAAAAATGGAAGTCATTCTCCTCGAACGCATCGCCAAGCTCGGCCAGATGGGCGAAACCGTAAAGGTTCGCGACGGCTTTGCACGCAACTACCTGCTGCCGCTCGGCAAGGCGCTGCGCGCCAACGCCGCCAACAAGGCCCGCTTCGAATCCGAGCGCGCAACCCTCGAAGCCCGCAACCTCGAGCGCAAGTCCGAAGCTCAGCAGATTGCGGACAAGCTGGACGGCAAGTCCTTCATCATCGTCCGCTCCGCCGGCGAAACCGGCCAGCTCTACGGCTCGGTTGCTGCCCGTGACGTCGTCGAGGCGCTTGCCGCCGACGGCTTCAACATCAACCGCAACCAGGTCGACCTCAACCATCCGATCAAGGCGATCGGTGTGCACAAGGTTACGCTGCACCTGCACGCGGAAGTCGAAATCGCCGTTGAAATCAATGTCGCTCGTTCGACCGAAGAAGCCGAGCGCCAGGCCAAGGGCGAAAGCCTGACGTCCGCTGATGCCATCTACGGTGTCGACGAAGACGCCCTGAAGCCGGAAGACTTCTTCAACCCGGAAGCTGAGTTCGAAACCGAAGAAGAATAAGCTTCGCGGCATACCTGAATTGAAGGGCCCGGATCCATCGATCCGGGCCTTTTCATTTTGCGCGTCGCGCTGCGTCGTTCCGCACCAGACTCGCGACCGGCGGTTCATAAAAGACGTTTGAACGCGAATCAGATACCTTTCGCTCGGGTCGCGGCGTCAATCGACGTCATCATTTTTTCGCCATTTGTGACGCTCGCCTGTGGAACAGTCGAACAACGGGCAAAGACCGCGAGCACGATTGCATGGGTTCACGACTGTTGCGCAGCAGCACTTGACCCACAGAACGACAGGCAGCAAATCGGATAGCTCACACGAACTACACGCGGAAATGGAACGATCGATGAACGACGCAGCGCGCAAGCTCGCCCCCTTGGCCAAGGATCAGGCGGATCAGCACTATCGCGAAGCGCCGAACAATCTGGAAGCCGAGCAGGCGCTGCTCGGCGCCATTCTGGTCAACAACGACGCGTTCTACCGGGTATCCGACTTCCTCAAGCCGGTACATCTTTTCGAGCCGCTGCACCGCCGCATCTTCGAGGTGGCCGGCGATATCATCCGCATGGGCAAGACCGCCAACCCGGTCACGATCAAGACCTTCCTCAAGGCGGACGAAAAAGTCGGCGACCTGACCGTTGCCCAATACCTCGCGCGCCTCGCGGCCGAGGCCGTTTCGATCATCAATGCGGAGGACTACGGCCGCGCCATCTACGATCTGGCGCTGCGTCGTTCGCTGATCACGATCGGCGAGGACATGGTCAACATCGCCTATGACGCGCCGCTCGACATGCCGCCGCAGAGCCAGATCGAGGATGCGGAGCGGCGCCTTTTCGAGCTTGCCGAAACAGGACGCTATGACGGCGGCTTCCAGTCGTTCAACGACGCGGTCGCGTTGGCCATCGATATGGCCGGGGCGGCGTTCGAGCGCGACGGCAGCCTCTCCGGCATCTCGACCGGCATTCATTCGCTCGATGCCCGCATGGGCGGTCTGCAGCGTTCGGACTTGATCGTTCTGGCCGGGCGCCCCGGCATGGGCAAGACGTCGCTTGCGACCAACATCGCCTACAATATCGCCGCAGCTTACGAGGGCGAAGTGCAGCCCGACGGATCGATGAAGGCGAAGAACGGCGGCGTCGTCGGTTTCTACTCGCTCGAAATGTCGTCCGAACAGCTCGCCACCCGTATCATCTCCGAGCAGACGGAAGTCTCCTCCTCGAAGATCCGTCGCGGCGACATTTCCGAAGCCGACTTTGAAAAGCTCGTCGCCTGCTCGCAGATGATGCAGAAGGTACCCCTCTACATCGACCAAACGGGTGGCATCTCCATCGCCCAGCTTTCAGCCCGAGCCCGGCGTCTGAAGCGACAGCGGGGCCTCGATTGTCTGGTAGTGGACTATATCCAGCTCATGACCGGTTCGGGGAAATCGAGCGACAATCGCGTGCAGGAAATCACGCAGATCACCACCGGCCTGAAGGCGCTGGGCAAGGAGTTGAACGTGCCGATCATTGCGCTTTCACAGCTCTCGCGCCAAGTGGAAAGCCGTGAAGACAAACGACCACAACTCTCCGACCTTCGTGAATCGGGCTCGATCGAACAGGATGCCGACGTGGTACTCTTCGTGTTCCGCGAGGAATATTATGTGAAGAACCTGGAGCCGCGTGACGAGCTCGACCCGAAATACGAAGAGTGGAAGATGAAGATGGAACAGGTGAAGGGCACGGCCGACGTCATCATCGCCAAGCAGCGTCACGGACCAACTGGTACGGTAAAACTGGCATTTCAGTCGGAATATACCCGCTTCACTGACCTTGCAGACCCCTCGTTCACGCAGTACGAACACTGACAATTGGCTTCACGCCCCGATCAGCGCTCTCGCAACGGCAACGACAAAAACACCGGTTGCCACCGCCGCTAGCAGCGGCAGCCGCGTTGCGGCGAGCGCCGTCGCGAGCGCCGCAAGAGTCTCGGCCGGCCCTGTCACGAGCGCGGTCGGGGCGATGACGGCCATTAGGACAGCCGGCGGTATGGCCTCCAAGGCCCTTCTTTGTTGCGGTCCGATTGTCACGAAACGGATGAGAAGCAAGCCGCTGATACGTGTCAGCACCGTCGCTGCGGCCATGGCAAGAATCGCGAGAGCAGCGCTCGGATCGACTGTCATGCACAGGCCTCCCGGCGCTGATCGGCGACGAGCGCTGCAACGACGCCGGCGGCGGCACCCGCCGCGATATACCAGACGCCGGGTAGCAATTGGTGTGTCAGCACCGCTGCGGCTGCACTTGCCGCAAGCACGACACCGGTCTCCCGCCCTTTCCAGAAACCCATCACCAGAACCACAAAGACGGCGGGAAAGGCAAAATCGAGACCGATTGCCTTCGGGTCACCCAGGAGGGCTCCAGCGATCGATCCGGCGAGGCTCGTCAAAACCCAGATGAAGTAGAAAGGCACCGCGAGCCCGGCATACCAGGCGGCGGACAGGCGCGCGTGCGTCGCCCGAGACTCGGCCATGGCCCAGATTTCATCGGCCAGCAGCAGCATCGCGGCATATTTCGCGGGACCGGAGAAGGCTGGCATCTTCGCGCCGATCGAGGCACTCATCAGCACGTGGCGGATGTTGACGAGCAGCGCCGAAAAACCGAGCGCACCCCAGGATGCCGGATGGGTCCAGATATCCATGGCGACGAACTGCGAACCGCCGGCGAAGACCAAGGCACTCATCAGCGTCACTTCGAGACTGGAAAGACCCTTACTTGCCGCGACCGCGCCGAAGACAAGGCCGATCGGCATGACGGCGACGATGAGCGGCGCCATGGCCCGGACCCCGCCAGCAAACTCTCGGAAAACGTCCTTCGTGTTCACGCTCGTCACTCCGCTTTTCAATTCCATCAAGGCAATAGATGCGAAGAAGCCGCAGCGTCTTGAACGAAAGTGATCAACCGGCTCGGAACGCGCCCGGAGTGACGCCGGTTCTTGCCTTGAAATGCCGGCTGAAGTGCGCCTGATCGGCGAAGCCGCAATGATAGGCGGTATCAACGGCGGACCAGCCCTGCCGCAGCAGTGTCTTTGCTTCGCGGACCCGCTTGTCGGTCAGGAAGGCGTGGGGCGTGATGTGGAATTCCTTGCGGAAAGCGCGGATCAGGTGCGCCCGGCTAAGCCCGGCCACCTTCGCAAGCTCGTCGAGGCCGATGTCGTGGGAATAATTGGCGGTGAGATAATCCCGAGCGCGATGCACGGCTGAAGGTTCGCGCGTCTCCACGGGAAGGATGATCGCGCTGCCGTGCCGCCGGAACAGTTTGGCCAGGAAGCTAAACATTCCTTCGTCCGCCTCCAAGGCGCCCGCATTTCCCTCGAGCGCCCGATGGGCGCGATGAAAGGCGATAGCAAGCTCGGGGTCGCGAAGCAGCAGTCGCGAGAAGCAGGGCGTACCTCTGAAGGCTCGACCGGTGACATCCTCGAGGACGTCGACCAGCATTTCGACGGACGGATAGATCATTCGATAGCGGTAACCATCGAGGCCCGGATGCCCGTCGTGGATCTCGTCCGGATTGATGAGGTAGAGATCGCCGGGCCCCGTCTGCGATCGTTCGCCCTTGATCGTGCTGATCTGCGAGCCCGCCTCGATTGCGCCGATGCTGAACGTGTCATGCGCATGCGGTGCAAACTCATGTGTGATGAAGGTCGCGCTCAGGCATTCCATGCCATTGAACCGCGCATCACGCCAGAAGCGCGTGTGCTCGGCACCCTTGAGCGGCATGGCCTCGATAGCCTGTTCCTGCGAGATCGTCTGCATCGAGCAAATGTTAGCGGCAGCGGAACTGTGCGTCTTGCACAAAAGTGCTCGGGCTCTTCTCCCGCCGGCCGGATGGGGGACCGTTTGCGACCTTCGGCGCCAGGATGTATTGCTGCAACATCAATCACACAGAGCGTCCGGTATGCACATTCCAGAATTCCTCTCCGCCTCCAGCAGGCTCACCATCGACCTCACAGCACTGGCCGACAACTGGCGTGCCATGAACGAGCGCTCCGGCAAGGCTCGCGCGGCCGCCGTGCTCAAGGCGAACGCCTATGGGCTCGGCATCGAGCAGGCGGCCCCCGCCCTTTACGCCGCCGGTGCACGCGACTTCTTCGTCGCCAGCGCGGAGGAAGGAGTGGAGCTTCGCCCGCTGGTCCCCGATGGGCGCATCTACATTCTGGCCGGCATGTGGCCAGGCAACGAGGAGCTCTTCTTCGACAATGACCTCGTGCCGATCATCAACTCGGAGGAGCAACTCGCCGTCTTCATGGCTGCGCTTTCCGAGCACGGCGACCATCCGTGCGTGCTTCACGTCGACACCGGCATGAACCGGCTTGGACTGTCGGTCGAGGAAGCCGTCGCGCTCGCCAACGACCCGGCGCGGCCGGCAAGTTTCTCGCCGGTGCTGATCATGAGCCATCTTGCCTGCGGCGACGATCCGAAGCATCCGATGAACCTCTATCAGCTCGACCGCTTCCGCGAGGTGGCGACCGCCTTCGAGGGCATCCCCGCGAGCTTGGCCAATTCCGGCGGCGTGTTCCTCGGCAAGGACTACCACTTCGACCTTACCCGCCCGGGCATCGCCGTCTATGGCGGCGAAGCAGTGAACGGAGCGGTGAACCCGATGAAGGCGGTGGTGACGGCCGAAGCACGCATCATCCAGGTGCGCACAGTTCCCTCCGGCGCGACGGCAAGCTACGGCGCATCGGCGCGCTTCACCCGTGACAGCCGCATCGCAACGGTCGCGATCGGCTACGCCGACGGATATCACCGTTCGGTTTCCGGCGGCGGTGTGACGCTCAGGCAATCGATGCCGTCGGGCGCCTATGGTTTTCTTCACGGCAGAAGGGTGCCGCATGTCGGCCGGGTAACCATGGACCTCAGCCTGTTCGACGTTACCGACCTGCCGGAAAAGGCCGTCCGCGCCGGCGACTACATCGAGCTATTCGGCCGCAACATCGCGATAGACGACGTCGCGCGCGCCGGCGGAACGATCGGCTACGAGTTGCTGACGAGCCTCGGTCATCGCTATCATCGAACCTATATCGGCGGCGCCTGAGCGCGGAGCGTCGCTGCGTCGACAGTCGGGTCGCCGAAAAACACCCTTTCAAGCCGAATTTCGCGGCATTATGTGATCGCTGGTGGTGATTCTCGAACCACCGCCGTTCGCAGTCTCCCGGAATATCCGAAAGCTAGTCTCGATGGCGAAAGCCCGCACCCAGTTCATCTGCCAGAATTGCGGCACCGTTCACTCCCGCTGGGCGGGCAAGTGCGATGGCTGCGGCGAGTGGAACACGATCATCGAGGACGATCCGACCGCGGGGATCGGCGGCGGTCCGTCGCGCGCGCCGAAGAGGGGACGACCGGGCGCACTCACCACGCTTTCCGGCGAGATCGAAGACGCGCCGCGCATCCAGACGGGGATATCCGAACTCGATCGCGTCACCGGCGGCGGCTTCGTGCGCGGCTCGGCATTGCTCGTCGGCGGCGACCCCGGTATCGGCAAGTCGACCGTGCTGATGCAGGCGGCCGCGGCCCTTTCCCGCCGCAAGCATCGCGTCATCTATGTGTCGGGCGAGGAGGCCATCGCCCAGGTGCGTTTGCGCGCCCAGCGGCTCGGGGCTGCCGACAGCGACGTGCTTCTTGCCGCAGAGACCAATGTCGAGGACATTCTGGCGACCCTTGCCGACGGTAAGCGCCCCGATCTCGTCATCATCGATTCGATCCAGACGCTCTGGAGTGACATCGTCGATTCGGCGCCCGGAACAGTGACCCAGGTGCGCACCGGCGTGCAGGCGATGATCCGCTTTGCCAAACAGACCGGCACGGCGGTCGTGCTCGTCGGCCACGTGACGAAGGAAGGCCAGATCGCCGGCCCACGCGTCGTCGAACACATGGTCGACGCCGTGCTCTATTTCGAAGGGGATCGCGGACATCACTACCGCATTCTCAGAACGGTCAAGAACCGCTTCGGCCCGACTGACGAGATTGGCGTGTTCGAGATGTCGGACAAGGGCTTGCGCGAAGTCGCCAATCCGTCGGAGCTGTTTCTCGGCGAACGCAACGAGAAGTCGCCGGGAGCAGCCGTGTTTGCCGGCATGGAAGGAACCCGGCCGGTGCTGGTGGAGGTGCAGGCGCTCGTCGCGCCGACGTCGCTCGGAACACCGCGCCGTGCGGTCGTCGGCTGGGACTCCGCGCGTCTGTCGATGATCCTCGCGGTGCTTGAAGCCCATTGCGGCGTCCGCCTCGGCCAACATGACGTTTATCTCAACATTGCCGGCGGTTTTCGTATTTCTGAGCCTGCGGCCGACCTCGCGGTTGCTTCCGCGCTGGTTTCGTCGCTGGCCGGGCTTGCCCTTCCGGCCGATTGCGTCTATTTCGGCGAAGTCAGCTTGTCGGGCGCCATCCGGCCGGTTGCGCATACCGCCCAACGTCTTAAGGAAGCCGAGAAGCTCGGTTTCTCCCAGGCCGTATTGCCGTCTGCATCGACCGAACTGCCGAAGAACGGCAACGGCCGGTGGAGCGAGATGGAGAGCCTGCCGGATCTCGTGGCGCGCATCGCCGGATCGCGGAGCGCTCTACGGCAGGCGGAAAGCGAAGACGAATGACCTCGGCGACGATTGGCCGTGGAAAGATGTTCAGAGCGCGTGCGGACAGGACCGACCGCAGCTAAGCTTGGTGTGGCCCGGATCAAGACGGGGTCGGAGTAAGGACAACATGCCCATTACAATTCTCGATGGTATCGTTCTCGGCGTCGCGCTGTTTTCGGCCATCCTCGCCATGGTCCGCGGATTCTCGCGCGAGGTTCTGTCGGTCGCGAGTTGGGTCGGCGCGGCGGCAGCGGCCTATTTCCTCTATCCGTACCTGCTGCCCTATGCCTCGCAATACACGAGCAGCGACACGGTCGCGATGATCGGTTCGGCCGCTGTGGTCTTCCTGGTCGCGCTCATCATCATTTCCTTCATTACGATGCGGATCGCCGATTTCATCATCGACAGCCGCATCGGCGCGCTCGACCGGACGCTCGGCTTTCTCTTCGGTGCCGCCCGCGGCATCCTGCTTGTCGTCGTCGCCATGCTGTTCTTCAACTGGCTGGTCGCGCCGCAACAGCAGCCGATCTGGGTAACCCAGGCGAAGTCGAAGCCGCTGCTTGACAATCTCGGCAACAGGCTGATCGCGCTTTTGCCGGAAGAGGCCGACGCCACAATCCTCGACCGCCTTCGCGGCAAGGATGCGACGGGCGAAGGCGAACCCGAAACCCCTCCGGGCACGACCGAACAGCCCCCCGTCGAGGATGCGCCGACGAACGGCTGAGGCAGACATCAGTTAGTGACAAGGCCCGCTGCGCGGGCTTTGTCCATTTGGAATAACGCTTGCTAGTGTTTTCGGCTAAGATTGCTTGAAGACGGGCAGCCTGATCACGATATGCGCACCGGCATGGAGCAAAGGCGAACTTGTGATGACCGATCTCAGATCCAGTGAAATCCACGACGAACTCGATGGCGACACTCTGCACGAAGAGTGCGGAGTCTTCGGTATTCTCGGGCATCCGGATGCGGCCACCCTGACGGCACTTGGCTTGCACGCGCTCCAGCATCGCGGCCAGGAAGCGGCCGGTATCGTCACCTTCGATGGCAAGCAGTTCTATACCGAAAAGCGTATGGGTCTCGTCGGAGATCACTATACGGACCCCGCAACACTGGCCAAGCTGCCAGGCTATATTTCCATCGGGCATACGCGCTACTCGACGACCGGCGAGGTGGCGCTGCGCAACGTCCAGCCGCTCTTTGCCGAGCTTGAAGTCGGCGGCATCGCTATCGCCCATAACGGCAACTTCACCAATGGGCTGACGCTCCGCCGCCAATTGATTGCAGACGGCGCGATATGTCAGTCGACCTCGGACACCGAAGTCGTCCTTCACCTCATCGCCCGCTCCAAGCAGACCTCCTCCTCCGATCGCTTCATCGACGCCATCCGCCAGATGGAAGGCGGCTATTCAATGCTGGCGATGACGCGCACCAAGCTGATCGCCGCACGCGACCCGATCGGTATCCGCCCCCTCGTCATGGGCGAACTCGACGGCAAGCCGATCTTCTGTTCGGAAACCTGCGCGCTCGACATCATCGGCGCCAAGTACATCCGTGATGTCGAGAACGGCGAAGTGGTCATTTGCGAGATCCAGCCGGACGGCTCGATCTCGATCGACGCACGCAAGCCGGAATCAACGCAGCCTGAAAAACTCTGCCTCTTCGAATATGTCTACTTCGCCCGCCCGGATTCGGTCGTCGGCGGTCGCAGCGTCTATGTGGCGCGCAAGAACATGGGCGTCAATCTCGCCAAGGAAGCGCCCGTCGAGGCGGATGTGGTCGTTCCTGTGCCCGATGGCGGCACTCCGGCCGCGCTCGGCTATGCACAACAGAGTGGCATTCCCTTCGAATACGGCATCATCCGCAATCATTACGTCGGGCGGACCTTCATCGAGCCGACGCAGCAGATCCGCGCCTTCGGCGTCAAGCTGAAGCATTCGGCCAATCGCGCCATGATCGCCGGCAAGCGCGTCGTGCTCGTAGATGATTCCATCGTGCGCGGAACGACGTCGGTCAAGATCGTACAGATGATCCGCGAAGCCGGTGCACGCGAAGTGCATATCCGCGTCGCCAGCCCGATGATCTTCCACCCGGACTTCTACGGAATCGATACGCCGGACCGCGACAAGTTGCTCGCCAACCAGCACGCCGACCTCGCCTCCATGTGCCGATTCATCGGCGCCGACTCGCTTGAATTCCTGTCGATCGATGGGCTTTATCAAGCCGTGGGCGGTGTTGCGCGCGATCCCAAGGCACCGCAATTCACCGATCATTACTTCACCGGTGACTACCCGACCCGCTTGCTCGACCAGGAAGGCGCAAGCAACGTCCGCAAACTCTCGGTTCTCGCCAGCAACGGATAAAGACAACAAAATGACGCCCAATCTGAAAGACCGGGTCGCCCTGGTTACCGGTGCATCGCGCGGTATCGGCTATTTCACCGCCCTCGAACTTGCCAAGGCTGGCGCGCACGTCATCGCCTGCGCACGCACGGTCGGCGGCCTCGAAGAACTGGACGATGCCATCAAGGCGATTGGCGGGTCGGCCACGCTCGTACCCTTCGACCTCGCGGATATGGCAGCGATCGACAAGCTTGGAGGCGCGATCCACGAGCGTTGGGGCAAACTCGATATCCTCGTTGCCAATGCCGGTGTGCTCGGCACGATTTCGCCGATCGGTCATGTCGAGGCCAAGGTGTTCGAAAAGGTGATGACGATCAACGTCACCGCGACCTGGCGGCTGATCCGGTCCGTCGAGCCGTTGCTCGTCAAGTCCGATGCGGGCCGCGCGCTCATTCTCTCCTCCGGCGCTGCGCACAAGTGCAGGCCCTTCTGGGGGCCCTACTCTGCGTCCAAGGCGGCCGTGGAGGCACTGGCACGCACCTGGGCGCACGAAACTCAGCGACTGCCGCTTCGCATTCTCAGCGTCGATCCCGGAGCGACGCGCACCGCAATGCGGGCGCAGGCGATGCCCGGCGAAGATCCGGCAACCCTGCCACATCCATCTGAAGTTGCGGCCGCGCTGATGCCGCTTCTCGGGCCTGACCAGACCGAAACCGGCAAACTTTTCGTCGTCCGCGAAAACAAGATCGTCGACTATCGGATGCCCGAATAATGGGGAATCCTTGTGTTACAGGGGCGTTTCAATGTTTTGAAACGCTCCGGCAATCGAAGCCAAAAATTAAGCCACCACGGTGATCCGCGGTGGCTTTCTTCTTTCATGGCGATGCTTGTGCCTAATCGTTGTCGCCGGGCAGTCCATCGCCTCCCTGCGCCGGATGGGCCGGCCAGTCGCCATATTTGCGCTGCCAGGATCGGGCGCCGAAGGGCAGGCTGATCAGATAGGCGAGCGCCGTCACCACCATCGTTTCCCAGGTATAGGTCATCAGCGTCGCGACGTAGAACACGACAACGAGAATGGCGGGCAGGACGAGATCGCGGCGCAGACGGCTGTTCTCCGACTTGCCGGACCAGACCGGCAGACGGCTGACCAGAAGGAAGGCGATGAGCACCGTATAGGCGGCCGCGATGAGCGCAAACAGCCGCTCCGGCGCAAGGCCGAGCAGGCCGAGATAGACCGGCAACAGCACCAACATGGCCCCCGCCGGCGCCGGAACGCCGACGAAATATTCAGACTGCCAGGATGCCTTGACCTGGCGCTCGGCCATGACGTTGAAGCGCGCCAATCGCAACCCAGTGGCGATGGCGTAGATCAAGGCGGCGATCCAGCCGATCGACCGCGCCTGGTCGAGCACGAAAACATAAAGAACCAGTGCCGGAGCGACGCCGAAATTGATGATGTCCGCAAGCGAATCCATCTGGCCGCCGAAGCTCGATGTCGCCTTGAGCAGGCGGGCGACCCGTCCGTCGATACCGTCGAGGAATGCAGCGAACAGTACCATAGCGACGGCAAGCTCGACGCGGTTCTCGAAGGCAAGCCGGATGCCGGAAAGGCCCGCACAGATCGCCAGCACAGTGATCATGTTGGGGATCATCAGGCGCAGCGGAATTTCGCGCAGACGCGGCCCGCGCGCCTTGTCGTTCGATCCCTCACCCTCCGCTGCCGATTGCATTGCTTCTGTCGGCTTTTCCTGCTGAGGCTCTTCCATGATCGCTCCTTTATGACCGGCGGCTGATGACCGGCCCCTTCGCGGAGCCGAATTCAGCAAGCACCGTTTCGCCGGCGACTGCGGTCTGGCCGAGGCTGACGCGCGGTTCGGCCCCTTCCGGCAGAAATACGTCGAGGCGAGAGCCGAACCGGATGAGACCGAAGCGCTCGCCCGCTTCAAGCGGCGCGTTTTCCGCCGTCCAGCAGAGAATGCGCCGCGCCACCAGCCCGGCAATCTGGACTACACCGATTTCGCCGTGCTTCGTCTCGATGACGAGGCCATTGCGTTCGTTCTCGTGGCTGGCCTTGTCGAGCTCGGCATTTACGAACCTGCCGGCCCGATAGGCGACGCGGCGCACGGACCCGCTCATCGGCGCGCGGTTCACATGGCAGTTGAAGACGTTCATGAAAACCGAAATGCGGAGCATCGGCGTCGATCCCAGGCCTAGTTCATCCGGCGGGGTAACCACTGCAATCGAGGAGACGCGACCGTCAGCCGGGCTGATGACGAGATCGTCGTCGATCGGTGTCATGCGTTCGGGATCGCGGAAGAAATAGGCGCACCAGGCGGTCAACAGGAAGCCGATCCACATCAGCGGCTCCCACAGCAAGCCAAGCACCAGCGACACAACGAAGAAAATCGCGATGAAGCGATAACCTTCCTTGTGCACCGGAACGAGCGTGTTACGCACCGTGTTGACCAAGCTCATGAACTCTACTCCAGATTTGACGTGGAAGGTGACCTACAGCGCGTGCGTCTTTTCAGACACACAAAGATCGCTGTAGCACTTTGAATTGCTGCATGTTTTTATCCTCAAAATCGGGCCCGATTTTAGGGAAACATGCAGTAGCGCGAATCCAGGAGTCCGGCAACGTCGAAGCCGCAAACAATGGCGCCGCGCACTCACCTGTCATAGTCAAGCAGCCGGCTGACCTCGGTCGACGATACCGAGGTCGTCGCTCTCGCGCACCCGCTTCAACTGCTCTTCCGCCTGTGTTGCCTCGCGCTGGCGGCTCCACATGGAAGCGTAAAGGCCATCGCGGTCGATCAGTTCCCCGTGCGTGCCGCGCTCCGCGATGACCCCGTCCTTGACGACGATGATCTCATCCGCATGAATGACCGTCGATAGACGGTGGGCGATGACGAGCGTCGTGCGGTTGCGGGACACGACGTCCAATGCCGCCTGAATTTCCTGCTCCGTCTTGGTATCGAGCGCGGATGTCGCCTCATCGAGGATCAAAATCGGCGGCGCCTTCAGGATCGTGCGGGCGATCGCCACGCGCTGCTTCTCGCCACCTGAAAGTTTCAGCCCGCGTTCACCGACCATGGCGCGGAACCCCTCCGGCAGGCCGCGAATGAAATCGGCGATCTGCGCCGCTTCGGCGGCCGCCTCGACCTCGGAGTCGGACGCCTCGACGCGACCGTAGCGAATATTGTAGGCGATCGTATCGTTGAAGAGCACGGTATCCTGCGGCACCATGCCGATCACCGCGCGCAAGCTTTTCTGCGTCACATCACGAACGTCCTGCCCGTCGATGGTAATCGATCCCTCTTGGACGTCGTAGAAGCGGTAGAGCAGCCGCGACAATGTCGATTTGCCCGCTCCCGATGGCCCAACGACCGCAACCGTCTTGCCGGCGGGAACGTCAAACGAGATCCCTTTGAGGATCGGACGGGCAGGATCGTAGGCGAAACGCACGTTCCTGAAGGCAATAGCGCCACGGTCGATCGTCAGTTCCTTCGCATTCGGGTGATCGACGACCTCCGCCTGAACATCGAGCAGATCGAACATGTGCTCGATGTCGGTCAGGCCTTGCCGGATTTCGCGATAAACGAAACCGATGAAGTTCAGCGGAATGGCAAGCTGGATCAGCATCGCGTTGACGAAGACGAAATCACCGATCGTCTGGTCGCCGCGCTGTACGGCGAGCGCCGATATCGTCATCATGACCGCGGTGCCCGCGCCGAAGATCAGCGCCTGGCCGAAGTTCAGCCAGCCGAGCGACGTCCAGACCTGGGTCGCGGCGCGTTCGTAGCGTTCCATTGACCTGTCGAACCGCTTTGCCTCCATCTCTTCGTTGCCGAAATACTTGACGGTTTCGAAGTTGAGAAGCGAGTCGATCGCCTTGGTGTTCGCGTCGGTGTCGCTGTCGTTCATCGAACGGCGAATGGCAATGCGCCAGTCACTGGCGCGCACCGTGAACCAGATGTAGAGCCAGACCGTCACCGCCGTCACGAAGAGATAGCTGAAGCCGTAGCCCCACCAGAAGATCACCGCCGTCAGCAGGAACTCGATAAGCGTCGGAACGCTGTTCAGGATCGTAAAACGGACGATCGTTTCGATGCCCTTGGTTCCGCGCTCGATGATACGCGAAAGCCCGCCCGTGCGCCGCTCGAGATGAAAGCGGAGCGAAAGCTGATGCATGTGGACGAAGGTTCTGTAGGCGAGTTGCCGCACGGCGTGCTGACCCACGCTCGCAAACAATGCATCACGCAACTGGTTCAGGCCCGCCTGCAGCAGACGCGCAAGATTATAGGCGAGCACCAACATGACCGCGCCGGTCAAAAATTGCGGCAGGGAGGCCAGCGCGTCCGGCCTGCTGTTGAGGGCATCGGTTGCCCACTTGAAAAAGTAGGGAACAAGAATAAGGACGACCTTCGCGATCACGAGGATCACCGTCGCCCAGACGACCCGCAACTTCAGATCCGCGCGATCTGCCGGCCACATGTAGGGCCAGAGGTTCACAATGGTCTCTAACGGATTGCTCGTGCTGGCAGAAACCGTCTTTTTCTGGTTTTGGGATGCCACGTCTCGTTCCGTTTCCAGTTCTGCTGCATGTTTCCTTAAATCGGAACCGATTTAAGGATTAAACATGCAGCAATTCAAAGTGCTGCAGCGTCCTTTGTGCGTCTGAAACGACGCACGGCGCTGCAGATCGTCAATGAAAAGCGGCGCCTTTTTGGAGACGCCGCGTTTGCTGACAAATCAGATAGGCTCGCATGCTCCTCGCCGCAATGGAATCGCGGCCAAAAAGGCGGGCTATTATTCGTGCTTCACGTGCTTGCGATGCATTTCCCGCGATTCGTCCTCGGACATCGCTTCGTCGGGAACACCGAAAACCTGGCCCGGACGGATCAAGTCGGGATTTTCGATCTGCTCCCGATTGGCAAGATAGATCGTCGTATAGCGAACCCCTGCCCCATAGACCCGGCGCGAAATCTGCCAGAGAGTGTCGCCGCGGCGGATGATGACCGAAGTCTTGCTCTCCTTGAGCGGAGCCTGCTCGATCATCGTGGGTTGTCCAGGCGCCTCGACGGATGCTGCGGCCGTCGCCTCGTCGGTCGCGGGCGCTGCCGCAGCGCTGCCAGCACCTTCGGCCATCGACGGCTCCGACGGCTTGGCGGTGTCCGTAGCCGTCTCGGCGTCAGGCCTGACAACTGCCTCGGCAACAGCACTCTGCCGCGTCAGCGCGGGGCCGACCGTGCCCTCGACCTTTGTCAGGGCTGCAGCGACGCTGGCCGGGTCCCGCTGGGAAGACTTGAGTACCGTCAGTGCATCGGCGGCCGCCTTGGAAGCCTCTGCGGCGGCCGTCGCCAGCGCCCGGTTCTCATTGTCCGCCGGCTTGAAGTCCGCGAGCGACTGGAGGGCGAATTCCGTCGCCGAGCGGGCCGCCGCAAGCTGCTCGGCAGTGGGCCGTTTGCCATCGGCGAAAAGTCCCCTCAGCAGGGCAAGCGCCTTGCCCGCTTCAGCCTTCAAGCGGTCGAGCCCGTCGCTCGCCGCCGCAGCCTGCGGACCGGCGACGGCGGAAACCTGCGTCCCCGCCGGCCTGTCGAAGGGCACGGAAGCGCGCATCGCAACCTTAACCCCGTCCTCGTTCAGCATGTCGGCCCGGATGATGTGGCTGCCGACCGCCAGGTCGATCGTGCCATCAACGACGAATTTACCCTTCTCGTCGGCCTTCATCTCGCCGACGAACTTGTCGTCGGCATAAATGCGTACCAATGCGCCGGGCTTGGCGTTGCCCGCAACGAACATCGTTCCGCCCTCAATCTCGACAGCGGTGACCTGAAGACCCGCAACGCCAGAGGGTTTGGCCGGCGTCCCGAGCGTGCCTGCAGGCTTGTCCGCTTGCTCCGCATTCGGCTGAACTGCGGCCATCGCCGGCTCTTCATCGATCTTCGGCGTCGTGATCAGGCGGCTCGCTTCACCAGGTTTGGATACCATCGCCAGCAACTGGCCGCTGGCGTCCTTCGGCACGGACACTGTCGCCACTTCCTCGGACGTCTTGGTCGCGCCGCCTGCACCGACGCTGCGCAGGGTCAGCTGGTGGTCGCCGGCAACAAGCGGTTTGTCGAAGACGGCAGCGAAGTCCCCGGCGGCCCCGACGTCGGCCGTGCCGATAATCGTGTTGCCGTTGAGAATTTCGAGTTTGGTCCCGGGCTGGGCACGTCCCGCAACGACGGTCGACCCATCGGGTTCGACGCGAAGGATGTCGAAGCCCGGAACAGTCCAGTTCGCTGGATCGGACGCGTCGGCAGCCTTGTTGCCCGTGACATTCGCCGCCGCCTGTCCTTCCGGTGCGGTCGGGGTGGTTTCGACCTTGGCCGCTGGCTTGGTCTCGGCCGGTTGACCACCACTGGCGGTTGGCTTTGCTGTCTGTTCCTTGCCGTCGTCACGCAGATTTGGCTGGACCACGAAAACCATCAATGCGGTCGCGGCCGCCAAAACACTCAGCGCCACCCAGCCGGCTTTGTTCTTCATCATGCTACTCTCCACACGGAGCGGAGCAATACAACGCCCCGCGCATGCCCGTTTTTATCGCCCTGCAGCGCGGGCCTTTTTCGCCATTATAGCGCAACAACGGCCTGCACGTCCGAATTCTTCAACGTATTACTGAAATTGCTAACGTTTCCTATAGTTTCATACAAGCTCCCGCATCTTATGTGGGGCTCACTGCCGCAGCTTTTTCCCTCATTTTTCTTGACCGATGCTGCGCTGCAATGTCTTTTGGCTCCATGACCAAGCAAATTGCCCCGATTCGATCGATCTGCGTCTATTGCGGTTCTCAGCCTGGGCGAGATGCAGCCCATATGCAGGCCGGTCGCGCACTTGGAAAATCGATCGCCGATCATGGTCTGCGCCTCGTCTATGGTGGCGGTACGCGCGGCATCATGGGTGCGGTGGCAAGCGGTGTGCTTTCCGCCGGCGGCGAGGTCACGGGGATCATCCCGGAATTCCTCATGGACAAGGAAGCGACGCGCCATTCACTGGGGCAGCTCAACGAGCTTGTTGTCACTGCCGACATGCATGAGCGCAAGCACAAGATGTTCGAGCGTGCCGACGCGTTCGTCGCGCTTCCTGGCGGTATCGGCACGCTTGAGGAAATCGTCGAGATCATGACCTGGGCGCAGCTCGGTCGCCACAGGAAACCGATGGTCTTCGGTAACATCAACGGCTTCTGGAACCCGATGCTGGAACTATTCCAGCATATGCGCGATCAGGGCTTCGTCCACACGGCCCACCTCGTCCAGCCGCTGGTGATCGACAGGGCCGAAGACATCGTCCCGGCGATTCTCGCGTCAGCCGGCGCCAAGGGGCGCGACGGCGAGGCAGATATCATTTCCAGGCTTTAGAGAAATTCCGGGAAACGCGTAATTTCAATTAATTAAACAGCGCCTGCATGGCTTCGCACGTCTGAAGAGACGCGCGCCGTGATAAATCTACTCAGCGGGAGCGGGCGGCGCGGCGCGGCGAGCCCTGCTTTCGACGAGCATCGCGCCCGAGTAGACGATAAGCGCGGCCCAGATCAATGCAAAGGCAATGAGTTTCGCTGTCCCGAAGGGTTCGTGAAAGACGAAAACCGCAATCACGAAGATCATCGTCGGAGCGATGTACTGCATGATGCCGATGGTCGAGAGCCGCAACAGCTTCGCGCCGTTGGCATAGATCATCAGCGGCACGGCGGTGACTATGCCGCAGGAGAGCAGCCATAGGACGTCGGCGACACCGGTATCGCCGAAGTGACCCTGGCCGGTGGCTTCAAGCCAGATGATGTAGCCGATCGACGGAATGCTGAGCAGCAGCACCTCGAGGAAGAAGCCCTGGTTCGGCCCGATCGGCAGCGTCTTGCGAAAAAACGCGTAGAAGCCCCAGGAGATGCAAAGCCCGATCGAGACCCATGGCAGGCCGCCGGCATCGAACGCGAGCACAGCGACGGCGATAGCGGCGAGCGCGATCGCTACCATCTGCGCCGTGTTCGGCCTTTCCTTGAGCAGGATGGCTCCGAGAAAGATCGAAAATAGCGGATTGATATAATAGCCGAGCGCCGTTTCGATGGCGCGACCGGCGCCGATCGCCCAGACATAGATGCCCCAGTTGATCGTGACGAGCACAGCGGTCACTGCCGCCATTCTCAGCATGCTCGGGGACCTGAGCGCCGCCTTCACCTCGTGCGTGCGACCGAGCCACAACAGCACGAGACCCGCGAGCGGCACGGACCAGACGATGCGGTGGGCGACGACTTCCGCCGCGGGGATGTGTGCTACGGCCTTCATGAAAAACGGCAGGAAACCCCAGAGCAGATAGGCGGAAAGCGCGAAGGCGAAACCCTTGGCGGAATCGGTGTTCTCAGCGGGCGTCTTCGCGTTGGGCTCGGCCATGGTTTCGTTCCTGACATCTCGGACACAGCGGAACTGACGCTCCGGTCCTTATCGACGGCCTGGTCAATGGACCAATGCCTCCTCATTCGAGGCGTCCTACTCCAACGAGCGGTAATGCACCAATTCATTTCCGTGAACGAAGAGTGAAACTCTCTGATCGAACGGTGAAGCGCACCCGAATCTCATTCGGCCGCGATCAATCCGATCTGATCGCGGTTCTTGAGGAGCTTGTAGACGATACTGTCCATGAGAGCCTGGAAGGACGCATCGATGATGTTGTCGGAAACACCAACCGTCCACCAGCGCGCGCCGGTGCGATCAGTCGATTCGATCAGCACGCGCGTGATCGCCTCGGTGCCGCCATTGAGGATACGCACCTTGTAGTCTGCGAGCTCGAGATCGACGATTTCCGACTGGTATTTGCCGAGGTCCTTGCGCAAGGCAAGGTCGAGCGCGTTGACCGGGCCATGGCCTTCGGCAACGGACATCATGACTTCCCCGTCGACGACGACCTTCACCACGGCCTCCGAGACCGTCTTCAAGTTCCCGTTCGCATCGAAGCGCCGCTCGACCATCACACGGAAGCTCTCGACGCGGAAGAAATCGGGGACGGTCCCAAGCGTGCGACTCGCGAGCAGGGCAAAACTCGCGTCCGCACCCTCATAAGCGTAGCCCGTGGCTTCGCGCTCCTTGACGATGGCGATCAACTTGTCGAGCCTCGGGTCGTCCTTGGCGACGCTGATGCCGCGCCGCTTGAGGGCATTGATGAAATTGGCCTTGCCGCCCTGGTCCGAGACCATGACCCTGCGCAGATTGCCGACGCTTTCGGGCGCGACATGCTCGTAGGTTCTCGGGTCCTTCAACAGCGCCGACGCGTGAATCCCGGCCTTCGTTGCAAAGGCCGACGCGCCAACATAGGGAGCCTGCGGATCCGGCGAGCGGTTCAGAAGCTCGTCGAACGCATGGGCGAGCGTCGTCAGTTCCTGCAGTTTCTCGGAATCCGCTCCGGTCTCGAAACGGCTGGAATAGGTTTCCTTCAGCGCCAGGGTCGCGATCAGCGTCACCAGATTGGCATTGCCGCAGCGTTCGCCGATGCCGTTCAGCGTTCCCTGGATCTGGCGGACGCCGGCCTCGACGGCGGCAAGCGAATTCGCCACGGCCTGGCCGGTGTCATTATGGGCGTGAATGCCTAGATTGGCACCGGGCACGCCTCCGGCGATCACGGCGGCGACGATTTCGCGCACCTCCGGCGGTTGCGTGCCGCCGTTGGTGTCGCACAGCACCACCCAGCGTGCTCCCGCCTCAAGCGCCGTCCTGGCACAGGCGAGCGCATAGGCCGGGTTTGCCTTGTAGCCGTCGAAGAAATGCTCGCAATCGACCATGGCCTCGCGACCGGAGGCGACAACGGCCTCGACCGAGGCGCGGATGTTGTCGAGGTTCTCCTCATTCGAACAGCCGAGTGCCACCTCGACATGATAGTCCCAGCTCTTGGCAACGAGACAGATCGCATCGCTCCTGGCGTCGAGCAATGCGCGCAGGCCCGGATCATTGGAGGCGGAGACGCCGGCGCGCTTGGTCATGCCGAACGCCACGAAGGAAGCCTTCTGTGTGCGCGTCTGCTTGAAGAACTCGGTGTCCGTCGGGTTGGCACCCGGATAGCCGCCTTCGACATAGTCCATGCCGAAATCATCGAGCATGGTCGCAATCGCAATCTTGTCCTCGACGGAAAAGTCGATGCCGGGCGTCTGCTGCCCGTCCCGAAGCGTGGTGTCGAAGAGATAGATGCGTTCTCTGGTCATGGCTCAGTTCCAACGTGCGATGCTAATAAGTCAGCGCGGGATGCCGGCGAAAAACCGCAGACACCTGCCGCTCTATTCGGCCTTGCCTGCAAACTTGTCCGTTGCCCGGATCAGGCGGTCGAGAATGCCCGGTTCCGAATAGGCGTGCCCCGCTCCTTCTATCAGGTGGAACTCCGCCTGCGGCCAGGCCTTGTGCAACTGCCAGGCATATTTGGCCGGGCACGGCATGTCGTAGCGGCCGTGCACGATGACGCCCGGAATGCCGTGGAGCTTATGCGCGTCACGCAGCAATTGCCCCTCCTCTAGCCAGCCCGCATTGACGAAGAAATGGTTCTCGATCCGAGCAAAGGCGTCGGCATACTCCTCCTCCTCGAAGCGTTCGCTCGTCGCCGGTTCCGGGAGCAGGGTAATCGTCTCGCCTTCCCAGATGCTCCAGGCCTTTGCGGCGGCTAGCCGCGTCGCGCGGTCCTCGCTTGTGAGCCGCCGATGATAGGCCAACATCATCTCGTGGCGCTCTTCCTGCGGGATCGGAGCAACGAAGCGTTCCCACTTATCGGGAAACATTTCCGACACGCCGAATTGATAGTACCAGTCGAGTTCGGCCCTGGTTAGCGTATAGATGCCCCTGACGACGAGTTCGGAAACACGGTCGGAGTGGGTTTCGGCATAGGCAAGCGCCAGCGTCGAGCCCCAGGAGCCGCCAAAAACCAGCCATTTGTCGACGCCCGCCAATTCACGCAAGCGTTCGATATCGGCGACGAGATGCCATGTCGTGTTCGCCTCGATCTCCGCATGCGGCGTGGACTTGCCGCAGCCGCGCTGATCGAACAGCGTCACATCGTAAAGTGCTGGATCGAAGAGGCGGCGGTGGTTCGGCGAGATCGTGCCGCCCGGTCCGCCGTGCAGGAAAACCGCCGGCTTTGCGCCGGGCGTACCCACGCGTTCCCAATAAATCACGTGGCCTTCGCCCACGTCGAGATGGCCGGACGCATAGGGTTCGATTTCGGGATAAAGGGTACGCAATGTGACGCTCACAACAGGTCTTCCTTGGGTGGCCAATGAACGGTGTCGTAGTCGGGATGCTGGCGGTTGGATTCCAGCACGCGCAAATGACGCGCAGCAGATTCTTCGCTGCCGTCATCAGTCTCCTTTTCAGGAAGGCGCGGCAGATGAGAAAACCACAACACGCGTGACTCGATTCCGGACTGATAGACGGGCTGTACGTCGTCCGGATCGTCCAGCGAGCCAAGAGCGATGTTCAGGAAATCCTCGCCGGGCATGTCGTAGAAGAGCGGCGTACCGCAGTCGCGGCAGAAGCCGCGTGTGACGACATCCGACGACTGGAACCAGGACGGCTCCCCGCGGGTGATGAGAAAATCATCCCGCTTGATATTGGCGAGCGGCAGGAAATAGTTGCCTGCCGCCTTCTGACACATGCGGCAATGGCAAAGATGCGGATCGTCGAGCGTGCCCTCGGCGCGGTAGCGCACCGCGCCGCATTGGCAGCCGCCCGTAAAAATTCGTCTGATCATCACTACCAGGCCCCTGCCGCCGGCCACTGGTCCGTCTCGTGGTCGGGATGCTGGAAGGAGATGATCTGTTCCTGCCGGGCATAATAATCCGGATCGTCGTGCACCGGCTGCTCGAAGATCGTTTCGACCCACGGCAACCGCGCGGCGTAATTGACCTGGATTTGCGGCGCGAGGTCGGAGCGGTCATCAAAGGCGCCGATCGCGATTTCGAGCCCGCCCGGATGCCGATAAGTCAGCGGCGTTCCACATTTCGGGCAGAAGCCCCGGTCGATATTGACCGAAGACTGAAAGTAGCTCGGCTCGTCGCGCGTCCATTCGACCCCATCCTTCGGAGCCGTGACTAGCGCCGAAAAGAACGACCCGAACTGCTTCTGACACATGCGGCAATGGCATATGGACGGGCGTCCGAGCTTTCCGTGGATGCGGAAGCGCACGGCTCCGCACTGGCATCCTCCTGTTCGTACAGCATCGGTCATCGCTTTGCCTCCGGTGGCCAGGTTTCGGTGTCGTGATCGGGGTGCTGATAGGAAACGAGATCGGCGAGGAACGAGCCCGCCGCCACATCCGCCATCGTCTCTTCGCCCGGAAGGTCGGGCACATGGTCGACATAGGGCAGCTTCGCCTCGATACCCCACTGGACCGTCGGCACGATACCCTGGGGCTTGTCGAAGGCTGCGATTGCCAGCGCCATGCCATCCGGCGCCTCGTAGGTCAGCGGTGTGCCGCAATCACCGCAGAAACCGCGCCAGACGGCGTTCGACGACTGAAAGCGCCGGCGCTCGCCGCGCGTCCAGGTGACCGTTGCGCCGCGCACCGAGACGAGCGGCAGATAGAAGTTCCCGCTCGCCTTCTGGCACATTCGGCAATGGCAAACGGAGGCGTCGCCGAGCGTTCCCTCGACGCGAAAGCGGATCGCGCCACATTGGCACCCGCCAGTATGGATCTCGTCCGTCATGTCACGCTCCTCTTCGTTCTGCGGCGATTGTCGCCTGTAACGGTCACGCCTGCGACCGCTTGACCTCCCAGGTCGTCACCCGTTCGCCGGTTTCCGGGTCCTTGGCGTCCTTGAGCTGGATGCCTAGGGCCTGGAGATCATTGCGAATGCCGTCCGCTTCGGCAAAGTTCTTCTCCTTGATGAGTTCGAGACGGGCACGCACCCTCGCGTCGATCTCGTGTACGACTGCCTCGTCGAGTTCGATTTCCTTCGGCGCGACGCCAAGCAAAGCTGCACTTGCGGCGAAAACGCCTGCCTGTCGCGAATCGAGGGATGCCTTCTGGGCAAGTGCATGCAACGCCTGAATGGCCGCGACGGTGTTGAGGTCATCCGCCAGTGCCGCAACGATCGCGGGATCCGGCTCGTCGGCTGTCTCCCCCGGTACAGGCCATTTGGACAGCAGGTGCTCGGCCTCCTCCAGCCGCTTGATGGAGAAGTCGATCGGCTCGCGATAGTGCGTCATCAGCATGGCAAGCCGCAGCACCTCGCCCGGCCATTTGCGGCCGCCGAACTTCTCCGTGTGGAGGAGTTCGTAGATGGTGACGAAATTGCCTTCGGACTTCGACATCTTGCGGCCTTCGACCTGCAGGAAGCCGTTGTGCATCCATACATTCGCCATCACCTCGGTCCCGTGGGCGCAGCGCGACTGGGCGATCTCGTTTTCATGATGCGGGAAGATCAGATCCAGTCCGCCGCCGTGAATGTCGAACACTTCGCCGAGATAGCGCCTGCTCATCGCCGAGCATTCGATGTGCCAACCGGGGCGACCACGTCCCCAGGGGCTCTCCCAACCGGGCTCGTCGTCCTCGGAAAGCTTCCAGAGCACGAAATCACCGGGATTTTTCTTGTGGGCATCGACGGCGACACGGGCGCCGGCCTGCTGTTCGTCGAGGTTGCGTTTCGAGAGCTGGCCATAATCGGTCATCGACTTCGTATCGAACAGGACTTCGCCGGCGGCCTGGTAGGCATGTCCCTTGGCGATCAGCGTCTCGATGATCTCGACCATCTGGGCGATATTTTCGGTGGCGCGCGGCTGCACGTCCGGATCTAGGCAACCGAGCGCCTTCGCATCTTCGAGAAACTGCGTCTCGGTTTTCTCGGTCACGCGCCGGATCGCCTCGTTCAGCGGCAGCCCCGGATAGTCGCGCAGCGCCCGCGCGTTGATCTTGTCGTCCACGTCGGTGATGTTGCGAGCATAGGTGACATGGTTCGCACCGTAGACATGGCGCAGCAACCGAAAAAGAACGTCGAAGACGATGTTCGGACGCGCGTTGCCGATGTGGGCATAGTCGTAGACCGTGGGGCCGCAGACATACATACGGACGTTCGCCGGGTCGATGGGCCGGAAATCGGCCTTCTCCCGCGTCAGTGTGTTGTACAGCTTCAAAGTCGGCATAGCGCCCATCCCAAATCTCCAAGCCTGCGTGCAACCGTCGGAATATACAGCGTCCGGGCGGCCCGCACGTTTGTCATCTTGGATTTTAGGAGACGAGAACGGCCAGGCCAGCGGATCGCTAGCGAATAATCTTCCGGCAAATAATGCAGATAACCGTTTTCATGGCGACACTTATCGCGCTTCACATCACGCCGGTCAAGAGGTCAACCACGGGCAAGCAACGACCGGCATCATAGAATGATGGCGGCCATGGTTTTGTCATCATTAGCTTATCTGGATCGCCGCAACGGGAAGGAGATTCGCGATTGCAGATTGGCCCTGCATTCCGATTCCTGTTTCCGGAGGAACAAGGAGGAGCTTTGTTTTCGCGCATAACGGGAAAACAAAGTGTTTCCGGTCAGGGAAAGCACCATGGAGACAATAGAAGTGAAGGCCGCCAAGACCACCGACACCAAAGCACCCGCCGCCGACCTGGTAGCGCTTTACCGGCCGCTGGGCCTCAGGGCCGTGCTCGCCGCCGCACTGCAGATCAAGGTCAAGCCGTCAGGCAAACTCGTCAAGCGCCCCGCTTGATCTACAGCGCCGCGCGTCTTGTCAGACGCGCAAAAGACGCTGCAGCGCTTTGAATTGCTGCATGTTCTTCAAATCGGCTACGATTTAGGGGACCATGCAGTAGACCCCACCAAGGGGCACCCCGCTAAAACAAGGACATCTGCCCGTTGTCGTCGTTACGGTCGTCAGCGCGTTTCCGGCGCGCCGTTTCCGGCGACTTTGCAGGAACGACCTCATCGTGAAGCTCGGGTCCGGTATTGGTGACCTTGTTGACCTTGTCGGACACGGGGATCGCCTCGAAATAGTCGTCCGGGACCGGAGTCATGAGATCGGCGACTTCGCGCGGCTCCTGGGTTCTGCAGTCCAGCCAGCGGGCAAAGTCTTCCGGCTGGACTACGACCGGCATGCGATCATGGATATGCCGGATCACCGTGTTTGCGCCAGTGGTGAGGATCGCTGCCGTGTCGACCTCCGAGCCGTCCGCCGAAGACCAGGTCTCCATGAGGCCGGCAAAGGCGACGATCCCGCCCCGCTTCGGACGGACCCAGTAGGCCTGCGAAGCTTCGCCACTGCCCTTTGCCGGGCGGTGCCACTCGTAGAAGCCCGAGGCCGGCACCAGAATGCGGCGATGCCGCATCGCTGCTCGGAAAGCAGCCCTTGCGACCGCCGATTCCGAACGGGCGTTGATGAGCAACGGGAACTTGCGTGGATCCTTCACCCAGCCGGGCGTGAAGCCCCAGCGGACAAGCAGGGCCTTGCGCTCCGGCAGGTTGCTCCCGGGTCTCGCCCGATCCGAGGCAACGACCACGATGATCGGCTGCGTCGGCGCGATGTTGTAGCGCGCCGGAAAGTCTTCCGCCTCCAGCAGCCCAAATAGTTCCAACAATTCTTCCGGCGTCGCCGTGAGCGCAAAACGTCCGCACATGACATGGATGTGGCACTTCACGTAGGATGGGTCAACGATCCAACGCCATTTTGATTCTGCGATGCAAAAGCGGCCCGAACTTGCCTCCTCCGCCATCCTCGAACGGGATGGGCGCTATCTCCTCGTCCGGCGCGCCAATCCGCCGTCGGCCGACATGTACGCCTTTCCCGGCGGCCGGGCAGAGCCGGGAGAGACGCCGGCAGAGACGGCACTGCGCGAGCTTGCCGAGGAGACCGGCATCAGTGGCCGCGACCCGGTGCTCTTCGAAACCTACGATCTGCCGGGAAAGGAATCGGAAGGGCGGCATTTCCTGCTCTCAGTTTTCACGGTCCATGCGGATACCAATTCTGTCGCGATCGCCAGCGACGATGCCGCAGGCGTCGGCTGGTTCACGCCGCAGGAAATCTTCGAACTGCCGATTCCGCAGAGCGTTCGCCAATGCGTCGAAAAACTGTCTGGCCTCTCGCCAAGACACAACGTGGCTGATCCCTGCCACAAAACCGACGTTGATTCGGATTTGATGGGACCATGACCAGCGCGCTGCCCCCTCTTCGACTTGCCCTGATTGGCGCCGTTCTCGCCTTCGCCGCGGGCGCCGCCGCCCAAGAAGAGGCACCGTCCCAACAGGACAAGGCGCCTGAAGCGGCTACGGAGGAAAAGTCGACGCCCTACGATCAGCGGCTGATTCGCCTCGCCGAAATTCTCGGATCGGTCCATTATCTGCGCAATCTCTGCCTCAAGGCGGAAGAAGACACCTGGCGACGCTCGACGCAGGAATTGCTCGACAAGGAGACGGGCGACGAACCGAAGCGGCGCGAGCGTCTGACAGCTGCGTTCAACCGTGGATATCGAACCTTCGCGTCGGTCTACACGACCTGCACGGAGCCGGCCACTCTCGCCGAGCAGCGATACCGTGCCGAAGGTGCAACACTTGCGTCAGAAATCGTCGCCCGCTTTGGAAATTAGCAATAAATTAACCTCTTTTCCCGGGACCCCGTGTCGTTTCGGGAAAAGGCTGCTAAGTTTGTTAAGAGAGTGGTAAGAAGTGACCGGCGTATCCGCCCCGTTCAGTTGCGGTTCAGCGGAGCAGCGTTAGATTGAGCCAAGTGCACGTATTGGAAGTCGCATGGAACGAATGATGGAACCAAGCCTGACCGACATCGACGACATGATCGTCCACGAGAAAATGCAGGCGGCCCTCGAACATCAGAACGAAGCCTGGGCGGACGGCATGGCGGACGGCATCGAGCCGGAGATCATCGCCGATGCGGCGATCGCGCTGGCCATGCGGGAAACCATCCGGCTCCATGGCGAAGAAGGCGCCGAAGCGATGTTGAATTCGCTTCGCGAGCGGATGCTGGCCGGAGAATTCTCGCCACAGCGAACAATCCAGTAATATCGGGACTGCCTCAATGAGACGGAACCTTGCAAACCGGGTTTCCCCGGTTCGCCTTGCTACGCTGCTGCTGGCCGGCGTAACCGCGTACACACCGATCATCGCATCCCCCGCGCTTGCCCTCAGCGAGTTTCAGAGGGTTCCTGGCCCTATCGCCAGCGACCAGAACACGGCGCCCGCCGGTCAGCCCGAAGAGATCGAGCAGGAGGAGAGAGCCCCTCTCGAAATTCCAATGCCCGATCCGCTCGTCGACAAGGCCGTAAGCAAAGACGATGAAATCGAGGCGCCGCAAGTCGTTGAGCCTGTCGAGGTGCTGACGGATGTTTCCACGATTCCAGCACCCGTTGCACGCATGCGTGAACTGATCGTCGAAGCCGCTGCCTCCGGCGACATCGAAAGACTGCGGCCGCTGCTCGGCAAGGGACCAACCCAAACCCAAGTGACGGGCGTCAACAGCGACGAGGACCCGGTCACAACACTCAAGAGCCTTTCCGGCGATCAGGACGGCGTCGAAATCCTGGCGATCCTTCTCGACGTTCTGTCGACCGGCTTTGTTCTCGCCGACAAGGGCACGCCGGAAGAAGCCTATGTCTGGCCCTACTTTGCCGAAAAGCCGTTGTCTTCGCTCACAGCGCCGGAAAAGGTGGATCTGTTCCGCCTCGTCACCGCCGGCGACTTCGCCGAAATGGAAGAATTCGGCAGCTATAACTTCTACCGCGTCGGCATCACGCCCGACGGTCGTTGGAAATTTTTCGTCGCTGGCGACTGAGCAGCGATGCGCGGCAGCGACTTTTTGTGCGTCTGGAAAGACGCACGACGCCGTAGAGCGGACGTGAACGGAAAGCAGCCTGGCACTTTTCCTCTTCCCGCTCCGGCGGCATGCTTGCCGATGACCGGCGAACATCCTACCTCTTCGACAAAGAGAACAGGATTCGAACGATGCCGAAGGTTTGCCTCAATGACCGCGCGATCATCAGCGTTTCCGGTAAGGATGCTGAAGATCTTCTGCAAAGCCTGATCACCACCGATATCGGTGCGCTTGGTTCCGACGAAGCGCGCCCGGGCGCCTTGCTGACGCCACAGGGCAAGATCCTGTTCGACTTTCTGATCTCCCGCGATGGCGAAGCACTCAGGCTGGAGACGACGAGCGATCAGGCCGAGCCGCTGCTGAAGCGACTGACCATGTATAAATTGCGCTCCGCGGTCGAACTCTCGCTCCAGTCGCCGGCGCCGGTCACGGTCGTGTTCGAGGAAGAGCAGCCCGCCGGGAGCTATCGCGATTATCGATTCGAGAAGGCCGGAAAATCGGTTTTCCGTCTCTATCACGACATGGAGAACCCGGAGGCAGACGTCACCGAACTCGAGCGGCTGAGGATCGCGAGCGGCGTTGCCGTTTCCGGGCCGGACTTTGCCTTGCAGGATGTCTTTCCGCACGATGTGCTGCTGGATCTCAATGGCGGGCTTTCGTTCCGCAAGGGCTGCTATGTCGGTCAGGAGGTCGTTTCACGCATGCAGCACCGCGCCACGGCACGCCGCCGCGTCGTCATTGTTGCCAGCGAAGCGCCGCTGCCTCCGACCGGCGCAAGCATTACCGTCAATGGCCGATCGATCGGCTCCCTCGGCACTGTGAGGCACAAAGCTGGCCTTGCCATCGTTCGCATCGACAAGGCCGGTGAAGCGATCACCAAGGGGGATACCATTCTCGCAGGCGACGTGCCGGTGACATTGACCCTGCCCGGCTGGACCGGCCTCTCATTCCCGACCGAGGCCGATGAGGCAAGCGCATGACGAATGCGCGTGCCTGGCAGCGTATGCTTTCCGGCCGGCGGCTCGACCTGCTCGACCCCTCGCCGCTCGACGTCGAGCTTTCCGATATCGCTCATGGGCTCGCCCGTGTGGCACGCTGGAACGGCCAGACCTCGGGGGATCACGCTTTTTCCGTCGCCCAGCACAGCCTTATCGTCGAGGACATCTTTCGCAGGACCAACCGTTGCAACGCGGACGAATGCCTGATGGCGCTGCTGCACGACGCCCCCGAATACGTCATCGGCGACATGATTTCGCCGTTCAAGGCTGTCGTCGGCGGTGGGTACAAGACCGTGGAAAAGCGGCTCGAAAGCGCCGTGCACCTGCGCTTCGGCCTGCCGCCTCATACGCCCAAGGAACTCAAGGAGCGGATCAAGAAGGCCGATCGCGTCGCCGCCTATTTCGAAGCGACCGAGCTTGCCGGTTTTTCGGCAGAGGAGGCCCGGAGGTTCTTCGGTCAACCGCGCGGCATTACGCGGGAAACCCTGCTGATCGATCCGCTGCCGGCCGTCGAGGCACAACGACGCTTCGCCGAACGGTTCAACACGCTCGAAGGGGAGCGGACCATGGCAAAGGCGGAAGCCTGAAATGACCGGCATTGTCGTTTCGCCGCTCGCACGCATCGCGGAAATGGCCGTTCGCCACGGTTGCCGCGAAATGCTGAGCCTGCTTGCCAAGGGGCAGGATTTTCACCGCCCTGCCGTGATCGACCGGGCGAAACACCTGACGATCGGCGTCAACGACATCAGCTTCGCCGGAACGGGCGACCTCATTGCTCCGCAGGAGGAACACGTCCGGCGGATCATCGATTTTGCCCGCGACTGGGACCGTACCCGCCCGCTCCTCATCCATTGCTGGATGGGCGTCTCCCGCTCGCCGGCAGCCGCGCTGATCGCAGCCCTTGCGGTCGAGCCGGACCAGGACGACGATGCCTTGGCGGCGCGGCTGCGGCGCGTGTCGCCTTTCGCGACACCGAACCTGCGGCTCGTCGAGATCGGCGACGAGGCGCTGTCGCGACGGGGAAGGCTCGTTGCCGCCGTGCGATCCATCGGCCGCGGCGCCGACGCCGACGGCAATGCACCCTTCATGCTCCCCACCCGACCCGAAGGCGCACAGCATGCCGACTGACGTGCCGGCAATTACGGTCGAGATCGGGCTAAATGCGGCGATCGTCGCCGTCGTCAACCGCAGCCCGCATATTCTCGCCGTCAGCGAGGCCGATGGCGACATGCGTGACAGCTTGCCCTTCGGTCCTTTTGATCCGGCGCGTCACCGCACCTTCGAGACGGGCCTGCGCGATCGTGTCGAAAAACGCATCGCTCTCAAGCTTGGATATATCGAACAGCTCTACACCTTCGGCGACCGTGGCCGGCAGCGGCTGCCCGGCGAGGAAGGCAAGCACATGGTCTCCGTCGGCTACCTGGCGCTGACCCGCACCGACGCCGAGAACAATGAGCGGTTGGCAGAGGCCGGCGCTCACTGGCGGGACTGGTATGGCTATCTGCCGTGGGAGGATTGGCGGCGCGGACGCCCCGCCCTGCTGGACCAGGTAATCCTGCCGGCGCTCGCTCGCTGGGAAAGCAGCCCGCCGGAAGATGAACGATCAGCTTCCGCCTTTCAGCGCCGCTCCCGTGTTCGCCTGGCCTTCGGTCTTGACGATTTCCCCTGGGACGAAGAGCGCGTGCTGGACCGCTACGAACTGCTTTACGAGGCCGGTCTTGTGCGCGAGGCCGTGATCGACGGGCATTGCCGCAACCTCGGCAATCCCACCGTCGGCCTGACGATGCGACACGACCACCGCCGCATCGTCGCGACGGCTGTCGCCAGATTGCGGGGAAAGATCAAATACCGGCCGGTGGTCTTCGAACTGATGCCGCCGGAATTCACGCTTACCGATTTGCAGGCGACCGTGGAGGCGATCTCCGGCCGCCACCTGCACAAGCAGAATTTTCGACGTCTGGTCGAGGGGGCCGAGCTCGTCGAGCCGACCGGCGGCACGCTTGCTTCCACCGGCGGTCGCCCGGCCGCGCTTTTTCGCTTCCGCCGCCAGATACTCGACGAGCGGCCGGCTCCGGGGCTGAAGGTCGGCGGGCGTTAGACTATTCGATGACGGCACAGGCGAGACGGTCACCCGCGTCGCCCGCCGGTTGGCTGCGGTTGTCATCGGAGCCTGCATGGATCACCAAGGCCCGTCCGCGAACGGCGGTGCCCTTGTCGTCGAGAGAGATAAAGCTGTTGAACACCTGGGCGTGCAGCGTCCCGTCGGCGCCGACATATTGGTTCGGCATGTCGCCGGCGTGCGGACCTTTCGCCGCCAGGAACCCATGTTCGGCGCTCTCGTCCTCTCCGGCAAAATGCTTGCCGGCAGACTCGTAGCCGCCTGCAGCGTCGCAGCTCCCGACTTCGTGAACATGGAAGGCAACCCAAGTGCCCTTTGGCAGGTCGGTGACCTCCATCTCGATCAGCACGCCTTTCCCGGCCGCCGTCAACATCGCGCGGCCCATCTCCTTGCCATCCTTGCCGATGAAATTAGCGGCGGCAGTCTGCGATGACTCTTGCGCAGATGCAGTGGCTGCCGCGCCGATTGCCAGCGCAACTACAGCTAAGATTCTGATCATCACCAAATCCTTCCTCGCTCGCGGGATAGAAAGACCAACGCGCGGGTGGTGATGTCGTTCCATAGGAGCGCGGAAGAGTTGTGGTCGATGATTCCGCGCCTAGATCGTCACGTCGAGCCCGACGTCGAGCGTCGGCGCCGCCATGGTGATCTTCGAAGTGGAGATGTAATCGACGCCGCTCTCGGCGATTGCCCGGATCGTGTCGATCTTCACGTTTCCGGACGCCTCGAGCCGCGTGCGGCGCGGGTCGGCGGCATAGTCGGCCGGATTCAGCCGCCAATGTCCGGCATTGATGGCGACGGCCTCGCGCAGCAACTCCGGTCCCATATTGTCGAGCAGGATCACGTCCGGCGCAGCGGTCAGCGCCTCGCGCATCTGCGCAAGCCCGTCGACTTCCACCTCCACCTTGACGAGATGGCCGCAATAGGCACGCGCCGCGTGGATGGCATCGGCGACACCGCCGGAAACGGCAATATGGTTGTCCTTGATCAGCACGGCATCGTCGAGGCCGTAGCGATGGTTGGAGCCTCCGCCGAGACGGACGGCGTATTTCTCCAGGGCACGCAGGCCGGGAATGGTCTTGCGGGTGCAGCAAACCTTGGCGGCCGTATGCGCGATCTCATCGGCGAATTCTGCCGTGTAGGTGGCGATCCCGGAGAGATGCATGAGGAAATTGAGGGCGACACGTTCGGCAGATAGCAGCCCCCTCGCTCGACCCGATATCCGGGCAATGGTGATACCAGGCGCCACACGATCGCCGTCTGCAGCCAGCGCGTCGAAGCGGATTGACGGGTCGATCAGCCGAAATGCCGTCCGTGCCAAATCCAGCCCGGCGATGACGCCCGCATCACGGACGCGCATTTCCGCCACCGCCGCCTTGTCCGGGCCTATGGTCGAGAGCGTCGTGATATCGCCGGCTCGGCCGAGATCCTCCAGGAGGGCGGCCCTCACCTGTTCTTCGACCATGAGGGCGGGCAGTTCCGGGCGTAGCGCGGCAGTCATGGGCTTGGTTCCTGCATCTGTCTGGATGTCGATAACGCTTGGAGATATCCGGCCGGCTGTCACGCCGGCTCGGTTTCGGCCACCTCCGCGGCCAGGCGTTCGGCCTGCGCCAGCGTCAGGTACGTGCGGCGCTGCCATTCGGGGCGCTCGGCCGGGCAATCGGCACGGAAATGGCCGCCCCGGCTCTCGGTGCGCTGAAGCGCGGCGACAGCGATGAGCTTTGCAGTGGTGATGATGTTGGCGAAGCGCAGGCGGCTGTTGGAGCGCTCCAGTGCCGCAATCTCGCGGATCGCCCGCGTCAGGCTCTCGCGGGTACGGATAACGCCGACGCAGTCGCTCATCAGGCTGCGCAGGATCTTGAACGGCGGGCTGTCCTCGACCGTCACCGGATCGTCGTTCTCGCCGGCATTATCGCCCCATTCGGTGAGCTTCGGCGCCGGCAAGGTGCCCTTGATGCTTTCCGCGATGCGCGCGGCGAAGACCACGGCTTCGAGCAGCGAGTTGGAAGCGAGACGATTGGCACCGTGAACGCCGGTCGAGGTCACCTCGCCTGCCGCCCAGAGACCATCGATCGAGGTGCGGCCCTGCCCGTCGGTCAGCACGCCGCCCATGTGATAGTGAACCGCCGGAACAACCGGGATCGGTTGCGTCACCGGATCAATGCCGGCCGCGAGGCAGGAGGCATAAACGGTCGGGAACATTTCGGGGAAATGTTTGCCCACCGCCTTGGTGCAATCGAGGAAGGCGCCACGCCCGGCCTGCACTTCGGCGAAAACGCCGCGCGAGACAATGTCCCGCGGCGCGAGCTCGCCGTCGGGGTGAATGTCGAGCATGAAACGATGACCCGCGGAATTGACAAGCACGGCGCCATCGCCGCGCAGCGCCTCCGTGGCCAAGGGCGCCGGGTCCTTGCCGATATTGATCGCGGTCGGATGGAACTGGACGAATTCGGGATCGGCTATAATTGCGCCCGCCCGCGCCGCCATGCCGACACCCTGGCCACAGGCCTCCCACGGATTGGTGGTGACGGCGTAGAGGTGCCCGATGCCGCCTGAGCACAGCACGACGGCGCGCGCGGGGAAGGAGACACGGGTCTTCGACTGACCGGCGTCCGGCCTCGCGATGACGCCGGAGATGAAGCGCCCCTCACGAACCAGTTCCTCGACCACATAGCCTTCGATGATGCGGATAGACGGAGTCCTGCGCACGGCGGCGATCAGCGCTTCCATGATCGCCTTGCCGGCCATGTCGCCTCTGACGCGAACGATACGCCGTTCGGAATGCGCCGCCTCGCGCGAAAGCAGAAGCTTGCCCTCGAGGTCCCGGTCGAAGGGTACCCCATATTCGAGCAGATCGTGAATGCGCGCCGGGCCTTCGGCGACCATCATCCGCGTCATCTTCTCGTCGACGATGCCCGCACCGGCGGTGACCGTATCGGCGACGTGCTTTTCGAAAGTGTCGCCCGGGCTCATTGCGGCAGCAATCCCGCCTTGCGCCCAGGCGGACGAGGCGCCGTGCCCGATAGGCGCAGCGGCAAGGATCGTAACGGGACGCGGCGCCAGCTTCAGGGCGCAGAAGAGCCCCGCGAGCCCGCCGCCAACGATGACGATATCATCGATGCCGTTGAAAGATTGCGGGCGAAAATGGTCTTTCAGCATGGCTCGGTAGCTCCTCCAACGCATGCATGAGTGCCGGGCTTTGGGCCCGGGCATCGACTACTGCTTGAGGTTCACCATGCGCTCGACCGCAAGGCGCGCGCGACCGGCGATCGCCGGATCGACCAGAACCTCTTCCGTCATGTTGAGCAGGCTGTCGAGGATCTTCGGCAGCGTGATGCGCTTCATGTGCGGACAGAGATTGCACGGCTTGACGAAATCGACACCCTCGACTTCCGCCTGGATATTGGAGGCCATGGAGCATTCGGTGACGAGAAGCACCTTGGGCGGCCGCTTATCCTTGACATAGTTGATCATGCCCGAGGTGGAGCCGGCAAAATCGCAGACGGCAATGACATCCGGGTGGCATTCCGGATGACCGATGATCTCGATGCCCGGATTGGCTTCCTTGTAGGCGAGGAGTTCCGCCGCGGTGAAACGTTCATGAACCTCGCAGTGGCCCTTCCAGGTGAGGATCTTCTTGTTCGTCTGACGGGCGACATTCATCGCGAGATATTCGTCGGGAATGCAGAGGACCGTATCGGACGCGAGGCTTTCGACGACCGCCAGCACGTTGGACGAGGTGCAGCAGATGTCGGTCTCCGCCTTCACGTCGGCCGAGGTGTTGACGTAGGTAACGACCGGAACACCGGGATAACGCTGCTTGAGCAGGCGTACATCCGCGCCGGTGATCGATTCCGACAGCGAGCAGCCCGCCTTGGCATCGGGGATCAACACGGTCTTTTCCGGATTGAGCAACTTCGAGGCCTCGGCCATGAAATGCACGCCGCATTGGACGATGATTTCGGCGTCGACCTTGGTGGCGTCGCGCGCGAGCTGCAGCGAATCCCCGACGATATCGGCGACGCAATGGAAAATATCGGGAGTCTGGTAGTTATGCGCCAGAATGACGGCGTTGCGCTCCTTCTTCAGACGATTGATCGCGTGAACATAAGGCGCGTAAGCGGGCCACTCGATGGCCGGGATGAAATCCTTGACCTTCTCGTAGAGATGCGCGGTTTCGCGCGCCATCGCCGGCGTATAGGTGAGGTCCGGTTTTTCGATGACACCGAAGCGCGCAGCCGCGCTGACGAATGCCCGGGCTGGCGCTGCGTCTGCACGAAGGTCAAGATTGGTCATCGTCTCTCCTCTCCCGCCGCTTTGGGCGGCTACTAATTATGCTCACATTGAGCATAATTAGGTCAAAACAAAAGCGGCGAAGCCGCGGCGATTGATTTAGAAAGTTTTGTGACAGATTTCAAGAAGGACGCGCCCATTTCGGGCGCATCCATATTGTCGTCTTCGGTCAGGCCATCGCCGGTCTAACGACGCCACGCTCCTCGATCGGCCAATGGACGATGGCAGCAAACACGCCGAGCGCGACGCCCAGCCACCAGACCGGATCATAGGAACCGAAACGGTCGTAGAGATAGCCGCCCATCCAGACGCCGAGGAAGGAACCGATCTGGTGAGAAAGGAAGACAATGCCGCCAAGCAGGCCGAGATGTCTCGTTCCGAACATGATCGCCACCAGGCCGTTGGTCGGCGGCACGGTCGACAGCCAGAGCAAGCCCATAACGATTGCAAAAATTATGACCGAGGTCGGCGACTGCGGCAGCAGCAGGAAAGCTGTAACGGCGATCGAGCGGGCAAGATAGATCAGCGCCAGGAAATAGGGCTTCGAATAGCGCTGACCGATAATACCGGCCGAGAACGAACCGATGATGTTGAAGAAGCCGATCAGGGCGAGGGCAATCACCGCATAACGCGCATCGATGCCGATGTCGCCGATATAGGCGGGAAAATGCGCGGTGATGAAGGCGACCTGATAGCCGCAGACGAAGAAGCCCGAAACCAGCAGCAGATAGCTTCTATGCCCGAAGGCTTCCCTCAGGGCCTCGCCGACTGTCTGCTTGTACTGCATTTCCGACTGGCGACCGGAAGAAGCGTTGCCGCGCAAGGGGATTGCGACGAGTGGGACCAGCAGCATCAACACGCCGAGGTAGACAAGGCTGTCGGACCAGCCATAAGCGGAAATCAGCCCTTGACTGAGCGGCGCGAACAGGAACATGCCGGCCGAACCAGCAGCCGTGCCGATGCCGAAGGCGAGCGAGCGCTGCTCGGGCGCGACATTGCGCGCGAAGGCCGAAAGCACGATGCCGAAGGAACCGGACGCAACGCCGAGACCGACAAGCACGCCGCCGCCGATATGCAGCCAGATCGGTGCATTGGCAAAGGCCATGATGAACAGACCCGCCGCGTAAACAAGACCGGACAGCGCCAGCACGCGCCAGGTACCGAACTTGTCGGCTATTGCCCCGAAGAGCGGTTGGCCAAGCCCCCAGCAGAGATTCTGGAGCGCCATTGCGAGGCCGAAGGTCGTCCGGTCCCACCCCGTATCGGCGAGCATCGGCAACTGGAAGAAACCCATGGCGGATCGCGGACCGAAGGTGAGCATCGCAATTATGGAACCGGCGGCGATGATCAGCCACGGCAGGCTGCTATCGGCTGGACGTGCGGCAGCTGAGGAAATCGCGGACATAGGATAGCTCCGATTTGTGAGGGCGCATCCTATGGCGGCGCTCATATTGAGGAAAGCCAATTAATTTGACGATGTGATCACAGGAATTGATAGCGCCTGCCGGCAAACCCGCTCTTGCGGTGCGTGAAGGCGCATCACCTAGCGTTCGCGCACCTTCATAGGCCAGCATTCGCCACGCCGCCGAACGACCTTGGCGTCGTCCCCGAGCTTGACGGTCCCCTCGCCTCGCGGCACGGCATTCCAGCCGAAAAGAACGCCCGCGACGCGCCGGTCCGCGGACATGCGCTTTTCCGACAGACCCTGGATCGGATTGCCGCCGGTCCGCTCACCGGTGGTTTGATCTTGCGTGGTCATGATGCATCGGGCGCAGGGCTTGACGAGGTCGAAGGTGATGCCGGCGATCTCCAGACTTTCCCACCAATCTTCTTCCCAGGGTTCATCGCAATCGATCAGGATATTGGTGCGGAAGCGCTCCATGCCGACTGGCTGCTGCCCCTTCGCGATCAGCGTGCGGTTGAGGTCCGCAAGCGATCCGGTCGTGGTAATGAGAATCGGAAAGCCGTCGGCAAAGCCGACTGGCGCTGCCGCGCCCGCCCATTCGGCGCCGACGAAGCGTTCTGCCTGTTCGTCCATGTGGACCAGTTTCACAGCACGCCCGAACCAGCGCGAAAGCACGTCATTGGCGGCATCGTCGGCAACCGCAGCGTCGACGTCGCTCGACCAGACGCTGACATCGAGCCGGCGGCCTGGATCGAAGCGCACGGACAATTCGTTGCCGTTCATCTTCAAGCGCACGCCGCCGTCGATGTGCTCCGCCTCGACCTGTGCCAACGCCTGCAACTCGCGCTGGGTAACGAAGTGGCCATCCGGCTCGACCACCATAAAGCGCCGATCGCCGACGAGCCCATCAATGTTGACCGTCACGGCGGCTTGCGGAATGGCGCGACCGCTCTTCAGCGGATGGATATTGAGGCCGGTCACTTTCATGTCGATCTTTCCGAGTTCAGAAATTGATTCAGGCGGCTCGCAATCTGATTCGGCGAGCGGCGCCAATCGTTTGAAAGATCACATCATTTTTGATTGAGACAATCGGGAATGGCTGCGATCGATTTTCATGGGGATCGGGATGCGGGGCGGAGACCGCTTCACACCTTTCTCTCCTGCTCTAGATTTCATCGAGCAGCATGGCAAGTATGCTGCGCAGCCGGGCTTGCCGCTCCTTCGCATACCGACGCCCCGCCGCGGTCTGGAATCCGTCCGCAAGGCGAAAGAGCTTCGTCTCGAAATGATCGATTGCGTAGGCCTTGTCGTCGAGCGGCCGATCCTCTGCCAGAGGATCGAGCGGATCGTACAGCCCGCTGCCCATGCGTCCGGCGATATAGAAACAGCGCGCCGCTCCGACCATGCCGATCGCGTCCAATCTGTCGGCGTCCTGCAGGATTTTCGCCTCCAGCGTTTCAGGCGGCAGGTTGGCGGAGAAGCTATGCGTCAGGATGGCATGCGCGACAGGCGAAATGTCCGCCGTGCGCCAGGCGAGAGCGTCGAGGATTTGCCAGGCCTTCTCGGCCGCAAGCCGGGAAGCCTCGGCACGCTGCGGTGAGTTCTTCTCGACCGAAACGCAATCATGAAGCAGCACGGCGGCCGCGAGAATGTGAGCGTCGCCGCCCTCCTCGGCCTGTATGCGCGCTGCATTTTTCCAGACGCGAATGAGGTGCGACGCATCGTGTGAACCGTCGTCCTCGGCAAAGGCATGCGGCAAGAGCTTTCTTGCGAGCTCGTCATGAGGCGCGAAAGCGGCTGCCAGTTCCGGAAGGCGTGTCATGCGCGGCTAGTCCCCTCGTCTGGTCCAATTGTAGCTGCCCCAGCGTCGCCCCGGCCGCCATTCCCCGTGTTGGACAATATTCTTTGGTAGAAAAGGCCGATGCCGATCAGTACGCCACCGAGACCGATGAAGGACAGGGCGCGCAGGAATCCTTCCAAATTCGACATGTCGATGAGAAAGACTTTGAGCACGGCAATGAAGACGAGCACGGCCGAGGCAATGCGGATGCTCTTCGCATGGAAGCGCGAGCCGGCGACAAGGAGCGACACACCAAGCACCAGCCAGACGACCGAATAGGTATATGTTTCCCCCTGGAGGAAGCCTCTCCAGTCCGCGACGTTCTCTCCCTGCCAGAAGCGGCGAACGCTGAGGCTTGCCCAGGCGAAGGCGAGGACTGCACCGCTAACCGCAAGCGCGGCCACGTAAGGCCAAGGGCGTTTGTCGCGCGCATACCAGGCGAGGCCGGCGTAAGCGACGCCGGGCAGCAGATAACCGATGAAGAGCAGGTCGAAGACAGGGATCCTGCCGAGCAGTTCGCCGCTGAAATAGGGATTGAGGCCGGCAAGGTGGGCCGAAAGCACCGAGAGCATCGAAAGCGCGCCGAGCGCCATCCCGCCGTAGCGGAACACCGGACTTGGCGACTTCGTGTCCAGGGTCATGAATATGCCGGACGCGCCGATTGCGAGAAGCGTGTAGATCGACTGCTCCGCAAGCGTCGGAACGGAACTGTCGAGAACGCCGCCATTCATCGCGTGGCGAACAAGGATCGCGAGCGTCAGCAGCACGAAAAGACTTGCGAGCGCCTGCATCAGGTTGCGCACGCGCGTCGCCGATGAGGCACGAAGCAGATAGGCGGATGCCACCAGCAGCAATGCCGGAATGCCGTAGCCTGGCAAAAGCGCATTAAAGACTGGTGTCGTCGAGAGATTTCCGGCGCCGACGATCGTCGGCTCCCAGGCGATCCGTGCCAGAACCACGATAGCTGATCCGACGGTTATCCAGGGAAGAACGGGCCAGGAGCGCGCCCGCGTTGCGAAGGTATACCCCGCGCCCAGCAGCGCAACGGCAAGGGTCGTGGCGAGACCATCCGTCCAGGCATGCAGGCCGATGACGAAGAGACCGAAGGAGCCCGCCACCAGCAGTCCGCTAGCGATATCCATGTCCCTTGTATTCATGTCTCTTGTATTCATGTCTCTTGTCTCTGCGCTCCGGCGGTAAAGCCACTCGACGAAAGCGAGAAGAAACAAGCCGCCGATAAAGCCGGCGAACCCGTGCGACAGATCGAAGGCGAATTTTCCCGTCATGAGGAAGGACATGGCCAGCACGGCATTCGGCACGACGCCGCCGATACCTGCCCACAGAATCGCAAACTGCGAGTGCGTCCCAAGCCGCCGGTCGAGCACGAAGGAAGAGATTAGCACGAAGAGCGCCGCCAGCGTCATCGCGGCCAGCATCGCCGTGCTGCCGGGAACGACGACCTCGGGTGAAAGTTGCGGGAGTGCAGGGTCGAGATAGGCAAGAACATCGCTGAGCGCGGTCAGGCTCCACGTGCCGGCGATCGCGCCGAAGGCGGCAAACAGCGCCGGATAGACCACCGTTGCCCTCAATGCGCCGACAAGCGCGAGCGCTGCGATCACCACGACAAATTCCTGGACCGGGAAACGCTCTGCGGTGACTGCCGGGCTGACGAAAAGGAGCGCGAGAACGGTTGCCGCGATCGCAGCCGAGACGGTGACTGCCGCATAGGGGGGTGCGAACAGTCTTTCCCATGGTCCGGCCGCGGCGGCGTCAGCGCGACCCGCCCCCGGCGCACTTTCTGCGCGTTCGCCGCCGCCTGGCCAGATCAATCCCACGCCAGCAATCATCACCAGCAGCGCAAAGGTGACCGGCAACGCCTCGAAGGGTGTCACACCCACGACATAAGCGAGCCCCCAGAGACCAAGCCCGGCATTGGCGAGCGTCGGCACGACAGTCCACTGGCGGAAGCGCGAGGCGAAGAGCGTCGCGAGCCAGGCAATCGAGAGGAAGCCGAACAGCACCCAGGGTCGGGGCTCGTCGCTTGATACGAACAAGGGCGTGAGCAGTGAAGCGAGGAGCCCAAGCCCGGCGAGGGCCTGGCCATGCAACAACGACAGCGCCACCGTCACCAGCGAAATCAATGCCAGCAATACGAATGCCGCCGCAGTGCCGATGAAGCCGTAGATGCCGTGGGCAGCATAAACAACCCCGAAAAGCGTGGCGGCACCGGCCGCCGTCAGCACGCCCGGGATCATGGCATGACGGAACCTGTCGGCAATCGTCGGCATCGCACGCCGGCGGATCACTTCGCCAGCGATCCCAAGCGCGAGACCGAAAGCCGCCGCCAGTGTCAGTCTGACGGTCGGGCTCAGCAGCCCCGCATCGATAGAATATTGCACCAGGAAGTAACCGCCGAGCGCCAGCGCCAGGCCGCCGACCCAAACGGGCCACTGGGCGCCAATTCGGCTTTCGAGGCTTTCTGCCGAGGGTGTTGGAGCCTCCGCGATGGCTGCAGCAGCGACTTGACCGTCGCGGCCACCGTCCTCGGCCTGCTCCTGTGCTCCCGCCTCCTCGTGGGCGCCTCGCGCCGCCCGCGACCAGGGGCCTTCCTTGCCTTCGTCTTCAACTTCGATCGTACCGGGAGCCTGCGCCTCATCGGCCCGCGAAGGAGCAGGCTCGACTGCGGTCTGTCGTTCGCTCAAGCGAGCGATCTCGGCCCTCAGAGAAATGATCTCGGCTTCCAGCCGCTCCGCGGTCTTGCGGCCACCGAGAAAAGCGGCAAGCGCCATGGCAAAGGCAACAAAGGCAATGACTTCAAGCATCTTTTCCCCTGCAGCGCTGCGCGTCCAATCGGACGCGCAGCGGTCGCTGTAGCACTTTGAATTGCTGCATGATTTTGTCATTAAATCGATTCCGATTTAAGGAATCATGCAGTGGCGGCAATCTTCGCAGGCTGCTGCGACCATACAGGTTTTCATTCAAGCGCCAAATGCATTGACAATCGGGCGCAGCAATCTCTTCACTGAACTGTCGCGGAACTGTCATGAACTTGCTGCTACAGCGACGGACGGACGTCGCATGATGCGCGGCGGCTCTATCGTTCAATGTGGAGAACCCGGCAATGGACAAGCATCTCGCCTCAACGGAAGAAACCGAATTCAAGACGCTGACGGAACGCAGGGAGGAATTGGAGGACATCGGTCAGAACTGTTCCGCCAATCCGACCATGGGCGACATCATCAATCGCCGTTTCTCGCGCCGCTCATTCATCGGCGGCTCCTTGGCTGTTGCGGCTATTTCCACGACAGTCAGCCCGCTCGCGCTTTTGACGGCCGATGAAGCGCGCGCCGACGACGCCTCGCGTTTCGACTTCACGGAAGTCGAAGCCGGTATCGACGAGAACCATCACGTGGCCGACGGCTATGATGCCGATATCCTCTTGCGCTGGGGCGACAAGGTTTTTGCCGACAGCCCGGACTTCGACCCGAAGAACCAGACGGCCGCGGCCCAGGAGAAGCTCTTCGGCTATAACAATGACTATGTCGGGTTCATTCCGCTCGAGGACAATCCGGACCACGGTCTGCTGGTCGTCAACCATGAATACACCAATGCGGAACTGATGTTTCCGGCCTTCGCCTCGATCGTGAAGGAAAAAGTGACCAAGGACGGTCAGGAAGTCGAGGAGGAAAAGGTCACCTTTGGCGAATACACCAAAGACCTCGTCGACATCGAAATGGCTGCGCACGGCGGCACGATCATCGAAATCCGAAGGGTGGACGGCAAGTGGCAACCTGTGCTCGACGGCAAATACAACCGCCGCATCACGCTCAACACCGAAATGCAGCTTTCGGGACCGGTTGCTGGTCATGACCGCGTGAAGACGCCGTCCGACCCGACGGGCAAGAAGGTCTTTGGCACGGTCAACAATTGCGCCGGCGGTGTCACCGCCTGGGGCACCTACATGATGGCAGAGGAGAACTTCAACGGCTACTTCGGCGGCGAAATCGCCGAGGACCATGCGGAATTCAAGCAGCTGAAGCGTCTTGGGGCGCCGGGCGGACAATATGAATGGTCCAAGTTCTACGATCGCTTCGACGTGTCGAAGGAACCGACCGAGGCCAATCGCTTCGGCTGGATCGTAGAAGTGGATGCCCTCGACCCGACGTCTATCCCGAAGAAGCGCACGGCGCTTGGCCGCTTCAAGCACGAGGGCTGCGAATCCATCGTCAACAAGGACGGGCGCGTCGTCCTCTATTCCGGCGACGACGAGCGCTACGACTACGTCTACAAATTCGTGACCAAGGGCACCTACAACCCGAACGACCGGGCTGCCAACATGGACCTCTTCGACGAAGGCACGCTCTACGTGGCGAAGTTCGATGAGGACGGCACCGTCACCTGGCTGCCGCTCGTCCATGGCGAGGGACCGTTGACCGCCGAGAACGGTTTTGCCTCGCAGGCCGACGTGCTGATCGACACCCGGCTTGCTTCCGACGCGCTCGGCGCCACCAAGATGGACCGTCCGGAGGACGTCCAGCCCAATCCGAAAACCGGCAAGGTCTACGTGATGCTGACCAACAACACCAAGCGCACGGCGGAAGAAATCAACGCTGCCAATCCGCGTGCCAAGAATGCCTTCGGTCACATCATCGAGATCACCGAAACGGATGGCGATTTCGCCTCGCTCAGCAGCCGTTGGGACGTGCTTCTGAAATGTGGCGATCCAAGCGTTGCCGAAGTCGGTGCGTCGTTCTCGACAGCAACGACCAAGAACGGCTGGTTCGGCATGCCGGATAACTGCGCGATCGACGCCGACGGCAGGCTTTGGGTTTCGACGGACGGCAATAACGAAAAGGAAACCGGCCGCACCGATGGCGTCTGGGCGATCGACACCGAGGGCGGAGCACGCGGTACTTCCAAGCTGTTCTTCCGCGTTCCGGTCGGCGCCGAGATGTGCGGTCCCTGCTTCAATCCGACGTCCGACACTTTCTTCCTCGCCGTGCAGCACCCGGGCGACGCAGGTCTTGCCACCTACGAGAAGCCGGCAACGCGCTGGCCCGATTTCAAGGACGACATGCCGGTACGCCCGGCGGTGGTGGCGGTCACCAAACGTGGCGGCGGCCGGATCGGCTGACCCGCATACAACAGACGCCGCGTCGCCGACGCGGCGTCTGGCTTCATCGTCCCTACTGCATGATTCCTCAAATCGGAATCGATTTGAGGACAAAATCATGCAGCGATTCAAGGTGCTACAGCGACCTTTGCGCGTCCGATTGGACGCGCGGCGCAGTAGTTGCCAGTAGCCCTCTATCAGGCCGCAGACGGTGGAAAAGATTTCAACGCCTTAAGTGCGGCGTGAACAAAAGCGTCACGCACGGAGGAGGCGTCGAGGCCGCGTGGCTCATAGACGTGGCGGTTGAGGAAATAGGCGGTCAGGCGGAACGCGGCAGCGAGGCTGTCGTGGTCGGCCGCCTGGTGCCCACCGGGAGACAGGAAATCCGGAAGGGCGAGCATGCGGTTGGCATAGCGCGCGCCCGCCTCCCGACTGACGGCGCGGCCGGATTTGGGCGAGACATAGACGAGGCCCTGACGCGTGCCGGTCGCGGCACATTCCGACAGATCCAGACCGAAGCCGAGGTCGTTCAAGACGGCGAGTTCGAAGCGTACGAACAGTTCCCCGGCATCCGCCGGGTCCTGAAGATGGTCAACGATGACTGCAAGCGCCTCGTAGAGATGCGGATGCGGATCACGCTCCGGCAGCAGCCGCAGCAGCGCGCCCAGGGCCTGGATGCCATAGACGGACGTTGCCGCCTCCATCAGCCTTGCGGCACGCAGTTGAAGCGGCTCCACTCGAAATTCGCCGAGATGTTCGTCAAGCCGCGCCCGCCAGGTCACTTCGACAGAGTTTCCGGGCTGCAGCACGGGCTGCATCGTACGCGCTCGGCCGGAGCGCACGAGGCCAAGATGCCGCCCATGCGCGGCGGTCATGACTTCCGCGATGACAGAGCTTTCGCCGTGCCGCCGGATGCCGAGTATGATAGCTTGATCGCTCCACTGCATGGAACAGGCATACACCCGGGTTTGAAAGCGGATCAAGCACAGATGTGTCGGCTTCGGATGGGGCGGCGAGAACGGTTCTCGCCGAAACTGTCGCCTTTTCGCTACACCGCCGGTCGGCCACATTTCTGCCTTAGCGCCGCCTCCCCGCGGACATTTTTGGGCCTCAAGCCGGGCCACTCGTTGGAACGCTTCCGAGTCCAGGAATTATTGCAGTCAGCAGGATCAACTATGTGTGTGTCCCGGAACAGCGCCGGCCGCCTGGCGCGGCTCTTCGCCCTTCTCCTTGTTTCGTCAGTTCTCGCCAGCTGCGCGACCAGCGGCCAAAGCGCCAGGCCGAAAGGACCGGATCCATACTACCTCGCCATGTACGGGCCGAAGCCGGAGGAAAAGTTCCCGCTTCCCGCAATCGACATCAGCAAGGTCGAGCCACGCTATCTGCGCCAGCAGGTCGCCTATGCCACTTCCGAACCGCCGGGCACGATCGTCGTCGACACCCAGAATCGCTTCCTTTACCTCGTGCAGGATGGCGGCATGGCGTTGCGCTATGGGATCGGCGTCGGCAAGGCGGGGCTGGAATTCCAGGGTGAGGCCCGTGTCGGACGCAAGGCCGAGTGGCCGCGTTGGACGCCGACGTCCGACATGGTCGCACGCGAGCCGGAACGCTACGGACCGCTTGCCGGCGGCATGGAGCCGGGGATCCGCAATCCCCTTGGCCCGCGCGCGCTCTATCTCTTCCAGGGCAACCGCGACACGCTGTTTCGCATCCACGGCACCACGGAGGCCTGGTCCATCGGAAAGGCCGTTTCGAGCGGCTGCATCCGGCTTTTCAATCCGGACATCATCGACCTCTATAGCCGTGTGCCGACGGATACACGCGTCATCGTGCTTCAATCCGAGCCACCGATGGGTGGACCGCTCGGTACGCCAATGGCGGCGGCCGCTGATGAGGGTCAGCCGCTTTCGATGTGACGACTGGCCCATGTGAAGCGCATTGACACCCAGGCGCCTACCAGGCATCCGGCTCCCGCACCAGGTGCACGATGTTCGCAGGGTTCATGATCCAGCCCCCGCGAAAGCCTTCACCCAGATCCTCGACCGCGTCGCAGCGGACGACTCCGTTCGCCGCGAGATGGTCGAGCGCCTTCTCATGATCGCCGGTGAAAAGCTCCAGCCAGATTTCCGCCTGGCTGTAGTTTGGCACCTCGTCTATCCAGAGGCGATTTGGGCCGAGAACGAACCCCATCGCAGGCGCCTTCTCATCGAACGGCGGAAGCCCGACGACGTCGCGGTAGAAGGAAATCACGGCCTCGTATTGATGGCTAGGAACCTTCATGGCGATGTTGAACCCGCCCTTGATCTCCGTCGGCATCGCACGCCCTCCTATGCTTGCGGCTCAAGTGCAGGATTGCCCGAGAGTTCGCTCACGTAATAGCCCTCGCGCAAGTTGATGCCATATTCGAGCCAGGCCTTCATGCAGGCGAGCATCTGGGACCAGCCTTCGCAGTTCATATAGGAGCTCTTCTGTCCCTGTTCGTTTTCGCGCCAGCCGGTTTCGGCAATGGTGACCATAGTTGCGCCGTCATCAAGGGACTGGAAGCGCATCTCTACCTTTGTCCGGTACGGCGCCTCGCCCTCGCCCACCTTGGCGTCCCACCGGAATACGATTCGCTGATTGGGCTCGACGGTTTCCACCTCCACCGGTACCTCCCCCCACCAGGTGACTGTCGTGCCAGCGACCAGGGGTGCGCTAACACCACCGAGGGTCACGAAGTAACGGCTGAGCTGATCCGGATTGACGACAGCGTCGAACACCTCATCGACAGGCCGGGCGATCCGGCCATTCACACGAAATTCCAAGGTCATGTCTTCCTCCTCGCCATTGTGTGACACGATGATATGTTATAAAAATATAACATGTCAACCGATTCGAAAGACGACGCCGTATTCAAAGCATTGGCCAATGGCCTGCGCCGGCAGATCCTCGACGCTCTGAAAGCCGCGCCGCAGACGACCGGCATGCTCTGCGAACAATTCTCGCAACTCGACCGCTGCACCGTGATGCAACACCTGAAAGTGCTGGAGGACGCTAACCTGATCCTCGTCCAACGAGAGGGGCGCGAGCGATGGAACTATCTGAATGCTTTGCCGATCCAGGCCATTCACGATCGTTGGATCAGCCAATATGCGGACCACGCCATGTCCGTACTGACGGCCCTGCACCGGGGGCTCGAAAGCCCGCCTAAGTGATGGATTCGGCTTTCCATTGCTCAGCTTTCTTCGTATGAACTGTCCGACTATGCAAATTTGGGGATACCGTCGTGCGCTACCTCATCACCGGCACAGCAGGCTTCATCGGTTTCCATGTCGCCAAGCGGCTTATCGACGAGGGACATTTCGTGGTGGGCTTCGACGGCATGACGCCCTATTACGACGTGACGCTCAAGGAGCGTCGCCATGCGATCCTGAAGCGCTCCAATGGCTTCAAAGCGGTGACGGCGATGCTCGAGGATCGGGCGGCACTCGACCACGCTACGGAGCTTGCCGAGCCCGAGGTGATCATTCATCTCGCCGCACAGGCGGGCGTTCGATACAGCCTCGAAAATCCCAAGGCCTATGTCGACTCGAACCTCGTCGGCACGTGGAACATGCTGGAACTTGCGCGCGCAATTGGTCCCAAGCACCTGATGCTCGCGTCGACGTCCTCGATCTATGGCGCCAACGAGAAGATCCCCTTTTCCGAGACGGACCGGGCCGACGAGCCCCTGACGCTCTACGCGGCTACGAAGAAATCGATGGAATTGATGGCGCACAGCTACGCCCATCTCTACAAGGTGCCGACGACCGCCTTCCGCTTCTTCACCGTCTACGGCCCTTGGGGACGTCCCGACATGGCGCTGTTCAAATTTGTGGACGCGATTCACAATGATCGGCCGATCGACATCTACGGCGAGGGCCGGATGAGCCGCGACTTTACCTATATCGACGATCTCGTCGAAGGCATCCTCAGGCTTTCGCACGTTGCACCGGCAGAGGAAAATCGCGTGCCGGCGGAAAAAGCCAAAGACACGCTCTCCTCTCAGGCACCGTTTCGCGTCGTCAATGTCGGTGGCGGCCAGCCCGTCGAACTGATGACCTTCGTCGAAACGGTCGAGAAGGCAGTCGGCAGGCCCGCCATCCGCAACATGCTTCCGATGCAACAGGGTGACGTTCCCCGCACCTACGCGTCGCCGGACCTGCTCGAAGCGTTAACTGATTTCAAGCCGTCGATTTCGATCAAGGAGGGCGTTGCCCGCTTTGTAGAATGGTATGAGCAATATTATTGTAAAACCGGCCAGATCGCATAACGTATTATTAGCCACGAAGCTGCGGTAAAATCTCAGATCCGGCTCAAAATGGTCGCAAATAGGTCTATTTCGCTTTTAATACACGGATTTATCTAAGCGATATCCAAGAAAACCCAACAACAAAGGAAGAACCGATGAAAATCACGATGATCGGCGCCGGCTACGTCGGCCTTGTTTCGGGCGTCTGTTTTGCGGATTTTGGTCACGACGTGATCTGCCTCGATAAGGACGAGCGCAAGATCGAGGCGCTCAAGCAGGGGCAAATCCCGATCTTCGAGCCCGGCCTCGACCATCTTGTCGCCAGCAATGTCGCGTCGGGACGCCTGAGTTTCACGACAGACCTCAAGTCGGCGGTCGCCGAGAGCGACGTGATCTTCATCGCCGTCGGCACGCCGTCGCGGCGCGGCGACGGGCATGCCGATCTCTCCTACGTTCATGCAGCCTCCCGGGAGATCGCCAGCAATCTCACCGGCTTCACCGTCGTCGTCACGAAGTCGACCGTTCCTGTCGGAACCGGTGACGAGGTCGAGCGCATCATCCGCGAAACCAATCCCGAAGCCGACGTCGCCGTCGTCTCCAACCCGGAGTTCCTGCGCGAAGGCGCCGCGATCGAGGATTTCAAGCGGCCGGATCGTATTGTCGTCGGCCTCAACGGAAACGACCAGCGGGCACGTGAAGTCATGACCGAGGTCTATCGCCCGCTCTACCTCAACCAGGCGCCGCTTGTGTTTACCACGCGCCGCACCTCCGAACTGATCAAATATGCCGGCAATGCCTTCCTGGCGATGAAGATCACCTTCATCAACGAAATGGCCGATCTCTGCGAGAAGGTCGGGGCCGATGTTCAGGATGTCGCCCGCGGCATTGGCCTCGACGGCCGCATCGGCTCGAAGTTCCTGCATGCCGGGCCGGGTTACGGCGGCTCGTGCTTTCCCAAGGATACGCTGGCACTCGTCAAGACCGCTCAGGATTACGACAGTCCGGTTCGCCTCGTCGAGACGACCGTTGCGATCAACGACAATCGTAAACGGGCGATGGGTCGCAAGGTGATCACCGCCGCGGGCGGTGATGTGCGCGGGCGCAAGATCGCCGTCCTCGGCCTCACTTTCAAGCCGAATACCGACGACATGCGCGACAGCCCGGCGATCGCAATCGTGCAGACCCTGCAGGATGCCGGCGCCAAGGTGACCGGCTACGATCCGGAGGGTGTCGAGAACGCCCGCAAGCTGATTGAAGGGCTGGATTACGCGGTCGACCCCTACGATGCGGCAGCGGACGCCGATGCGCTGGTCATCGTCACCGAGTGGAACGAATTCCGGGCGCTGGATTTTGCGCGGCTCAAGACCGTGATGAAGACGCCGCTGCTCGTCGACTTGCGCAACATCTACCGCAGGGACGAAGTGGCAAGGCACGGTTTCGGCTATGCCAGCATCGGCAGGCCGGACTGACCAGACGTCCCGAGAAACGGGATAAAAGTGCGGACGCTTTTTGACGTGACGGCAGATTGATTGTGCCGTCACGTGATCGTTCGCAAAAGAGCGGTCACGCGTGATCTGTCGCGTTCATGCCTTCGGCCCTACCTGCGGCATCGGGTCCCAGCTCTTTCCGGCGAGAATGACACAGCTTCGGCCCGAGACATCCGTGACGATCAGGGTCCAACTGCCGTTGTCGGCGGCAAAAACCTCCATGACGGCCTGCGGGTTGATCAATCCGATTGCCGCGGGCTTTTCGTCATATTTTTGCGCAAGGAACTCGATCACCTGGGATCGTTCGGCGCAATTCGCGACCGTCTGCGAACCTGCCGGATAGGGATGTGCCGACACCACTACCGCCAATATGATGGCTCTCGTGAGGCCGCGAATCACATTGCGTACCATGACGCTCCTCCTTTCGCCGGAGCCCCGGCGGAAGAGGATTTCCGCTGACCTGTTCCGCCGTAGACCGGCATCCTATGGTCGACACCTGCTCGCGACACGAAGCCGGTGTCGCCACGAGAGGAGTATGACGGAAAGCAGAGTATATGTCAGTTAGCTAATTTATAGATCACTCACCTGAAACCGTCATGCCAACAGTCGATGAGGGGGAAACGATCGTTGGCGCCGGCCGTTCCACTTAGCTGGTCATTTTTGTTTCATTGCCGCCAACAGTGCCGCGCCAAGAGCACCCTGGGCGGGCGCTTGCGGCCGCGGCTGACGCTCCGCTGCGTTGCGCGTGCCGCCGCCATTCGATGCGGATCCTCGCGCCTCGCGCCCCCCCTTTTCCGCGCCACCATCCTTGCGCATCGTGAGGCCGATGCGCTTGCGCGCAACATCGATTTCGGTGACGCGCACCTGCACGACATCGCCTGCCTTGACGACCTCATGCGGATCCTTGACGAAGCGGTCGGCCAGTTGCGACACGTGGACGAGGCCGTCCTGGTGCACACCGATATCGACGAATGCGCCGAAAGCCGCGACATTCGTCACCGTACCCTCGAGTTGCATCCCGACTTTCAGATCCTTGATGTCATCGACGCCGTCGGCGAAGGTTGCGGTCTTGAAGCTCGGGCGCGGATCGCGACCCGGCTTTTCCAGCTCTGCAAGAATATCCTTGATGGTCGGCAAGCCGAAACGCTCGTCGACAAAGGCGCGCGGCTCGAGCTTTTTCAGGGCGACGCTGTCGCCCATAAGGGAGCGGACGTCGCGACCACAAGCGGCGATGATCTTGTTCGCCACTCCATAGGCCTCCGGGTGCACCGAGGACGCATCGAGCGGCTCGGTGCCGTTCGGGATCCGCAGAAAGCCGGCGCATTGCTCGAAGGTCCGGGCGCCAAGACGCGGAACCTTCAGGAGTTCCTGACGGCTGGTGAAAGCCCCCGTCGCGTCGCGGTGCGCGACGATCGCTTCCGCCGATGATTTGCCGAGGCCGGAGACGCGCGCCAGCAGCGATGCCGAGGCGGTGTTGAGATCAACGCCGACGGCGTTCACCGCATCTTCGACGACCGCGTCCAGTGAGCGGCTGAGCTTCGATTGATCGACATCGTGCTGATATTGACCGACGCCGATTGATTTCGGCTCGATCTTGACGAGCTCGGCAAGCGGATCCTGCAATCTTCGGGCGATTGACACGGCGCCGCGCAGCGAGACGTCGAGGGCGGGAAATTCGGCTGCCGCCGTTTCAGACGCGGAATATACCGAAGCCCCCGCCTCCGAGACGATGACCTTGGTGGGTTTCGGGGCCGGTAGCTGCGCCAGCATGTCGGCCACGAGCTTCTCAGTCTCGCGGCTGCCCGTGCCGTTGCCAATGGCAATCAGTTCGACCCTGTGCTTGCGAATGAGCGACGCGAGTTCCGCCTGGGTGCCGCGAACATCGTTCTTTGGCGGAAAGGGATAGACCGTTGTCGTATCAAGCAATTTGCCCGTGCCGTCGACGACCGCGACCTTCACTCCGGTGCGGATGCCCGGATCAAGACCCATGGTTGCGCGCGAGCCGGCGGGCGCGGCGAGCAGCAGATCCTTGAGATTGCGAGCGAAGACGCGGATTGCTTCCTCTTCCGCCCGCTCGCGCAGCTCACGCATCAGATCCAGCGAGAGCGACATGGAGAGCTTGACCCGCCAGGTCCAGCCGATCACGTCCAGGAGCCATTTGTCGCCGGGCAGGTGCGCGCCGACATTATAGGCGGCCGCAATCATACGCTCGACCGGTTTCATCGGTGATCTGTCGTCCTGGTCAACGACGATATCGACCGAGAGAATCTCCTCGTTCCAGCCGCGCAACATCGCAAGCGCCCGGTGGCCGGGCGCCGTCGCCCAGCGTTCAGAATGATCGAAATAATCCGAGAACTTCGCACCGGCTTCCTGCTTGCCGTCGACCACTCTGGCACGCAGGAACGCGGCGTCCTTCATGTAATTGCGCAGGCGCCCCAAAAGATCGGCGTTCTCGGCCATGCCTTCGGCGATGATGTCGCGCGCACCCTCGAGCGCCATCTTGACGTCCGCGACATCGGCCGTCAGATACGCACCGGCGCGATCGGCCGGCGCGATCGAGCGGTCGGCAAGTATTGCCTCTGCCAGCGGTCCCAGTCCACGCTCCCTGGCGATCTCTGCTTTGGTGCGCCGTTTCGGCTTGTAGGGCAGATAGATATCCTCAAGCTCCGCCTTGGTGGCCGCAGCGGCGATCTTGCCTTCGAGCTCGTCGGTGAGCTTGTCCTGGCCGCGGATCGAATCGAGGATCGACGATCGGCGCGCCTCGAGTTCACGCAGATAGGTGAGCCGTTCCGAAAGCACGCGCAGTTGCGTATCGTCGAGACCGCCGGTTACCTCCTTGCGATAGCGAGCGATGAAAGGCACCGTCGCTCCCGCGTCGAGCAGGTCGACGGCGGCGGCAACCTGCGCGGTGGTTGCCTTAATCTCACTTGCGATGAGGGCGGCAATGGGCTTTGCGGTCATTCTGCGTTCCGTATTCTGTTTCCGAGCGGACCATACTGGCGCAGACCATCAAGGCCAAGTGAGGGCGGATGATCGCCCGACCGCACTCCACAGAAGATGGTCGATTGCGGAAATGCTCACCGCACCCCTCACCCGCATTGGGATGAGGGGCGGAAAAGACGCTCGCCGGATGACCGGCACTATGCTGCGTTAGACGGCGACGAGTTCCAGGCGCCGGCGGGTTCTCTCGAATTCAAGCAATTCGCGCTCCTTTTGAGCGATATAATCCCGCGAGACCGGCACCGAGCTGAGCGATGGCGAGAGCTGAAGTTGGAAGACGAAGTGCTTGTCATGGAGAAAGGCGGTTTCCGAGGCCGCGAGATAGAATTCCCACATCCGGAAGAAGCGTTCGTCGTAGAGCCTGACCGCCTCCTCCCGCCGCGCCACGAAGCGCTCGCGCCAGGCCCGCAGTGTCCAGGCGTAGTGCATCGGCAGGATTTCGATGTCCTTGACGAGCAGCCGCGTGCTCTCGACCGAAGGCAGCACTTCGGAGAGGGCCGGGATATAACCGCCGGGAAAGATGTACTTCTCGATCCACGGGTTGGTGGCCCAAGGCTTGTAGATCTGGCCGATGGAGTGAAGCAGCATCACCCCTTCGGGTGTCAGCAGCTCTTTCATCTTGCGGAAAAAATTGCCGTAGTTGCCGATGCCCACGTGCTCGAACATGCCGACGGAAACGATTCGGTCGAACTGCCGCCCCTGCATCGTGCGGTAATCCTGCAGCTCGAAGCGCACGCGATCGGCGAGCCCGCGCCGCTCCGCTCGTTCGCGCGAGACCTTCAGTTGCTCCTCGCTGAGCGTGATTCCGGTGACTTCGACGTCGGATGCCTCGGCAAGATACATCGCCATCCCGCCCCAGCCGGAACCCACTTCAAGCACCTTCTGGCCGGGCTCGAGCAAGAGCTTCGCCGCGATGTGCCGCTTCTTGGCGCGCTGCGCCTCGTCGAGCGAGATTCCCGGCGGATGGAAATAGGCGCAGGAATATTGCCAGTCCTCATCGAGGAAGAGGTTGAAGAGCTTCCCGTCGAGATCATAGTGGTGGGCGACATTGTAGCGATTGCGGTTGACCGGCAGCCGGCTCTTCACCTGCTGGCGCAACACATGCCCCAGCGCAACGATGGAATTGGCGAAGGTCGCAGCGTTTGCCAGATCATTGCTTTTGATGATGGATAGCACGTCGAAGATGTCGCCTTCTTCAACGAGAACGCGACCATCCATATACATTTCACCAAACTTTAGCCCGGGGTCCCGCACAATGGCCTTTTCCGCCGCGGCATCGGCTATCCGTATGGCCGCCGGCTGGCCCGTACCATCACCCAGAACTACCTTTTCACCTGATGAGAAAGCGACCGTCAGTTTGCCCTTCTGGACAAGACGGCGAAGCAGATTCGACAATGCCGCACTCATATCCTACCTCAGCATCAGACCTAAACGGACACATCGTTCCTCCGCACAGGAGACGCTGCGAGCGGTTCGATCGGCTTTCGGGGATGCGCGCAGGCATGCGCTTGGGAAACGACGCCGGACGCATCCTGAAAAACGAGAACCGACTTGGCTAAGCCTACGGCTTCCGTCAGGCAGCAGCGCCGCAAGGTCGCCGCGCACCGGGAATTTCGTCAGGCTGGCCCACCGGGCTCCTATCCATCAGAACTTCCATTAACTTAGCGGTGTTCCACGGTTTATCAATGGGCTTCTTTGTGGCCCCTCATTGATCTGCTTCCTTAGTAAATTCGAAGAAATGCGGATTGGAGTGGCCGGTGGCGGCCCGTCGCCGATCGGCCAGGGCGTGGCCAACGGATCGACCGCGGGACGAACCGAAAATTCTGAGGCTTTCCCTTCCGCCCTAGCCGCCGAACACGCCAAGGCCGCGAAGGCGGTGGCGATCATGCGGGCGATCGAGATCGAGCACCGGTCCCGCCGTAACGATCCCGGTCGGATTAATGTGCCGGATGCCGTAATAGCCGCGCTTGATGTGATCGATGCGCACGGACTCGCGAATGCCCGGCCACTGGTAAATTTCGCGCATGTAGTTGGACAGCGATGGATAGTCCTCGATCCGGCGGATGTTGCACTTGAAGACCCCGTGATAGGCGGCATCGAAACGGATCAGGGTCACGAACAGCCGGATATCGGCCTCGGTGAGATAGGCGCCGGCAAGATATCGATGCGCCTCAAGATGCCGCTCGAGTTCGTCGAGCATGTCGAACAGCCCGGAGACCGCCTCGTCATAGGCCGCCTGCGTCTTGGCGAAGCCGGCGCGGTAGACGCCATTGTTCACGCGCGCATAGACCGGCTCGTTCCACCGATCGATTTCCGCGCGCAACGCGGCAGGGTAGAAATCCAGGCGATTGCCGGTCAGATGGTCGAACGCCGAATTGAGGATGCGAATAATGTCGGCTGATTCGTTATTGACGATGCGCCCCTCCTCCATGTCCCACAGGACCGGTACCGAGACCTTGCCGGTGTAGTGCGGGTCGCTCGCCGTGTAGAGCTGATGATGATAGCGAATCTCGCCCACGCGGGCGCCGGCATCGACAGGCTGGTCGTAGGTCCAGCCATCTTCACCCAGAATGGGGTTGGAGGCTGTCAAGCCGACAACGGCTTCAAGGCCCTTGAGGTTGCGCATCGCGATGGTACGCGAGGCCCAGGGACACAGATAAGAGACGAAAAGCCGGTAACGCCCTGCTTCAGCCATCAATGCCGGTTGGCCGTCCGGACCGGCCCGCCCGTCGGGCGTGATCCAGTTGTGGAACCGAGTCGGCTCGCGATGGAAGGCACCGTCCTTCATCTCGCTTGCGGCGACATCGCCCCTGACCCATTTTCCATCGACGAGCTGCGGCATGCGTATTCTCCTGCAGGCGTTGCCTAAACCGGTACCGATGGCTTACGTTCCACAGGGTTGATTTCCGGTCAATTGCGCGCGGGGTGACAGATCGTTCGCAAACCGCGCGCCCGGCGCTCGCATCATCTTCGCCCATATTGCCGGTGAAGCGGGCGCCAGAGGAGAAGTCACGATGAAGACGCTCATCGTTGTTGTGTTTGCCGTCGCTGCCGCCCTCTGGCTCCTCAATACCTCCCTGCTGGTGACGCCACCGTCAGACACGGCCAAAATTCTCGCGCACCGTGGCATTCACCAGGTTTTCCAACAGGAAGGCGTCGAAAACGACACCTGCACGGCCCAGCGCATCGAGCCGCCGCGTCACGCCTATCTCGAAAACACGATAGCCTCCATGCAAGCGGCAATGGACAGTGGCGCGGAGGTCGTGGAACTCGACGTCCATCTTACGCCGGACCGTCAGTTTGCCGTATTCCACGACTGGACGCTCGATTGCCGCACGGACGGAAAGGGCGTCACCGAGCAAACGCCGATGACGACGCTGAAGACGCTCGATATCGGCTACGGCTACACCGCCGACGGAGGCAAGACCTTCCCCTTCCGCGGCCGCGCGCAAGGCCAAATGCCGACGCTGACGGAGGTATTCACCGCCCTGCCACACGGCCGCTTCCTCATCAACTTCAAGAGCGACCGGCGGGAGGAAGGAGCGACGCTTGCGGTCCTGTTGCGCGCGCATCCCGAATGGCGAAAATCGGTTTTCGGCGTCTATGGCGGCAGCGCTCCGACGCAGGAAACCCTGCGGCTGGTGCCTGGGCTGAGAGGCTATGACAGGCAGTCGACCCTCGCCTGTCTCGGCCGCTATGTCGCCTATGGCTGGACAAGCATCGTGCCGGAGGCCTGCCACAACACGCTCGTCGTCGTACCCGCCAACTACGCGCCGTTTCTTTGGGGCTGGCCAGACCGCTTTGCCGCCCGCATGAAGGATGCGGGCAGCGAGGTGATACTTCTCGGACGCTACGGCGGCGGCGATTTTACCTCCGGCATCGACAGCGCAGATGACCTGACGCTCGTGCCCAGGAATTTCGCGGGCTATGTCTGGACCAACCGCGCAGAGACGATCAGTCCGCTTCTCGGGAAAAGGATGGCGGCAACGAACAGCCAGGCGAACCGCGAATAGGCCAAGACGTTTGCCGGGCCGATAACTCGGTTATCGCGGGAACTCGAGCCCCATTTCACGGAAGCGCTCCGGATCGTCGCCCCAGTTCTCGCGCACCTTCACAAAGAGAAAAAGGTGCACGGGCTGCTCCAGGATCTCCGAGATTTCCTTGCGGGCCGCGGTCGAGATCGCCTTGATCGCCTCCCCGCCCTTGCCAAGCGCGATCTTCTTCTGGCTCTCGCGTTCGACATAGATCACCTGCTCGATGCGCACTGACCCGTCCTTGCGCTCCTCCCATTTCTCGGTCTCGACGTGAGACGCATAGGGAAGTTCCTGGTGCAGCCTTAGGAACAGTTTTTCGCGGGTGATCTCGGCTGCGAGCTGGCGCATCGGAAGGTCCGAGATTTGATCCTCGGGATAGTACCAGGGGCCTTCCGGCAGCGCCTTCGCAAGATAATCCATGACATCGTCGCATCCGTAGCCGGAAAGTGCCGAGATCATGAACGTGCGCTCGAATTTGACCGTTTCGTTTGCCGCGGCCGCAAGCTTCAGCAAATCTTCCGGGCGAACCTGATCGATCTTGTTGAGCACCAGAATCTTCGGCTGATGCACTTCCTTCAGGCCCTCGAGGATCGCTTCCGCGTCGCCCTTCAATCCGCGTTCGCTGTCGATCAGCAGCATGATCAGATCGGCATCCTTGGCGCCGCCCCAGGCGCTCGTCACCATCGCGCGGTCAAGCCTGCGCCGCGGCTTGAAAATGCCCGGCGTGTCCATGAAGACAATCTGGGCATTGTCATGGATCGCGATGCCGCGCACGATCGCGCGCGTCGTCTGCACCTTGTGACTGACGATCGAGACTTTCGCGCCGACGAGGCGGTTGACGAGCGTCGATTTACCGGCATTCGTCGCGCCGATCAGCGCCACGAAACCCGAGCGGGTCGGCGCGCCGGTGGCGGCCGTATCATGTTCCATATCCGTCATAGCTTCCGTCAATTTCCGGCAGGCTTCTGCTGCCAAACGCCTTCACGCTCCAGCAATCGTGTCGCGGCGACCTGTTCGGCGCCGCGTTTGGAGCGATCGGTTCCCGTCTCCGGTGCAAGCCCCATAACCTCGACCGTCACCGTGAAACGCGGGTCGTGATCGGGGCCGGAGCGATCATCCGTCCTGTATTTCGGTGCGACGCCGAACCTGGCGTGCGCCCATTCCTGCAATTCTGTCTTCGCGTCGCGGCGGGCGCCGTCGGCACTGGCCGCGCGAGCCGTCCAGTGGAGCAGCACGAAGCGCCGCGCCGCCTCCAGGCCGCCATCGAGATAGATCGCCGCGATCAGCGACTCTACCACATCGGCGCGCACATTCATCATGTGCTTGCCGGTGATCTTCTTCACGTCCGAACCGGTGCGGATGAACTCGTGCAGTGACAGGTCGTCCGCGACTTTGGCGCAGCTTTCCGCGCTGACCAGTTGGTTCAGTCGGACGGAAAGCTCACCCTCGTTCGCGTCGCGAAAGGTCTGGAACAGTAACTCGGCCACGCACAGCCCCAGCACACGGTCGCCCAGGAATTCGAGACGCTGATAGTTGCTGCCCTTGGCGTTGCGAGCGCTCGAATGCGTCAGCGCCCGGTCCAGGCGTTCCTTCTCGACGAACTGATAACCGATCACGGCCTCGAGTCTTGCCCGATCCTCCGCGCTCAGCGGTCGCCCCTTCATCATTCGACGACCTTGAACAGGCGGTCGTAACGCAGGTTTGCCGGCCATTTCCAGACCTCGCGGAACGACGTGTCGTTGCCGAGCGAGAAGAAGATCAGGCTGGCGCGGCCCACCAGGTTTTCCGCCGGCACGAAGCCGACGTCGAAGCGGCTGTCGGCGGAATTGTCGCGGTTGTCGCCCATCATGAAATAGTGGCCGTCGGGAACGATGAACTCACGCGTGTTGTCGCCGCGCGAATCCGGGAACTGGTCGAGCGTGTCATAGGAAACGCCGCTGTCCATCGTCTCGCGGTAGACCGGGACATCGCCGCCGGTATCGTACTGGTCGTCAGCGCGGAATGCGCCGTCCGGAACGCGATCGACGGCCTTGTCGTTGACGTAGAGAACGCTGTTTCTCACCTGAATCCGGTCGCCGGGAAGACCAACAAGACGCTTGATGTAGTCGATGTCCGGATTCGGCGGGAAGCGGAAAACTACGATATCACCGCGTTCTGGCTCGCTTGCGAAAATCCGGCCGCTAAAAAGATCAGGCGAGAAGGGCAGCGAGTACTTCGAATAGCCGTAGGCGAACTTGTTCACGAAAATATAGTCGCCGACAAGCAGGGTCGGCATCATCGAGCCTGACGGAATCGTAAAGGGCTGGAAGAAGACTGTTCGGATGACGACGGCCAAAAGCAGCGCCTGGATGATAACCTTTACATTTTCCCAGAGGCCGCTCTGCTTCGTTTCTGTCTTTTCTTCCACGCTGCTGTCTTCCTTTGTCATCCGCTTCGGATGCCCGATACTTGCGCTCGGGCTCCGTACTGCGCGCCGCCGCGCAATTCGATCCTATATGTTGCCGGAACTTTGCGCTTCAAGCGACCGCCGGTCCGTGTTTCCAGCAGAATGCTCTAAACCGTTCCCTCCACCGGGGCAACGGGCAGCGCCTCGATAATCACGAAGGCTTGTGCCAACGGGAAGTCGTCCGTGATCGTCAGGTGGATGGCAGCACGGTGACCCACGGGTAACATTTTCTGGAGCCGCTCGGCCGCGCCGCCGGTCAACTGCATCGTCGGCTTTCCGCCCGGCATATTGACGACACCCATGTCCTTCCAGAAAACCCCTTGCGCCAAGCCGGTGCCTAGTGCCTTCGAACAGGCCTCCTTGGCGGCGAAGCGCTTGGCATAGGATGCGGCTCGATTCTTGCGGCCGTCCGATTTGGCGATCTCGATGTCGGTGAAGCACCGATTGACGAAGCGTTCGCCGAAGCGTTCGAGCGAATTCTCGATCCGGCGGATATCGATGAGATCGCTGCCGATGCCAATGATCATGATGAGTGCCCGACCTGTTGGGAACGTGCTCGCCTGCGCCTCCGTTGGAAAAGCCGGGCCGCTTGGTAGGCGAGCGGATAGAAGACAAGCGCGCCAGCGACGGCGAGCGGAAGTGAACCGATGAGCATCGGCTTGAATACCGGTCCCCAGAGTTCCGCGAGTTCCAGGCGCTCGACCATATCACCGATCTCGGCGCCGCTGACAGCCGTGCCATCCTGCGGCCCTGTCAGGACGGTGCCGATTTCATAAGAGGCCGTCAGGATGATCGGAATGGTGACCGGATTGGCGAGCGCCGTCGTGATAGCGGCCGCAAGAAGATTGCCGGAAAAAATCGACGCGAGGGCGACTGCCAGGAAGATGTGAAGGCCGAAAAACGGCGTGAACGACGATGCGGCGCCGGCCGCAACGCCGACCGCGATCGAATGCGGCGAAGACGACAGACGCAGGACGCGCAAGGCAATGTATCGCAGCCCGCGCGAGAGGCCCTTGCGTGGCCATAACAAGGCGCGGAGCCTCTCGGAAATCGTGACCGGTTTTCTGCGCCTGAATAACATTATGCCGTCATGATCGCATCTCGAAGCGGCCCATCGGCGCGAGAAAGCGCTTCCGCCTCGTTGTGGGCCGCAAGATAGGCGTCATGTCCATCGCAGACAAGTCAGGCGCGGCGCCGCAGAAATTTGCAACGGAGCTATTCGCCTGATGCATGGCTTTAGCGAGCCGCCAACCGCTGCTGCATGCATCCTTAAATCGGGCCGGTCAAGGATGAAAACATGCAGCAAATCAGAGTGCTACAGCAACCTTTATGCGCCTGAAAAGACACGTGGGACCGTCGGGCCAGCTATCGCGCGTTCGAGGGCCGCGCGATAAAATCAGAAGCTGCTGCGGAACAGGCCACGGTCGATCTGGCGCTGACGGTATTCGAGATCGATGCGATCGACGGAACCGTTCAGATAGGCGATCTCACGCTCTTCAACGGTCGGAACGTGCAGGGCACGGGTGAGTTTCTTCAACTGCTTGAACATGGCAAACCTCTTCGTTTACCTCCCAAGCGAAAGATAGTTTAGCGACCGCTGCCCTACCAGCGTCAGGATAAGGCGGCAGCCATGCAACTAACGCATGACAGCGGACTTTCCCTCCCTCATCATGCCTATTCCATAGGCAAATGCATGAAGAACGTATCCGTCGGAACAACTGCCATCCATATATGCGGCTTGAACGACGCGCGACTCGATCGCACGAACGGGCCATCCCCGCCGAGAAATCGCAGTGCTGGCCGGCCTCTTTGCAGCTTTTTGACGTGCCTATTCGAACAGCCGCTTGACCATGGAAATGCTCGGCAACTCTTTGAGCTGTGCGATCAGATGGTTCAACTGACGCAGATCCCAGACTTCCAGGTCGAATTGCAGCTCGCTGAAATCCGCCGCGACTCGCCCCATGGAAAGCGTGCGGATGTTGACGTCGGTCGTCGCGATCGCCTGCGCGATCTCCGCCAGTGTGCCGGGCTCGTTCAGCGCACTGACCGCGATCCTTGCGATGAACCGGCTGCTGTTCGCTTCATCGAGGTCCCAGCGCACATCGATCCAGCGCTCCGGCTCGTCATCGAAGTTTTGCAGGATCGGCGACTGGATCGGATAGATGGTGATGCCCTTGTCGCTGTCCATGATGCCAACGATGCGGTCGCCCGGAACAGCGCCGGCCGGGCTGAAGTGCACCTCGGCATTGCCGGAAAGGCCACGGATCGGCAAAGCTTCAGGGCCCTCGACCTGTTGCGCTCCGACCGTCTCTTTCGAACGGCCGGGAAGCTTGAAGACCATGCCTGCGGCGCTGCGCATGTTGAACCAGCCGTCGTCCGCGCTGGGCTTCACCGTGACACGCTCGTCCTGATGATCGGGGAATACGGCGCGCAGGACGTCGAGCGAGGACAGCTCACCCCGCCCGACCGCGGCGATCGCGTCCTCGACCTCTTTTTGCCCGAGCCTGTGCAGGGCCGGCTTCAGCGCCTCGCGCGAAAAACTCTTGCCGGCACGTTCGAAAGTCCGCTCAAGAATACGGTAGCCGAGACCGGCATACTGCTTGCGGACGGCCGCACGCGTCGCGCGACGGATAGCGGCACGCGCCTTGCCGGTAACGACGATTTCCTCCCAGGCGGGCGGCGGCACCTGAATGCCGGAACGGATGATCTCCACCTCGTCACCGTTGTTGAGACGCGTGACCAAGGGCATGATGCGGCCGTTGATCTTCGCGCCGACGCAGGTATCGCCGATGTTCGTATGCACGGCATAGGCAAAATCGATCGGCGTAGCGCCGCGTGGCAGCGCGATCAACTGCCCCTTGGGCGTGAAACAGAATACCTGATCCTGAAACAGCTCGAGTTTCGTGTGTTCCAGGAACTCCTCGGGATTGTCGCCTTCGGCCAGCGACCCGATCGTGCGGCGAAGCCAGGAATAGGCGTTCGATGTGGGTGATCGCGGCGCATCCGTCGCCACGGCGTCACGATCCTTGTAAAGGGCATGCGCCGCAATACCATATTCCGCAATGTCGTGCATGCGTTTCGTGCGGATCTGCAGCTCGATGCGCTGGCGTGACGGGCCAATGATCGTCGTGTGAAGCGATTGGTAGTCGTTCTGCTTCGGCGTCGAGATATAATCCTTGAAGCGTCCCGGCACGACGCGCCAGCGTGTGTGCACGATGCCGAGCGCACGGTAGCACGAGGGAATGTCGTCGACGATGATGCGGAAGCCCCAGACATCCGACAGCTGCTCGAAGGAAAGCGATTTTGACTGCATCTTGCGGAAGACCGAATAGGGCTTCTTCTGACGTCCCTTGACCAGCGCCTGCGTCAGGCCCTCGGCCTGCAGCAGTTCGCTCAATTCCTCCTCGATCTTCTTGATCAGGCCCTCGTTGCGCTCTGAGAGTTCCTGGAGTCGCCTGGTGACTGTTTCGTAGGCCTCCGGGTTGATATGGCGGAAAGCGAGATTTTCGAGTTCCTCGCGCATGTCCTGCATGCCCATGCGCCCGGCCAGCGGCGCATAGATGTCCATCGTCTCTTCGGAAATGCGCGCGCGCTTCTCCGGCGACATGTGGTCGAGCGTGCGCATGTTGTGCAGGCGATCGGCAAGCTTGACGAGGAGAACGCGGACGTCGTCCGAAATGGCAAGCAACAGCTTACGCAGGTTTTCCGCCTGCTTGGCCTTCTTGGTGACGAGATCGAGCTTCTTGATCTTCGTCAGCCCCTCGACCAGGGCACCGATGTCCTCGCCGAAGAGATCGTCGATTTCTTGCCGCGTCGCCGTCGTGTCCTCGATCGTATCGTGCAGCAGCGCAACGGCGATCGTGGACTCGTCCAGATGCATTTCGGTGAGAATGGCCGCCACCTCGAGGGGGTGGGAGATGTAGGGGTCGCCGCTTGCCCGTTTCTGTTGGCCGTGCTTCTGCATGGCGTAGACGTAAGCCTTGTTCAGCAGGGCTTCATTGACGTCGGGCTTGTATTTTTGCACGCGCTCAACGAGCTCGTATTGGCGCATCATCCGCTGGCGGCTCCGTGGAAAAGACAAACAAAAAAAGTGCGCCAATCATAGGAGTGGCGCACTGCTTTGAAAACAGACCGGAACACACGTTCCGGAACGGATCTTAGTAGTCGTCGCTCTTTTCCGGAGGCACGAGTCCTTCGATACCTGCAAGCAGTTCCTCTTCGGACATGCGGTCGAAGGTCAGCGCTTCCGGCTGATCTTCCTCTTCCGCCGCATCCGCGAAAGCGGCGGCGGCTTCCGGCTGCGTCAGCGAAGCCGGATCCGGCTCGGGTTCGTCCACTTCGACATGCTTCTGCAGCGAGTGGATCAGGTCCTCCTTCAGATCGCCGGGCGAAAGGGTCTCGTCAGCGATCTCGCGCAATGCAACGACGGGGTTCTTGTCGTTGTCGCGATCAACGGTGATAGCGGCACCCTGCGAAATTAGGCGTGCGCGGTGGCTGGCGAGCAGAACGAGTTCGAAACGGTTGTCGACTTTGTCAATGCAGTCTTCGACGGTGACGCGGGCCATAGCCTGTCCTTTGCGACTCAAAGCGCGGCGGCGTTGCCGCTGCACAGATTAAACGACACGAGACCGGAACAGCCGTCGGTTGACGACTTCATCAGCTCCGATTTCTGGAATTATCCGCCCGGATACAATCAAAACAGCATAAGTTCAAGTTTTTCCTGCATTCAGTGCTCACATCACCCAGTGACACATGGTAGAATATGACGCCTGGGCGCCGCAAGTGTTGGCCACATATGCTGATTGCATTGCGCAATGCGCTAATCGAATTTGCAGCGGCAATCGCAAATTGAGGTGTGGACCAACTGCAGCAACTGCTAAAACTAGCTATATGCGTCGTGCGCTGGTTGGATTAATGCGTGGTATAACCTACATTATTTGCAATATCAGCAATTATTAATGTAATCCACCTATTTTCTGCGCACCCTTCGGTCGGAAGGTTCAAGATGCGCCGGGCATGGAAAAAGGAAATTACGATGTTCGATCCCCGCGAGAAAATCGCACTTTTCATTGACGGCGCCAATCTCTACGCCGCGTCGAAAAGCCTCGGCTTCGACATCGACTATCGCAAGCTGCTGAAAGCTTTCCAGAAACGCGGATACCTGCTCAGGGCCTACTATTACACCGCGCTTATCGAAGATCAGGAATATTCGTCGATCCGTCCTCTGATCGATTGGCTGGACTACAATGGCTACAAGGTCATCACCAAGCCGGCCAAGGAATTCACCGACTCGCTCGGGCGACGCAAGATCAAGGGCAACATGGATATCGAGTTGGCGATCGACGCTATGGAGCAGTCCGAGACGGTCGATCATCTCGTCATCTTCTCGGGTGACGGCGACTTCACCACGCTGGTCGAAGCGCTGCAGCGCAAGGGCCGCAAGGTTTCCGTGGTCTCGACCATGTCGACCCAACCGCCGATGATAGCCGACGATCTGCGACGCCAGGCGGATCATTTCATCGATCTCGTGACACTCAGAGGCGAGATCGGCCGTGAGCCCTCGGAACGCACACCGCGTCCGGTCGAACCCGTCGCAGACGACGTCGAACTTTAAGAATTCGAGCCCATGCAGGGGCGGCGCGAGCGCGCCTCACCCGGCCGGATCAGCCGCGCTCTTTAGTCAGCCGCGCTCTTTAGTCAGCCGCGCTCCTTGAGCAGGCGGTTCTTCTGCCGATTCCAGTCGCGTTCCTTGGAGGTCTCACGCTTGTCGTGCAGCTTCTTGCCCTTGCCCAGGGCAAGCTCCAGCTTCGCCCGCCCGCGGTCGTTGAAATAGATCCGCAACGGAATCAGTGACATGCCTTCACGGTTGACGGCGCCCTGCAGCCGGTTCACTTCCCGCTTCGACAACAGCAGTTTGCGACGCCGACGGGTTTCGTGGTTGAAACGGTTGGCCTGCAAATATTCCGGTAGATAGGAATTGATCAGCCAGATTTCGCCGCCTTCGTCGGTCGCGTAGGATTCCGATATATTGGCCTTTCCTTCGCGCAACGACTTGACCTCCGTGCCGGTCAGCACGAGACCGGCCTCGTAGGTATCGATGATCTCGTAGTTGAAGCGGGCCTTGCGGTTCTCCGCCACGACTTTCTTGACCGTGCGCTCGCTGCCTTTGGGGGCCATCAGTTCAACAATCCCGCATGCCGGAGCGCCGCATCGATCGCTTCCTCCGTGCCCGGCTCGAGCGTCGCCAACAGCGGCGAACGAACGGCGCGACTCATCCGCCCGAGGCGATGAAGCGCATATTTGGCGCCGCAAAGGCCGGGCTCCATGAAGATAGCCTTGTGGAGCGGCATCAATTTGTCCTGATACTCCAGCGCCTTTGCGAATTCACCGGCAAGTGTCGCTTCCTGGAATTCCGCGCAAAGGCGCGGCGCGACGTTGGCTGTGACGGAAATGCAGCCGACCCCGCCATGCGCGTTGAAGCCAAGGGCCGTCGCGTCCTCACCCGAAAGCTGCACGAACTCCTTGCCGCAGGCCATGCGCTGCTCGGAGACGCGCTCGATCTTGCCGGTCGCATCCTTGACGCCGACAATCGTCGGATAAGCCCTTGCCAGCGCAGCCATGGTCTCGACGCTCATGTCGACGACCGAGCGACCGGGAATATTGTAGATTACGATCGGCAGCTTCACGCTTTCGGCGATTGCAGCGTAGTGGGCAAAGAGGCCCTTCTGCGTCGGCTTGTTGTAATAGGGCGTCACGACCAGAATGGCGTCGGCGCCGGCCTTTTCGGCATGCTGTGCAAGCTCGATTGCTTCGGTCGTGTTGTTCGAGCCGGCACCGGCAATCACGGGCACGCGCCTCGCCGCTGCTTCCACGCAGAGTTCGACAACCTTCTTGTGCTCGTCATGGGACAAGGTCGGCGATTCCCCGGTCGTGCCCACCGGCACCAGCCCATGGCTGCCTTCTTTTATCTGCCATTCCACATGCGCGACGAAACTATCCGCATCCACTGAGCCGGTGGCGGTGAACGGTGTTACGAGTGCGGGAATGGAACCCTGGAACATGCACAACTCCTGACGGCCGCAAGGAGCACGAAACTCTCACGCTTTGGCCGCAATCGACGGTTAAAAAACTGCCGCACCATAATCATGTGAAGTGGTCGCGGCAAGCGTCGTGAAGACGCATTTCATGTCGGTTTTCACCCAAACGACAGCTCTAAGGCACTGCGGCGGTTGGAGCCAATGCTCGAGCGGGCCCCATGAAGACACCGGACCCATGATTTGCGGTCATCGGCAAATGCCGCTAACTTTCGGCAAGCGGTCCGGCGGAGAACGAAGGGGAACACGGGGGCTCTTGATGCGCAGACCACTCTTTCTGCCTGTAGTCATCATGGTCGGCGCCGCGGTGCTCGCTTCTTCGGCTCCCGCCAGCGAGACCCACCGGACAGCGGTACCGGCAAACAGGCCTGATTCCCCCAGCAAGACGGGACGCGTTGCGGATGTCACGGCCGCAATATCCGCGGCCGTTGCGCCGATCGGCGCAGATTTAAAGACGGGCCTCGACGCGCTTTCCAATCGCGAGCCCGCCAAAGCAATCGCGGTTCGCGACGGCATGCCCTCGGGAACGCTCGAGCGCCACATCCTCACCTGGGCCATTGCCGTTTCAGGTCAGAAGGGCGTTCCATCCTACGAGATCGCCGAAGCACAACGGGAGCTTCAAGGCTGGCCCGGCTTGAAATTGCTGCGGGCGCATTCGGAACGGGCGCTCTATCGCGAAAACCCGCCTGCCGCGGATGTGATCGCCGCCTTCGGCGCGACCCGGCCCGAGACGGCGGAGGGGACGATCATTCTCGCCCGGGCGCTCATGGCTCAAGGACAAAACGCAGCGGCGGCCAAGCATCTGCGAGCTACCTGGTTGAAAGACGCGCTCGACAAGGACACGGAAACAAAGATCCTCTCGGAATTTTCCGATCTACTGACCACCGCCGACCACAGGCGGCGCATGGAACTGCTGCTCTATCGCGCTCGCGTCGATCAGGCGGGGCGTTTCAGCGACCTCGGCAAGGCGCAATCGCTTTATCGCGCCTGGACAGCGGTTATCCGCAGCAGCGACAACGCGGCGGCGCTGATCAAGGCGGTCGACCTGTCGTGGCGCGATAGCCCCGCCTTTCTATTTCTCCGCATCGAGCATCTGCGCAAGCAGGACAAATACCAGGAAGCAGCCAAGCTTCTGGCCCAAATGCCGAAGGACAGCGAAGCTCTTGTCAATCCGGGCGAATGGTGGACGGAGCAGCGCATTGTCAGCCGCGGCCTGCTCGACGAAGGTGATTTCCGTGGCGCTTACCGCGTCGCCGCCAGCCATGCGGCAACCGAAGCGACGGACATCGTGGACGCGGAGTTTCACGCCGGCTGGTACGCGCTTCGCGGCCTGGAAGACCCGGCAACTGCGGCAGGCCATTTCCGGAAGATACTGGAAGCGTCGACCCGGCCGATCTCAGCCTCGCGTGCCTGGTACTGGCTCGGACGCGCCGCCGAAGCGGGCGGCCCTGGCGATCCGAAGGAGCATCTTGCCAATGCGGCGCGCTATCACGGCACATTCTATGGCCAACTCGCAGCCGCGCGGCTCGGCCGCTCGGCGCTTGACGTAAGCTACCCCTCCCCCACGCCGGAGGATCGCATACGGTTCGAACGTCGAGAGGCCGTAAGGGCCATCTCCGGCCTGGATGCCGCCGGCCACGGCTGGCGTGCGGACAGCCTTTATCGGTCGCTGGCCGAGGAACTGACCAGCCCCGGCGAACTCGCGATGCTTGCTGCGCGGGCGGAAGAAACAGGCGATCACCAGCTTTCGCTGCAAATCGGCAAGATTGCTTTCGCCCGAGGCGTCGATGTCGCCGCGCTTGCCTTTCCGATCGGAGTGATCCCGTCCAGCGCCGATATCACCGGTGCCGGCAAGGCGCTGGCCTATGCGATTGCCCGCCAGGAAAGCGCTTTCAATCCGGCCGCCGTCTCGGTCGCCAATGCCCGCGGACTGCTGCAGCTTCTGCCGGGCACCGCCAAGGGCGTCGCGAGCCGATTCGGCCTTGCCTATTCCAAGGACCGCCTGACGACTGATGCAGGCTACAATGCGACCCTGGGGGCGCACTATCTCGGCGAGCAAATCAACAGTTTTGGCGGTTCCTACATTCTGACGTTCATCGCCTATAATGCCGGCCCGCGCCGCGTGCCGGAATGGCTCGATCGTTATGGCGACCCCCGCGGCAAGCCAATCGATGACGTGGTGGACTGGATCGAACGCATTCCCTTCCAGGAAACGCGCAACTATGTCCAGCGGGTCATGGAGAACTATCAGGTCTACAAGTCCCGGTTGGGAGAGCCCGCCGACATCGTCGCGGATTTGAGAATGGGACGGCAATTGCCCTGAGTTCAATCGACTTTGGCCCCTTGTCCCCCGGCGAAAGGCGCGATCAAATGGTCGTGATCGGTCGCCGGAACATGGCACAAAATGCGGTCCCAACCATTTTCTTCCGGAAGGGATGCGTTTGTCTCGAAAGGAAATGGTGAAGCCAATGAAGACGTTAGCAATTGTCGCCCTGTCGCTGGCGACGGCGATAAGCAGCGTTCCGCCCGCAGAGGCATTTCCGATCGCTCCGGCGGTAAAGCCGCAAGCCACGGACATCCAGCACGTGCAGTTCTCTTACGAGCGCGGTGAGCATGCTAAGGGCGTGTGCCGCTTGCCTTCGTGCCGACGCGATTATCGTGAGTCTCGGCGTGGCTATCGTGACTATCGCCGCAGTTTCTATCGCGATCGCTATCGTGATCGCCGCTACCGCCGCTACTATCGCGACGATGACAACGATTTCGGCGCGTTCATTGGCGGCCTGGCGACCGGCGCGATCGTCGGTGGCGTGCTGAGCCAGCGACCGAGATATTCCGGCGGCAACGCCCATACTGAGTGGTGCTATGCACGTTACCGGTCCTATCGGGCCTGGGATAACACCTTTCAGCCGTATGGCGGTCCCCGTCGCCAGTGCTATTCGCCCTACAGCTAAGGCACCTCACCGGGCCATAGTCATTTCACTGCTTCATTGAAGCGGTGAAATGACCTGACTCCTTGAAACTGCGCAACTTCGGACGGAAAACCGCTACACGCCTTTGCTGGAAATGTGCCAATTCCGGGCTCTCCGCCAGCGTATAATTGCGCGCGAAGTGACGCGCAGCTGCGCGGGACGATCCGGCCCCTAAAGTGACAATCTTCCGGTTTGATAAAGTCCCTTTGCCGGCTTGCCGTCGCACATACAGAAGCTACGATTCACTCCCCGCGACCGAATGGAGTCGATCATGGACCGGAGTGAATTTCGGGAACATCTCTTTCGAGGACAGGATGGCCTGCAGCTTTATGCCAGGTCCTACGGCCTCGCAGCATCGTCAGGTGGTACAAAGGTTCCCGTCGTCTGTTTGCCTGGCCTGACACGCAACAGCCGCGACTTTCACGAGCTCGCGGGCTTTCTCGCCTCCCCGGCGGGAGGCGGACATTTCGTCATCTCTCTTGATTCCCGTGGGCGTGGTCGTTCGGAGCGCGACGACGACAAACGCCGTTACACTGTCGCCATGGAAACCTTGGATCTCATCGCCGCCTGCGCGCATTTCGGTGTCGAGAGGGCAATTTTCATCGGCACATCGCGCGGCGGCCTGATCCTGCATCATCTCGTGGGCCTCGCCCCTACCTTGATCGCAGCCGTCATTCTCAACGACATCGGCCCGGTCATTGAAATCGAGGGGCTGCTTCGAATCCGGGACTACCTCAACGCAGCGACCGGGCCGGCAAGCTGGCTTGCGGCACCTCGCTATCTGCAATCCATACATGGGGCAGATTTCCCGATCCTTCGTGACGACGATTGGCACGGGATGGCGAAGGCGATCTATCGCGACGAAGGCGGACTCCCGGTCGCCGACTTCGATCCGGCGATCGCGGCGCAACTGCGGCCGCTTACCGCCGATACCTCACTGCCGGACCTTTGGCCGCAATTCGATGCGCTCGCCGGGCTGCCGATGATGGTCGTTCGTGGCGAGCACTCCAGCCTCCTGTCCGAGATCACAGTCGGGGAAATGAAGCATCGCCATCCAGACTTGGTGACAGTGACAGCGATCGGACAGGGCCATGCACCGCTTCTGCATCTCGATGGCCCGAGACAGGCTATAGCGGCTTTTGTTCGACGGTAGACCAGCTCGCCGACGGCAGAGCGGAAACACTCTCCCCGCAACAGGCCCTAAAAATGGAAAAGCCCGGCTCGAGAGCCGGGCTTTCCCTAACTGACCGAGGTCAGGCCAGATTAGAAGTCACGCTGCAGGCGGAGGAAGCCGAATACTTCGTCGTCGCCGTTGTCTTCATCCTGGTACTGAACCGACAGACGAGTGGCGAGGCCTTCGGTGACCTGATAGTCAGCCGTTACACCAACGCGCCATGCATCGTCGTTGCCGAAGCCGTTGTTGCCGTCATTCAGGCTACCAAAGTACTGGGCGCCGGGGGTGATTGCAAACTTGTCGGTCGCATTGAAGCGATACGAAGCAGCAACCGTCCATTCGGATTCAGCCCAATATGCGTTCGGGTCGGATGCCCAGATACCAGCGACCTGGAAGACGCCCGGACCGAGGTCAGCCGAAAGCAGAGCGCGGATCGCGCCTTCTTCAACTTCCGTGTCGAAGCCGCCGAGCAGGTCGAAGGAAACGCCGCCGAGGGTGGCCGAAACGATACCAGCAACGCCAACGCCGTTAGCCTTGGTGCTTGCACCTTCGAGTTCGTCGACCGAGATACCGGCCTGGAACGTGCCGCCGTCATAGAGGTAAGCGAGCGAGTTGAATTCGGTGAAGTTGCCGAGCGTATCGGTTTCACCGTTCAGACCCTTATCCCACCAGCTGTAGAAGAAGCCGGCCTTGAAGCCGCCGAGCTGGATGTAGGCTTCATCAACGTCGATGAAGTCGCTGTCGCCAGAGTCGGTGTCGTTATCGGCGTTGAACTCAGCAGCGAAGAAGCCGGTGAGCGTGCCGTACTCGGTGTCGCTCTTGGCGTCAAACGAGATGTAAGCGCGGGAGAAGACATCCCAGTCCGACGTGGACTGATTGTTTCCACCGAGGGAACCCTGGTCGAAACGGCTGTCAGCTTCGTCACGACCGAACGAGCCCTGAACGCGGATGAAGCCGCCGATCTTGAGGCAGGTTTCCGTGCCCGGGATGTAGAAGTAGCCCGTGCCGAAAGCGTCGCAGACGCGAACGTATTCCATGGGCTCCGGCTCGGCGGCGACGATAGCGTCGGCTGCCTGCGCGCCGGATACTGCTGCGAGAGCAGCAGCGGAGCCGAGAAGAAGGCTCTTGATGTTCATTTCTGACCTCCAGTCAAAAGTTTCAAACGGGTCTGGGTTTCTTTGCTGAAGGACAGCGTTCCCTGCCCCATCCCCAACGTTCAAGAAGTCGGACGATCAACCGCCCTTGCTTCCGGAGTTGAAAATACAAAACCGGGTGGGGCACGCAACGACCAACTTACCAGATCACCTCCTTTGCGCTGCCCTTCCCTGATCCCTGTTGCTGAAACGACACAAAATCGCCTCAGACCACCCGAGAGAATTAACAAAGCGTTAAGAAAATCCTTTTGCCACAGGGGGTTATCATGGAGGCGGAGCGAGCCGCCTGTCTCAGAAAGGGGCAGAAAATGGCCGAAAAGGGGGGCAAAACCGGGCATCCGCGGTCCCGCCTCCCGGTCTTCTCACAAACAAGATGTCGCCCAGGAGCCGCTACGCGAAGTGGCCGCGGGAGCTTTTTCGCCGATTCACAGGAGAATCAACAAGCCAGATTCGCGAATCTTTCGAGCCTAAGGACCTCGCCGATTCTTCAGGGAACCGGCCGACTTGCCGGGACAGGTGAACGATGAAAGGAAGACTGGAAGGACGGAGCGTTTGCGTACGCGCAGACTAAGCGCCTTGCAAAGAGTCCTTGTCGGAATGAAAAATCCGCGAGCCGCTATAGGCGGACGATAAGATGGCGGAGAAGAAGGGATTCGAACCCTCGATACCGTTTCCGGTATACTCCCTTAGCAGGGGAGCGCCTTCGACCACTCGGCCACCTCTCCGTTAGCGCCTGACTAGTGTCACCGCGTCATCAATGCAAGATTTTTTTGTCAGATTTCAGGAAATCACACGATTTTCATCCTTGGCGGCGCATTGGTCGACGCATTGTCAGGACGCATGAACACGCGCCATGGGCAGCTTCGTCGGGCTGCGTCTCGGGAATAGGCCCAACACCTTCGAGGCAACGACCGATCTCATATATTGGCGCGTGCACCCGTGTTTGGAGTATCCGGGCGCCGGCGCTCGCGGGTCGTGGATCCTGGGGAAATATTGCTCTTGCCGGCGAGACAACGTTCGGCCTCGCGAAAATCCGAAGCTCTCGCAAATGGCGCCGCCTTCGCAAGGCCGAAGCAAGGCCGTCCACGGAAAATAGCCGCCACGCTGTCGAGCGGTCATTCCGGCGGAAGCCGACCGCAACGCGTGGTGGATAGAAGAATCGGCATTTTCGGAGGCTGCGATGTCGATGATCATGCATGTCGCGCTGGCAAAGCCCGGCCAAGCCGCGGCCGTGTACCAGCATTATTTCATCGAGCGTCCATGCCGCATCCTCGTGATCGGTAAGCAACTGAAGGCGAAGACCAAATATCAATGCCTGCTTCGGCATATCTCGATTAGTGGCGCGATGCTCGACTTCAATGCCGCAATCATGCTGCCGAAGCACTTCTTCCTGGAAATCGACGGCTTCAAAGAGGAGATCGGCTGCGCCGAGGTCCATCGTAGCGGCACGGAGCTTGGCGTGCGCTTCAATATGCTACTTGCCCAAGACTTTCTGCGCCGGCTGATCCGGTTGCAATTTTCCAGCGGCGGCCTCTAAGCGCCACGCGACGTTCCCGTCGGGAACTTGCGGCGTCACTCAATTAAGCAAGCTCATTAGATTCTTATCGATTGCCTTCAAGGGATTGCAAGTTTCCCGCTGGAGACTGTTGAGAAGCCCTCCTGCCTTTTGCAGGCAGTGGGAGGCACCGGCAAATGACTTGTCCGGGCTTCGTGGAAACGCAATCGCCGCTTCATGCGGGGCTTCCGGAGTATGACGCATGCTGCAGTCGACCATGTATTCGCTCGCGCCCTCGCTGCTCTACGAGCGTCGATACGAGCGCTTTTCGATCGGCCAGGCCGGCACGCTGATGTCGGTGCGGCCGGCGCTCGGCGGCGTCTCCATACGCGCCTGCAAAATGATCGACATCTCGCGCGGCGGAGCGAGCTTTTCCGTGAGCACGACGATTGGGCTATCGCAGCACTATTATCTCCATATCGTCGGGACGAAATTTCGCATCGGATGCGCCGAAGTCTACCGCAAGGGAGAGCGCATCGGCGTGCAATTCATCAAGGCGATCGACGAGGCATTCCTGCACGAAATCGTGCGCGGCGAGTTTTTCACCGGTCAGAACAGGAAGACTCAATCCGGTCTGGCGTCGGTTTCGCGTCGTCCTGCATCCGTCAACTGGGGCTTCGTCGAGTAACGCCGTGCCTGAGGTGCAGGCAGGTCGATCTTTTCCGCAAAATCGATTCCGATTCCCGCACATATGCGATAAGTTCCGCGGCGTTTTGTTCGAACGGGGTTCAGTTTCTCGCATGTCCGCATTCTCACGCTTCACGCCGCTTATCCAGTCTTTGCCAGCAACCATCCCCTTCGTTGGGCCTGAAGCGATTGAGCGTCAGCGCGGCCGTAAGGTCGCGGCACGCATCGGCGCCAATGAAAGCGGATTCGGTCCGGCAAATTCGGTGCTGCTCGCCATGCAGCAAGCGGCCGGCGAGACGTGGAAATATGCCGACCCCGAAAACCACGACTTGAGGCATGCCCTCGCCGGGCATCTGGGAATTTCTCCCGCCAACATTGCCATTGGCGAAGGCATAGACGGACTGCTCGGCCAGATCGTCCGCCTTATCATCGAGCCCGGCATGCCGGTCGTGACGTCGTTCGGAGCCTATCCTACATTCAACTATCATGTCGCCGGGCACGGCGGGCGCCTGGTCACAGTTCCTTATGTCGGCGACAGGGAGGATCTCGATGGCTTGCTCGCCGCCGTCAAGCGCGAGAACGCACCGCTCGTCTACTTCGCCAACCCGGACAACCCGATGGGGAGCTGGTGGCCGGCCGATCGAATCGTCGAATTTGCACATGCCTTGCCGGAAACGACGCTGCTCATCCTCGACGAAGCCTATAGCGAAACCGCGCCGCCGGAATCGATACCGACGATCGACAGCTTGAGCGACAAGCCGAACGTCGTACGCACGCGCACCTTTTCCAAGGCCTATGGCCTTGCCGGATCGCGCGTCGGCTACGCGCTTGCGACGCCCGGCACGGCCGCGGCGTTCGACAAGATCCGCAATCATTTCGGAATGAATCGTGTCGGCGTGGCCGCAGCGATTGCTGCTCTCGCCGACCAGCACTACCTCAGGCAAGTCATTGCGAGGATAACGGAGTCACGCGATCGAATCTCTGCGATAGCGCGCGACAACGGGCTCAAACCATTGCCGTCGGCCACCAATTTCGTGGCCATCGATTGCGGACGCGACGCGACCCACGCGCGAGCGATCGTCAACCGCCTAATGAGTGATCACGGTGTTTTCATCCGCATGCCGGGTGTTGCCCCGCTCAATCGCTGCATCCGGGTCAGCACCGGACCCGAGGCTGAAATGAACCTGCTCGAGGCTGCCCTGCCCGACGTTCTCGGGAGTCTGGCAGCGAGCAGCTAGTGCTCAACTGATCGAGCAAGGAGGCCGGCCGGTTGTCCCCGCAAAGTCTCTGCGCGGTCGGGAAAGAAGCGCGGCGGCCTGCGCGTTCATCAATGTACCGTCATCCATTCGCGAGCCGCACGCAATGCGTGGGCTAGATCGGTTTTGCTCATCGTTGCCGCCAGGTCGGCGCGCAGGTCCGCGGCGCGGTCCGAGCCCTTGATGGCGGCAATGTTCAGCCACTTGTGGGCGGCGACCAGATCGACCGGCCGTCCACGGCCCGTCGCGTAGGCCAGGCCCATTTCACAAAATACGTCCGCTTGGTTTTCACCACCCATTGCGGCATCCGAAGCGAGCTGCATTTCAAAGCGTGCCATTGTCTTGTCCCTGTCTTGCCTGATTGATGTCTTGCCTGATCCGGCTGAAGCGGCCCGCCCCTTGGGGCGGACCTTGCTCCAGATCAGCATTTGTTTTTGTCCCTGTTCAGTCGCGCCTCTTTGCGGGCCTTCCGAAAAACGCACCGTCTTTTGCAGTGTCGCTTTCGGCGGTTCGGCGGGTTGTTTTCTCCGCTCGTCTTATGGATTGAAGTATGCCGTACGGCCTTCAATGCTCGCTTAAAATGCATGCTTAATTTGACGCAAACAAAGTTCAAACGGTTGGTAAACTTGAGCTTTCATTAAGCATCGGATCGCCTGGAATAGCGCGGATTTGCCTCAAAATTTACGAAATATTCAACTGCGGATTTCAACCAAACGCTAACCACACAAACAGCATAAATCGGTCGAGCCAGCGACTTTCGCCGAATTTCCGCGGCTCTCCGGCCCGCGACAAATGCAATTCCAGCGACGTTGCGGATATTTACCTTTACGTACGCGTAAGCTACGGTTTCGCCCGGCGGTGGGAGACCGCTCGTTATGAGGCGTTCAGGCTGGGCCGGTACACGCTACAATACCGGCCGCTTTTCTTATCGGAGGAATTGAATGATTCGCAGATTGCTCATCGCAGCGGCCGTTGCCTTCGGCACCGCCTGCTCGGCCATTGCCGCAGAACCGATCGTCGGCAACTGGAAGACTGCAAGCGGCGCCACGGCCGAAATCGCACCGTGCGGCGGCGCATATTGCGTTACCTTGAAAACCGGAAAGCACGCGGGCAAGCGCATCGGCAATCTCACCGGAACCGACGGGAGCTATAGCGGCGAACTCACCGATCCGGAAAACGACAAGACCTATAGCGGCTCGGGTGCAGTCAACGGCAATTCGCTGAAGATGAAAGGCTGTGTGCTGAAGGTGCTTTGCAAATCGCAGACCTGGACGCGTCTGTAACGCGTCGAGATCATGAGGGGCACCGCTCATCGCGGTTCCCCTCTTCGTTTCAACGGGCGCGCTGCCCAAACAAGATCTTCTGCGCTTCCTGATCCTCGGCCAGGCTCTGCTGGCGGGCGCGCTCCTCCTTGCCCACTTCGATCGCCTTCTGGACAGCCGGCCGCGCAAGCACCGCCTCGAACCAACGCTTCAGATTCGGGAAATCATTCAAGTCCTGACCCTGGTTCTCGTGCGGGATCACCCAGCCGATGCAGGCCATGTCTGCGATGGAATAGTCGCCGGCGAGGAACGGCCTATCGGCAAGACGCTTGTTCATCACGCCATACAGACGGTTCGCCTCGTTGGTATAGCGGTTGATCGCGTATTCGATCTTCTCCGGAGCATATTGGCGGAAATGATGGGCCTGTCCCGCCATAGGGCCGAGGCCGCCCATCTGCCAGAAGAGCCATTGATCGACTTCGACGCGGGCACGTTCGTCGGCAGGATAAAACTTGCCGAATTTGCGCCCGAGATATTGCAGGATCGCCCCCGACTCGAACACCGATATCGGCTGGCCGCCCGGACCATCGGGGTCGATGATCGCCGGCATTCGATTGTTGGGTGCGATCTTCAGGAAATCCGGTGCGAACTGTTCGCCTCGTCCGATATTGATGTATTTGACCACGTAGGGAACGCCGAGTTCCTCCAGCATGATCGTGATCTTCCAGCCGTTTGGGGTCGGCCAGTAATAAAGCTCGATCGGAGCAGTCATCCTGTTTCTCCTGAGGTTGCAAGAGTAGAGAGGTAGGCATGCCTGCTGCCGCGGGCAAGACTACAACGCCGTGCGTCTTTTCAGACGCGCAACGGTCGTTGTGGCATGTCTGAAGTGCTGCATGTCTCCGCTAAATTCACTGCGATCTGAGGAGACATGCAGTACGGCGGCTTGCGAAGATGAACCGGAGATGAACGGACATCTCAGCATAAATTCAGTTTGGTTGTGCAAAAAGGCCAATATCGCTTTCAACGTGCCTCCAGCCAACGGACAGAACCATGGATATTCTCGCTCGGCGCCTCACCATCATCAGTCTGCTGATGGTTGTCTTCGCGATGACGCTCGCTGCCGCAGTCAGTGCCGATACGCAGCGCCGCCGCCAAAACACCTATCTCGGCTCGCTGACCGACTGCACCGCCCACACGGCACAATATTGCCAGGCCAAGCTCTAGATCGCTGAAACTCACGCAATTCCGGGCGGAGAACCGCTATTCACTTTTCCTGGAATTGCTCCAAAGGAACCGAAAATGGCCGCTCTCGCCACTTCCGCTACTCTCTCGCTCCGGGTTCTCTTGCTCACGAGCCTGCTGATGGCACCGATCGGGGCGGTCGCTTACACCAAGGCCGCAGGCCTCGGCATCGGAAAACACGGTGCCGGCCTCGTCCTCTTCGTGACGCTACAGCGTCAAGCCATGAGCTGACCGCAAGCTCGCGACCCGCTCCCTCTTGCACCTGGACTGAAATTCCGATCCCTTCCCAATGAAAGGATTCGGAAAACCATGCATCATTCGCAATCTATCTCGCGGCGGCACTTGCCGAAATCGCCGGGTGCTTTGCCTACTGGGCGTGGCTCAAACTCGGCAAATCCATCTGGTGGCTTATGCCCGGCATGGGGTCGCTCGCGCTTTTTGCCTGGCTCTTGACGATGATCGACGCGGCTGCCGCGGGCCGCGCTTATGCCGCCTATGGCGGTGTCTATATCGCCGCTTCGCTCGCCTGGCTCTGGCTCGCCGAGGGTGTGCGCCCGGATCGCTGGGACGTGACCGGCGTCGCGGTGGCGCTCGCCGGCAGCGCGATCATCCTCGCGGGCCCGCGCTGAGCGTGCAAGCGAAAGATGCGAAAGGCCGAGTTGGGCTGCTCCGAGCGCTTTTGATTCCAGATAGTTGGAGGGAGGCCACGGGAAATCGCGCATGTTTTTCCGCATAGCCCTGCAATCTTGTCGTTTGCTTGTCAGGAGCCGCAGCTTATAATGCGACATGAACAAACGAATCTCGTCAAACTCCGTTCTCTCCATCGCAACCCCTGAAGCAATCGAGCCGCAACTCTTCGAGCATCCGGCCGAGGCCGTTGATTGCCTGGAGGCTCTCTACGAACGCAACACCCGCTTCCTCCGCGAGGCGTTCGAAGGGCTTGGAAAGAACGATGCGCCGCTCACACGTTTCCGTGCCTGCTATCCGCAAGTCAGCATCGAGACGAGCAGCTTCGGCCACGTCGATTCCAGGCTTTCCTTCGGCTACGTCAGTGCGCCCGGTGTCTACACGACGACGATCACCCGGCCGAAACTCTTCCGCCACTACCTGAAGGAACAGCTCGGGCACCTGATGCGCAATCATGGTGTGGGTGTCACCGTATCCGAGTCGGCGACACCGATACCGTTGCATTTCGCCTTCGGCGAGGCCGCTCATGTTGAGGCCTCGGCCGCCGAGACCATTGACATCCCGCTGCGCGACCTGTTCGACGCGCCGGACCTCACGACGACCGACGACGAGATCGCCAACGGTTCCTATGAGCCGGGCCCCGGCGAACCGTCGCCGCTCGCTCCGTTCACGGCGCAGCGCATCGATTATTCGCTGGCCCGGCTCAGCCACTACACGGCGACCAGTCCCGCGCATTTCCAGAATTTCGTGCTCTTCACGAACTACCAGTTTTATGTCGACGAGTTCTGCGCCTGGGCCCGGCAGCAGATGGCAGAAGGCGGCAATGGGTACACCGCCTTCGTCGAGCCCGGCAACATCGTGACCCCGGCAGGTGCCGATAAGCCGGATGCCGACTATACCCTCTCCCGTCTGCCGCAGATGCCGGCTTATCATCTGAAAAAAAAGGGGCATGGCGGCATCAGCATGGTCAACATCGGCGTCGGCCCGTCTAACGCCAAGACGATCACGGACCACATCGCCGTGCTGCGCCCGCATGTCTGGCTGATGCTCGGTCATTGCGCCGGCCTCAGAAACAGCCAGCGCCTCGGCGACTATGTGCTGGCACATGCCTATATGCGCGAGGACCACGTGCTCGATGACGATCTGCCGGTCTGGATCCCGCTGCCGGCGCTCGCGGAGGTGCAGGTTGCGTTGCAGGACGCCGTTGCCGAGGTGACCGGCTATAAGGGGTATGATCTCAAGCAGATCATGCGCACGGGCACGGTCGCGACGATTGACAACCGAAACTGGGAACTGCGCGACCAGCGCGGCCCCGTCAAGCGCCTCTCTCAGGCGCGCGCAATCGCGCTCGACATGGAGTCGGCAACGATCGCGGCCAACGGTTTCCGCTTCCGCGTGCCTTACGGCACGCTGCTTTGCGTGTCGGACAAGCCGCTGCACGGCGAGTTGAAGCTGCCCGGCATGGCGAGCGCATTTTACCGGACGCAGATCAGTCAGCATCTGAAGATCGGCATCCTGGCCTTGCAGAAGCTCGCGGCGATGCCGCCGGAGAAACTGCATTCGCGCAAGCTCCGAAGCTTCTACGAGACCTCGTTCCAGTAGATCACGCTTTCCGCCGCAGCAGGAGCGACAGCATTGTACCGGCGACTGCCGAGACGATGACGAGCAGATGTGCATTGACGCTGGCTCGGCCGAGCAGTTCAAGTGCGTCGCGACCGCCAGGCGCTCCGAAGGAAATCGCTCCGGCCGCAATCGCCGCCGGGTAGGTTCCAACCCCCGCCGGTGCATGAACCGGCAGCACAGAGGAGAGCTCGCCGCCAAGAGCACCGCCGAAGCTGGCAGCAAGCGGCGCCACGCCCATAATGGCAAGCACCCAGGCGAGAACCACGACCTTGACAGCCCAGTTCAGAATGGTCATCGCCCATGCACGCAGAAATCCTGGCATGTTGTCCGGGAGGCCTGCCTCCACTTCATCCAGCACGGTCGCAAGCCTCCCCCGAGCCAAATGCCGCGCAAGCGCAAGAACCCTTCCCTTCAGCAGGAAGAATGCGAGCGGCGAGAAGAATGCGAACGTCCAAACGAGCCAGCCGATCGACGCATCGCTCCTCTCGATCACGAGGCCGATGGTGGCAACCGTCAGCAAGGCATGCAGATCGAGCAGCCGCATGACGAGCAGCGCCGATGTGCCGTGCACGAGCGGCACGCCGAATTCGGAGCGCATCAGCAGAGGGAAGCTCGTTTCGCCTGCGCGAAACGGCAACATGATGTTGAGCAGATTGTGGACCTGTGTAACGCGAAACAAAGGCAGGAAGCGGCCTGCGGTATGTCCCGGGAAATAATCATAGATGCGGTAGCAGCGGATGAAATAGGTGGAGATCAGTAGGGCGAGCGCGGCAAGCACGGCCCCGATGCCAATCTCGGCCCACTGGCGCATCAGGGTCGACCAGCCCCAAACCCATTCGACGAAGATCGCGTAGGCCGCGATCGCGACTACGGAAATCAGCATCATGCGGTTGCGTGCAAGCCACGATCGCTGACTGAACTGCCAGTCCGAATTCATCCGATGCCGATTTCCTGTGCTGAACCACGCAATTCGACGTTGGTTATCACCGTTAACTGTGCAAGAAAACCTGCGACAGTACGCCGGAGATCATCCTTGAACCACACTGAAGAACCCATGGCGGCGCTTGCCGATAAATTGGAGGCCATCGAGCTGTCCGTCGTCGTCCCCGTGTTCAACGAAGAGGACAGCGTCGGGCCGCTCGTCACACGCATTCACGACGCAATGGCCGGCTTCAGCAAGTCGTGGGAACTGATCCTTGTGGATGACGGCAGCACCGACCGCACGCTACCGAATGCCCGCGCCGAACTCTTCCGCCCGGACCTGAGGCTGAAGATCATCGAACTGCAGAAGAATTTCGGTCAGACTGCCGCCATGCAGGCCGGTATCGATGCGGCCTCCGGACGATTGATCGCGACACTCGACGGCGACCTGCAGAATGACCCCAATGACATTCCGCGCATGGTCGTGGCGATCGAGGAACGCCAACTGGACCTGCTCGTCGGGTGGAGAAAAAACCGCCGGGACGGACTGCTGCTCAGGAAAATTCCCTCGTGGTGCGCCAACCGGCTGATCGGCAAGATCACCGGGGTCAAGCTCCACGACTACGGGTGCAGCCTGAAGGTCTATCGCGCCTCGATCATCAAGCAAGTCAAGCTGATGGGCGAGATGCACCGCTTCATCCCTGCATGGGTCGCCGGTGTCGTGCCCAGCAGCCGGATCGGCGAGATGCCAGTCACCCATCATGCCCGCCATTTCGGTGCATCGAAATACGGCATCTCACGCACTTTCCGCGTCATACTCGACCTTTTGGCCGTGCTCTTCTTCATGCGCTACAAGGCGCGCCCCGGCCACTTTTTCGGATCCATCGGGCTTGCGACCGGCGGTTTGAGCGCACTTATCCTCTTCTATCTGGCCATCGACAAATTCATCCTCGGCAACGACATCGGCACACGCCCGATGCTGATGGTTGGTGTAATGCTGTTCCTGTCGTCGATCCAGCTCATCACCACGGGCATACTGTCGGAGATGATGGCCCGCGCCTATTTCCGCGACGACGAGACGACAAGCTACATCGTGCGCCAGGTCTTCGAGCAGGAACAAGCCGATGCTTGACACCGTCAATCGACGCCCGGACACGGTCTTCCTTGCCGTTTCGGGTTATTTCCTGCTGTGCGTCCTGCTGCGCCTTGCCGTTTCCAACTCCCTCGAGATCGACGAGGCGGAACAGGCTTATCTGTCGCAGTTCCTGCAACTGGGTTACGGACCGCAGCCTCCATTCTACAACTGGCTGCAATACGGCTTGGGCCAACTGCTCGGCACGTCGCTTGCGACCATGACGATCCTCAAAAACGGGCTCCTGTTCCTTTGCTGCCTCTTTTACGGGCTCGCCGCACGCCTCGTCCTCGCCGATCGGCGGCTTTCGGCGACCGCGATGCTCGGTGTGCTGACGTTGCCGCCGGTTTTCCTGCTGGCGCAGCGTGATCTTTCGCACACCGTCGCCGCGCTTTTCGCCGTATCGCTGTTCCTTTACGGCTTCCTGCGGACACTCACGCGACCGAGCCTCCTTTCCTATCTGCTCACCGGGGCCGCCGTCGGCATCGGCGTGATCTCGAAGTACAATTTCGTCCTGGTGCCGGTCGCCGCGATCATTGCCGTGCTCCCCGAGCGCGACCTGCGCGCCCGCATCTTCGATTGGCGGACGCTGGCAGCCGTTGTGGTTGCCTGCCTCATCGTCCTGCCGCACGGCTACTGGGTGCTTCAGAATCTCGATTCCGCGTCGAGCGGTACCTTGAACGAGATGAAGGAGCGCGAGGTGGAGGGGCGGCTCCTGCAGGCGGCCCACGGTGTCCTGGCGCTCGGCTCGGCGATCATCGGCGGCAGCATCGTCACGCTGCTCCTCTTTGGCCTTGTCTTTCGCGCCAAGATCCGGCTGATCTGGCGGGCCGAAAGCCAGTGGACCCGGATCGTCGGACGCATGATTTTGCTGTGCCTCCTTGCCGTTCTGCTGATCATTCTAGGCGTAGCGGCGACGCATGTTCGCGAGAAATGGCTGGTCCTTTTTCTCGTCCTGCTTCCGCTCTATCTCTGTCTCAAGATCGAGGCGGCGAAGATCGATTTGTCGGGCCATCTCGGCCGATTCTTCCTGCTGGTCGGAATCATCGCCGTCGGCGCGCTCACGGTCGTCTCGGCCCGGGTCATCGTGCGGCCCTGGTACGGAGATTATTCAAGGCTGAACATTCCTTACGGAGCATTTGTCGAAGCCGTCGCGCAGAGCGAAGGCAAGCAGCCAGCGCTCGTTCTGACGGGCGACAAGCAGCTGGCAGGCAATATCCGCACACAATTGCGCGATGCACTGGTTGCCATTCCCCATCTTTCGAATGTGCCTGCGGCCGATATGGCCAAACGACCGCTTCTGGTGGTCTGGCGCGACGGCCAGGCCCAGGCGCAGCCGGTTCCGGAGCTTCTGAAAGGGGCCTTGAAGGCTTTCAACGTCCCGGAGACAGGAATGTCACCACGCTCGCTAGCCCTACCCTATCTCTACGGTCGCGATTCGCAGCGATACGGTTTCAGCTACATCTGGATCGGGGAACAAGGCACCGTCGCCGGACAATAACCCTGCCGGAGCAGCTCCAGGAAAGTATGCAACGGCTTTCCGCTCGAAACTGCGTCCTTTCAAGGCGGCTGCATCTACTGATTGCCGACCAGCAGCTTCAGTTCGCCGGGATGGACGCGCAGTGCCACGTCACGTCCCATCGGCAGAAGCTCGCCGTCAATGACGCAATTAATCTTTCTGTCCACCTTCGGGAAGTGCAGATCGACAGCGATGGCGCTCATCTCGGTGATCAAGGGGCTCGCGCGGAACTTGCCGCGCAGGATATCGAAGGCAAGTTTCGCGACCCCGGCCGGTTTCAGCGGCGGCGCCGTGTAGAAACCGAGATGCCCGCTCGTCACGTCATCGGCGTACATCAAGGTGGCATGGCCGAAGTGATTGTTCGAGACCGAAATGGCCGAAACATGCCGGCGCTCCCGGTGACCGTCGGCATCGAACTCGATCTCAAAATCCGGGGGGTTGAAAATCACGCCGATCGCCGCACGCGTGCTTGCGCTGATCTTTCCGAGCCTTGAGGCGAAACGGTAGGATTCGCGATAGCGTACCAGGCGGGCATGCAAGCCCATCGAAAACTGATGAACGAAGGCGCGGCCGTCCGCGCTGCCGATGTCGCCATCGATGATCCTGCCATAAGCAAGGACCTCCGGCGCCTTCCAGATGTCGAGCGGCAGTTTCAACGAGCGCGCGAAAAGGTTCATCGTCCCAGCCGGGATGACGCCGAGCGGCATGCGGTTTTTCCACGCGACGCCGGCAGCCGCCGAAATCGTACCGTCGCCGCCGCCGGCGACAATCGCATCGAGATCGTCACGGCGGCAGGTTCTTTCCAGCATATCGCGCATGTCACCGGCCCCGACAGCGACGACTTCGATCTGATGTCCGGCACCGCGAAAGACCTCTTCCACCCACCGTCCGTAGGCCTCCATATCCGTCGTACGGAATGTTCCCCCATCTCGATTGAAGATGGCTTTGACTTTCATGAAACGTCGTTTTCTCCCGGACCTCGATCAAACATGTAGGTCACAGATAAGCGCGATGAGGAGGGTTTCCAGAGGAGCCGGTCAGGCGTCCTCGAATTTGGCTCGCTAAGCCGATCGGTTTTCGAGCGGTTTCAGCGTCATACGATCGCCGTCGCAAAGGACATTTTCATCGCCCCAGGCTTTCAGCGCCATGATCACTGGCCTCAAGCTTTCTCCCCTGGGCGTCAAGGCGTAGTCGACGCGCGGCGGGACGACCGGAAAAACAGTGCGTGACAGAAGCCCCGCCTCCTCCAGTTCGCGCAACTGCTTGGTCAGCATCCGCTGCGTCACGCTTGGCAATCTCCGCCGCAACTCGTTGAAGCGCAACGTGCCCGCGAGCATCAGGTGATAGAGGATGACCCCCTTCCATTTGCCGTCGATGAAGCTCAGCGTCGATTCCACCGGGCAACCCGGGAATGTGTTCGTCAGTTTCGCGCGCGGCCTGGACATAACAGTATCCTTTTCGACACTATGAGCCAAATTTGTGCATTCTTGTGCTTATCGACTATAATGCTCATGTAGCTCCTGTTCAATTCTGCAAAGGAGCATTCGATGCGTGCCGTCGCCTACAGGATACCGCAAGCCATCACCGCCGAAACCGCCCTGATCGACGTCGATCTGCCTGTGCCCTCGCCGGAGGATCGCGATCTTCTGGTCGAGATCAAGGCGGTCTCCGTGAATCCCGTCGACACGAAAGTGCGCGCCGGCGTTCAGCCGGAGTCGAACCAGCCGAAGGTTCTCGGCTGGGACGCTGCCGGCGTCGTCAAGGCCGTCGGCCCGAAAGTCACACTGTTCCAAGTGGGGGACGAAGTATTCTACGCCGGCGCACTCGACCGGCCAGGCACCAATGCCGAGTTTCATCTGGTGGACGAGCGCATCGTCGGCCGAAAGCCGAAGTCGCTCGGCTTTGCCGAGGCCGCCGCGCTGCCGCTGACCGCGATCACCGCCTGGGAAACGCTGTTCGACCGTTTGAAGGTCAGTGATCCGGTGCCGGGGGCTGCCAATGCCGTGTTGATCATCGGCGGCGCCGGCGGCGTCGGATCGATCGCGATCCAATTGTTGCGCGCGTTGACGAACCTCACCGTGATCGCAACCGCCTCTCGACCCGAAACCCGCGACTGGGTGCTGAAGCTCGGCGCCCATCAGGTACTCGACCACGGGCGCCCGCTTGCCACCGAGATCGAGCAGTTGGCGCTTGGCGCGCCTGCCTTCGTCTTCTCAACCACCAATACCGACAAGCATATCGGCGAAATCGTCAAGCTGATTGCACCGCAGGGCCGGTTCGCCCTGATCGATGATCTTCCTGTGCTCGATGTCATGCCGTTCAAGCGCAAAGCTGTATCGACGCACTGGGAGATGATGTTTGCCCGTCCGATGTTCAAAACGCCAGACATGATCGAGCAGCACAACCTGCTCAACCGTGTCGCGGAACTGGTCGACAGCGGCAAGATCCGCACGACCTTGACGGAAACGCTGGGTCCCATCAACGCGGCCACGCTCAGGAAGGCGCATCAAATGATCGAGACCGGCCGCACGCGCGGCAAGCTCGTTCTGGAAGGGTTTTGAGCAGACGTTTCGAAAGGGGCGCGCAGCCTTCCCGCGGCAGTCAGTGCCGCGGGAAATCCTTCGCTACAGCGACGGCAGCTTCAGCGGACCGCCCGTCTTGATGGAGCGGATGGCGAAATTCGATCGGATATCTGTCACGCCCGGCAATGCCAGCAGGGTTTCAGTCAAGAGCTTCTCATAGGCCGAGAGATCCTCGACCACGACCTCCGCCAGGAAATCGGCATTGCCGGAAATCAGAAAGCACGAGACCACCTCGGGAATGGCGAGCAGCGATTCCTGCTGGCGGCGTGCGTTCTCCTGGCTGTGATGGCCAACCTTGATCTCGACGAACACCGTAAGGCCAAGGCCGACCTCCTTGCGATCGATGTCGGCGCGATAGCCGCGCAGGACACCGGATTTTTCGAGATTGCGAATGCGCCTCAGACAGGGTGACGGCGACAGGTTGACCCGTTCCGCAATCTCGACATTGGTCGCTCGCGCATCCTCCTGGAGAATCTTCAGGATGGCGATATCGAATTTGTCCAGCTTTGGCATATTCAGAAACTCAATGGCGGCAAATTGGCAGATTGTTGCCAATCATACGGGTTGTGAGGCGGAGATAGCAAGGACATACCCCCGCACCCGGCGCTAATTTCTTCCCGATCCTCTTTCGCAAACCCCTTCGGGAAGGAACATGAAAATGGTTGCGCTCGCTCTCGATCGCGGCTCCGCCGCACCCGCCGCCGGCCATGCCGGCGCGTTTATCACCGTGATGATTTGGGCGACCTGGATTCTCGCCACGCGGCACACCGCCGCGACGGCAATCGGGACGATCGACCTCGGGCTCATTCGCTACGGAATACCGGCGCTGGTACTCGCCCCGGTCTGGCTGAAGACGGGGCTCTTGCCCAAGGCGTTGCCGCTTTCCCTTCTCGTTCTGATGGTCGCGGGGTCGGGCGCTGTGTTTTTCCAGGTGGCCGCCTTCGCCATCCACGCAACGCCTGCTTCATCCGTCGGTATTCTGCTCGGCGGCTCGATGCCGCTCGCCGCGGCGTTGATCGGCGTCGTGTTTTTCCAGGAGCGCCCCGACCGCATGCGCATAATCGGTTTTTCCGCCATCGTCGTCGGCGTCGCTATCCTGCTTGGCCGCAGTCTCGGCGCATCGGATCCATCCGCCTGGACGGGCTATGGGCTGCTGCCCGCGGCCGCGACCCTTTGGGCAATCTATACCCACGCGTTCCGGCGCTCAGGTCTGAGCGCCGTCGAAGGCAGCGCCCTGATTGCCGTCTGGTCGTTTCTGATCCACCTCGCCTTGGCATGGGTCTTCGGCAGCACGCTTGCGAGCGTCCCGCTCGGCGAGATCGGCCTCCAGGTCTTGAGTCAGGGCGTTCTCTCGGGGCTCGCGGCGACGGTTGCCTATGGCTTTGCGGTCCGTCGCCTAGGCGGCACGCAAGCGGCCGCCTTCACCGCCTTGACGCCCGTGCTTGCCATGTTCGGCGGTGCAGCGTTGCTTGGCGAAACGATCGGTCCGTACGAGATCGTGGCCGCGGTCATCACCTCGGCTGGCGTTGCACTCTCGACCGGCATTCTCTCCCCTAGGCAGGCTTGAGATTGCATAGAACGGCCCGGAAGCTTTAGGTCCGGGCCGTTCTCTGTTAGCCGTGAACGATCTCGCGATGTCTCTGCAGGCGATGACCATAGGCCTGGCTGACGCGATCGAAGATGATTGCGATGCCGACAATGGCGAGGCCATTGAAGATGCCGAGCGTGAAATACTGGTTTGCGATCGCCTTCAATACCGGCTGGCCCAGCCCTTGAACGCCGATCATCGAGGCAATCACGACCATGGCGAGCGCCATCATGATCGTCTGGTTGATGCCGGCCATGATCGTGGGCAGGGCAAGCGGCATCTGCACGTTCTTCAGCTTCTGCCAGCTCGACGAACCAAAGGCATCCGCCGCCTCGAGCACATCCTTGTCGACAAGCCTAATACCGAGATTGGTGAGGCGGATCATCGGCGGGATGGCGTAAATGACCACGGCGATCAGGCCAGGAACCTTGCCGATGCCGAGCAGCATGACGACCGGGATGAGATAGACGAAGCTTGGCATCGTCTGCATGACGTCAAGCACCGGATTGACGATGTTCTGAAAGCGATCCGAGCGCGACATTATGATGCCGATCGGTATGCCGACCGCAATCGACAGAACGGTACAGACGAAGATCATCGAGATCGTCTTCATCGTGTCGTCCCACATGTCGAAATAGCCGATGAGGAGAAGCGTACCCATGCATCCGGCAACGATCTTCCAGTTGCGGCTGGCGAACCAGGCGATGACGGCGATCAGGATCAGAATGATCGGCCACGGCGTCCGCGTCATGAACCGCTCGGAGTGGATCAGAAAGAACTGCAGCGGTTCGAAGAAAGACTCGATGCCGTCGCCATAGGCGCGTGTGAATGCCCGGAAACCCTCGTCGATCACTTTCTTCAGCTCTCGAAGCCGGTCATCGTCCATATGCGGAAATTTGGTCAGCCATTCCATGTCTTCATTCCCCTTCGCACTCTTCCAGGCGGCTCATCTTTCCTTTTTTTCACCGCCGACCCACAAACGCTCGATGCGCCGTGTAACCAATGGAGCTGCGCAATCTTATTCTCAAACCGACATGCGGTGAACGAAATCGTGCGCTTCTGAAACGAGAACGGCGCGCTTTGCGCGCGCCGTTCGTTGGAAAGAGTCGATCAGAGAGCAGCCTTGACCTTCTCCGCAACCTCCGGAGATACCCACTTGGTCCAGAGGTCTTCGTTTTCCTCCAGGAAGTGCTTCGCACCTTCTTCACCGCTCGCCTGATTGTCGGTCATCCAGGCCATCAGCTTGTTGACCGTGTCGTTCGTCCAGGCACGGGTGTTAAGATACTCCATTGCCGGGCCGGCACGATCGGCAAAGGTCTTGGTCACCAGCGTCTGAACCTTGTCCTTCGGCCAGTCGTTCTTCTTCGGATCCGGGCAATCGGCGACAGTGTTGCAGCGCTTCCATTCGGCCATATCGCCCGGCACGCCGTGTTCGAGCTTGACCATCTCGTACTTGCCGAGCAGCGCCGTCGGAGCCCAGTAGTAACCGACCCAGCCCTGCTTGCGCTCATATGCTTTCGCGATCGAGCCGTCGAGGCCGGCGGCTGAACCGGTGTCGACCAGCGTGAAGCCCGCTGCCTCGGCGCCGTAGGCCTTGTAGAGCTGAGTCGTCACGACCGTACCGCCCCAACCCTGCGGACCGTTGAAGATTGCACCCTTGCTCGGATCCTCCGGATCCGGGAAGAGTTCCTTGTGCTTCAGCACGTCGTCGATCGTCTTGATGTCCGGATTGGCATCGACAATATATTTCGGTACCCACCAGCCCTGCACTGCGCCATCCGAAAGCGCAACAGCAGCACCGACGAGCTTGCCTTCCTGGAGGCCGCGGTTCACCACATCCGGCAGCAGGTCGACCCAGCCTTCCGGTGCAATGTCCGGCTCGCCCTTCTCGATCATCGAGGTGATCGTCGGCACCGTATCACCGACGACCAGTTCCGCGTCGCAGCCATAGCCTTCCGTCAGGATGAACTTGTCCACGCTCGCCAGCACTTCGGCGCTCTGCCAGTTCATGTTGGCGATCGTCACGTCGCCGCATTCTGCCGCCGACGCCGCGCTACCCAGACCGAGAAGGCCGGCAGCCAGACATGTCGTTGCAAGGAATTTTTTCATTTTCAGTTCCCTCTGTTTGGCGGTGTACCCATGGCGAACTGTCAGCCTCACCGCAACGGCCGGCAGCGAACGGAACAAGGCCCCTGCCCCAATCCGAGAGGAATGGAAGCAACAGCTTACGACGGCCGTCAATGCCTATTCGGATCGACGCCCCCATCATTGCTACTCAGTCTTTCCGGCAAACACTTTTCCATTTGCGTCAGCCAGTGCGCTGACTCACTTCCCGGAGACACAAAAAATTGATGGGTTTGGAGGCCCGGCAACCGTGCCGCCTTTATCAAAAGGCAAGGATCAACCGCGGAGGCGACGTCGGCCTGGACGTCCCAGCGCCAGGCCATCTGAACCGGCAAATGCCGGCGCCTATCGGCCGGCATGACCTCACATGTCGAAAGACCGGCTGCCGCTCTTTCCCGACGCGATTTCGGGCGGCTCGCCTCTCGAACATTACATGTTCGGATAGACCGGGCCTTCGCCGCCTTGCGGCGGCACCCAGTTGATGTTCTGGTTCGGGTCCTTGATGTCGCAGGTCTTGCAGTGCACGCAGTTCTGGGCGTTGATGACGAAGGTCGGCTGGCCGTCCTTCTCCACCCATTCGTAGACGGCGGCCGGACAGTAGCGGCTCGACGGACCGGCATAGACGTCGTATTCCGAGCGCTTCTGCAGTTCGGGGTCCTTGACCTGAAGATGGATCGGCTGGTCTTCCTCGTGATTGGTGTTCGACAGGAACACCGAGGACAGCCGGTCGAAGGTCAAGACGCCGTCCGGCTTCGGATAATCGATCTTCTGGTGCCGGGCCGCCGGTTCGAGCGATTGCGCATCGCTCTTGCCGTGCTTCAGCGTGCCGAAGAAGGAAAAGCCGAGGAGCTGGTTGGTCCACATGTCGAGGCCGCCGAGCGCGACGCCGATGGCGGTGCCGAACTTCGACCACAGCGGCTTGACGTTCCTGACCCGCTTCAGGTCCTGGCCGATGGCGCTGTCGCGCCAGCCGCGCTCGATCTCGATCGGCTCGTCATTGGCGCGGCCATCAGCGATCGCTGTAGCGAGCTTTTCCGCCGCCAGCATGCCCGACAGCACCGCATTGTGGCTGCCCTTGATGCGCGGCACGTTGACGAAGCCGGCCGAGCAGCCGATCAGCGCGCCGCCGGGGAAGGACAGTTTTGGCACCGACTGCCAGCCGCCCTCGGTGATGGCGCGGGCGCCGTAGGAAAGGCGCTTCGCCCCTTCGAACGTGCCGCGGATCACCGGGTGGGTCTTGAAGCGCTGGAACTCCTCGAACGGATGCAGATAGGGGTTCTTGTAATTGAGGTGGACGACGAAGCCGACCGCGACGAGGTTGTCCTCGAGGTGATAGAGGAAGGAGCCGCCACCGGTCTTCATGTCGAGCGGCCAGCCAAAGGAATGCTGCACCAGGCCGGGTTTATGGTTTTCCGGCTTGACCTCCCAGAGCTCTTTCAGCCCGATGCCGAATTTCGGCACGTCGCGGCCCTCACCGAGCCTGTATTTGGCGATCAGCTGCTTGGCCAGCGAGCCGCGCACGCCCTCGCCGATCAGCGTGTATTTGCCGAGCAGCGCCATGCCGCGGGCAAAGTTCGGCCCCGGCTCGCCAGAGCGTTCGATACCCATGTCGCCGGTGGCGACGCCGATCACCGCGCCCTCGTCGTTGTAGAGCACCTCGGTTGCGGCAAAGCCCGGATAGATCTCGACGCCAAGCGCCTCGGCATGCGTCGCCAGCCAGCGACAGACATTGCCGAGCGAGACGACATAGTTGCCGTGATTGTTCATCAGCGGCGGCATCAGGAAGTTCGGCAGGCGGACCGAGCCGGCGGGACCCAGGAACAGGAAATGGTCGTCGGTGACTTCGGTCTTGAACGGATGGTCGGGCTCGTCGCGCCAGCCGGGCAGCAGCCGGTCGATGCCGATCGGATCGACGACGGCGCCGGAGAGGATATGGGCGCCGACCTCAGCACCCTTTTCCAGCACCACGACCGACAGCTCCGGATTGACCTGCTTCAGCCGGATCGCCGCCGCAAGCCCGGCCGGACCGGCGCCGACGATCACCACGTCGAATTCCATGCTCTCGCGTTCCGGCAGTTCCTGTCGCTCGGTCATTCTTATGCTCTCCAGTCTCGCCGGTCTTGCGCCGGTTCTCTGTTCCCAGCCAAATCATCCCGTCATGGCAAATGCGGCCAGGATTGTCGAGCCGAGATGCGACAGACTATCTCCGCATTTGCGCATAACTTCATGAGTTTACCACACGTGCTCTATATTACTTGTACGTAAACGTAAATATGGCGTGCGATTCCGGTGGTCGATGCGGCTTGCTTTTATGGTCTCCGCATGCGAGGAGGCCCGCCCTCCCCTGAGAGTGACGCAATTCCGGACGGATAACCGTTACCGCCCTCTTCCTGGAATTGGTTTAGATACGGAGAACGTCATGGCATCGGCCCTCGGCCTAGATTTCGGCACGACCAATTCGGTGCTAGCACTGTCACAGGACGCCTCGACACGCTCCGTCGTCGTCGACAGTCCGGCGGGCAAATCCGACACCACGCGAACCGCACTTTCGTTCCTCAAAGGCGCAGACCGCGGACGGTTACAGATCGAAGCGGGACAGGCGGCAATCCGCGAGTTCATCGACAACCCCGGCGAATGCCGCTTCCTCCAGTCGATAAAGACGTTCGCAGCGAGTTCGCTCTTCCAAGGGACGATGGTCTTCGCCAAACGGCACGACTTCGAAGACCTCATGTATGCGTTCCTCGCGCGGTTGAGGGATTATGCGGGCAGCGACTGGAGCAGCGAGCTGAAGCGCATCGTCGTCGGGCGCCCGGTGCAGTTTGCCGGCGCCAACCCCGACGAAAAACTGGCGCTCCAGCGTTACAATCGTGCCCTCGCCCGCTTCGACTTTCCGGAAATCCACTACGTCTACGAACCGGTCGCGGCTGCCTTCTATTTTGCGCGAACCCTCGACAGGGATGCGACCGTGCTGGTAGCCGATTTCGGCGGCGGGACGACCGACTACTCGATCATCCGCTTCGAGAGCGAGGGCGGGCGACTGACTGCGACGCCGGTCGGGCATGGCGGTGTGGGCATCGCCGGCGATCATTTCGACTTCCGCATCATCGACAATATCGTCTCGCCGCTCATCGGAAAGGGGAGTCTGTTCAAGAGCTTCGACAAGCTGCTTGAAGTGCCGTCGAGCTACTATGCCAATTTCGGCCGCTGGAACCAGTTGTCGATCTTCAAGACGCTGAAGGACTTTTCCGGACTGAAGAAGCTTGTCCGGGCGAGCCTTGAGCCGGAAAAGCTTGAAGCATTTGTGGACCTGATCGAACATGATGAGGGTTATCCGCTCTATCAGGCGGTTTCTGCCACCAAAATGCGGCTGTCGCAGGAGGAGGAAACAGAGTTCTTCTTTGCACCGCTCGGCGATCGGGCGCGCAGGACGGTTCGGCGCACAGACTTCGAGACCTGGATCGCACCCGATCTTTCCCGCATCGAACAGGCGCTCGATGAGGTGCTTCAAAAAACGGAGACGGCGCCAGCAACGATCGACAAGGTATTCCTCACCGGCGGCACGTCCTTCGTACCGGCGGTAAGACGGATATTCGACAACCGTTTCGACCGGTCAAAGATCGAAAGCGGCGGCGAACTCCTGTCTATCGCGCACGGCCTTGCATTGATCGGCGAACGGCAGGACATCGAGACCTGGACGGCAGAAGCCGCCTGATGCCGCTGGACCGCTTCCGCCGATCTGCTACATTCGCGCCATGATCCCGGCCAACGACCTTTCCCCTGCAGAGCTTGCCGCCCTTCTCGCCTTCCATGCGGACGCGGGCGTCGAATGGCTGCTGGAAGACGAAGCCGTCGACCGGTTAGCGGAATTCGAGACGATGAAGGCGAGGCGCGCGGAAGCACGCGGCGCACCTCAACGCCCGGCGGGCACCGGGCAAAGTCTAGCTGCAGGATCGCAGCCAGCGGCATCCACTCAGTCCCGCAATGCCGTTCCGGCCGCGCCGGCAGCCTCCCCTCCGGCTGTCGCAGTCCCCGACGAGCAGGCCGTCAAGGAGGCCAGGTTCGCCGCGGAAACCGCACGCTCGCTGCCCGAACTGCGGACGGCCATGGAGTCCTTCAATTACTGCAACCTGAAGAACAGCGCCCGCAATCTCGTCTTCGCCGAGGGCAACCCCGCTTCCGGCATCATGATTGTCGGACCGATGCCCTATCCGGACGACGATCGCGATGGCCAGCCATTCGCCGGCAAGCTCGGCGAAATGCTCGAGCGCATGCTTTCCGGGATCGGTCTCGCGAAGCAAGATGTGCTGCTGACAAATGTCGTGCCATGGCGGCCGCCCGGAAATCGCGTGCCTACCGCGCGGGAGGCAGATATCTGCCGCCCCTTCATCGAGCGGCAGATTGCGCTCGCGGAACCCAGGCAGTTGTTGCTTCTCGGAAACTTCACCGCTCGCTTCTTCTTCGGCGGCGGCGATACGATCCATCAGTTGCGGGGGGAATGGCGCGAAGTTTCCGCTGGTGGTCACCGCGTCGCGACGCTGGCCACGCTGCACCCCCAGGATCTCGTGACGGCACCAGTCAACAAGCGGCTTGCCTGGCAGGATCTGCTGGCCTTCAGGGCCAGATTTAGCGGCTAAGCACGCTCAGCGCTCAACTCATGAACAGATCGTGAAAAAAGCCATGCGAATTGCGCATGCCAGCGCCGCATTTTAATGCATTGCAAAATCAATGCTGCATCGCAATATGAGCGAACGGGAGGAATGGAAAAGGAAATGAACCATGACTGCCTGCTTTCGTCCGATCCACAGCAGCTTTGAGACGCTCCGCCATGCCGGCGCTGCGCTGCGGACGCCGTTCAATAATTTCGGCACGGCAGCCAACGAGCAGATGACCGCAATCGGCCTTTCCCGGACCACGCGTCCGGCACAGTTCTACGCCGAATTCATTCAGCGCTGACGCCGAGCGGAGCACACAGCTCCGCATCGCTCGTTCCAGACCGCAGATAGGAAGAGAATATGTCCAAGCCGCTCGATAGTATTCGGGGCCTGCTCGACACGATCTCCGACATCGGCACAGCTGTGCGCGCCTCGCGCGAATATAGCCGCCTGAGCACGATCAAAGATCCACGGCGTGCTCACAGGGTCGCCGTCAGCCCGCTGCTGCCGAACTAATCCGGCTTCCTGCGCCTTTTCGCCAAAGACTGTCGCAATCGACAGCGTCCAGAAATTTCGATAGAGCCACTCTCATTCCGATCCGTGGAGTGAGCTGACGAGGACTCGATCGACTCTCCTTCCCCGTATCCCGGACGAGTCTCCGCCAAGGCTGAAGACGACACCGGCAACGTCCAGGAGCGCCGATGCTGGCCAGTCTCTCTTCCGTTTTCAGCCTTATGCTGTCCACCTTGCTGATGATGGTGGCCTTCGGGCTGCAAAGCTATGTCATTCCCGTGCGCTCCGTGGCAGAAAGCTGGTCCACGCTGACGGTGTCGATCTTTGCCACCGGCTATACGCTCGGCTTCACGCTCTCCTGCATCGTCACACCGAAATTCGTGCTGCGCGTCGGACATGTCCGCGTCTTTACCGCGCTGATCACCCTGCTCTCGATTGCCATCCTGATGTGCGGGCTCTTTGTCGACTGGCGCGCCTGGATCTTCTTCCGGGCGATCTCCGGCTTTGCCATTTCCGGAAGCTATCTAGTCATCGAGAGTTGGCTCAACGAGCGTGTGACGAACGACAATCGCGGCCTTCTCTTCTCGCTCTACCTCATCACGACCATGGTCGGCACCATCGGCGGCCAATATCTGGTGCCCCTCGGCGACCCAACCAACACCTCGCTGTTCATTCTCTGCGGCGTGCTGTTTTCGCTGGCGCTGCTGCCGACGGCGCTTTCCTCCTCGCCCATGCCGGCGCCGCCGGCGCAAGCGAAATTCGACATTCCAGGTCTATTCCGCCGCTCGCCGGTCGCCGTCGTCGGCGGCATTCTCGCCGGTGCGCTTTCCGGTGCCTGGCTCAATCTTGGCGGCGTTTTCACCCAGAGGATCGGGCTTTCTACGGCTGAGGGCGCGACCCTCCTTGCATCGCTGCTCGCCGGAAGCGCGATCATGCAAATACCGATCGGCCGCGCTTCGGACCGAATGGACCGCCGCATCGTCATGGTCGCCTGCGGCATTGTCGGCGTCATCTCCTGCCTTGCCATGTCGGCTTCGATCGGCAGCAGCCCGGCGATGCTCTATCTCATGGCCGCCTGCATCGGCAGCGTGCTCTTCCCGATCTATGCGCTCAATGTCGCGCATGCCAACGACCTCGCCCGCCCGAACGAATATGTCGAGATCTCGTCGGGCCTGATGATCACCTACGGGATCGGCACCATCGTGGGGCCGTTAATGGTCGGCCCCGTGATGGACCGCTTCGGTCCTGCGGCGTTGTTCATCGTCCTTGCCGTCTACTTCGCGCTCTACGGTGGCTACGCCGCCTGGCGCATTCTGAGGCGCGAGCAGCACCAAGGGCTCGTCGCCAAGACCGATTTCCAGGCGACCACCGTTATGCCGACGCCGGGTCCCGATGTGACGAGCCCGATCGCCCAACAGGCAGATGCCGATGCGCTCATCAGCGACGACACCGTTCCCCTGTGGGAGCGGTCCTCGGAATAAGGGCTTGGCGAGCAATCGTCACCCTTGCGGCGTCACATGCTTGCGGGCGCCTCTGCGCTCCAATCCCAACTGGTGCTCGCGAAAGATGATGAAGATGCCCGCGCTGACAACGATCGCCGTGCCCGCCAACATGGTTTCCGTCGGTATATCGCCGAAGAAAAAATAGCCGATGGCAATGCCCAGCACGATCGATGTGTACTCGAACGGGGCGATCGTCGACATGTCGGCATGACGGTAGCTTTCCGTCAGCAGGATCTGCGCGACGCCTCCGCAGAAGCCGGCGACCATCAGCAGCAGGAAGGACGTCCAGGACATTGTCGCCCAGCCGAAGGGCAACGTCGCAAGCGAAAACATCGAGGCCGAGAGGGAGAAATAAAGCACGATCGTGTGCGTTCGCTCGGTCTTCACCAGCTTGCGCACGAGCACCATCGCGATCGCCCCAAGCGTCGCAGAAAGCAACACGCCGACCGCACCAAGCGCCTCGGACGAACCGAATTCTCCGTTGCGCAGCAGCGTCAGCCGCGGCCAGGTGATGATCAGCACGCCCATGAGCCCGATCACGACCGCGGACCACCGGTAAAGCCGCACGGTTTCCCGGAGAAAGACGGCTGCGAAGATCACAGCGAGCAGCGGCATGGCGTAGCCGATCGCAATCGCCTCCGGCAGCGGCAGATGAACGAGCCCGTAGAACCCGCAACTCATCGAGAGAATTCCGACGAAGCCGCGCGCTAGATGTCCAGTGATGTCCTTGGTTCTGAACGCGTCGCGCAACTCGCCGCGAAGCGCCAGAAAGCCCAGGATGGGCACCATCGCAAAGGCGGAACGGTAGAAGGTGATTTGCCCGGTGGCGATGTCGCTGCCCGCAGCCTTGATGCACGTGGACATGCAAACGAAGATGACGACCGAAAGAACCTTGAACAGGATCCCCTTCATCGGGCTTAGGATGTCCGCATCCATCGAACGCACTTTTCAAACGCTGCCGGCCAATGCAGGAAGGATGTCAGCCGAGGAAGACGCGGCGGAAAAGCCGCAGGAAGATCGCGCTTACTCTAGCGGCGCCATATCGGAATAAGGATCAAATTTCTTGATGGAAAGCATTTTTTCTTGATGCATTCGCCATCGAATCCGCAGCGTGCCAAGATTCTTTAGCATGCGCGAAAAAATCCTTGCCGATTTAGTTCTTGTTAGTGACGCTTCTGTAAATCACTGATCGATAAGGGAGCGGGAAGAATACCGGAAGCCACGTCTTCGCCGGAGTGCGGCCACCGGCATCACAATCATGTGGCAAGGCTTCGCTTTTCGCCCCTTGGGCTTTTCACCATCACAGGCGCCCTCTACAAATCGAATGTACAAGGAAGGCGCAAGCGAGACTGATCATGCGGACAAATACTGGCCAGACCATTCGTCTGGAAGACTACCGGCCGACCGACTTCGTCCTTGAGAGAGTGGATCTGACTTTCGAGCTCGACCCCAAGGAAACGAAGGTCGAAGCGCGCCTCATTTTCCACCGGCGCGAAGGGGTAAGCCCCGCGGCGCCTCTGGTCCTGGACGGCGACGAACTGCGCATGACCGGCCTGCTGCTCGATCAGGTGGACATACCGCCAGCGCTCTATGAGGCCACGGACGATACGCTGACGATCCGCGATCTCCCGGAAACGACCCCCTTCGAGATCACGGTAACAACTCTGCTCTCGCCTGAGACCAACACCAAGCTGATGGGCCTCTACCGCACCAACAACGTCTATTGCACCCAGTGCGAGGCGGAGGGGTTCCGTCGCATCACTTACTTCCCAGATCGACCGGATGTGCTTGCCGTTTATACGGTCAACGTCATCGCCGACAAGGCAACATCACCGCTTCTGCTCTCGAACGGCAACTATCTCGGCGGCGCGGAAATGGGCGACGGTCGTCATTTTGCCGCCTGGTACGATCCACACCCGAAGCCGAGCTATCTTTTCGCACTGGTCGCCGGCGACCTCGGCGTAGTGGAAGACACGTTCACGACCGTCTCGGGCCGCACTGTCGCGCTCAGGATCTATGTCGAGCATGGCAAGGAAGCCCGTGCTTCCTACGCCATGGACGCGCTGAAGCGCTCGATGAAGTGGGACGAGGAGGTTTTCGGCCGCGAATACGATCTCGACATCTTCATGATCGTCGCGGTCTCCGACTTCAACATGGGCGCCATGGAGAACAAGGGGCTCAACGTCTTCAACGACAAGTACGTGCTCGCGGACCCGGAGACGGCAACGGACGCGGACTACGCCAACATTGAAGCGATCATCGCGCACGAGTATTTCCATAACTGGACAGGCAACCGCATCACCTGCCGCGACTGGTTCCAGCTCTGCCTCAAGGAAGGCCTGACCGTCTACCGCGACCACGAATTTTCCGCGGACATGCGTTCCCGCGCCGTCAAGCGCATCGCCGAGGTGCGCCACCTGAAGTCGGAGCAGTTTCCCGAGGATGCCGGTCCGCTCGCCCATCCGGTGCGCCCGACGACGTATCGTGAAATCAACAACTTCTATACGACCACCGTCTATGAGAAGGGCTCCGAGGTGACGCGGATGATCGCCACCATCCTCGGGCGCGATCTCTTCAAGAAGGGCATGGACCTCTATTTCGACCGCCATGACGGCCAGGCGGTGACGATCGAGGATTTCATCGCCTGCTTCGAGGACGCCAGTGGACGCGACCTCAAGCAATTCTCGCTCTGGTATCATCAGGCGGGGACACCGCTGGTCACCGCTTCGGGTTCCTACGATGCGGAACGGGAGACCTTTTCGCTTTCGCTGGAGCAGACCGTGCCTCCCACTCCGGGGCAGAGCATCAAGGAGCCTATGCATATTCCGCTGCGGCTCGGGCTCTTGCTCGAGGATGGCAGCGAAGCGAAAGCTGCAAAGGTTTCCGGCGCCGACATCACGGACGATGTCGTCCATCTGACCGAACGCAGGCAGACGGTTGTCTTCTCCGGCATTCCCTCCCGTCCCGTCCCGTCCTTGAACCGCGGTTTCTCGGCGCCGATCAACCTCCACATGGAGCAGAGCGCAGAGGACCGCGCGCTGATCGCGCGCCACGAGATCGACCTTTTCGCCCGCTGGCAGGCACTGAATGCCATCGCGCTCGACAATCTGGTCGCGGCAACGGCGCAGGCACGCAGCGGTCAACCGGTCACCTGCGACGGCGCGCTCCTTGATGGCCTTATTGCCGCGGCCGCGGATGATCGGCTGGAACCGGCGTTCCGCTCGCAGGCGCTCGCGCTGCCGAGCGAATCCGATATCGCCCGGGAAATCGGCAGCAACAACGATCCGGATGCCATTCACGCCGGCCGTCAGCAGATCCTGGCCGGTGTCGCCGCAGCCGGACGGGATACGTTCATCCGACTGACGAATGAAATGGCATCGCCCGGCCCATTCAGCCCGGATGCCACCAGTGCCGGTCGACGGGCGCTGCGCAACAGCGCCCTTACCTTCCTCGTCTATGGTGACAAGGGACCGGAGAAGGCGGCGGAGGCGTTCCGTAATGCCAACAACATGACCGACCTCAGCCTCGCGCTGACATTGCTTGCGCATCGCTTCCCGGACACGAAGGAAACGACCTCCGCACTCACCGGCTTCAAGCAACGGTTTGCGGACAACGCCCTCGTCATCGACAAATGGTTCGCGATCCAGGCGACAATCCCCGGCCCCGAGACCCTCGATCGCGTCAAGACACTGATGTCCGATCCGCTTTTCAACGGAAACAATCCTAACCGTGTGCGCTCGCTCGTCGGAACCTTCGCCTTCTCCAACCCGACCGGGTTCAATCGGGCCGACGGCGAAGGCTATCGCTTCCTGGCCCGGCAAATTCTCGACATCGATCCGCGCAATCCTCAGCTCGCGGCGCGCATTCTGACCTCGATGCGTTCATGGCGCTCGCTGGAAGATGTCCGGGCCGATCATGCCCGCAACGCTCTGAACGAGATCGCCGGCGCATCCAACCTCTCCGCGGACGTCAGCGATATCGTCGACCGCATGCTGAAGGCCTGACGGGCCTCCCGCCATCACGAATCACTGCGGCTTCGGCTCGAATCAGGCCAAAGCCGCAGTGAACGATTCCAATGATTAAAGCTCACCTCGCTCGAAGAGCCGTCGCCACCTACAGCGCCGCGCGTCTTCTCAGACGCACAAAAGGTCGCTGTAGCACTTTGAATTGCTGCATGTTTTTGTCCTTAGATCGGCTCCGATTTAACGACACATGCAGGCGCCATCCGGCCTATGATTTCCCAACGACGAGAATTGGTTAAGAAATCTTTACCATCCCCTCTGGACAAGGCGAATCGCCCTGTGATTCATTGAGTCAGATTCGGGCGAGCGGCGCACCGAATCACTGAGACAACCATCCTCCAGCCGAATGCTGGAGCGGCTCATGTCTCAGATTTAGAGGATCAGGCGTCTTCGGCACATTCACTGCGAATGCGAGGCGCTTTCGAGGATGACAAGATTGGGAAAGATGGCGGACGCGCGACGGGGAAGCGCAGCCGACGGGCGGTTGCGACTCAAGTTTCCGGGCCTTTCCAGCCTGGAGCGGGAGTTCATCGAGCAGGCAAGGCTGTTTGCCGAGCCCGCATCTCAGCGGCTCGCGAGCGCCGAACCTATTCTCAAGCGCTCCATTCCCGTCCTGATAATTGCTTTCCTTGTCATCGTGGCCATATCCCGCATGTCGGGCATCATGGGCGAGCATGCCCGTATGGAGGGCAGTTCCCGCCAAGCCGTCAGTCTCGCAGCGGCCGCGGCCGCTGCAGCCTTCCAAGCCGATGGAGCACAGGTTTTCGACGGCGGTCTGCGGTGGGAGGCCGAACAGCGGCTCGGCGAATATCTTCCGGCAGGCACTCTCGACGGCGGCATGTTTCTGCTGACGGTTCGCAAGGACGGGCGGATATTCGCAAGCACGGCGGACGGCGCTCACTTCATCGGGCGCACGCTGGCCTCGATCGCTCCGGACCTCGCAACGCTGCAGTACTATGGCGAAGGATCGAGCGTGGTGAAGACGCCGGTCGGCGACGTCGATCATCTTGTCGCCTTGACGCAGCTCCCGGACGCCGCCGGCGTCATTCTGGCGGCTAGGCCGATCGCGCAGCTCGAGACGGCGTGGCGCGACGACGTCTCGCTCAACGTCACCCTGTTTGCAGGCATATCGGCCATCCTGCTCGTCGTCCTCTATGCCTACTACATTCAGGCAAAGCGAGCGCGCGATGCTGACGCGGTTTTCGCGGAGTCGAACCTGCGTGTCGAAACTGCGCTCTCGCGCGGTCGTTGCGGCCTGTGGGATTTCGATCTTGCCAACCGGCGCCTGTTCTGGTCGCGGTCGATGTACGAGATGCTGGGGATGCCGGGGGACAGCAGTGTGCTGTCTTTCGGCGATGCCGCGCGGCTGATGCATCCGGAGGACCGGGGCATTTACAGCGTGGCGCGGGCGATCGCCCGCGATAACGCACGCCAGATCGACCAGGTATTCCGCATGCGCCATGCCGACGGCCACTACGTATGGCTCCGCGCACGCGCGCAAGTCATTCGCACAGTCTCCGGCCGCACGCACCTGATCGGCATCGCCATGGATGTCACCGAGCAACACCGGCTTGCGCAGCGCTATGCGGAAGCGGACCAGCGTCTCGCCGACGCCATCGAGTGTACGTCGGAGGCTTTCGTGCTCTGGGACAAGCAAGACCGCCTGGTCATGTGCAACACCCACTACCAGCAGGCCTATCAATTGCCGGACCATGTCCTCGTGCCCGGCACGGAACGGACAGTCGTGCACGCCGCCGCGGCACGGCCGGTCGTCGAGCGCCGGGTCGCCGATCCGGATCGCAGCAACCATTCGCAGACGAGCGAGGTGCAACTCGCCGACGAGCGATGGCTCCAGATCAACGAACGCCGCACCCGCGATGGCGGTCTGGTTTCGGTCGGCACCGACATCACGCTGCTCAAGCGCCACCAGGTGCGCCTGCGCGAATCCGAGCGTCGGCTCATGGCGACGATCGGCGACCTTTCGGCATCACGCATCACGCTGGAGCAGCAGAAGGCCGAACTGTCCGTCGCCAACTCCAACTATCAGGCGGAGAAGGAGCGCGCAGAAGCCGCAAACCGCGCCAAGTCCGAATTTCTGGCGAACATGTCGCACGAACTGCGCACGCCGCTGAACGCTATCCTCGGGTTTTCGGAGATCCTGCAGAACCAGATGTTCGGTCCGCTCGGGTCCGAGAAATACCACGAGTATTCGCGCGATATCCATGAAAGCGGCAAACATCTGCTCAACGTCATCAACGACATTCTCGACATGTCGAAGATTGAAGCCGGGCACATGCGCATCACGCGTGAGAAGATCGACCTCGCACCGCTGATCGAAGAGACGCTTCGCTTCACCACAATTCCAGCCGAGCAGAAGAATATCCGCGTCGTGCAGCAGATTTCCTCGGGTCTCACCATGGTGGCCGACCGCCGCGCGATGAAGCAGGTGCTGCTGAACCTCCTGTCGAACGCGGTCAAGTTCACCAACGAAGGAGGCCGCATCTCGCTCAGGGCGCGCAAGGTCACCGGAGCGGTGACGCTGACGATCGCCGATTCGGGTATAGGCATCCCGAAGGACGCGCTGCAGAAGATCGGCCAGCCATTCGAGCAGGTGCAAAGCCAGTATGCCAAGAGCAAGGGCGGTTCCGGGCTCGGGCTTGCAATTTCGCGCTCACTGACGCGCCTTCACGGCGGCACGATGAAGATCCACTCCACCGAAAACGTCGGCACGATCATATCCGTCCGCATCCCCGACCGCGTCGGCGGCTAAGCAACCGTCCGGGAATTGCGCAGGCTTCAAATCGCGCGACCGCCGACCTCGCAGATCACTCGGCAACAATGGATTGGAAGATCCCGCGAACCGCCTTGGAGAGGCTTCGAATATCCGCCTCGAGATGCTTCAGATCCGGGTAGTCCCCTGCCCCGCAAACGAGATCGACCAGGCCAGCGGGTGCATCCTTCGGATCGAAATCCCCGTCGATGCAGAGGCGCACGATCTGCGAGACTTCAGTAAAAAGCGTCAGCGCGTCGACGGCCACGTCCAGATCGTTGGCATTCATCATGGATGCGCCCAGGCTCTTCAACGCCTCAAGGGTATGCGTTCCTGCCGGTGGCGGCGTCACCCCTTTTGCCGGAGCAATCAGCGCAAGATATTGCGCGATGAACTCGAGATCGACGAGACCGCCGGGGATGAGCTTGAAATCCCAAATGGCGTTCGGCGGCTTCTCCTTGTCGATCAGGTCGCGCATCTCCTCCACGTCCTTGCGGACCTTCTCGATCTTGCGCTTCTCAGAAAGGACCTCGCCGAAAATCGCTTCCGCCTCGCCGACCAGACTTTCATCACCGCAGATGCATCGCGCGCGTGTGAGCGCCAGATGCTCCCAGGTCCAGGCCTCCGCGCGCTGATATTTGGCAAAGGCGGTGATGCGCGTCGCGACGGGGCCCTTGTTGCCGGACGGTCGCAGCCGCATGTCGACATCGTAGAGAATACCTTCGGCAGTCGGCGCCGAGAGCGCGGCGATCAGTCGCTGCGTTACCCGGGTGAAATAGCGCACCGGGTCTAACGGCTTGGGGCCATCGGACTGCACCGCGTCGTCATCATAGTCATAGAGCAAGATGAGATCGACATCGGAGCCCGCCGTCAATTCGTGGCTGCCGAGCTTGCCCATGCCAACGATGGCGACTCGACCGCCCGGAAAGCGTCCATGCGCCGAGCGAACTTCCTCCAGCACCGCGTCGAGCGCCGCAGCGATGATGAGGTCAGCAAGATCGGTGAAGGCGCGCCCCGCCTGGATGCCGGAAATGGCGCCGGTCAAAAGCCTAATGCCGATCAGAAAACGCTGTTCGGCAGCGATGATACGCAACCGGTCCAACACGTCCTCGTAGTGACGGCCACCGGCAACGAAATTTGCGATCCTCGGTGCCAGATATTCCCGTGTCGGCAGTTCCGCAAGCAGGCCCGGGTCCAGCATGCCGTCGAAAACATGGGGTCTGGCGGCGATGATGTCCGCCAGCCGCGGCGCCGATGACATGATGTTGACGATCAGAGAAAGGAGCCTGGGATTGTTGCCGAGCAACGAGAAGAGCTGGATGCCGGCGGGCAGTCCCGAGATGAAATGGTCAAAGCGAAGCAGCGCTTCGTCCGCGCGACGGCTCTCCCCGAATACCCGCAGGAGTTCTGGCGTCAGCTCGGTCAGACGCTCGCGCGCCTCCACCGACTGCGTCGCCCGATAGCGCCCGTAGTGCCAGGTGCGAATTGTCCGGGCTATATCGGACGGGCGTTGAAAGCCAAGCTTCTTCAAGGTCTCGAGCGTGTCCGGATCGTCCTGTTGTCCGGTGAAGACCAGATTTCCGGTCTCGGTCGAGAGCTTTGCCTCCTGCTCGAAAAGCTGCGCATAGCGCCGCTCGACCGTACGCAGCACGCGGGAAAGCTCCGTAGAAAAGGAGGCGGTGTCCTCGAAGCCGAGCATGTAGGCGATCCGCTTGAGCTCTGCCTCCGTCTCCGGCAGGACGTGCGTCTGTTCATCGCGCACCATCTGGATCCGGTGCTCGACGTCGCGCAGGAACCAGTAGGCATCGATAAGCTCGTCGGCGGTCGACTGATCGATCCATCCTGCCTTCACGAGCGCGCGCAGCATCGGCTCCGTTGCGCGCAGCCTAAGCTCTGGCATGCGGCCGCCGGCGATCAGTTGCTGCGTCTGGACGAAAAACTCGATCTCGCGGATGCCGCCGCGACCGAGCTTGATATTGTGTCCCTTCACGGCGATTTCGCCATGTCCCTTGTGCGCGTGGATCTGCCGTTTGATCGAATGAATGTCGGCGATTGCCGCGTAGTCGAGGTACTTGCGGAAAACGAAGGGCGTCAGCTCCTTCAGGAAACGCTCGCCAGCCTCCAGGTCGCCAGCCACCGGCCGCGCCTTGATGAAGGCGGCGCGCTCCCAGTTCTGTCCCCTGCTCTCGTAATAGAGCATCGCTGCCTCGATCGGGATCGCAAGCGGAGTCGACCCCGGATCGGGGCGCAGACGCAGGTCCGTGCGGAAGACATAACCGTCGCCGGTCCGTTCCTGCAGGATGCGGATCAGACGCCTGAGCAGACGCGCGAAAACATCGGACGCGTCGTCGCGGTCGATGATGATGCAGGACTGCGGATCGTAGAAGATGACGAGGTCGATGTCGGAGGAATAGTTGAGTTCGCAAGCACCGAGTTTGCCCATCCCGAGAGCGACGACCCCGGAACCGATGCTCGGCGCCGACGGATCCTTCAACCTGAGCTTGCCGCCTTCATGCGCGCCAAGGAGCAGGTGATCGATCGCGGCCGCGACCGCGGCAGCGGCGAAATCGCTCAGCCAACGCGTCGTTTCCCGGCCGTCGAAGAGCCGAGATAGATCCGCCAGAGCGACGGCAAAGGCAACTTCCCGTTTTGCCTTTCGCAGCCTGGACATGATCTCCGCGTCGGGCAGTGCGGCCGCTTCCGGCTCCGGCCGCCATGCGGACCGGGCCGCCTCGATCCGGCGCTTGAGGAACTCGCACAAAGGCGTGGTGAGCAGATTCTCGAGGATTGCTGGATTGCTGCCTGTCGTATCCCGCAGAAACGGCGAGAGCGCGAGGGCCGAGACGACAAAGTCCTTGATCGGTGTGCTCGAGGCCAGAAGGTCCGCGATGCGAGCGTGCCCCTTGCCCACGTCCTTCAAAACGGACAGAGCGGCCTTCGCATCCGCCTGGCTCGTCGGACGGATTGAAACCACTTCGATATCGGACAGACGCCGCTCATCTGCTTCCAGCATCGGCACTTCCTCCCAATCTCGGTCTATCAGGTCGCACGAGCCGGGAAAACCATGCGGACGGTCAGTCCCTTGCCATCTTTGCGGTCCGGTTCGGTCGCAGTAAGCGTGAGGGATCCGCGATGCATCTCCATCACTGCCTCGACAAGGGAGAGGCCGAGGCCCGTCCCCGGTTTCGAGCGGCTTTCATCCAGGCGGACAAAACGCTTCAGCACTTCGCGGTACATGTCTTCCGGGATGCCGGGACCATGATCGGCGACGGTCACCACCGCCTCGTTTCCGCTCTTCGTCATCGCCACCCGGATCAGAGGATTGGTCGATCCCTCGGCATATTTGATCGCATTGTCCATCAGGTTTCCGAGTGCCTGGCCAATCAGTTCGCGATTTCCGGAGATCACGACGCCCGGGAGGATATCCGCTTCGACCTTCAATGCCTTGTCCTCGGCCGCCGGTTCGTAAAGCTCGACGCAATCGGCAACGATCCGGGACAAATCGACGTCGCTCATTTCCGCGGCAGCGGAACCGGCCTCGACACGGGAAATCATCAGCAGCGCATTGAACGTGCGGATCAACTGATCCGACTCCGCAATGATTTCCTCCAGAGCGCCAGTTTGGCTTCCGTCCTCCTTGCCGGAGAGTGCCGCTTCGGCCTTGTTGCGCAGACGCGTCAACGGCGTCTTTAGGTCGTGGGCGATGTTGTCGGAAACCTGTCTCAGCCCCTCGTCGAGCTTCTCGATCCGCCCGAGCATCGCGTTGAGCGATTCCGAAAGCCGGTCGAATTCGTCTCCCGACCCGCTTGTCGGCAGGCGCTGCGAAAGGTCGCCCGCCATGATTTTCGTGCTGGCCTCGGACATGCGGTCGATGCGCTTCAAGGCATTGCGACCGATGACGAACCATATGATGAGCGCACCGAGCCCCATCACTCCAAGCGCAACGACCAACGCCTGACGCACGAGCATGCGGAACTTTTCCGGTTCCTGGAGGTCGTGACCGACGAGAATCCTCAAGCCATTGTCGAGCAGCAGAACCTGGGCCAGCGCCACGTGACTTTCCTCGCGGCTTTCATCGGTGAACCGCCGGTAGCGGAACGGCTCAGATTTCCAGCCTTCATCGTCAAGCAGGCCCGGCTGCAGGCCGGCGACGTTGCCCGCGAGGATTTCGCCGCTCGGCCCGGCGATGACATAGAGATTGGCACCCGGCTGGCGCGCCCGCCGTTCGAGCGAGCGAAGCAGGCCGCTCATGCCGGCGCGCTCGTAGACGGCTTCGATCTGGCTCACTTCGGTCGTAATTGCGTCGCGCGTCTGCTGCTGCAGCAGGCGTTCGGACATGCCTGTCACGTAAAAGACGAGAAAGATCGCACAGAGGGAAAAGAGAACAAGATAAAGTGCGGAGAGCCGGACCGCCGTCGTCCTTAACAGAACCCTGAGTTTGCTCATGTCTCGGTCCGGTCGTCCTTGATCATGTAGCCGGCGCCACGCACCGTCCGCAGTAACGGCGTGTCGAAGTCCTTTTCGATTTTCGAGCGCAGGCGCGAGACATGCACGTCAATAACGTTGGTTTGCGGGTCGAAATGGTAATCCCACACGTTTTCTAGCAGCATCGTCCTCGTCACGACCTGACCCGCATTCTTCATGAGGTATTCGAGCAGTCGGAATTCGCGCGGTTGCAACGGGATTTCCTTGCCTTGCCGCCGAACCGAATGGGCGAGCCGGTCGAGTTCGAGGTCGCCGACGCGGTAGACCATATCCTGTTCGGGCGCGCCCTTGCGGCGACCGAGCACCTCGACACGCGCCAGAAGCTCGTTGAACGCGTAGGGCTTCGGAAGATAGTCGTCGCCGCCGGCGCGCAGGCCAGTGACGCGGTCGTCCACCTGGCCGAGCGCCGAGAGAATGAGCACGGGCGTGTGGATATCACGGCGCCTCAGTTCGCTGATCAACGACAAGCCGTCGCGACGCGGCAGCATCCGATCGACCACCAGCACGTCATAGGCATTCTCGCTTGCCATGAACAGACCGCTTTCGCCATCGCTGGCATGGTCGGAAACGATGCCGGCCTCGCGAAAAGCCTTTGCCAGATAAGCAGCGGCCTCAAGGTCGTCTTCAACGATCAGAATCTTCATGCGCGTGACCATAGTCCCGGATCCCTATCTGTCTCAACCGGTTTCGGTTCCGACACCTCCAGCGCCGCGTCTCTGATGGGACGCGCAAAGGTCGCTGCAGCATTTTGAATTGCTACATGATTTCGATCGAAGCCGTCATGCAGCAGCGTCGTAGCAACCATCGCTTCGGCCCGAATGAAAAGCGCCGCGATATCACTCGGATGTCGCGGCGCCTTTGGATCATGGTGATTGCGGATTGTGTCGATCCATTCACCTCGATCAATCAGAATGGATCGGAGCGGGCGACCCACTCCAATCCTTCGAGAGTCGCGACATCAGCCCTGATCGATCGGAAGCGCGACAAAGCGGCTGCCGTCCTGGGTTTCGATCTGGAAGAGCGCCTTGGTCCGCCCATCCTTCTTGGCATTGTTCATCACCTTGACGATGTCGTCCGCCGACTTCACTTCCTGATTGTTGACGGTGACGATCTTCTCACCTTCCTTGAGGCCACGGTCGCCGGCGTCGGAGTCCGGATCGACGGAAGCGATCGTCACGCCTGTGCCGTCCTCGGAAGGCGTCACCGTCACGCCGAGACCGGCAAGCGCTTCATCACTGGCTGTCGGTCCCTGCTCGGACCGCTCGTCCTTCGGCTGCACGGCGTCGCTGGTGTCGCTCGGCAGATTGCCGATTTCGAGCTTCACGCTTTCAGACTTACCATTGCGCCACAGGGTCAGGTCGGCAGAAGAGCCCGGACGCAGTGCTGCAACCTTGCGGGCGAGATCGCGCGGATCCTTGATCGGCTCACCGTTCAGTGCCGTCACCACATCGCCCTTCTTGATCCCGGCCTTTTCTCCCGGAGAACCGGCCTGCGGTTCGACGACCAGAGCGCCGCTTGCCTCGGAGAGGCCGAGCGAATCAGCGATGTCCTTCGTCACGGGCTGGATCTGAACGCCAAGCCAGCCGCGCGAGACGGTGCCGTCCTTGATCAGATCGTCGACGACGTCCTTGGCAACCGATGCGGGGATCGCGAAGGCGATGCCGACGTTGCCGCCTGCCGGGGCCAGGATCGCGGTGTTGATGCCGACGACCTCACCCGAAAGATTGAACGTCGGGCCACCGGAGTTGCCGCGGTTCACGGCGGCATCGACCTGCAGGTAATCGTCGTAGGGGCCGGAGCCGATGTCGCGGCCGCGAGCCGAGACGATGCCGGCCGTCACCGTTCCGCCGAGGCCGAAGGGGTTACCGACCGCGACGACCCAATCGCCGACACGCACCCTGCTGTCGTCCGCAAAGGTCACATAGGTGAACTTCCTGTTGTCGTCGACCTTGAGCACCGCGAGATCGGTGCGGCTGTCCTTACCGACCAGCTTGGCATCGAGCTCCGTGCCATCGTTCAGGATGACCGTGAAGGCGGAGCCATCGGAAACGACGTGGTTGTTCGTGACGAGATAGCCATCTTCGGTGATGAAGAAGCCGGAGCCCTGGGCGCGCGGACGGAGGCGACCCTCGGCGCGCGGACCACGACGACGGTCTGCACGGTCATCGCCGCCATCGCCACGCGGGCCGCCGAATTCACGGAAGAAGCGCTTCAGCGGATGATCGTCGGGCAGATCCTCGAAGCCGCGACCGCCGAAGTCGAAGCTGAAGTTGCCGGCCTGTTCGTCGGAAGTGTTCACGCGCGACTGGACGCGCACGGAAACGACGGCCGGTGAAACCGCATCGACGACGTTTGCGAAGCTCGGGACCGCTGGAGCTTCCGTCTTCACCGCTTCGGCGAAGGTCTGCGAAATCTCAGTCGGCAGGCCGCTGGTCAGCAGGACGGCCGCGAGACCGGCGACCGTGGAGGTCTTCAGGACCGTCTTCAGGGATGGACGCAGAGTTTTGATCTTGGACATTCGTTTTGCCTTCTCTCTTCCATGAAGCCCCCGCCAATAGGCAGAAGGCTTCGAAACCTTGACCACGAGCTTGTTCCGAACGTATCGGCGTCTGGAACCGCTCGTCTGGCTGTGACTGGAGGAACAGCCGATGATGAAAGGTGTAACGGATGGGACCTTACTGAGTTCTGTCCGGCAGATGAATTTTTGGTAATGTTCGCGCGGAAGCGGAAGAGCGACTGATCAGCCCCATGCACATCCGTTGCGGAAGAGCGACTGATCAGCCCCATGCACATCCGTTGAACGTCTTGAATTACCGCGCGAGGTCAAATCGCGACATGGATCCGAGATCCTAGGATCTCAGGAGCTTGTCCAGCTTTTCCTTTTCCTCGTCGGAAAGCGGCGCGCCGGGCGTCGTGGCGCTGCGGCGGCGCGCAGCCACGACAAGAGCAGCGCCTCCGCAAAGAAGCAGGATGACCGGCATGCCCCAGAGGATCAGGGTCTTTGCCTCGAAACGCGGCTTCAACAGGACGAAATCGCCGTAGCGGGAAACGACATAGGCAATCACGGCTTCGTCCGTGTCGCCATTCGCCAGCCGCTCGCGCACCAGCACCCGTAGATCCTTGGCGAGTTCGGCATTGGAGTCGTCGATCGACTGGTTCTGGCAGACCATGCAGCGGAGCTTCGCCGAGATCGCCCGTGCGCGCGCCTCGAGCGCCGGGTCGGCAAGCACTTCGTCCGGATTGACAGCGAAGGCGGGCGCCAAGGAAGAGAGGCAAAGAAAAAGCGCGAGAAGCAGACGGATCATTCGGCGGCTCCCAATGCAATCCGCGGGGCCCTCCTGGCGCGCGCCGGCGCGCCGACCCGCAAGCGGCGGTCGCTCAGGGACACGATGCCGCCAGCCATCATGACCAGTGCCCCACCCCATATGCACAGAATCAACGGCTTCCACCAGATGCGCACGACGATCCCGCCATCAGTCATCGGATCGCCGAGGGAAACATAGAGCTGGCTGAGACCGAAGGTCCGAATTCCCGCTTCCGTCGTCGGCATCCGGCGTGCCGTATAAAGCCGCTTCGACGACCAGATTTCGGTTATCACGACACCACCCCGGCTGACCGTGAAATGACCGGTTTCCTCGGTGTAGTTCGGTCCGCGACCCTGGCGTATGCCGTCAAACCGCAGGGCATAGCCGCCGGCGTCCACCATCATTCCCGGCTTCATCTCGACGACTGTCTCCGTCTCGAAGGCGGTCACGGCGACGATGCCGATCAGCGTGACGCCGAGCCCCGCATGGGCAAGCGCCGTTCCGAAGGCAGAGCGCGGCAGGCCCGAAAGCCGCTTCCAGGCAACGTTGGCCGCCACTTTGCCGATACCCGAACGCAGGATCAGATCGGTAAGCGCGCCAGCGATCAGATAGGCGCCGAGCGCGATGCCGAAGAGGGCGAGTACAGGGCCGCCGTTCATCGCATAATAATAGACCGCACCGGCAAGAAGACCGACCGCAGCCGCAACGAACAAACGCTGGGCGACACCCGTGAGATCACCGCGCTTCCAGGCAAGCAGCGGGCCGAAGGGAACTGCAAAGAGCAGCGGCAGCATCAACAGACCGAAGGTCATGTTGAAGAACGGTGCACCCACAGAGATCTTGTCTCCCGTCAGCGCCTCGAGCACCAGGGGATAGAGCGTGCCGGTGAGCACAGTCGCGGTCGCCGTCGTCAGGATCAGGTTGTTGAGAACGAGTGCACCTTCGCGCGAGATCGGCGCAAAGAGTCCACCGGACTTGAGGCGGGATGCCCGGAACGCAAAGAGCGAAAACGCGCCGCCGATGAAGAGGACGAGAATGGCGAGAATGAATATTCCGCGTGTCGGGTCGGTCGCGAAGGCATGGACCGACGTAAGCACACCCGAGCGGACGAGGAAGGTACCGAGCAGCGACAGGGAAAAGGTCATGATCGCCAGCAGCACGGTCCAGATCTTCAGCGCCTCACGCTTCTCCATCACCAGTGCCGAGTGCAAGAGCGCCGTGCCCGCAAGCCACGGCATGAAGGAAGCGTTTTCGACCGGGTCCCAGAACCACCAACCGCCCCAGCCGAGCTCGTAATAGGCCCAGTAGGAGCCCATGGCGATGCCGGCGGTCAGGAAGGTCCAGGCGGCAAGGGTCCATGGCCGTACCCAGCGCGCCCATGCCGCATCGATGCGACCTTCGATCAGCGCCGCGATCGCAAAGGAAAAACAGACGGAAAAGCCGACATAGCCGAGGTAGAGCAAAGGCGGATGTATGGCGAGGCCGACGTCCTGAAGTACCGGATTCAGGTCCTTGCCCTCTCCCGGCGCCGGAATGAGGCGGGCGAAGGGGTTGGACGTCAGCAGGACGAAGAGCGCAAAGGCAGCCGCGATCCAGGCCTGTACGGCAAGCACGGTCGCCTTCAACGTTTCCGGCAGGTTGCGGCCGAAAACCGCCACGAGGGCTGAAAAGAAGACGAGGATCAGCAGCCAGAGCAGCATCGACCCCTCGTGGTTGCCCCACACGCCGGAGATCTTGTAGATCAAGGGCTTGAGCGAATGCGAATTCTCCCAGACGTTCCGCACCGAGAAATCGGAGGTCATGTAGGCGAAGGTCAGCACCGCGAAGGAAAAGGCAACGAGCAAGGCGCAGACGAGCGCAGCGCTAGACGCGAGTTCCATCAGTGCGCGGTCGCCACGCCGCGCTCCAACGATCGGCAGCATTGCCTGGATGAGCGCAGTCGCGAGCGCCAGCACCAGGGCATAATGTCCGAGTTCGATGATCATTGAATGTTTTCCTTGCCGCCGAGCGTGACGCCCTGGGCCTTCAGGCGGTCTGCGACATCCTTCGGCATATACGTCTCATCGTGCTTGGCGAGCACCGTATCCGCGACGAAGACCGGGCTATCTGCAACGAAAGCGCCTTCGGCCACGACGCCCTGTCCCTCGCGGAAAAGGTCCGGCAGGATGCCAGTATAGGTTACCGGCACCGTTCCCAGCGTGTCGGTGACATTGAAGGTGACTGTCTTACCCTCGCCACGCTTGAGCGATCCGGTCTCCACGAGACCTCCCAGACGGATGCGCGTCCCAGGCGCAAGGCTCGCCTTTTCGAGATCGCCTGGAACATAGAAGTAGGCGACCGCCTGGCTGAAGGCGAACATGACCAGGAATACGGCGGCAATCAAGAAGCTGACGCCACCGCCTATGATCGCCAGTCGTTTCTGCTTGCGTGTCATTTCTCTTCTCCGCCCGCGTCGATTCCGAGTTCGCGGCCGAGAGCCAGCAATTGCCTCCCCTCTTCTCCGGTCGCTGGGAAGGCCTTGAGCCCTTGCTGTAGAGCGTCGCGTGCCTTGTCTCTTTGATCGAGCACAACGTAGGAGCGGATCAGGCGCATCCATCCTTCGAAGTTTGCGGGATTTTCCTTCAGTTTACTCGACAGGCTGTCCACCATACCGCGGATCATGGCCTGGCGATCGCCGGCGTTCATTTGCGCGGCCGCCGCCATATCCTCGGACGTCGGGTTTGCAGGCATCGTGTTGCCGGCGGGTGCCTGACCGGCGGAGAGCTCCGCGATATGCTGGTTCACCAGCGGCAACCAGGGCGCATCGGCGGGAGAATTACCGGCAAGCTTGCGGAATGCGGCGAGCGCATCCTGCTGCTTACCTTCCTGCTTGAGGCCGAGAGCCAAGTAAAATTCCGAGCGCGGGTCATTGGGATCGAGGGCAAGCGACTTCTTCAGGGCATCCTGCGCATCGGCCGTCACCAGGCCACCGGACTGCACGATCAACGCCTCCGCATAGCCGCCGAGTCTGGCGGGCGTCGGTCCGATCAGGCGGATCGCGTGATCGTAGGCGGCAACGGCGTCCTCGACCCGGCCGCTGCGCATGTAGATCGGCGCCAGCAGGTCCCAGCCCTTGCCATCGTCCGGGTTGACCGCGAGGTGGTTCTCGGCCCTTGCAATCAGGATGTTGATGTCGTCACCGGGATTGGCAAGCCTGGCCGCAAGCGGCTGCGCCGGGACGCCCGGGCTGCCGGTCACGAGATAGAGGCAAAGCCCAACGGCGGGAAGACAGAGAAGAACGAACAGCTGCGCCACGCGGTTCGAGCGCAGACGTTTAGGGCCGCTCTCCTGGGCGGGAGCGTCGGCGGCGCTGGCCGCGAGCAGCCGGCGCGCGATCTCGGCCCTGGCGAGTTCTGCGTTCTCGCTGGTGATCAGGCCAGACTTCTGATCTCGCGTCACTTCTTCGAGTTGATCGCGATAGACCTCGATGTCATGGCTGTGGGGAGACGAAAGCGGCGCCGCTGCCCGCATCAACGGGAGAACGAGTACGACAGCGACTGCCGCCGTCAAAATAGCGACGAGGATCCAGAACAACATGCAGGGGAAATACTATGAGCCCCGTGTCATTCCAACTCGAAAACAGGCAATGACGGAGATTTGAGGCGTTTCGCCGCAAGGTGCCCCCGCGTATTTGACTGATTTGGCAGGTCGAAGATGCCGCGATCCTGCCCGGATGACACCGCTGGCTCAGGTCAGCGGCGTCCAGCTGCCATCAGGATTACGGCATGCGGCGCCGCGTGCCGTCGTCTGCTGCCCCTTGACGGTCACGGTGTGGCTGTATTGGCGGCAATTCTGTGAACCGACCTGATAGGGTGCCGCGGCAACGACGGAACCGCTGACGCCGCGTCCTTCCCAGACGACGGGCTGCCCGCCCGGTGCGGCCTCCAGCGCTCGGTACTCGGCCTCTAGCGCCCTCTGCCGATCGGATTTGCCGAGGTCGATACCATCGAGGCGCGCGATGACGCCACCCTGCAGAGCGGCGATATAGGACGTCGACGACGCACCCCGCGTCGCGGTCGCAGCAAGGCCCGAGACGGCTCCACGCTGGCCATTAGACGCAGTGCCGCAACCGGCCAGTGCGACGGCCGACGCGATGACCGCGATCCTACCGCTGGCGACAAAGGTTCGTGTCATTACTGCGTGGTTCCTCATGATCCCCCGACAACTCAACTCACCGCCCTTTCCGCCTTCCGAACATCCGGCGACGGACAGGTGGCACCCTCGTCGATTTTCTTTTTGCACTCCCCGGCGCATCAGGCAACCATACCCTCTAAAGGCATCGGCATTTTCAGCCCCGGTGTGGCCACTAAACCGCAGCCGGCAAAACGAGCTGGGCGCGCAAGCCGCCTTCGGCGCGCCGCGAGAGTTCGATCGTGCCCTGATATTCCCCGACAATCTCGTTCACGATCGAAAGTCCAAGCCCCGTGCCGGGCTTGCTTTCATCAAGCCTCTTGCCACGCTTCATTGCCAAAGCGATCTGGTCCGGGTCGAGCCCGGGACCATCGTCATCGACGTCGAGCACGATCCAGTGCCGGCCCTGATCCTTGCCGCGTACGTCCTCGGGGGCCGGCCGGACGCTCAACCAAACCTGATCGCGTGCATGCCGCGCGGCGTTTTCGAGCAAATTGCCGACCGTTTCCTCGACGTCCTGCTGTTCCATCGCCAAAATCAATCCCTGCGGATTGATCGACAGGCTGAACTGCTTTTCGGGATTGAGTCGCCTCATCACCCGGACAAGCCGCTCAAGCGCAGGCTGGGCCTCTGTCCGCGCGAGGATCGAGCCCCGTTGCGCGGCGATGCGCGCGCGGCTCAGATAGGTTTGTACCTGGGTCTGCATCGCATCCACCTGCGTCTTCACCAGATCCCCATGAGGCACCTCTAGCACGCGCGCTTCGTTGAGCAGCACGGCGATCGGCGTCTTAAGGGAATGGGCAAGGTTGCCAACCTGCATGCGCGCCCGCTCGATGATGCGGCGATTGCTGTCGATCAGAGCGTTAACCTCGTTGGCAAGCGGCTGGATCTCGCGCGGGAACGCGCCGTCCAGGCGCTCGCTCTCGCCCGCCCGAATCTTTTCGAGCGACCGGCGCACCTGGTCGAGTGGTTTGAGGCCGAACAGAATGGTCAGCGCGTTGACGCCAAGGCCGCCGAGACCGAAGATCGATAGCGCAATGGTGAGGTTGCGGGTGAAGCGATCGATATCCGCTTCCAGCACGTCGCGATTGCCCGCGACGCGGAAGCGGGCGGCATGCCCCTGAATGTCGAGCACGACTTCGGTTTCGGCCACCTCGACCTCGTTTCCGAACGGATCCTTGGTCGTATAGAAGCGCTCGTAGCGGATATCGAAGGGAACCTCGTCGACACTGGCGATCGGCAGTTTGGCGGAGCCGAGTGAAGTCGACAGCAGCGGCGGCGTGTCAAATTCGCCGATCGGCTCGACAATCCAGTACCACCCCGTTTGAGGCTGGGAGAAACGCAGGTCGCCGAGTTGCGGACTTCCGGCCAGAACGGCCTTCTCGTTGACGGAAATCGAGTTGATGACGTTGTAAAGTTGCGCGCGCAGCAGATCCTGAAAACCGCGCTCCGATCCCTGCCTGTACAGGGCGGAGATAACCACTCCGATCACAACGAGGGCGACGACGGCCCAAACGGTCGAAACCGCCAGGACGCGGGCCGTGAGCGATCTAATTGCCATTGCCGGGCGCTTGCATGCGATATCCGAGGCCGCGAACCGTTTCGATTAGGTCGTTGCCGATCTTCTTGCGCAATCGACCGATGAACACTTCGATTGTGTTGGAATCCCGGTCGAAATCCTGATCGTACATGTGCTCGACCAGCTCCGTGCGCGATACCACCTGCCCCATGTGGTGCATCAGGTACGAAAGCAGACGGAATTCGTGCGACGTGAGCTTCAGCGGCACGCCACGGACGGTCGCCTTGGAGCCCTTGGTATCGAGCCGCACCGGACCGCAGACGATCTCTGAACTCGCATGTCCCGCGGCACGGCGGATCAATGCCCGAATGCGGGCAAGAACTTCCTCCACATGGAAGGGCTTGGCGACGTAGTCATCGGCGCCGGCGTCGATACCGGCCACCTTGTCGCTCCAGCGGTCGCGGGCAGTCAGGATCAGGACCGGCATGGTCTTGCCGTCGCCGCGCCATTTCTCGAGGACCGTGATACCGTCCATTTCCGGCAGACCGATATCGAGGATCACTGCATCATAAGGTTCTGCATCGCCAAGATAGTGGCCCTCTTCACCGTCGAAGGCCTGGTCGACGACGTAGCCGGCTTCTTTCAATGCGTCGGCCAGTTGCCTGTTCAGGTTGGCGTCGTCCTCGACTATCAGAATGCGCATCTGCGTTCATTTCCCTTGCTCGTAGGTCACCCGCAAGCGGCCTACATCGGCACTTTCACCGTTACCTTCTTCGGCCGCCCACCGTTACCCGGGATGAGCACCGTGATCACGCACTGACCGTCGGATGTCGGCTGGGCGGAGAGCAGTTCTCCACCCGTCTCGGCAACCACTTGCGCGGCGGCGGCACTGCAATCGCCAGCCGCGCGGACAACAGCCGAAGGCATGTTGATGACGGGCGGCGAGAAGCCCGCGAGACCTGCGGCAAGCGCGGCGATGATCACTGGTGAAGACATGAACGCACTTTCGACTTGGGAAGCATCATGGCAAAATCATTAACCGATACAGGCTGAATGGCAAATGAATGTCGGATCCTGAGGCCGTGCAGCATATACCAGAAAAACGACCATAGATTGCAACGATTCCTCCGGCCGCGAAAGATTGCCCGGCGTGACCGGCGCCGCTTGTCGCCGATTGTCACATCAAGTGGTTTGCCAGCGACTGAACGTAGCCACCTCATTGAAAGGGCAGGAACGCTGCGCTTTAGCCGCCGTGGATTCGCGATTCTTCCGAGTCGCTTACGATCGTTTTTTCACGAATTGAGTCCGATCTTTCAGAAGTTGCGTCAGCGAATTTTGAATGCGAGTTCGTGTCTTCGCCGAGGGACCGGAAAAGCGTCATTTCCCCATGCCCACGACCAGCTTTGATCCGGCGATTCTTCGTCGAAGGCCGGCAGGACAAATTTGTGGATCAGCCGGAGATTAATCGATTTAAAGATTTTTCAATCGTTTAAGTGATTTAAACCACTGATTTACATCGCATTTATGATGTGAAATGGTTTTGCATCCTTGAACCGTAACGAACCAGGAGAAACGGATGCAGACGTTCGCGAACAAACAGCCCGCACCACCGCAATCCAGGATTCCGCAATCGCTTCTAGATCGCTTCGAGAACGAGTGGCGCGAGATGCGCACGGTTGGCGAACCTGCACCAAAGCCCGTTACGCCTGCAGAATGATACCCTGCACCGCTGAGGCGAATGCCGTTCGTCCAGCGGTGCCACACTTTGAAAAACGGCGGCGGAACGCTTCCTGGCGTCGACGACAGGGCCGTCGCGGCCTTTTTGTCAATCCGCAATTCCATGCTACTCTTCCACCATGCTGACCGAAGAGATCGAAAAGCTGGCGCTCAGTCTGCCGGGAACGCAAGAGAATGCCCATTTCGGAACGCGGGATTTTCGCGTGGGCAAGCGGATTTTCATGACCCTGCCGGAGGCGGGCCGCGCGGTCTTCAAGTTCACGCCCGATCAGCAGCGCATGTTATTGGAAATGGAGCCCGGAGTTTGCGCCGCGGTCCCCGGCGGCTGGGGAGCGCGCGGCTGGACGTCGTTCTATTTCGTCGACGCTGACGAAGAGCTTATCCGGCAGTCCATGGAAACCGCGTGGCGCAACGTCGCACCGAAGAGCCTCGTGAAGAAAAACGGCGGCGTTTGACGGGACCGCATTCTGCGCCGCCCCTCCACCTGAGCAACAACTCTTAGCGCCAACTCAGCGGGCGGTTTCCAATCCCACTTCCAGCGGCCAGGTAACCAGGTAGTCTTCGTAATCTTCAACATCGATGCCGTCTTCCGCGACAGTGCGTCCGCGTACCGATATTCCTGCCGCATGGACGGTTTCCGGGTCGCCGGAAACGAGCGGATGCCACCAGTAGAGATCCCTCCCCTCGCCGATCAGTCGATAGGCGCAGGTCGGCGGCAGCCATGAGATCTCATGCACAACCTTCGGTGTCAGCTGGATGCAATCCGGTACGGTCGCCTGCCGGTTGTCGTAATCCTTGCAACGACAGCTTCCACCATCGAGCAGCGTGCACCGGATCGACGTCCAGGCGATCTCGCCCGTATCCCAATCCTCGAGCTTGTTCAGGCAACAGAGCCCGCAGCCGTCGCAGAGGCTTTCCCACTCGGCATTGCTCATTTCTTCAAGGCTTTTGGTTTTCCAGAAAGGCATTTCGCCCATCATGTCACACTTTCGTCTGTTCCCATGCCGACATGGAACATTTACAGAAAATTGCCGGTTTTTTAAGGCCGGCAGCACGATATGCAAGTAGATTGGAAATTCGCCCCGTGCAAATATCGTTGTGGGGCAGTCAACCTTCGGGACAAGAACGCCGTGCGGGAACCGAGGAAAGAGGACAACCGGCCGAAGAGGCGACACACCTTTCTCAGAATCGATTCCTGGATCGACTCGACGGTGTGGAATGCCGGATTCCGGCTGGCCGAATGGTGGGAAGAGACGACCATCTTCTTCCGGCGCTTTCGCATGCGCGGCTGGAAAAGGGCACTTTTCGAAGTGCTTGGAGAAACGGCGACGTGGGGGACGGCGGGTTCCGTGCTGATGCTGGCCTTGGCCTTGCCCGCTTTCGAGGAAACCAAAGGCAATTGGCGCGCCCAAAGCGACTTTGCCGTTACCTTCCTCGACCGCTACGGCAGTGAGATCGGCCACCGCGGCATCATCCATGAGGACTCCGTTCCGATCGACGAACTGCCGGATCATCTTATCAAGGCCGTTCTCGCCACCGAGGATCGGCGTTTCTTCGATCACTGGGGCATCGATTTTCTGGGCCTGGCACGAGCCATGACCGAGAACGCCCGAGCAGGCGGCGTGGTCCAGGGCGGCTCGACGCTTACCCAGCAGCTTGCCAAGAACCTGTTCCTGTCGAACGAACGCACGATCGAGCGCAAGATCAAGGAGGCCTTCCTCGCCGTGTGGCTGGAATGCAACCTTTCAAAGAAGGAAATCCTGCGCCTCTACCTCGACCGCGCCTATATGGGCGGCGGCACCTTCGGAGCAGCGGCGGCCGCGCAGTTCTATTTCGGCAAGGCGATCACCGATGTCAATCTCGCCGAATCCGCCATGCTTGCCGGTCTCTTCAAGGCGCCGGCCCGCTATGCGCCGCATGTGAACCTGCCGGCAGCACGCGGGCGCGCCAACGAGGTTCTCACCAACATGGTCCAGGGCGGCCTGATGACCGAGGGCCAAGTGATTGCCGCCCGCCTCACGCCTGCAACGGTGATCGACCGCGCCCAGGTGAAGGCTCCCGACTTCTTCCTCGACTGGGCTTTTGACGAAGTGCAGCGCATTGCCGCGCCCTTCGCGCAGCACTCGCTTATCGTGCGCACGACGATCGACATGGGTCTGCAACACGCAGCCGAGGATTCGGTCGAGTCGAGCCTTCGGCAGTATGGCGAAAGCTACAATGTGAAGCAGGGCGCCCTCGTCATGGTGGAAAACGGCGGTGCCGTACGTGCCATGGTCGGCGGCCGCGACTATGGCGAAAGCCAGTTCAATCGCGCAACCCGGGCACTGCGGCAGCCGGGCTCCTCCTTCAAGGTCTATACCTACGCTGCGGCGATGGAAAAGGGTATGACGCCGGAGACGGTGGTCGTCGACGCGCCAATCACGTGGCGCGGCTGGTCACCGCAGAACTACGCCCGCAAGTATGCCGGCCGCGTCACCTTGATGAATGCGCTGGCGAGATCAATCAACACCGTGCCTGTCCGTCTGGCCAAGGACAAGCTCGGCACCGAGATCATCGCCGCCACCGCGAAGAGGATGGGTGTCGAAACACCTATCCGCACCGACAAGACCATGCCGCTCGGCACCTCGGAGGTGACCGTGCTCGACCAGGCGACCGCCTACGCTGTCTTTCCTGCGGGCGGCCTGCAGTCGCGACGTCACGGCATCAGCCAGATTCTCAACTATGACGGCGACATTCTTTATGATTTCGGCCGCGATGCACCGCCGGCGCGACGGGTCTTGAGTGAGCAAGCGGTCTCATCGATGAATCGCATTCTCACCCAGATTCCAGTGATAGGGACAGCACGGCGGGCGGCCCTCGACAACGGCATCGTTACCGGCGGAAAAACCGGGACCACGCAGGCCTACCGCGATGCCTGGTTCATCGGTTTCACCGGCGACTACACGACCGCTGTCTGGTTCGGCAATGACGACTATACGTCGACCGACGAGATGACGGGCGGCTCCCTGCCGGCGATGACCTTCAAACGGCTGATGGATTATGCCGAACAGGGCATCGAGCATCGCGCGATCCCCGGCATCGACAACCCGCTTCCCGACGCGACCAAGGAGCCGGAAGCCGTGGCGGATGCCAAGCCCGATGAAAATGCACTTCCGCCGCTTGTTCGCCCTCGCTCTCTCTCCGCCGAGGTGACCAGGCTATTGAAAGCGATCGGCGCAACGTTCGAAAAAGCCTCCCCGCTCAAAGCACCCGACAAGAGCTCCGGCAGGGTCGCAGTCCTCGATACGCCGACGGACAATCCCCCGAACCGCGTTACGACGAGTGCCACAAGCAATTGACTTTGCGGCTATAAATTCGTTCCTTGACGAATGAAGATCATGCCGCATGGCTTTCGCAAACTGCCAGGCAAACGAGATAGAGCCGCTCCTTGTTTCGCATCCCCCTCCTTGTCGCTCTTGCTCTGATCGTCGCCTTCGGCGGCGGAATCACCTCGGCTGTCTGGGCGCTGAAGGCGACCGTCGGCTTCGGCTCGATTGCGATCGGTCCCTGGGTCGCGTTCCCCGAGGCGCAGACCGCCTCGGCGGACCCCTACGCAAAGGCGCACCGCGCCCGGGCCGGCGAGTTGCTCTTTGGCGGCGCAGAAGGGCTGATCTTCACGGCTGCAACCGACGACAGCGGTGCCCGCCTGTCGGCCAACTGCTCCTACGATATCTCGGGCATCACGCCGCCTGCCCGTTTTTGGAGCCTCTATGCGACGACCTCCGAAGGGGCAACCTTGCGGCCCGGCCCGGATCTGCCGTCGGCAGTAAACTCCTGGACTGTGCTGCGCGCTGAAGACAGCAGTTTCGTCGTTCACGTTTCGCCGGTCGCTCACCCGGAAAATTGGCTCGCGATCCGCCACCGCGGCAGCTTTAAACTCGTGCTGACCCTCCTCGATACACCGACGGCCGGCTCGTCCGGGTTGATCGATCTTGCAATGCCGAAAATCGTCAAGACGGGATGTGAAAATGCGTAGCACGCTGTTCGCCATTCTCGTCGGACTGTTTGGTGCGGCGCTGCTGCATATCGTCATCGTGCTCGCGCTGCCGCAATTCACCGGCCGGGACGCCTATACGCGCGTGCTCGGCCTCCTGGAGATGGACAGCTTCTTTCCATTGACGGCGGAACCGGGGATAACTGGCCTCGACAACAGTGATCCGTATCTGCGGACTGCCGTCTGCAGCTTTTCGATCGCGGAGGCGCCGGCGCGTTTCATCGCCCGCGGCACGGTGCCGTTCTGGTCGCTCTCGGTCTTCGACAGCAGCTCGAACGAGGTGTTCAGCATGAACGATCATACCGCCGTCAACGGCAGTCTGGATCTGGTCGTCGCCACACCTATCCAGCTTGTCGAATTGCGCAAGTCGCCGCCGGAGACGCTGGCTCAATCTATCATGATCGAGATGAAGGATGACGAAGGCTATGCTGTTCTGCGAGCCTTGGCCCCGCTCGAGAGCTTCGAGGAACAGGTACGCAATTTCCTGACAGAGTCGAGCTGCGAGCCGTTCCGGCGCTAGTGCCAGCAAAAGTGTGTAACGGTTTGTCCAGAATTGCGTATTTTCAAGGCGTTAGATCATCTCACTGTCCACTGAAAGCAATAAGACAATCTAACGAACTCCGCAAAGCCGGAGCGTCCGGCGCCGATCCGACGCTTTTCGGATCGCAGTATCGTATGATGGTTGGTGGAGGTGCCCGGCATACCGGGTATTGAAGTGACGACTTTGCTCACGCGGCCGCATTCCGCGCGGGCGGCAATGCCGCACGCCGCAATGAACTACTGCTTCTTGATCCGCCGTCCTGCCGGTGCGTTGGGCTGTGGTCCGCGACCGTCGAGACGCTCGTAGCGGATACCTGTAAACAACAGCACAGTGGCGCTGCCCGACTTCACGGGCGGCCTTCGCGGCCTTTGGACCTTGCGATCCTGCATTCTGATTACGTCTGCCATGCTCGTCTCCGTATTTCCATGAGACGGATGAACTACCGTACCGATTTCACCCTGCCCGCCGTGGGGCTGACGCATTTTCCAAAGGCTGAGCTCCCTGGACAGACGCGCCCTTCTCATCTGCTCCTTCTTCCGGTTACCCGGACGTTGTTTCGGTTCATATCAGATGCCGGACCGATGATAGCCGGTCCATCCCGATTGAGCCATAGCCTAGTTAACACTATCTTAAACTCATCGTGCTTCCCCCCTTTTTGGTGCTCTATTCCTCTGACGGCACACGTGCCCCGTGCCGATAGTTCATTCGACTTGCATACGGGCATGTCTGGAATTGTGGTCAGCGCCTCGCAAGCACTCCGAACAGGAAGGCAACACCCGCGACTGTCAGCAGGGTTGAAATCGGTTCCTCGCGGACGCGTTCCCGTACCCGCTCCGTCATCAACTCGGCTTCTCCCTGCACGACCGCCCTAGCACCGGTGCCGATTGCCGATACCGTCTCTGTCAGCCGGGCAATCTCGGTTCTGAGGTCTGCGATCTGCGCCTCCAGTTCCGCCTGCGCACCCGCAGTACGCGTTTCAGCATCCGCTTCCGCCCCGACGGCTGCCAACTTCTTCTCCGCCATTTCATCGCTCCTTATCTTCGCGCGATGTCAACGCGCCGAAACTGGATTTGGTTCCCGCCGAGGCAACGCAAATAGAGCGAACAAAAAAGGGCCGAGCGGCAGTTGCCGCCCGCCCCTTCAAATCGTGTCAGACCTTCTCTCTATCAGCGTGTCGCGCCCGACTTCCGGCGGTACCCGCGATCGCCAGGAGGGCTGCGCACTTCAGTCGTTCTCACACGAGACGTCGTTGAAGTCACACTCCGGAACCCTTCTGATTTCATCACGTCCGGCGTCGCGCAGTTGGCGCTCGTCCTCGCGCCTGCGGATGCCTCGATAATTCGCATCGAACTCGTCCCATTGCGCATCGTCGCGGTCGCGATACCATTCCCGGCGCTCCTCGCTCACCTGCCTGCGTTCCCACTCACGACGCTGCCAGTCTCGCCGGTCCCTTTCCTCGGCCCAATCGGGACCACGGCGCCAGCGATCACGGTCACGATAGAAGTCGCGGCCCCGGTAATTGCGATCCCAATAGCGATCGAATTGGAAGACGACCGTCGGGATCCCGAGGGGGCGATAATATTCCGGCTCCAGATAAACCCTGTTGCTGCGGTAGACGGCCTGTACATATCGGCCGGCAACCCACCCACGCCCGCCGTAGAACGAAACATCGCACCAGGGCAGGTCCGCCAGGCAGCCGTGGATTTCCACCGATTCGCCCGCGGGAATGACGGTCACGGCCGGATAGCGCGTGCTCGGCCCGGATCGCATGTTGACGTTGGCGGTGGCAAAGCCTCCCGCAGCTTCGGCAACCGCGGGGAAGAGGAAGAGCGCACAAACAGCCGCCGCCCGAAAAAACGCATTTTTCACAAATCTATCTCCCATACGAGGCCATCTTCGGACCCTTCGGCGGGCACCAGCCCTTCACCGATCTGCGGATCAGATAGAAGAGCATGTGGAGTTTTTAAGGCTGAATGCGGCCCCCGGAATGCCACCTCTGTGGATCGAGCAAAATTCCGCGTCGCCACGACAGCGCCGCAAGCCTGAATAAAGCCCCAACGTCCATAGTTAATGCTACGCTAACGTTTTAGATCTATTTTGAATGACGTGTGCCGTTACGGGCCATCGGCGATGGCGATCGTGTTTTGCGTGCAAGGATCAATTGTGACGAACCGGTTTCGTGAGTTGGAAAGGCCGCAGACGGGGCGGCTGAAGGACGTCGTGCTGATGGCGACCGTCACCGGCTTCGAGAGCCTTCGCATCCCGCGCAAGTCGGACATGAAGCAGTTTGCCGAGTTGTTCGAACCGCTGTTCCTTGCCTCCAGCAACGAGGCCCGTCGTCAGGCGGCCGCCGCGCTTTCACAGTGTGCGCATGTGCCCGAACCTGTCGCCCTGCTGATCGGCAGCATGCCGATTTCCATCGCGGCTACCTTCCTGACCCGGTCCAAGGCAATTTCCGATCGGGTGCTGATTTCCATCATCCGCCGGCAAGGACCGGCCCACGCCGGCGCAATCGCGCGCCGGGAAAGTCTTTCGACCTCCGTGGTCGATGCCCTGGTCGAGCATCATCAGGCGGGGCATCCGAGCGAGGAGTCCGGCACGAGTGCGAATCAGTCGGAAACAAGCGTTGCAGTTGCATCGGCACCGGCCGAGGAGAGCTCCTTCTCCGATCGCATCGCCCGCGAAGACAAGCTGCGCGAGGAAATCAAGGCATTGGTGCGGGCCGAGCCGCGGGAGGCCACGTCCCTCATTCGGCCGATCGACGAACTCCATCAGGCGTTGCTCATGCGATTTGCCCGCAGCGGCGAAGCGGTTCTCTTCGCGAATGCTCTCGCCGACGCACTGCAGGCGAGCCGCGCGCTTGCCGAGCGGATCCTCTTGGACGTTTCCGGCCAGCAGCTCGCCGCGACCCTTTCTGCGCTCGACTTCCCAGCCGGTGAAATGGGTGCTCTCCTCGAGGCGCTCTATCCCGACCTTTCCGAAAGGCTCGGTGGCGGCACGCGCGCCACAGCCTTGATTGGGACCGTTGCGAGGAAAGCCAGCATCGAACGGGTGGAGTCCTGGCTGCGTGCGGATAGTCATGGCGGCGCCGAGCGGGTGCGCCATGAGGCCCATCTCGCCGACAACCGTGTCTCCGACCCTCGTCAGCAAGACGCTCGTCCGGTCGTCGGCAATCGCAGCACCGCCCAGTCCATGAGAGGCTTCGGCCTACGGTAAGTGATGGAACTCTGCTGACAGGCGGCGACGTTATCGCCGGGGGTCGACGTGGTTGGCCACGATCTCGAACAGGCCATCGCAATCGTCCAGTTCGATCTCTACGATCCAGCAATCAGGATCGAAGCGGATCTCCGAGGAAAGCGCACTGTCGACGCGTCCCGCATCGGCATTCTGCAGCCGCATCTCGAACTTGCGGCCCGGATTGGCTTCCTCCTCGAAGAAGTTCTGCGGCGCGGGCGCGTAGAGGGTCTCCAGCCCAAGCCGCGAGCGCTGACGGATAAAGATTGCACCGGCCTCTTGCGCGCCCTTGCGCAGCACGGCGGCATAGCCACCGAGCGCAAAGACGCGGCGCAGCAGGGAGGATACGAAGATATCGGATTTCAGGCGCATTCAAGGCTGATACACGCGAGATCACCCGCATGCAATTGGCCGGCAAATCGCCGGCAGCCGATAGAAGTCACGATTTTAGACGTCGATGCAGCTCAAAGGGCGCCGATTTCCTTTAGTTTCTTGAGAACCTTCGCATTGGGTTCACCCGTCTGCGGCAGGCGGTAGTGCTTTTCGAAATGCCGGATGGCAGCGCGCGTTTGATCGCCAGCGACGCCATCGACCACGATGTCGGCATAGGCAAGATTGCTGAGCCCCTTCTGAATGCTCACCACCAGTTCGCTCGAGACCGGAATCTCGGCCCGAGGAAGGAGCGTCTTGTCCTCTTCGGCGGTACGGATCGCCGCGGCGACGGGATCGACCTCGGCGGGCGCGGTCTTGGGATCCGAATAAGGACGATCGGCAGGGGTGACGACAGCGCGCTCCGAATTGTCCGCCGCACGCAGCGCCTGCAACAGATCGCCGCTCGCTTCGCCGGTTTGCATGCGCCCGGCCTGCTTTTCAAAACGGAGGATCGCGGCTGACGTCTTCGGGCCGCTCCGCCCATCCGGCGCTCCCTCATAAAGACCGAGGCGCGCCAACTCTCTCTGAATGTCCGCGGTAAGGGTCGAGGCGGACGCATGCGCCGGCGACGCCGTTTCCACCAGCCCGCGCTGCCGTTCGGTCTGTTCGCCCTGAGCAGCTGCCGCGCCTTCACGTTCGATGACGAAGGTCGTTACGTTGCGCGGCTCGACCGGCTCACCATTGGCAGCCGCCAGACGCTCGGCAACTTCAGGGCCGACCAGCGGGACGCGCGTGCGCAGGAGCGGCGACGGGTGCGCGCCATGCTGATACCACATGGCGTTCGCCGCAACGAAGCTGAAGATGACGATGAAGGCAGCCGATCCACCGGCGCCAACAGGATGGCGCGCCATCATTCTGCCGGCAAACGCAAGCCCGCGAGCAGCAGCGGCCAGGCCGCGCAACGCGAGACCCGGTCGAGTTTGTGCCGCCCTCTTCCGCTCAGGCTGTTTGCGCTTGCGCGGAGCCATGTCCCCGGTCCTTGTTCATTCCCTCGCCTTGAAGATCGATATCCCGCAGACGCGTCGTCCCTTCGCCGCGCTCTTTAAGCCGCGGCGGGAATTCCACCGTGACGGGAATGCTCGCCTGCTCCCGTTCGCCGTTCGCAATGCCGGATCCGTCACGCGGGATCGAAACGACGATGACCGTCCCCTCGCCTTCGGAACTGCGGATCGAAACATTGCCCCCGTGCAGTGTGACCAACCCCTTCACCAAAGACAATCCGAGCCCCGTACCCTCATAACGGCGTGTATAGTCATTCTGAATCTGGACGAAAGGTTGGCCGAGCATCTGCAGTTTGTCTTCGGCAATGCCTATCCCCGTGTCGCTCACGGTGAGCTTCAGCATTGCACCCTCGGTTTCGGCATCGATGGTGACCAGTCCCCCCTGATCGGTAAATTTGATCGCGTTGCCGACGAGGTTGATCATAATTTGCTGAAACGCGCGTTGATCGGCATTGATTTCGCCAACCGCACGCGTGACGCGGCTTGCCAGCCTTACGCCCTTTTCGCGCGCCTGATGGGAAAGCATCGCCTCGCAAGCGGCAACGGCATCGGCCACGCGGAAGGGCTCCGGAATAAGCTCGTAGCGGCCGGCCTCTATCTTGCTCATGTCAAGCATCGTGTTGACGACGGACAGGAGGTGGGCGCCGGACTTGTGGATCAGCGAGACATATTCGCGCTGCCTGTCGTTCTCCAGTTTCCCGAAATATTCGCCGGCGAGAACATCCGAAAAGCCGAGGATGGCGTTGAGCGGAGTGCGCAACTCGTGGCTGACAGCCGCGAGAAAACGAGTTTTCGCATCATTTGCCGATTCGGCATACGCTGCCTTGGCGGCCGCCTCCTCCCGCAGCCGGGCCTCCTCGGAGACGTCCCGGGATTGGACGACGATGGCCGTCAGCCGATCCTCGGCATCCCGAACCGGGGTCATCTCGCAACGCATGTGCACAAACTGTGCTCCCTCGGCGGGCGCCGACAGCCGCTCAAGGCGGATATCGACCGCCGATCTCTCGCCATTCTGGCGCAGCGCATCGATTGCGCGCAGAAAGGTAATCCGATCGGAGACGTGGATCTGCTCGATGAACCCGCGACCGCAAGGATCGCGCATCAGAGTCAGATACTCAGCAGCATCGCGACCGTGAACGGAGAGCACGTTGCCGCGCAGGTCATGAACCGTGACGAGACCGGAGAAGAGATCGTAAGCCGCTGAAAGATCGGCAGGCGCCATGGTGATCTTGGGCTGTCCACCACCATATGACTCCAACGAGCGGTCCCCCCCAATGGCAGCGGCCGAGGCCAACAGCGATGCCGAAGCCCAGAGCGCGGTTCCCACCGGCAAGGCGGCGGAAACCGGCAGCACAACCATCAGCGCCAGCGGCACGACCGGCAGAGCCGTCAGAGAGACGGCCGCGACCGCACGTAGACGCTTGAAGTCACGGTGCGGCAGCCACGCGGCGGCGGCAGCTTCATCCACACGGGATGCCCATCTGCCAGCCATGTCACGCAATACACTCACGCTTTGCCCTGCCACCTTTGTTGTTTCTTTCGAGCCGATCCGGAACGCCTGTTACGCTTTCGCAGGAGGTTTGGCCGGGCTGTCTCGTGATGGTCCGAATCTCGCATCCCCGACTTAATGAAAGAATAAACCGGCCACCGGCGAGCGGCCGCCAAACGAGCGAAAAATCCTGTTTTGGAGCAATTCCGGTGAGCTTCGTTCCTTGTGGTTAACAGGGCGTAAGCGTCGGATTTCTGTAGATTTTCCGGTTCCCATTAACAATTTGGGCGGGGCATCGAAGGCCCATCGCCCGCGCCACGGGCGGTCGGTGCCGCGAGCCTTGCCACGAACCTTAACGGTATTCGCTAAAATTTGATGTAAATGCAGTCTCGGATACCGAAATCGCGCATTTCATTAAAATTCGAGACAAATTCCACTAATTTTGGAAAAGCGCCCTTGTGATTCCCACTCTAAAGTCTGTGTCAACACACGGAGGAGCCGGACGGTGACGGTTCCGAACGTGAAGCAGATGCAAGCGGGCGCGTGTAGATACTTGGCGTCCAGGACTGCCGATAAGCCAAGACCGGCTAAAAGACCGGAAACTGCGGCAGCCGAACGAAGGATGGGCAGAACATGTGGTTTCTCGTCAAGGCAGCATTCTGGTTTTCTCTGGTTCTCGTCCTCCTGCCGTTCCTCGATCCCTCGAGCACGGAGACGCTGCAGCACGGACCGAAGGTGGAGATCGGCGACACCTTCTCCGCGGCCAACGAGGCGTTCCAATATATCAGCGCCATCTGCGTCCAGAAGCCCGACGTTTGCGAGAAAGGCGCCGAGACTTTCGTTGCGCTCGGCCATCGTGCCCGTGAGGGCGCGCGCATCGCTTACGAATTCCTCGACACGCAGTTCGCGGAAACCGGTTCCGGCGCGCCCGACGCCAAGATCATGACGGGAACGGTCGCCCCTGCGGACAATTTGCATGAAGAAGCGATCGAGGGCGCGCCGACCTTCAAGCGCACGCCGGTTCCGGAGAAGCGTCTCGATCCCGACGCCGCTCTGGCCCAATAACAGCAGCTTCGACAGTCGCATACCGTGAAGTTCCAACTGCCTGATTAGCCGTCCCGTTTCGGCCGCCGCGAGGGGTTCATCCTTCGCGGCGTTTCTTTATGAACGGAATGGGACGAAAGTCGTCAGTTCCCGATGTCCGTGCGGCGCGCCGTCCTGGCCCCTTATCAGCCCTGCGCTTCCCATCGCGGAAGATGGCGTTGTTCACGCCCGAAATGCTATTGGATGTTCTCTTTGCCCCCTGCATCTCCTATATGAAGGGGTGAAAGAGACCCGATGACCCGGAGGGCACGGGACCAAGCAAGGCGCGACTCTCGCGCGGCGACAGCCGGCCGCGAAAGGGTGCCGAGAATCGGACGGACCATGACTTCACTTGACCAGATCATCGACGACTTTTCCTTCCTCGACGAGTGGGAGGACCGCTACCGCTATGTGATCGAACTGGGCAAGAGCCTGCCGGAGATGCCGGAGGCGCTGCGAACGAGCGAGAACAAGGTGCAGGGCTGTGCGAGCCAGGTGTGGCTTGTGACGCACACGGCCGGTGATCCGGGGAACCCCGTCCTCACCTTTGAGGGGGAATCCGACGCCCATATCGTCCGGGGCCTGGTGGCGATCGCTCTCGCCATCTATTCTGGCAAGCATGCCTCCGAAATCGCGCAGCTCGACGCCCTCGAGGTCTTCGGCAAAATCGGCCTTATCGAACATCTGTCGGCGCAGCGCGCCAATGGCCTGCGTTCGATGGTCCGGCGGATCAAGAGCGAGGCGGAGGTCCGGCTCGCAGCCTGAGACCGCTCGGTGTCGCTCAGTCAGAGGCCGTAACGAAAAAGGCCGGGCTCGTTCAGCCCGACCCTTTCCCGAGATGAAATCCGCGCATTCGTCCATACGCAATTCCGGACGGAAAACGGTTACGCACTCATTCTGGGATTGCTTCTACCGCGTGCTTCCTTAAATCGGAATCGATTTAAGGACAAAGTGCTACAGCGACCCTTGCGCGTCCGATTGGACGCGCGGCGCCGTGACAGGGCTTCACTTGCCGCGCCGCTTGCGACGCTGTCCGAGGCCCATCTCCTTCGCGAGGCGCGAACGGGCTTCCGCATAGGCGGGTGCAACCATCGGGTAGTCCGCGGGCAGGTCCCACTTTTCGCGATACTCTTCCGGCGAAAGATTGTGATGGGTCATCAGATGGCGCTTCAGCGACTTGAACGTGCCGCCGCATTCGAGGCAGGTGATCTGATCATCCTGAACCGACTTGCGCACGGAAACGGCAGGCTTCGGCTTCTCGACCGGAACCACCACCGGAGCAGGAGCCGTCGTGTTGTTGAGCGCCGAATGAACATCGGCAATGAGCGTCGGAAGCTCGGCAACGGGAACCACGTGATTGCTTACATAGGCGGCAACGATTTCCGCCGTCAACTCAACCAGGAGTTCATGGCTCGCGCCGGGCGTGGTTTCTATCATTTCTTTCTCCTATCGGAATCCAGCAACAAATCTGAAACAATGTTTCAGAGGGAGGAATTCGCGAAAATGCCGCCGAACAGCGTCGGCTGCCTTGGAATTGACCGATAACTGCACGGCGAGGACCAATGTTCTGCCGCAACATCAAGGCTCGAATTGGGATAGCGAAACCCGTCACCAAGGCATCCAGACAACCGACACCTCAAAGCAACGGATAATATTCACAACTCAAGCTGGAATTTCAGTTCAAAGTATTTTCCACGACGACACTTTGCATTTACTGCATTAACACTGATCGTCGAAAAGTCCAAACATAATTTTATGGTACCGCAGCAACTTAATTCCGAACTGCTAAAATTGTCACCGCGCATGGTATTGTTCTGAAATACAGACACAGCAACGATGCCGATCAAAGCCGCCGCGCCTCTTCCTTTTGCGGAAGCTGATCTATCACCGACAGTTTCGTCAGTCTGTAACCCGCCTGGTGCGCGGCCTTGGCCAAAAGATGGGCGGAGATCGGCGCCGTCAGAATGAAGAACACAAAACCGGCAAGCGCACGCACGAAAATCGCGCCGTCAAGGGAATGCAACCCAGCGGCAAGTAGCAGCAGGCCGGAACCGATGGTACCCGCCTTCGACGCCGCATGCATGCGCGTGTAGAGATCAGGAAACCGAACGATCCCCAATGCCGCCAGCAGAGAGAAGGCGGCACCGACGACGACGATCAGCGCGACGACGAGAGCGACTGCCGCATTGACTTGCGCTTCCATCAACGTGTTCCTCGGCGTTTGCGGCGTGGCGCCTGGACGGCCTTGCCGCGCTTCGGGGACCCCTTGGCAGACGCGCCCTCCGCGGCCTGTTCCGGCGCGAGTCCGCGCGCCAGAACGAAACGGGCAAAGGCGACGGTCGCGAGAAAGCCGACCAGACCCAAGGCGATTGCGATGTCGATGTAGAGGCTGAAGCCAGTCTTGATGGCGATCACTGCGATGAAGCCGATCGCGATCGCCACGAGCATATCGAGCCCGAGAACGCGGTCCGGCAAGGCGGGGCCCCTAACGATGCGCAACACCGTCATCAGCAGCGCGACGGACAGGAGCACCAGCGCGAAGTCGATCGCTACGGAAAGCACAGCATCGGGCGTCACCATCCGAAGGCCTCCCGGATACGGCGCTCGAAGCCACGCGCGATGTCCTGCCGAAGAGCGCCGGGGTCGGCGCAGTCAAGCGCATGGACGTAAAGGGTCTTGCGATCGTCGGAAACGTCGACCGAAAGGGTTCCCGGCGTCAGAGTGATGAGATTGGCGAGCAGGGTGATCTCGAAATCGCTTTTCAGCATCAGCGGATAGGCGAAGATGCCGGGCTTCAGCACCATCTTCGGCTGCATGACGAGAATGGCGACCTTGGTCGCGGAAACGGCAAGCTCCTTGAAGAAGAGCAGCATGAGGAGCAGCACCCGCAGAGGTCTTATCGGATACGTGACAGGCTGCAACTCACGGCGGATGAGCGCGAGCGACAGCGCGCCGGCCAGAAAGCCGAGCATGAGATTTGCGGGGCTGAAGCTCGAGCTGATGGCGCCCCAGACGATGGTGAAGATCAGGTTGATCGCAAGAAACTTCATTGCAGGCCTCCCGCGGGAAAGACCGAATTCAGATAGGCAGAGGGCTCCGCAAGCCCGGCGGCGGCACTCTGGATCGTCGCCAGCAGCGGCTCCGGGTAGAGGCCGATCCCGAGCGTGAGAAGGGAGAGTGCCGCAAGCGGCGCCAACAAGGTCGAGGGCAGTCGCACAGCCTCGACCACCGGACCGGCTTCGTCACGCCAGTAGGCGAGCAGGAACAGCCGCCCGGTCGCAATCAGCGTGCAGAAACCGGCGAAAAGGAGCGCCGCTGCAAGCCACCAGGCGCCGATGTCGAGCGCCGCCTTGACGAGCATGACCTTCGGCCAGAAGCCGGAAAAGGGTGGCAGCCCGGAAACGGCGAAGCACAACATCAAGGTCAGCGCGGCAAATCCCACGTTCTTTCGATAGAGGCCCGACAGGGTCGCGATGGAAGAGCCCCCGCCGAGCCGCGCGGCGATCCCGGCGGCGAAGTAGAGGCCCGTCATCACCAGCATCGAATGCAGTGCGTAGAAGATCGCGCCGCCGATGCCGCCAGGGCCGCCGATGGCAATCCCCGCCAACATCGATCCGATTCCTGATACGACGAGATAGCCGAGGATGCGGCGGAAGTCCGTCTGCGCCAGAGCGCCGATTACGCCGACGATCATCGTCAATGCTCCGGCAAGCGCCATGACGAAGCTCCACTCTTCTCTTTCCACCGGGAAAAGCATCACCATCACACGGATCAGCGCGTAAATACCGACCTTGGTGAGCAGGCCGGCAAAAAGCGCCGACACGACGACACGCGGCGTATGGTAGGAGGCAGGCAACCAAAAATTCACGGGAAAAGCCGCGGCTTTCATGCCGAAGGCCAGCACGTAGAGCGCCGTCAGCGTCATCAGCGGCGCGCTGCCCCGTAATCCTTCCGCCTTGCGCGCGATGTCGGCCATGTTCAGCGTCCCGAACACGGCATAAAGATATCCCGTCGCAACCAGGAACAGCGTCGTTGCCACGAGATTCAGGAAGCCATACTTCACGGTGCCGTCGATCTGCTCGGGCTCCGAACCGAGAACCAGAAGACCGAAGGACGAGATCAGCAGAACCTCGAACCAGACGTAGAGATTGAACACGTCCCCTGTCAGGAAGGCTCCGGAAACACCCGCCATCAGCAACATCAGGAACGGATAGAAGCCATAACGCCGGCCACTGTCGTTGATATCGGCGAGCGAGAAGATACCGCCAGCGAGCGCGACGATCGCGGCGACCAGAGCAAAGAGCGCTCCCGTTAGATCGACCGTGAAGGCAATGCCGAAGGGCGGCAACCATCGGCCCATCACCATGGTCACCGGCCCGGCCGTCGCCACATGCCCAAGCAGGAGGCCATCGATCAGCACAAGTCCCCCAAGCCCGGCGATCGCCATGATCGGGTGGAGGTTGACCGCGCGGCGCAGCATGACCAGCAATGCACCGACGGCGAAGCACCAGGCAACCGGCAGGATCACCAGCCAATCGGCAACAGTCGCCGGTCCGAGAACGAGCGCGGCGGAAAGATCGACGGATGATGAGGTCGGGACAGCCATGAGATCGATCAATATCCAAGCGGCGGCATCGGTTCCTTCACCGGTTCCGCCACACGCATCTCGTCCGTGTTATCGGTCGAGAGATCCTCATAGGCGCGCCAGGCGAGAACCAGCAGGAAGGCGAAGAAGGAAAAGGAGATGACGATCGCGGTCAGGATCAGCGCCTGCGGCAACGCATTGGCCGCAGGGCCGTCAAGCGCATCGGCACCGGCGGTTATGACCGGCGGAACATCGCGCGTCAGCCGGCCACCGGTGAAGATCAGCAGGTTGACGGCGTTGCCGAGGACCGCCACGCCAAGGAGCACGCGGATGATGAACTTCGACAGCATCAGGTATACCGCGACGGTGAAGAAGATACCGACGAGCAAGGCAAACCAGGCTTCCATCACTCACCTCCCCGTTCTTCAAGCGAGAGCGCGACCGAACTGATCGCCCCTACGACGACGAGATAAACGCCGGTATCGAACAGCATGACGGTCGAGAGCGGGATCTCGACACCAAAGAGGGACGGGTAGACCCACAGGCCGGTCATGAAGGGTACGCGCGCAAAGACCGAAATCAGACCGGCGACGGTCGCGGCAAAGAGCCCTGCGCCCGCGATTGCCATCGGATGGAAATAGATCGCCCGTCTTACGGTCTCGACGCCGTGGGCGATGCCGTAGATCGCGAGCGCCGAGACGGCGATCAATCCGCCGATGAATCCGCCGCCCGGTTCGTTGTGGCCCCGCAACAGGACGAAAATCGAGAACAGCATCATCAGGCTGGTCAGGAACGGCGCGACCGTGCGGAAAATAACCGATTTCATACGCGCTCCTCCGCAGCCGATCGATCGGCGCCACGCTTGAGCGAGCCCGGCCTCAGCCGTACCAGCGAGAGGATGGCAAGGCCGGTGATCATCACGACGGCAATTTCACCGAGCGTGTCTGTGCCGCGGAAATCGACGATGATGACGTTGACGACATTGGCCCCATGCGCGATCGATTTCGAATAGAGATTGTAGAAATCGGTCAGCGTCGCATCGAAAGGCGCCCCCGTGGCCCGAAGCAGGAAGAGGCCGAAACCGAGCCCACAGGCGAGCGCTATCATCGAATCGGAAAACTTCTGGCGCAGCGGTCGGTGATCCGAAGGCGAAAGCCTGAGCCGGGTCATCACCAGCGCCAGCACTACCACCGACAGCGTCTCGATCATGAACTGGGTAAAGGAGAGGTCCGGCGCCCCATAGAGCAAGAAGATAACGGCGACCGCGAAACCCTGAATGCCGAGCGAGACGATCGCCGTCAGTCGATCGGCCGCCAGCACCACGGCAAAGAGGCCCGCGACAGCAATGGCCATGATCGCAAGCTCATGGGCTGGAACGTCCGCGGCAAAGAACGGCGCGCGCGGCAGTTCGCCATAGCGGACGGGAGTTGCGAGAAGGACGACCGCGATCAGCACGAAGACGACGGTCATGTAGACATCGAGCCTGCCGCTCTGCAGCCGGCGAGTGATGGCCACGGCGAGCCGCAAAAGCCCGCGGATGAACTGATCGAAACCCCGATCCGGCCCCCAGCCTATGTCCGCAAGGATGAGCGCCATGACCGCGCGGAGACGATCAAGATTGAGATAGAAGGCGACACCGACGAGCAGCGTGACAGCCGAAAGGACCAGCGGTACGCCGATATGCGGCACAAGCGAGACCACCACCGTTCGCGGTTCGCCCGCAATGGCGGAAGACATCGGCGAAGAAATCACCCGATGGGCAAGGCCGGACATCAGCGCAACCGACAGACCCATCAGTGCCAGGATCGCCGGACCGAGCCAGAGGAGAACCGGCGCCTCGTGAGCATGCCTCGGCGTCTCCACCTTTGGCCCGAGGAACGGTTTCAAGGCTATCGCGAAGGCGACCGCAAACATCAGGGCGTTACCGAGAACGGTAAGCCCCGCAAAAACCATCGAGCGCCGATCGAAATTCGATAGGCCCTCGTAGATTTCCTCCTTTGCGAGGAAGCCGAAAAAGGGTGGCAAGCCGCCCATCGAAAGCGCAGCGGCAAGGGCGACCGCGAAGGTCAGCGGCATCGCCGAGCGCAGGCCGCCAAGCCTTGTCAGATCGCGCGAGCCCGTCTCGTGGTCGATGATGCCCGCAACCATGAACAAGGCGCCCTTGAACAGCGCGTGCGCCACGAGATAGAGCGCTGCCGCTTCGACCGCGTGCGGCGAACCGAGGCCCGTCAACAAGACCAGAAGTCCGAGCGAGGCCATCGTCGTATAGGCAAGCATCAGCTTGAGGTCCGTTTGGCGCACTGCCAGCGCTGCACCGCTCACGAGCGTCGCAGCCCCGAACAGTGGCAGCAGGAACTGCCATTCAGGCGTACCCCCGAGCACCGGATTGAGCCGCATCAGCAGGTAGACGCCCGCCTTCACCATCGTCGCCGAATGAAGATAGGCAGAAACCGGCGTCGGCGCCTCCATGGCATTTGGCAGCCAGAAATGGAACGGAAACTGCGCAGACTTTGTGAAGGCTCCGCCCAGCACGAGAAGAAGTGCCGCCAGATAGAACGGGCTCTCCCTCAACTCCGTGCCGAAAGAAAGGAGCAACGAAAACTGGGCGATGCCACTCACGTTCCAGAGGATGAGAAGGCCGGCGAGCAGCGACAGGCCGCCTCCCCCCGTGACGACCAATGCCTGCAGCGCCGCACGGCGCGCGGCCTCGCGACCATGATCGAAGCCGATCAGCAGGAAGGAAGTAATCGACGTCAGTTCCCAGAAGACGAAGAGCATCAGGAAGCTGTCCGAAAGGACGAGACCCTGCATGGAGCCCATGAACATCAGGATGAACGAAATGAACCGACCCTGATGCGGATGACCTTTGAGATAACCGCCCGAATAGAGCACGATCAGCGTGCCGATGCCGGAAATCAAAAGTGCGAAGGTGAGCGACAGACCATCGATCAGCCACGAGAAGCTGACATTGAAGGAAGGGATCCAGGCATAGCCGCCGGTGACTACTTCGCCGGCAGCAATTTCCGGAACGAAGCCGAGGAAATGCACGAAGATCGCAACAGGCGCGAGAGCCAGGAGCCAAGCGGCATTGTGACCCAGAAATCGGGTCAGGACCGGCGCCACGAGCGCCGCGACGAAGGGGAGACTGAGGGCCAGAAATGTCAGGGCCGCGACATCCATCGTCTTGGCAAGCTCCTTTGTCGTTTTGACCATTCGATCAAACTGTCGCCGGACATAAAAGAAGGCCCGTTCCGCCTCAAGAGTGAATCGGCACGAATCGTAGTTGCGCGACAGTAATACAATGCAAAGTGCAGGCAAATCTTGGCCTGTCGAGTGTGCCAGCCGCTATCGCCATCCAGGCAAGCGCTATTTGCGGGCGCGCCGTCCGAATCCTATATAATCGCCGCGACCGAATGGAGATCGACGATGGCCGATGCCGCTTCTCCGAAAGTGAAGAGGACAAACGAGGAATGGCGGGAACTATTGACGGCACGGCGATGACTTTCGAAGAGGATTGACAGCGCGAGGCGGAAGCGGTGCCATGAGCGTGAGCGCTTGCTTTTCGCGTTGTGTTGAACGCGCGGCGCTCCGGCTGTTCCAGCAGAAACAGCAAGGGCTTCGGGGGCCGGGCTACGAGGAGCGGCAGATCGAAGCAAGCCGAAAGGATGCCCGCATGCGCCGTGCTTTCTTCGCCTTCGCCCTCTTTTGGGGGCTCGCGCTCCCCGCAGCCGCGGAGGACGACTGGCACCCCTACGCCAATCCTCGCTTCGGCTATACGGTCGACATCCCGCCGGGTTTCGAGATGCGCCAAGGGGCTGCCGATGATGGAGACGGCGCAAGCTTCCACGCGGACGACAATGGAGCGACGCTTGCCGTCTTCGGAAGTCATCCGCCGGACGGTGATTTCGAGACCGATGTTGCCGACCATATCAGCCTTGAGACGCAGAACGACTGGAGAATGCTGTTCTCACGCGTTACACCCGCCTGGGCGAGCTTCTCCGGTGCCCGCAACGGCGAAGTCTTTTATGCCCGCGCGATCGCCCTATGCGACGGCAGTGCCGCGTATTTCCGGCTGCAATATCGCAAGAATCCGCTGACGAGTTTCGATGGCATTATCTCGCGCATGGCCGAGGCACTCAGGCCGTCCGACGGCTGTCAGCTTGCGCCGGAATGACTACAACGCCGTGTCTCTTGAGACGCGCAATGGCTGCTGCAGCACTTTGACTGCTGCTGTTTTTGTCCTCAAATCGGTTCCGATTCAAGGAAACATACAGTTCCTCAGCACGAGAGAAATCAGGATATCGTGGTGCCGCTGAAACAGGTTACGACCGCCGAATAGTGTACTGCCGAGCCAGCAACGACGAAGCCGTGCCATATTGCGTTCTGGAACCGCAGGCGTTCCCAGACGTGGAAGATAACTCCCGCCGAGTAGATGATGCCACCGATCAGGATCAACACCAGCGTTGTCGCCGTCAGCATTGACTGAAGCGACCGGGCGGCAAGCACGCCGCTCCAGCCCATCGCAAGGTAGAGCAGGATTGCAAGTCGGTCGAAACGTCCGGCGAAGAGGCACTTCATCACCACCCCCAGGATGGCAATAGCCCAGATGCCGATCAGCATCTTGAAAAGGAACGGGTTGTCCCAGCCGCGCTGGAGAAACGGCGTATAGGTTGCCGCGATCAAGACGAAGATCGAGGAATGATCGAACCGACGCAGAAGCCATTTCATCCTGCAAATCGGGAAGAGATTGTAAAGGAAGGAAACCGAGAGGGTGGTAACGAGCCCGATGCCGTAAATCCAGGCTGCCGCAAGCTGGCCGGACGTACTCCAAAGCGTTGCATAGAAAATCAGCGCCGTAACACCGCAGAGCGCTGCAGCAAGACCGATGCCGTGAACGATGCCATCCGCAATCAATTCGGACCGGTCATAGGTCCACTTGACGCCGTTGATCTCCACGCGATCCCTCCCCTCGACGCTGCATCCTTCGGACGCACAAAGGGCCCGCTCATTCCTACGGCGCCGTGCTTCTTATCAGACGCGCAAAGGTCGCTGTAGCACTTTGAATTGCTGCATGTTTTTGCCCTTGAATCGGCTCCGACCAGGAAACATGCAACAGGTCCGCGCACCACCCGGAAATCGATCCCGACTTCCCCATCGGCGGCTGGCGTTCGGTCCGCGCAGGCACGTGTTTACCCGTTTAACGTGCCACAGCAAACGGCCGCAGAAAAGAGGTGCCGGGACTGCGAAAGGATCAATTTTTGCAACCTATTACAACAGTCGGCTAACGTCGTGCAAAACGGACGCGATTGCCGCAGCCCGAGCTGCTGCTTGAAGGAAGCGATTGAAGGCAGCCTGCGGAGTGCCCAATCTCGATCGTTATCATGCTACCCATCACGGTGATTACGCCGTATGGACAGCAACGGCGGCCCTCGACGGTCGAACGCTTCAGCCGTCAAGTGCACCGAGAACCGCCGCGCCGCCGAAAATGCATGAGTCCAGCCTATCTTGCGCGTGCTACTTCCGCTGCGCAGGTCTGGCAGAGCGGTGCGTGCGGCACCGCGTGCAGTCGTTCCGGCGAAATCTGTTCGCCGCAGCGCACACAGGTGCCGAAGGTTCCGGACTCAATTCGGTCCAGGGCAGCGTCGATGGCGCGGATTTCACCCTGGCCCGCGAGGCCGAGGCCCTCCAATACTTCGTCGCCTTCTCGTTCGGTGACACGATCGGGCACGTCGGCATTCATCGGTTGATCGAGGTCCTCCTCGATCTTCACCAGCCGACCATAAAGTTCGCGTTTGCGGCGGAGAAGCTGTTCGCGAAAGTCTTCAAGCGCGTACTGATCCATTGCAGGGCTCCTTGGTCGCGGCGTGGTTCGACAACGCCGCCTTCTTGTTCATTTTTAGCGGTCGACGAGAACCGCGCATGGGCAATGGCTAACGACACGGCTGGCGGTCGAGCCGATAAAGTAGTCAATCAAACCCGGCCGGTGCGAAGCAATAATCACGAGGTCCGCGTTCTCTTCCTTCGCAAGAGCGTTGATCGTGCCGGCCGCTCCGCCGGTGCGGATTTCGATGCGCCCCCTGATCCCATGCTTGGCCTTCAATGCTTCCAATGTCTTGACCGCATGCCTGCGCGACTCCTCGATCATCTCGAGCGGAAAATCGACGATCATATATCCTTGTGCATAGGCATTCAGGTCCTCTACGACGTTGAGCAGGACGATTTCCCCCTCGTCGTCGATCAGCTTCTCTGCGATGCCGAGGACGGATTCGCCGTGCTCCAGCTGATCCATGGCGATCGGAACGATGATTTTCTTGTACATGCTGCACTCCTTCTCTTGCGTTCCCCGGTCGCCATGCGGCGAGGCCAGCCCCTACAGCGCCACGCGTCTCATGAGACGCGCAAAGATCGCCGTAGCACCTTGAATAGCTGCATGCTTTTGTCCTTGAATCGGGCTCCGATCGAGGAACACGCAGCAAGCGCGGGTCGAGGGGTAAAACCGGTCTTCACTTCCCCCCGTCCCGCGCCAACATGAAATTGCGCGGAGGCGATGTTCCAGCATTGATTGAAATCAAATCGGCCGCCACCGTCGTATTAGCATCACTGAAAGATCAGGTAGCGCGGTGGTCATGGCTGTCAACGCTCATCGAACACAACATCAAGTAATATAATAGCTTTCCTGAACGCGGTCACGAGCCCATATTAAGACAAGTTTCAAGAAACTGCGATCGGCGGCCAACGGGGCGCCGGACTGGCCTGAAAGGCTATTGCAATGCAAGATTCAACCCTTTCGCGCTCGACACAGAGCATGCCCGCGGACCATGCCGTCGCGATGCCGGCCTTTGTCGACCGGTCCCATCTCGTCGTTCAGGATCTGCCCATGGTATCCGCCTGGTACCAGAGGATTATGGGCCTGACGCCGATCGAAACCGGTGCCAACGGCGAGACGCTTGGCGTCGCCGGCCGGCCTCTGCTGACGCTGACGACCGAAAGCGACGCGGCAAGGGCACCGCGCAACGCGCCGGGCCTGTTTCACACGGCTTTTCTCGTTCCCGATCGGCGCGAACTCGGCCACTGGCTTGCCCATGCGGCGCGCAACAACATCCGCCTTCAGGGCGCATCCGACCACCTGGTCAGTGAGGCGATCTATCTCGCCGACCCGGAAGGCAACGGCATCGAGATCTATCGTGACCGCTCCCGCAGCGAATGGAACTACCAGCCGGACGGCATGGTAGCGATGAGCACGCTACCGCTCGACCTGCAGGCCCTCTACGACGAAGCGCCGAAAGGTGATTGGAACAGTCTCGCGGAAGGCACGACGATCGGCCATATCCATCTGCAGGTTTCCGACATCCCCCAGGCGGACGCATTTTTTCGCGACGTGCTCGGACTGGACCTGATGGCGCGCTACCCGGGTGCGAGCTTCTTTGCTTCGGGCAAGTATCATCATCACGTGGCGGCCAACATCTGGAATTCTCGGGGCGCTCCCAAACGTCAGCACAACATGACAGGCCTGGCGGATTACACGATCCGCTTCAGCGATGCCGCGAAGCTCGCAACGGCGCTAGCCAAGCTGGACGAGCTGGAAATGACGGTAACCAGGCAAGGTGACGTCCACAGCCTCGTCGATCCGTGGGGCATCGGCCTCAAACTCTCCACCTGACAAGCAGTCGCCGAGCCCTGCAGCGGTCGCACCAGCGTGCCGTCCTGGCGGCGAACCGGCGGGTTCGAGCAGGAAAGTTCTCCTATTTGGCAACATTCCGCCTTTTATTTGGTTTTCGTAATAAACCTGATCTTAGGGAGGCGAGAATGCCGGGGAAAATTCTGGTTCTTGGCGCCACCGGCACCGTTGGCAGCAAAGTGATACAGACGCTTGTCGCCAGGGGCGAGCGCACCAAGGCTGCATGCCGCAAATCAATTTCGATACCGGGTGTCGACGCAGTTGCTTTCGACTATCTCCATGCTTCGACCTATGGCTGCGCGCTCGAGGGGGTCGATCGCATCTTCGTTATCACGCCGACCGGGTGCCTCGACCCCGTCAGGCTCCTGACGCCAATCATCCAGGCGGCGGCCGCGCGCGGTATCAAGATCGTGCTGATGACCATGCTCGGCGTCGACACCGGCGGCAGCAATTCCTACCGGACGGTGGAGCTGTTCCTCGAAGAGACCTGCGCGCCATTCGTCATCGTCCGGCCCAACTGGTTCGCCGACAACTTCCACAGCTACTGGCTCGACGGCATCCGCCGCGGCGTGATTGCGGTGCCTGCGGCAGACGGAAAGACGAGTTTCATCGACACGCGCGACATCGCCGAGAGCATTGCATGCACGCTCACGAGCGATGCGTTCAACGGACAGGCCTTCGATCTCACCGGTCCCGAGGCCTTGAGCTATGCCGAAGCGGCGGCGATACTTTCTCGCGCCATCGGCAGGACCATCGCGTACACGCCTGTCGATGACGGGATCTTCATCGGCCTGCTAACCGAAGCAGGTATTTCCGCGACCTACGCCCATCTCCTTGCCGAACTATTCCGGCCGGTGCGCGAGGGGCGGATGGCCGCGCTCAGCAATGGCGTCGAGACCCTGACCGGCAAGGCGCCGCGTTCGCTCGATACTTATGCGAAGGACAATATCGCCGCGCTGACGGCGTGAACTCCGCAAGGCACAACACCCTCTCGTCAGCTCGCATCCGCGCCCAACCACCGCCGCCAGAGAAGCATTGATTGAAACGAACGGGCTCCGGTCTTTCCGCTTGATCGGTGCGATGGCGCTCTCTATCTCATGATCTCCCACCGAACAGATCGGAGACACGCCTTGTCCGCTTTCAACAATCTGCCCGCCGCCCCCGTCGCTCCGAAGAAACCGGTTACCGATACGCGTCACGGCATTACCCGGACCGATGACTATGCCTGGCTCCGCGCGGACAATTGGCAGGCCATGTTCAGGGAACCCTCGATCCTCGATCCGGAGATCCGCAAGCATCTCGAGGCGGAAAACGCCTACATGAGCGCCGCCATGGCGGACACCAAGGAATTGCAGAAAACCCTGTTTGCCGAGATGCGCGGCCGCATCAAGGAGGACGATTCTTCCGTTCCGATGAAGGACGGCGCTTTCGCTTACGGCACCTTTTACGTGACCGGCGGCGAACAGCCGCGTTATTTCCGCATTCCGCGCGAAGGCAACACTAAGGACGAGACGATCCGCCACGTGCTGCTCGACGGCGACAGGGAAGCCGAAGGCAAGGCCTATTTCCGCCTCGCCGGCATCGACCATTCAAGCGACCATTCCCGCGGCGTCTGGGGCTATGACGACAAGGGGTCGGAATATTTCACGCTGAAAGTGCGCGATCTTTCGACCGGCGAGGATTTGCCCGATCTGATCGAGAATACGGGCGGCGGCGGTGCATGGGCACCGGACGGCAAGAGCTTCTTCTACACCGTTCTTGACGAGAACCATCGGCCGTCGAAGATCTTTCACCACGTCATCGGCACAGCACAGAAGGACGACCGGCTCGTCTACGAGGAAAAAGACCCTGGCTTCTTCATGTCGGTCGGCGGGTCGCTGCTCGACGACTTCATCTACATCGATATCCATGACCACGAAACCAGCGAGTACCGGCTGCTCACGACCAAGGACCTGACGGCAGAGCCGCAGCTCGTGGCGGAGCGCGTGACTGGTCTCGAATACTCGATGACGGAAGGCGGTGATGTTTTCTACATCCTGACCAATGCCGACGGCGCCAAGGATTTCAAGATCATGGAAGCGCCTGTGGAAGCGCCGCAGAAGCAAAACTGGCGCGAGGTCGTCCCGCACCGGCCGGGCACGCTGATCCTCAATCACATGGCCTATGCCCGCCATCTGGTCTGGCTGCAGCGTCGCGAGGGGCTGCCGGAAATCGTTATTCGTGACCGCAAGACCGGCGAGGAGCATGCGATCGCCTTTGCAGAGGAAGCCTATTCGTTGGGGCTCTCGGGTGCTGCCGAATACGACACCGACGTCATCCGCTTTTCCTACTCGTCGATGACGACGCCCTCGCAGCTCTTCGACTACGACATGGCAACGCGTCGACGCACGCTCTTGAAGACCCAGGAAGTGCCCTCCGGCCACAATCCGGACGATTACGTCACCCGTCGCGTCTTCGCGCCGTCATGGGATGGTGTCGAGGTACCGATCACACTGCTCTATCGCAAGGATACGCCGCTCGACGGTTCCGCCCCCTGCCTGCTCTACGGTTACGGCGCCTACGGCATCACCATTCCGGCTGGCTTCAACACCAACTGCCTCTCGCTCGTCGACCGCGGCTTCGTCTATGCCATCGCGCATATCCGCGGCGGCAAGGACAAGGGCTTCCAATGGTACGAAGACGGCAAGATGGCGAAGAAGACCAATACCTTCAAAGACTTCATCGCTGCCGCTGACTATTTGAATCAGGAGAAGTTCACGTCCTATGCCAACATCATCGCCGAGGGCGGTTCGGCGGGCGGCATGCTGATGGGAGCGGTCTCCAATATGGCACCGGAGAAGTTCAAGGGCATCATTGCCGCCGTTCCCTTCGTCGACGTCTTGAACACGATGCTCGACGACACGCTGCCTCTGACCCCGCCGGAATGGCCGGAATGGGGCAATCCGATCGAGAGCGCCGAGTTCTACAACATCATTGCTGGTTACTCCCCCTACGACAACGTGGATGCGAAATCCTATCCGGCGATCCTGGCGCTCGGAGGCCTGACCGATCCTCGCGTGACCTATTGGGAGCCGGCAAAGTGGGTGGCGAGGCTCCGGGAGAATACCACCGGCGCCGCGCCGATCCTGATGAAGACCAATATGGATGCCGGCCACGCCGGCGCATCCGGGCGGTTCCAGCGGCTGGAGGAAATCGCCTTCGAATACGCCTTCGCCATCAAGGTCGCGGGAAAGATGTAACGGGCTGGAGGAGGCGAATGCCGGTCTATGTCGCACTGCTGCGGGCGATCAATGTCGGAGGGACCGGCACGCTTCCGATGGCGGAGCTGAAGGCTATTTGCGAGAGCCTCGGCTTCACCGACGTGAAGACTTATATCCAGAGCGGCAATGTGCTCTTTCGTTCCGACCTTTCCGAAGCCAAGGTACAGAAAGGGCTCGAAGATGTTTTGGCGGAACGGATGGGCAAGGCGCCCGGCGTCATCTTGCGCAGCCGCGGCGAACTCCACAAGATCGTCGACGAGGCGCCGTTCGCGGACGCCAAGCCGAATTTTCTGCTGGTGACCTTCCTGCCTGAGCCGCCGCCGGCCGATGCGCTTGACAAGCTCGTCGCGCCGGACGGCGAAGAGGTGCAGATCAGCGGCAGGGAGATCTATATCCATTTTCCCAACGGCTCGGGAAAGTCAAAGCTCAAATTGCCCGCCCTCAAACCGGGTACGGCCCGCAATCTCAATACTGTGCGGAAACTCGCCGAACTTGCAGCCGAGCTCGAAGATAGTCGGGCCTGAACGCCATCAGGCCTGCGCGATTGGCTGGAACAGCAGCCGCACGAAGGTGCGGAAGACCAGCAACTGGTCGGGCAGGCTCTTCGGCTCCTTCAACGCCTTTGAAAGTACGATGCCGCCTTCGAGCACGGTCGAAACCATGTCGGCGAGTTGGTCGGCGTCGAGCGCTTCGCGCGGGCGGTAGTGGCGCATGATATCGCGGAACATCGCCCCGAACCGCCGACGCCACATCAGCGCCGCCTGCCGGTTGATCTCCTGGATCTCTCGGTCGAAGGCACGCTCCTGCGTACACATCGTTGCGACCAGACACCCGGGATGGCCGTTCGGCAGGTCCGAGAGCAATTCCGACAGCAGCTTCAGGCCGAGCAGGAAAGCCTGCAGCGGGTCGTCCGCGAGATCGTGCGCCCGGCCGAAGATCTCGTCGTAGATCCGTTCGTCGTTCTCGATGTAGCGTTCCAGGAGTGCCTTGGCGAGTTCATTCTTGTCGCGGAAATGGTAGAAAAACCCGCTCTTGGTGATACCGGTTTCGGCAATCAGTTCGTCGATCGAGGTTGCCCCAAATCCCTTCGCCAGCACGGCGGCTTCGGCGACGTCGAGGATCCTCGTCCGCGTTTCCTCACCTTTTCGCATCATCCGCTCCTGTACCGCCGGTACGGTTTTCGGCTCTGAAAACGCCCATCACGTCCTCCGCCGCAACCGAAACAACACGGCAAGCGTTTGTTTTCACATCGATATCAGGATATTCCGCAAGTAGTATACCGCAACTCCTCTAGTTTAGCAGATGATAAAACGGCAGAAATTCATCCGATGCCCTACGTGGGACACCCCGCGGAAAGGGTGGAAAAGGGTGGAGCAACACATGGCCAAGTACAGATACGACTTGCCGCTGCTAAACGGAGGCACATTCCTTAGCGATGGCGGCATGGAGACGACGCTGATTTTTCACGACGGCGCCGAGCTTCCGCATTTCGCTTCCTTCGTGCTGTTGTCGTCGGCCGAAGGCCGCCGGAAGCTTCTGCAGTACTACACGCACTATCTCGACGTCGCCCGGCGTCACGATACCGGCTTCGTCCTCGACACTGCCACCTGGCGAGCCAATGCCGATTGGGGCGAGAAACTCGGCTACGACGCGGACGCATTGGCGGCAGCCAACCGCGACGCCGTCGATCTGCTGACCGGGCTCCGGGCCGAATACGAGCGGCCGCAAGCACCCATCGTCCTCAATGGCGCGATCGGCCCGCGCGGCGACGGTTACAAAGCCGGCAGGATGAGTGCTGACGAGGCTGAGGAATACCATGCGGCGCAGATTGCCACCTTCGCCGCAAGCGAAGCCGATATGGTATCAGGTGTTACCTTGAACAATGTCGACGAGGGTATCGGTGTTGCTCGCGCGGCCAGAACGCATGGCATGCCCTGCGCGATCTCCTTCACGGTCGAGACCGATGGCAGGCTGGTGACCGGCCGTTCGCTACAGGATGCAATCGAGAGCGTGGATGCGGCAACCGATGGCTATCCGCACTACTACATGATCAACTGCGCCCATCCGAGCCATTTCGATGGCGCGCTCGAACAGGGCCAATCCTGGGTCAAGCGTATCGGCGGCATTCGCGCCAACGCTTCGATGATGAGCCATGCCGAACTCGACGAGAGCGAGACGCTCGATGCGGGCGATCCGGCAGATCTCGCCCGGCGCTATCGGTCGCTGACCGGCCGCATGCCGCATCTGCGTGTGCTCGGCGGCTGCTGCGGCACCGACCACCGCCACATCGCCGCGATATGCGAAGTGTGCCTTCCTCGCGCAGCGCTCAGCGCCTGACGAAGACAACCGTCGTTCCTGCCCTCCGGCGGTACCTACCGGAGGGCAGGTGGATAAAGTCTCGGCCTCGCGGAACTATCGGCGCTCGTGTAGACTTGTCCCGATAGCAGTGACCCGTCGGCACTGCCCGGCGCGCGCAACGGGACAGAGAATGATGAACTACGTGCCCCCGCAACTGGCCTCCGAGACGGCCCCCTTCCCCTTCGACAACAGCTATGCGCGGTTGCCGGCGAACTTCTACGCCCGTGTCGAGCCGACGCCGGTTGCGGAGCCGTGGCTGATCAAGTTCAACCGAAAGCTCGCCGAAGAACTTGGCCTCGAGGCGGAAGCGCTCGAACGCGACGGCGCGGCGATCTTTTCGGGCAACAAGATCCCCCCTGGCGCGGAGCCGCTTGCCATGGCCTATGCCGGACACCAGTTCGGCACATTCGTCCCGCAACTCGGCGACGGTCGCGCCATCCTGCTTGGCGAAGTGATCGACCGCAGTGGAAAGCGACGCGACATCCAACTTAAGGGATCGGGGCAGACGCCCTATTCCCGCCGCGGCGACGGGCGGGCGGCACTCGGTCCGGTGCTGCGGGAATATATCATCAGCGAGGCGATGCACGCGCTCGGCATACCGACGACCCGCGCGCTCGCCGCCACCGTCACCGGCCAGCCGGTTTATCGGGAGCAAATCCTCCCCGGTGCTGTCTTCACCCGCGTCGCCGCCAGCCATATCCGTGTGGGGACGTTTCAATTCTTCGCCGCCCGCGGCGACATGGAATCGGTCAAAACGTTGGCCGATTACGTGATCGAACGCCATTATCCCGAGTTGAAGGACAGCGAAAAACCCTATTTCTCACTGTTCAAGGCAGTCGCCGCGCGCCAGGCGGAGTTGATTGCGCGCTGGCTCCACGTCGGCTTCATCCATGGCGTGATGAACACCGACAACATGACGGTGTCCGGCGAGACGATCGATTTCGGCCCTTGCGCCTTCATGGATGCCTATGACCCGAAGAAGGTGTTCAGCTCGATCGACCAGTTTGGCCGCTATGCCTATGCCAATCAGCCGGCCATCGGCCAGTGGAACCTCGCTCGGCTCGCCGAAACACTGGTGCCGTTGTTCGATCCGGTCGCCGACACTGCCGTCAATCTCGCCAACGATGCGCTTACCGAATACGGCTCGATCTTCCAGAAACATTGGCTCGACGGCATGCGACGCAAGATCGGACTCGCGACCGAAGAGGATGGCGATCTCGATCTGATCCAATCGCTCCTCACACTGATGCATGAGGGCAATGCCGATTTTACGCTTGTCTTCCGACGCCTCGCGGCATCCGCCGAAGATAACGGCGCCGATCCGGCACTCGTCGAACTTTTTGAGAAGCCGGGTACAGTTTCGCCCTGGCTTGGCGACTGGCGCGAGCGCCTGACCCGCGAAACACTCGACACCAGTGCGCGCGCCGCTGCGATGCGCACCGCAAACCCGGCTTTCATTCCTCGCAATCACCGCGTGGAACAGGCGATCGACGCGGCCACACGGGATGCAGATTTCTCGCTGTTCGAAGCACTGCTCGATGTCACGTCCAGACCCTATGAGGACCGACCCGAGCACGAAGCCTACGCCGCACCGCCGCAGGCTGGCGAAGAAGTGCTGCAGACCTTCTGCGGTACCTAAGCGGCAGCCCCCGACCGGTCATAAACCTTCGCGACTCGTTGCGACCTCCGTATTCTTGCAACTCCGCAGAGTGGGGCCATTGAAAGGCACGCTCCATGCGTTAGCTCCTCAGGTGGAGTCGTCCGATGGCGGTTGACTGCGATCAAGACGACCGCCTTCGGGCTGCTCGGGTCCGCCCGCAAGATCTTTAATTCGGGGATTTGAACACATGCTCATCGTGCTGACGGCCATTCTCTTCGCCCTGATCGGTCTTGCGGTCGGTGCCGGAGGAATCAGGCTGCTGATGCTGGGCGGCAGCCCCTACTACCTGCTTGCGGGCCTGGGTTTCCTGCTGACCGCGTTTTTGCTTTTCCGCCGGCAGGCCGCCGCTCTCTGGGTCTATGCACTCGTCGTCGTGGGCTCTCTCGCCTGGGCCGTCTGGGAGGTCGGCTTCGACTGGTGGCAACTCGGCCCTCGCGGCGGCATCATCATCCTGCTCGGTCTCTGGCTGCTTACTCCCTGGATCCGACGCCCCCTCGGCTTCGTCAGTCCCTCCGGCGCGCACTACAGCGCTACGGCATGGCCGCTCGCCGTCGCCAGCCTCGTTTCCATCGGCGTCGCCATATTCGCGATGACGCAGGATCCGCACGATATCCGCGGCGAGTTGCCGAGCGACGCGGTCGCGGCAAACGCCAACCTCGGCGGAAATGTGCCTCCAGGCGAGTGGCACCAGTACGGCCGCACGCCCTTTGGCCAGCGATACTCGCCGCTCGACCAGATCAATGCGGAAAATGTCGCCAACCTCAGGGTCGCATGGCAATACCAGACGGGCGACGTGAAGCGACCAGATGACGTCGGCGAGACCACCTATCAGGTCACGCCGCTCAAGGTGAAGGACACGCTTTACCTCTGCACGCCGCACAACTGGGCGATCGCGCTCGACGCGGCCACCGGACAGGAAAAGTGGAAATACGATTCCAACTCCGGCATGAACCCCGACCGCCAGCACCAGACCTGCCGCGGCGTCACCTATTGGGCCGATCCGGCGGCCGCTCCCGGCGGCCCCTGCGCCGAGCGCGTCTACCTGCCGACCTCCGATGCGCGCCTGATTGCGCTCGACGCCGCAAACGGCGAGGTCTGCACCAGCTTTGCCGACAATGGCGTCCTGCATCTGGAACAGGGAATGCGGTACAATCCGGCCGGCTATTACTACTCGACGTCGCCGCCGGTCGCGGTCGCCGGCAAGATCATCGTCGGCGGTGCCGTCAACGACAATTACTCGACGCAGGAGCAATCCGGCGTCATCCGCGCCTTCGACATCAACAGCGGCGCGCTGCTGTGGAACTGGGACAGCGGCAACCCCGACCAGACGGCGCCCCTGCCAGCCGGTCAGTTCTACACGACGAATTCCCCGAACAGCTGGTCGGTTTCCTCGGTCGACGAAGGTCTTGGCCTGATCTATGTGCCGCTTGGCAACCAGGTGCCGGACCAGCTCGGCATGGGCCGAAGCGAGCATGTCGAGAAATATTCCTCCTCGATCGTCGCCCTCGACATCAACACGGGTGCGATGCGCTGGGTACGCCAGACGGTCCACCATGACCTGTGGGACATGGACGTGCCTGCGCAGCCGTCGCTCATCGACATCACCAAGGAGGATGGCACGGTCGTGCCGGCGCTCGTCGGGCCGACCAAGCAGGGCGACCTCTATGTACTCGACCGGCGAAGCGGCGAGCCGATCATTCCGGTCGAGGAAGTGGCCGCACCCGGCGGCGCAATTCCGGAGGACTTCACCGCTCCAACGCAGCCGGTATCCGGCCTCACCTTCATGCCCGCTCCGCTCGAAGAGCACGACATGTGGGGCATCACCATGTTCGACCAGCTCGCCTGCCGCATCGCCTTCCGGTCGCTGAAATACGAGGGCCGGTATACGCCGCCTTCGCTCGAGGGGACGCTGGTCTATCCCGGCAATTTCGGCACCTTCAACTGGGGTTCGGTCGCGGTCGACCCGGAGCGGCAGGTGCTGTTCGGCATGCCGACCTATCTCGCCTTCACGTCCCGGCTCGTGCCGCGCGACCAGATCCCGCCGAAGCAGGAGGGCGAAACGGGCAGCGAACAGGGCCTGAACCGCAATGAAGGTGCGCCCTATGGGGTCTACATGGGCCCGTTCCTCGGTCCGCTGCAGATCCCCTGCCAGGCTCCTCCATGGGGCTATGTCGCGGGCGCCGATCTCAGAACCGGCAAGATCGCCTACAAGCACAAGAACGGCACCGTCTATGACATGACGCCGCTACCGATCCCCTTCAAGCTAGGTGTGCCGGGCATCGGCGGACCGATCATCACCAAGGGCGGCGTTGCCTTCCTGGGTGCTGCGGTCGACAACTATCTGAGGGCATACGACGTCACCACAGGAAGCCAGCTCTGGGAGACACGGCTGCCGGCAGGCGGGCAGTCGACGCCAATGACCTACACCGTCGGCGACAAACAATACGTGCTGATGGTCGCAGGCGGGCACGGTTCGGTCGGCACCAAGCCGGGCGACTACGTCATTGCCTACACCCTGCCCTGACCTCGCCGGGTGGTTGCATCGAAAGGCTCGCGCAAGCCACCGTAGACAGGCTCCCTCGGAACATTAGATCCGGGAATTCCCATGAAAATCGAAGGCAGCCTTTCCAACTACTACCTTTCGCAGCGCCGCCCCGTCGCAAGCAACCTTCCCCCGCTCGAAGAAACCGGCGGTGATCAAGCGCAGCGTCGTTCGCCACCCACCATTGCACCCGCCTCGCCTTCCGCCTCGCTTTCAAGCGCACTCTGGCTATCGCTCGCCACCGACGAAACGGCCGCTTCCTCGATCACCGAGGGCAAGTCGCCGTTCGGCTCGAGCGTTGCCGACGAGTTTCTCGAATGGTCGAAAAAGTCGTTAGCCGAAAAAATCCGGGCGCAGTATCTCGAAGCACATGGGTTGACGGAGGAGAGCCTGGAAACGATGCCGTCCGAGGAACGCGCAGCTATCGAGGAAGAAATCCGCAAGGCGGTCGCTGAAAGCCTCGGCATCGAGGAACAGGCGAGCGACACTGCATCGGACATCGCCGAAAACGCTGCCGAAGCCTGACTATCCCGGATGCCGTCGGTTATTCCAGGAAAAGTGTGCAACGGTTTTCCTGGAATTGTGTAGCTTCAAAGGGTTAGCTCAAACCATTCCTGCAACAATCTCTCCGACTTCGGCGAAGACGGGATTCAGTTCCTTCACTGGCGCCTTCGCCTCGGCAATGTAGACCGTTATCAGGATCGGCCCGCGATCCTTTGGCCAGACGACGGCGATGTCCGATGCCGCGCCGGTCGCGCTCGTCCCGGTCTTGTCGCCGATACGCCAATCCTTCGGCATGCCGGCACGAAGGCGGGCGTCACCGGTCTTGTTGGCGACCATCCAGTCGATGAACTGCATGCGGGAAGTCTCCGACAAAACCGGGTCGAGCGTCAGGCCGCCGAGGGTTTCAAGCATGGCACCCGGCGTCGTCGTGTCGCGCGGGTCTCCCGGCTTCGCCTCGTTGAGCTCGGGCTCGGTACGATCAAGCCGGGTCGTCTGATCGTTGATCGATCGCAGCCAGGTCGTCAGCCCTGCCGGTCCACCGAAACTTTCGAGCAGCAGGTTACCTGCGGCGTTGTCGCTGATCGTAATCGCCGCCTCGCAGAGCTCGGCGACCGTCATGCCATCGCCTCCCACGTACTTCTCCGTTACCGGCGAATAGGGGACCAGTGCGTCCTTGCCGAATTTGATTCGCCGGTCGAGCTTTTCCTCCCCTCGATCCACACGGGCCAACACACAGGCCGCGGCCAACGCCTTGAAGGTCGAGCACATGGCAAAGCGCTCGCTTTCCCTGTGGCCGAAGGAGATGTTCGTTTCCGTGTCGAGCACCGCAACGCCGAGGCGGCCGCCGGTGCGCTTTTCGAGTTCGCCGAGCTGCTTAGAAACATCGTCATTCGTTCCGGCAACGGCGCGCGCCGTGCTCGCCAGAACGAGCGCCGGATAGAGCATCGCAGAGCCGACCAGCATGGTGCGGCGATTGATGAAACAGGGCACGTTCTTCCTCCGTATTGGGCGTGCGGCTTTCGCCACGCACACCTCTAAATTATTGATAGTGAATATGTATTCCCGCCGAGCCGGCCACGACAAGCGGCGGTTGCGAAGCAAGTCGCTAAGCGGCAAATATGGCGGCCTTGTGCTCGCCCCTGTCGGGACCGCCCCCGCCGTCCGGTTGCGGGGCGTCGAAAGAAAATGCTATGGCGAAGCCGTTGAAGTTGAAGGACGAGATCCGTGCGCCTCATCCGTTAGCGACGTTAACTGGCAAATCCGAACCGCCGCTGTACGCGCCCCGCCTCGCGGGCGCTTTCGTGCGGCTGCTTCTGCCAGACCGCGCTAAGGTGCACAAACAAGGACGTGGGCCCCCGGCGGTCGCTTCAAGGATCAAATTCATGACAATCGACAACGGATATTCTTCCGAGGCGGGGCATCTTCATTCCGGTCCCTTCGACCTCGGCTACAAGATCGAAGGCAGCGGTCCGACGCTGCTCATCATCGGCAGCGCCGTCTATTATCCAAGGACGTTTTCACAGTCGCTTCGGCGTCACCTGCGGCTCGTCTTTGCCGACCATCGCGGTTTCGCGCCCTCTCAAGGTAACCTGTCGACGGTCGATGCCAGCTTCGAGGCCGTCATCGAGGACATCGAACGCATGAGGGAGCATCTCGGGCTTGAGCGCTTCGCTATCCTCGGCCATTCCGGGCATGGCTACATGGCGCTCGAATATGCGAAGCGTCATCCGGACCGCGTCAGCCATGTTGTCATGGTCGCCACCGGTCCGAGCCATTCGCCACGGCACATGGCCGCCGCGGATCGGCTCTGGGCGGAGACGGTAGCGCCTGAGCGCAAGGCCATTTTCGACCGCGAGATGGCCATCCTCGGCAGCGACATTGCCGAAAAGCCGGAAGAGCGGTTCAAATCGCTGCTGATCAGGCTTGGTGCGAAAAGCTGGTACGATGCGGCTTTCGACGCCCGACCGCTCTGGGAGGGCGTCACGGTCAACAAGCTCGTCTTCGATCATCTATGGGGCGAGGTCTTCCGCGATATCGACTTAAGGCAGGGGCTCGATCGACTGAAAATACCGATCATGCTTGCACTCGGCCGCTTCGACTATCTCGTTGCACCCGCGAGCACCTGGGACGAATACCGCGCGGATGTCTCCGATCTGACCATCCGCCTTTTCGAAAAGAGCGGTCACACGCCGCAACTGGAGCAGAGCGCGGCTTTCGACGACGCACTTCTCGAATTTCTGGGACGCCGTTGAGAAGCAGGGAGGCCTCCACTGCATGTTTCCTTAAGTCGCTGCCGATTTAAGGACAAAAACATGCAGCACTTCAAAGTGCTACAGCGTCATTTGCGCGTCTGATGAGACGCGCGGCGCTGTAGGCCCCTCCCCGCTCTATTGCTGGGAGAATGCCGCCGCCCTATCTAGATACTCCAGCGACTATAGATATGAGGCGACAGCATGTATTCGATCGGCGACCTCTCCCGCCGCACCGGAGTCAAAATCCCGACCATCCGCTATTACGAACAGATGGGATTGCTCGAGGCACCTGAGCGCTCGGAAGGCAACCAGCGGCGTTATGAAAAACGCGAGCTCGAACGACTGGCGTTCATCCGTCATGCGCGCGACCTGGGCCTCTCGATCGAGGCGATCCGCGATCTTCTGGCACTCAGCCAGCATCCGGAACGCCCTTGCGGCGAGGCGGACCGCATCGCCACCGAACACCTTGCCTCGGTACGCGAAAAGATCGCCAGACTGCGGAGGCTGGAAAGTGAACTGGAGCGCATCGTCGCCTGCCATGGCGACCATACGATTGGCGACTGCTACGTGATCCGGGCACTGGCCGACCATTCAATGTGCGGCACCGACCACTGAGATCAGATCCGCAGGTGCGAGAAATCCCCGTTGACAAAATCGCGGAAATGGCGAATCTACGCGCATGATCAAGAACGCACCCATCTCCCGCGTGTATTTTTGGCTGTTCCGATAGGAGCGGCCTGCTGATCATATTCAACAAGGCCGCCATCAGGCGGCTTTTGTTTTTCACGGCACCTGATGGCGGCAGAACCATAGGAGCCGAGAATGCTGCAGACCGCCGTCCCTTCCCTTCCTCCCATACCAACGACACGTCCACCGATGGTGACGATCCGTTGCGCCAAACCGCGCGATCTTCCCGAGTTGCACGAAATGATTGTCGAGCTCGCCGCGCATCACGGTGACGCCGCGCCGATCACGCCGGAACGGCTTGAACGCGACCTCTTCGGCCGCGCCCCCTGGATCACGGCGCTTGTCGCCGAAGCCGGCAACCGGTTGATCGGCTACGCCATTCTCGTCCCGACCTACCGGGCGGCCGAGGGCGTACGGGGCATGGAACTGCACCACCTCTTCGTCCGGCCCGGCCATCGTGGCACGGGCATCGGCCGCCACCTCGTTGCGAAGGCACGCGAACAGGCGCGCATGGCCGGCTGCGACTATCTTTCGGTCAGCGCGGCCACCGGCAATTTCCAGGCGCATCGCTTCTACGAATCCGAACGCTTCGTACCTCGACCTGTCACCGGCATGCGCTATATGCAGAAACTTGGCTGAACGGGAGGGCTCATGCGCCTCGCAATCGTTCTGACAGAAGGCTTTGCCGACTGGGAATGCGCGCTGCTGATGGCTACGGCGCGCACCGAGCTCGGTCTCGACGTGCTGATCGCCACGCCCGGTGGCACAGTGGTGACGTCGATGGGCGGCCTTCACATCACGCCGCACCTGCCGACGAAAACCCTGGCGCCGGCGGAGTTCGACGCTCTCGTGCTCTGTGGTGGTTCAACCTGGGAAACCGCCGCCGCCCCCAATCTCACCGCGACGATCCGCGCCTTCCATGCGGAAGACCGCGTCGTCGCGGGGATTTGCGGCGCAACGCTTGCGCTTGCCGCCAGCGGCATTCTCAACGAGGCGGACCATACGGGCAACTCGGCGGAAAGCCTTTCGGCGGTGGCCGGCTATCACGGGCACGAGCACTATCGCGAGCAGCCGCAGGCAGTTCGAAGCGGCCGGCTGGTGACGGCTGCGGGCACTGCCCCGATCAGCTTTACGGCCGAGATTTTTCACGCCCTCGGTGTCGGCTCCGAGGCGCTTGACGAATATCTCTCCCTCTACGGCAAGGAGCACGCGGCCGTTCAAGCCGCACGATAGTGCCGTTCCAGAGCCTTCAAAGCGCCGGGATGGCCTTCAGGTAGGCGGCAATAGCCTCGCGGTCGGAGGGCGAAAGCTTCGCCAGGTTCTTCTGTACATCGACCATCGAACCGCCGACCGTATCGAATTCCGGCGTGAAGCCGGTCTCCAGATAGGAGGCAATGTCGGATGCACTCCAACTGCCGATGCTCCTCGAGCCCGGCGTGATGTCGGGAATACGACCTTCCCCTTCGGGATTCGGCGCGCCGGCCAACCATCTATCCGGCTCGAACCCGCCGAGCGCGTTGCGCGGCGTGTGGCACTCGCCGCAGTGGCCGGGCCCTTCGACGAGATACTGCCCGCGGGCGAGCTTCGCGTCAGCCGTATTCACCTCGGCGCGCGGTTCGTCGGTTAAGAACAGCAGCTTCCAGGCGCCGAGCGCCATGCGGACATTATAAGGGAACGGCAAGTCATGCGGCGGCGCCACGTTGCTGCTCTTCGGCAGCGTCTGCAGATATCCCCAGAGATCGTTGATGTCCTTGGCGGTCATGCGCGCATAGGAGCCGTAAGGGAATGATGGGTAAAGGTGCTCGCCATTTTTTCCGACGCCGCGCGTCATGGCGTTGCCGAACTCCGCAAGCGTCCAGTCACCGATGCCGGCGCTTTCATCGGGCGAAATGTTCGGAATATTGAAAGTACCGAAAGGACTTTTCAGCGCCCGACCGCCAGCAAGCACGAGCCGGGCATCATCCTTCGCTCCCGGCGCGGCGTGACAACTGACGCAGCCGCCGGCCCAGAAGACCTGCTCGCCATTGGCGAGATCCGGTTCGCCAAGTCCTTGCCAATGGGCTTCGTCCCACGGCGCAGGTTTCGTCAGCCACCAAAAAACGCCGGCGCCGGCAAGCGCCAGCACGACCAGACCGGATAGCAGTTTCGTTGTTCGCCGGCCCATCAGGCCTCCCGATGCTGGAAAGACAGACAGGATGCGCCGGCAGAGCCGGCGCATCGCAACCGATCAGAATGAAGGAACGGCGTCTCAGTCCTTTTTCAGCCGGTAGCTCTCATGACAGCTGGAACAGTCCTTGCCGAGGATGCCAAGGGCGGCGCCAACACCGGCCTGGTCGGAAGGAAGCTGGGCAAGCAGCGTGCTCGCGTCAGTTCCAAGCTTGGCGGCCTTGGCCTTGAAATCATCCATGTTTTCCCAGATCTTCGGGCTGGCTTCGGTTTCCAGACCGGTTTCCGAGCCCGCCGGGAAATGATTCGGGAAGACCTTCACGGTCTCGCTGATCGTCGTCAGCGATGCCTTTACGATTTCCGCATCGTAGGGTTTTTCACCCTTGGCAATGCCGTTCAACGCACCGGCAGCTTGCCCTACCTTCTTCATCAGCTGCTGGCGCACTGCCTGCGGCTCGTCCGCCGCAGTGACGGCAGTGACACCCAATCCCGCGAGGGCCGCAGCAAGCATAAGTGCTCGTATCTTCATCATGATCTCCCGGTCATTCGAACCCGCATCTGCGGCGTCCTGTTGAGGCGCGGGCATGATGGCATTTTGGTCTTTCGACGGAAGTAACATTTTTTTGATGTTCTTGTCATTCCAGCATAATTTGGCTCCAACACCGCATTACCGCCGTCTGTCGCGTGCCGGAAGACAGCGTGAACACGACAGCCATGTTTTAATACTTGGGAGCGATCTGCCGCCGGCGTCCTACCGGGCACCTGCCCAACCCTGCCATACGGTCAAGACCGCAACTATGACCAGCACGACGCCGGCAGCCCGTCCGATCGCCACTGTTGCGCCCGGACTGCCGACAAGCAGGTCACGGCCGCGCCCGGCGGCAAGGGCTAGCCCGCCATAGACGGCAAGCTGCGTAAACGCGATCATCAGCGCCATGACGGCCGCTTGCGACCAGACCGGACCGAATTGCGGCTTCAGGAACTGCGGATAGACAGCCAGCATGAAGAGATAGGCCTTGGGATTCATCAGGCTTGTCAGCGCGCCCTGGCGAAAGCTCGCCCAGCGCGACAGGTGCACAGCCTTTTCGATGCCGCCGATCGTGATCGAACTGCGTAAAAGCGAGAAGCCGATCCAGGCGATGTAAAGGGCACCGGCGACAAGCAGTACGTTGAAGAGCTGCGGCACCAGATGCAGGACGACGCTGACGCCGAGCGCGGCATAGAGCGTATGCAGCACGCCGCCGGCCATGATGCCGGCCGTTGCCGACAGGCCGGACGCCCGTCCGCCGGTCAACGAATTGGCCAGGACGAAGACCATGTCCATGCCGGGCACGATGATGATGCCGAAGAGAAGGGTGAAGAAAAGCCAGAGGTTTTCCGTGTAGCTCATGTCAGTTGTCCGTGAGATTTCCATGTGACGGGTGGGCGGATTGTCGATTCTTCAATCCGTTGACACGTGTTATACCGCCCTACAACTGACAGGGATTTGTCAGGAGGCTTTGAGGCGACGGAGGTTTTTTCGTGCGCAAGGCATCGCGCCTCTTTGAAATCATCCAGATCCTGCGGCTCGCCAGGAAGCCGGTGACGGCTGCGGAAATTGCCGAAGCGCTGGAGGTTACGCCCCGCTCGATCTACCGCGATATCGCGGCCCTTCAGGCAATGCGGGTGCCGATCGAGGGCGAACGCGGCATCGGCTATATCTTGAGGCCAGGCTTCGATCTGCCTCCTTTGATGTTCTCCATCGAAGAGACGGAGGCGATCGTGCTCGCGCTTGCGCTGCTGGCACGCACGGGCGACGAGGAACTGAAGGCCGCAGCGCGGCGCGTGAACCAGAAGATCACCGGCGCCGTTCCCGAGCCGCTCCGCCGAGCATTCCAGTCTCAGGCACTGCACGCCTGGGGTACCATAGCACCGCCACCGCCCGCCATCGATCTTGCCATAGTTCGCCGCGCGATCCGTGACGAGCAGAAGCTTGCGCTGGATTATCGCGATGAGCTCGGGCGAGCCACGGAACGCACAGTGCGCCCGCTGGCGCTGATCTATTATTCGGAGCACGCGATGATGGTCGCCTGGTGCGAACTGCGCCACGGCATCCGCAACTTCCGCGCCGACCGGGTGGAGCACTGCGAACCGGTGGACGATTTCTTCCACGACGAGGGCAACCGGCTGAGGCAAATGTGGATCGCCGGTTGGAAAGTGAATGCCGTTCCGTCGCTCGAGACGGGGGATGCGTAAGAATTTGCCCCTCATCCGGCCTGCGGCCACCTTCTCCCCGCACGCGGGGCGAAGGAGACTCACGGCGGCGTTTCGGCACCAGTATCCCCTCTCCCCGCCTGCGGGGAGAGGGCTAGCGCATCGGCCCGAAAATCGGACCCGATTTTCGGAAGGCACGATGCGTGGATTCAAAGAGTTACAGCGACCTTTGTGCGTCCTAAAGGACGCACGGCGCTGTAGGGTGAGGGGCAAACTGCAGGCCTCTCAAAAACGAAAAGACCCGGCGCAAGCGCCGGGCCGAACTCGCCGAAAGACGATGCCGCTTACTTCGCCGCAGCTTCGTACATTTCGAGCACGTAATCCCAGTTAATGAGATTGTCGACGAACGCCTCCAGGTACTTCGGGCGGGCGTTGCGATAATCGATGTAGTAGGAGTGCTCCCAGACATCGACGCCGAGGATCGGCGACGCGCCGTGAACGAGCGGGTTTTCGCCGTTCGGGGTCTTCGAGATTTCAAGCTTGCCGTTCTTGACCGAGAGCCATGCCCAGCCGGAGCCGAACTGGCCGGTGCCGGCGGCGATGAAATCGGCGCGGAACTTGTCGTAGCCGCCAAGGTCGGACTTGATGGCCGCGTCGAGCTTGCCCGGCAGGCTGGTGCCGCCGCCGCCCTTCTTCATCCACTTCCAGAAATGGATGTGGTTGTAGTGCTGGCCGGCATTGTTGAACAGCGGCTGATTCGTCCCATAGGACTTCTTGACGACTTCCTCGAGCGAAAGACCGGAAAGACCGGCTTCCTCGGCGAGCTTGTTGCCGTTCGTCACGTAAGCGAGGTGATGCTTGTCGTGATGATATTCGAGCGTTTCGCGCGACATGTAGGGGGCGAGCGCATCGTAGTCATAGGGAAGGTTCGGCAATTCGAAAGCCATTGTGGCATCTCCTCTTGGTATGGATTTCGTCAAGGAAATCTGTGAGCGGGAACATAGGCACCGGCATAGACCGAGGCAACCGATGCGGTGCCAAAATTTCTCTGCCACACGCAAAATACTTTCGTTGCGTTTCCAGCGAACCCCTCTCCGTGGCAAATTCTCGTCAAGACCGGCACCTCGCAGCGAAACGGACTCGCCGATCATCAAGACGGTCGTGAGGCCACGCGCAGAGGCACGGTGAACGCCGTTCGCTCTTCCCTCTCCCGTTGATCCCGGAGGGGTCGCGTCGCCGCCACCCGCGCCAGACCTCCCATACGGCTGGCATATCGACATCCCGCACGGGCGCCCTATGTCTTCGAACGTCTAACTCTTGAAGCGACGCAATTCCGGACGGAAAACCGTTACACACTTTTCCTGGAATTGCTCCATGCAGCAAGCGGAGGATCTTATGGAATTTCACCAGGGCCGGTTGCTAGACCATGTGCATCTTCGCGCAAGAGACCTCGCTGCCAGCAAACGTTTCTATCGCGCTGTTCTCGCCGCTCTCTGCCACCAGCCGACCTTCGAGACCGAGCAGGCGATTGTATTCGACGAACTCTACATCGATCAGGCCGAAAGCTATCGCAGCCATGTTCACATCGCCTTCCAGGCGGTCGACCCGGTTGCGGTTCACCGTTTCTACGAAGCCGGCATTGCGAACGGCGGGAAAGACAATGGCGAGCCGGGTGAGCGACCTTACCATCCCGGCTATTTCGCCGCCTTTCTCCTCGACCCCGACGGCAACAACATCGAGGCGGTCTATCATGGGCCGACGACGCGCTCGTCCGCCGATGTCGTCATCCGTCCGCTGGAGACCGACGCATGACGGCCGGCACGGCTGACCTCAGACGCGCGATCCAGCCGATGCCGGACGATATCTCCACGCGGCTACGCGACAGCGGGCTCGGAGCAGCCTATGCCGCGCGTCCAGCCTATCAGCGCAACGACTATCTCGGCTGGATCGCTCGCGCCAAGCGCGACGAAACCCGCGAGAAGCGCATCGCCCAGATGCTTGCGGAACTCAAGGCTGGAGACGCCTATATGCGCATGCCCTATCGCGTCCGGGGCGACGAGAAATAGCCATACCGGAGGCGGCCCATGCCGCCCACGGGAAACCCGGCGACAAGACAACCGCGTGTCCGCGCCGTCAAACGTCCTGACTCGAATGCGCCCAGTCCATGTAAAGGTCGCGCGCCTTGGCGGCGATCGGGCCGGCCTGGAGATCGCGGTCGTCAAGGCGGGTCACGGGCAGCACCTTGGAATAATTGCCGGTGGTGAAGACCTCGTCTGCCGCTTCGAAATCGGCCATGGTCATCGTGGTTTCCACCACTTCGAAGCCGGCCTCGCGCAAAAGCGTCATGACGCGGAAGCGGGTGATGCCGGCAAGAAAGGTCTTGTTGGCCGCCGGCGTGAACACGATACCGTCTTTCACCATGAAGATGTTGGATGATCCGGTCTCGGCGATATTGCCGAGCATGTCGCGCACAAGCGCGTTGTCGAAGCCGCGCGAGCGCGCTTCGTTGAGGATCCGGGCGTTGTTGGGATAGAGGCAGCCGGCCTTTGCATCCGTCGGCATGCACTCGATCGTCGGCCGGCGGAAGGGCGACAAGGTCAGCGATGAGCCACCGTGGGCGTTGCCCATCGGCGCCTCGAACAGGCAGAGCGCGAAACGCGTCGATTCCGGATCCACCGCCACGACGCTCCAGGAGCCGTGCTCGCCCCAATACATCGGCTTCACGTAGATCGCCGTCTTGCCGTCGAACTTCTTCACGCCCTCCCACGTCAGCGCCTCGATCTCTTCGGCGGCCATCGTGGGTTTCAGCCCAAGCGATGTGGCCGAACGGTTGACGCGCTGGCAATGCAGGTCAAGGTCCGGCGCGATACCGTCAAACCAGCGGGCACCGTCGAAAACCGTGGATCCGAGCCACATCGCGTGCGAGGTCGGCCCGATCAGCGGAGGATTGCCGGAAAGCCATTCACCGTCGACATAGGTCCAGGTGGTTGAGCGGGGGGATGTATCGACGGCCATCGGCGTCTCCTCTCGTTTATCGTCCGTTCGGAAATCGAATACGATTTAAGGAAACATGCAGTAGCCGAAAAAAACAGCACCGGGGTGAACGGGTACATAAAAAAATGTCATGGCATCCATTCTGGAACCGGCCGGACCGCCATGCCAAAATGGCCCCGACAGCATGGAGTAAGACCAGTCATGAAAGCGATGTATTACGACGCGTTCGAAAAGACGCCGGAGATCAAGGTTTTGCCGGATCCGAAGCCGAGTGAAAACGGGGTCGTCATCAAGGTCGAGGCGACCGGCCTTTGCCGCAGCGACTGGCACGGCTGGATGGGACACGACGCGGACATTCGCCTGCCGCATGTGCCGGGCCACGAGCTCGCCGGAACGATTGCAGCCGCCGGACGCAGCGTCGTGCGCTACAAGGTCGGGGACCGCGTGACCGTTCCGTTCGTTTCCGGCTGCGGCCGTTGCGCGGAATGCCGCTCGGGCAACCAGCAGGTTTGCGAGGCGCAGTTCCAGCCGGGCTTCACCCATTGGGGTTCGTTTGCCGAATACGTGGCGATCGACTTTGCCGACCAGAACCTCGTGCACCTGCCGGAGAGCATGGATTTCGCGACCGCCGCAAGCCTCGGCTGCCGCTTCGCCACATCCTTCCGGGCGATCGCCGACCAGGCCCGCGTCGAGGGCGGTGAATGGGTGGCGGTGCACGGCTGCGGCGGCGTCGGCCTATCGGCGATCATGATCGCCGCGGCGCTCGGCGCCAACCCGATCGCGATCGACATTTCCGAGGAGAAACTCGCCTTCGCCCGCAAGCTCGGCGCCGTGGCAGCGATCAACGGCAAAGAGACGGGAGATGTCGCCGAGGCCGTGAGGGAAATCACCAAGGGCGGCGCCCATGTCTCGATCGACGCTCTCGGTTCGCCCGTCACCTGCTTCAATTCGATCAAGAACCTGCGCCGGCGCGGGCGCCATGTGCAGGTGGGCCTGATGCTCGCGGAGCATGCGACCCCGCAGATCCCGATGGCGCAGGTGATCGGCCACGAACTCGAGATCTACGGCAGCCACGGCATGCAGGCCTGGCGCTACGACGCGATGCTTTCGATGATCACCGCCGGCAAGCTGAACCCAAAACAACTGATCGGCCGCGAGATCTCGCTGGAAGAGGCCGTGCCGGCGCTGGTGACGATGGACCGCGCCACCGATCTCGGCATCAGCGTGATTACGCGGTTTTGATCAGGGATTCCGATCGTCGCCGCGCGCTGTTATGGTTTTCGCGAGCAAGACGAATCAACGAGGTCCCGTCATGGCGCTTGCGGCTCAAACCACCGAAGGTGAGCTTTACCGGCCTGTTCTCGGCAGCAATCCGGCGCATCCGAATGGCTGGCCGGTTCGCCTGATCGTCACTTCGCAGACGGAGGCGCGTCACAATCGCCACCTTTGGGCGCCGACGCATCTCGTCTCGATCCGCGCGCCTGCAAGCCGCCTGCTCTCCATGATCGAACTGCCGCCCGAGCGGCATCTGGAGCTTTACTTTGGCGATGCCGCCGACCCGGACGCACCTGACGCCGCACGCGCGGAGGCGATCGAGGCGACCTTTGCCTTTATCGACACGCTGCCCGCGGATGCGCATCTGCTGGTCCATTGCCTGAGGGGTATCGGCAGGTCGACCGCGCTCACGCTCGGCATTCTGGCGCGCTACATGGCGCCCGAGGAGGCGGCCGCAGCCCTTCACGCACTTCGCCCCGAAGCCAAACCGAACCGCCACGTCGTCGGGCTCTGTGATGCCATTCTCGGGCTCAAGGGGAAACTTGCGAAACAGGCGCTGCGTTTTCCGGCAAAAGTCTGGAAAGCTTAATTAAATTCGTATTGCCATGCATGATGGCATTGTGCGCCGCACAAAGTTTTGACATGATCCCCGGAAAGAACTGACGAAGCGTTGCGCCTATCGCACCGGGCCCGAAATCGGAACCGATTTTCAGCGAGCACGTTGCGTGATTTCAAAGAGATAAAGCGTCCTTTGTGCGCCGCTGAATGGTCATGACGGGAGGGTTCGATGTCTCTGGCGGCCTATGTCTTCGATGCCTATGGCACGCTTTTCGATGTGCATGCGGCCGTGCGGCGCCATGCCGAGGCGATTGGTCCTGACGGCCAGGCCTTTTCCGAACTCTGGCGGGCCAAACAGCTCGAATATTCCTGGGTACGCTCGCTGATGGGCGCCTATGTCGACTTCTGGCAACTGACCGAGCAATCGCTCGACTACGCCTTTGCGCGCTTCCCCTCGGCCGATCCGAAATTAAAGAAACGGCTGCTCGATGCCTACTGGACGCTCGACTGCTATCCCGAGGTGCCGGCCGTGCTGAGAGGACTGAAGGAGCGCGGCGCCCGCATCGCCATCCTTTCCAACGGGTCGCCGGCCATGCTCGCATCGGCGGTGAAGAACGCCGCTCTCGACATTGTGATCGACGACGTGTTCTCGGTCGATGCGGTCAAGGCGTTCAAGACGGCGCCCGCCGTCTACGACTTGGTGACGACGCAATACCGGCTCTATCCGCACGCGGTTTCCTTCCAGTCGTCGAACCGCTGGGATATTGCGGGAGCGACAAAATTCGGCTTCCGTACCGTCTGGATCAACCGCTCCGACATGCCGGACGAATACAGGGACTATGGTCCTGCACTCATCCTCCCCTCGCTCGAGAGCCTGCAGTTCGGCATCTGAAGAAAGTCGCCTCATGGCCTGGTCGGCAGCGCAGTATGTGAAATTCGAAGACGAGCGGACACGGCCTGCGCGCGACCTCCTGGCGCAGGTGCCGGATCTCCCCGCCGGTCCGGCCTTCGACCTCGGCTGCGGGCCGGGCAACTCGACCGAGTTGATCTTTGAGCGATTTCCGAATTCCGCTGTCGTCGGCGTCGATAGCGACGAGGACATGCTGGCGGCCGCGCGCGAGCGGCTTCCGGCTCTACGCTTCGAGAAGGCCGATCTAGCGACCTGGGTGCCGCCGGCGGAAACTGCGCTCTTCTTCGCTAACGCGGTGTTCCAGTGGCTGCCGGAGCACATCGAGATTTTCGATCGGCTGATCGAGGCGCTTGCGCCCGGCGGAACGCTTGCCGTGCAGATGCCGGATAATCTCGACGAGCCGACGCACAGGCTGATGCAGGAGACGGCGGAGGCCCCGCTCTTTGCGCAAGCGTATGGCGGCCGCAAGCTTCGGCGGGCGCCGCTGCCGCCGCCGTCGACCTATGTCGAACGGCTCGCAGCGAAAGCGGTGCGCGTCGATGTCTGGCACACGGCCTATCATCATCAGCTCGCCAGTGCCGAGGCGATCGTCGAATGGGTGAAGGGCACCGGCTTGCGGCCTTATCTCGACGCCCTGCCAGAGGATCGGCGCGCAGACTACCTTGCCGCCTACACGGAAAAGATCCGAAAGGCCTATCCGCCGATGGCCGACGGCCGGGTTCTGCTGCGTTTCCCGCGCTTTTTCATCACCGCAACCAAGGATCGGTAGATGAGGCCGGCCACGTTCACGCAATGCAAGCGACACCGCTTCGCGTCCTAAATTCTTTCGACCAGGAAATCGATGAAAGCGCGGATGCGGGCCGCAAGGTGCTCATGCCCGGCATAGACCGCGTGCACCCGTTCCATGTCTTCCGGATTGTAGTCTTCCAGCACCGGTACCAGCCGGCCCGCATCGATATCCGGCTGTACGTGGAACTGCCCGACGCGGCCGAGGCCGAGACCCGAAAGGCAGAGATTGCGAACGATCGCGCCGCTGTTTGCCTGCATATTACCGGTGACCGGGCGCACATACACATTTGACGAGCCGGGATCGCGGAACGGCCAGCCGTCGAGGCTGCGGCGGAAATTGAAGGTGAAGCAATTGTGCTGGGCGAGGTCATCCGGCGTCCGCGGCACGCCATGAGCCTCAAGATAGCGCGGTGCGGCAACAATCACCTGCCGGCTATCGAGCAGCTTGCGTGCCATCAGGCTGGAATCGCGCATCGGACCAGACCGAATCGCGACGTCGGTCCGCTCCTCGATCAGATCGATGATATCGTCGTTCAAGGAGAGATCCAGTTGCACGTCGGGATAACGCGCGAGGAATTCGGCAGCAAGCGGCAGGATGTAGCGCTCGCCGAAGCCTACAGACGCGTTCACCCGTAGCGGACCACGCGGCAGCGCCCGACCGCCGCCGGCGACCACCTGTTCCGTCTCGGCAATCGCCGCCAGGATGCGCTGCGCGCGGTGGAGGTAGATTTCTCCCTCCGGCGTCAGTTGCAGCATGCGGGTGGAGCGCATGACGAGCCGCGTTCCAAGCCTGTCCTCGATACGGGAAACAAGCTTGCTGACGGCGGAGGGCGACAGTTTGAGCCGCCGACCAGCGGCGGAAAAGCTGCGCAGTTCGGCCGCTGCAACAAAGACTTCCATTTCGCCAGCGCGGTTGTCCATTTTGCATCACCTTTGAATTCAGTTCACAGGCATTTATCCATTCCTGCGGATTATCGCGCAAGCCCGATCGATCCATATTCCCGGTCATCAATCAAGCAAACCGCGGCACGGCCGCAAAGTTCAGCCCGTGTCACATTCGGGCGGGGAAGGTATTTCTATGCCCATTGCTCTCTTTGCCTTGACGATCGCGGCCTATGCGATCGGAACAACGGAATTCGTGATCGTCGGCCTCCTGCCGACGGTCGCCTCTGATCTTCACATCTCCCTGCCTCTCGCCGGCCTCATCGTCAGCGTTTATGCCCTCGGCGTCACGTTCGGCGCGCCTGTGCTGACCGCGCTTACCGGTCGGATCGAGCGCAAGCCCTTGCTCCTCGGCCTGATGGCCCTCTTCATCGTCGGGAATGCCGCCGCAGCACTTTCTCCAAGCTACGAATTGCTGCTCGCCGCTCGGGTCCTGTCGGCCTTCGCCCATGGGGTCTTTTTCTCCGTCGGCTCGACAATTGCCGCCGATCTCGTGCCCGAAGATCGCCGGGCGTCGGCGATCGCCATGATGTTCATGGGGCTGACGGTCGCAATCGTCACCGGCGTGCCGCTCGGTACCTATATCGGCCAGACCTTCGGCTGGCGCGCGACCTTCTGGGCCGTTACCGCGCTCGGCGCCATCGCCTTTATCGGCATCGCAGCCCTGCTGCCGAATACGCTGAGCAAGGCCGCCGCGGCACGCCTCGTCGATCAGGTTCGCGTGCTCGGATCCGGCCGCCTGCTGATCGTCTTTGCGATGACGGCGCTCGGCTATGGCGGCACCTTCGTCGCCTTCACGTTCCTCGCGCCGATCCTGCAGGAAATCACCGGTTTCTCCGAAGGCAGCGTCAGCCTAATTCTGGTGCTCTATGGCATCGCCATCGCGATCGGTAATGTTATCGGGGGAAAGATTGCCAACCGCGATCCGGTGAAGGCGCTGATCGGCCTCTTTGTCGCCCAGGCAGCCGTACTCGTACTCTTCACCTTCACGGCCCCTTCCCCGGTACTGACGCTGGTCACTTTGGCGGCGCTCGGCTTCCTTTCCTTCGCCAACGTGCCCGGCCTGCAGCTCTACGTCGTCCAGCTTGCCAAGCAGTACCGTCCCGGCGCCGTCGACGTCGCCTCGGCCCTCAACATCGCCGCGTTCAATCTCGGCATTGCGGTCGGCGCCTGGCTCGGTGGCCTTGTGGTTTCCTCACCGCTGGGCCTCGCTTCGACGCCGTTCGTCGGAGCGATCCTGGTTGTCGCCGCCCTGATCCTGACGTTGTGGAGCGGCGTGCTCGACCGGCGCGCGGTTCCGGTCGGGCAGCCGGCTTGAACCTTCGTTCTGCCACCACAAGTATAGAATGTCGAATTCGCCCGGCATCTTGCCGGGCCTCTCCAAACCAAGGAGCTTTTCCATGCACGCAGTCAATTCCAACGGCGCCAATATTCCCGCCCTCGGTTTCGGTACCTTCCGCATGCCAGGCGCCGATGTCCTTCGCATCCTGCCGGGAGCGCTGAAACTCGGCTTCCACCATGTCGACACGGCGCAGATCTATGGCAACGAGGCCGAAGTCGGCGAGGCCATCCACCAATCGGGCGTTCGGCGCGCGGATATTTTTCTGACGACGAAGGTGTGGGTCGACAATTATCGCCATGACGCCTTCCTCACCTCCGTGGACGAGAGCCTGAAAAAGCTGAAGACAGACTACGTGGATCTTCTCCTCCTCCACTGGCCGGGCAGCGACGTGCCGATGGCCGAGCGCATCGGCGCGCTCAACGAGGTGCAGAAGGCCGGCAAGGTACGCCATATCGGCGTCAGCAACTTCAACATCGCCCAGATGGAGGAAGCCGTCCTGTTGAGCGACGCGCCGATCGCGACCAATCAGGTGGAATATCACCCCTATCTCGACCAGACGAAGGTCCTGCAAGCCGCGCGCCGGCTAGGCATGTCACTGACAGCCTACTATGCCATGGCCAACGGCAAGATACCGTCCGATCCCCTACTCAAGGACATCGGCGCGCGCCACGGCAAGACAGCGGCACAGGTGGCCTTGCGCTGGCTCGTGCAGCAGAAGGATGTGGTCGCGCTGTCGAAGACGGCGACTGAGGCCCGGCTCAAGGAAAATTTCGCGATTTTCGATTTTGCACTGACGCCGGAGGAAATGGCGGAGATCCGCAAGCTTGCGCGTCCGGACGGTCGGATCGTCAGCCCCGCGGGTCTGGCCCCTGAATGGGACAGAGCGGCCTAAGCGGCCGCATCGGTGGGGCTTACGACCAGGCAATAAAAAGCACCCGTCGGATCACTCCGGCGGGTGCTTCTGTATGGAGACCATACCGATCAGACGAACTGGCTGAGACCCGGAACGGAGGCGACGACCTCATCGACAACCTCGTCGCCGGCCTTTTCCTTGGCGAAGGCGATCGTTTCCTTGGCGAGCGAGGTGATTTCGCCCATGCCGAGGCCCTCGCTCATCAACTGCTGGCCGAGCGCCATGACACCGCCGCCACCGATCGCAGACATCAGGCCGCCGAGCAGACCGCCGCCGTTGCTGCCTTCGCCATTGTACTGGGCAACCAATTCCGGCGCGCCCGGGATCGCTTCGATCATCTTGGCAACCGGACCTTCCGCCGCCTCGCGCTGCAGGAAGCCGAGAATCATGCCAACTGCCTTCTCGGCCGTTGCAGGCTCGATACCGACATTTTCCGCCACGCGGGTGACCAGTTCACTCATGGAAATCTCCTCGATTGTTTTTGACGTTGACGTCAAGGTAAATGATCGCCTCCGAAATAACAAGCGACGATGAACAACTCGTGACGAGGCTGCGGCCAGCGCCACAATGACCAGGGAGGCGCGGACCCAAGCGTATCGTTTCACGGACCGCCACCCTTGGCAACGCACTCGATCGAGCAACATGTTGCCGCGCCTGATAGCACCGCCTATAACAGAAACGAGCGCTATTTCTGTGACGGTGCAGCGCGACGAAATGCCCGCTTTCACAGGTAAAACGGAGATCAGGCCCACATGCTGCAAGAAGGCAAGCTCTATATCGGAACCAGCCGCAAGCCGGACGATTCGATCAACAAGGGCGAATATCTGGAGCTGAAATTCGGCAACCGCCACGGGCTGATCACCGGTGCGACCGGCACCGGCAAGACTGTGACGCTGCAGATCCTGGCGGAAGGATTTTCCAATGCCGGCGTTCCGGTCTTCTGCGCCGACGTCAAGGGCGATCTTTCCGGCATCGGCGCGATGGGCGAACCGAAGGATTTCCTTCTCAAGCGCGCCGAACAGATCGGCCTTTCGCCATACGACTTCCAGGAATTTCCGGTGATCTTCTGGGATCTCTACGGCGAAAAAGGTCACAGGGTACGCACGACCATCTCCGAGATGGGACCGCTGCTCCTGTCTCGCTTGATGAACGCCAGCGACGCTCAGGAAGGCGTGCTGAACATCGGCTTCAAGATCGCCGACGAAGGGGGGTTGCCGCTCCTTGACCTCAAGGACCTCCAGGCCCTGCTCAACTACATGGGCGAGAATGCAGGCGAGCTTTCCAACCAGTTCGGCTTCATTTCCAAGTCGTCGGTCGGTTCGATCCAGCGCGAGTTGCTGATTCTCGAGCAGCAGGGCGCGGAGCATTTCTTCGGCGAGCCGGCGCTGAAAATCACCGACATCATGCGCACCACCAATGACGGGCGCGGCGCGATCTCGGTGCTTGCCGCCGACAAGCTGATGATGAACCCGAGGCTGTACGCGACCTTCCTGCTTTGGCTCCTCTCCGACCTTTTCGAGGAACTGCCGGAAGTCGGCGATCCGGACAAGCCGAAGCTGGTGTTTTTCTTCGACGAAGCGCATCTGCTCTTCAACGACGCGCCGAAGGTGCTCGTCGAGCGCGTCGAACAGGTTGTGCGCCTCATCCGTTCCAAGGGCGTCGGCGTCTATTTCGTGACGCAGAACCCGCTCGACGTACCGGAAACGGTGCTGGCGCAGCTCGGCAATCGTGTCCAGCATGCGTTGCGCGCCTATTCACCGCGCGAACAGAAGGCGGTGAAGACCGCGGCTGATACCTTCCGCCCCAACCCGGACTTCAACTGCGCCGAGGTGATCACCAATCTCGGCACCGGCGAAGCGCTCATTTCGACGCTCGAAGGCAAGGGCTCGCCGTCTATCGTCGAAAGGACCCTGGTTCGCCCGCCGGCATCACGCCTCGGTCCGCTGACGGAGGCTGAGCGGCAAAAGGTGATCGATGTCAGCCCGGTGCGCGGACTCTATGACGAGAATTTCGATCGGGAATCGGCTTACGAGCTGCTAGCCAAGCGCGCTGCGAAAGCCGCCGAGCAGGCCGAAGCTGCGCGGCAAGCGGAGGAACAATCTGCGGAAGAGACGTCCGGCGGCGGACGCTGGACCCTGCCCGGTTTCGGCGACGACGAGCAAAAGGAGCCCTCCGGCAAGCAGGCACGGTCGCGCTCCTCCGGCTATCAGCGCGAAACGATCGTCGAGGCGGCGATGAAATCCGTTGCCCGCACGGTCGCGACACAGGTCGGCCGTGCCCTGGTGCGTGGCATTCTCGGCAGCCTGAAGCGATAGAGCGGCACGCCAACGATGCGCGCCCCCGCTCTCCCGACGCATTGACCCAGGCCGCATCCTGCGGCCCAGAAAGGATTGACTGTGGAAGCCAAGGATTCGAACGGCGCCGTCCTCAAGGACGGCGACAATGTCACGCTGATCAAGGATCTGAAGGTGAAAGGAACCTCCACCACGCTGAAACGTGGCACGCTGGTGAAGGGCATCCGCCTGACCGGCGATCCCGACGAAGTGGAATGCCGGGTCGAAAAGATAAAGGGGCTGGTGCTGCGCACCGAATTCCTCAAGAAGGCTTGAGGCGGCCCCGCCGTCCGATATCTGAAGCCCGGAGTATCCCCGGGCTTCAAGACGAGAACTGCAAGCGCGTTTCGCTTCAAGCCACCGTCAGCTTTACATCGATATTGCCTTTGGTCGCATGGCTGTAGGGGCATACTACGTGCGCCTTCTGGACCAGATCCTCGAGCACGGCCTTGTCGACGCCGGGCGAAGAAATTTCGAGCGCTGCATCAATGCCGAAACCTGTGCCGTCTTCACGCGGGCCGATTCCGACCGTACCCGTCACTTTCGTGTCTTCCGAAAGCTTTACCTTTTCCTTGCCGGCAACGAATTTCAACGCGCCGAGGAAGCAGGCGGAATAGCCTGCTGCAAAGAGCTGTTCCGGGTTGGTGCCACGGGCGCCGTCGCCGCCAAGCTCCTTCGGGACAGTGAGGGTAACGTCAAGGATACCGTCGGCGCTCTTGGCCTGGCCGGCGCGGCCGCCGGTTGCCGAGGCGGTGGTGCGATAGAGGATAGGCATGGCAGTCTCCTTCGTGTGGTCGTTGCTGATGGTCATTGCATATCGTAAAATTAAATTGCGCGCAAATTAATTTTGCAAATTGCATTACCGCCTTGAATTTGCGACAATGCAATCATGACCAGCAAGGCGGCAAAATTTGAGGCAATACCCGATGAGGCGCTGACGCTTGGCCAGCAGCTCTGCTTCGCAGTCTATTCGGCGGGGCATGCTTTCAACCGCACCTACAAGCCGCTGCTTGACCGTTTTGGCCTCACCTATCCGCAGTATCTCGTCCTGCTCGCTCTCTGGCAGCAGGACCGCATGACGGTGAAACGGATCGGCGAGGAAATGGGCCTCGATTCCGGCACGCTTTCGCCCTTGCTAAAGCGACTGGAGGCGGCCGGTTATGTAAGTCGGTTGCGCGATCCCGGCGACGAGCGACAGGTAATCGTCAGTCTCACCGAAAAGGGTCGGCGTCTGAAGGCCGAAGCCTTTGGCATACTCGCCGAGATCGGCAAGGCAAGCGGATGCACTTTGGAGGAGATCCGCGACCTGCGTGAGGCGCTGCATCGTCTGACCCAACGACTGGGCAGTAGCCAACAGGAAAGCTGACCGGGCTCGCGCCGTCGCCTCTTGAGCGAATGACGGACCCTCTGGCGCTAGACGACGAGGATCGGGGCCTTGCCGCGGACGCGATCGTAGAGATCCATCACGTCCTGATTGAGCATGCGCACGCAGCCGGACGAAACGGCCTTACCGATCGACTGCCACTCCGGCGTTCCGTGTACACGGTACAGGGTGTCCTGACCGTTCTGGAAGATATAGAGCGCGCGTGAGCCGAGAGGATTGTTCAAGCCCGGCGACATGCCGCCGGCGCTTTCCGAATAGCGCGCGAGCTCGGGCTGGCGTTCGATCATAGAACCCGGGGGCGTCCAGCGCGGCCACTTCTGCTTCCACTGAATGACACCGCGTCCCGACCAGGCAAAACCCTCACGACCGAGGCCGACGCCGTAACGCATTGCCCTTCCGCCCGGCTGGACCAGATAGAGAAAGCGATCAGCGGTATCGACCACGATCGTGCCCGGCTGCTCGCCAAATGGATCATCGACTTCCTGGCGATAGAATCGAGCGTCGATCTGCTGGTAAGGCACCGCCGGAACCTGGTAGCCGCCATCGTCTACCGCCGCGTAAATTGCCGAGTAGTAGGGGTCTTGCGGCGGCAGGCCGGTCGGCAGCGACCCCTCGTCAACAGGCCCTTCCAGGAACGCTCCGGTACGTGGATCGATCCAGCGTCCCTCCAGCGCGGGATTGCGGAAAACCGGCGCGGTTTGTTGCCGAAAGCGGTCCGTGTTCATTGACGACGTGCAACTCGCAAGCCCGGCGGAGACGACTGCTAGTCCGGATGTGCGGAGAAACTGGCGGCGGGAAAAATTGGACAGCGTTGGCATCGAACTCTAACGGGTTTGAGTGCAGCAAGCGGAAGGGGACGGCGCGACCTCAAACGGCGATTCGCGCCACTCCGCTCTGGTCAGGAAGATCACGATGATTTCGCATTAAATCAATCCAAAATCATCGTGATCGATTCTCAAGTCGGGTTTCGAACTGAACGGTGTTAATGCTTGTCCTCGCCCTATCGAGTGGCGGGCTATGCATCTACGGCTGGAACGAAGCTGATGTCAGCAAACTTCCTATCACAATCGTGGCACCGGCGCTCTGCAACCACCGGTGCACAGCTCAGAGGCCCTCAGCGTGGAGCCCGGACTGGCGGAGCAGTGCCTCGAAATCCCTGGCGACCAGCGGCGGACTGAAGAAATAGCCCTGGATCTCGTCGCAACCGCTTTGCCGCAGGAAATCGACCTGCGCCTCCGTTTCCACGCCTTCGGCGATGACCCGAAGACCGAGATTCTGCGCAAGCGAGATGATCGCCGAGGTGATCGCCTTGTCATCGACATCCGAAGGAATGTCCTCGACAAAGGAGCGGTCGATCTTCAGCCGTTGCACGGGGAATCGTTTAAGTGCGCTGAGGCTCGAATAGCCGGTTCCGAAGTCGTCGATAGCGAGATGTACGCCGATCGCCTCCAGTTCATGCATTGTCGTTATTGCGCCCGGCACGTCCTGCATGATCAGGCTCTCGGTCAGTTCGAGTTCAAGGTAACGCGCCTCCAATCCGGTTTCGGCGAGCACGGCCGCCACGCGGGCCGCCCAGTTGCGTTCGAGGAACTGCCGAGCGGAAACATTGACACTGACAATCAACGGCGGCAGGCCGGCTTCCTGCCAGGCCTTGCACTGACGGCATGCGGCTTTCAGCACCCAATCGCCAATCGGCACGATCAGGCCGGTCTCCTCCGCCAGCGGGATGAAGGCACCGGGCGACATCACACCGTGCACCGGGTGCTGCCAGCGCAACAACGCCTCTGCGGCGAAGACACGGCCGGTCACAAGGTTCATCTGCGGCTGAAAATGCAGGAGGAATTCATTGCGGGCGATCGCTTCCCGCAGTTCCTCATGCCGCAAGAGCTTCTCGTGGGCCTTGGCGGCCATCTCTTCGGTAAAGACCTGGAGGTTGTTGCGACCGAGTTCCTTTGCGCGGTACATCGCCGCGTCGGCATTTGCAAGCAATTCGCTGACTGTCCGGCCCTGATTGGGAAAGCAGGCGACACCCATGCTGCAGGTCACCTGCAGGCTGCGGCCGTTGAGTTGAACCGGCGCGGCAATGGCCGCCCGGATGTCCTCCAGACGGGACAAGACGATGTCGCGCTCGGTCGGCAGGCCGTTCAAGAGAAGAATGAACTCGTCGCCGCCGACCCGCACGACCATGTCCGACTTGCGCACGGCGGCGCGCATACGTTCGGCAACAGCCTTCAGCAGGTCGTCGCCGGCCGTATGCCCAAGACTGTCATTGATGAGCTTGAAATTGTCGAGATCCAGAAAGGCCAGCACGGCCCACTGATCGCGGCCGCGAATTGCCTCGAGCACACCCGCCACCTGCGCCTCGAACAGAACGCGATTGGGAAGGCCCGTCAGCGCATCGTGGTGCGCCATGAAGCTTATTCTGTCTTCGGCTCGTTTGCGTTCGATCGCGATCCCGGCGAGATGCGTCGCCATGGCGATCAGTTCCTTCTGCTGCTCGCTCGGAACGCCGACCTCCTGGGAATAGAGCGCGAACGTGCCAAGCACGTTGCTTTCGTGAGAATGAATCGGCGTCGACCAGCAGGAACGGAAGCCATGAGGCTTCACGAGATCTGCATAGCCCGCCCACAAGGAATCAGAATACACGTCCGAGACGATCACCTGTTCACCACGCCACGCCGCCGTTCCGCACGAACCGACTGCTGGACCGATTTCGACGCCGTCGATCGTGGCGCAAAATACGTCCAGGCTTGGGGCAGCGCCATGCACAAGATGCCGACCGTCCTCGGAGAGGAGCAGGATGGAACCCTTGACGCCGGGCAACAGCAACTCGATCAGCAGGATGAGATCGGTGAAGAACTGATCGAGCGGCTCGCTCTTCGCTATCATCTCCAGCAGTCGCGCCTGCCCCTCGAGCAAACGTTCCGCCGCTTTTCGGTCGGTGATATCGCGCGAAATGCCGACGATGCCGACGATCGTGCCGCCCTTGTTGCGTAGCGGTACCTTGGACGTCATCAACCAGCGATCGCGCCCCTTGGTAACCATGGCCCGCTCTTCGATGCCGAAAATCGGTTCGCCAGTCTCGATCACACGCTGTTCCACGTCAGCGAAAGCCTGGGCGAACTTCGTCGGGTGCAGGTCAAAATCGGTCTTGCCCACGAGATCCTGCAAGCTTTCAAGCCCGTTGTCGGCGACCGTCACCTCATTGGCAATAAGAAAGCGGCCTTTCGTGTCCTTGGCATAGATGTAGTCCGGGACATGATTGATCATCGTCTCCAGCCAATAATGACGATCGGCGATGTCCGGCTCGGACGGGAAAATGCGCGCCACCTCTTCCGCCAGCCGGTTGCTGGCGGCGATCAGCCGACGCGTCTCCGCGTTGTCGCCAGCATTGAGGGCGGCATAGCGAGTATTGCGAGACGTTTTCCTTGCCAAGCAAAGCCTCCGGAAGAGCAGCGCAAATATCCGTTGGTCGTTCCAGCCTCAGCTCTAGTCAATAGAGGTTATACTTCTCTAAATGTTGCCGGAAAAAATCGTCTAAAAGTTGCAGCGTGGATCAGGACGTTTCATCAAAACATTTCATGAGCAACATCAATTGGGGACGCTTCTGTCGCCGCCTGCGATCGCATATGAAGTTGCGCATCGAACAGGCGGAGGGGAGCCCGGATGCTGACAATCTACGGAGTTTATCGTTCGCGCGCGTCGCGCAACTACTGGATGGCGCGCGAGCTTGGGATTCCCTTCACATCTGTTTCGGTGATCCAGGCGCGCCGCGTCGCCGATCCGCTGGCCGTGGATGCGCCGCTCAACACCAAGTCGCCGGGCTTTCTTTCCATCAATCCGATGGGGCTCATTCCGGCGATCGACGATGACGGCCTTGTCCTGACGGAATCGCTCGCCAACAATCTCTATCTCGCCCGCAAATATGGCGGTCCTCTCGCGCCGGCCGATCTCGGCGAGGACGGACAAATGGGCAATTGGACGATGTGGGCGGCAACCGAGGTGGAGCCGCATGCGGTCAAGATCATTCTCGCCTACGACAATGGCATCGAGAATACGCCCGAAGGTCAGGCGCGCATCGCCGCCTGCGCCCAATCACTCGAGAAAGCCTTCAGCGTTCTCGAAACGCATCTCAAGGGCCACGACTATGTCGTCGGGAACCGCTTCACGGTCGCCGATCTCAACCTCGCCGAGGTCTTTCGCTACACCATGAGCCAGACGGCGTTGTTCGAAAGGCATCCGCACGTCAAGGCGTGGCTTGCGCGTTGCCAGTCGCGTCCTTGCTTCAAGGCGATGATGGAGGAGCGGCTGAAAGAACCGGAATAAGAGCGACGGGCGGAATCACTTGCCGGAATATCCGGCAATCTTGCCGTCAAGCAGGCGCATTCCCTCTTCCACCTCATCGCGCACCCAGCGCTTGAAAGCCAGCGCGGCCTTGCTCTCGCGCCGGGATGGCGAGCGCACGAAATAGTGGCCGAAGCCGGTTTTTGCCCGGATGTCGAAGGGCGCAACCAGACTGCCCTCGGTTACGGCAAAGCCTGCGAGCGTCTGCCAGGCGAGCATGACCCCCTGCCCGGCAATTGCCGCGTCAAGCACGAGCGAGGCCTCGTTGAAGGTGTGGCGCACCGTCATCTGCGAACCCGAAAGGCCAGCCTCCTTGAACCACACTTCCCATGTGAACATCGAGTGACCGTCGATCACCGCCGGAAGCTTTAGAATATCTGCAGGCACACGCAGATCCGCGGCCATGCTCGGCGAGCAAACAGGGAAGATCTCCTGCTCCAGCAGGAGTTCGGCATGGACACCCGGCCAGTCACCGGCGCCGACGCGGATGCCGACATCGACGTCGGAAGTGTCCAGATTGACGAGCGTCGTCGTCGCGTCGATCCTCAGCCGGATATCCGGATGCCGCTCGGCAAAGCGGTTCAACCGATAAACCAGCCACCGGGCCGCGAAGACCGGGGCCACGGAGATCGTCAACACCGATTCATCGCGTCGCCGCGCCGATGCCACCGCCTCGGCAAGCTCTCCGAAGGCGCTCGAAAGCCGTGCAAGGAACAGGCACCCGAAATCCGTTGCGACGAGCCCGCGGGCGGTACGCTCGAAAAGCATGCGGCCGAGTTGCGCTTCCGTCTTGGCAATCTGCTGGCTGACGGCGCCGACCGTGACGCCGAGTTCTGCCGCAGCGCTTGCGAGCGAGCCGAGGCGGCCAGCGGCTTCGACGGCACGCAGGCCGTTGAGGTGGACTGTGTTCAGTTCCTTCATGTAGTTTTTCTAAAACGAACAGCCGTCAATCTCAATTGAATTCCTGCCGTGACGAGCGGATGCTGGGTCCTATCGAAAGGGTGGTCCGCCATGCTGAAGATTCTAACGATGCTCAAGCGTACTTCATTGGCCTACGGCGATCGTGCCGAAATGCCGCTCGCTTGGCAGCGCGATCCGTTGCAGCACCCGGATCTCGCTCGCATGGAAGAGCGGGAGCTTGCCGATCTGCCGTTTCCGGGATGGCCCTGGCCACGGGTCGCGCCCGATCATTGCGATTGCGTCTGATCTGAGGATAGACTGTAGGACGCGACTTCTATGCGCTTCGCGCAAGCGATGGTGATGCATGAGCGATGATCTCGAAGGTTCTTTCGAACGTGTGCGGCGGCTGGCGGAGGCGGCAGGCCTGCCGGAAACGGCGGTCGGCACGTCCTACGGGACGCCGGCCCTCCTCGTCAAAGGCAAGAGTTTCGTGCGGATGAAGGACGCAGAGACGCTGGTGGTGATGTGCGCGCTCGATGAGAAGGAGATGCTGATGGAACTCGACCCATCCCTGTTCTTCGAGACCGACCACTACAAAGGCTGGCCGGCAATGCTGGTGAGGCTCGCTGCAATCGACGACGAAACACTGACGCAACGGCTGATCGCGGCCTGGCGCGAAAAAGCGCCGGAGCGCCTCGCACGTCGCTTCGGCTCCCCGGCTCGCTGAAACGCTGAAACGCTCCAACTCCTTGAAACGCAAATGCGGACGGAAAACCGCTACACAGTTTTCCTGGAATTGCTCTACGCCTGGACCGCAGCCAGCACCTTGGCGACGGCCGGTCGTGCGACCATGCGGTTGCGGTGGTCGAGAACCTTCGGGAAACGTCCCGGATCGACGCCATCCGCCTCCAGCCAGTTGGCGATGGTGAAGAGATAAGGATCTGCGATCGTATAACCCTCTCCCATGACAAAAGGGCCGGCGAACATGTCGCGTTCGATGAGCGCGAAGCAGTCGCCCATGTTTGATGCCACCTTCGCCTTCATCGCTTCATGCGCCGCCGGATCGTCTGCCCATCTGGCACCGCGTCGCGCATGCGCGTGGGCCACGTGCACGGTGGAGCAGAGATAGCTCAGGAAGGATTGCAGCCGTGCGAACGCGAACGGATCGTCAAGCGGCGCAAGGCGGCGGTCTGGAAAGCTCTGGGCGATATAGGCCAGGATGGCCGGGGTTTCGGTGAGCACGCCGCGGTCCGTCACCAAAGCCGGAACTCGCCCTTTCGGATTGATCGCAAGATATTCCGGCGTGGTTTGTTCTGCTTTCGCGAAATCGACGCGTCGCGCCTCATAGGCGGCGCCCACTTCCTCGAGGGCGATATGCGAAGCGAGCGAGCAGGTCCCCGGGGCGTAAAACAGTTTCAGCATCATTCTGCCTCCCATGATGGTGCGGCGGCCACAAAATTCGCCAGCAGAAGAAATGAAATTGCCGCGGTTGACAAGGTCCGGAACGGCCCGGCGTCTATGATCCGCCGGGCCTTTCGGTCACGCGGCTATCGTCCCTGCACAGCCCGGCACATCTTCGAGGCGGTCGTAGACCGGAATGCCGCGCTCGCGGGCGATGCGCACATCATTATCTGCGCCTTTGGACTCGCCCGGCAAGCGCAGGACGGCGTCGCAGAGCGCAAGCAGCCGGCCGGCAACGGGATGAAAGATCTCCTCATAAAGCTCGTCGCCCACCCGGCTTCCACCGGCCGCGTGCCACACGGGTAAGGCAACCCACTCCCCGATCATCGGCACATGCCCAGCCCTGAAGAGCGCATAGGACGGCTCCTCCAGACGCTTCAAGTTTTCCGCCATTTTCGATGGATCGTCCCCCGTCCCGGAGCGGTAGGGGCCGGCAATCAGAATTAGCATGACTTTCTCCATGATTTTTGCACGAAACTTCCAGATATTTCTGGAGTTATCGCGAATATTCATGCAATATCGTGAAGAATCAAGGGGAATCGATGCTGACAACACAGAGACGAGCGATGATTTCGACAAGGCTTGCCCGCGACGGGCAAGTCGTTGCCAAGGCGCTCGCCGACGAACTCGGGCTTTCGGAAGACACCATCCGTCGCGACCTCAGGGAAATGGCGGCCGAGGGCCTGTTGAAGCGGGTTCACGGCGGCGCCCTGCCGCTGACGCCGCCGCTTCCGGATTTCGCCGCCCGCCAGGCGATCGCCAGCGACCTCAAGTGCCGGCTCGGACGACGGGCGGCGGACCTCGTCAAGCCCGGGCAAACCGTCTTTCTCGACGGCGGCACGAGCAATGCGGAACTCGCTCGCGCCTTGCCGCGCGACTTGCGGTCGACCATCGTCACGCACAGTCCGACGATCGCCGCCGAACTCGAAAAACACGACGCCGAGGTGATCCTGATCGGCGGCAGGCTCTATAAACATTCCATGGTGGCGACGGGGGCGACGGCGGTCGCCGCAATCGAACAGATCCGCGTCGACATCTTCTTCCTCGGGGTTACCGCCATCCATCCGGCGCATGGGCTTTCGACCGGAGACTACGAAGAAGCGGCGATAAAACGGGCAATCGCCCGGCAGTCCGCAGAAACCTATGTGCTCGCGACGCCGGAGAAATTCGGCGCAGCCTCCCCTCACCGCATCATGAGCGTCAGCGAACTCGCCGGCCTCGTCGTGCCGGCGGACATGGCAGCCGAGCCCCTGTCACCCTATGGCGACGGCTCCACCGCACTGATCATGGCGTAGAGGCTCACGCCCCAAACGCCTCCGTCACGCGCACGTCGCCGACATGCATGCCGTTCCAGTTGCGCATCGGGTGGTTGGCTTGCGCCATCAGCGCCGTGTGGATCTGCGGTTCATCGGCGAAGAACCGCGCAAGCGTCGCGGCAACCATCGCCTCGGCGGCGCGGGTCGTGCCGTCCTCGCATTTGAGCGCAATGCCGACCCCCTTCTCTGGAATTGCCGCGCAGAAGACGCCTTCGGCACCGGTCTTGGCAAAGATGCGGCCCGGCGCGGCCCTCATCAGCCGCGTGCAGGCACGCTTGGTGCCGGCAACGTAGAAGGGTTCGGCCATGCAAGCCTCGACCAGACGCCTGGACGCGCGCGACCGTTCCGCCGCAAGCCCCACCCCTGTCGCCATTTTGGCGAAGCCGTGGGCGAGCCCCTTCAGGGGTACGGCATAGGTGGGGATCGAGCAGCCATCGACCCCGCAATTGTCGCGCGCGAGGATTGCCCCCGTAAGACTTTCCATGACACCGCGGATTTCCTGCTGGATCGGATGGTCGTAGCCGACATAGCCACGGACTTCCGTGCCGGAATGGCAGCAGGCGCAGACGAAGCCGGCGTGCTTGCCGGAGCAATTGTTGTGCAGGGCGCTCGGCGCCTCGATCGAACGCGCCTGCGCGATCAACGTCTTCTGGTCGAAGGACCAGTGGGCGCCGCATTCCAGCGCATCGACGTCACGGCCGGCTGCCGCCAGCATTTCCGCCGCGAGCGCGACATGTTCCGGCTCACCGGAATGCGAGGCACAGGCGAGCGCCAGCGCTTTGGCGCCGAACCGGTAGGCGTCCGCCGCGCCGCTCTCGGCCAGCGGCAGGGCCTGCATGGCCTTGCAGGCCGAACGCGGGAAGACGGCAGCATCCGTATCGCCCAACGAAAACACGGTGTTGCCGTCGCCGTCGACAACGATCACCGTGCCGCGATGACGGCTTTCGACGAGATTTCCGCGGGTTACTTCGACCAGGACCGGATTAGACATGCTTGCCCTCAAAATTCCTCTTTCGCCTCTGCATTTATCAGGAATCCGATCGCTGGGAACCGGGGTGTGCGATGAAATTCATCCGCAGGCTGTTTGTCGCCTTTATGCTCATCTACCTGCTTCCGGCACTTGCCTCGGCCGGCTGGTGGTACATCAAGGACAGGCCGCAGAGCTGGCGGGAGGCAGATTGGTCATCTGCCGGTCTTCTCCCCAAACCGGCAGAAAGCCCGGAGGCGGCAGTCTATATCCTCTCGGCAACCACCGGCGGCATGAAGGGGGCCGTCGCCAGCCACGCGTGGATCGTCACCAAGGATGAAGGGGCCTTGGCCTATACCCGATACGAAAAGGTCGGCTGGGGCAAACCGGTCCGCAAGAATGCCTATCAGGCCGATGGCCGGTGGTATTCGAACGAGCCGCGCATCGTCGTCATGATCACGGGAGAGAAGGCGCAACGCCTGATTCCGAAGGTCGAGCGGGCGATTGCCGAATACCCCTACGCCTCGCCCGGCACCTACAGGCTATGGCCCGGACCGAACTCGAACACCTTCGTCGCGCACGTGCTTCGTTCAGTGCCCGAGATTGGCGCGGTGCTACCGCCGAACGCTGTCGGCCGCGACTACTTGCCGGAGGGCAAGCTTTTCCACATCGATAGCGACGGCGGCGACCTGCACGCAACCCTCTACGGGCTGGCCGGCATTTCCGCCGGCTGGCGAAGTGGGCTGGAGCTGCACTTCATGGGATTGGTGGCGGGCGTTGATATTGCACGGCCCGGGGTAAAAATCCCCGCGCTCGGCCGCTTCGGGATTTAGATCAATTCATTGTTTCATTGAAGCAGTGAAATGATCTAACTCTTTGGAGCTGCGCAATTCCGGACGGAAAACCGTTACACACTTTCCTGAATTGCTCTGGACCGCTGCGCGAGAACTCTTTCAGAAAAGGAAAAGGGCCGCCCGAGGCGACCCTTCCATGAGTTCTGGCCTAATGACGGCCGGGCCTCACAGGCCCAAGGAAGGCGGCAATCAAGCCGAGGGCTGCCTCGACTCCTTCACCTCTCCCATGCCTGTCACGAGGTTCGAAATCTCATTAGACATTGGACCACCTTCCTTTCTGTTCGTTGACGATGGCCCCAAGGTAGGTCATTCCCATCCGAATACAAGACCAACTATCGTCTTAGGGAGCGAAAGCACCGGTGAGATCACCTGCTTTGGCACTCTTAGGATCGGCCCATCGTCATCACGATCTTGCCGATATGATCGCCTTCTTCCATCAGGCGGTGACCGTCGGCGACCCTCTCGAAGGGTAAGACCGCGTGAATGACCGGTGCCACCGCGCGCCCTTCAAGCAGTGGCCAGACCTTTGCCGCAAGCCCGTCGCGGATCGCCCGTTTTTCAGCGGGCGTGCGTGGGCGAAGCGCCGATCCCATGACATGCAGCCGCTTCGTCAGGATGGGTGCGATATTGGCGCTTTCCACGCGCGCCCCACCCAGGAAGGCGATGATCGACAGACGGCCGTCCTTTGCGAGCGAGCCGATATTGCGGTCGAAATAGCGCCCGCCGACCATGTCGAGAACGACGTCGACCCCTCGCCCGCCGGTCTCTTCGAGCACGACGGCCTTGAAGTCTTCCTCACGATAGTTGATCGCTCGCTTGGCCCCCAGCGCCTCGCAGGCCCTGCACTTCTCGGCGTTGCCGGCGGTCACGAAAACCTCGGCGCCGAACGCTTTGGCGAGCTGGATTGCGGTCGTCCCGATGCCGCTCGATCCGCCATGGACGAGGATCGTTTCACCTGTCTTGAGGCCCGCCATGTCGAAGACATTGGCCCAGACGGTGAAGAAAGTCTCCGGCAGGGCGGCGGCCTTTGTCGCATCATAGCCCTTCGGCCAATGGAGCGCCTGCGTCGCCGGCACCGCGCAATATTCCGCATAGCCGCCGCCATTGGCGAGCGCGCAGACCTTGTCGCCGATCGAGAAACCGGTTGCCCCCTCGCCGAGAGCCACCACCTCGCCAGCCACCTCGAGACCGAGGATCGGGCTCGCGCCGGGCGGCGGCGGATAGTCGCCCTTGCGCTGCAGCACGTCGGGCCGGTTGATGCCGGACGCCTCGACGCGGATCAGGATATCGCCGGCTTTGACGTCCGGCAGCGGTCCGCGTGCCAGGACCATGTTTTCCGGTCCACCCGGGTCCGGCAGATCCACATAGGTCATTTCGGTCGGAAGGGTCATGGCGGCGTCCTCGCAAAGGTGATTGCGCCTATACCTACCGCCCGCTCACAGTTCCGGAAACCCGATATCGGCAGGCGAATAATCAATCGCCGTGGAGCAACTCAAAAACGAGGCCACTTTCGCTTTCCTTAGCGCGTGCTTTGATTTCAGCAATCCGCGCGCTGACCGTCTGAGTGTCCGATAGAATGAAGCCCTGCGGAAGCACGAGAACGGCGATCGAACAACGCATCAGGGGAAAGTTCTTGCTTACTCCGTCGCGGCCATATCCGCTGATCCGTCCCTCGGACTGATGTTCCGCGGAATAGAGCTGCCGGACATCCGAGCGGAAATCCTCGGCGAGGCGCGTAAGGACGGAGCGGATTTCCTGATCGGTCCAGCCGCTGACGCCGACGAAGAAATCATCGCCGCCGACATGCCCCAGAAACTTCTCCTCGCCAATGAAGTGGCGTCTGAGCAGGGCGGCAAACAGCGTGATCGCCAGATCGCCCTTCTGAAAACCGTAGGTGTCGTTGAACGGCTTGAAGTCGTCGAAATCGCAATAGCAGAAGTAGCGCGTTTCGTCGCCGTCGAGGATCGCGTCCTGCACGTAGTCGCGGATCGCGCGGTTGCCCGGCAGGCCCGTCAGCGGGTTCTGCTCCTGCGCCATCTTCAACTGCTTCTCGTTGATGATCTTCAACAGCGACGAAGCGGAAAGAATACCGGCGTAGCGCATGTTTTCAGTCAGGATCACACAGTCGCTGCCGTCCATGCCGGCGAAGATTTTCAGCATCTCGTCGGCAGGCGTATCGAGATCGGCGATCGGCGCCGGGCTGACGAAATGCGAAATGCGGCGCTGGTAGATGCGGTTCTTCAGCAGGTCGCGGCCGAAGGGATGATAGATCATCTCCTTGACGTGATACTCGTGCAGGATGCCGCGCGGCTCACCGTTGGCGTTCAGCACCGGAAAGAAGGGCTGGCGCGGATTGACCCGAAAAAGATCAAAGGCGGATTCGAGTTCGTCGCTCTCCCTCACGGCCGGAAGTTGTTCGATCTGCTTCCTGATGAGGATGCTGTCGAGCGTCGCGGAGGAGCGCCGCGCGGCACCGCTTAATTCCAGATGAGGGTACGCCGGCTGCAGCTCGCTAAGATGGGTGGTCGGCCGGGCAATGAAATAGCCCTGCACCAGATCGCATCCGAGATCGCGACAGGCGAGGAACTCGGCCTCCGTCTCCACGCCCTCCGCAATCACCCGCGTTCCGAGCACGTGGGCCGTATTGACTGTATGGCGAACGAGATGACGTTTGCGCGGGTCCCGCTCAATGCCGGAGATGAAATGCCGATCGATCTTCACGTAGTCGACGGGCTGGTCGCATAGCAATTTCAGCCCGTTGAAGCCTGCGCCGAAATCGTCGATGGCGAGCTTGAAGCCGGCAAGCCGCAATTGCCGGACGAGCGCGGAAAAATCGGGCATCTTCCCACTGTCGAAGCGCTCCGAAAGCTCGAAGCAGAGGGAAGACGGCGCAATATTGGCGCGCTTCAGGTGGTTGACGAGGCGCTCGACGATATCGTCCTCGCCACCAACCAACCTCGAATCGAAATTCAGGAAAAGGGTCCGGGCCGAAAAATCGGGAATCGTCGCGAACGCGGCGACGGCGCGGCTGTTGATAAGATGTTCGAGTGCCAGAAGCTGGCCCACCTCCTCCGCCTTGTCCAGCAATTCGAGCGGCGAAGCAAAGCCCAGGCGCTGGAACCCGCGCATCAGCGATTCATAGCCGAAAACGGCACCGGTGGTCGCCTCGACGATCGGCTGGAAGGCGTTCTCGATGACAAGTTTGGCAAGCGTGACAATCTGGTCGTCGCCGAAGCGGCGAAGCGAGAGGATTTCGGCGGGGGCGACGGACATGCCGGCTCCAGGAACATACACGAACAAAGGCCGCGCCAGCATCAAGGGTAAGCATCAACGAAACCTTTCGCGAATGTGAAAGTTTCATGAAGCTTGCATGACAAGAGTGGCGGCCGCCGTCGTGCACGCCTCAAGGCTGCAGAGCATTGAAAATGCGATGGATTCCTAACCCTTGGCGAGAACGCCGAAAGCGATCAGCGCAAGGCCCTGCATCACGAGATCGACTGCGAGGAACAGCCCCAGAATCCACAGGCTGTTGACCGGCCATCCGGCAGCAATGACGAGGCCGGCAACCAGGGTGACGAGTCCGCCGATGACTATCCAGCCCCAGCCAGCGAGCGGCCTGAGCTTGAAGCCGACCCACAGGCGGGAGCAGCCGGCAACGAGCAATGCTACGGCCATCAGGAAGGTCAGGACCGAGGAGGCAAGTACGGGGTTGATGAAAGCAAAGAGGCCAGCCGCCGCATAGCAGGCGCCACTCAAGACCCAATAGACGATGCTTTCCCAGCCTCTGACCTGAAACGCGTGCGCGAGGTTGAGCAGACCGCCGACGAGCATGATGGCGCCGACGTAATAGACCGAGGCGACTGTCGCCATGAACAGATTGCCGAAAGCGATGCCGCCGCACATGATCAACAGCACGCCGAGCGCGACGAACCACGCCCATTTTCCGGCGACAGCCTCTCTACCGGCGGGATCGAACGCGTGGACCATTTTCAACCTCCAGTCATATCGGCAAGCATGAACGCCACCTCGTGATTGAGCCGGATTTCTCAGTAAAAAGAAAGAGAAAAAGCGACAAAATTTTTATTGATTGATGAGTCAATCAAAAATAAACTGAAGGCAGTCGAGGGAGTTTCGGATGCCGAAAATCGGGATGGAGCCTGTGCGGCGAAAGGCACTGGTGGACGCGGCGCTGCGCGTGATCGGCGACCAGGGCACGCTCTCGGTCACTATGTCGGATATCGCCAGAACCGCCGGCGTCTCGCCGGCGCTCGCGCACCACTACTTCGGCAGCAAGGACCAATTGTTGATCGCAACGATCCGCAGTCTTTTAGCGCAGTTGCGCGACGACGCGGTCGCTGCGCTCCAGGCGGCGAAGACGCCGCGCGAAAGGCTGAGTGCGTTGATCCGCGTGAGCTTCAGGGCTGAGCAGTTCGCGCCCGAGACGATCGCCGCCTGGCTCGCCTTCTATTCGGAGGCGCAACGTTCCGAGGATGTCCGCCGCCTCCTCGTCATCTATGCGCGCCGGCTGCGCTCCAATCTGCTGGCCAGCCTCAGGCCGCTCTCTACAGCCGATGACGCGGAGCGTATCGCCGAGGGCGCGGCTGCGATGATCGACGGGCTCTACATCCGGCAAAGTCTGAAATCGGCGCCGATCAGCATCGAAGCTTCGATCGCGCTCACGGAAGACTACGTGAATGCGCATTTGCGGGTGGGTGATGGTGAAAGCTACCCCTCACCCTAGCCCTCTCCCTGCACGGGCGAGGAGACTTGGGCGCGCGCCATATCCTTCTCCCCGCGAGCGCGGAGAAGATGGCGGCGCCGGATGAGGCGATCTCCGGTGTGACAACCGAAACAAACTGGAATTCAAACCTTCGAGGAACCGACGACGTGACTGCCGGAAAGCCGAATATCTTGATCATCATGGTCGACCAGCTGAACGGGAAGCTCTTTCCGGACGGCCCCGCCGACTTCCTGCACGCGCCAAACCTGAAGGCACTGGCCAAGCGCTCCGCCCGCTTCCGCAACAATTACACTTCGTCGCCGCTCTGCGCGCCGGCGCGCGCCTCGTTCATGGCCGGGCAGCTGCCGAGCCGCACCCGCGTCTATGACAACGCTGCCGAATACCAGTCTTCGATCCCGACCTATGCCCACCACCTGCGCCGGGCCGGCTATTACACCGCCCTTTCCGGCAAGATGCATTTCGTCGGGCCGGATCAGTTGCATGGCTTCGAAGAGCGCTTGACCACGGATATCTATCCGGCCGATTTCGGCTGGACGCCGGACTATCGCAAGCCCGGCGAGCGGATTGACTGGTGGTACCACAATCTCGGTTCCGTCACCGGCGCCGGGGTGGCGGAGATCACCAATCAGATGGAATATGACGACGAGGTGGCGTTTCTGGCGAACCAGAAGCTCTATCAGCTCTCCCGCGAGAACGACGACGAAAGCCGCCGCCCCTGGTGCCTCACCGTCTCCTTTACCCATCCTCACGACCCCTATGTCGCACGGCGCAAATTCTGGGATCTTTACGAGAATTGCGAGCACCTGCTGCCGGAGATCGGCGCGCTTCCCTTCGATCGGCAGGATCCGCATTCGCAGCGCATCATGCATTCCTGCGACTACGAGAACTTCGCGCTTACCGAGGAGAATGTCCGCCAGTCACGCCGCGCCTATTTCGCCAATATCTCCTATCTCGACGAAAAAGTGGGAGAGCTCATCGATACGCTGTCGCGGACGAGAATGCTCGACGATACAGTCATCCTCTTCTGTTCCGACCACGGCGACATGCTCGGTGAACGCGGCCTATGGTTCAAGATGAACTTCTTCGAAGGCTCCGCGCGCGTGCCGCTGATGATCGCCGGGCCGGGGGTTACACCCGGCCTGCATCTGGCGCCCACCTCCAACCTCGACGTGACGCCGACGCTTGCCGAACTCGCCGGCATCTCGCTGGAAGAGGTAAAGCCCTGGACGGACGGCATCAGCCTTCTGCCGATGGTGGGCGGCACGGAGCGCACCGAGGCGGTGCTGATGGAATATGCGGCGGAAGCCTCCTACGCACCGCTCGTCTGCATTCGTGAAGGAAAGTGGAAATACATCCACTGCACCCTCGATCCGGACCAGCTTTACGACCTCGAAAGCGACCCACTGGAACTCACCAACCTGGCGGAAAAACCGCGCAACTCTGTCGATGCGGCAACGCTCGCCGCCTTCCGCGACATGCGCGCCGCCCACTGGGACATGGACGCCTTCGATGCGGCCGTGCGCGAAAGCCAGGCCCGGCGCTGGGTGGTCTACGAGGCGCTCAGGAACGGCGCCTACTATCCTTGGGACCATCAGCCGCTGCAGAAGGCATCCGAGCGCTACATGCGCAACCACATGAACCTCGACAATCTCGAGGAATCCAAACGCTACCCGCGAGGAGAATGACATGAGAGCCCAACCGAAAGCCTCGCACTTCATCGACGGGGAATATGTCGAGGACGCCGCCGGCTCGGTGATCGAGAGCATCTATCCAGCGACCGGCGAGGTGATCGCCCGGCTTCATGCCGCGACGCCCGCGATCGTCGAAAAGGCGATCGCCGCCGCGAAACGGGCACAGCCGGAATGGGCGGCGATGAGCCCGACGGCGCGCGGCCGCATCCTGAAACGCGCCGCGGAAATCATGCGCGAGCGCAACCGCGAGCTTTCCGAACTGGAAACACTCGACACCGGCAAGCCGATCCAGGAGACGATCGTCGCCGACCCGACTTCCGGCGCCGACAGCTTCGAGTTCTTCGGCGGTGTCGCGGCGGCGGCGCTCAATGGCGACTATATCCCGCTTGGCGGCGACTTCGCCTACACCAAGCGGGTCCCGCTCGGCGTCTGCGTCGGCATCGGCGCCTGGAACTATCCGCAGCAGATCGCCTGTTGGAAGGGCGCACCGGCGCTCGCTGCCGGCAACGCCATGGTCTTCAAGCCTTCGGAAAACACGCCGCTTGGCGCGCTGAAGATCGCCGAAATCCTGGTCGAGGCCGGCCTGCCCAAAGGCCTCTACAATGTCATCCAGGGCGACCGGTCGACAGGTCCGCTGCTCGTCAACCACCCCGATGTCGCCAAGGTATCGCTGACCGGCTCTGTGCCGACGGGCCGCAAGGTCTATGAGGCAGCCGCAGCCGGGCTTCGCCATGTGACGATGGAACTCGGCGGCAAGTCGCCGTTGATCGTCTTCGACGATGCAGATCTCGAAAGCGCGATCGGCGGCGCCATGCTCGGCAATTTCTATTCGACCGGGCAGGTCTGCTCCAACGGCACCCGCGTGTTCGTGCAGCGGAAGGTCAAGGACGCCTTTCTGGCGCGGCTCAAGGAACGCACGGAGGCGATCGTCATCGGCGACCCCATGGAGGAGGCGACGCAGCTTGGCCCCATGGTTTCGAAAGCACAGCGCGACAAGGTCTTCTCCTACATCGAGAAGGGTAAGGCGGAAGGCGCGCGGCTCGTGACCGGCGGCGGCATTCCGAACGCCGTCAACACCGAGGGCACCTATATCCAGCCGACCGTATTTGCCGACGTCACCGACGAGATGACGATCGCGCGCGAGGAAATCTTCGGGCCGGTCATGTGCGTGCTCGATTTCGACGACGAAGCGGAGGTCGTCGCCCGCGCGAACGCCACCGAATTCGGCCTTTCCGCCGGCGTCTTCACCGCCGACATCACCCGCGCTCACCGGGTGGTCGACCAGCTCGAGGCCGGCACGCTCTGGATCAACACCTACAATCTCTGCCCAGTCGAGATCCCCTTCGGCGGCTCGAAGCAATCGGGCTTCGGGCGGGAAAATTCGGTCGCGGCGTTGAACCACTATACAGAGCTCAAGACCGTCTATGTCGGCATGGGGAAGGTCGAGGCGCCGTACTGACAACATTTGCCCCTCACCCTAACCCTCTCCCCGCATGCGGGGAGAGGGACTGGGAGCGCCGTGAGCTTCCACGCAAGCGGCAGAGGAGGCTTGAGCGGGCGCCGCGAGTGCCTTCTCCCGCAAGCGGGGAGAAGGTGGCGGCAGCCGGATCAGGGGCATCCGAACAGAGAAAGTAGCGAGAATGCAGGCAGATTTCGTCATCATCGGTTCCGGCTCCGCAGGCTCGGCCATGGCCTATCGCCTGTCGGAAGACGGCAAGCATTCGGTCATCGTGCTGGAGTTCGGCGGCTCGGACGTGGGCCCCTTCATCCAGATGCCGGCGGCTCTTGCCTGGCCGATGAGCATGAATCGCTACAATTGGGGCTATCTGTCCGAGCCGGAACCGAACCTCAACAACCGGCGCATCACCGCGCCGCGCGGCAAGGTAATCGGCGGCTCTTCCTCGATCAACGGCATGGTCTATGTGCGCGGGCACGCGGAGGACTTCAACCGCTGGGAAGAACTCGGCGCCCAAGGCTGGGCCTATGCCGACGTGCTTCCCTATTTCAAGCGGATGGAACATTCGCATGGCGGCGAAGACGGCTGGCGCGGCACCAACGGGCCGCTGCATGTGCAGCGTGGCAGCGTCCGGAACCCGCTCTTTCACGCCTTCATCCAAGCGGGAAAGCAGGCAGGGTTCGAACTCACCGACGACTATAACGGCTCGAAGCAGGAAGGCTTCGGCCTGATGGAGCAGACGACTTGGCAAGGCCGACGCTGGTCCGCCGCTTCCGCCTATCTGAAGCCGGCGTTGAAGCGCCCAAATGTCCAACTGATCCGCTGCCTTGCCCACAAGATCGTGATCGAGAACGGCCGCGCAACCGGTGTCGAGATCGAGCGCAACGGCCGGACCGAGGTTGTGAAGGCCAATCGCGAGGTGATCGTGTCCGCCTCCTCCTTCAACTCGCCGAAGCTGTTGATGCTCTCCGGCATCGGACCGGCGGCGCATCTGAAGGAGATGGGTATCGAGGTGAAGGTCGACCGCCCGGGCGTCGGCCAGAACCTTCAGGATCACATGGAGTTCTACTTCCAGCAGGTAAGCACCAAGCCGGTTTCGCTCTATTCCTGGCTGCCGTGGTTCTGGCAGGGCGTCGCCGGCGCGCAATGGCTGCTCTTCAAGAGGGGCCTTGGTGTTTCCAACCAGTTCGAGGCCTGTGCCTTCCTGCGCTCGGCACCCGGAGTCAAGCAGCCCGACATCCAGTATCACTTCCTGCCGGTGGCGATCAGCTACGACGGCAAGGCAGCGGCCAACACGCATGGCTTCCAGGTCCATGTTGGCTACAATCTCTCGAAGTCGCGCGGCAGCGTCGCCCTTCGCTCGTCCGACCCGAAGGCCGATCCGGTGATCCGCTTCAACTATATGAGCCATCCCGAAGACTGGGAGAAATTCCGCCACTGCGTGCGACTGACGCGCGAGATCTTCGGCCAGAAGGCGTTCGACCAATATCGCGGACCGGAAATCCAGCCGGGCGACAAGGTCCAGACGGACGACGAGATCGACGCCTTCCTGCGCGAGCATCTCGAAAGCGCCTACCATCCCTGCGGTACATGCAAGATGGGAGCCAAGGACGATCCGATGGCGGTGGTGGATCCGGAAACGCGAGTGATCGGCGTCGAGGGTTTGCGCGTCGCTGACTCCTCGATCTTCCCCCACGTCACGTATGGCAACCTCAATGGTCCCTCGATCATGACCGGCGAGAAGGCGGCCGACCACATCCTCGGCAAGCAACCCCTCGCCCGCTCGAACCAGGAGCCGTGGATCAACCCGCGCTGGGCGATCAGCGACCGGTAGTCCGTGAACAGTGCCACACAGGCACCGCTCTCCCCGTCGGGAGGGCGGACTGCATGCTCGACCGACCTAACGAAACACGCGGCGCGCTACTCCGAAAGGAAGCCGATCCAGCGGCCGGCAAGAACCGCTCCGGTCCAGACCGCCATGGAAAACAGTGCCGAAAGGCGGATTCTCCAGGAGAGCGGTCCGCCTTTGACGGCGGCGCGCCATTGCGGCGTCAGATGCAACAGAACCGCGTTGACGACGCCGAGTGCGAGCAACGTGATCTTTGTCAGGAAGGCAGGGTTGCCGGCATATTCAAGGGGGCGGACGCTGAAGAGGCAGAAGCCCGTGACCATGGCGAGGACTATGCCGGTTGCCGCGGCGCGCGAAAGATACGGGCCGATCGCCGGGATCGGCACCTTGCCGAAGAACCCGATCAGGCGCAGGTCGAGCGGCAGGATCGCGCCGACGATTATCCCGATCGACAGGATATGGGCCGCGTTTACGAAGAGGTAGAGGAGCGCGGAGCGCCGTATCGCCACCGCGAAAGGCAGGGCGCCGATCCACTCCAACGCCTCCGCACCGCTCGTCAATTCGTCTGTATCCGTTCCGGATAGAGGTCGTAGGCCTTGCCGGCGACGGTGATCCGGACAGCCTTCATCCTCTTCTCATTGCGATCGAGCGAACGGTTGCCGAGGGCCACCACCGGATCGCCGACTTTCGCCACTCCGTCGACAAAGCCCGAGCGTTCTGTCTGGCGCGGGTTGGCGAGTTCGACCCGCCAGACGCCGTCATTCTCCGTCTCGACGTCTAGCGTTGGATGCGGCGGGGACATGGAAATCTCCCGGATCGTTCCGGAAAGCTCGATCTGATCGGCCTCCGCCCAGGACCAGCCGTGGTGCGCGTAGGCGCCTGTGACGAGAAGCAATCCGAGGACACCTCCACCGAGCATGCGAGCGGAAAAGGACCTTGCCATTTCTGCCATCTCCTGTCTCCTTCGATGCGCCAAAACGATCAAGGTGAACGTGGAGCACCTGAAGCGAAAGGACAGGGCATTCAACAATTCTTGAATGGTAATGCCCTCGTTGTCGATGGCGGAGGGCTTGGACCGCCTGCAGCAAACGAAAGGGTATGCACGCTTGCCAGGGGGCGGAAATAATCCATCAAATTACTAGGTTTTCTTAGAACTTTATGGATCAGAGAGATATTTGCTCTGATCCTTGAGCAATAGAAATCCGTTTTTCTGTCATTTGTCACAAACGGCTGCGATATTCCGTGAAAATTGCAACGGGATTTAGCCATGACCACGCAGACCCTCGAAGCCGAAGCGAAAGCCCTGAGCGAAGCGCTCGCAGGCCTGGATCTTGCCGGACGCCTGGCGCTGGTCGCCGATCTTGAAGGCAGAGCCGTCTTCACGACGTCGCTCGGCATCGAGGACCAGGTCATCACGGCCGCGATCGGCACGGATCAGCTCGATATCGACGTTGCGACACTGAAGACCGGCCGCCTCTTCAACGAGACCGTCGCGCTTATCGACAAGACCGAGGAAACCTACGGGATCCTGATCAAGCGTTTCTACCCCGAAAAGGCCGACATCGACGCCTATGTGGCTGAGTATGGCGTGAACGGCTTCTACGAAAGCGTGGAAGCCAGACATGCCTGTTGCGGCGTGCGCAAGCTGAAACCGCTTGCGCGTGCGCTCGAGGGTGCAAGCTACTGGATCACCGGCCTTCGCCGTGGTCAGTCAGGCAATCGCGCCACCACGCCCTTTGCCGAAGCGGACCTCGAACGCCGCCTCATAAAGATCAATCCGCTGGCGGACTGGGATATCGAAACGATCCGCGCCCACGTCGCGGCCAATGCCATTCCCGTCAACCCGCTCCACGCCCGCGGCTATCCGTCGATCGGTTGCGAGCCCTGCACCCGTGCGATAAAGCCCGGCGAGCCCGAGCGCGCCGGACGCTGGTGGTGGGAGAACGACGAGAAGCGCGAATGCGGCCTGCACGTGCCGGAAGCGGCCTCCTCCATCATTCCCAGCGCCAGCAATGCTGCCTGAAAGCGGCCGGCGCACCGAGAGACACGTATCCTCCCCGGAGTTCGAAATGCCCCACAACCATCCGGAAACGGAACTGCATAATCCGCAGAGCGCGAAGCCGCCGCTCGACCCGCATCTGAAGGCACTTGAAAACGAAGCGATCCACATTTTCCGTGAGGTTGCCGCCGAATTCGAGCGTCCGGTCATGCTTTATTCGATCGGCAAGGATTCGTCCGTGCTCCTGCATCTGGCGCGCAAGGCCTTCTATCCCGGCCGCGTCCCCTTTCCGCTGCTTCATGTCGACACCGGCTGGAAGTTCCGGGAGATGATCGCGTTTCGCGACGAGATCGTCGAAAAATACGATCTCGATCTGGTCGTTCACACCAACCCGCGCGGGGCAGCAGAGAACGTAACTCCCTTCTCGCATGGCTCGGCGCTCTACACCGACATCATGAAAACCGAAGCGCTGCGCCAGGCGCTTGACGCCGGCCAGTACGACGCGGCCTTCGGCGGCGCACGCCGCGACGAGGAAGCAAGCCGCGCCAAGGAACGCATCTATTCGTTCCGCACGCCGGACCACCGCTGGGATCCGCGCAACCAGCGTCCCGAGCTCTGGAACATCTACAACGGCATGGTCCGCAAGGGCGAGAGCGTGCGCGCCTTTCCGCTCTCCAACTGGACCGAGGTCGACATCTGGCGCTACATCCAGGCGGAAGAGATCCCGATCGTGCCGCTCTATTTTGCCAAGAAGCGTCCGATCGTCGAGCGTGACGGCATGATGATCCTTGCCGAAGATCCGCGTCTCGAACTCCTTCCGGGCGAATTTAAGCGCGAGGAAGTGATCCGCTTCCGCACGCTCGGCTGTTTCCCGCTGACGGGGGCCATCCGCTCCGGTGCCACCACGCTCGACGACATTATTTCCGAACTTGAAACCGCGACCGTCTCCGAACGGCAGGGCCGCGCCATCGACAGGGACCAGTCCGGCTCGATGGAAAAGAAAAAACGCGAGGGATATTTCTGATGACCGCACCCGCAATCGCGAACGCCGCCCTGGACGACACAACCGAAGTCGTCGCCCATCCGGCGCAGGAGCCGGTGCGCGCCACGCGCGATACCCGCCCGCTTCGCCTTATCACCTGCGGCAGCGTCGATGACGGCAAATCGACGCTGATCGGCCGGTTGCTTTGGGACACGAAGGCGGTCAAGGAGGACCAAGCCGCCACGCTCGAGCGCGATTCCAGCGGCAAGCAGAACGACCTTGGCCTGCCCGATTTCGCGCTGCTTCTGGACGGGCTGCAGGCCGAGCGCGAACAGGGCATCACCATCGACGTTGCCTACCGCTATTTCTCGACCGACAAGCGCTCCTTCATCGTTGCCGACACGCCCGGCCACGAACAATACACCCGCAACATGGCGACCGGCGCTTCGACTGCCGATCTCGCTGTGCTCTTGGTCGACGCCCGCGTCGGCCTCCTGGAGCAGACCCGGCGTCACGCAACGATCGCGACGCTGATGGGCATCCGCCAGTTCGTGCTCGCCGTCAACAAGATCGACCTCACCGATTACGACCGCAGCCGCTTCGAGCAGATCTCGCACGAGTTCAAGGAACTCGCCTTGTCGCTCGGCGTCCGGCAGGTCACCGCGATCCCGGTTTCGGCACTCAAGGGCGAGAACGTCGTCTATGACGGCCGCGCCTCCATGCCTTGGTACGATGGCCCGACGCTGATCGAGGTCCTCGAACTCGCGACAACGCGCTCTGCACAGACGGTCGGCTTCCGCCTGCCGGTGCAGCGAGTCTCGCGCCCGGGCGAGAGCTTCCGCGGCTATCAGGGCACCGTCGCCGGTGGCTCGGTGAAGCCCGGCGATTCCGTCGTCATCCTGCCGTCCGGCATGGTTGCCAACGTCACGAAGATCGTCACCTTCGATCTCGTGCGCAATGCCGCCGTTGCCGGCGACGCGATCACGCTCGTGCTCGACCGCCAGGTGGACGTTTCCCGCGGCGACGTGATCGCCGCGATCGACAGCCAGCCGATGACCGGGCTCGCCTTCGACGCCCAGCTTGTCGCCCTCCAGCCGGAAGGCATCCAGCCCGGCAAGCGTTACTGGCTGAAATCCGGCAGCCGCCGCCAGCGCGTGCAGGTGCAGCCCGCAAGCCAGCTCGATCTCAAGACCGGCAAGTGGAACCAAACGCAAGAGCTGCCGATGAACGCGATCGGCAAGGTTCACCTGGCCTTCGACGAACAGGCGATCTTCGACGCTTATGAACAGAACCGTACCACCGGCGCCTTCATCCTGATCGACCCGGACACCAACAACACGGTCGCCGGCGGCATGATCACCGCCAAACGCGCGGCGCTCGGTGGCATTCATGCGGAGGAGAGCCGGGTTATCCTTTCGCTGCCGGCAGACCTCGCCGATCAACTGATGGCAACGGAACTCTTTGCCAGCCGGCGTGAAGACGCGGAAATCCGCCGCGTCAATGCCGGCAAGGCGGCGGAAATCATCGATTCGATCGACGGCTGATCGGCAACTTGTCGAAGCTGGAAAAGGGGCCGCTCGGCCCCTTTTTCATTGGTCCATGCCATTCGGCCGGCGGCCGTCTCGCTTCGCCTCACTCTTCCAAACCGACGCTCCCGCCCTAGCTTTTCGCCAAGCATAGCAAGGAGACGCAGCCATGCTTGGCAACAATGGGAAGGAAAGGCCCGACGGAGGCTTCGACGGCCGCACTATGACGATCGAAGCATTTGCGCGGAAATACCGCCTGGACGAGGACGAAGCCAACCGCCTCGGAGACGAATTCGGCCCTGCCGCACCGGAAGTGGACCTGCTGAGAGCCGCAAGACGCAATGGACTTCCTGAGGAGTAAGGTAGCAGTCTGCGCCCGCAAATCGTCAGGCGGGCCGCTCGATTGGGGCAAGTTGCATCGTCAGCGGCGGCGGGTCGCCGTTGCGCCAAAGCTGGTAGCCGACGACGCTGCCGAGAATGGCGGACCAGATAACGATCTCGCGCAGTGTGAAAATTGGTTCCTTCAACATCACAGCCTCACCAGAATGCGTTTGTTGAAGGGATAATGGCGGCGATCGTTCACCCTGCAAAGACGGCATATGGTTAACAGACTATTTCAAGGTGAACAACGAAAGAAGCTACGCGCCTCGATTCAAGCCTGCCAAGGAAGCAGCCAAACTGCCCACGCCAAGATCGCGCAAAGCCAAGAGGCGATCAGTCCCGTCTCGCCCCTGAGAAATCAGGGCTTCAATTTCAATCGTCTAACCGTAAGGTGGCGTGTCGATCATGACGATCGATAGGACTGTTTCACCGTTTCAGAACGCCGTGAGACAGTCCGCCTCGGCAGGGCGCCGTCAGGCCGCGCCGCCCGAGAAGGTGCGATCCGTCGTTCGCTCGGCTCGTCGGCGGCAAAATAGCTCGATAAGTAATTGATTTGGCTGGTCGGAGTGGCGTGATTCGAACACGCGACCCCCACGTCCCGAACGTGGTGCGCTACCAGACTGCGCTACACTCCGTGACCAGCGGCGCCTCTATAGAACAGCATTTTCGATTTCACAAGCGCCTATCTCAAAAAGAATGCAGCCTAGCGCGAAAAATTCAATCGGTGGAAACCCGTTGGCGCACCTCGCCTGGAGCGGCAATAGGGCGTTTCTGCAACGCTTTATATTTTCCTGAATCCCGGCGGCCAGGGCGGATTTTCTTTCGCGTCTTTTAGCGCTAGAGGCTCAGCGGAAAGCTAGGAAAGCCGGGGGATACGGGCTTCCGCGCCGCAGATTTCAGAACGAGACTCAAAGGGACAAAAACATGAACTTCCGCATGATGACGGTCGCCGGCCTTGTGCTGGCCCTTGCCGGCTGTACGACGACTTCAGGGGTGGCAAAAAACGCCGTCGAGACCCGGTGGCTGGGCAAGCCCGCTGGTATCTTCTTCGCCCGGTTCGGCCCGCCGATCGCCGACGTCGAATCCGGTGACGACACCGTCTACAGCTGGAAGGGCGGCTACAAGACCCGCAAGATCCCGGCCGAGTATGAAAAGACCGCCGACGGCAAACGCGGCAAGCGCATCTCCGCCGCCCGCACGGAATATCTGAGCTGTTCCGTCCAGCTCACCGTCTCTTCCGACTACGTCATCCGCTCGATCCGCCTCGTCGGCGACCGCAAGCGCGCCAACGGCCCAAGCTGGTGCGAGGAATTTCTGGGCGGGGCGAAGGCGGAGTGAGAACCCTCACCGTACACCGACTATGGAACCCGTCCGCGAAAGCAGGCGGGTTTTTCGTGTGGGCTGTAGCGATCCACAGTATGGCATCCAAGCAAGATGCCTCGGTGCTGGCAAACGGTCAGCCCGGATGCTTGTGGATCGGATCCACCCAGTAGATCTCCTCCGGCTTCTCGACCGGATCGATATCGGTGATGTTAACGACGACGGCCTCGTTATCGGACCGTACCAGCACGCATTCGAGCGGATGTTCAGGATCCGCATTGATTTCCTGGTGCGGCACGTATGGCGGCACGTAGATGAAGTCCCCCGGGCCTGCCTCCGCGACATATTCCAGCCTGTCGCCCCAGCGCATGCGCGCCTTGCCGCGGATGACGAAGATCACGCTTTCGAGCGGCCCGTGGTGATGCACGCCGGTCTTGGCATTGGGCTCGATCGCGACGGTTCCGGCCCAGATCTTTTGGGCGCCGACACGCGCATGATTGATGGCTGCCTGCCGGTACATGCCGGGCGTCTGGGCCGTGTTGCCGTCCAATTGATCACCTTTGATGACGCGGACACCGTTGTGTTTCCACCGTTCCTCGCCGTGCTTGTCGTCACGATCATGGTCGTGGTGATGGTGCTGGTCCGACATTCTCCGTCTCCATTCTTCCGGTATGGCTAGCGCAGGCGGCTCGGCACGAGATGATAGTTATGAGCAGATCCCGTGTCTGCCAGATGCGGCGAACACGCCGGGACCGGTCCGGCAGACATTAGCAACATGACCGTTGAGCACAACCTGCGACGACTCCCGCTCGGCCTCTTGAACTCTGCAGGCAGCGTGACAGGGTAACCAGGGAACAACAACAGGCCGGCATTCCACTCATCCAGTCGCCCAACGCACCGTTTGGCCGATTTAACCACCATCGTCAAAAAAAGAGCCTGCCGTGGGAGGAGTTGCGACAGGCCTCGACCACGCGTCGGTACGGTAACCATGACCTCGATTTTGTCGGTCGCCACACTTACGCGGACGGGGGAATTGACTAGCGGCAATTCCAGGAAAGAAAACTGTAAAGCGGTTTCCATCCAGAATTGCGTAGTTTCTGCGTAGCTCAAAGTGAAATGATCTAACCTTGGCCGCCTTTTCGCCCCGGATCGTGGCTGTGGTGGCTGTCGTGCTCGCCTCCGCCGCCAGAGACCTTGCTGCGGGTACGCTTGTCAGGTTCGGCAGGTGGCTTCGGGATATCCAGCGGAGCTTTGGCATTTTCATGCGAAGCACCTGGGCCGCCTTGGCGAATGCTTGCCGGCGTCGTCTTGGAAGTGGACATGATGCTCCTCATCGATCCTGTTGGTAGCCCTGATGGGTCGTGTTGATCTTGGTATTGCCTTGCTGCCCCTTCTTCTCTGGATCCGAGGGTGTCTCTCGCTTCTTGGATTCAACCGATGCGTTCGTTGCGGGCTCTCCAGTTCCCTTCCCGCTGCGATTTTCCGGAGGAATTGGGGGTGGCCGACTGCTCATATAAAACTCTCCCGAAGTGTTTGGATTTTTCGCCAACGCACGCTGGCCTCGATTTTCCAACACGTCAGATCGGATGTTGTTCCCAGGATGTCACATTTGAGGGGCGTCACCATCGCCGCAACTACGAAGCTCGATCTGCGATCCAGATCAGCGCATCCGCGCATCGTGATGCAGGAAGGTGCCCAATGCCAGGCCTAGAGCCATGGCGACATAAGCCTTCGCGAAGTCCGTTTTCGGTAAGGCCAGTTCCCAGCCCGGAGTAAGGCGTCTCGGCACCAGACCGTAATCAACGAGGGCCGCGAGTACGGTCGTGCCTGCGGCCGCCGCCACCACACGCGGCGAGCTCGCCGTATTTCTCCCCAGCAAGGCAGAAAACGGCAGCGCCCACCAGAGCGAGGCAAGCATGTGCGTCGCGAAACCGGTGAGCGTGTGAGAGAGGTCGAAGCGGGATACGGAGGCAGCGGCTTGGCCGTGCATCCAGTGGCTCGTCGCGTTGATCGGTCGCCAGTGACTTCGCCCTCGACGCGTGGCCGACGCCATCAGCACCAAGACCATGGCCAGGCCGGCGCACGCTCCGCTCGCAGACACTACTCTGCCTGACATCGATATCTCCTAAGCGGCGTCGGGTTTCCGGGGCGGTCGTGACAGTCGAAGGAGGTACCGAACGAAGAGGCGGCTCAAAGGTCTTCCAGTGGCATGTTGACCGCTGAGCCAAACCGCTTGCCACATGGCAGCTACGTGCGAGTGCCGCCGACAGGCGAGCCCGCTTTCATCTCGGTGCGTACCGGTCCCTCGAACAGGCCCAGATCGTCCCGGCTGAACACAGCCAAGGTCCAATGGGCGGCACTTGCCCCGTCTGCGTTTTGAGGTTGGTAGACGAGCTTGTCCGGGCTGCCGATCCTGCGCATCGCCTCATGATCGACTACTCCGGACCGGACCGCTTCAGCCGCTCGGCCGCGGTCACCATCAAAGGCATCCTCGACGAGTTCATGCGTAAGTATAATTCCCTTGCGCGATCCGCCGCTGTCTTCGTTGCTGGTCAGCATCACAAGCGCAACGTCGAGTTCCTTAGAGGTTTTTTGGTCAGCCAGTATCTCGAACAACGCCATTGAATCCTCCGTCGACATGTTAGCCAGCAGCACCGACGATTCTCGATGATGGTCGAACCCGCGGGACGAACCGATGTTCCCGCGTTGACCGCTTTGATCGAGGCGCAGCAATCGGAAATACGCGAGTGACGCCCCTCGCTCGACCGCGGTCGCGACAACATGGAGTTGGGGAGAACCTGCCTTCCGCACGGCGGATCGCTCGACTTCATGCGTCATACCTTGCCTTGGAGCGAGTTTGGAACCGATCAGTTCCTCGATCGTTCGGATCGGTATTCAACCGGTTGGCGGCGGGACCATGGCCCGATGAACTCCGGTCGGATGCAGCCGGCGGGCAAAGGTTTCCCGCATGTGCTGATCCAGGCGCGGAAGCCGGCACCAAAACCTATGGAGCATGAGATGGCAAACAAATCAGACCGTCCCAAGAACAAGGGAGAAAGCGGTACTGCCAAGAAAAACCAACCTGGTCACGTCGGAGGCGACCATGCGCGTAAGGCGCAACAGTGGGGTGGGGGTTCCAAGGCCTCGAAGGGTTCTGTCAGCGAAAGCGACAAGCACAATCCGAATTCAATCGCGAAGACCTGATGCGAGTTTGTAGAGCATCGAGCACATAAGGCTGTCCCCAGATCTGGAGCCGCGAGAACTACCAGACCTTCGTTCGGGTGAAGTGCTGCGCAGCGCCGAACATTCGTAAGGATGGACTATGAGAGTGCTTGTGGTAGGCGCTTCCGGCCTGATCGGCTCAGCAGTATGCGCAAAGCTTTCCGAGCGCGGCATGACAATCGTGCGCGTGGTTCGGCCCGGCTCGACATTGGCTTCTGGAGGAGGCGGCGAAGTCGTCGAAATCGATCTCGCGCGGGCAGTCGAACCCGCAGACTGGCTGCCTCATTTATCGGGTGTTGCCACTGTCGTGAACTGCGCAGGCACACTTCAAGACGGTCCCGGCGAAAGTACGTCCGGCGTTCATGCGCGTGGCCCGTCGGCACTATTCAAGGCTTGTGAACAGGCCGGCGTGCGCCGGGTTATCCATTTCTCTGCGATGGGCGTGGAAAAGGAGCAGCCCTCGTCTTTTTCGCAAACGAAACTTGAAGGCGACAGGGCATTGATGGCTCGAGATCTCGATTGGGTCATTCTCCGCCCCTCTGTCGTACTCGGTCCCGGAGCCTTCGGAGCCAGTGCCCTCTTCAGGGGGTTGGCGGCTTTGCCGGTCCTGCCGCTCATGCCGAAGACTGGCCCGCTCCAGGTCGTTCGCCTCGAAGACGTGGTGCGCACAGTCGAGATATTCGTCAGCCCGGATGCTCCCGAGCGGCTCGTGCTGGAGATCGCCGGGCCGGAGGTCCTGTCTTTTGAAGACGTTGTAGGCACCTACCGTCGCTGGCTTGGCTTTCGGGCTGCTCGAGTGATCAGGATACCTATCCTTCTGGCCGATCTCATCTACAGGTTTAGCGATCTTGCCGGCGCAATGGGCTGGCGCCCGCCGACACGGAGCACCGCGCAAAAAGAGATCGCACGCGGCGCGGTTGGCGATATCCAGCCGTGGCTCGAGACCACGCAGATTCAACCATTGGCATTGTCCGAGGCACTCGCCAGAACGCCGGTTTCCGTCCAGGAACGCTGGTTCGCCAAGCTCTATCTCCTGAAGCCCGTTATTTTCATTATTCTGTCGCTGTTTTGGATCGGTACGGGCATTGTCTCGCTTACGTCCGGATACGGCATCGGCGTCGATCTGATGCAACGAGCCGGAGCCGATATTCTCGCAGGACCCAGCGTCGTCGCCGGAGCACTTGCAGACATTCTTGTCGGGCTCGCGATCGCAGTCCGTCGAACCAGCCGCATCGGACTCTACGGCGCGATCTGTCTGTCGCTCTTCTATGCACTCGCCGGAACGGTCCTGCTCCCAGAGCTATGGAGCGAACCGCTGGGGCCTCTCATGAAAATCTGGCCGATCCTCGCATTGCACCTCGTCGCGCTGGCGATTCTCAAGGAACGATGATGCTCTATTTCGTGCTCAAGTACCTGCATCTTATCGGCGCTTCAGTCCTGCTGGGCACGGGAGCCGGAATCGCGTTCTTCATGTTGCTCGCCCACCGCACCGGTCGCACAGATACGATTGCTGCCGTGGCGCGTATCGTCGTCCTGGCCGACTTCCTTTTCACCGCAACCGCCGTCATCCTGCAGCCCGTCACCGGGATCGCCCTTGCTTGGCACGTCGGCTACTCATTGATGGAAGGCTGGATACTTCTTTCCCTGCTTCTGTACGCTGTTACGGGAGCGTTTTGGCTTCCGGTTGTCTGGATGCAGATGGAAATGCGCAGGCTCGCGGAAGTGGCGTGCAAAGACGTCGAGCCGCTGCCAAAACGCTACCATCAGCTCTTCCGTCTGTGGTTCGCCTTCGGCTTTCCGGCATTTGGTGCCGTTCTTGCGATTTTCTGGCTGATGATCACCCGACCGGCCATCGAGTGGTAGGGAGGTGGACTCGCGAGTGGACACAATGCTTGGGCGACGGCGCCGACCTTCCCACCAGAACGCTGGTCATGCTCGGCGTCCGTCGAGTTTTTCGGCGCACTCAGATGCCGCAGAGCGATCGGCGAGGCCTTAACTCCATGAACCCGGGTCTTGCCGTCCAGCAATGACCCCATAAACCGACCCACGGCTTCTTTCCGCCCAAAATCCCTCGACCGCTATGATCGCTTGGGTTTCGACGTACACCCGCGAGGCGCGGTTTCATTCGCGGACCGATTCGCGCACTCGCTCCTTGGCGGCGTCGTGAGCTTCAAGCGCAGCATCACCCGCCTTGTCCAGGATCTCCTGCCCCGTTTCCAGCGCCTCGCCAACCGCCGCATTCGTTCTCGCCGCCAGGTTACCACGCACCTGGTCGGACGCCTCGCCCATGGCCTCATCCTCAGTCTCGGTATGCGGCAGCGCGGCGCCTATCGCTGCGCCGACCGCGAAGGCGAGCGCGCCGCCGACCAGGGGCTGGTCGCGGAAATGCTTGAGGATAGCCGCATTGAGCTGCGCACCCTCATCCTGCAGCGATCGGCCCGCGTCCTGTGCACGGCTCGCGAGAGACTTGCCGGCGTCAGCAATGGAGCCGGTCACGCGGCTTACCGTGGCACCCACCTCCCGCCATGTTCTGGATGCCCAACCGGAGGCCTCGTCGAACAAGGCACCGGTCTCGTCGCGTATATCTTCGATCTGCTTTCCGGCCGCGTCGGCAAAACCGCGATAAACGCTGCCGCTCGGGTCGACGAAGTGGCCGGCCCGACGACCTTCTGGATCCGTCAGGGCCCTGAAGCGATTGCCGCTTTCATCCGTGAAGTGGCTATACCGCTCGCCGAAGCTCGCCTCCACCGGTCCGATGCGCCTTACGGAACCCTTCACGGTCGCGAGCGGATATTCATCCACCTCGTCGTCTTCCCTTAATCCTGGAGCGCGGGATCCCGGATTGGCGAGCAACCAAGCGAGACTGACCCCCATCAATGCGACAGGGATCGGATTTGCCTTAAGTGCGACACCAAGATTGCTGAGATATTCGGCTCCCCCGCTCGTCTTGGCATAGTCGAGCAGTTCGTCCATCAGCTGTCCTGGCGACATGCGCTCCTGAATAGCGTGGAGCTTTTCTTCGATCCGCTGGCGATCGGCCTCGATCTCTTGCTGCAACTCGGCAGCCGAATGCGTGTGGGAAGCATCGTTCATCGCACTCTCTCCTTCACCACGTCCAGGTCGCGCTGCAGCGAGGTTGCTGTTCTATCGAGCTTGAGACTGCTGCCCTTCAGTGTCGACAGGCTGCGCGAAATCATTGCCCAGGCGAGCAATCCCACGACGACACCCACAATAGCCGCTGACAATGCCTCGGCATTCGGTTCGGTTATGCCCCGGGTCACCAGAAACGCGGCCAGTCCCTGGACGACCGCGGCCAGGAGCACACCGATGGCGCCGATTGCGAAGATCAAGCCGACAAGAAGCGTTTCGAGGCTGCCTACTGCCCGGTTCAATGTCTCGGATGCCTCTGTCTTTGCCAGGTCGATTTCCTTGCGGAAAAGCCCGGATATATCCGCCACCAAACCGGTCATGAGTTCCGACAAGGGGCGGTCGTCCCGATGGTTAGCCATTGCGCTGATCCTCCTCAAAATTCCACCCGCCTTCACTGGATCGGCCACTTGCCGACGGCGACGCGGAGGACGTTCGGGAAACATTCCGGCGAGTGCGACGCTGAGCCGAGGCGGTCAGAAACCGACTGGCGGCCAGGCCCGCGATCGCCGCCATTCCGAGAAAGGCGAGCGGCTGCTTTCGGCCGAAGTCTTCAGCCATTCCCGCAATTTCGCCGAAGTCGCGCCCTTCGACGTCGCGCGCGAAGTTCCCGAGCGACGTGCCGACCTGTTGGGCGTAGCGGCCGAGAGCCTGTTGATCCGACTGTTGGAGTTCGGAGCCGACTTTCTCAACGGCCATTGCGACGCCGCTCAACTGGCGCGCCACGACGTTCTTCTCGTGCTCGGCGGCGCGGCTTGCGGCTTCCTTGGTGCGCTCCGCCTGCTCGTCGGCGAACTCTCTGACGTCGTTCAGATCCTCCTGCACTGCCTGCTGCAAGTTGCGATCTGTCATGCCAGTTCCGCTGGTTTGCGCGCCATGAATATCGTCGACACTTTGCGGGGCCATGGCGGGCGCTCCCAATGGGTCGCCGCGGTCATTTGGTTCATTGTTCATTTTCGGCTCCTCCCATCGCGTAACGGGATCGATTCACGTGTGTGCAATCAAACGAGCCACTTGAAGCCTTGTTCCCTGCCAGGGCCGATTCCGGAATTATTGTCGATGTTTCAGACGCCTTGCGGGCAAACGGCCCCATCTCGCGGAGCCATTCGTGTCCCGTGAGTTCGCCCGTCAATCGGCCGCCTTCCCCAGCGTATCGGCCACGTAAGCACCGCGTTCGCCCATTGGCAGTGGCTCACCTGTTGTGGAGTCCGTCGCTGTCTGGTGCTCGAGTTCGGCATTGAGGAGCGCACCAACGATAAGAATGATTACCGAGATCCAGACCCACATCATGAGGCCAGCAAGTGCGCCGAGAGCACCATATGTGGCGTTGTAGTTGGCGAAGTGTTCCAGATAGAAGGAAAAAATCCACGAGGCGGCGAGCCAGAGCAATGTGCTGAATACCGCGCCCCAGTTCAGCCATCTGAGCTTCGCCCGTTCCCGGCTTGGCCCAAAACGATAGATGAGGACGGTGCCGATGGTGGCAAGAAGCAGAATGGCCGGCCACCTCGCCACCTTGGTCAAGACCTCCACCCACCGATCGAGCCACAAATAGGCGAGTACCGCCGGCACCACGCCAATCGCCACGATCAGCACGACGGCGAACAACAGGGCCGCGAAGGTGAATGCGAGACACAAGAGGGTTCTCGACAGGAAGCCTCTCTTTTCCTTCTCACCATAGGCAACATTCATCGCGTCGAAGAGCGCCGCAATGCCATTGGCAGCGCTCCACAACGAGACCAGCAGGCTCACAAGGAAGCCGATACCGAGCGTGGTCGTCTTCTGCGTCGTGAGGTTCTGCAACTGATCCATGATGAGATCGTAGGATCCGGGTGGCAACACCGCTGCCAGCATGCTCATGTGTGTGCCGATCGCGGAAGGGTCCGAGACGAGTCCATAGATTGAAACCAGGGCAGCCAGCGCAGGAAACAGCGCCAGCAGAAGATAAAAGCTCACCCCCGCCGCGATCAGAACGATCCGCTCTTCGCCGATCTCCGATACGACTCGCCAGAATACGTCCCGCATCCCCTTCGCAGGTATGTCTCCCGGGGTGACGGCGTCCCTTCCTCGTCCCGGCTCCGTGGCCAGCCTTTCGGCAATATCGGCTTCTTTCGCACCCATGGATCGGCATCCGCTGATTGACGAGACCGGCCGCTTCTCGCCGCGTGCATTAGCAACTCCGGAGGAAATGCCTTGTTCCGACTCTTCGGGCTCTTGCGCGCTTTTGAGCAGGCGCCGTTATCCAGGAGGAAAGCCAAGTCCAGCCGGCTGTCCCGATCATGCAGGTATCGAGATCGGGTGGCCGGCCAAAGCAGTTTCCCGCTTGTTCAAACGTCTTGGTCCGGAACCCGCGCATCGACCCCAGCAATGCGCAAATTGTTGCGGACGTGCCGAACCCCGTGGAAGGACAAGACGGCCAGCTCAATTTTACGAGCAATGGCGGCCGTCTCAACGGCGCCTTCGAGTATGATCGTGCCGCCACGAGCATGGACATCGATACTGTTTATGTCCAAGTCTTCCATGCTCTCCAGATATTCTGTGACACGGACCTCAAGATCGTCGCTTTGCCGGATAGGCTCCTGCTTCGATGTAAGCTGGCTATCGGTGCCCACCTCCTCCTTTCCCTCGATGCTGAAGCCGGACTTTTGCTCTCTGTCGAAGTTAGCCTCAGGTTCACCGTAGGCTCGGTTCTTTGGCTTGTTGGGGGCAGCATCGGGTTGGTCCGAATACGGCCAGCCGTCGCGGATGTTCCGCTCCTCAAAATCCCGGTAGTCTTCCTCGCGCGGCAGCGAGGTATTTTGCTTTTTCGAAGGCATCTCGAGCTCCTTGCTGCATGTCACCCCCCAACGCGCGGACGGGCGTTTTGTTCGCGAGCAATCGGCTTCGCCCGTGCGGTTGGGCCGGGCATTCATGAACACGGCTAATAGGCCCTATCAATTTTGAGGCACTATTCCGCGGCTGCCGGCGCGCTAACTCACTTGTGAACGCATGAACGGGATCGTTCTGCCGTTTGCGTTGTTTCGCCTTGGCGGCTCATCGGACAACTTTCACGCCGTCCTAGACCTTTCATCATCAAGACATGGAGCTGGATATGCAAAGTCCTGGCGCACTCGAAATCTCGCGGCGCGACCTGCTGGTCGCTTCCGCCGCCACCGTTACAGTAGCGGGCGCACCCTCGCTCGGTCATTCTCAGACGAACATCCCTGAAGCATCGACAGGCACGAACGTCTCGTTCACCGTGAACGGTGAACGCCTCGAACTCGAGCTCGACAACCGGACGACGCTTCTCGACGCGCTGCGCGAGCACCTCCATCTGACAGGCACCAAGAAGGGATGCGACCATGGTCAGTGCGGCGCATGCACCGTCCTCGTCGACGGACGCCGTATCAATGCCTGTCTGACCCTCGCCGTCATGCACGAAGGCGGCAGCATCACCACGATTGAAGGATTGGGACAGCCGGGCAATCTTCATCCGATGCAGGCTGCGTTTGTCGAGCACGATGGTTTCCAATGCGGCTATTGCACCCCCGGCCAGATCTGTTCCTCCGTCGCCATGCTGGAGGAGATCCGGGCCAATATTCCGAGCCATGTGACGGGTGACCTGACGGCGCCGGCCGAGATCACGGCGGCCGAAATCCGGGAACGCATGAGCGGTAACATCTGTCGCTGCGGCGCTTATTCAAACATCGTCGAAGCCATTACCGAAGTTGCGGGGAGGAAGACATGAGAGCTTTCAGCTACGAGCGCGCCTCTTCGATCGAGGCGGCAGCAAAGGCCGCGGCCAGCACCGACGGCGCAAAATTCATCGCCGGCGGCACCAATCTGCTGGATTTGATGAAGCTTGAGATCGAGACGCCCACCCATCTCATCGACGTCAACGGCCTTGGGCTGGACAGGATCGAGCCGACGCCGGAAGGCGGCCTCAGGATCGGTGCCCTCGTCCGCAATACCGATCTTGCGGCCGACGAACGGATTCGCCGCGACTATGGACTTCTGTCACGCGCCCTGCTCGCCGGGGCGTCAGGACAGTTGCGCAACAGGGCGACGACGGCCGGCAACCTGCTTCAGCGCACGCGTTGTCCGTATTTCTACGACACCAATCAGCCCTGCAACAAACGGCAGCCCGGCAGCGGCTGTGCAGCGATTGCCGGCTTCAGCCGCCAGCTTGGCGTGGTCGGAGTGAGCGACGCCTGCATCGCGACGCACCCGGGCGACATGGCAGTCGCGATGCGGGCGCTCGACGCCGTCGTCGAGACCATCGGAGCGGACGGCACCACGCGCAGCATTCCGATCGCGGATTTCCATCGCCTTCCGGGCGAGACGCCAGAAATCGAGCATGTACTCGAGCGCGGCGAACTGATCACCGCGGTCGTCCTGCCGAAGCCGATGGGCGGCAAACATATCTACCGGAAGGTCCGTGATCGCGCGTCCTACGCCTTCGCGCTGGTCTCTGTCGGCGCCATCGTGCAGCCGGACGGAACCGGCCGCATCGCCGTCGGCGGCATCGCACCCAAGCCTTGGCGCGACGAAGCTGCCGAAAAAGAGCTTCCGAGGGGAGCTAAGGCGGCCAGCACCAGGCTTCTCGCAGACGCCCGACCAACCGAACAGAACGCTTTCAAGATCACGCTCGTCGAACGCATGCTGAGCGCGGTTCTTGCCGAAGCGAGGGGATGAGAAAATGAGATTTGACACACCAGCAACGACGAACCCGATCGACCAGCTCAAGTTCGTCGGTCAGCCCATCCACCGCATCGACGGCCCGCTCAAGACCGCGGGCAAGGCGGTCTATGCCTATGAATGGCATGATCCGAACACGCCCTATGCCTACGGCTATATCGTTGGCTCGGCGATCGCCAAAGGCCGAATCAGGTCCATCGACGTCACCGCGGCAAAGAGCGCCCCTGGAGTGCTCGCGGTCGTCACCGCCGACGGCGTGGGGGAGTTGAAGAAGGGCAAATACAATACGGCCAAGCTCTTCGGTGGCGCGGAGGTACAGCACTATCACCAGGCTATTGCCGTCGTAGTCGCGGAAACCTTCGAAGAAGCCCGCGCCGCCGCTTCGCTCGTCAAGGTCGACTATGCGGAGGAGAAGGGTGTCTTCGACCTCGCGGCAGCCAGGGACACCGCCGTCAAGCCAGAGGATGGCGAACCGGACTCCGCCGCAGGCGATTTCCATGCTGCGTTCGAGACAGCACCGGTCAAGCTCGACCAGACCTACACCACGCCGGACCAGTCGCATGCCATGATGGAGCCGCATGCCTCCATCGCCGCCTGGAGCGGCGATGAACTGACTGTCTGGACGTCGAGCCAGATGATCGACTGGTGGCGGACCGATCTGGCGACGACCCTCGGGATCGACAAAGAGAAGGTGCACATCATGTCGCCGTTCATCGGCGGCGGGTTCGGCGTCAAGCTGTTCCTTCGTGCAGACGCGGTTCTTGCGGCCCTTGCTGCGCGCGAAGCAAAGCGTCCCGTAAAGGTAGCCCTCCCCCGCCCCTTCCTGATGAACAACACCACGCACCGCCCTGCTACGATCCAGCGAATCCGCATCGGCGCCGGGCGCGACGGCAGGATCACGGCGATTGCCCATGAGAGCTGGTCCGGCGATCTTCCGGGCGGCGGCCCCGAAGTGGCCGTTCAGCAAACGCGCCTGCTTTATGCCGGCGAGAACCGGATGACAGCGATGCGCCTTGCGACGCTCGACCTGCCTGAAGGCAACGCCATGCGGGCACCGGGCGAAGCGCCGGGCATGATGGCCCTGGAGATCGCGATCGACGAGATGGCGGAGAGGCTGGGGCTCGACCCCGTCGAGTTCCGGATCATCAACGATACGCAGGTCGATCCGGAGAAGCCCGAGCGGCCATTCTCGCACCGCGACCTCGTCGGCTGCCTGCGCACCGGGACCGAACGGTTTGGCTGGAAGGATCGCAGCAAGAGACCGGGAAGCCGCCGGGACGGAGACTGGCTCGTGGGCATGGGGGTGGCCTCGGCCTTCCGCAACAATCTTGTGGTCCCCTCTGGAGCGCGTGTCCGCCTCGACCGGGGAGGTGTCGTCACCGTCGAGACCGACATGACCGATATCGGCACGGGGAGTTACACGATCATCGCCCAGACCGCCGCGGAGATGCTCGGTGTCCCGGTAGACAACGTTGCGGTCAGTCTCGGCGATTCCCGTTTTCCGGTGTCCTCGGGCTCCGGTGGACAGTTCGGAGGAAACAGCTCCACCGCGGGGGTTTACGCCGCTTGCGTCAAGCTGCGCGAGGCCGTGGCCCAAAAGCTCGGCTTCAACAACGCCGACGATGTGATCTTCGCAGATGGCGAGGTCCGGTCCGGCGACCGCCGAATAACGCTTGCTGAAGCCGCCGGCGACGAAGGACTCGCGGCCGAGGATCGCATTGAATTCGGCAAGCTCACGGAGACCCATCAACAGTCCACCTTCGGCGCGCATTTCGTGGAAGTCGGGGTGGACGTGGCGACCGGCGAGGCGCGGCTCAGGCGGATGCTGGCCGTCTGCGCTGCCGGTCGGATCCTCAATCCGATCACGGCACGCAGCCAGGTAATCGGTGCCATGACGATGGGCGTCGGCGCGGCCCTGTCCGAGGAACTCGTCGTCGACAAGGCGCGCGGCTTCTTCGTCAACCACGACCTGGCTGCCTATGAGGTGCCTGTGCATGCCGACATCCCCCACCAGGAGGTCATCTTCCTCGACGAGACCGACCCGATGTCGTCGCCGATGAAGGCCAAGGGGATCGCCGAACTCGGCCTTTGCGGCGTCGCAGCGGCGGTGGCGAATGCCATCTACAACGCGACCGGCGTGAGGGTTCGCGACTACCCGATCACGCTCGACAAGTTGATCAATGGACTTCCGGAACTTAGCTGAGCCCAAACCGACGGGTGGCGAATTCGTCGCCACCCGAGGCCATTGGAGGAGATGCTGGAGCACGGGAAGAAGTGCTGGAAAACGGCGATTCAGGACTTGAAAAGGGAGACTTGGCTGGGGCGCCTGGATTCGAACCAGGGAATGGCGGTACCAAAAACCGCTGCCTTACCGCTTGGCTACGCCCCAACTTAAGGCGGCGAGATCACCTCGCCAAATCGTGCGCCTGATTAGCAAAGCTCGTGCGCCGTCACAATGCTTAACTTCGCTTCGCACGCAGATTTATTTCGCCGACCATAGAACGGTTCAATGCGAACAGCGACCGCCGTGTTTATAATTCCGGAGCGGGAAGCAGTTTCCTCCTATAACCCTTTGGCCTATTGTCGCGACGCGCCGGCGCAAGCGCGCAAGATGGCGAAGGCAGGCGCAAAGGCGATGGCCACTGCCGGGATCGGGTACAATTGAAAGCCAGGAAGAGACGCATGCAGGGACCGGATTTCGATCTCGACTTCAACCCGGCCCACGGCGAAGCGGTAACGGTTGCCGATGGCGTACAGCGGATCACTGTCAACAACCCCGGCCCGTTCACCTTCCATGGAACGAACACCTATATCGTCGGCAGGCGCTCTGTCGCGGTGATCGATCCGGGGCCGGAGGACGACTCGCATTTCCGCGCCCTTATGGCGGCGCTCGATGGTCGCGAAGTGACGCACATCGCCGTTAGTCATACGCATCGCGATCATTCCCCCCTCGCCCGACGGCTGAAGGCTGCGACCGGCGCCATAATCGTTGCCGAGGGCCCTCACCGGGCAGCGCGCCCCTTGCACGCCGGCGAAACCAATCCGTTCGCCGAAAGCTCGGACATGGCTTTCGCGCCTGACATCGCGCTTACCGAGGGCGGACGGGTCGACGGCGACGGCTGGAGCCTGACTGCCGTGATGACGCCTGGCCACACAGCAAATCATGCCGTTTTCGCGCTTGACGGCACCGGCATTCTCTTTTCCGCCGATCATGTGATGGCCTGGGCAACGAGCATCGTCGCGCCGCCGGACGGCGCCATGGCCGACTACATGGCCTCGCTGGAGAAACTGTTGCAGCGAGACGACCGGTTGTATCTGCCCGGCCATGGCGGTCCGGTTACCGAGCCTGGTTCGTTCCTCCGGGCGCTTCGGGCACATCGCAAGATGCGCGAGCGCTCGGTGCTTGAACGCATCCGCAGCGGCGACCAGAAGATTCCGGATATGGTCAAGGTGATCTATGCTTCTACCGATCCGCGGCTCCACGGTGCAGCGGCACTTTCGGTCCTGGCGCACCTCGAAGACCTCGTCGAACAGGGTCGCGTCGAAACCGATGGTCCGCCATCGCTCTTCGGCGACTATCGGCTGGTCCCCGGCGGCGCTGGATAACCCGTTGGCGCCGCGTCAACCGCCGGCAATACCCAGGAGTTCGGCATCAAGCGCTCGCAGGAATTCTTCGGCAAAGGCGGCGCCCATGCCGAGGTCGTGCGCACCGTAGCGCGATGCCACGCGCAGGTCGACAAACGTCGTTTCCGCCTCTTCCCGTAGCCTGATCAGCACATCGAAGCGAAAGCCGACAATCAGCGTACGCCATTCGCCCTGCAGCACGATGTCGCTGGAGAGCCGTCCGGGAAGCGCGCCGTCTGTATCAGGCGCGGGACGTGCGGCCGGAACCGGAATGACGTCCGGCTCACCGTTCGTGTCCACCCCGGCACCGGGGCGGACGGCCAGATCCTCGAAGTCCGCGCGGGCGTTCTCGACACCGAGCTCCGCCGTGGTGGCGATGCGCGTTTCGCCAACCACCTTGCGCACGCCCTGGAACACGCGGTCGAGCGCGCCGTCGTAGCGCCGTCCCGTCAATCCCGGATAGGCGACGATTTGCGCCTCCCGATCCTGCGGCGTGACTGTCGGGTTGCGCGCGAGCCAGCTCCTTTCGGCCGCCGGAACCCTGATCCATGGCGGCGGCGTCACCGCGTCGGTCGTGACGTCGTAGATCGTCGGCCGCCTCAGATATTGCACGGCACCGAAGCCGAGAAAGCCGAGCGGAGCAGCGGCGTAGACCAGCGCGGACAGCGACGCGATGCCGCCGACGGCCGCCACTTGCCACAAGCGCGCAAGCCCGATCGTCGCGAGCACCACGCCGACAAGCGCAAAGGCGCCCGACAGCAATGCCAGCGCCAGAAAATGCGGTGTGGTCAACGGGCCAAAACGATGCGCCAGCAGCGACAACGCGAAGATCGCGAATGCAATGCGGGCAAGCCGGCGCGCCCAGTGGGCGGCGTGCGAATAGGGACGCTCGTAGCGGACAATCATCTAACGGAATCAATCCCCCAAGCGGAACAGACCACGGCCTTCTTAGACCATGGCTGCGGACGTGGGAACAGACAATGCTCGCCCATCCCTCCGACAATGCCGCACTTGAAGCTTTGCCGCAAATTCGCCATTCTCGTTAATCACCTGTTTCAAATTCCCGCCAAACGTTCCGTGGCGGAAGGAGTTCAACTGGAGGCATCAGCCGGCGTCGGCGAATGGAACGAGCGCACGGCAACCAACGGAGAGGACATCATGGTCGCATCGGAAACAACCGTGACGAAGCCTGCCCCCACCCCGCTGCCTCAGCCAGGCGACGCGGCCATCCCTATGGCCTTGCTTGAGCTGGAACTTTCTCTCGATGGATTTTCCGGGACCAAGGAAGAATTTGCCGCCTTTGTGCGTACGGTGGCCGCCGATATCGGTGGCGAACTGCTTTTCACCCTGCCGGCGTCCGGTCTCCTCGAAGATTGTCTCACGATCGCTGCCATTCGTTACAGCGATGCCGGAAAAATGCCTACAATCCTGTTCGTCTGCCTTGGCGGAGACGGAAGCGCGATCCGCGTCGAGCAGCCGAGCGAGAGAACCGCGGATCTGAAGAGCTTTGCCGAGGCCTTTGTCGGCGTGCTCGAGCGGATCTGAACAGCGGCTCAGCGACCGTTGACCGGTCGCCGGCGGCGGGCGCATGATATTGTTGTTAAATGAATTGCGCCTTGCGGATCTACGTCATGCGTCACCCGTGCATGCCTATGGCCTCTACATACAGAGCCACGAAGCGCATTGCGCCTTTTCCCTCGTTCCACCGTGGACATGACACCCGCCTTGCGGCCGACCTCTGTTCCAACACGCCGGCACTGGCGGCCTTGACCGACGCCGCGCTGTATCGCTCGTGGCCCGTTGATCTTGTGCGGAAGCGTCGCGTGCCACTGGTGCCGATCAGGAGGCAATGATGAAACCCTTGAGACTGCTGACCCTCGCCGTGACCGGGCTATTGCTCGCCGCGTGCCAGACACCAGAGGAACGGCGGGCTGCCGACAGCAACACCTGCGCCTCCTACGGCTTCCGCCGCGGCACCGATGCCTTCGCGACCTGCCTTCAGCGCATCGAACTCGACCGCCGCGCCGAGGCACGCAGCCTGCGCTACAGCAATGATCTGATGATGTGGGGCTGGAGCCGGCCGATAGTTGTCGAACGGCGGGTGGTCGTCAGGCCGAACTGATGGTGGCCGGATATTCGAGGTTTCCACCGCCCGCCGGTCAAGCGCCAGCGATCAACTCGCCGCTGCAGAGGCTTGTGCCTCGCTGCCACTGTTGATCGCCGCTTGCGCCGCCGCCAAACGGGCGATCGGCACGCGGAAGGGCGAACAGGAGACATAATCGAGACCCGCCTCCTCGCAGAAGCGGATCGACGCGGGATCGCCGCCATGTTCGCCGCATATGCCGAGCTTCAGACCGTTCTTGGTCCGGCGCCCGCGCTCCGCCGCAATCATGATCAGCTCTCCGACGCCCTCGAAATCGAGCGAGACGAACGGATCCTGCTCGATGATGCCCTTCTGCTGATAGGTGGCGAGGAACGGGGCCGCATCGTCGCGCGAGATGCCAAAGGTGGTCTGCGTCAGGTCGTTGGTGCCGAAGGAGAAGAAGTCGGCCGCCTCGGCGATGACGCCGGCGCGCAAGGCTGCCCGCGGCAGCTCGATCATCGTGCCGACGAGATAGTCGATACCAATTCCCGCTTCCCCTATCACTTCCTTGGCAACGGTCTCGATCCGTTCCTTGACGTAGTCGAGTTCCGAGCGAAGGCCGACGAGCGGCACCATGATCTCCGGGACCACAGCCGCACCGGTCTCATGCGCCGCCTCGACCGCGGCCTCGAAGATGGCGCGCGCCTGCATTTCGGCAATTTCCGGATAGGAAATCGCCAAACGGCAACCGCGGTGACCGAGCATCGGGTTGAACTCGTGGAGGGCATCTACCCGCTGGCGCAATTCCGAAGGATCGATCGAAAGGACCGCGGCGACGTCGGCGATCTCCTCGTCCGTCTTCGGCAGGAACTCATGCAGCGGCGGGTCGAGAAGGCGGATCGTTACCGGGAGGCCGTGCATGATCGAGAAGAGCTCGATGAAATCCGAGCGCTGCATCGGCAGAAGCTTGGCAAGCGCCGTGCGCCGGCCCGCCTCGTCTTCGGCCAGAATCATCTCGCGCATCACATTGATGCGATCGTCCTCGAAGAACATGTGCTCGGTGCGGCAGAGACCAATGCCTTCGGCTCCGAAGGAGCGGGCGGCACGCGCGTCCGCCGGCGTTTCGGCGTTGGTGCGCACGGTCATCCGGCGGCTTGCATCGGCCCATTCCATGATCCTGCCGAAATCGCCTGAAAGTTCGGGCTGAAGCATCGGGATTTCGCCCTTCAGCACCTGGCCGGAAGACCCGTCGATGGTTATGACGTCACCCTTCTTCAAGGTGACGCTCGCGGCAATCAGCAGCTCGTTGCGCGGATCGACGCGGATATTGCCCGCGCCGGAGACGCAAGGCGTGCCCATACCGCGGGCAACGACTGCGGCGTGGCTCGTCATGCCGCCGCGGGTCGTGAGGATGCCCTGCGCCGCATGCATGCCGTGAATGTCCTCGGGGCTCGTCTCCACGCGGACCAGAATGACCTTGCGGCCTTCCTTGACCGCCTGCACGGCCTCCTCGGAGGTAAAGACGATCTCGCCGGTTGCCGCGCCGGGCGAAGCCGGCAGGCCGGAACCGATAATGTCCCGCCGTGCGTGGGGATCGATCGTCGGATGCAGCAGCTGGTCGAGCGAGGCCGGGTCGATGCGCGCCACCGCCTCTTCCTTGGAGATAAGCCCCTGTTCGGCCATGTCGACCGCGATCTTCAGGGCCGCCTTGGCGGTGCGCTTGCCGGACCGGGTCTGCAGCATCCACAGTTTGCCGCGCTCGATCGTGAACTCCAGGTCCTGCATGTCGCGGTAGTGCCGCTCCAGCTTGTTGCAGATCGCCTCGAATTCGGCGAACGCCTCGGGCATCAGCTTTTCGAGCGAGGGTTTGTCGGAACCCGACGCGATACGCGCGGCCTCGGTGATGTTCTGCGGCGTGCGAATGCCGGCGACGACGTCTTCGCCCTGGGCGTTCACCAGAAACTCGCCATAGAGTTCGCTTTCGCCGGTCGAAGGATTGCGCGTGAAGGCGACCCCGGTGGCCGACGAATTTCCGAGATTGCCGAAGACCATCGCCTGAACATTGACCGCCGTGCCCCAGGCGGCGGGAATTCCGTGAAGATGGCGGTAGGTTATCGCACGCGGGTTCATCCAGCTCGAAAAGACGGCGCCGATCGCTCCCCAGAGCTGAACCTCCGGATCCTGCGGAAACGGCGTGCCAAGCACTTCCTCGATCGCTTCCTTGTAGCGCGATATGACGTGCTGCCATTCGACGGCCGAAAGCTCGGTATCCTGCTCGTGGCCGAGCCGCCCCTTCTCGTCTTCAAGGATTTCCTCGAAGACTTCGTGGTCGACGCCCATGACGACATCGCCATACATCTGGATGAAGCGTCGGTAGCTATCCCAGGCGAAGCGCGCATCGCCGGCGTCGTGGCCAAGGGCGTGCACAGACTGGTCGTTGAGGCCAAGGTTGAGAACGGTATCCATCATGCCGGGCATCGACGCGCGCGCGCCGGAGCGAACGGACAGCAGAAGCGGACGGGTCGTATCGCCGAATGTCCGGCCGGTAATCTCCTCCATCCGCCGAATACCTTCCCGCACCTGCTCGCGCAGGCCGTCGGGCATGGCTCTATTGTTCTCGAAATAGCTGTTGCAGGCATCCGTGACGATCGTCAGTCCCGGCGGCACCGGCAGGCCGAGATTGCACATCTCGGCGAGGTTTGCTCCCTTGCCGCCAAGCCTGTCGCGATCCCCCGCATGCCCTTCGGCCTTGCCTCCGCCGAAGGTGTATACCCATTTCGCCATGCCTGCTCTCCACCCGAAACAGCCTTTTATGACGATCTACAGTATATGCTTCGGCGTGAAAATGCACTCAGCGAAGAATTTTGCTGCAGTGCATCAAAATTGAAACGTGAAGCTGACGCACCCGTGCGGCGACGGCCGGTTCGACCTGTTCGAAGCCGCTGGAAATGCCAAGGGCGGACCGATCAGACCACTTCCCGCATACGCTCTGCCGTCTGCAGATCGACGGAAACGAGCTGCGAGACACCCTGTTCGGCCATGGTGACGCCGAAGAGACGGTTCATGCGGGCCATGGTGATCGGGTTATGAGTGATGATTATGAAGCGGGTCTCTGTCGAGGCCGCCATTTCGTCCATCAGGTTGCAATAGCGCTCGACATTGTGGTCGTCGAGCGGGGCGTCCACTTCGTCGAGCACGCAAATCGGTGCCGGATTGGTGAGGAACACGGCAAAGATCAGCGCCATCGCCGTCAGCGCCTGCTCGCCGCCCGAGAGCAGCGTCATCGTCTGCGGCTTCTTGCCGGGCGGACGGGCAAGAATTTCGAGGCCGGCCTCCAGCGGGTCGTCACTCTCGACCAATTGGAGCTCCGCCGTGCCGCCGCCGAAGAGATGGGTGAACAGCCGCTGGAACTGCCCGTTGACCACGTCGAACGCGGCGATCAGCCTCTCGCGCCCCTCGCGATTGAGGTTCTGGATGGCGCTGCGGAGCTTGCGGATTGCCTCGATGACATCGTCGCGCTCCTTGAGGATCGCAGCCAGGCGATCGGAGAGTTCCTTCTGCTCTTCCTCGGCACGAAGATTGACAGCTCCGAGCCTTTCCCGCTCGATCTTCAGCCGCTCGAGTTCGCGCTCGACGCCGTGCATGCCGGGCAGCGCCTCATCGGCAGCCAGTCCCGTCAGGCGCATTACCTCATGCGGGGCGCAGGCAAGCCCTTCGTGAATGCGCGCCTCGATCTCGACGCGCCGCTCGCGGGCCGAGACCAGGCGCTCCTCCGCGCGACCACGCTTTTCACGCGCCTCCGCGAGGTCCGAAAGCGCAGCCGCGGCCACCCGATCGGTCTCCCGCTGGCGACCTTCCGCTTCGGCGAGAATATCGGCCGCTTCGCGGCGCGAAGCCTCCGCTTTCTGCAATTCACTCATCAGCGCGCGGCGCTTGTCCTCGAACTCGTCGGGCGCATCGATCAGTTCCTCGACTTCTTCCCGCGCTTCCGCCTCGCGATCGCGCAGCGTGCCGATATGTTCCTCCGCGCTCGCGGCCCTCGCTCGCCACGTCTCGCGCTCCGCGGCGATCGCCGAAAGTCGGCGCAGCCGCACCTCGTTTTCGCGGGCGAGGCCATCATGAGCGGCACGGGCTTCGGCGACCGCTGCGCGATCGGCGGCGACCACGGCCGCCTGGTTGCGGAGGCTAAGCTCGAGTTCGGAGAGATCGGGTGCTGCGGCAAGCGCGTCATTGGCCGCCTCGATCTGTTCCGCCGCCTCGTCGACCTGCCCCTCCACCTGAAGCTTGGTTTCGGTAAGCACGGCACGACGGCGGGCGAGATCGCCCGAGGCGCGCTCGGCCGTAGCCAAGGCTTCCCGCGCTTCGCCGAGTTGACGGGCGATCATGCGCTGGGCATCGCGCGCAAGCCGCAGCCGTTCATCCTCGGCACGGATGCGTGCACTGGCCGCGGTGAGGTCAGCCTCGGCCCGCCGCAACGCCTCAGTCGCATCCTCGGTCTCGCTCTCGAGCTCGATAAGCCGGTTTTTCTGCGCGAGCCGCAAGGCTGCGGCGCTCGGCGCCTCCGATCCCGTCACGTGACCGTCCCAGCGCCAGACCGCGCCTTCTTTCGTCACCAGGCGCTGGCCGGTCTTCAAAAGCGGCAGCAGGTGCTCCGCCTCCGCTTCGCTTTCGACGATACCGATCTGGCCAAGCACCCGCTTCAGCGCCTCCGGCCCGCGCACATAGCCGTCCAGCGGCACGGCACCAGCCGGCAAGGATGGATCGGCAGAATGGTCGCCGGGCATTCGCCAATGGGCGGGCGCCGCCTGATCCAAAGGCGAATCGAGATCGTCGCCGAGCGCTGCACCAAGTGCCGTCTCGAAACCACGCTCGACCTTGACCTCCTCGACGATCGCCGGATAGGCCCCGCCACCGACCGCCTCCAGCATCCGGCGGATCGTGCGTGCCTCGGCTTCGATGCCATTCAACGTTGCACGCGCCCGGTCGACCGGCGGGCGCGCAGCAGTTTCATCGGCGCGGGCGTCGGAAAGCGCCTCTTCGATGGCGATGACAGCGGTTTCGGCTTCTTCGAGCGCAGCTTCCGCGACCTCCACCTGCCCCTGCTTTTCATGCGGATCTGGAAGTGCCGCCATTTGGCGATCGAGATCATCGAGATCACGCGTCTGGTCGGAAAGCTGACGGGCGAGACGCGCCTGCCGCTCGGAGAGGTCGCGAAGCGTTCTCTCGATCTGATTGCGGGCAGCCTGGGCCTCGGCACGCTCAGCCGTCAGCCGTTGAAGTTCGGCCTCGCTGATCGACAGCGTCCCGTCGGCCGCCTCCAGCCGTTCGCGCGCCTCGCCGGCGCGGTCATCCGCCTCCGCCAGGACGTCCTGGAGCTCCGCCTCCTCCTCGTCGAGGCGAGCGAGAATGCCGGCATTGTCCGCAACCAGCCGCTCCTCGCGCGCGATATCCTCAGCGAGCTGCGCCAGCCGACGCTGCAATTCATCGCGGCGCCTGAGGATCCGGCCTGCATCCTCCTCCAGTTGCGCGCGGGCGATCTGTAGGCGCTGCAGCGCCGCCGCGAGCTTCGCCTCGTTCTCGCGCAGCTCCGGCAGTTTGAGGCTGGCGATCGCCTGGGCTTTCGCTGCCTCCATCTGGATCTGCGCCTTCTCGGCGACTAGTGCGGTGATCTGGTTCAGCTGGCTTGTCGCCTCGGCCTCAGCCTCCTTGGCCTGCACCCAGCGAATATGGAAAAGGATCGCCTCGTGCCGGCGGATATCCGCGGATAGCATCTTGAAACGGTTGGCTTGGCGGGACTGGCGTTTCAGGCTCTCGATCTGGCTTTCGAGCTGGGACGTCACGTCATCGAGCCGCTCGAGGTTGGTCTCGGCCGCCCGCAGGCGCAATTCCGCCTCATGGCGGCGCGAATGCAGGCCGGAAATGCCGGCCGCCTCTTCAAGCAGTTGGCGCCGGGCCTGGGGTTTGGCGGCGATCAGTTCGCCGATCCGGCCCTGGCCGACCATCGACGGCGAACGCGCGCCGGTCGACGCATCGGCAAAAAGCAGTTGCACGTCCTTGGCACGCGCTTCCTTGCCGTTGATGCGGTAAACCGATCCCTGCTCGCGCTCGATGCGGCGGGTCACCTGGATCTCGTCGCTGTCGTTGAAGGCGGCAGGGGCCGTGCGATCGGCGTTGTCAAGATAGAGGCCGACTTCAGCCGTGTTGCGCGCCGGCCGGTTGCCTGAGCCGGAAAAGATCACGTCGTCCATGCCGGAGGCGCGCATGTTCTTGTAGGAGTTTTCGCCCATCACCCACCGCAGCGCCTCGACAAGGTTCGACTTGCCGCAGCCGTTCGGGCCGACGACACCGGTCAGCCCGCGCTCGATGATGAATTCGGTCGGTTCGACGAAGGACTTGAAGCCGAGCAGGCGGAGCTTGTTGAACTTCATCGGCGGAACGCTGGGGCGGATGGCGTGTACCCCCCTCCGCGCGGTTCAGAACCCCCTCTGCTCTGAACAGCAAAAACGGGCGCACGGTTGCCGCCGTCGCCCGTTTTGAGGAAAAGCGAAGGATCAGAGCTTGCTGTCGATGAGGGCCGACATAACGTCAACCGACATGTCTCCCGAATAGTGCTCACCGTTGACGAAGAAGGTCGGCGTCGACTTGACACCGAAATCCTTGGCGCCCCTCTGCATTACTGCATTCACATCATCCAGAAGTTTTTGGTTCGTCAAGCAGGCCTCGAAGCTCTCCTGTGTAAAACCGGCGAGTTTGGACATTTGCAAGAGCGCATCACGGCCATTCTGCGCTGCGGCCCATTGCTCCTGCTGCTTGAACAGCATGGAGATCATCGGGAAATACTGTCCTTCCGGCGCGCAGCGCGCCAGCATGAAGGCCGCAGCCGCGCGCGGATCGAACGGGAACTCGCGGATGATGAAGCGCACCTTGCCGCTGTCGACATATTTCGCCTTGATGGCGTCGAAGGTCTTGTTGTGGAAGTTCGCGCAGTGCGGGCAGGTCATCGACATGTATTCGACGATGGTCACCGGTGCGTTGGCCTCGCCAAGCGCCATTTCCGGCAGCGCGCCCGGTTCGAGCAGCTTCTTCACGTCGACAGTGCCTTCCGGCTGCGGCAGTTCAATCTTGGCGGCAGTGGATGGGGATGCCTGGGCAACCTCGGTTTCAGCAGGCTTTGCCTCGCTGGTGGCGGCCGGTGCTGCCGGGGTGGACGCAGTGGTCGTCGCCTCTGTGGTCGCGCTGGTTTCGGCCGGCGCAGTCGAAGCCGTCTCCTTCTTCTCCTCGCTGCAGGCGACGAGCATCAGGGCGAGCGCGGCGACGGCAGCACCGCCCAGAAGGCGTTTCGAAAGGCTCTTTTCGGAAGCGGACATGAATTTGACCCGTGTTCTATGAGGGAAAATTGAATTGCGAATTCGATAACTTGCCTGACTGGAGGCGACAAGGGGCGGCGTCTCAACTGAATTCAAAGAAATGTGACCGCTTGAAGATCAGGTTCTCTTCGGACGCGACGAAAACACGGCGGTCCCAAGGCGCCGGAGCGCTGCCTTCAGCGCCTCGCTTTCCACGCCTTCCACCATGGCTTCGAGCTTTCGCGCGGGCTCGCCGACGAGCGGAGGCGAACGACGGGACGGTCTAGGCGACGCCGCAACCGGCTTCTGCACGATGCGCACCTGCCCGATCGCATGGAAACCGAAGAAGCCGTTGATCCGCTGGATCAGTTCGCCCTGGGCGTGGGTCAGGAAAAGTGCCCTCGCGCCCTCGCAGGCGATGGTCAGAACACCCGGCTGATGGCCGCCCTCGCCGCCCATTTCGGAGGCGCGCCGCGGCCAGGCGATTTTTTCCGGCCGCGTGCAGTCGGCAAACTTCGGCCCGGCGATCTCGTCCCAGGAGCCCAGCAGCATGGTGTTGATGCCCGCGCGCTTGGCGAGCACCGGATCGATCAGACCGTTCGCGACCTCGCTGATCTGGACGACGCCCTTGCGGGCCTTCTCTTGATTCACCGGCACGACTTTCTGTTTGCAACTCCGATTGCGCCTTGCAGCCCAGGCTGACGTGATCCAACTATAGGCCGGAAAAGGATTCCCCGGCAAATGATGCACGACACCCCGAAGGAGGCGGACGCCACCTTTCTTCTTCTCGACTGGTATGATCGCCACCATCGCGACCTGCCGTGGCGGGTCTCGCCGCCGATGGCGCGAAAGGGCGCGGTCGCCGATCCCTACCATGTCTGGCTGTCCGAGGTCATGCTGCAGCAGACCACCGTCCAGGCGGTCAGGGCCTATTTCAACAAGTTCCTGAAGCTGTGGCCGACGATCGATGATCTCGCCGCTGCGGATACCGAGGACGTGATGAAAGCCTGGGCCGGGCTCGGCTATTACGCCCGCGCGCGCAACCTGAAAAAATGCGCCGAAGCGGTAGCGGGTGAGCACGGCGGGCACTTTCCGAACACCGAGGAGGGCCTGAAAGCACTTCCGGGCATCGGCGACTACACGGCGGCGGCGATCGCCGCGATTGCCTTCAACCGCCGAAGCGCCGTTCTCGACGGCAATGTCGAACGGGTGATTTCCCGGCTCCATGCCATCGAAACGCCATTGCCGGCTGCCAAACCCGAAATGCGGGCGCGTGTCCTTGCCCTGACGCCGGAGGATCGCCCGGGCGACTTTGCGCAGGCGATGATGGATCTCGGCGCGACGATCTGCACCCCGAAGCGGCCAGCCTGTTCGCTCTGTCCTTTCCGTTCAAGCTGTCTGGCACTTGCGACGGCCGACCCCGAAACGTTCCCGCGCAAGGCGGAAAAGAAGCAAAAGCCGCTACGTCTCGGCGCAGCTTTCGTGGCGATCGACAACTCGAACGCCGTCTACCTGCAGAAGCGCGCCGATACGGGCCTTCTCGGGGGCATGACCGAGGTTCCCGGCACAGGGTGGACGGCCCGCCGCGACGGCGAGACCTCGATCTATGCCCAGCCGTTCGCCGCGCGCTGGGAGCCCTGCGGAGCGATCACGCATGTTTTCACCCATTTCGAGTTGCACCTTTCGGTCTACCGCGCCAATGTCCAGCGCGCCGAGACAGGCGCGAACGGATGGTGGGAACCGATCGCGTCACTAAAGGCACAGGCGCTGCCAACCGTCATGAAAAAGGCAATCGCCCAGGCTATACCAAACGCCTTCAAGGCCGAGCGAAGCTAGATCGAGCCGAGGCATGAAGCGTTTTTCGTCAATCTCCCCGCACAGAACCTGTTGGACAACCAAGGATTGCCGATGAGCAGCGCCAACATACGCCACATAGTCTTCGATATCGGCAAGGTGTTGATCCACTACGACCCGCATCTTCCCTACTGCCGCATCATTCCCGACGAGACCGAGCGCAACTGGTTCTTCGCCAATGTCTGCACGCACGACTGGAACGTCGAGCAGGATCGCGGACGCTCATGGAACGAGGCGGAGGAAATCTTGATTCGGGAACACCCGGACCGCGAGGAGCAGATTCGCGCATTTCGCCGATGCTGGCAGGAGATGGTACCGCATGCCTATGTCGAGACCGTCTCCCTGATGGAGGGACTGATCGCCGAAGGACGCGACGTCACCATGCTCACCAATTTTGCGTCCGATACGTTCCGGGAGGCGCAGAAGCTTTTTCCGTTCCTGACGCTGCCGCGCGGCGTGACGGTCTCCGGTGACGTCGGGCTGATAAAGCCGGACGTCGCAATCTATGAGGCCCATGCCGAGGCCTTTGACCTCGAGCCCGCCGCCACGCTCTTCATCGACGACAGCATCGCCAATGTCGAAGGCGCGCGCGCTGCGGGCTGGCATGCGGTTCGCTTCATCGATCCCGAGAAGCTGAAGGTCGATCTCGCGGCGTATGGCATTCATCACTAGTTTTGGACGACACGCATTAAGACTCTTAAGTCATGACGCCGCACGGTTTTTCCATGTCCGTGGTGGCTGTGAAATCACCAAAGCGCCACAATCGGTTCAGCCGTCATTCAGGTCCCACCGTTCATGATCACGGCCAGAATTCGACGTCCACCCCGAAAGGTTCTTCTCCATGGCGACGCGTATCTACGGAACGAACTACAGCGATAAGATCGTTCAGAACGGTTACATCTCGGTTGAGATCTATGCACTTGATGGCAACGACCAGATCTACCTGAACAGGACTGACGTCTACGGCGGATACAACTTCGTCGATGCGGGATACGGCAACGACATCGTCGTGAATTACTTCGAGGGTGGCAACGATATCTTCATGGGTGCCGGCGACGATCTTTACATCGCCGACGCACGTGTTCGCGACGCAAGCTCCTATGACGTAGTTTCCGGCGGCACCGGCAACGACCGCTTCGAGATCGAGACCTACGCGAGCGACTATTATGGCGATAGCGGCAACGACACCTTCCTCTCCGTCGGTTTCAAGAACTATTTCAACGGCGGCACCGGAGTCGATACGATCAGCTATCAACTGCAGGACAGCTTCAGCTCGGAGCGCGGCAGAGGGGTGACGATCGACCTCGGCTATAAATATGCGACCACCGGCACGGGTCGTCGGGAAGACCTGATCAGCATCGAGAATGCGACGGGCACGAATTACGGCCACGACGATATTACCGGCAGCTCGGTCGCCAACGTCCTGCGCGGACTCGGCGGCAACGACATCCTCGACGGCCTCGGCGGCAACGACTTTCTCGACGGCGGCAGCGGTGCAGACGATCTCTATGGCGGCTCCGGCGCAGACATCCTGCGCGGCGGCACAGGGTTCGACTATCTGGTCGGCGGTACCGGCGCCGACGACTTCGACTTCAATTCGATCAGCGAAACGGCGGTCGGCAGCAGCCGCGATGTGATCACCGATTTCCATCGTTCCGAATACGACGTGATCGACCTTTCGACGATCGACGCCGACACGACCTGGAGCGGCAATCAGAGCTTCACCTTCATCGGCAGCAGCACCTTCTCCGGAGAGGCGGGCGAGCTCAATTTCCGCTACGGGGTCGTCTCCGGTGACGTCAATGGCGACGGCTACGCCGATTTCCAGATCAAGGTCAATGGCGTCTCCAGCTTGCGGTTCGACGACTTCTTCCTCTGATACGCCGCGTCTCTCGACAAAGGACCCGCTGCAGCCGCGGCGGGTCTTTCTTTTCCGACGTTGATTACAAACGCCCGGAATCCTTGCGGATTCCGGGCGTTTAAAGCTCTCCCCCGGGACTGAAGGTACAAAAACCGGATGGAGCGCTTTTCGAAGACCCAAGCGGAACTGGTTGATCAGTTCAGTTTTGCCAGGTCATTTCGAATGACGGATCGGAGTTCGTCGATCGGCTTCAGGCTGCTTCCCTCTTCGAAGTGCCAGAATGTCCAGCCGTTGCAGGCATCGAGCCCCTGAACTTTCGCGCCAAGGCGGTGGATGGAGCCCGCCTCGCCGCCCGAGGCGAGCGTACCATCCGCACGCACGATAGCGCTGTAGCGGCGCTTTGCATCGGTGAGGACCGTGCCGGGCTTGATCAGCCCGCTTTCGATCAGCGTGTTGAAGGCAACGCGCGGCTCCGCCTTCTTGCCGGTCATCACGGAAAGCGTCGCCTTACCGAGCGGCTCGACGGCGGCGATGCGCTCGGCGGCGGCGTCGATATAGTCCTGTTCGCGCTCGATGCCGACGAAGTGGCGGCCGAGGCGCTTGGCAACAGCGCCGGTGGTGCCGGAGCCGAAGAAGGGATCGAGCACGACGTCGCCGGGCTTGGTCGAGGCCATCAGGATACGGGCGAGAAGCGCCTCCGGCTTCTGCGTCGGATGCACCTTCTTGCCGTCGTCACCCTTCAGGCGCTCATTGCCCGAGCAGATTGGGAACAGCCAGTCGGAGCGCATCTGAACGTCGTCGTTTGCCGCCTTCATGGCTTCGTAGTTGAAGGTGTAGCCCTTGGCCTTCGCGTTCGGCGTCGCCCAGATCAGCGTTTCATGGGCGTTCTGGAAACGGCGGCCCTTGAAGTTCGGCATCGGATTGGTCTTGCGCCAGATGATGTCGTTCAAGATCCAGAAATGCAGGTCCTGCAGAATTGCGCCGACCCGGAAGATGTTATGATAGGAACCAATCACCCAAAGCGTACCGGTCGGTTTAAGGACGCGGCGGCAGGCGAGCAGCCAGGCGCGGGTGAAGGCATCGTAAGCCTCGAAGGAGGCGAACTGGTCCCAGTCGTCGTCGACGGCGTCGACCAGCGATTGATCCGGCCGGTGCAGCATGCCACCGAGCTGGAGATTGTAGGGCGGATCGGCAAAAACGACATCGACGGAATTATCGGGAAGCGCGTTCAGCGCTGCCACGCAATCTCCCTTGATGATGCTGTCGAGCCAGTTCAACGGACGGGCGGCACGGGAGATTTCGGCAAGCGAAACAACTGAAGACATTGGACAACTCGCAAATACGCTTACTCGGACTGACTATACGCTTATGGTTACCGAAGATGGTTACCAAAGGCTGAAGCCGCTCCAGAAAAATTGGCGTCCATGCTTATGCCGACCAATCCGCATCATTGGTTCACCTGTGGAGCGCCTTCCTCACGTCGTCTCGTCCCGATCATGCCACTCGCGGCTGTCGGGCGGCGCCTGATCGCGATCGTTGAGGCCGTAGTCCCGGACGACTGCAGCAATCCTCAGACGATAGTCGGCAAAGACTCCACGCCGGCCCGCCTCCTGGGCGGCGCGATGTTCGGCGCCGTTGCGCCACGTCTGCACCGCCGCTTCATCGCGCCAGAAGGAGAGCGACAGCAGCTTGTTCGGATCGGTGAGGCTCTGGAAACGCTCGATGGAAATGAAGCCATCGATGCTGTCCAGCAGGGGCCGCAGATCGGCGGCAAGACCAAGATAGGTGTCGCGCCTCCCCTCGGCCGGGACGACTTCGAATATCACAGCAATCATCGCGTCATTCCTTTCCATGCGGCAGAGAGACGTTCCGCAAAAAGATGCGATCCTCCTTCAGGATGAAGCGTTCCCTCCGGGCGAACTCGTAGTTCTCGCGCCCGAGCGGGTCGGCGGCGAGTCTGGCGCGATAGGCTTCGTAGGCGGCGAGGCTCCCGATGTTGTAGACGCCGTAGGCGGTCGTCGCCGAACCTTCGTGCGGCCCGAAATAGCCAATGAGATCGGCGCCGCAGCGGGGAATTGCTTGGCCCCAATTGCGGGCGTAGGTCGCAAAGTCGTCCTTGCGGAACGGGTCGATCTCGTAACAGATGAAGCAGGTGATCATGGTTTTCTCCTTCTGGCCTGGAAACAATTATGCCTCCTTGTCCGGCGCGAATGCTTCGACTAAGATCGAAGTATGAAGGAAGGTCCGGACATTGCCTTGATTGGCTCGCTCATCGGCGATCCTGCGCGCGCCAACATGCTGACCGCGCTGATGGGCGGTCGGGCATTGACGCCGACGGAGCTTGCGGCCCATGCCGGAATCACATTGCAGACCGCGAGTTCGCACCTCGCCAAGCTCGAGGCTGGCGGCCTGTTGACGCAGCGCAAGCAGGGCCGCCACCGCTATTATGCCTTGAGCGAGGATGAGGTCGGGCTGATGCTCGAAAGCATCATGGGTTTTGCCGCGAGCCACGGCCTGACGCGCCATCAACCGGGGCCGAAGGACCCGGCGCTGAGAAAGGCGCGCGTCTGCTACAATCATCTGGCCGGCGATTACGGCGTGCGCATGCTCGACAGCCTGGTCGCTGCGCGCCAGATCGTATTGACCGGCGAAGACCTTGCGCTGACCGATGCCGGTCGGGCCCGGGTCGAGGCCTTGGGCATCGATTATGCTGCACTCAAGAAATCGCGCCGGCCGATCTGCCGGACGTGCCTCGACTGGAGCGAGCGTCGCTCGCATCTTGCCGGCTCGCTCGGTGAGGCGTTCCTGACCCTCTTCATCGACAAGGGCTGGGCGAACCGCGAGCAGAACAGCCGTGCCATCCGCTTTACCGACACCGGCGAAAAAGCCTTCTCAGAGCTCTTTCCGCAATAGTGATGCGGCAGGCGGCGCCGGCACTCCTCGAACGAGCACGCCGTCAAATCCATCCGTCGCGACGCGTGTGCAAAGCGCGGACCATTCGCATTCATCGCAGGCGGCGCGGACAGAGCCACGCGCAAAGGCGCCGCGGAGGTCCTGAAGGCGGCCGTCATCGAGAATGAGAACCGAGCCATGACCAAGCGACAGCTCGAGCAGGTCGGATACCGCAGCCAAAGCCCGGTTGTCGCGACAGCCGATATTTTCGTTGCGGCAATGCGCCTCGGGCACATCCCGCATCGGCGCGCAGATATCGTCCGGCCCGTCGACGATCTCGATCGGCTCGCCGGCCGAAAGGCGACCGGCAATCTGGCGATAGTTGCCGGTGAACGAGGGCGTATAGCCCTCGCCCACGAAGGTCAGCAGACACAGAAGGTGATGCCCGCGCAGGCGAACCATCAAAACAGGCCTGCCGGCTTACGAATGGAGCGCTGGATTGCCTTGAGAACCGCCGCGGCGAGCGCTGATTTCAGGACCGCACCGAGCAGGAATGGAGCGGCGCCCAACATGATAGCCTCTTCGAGGCCGATCAGCGTCGCAAGCCACGCCACACCGATGACGAGGCAGAGGATATTGGCGGAGAAGTGCGCCATAAAGCTCAGCACCACCCGATCGCCTGTCCAGCCGCGCGCGGCCAGCCAACCGGCGAGGCCGCCGATCAGCGGAAACGAGGCGAGATAACCGGCCGTCGGACCGGCAAAGTGGGCGATGCCGCCCGCGCCATTGGCAAGCACAGGCAGCCCGACCAAGGCTTCGGTCAGCCATGCCATGATGGTGACCACACCCAGACGCCAGCCGTAGATGACGCCGATCATGGTGATTGCGAAGGTCTGCATGGTGATCGGCACCGGCACCATCGGCACGTTGATCTGCGAGGAGATTGCAAGGAAGCCTGTGCCTGCCAGCACGAACAGCGCCTTGAGTGGCCACGCTTTTCCGTCGAGACGCAGCGGATCGAAAACGGGCGAATGCGTAGAAACAAGATCGGACATTGGTTCTCTCAAGTTGAAACTCCGAATTATAGATAATTTCTGGAACTATCTATAATCATCCAATAACCGTAGGCTGAGACGCGATCAATAGTCACGGGGCCGCGAATTTGCGCCGCAACCGAACGGAAGCTCTGGAGTGACGCATCCGCGCGCCTCCGGCTGCAGAAATTATAGATAATTTTGAATCGTCGCAGCGACGGCTCTAACCGACGATAGAGAAGGCGTCGTGGATCTCACCGGCCGCGGTCTTCACCGGAGTCTTGCCGATCCAGCCCACATGACGCTCGAGAATGGCTGCCGCCTCCTCGCCCTTCCCTTGACGGAGCGCCGCCAGAATGGCCCGATGATCGTGGTCGGTGCGGGCTTCCCAGCTCGAACGCCAAGCCGAGAAAAGAAACCGGGCACTTGCCGCATGAAGATCGTCGATCGCCGCGAGCAAGCGCGGCATGCCACAAGGTTCGAGAATTATCCGGTGGAAGGCGCGGTTCGCCGCCTCCCAGGAGCGCACGTCCCGGGAACGGTCGGCCGCAACTGTTGCCGCCTCGGCCCGATCGAGGATCGCTGGCGTCAGGTGCGGCACAGCGCGGCGTAGTGCCAAAACCTCCAGGACGGCCCGCATTTCGGCCACTTCGCGCACCTCCTTGAGGTCGAAAGCGGCGACGCGCACGCCACGGCGCGGTTCGCTGACCGCGAGCCCCTGCGCTTCAAGCCGGCGAAAGGCCTCGCGCACAGGAACGTGACTGGCGCCGAACTCCTCGGCAACGTGATCCTGCCGCAGCCGCTCGCCCGGCGGCAGCGCTCCGGAGATGATCCTTTCGGCAAGCACGCGGCTGATGCGGCTCGCAAGCGTGTCGTCGCGTTCCTTGTTCATGCGCTACAGATAGAGGCGCATGCCGACGCTGTCGAGGAAGCCCGGGTACTCTTCCGGCGATTTCCAAAGGTTGAGCTTTGGGCCGCCATCGTATAAAGCTCTGCCTGCTGTCGCGTTCATGGCGATCCAGACTCCTCCCCTGCCAGTGGCGCCTTTTTCTCCCAAGGAACTGACTCCCAAATGACCGGTATCGATCTCATTATCTTCGACTGCGACGGTGTTCTCGTCGACTCGGAAATCATCGCCTCGGAAGTCGAGGCCGGATTGCTGACGGAAGCGGGTTATCCGATCAGCGTCGAGGAAATGGCCGAGCGCTTCGCTGGCATGACCTGGCGCAACACGCTGCTCGCAATCGAGAAGGAAGCGAGCATTCCCCTGTCGGCATCGCTGATCGACAAGGTCGACACGATTCTCGACAAGCGGCTCGCCCGCGACGTCAAGATCATCGACGGCGTCAAGCTGGCGCTGATGCAACTGACACTGCCGCATTGCGTCTGCTCCAACTCCACCTCCGAGCGCCTTGCCATAATGCTCGGCAAGGTCGGCATCAGGGAGCATTTCGGCAAGCATATCTACTCGGCGCGCGATCTCGGCCCAGACCGTGTCAAGCCGAAGCCGGACATCTTCCTGCATGGCGCCGCCCAATTCGGAATCGACCCTTCGCGCGTCCTCGTCATCGAGGATTCGGTGCACGGCATCCATGGCGCCCGCGCCGCAGGGATGCGCGTCGTCGGCTTCACCGGCGGCGCCCATACCTATCCGTCGCATGCGGACAAGTTGACGGAAGCCGGCGCCGAGACGGTGATTTCCCGCATGGCGGTCTTGCCCGGCGTGATCGCAGCGCTCGCCGAATGGTCGGAGTCCATGACCGCTTGACGGTCATGCTACAGCACCGCGCGTCTTATCAGACGAGCAAGAACGCTGTAGCACTTTGAATTGCTGCACATTTTTTATCCAATCGACTACGATTTAAGGAAACATGAAGTAGCGCGATCGGCTCAATCTTTTTCGCCCCGGCTGCTGCCGGGACGGAAAATCCCGCGGGTTGCAATGGGGCGCGTCCCTTTCGGCGCGCGAGGACGCCGTGCCGCATTGATTGCGCATGACCTTCCTACGAAAATCATGGTTTTCGCGCAGCGCCCAAGGGCTTACATCAAGCAGTCCATAAGCGTTATTTTCCAAGGAGGAGACACCATGCGTCTTTCGATATTGACCGGTTTGACTTTGGCGGCCGGTGTCGCGTTCGCACCGCTTGCCCATGCCGATATCACGATTGGCGTGATCGCCCCGCTCACAGGCCCGGTCGCAGCCTTCGGCGAGCAGGTCAAGAACGGCGCCGAAGCGGCAGTTGAAGCCATCAACAATGCTGGCGGCATCAATGGCGAAAAGATCGTCGTCAAGACCGTCGATGACGGCGGCGAACCCAAGCAAGCCGTATCCGTTGCGAACCAGCTTGCCGGCGAAGGTCTGCGCTATGTCGTCGGCCCGGTAACCTCCGGCACCTCGATGCCGGCGTCCGACGTGCTCGCGGAAAACGGCATCCTGATGGTCACGCCGACGGCGACCACGCCGGACCTCACGACCCGCGGGCTGTGGAACGTGCTGCGCACCTGCGGGCGCGATGACCAGCAGGCGGTCGTCGCCGCCGACTATGTCGTCAAGAACTTCAAGGACAAGCGCGTCGCCGTGCTGCACGACAAGGCCGCCTACGGCAAGGGACTCGCCGACGGGTTCAAGGCTGCGATCAACGCGGGCGGTATCACCGAAGTCGTCTACGAGGGTCTGACTCCCGGTGAAAAGGACTTCGGCGCCATTGTCACGCGCCTCAAGGCCGAAAATGTCGATGTCGTCTATTTCGGCGGCTACCACGCTGAAGGGGGCCTGCTCGTGCGCCAGATGCACGACCAGGGCGTCAAAGCGCAGCTCATCGGCGGCGACGGCCTCTCCAACACCGAGTTCTGGGCGATCGGCGGCGAAGCGGCCAGCGGCACGATCTACACCAACGCGAGTGACGCGACCCGCAACCCGGAGGCTGCCCCCGTGATCGAAGCTCTCAAGGCCAAGAACATCCCTGCCGAAGCCTTCACGCTCAATGCCTATGCCGCCGTGCAGGTCCTCAAGGCCGGCATCGAAAAGGCGGGCTCCGCTGAGGACCCGAACGCAGTCGCGGCGGCAATCAAGTCCGGCGACGGGATCGACACCGCCATTGGCAAGCTAACCTACGGCGAAACCGGCGATCTCACCTCGCCGAGCTTCTCGCTCTACAAATGGGAAGCCGGCCAGAGCGTCGCCGCAGAATAAGCGGACGGCGACGGACGAAAGGAAACGCCGGGGCATGCCCCGGCGTTTTTTTTGCGTGTTGCGGGATAATCCCGTCCGCCGGCCTCACTGCGTCCGGATCGGCCCCTCGTCGAAGCCGACGAAAATCTTGGCTTCGGCGCCGGCACCGGCGGGAAGCGTCACGTCGGCCTTGGTGAAAACGAATTGGGTCGAGGCACTTCCCTGCGGGATCTCGACCGGATGTTGGGTGAGTTCGGAATAAAGCGTCTTTTCGCCGTCCGTCGCGGCAACGCGGATCGGCATGGTCAGCTTGCCGGGTCCGCCGGCGGGACCCGCCGCGACACGCCCCTGTACCACCACCGTCACCTTGAGCGCATCTGCACTCTGCACGCATTGGCGTGTCGTGTCAGCAAGTGACGCTTGATAGACGATCTTGGTCGGATCGTCTTTCGCGCCCTTCGCATAGGTGCGGTAGCTGGAGGTCCCGTCCCGAAGGGTGACCTGAGGACAAGCGGCCTGTATTACCGCCGGCGTCGCGGCGGCCGCACTGCCGCCAGATTCGATGGCGCCGCCCGTTTGCGTCTGGTTGCAGCCGGCGAGCACTGCAAGAAGAGACACGGCGAGAAGACGGCGAGATATTTTGCCAAACACGTTGCACAACCTCTGCTGAACCCGGTTAAACACCAGATCACGATGATTTTGGACTGAATCAATCCAAAATCATCGTGATCGATTCCAATAGGTTAGAGCGGGACGGGAGCGGATAATCGCATCCTTGCCCCACCACGCCCTTCTGCATGGTTCCTTGAATCGTAGCCGACTTAAGGATGGAAACATGCAGCAATTCAAAGTGCTACAGCGTCCTTTACGCGTCTGATTAAGACGCGTGGCGCTGTAGACCGAAAAGGATCGGCCGAAGGCCTTTCACGGCCCACGGGCATCGTCTATAGCAGCGGCGTTTTGAAAAATCGATCCAGTCAGCCGTCCCGCGCAGAAAATTCCGGGGAGCACGACCAGCCGGAAATTGCCATGGTGACAAGATTGACAAGGTGTTTTGCCGGGGATTGACGCAAAAAGGCGGCCGGGTTGGGCGGACCTTTCATACGGTCGCACTCTCGCGGAACGATGACGAAGGAAAGAAGATGGTGAAGTATATTTCGACACGGGGAGAAGCGGCGCCTCTCGGTTTTTGCGACGCCCTTCTCGCAGGGCTCGCGCGCGACGGCGGGCTCTATCTCCCGAAGGAATGGCCGACGCTCTCGAAAAAGGAAATACGGGCGCTGCGCGGCAAGTCCTATCAGGAAATCGCCTTTGCCGTGCTCGAACCCTTTACCCACGGCGAAATCCCGACCGCCAAGTTTCGCGAGATGATCGATGAGGCCTATGCCACCTTTAGGCATCCGGCGGTCGTGCCGCTCGTCCAGACCGGACCGAATGCCTTCGTGCTGGAGCTTTTCCACGGTTCGACGCTGGCCTTCAAGGATGTGGCTATGCAGCTGCTTGCCCGCCTGATGGACCACGTGCTCGCAGAACGCGGCGAACGCGCGACCATCGTCGGCGCGACTTCGGGCGACACCGGTGGCGCGGCGATCGACGCCTTCGCCGGCAGGGAGCGCACCGACATCTTCATTCTCTTCCCGAAGGGCAAGGTGTCGCCGGTGCAGCAAAGGCAGATGACGACATCCACGGCCTCGAACGTGCATGCGATCGCGGTCAAGGGAAATTTCGACGATTGCCAGAACCTGGTCAAAGCGATGTTCAACGATGAGAGCTTCCGCGACAGCGTCAAGCTCTCGGGCGTCAACTCGATCAACTGGGCCCGCATCATGGCCCAGATCGTCTACTATTTCACCGCCGCGGTCTCGCTCGGCGGTCCCGACCGGAAGATTTCCTTTACGGTTCCAACCGGCAATTTCGGCGATATCTTCGCAGGCTACGTGGCCAAGCGCATGGGCTTGCCGATCGACAAGCTGATCATCGCGACCAACGAGAATGACATTCTCGCGCGCACGCTGAAAACCGGCCGCTACGAAATGCGCGAGGTCAAGGCGACGACGTCGCCCTCGATGGACATCCAGATCTCTTCCAACTTCGAAAGATTGTTGTTCGAGGCTTACGATCGCGACCCGGCCAAGGTGCGTGCGGCGATGGCAGCCCTCAAGCAATCCGGTTCCTTCGCGATCGGCGACAGTGCCGTGAAAAAAATCCGCAAGGAATTCCGCGCGGGCCGCGCCTCGGAAAAAGAAGTGGCGAAGACGATCCTCAGGACCTTCGAGGAAAGCGGCTATCTCCTTGATCCGCATACAGCAATCGGCGTATTCGTGGCGGGCAAAAACGAGAAATCTTCTGCGCCGATGGTCACACTCGCGACAGCCCATCCGGCAAAATTCCCCGACGCAGTAAAATCGGCAAGTGGTATTGACCCCGCGCTCCCGACGTGGCTTGCTGATCTCATGAATAGGGCGGAGCGTTTCGATATCCTGGATCCGGAGCTTAAGAACGTCGAAACCTTCATCGGCGAGCGTACCCGCGTTCGGGATTAGAACGAGAAGAAACGTATGATGAAAGTTAAGTGCACCCGGCTACCATCCGGGCTGACGGTGGTGACCGAGCGGATGCCGCATCTCGAAAGCGTGGCGCTCGGCGTCTGGATCAAGTCCGGTTCGCGCAACGAAACCGTGGATGAACACGGCATAGCGCACCTGCTGGAGCACATGGCTTTCAAGGGGACCCGGCGGCGCAGCGCCCGCCAGATCGCCGAGGAGATCGAGAATGTCGGCGGCGAACTCAACGCCGCCACCTCCACCGAAACGACCTCGTACTACGCCCGCGTGCTCAAGGACCATGTACCGCTGGCTGTCGACATCCTCGCCGATATCCTGACGGAATCGACCTTCGAAGACGAGGAACTCAGGCGCGAGAAACACGTCATCCTGCAGGAAATCGGCGCGGCGGACGACACCCCGGACGACGTCGTCTTCGACCGTTTCGCCGAGACCGCCTACCGCGACCAGACGGTTGGCCGCCCGATCCTCGGCACGCCGGAAACCGTCATGTCCTTCTCGGCGGACCAGATTCGCCATTACCTCGGCCGCAACTATACGACCGACCGAATCTTCATCGTGGCGGCCGGCGCTGTCGAGCACGATTCCTTCGTGCGCGAGGTGGAAAGACGCTTTTCTGCGCTGCCACGCGAGCCGCATTCCTCTCCCGTTCTCGACACGGCGCTCTACACTGGCGGCGACAGCCGCGAGAGCCGCGATCTTATGGATGCGCAGATCCTGCTCGGCTTCGAGGGGAAAGCCTACCACGCGCGCGACTTCTACTGTTCGCAGATCCTTGCCAATATTCTCGGCGGAGGCATGTCTTCGCGCCTCTTCCAGGAAGTGCGCGAGCACCGGGGCCTCTGTTATTCCGTCTATGCCTTCCACTGGGGTTTCTCCGACACCGGTATCTTCGGCGTCCATGCTGCCACGGGCGGGGAAAACCTGCCGGAACTGATGCCGGTGATCGTCGACGAACTGCGCAAATCATCGATGAGCATCGAGCAGCAGGAAATCGAGCGCGCCCGCGCGCAGATCCGCGCGCAATTGCTCATGGGACAGGAAAGCCCTGCTGCGCGGGCCGGACAGATCGCCCGCCAGATGATGCTCTATGGCCGCCCCATTCCCAACGAGGAACTGATGGAACGGCTGTCCGGCATCACCATAGAGCGCCTGACCGACCTCGCCGGCCGCCTGTTCTTCGATACGGTCCCGACGCTGTCGGCGATCGGCCCGCTTGAACAGCTTGCTCCCATGAGCGACATTCTGTCGTCTCTGAACATGAAGGCCGCTGAGGCGCACGCCATGGCGATCTGACCGGGTCTGCCGCGGAGCTCAACACAGCGGAACCGGAGTGTTTTTCTTGAACAATTTCTGAAAATCGGATTCGATTCGGGCGCGAAGTTGTGCAACGTTCACAGTGTGGCGGCTCCACTGGAAGGTTGGAACGGCGGCGCCGTAGACGGGAGATAATTCCTTCCGTCAAGCATAGTGGCTGGGACGGCGAGGAAAATCCAGACGGCTTTCGCCGCCGCCCCCGCCCGCGATCCTGGCCCGGAGGTATATATGGCACGATCGGTTTTTCGGTTTCTGTCGCGGCAGCCCGAGTCGATCGAGATCGCCAACCGGAACTATCTGCTTCGCCTCCCCCGTTATGCCGATTATCGCCAATGGTATCAATTGCGCAGCGAGAGCCGCGCTTTCCTGGAGCCGTGGGAACCCACCTGGCGTGCCGACGAAATGACCGAGAGCGCGTTTCGCAGCCGCGTCATTCGCAACGAACAGGAATATGCCTCCGGCCAGGCCGTGCCCTTGTTTCTTTTCCATAAGCCGGACGAAATACTCCTTGGCGGCCTTACCATCGGACACATCCGACGAGGCGCGGCCCAGAACTGCATGATCGGCTACTGGATGGGACAGAAATATGCCGGCCAGGGTCATATGTACGAGGCGCTGAAGCTGACGATCCCCTACATCTTTTCGACCCTTGAGTTGCACCGTATTGAAGCAGCCTGTATTCCAGAGAACGCGCGGAGCATCCGGCTCCTTGAAAAGGCCGGCTTTGAGCGTGAAGGCTATTTGAGACAGTACTTGAAGATAAACGGGCAGTGGCGGGATCATCTGATGTTTTCCCTCCTGTCCGCAGACGCCGTACCGAACAGGAATATGCCCCTTTGATGCCCCTGACCTCTAAGCCGTTCGCGCGACCAGCCGCAAAGCTGGCGGCGTTTCTGGTCGCATTCGTCGTGTTCGCCATCGGCTTTGCTGGCGGCGTCGCGCACGCGCTCGAACCGGTGAAGATCTCGCGCGAAGACACGGCGCTCGACCTGACGGCCACCACCGAGATCTACAGCGGAAGGGGCGAGGCGTTCCAGGTGTCGACGGCTCCCGGCACCGACGGCATCGTGCGGCGCATCGAGGTGCGATCGAGCACCGATAACCACCAGGGCGACTGGGCGGTCTTCGCACTGGCGAATGTCTCGGAGGAGCAACTCGAGCGCGTGATCGTCGCGCCGCATTTCCGGCTGGTCAATTCCAAGCTGTTCTGGCCGGATCTCGGTTCACAGCGCATCCTGTCGATCACGCCGAGCGAAGGCTTTGCCCTTGACCGACAGCCGAGCGACGAAGCCGACGTCTTCCGCATCACCCTCAATCCCGGCGCGGTCATTACCTTCGTCGCCGAGCTTGCCACGCCGGATCTGCCGCAAATCTATCTTTGGCAGCCCGACGCCTACAAGGACACGGTCAACGCGTTCACGCTCTACCGTGGCATCGTGCTCGGGATCGCCGGCCTCCTGGCAGTGTTCCTCACCATCCTCTTCGTGGTCAAGGGAACCTCGATGCTGCCGGCGACGGCCGCGCTCGCCTGGGCGGTGCTTGCGTATATCTGCGTCGATTTCGGTTTCCTGTCGAAACTGATCAGCGTCACCGCGGGCGACGAGCGGGTATGGCGAGCGGGCACCGAAGTCTTCCTCGCGGCGGGACTGGTCGTTTTCCTTTTCACCTATCTCAACCTCAATCGCTGGCATCAGCATCTCGGCTATGCGACGCTCGCCTGGATTCTCGGCCTGGCGCTGCTCTTCGGTGTCGCGGTCTATGATCCGGCGATCGCGTCGGGCATCGCCCGCCTCTCCTTCGCACTGACGGCAACCGTCGGCATCGTGCTGATCGCCTATCTCGGCTTCAACCGCTACGACCGCGCGATCCTTCTCGTTCCGGCGTGGCTTCTGATCCTTGTCTGGCTTTTCGGTGCATGGCTCGCGGTTACCGGCCAACTCGCCAACGATATCGTTCAGCCGGCGCTCGGCGGCGGGCTCGTGCTTATCGTACTCCTGATCGGCTTCACCGTGATGCAGCATGCCTTTGCTGGCGGCGCCTACCAGCAGGGCCTTTTCTCCGACCTGGAGCGGCAGTCCCTCGCGCTTACCGGATCGGGCGATACGGTCTGGGACTGGGACGTGGCGCGCGATCGCGTCGTGACCATCCCCGACATCTCGCACCAGCTCGGTCTTTCGCTTGGAACGATGAACGGCCCCGTCCGAAACTGGGTGCCACGCCTCCACCCGGACGATCGCGACCGCTTCCGCGCAACGCTCGACGTGCTCCTCGAACATAGGCGCGGCCGGTTGAACCATGAGTTTCGCGTACGCGCCGAGGACGGCCACTATCATTGGCTGTCGATCCGCGCCCGCCCGGTGCTCGGCGCGAACGGCGAGATCATCCGCTGCGTCGGCACCATCGTCGACATCACCGAGCAGCGCAATTCGGTCGAGCGGCTGCTGCACAACGCGCTCCACGACAATTTGACCGGCCTTCCGAACAGGCAGGTGTTCCTCGATCGCTTGCAGGCGATCCTGCTGATGGCCGATGGCTCCAGTTCCGTGCGGCCGACGGTTCTTGCGATCGACATCGATCGCTACAAGCAGGTCAACGACATGCTCGGCATCGCAGCCGGCGACAATATTCTCATCGCGTTGACGCGCCGCCTGCGCCGCCTGCTGCGCCCGCAGGACACTCTGGCGCGCCTCGGCGGTGATCAGTTCGGCCTGATCCTTCTGTCAGAGCGCGACCCGGCGAAAATCGCCGATTTCGCCGATGCAGTCAGCAAGGCGATCATGGTCCCGCTCAACTACGGCAATCGCGAGATCAATCTCACGGCCTCGATCGGCCTCGTTTCCTGGCTCGACCAGGAGCAGAGCGCCGCCGGCTTGCTCGATGACGCGGAGCTTGCGATGTTTCGCGCCAAGAAGGCGGGCGGCAACCGCGTCGAGCCGTTCCGGCCCGCTTTCCGGACATCGGGATCGGACCGGCTGCAGCTCGAAGCGGATCTCAAGCGAGCGATCGAACGCAAGGAACTTTCGCTGGTCTACCAGCCGATCGTCCGCCTCAACGACGCCGAGATCGCCGGCTTCGAGGCGCTGATGCGCTGGGACCATCCGAAGCGCGGCAACGTCTCGCCGACGGAATTCATTCCGATCGCCGAGAATTCCGACCTGATCAATCAGCTTGGCATGTTCGCCTTCGACAAGGCGACCAGCGATCTCACCGACTGGCAGATACAGACGGGCGACTTGCCGATCTTCGTGGCGATCAATCTTTCGAGCGCACAGCTTCTGAACAACGAACTCTATGACGACATCCGGGCGGTTCTCAACAAGAACCGCTGCGATCCGGCGAAGGTCAAGATGGAGCTGACGGAATCGCTGGTGATGGAAAACCCCGAACAGGCGCGGCTCGTCCTCGAAAAACTCAAGGAGGCGGGTCTGCGGCTGGCGCTCGACGATTTCGGTACTGGCCACTCGTCGCTGTCCTACTTGACGCGCTTTCCTTTCGACACCATCAAGATCGACAAGGCACTGGTTCGCGACCCGAGCGACAAACGCGGCATCCTGCTGCGTTCCGTGATTACGATGGCCCGCGAACTCGATATGCGGGTAGTCGCCGAAGGCATCGAATCGGAAGAAGATGCGATCCAGCTCGCACAGATGGGTTGCGACTATGGCCAGAGCTTCCTCTTCGGGCCGCCGGTCGGATCGGAATCGATCCTGCGCCTGCTGAAGGAGCGATTCCCGCTGATGAAGCGGGCCTGAGCCCGGCGAAGGTGTCGACACCGACATGGCTAGAGCATCCCGCTTTCACATGGAATCACGGAAAGCGGATAAGATGCTCTAGAATCAAAGTGCTAGAGCGTCCTTTGTGCCTTCATTTGAACGCACGGCGCTCTAGGCGCGTCACCTTGTGTGTATCAACTTCCCGATGAAACCGAGCTTTTCGATCACCGGCGGCGACAGCACGAAAGGATAGCTGTCCGGCTGGCCCATGCTGCGTTGAATGCTGTTCAGCGCAACGCTGAGCGGTATCCAAGCATCGACGAGTGCCTGCGCGTCCTGCGCCGCATAGGGGTCGAAGTCCACTTCGGCTGCCATCCCTCGATGGTGCGGATCGGTCGAGAGACCGAAGGCCCGTGCCGTTTCCAGCGTATCCACGATGTGGAAATAATGCGCCCAGCATTCCGCAAAATCTTCGGCTGGATGGCAGCTTGCATAGGTGGAAATGAAGCGGTCCTGCCAGTCCGGGGGCGGACCGTGCTCATAGTTTCGCCGCAGCGCCTCCGCATAGTCCTGGCGCTCGTCGCCGAACAGTGCTCGCGCCTTTGCCACCAGCGCCTGGTCGCCACGAACAAGCTGAGCCCAGTAGAAGTGTCCGATCTCGTGGCGGAAGTGCCCAAGCAAGGTCCGGTAGGGCTCGTGCATGGACACCCGGATACTTTCACGTGTCTCGTCATCGGCCTCAGCGGCGCGCAAACTGATCACACCGCCCTCGTATCCGGTCATCGCCGGGACGATGTTTCCGGCGCCATCAAGCTCGTCTGCGAGAAAGTCGAAAACGAGACCGGCTTCCGGATCCTCACTGCGATCCGGATGCGGCAAGTTCAACCGGATCAGCGAATAGAAGAGGTGCCGCTGCGCCTGCCCTATGCGCCGCCATCGCCGCAGCCCTTCGGGCCTGTCGGTCACGGGCACGATCCGGTTGTGACGACATGCTGCGCAATAGGGGCCCGCCTCCGCGTCGGTCAGCATCCAGTTGCAAACATCGGTTGCCGCATTGGCACAGAAACGCAGGCTTCTATCCGGCAGCGCAGCACTTTGCCAGAGTCCGCCGTCGGCCGGCGCCACAGTGTACATTGCGCTCTTTTCGGGGAGAAAGCCGAGTTGGCCGCCGCAGGCGACACAGACACGGTTGTCGAAAAAGACCGGCTGGCCACAATTGCTACATTGGAAGAGCTTCATTGAGACACCGGCTGCACGGTTAACGACGCTTGCGCCATAAGCGAAAGCTGCACTCGATAACGAAACAAGGCTGTAGCGGTTCCCCGAGGCCGGCAGTGCGACCAGTTCACCGTCAGGCGTGGCCGGCGTCCGTGGAAAGCATGGCGGAGCTGACGCCCATCAGCTCAAGCGCCCGGTCATACTTCTCGTCCAAGGCGCGGTCGAAGATGAGCTCCTCGCGCGCAGGGCAAGTCAGCCAGCCGTTCTGAGCGATTTCGCTTTCGAGTTGACCGGGACCCCATCCCGCATAACCGAGCAGCATAGTCGCCTTGAGCGGTCCTTCGCCGCGCGAAATGGCCCTGACGATATCGAGCGTCGCCGTCAGGCAGATGTCGTCGCTGACGGGAATGCTGGAGTCGCTGAGATAATCGTCGGAATGCAACACGAAGCCTCGTCCGGTCTCGACGGGACCGCCTGCCTGTATCTGAAAGTCCCGTGTCGTTGGGGGCAGACGGATCGCCTCCTCCTCATCGAGAATCTGCAGGTGCAATAGGACATCCGGGAAGGTCAGCTGCTGGGGGCGGTTGAGGACGAAGCCCATAGCCCCATCCTCTGAATGGGCGCAGACAAAGATGACGGTGCGGGCAAAATTGGAATCGAACATACTGGGCATGGCGATCAGGAATTGACCGTCAAGGAACCCACGTTCGCGTGTCTTATGCAGCACCGTTGTCGCCATAATGGAGATAGCCTACCAATTCGCCGCGAAATGAAAAGCGCCTCTACGTGGCGGCTGCGAAAATTTGCACGTACGACGCTCAAGCGTACCGATCAAGCGATTATGATCGTCGGCATACGCCCGGGCGACTGGCGACATGGGTCGAAGAACTATAATGCTAAGCCTATGACCAAGCGCCCTACACTAGAGAAGATGGCCCAACGCATCGCCACGGCAAGCCTGCTGCTCTTATTTTTTCTTCCAGCCAAAACCTATGCGGCCGCCAGCGACTGGGTAACATCGGCCGGCGGCATGATCCGTCTCGTCGCCGCTCAGCCCAAAGCGGACGGCACAATTCCGGCTATCCTCGAGGTCAGGCTCAAGCCCGGCTGGAAGACTTATTGGCGGGATCCGGGCGCAAGCGGCATACCACCGCAGATTGCGATAGATCCCTCTTCCGGCGTCGTTCTCGAGGCTATCCGTTTCCCCGCGCCGCAGATGTTCGGTGAAGGACCGGCGCGCTATGTCGGCTATGACACGCCGGTCGCCTTCCCGCTGGTGCTGAAGAGGACGCGCGACGATGGCGACCTCGCCATCCGAGCCTCCGTGTTCCTAGGCATCTGCGAGGACATCTGCATCCCGGTCCAGGGCGAACTGGACCTCGTGCTGAAGAAAGGCGAGTTCGACAATCCGCTCGATGGAGCACGCATCGCCGACGCCGTCGCCGCTTTGCCGCAAGCCCCATCAGCCGATTTCAAGGTCACGGCGGCGAGCTTTGACGCAGAGGCTGGAGCGATCCGGCTCCGCCTTCAATTGCCTCCGGAGGCAAGCGCGGACCGGCCGGATTTCTTTCTTGCCGGCCCCTCCGGCGTGAGCTTCGGCGAGCCGGTTTTCGGCGCCGAAACGGGCGCTCACCGCACGGCGGATATTCCGGTAAAGCTCTCCGGCAAGGACAAGAGCATCAAGGGAAAGCCGATCGCCCTCACCGTGCGCGCCGGCAGCCGGAGCATGGAAACGACCCTTGCCTTTGATTGATGGCGACCTATAGTCCCTCACGCGTTCGGTCGCTCCCATCGCACCGAACCTCGCTTATATCAGGGAGAGAAACGTGACTATTTCCGTCGGAGACAAACTGCCCACCGCAACCTTCAAGGAAAAGACTGCCGACGGCCCGGTCGAGGTGACGACGGACGAGTTGTTCAAAGGCAAGCGCGTCGTTCTTTTTGCCGTGCCGGGTGCCTTCACGCCGACCTGCTCGCTCAATCACCTTCCCGGCTATCTCGAAAACCGCGATGCAATCCTTGCCCGCGGCGTCGACGATATTGCCGTGGTCGCGGTCAACGACCTGCATGTCATGGGCGCCTGGGCAACCTCGTCCGGTGGCATGGGCAAAATCCATTTCCTTTCGGACTGGAACGCCGCCTTCACGAAGGCGCTCGGCATGGATATCGACCTGTCGGCCGGGACGCTCGGCATCCGCTCCAAGCGCTATTCGATGCTCGTCGAAGACGGCGTGGTAAAGGCGCTGAACGTCGAGGAAACCCCGGGCCAGGCGACGGTTTCGGGCGCCGCCACGATGCTGGAACAGCTTTGATCTGAAGCGCGGCCAAAAGATCCCCTCATCCGCCTGCCGGCACCTTCTCCCCGCAAGCGGGGCGAAGGGTCAAGCGGCACCCTCCCAGTCCCCTCTCCCCGCGTGTGGGGAAAGGGCTAGGGTGAGGGGCAATTTCCTGCCCGGGCCAGTACGGCCCGTTTCTACTGCACCGCATCCGGGCGGCGCGACTTCTTGAACGGTTCCATGCCCTTGCGCGCGAGTTCGTCCGCCCGTTCGTTCTCCGGGTGTCCCGCATGACCCTTGACCCAGTGCCAGGTCACCTTGTGGCGGCCCCTCGCCTCATCCAGAGCCTGCCAAAGTTCGCCATTCTTCACCGGTTTCCTGTCTCCGGTCTTCCAGCCGTTGCGCTTCCAGCCATGAATCCATTTGGAAATGCCATCCATGACGTATTTGCTGTCCGTGTGAAGGTCGACCTCGCAGGGTTGCTTCAGCGCGTTCAATGCCGATATCGCGGCGAGCAGCTCCATGCGGTTGTTCGTCGTCTCGGCCTCTCCGCCGGACATTTCCTTCTCGACGTCGCCGTAGCGAAGCACGGCGCCCCAGCCGCCTGGGCCGGGATTTCCAGAACAGGCACCGTCGGTAAAGATATCGACGTGCTTCATGCCGATGCCCCTTCGCGCGTGAGGCCGTATTCGGCGCTCGACAGGATGGTGCGATGGAAGCGGATCTTGGTCAGATATTCGAGCGGGTCCTTCTTCACCACGAGCGCACCGGCTGGTGTCATCAGCCAATCATAGAGACGCGTCAGGAAGAAGCGTAAGGCCGACCCGCGCGCAAGCAGCGGCAGGGCGGCCACTTCTTCCTCCGTCAGCCTTCGTACGCTCTGGTAGCCCGCCAGCAGCGCCATGCCCTTGGTTATGTTGTAGGAGCCGTTCTTCTCGAAGCACCAGGAATTCAAGCAGACGGCGACGTCATAGGCGAGGAAATCGTTGCAGGCGAAATAGAAGTCGATGAGACCCGACAGACGATCGCCAAGGAAGAAGACGTTGTCCGGGAAGAGATCCGCATGAATGACGCCCTCCGGCAGGTCCTTCGGCCAATGTGCCTCCAGATAGCTCAACTCCGCGGCGATCTCGTCCTTCAAGCCGGCCTGCACCTCATCGGCACGGGCCTCCGAATTCTGCCAGAGCGGACGCCAGCCACCGACCGAAAGCGCGTTGGTGCGCTTCAAGGGAAAATCCTGGCCGGCCACATGCATGGCGGCGAGCGCGCGGCCGACCTCGCGGCAATGGCGCGCCTCTGGCTTTCTCAGCCACATGCCTTCGAGGAAGGAAATCACCGCAGCCGGACGGCCGGACAATTCTCCCAGAAGCTTGCCATCCGCGCGCGGCAGCGGCAGCGGGCAGGACAGCCCCCTTTCGGCAAGATGATGCATCAGACCCAGGAAGAACGGCAGGTCGTCCGCGTTCACGCGCTTTTCATATAGCGTGAGGATATAGGAGCCCTCGGTCGTGTGGAGAAGGAAGTTCGAATTTTCGACGCCTTCCGCAATGCCCTTGTAAGAGGTCAGGGCTCCCACGTCATAGGCCGCCAGAAAACGGATCAGATCGTCTTCCGTGATGTCGGTATAAACTGCCAAGGCTCGCCACTTTCAGAAACGCAAGTCGGGTAGGATGCAGCGGGCTGCGGCGCGAGACCGCACACCTTCATGATCCGGTTTATTCGCCGTTGACGAAAGCCATGTCGGCGGCGGTCAGTTCGACGTGGCGCAGCTCGCGGTTGACGAGGAAGTTCTCGTTTTCCTCGACCGTATCGGCAAGCTCCACCCTCGCGTCATAACGCTCGCGGAACGCCTCGATGATTTCGTTGACGATGACTTCCGGCGCAGACGCGCCGGCGGACAGGCCGACTGTAGAGATATCCCCGATCGCTTCCCAGTCGATTTCCGACGCGCGCTGGACCAGCGCAGATTTTTTTGCCCCGGCCCTGAGCGCCACTTCGACGAGGCGCTTGGAATTGGATGAATTCGGGGCGCCGACGATCAGGAACAGGTCGCAGCCCGGCGCCGCCTGCTTGACCGCCTCCTGACGGTTCGTGGTCGCGTAGCAGATCGAATCGGCAGCCGGCGCCGTCAGATTGGGGAAGCGCTCGTGGAGCCGCTTGATCACGCCGGCGGTATCGTCCACCGACAGTGTCGTCTGGGTCACGAATCCGAGATTATCGGGGTCCGGCGGCACGTAGACATCAGCGTCTTCGACGGTCTCGACAAGGGAGACGGCGCCTTCGGGCAGTTGCCCCATGGTGCCGATGACCTCCGGGTGCCCGGCATGGCCGATGAGCACGACATGGCGTCCCAGCCGATGGTGACGCATCGCCTGCTTGTGCACCTTCGAGACAAGCGGGCAGGTGGCATCGAGATAAAAGAGATTGCGCTCGTCCGCATCCGCCGGCACGGACTTCGGAACGCCATGGGCCGAAAAGACGACCGGCTGCTTGCGATGCTCGGGCGGGATCTCGTCAAGTTCCTCGACGAAGATCGCACCCTTGGCTTCGAGCCCTTCGACAACATAGCGGTTGTGCACGATCTCGTGGCGAACGTAGACTGGCGCGCCGAACTCCTTCAACGCCAGCACGACGATCTGGATCGCCCTATCAACGCCGGCGCAGAAGCCGCGCGGACCGCAGAGGCGAATGGTAATCGGAGATTTTGCTGCCGCGGATGAGGCCATGAGTCACGAATCGGTAGGACAAACAGGAGCGCGAATATCGCCGGGCAAGCCCCGCCTCAAGACATGCGGGGCTCGACCGACCATGGGCCATATATAGCGGCAACGACCGCACACACAAGGAAGAACACTTATATCCAAGCAAAGCCGCACCCGGCGGGAGGCGGGGACCGTGAGAGTGCCGTGCCGTTCCTCCGGATGGGGTCACGCGAAGGCTTGCATGCGCCGGTGATGCCTCGGCTCAGACGTGCGGGGCAGAGTTTTCCCGGGTGGGCTGCCGTCTGCGCCGATAGAGGTAGACGCCGCTCACGGCCACGAGCGCGGCCGCGAGGCCGTACCAGGTAAGGGCATATTGCAGGTGGTTGTTCGGCAGATCGAATTGCGTGACGCCGCCGGTCGGCAGACCGCCGGGATTTCCGGAGGCATCCGCGTCCACGAAGAAGGGAACGATCCGCTCGGTCGCAATGCCCGCCGCGTCCGCCATGGCATCGAGATCTTTCCAGTAGAAGATGTTCTTGGCGATATCGTTGTCGGGAACGAGCGAGGAAGGCTTCTCGAGAAGTCTCGGGCGGGCGAGTCCATTCACCGTTACCGTTCCGGCAACCTGCCCCTCGGGACGTGTCGATGCGTCCTTCTTCTCGAACGGCACGAAGCCGCGATTGACGAACAGGGCACGGCCGTCATCGAGTATCAGCGGAGTGAAGACATAATAGCCGGTGCGGCCTTCGTGGGTCGCAAAGAAGTGACGCTCCTTGCCGTGGTCGTAGACCCCCGACACGCGCACCGTGCGATAGTCGATATCGTCGCCGGCGGCGGCCATCGTCTCGATTTCCTTGAGCGAGACCGGGGGCGCAGTGCGCCGCTCGGCGATCGCGGTCAGCAACCCTTCCTTCCATTGAAGCCGCTGCATCTGCCATGTGCCGAGCGACACAAGTACGCCGAGAGCAGCGACCACCAGGAGAAGGCGGGCAATCCCGCCGAGGCGGCCGCGAGGCACCCGCTTGCGTTCTTCAACCACGGTCAATTTCACCCGGACGTGCGCTGTTGCGGTATTGCAGATTGATCAGCACGCCCTTCAGTATCCGGGTCAACGCAAGGCTAAGCACCGTCGCGAGCGGTATCCAGAGCAGGAAGTGCAGCCAAAGCGGCGGGTTGATGTTGACCTCCATCCACAGCGCCGCTCCGACGACGATGAAGCCGACGATCAGAATCACGAAGACGACAGGCCCGTCGCCGGAATCGGCGAAGCGATAGTCGAGTTCGCAATTGCTGCAAGCCGGGCGCAGTTTGAGGAAACCGTCGAAGAGCTGACCTTGGCCGCAGCGCGGGCAGTGCCCCTTGATGCCGGTCATGATCGGATCGACCGGCGGATAGAGCGCCTTGTCGTCAGTCATTGTTCAACCTCCAAATGCAAGGGGCGGCCGCATTTTCCGCAGGCCGCCCCCCGAACTCAATGCACCTTCGCCGGCCCTTAGCCGTGGGCGACCGGCGCACCCCAGCTGCCCCAGATGTAGATGGAGAAGAAGAGGAACAGCCAGACCACGTCAACGAAGTGCCAGTACCAGGCGGCGGCTTCGAAGCCGAAATGCTGCTTCGCGGTGAAGTCGCCACGCATTGCCCGCAACAGGCAGACCAGCAGGAAGATCGTTCCGACGAGCACGTGGAAACCGTGGAAGCCCGTGGCCATGAAGAAGGTTGCGCCGTAGATGGAGTCCCGGAAGGCAAACGGCGCATGCGCATATTCATAGCCCTGGACGAAGGAGAACAGGACGCCGAGCAGAACCGTCAGCGTCAGGCCGTAGACCAGACCCTTGCGGTCATTGTGAAGCAGCGCATGGTGTGCCCAGGTCACGGTCGTGCCGGACAAAAGCAGGATGACGGTGTTGTAGAGCGGCAGGTGCCACGGATCGAGGACCTCGATACCCTTCGGCGGCCAGACGCCGCCGGTGTAGGTCGTGCGCGCCGCCTGGATCGCTTCGCCTGCAAAGAGGCTCGCATCGAAGAAGGCCCAGAACCAGGCCACGAAGAACATCACCTCCGAAGCGATGAACATGATCATGCCGTAGCGCAGGTGCAACGACACGACGCGGGTATGATGTCCTTCATTTGCTTCCTTGATCGTGTCCGACCACCAGCCGAACATGGTGTAGAGCACGAGCGCCAGGCCGATGAAGAAGACCCAGGGATTGGCAAGTTCCGCACCGAACAGCTTGAACGAACCACCGGAGGCGTAGCGCATGAAGCCTACGCCGCCGACAGCCATGACGAAGGCGCCGATGGAGGCGAGCAGCGGCCACGGGCTCGGGTCGATGATGTGGTAGTCGTGATTCTTCTGATGCGCATCGGCCATGTCAGTAATCCCCGATAGGTCTTTCTCTTGTCGCCCGCCCGGCATAGCCGAAACAGGCGCTCTGTCAAAGTTTGTTCTCAGCTTCGCCCGTCTTAGCCTTCATTCCGGCGACCGGCTTGGACGGCTCGCGGGGGTAGAAGGTGTAGGACAGCGTAAGTGTCTTGATGCCCTTGGTCTCGACCGCCTTGACGATCTCCGGGTCCACGAAGAAGACGACTGGCATCTCCATCTCTTCGCCGGGTTGCAGGGTCGTTTCCGTGAAGCAGAAGCATTGCACCTTGTTGAAATAGGCGCCGGCCGCCATCGGCGTCACGTTGAAGGTCGCCTGGCCGGTCGTCGGCTTGGACGATAGATTTTTCGCCCGATAGGTGACCTGCACGGTCTCGCCGATCCTGACGTCGATGTCGCGCTGGACGGGCTTGAATTCCCAAGGCAGACCCGACGCCGTGTTGGCGTCGAAGGTAACCTTGACCTTCTCGTCGAGGATGATGTCCGAGGCCTGCTCGACGCGCTGCGTCGTGCCGTTATAGCCCGTCACCCGGCAGAACATGTCATAGAGCGGCACCGCGGCATAGGCCATGCCCACCATGCCCGCCACGAAGGCGATGCATGTGCCGACGATCACGCCGTTTGCGCGCTCTTTCCGGGTCGGTTGCGGGGCGTTGGTCATGCGTGGCCTTCTTAATGAACCATGCCGTTGCCGAACTTGATCAGCGTAACGACATAGAAAAGTGCGACGAGACCGGCGAGCACCAGACCAAGAGCGATGTTGCGGCCGCGCCGCGACTTGCGCTGTGCTTCGCTGAGTTTGACGGTTTCCATCAGGCGATACCTCCGGCGTTGAGCCAGATCTGGGCGATCATGTGATCGACCACCAGGGCCGAGAAGATCGCAAAGAGATAGGCAATCGAAAAGGCGAAGAGTTTCTTGGCCGGGACCATTCTCTCATCTCCTTCGGGCATGCGCAGGACAGCGATTGAATACCAGACGAAGCCCAGGCCCATGGCAGTGGCGAACGCCCCGTAGCCAAGGCTCGCAAAGCCGAGGAAGGTGGGACAGATGCCGATAAGAGCGGTCAAGACGGCGTAGATGACGATCTGCTTCTTCGTCGTCGCCTCACCGCAGACATTGGGCATCATCGGCACGCCGACGGCACCATAGTCACGCATCTTGAACAAGGCCAGCGCCCAGAAATGGGCCGGCGTCCAGAGAAAGGTGATGAGGAAAAGCACGATGCTTTCGATCGATACGCCGCCCGTCACGCAGGCCCAGCCGATCATCGGCGGGAAGGCTCCGGCAGCACCGCCGATAACGATGTTCTGCGGCGTCGAGCGCTTCAACCACATGGTGTAGATGACGGCATAGAAGAAAATCGTAAAGGCGAGCAACCCGGCTGCGAGCCAATTGACGGCGAGCCCGAGGATGATCACGGAAAATGCTGATAGCGTCAGGCCGAAGGCGAGCGCCTCCTCAGGCAGGATCTTGCCGGCGGGAATGGGACGCTTGGCCGTGCGGCTCATCACGGCATCGATATCGGCGTCGTACCACATGTTCAGCGCACCGGAGGCCCCGGCGCCGACGGCGATGCACAGGATGGCGATGAAGCCGATGAACGGATTAATTTGTCCTGGCGCAAGGACGAGCCCGGCAAAGGCTGTAAAGACGACGAGAGACATGACGCGCGGTTTCAGAAGCTCGAAATAATCGCGCGCAGAGGCCTCGGACAGGCGCGGTGCGCCTTCCATGCCGACTGCTTCGTGATTGTCCATGAGCGTCATGTCTCGTCCTTGAAACTGCTGCGGCGGTGACAGCCGCATTCTGCCGGCGGGCCGGCGGTGTGAAGCCGCCGGAACCGGCGGCTTCTGTTCGTTCCCCGTCACTTGATCCGCGGGAGTTGTTCCCACTGGTGGAACGGCGGCGGCGACGAGAGCTGCCATTCGAGCGTGTTCGCGCCCTCGCCCCACGGATTGTCGCCGGCAACGCGCTTGCGCGCGAAGGCTTCGAAGACGCCGAAGAGGAAGATGAGCACGCCGACAGCGGCGATGTAGGAGCCGTAGGACGACACCATGTTCCAGCCGGCGTAAGCGTCAGGATAGTCGATGTAGCGGCGCGGCATGCCTGCGAGGCCGAGGAAGTGCTGCGGGAAGAAGACCAGGTTCACGCCGATGAACATGACCCAGAAATGCAGCTTGCCGACGAACTCCGAGTACATGTAGCCGGTCATCTTCGGGAACCAGTAGTACCAGGCGGCGAAGATCGCGAATACGGCGCCGAGCGACAGAACGTAGTGGAAGTGAGCGACCACGTAGTAGGTGTCATGCAGCGCACGGTCGAGACCGGCATTGGCGAGCTGGACTCCGGTGACGCCGCCGACGGTAAAGAGGAAGATGAAGCCGATCGCCCAGACCATCGGCGTCGTGAAGCGGATCGAACCGCCCCACATCGTCGCAATCCAGGAGAAGATCTTCACGCCCGTGGGGACCGCGATGACCATCGTCGCGAAGACGAAGTAACGCTGCGTGTCGAGCGACATGCCGACCGTATACATATGGTGCGCCCACACGATGAAGCCGACAGCGCCGATCGCGACCATGGCGTAGGCCATGCCGAGATAGCCGAAGATCGGCTTGCGCGAGAAGGTCGAGACGATGTGGCTGACGATGCCGAAGCCCGGCAGAATCAGGATGTACACTTCCGGATGACCGAAGAACCAGAACAGGTGCTGGAACAGGATCGGGTCACCGCCGCCTTCCGGCGCGAAGAATGCCGTGCCGAAGTTGCGGTCGGTGAGCAGCATGGTGATGCCGCCTGCCAGAACCGGCAGCGAGAGCAGGAGCAGGAAGGCGGTGATCAGGACCGACCAGGCGAAGAGCGGCATCTTGTGCAGCGTCATGCCCGGAGCGCGCATGTTAAGGATGGTGGTGATGAAGTTGATCGCACCGAGGATCGACGACGCGCCGGCGATATGAAGGCCGAGGATCGCGAGGTCCATCGCGGGTCCAGGCATGCCGGAGGTCGAGAACGGCGGATAGATTGTCCAGCCACCGCCGGCACCGTAGGCACCGGCCGGCCCCTCCACGAACATCGAAAGCAGGACAAGCAGGAACGCCGGCACGATCAGCCAGAACGAGATGTTGTTCATGCGCGGGAAGGCCATGTCCGGCGCGCCGATCATGATCGGCACCATCCAGTTGGCGAAGCCGCCGATCAGCGCCGGCATGACCATGAAGAAGATCATGATCAGCGCATGCGCGGTCGTGAACACGTTGAACATGTGCTTGCCGCCATCGATGGCAGCATCGCCCTCAAAGCCGTAGACCATCTGGGCCAGGCCATGGAAAATCTGGATGCCCGGCTCCTGCAGCTCGGCGCGCATGAAGATCGACAACGTGCCGCCGATAATGCCGGCGACGATCGCGAACAGCAGGTAGAGCGTACCGATGTCCTTATGGTTGGTCGACAGGAACCAGCGCTGGAAGAAGCTCAGAGGCTTGTGCGCATGGTCGGCATGGGCATGATCGGAATGATCATGCCGGTGATCGTGATGAACGGCTGTTCCAGCCATGGGTCAAGCTCCCCTTCCGATTACTGTGCGGCGTTTGCGGCGACGTCAACGGTCTTGGCCGTGCCGTCGATGGACGCCATGAGCGCCTTGTTCGCTTCGCCGATATTGGTTGCAGCGGCGGCGAGCCAGGCGTCGTATTTATCCTGCGCGACAACGCGAATGGCGATCGGCATGTAGGCGTGATCCTTGCCGCAGAGCTCGGAACACTGACCATAATAGAGGCCTTCGCGGTCAGCCTTGAACCAGGTTTCGTTGAGCCGACCAGGGACGGCGTCGATCTTCACACCGAAAGCCGGCATGGCAAAGGCATGGATGACGTCGGCAGCCGTCACGAGCATGCGGACTGTCTTGCCGACGGGCACGACCACTTCGTTGTCGACGGCGAGAAGGCGCGGGTACTGGGTCTTGTCTTCCTTGCCGAGGCTCGCGCGATCCTCTTCCTTCATCAGCAGGCTGTCGAAGGAAAGCGGATTTTCACCGACCTCATATTCGTACGACCAATACCACTGGTTGCCGGTCGCCTTGACCGTCAGATCCGGGTTCTGCGGCGGCGTCAGCTGCGCGGTCAGAAGCTGGAAGGACGGAATAGCGAGGAAAAGCAGAACGATAACCGGACCGACGGTCCAGAGAACTTCGATCGCGGTGTTGTGGCTGGTTCTGGAAGGAACCGGATTGGCGCCTTCGCGGAATTTGACCACAACGACAATCAGCAGGAGGAGAACGAATAGCGTGATCGGGATGATGAACCACAGTGTGTAACGTTCAAACCACGTGATTTCTTCCATGATGCCGGTCGCGGCCGTCTGAAGACTCGTCTGCCATTCGACAGGCTTGTCAGCAAAGGCGCTCGAAGCAAAAAGCAGACAGGCAAGCGCTGCCAGAACTGCATAAGCCTTGTTTTTCACAATGTGTCTCCCCAATGCGCTTGATCAGGATCAAACCGAAACGCAGAATCCCTGCGATACTGCAGCGCTTCAAACCACAGTTTGACCAGCGCCGCAACATCTGTCCAACCAACCCCGTGCGGCATTTTTGCACAAAGGCAGCTTTTCACATGGGCGCCCCTCGCGCCCGCCGTCAAATTGGGTTAGGCCTGTCCCGGCTCGTGGAACCGCCAGGCCGCCGCCGAGCGATCCGGAGCCTCCCCAGGGCGGAGGCCCCATTTCCGCCATACGGCGCTGGAATGTAGCCAGCAGGGCTTTTCATTTATCTTCGCGCGCATCAAGAATAGCCCTGATGATTCGACGTTTTGAGGTTTACATGGGCCTGTCCCTCTTCTCCCGGCTGCCGGTTCTTGCCGCGCTCGGAATTGCCACCTTTATATTCCCTGCCGTAAGCCTGGCCCAGCAATCCGGCGGAACGCCTGGAACGGTGAAGTCAAACCACGGCGCCTGGTCGATCGTCTGCGATCAGCCGGCTGGAGCCTCTGCTGAGCAATGCGCGCTTATGCAGAACGTTATCGCCGAGGACAGGCCGGAAGTCGGCCTTTCGGTCGTGGTTCTGAAAACCGCCGACCGCAAGGCGAAGATCCTCCGCGTTCTCGCGCCGCTCGGCGTGCTTCTACCGAACGGTCTCGGTCTCAATGTCGATGGCAAGGATATCGGTCGCGCCTATTTCGTGCGCTGCTTCTCCGACGGCTGCTACGCTGAAGTCGTGCTCGAGGACGAACTCCTGAAGACCTTCCGCGCCGGCGCGACTGCAACCTTCATCGTTTTCCAGTCGCCGGAAGAAGGCATCGGGATCCCGGTCGACCTCAAGGGTTTTGGCGAGGGTTACGACGCCCTGCCCTGATCGGGGCAGCATCGAAGATTAAAAAGCCGCGCTTTGCAGCGCGGCTTTTTTGCGGTGGTATAACGACTGTTCGTTACAGAATATCGGTTGCGGCAATCTTGATGCCGAAACCTTCGAGGCCGACATAATGGCGCTCGCGCGAGGAGATGAGGCGGATCGAGGTAATGCCGAGATCCTTCAGGATCTGTGCGCCGAGACCGATTTCCAACCATTCGCTTTCGCGCGCCTGGGCTTCCGAGTGATCCTCGCGATCGTGCTTGCCCTTCCGCGCCGTTTGCGAAACGCCGACGCCGACGGAACCTTCACGCAGATAGACGATGACGCCCCTGCCCTCCCCGGCGATGCGCTTCATGATCGCATCGACCTGACGGTCCCTGCCGAAAACATCCGCACCCACATTCTCGAGATGCAGTCGAACGGGGATGTCGACGCCGTCGCGAATGTCGCCGAAGACGACGGCAAGGTGCTGCATCGGATCCCAGGGCAGCGAATAGGTGTGGCCCTTCGCCTTGCCGTAAGGCGTATCGATCTCGAAGCAATTGCCCTGCTCGATCAGCGTCTCCTTGCGCTGGCGGTAGGCGATCAGATCCGCGACCGACACCTGCTTGAGGCCATGGTTCTCGGCGAAGCTTTCGACCTGCGGGCCGCGCATCACGGAGCCGTCGTCATTGACGAGTTCACAGATGACGCCGACCGGGGGGAGGCTCGCGAGCCTGCAGAGGTCCACGGCCGCCTCCGTGTGACCCGAACGCATCAGCACGCCGCCCTCGCGGGCCACCAGCGGAAAGATATGGCCCGGGCGGACGAAATCTGCTGCTCCGATATTCGGATTGGCCAGGTTCCGCACGGTCAGCGTCCGGTCGTCGGCCGATATGCCGGTGGTGGTTCCATGCCTGAAATCCACCGAAACGGTGAAAGCCGTCGTATGGGCGGAGTCGTTCTCGGCCACCATCGCATTCAGATTGAGGCGCTTTGCCTCTTCGCGCGGCATCGGCGCACAGACAATGCCTGAGGTATGGCGGACGATGAAGGCCATCTTCTCGGGCGTGCAATGCACCGCTGCGACGATCAGGTCGCCCTCGTTCTCACGGCCACCATCATCGGTGACGACGACGATCTCGCCGGCCTCGAAGGCGCGAATGGCGTCAACGACGCGCTTCTGGTCATAGGACATCAAGATACTCCCCGCAAACTACTTCAGCCGTCCAGTCTGGCCCCGATCGCGCAGATAATGGTCGGCAATCGTGCAGGCAAGCATTGCCTCGCCGATCGGTACGGCGCGGATGCCGACGCAAGGATCGTGGCGGCCCTTGGTGCGGACATCCACTTCATTGCCGTCGCTATCGATCGAGCGACGTTCGGTCAGGATCGATGACGTCGGCTTGATCGCGAAACGTGCAACAATCGGCTGACCCGTCGCGATGCCTCCCAGGATGCCGCCGGCCTTGTTGGACAGGAAAACCGGCTCGCCGCCGGGTCCGATGCGCATCTCGTCGGCGTTCTCCTCGCCGCTGATCTCCGCCGCGCCGAAACCGTTACCGATCTCCACACCCTTGACCGCGTTGATCGACATCAGGTTGGAGGCGATGTCCTGATCGAGCTTGCCGTAGATCGGTGCGCCGATACCCGCAGGTACGCCCTCGGCAACCACTTCGACGACCGCGCCGATCGACGAACCGGCCTTGCGGATGCCGTCGAGATATTCTTCCCAGACGGGAACGATCGCCGAGTCCGGGGCGAAGAACGGGTTCTTGTTTACCTCGGCCCAGTCCCAGTTGGCCCGATTAACCCTGTGCTTGCCGATCTGGACGAGCGCCCCGCGCACGACCAGATCGGGCACCACTTTGCGGGCGATGCCGCCGGCCGCAACGCGCGCCGCCGTTTCGCGCGCCGAAGAGCGGCCGCCGCCGCGATAGTCGCGAATACCGTATTTGACATCATATGTATAATCGGCGTGGCCCGGACGGTAACGCTTGGCGATATCGGAATAGTCCTTGGAACGCTGGTCGGTGTTCTCGATCATCATCGAGATCGGCGTGCCGGTCGAGATCATCGTCTCGCCGTCCTCGTCGAACATCACCCCGGACAGAATCTTGACCAGGTCGTCCTCGCGGCGCTGGGTCACGAAGCGGGATTGCCCGGGCTTGCGCTTGTCGAGCCAGGCCTGGATTTCGGCCAGCGTGAAGCGAATGCCGGGCGGGCATCCGTCGACAACGCAGCCGAGCGCCGGCCCATGGCTTTCGCCCCAAGTGGTGACGCGGAAGAGGTGACCGAAGCTATTGTGCGACATGACGAGAACCGAATGCTGACAACCACACGCGGGAAAACACGCGCGCGCCCTCTCTTACTGCATGTTACGTTAAATCGGAACCGATTTAAGGATAAGAACACGCAGCAAATCAAAGTGCTACAGCGACCTTTTGTGCGTCCGAAGAAGGCACACGGCGCCGTAGTGAAAAGCCGCCGAAGCGAAAAGACCTCCGCAGCGCAGATGTGCTTTTGCCCTTGAATCGATCACGAGGCGAGGCGAAACCCGCGCTCTGTCGCAAAGGCGAGGAAGCTTTCGCTGCTCAACGGCTTCGAAAAGGCGTAGCCCTGCAGAAGATCACAACCGAGAATGCCGAGCATTTCCGCATGCGCCATGGTTTCCACGCCTTCGGCGACGGTCTCGATGCCAAGAGAGCGGCCGATGTCGATGATCGAGCGCACGAGCGCCTGCTCCGTTCGGGCGCCAAGTACAGGGGCGACCAACTGGCGATCGATCTTCAGCCGCTTCGGCTTGATTTTCAGCAGACTGACGATCGAGGTGTGGCCGGTGCCGAAATCGTCGATCTCGATATCGATACCGAGTTTCTTGATCCCTTCGATATTGGCCGTGACGATGTCGTCGCTTTCGTCGAGAAAGATGGACTCCACCAGTTCGAACGAAATCTGGCCGGGCGTGATGCTTAGCCCCTCGAGCGAGGCGAGCAGATCCCTTTCCTGCAGGCGCTTGGCCGAGACGTTGACAGAAATCTTCGGCACCCGGAGACCGGCCGCGGCCCAGAGCATCCGGTCGGCAAGGGCCTTTTGCAGGACCACGCGATCGAGCGTGGCGGTCACGTTCAGCTCTTCGGCGATCCTCAGAAACCGGTCCGGCGTCAGAATCCCCTCGCGCGGATGCTGCCAACGGATCAGCGCCTCGACGCCGGAGAGCGCGAGCGTCGAGGCGTCGAACTGCGGCTGGTACCATGGCACGAACTGGTCGCGTTCGATCCCTTCCAGTATTTCGTCGGCGATCCGCTTGTTGGTCACCACTTCGGCCTGCAGTGCCTGCGTAAAGAACTGGTAGCGGTTGCGCCCGCTTTCCTTGGCTCGATAGAGCGCGATGTCGGCGTTGACGAGCAGCTTGCGCGCATCGGCCGCGGAGCGACGCGCCACGGCAACGCCGATGCTGACGCCGAAGCGACAGGGGAACCCGTCGTAATCGACCGGTTGGCGCATCTGGGCAATGATGCGGTCGCATAGTGCGGCCAGCGCGGCATCGTCCGGTGCTTCGGAAATTACCACGACGAATTCGTCTCCGCCGATGCGCGCCACGATGTCACCTGCCGAGATGTTCAAGCGCAGGATCTCGGAGGCATGAACAAGCATGGCGTCGCCCGCCGCATGGCCAAGCGTGTCGTTGATCTGCTTGAACCGGTCGAGATCGATATGGAGGATGGCGACGCGTTCGGACTTTTCGACGCTTGCCGCGAAGAGTTGCTCCAGCGTCTCGTCGAGCATTCGTCGATTGCCGAGCCCCGTCAGCGGATCATGCAGGGCATTGTGCTCGATGCGGTCCTTCGCGTGGGCGAGTTCGGCATTCTTCATATCGGCCACTGCCTTGGCCGCCCTAAGCTGCTCGGTCATCAGCACATCGTCGGTGACGTCCCAGCTTATACCGGTGATCTTCGCCCGGCCGTCGGCCCCCTCATGGCCCGAGCCCACATGGCGCAGGTGGCGGATGGAGCCATCCGTCATCATGACCCGGTATTGCGAGCGATATTCAAGCCCTTCGTCCAGGCTGCGGAACAAGGCGGCGGAGACAGCAGCGATGTCGTCAGGATGCACGGTCGCACGCCATTTCTCATGAGTGGGATCGCCACCGGTTAGTCCATGCAGGTGGAACATCCGGTCGTCCCAGGTTCGTTCCTGCGTGGCAATGTCGATTTCCCAGATCCCGATCTTCGACGCATCCAGGGCCAGGTTGAGACGATGCGACAGGGCCATCACTTCGCTTTCGCGCGCCTTCAGCTTGGCTATGTTGCGCTGACGCTCGTTCACGAGGCCGCCGGTGACAAGAATGGGCACAACGACGACCATGACCGCGGCAATGGTCGCAAGCCTGATTTCGCCGCTGTTCTCCGGTTCCTGGGCCCAGCCGGTTGCGGGAGCCGCGGCCAACTCCCATACGCCGCCGGGCAGATGCAGCTCGCGGACGACCGGAGACCTCAGGAAAACCCCGGTTTCGTCGAGGAACGGTTCCATCACATTGTCGCTGACCGAGATATCGCGAATGGCCAGATCAATAGGAACGCGCCTATGGTCGCCCTCCGGCATTTCCACGCCTTCCTCACGCAGGCGCGCCGACCGATAAAGCGCCTCTTCGTCGAGGACAGCCTCGACGAAGCCCCAGAACGAGGCTCGTCCGCCGACATTCGAGAAGACGGGCACGAAGACATCGAAGCCGGTTCGGCCGTTTGGCAGGCTGACTGGTCCGACGACCACGGGTTTTGCCGTCGAGGACGCACGGTCGAGTGCCTCGCGCATCGCTCGAAATCGGCCAAGATCCGTGCCGACGAACGATTGTTGGCGATCCTGCGAAAAGGTCATCGTGACGACGCCCGCCGGCGCCGCGGAAACGCGAACCAACTGCGGGTTTTGCAAGAGCAGCTTCGCCGCCAGTTTGCTGAAATCGCTCGACGTCGTCTCCGGCTGGACGGCGAGCCCGTTGGCCAGCCCATTGAGCGCGGCGATATTGGCGTTGAATTCCGCGCGGAAACGGCCAGCAATCAGATTCAATTCGTTTTCGACGTCGATCTTCAGGTCTTCGCGAAAGTTCTCGCGATTCTGCCGCTCATAGATATTGCCGCCGATGAAGACGACCGCGCCCGCGATCACCGCCGGAACGAGCGATGGCTTCGCAAAGTTGGCAATCGCACGGATGCGGCGGCGCAGAGCGACGATAATCTTCAATTGTTTTCCCCAATCCCCGGTGCACGGTAGCCTTGGAATCTTAAGATTGGCTTTCGCAAAAATTTCCTTGGAAAACGTGGCCGAGACGGCAGTCGGCCCGGCGGCCAATCGGCTCCGCCGGCTTGAAATTGTCCGCTCCGGCGTCCACTCTTCGCTCGCCGGCCGCGCAGTTCACAACCAGCCGACATGCGCGCTAAAGCTACGGTACAAGGCAACTTTTGCCACAATCGGGGATCAAATGGTGATGACAAATATATTCGCGGAATCATTGAGGAGGGCAGGAAGAATGCGATTTGTCATTGCCGCGCTCATGGCCACTGCAGGCTTGCTTTCGCCGCTTTCCGTGCATGCCGAAAGCGCCGACGTGGAGGCGGTGATCACGAGTGTCGACACCGATCGCCTTAGCCTCTCGCTAGACGATGGCAAGAGCTACCAGGCGCCCGAGGAGTTCAACTTCGAAGGTCTCGAGGCAGGCGTAAAAGTGCTCGTCTTCTACACCGAGATTGACGGCAAACGCGTCATCAACGATCTGGAAATCGTCCAGTGAGCAATCCTGTCCGCACAAGCGCGGGCCTTTCGGAGGCACGCCTGGCGTCGCCTTGAGGCGTGGAGTAGATCCAAGTTTTTGGATTAGGCAATTCCGGACGGAAAAACCGTTGCACACATTTTCCGGAATTGCTTTAGACCCAGCCGATCGCGCCGTCGGCTATCCTCAGCAGACGGTCCTGCGGAATGGCGGAAGTTGCCGCTTCGTCGGCACTCATTTCCCCAAGAAGCTTGAACAACGCGCGAATGACGCCGCCATGGCTGACGCAGACGGTCGGTTGCGTCACGTCGTTCAACCAGGCGCCCACGCGCCATGACAGAATCTCGTAGCTTTCGGCATATTGGCCGGGCGGGATAAAATCCCATTTGGCAACGCGCCTTTCGGCGATCCGCTGGGGTACCTGGCGCTTCAATTCGGGCAGGGTGTAGCCTTCCCAGTCACCGAAGGAGACTTCCCTCAGCCTGTCGTCGATGCGATAGGAAGCCGGATCGAGCCCCATGGCGTATCTGAGGCGTTCCATGGTCTCGCGTGTGCGGCCGAGCGGGCTGGCAACGAAATCGAAACCGTTGGCTTCAGGCCCGAGGATCTCCCTCAGAGCCAAGCCGTTCTCGGTCGCCTGCCGGCGACCGGTATCGTTGAGGGGAATGTCCTTTTGTCCCTGAAGGCGGCTTTCGGCATTCCAATCCGTTTGCCCATGCCGAACCATGTAGATGAGCACAGCGTTCACTCCGGGCGAGCTGTCACCACCGCCGTCACATCAACAAAGGAAATCAGTCCTTGAGAACGGAAATGTCCGGCGCATCGACAGCCTTCATGCCGACCGTATGATAGCCGGAATCGACGTGGTGCACTTCGCCGGTGACGCCGCTCGACAGATCGGAGAGCAGATAGAGGGCCGAATTGCCGACTTCCTCTATCGAGACCGTACGTTTCAGTGGCGCATTGTACTCGTTCCACTTGAGGATGTAGCGGAAGTCGCCGATGCCGGATGCGGCAAGCGTCTTGATCGGGCCGGCCGAGATCGCGTTGACGCGTATCCCCCGATTGCCGACATCCACTGCAAGATAACGCACGCTCGCCTCGAGCGCTGCCTTGGCAACGCCCATGACGTTGTAATGCGGCATGACCTTTTCGGCGCCGTAATAGGTGAGCGTCAGCATCGAGCCGCCATCGTTCATGATGCGCTCGGCGCGTGCGGCGACGGCCGTGAAGGAGTAGACGGAAATATCCATCGTACGCGCGAAGTTGTCGCGGCTCGTATCAAGGTAACGCCCCGTCAATTCATCCTTGTCGGAGAAGGCGATGGCATGCACGACGAAGTCGATCTTGCCCCACTTCTCTTCGAGCGTCGAGAAAACGGCATCGATCGTTGCAAGGTCGGTCACATCGCAGTGGCCAGCCATGAAGGCACCAAGTTCCTGCGCTAGAGGTTCGACACGCTTCTTGAGCGCGTCGCCTTGCCAGGTCAGTGCGATTTCAGCACCCGCTTCCGAGCAAGCCTTCGCGATGCCCCACGCAATCGAGCGGTTGTTTGCGACGCCCATGATGACGCCGCGCTTGCCATTCATCAGACCCGATGCCTGAGCCATGGAATGTCCCCAATACTGTCTGCCTGCACCGGCCGCCGCCGGTGCGAGAGTTCATGAATCTCAATGACGCCGCACCAGCGCCTGTGCGGTGCGGCAAATTGTCGAGCATTGCCTATGGCATAGCCGTCACAGCGGTTCAAGCGCAGTGCAGATCAGGAACTGTTAGTCCCCGTAATATTGGTTCAGCTTGTCAGAAAACCGTCACAGATAAAGGCCGTGGCGCAACGACCGCATCAAATCCGTTATCTTGTCGTCCGGCTTTTCGCGAAGCATCAGCCGTAGTTCGACAAGCAGATCTCCGGCCTCTCCATCCGCACCGCGCAACCCCGCGCCGGCAATCCGGATCAACTTGTCCGACCCCGACCAGGCGGGAACGGTGACCGCCACGGGCCCGTTAGGCGTTTCGATGGCAGTTTCACAGCCCAATACGGCATCTTGAAGGTCGAGTGGCAAGGTGGTCACGAGGTTGAGACCTTGCGTGCGAAACGCCCCTTCCTGATTGACCCGCAATGTCGCCACGACATCGCCGCGCGCCATGCCCGTCACGCGGTAGCCCTGTTCCTTCAGCCGGATGCTCTGGCCGTCGATCGCACCCGACGGAATGGAAAGCTTCGCGGTCTCGCCATCCGGAAGCTCGACCGACACCCGGGCGCGATTGATGATCTGCTCGATGCTGACATCGACGTCGATCGCCAGGTCCGGAACCTTCTCGGCGGTCTTTGCGACGCGGCCACGAATTCGCCGCACGATCGCGGCGACCAGATCCGCCGCCGGTGCAGCGGAGCGCCGGACGACCAACGGGTCAAACCTCGACGATTCCTCCCGTTTCGGTTCAGCGGCCGCCTCCGGCCTCATATCCGCCGGCGGTTCGCCCTTGTCGGCCGGGCGCGCGGACGCCGGCTTCGGCTTCGAGGAAGCAGAGGCAGCCTGCGGTTCAACGCCGAAGATACGCGAAATCGCTTCTTCCGCCGTTTCGGCGTCGATCGGCTCCTCGGCAGGCTCCGGTCCACGCATCTTCTGCTTCATCGCTTCCATACGGCGCAGCTCGGCCTCACGGCGAACGCGATCGTAACGGCTTCTCAGCACCGGATCGCGCAGGAGCTCGTAAGCCTTGCCCGCCTCGGCAAAGCGCTGCGTCGCCAGGGGATCGTCCTGGTTGTGGTCGGGATGGACGGCCTTGGCTACGGATCGCCAAGCGGCCTTGATCTCATCCTGCCCGGCATTGCGGCGCACGCCGAGAATTGCATAGGGATCACGCATGGTTTGTCACCATCTTCTCCGACCGGCAGCCTCTCCCGGTGTTCGCCTGTAGCTCGTCCCCGGCGAAGGCCGGGCTTGCGGCTTTCTTCTCCCGACGATGATCTGGAGAAGTTGCTAAATATCGGTTAGTCGGCGGATGCAGGATTGGCGCGAGCGGACTGGTCGCAGTTGTTTTTCCGCGGCTTTGAAGCAACGTGGTTAATCGAGGATTTTCAGCCCCGCGGGCCGAAACTCGTCAGGTACCATTCGCCGTTGCCGAGCTGGCAGGCGCTGCCGTCGAACTTGGCTATGCCTTCATAGGAGTGGCGTGTCGTCGTGAAGCGCCGGCAGAGCATGCCGCTTGCACGGTCTTCCTGGATGGCACTGATGACGCCTGCACTGCCGGACCTCGCGTTTGCCCACGGGATCGGGTTGTCGCCACCTTGGCTGATATCGGCGGAGGAAACGGCGTTGCGCACTGCGAGTGCGTCGGAGAGGCCGTCCGAGGTCTTCGCGACCGGTACGGTTCCCGTCGACACCCGGTCGACGCTTGGGCCGCCAAAAAGATCGAGACCCGCGCCCATGCACCCCGGCAGAGCGAGAATTGCCAGGCAGAACACTCCGCTGCGCAGCAATGCGAAGGAAAAACCCTTCTTGCCATCGATCCACTTTGCTATGTCTTGCACGGCAATCCTGTCAGACTCGCTAGAGCTGCACGTTTTCCGAGGAAGTCCACAGGCAGGCTCTGACATTTTTCGATGCGGAAACACCGATCGGGCTCATCCCGAAGCGTTCCCCCGCCAGATATCACGGCATTGGAAGGCATTATGACCGCGAATGAGTTAATAACCGGTGACTTCACCGAAGCGAATGAGCCCTTTTCCCTTTTCGGCACATGGTTGAAGGACGCCGAAGAGAACGAGATCAACGACCCGAACGCCGTGGCGCTTGCGACCGTTGATCCGGATGGGCTGCCCAATGTGCGCATGGTGCTGCTCAAGGGATTCGATGAACGCGGCTTTGTGTTCTACACGAATTTCGAAAGTCAGAAAGGCCGTGAAATTCTCGCGTCGCGAAAAGCCGCCATGTGCTTCCACTGGAAATCGCTACGCCGGCAGGTGCGAATCCGCGGTCCGGTCGAAATCGTCTCCGACGACGAAGCGGACGAATATTTCAAGAGCCGCCCGCGCGGCAGCCGCATCGGTGCCTGGGCTTCCAAGCAATCGCGTCCGCTTGAAAGCCGCTTCGCTTTGGAAAAGGCGGTCGCCGAATACACGGCGCGCCACGCCATCGGCGAGATTCCCCGCCCGGAATACTGGTCCGGTTTCCGCATTCTTCCCACTTCGATCGAATTCTGGCACGACCGGCCGTTCCGGCTGCATGACCGCGTGGAGTTCCGTCGCCAGAAGCCGGAGGGTGGCTGGGCAAAGGTTCGGATGTATCCCTGATCAGCCTGCAGGCTATCGCGCCATCAACCGGAACGGGACGCCGGAAGCAAGCGTCGAAACGTGGCGGGCATTCTGAAAATGGCCGTTGAGCGAGATTCTTGGCAGGGCGTAAGGGTTTGAAACGGCGTCGGCCGAAAGGGTGGCGGGTCGCGTCGTCACCGCCACTGTGAAGCCGAGCCGCTCGGCCAGGCGGTGGTCGCGCTCCGAAACCGCGGGTCCGTCCCCATAGGGATAGGCAAAGGTTCCCGGCCAGCGGCCGGCGATGGCCTCGACGCGTGCGGCAGATTCCGACATCTCGCGCTGCGCCTCGGCGTCGCTCAGGCGCGCGAGTGCACGATGACTGATCGTATGTGCGCCGAGGCTTGCGAGGGGGCTTTCAAGCAATGAACGCAGCCCCGTCGCATCGAGCGTCAGGCGCGCGGTAATCGCAAGCGGATCAATGCCCTGAACCCGCGCCAGCGCATTCAGTCTGCCAATGGAATCTGCCTCGTCGCGGCCCCGAACGTAGGTGGCGACTCGGTCGAAGACGGCCTGCTTTTCGGCAGTGCTTGCGGCCCTCATGATCTCCATGCCGGAGCCGAAGTCAAAGCGGAAGTCACTTACGGCCGAAAGCATGTCGGCAAGCGTTTCCCACCAGAGCGTGTGGGTGCGATCGACATAGCCGCCTGTGACGAAGACGGTGAACGGCACGCCGTGCTGCTCGAAAACCGGCAGCGCGTAGTCGAGATTGTTGCGATAGCCGTCATCAAGCGTGAAGCAGGCGACAGGTCGCGCATCGTGAAGAGCCAGGCATCCCGGCAGATCTTCCAACGCGACGAAGCGATAACCGTCGCGCTTCAGTGCAAGGATCGCTTCCTCTAGAAACGTCGGCGTAATTTCCAGGTGGGCGTTGGGATCGAAGGCTCGCTGAAGCTTGGGGCGAACGTGATGCAGGGTGAAGATCGCGCCGTATCCGCGCGCCCCGTTCATCAACCCCGAGCGCGCGATGAGTTGCGCGATCTCGAGCCCGCCGCCGATCGCGACGCGCCTCACTCGGTTTCTCACCACCCGCGCGATGCCCTGCTTCATCCGGTTTCGTCACCCTGCCCTGCGACGGGAAACTAATGGCGGCCGGTTAAACCTTGCTGAATCCGGTTAGCCTGCGCCCGGATTTACGGCCGACAATTTCCGGTTTTGGACAGCGATTATCGGCCTCGATGTTGCAACAAAGCCGCTACCCTGTCACAAAGCGGAACAACATTGCTAACGATCGTGCTTTTGGTGAGGGGGGATCCGATGAAGAGCTTCCGATTTGCCCTGGCGGCGGTCGCCGCTTTTGTGCTCAGCACCGCGCAAGCGGTGGCGGGTAGCGCGTCCCTCGTTCTTGACGCGCGGACAGGCAGGATTCTTGCTGCCGAGAATGCCGACACGCTCAACCATCCCGCGTCGCTGACGAAGATGATGACGCTCTATTTAACCTTCGAGGCGTTGCATCGGGGTCAGATCGGCTGGAACACGAGGTTGGTGATGTCGCCAACGGCCGCGCGCAAACCGCCGACGAAGCTCGGCGTCAGGGCCGGCGACACGATCACCGTTCAGGAGGCCGTCAACGGCATGATCGTCCGCTCGGCCAACGATGCGGCCGCGGCGGTCGCCGAAGCCCTCGGCGGGTCGGAGGCCGGCTTTGCGCAGATGATGAACGCAAAAGCGCGTCGCCTGGGCATGACCCGCACGTATTTCGTCAACGCCTCCGGTCTGCCGGCACGCGAGCAGGTCACGACAGCGCGCGACATGGCGCGGCTCGCCATCGCACTGATGAGAGATTTCCCGGGGGAGTATCGAATGTTCGCCGCCCAGGGGTTCACCTTTCGCGGCCGCACAATCCGCGGCCACAACAATCTGATGTATCGCTACTCGGGCATGGACGGGATCAAGACCGGCTACACCAATGCGTCGGGCTACAACATCGTAAGTGCCGTAAGAGATGGCAATCGCCGCATCGTCGGCGTGGTGCTCGGCGGGCGGTCGGCTAGAGGCCGTGACGACAAGATGGCTTCCCTGCTCGATCAGCATTTGGGCAGGACGGGATCCACTGGCGGCCGTTTGGTCTCCGCTACCACTTCGCGCGGCATCTTCGACATAGCGGGGTTGCCCGGTGTCCGGCTGTCCTACGCCGATACGCTGCGAACGCACGAAACCGCCCCCGCGCCGATCGTTGCGGCATCCACCGAAACGGCGATGCCGTCCGATCGTCCCACTGCCGTCGATGGCGGTGCAGCAACACCAAGCGCCAGCGGATATTGGCAGATTCAGATTTCCACGGCCACAACCGCGGAAGGCGCCAGGAAGATCCTGGTCGAAGCACAGTCGGCCGGCGGCGCGGCGCTGCTCGGCGCCTCGCCTCATACGGAAGTGTCGGGCGACGGCAACGCCAGGCGCTATCGCGCGCGCTTTATCGGCTTCGCCAGCCGCGAGGCGGCCACTTCGGCCTGCACGATTCTCAAGAAGCGATCCTACGATTGCACGCTGCTTCCCGACCGGGGTTAGTTTGTCCCGCGAGCTTCTACAGCGCGCGTCTTATCAGCCGCACAAAGAACGCTGTAGCGCTTTGAATTTGCGGCATGTTTTTCCTTTGGCCAATCGATTACGATTCAAGGAAACATGCAGCAAGGAGATTTTCCCGCGCGCAAGCTACGCGGCGGGCGCAAGCCGTCGAACATAGAATTTGGTGTCGACACCCATGACCGGAAAGCCAATTGGCAGGTCATCCTTGCTGATCTCGGCAAACCCGTTCTTCTCGTAGAAACGATGCGCGGCAAGGAACTTGTCGGTCGTGCCGAGAAAGACGGCCGCGATTCTCCGGTGCTCGGCATGGGCAAACAGTCTCTCGAGCAGCCGCGCTGCCACGCCGTGATCGCGGCCACGAAAATCGGGAGCGACGAACATCTTACGGAGCGCTGCTTGAGATCCGCCGATATCCTTGAGACCAAGGGTACCAACGACCCGGTCGTCGATGGTGGCAACCCAGAAATCTCCGTTCCCGCTTTGATAGAAGTCGGCGATCGAGCGAAGATCCGGTTGATCGTCGATGGTGATGGCAATGCCGAATTCCTCGCGCTGGATCGGCAAAATGACGTCGATGACGCCCTCCTCGTCCGCCGCTGCAAAGCGCCGGATTTCCACCTCTCCCGTCATGGCACCCTTTCCTCCACGGACCTCGGCTCCGCTCAGTCGGCCGTGGGCCTTATGCCTGCGTACCGCCGACGGTGATCTGATCCATTCTGAGATGCGGTTGGCCAACACCGACCGGCACCCACTGGCCGGCCTTGCCGCAGTTGCCGATGCCGGTATCGAGCTTGCTGTCGTTGCCGACCATCGTCACCCGCTTCATCGCGTCCGGTCCATTGCCGATCAGCATCGCCCCCTTGACGGGCGCACCGACCTTGCCGTTCTCGATCAGATAGGCTTCGGTGCAGCCGAACACGAACTTGCCGGAGGTGATGTCCACCTGGCCGCCGCCAAAGGAGACGGCGTAGATGCCCCTCTTGACCGAAGCGATGATCTCGTCGGGCGTGCGATCTCCGGAAAGCATGTACGTGTTGGTCATGCGGGGCATCGGGATATGCGCGTAGCCCTGCCGGCGGCCATTTCCGGTGGGCTTCATGCCCATCAGCCGTGCATTCTGCCGGTCCTGCATGTACCCGACCAATTTGCCGTCCTCGATCAGGACGTTGTAGCCTGACGGAGTGCCCTCATCGTCGACCGAGATCGAGCCCCGCCGCGCCTCGATTGTGCCGTCATCGACAACGGTGACCCCTTTGGCCGCCACCTGCTCGCCGAGGAGGCCTGCGAAGGCGGACGTCTTCTTGCGATTGAAATCGCCCTCGAGCCCGTGACCGACCGCTTCATGCAGCATCACGCCGGGCCAGCCGGAGGCGAGCACGACGTCCATCGTGCCCGCCGGAGCATCGATGGCTTCGAGGTTGACGAGCGCCTGCCGCAGCGCTTCGTCGGCGCCGCGCTTCCAGTTCTCTTCCGTGACGAAGTTGCCGAACCCGCGCCGTCCACCGATGCCGAACGATCCGGTTTCCTGCCGGTCGCCATCACCGACGACGACCGAGATGTTGATGCGGGTCATCGGTCTCACGTCGTGGACTCGGTGGCCGTCGGAACGCAGGATATCGACCACCTGCCAGCTGGCGGAGATCGAGGCGGTCACCTGCCGCACCTTGGGATCCCTGGCGCGCAGATAGGCGTCGACCTCCTGCAGCAAGGCAACCTTGGCCTCGAAGGTCGGTTCGCCGATCGGGTTCTCGTCGCCGTAGAGCTTCTTGTTGGTCCGCTGGGGGGCTGCGGCATAGGAACCGGCATAGCCGCGCGTCACCTGACCGACGGCGTCGGCGGCCCTGCGCAGGGCGGCAAGCGACAGTTCTCCGGCGTGCGCGTAGCCGACCGATTCGCCCGCCACAGCGCGCAGGCCGAAGCCCTGGTCGGTGTTGAAGCTGCCACCCTTGAGGCGGCCATTGTCGAAGGAAAGGACCTCGGCTTGCGCATGCTCGAGAAAGAGCTCGCCGTCGTCGGCGCCAGCAAGCGTCTCGGACAGAACCTTACGGACCGTCGCCTCGTCCGCATCGAAGAGGCTTATCAGATCGGTGTTCATGGTCGTCCGCTCCCGCTGGTTCAAGGTCCCACTGCATGTTTCCTTAAATCGTAGCCGATTTAAGGATAAAAACATGCAGCAATTCAAAGTGCTACAGCGTCCTTTGCGCGTCTGAGAAGACGCGCGGCGCTGTATGCCTTCCATTTAGGAAGCACGGGGCCGCAAGCCAAGGAAATTTTCAGGAAACGGAAGCATTCCAGCCGTCGAGAAGCTTGACCTCTTCGACGCCGGTAAAGCGGGCGATGCGGTCGAGCTCGGCAGCAAGCTTTTCCATGCGGCCGGACGAGGCCTTGACGCCCGGCTCCAGCCAGAGGCGGCGGACATCCAGTCGTCCAAGCTTTCGGTCTGCTTTCATATCGATGCGGCCGATCAGCCGATCGCCTTCAATCAACGGAAAGACGTAGTAGCCGTATTCACGCTTCGCCTCCGGCACAAAAACCTCGATCCGATAAAAGAAGCCGAAAAGTCGCTCCGTTCGATTGCGATCACGCAGCAAGGGATCGAACGGGCTAAGGACGCGGATGCGCGCCGGCGGCTCGGCCATGTCGCCGAAGCCGTCGGGGAAGCCGGAAAAGCCATAGGACGGGCGCGGCTTACCACCGTTGGCGGATTCGACCAGAACGTCGCAAAGCTCGTCCCGATGTGCGGCAACCCATGCTTTCGCCTCATCCGGCGACACCAGGTCCCAGAAGGCGGCGATTTCTCCATGGGTCGCGAAGCCCAGCCGGTCGAGAGCGCTGCGGCAAGCCCAGTCGACGAATTCCTCGTGGCTCACCTCCCCCTCATAGTGATGCGGGGGAATGACGCGTTCCGTGAGGTCGTAAACTTTCTGGAAGTTCTCCCGCCGGGCAATCGCCAGCTTGCCTTGGCGCCAGAGCACCTCGAGCGCCGTCTTCGACGGGTGCCAGTTCCACCAGCCGCCGGATTCGTGGCCGTCCGCCTTGAGATCGCGGGCCATCACCGCACCGTTGTTGACGATCCGTTCGTAGGTCTCGTCGCAGCCGTCGTCGAACCCTTCGCCCCGCCATTTGCGCCAGCGCTCGCGTAGCGTTTCGCTCTCCCACTTGAAGCGATGTTTCCAGTAGACGAAGAAGGTGCTCGGAATGATCGAGGCATCATGCGTCCAGTGTTCGAAAAGCTCCCGATCCTTCTCCAGCAACTCGGTCAGATGTTCGCGGCGGTAGGTCTGGTTGCGCGAAAAGAGAATCTGGTGATGGGCCCGCTCGACCGTTGCAATGCTGTCGACCTGGACGAAGCCGAGGTCACTGATGAGTTTCAGCAGGCCGTCCTTGCCGAGGGCGCGATGCGGCGCGGCGGTGAGGCCCTGTTTCGCGAGGAAGATGCGCCGCGCATCGCGATTGGAAAGGCGAATCGTCATGGCAGGAGAGTAGGCTTTTATTCCCATTATTCAAATACAGTTGTGCGAATGGCCGGCTGCATTGCCCTTCCCGATCGACTTGCCCTATAGAGCCACCACGCAAACTGCGAGGGACAAGGCTTGGACATTCGCTTTACCGATTGCTCGGTCAGCTTCGGCGAACGGGTCGCGCTTCATCCTCTGGCACTCGCCCTTGACGAACGACGTATCGGCATTATCGGCCTCAACGGCTCCGGCAAGACCACCTTTGCGCGGCTGATCAACGGGCTCGTTAAGCCGAGCAAAGGCCGCGTGACGGTGAACGGGCTCGATACGGTCAAGGACGACAGGGCCGTCCTCGCCGAGGCAGGCTTCATCTTCCAAAACCCGCAGCACCAGTTGATCATGCCGATCGTCTCGGACGATATTGCATTCGGGCTGAAGAATCGCGGCCTGCCTGCACAGGAGATCGCCGCGCGGACCGAGGCGGCGCTGACGCGCTTCGGAGTGACGCACCTTGCGAGACGCCGTGTACATGAGCTTTCGGGCGGGGAAACGCAGCTCGTCGCCATGGCCAGCGTCGTCGTCACCGGTCCGAAGATACTGATCCTCGACGAACCGACCAACCAACTCGACCTCCGCAACCGCCGTATGGTCGCCAACACGATCGATGCACTCGACGAGGACACGATCGTCATCACCCATGACCTCGAGCTCGTTGAAGGCGTCGAGAGATTGTTGCTCTTCCACGAGGGACGGCTGTTTGCCGACGGTCCGCCCGCCGAAACGATCAAGCGCTATCACGAGGTGGCGGGATGCTGACGAGCCTCTATGTGGAGGGCAGAAGCTGGTTTCACCGCCTGCCGGTGCGGGCGAAGCTTCTCGCTCTTCTGGTTCTCAGCCTCGCGCTCTTCGCGACGCAATCGCTCTATCTGCTTGCGCCCGCCTTCCTGCTCTGCGGGTGGCTCTACTTCTCGCTCGGCCTGACGTTCCGCCAGGCGCTCGCGCGCGTCGGTTTCGTCTTCTTCACCATACTCGTCCTGGCCGCTATCAACCTTTTTCTTCTTCCCGTCCCCGAGGTCGCCGCGCTGCTGCTGCGGCTGATGGCGCTCGTGCTTTTCGCCGCCACGGTTACCGCGACGACGACAATCGGCGCCTTTATGGACGAGATCACTTTCCTCCTGAAGCCGTTCGAGCGCCTCGGCCTACTGCGTGCTGCCGACGTCAGCCTTGCGCTCGGCCTCGTACTGCGTTTCGTTCCGGATATCTTCGCCCGATACGAGGCAATCCGCGAGGCGCATCGCGCGCGCGGGCTGCCGATACGGCCACTGACGATTATCGGACCGCTCATCATCCTGACGCTCAAAGATGCGGATACGATTGCCGCAGCCATTGACGCTCGCGGATTTCGCCGGCAATGAATTCGCGCTTTCTAATAAAAGGGTAAGACCGTATGAACACCAGAGATCTCGTCCTCATCGCGCTCTTTGCCGCGATCGTTGTCGTACTCGGCCTCATTCCGCCGATCACGCTCGGCTTCATCCCTGTTCCAATCACGGCGCAATCGATGGGCGTGATGCTTGCCGGCTGCATCATCGGCGCAAAACGCGGTGCGCTCGCTTTCCTGCTGTTCGTCCTCCTCGTCGCCATTGGCCTGCCGGTGCTTTCCGGCGGGCGCGGCGGCCTGGCGGTTCTGGCCGGCCCCTCTGGCGGCTTCATCCTCGGCTGGGCGGTCGCGGCGTTTGTCACCGGCCTCGTCGCCGAACGCTTCGTTCATGAAGGCCAGCGGGAAATCCGCCAGTTCGTCGGGTTCTTCCTGGCTTCGGTCGTCGGCGGCATTGTCGTCCTCTACGCGATCGGCGTGCCGTGGCTGTCTGCCGTCTCCGGAACGCCGCTCCTTACCGCGGCGACTGGCTCGCTCGTCTTCATCCCGGGCGATTTGCTGAAAGCCGCGATCGCCACGCTCGCCGCACGCGCAGTCTACGCCGGCTATCCGCTGCTGCCGGCCCGCGCCTGAAGCGATGCCGCTCGCCGAAGCAATCATGTGTCACGCGGTGAGCCGCCCGCACGGCCCGGCCTTCCGCATCGAAGGCCGGATTTTCACTTTCGGACAACTTGCCGCCGACGCAACCAGCATTCTCGGGGTGATCGAACAATGGATGGCCGCCAAGGCGGGTGGCAGTATTCTGTCAGACCGGGCGCGACTGATCGCAATCCAAAGCGGCAACCACCCGCTCTTTCCGGCTGCCTTCATCGCCGCGACCGCAGGCGGCAATTGCGCCGCGCTCATCGATCCGCATCTGCCAACGGCGACGCGCCGGCGGATGATAGAGCAATTGCGGCCCGACATCGTCATTCATACGGTGGGCGATGCGCTGCGGCTCGAACGGCCGACGACTGGCGAAACCGCACTCTTCGAGACCGCGGCCGAGGGCTTCCGCCCCATTCCTGTTGGCAAAGAAGGCGAACCCTTCCTCATCGTTTTCACGTCCGGCACGACGGGAGAGCCGAAGGCGATTATCCGCGATCGCCGCTCCTGGCGTCTCAGTCTCGAAACAGGACAATACTTTTTTGGCATCGGAGCGGAGACGACGACCTATGCGCCCGGTCCGCCCGCGCATGGACTGACGCTTTACGCGCTTGCGGAAACCCTGAAGGCAGGCGCGGAATTCGTCGGGGCCTGGCATTTCGACCCACGGCAGGCAATGGCGACCATCGCGGCCGGGAAGGTCAAGCGGCTCGTGCTGGTGCCGACAATGTTGCGACGGCTCTGCGAACAGGCCGAGGGCACCACCCTGCCCTCCGTCGAGGCGATCACCGTTGCCGGAGCCAAGCTCACGCCTGCGGACCGGAAGGCGGCGAGCCTTGCCTTTCCCGCGGCACGGGTGATCGAATATTACGGCGCTTCCGAACTGGGCTTCATCAGCGTCGCCGATGCGTCAGACAGTCTCGTCCCGACTGCGGTCGGCAAGGCGTTCCCCGGCGTTCGTCTCGCGATCCTCGATGAGGCAGGAAACGATCTTCCCGCGGGAGAGATCGGTACGATCTCCGTCGAGAGCGCGCTCATCTCCGATGGCTATATTGTCGGCGGCGACGGCGCGGGCTTTTCCCGGAACGGCAATCTCGCAACGGTCGGCGATCTCGGTTTCCTTGATCCCGACGGCACGCTGCATCTCATCGGCCGCGCCGGCGGCATGGTGCTTTCCGGTGGTAACAACATTTATCCGTCCGAGGTCGAGGCCGCGATCACGGCCGCCAGCGAAGTCCGCGCCGTCTCCGTCCTGGGTCTCGATCACCCCGACCTTGGCGCCGAGGTCGCGGCGGTCATCCAGCCGCGCGGAGATGCATTCGACCATGGGTCGCTGCAGCGCCATCTTGATGCCGCTCTGCCGCGCTACAAGCATCCGCGCAAGATCTGGCTCTGCCGTGACATGCCGATGACGGCCTCCGGCAAGATTGCCACCAAGGAGCTCCGGCAATGGATCGCGGAGGGGAACGGTGCCCTTGAACGCCTCGTCTGATCCGGCACGCATACCCGTCATCATCGCCGCCCTGCGCACGCCGATCGGCCGCGTGAACGGCAGTCTGGCCAAGATTGAACCGGCCATGCTTGCAGCGCCGCTGATTGCCCGGATCATCGCGGACACGGGCATCGACGGCGATGAAATAGACGACGTGCTCATCGGCAATGCCGCCAACAGCGCCGGCAACCTCGCGCGACTTGCCGCGCTCGAAGCCGGTCTGCCCGTCGCCATTCCTGGCGTGACGGTCGACCGGCAATGCGGCTCGGGGCTGGAAGCCGTTACACTCGCGGCGCGGCAAATTCAGGCCGGCGCAGGACGGTACTATCTTGCCGGCGGCAGCGAAAGCGCCAGCCGCGCCCACATCCGCCTTCGCCCGCCGCTTGTACGCGACGACGAACTGCAGCCGGTGAAGCGCGCACGGATGGCGCCCGATTCCATCGGCGACCCGGATATGGGTGTTGCCGCCGAGAACGTCGCCACCGCCTGCGGCATCTCCCGCGAAAGGCAAGACCAGTTCGCACTGGAAAGCCACCGGCGCGCCGTTGCGGCCGCGACGGCCGGCAGGTTCCAGCGCGAGATCGTGCCGGTGTCGACGCCGTCGGGTCTCGTCTCGAGCGATGAATGCCCCCGGGCAACCGCGGCGGCCGAGACGCTTGCCCGGCTGAAGCCGGTTTTCGTCAAGGACGGCACCGTGACCGCCGGCAATGCATGCCCGATCAATGACGGAGCTGCCATGGTACTGCTGACGAACCTCGCCGAGGCACGCCGGCTTGGGGTTCCCTTTGCCCTGGAATTCGTCGACGCGGCGGCGGCGGGCGTGCATCCTGGCCTGCTCGGGCTCGGTCCCGTCCCGGCCATGGCGAAACTTCGTGCGCGCAACCCGGCGCTCGACCTCGATGACATCGACTTCATCGAATTCAACGAGGCTTTCGCCTCACAGGTTCTGGGAAGTCTCGACCAGCTCGATATCGCACCGGCCCGCATCAATCGCGACGGCGGCGCGATCGCGCTCGGACATCCCTACGGCGCGTCCGGGGCGATCCTCATCGTCCGGCTGCTTTCGCAGATGCTTGCGGCCCCATCCGAAACCGAGGGCCTGGCAATGATGGGCGTCGGCGGCGGCATGGGCGTCGTTGCTCACTTCCGCAGCCTTCGGCTGGATCAGAGGAGATAGCCGGTCAGCCATTCGCGTGTGGCGGCAGGCAGCGGCACCGGCGCATGGCGGGCGGGATCGACCGCCACCCAGACGATCTCGACCTCGGCGACGAGCTGGCCGCCAGCCTCCACACGTACCGCAAAACTCACCGAACTCCCGCCGATCTTCGAGACGTTGACGATGAAACGGGCGGGTTCGTCATAGCGCAGGCCACGATGAAAGAGGCAGGCCGATCGGCGCACGAGATAGGCGGGCTCGTTCCTGACGGTCGGCCGATGGCGCCAGAGGCCGGACAAGGCGGCTTCGGCATGCGCGTAATAAGCCGCATTGTGCATATGGCCGTGCATGTCTATATCGCGAAACGGAATGCGGATTTCCGTAACATTTTCCCGTTGCGTGCCGTCCATGCGAGGCCCTCACGATGCGTTCTTCCTTGGTTAGACAGTTTGGCGATCCCGGACAAGTCATCGCGCTCGTAGATGTCGATCGTGCCATGCCGGGAACCGGGGAAGTCGAGATCGCCGTCTCGCTTTCGGCCATCAACCCCTCGGACCTGATCCCCGTGACCGGCGCCTACAGCGCACGCACGGTCCTGCCCTTCGTTCCCGGTTTCGAGGGCGTCGGAGTAATCAGCCGCGTCGGAGCGGGCGTACAAGGCCCGCAACCTGGAAATCGGGTCATCCCCATCGGCGCAAGCGGCCTGTGGCAGCAGTTTCTCGTCCGCCCGGCCGAATGGTGCTTTTCCGTGCCGGACGACATCGACGACGCACAGGCTGCCACGAGCTACGTCAACCCGCTGACGGCAGTAAGGCTCGTCGAACAGTTGCGTGAACATTTCGGCTCTCTCAAGGGCCGCAGCGTCGGCGTCACCGCGGCGGGCTCCGCGATTGGCGGAATGCTGCTGCGTCTGCTCGCTCTCGAAGACATGACGACGACCGCCATCGTCCGAAGCGAAAAGAGCGTGAGCCGCCTCGGCGATGCGCACCGGATCGTTGTCGCAGACGGCAACAGCCTTCCGCCGCGGCTCGCTTTTGACGCCGTGCTCGATGCCGTCGGCGGGACCTTGGCGGGCGAACTGATCACGCGTTCCGTCCAATCCGGTGGGATCTTCCTGCAGTACGGTGCTCTAAGCGGCGTGCCAGTGCCGCAAGCGGCGATCAGTGGCCGCCCCGACGTCCGTTTCGCCTTCCTGTGGCTTAGAACCTGGGTGCATTCGGCCGGCCGCGATGCGCTCGAAGCTGCCTTTGCGCGAAGCTTTGCGGGCTTGCGCGACGGGTTATTTGCGAGCCCGATCGCCGCCACCTATCCCCTGAGCCGTCTCGCCGAAGCACTGGCGCACCAAGCCAACCCGCTCCGCGCCGGCAAGATCCTGCTGGATCCGCGTTGTTGAAAATCGGCACTTTCACGATCCGCACCATGGACCTCGGGCAGTTCGCGCACTAGTTTTCCGGCATGACCACGTTTCTCTACGAAAACCCGGTCTTTCTGGAGCACAAGGTTCCCGAGGGGCATCCCGAGCGGCCGGACCGGCTGAGGGCGCTGAACCTTGCGCTCGATCATCCGAATTTTGCCGAACTCAAACGGGTCGAGGCGTCCAAGGGCAGCGAGGACCTCGTCCTGCTCGCCCATCCGGAACAGCACCTGAGGTCGATCGTCCGGGAGATTCCCGAGGAGGACATAAACCAGCTCGAGGCTGACACATACGCGAGCCCGCAGAGCCTTGTCGCGGCGCTGACCGCTATTGGCGGTGCCGCCGCGGCGGTGGACGCCGTTTTCGCCGGTGATGCGGACAACGCCTTCGTCGCCGCACGCCCGCCGGGACACCACGCCGAGAAGAACAAGGCGATGGGTTTCTGCTTCTTCAACACAGTCGCGATCGCCGCCCGTCATGCGCAGAAGGCACATGGGGCCGAGCGCATTGCGATCGTCGATTGGGACGTCCACCACGGCAATGGTACGCAGGACATTTTCTGGGACGACCCGTCGGTTCTCTTCTGCTCGACCCATCAGATGCCTCTCTATCCCGGCACCGGCGCGAAGGACGAGACGGGCATAAAGCACAACATCGTCAACGCCCCACTCTCGCCCAACAGCGGCAGCGAGCATTTCCGCGACGCGTTCCGGACGCGGATACTGAATGCACTTGATGATTTCCGTCCCGACTTCGTGCTGATTTCCGCCGGCTTCGATGCCCATCACCGCGATCCGCTGGCTCAGATCAACCTTATGGCGGAGGATTTCGACTGGGCAACGGGTCGCCTCATGGAAATCGCCGGCAGAAGCGCCGGCAACCGTGTCGTCAGCCTGCTCGAGGGCGGCTATGACCTGCAGGGGCTCGCCGAATCGGCGGGTATGCATATTCTGAGATTGATGAGAGGGTAATTGATGACCACCACCGCGCAACAGGACGTTTCCACCCTCTCCTTCGAGCAGGCCGTCGAAGAGCTGGAGCGTATCGTCTCGGCGCTTGAACGCGGCGACGTCGCGCTCGACAAGTCGATCGAGATCTATGAACGCGGCGAGGCGCTGAAGAAGCATTGCGAGATGCTCTTGAAGGCCGCCGAGGACCGCATCGAGAAAATCCGCCTCGACCGCGCCGGCAAGCCGCAGGGTGTGGAACCGCTCGACGCCGGATAGTGAACAACGGGACGTTTCCGGTTTGCTGCCCACATCCGGCCAGCCGGCCACCTCCTCCCCGCAAGCGGGCTAAGTTGCTCCCGTGGCGTTTCGACCTGTGAGAAACGCCCAGGATCGCGAAACGCTGCGTCTCCCGATTGTCGCTACCGGACCGGCAGCATTGAGGATAGTCTCGACCTGTACGCCACCAACCGGAGTGATCGCCATGTCCTTCTTTCCTGGTCCAGATCCGCTCGCCGGCGACAAGCCGGCCTGCGACGCCATCGAGCATCTCATCATTCCACGCACCAGCGACATCGGCGGTCTTCAGGTTCGTCGGGCGTTGCCGACCGCAAAACGCCGCCTCGTCGGTCCGTTCATCTTCTTCGACCGGATGGGGCCGGCGCTGCTTCGGGCCGGTCAGGCGATCGACGTTCGCCCGCATCCGCATATCGGCCTTTCGACCGTGACCTACCTCTTCGACGGCGAGATCAAGCATCGCGACAGCCTCGGTACGGAAATGGTGATCCGCCCCGGAGACGTGAACCTGATGACTGCCGGCCGCGGCATCGTGCACTCCGAACGCTCCCCGGAGAACCAGCGCGGCCATGAACGATCGCTGTCCGGGCTGCAAACCTGGCTGGCACTCCCCGACGACAAGGAAGAGATCGACCCGATCTTCACGCACACCGAAGAACGCCTGCTGCCGCACCTTGCCGATGGCGGCGTACGCGCACGCGTGGTCCTCGGCCGTTTCGAGGGCGCGGCGTCACCCGTCTCCATTTTCACCGACACGATCTATGTGGATCTCGCGATCGAACCGGGCAAGAGCGCGCCCTTTGCGGCCAATTGGGAAGAGCGTGCGCTCTACATCCTCTCCGGCGAAGCGATCATCGCCGGCGATCACTTTGCCGACAACCAGTTGCTCGTCTTCCGCCCCGGGGATGAAATCACGATAACCGCCGGTCCCGCTGGCTGTCATGTCATGCTGTTCGGTGGCGCCGCTCTCGGCTCGCCGCGCCACATCTGGTGGAATTTCGTTTCCTCGTCCAAGGAACGGATCGACAAGGCGAAGGAAGAATGGCGCACCGGGCGGTTCGACATAGTGCCAGGGGACGAGGAAGAGTTCATACCTTTGCCCGAAAGCTAATTTTCGTTAAGCTCTTGGTTGAAGTCGCAGGAAAGCCTAATTTTGCATTCAACGGCGATTGCGTCTAAAGAGCCGTTCCGACGAACACCATCAACAGTTCGCGCGCCCCTCCGGCGCGCATGAGGCATGCAGCGTGACACAACTGCCAACCAATCCTATGCCGGCGACGCCCTTGCTTGATCAGGTTAAGTTCCCCGACGATCTCAAGAAGATCGACGAGAAGGATCTGCCGCAACTGGCAAGGGAATTGCGCGCGGAAATGATCGATGCGGTGTCGCGTACCGGGGGCCATCTCGGCGCCGGCCTCGGTGTCGTCGAACTGACGATCGCGATTCACAAGATTTTCGACACGCCGCATGATCGGCTGATCTTCGACGTCGGTCATCAGTGCTATCCGCACAAGATTCTGACGGGACGGCGCGACCGTATCCGCACGCTGCGCCAGGAAGGCGGCCTTTCCGGCTTCACGCGGCGCGCCGAAAGCGAGTACGACCCCTTCGGCGCGGCGCATTCCTCGACGTCGATCTCCGCGGGGCTTGGCATGGCGGTCGCCGCCGATCTCGACGGCAAGACCCGTAACGTGATCGCCGTGATCGGCGACGGCGCTCTCTCCGCCGGCATGGCTTACGAAGCGCTGAACAATGCCGGCGCGCTGGATGCACGCCTCATCGTCATCCTCAACGACAACGACATGTCGATCGCGCCTCCGACCGGCGCCATGAGCGCCTATCTCGCGCGGCTTGCCTCGGGGCGCACCTATATGGGCATCCGCGAGGTCGGCAAGAAGCTGACGGCCTATCTCGGCAAGTCGGTCGACAGGGCGCTCACCCGTGCCGTCGAGCATGCTCGCGGCTATGTCACCGGAGGCACGCTCTTCGAGGAGATGGGTTTCTACCATATCGGCCCGATCGACGGTCATTCCTTCGACCATCTGCTGCCCGTGCTGCGCAATGTCAGGGATAATGCCAAGGGACCAGTGCTGATCCATGTGGTGACGCAGAAGGGCAAGGGTTATCCGCCGGCGGAAGCTGCGGCCGACAAATATCACGGCGTCAACAAGTTCGACGTCATCACCGGCGCGCAGGCGAAGGCGAAGCCCAATGCGCCGGCCTATACCTCGGTGTTCGCGGAGGCACTCGTCCAAGAAGCGAGCCTTGATGACAAGATCGTCGCCATTACCGCCGCCATGCCGACCGGCACCGGTCTCGACAGGTTCGCGTCCGTCCACCCCTCGCGCTGCTTCGATGTCGGCATCGCAGAGCAGCACGCCGTGACCTTCGCGGCGGGACTTGCGGCGGAGGGCTACAAGCCCTTCGCGGCGCTCTATTCCACGTTCCTGCAGCGCGCCTACGACCAGGTCGTCCATGACGTGGCAGTCCAGGGACTGCCCGTCCGCTTCCCCATCGATCGCGCCGGCTTTGTCGGCGCCGACGGACCGACGCACGCCGGCTCCTTCGATACGACCTACCTCGCCACTCTGCCGGGCTTCGTGGTGATGGCAGCCGCCGATGAGGCGGAACTGAAACATATGGTACGCACCGCTGCCGCCTATGACGAGGGCCCGATATCCTTCCGCTACCCCCGCGGCGAAGGCGTCGGCGTCGAACTCCCTGAACGCGGCGAGATCCTGCAAATCGGCAAGGGCCGTATCGTCAAGCAAGGATCGAAGGTCGCGCTGCTTTCGTTCGGCACCCGGCTTGCCGACTGTCTGATGGCGGCCGAGGATTTGGACGCTGCCGGTCTCTCGACGACAGTTGCCGATGCCCGTTTCGCAAAGCCCCTCGACCACGATCTCATCCGCCAGCTTGCACGGCATCATGAAGTGCTGATCACGATCGAGGAGGGCGCCGTCGGCGGGTTTGGAAGTCACGTGCTGCAGTTCCTTGCGATGGACGGCCTGCTTGATGGCGGGCTCAAGGTGCGGCCACTGGTGATGCCGGACATCTGGATGGAACAGGCGAAACCCGAAGCCATGTATGCCGCGGCCGGACTCGATCGGGCCGGCATCGTCTCGACCGTCTTCAAGACACTTGGCCAGAAACAAGCGGTCGGCCTCGGAGCGGCAGGCTGAGACTTTCTCGGTCTTTACCCCCAAACCGAAGAGACGACGCCAAGGCGCGATGAGACAGCATGTCCGAAGAAGCCAAGATATCCCTCCGCCTTGACCAGTTGCTGCTGAACAGCGGCCTCGTTGCCAGCCGCGCTCGTGCGCGCGATGCCATCCAGCGCGGTACCGTTAAGGTCGATGGCCGCACCGTCACCAAGCCCGCCGCCACCTTCGTCGAAGGCGTCGCCATTACCATAGATGATCCGGCGCAGGCCTATGTTTCCAGAGCGGCGCTGAAGCTCGTCGCCGCCCTCGACCACTTCGGCCTCGACCCGTCCGGGCAGACCTGCATCGATATCGGCGCCTCGACCGGCGGCTTCACCGAGGTTTTGCTAAAGCGCGGTGCCAGCCATGTCATCGCCGTCGACGTCGGCCATGGACAGATGCATCCGCGCATCGCGGCAGATCCGCGCGTCACCAATATCGAAGGGCTGAACGCCCGGGCGATGACCATGGACGACGTCGGGGATCATGCGATCACCTTCGTCGTTTCCGACGTCTCCTTCATCTCGTTGAAACTGGCGCTCCCGCCCGCGCTCCGCATGGCCGAACCCGGCGCGCACTGCGTTCTGCTCGTCAAGCCGCAATTCGAGGCCGGGCGCGAGGCGATCAGCAAGGCCGGGCTGCTCAAGGATCCAGAGAGCGCCCCGGCCGTGGCTGAGGAGTTGGAACGCTGGCTTGTGGAGGACATGGGCTGGCAGAGCCTCGGCCTCATCCCCTCACCCATCGCCGGTGGCGACGGCAACGCCGAATTCCTTCTTGCCGGGGTGAAGCCATGAGCACGCAAACGGTCACGATCACCCGTCTCGGCGCACAGGGCGACGGCATCGCGCAGACCGAAGCCGGGCCGATCTATGCGCCGTTCACGCTGCCTGGCGAAAACGTTGCGCTTGCCGTCAATAAGGCACACGGTACGCTGATCTCGGTGAGGGAGGCCTCCCCCGACCGGGCCGAGCCGAAGTGTCGTCACTTCGGCCCTGACGGGGTCAACGGCACCTGCGGCGGCTGTACGCTCCAGCACGCATCCGACGATCTTTATCATGCCTTCAAACGCAATCTCGTCATCGATGCCCTGAAGTCGAAGGGGTTGACGCCGGAGGTGGCGCCGCTGGTCATCGCCCGTCCAGGCGAGCGCCGGCGCGTCGTCTTCACTGCGCGGCGAACCGAGAAAGAATTGCTGCTCGGCTTCAACCAGGCAGAAAGCCATCACATCGTGGCGGTCACCGAATGTCCCATCACGAGCCCGGGCATCGTCTCCCGGCTCGCGACCATTCGCAAGATCGCGGCCGCGATGGCGTTAAGCGCCGAGCCGTTCCGAATCACGGTGCTTGAAACCAATTCCGGCCTCGATCTCGCCTTTGAGGGCATCAAGCTCGGCGACAGAGAGCGTCGCCTGACAGTCGAGGCTGTGTTGGCCGAGCGGGGCATTGCGCGCGTCAGTCTCAATGGCGAGATCATCGTCGAACCCATAAAGCCGGTAATAGAGTTTGGCAGCGTTGCCGTGTCACCGCCGCCGGGAAGTTTTACCCAAGCGACGCGGCCTGCCGAAGAAGCGATGGCAAGGCTGGTGCTCGAGCATGTCGGTAAGGCCAAACACGTCGCCGATCTTTTCTCCGGCATCGGCACCTTCGCTCTGAGGATCGCGCAGAGGGCGCGCGTGCATGCCGTTGAGGGCGACGACAAGGCGCTGAAAGCGCTCGATTTTGCCGCGCGCAGCACGCAAGGCCTGAAGCCGGTGACGATCGAGAAGCGCGACCTTTTCCGCCGACCGATGATGGCACAGGAATTGAAGGCTTATGACGCAGTCGTCTTCGATCCGCCGCGCGCCGGCGCCGAGGCTCAATGCCATGAACTCGCCCGCTCTAGCGTGAAAAAGATTGCGGCCGTTTCGTGCAACCCTGTGACCCTTGCCCGCGATCTGGCAATCCTCACCGCCGCGGGCTATCGGATCACGTCGGTGACGCCGATTGACCAGTTTCTCTGGTCGGCGCATGTGGAAGCGGTCGCGACCCTCGAAAAACCCCAGAAATAACGAAGGCCCGGCGGATGCCGGGCCTCTTTTGGTTCATGTCTAGCCTGATCAGGCTGCGCGGCGCCGATAGCTTGCGGCGCTCGGATGAGCCGCCTGCGTCTCGCCAAGATTGAACTGGGCGAGCAACGCGTTGAGCGCGGCCGCCTCCTGGGCGAGGCCGTGGCTTGCCGCCGTCTGTTCCTCGACCATCGCCGCGTTCTGTTGCGTGCCCTGGTCCATGGTGTTGACGGCAGTGTTGATTTCCTGAAGACCCGTCGACTGCTCGCGCGTCGCGGTCACGATCGCGCTTACATGCTTGTTGATCTCCTGCACCTCACCGACGATCGCTTCCAGCGCCCGGCCGGTGTCGCCGACCAGCGTCACGCCCGAGCGTACCTGGTCGCCTGATGTCGTGATCAGCGCCTTGATTTCCTTCGCAGCGTTGGCCGAACGCTGGGCAAGTTCGCGCACTTCCTGAGCGACCACGGCAAAGCCCTTGCCGGCCTCGCCCGCACGGGCCGCCTCGACGCCGGCATTGAGCGCCAGGAGGTTAGTCTGGAAGGCAATGTCGTCGATGACGCCGATGATGTTGGAGATTTCGCCGGACGACTTCTCAATCGCGTGCATGGCCTGAACGGCATTCTGCACGACTTCTCCGGACTTCTCGGCACCGGCGCGGGTGCGGGCGACGAGCGCGCCGACCTCTTCCGCCCGGTGAGCGGAATCCTTGACGGTCGTAGTGATCTCCTCGAGCGCCGCAGCCGTCTCTTCGACAGACGCTGCCTGCTGCTCCGTGCGACGGGCAAGATCGTCGGCGGCCGAGCGGATCTCGCTGGCGCCGGCATCAATGGCTCGGGCGTTGACGCCAACCGCTCGGAGCGTGTCGTGCAGCTTGGCGACCGAGTTGTTGAAATCGGCCCTCAGGCGATCAAGGCGATCGGCAAAGGGGCTGTCGATGCGGAAGGCGAGATCGCCGTTGGCGAGCCGGTCGAGGCCGGTCGCAAGCGCGTCGACCGCGTGCTGTACTTCCGCCGCATCGCGCGCCTTCTGGGCCTCGCGGTCCAGACGCTCGCGCTCGGTGAGCGACCGCGTAGTGTCCGCTTCATCCTCGAGCCGCGCCCGCTCGACGGCATTTGTGCGGAAGACGGCAACGGCCGCTGCCATCGAGCCGATCTGGTCACGACGCCCCTCGCAGGGGATTTCGACGTCGATATTGCCGGCGGCAAGCTTTTCCATGGTGCCGGTCATTTCCGTGATCGGCCGGATGACCAATCGGCTGAGCAGCGTCGCAAGGAAAGCGATCATGACACCGACGGCAAGGATCGTCGCGACAGTAGCGGCGACGCGGAACTGGCTGATTGCCGAGTAGGCGACGTCCGCGTCCACGACGAAGCCGACATACCACTCGACCGAGGGAAGCCCCTTGACCGGGACGAAGCTGACCAGCATCGGCTTGCCGTCGAGCTCGGTGTTCATGATGCCGCTGCCGATCTTCGGCGCGTCGACGGGAAAAGCATCGGCAAGCGTCTTCGTTACCAGCTTGGCATTCGGATGGACAAGGATCTGGCCGTCCTTGTTGGCGAGAAACGCGAAGCCTTCGCCACCGACGTCGATCGCATTGACCATGGAAACCAGGGTCTTCAGCGAGAAGTCGCTACCGGCGACGCCATAGAGCTTGCCCTCATGCTTAATCGGCACCGCCGCGCTGATGATCAGATCGCCGCTGGAGGCGTCGATGTAAGGTTCGGTGAGTACGCGGGCATCGGCCTTTACCGCCTGCTGATACCACGGACGCTGCCGCGGATCGTAGCCTTCCGGCATCGGCGTTTCAGGCCAGGTGATGAACTTGCCGCTTTCGTTGCCGACATAGGTGGAGATGAACTCGGCGGTGAGAACATCGTTCTTCAGAACCGGCTGAACACCGGCGTCGTCACCAACGCGGCCGACAGCGTCGGCGACCATGGCGGTCAGCGTCACGCGGCCGTTCAGCCAATTGGCGACGCTCTGGGCCGCCTGATTGCCGGACGAGGCAATGTCCTCCTCGACTGCCTTCGTCGTCGTGGCACGCTGAAGGCTGTCGATGTAGACGGAAAAGCCTGCAAAGGCGCCGACGACAACGCAGGACGCGGCAACGAGAATGCGCGTCATGAGATTCGATCGTTTGGACAAGAGAGGGCTCCCCTGGAGTAGCCGGCATCCTTCGCCGGACATGAGCTCGTGAGATTTCCCCGCGCATGGCGGATCGGTCGCGGCACGCGACAAACGAAACTGCGGGAAATGATGAACATGCCGTGAAGGCAAGACCGGCCATGCCTCATGCGGCCGGGGCCGCCCGCACGACAAGCGCCTGCCTGTTCTGATGAACGCGCAAAGGACGCTCGGCGCTCTGGTTCCGGAACATTCTGCCCGCTTTTTCCGTGTTTCCACTTTGAAAGCAGGATGATCCAGGGAAGGCCTACTGCGGCCGCACGCTAACGGCCGCTATTTAAGAACCGATTAAAATTGACATATGCAAGTTCGGGATATCCGCCCGCAACGCGATCTTCCGGAACGCGCTGTCGGCTCGCGGAATTAGCGACGCATGAAGGCTTCGAAGGCCGCACGCGCTTCGGCGCTCTTCAACTGCGCCGCGAAATGCGCAGCCTCCTCGTCGATCCGTGCGAGCACATCGCTGCGGTCTCCGCGAACAAGGTCACGGGCGATGCGCAGCGCCTCCGGTGGCTTCCTCGCGAGGCGCGCCGCGAGTGAAAGCGTCTCCGCATCGACCGCATCGACGACCTTCCAGATCAACCCGGCCTGCAAGGCGTCGGCGGCTTCCAGCGGTTCGCCGGCAGCGAGAAGCGCGAAGGCGCGCTGGTGCCCCATAATTCGCGGCGCAATCAGGCTTGATGCCGCTTCAGGCACGAGCGCGAGATCGACGAAGGGCGTCTTGAAAACCGAGCGCGCGGAAGCAACCGTCAGGTCGCAATGGAGATGGATGGTCGTGCCGATGCCGATCGCCAGACCGTCGACGCCGGAGACAACCGGCTTTTTCGCGCCTGCAAGCGTCCGCAGGAAATCGAGTACCTCGGTTCCCATAGTCCCGCCCATGGCAAAGGCGAGAAAGTCGGCCATGTCGTTGCCGGCGGAGAAGCATCCTTCGGTGCCGAGGAAGGCGGTAACCCGGACGGCCGGATCGGCTCCCGCCACCGCCAGTGCATTCGTCATCTTGGCGTACATCTCGCGCGTGATGGCGTTCTTCTTTTCCGGCCGGTTGAAGCGGATGACCTGGACGCCGGGATAGGCCTCCGGGCGTTCTACAAGCACGTGATCGGTCATAAGTTCCCCCTCAAACGAGAACGGCCCGCGCGGCCGCAAGACTCTCCGCCCCATTGACGACGCGATCCTTGAGCGCGGCTGTTTCGGCGAGCAGGTTTTCCGCCGCGAAACGGCAAAGCGCGATGCGGGCGTCCTCTTTTCCGTCGCCGGCGTCCGCCATGCCGCCCTTGGCGAGATAGGCGCCTGTCAGCACCAGCCCGAAGAGACGCTGATAGGCGGTTGCGCCCGAGAGCGCTTCGGTGAGCCTTCCGCCGCCCAGCGCAGCCAGCAGCCATTCGGTCGCGTCCGAGAGATCGGCGATCGCAGCGTCGAGCCGCGCCGCCGTTTCGCCGAAGCCCTTCCTGTTCGTGGACCTGACTCCGGCGGCGATCTCACTCAGTTCGGCAATGAAGCCGCGCACATGGGCGCCGTCGGCCAAAGGCAGTTTGCGAGTAACGAGATCGATCGCCTGGATGCCGTTGGTGCCTTCATAGATCGGCGCTATGCGCGCGTCGCGCAGGTAGCGTGCGGCTCCCGTCTCCTCGATGAAGCCCATGCCGCCATGCACCTGGATGCCCAGGGAGGCGACATCGACTCCGGCATCGGTTGCAAAGGACTTTGCGATCGGCGTCAGCAGGCTGGAACGCTCCTGCCAATGACGGGCTTTCTCGCCCTCGCTGGCATGCGCCATGTCAACCGCGTGGGCGCAGGCATAGGCGATCGCCCGGGACCCTTGAGTCAGTGCCTTCATCGTCAAAAGCATCCGGGCGACGTCCGGATGCTCGATGATCGGGCTCATGCCCTCGCCGCTCCATCCCGGCGCCCTGCCCTGCGTGCGCTCCTTCGCATAGGCGATCGCCTTCTGCGTGGCCGCATCAGCGATCGCGACACCCTGCATGCCGACGGCAAGCCGGGCATTGTTCATCATCGTGAACATGCAGGCGAGACCACGGTTTTCCTCGCCGACCAGATAACCGATCGCACCTTTTTCATCGCCGAACTTGCCGTCACCGTAGATCATCGTGCAGGTGGGCGAGCCGTGGATGCCGAGCTTGTGCTCGAGCGAATGGCAGAAAAGATCGTTGCGGGCGCCGAGCGAGCCGTCGGCGTTGACGAGGAACTTCGGCACGAGAAACAGCGAAATGCCCTTCGTGCCCGCAGGTGCGTCCGGCAGGCGCGCCAGCACGAGATGAACGATGTTATCGGTAAAGTCGTGCTCGCCCCAGGTGATGAAAATCTTCTGGCCGAAGATGCGATAGCTGCGGTCATCGCGGCGTTCGGCCCGGGTCTTGAGCACCCCCAGGTCGGAACCGGCGTGCGGCTCCGTCAGGTTCATCGTGGCTGTCCACTCACCGGAAACCATCTTGGCGAGGTACGTTGCTTTCAGCGCGTCGGAGCCGTGTCTCTCCAGGGCTTCGATGGCGCCCATGGTCAGCGTCGGGCCAAGCGCGAAAGCCATCGAACCGGCATTCCACATCTCCATCGCGGCGACGTGCAGCATGTGCGGCAGATTTTGCCCACCGAAGGCCTCCGGAGCCGTCAAACCGTTCCAGCCGCCGCCGATCCAACCGTGATAGAGATCGCGCCATCCTTCCGGCGTCTTAACTGCACCATCGACGAGTCGTGCGCCTTGCCGGTCACCGACATCGCCGAGCGGGGCCACCTCTTCCGTCGCAAAGCGCCCTGCTTCCGCAAGGATCGCATCGACCAAATCCTCACCAAGCTCACCAAAAACACCGGCGCCCAGAGCCTCGGCCATGCCGGCCACGTGCTTCAATGTGAATGCGATCTCGTCGACCGGCGCTTTGTACATGCTCATCCTCCCCGTGCAGCCGAAACGATCGTCGAACAGCGCTGCGCGTCCTTCGTCGAACGGAAGACTATTGATTTTTACGTAAACGTCAACGTCAATTGCACTCGGTTCGAACTGCGGAGGATTGTAACAAAACTGTCATCGAGGGCGATTAGAAGCCGAGACGTTGGAGCGGGACGCAGGCGGAAAATCGCTCACACTTTTCCATGATCCCGCTCCAGCCAAGGCGCTGCGATGAACCTGTTTTCTCCCGAGATACCGGGCCTCGTCTGGGCCTACCGCTTCATACCGGGAGAAAGCCGATGCCAACGTATTGCCACCGACTCGTCGATCGACACCCTTTCTGACGGTGACGGCTGGGTCTGGCTGCATCTCGCACTCAGCGATGCGCGCACGCCCGCCCTGATCGAACGCATCAGCAACCTTCCGCAGGCGGCGATTGCCACGCTGACCAGCCACGATACCCAGGCCGCAATCACCGTTTCCGAGGATGCCGTCCATGGAACGCTGGTGGATTTCGAGCGCACTTTCGACGCGGTCACGAAAACGATCGGCTGGCTGCATTTTGCCGTCAACGACAAGATCATCATTACGACGCGGCTGCATCCACTGCGCAGCATCGATCGCGTGAAGGCGGCAGTCGAGAAAAGCGCCAGATGCAGCCGGCCGATCGACCTCTTCGAAATGCTCGTCGTCGAGTTCCAGCGCACGTTGATCACGCTCGTGCTGGAACTCACCGAAGAACTGAACGTCATCGAGGATAATGTCTACGGAGAGATCGGGCACAGGCAGCAACCAGGGCTCGCGCCGCTGCGCAGAACCGTGGTGCGGCTGCACCGGCATCTGAGAACCATTCTCGCCCTGCTGCGCCGGGCCGGAGCGTCGGAGGAGGACGAGGTGCCGCCGGGTTTCATCGACGCGGCGGAGCGGCTTTCCTACCGATTGGAGGCGGTTGACCGGGATGTCTTCGCACTCCAGGAACGCGCAAGGCTTCTCCACGAGGAAATCGACAGCAAGATTTCCTCGGAGACCAACCGACATCTCTACATTCTGTCGCTGATGACCGCGTTCCTTTTGCCGCCGACATTGGTGACCGGTTTCTTCGGAATGAACACGGGAGCCCTGCCCTTCGCAGATGGAAGCGGCACGCTCTACGCGGCGTTGATCATCGCCTGTTCCATGGGCCTTGCCTGGCTCATTCTGCGCCGCATAGGCATTTTGTAGGTCGCGGCGAAGGGCCGGACGCGACCGGCTCCATCGAACCGCGCCGGTAACGCTACAATCCAGAGCCGAACTTCGCCGCCACGCTTCTGCCTGAAGTCTATGTACAGGAGCGCTCGTCTCGCGCAGGATCAATTCGGGGCTGAGATTTACGACCTTTTAACGCTAATGTCGGCAATCTCAGTGAATGGAAAAGCGGGGACTCTCGATCTCGGGGACGATCTTGCGCCTGGTGGCCCTCTTGGGTCTGACCTTCGCGGCGGCGAATGCACGCGCGAGTGACCTGGAACCTTGGAAGCAGCGGCAGAACGCCATCATTGTCGATGCCTATGAGATGAACAGCATCGACTGGGAAGTGATGCTGAAGGACAAGCGTATCGCCGGGTTCATCGCAAAGGCCTCCGACGGCCTGCCCGAAAGCTTCTCCTGCACCGGAGACCATGGCGGCGACACGGTAGCCCACTGCAAGACGATGTGGCGCAAATACGCCGTCAGCCGCGAGCTTTACCAGACCCGCCGAATGATCGCCCGCTCGCATGGCCTGCTCTGGGGCGCCTACCATCTGGCTCGGCCCGGCAATCCTGTCGATCAGGCCAACCACTTCCTCGACTATGCCGATCCCCGCGACGACGAGGTGATGGTCCTCGATATCGAGGGGATCGATCCGGAAAAATACATGTCACTGGAAGATGCCGCCATTTTCGCCGGGCATATCAAGGTCCGCACCGGCCGCTACCCGATCCTCTACACCAACCACATCACCGCGAAGCACATCGCCGCCAACCGCTTCAGGCACCGGCTGCTGTCGCGCCTTCCGCTCTGGTACGCCCGCTACAAGCCCGACATCCGCAAGGTGTTTCCGATGGGGAACTGGGACAGCTACGCGCTTTGGCAATTCTCGTCGTCGCACAATTGCGGCAAGCGGCGCTGCCCGTACCGAGTGCCCGGCACGCTCAACGATATCGACGTGAACGTCGCCGCCATGCCGGCCTCCGCGCTGAAGGCCGTCTGGGCGCAAGGTGCCCTGCTGCCGGAGAAGGCGCCGGTTTTGACCGTTGTCGCCGCGGCGACGCGCGGCACGGCGCCAGCAGCCAGCGCCAGGGCCGCCGTCTCGTTCGAGCGGCCGGCATTGCTCGTGAGCCGGGCAACGGCCGCGAGCAAGTCGGGCAGCGGGGTCGACATGACGGTTACCGGCTCGATTGCCGTCAAAGCAGCCGAAGCACACCTGCCCCACCAGGCGGAGCGGCGCTAAAGCCCCCTTCCGGGAAGAAGCCGCGGCTTCTACGCCTCGATCTGCACGTCGCCGAGCGGCCGCGAGCAACAGGCAAGGATGTAGCCTTCCTCGATCTCGTCATCGAGAATGCCGCCATTGTGATTCATCTCGACGTCGCCGGCGACCTTCATCACCCGGCATGTACCGCAGATGCCGCCCTCGCAGGCCGCACCTATCCTGACGCCATTGGCGCGCGCGGTCTGCAGGATCGTCTGGCCCGGCACGGCCGCCACGTCCTTGCCGCTCATGGTAAAGCTTACCCGCACCGCCTCGGCCGGAGCGCCCGCAGCAGGTCCAGCGCGCACAGCAAGTTCCTCGGCCGCCGGCGCGGCGGCCGGCTGGAAGCTCTCTTCGTGATAACGCGCCATCTCGAAACCGGCGCCTTTCAGCATCTCCCTGACGCCGCGCATGAAAGGTTCAGGCCCGCAGCAAAACACCGTCCTCTCCAGGAAGTCCGGCGCGAGCAGAGGCAATTTCGTCGCGTCGATGCGGCCGCGCAGTCCGTGCCATCCGTCACGCGCCTCGTGGCCTTCCACGAGAAAGCCGAGATTGAGCCGTGGCATCTGGCGGGCGAGAACCTCCAGTTCGGAGCGGAACAGGAGATCCTCCGGCCGGCGGGCGCAGGAAATGAAGGTGACGTCCGTGTCGGGCGCGCAGTCGACCATCCACCGCGTCATCGACATCATCGGCGTCACCCCGGAACCGGCCGAGATAAACAGATATTTCTCACCCGGATGGCGAACGAAGCTGAAATCGCCGAGCGGCCCGAGCGCCTTCAGCCTCATGCCCGGCTTCAGGTTCTCGAACATCCAGCGGGTGCCGACACTGCCCGGCTGCGCCTTGACGGTGACGGCAACCGAGAGCGGTCGCGACGGCGAAGACGACAGCGTGTAGGTGCGCATCACCGGCTCTTCGCCGACGGGCAGTTCGAGCGTGACGAACTGCCCCGGCAGATAGCGAAACCAGGAAGGCTTGTCCGAGCGGAAGGTGAAGGTCATCACATCCGCGGTCTCGACGACGGCCGAAATGCACTCAAGCAGGTGCTGGCGATCGATCCACGGGTGCAGTTCATCGAAGTGGCGGAAGGACAGAGGCATTTCCATGGTCATGCCACCCGCGAGAGAGGAGCGGCGTCGCCCTGCAGACGGTTCTGCATGAAATTGCAGTACCATTCGACGAACTGCATCACGCCGCCCTCGTGCTCGGCCGAATAGGGGCCCGGTTCATAGGCCGGCGAGCGGATGCCGAAGGCATTTTCTTCGACGATCTGGCGGTCCTGGTCGTTCGTCTCCGTCCAGACATGGGTCAAGTCCTCGATCGTGTAATCGACGCCCTCGACCGCGTCCTTGCTGACCAGCCATTTGGTGGTGACCTGCGTCAATTCCGGTCCAAGCGGTAACACGCGGAAGGTGATCGCGTGATCGCCGAGCACATGGTTCCAGGTCGTTGGGTAGTGGAAGAGCAGCAGCGTACCGATCCCGCGCGCGTTGACGCCCGCCGAGAGCTGTTTGCGGACTGCGGCCTGACCGGACATGGTGTAGCTCTCGGCCCCGTTGATCAGCGGCATCCGCGTCATCCGGAACTGGCCGGTCGGCGCAATCCTGAAGGTGCTCGGAAGGCCCGCCGCCTCGCACTTTTCCCAATGGGCGCCGATCTCCGGGTCGTTCATCGCGCCCTGGACGCCTGTCACCGTCGGGGCTTCGGGGTAGGTGCGGCAAAGCTCCGGATGGTTGGCGGCGCAATGGTAGCACTCGCGGTTGTTCTCCCAGACAAGCTTCCAATTGCCCTTCTCGACGATGGTGCTCTCATAGGCGACCTTGGTTTCGCCGAGACGATGCGGTGCGAGATAGCCTGCGGCCATGTCGCGGAACGGCTGGAAATCCATCGGATTGTCGGCGAGGCTGATGAAGATGTAGCCGCCCACGGTTTCGCAATGGACCGGCTTCAGGCTGTGCTCAGCCGGGTCGAAGCCTTCGGGCATTTGCCGGGCGAAGAGCAGCTTGCCGTCGAGTTCGTACGTCCACTGGTGATAGGGACAGACGAGCTTGGCCGATGAGCCTTTGTGCTGCGTGCAGACACGCGAGCCGCGGTGGCGGCAGGAATTGTGGAGCGCCCGGATCGTTCCCTGCCGGTCGCGGACGATGACGATCGGATAGTCGCCGACCTGAACGGTGAAGTAGTTGCCGGCTCTCGGAATTTCGCAGTCGTGACCGATGAAGAGCCAGTCCTTGTACCAGATGTGCTCGAGGTCTTGCCGGTAATAATCCGGGTCGGTGTAGAAGGCCCGGTCGAGGCTATAGCCTTCACGGCGGGTTTTCAGCCGGCGCAGCATATCGTTCTGAACGTCCATGTCCTATCCTCGTTCATCAGTTCGGAGAGGCAGGAAGGAACCAGCACCGATAAAGATACCGGCGCATCAACGGCTCCGATCCGGCTGCCCGCCGCAACCAGTTACGGTCGATATTTCGTCCCAAGGCTGGTTTCCGGGCTCTGGAGCGGCCCCGCGAGGGACCAGCCCGGCGCCTTCCCGGACACACCGTCCAGTGGCCTTTTGCCGTGGCTTTCGCTCCACCACCGTTGCGGGGGCAGCGCCGGGATCTGACCGGCTTCCCAATTCTCCGCCTCCCTGGAGCGGCACCTTGAGTGTTCCTATCTAAGCGCGCACAGCAGTTCGGCATCTGCCGATTGACGACATCCGATTCCGGAAAGGCGACACGACATTCTCGTGTTCAATCGCGAAGCAGCCATAAAGATTGTTCATTAGAAACAATGTGATAGTAGAAAATTTAAGCAACTGGCGATTTTTTTGGCAGTGCCATCTCCGGCACGAAGTTGACTGGCCATTTTGCGACATTCGTCCCATGCGAGCGTCATCGACGAAATGGTTGAAGAATCATCTGTTAACCCTGAACGACTAGCATTCCGCAACGGATCAATTCGCGGACAGGATGGCGCCGACGCCGATGGCAAAACTCAGATATTATGACGCCGCCCCGAGAGCCTCGCTGCCAGCGCCCAGGACCACACCACATGCGGAGTTCCTCCGAACCGGACGGATCGAACGCCGACGGCACTGGGTAACCGAGCAGCGGCGTTACCTGACGCATGAGGAAGTCGCCGAGCGCACGGGGCGGAAACTGGCGGCGGCCGGGGAGACCACCCACAAGCGGATCAACGCTTTCCATGCATCGATCCAGTTTCCGAAGATGATCTTCCACCGCACGCTCCCGAACAGTCCGCATCTCGGCTACTGCCACGTGACCGCCGCAAATACGCACCTTCCCCAGTCGCGCGATCTCACCTGGGCTTTCTATTTTGCGAACTTCTTTTCCGATCTCGGTGACGAGACGCATTTCTTCGATCGGATACAGACAGGCTATTCGCGGATGTATTTCGCCGTGGCCATCGAGCCTGGAGACGAGGAAGGCCGGATGGTCATCAACCGCGATGTCCGCGGTAACGGCCTGATCTTCCGGACACAGGACCCGAAGATCGCGCTCAAGAACGTCTTGATGCTGGGCGCGCGGGACGATGCGCTGCGCCAGATCATTCGCAGTCTCTGACGCGCAGCCGGTCCTTGTTTCCATGCATGTCGTTATCCCAAAACCGCTGCGCACTTTTGGGCGACATGCGCTCCTTGTTTGCATGCATGTCGTTGTCCCAAAACCGCTGCGCACTTTTAGGCGACATGCGCTCCTTGTCTCCATGCATGTCGTTATCCCAAAACCGCTGCGCACTTTTGGGCGACATGCATTGACGAAGAAAATCGTTCTGTTTTCCCCACACCTCCTTTAAGGAAGCGACGGAAAGGGCAAACGGAACTGCCATGGCCGAAATCATCGATACACGCACAGAACCGGACCGGGCGATCGAGAGAGCCTGCGCCGTTCTTTCCGAGGGCGAGCCTGTCGCGATCCCGACGGAGACGGTCTATGGCCTTGCGGCGGATGCCAGCAACCCCGATTCGATCAGCCGGATCTACGAGATGAAAGGCCGGCCGCGTTTCAACCCGCTGATCTGCCATATCTCCGATATGGCGATGGCCGAAGCTCACGTGACGTTCGACCCGATCTCACGTCGTCTTGCCGAGGCCTTCTGGCCTGGCCCGCTGACCCTGATCCTGCCGCAACGGCGCGAGAGCGCCGTCCACGCGCTCGCCTCGGCCGGTCTCGACACGCTCGGCATCCGCATGCCCGACGGCTTCTCGCGCCAGGTGATCGCCCGCTTCGGACGACCGCTCGCGGCGCCGAGCGCCAACACGTCGGGGAAGATAAGCCCAACCAGCGCAGCCCACGTGCAAGCCGACCTAGGCTCCAGGCTGAAACTCATCCTCGATGCAGGCCCGGCTGAAATCGGCCTCGAGTCGACGATCATCAAGGTTGAAGACGGGGCACTGCGGCTGCTGAGGCCCGGTGGGCTGGACGCCGCGGAGATAGAGAAACTGACGGGGCGCGAGGTCCTGCGGCCCGAAAGCGCCGGCTCGACGATCGAGGCGCCGGGCATGCTTGCTTCGCATTATGCGCCGGGCGCAGCCGTGAGGCTGAATGCCGAGGACGTTCGTGCCGGAGAAGCGCTGATCCGCTTCGGAGGCAGACCGCTTCCGGGCGAGAGCGGCGCGACGATCGTGCTGGACCTCAGCCCCGGCGGCAATCTTCGCGAGGCGGCCGCCAACCTTTTCGACTACATGAAGCAAGCGGATGCCAGCGGCGCTCGGACGATAGCCTTCGGTCCTGTACCGGAAGAAGGTCTCGGGGAAGCGATCATCGATCGCCTGCAGCGGGCAGCAGCCCCCAGAGCTTGAACAACTTGCTGAAAATGAGAGTACGATCATGACGACCCCACTTCTTTCTCCGGAATTGATCGCCTCTTTCATCGAAATCGTCGGTAGCGCCAATGCGCTGAGCAGCCCGGCGGAAACAGCACCTTACCTTGTCGAATCGCGCGGGCTCTATCACGGCACAACCCCACTCGTCCTCAGGCCTGGTTCCGTCGAGGAAGTCTCGCGCATCATGCGCCTCGCCAGCCAGACCCGCACAGCCATCGTGCCGCAGGGAGGCAATACCGGACATGTGGCCGGCCAGATCCCGCGCGAAGGCAAGGCCGACATGGTCCTCTCGCTCGAGCGGCTGAACCGCATCCGCGACATCGATCCGGTCGGCAATATCATCGTCGCCGATGCGGGCTGCATCCTGGCGGACATCCAGAAAGCGGCTGACGACCACGGGCGCCTTTTCCCGCTGTCGCTCGGTTCCGAAGGTTCGGCCCGCATCGGCGGCAATCTCTCGACCAATGCCGGCGGTACGGCCGTGCTTGCCTACGGCAACATGCGCCAGCTTTGCCTGGGGCTGGAAGTCGTGCTCCCGACCGGCGAGATCTGGGACGGGTTGCGACGGCTGAAGAAGGACAATACCGGCTACGATCTTCGCGACCTCTTCATCGGCGCCGAAGGAACGCTTGGCGTCATTACCGGCGCCGTGCTGAAGCTGCTCCCAAAGCCGCTTGGCCATCACGTCGCTTTCGCTGGTCTCGGCAGCGTCGAGGATGCACTTCGTCTTTTTGACCGGGCATCGAGCCTCTGTGGCCCGGCGCTGACGGGTTTCGAGCTGATGCCGAGGATAGGCATTGAGTTCACCACGAGGCACATCCCGGGCGTGCGCGACCCGATGCCGACGGTCCATCCCTGGTATGCCTTGATCGATATCTCGACGTCGGACTCCGCCGAAAGCGCGGAGCGTTTGGTGCAGGGCGTGCTCGAAGCGGGCGTCAACGATGGTCTCGTCGAAAACGCCGTCATCGCGACAAGCGAGGCACAGCGCAAGGCGCTGTGGCATATGCGCGAGAGCATGTCGCCGGCGCAGAAACCGGAAGGCGGCTCCATCAAGCACGATGTTTCGGTGCCGGTATCGAGCATCCCCGGCTTCATTGCGGAGGCCGATGCCGCCGTCATGAAAGCCATACCCGGGGCGCGCATATGCTCCTTCGGCCACATGGGCGACGGCAACATCCACTACAACATTTCCCAGCCGGTCGGCGCCGACAAGCAGGCGTTCCTGAACCGTTGGCGCGAGATAAACGCCATCGTCCACGGCATCGTGCTGAGATATCGCGGATCGATTTCGGCCGAGCACGGCATCGGCCAACTGAAACGCGACGAGCTCGCGGAAATCCGCCCGGCGATCGAAATCGAGCTGATGCAACGGATCAAGCATGCCTTCGACCCAGCAGGCATCATGAATCCCGACAAGGTGCTGCGCTCCAGCTCAACGTGACCGATGCCAAAAGCTGGAGCGGGACGCGAGCGGGAACCCGCTACACCTTTCTTCGAATTGCTCTAACCGCCCATCCGCAATTGCGTCAGTTGCATCAGCGTGTCGGCGCTGATGCCGAAACCGCCGCTGCCCGACAGGACGATGGCGGCGGGCGAGACATCGGTGTTGTTTTCGACGTCATAGAGAGCGGTGAAACGCTGCAGAAGTTTCTCGAGCTTCTCCGGATCATGAAGGTCGGCGATATCCAGCACGCGCTTGATATACTCGGCCTGAACATCGATGTCGCTGCTTGCCATCTCCTGCGGGATGCTGAAGGCGGTCCTGACGACCTGCATCAAGGCGCCGTCGGCAAGAAGGTCGTAAGCCGTGTTGACGTCGGAGGCCATGCGCTTGAAATAGAGCGCCAGGCGGACACCGGCATTGTCCGCGCCGGCATTCTCTTCCAGCGTCTGGTTGAGATAGAGATCCATCGTGGCAATGATGCCGCGCCGGGTCTGGATTTCGCCTGCGGCCCCGCGAGCAAGCTTTCCGTCGATATCGAAATTGAACGAGGCGACGATCTCGCGGTAGCGCGTGTCGCTCTCCGTGTTGATAAAGCTCTCCGGATCGTCGAGATCGGAGGCAAACATTTCCCGGAGATAGCTCGTCTCGACGGTCTCAGGATCGATGCCGGCGGCGACAAGGACGAAATCAACCAGGCGACGGTTGCCGAGAAAATCGTCAAGCGTTTCGATCTTCTCGATCTCGGCACTGTAGTACTTCGCCTCTTCCGTCGCCTTGGCCTTGTCCTCGTCGGTTCCGAAACGGCTCTTTTCGATAACGTATGCCTTGGACGTGTTGAGGATTTCGGCCTCCGACTGCGCCAGCTTCGGCGCGCCGAGCGTGCCGTCGGGCTCAAAATTGAATGCCTTGGCGAGCTTCACGTAGCGCTCGTCCCTGAGAGAGTTGGCGTAGCTGTCGGGGTCACTGAGGTCGCTGGTCAGGACTTTTCTCAATTTACGCAAGCTGTCGCCCTCCTCCTCAAGGCCGAAGGCGCGCAGCGCTAGCGTCATCATGCTGGAATCGTTGAGCAGGTTATCGACGCTCGTCAGCGTGTTGACCAGCATCTTGAAGCGTGAAATCAGTGCCTCGTCGGCAGCATCGTCCTTGTCGTTGTAATGGACCATGTAACCGTCAGATGTCGTCGCCATCTGCGCCGCCGTTTGCGCGGGATCGCTGCTGGCGAGGGTGCCGTCCGTCTGGAAATTGAAGGCGGCGGCCATCGCCTTGTAGGCGGCATTGTGCTCGCCGCCCATCGTGTTGGCGTAGCTGTTGGGGTCGTCGAGATCGCTGGTGAGGATGTTCTCGACCGTCGTCGTCAAAGTGCTCGGCGGCAATCCAAAAGCGGTCACCACGTAGTTCAGCAAGCGGGTATTGGATTTCAAATCTGCAACCGTCGTGATGCTGCCGATCGTCGCCTCGTAATAGCTTTTGTTGAGCAGAGCCTCCGCGGAGGTCACGCGGTCGCTGGCGTTCAGGATGTAGTTCTCGTTGATGGCGCTCTTTTGCGCCGCACTCTGCGCCAGCGTGCTCGTCGGCAGGCTCCCGTCGCTCTGGAAATTGAACGCTTTCGCGAAATCCAGCGCCGTGCTGCTGCCGAGCTTGTTAACGTAGCTGTTCGGGTCGTTGACGTCGCTAGTCAGAATCTGTCTCAAATGAGAATAGGACGTGTATTTGGGATCGAAGCCGAAGGCCTTCATCGCATAGGTCCTCAGGCGCTCGTTGCCCAGGAACTGGTCGACATCTGTCACGGTATCGATCACCGCGTTGTAATAGCTCGTCTCTGCATTGAGCACATTCGACTCGTTGGCGATCGTCTCGCTGTAGAGGCCGATCAGCGCATCTGTCTGGGCGTCGGTCTGCGCAACAGCGGTCGAGGAACCGAAACTGAATGCTTCGGCGAAATTGCGATATCGCTCGTCCGTCAAGCGGTTAGCAAAGCTATTGTCGTCCTTCAGATCGCTCTCGAGGACCTTGCGCATGAAAGCGACCGCATAAGTCATGTCCTCGAGACCGTGGGCCTTCATCGCGTAGGAATAAAGGCGGTAATCGTCGAGAAATTCGTCGACCGAAGTCACCCTGCCGATATTCGCTTTGTAATACTCGGCCTCGCGCGCAACCAGCGGCTGGATCGACACGCGGTTGAGACTGGCCCTCATGTCGCGGGTGATGAGATTGTAGTCGATATAGGTCGAAACCATGCCCGTCGCCTTGTCGATTGCCGGCGGGACGCGCCCCACCAAAACAGAATTCTGACGCCGCATCATCTCACGGGAGACTTGTGTGTGGCTTTTCCGGCGCTCGTTCGCGGTTGGAAGAATCGCGGCAATTTCGTTGACGAAGAAGAAACCTTGACGGGTCGGCTTTTGCTAACCATCGGGCCACGCAAAGTTTTTTTAACCGCAATTTTTAAGCTGCCCGGAAGAGCGGCTGCCTATTCTCCCGCCCATAGAGGACGAAAAAGTCCCGACGAGAAGACCGGGAACCGGCTCTCAAGGAAAACAAGGGCGATTTGAAATGCGCAACACACTTTCTCAACCGGCTTGGGTTGAAAACAAGCTGAGGCTCGATCCGAAGCGTTTTCCGCAGCAGGCGACCTACGCCTTGCGCGGCCATGACGGCAATGTCACCATCAGCCTCGACGAGCGTGGCGCTGTTTTGCGCAAGGTGCTACCATCGAGCGGCCTGCCGCTTTCGATCGCCTTGCCCGCACGCGCGTTCCGGGGTGTTGCAGCGCGGGCCATCGACCATGGCGACGGGGAGGTTACAGTGACGCTAGAACTCCATCACGACGATCCGGATCTTTGCATCCCGTTGCTCGTCGCGCACGACCTTTCCGACATTGCCGCCGACTGGCGGGCCTGGGCGGAGGCCTATCACATCCCGATGCTGATGGTCGAAGCCGACGGTGTCGCCCGTCCGCTGGAGGAACACCTCGGCGATGTCCGCACCGCTCCGGTGAAGCCACGCCGCCGCCACTCCTTTTTCGCCGAACGCCGGCCGCGCTTTCTCGTGCGCCGCTCGACCGGAGAACTCGGCGTTCACATGAAAATCAACGGGCGCGAGATTATCGCCCGGTCCTGACCTCGATCGATCTCCAGTGCGAAGACCGGCCGACCCTGCGGCTGGTCTTCGTCGTTTACTGCATGTTTCCTTAAATCGTAGCCGATTTAAGGATCAAACATGCAGAAATTCAAAGTGCTACAGCGTCCTTTGCGCGTCTGATAGGACGCGCGGCGCTGTACGCGGTCCGTTACGGATGTCGTCCGAAGGCCGATTTGTGGTGGAGCTTTATCCGCACGTTGCGGGAAATGTTACCGTAGAAACAGTGGTTTCGCCTTCTTCATGCCATATGCGCTCCATAGCGAGAGGCACGAATGAAGGAGAACCGCATGCGCAAGCACCTGCTCGCCGTCCTCATCGCCATTCGGGCTGTTTTCCGCGCACGCGCTGTCGTCAAGTCGCGCACGGCGGAGAGCGAACCGAGCTGGGCGTAAAGAGGCGCCACGACCGAACGGACGACCCTGACCGAGATGCTCGGTCGAACCGAAGCCCACACATCCTCTGGACCCTGCCGGAGGATTTTTTCATATCAGGCGTACAAGCAGCGTCAGGACCAGCCCGGCGAAAACAATGAGGCCGACGACGCTGTTGAACTTGAATAATGCAAGACACTGCAGCGGATCGTGGATATTCAGCAGCAGGATCTGGTAGCCAAGCATGACGGCTGCCACCAGAAGACCGGCGTAGGCGAAGAAGCCCGCTCCGGCCGCGACGAAGGCCAGCAACATCAGCAGGACGGCTAATCCGTAGAGCCCGATCAGCCACGGCCGAGGATTGTCACCGAACCGGCGGGCGGTCGAGCGGACGCCGATCAATTCGTCATCCTCCCTGTCCTGGTAGGCGTAGATGGTGTCGTAGCCGATGGTCCAGGCGATCGCGGCGCCGTAGAGCACAACGGAGGCAAGCGACAGTTCGCCGAACTCCGCCGACCAACCCATTATCGCGCCCCAGGAAAAAGCAAGGCCGAGAAAAAATTGCGGCCAGTCCGTGAAGCGCTTGGCAAAGGGATAGATCGCCACCAGTGCAAGCGAGGCGATACCAAGGAAAACCGTGAAGCCATTGAACTGCAGCAGGACGAGAAGACCTACCAGAGCCTGCAGCACCATGAACGCCTTCGCCTGGAAGCGCGTGACGCGTCCGGAAGGGAGGGGACGCGAGCGCGTGCGCGCCACTTCCATATCGATATCGTGATCGACGATGTCGTTATAGGTGCAGCCGGCGCCGCGCATGGCGATCGCACCGACCGTGAAAAGGAACACGTGGAACAGGAAGCGGCCTGCCGAGAAGCTGCCAAGGCTTGCCGCCGTCGCTGATGCCAGTGCAGCCGACCAGAGGCAGGGCCACAACAAAAGCTGCCAGCCGATCGGCCTGTCCCAGCGAGCAAGCTGTGCATAGGGCCAGAGTGAGCGCGGCAAAGCGCGATAGACCCAGTTATTGGACGGTGCGTCGTGGACGCGGCCGGAATCTGCAGGGAACGTGTTCATGGCTCCTGTTTGGCTTCCCGAAGCCGGGCGGTCAAGCGGCAGCCGCCCGCGACGATCAAGGAACAGTGAAGTCGAAGCGATAGGTCGCGGAAAGCCCGACCAGAAGCTGATTGCGGCTGCCGCGTTCGCGCACCAGGCTCGAATCGGCGGCTGGCCCCATCAATCGCCGGAATTCGGCATAAGCACTGGTCTCCAGCTTCTCGGTCGCCTGCCAGGTGATCGCGGCGCCGAGGCCCGCGGAGTGGATGCCGCCGCCGGGATCGTAGGTGCTTAGGCCGGATGCGGCCGATTCCTTATTGTTCACACCGTAATAGGCGTCGAAATAGTCGCTCGTCGCAGCCGTCAGCCGAGGACCGCCGGAAACCCGTACCGTGCTGCTGACATCGACGAAGGCATCCGCCGCCACGTCTGCGACGACACCATGATGGCTGCGGATACCTTGGCGAACCTCGGCGCGCAGACGCATCCAGTCGGTCGGATAGACCTCGGCGAAGCCACCGATTTCGCCGCCGAACTTGACGGGATCGAGGCCCTTAAGATCGCTAGATCTATCCTCGTCCCGTTCGAAGATCAGTTTGCCCACGACGCCCGCCCGGATCCCGCCCTGATCGAGGAGCCCGTAGGACATGTTGTCGTTGCGCGAGGAGAAGCGCACGCTGCTGCCGGCCTTGCCGAGCGAGACCAAGGGAGCCGCCTGAAACATCCGGTCCGAAGCACCTTCATATTTCGGACCGATGAAGCCAGTGGCACCGACCTTCAGATACCAGTCACCCGACCACATATAGCGGCCGTCTCCGGCCGAAGCCGTGCCGGCCAGCAAGAAAAAAGCTCCAGAAAGAAAAGCGATGCGGATACGCAATGAACAACTCCGGGTGAATCATTCGCCAGGCGGGTGGATCGTACCGGGGCACGAGCGCGGGGGAAAGGTCGGATGTAACACACCGCCGCTTTATCGGCCGTGTGTTCCTACGATTCCGTTAACCAGGTCAATTCAGCTTTCGTTTCCCATGGCATCTTGTCAACCCGATTGGCCTCGCAGATAGAGGCTTGGCGGCGCCCCAAGCATTCGGCGAAACATGGTCGTGAACGCCGCGACATTCTCGTAGCCTGCATCCAGCGCCACGGCGATGATCGGCTCGCCGTCAGCGATGCGCGGCAGCGAACCGAAGATGCAAGCCTGCTGTCGCCAGGTGACGAAGGTAATGCCGGTCTCTTGTCGAAAAAGGCGCGTGAAGGAGCGGCGGCTGATGCCCATCCGATCGGCCCACTGATCTATGGTGGCGGTCGCTGACGGTGCCTTCAGGAACTGCCGGCACAGCGAGGCAAGCCGCTGGTTCTGCGGGAAAGGCAAGCCCAACGGCCGCTCTGCAAGACGCGGGATCTCCGCCAGCAACAGATCCATGATCAATTGCTCCCTTCGCTCCGATGACTCTTCGCTTTCAGCACCGACGAGCGCATCAATGAGACTGGCGACCAGCGCGGTGATCTCCAGCACCAGCGGCCGGTCCGCGGGGCTGGCGTCCGCGGAAATGTAGATTGAATGCATCCGGACATCGCTCACCATCTCGGCCGAGTGTTCCGTGCCGGCGGGAATGAGTAAGGCGTGCCCAGGAGGAATCATCCAGCGCCCGCCCGGCGTATGCACGAGGACGACGCCGTGACGCGCCCACCACAACTGCGTGCGGCTGTGGCTGTGCGGAGGAACCTTCAGTCCGGAACCGTAGTCCTTGCCGATCGCCAGAACGGGGGCGTTCGCTTTCTCGATCCACTCCAAGCTTCTGAAATGGTCTGCATCCGGTAATTGCGGCAGGTGATTTCTTCTCGATTCCGGCATTTGGCCCACTCGCGAAAGAATTGGACCAAATCACAAAAGCAGGCCAGCGACAAGCCGTCTAGAGATGACCCAAAGACTTCAGGAATGAGCCGTTCGTAAGGAAATATCTCATGGCTTCGGTTACGTCGACGGGCAGCATCAGTCCCGAAAAGACCGCCTTCTCCGTCATTCTCGCAGTCAGCTTCTGCCACATGCTGAACGATATCATGCAGTCGCTGCTGACCGCACTGTATCCGCTGCTGAAGGCGAACTACGCGCTCGACTTCGTCCAGATCGGCCTCTTGACCTTCACATTTCAATTGACCGCATCGATGCTGCAGCCGGCGGTCGGGATCGTTACCGACCGGTGGGGCCTGCCCTATTCATTGCCCGTGGCCATGCTTTCGACCTGCTCCGGGCTGATCCTCCTCGCAAGCGCCGGCGACTTCTGGATGCTTCTCGTGGCGGCAAGCCTGATCGGTGTCGGTTCCGCGATCTTTCATCCTGAATCTTCCCGCGTCGCCCGGCTTGCATCTGGCGGCCGCCACGGGCTGGCGCAATCGCTGTTCCAGGTCGGGGGTAATGCCGGGAGCGCGCTGGGGCCGCTGCTTGCGGCCTTCATCGTCATTCCGTTCGGCCAGGGCAGTCTCGCCTGGTTCTCGATCGTTGCGATCACCGGGTTCTTCGTCCTTTCCTGGGTCAGCACGTGGTACGTACGGCACCGCCGCATGACCATGAACCGGCCCGCACCGAACCGTGCGCTTCCCTTGCCGAAAGCTCGCGTCCTCTGGGCAATCGCGATCCTTGTTTTGCTTACCGCCACGAAGAACGTCTATCTCGCCAGCATATCCAGCTATTTCACTTTCTTCGTCATCGAGAAGTTCGGCACGAGCGTGCAACAGGCCCAGTTGATGCTGTTCCTGTTTCTCGGCTCGGCGGCCGCCGGAACCTTTCTCGGCGGACCGATCGGTGACCGATATGGCGCGCGCTTCGTCATCTGGTTCTCGATCCTCGGCGTCATTCCGTTCGCGCTCATGCTGCCCTATGCAAACCTGTTCTGGACGTGCGTCCTGAGCGTCCTCATCGGTCTCATCTTTTCGTCCGCCTTCTCGGCCATCGTCGTCTTCGCGCAGGAGCTCGTTCCCGGTCGCGTGGGATTGATAGCCGGCGTCTTCTTCGGTTTTGCCTTCGGCTTCGGCGGCATGGGCGCTGCGGTGCTCGGCATCTTCGCCGACCGGGAGGGCATCGCGTTCGTCTACAACATCTGCTCCTACCTGCCGTTGCTGGGCATCCTGACGGTGCTGCTGCCGAAGATCCCGGCGAGATAGGATGTGCCATCCCTGGGGCGCCGGCGGGCCACCCGGGGAGCGCCGTCCCGTCTCGTTACCGGCCGTGTCGAAATCTGCTTCTGCCGGGGTGGCCCTCTGTAATCATTCATAAATTATTGCAGGTTACGGTCACCTAATGGGGGCTTGGGCAGAGGCAGAAAATGAGAGGGCGCGCGGTTATTTCCGTCTTCCTGGCGACGCTGGTACACGCGTCCGCTGCTCGCGCCGAAACGCTCAATCTGCTCATCTGGGAATCCTACATCGACCAGGAGATCATCGACCGCTGGACGGAAAAGACAGGAGTCACGATCCGTCAGGTCAACTATGACAGCGGCGATGCTCGCGACGAGATCCTTGCGGATCCCGGCAGCAACATAGATGTGGTCGTCGTCGGCGAAAACGGTGCGGCGCTGTTCGGCAGGAAGGGTGTGCTCGAACCGCTCACCGAGGCCAATGTGCCCTCGCTCAAGGATTATGCGCCCGAATGGCGCAAGCGCTGCGCCGGACACGGCCTGCCCTATCTTTGGGGCACAATGGGCATTCTCTACCGCTCCGATATCGTGACGGAGCGCCCGACCTCCTGGCAGGATCTGATGCGCCCTGCGCCGGCGCTGAAGAAGCATGTCGCCATGTTCGACGACCACAACGAGGCCTTCGTCGCGCCGTTGATGCTGCTTGGCGCCTCCATCAATGCCAACGACAACGAAACGCTGAAGGCCGCTTTCGACCTCATGAAGGAACAGGCTCCGTCGGTGCTGACCTACGACTATGTGATCACGTCCATCCAGAACCCGGCGATCGGCGAAAACATTCACATGGCGCTCGGCTACAGCGGTGACCAGCATGTGCTCAACGACAAGGCAGGCGTACCGGGTCTCTGGCACTATTCGGTCCCCGAGGAAGGAACGCTCTCCTGGCTCGACTGCATGGCAGCGACGTCGGGTTCGCCGAACAAGCGGCGGGCATTGGAATTCCTCGATTTCATCGGTTCCGCGGAAAGCGCTGCCGCAAACGCCATGACATTGGCAATGCCGACGGCAAGCAGCGCGGCACTCAAACTCCTGCCCGAAGCGATGCGCTCCGACCCGGCGGTCTATCCTCCTCCGGAAATATTGGCGAAGAGCCAATATCAGCGAGAACTGTCCATCCAGTCGGTGCAAGCACGCCGGCGCATCATCAGCACGTTGGCGAATTTCCAGTGACACTCGGCAAGCGCGCACTTTTCCTCATCTTCCCTGTGGTGCTTGCGGGCTACTTGCTCGCGGCCTTTTCGGTCCACATCGCCCAGAGCCGATCGATCCGGGCGCTCGAACACGCCAAGCTGTCGCAAAGGCTCGAACATACAGCCGCGGTGTTTCAAAGTGAGATCCGACGGAGCAGGAGCTTTCTCAACGCTTTGCTGAACGGCAATGCGCTGCGTCAGTTCGTATCTGAAACGGACCGGACCTATCGCGCCAGCGCACTCGGCGTGCGCCTGCAGGAGAGTGTAAAGTCGCTCTCGGACGATCCGATGGGCTTCGTCTCATTGATCATTCTGACCTCCAAGCTGGAAACGGAATATTACTTCGAGAACAGTTGGGATCCTTTTGCGGAAGTCGATGAGGCACAGATCGAACTGGCAAGGAAACTCATCAAGGGCACCAAGCTTACGGATTGGACCTACCTTCACGATGGCGGCGGCCGCCCCAGAATCGTCTACTCCCAGTTCATCGACCCGATCACCCTCAGCCGTCCTTTGCCCAGCAACAAGGCGAACGCGCTTCTGATGCAAGTTGCCGTGCAGCCCGATCGGTTCCTCGAAATGCAGACCGCGCTGAAGAAAGAGTATGGCGCCGACATCGTTCTCCAGCCCTGGCCGCTCGCCGTTACCGACGATCTTTCGGCTAGCGCCCCTATCGGGCCGGCACTCCACGCGACGCTTACGATTTCGGACTCACATTTCGAGAGGCAGATGCTGCGCCAAAAGGTGCTGCTTGCGCTTGGCGCCGTGGCCATGGGCCTTTTCTCCATCTGGCTGATCGTCGTCCTTATCCGGCGCTTCATTACCGAACCGATCGCAACGCTCGACGCCAATGTCATGGCGGTCATGGTCGGCGCGCGCGACGAGATAGCGGATCGGGACGAAGCAGGCGAAATCGGGCGCCTGACCCGCAACATCCGGGAATTGCATCGCCAGTCGGTCCATTCGCTGGAACTCGTCCAGCGAAGCTCCTGGACGGATACACTAACCGGCATCAGCAATCGAGGTCACTTCAATACGCTTGCTGCCGGAGTTGTTCAGGAAGCCATCGCATCTGGCGAAAAATGCAGCTTGCTGTTCATCGACATCGACAACTTCAAATTCGTCAACGACAAGCATGGTCACGAAGTCGGCGATGAGCTCCTGAAAGCGCTTGCCGCCCGACTTGCAGACCATGTCGGTGCCATCACCCAAAGACGGGGACAAAGGCCGGCAATCCTCGCCCGCCTGTCGGGCGACGAATTTGCCGTCCTGGTGCGCTCAAGACCGGGCGACGGCACCGTCAGGGAAATCGCTGGCGCGATTCTCGCGCTGTTCGACGATGGTTTCGAGGTTACCGGCAAGCGCTATCCGGTGACGGCAAGCATCGGCGCAGCGATCTGTCCGGACGACGCGAGCAATGTCGCCGAACTGATCTCCAACGCCGACGCCGCCATGTATCAGGCCAAGAGCGCGGGCAAGAACCGCTCCAGCCGGTTCTCCCGCGCGCTCAAAGACAAACGCACCCGATTGCGCCAGATTCAGGAGGAATTGCGGTCCCTGGACCCGGACAAGCAGTTTCACCTGGTCTACATGCCGATCGTCGACACGAGGGGCCGCGTCACCGGCTGCGAGGCCTTGCTACGCTGGCACTCCCCCGTTCTCGGCAACGTCACCCCGGACGAATTCGTCCCGATTGCGGAAAGCTCGGGTCTGTTTTCCAAGCTCGACTGGTGGGTCATCAACAAGGCAATGTCCGATTGCCGCCAGCTGAAAGCGCTTTTCGGCCCGGAGACCGTGCTGGCGATCAATATTTCCTCCGCCGAACTGCACTCGCGGTCGATCAGCGACTATTTCTCGGATTGCGTCGAACGTCATGGACTTCAGCCGCAGTCGATCGACATCGAGCTGACGGAGACGTTCGCGGTCCAGGTCAGCGACCAGTTGCGGCGGAACATAGAGGACCTGCGCCAGAAGGGGTTTCGGCTTTCGATCGATGATTTTGGCGCCGGCTACACGTCGGTTCAGCAGATCATCGACTATGCCGCGGATACGATCAAACTCGACCGAGCACTCGTTTCAAACCTGACCGCATCGCAATCCCTGCCGGTCCTCAAGGCCGTCGTCGCCCTGTGCCATGCGAAGGACATGGCGGTAGTCGGCGAAGGCGTGGATAGGCCGGAAAAGCTTGCGATGCTGACCGCAGCCGGATGCGACCGGTTCCAGGGCTATCTGATCAGCAAACCGCTTTCGCTCGACGATCTCGGAATCTGGGCGCTGACCCGAACAGCGCGACCCGATGCCGAAGCGGCTGAAGGCGCTGCCGAAGACCGGCGGACGGTCGTCCGCTAGATACGCCATTCCCCTTAATCCGCCGCGGCTGCCGCTTTTTCCTTGACCTTACCCCGCTTGCCGTCCTAACCGCAGCGCAGCAATTACAGCGCCGCGCGTCTAATCCAACGCGCAAAAGGTCGCTGTAGAACTTTGAGTTTCTGCATGACTCCTTAAATCGATCTCGATCTAGGAAATCATGCAGCAGCTGATGGCGAGGGTGGCAATGAAAGTTCTTCTGATCGGATCGGGCGGACGCGAACACGCGCTTGCATGGAAAATCGCACAATCGCCGAAACTGACCGCCCTCTATGCCGCGCCGGGCAACCCGGGCATCGCCGAAGAAGCGGCGATCGTCGCACTCGACGTCGACAATCAACAGGCCGTGGTTGATTTCTGCCAAAGAACGGCGATCGATTTCGTCGTGATCGGCCCGGAGGCGCCGCTCGTTGCGGGGCTCGCAGACACGCTCCGCGCCGCGGGCATTCCGGTCTTCGGCCCGTCTGCTGCCGCTGCCCAGCTCGAAGGCTCCAAGGGCTTCACCAAGGATCTCTGCGCGAAATACGGAATTCCGACCGGCGCCTACAAACGCTTCACTGAAGCGGAGCCGGCGAAGGCCTACGTGCGGGAACAAGGCGCCCCGATCGTCATCAAGGCGGACGGACTTGCCGCCGGCAAGGGCGTGACCGTCGCGATGACGCTTGACGACGCCCTCGCCGCTGTCGAAGAGTGCTTTGCCGGCGCCTTCGGGTCCGCTGGTGCCGAAGTCGTCGTCGAGGCCTATCTCGACGGCGAGGAAGCAAGCTTCTTCTGCCTCTGCGACGGCAAGACCGTCCTGCCGCTTGCTTCGGCCCAGGATCACAAGCGCGTCGGCGACGGTGACACGGGGCCCAACACCGGCGGCATGGGCGCCTATTCTCCAGCACCGGTAATGACTGCCGAAATGGTCGAGCGCACGATGAAGGAGATCATCAAGCCGACGATGCGCGGCATGGCCGAAAGCGGTTACCCGTTTACCGGCGTGTTCTTCGCGGGGCTGATGATCACCAAAAACGGCCCGGAACTCATCGAATACAACGTCCGCTTCGGCGACCCCGAATGCCAGGTGCTGATGATGCGCTTGAAGAGCGATCCGTTGCCGCTGCTCTACGCCGCGGCGACAGGAACGCTCGGCGACATGAGCATTGAATGGCGCGACGAGGCGGCGCTGACGGTCGTCATGGCCTCCCGGGGATATCCCGGCGCCTACGAGAAGAACACGCCGATTACTGCCCTGCCTGACGAATCCGCAACCACCAAGGTGTTTCATGCCGGCACGGCGATAAAGGACGGTCGGTTGGTTGCAACCGGCGGCCGCGTGCTGAACGTCACAGCCATGGGCGAAAGCGTCAGCAGCGCCAAGGACGCGGCCTATACGGTCCTGCGTGGTGTGTCATGGGAAAACGGATTCTATCGTCGCGACATCGGCTGGCGCGCCGTCGCCCGGGAAACCGCCTAGACCACGGTGTATCGACCAGAAACATAAACGTGATCGATTCTAATGAGTTAGAGCGGGATGCGGAGCGGAAAACCGCGCACAGCTCGCCCCGCTCTACTGCACGTTCCTAAAATCGTAGCCACAGCGCCCTTTGCGCGTCTGATAGGACGCGCGGCGCTGTAAGCGAAAAGCCTGCATCGGTCAATTTTTATCGATCCTCCTGACGGGAAGGTAAGGGAAAAGCCATATTGTCGTCCTCGACAGTTTCGAGGAGAATCCAATGCGTTCCCTGCTCATCTCCGGTGCTTTCGCGCTTCTCGCTGGCACGGCCGCTGCATCCTCAATCGAGGATGTCGTCTCGGGCAAGGCGATGAACTCCAGTGTCGCCGCGGTTTCCTGCGCGGACTGTCCGCCGCTGCAGCCGAAGAAGAAGTCCTCCTACGTCGTCCCCGAGATCGCTCCGGGCACCGACAAGATCGAACTCAAAGAAATCGGTGGCGAGGTGAAGCTGGTGCGCACCGAAGCCTGGCTCGGCGGATCACCGGTCGTCTTCGTCAGCAAGGCACCCGAGGAGGTCGTAAGAGCCGCGGCGATGAAGGCCGGCGGGTCGGCGATTGCGAGCGCCTCGATGGACGTCGACCTGCGCCAGCCCGCGACGGGTGGCACCATCTCCCCGCAGATCGACGAGACGGCAAAAACCGCCGCCGTTCATGCGATCTCGCATGCAGAACCCGTTGCAGCATCGATGGCCAAGGGCAACTCACAGGAATTTGATCCAGCCGCATTCGAACTTCGGCTAGACTAAAACCATATAAATACAGTTCCCTGCCCCGTCCAGCTGACCCCTGACTTCACGGCTGACGGGCATTCGCTGCAATGGCGAGAGATTGCGCCCCTGAGAGAAGCAGGGGCGCAATCTTTTGGGGATATACGCCAGACGCATTCCTCATGCTGCCCTCGCCTATCCTGTCCATGCCTCACCCAGCTTTGGCGGCCAGAAGCTCTATCTCGCTGTCGGAATAAACCTCGATGCCGTTCTGGCGCAGCAGCGCGGCGGTAACACCCATGCCCGGGTGCCGCGCGCCGCTGAAGCGGCCATCATAGATGAAGCCTGAGCCGCAAGACGGACTGCCGTCGATCAACAGCGCAAACCGACAGCCGGTGTCTAGTGCCAGCGCCAAGGCATTCTCGGCTGCCTGGACAAATTCGTCCGTCACATCCCGGCCAGTCCTTTCAACCACCCGGGCTTTCCCCGAAAGCACATCGGCACCTACCTGTCCGTGCTCGATCTCCGCCGGCGGGCGCGGAACCGGCATGCCGGCCGACATCTCGGGACAGATTGTGACAAGCCTGCCCTCCTCACGCCAGCGATCGATCGCCGGATGAGAAAGCGGCTTCGATGCGCCGTCGTAGCGCACCGCATGGCCCATGAGACAGGCGCTGACGAGGATCTTGGCAGTCATACCGCTTCATAGACGGTCGCCGCACGTCCTTTCAAGTGGCGAGCAATGGCAATGCCACGGAGGCGAGCAGAAGGGCGGCGAAGATCAGGTTGGCGATGCGAGCCTTCCATGGGTCGCGCAGGACCGTTGCGATAGCCGCTCCGAAGGAGAGCCAGATCGTGTTAACGGCAACCGCAATGAGAGTGAGCGCGAGAACCTTCGCGATTGCGCCGTCGACGCCCTGATCCAGGTCGTTCGTGCTGCCGGCGTAAACAGCGCCGATCGCCGCATAGGCTTTGGGATTGGCGATCGCGAGCACAAATCCGCTAAGGAACGAAGGAGTGCCTGAGCCCTCTTCATGAGCGGCAACCGGCGGCGCAGTGGCGATATGCCACGCGAGATAGATCATATATGCGCCGGCGAGAACCGTCAGCGCCGTCTTCATGCCCGGCAGCTCGAGGATCAGGGCGGTTACGCCCGCAGCGATCGCGAGGACAACAGCAATTGTACCGATGTTGACGCCTGCGGCGTAATGCGCGCTTCGGCGTATGCCGTGGGCCGCCCCCATACCTGCGAGACTGAGCGTCGCCGGACCGGGACTGCCCATCAGCGGCAACGCCGCAAGGACCAGGAGAGCGAGATCGCTGGCCATGGTCGCGCCGCCGATGTCAGATCCAGACATCGTTACGAGCCGTGCGCTCGCCGCCCTCGTGGCCGGTGTTCAGAACGCCGCGCGGCTCGATGAGCAACATCTTCACTTCGCCTGCCGCAAAGGGTTTGTGCTCGACTCCCTTCGGCACGACGTACATCTCGCCCGGGCCGACGGTCACAGAACCGTCGCGGAAATCGATCCGAAGCGTGCCGTCCAGCACAATGAACGCCTCGTCCGTTTCCGGATGATCGTGCCAGACGAAATCGCCTTCGATGCGAACGATCTTGACCTGGTAGTCGTTGATTTCGGCGATCACGCGCGGCTGCCACTGATCGGAAAATCGCGCCAGCTTCTCCTGAAAATTGATCGGCGCATAGGTTCGCTTCGACGCATCCATTGCCTCTTCCTCCTGCCGTTTCGGCTGAGGTTAAGGCCCGTGTGGCAAGCGGTATTGAACGATCGTGCGGAGCGGAATGTTTAGCGGGAGACCGGCGTACCCGCCATCCGCAGCCAGCGTCCCGGCGAAAGACCGAAGGCCTTCTTGAAATGGCGGCTCATATGCGCCTGGTCCGCGAAACCGGCATCCAGCGCGGCCTCTGCGGGCGATATTCCCCGTCGCAGGTCGGTCTTCACCGCCTCCAGGCGCCGTTGAACGAGATAGCGATAGGGGCTGGTGCCGAACAGACGCCGGAAATCGCGGTTCAGCCCCCAACGATCCCGGCCACTGATCGCCTCGAGCATATCGAGCGTGACCGTGCCCTCCGGCAAATCGTGGAGGTAGAGCCGCGCGCGTTCGGCTGAGCGGTAGTCCAGCGCCCGGCCCGGCGGCGAAGTAACGCCGGCTGCCGCTTCGAGCGCATGAGCAAGTTCGAAAAGGCCGTCGTCGAACTCCAGCGCTTCGATGCGGGCGTCCGTCGCCGGAAGCAGCGCGTGAACCGCCGCAAAGAGCCGCGGATCGGGGGAAATGCCGCCCTTGATGAAGGGCAGCGGACGGCCGCCCAGAACACTCTGGATAGCCGCCGGCTCGATGTAGATCATGCGATAGCGGAAACCGTCGTCGCTGCCCGCATGGCCATCGTGCAGTTCGTCGGGATGAAGCACCATCGTTCGGCCGGGAAGGCTGAAGCGGTCGGCGCCGCGATAGCGGAAGCTCTGGACGCCTGAAAGCGTCTGGCCGATAGCGTAGGTATCGTGCCGGTGCGGCTCGTAGGCGTGCCCGGCGAAGAACGCCTCGATGCGCTCGAACGGCACCGCGTCTTCGGCAACCGCAATCCAGTCGCCTCGCCGCCCAAGGGTCGGCGGTTCGATGATGCCTGCGCCTGCGCTCGGTTGGCCGCTCGTCATGCCCTACGAGATAGGGCAATTGCAGTCGATTGTCGATGCAATGTGGCCGCCGCGCGCGTGAGGCGGGTAGCGGCGACCACGAGAATGGCGATTCTTGTTATCCCGCGATCTTCGAGAAATCGGCGACCGCCCCGGTGGCGGATCGGATGAGCCCCAGCAACGCCAGGCGGTTAGCGCGGATCGCCGCGTCATCGTCATTCACCAGGACATCATCGAAGAATTGATCGACCGGCTCTCGCAGTCTCGACAACGCCGCCATGGCCGAGCGGAAGTCCTCTTTCACGATCGCGTCACGGGCATCGCCGGTTGCGATCTTGATCGATGCGTGAAGGGTCCTTTCGGCGTCGAGTTTGAACAGCCGTTCGTCGACGGAAGCGGCGACCTCCGTGCCCTTTTTCTCCTCCGCCGCCAGAATCTGCGTTGCACGCTTGGTGCCAGCCAGCAGGTTCTTCCCCTCTTCGGCCGTGATGAATGCCGTCAGGGCTTCGACGCGCCGCGCGATCAGCAGCAGATCGTCGGCGTCCGATGTCAACACCGCGTCGATCAGATCATAGCGGGCTCCGAGATCGCGCAGGTAGACTTTCAATCGGTCGTGGAAGAAGGCGAGAAGGTCGGCAGAAACATCGCCGGCGACCTCCGGCCTCTGTGCCTTGAGCCCCGCGAGCGCAACATCGAAAGCCGGCCGAAGCGACAGCCGCGTTTTACCTTCCAGAATGAGGCGGATCACGCCGAGTGCGGCGCGGCGCAACGCATAGGGATCTTTCGAGCCCGTCGGCTTTTCGTCGATCGCCCAGAAGCCGACGAGGGTGTCGAGCTTGTCGGCAAGCGCGACCGTCACCGCAATGGGGTCGGTCGGCACGCGATCGGAGGGACCTTGCGGCTTGTAATGATCCTCGATCGCATTGGCGACGGCGGCCGCTTCGCCCTGCAGCACCGCATATTTATGACCCATGATGCCCTGGAGCTCAGGGAATTCCCCCACGGCCTCGGTACGCAGATCCGCCTTGGCGAGCACGGTGGCGCGGTCGACCTGAGCCACATCAGCACCAGTGACATTGGCAAGTTCTGCGGCCAGCGCACGGATGCGGGCGACGCGTTCGCCCTGCGTTCCGAGCTTGGCGTGGAAGGTGACATTCAACGCATCGAGCTTTGCCATGCGCTGGTCGAGCGGCTTCTTGAGGTCGAGCCCGAATTTCACCGCGGACAGCGTGAGCGTGTCGAGATCCGGCAAGTTGCCCTGGTCCCGCTTCCAGAAATGCGCCGCATCCGAAAGGCGCGCGCGCACAACCTTGCCGTTGCCGTGGACGATTTCCTTGCCACCGTCCTTGGCCTCGATATTCGACACGAGGATGAACTTGTTCGACAGCGTTTCGGCGCCCGGCTCGCGCGTGACGAAGCACTTCTGGTTGGTTTTGATCGTCAGGCGGATGATCTCCGACGGGATTTCGAGGTAGCTCTCCTCGAAGCTTCCCATCAGCACCTGCGGCCATTCGACGAGACCCGACACTTCCTCGAGCAGGCCATCGTCCTCGACGAGCTCAAGACCGCTGGCAAAGGCAACGTTGTGGGCGTCGGCGGCGATGATCTCCTTGCGGCACTCGGCATCGAGCACGACTTTCGCCTTATCGAGCTTCTCGGCGTAATCGGCAAATCGGCGAACGGTGATCGCCTCCGGTGCATGGAAGCGGTGACCGTAGGTCACGTTGGAGGCGACGATGCCGTCGACCTCGAAGGGAATTACCGTGGTTTCCTCCGTTTCGGAACCGAAGGTGCACACGATCGACTGGAGCGGGCGAACCCAGCGCAGGCTTCCAGGTCTCGCGGAGGCGGCACCGGAGCGCATCGATTTCGGCCATGGAAAATTGCGGATGATCGGCGGCATTGCCTCGGCGATGATCTCCTCGGCCGGCCGGCCCGGCTTGAGGATATGAGCGACGTAAAATTCCCCCTTCTTCGGGTCGCTATGGACATGGGCCTCGCTGATGGAGGAAAGACCCGCGCCACGCAGGAAGCCTTCGATCGCCTTTTCGTTCGCGTCGGTGCGCGGGCCCTTGCGCTCCTCCCGGATATCGGCGGAGCGCGCATTCAGGCCGCGGATGTCGAGCGTCAGCCGGCGCGGCGTCCAGTATTCGCGCGCGCCTTCATAGGTCAGACCTGCCTCGACCAGCGCGTCCGTCACAAGCTTCTTCAGGTCGCCCGCCGCCTTGCGCTGCATGCGAGCGGGAATTTCTTCGGAGCGCAGTTCGATAAGAAGATCGGGCATGGGACTCTAGACTTTGTTCTGTTCCGGACGGTTGCGGCGGACTTAGCAAGCTCCGATGAAAAAGTCACCAAGCCCGGCAAGAAATCGGCCGCTAATCGGCACTACCAGCCGCCACCGCCGCCGCCACCACCGCCGCCTCCGGAAAAGCCTCCGCCGGAGGAAAAGCCCGAGGACGAGCTCTTGGGCGGAGGCGGCAAGGACGACGTCATGGTATCCGCCATCGAACCGGCGAAACCGCCGATCCTGTCGCCGAACGAACCCGGGCCAAAGGAGTCGCCGTGATACCAGTTCGGTTGGTAGGCAGCGGCAGCAGCACCCGCGGATGCGGCAAGCAGCCAGCGGTCGAACGTCTCCGTCCATGGCTTTTCGACGCCGAGCGCCACTGCGTAGGGCAACAGTGTCTCGAAATGGCGGGGCGACATTTCCGGCGCGCCCTGGAGGTTCATCCGATCCTTCTCGGCGAGTGTCATGTACTGCCGGAGCCCGTCGATCCCGTCCATCATCCGTGCGCCAAGCGGGGTCGGCGCGCCCATAAGGAAGAAGAAGAGCACATTGACGAGCACGATGCCGCCAACCGCGAAGAGCAACGGCAGGTCGTCCACGCCAGTCGCCGAGAAGACGATGGCAGCTAGGACTCCGGAAAATATCGTGAGGAACACGAATGCGAAGAAGGCCAGGACCACGATCGACATGATGCGGCGTGCGAGGCTCGATCCGCGCCGGAACGACTTGCCGAACGAGACGGCGAAAATCGAGACGAAAAAGGCGATGAAAACCGGCACGATGACCAGCGGAATGCTTTCCTCGCTCAGATCTCCGAAGATGAAGAGCGCCGCCAAGGCAAGCACGGAGAGCAGAACGCCGCCGACAATATAGGCTGTGTTGGCGCGATAGTACTTGCCGCGATGCTCCCGCTCGATCGAACTGCGGAACGCGGATCCCGCCGCCTCGACTTTCGTCCCGTTCGCCCGATCAATCGTGAGCTTGCCACCGGCCGTCCCGATCGCCTTCATCAACGTGGCCTCGCCGGTGGGCAGCTTTTCCGCTCCCGCCTTGCCCGTCGCGGTGATGACGATCGCCTTCTTCAGGTCCTCGAGAACGACGTGTCCCTTGACCGCCAGGCTGAGCGCGGCGGCCGACAGCGCCGTCCACCCCTCTCCGGAGAAACCCTTGTTGTCGACGTAATTTACCAGCGCCGGCGAAATGCCGTCCGGCGCATCCCAGCGCGGCACCATCACACCGCGCGCAGGATCCCGACCGACACGCACCCAGGCGCGCCCATAATAGAGCGTAACGAGGACAAGGCCTGCACCGGCAATGACCAGGGCCAGGTGATCACGCAGCCACCAGATGTTTTCCCGAGATGCGCTTGGCCGGTCGATGCTGCCCTTCGGCAGCTTGACCGCAATCGTCAGGCCCTCCTGCGGGCGCAGCCGGCGCGTGGTGGCGAAGAAGATTTCGTCGCCCTCCTCCACCGCCCGAGCATCCTTTCCTGTCGCGCCGTGACCGCCAGTGAATACGTCGAGCGCTTGCGACTTGACGCCTTGCGGCAACGTCACGGTGGCCGTTGCCTCCTCTATCGGGAAGGCCCATTCGGTTCCCGTCACATTCCAGTAGAGTTCGTCGTGATCGTCGAAGAATCGTATTTGCCGACTGGTCTCGTAGGTAATCTGAAACGTGTGTTCACCACGTGGCAGAAACACGTCGGCCTTGCCCGTGTAAATGCGGATGCCGCCGGTGATGGCCTCGGTACGGTAGGCTTCTTCCTCGCCGTCGCGCTCGACCGAGACGAGGTCGAAATCCACCTTGCTGCGACGTCCGTTCGCGTCGACGAAGGTCAGCGGGAAATCGCGATAGATGCCGCGCTTTATCTGGTTGCCCTCGACATTGGCCGTGATCGTCTCGGTCACGGTGAGCGTGCCGTCCTTCGCGACCTCGATGACCGAATGGTAGGACGAGATAATCTCTTCCGCGGATGCAGCCGGCGGCCAAGCAAACACGAGAAGAACAAGCGCAAGCGCTGCGGAAAACCGCTTCATCGCAATTTCCTTTTCCGCACCGTCAGAATTTGACCGATGGCACTGCCCGATCCGCTTCGTTGGTGATCTCGAAATAGCTGGCCTTGGCAAACCGGAAGGCGTTCGCGATCAGATTGGACGGGAAACTCTCGACCTTGACGTTGAGGTCACGGGCTGCGCCGTTGTAATAGCGCCGCGACATCTGGATCTCGCCCTCGATCGTCTCCAGCGAGCGCTGGAGTTCCGCGAAATTTTCGTTGGCCTTGAGATCCGGATAGGCTTCGGCGAGAGCAAAGAGCTTGCCGAGCGCCTGCGAAAGCGCCCCTTCCACCGCCGCACGGGCGGTGACATCGCCCTGCGGCAACGCTTGGGCTCGATTGCGCAATGCGACGATCTCCTCGAGCGTCGACTTTTCGTGCGCCGCATACCCCTTCACAGTCTCGATCAGGTTGGGGATCAGATCGGCGCGCCGCTTCAATTGCACATCGATGCCGGACCAGGCCTCTTCGGCGACCTGCCGCGCCTTCACGAGGCCGTTATAGACAAAAACCAGATACAGGATCACCGCGACGCCGATTGCCAGCCCAATCATGAAAGCCCCTCCTTGAGAATCCGCCAGAGATTAGCCGCCGGCTTTTCAGCTTGAAAGGCATTTTTGCAATCAAAGCAATGGGTGAGCGCGAAGTTGGGAAGCGGCCCGTCGGCTCGACGCGGAGTGCAAAACCCGCCAATCGAGATATTCACGGCCGGCAGAAATGAAGCTGTTCCGCCGGGAACGGCGGCGAAACCAGCGATCGGCGAAAGTCGTCTTATCGAAGAACTCAAGACGCAAAGCCCACGGCCATGAATACGCTCTCTACTCTCATCAACGCGATCGCCTTCACAGCCCTCTTCGTTGCGTACGAGGGCGGAAGCCATAGCGACAGGCCGAGCGGCGTGCGTCGGGCGCTACAGACCTACGCCGGACAAGGATCCTCCGGTGCATTTCCAGTAACGGGTTTTCTGTGGTCGGATTCGCGCCCTTGCGAGCGATCTGATCGCTCGCCCGAATGCCCGGAGCTGGCCGCCCGCACGAACGAGATGGACGAAATCCGGCAGCCCACCGACTATGCTGCTTCCCTGCTCCAGTTGGCGCCGCCGGCGTCAGTCAGCAGGAACGCCTCGCCGCAGGCCTTTGCCAGCGTGCGAACGCGCAAGATATAGCTCTGGCGCTCCGTGACGGAGATCACGCCGCGCGCATCCAGCAGGTTGAAGACGTGGCTCGCCTTGATGCACTGGTCATAGGCCGGGAAAACACATTTATGCAGGCGGTTATTGCTGCTGTCGCCGGGCGCGCCGGCGGCAAGCAGAGCCAGACACTCCTTTTCGGCGTCGATGAAATGCTGGTGAAGCATCGTCGTGTTGGCATATTCGAAATTGTGCCGCGAATATTCCTGCTCGGCCTGCAGGAAAACGTCGCCATAGCTGATCTTTTCGGCACCCTCGCGGCCGTTGAAATTCAGGTCGTAAACATTATCGACACCCTGGACATACATGGCCAGGCGCTCAAGACCATAGGTCAGCTCGCCGGCAACGGGCGAGCATTCGATGCCGCAGACCTGCTGGAAATAGGTGAACTGCGACACTTCCATGCCGTCGCACCAGCATTCCCAGCCGAGACCCCAGGCGCCGAGCGTCGGGCTCTCCCAATCATCCTCGACGAAGCGGATGTCGTGCAGCAGAGGGTCGAGGCCGATCGCCTCGAGCGAGCCGAGATAGAGTTCCTGCAGGTTGGACGGATTCGGCTTCAGAAGCACCTGGTACTGGTAGTAGTGCTGAAGCCGGTTCGGGTTCTCGCCGTAGCGTCCATCGGTCGGGCGACGTGACGGCTGGACGTAAGCCGCACGCCACGGCTTCGGCCCGAGCGCGCGCAGCGTCGTCGCCGGATGGAATGTACCGGCGCCAACCTCCATGTCGTAAGGCTGCAGCACGGCGCAACCCTTGTCGGCCCAATAGTTGTGCAGCGTCAGGATCAGGGCCTGAAAGGAGCGCTTCGGGTTCATGTGGTCCGGAAGGGAGGCGGTGGTCATGGGATCGTCCGAATTCTTCGAAATTTGCCGGACAGGTGCCATGCCGCACGGCAAGGGTCAAGCGTCTTGCCCGATCCCGTGTCCTGGTCCAGTCGGGACAAGGCGTGAACCTTCACTCGTCGTCGCGCTTCAGGCGGTATTCTCCGGTCTTCGGGTCCTTGACAAGGGTTCCATTGGCACCTGTCTGTTGCTCGCGGCGCAGCCGCTCGCGCTGCCGCGCCAGCTTCTCGGCGTCAGAAATGAATTTCCGATACCCGATCCAGGCGATAATACCGATAATCAGGAGCAGGATAATCTGCGGCATCGTTCCTCCTCTGCACGCTTCATCCGATCGAACGCGGTGCCGGCGAAGCAATGCAGCCTTTCAAAGTGTAACAGCGACCCTGTACGCCTGACCAGATGCGAGGGTGGAGGAGCCGGATCTAAAGCCCGTATCGCGCCCACAGCGCCCTTTCTTCGAGTGCGTCGGCGAGGCCCGCGGCGGCCGACGCGGCCAAGGGCGCCGCGATTGCGCCGGCGACGGCCGCACCCGGTTGGCGGCGGCCGAAGAGACTGCGTGCCGGCTGGATCAATTCGAGCCGTGCTTTTGCCCCATAACGTCTCTTCACCTCTCCGCGCATGTCGCCGAGAGCGTCGACGAGGCCGAGTTCCTGCCCCCGCCGGCCTGTCCAGAAAAGACCGGAAAAAATATCGGGATGGTCTGCGAGAAGGGTTCCCCGGCGGGTCTTCACCATCTGGATGAACGTGTCGTGGATCTCGATCTGCAAGCTCTTGAGGAACTCGACGTCACGCTCCTTTTCCGGCTGGAACGGATCAAGCACCACCTTGTTTTCGCCGGCCGTGTAGACACGCCGTTCGACGCCGATCTTCTTCAGGAGTTCCGGGAAACCGAAGCCGCCGGAGACGACACCGATCGAGCCGACGATCGAAGTCGGATCGGCGATGATCTCGTCGCCGGCAAGCGCGATCATGTAGCCGCCGGACGCGGCCACGTCCTCGACGAAGATCAGAACGCGTTTTTTCTTTTCTTCGGCGAGGTCGCGGATGCGCTGGTAAATCAGGCGCGACTGAACCGGCGAGCCACCAGGCGAATTGATGGAGATGGCAACGGCCGGCGCGTCCTTGAGCGAGAAGGCCTTCTCCAAAAGCGGGGCGACGGTCGCGAGATTGAGGACCGGGCGAAACTGGCCGCCGCCGGCCATGATCGCGCCGTGAAGCCGGATCGCCGGAATCGTCACCCCGTCCCTGCGAAACCGTCTCGGCATCAGCCTTTTAAAGAATCCGGCCATTTCAACTCCTGCCAGTCACAAACCTGATCTGCATGTATGCACTGCCGTCACAAACGCAATGCCCGTTTTCGCGCCTTGCGTCTTATTACCGGCGGCGATAGGCAGCGCGCCCATTGTTGAGGTCATCCACTTCCTGAGAAAAGCGGTGTGTTCCCTCGTCATGCATCACGAGCGGCGCGCGCAGGGCCAGTCGCTTGCGGCTCTGCTTGATCGCCGTCACGAGGATGCGCACGGCATTGTCGCTCGCACGTGGAAGAAGCGGCGTGATCTCTATACCGCCGAAGCGTCGACCGCATGCCGCGATGATCTCGGCGATCGATTCCGGCCGGGCAATGAGAGACAGCTGTCCGCCCGGCTTCATGATCGCCCCGGCGGTCTTGATCCACGCCTCGAAAAGATCGTCGGTCATCGCGTGAGCCTCTGCCTTGAGCCTGTCCGGCGTCTTCCGGTCCGCGGCGTCGTTGAACGGCGGGTTCATGATCACGTGATCGAAGGCGTCATCCGGCAGGCCGGCGGCGGCGCGTGCCTTGCCGCTCAGCGACACGTCGGCCTCAAGCACCGCGACTCGTGAGGCGAAGTGTGCATTCTCTGGCAATGCGAGGCTGCGGCGGGCAAAACCGGCCATAATGGCCGAACGCTCCACCAGCAGCACTTCAGCCTCGTCGAGCCGCGAGGCGACCGCCATGCCGGCGGCGCCCGCACCGGCGCCGAGGTCTGCCACGCGGCAACGGTCGCGGCAGGACACGAGGGAGGAGAGCAGCATCGCATCCATGCCGGCTCGATGGCCCTGGCCGAGCGGCTGAATCAGGTGGAACCTGCCCCGGTGGAACGCATCCACCGTTTCCGGCATCGTCGTCATTGCCCCGCCCCTCCAAAGGGAAGGTCGCGAGCGGTTCGCAGAAAGGCCGAGATCACTGCCGCAATTCCCTCTCCAGGCCCGCATCGATCAGGATCCGCCGCGCCCTGTCGGCATCATCATCCGCAACCAGGAAACGGCGCGGCAAAAGGCCCAGCGAACCCTCCAGGATGCTCATGCCCTGATCGGCAATAAAGCAGCCAATGCCGGCATCCTTCATCAGGCTTTCGGCGAAGGAGAGAAGTACGGCGTCGTTCGTGCGGATCAGTTCTTTCATCCGGCTCGGTTTTCCTGTCTTATTTCAAGCAAGCGGGGCAATTCGCCTCTTGCCGCCTGAAAGCCCTCTTTCTATTGTCGAAATCGACAACGAAACAGGAGTCCGGGCGTTGGGCGTAGTGATACCGCTGGAAGACAAGAAAAACAAACAGGCGTCTGTGAAGCCGCTCGTCGACCTGACCATGTCCGACATGGAACGGGTCAACCAGCTCATCCTGTCCAAGGCCGGCTCCGATGTCCAGATGATACCGGAGGTCGCCAACCATCTGATTTCGTCCGGTGGCAAACGCCTGCGCCCGATGCTGACGCTCGCCGCCGCCTCGATGTTCGGTTACGAGGGCGACGCCCACATCAAGCTCGCGACCAGCGTCGAATTCATGCACACGGCAACGCTGTTGCACGACGATGTCGTCGACGAAAGCGATCTCCGGCGTGGAAAATCGACGGCACGCACGATCTGGGGCAACCAGGCAAGCGTGCTCGTCGGCGACTTCCTGCTCGGCCAAGCGTTCCGCATGATGGTCGATGTCGGCTCGCTCGAGGCGCTCGACGTGCTTTCGACGGCAGCCTCGGTCATTGCCGAAGGCGAAGTCCTGCAGCTTTCGGTCGCCAAGAACATGGAGACGACCGAAGACGACTACCTGCAGGTCATCCGCGCCAAGACGGCGGCACTCTTCGCCGCGGCCGCGGAAGTCGGACCGATCGTTGCAGCAACCAGCAAGGCGGACCGCAACGCGCTGAAGTCCTACGGCATGAACCTTGGTCTCGCCTTTCAATTGGTCGACGACGTCCTCGACTACGGCGGCTCCTCGATCGATCTCGGCAAGAACATCGGCGATGATTTCCGCGAAGGCAAGATCACGCTGCCGGTCATTCTTTCCTATCGGCGCGGCACGCCGGAGGATCGCGCCTTCTGGCGGGAAGCCATCGAAGGCGGCAACAACGACGGCCCAAATCTGGAAAAAGCGCTCGGGCTCATCCGGCGTTATGGCGGGCTTACCGACACGATTGCGCGTGCGCAGCATTATGGCACGATCGCGCGTGACGCCCTTGCACCGTTGCCGGCGTCCCCCTGGAAGTCAGCACTGGTCGAAGTGATCGATTTCTGCATCGATCGGGTAAGCTAGACCGGCAGGCAATTCACTTTAGGAATTTCTTGCCGCATTGCGCCAAAAAAGCCATTCTGTTCCTCAAAACTTGCTTCCGGCAATTTCCGATCGATTTCCGGAACAACCAGCGATGGTGTGGCAAACGCACCGTCGGCAATGAAAGGTTTGATATGCGGCAAAATACACTCCTTCGCCTTCTTGGCGGCGCGGCACTGCTGGCCCTTGCATCGGTGACCGGCAGCTATCCGGCCTTCGCCGAGGAAAAGGCGGCGGTCGAAGACGCGAAACCTTTCGACATCAAATCCGTCGACACGTTTTCCGGCGCCTTTCTTGCCGCCCGCACGGCCGATGTGGATCGCGACTTCGCCTCAGCAACCGAACTTTACAAGATCGCTCTGCAGTTCGAACCGAACAACAGCGACGTCAAGCAGCGGCTGATGATCACGCTGCTCATGGCAGGCAAGCTTGACGACGGCGTCAAAATCGCAGAGGACCTGAAGTCCGACCCGGCTGTCGAACGCATCACGACGGTCGTCCGCGCGATCGAAGCGATCCGCAAGCGCGAATACCGCAGCGCCCAGAAGCTACTGGCCTATGACGGCCCGAACGATCTCGACCGGCTGATGAATACGCTTCTGTCCTCATGGGCGAAGTTCGGCCAAGGCCGGCCGAAGGAGGCGCTGGCGCAGATCAAGGCGCTTGACGGCCCTGAATGGTTCCGTGTTTTCAAGAACTATCACGCCGGTGCGATCGCGCTTGCCGCCGGCGACAAGACAACGGCCCGCGCACGCCTCAACGACGCCATTCTCGACCGCGAAGGCGGCAGCGCCGCCCCGGACACGTTCATGCGTGCGGTAGAGGCGCTCGCCCGTTTCGAAGCTCGTGAGGGCAACAAGCAAAAGGCCCTGGATACGATCGCCGTCGGCGAAGGCATGGTCAACAACTACACGCCGCTCGAGGCGCTGAGAAAGAGTATCGAGGAAGGCAAGCCCCAGGAGCAGCAGGTTCGCAACGCCGTGCAAGGCGCCGCTGCGGTGCTCTTTTCGATCGGAGGCGCGCTCAACCGCGAAGGCGCGGAAGACGTCGTTTCGCTCTATTTGCAGACCGCACGCCAACTCGATCCGGAAAGTGCCGACATTCTCGTCATGCTCGGCGGGATTGCCGAAAACCTGAAGAAGGACGAGGAGGCGATCGCGCTTTACAAGAGCGTGCCGGAAGGCTCGCCGATGCGCCGCCTCTCCGAGCTTCAACTCGGACTTAGCCTTGCCAGCATCGGCAAGGTCGAAGAGGCAAAGAAGCACCTGAGAGCGCTGATCGATGTCGATCCCAAGAATATCCGCAGCTATCTCGCCTATGGCAGCGTTCTGTCGGACGCCAAGGACTACAAGGAGATGGGCGAACTTTACGACCGAGCCGTCGCGGCCATCGGTCCCGTGCCGAAGCGCGGCGACTGGACCGTATTCTTCCAGCGCGGCATCGCCTACGAGCGGCAGAAGATCTGGGAGAAGGCGGAACCGAATTTCCGCAAGGCACTGGAACTCAATCCGGATCAGCCGCAGGTCCTGAACTATCTCGGCTACTCCTGGGTCGACATGAACATAAACCTCGAAGAGGGCCTCGACATGATCCGCAAGGCGGTCGAGCTCAAGCCCGATGACGGCTACATCGTCGATTCGCTCGGTTGGGCGTATTTCCGCATGAACCGGTTCGATGATGCCGTGACCGAACTCGAGCGCGCCGCCGAACTGATGGCTGGCGACGCCACGATCAACGACCACCTCGGCGATGCTTACTGGCGGGTCGGGCGCAAGCTCGAAGCGGTGTTCCAGTGGAACCAGGCACTTGAGCTGAAACCCGAGGAAGCGGAAATTCCGAAGATCAAGGCGAAGATCGAAAACGGCTTGCCGCCGCTCAAGGCGCGGGTTCCGGCCGCGGCCGACGCGAAGGAAACATTGCCGAAGAAGACAGGTCCCGGGACCGCGACACCGGACAAGAAATCCTGAGGATATGCGGCTGGACGGCATTCCGGGTTTCGCGCTGACATGCGCGGCGCCTGCCAAAATCAATCTGGCGCTGCATGTAATTGGCCAGCGTGCCGACGGCCACCATCGTCTGGAAAGCCTGGTTACGTTCGCGGATTGCGGCGACCGGATCGGCCTTGCGGCGGCGGACGCCGATCGTTTCACCGTGTCGGGGCGCTTCTCCGGCGATCTGCCGCTTTCTGCGGAAAGCAAGGACGGCAATCTGGTGCTGCGGGCACGCGACCTGTTGCGGCGGGAGCTCGCGTCGCGCAGCATCGCCGCCGGCCCGGTTCATCTCCATCTCGAAAAAAACCTGCCCGTCGCCTCCGGTATCGGCGGCGGCTCGGCAGATGCGGCAGCCACTCTTTCGGGGCTGCTGTTGCTGTGGGGAGCGTCGATCGAGCCGCTAACGCTCGATGCCATTGCCCTCGAACTGGGCGCGGATGTGCCGATGTGCCTCGATGGCGGGCCGCTTCTTGCCAAGGGAATCGGCGAAGAGATTAGCCCCATTCCCGATATGCCGTCCTTCGCGATCGTCCTCGTCAATCCGCTGATCGCCGTTTCGACGCCGGTGATCTTTCGGACACTGGCCAACAAGACGAATCCACCGCTCATCCTACCGCAAGGAATAGCCACGGCTGCGGACTGGTTTTCGGCCATGGCCGATATGCGCAACGATCTGGAGGTGCCCGCGCGCAGGCTCGCTCCGGTGATCGACGACGTGTCGGGTGCCCTGAGCACGGCGGGCGCCACGCTTGTGCGCATGTCCGGCTCTGGCGCCACCTGCTTCGGGCTGTTCGAGAGCGACGAAAGAGCGCAGCAGGCCGCTTACCGCATTTCCGCCAGCCAGCCAGAGTGGTACGTTTGCGCCGCTCGAACCACGGGGGAAGGAGGATAACACCCAATGCCTGTCATCGATGAAAGCCGCCCGTTCATTCCCGTCGGCATTGCAGTGCTCACGGTATCCGACACGCGCACACGCGCGAACGACAAGTCGGGAGATACGCTCGAGGCACGCATACGCGAGGCCGGCCATCGGGTTGAAGCGCGAGCGATCGTCCCGGACGACCGGCAGAAGATCTACGACCAAGTTAAGACCTGGACGCTGGATGAGGCAATCGACGTGGTCATTACCACCGGAGGCACCGGCTTTACCGGCCGCGACGTGACGCCGGAGGCGCTGGAGCCGCTCTTCGAAAAGCGCATGGACGGCTTTTCCGAAGTGTTCCACCGGATCTCCTACGAGAAGATCGGCACGTCGACGATCCAGTCGCGGGCTACTGGCGGCGTCGCCAACGCGACGTTCGTCTTCGTTCTGCCCGGATCGCCGGGCGCTTGCAAGGATGCCTGGGATGGCATCCTGAAGCAGCAACTCGACTATCGGCACATGCCCTGCAATTTCGTTGAAATCATGCCGCGCTTGGACGAGCACCTGCAGCGCGGCTGACGCGCTCGCCGGACCCGCCTTGAGATTTCGTCGTCCAGCCCTGAGGTTGTTCCCTTCGAAACAGCGGGCCTCAAACGGACTCGGTAAATTCCTCACCGTCAGTTGGCGCGAGATGGTCAAAGGGCACACTGATCATCCATCTCAAGCGCAGCGAAGACAAATCTTCCCGACGACGCTGGCGGGAAGAGCAGGAGGCATACGACGTGCCGTCCGTTGGATTGCATGGCCATTCATTTAGCTAGCAAGGTCATTTGAGAGCCGCTTCCGGGGGGTGCCGCTGACAAGACAGGCACCCCATTCTCGCGGCCGATAGATGGTCTGCCGCTACTCCGCAGCCGGTCTGCTGGCGGCCGCCACCCATGCGGGAACAAGCTCGGTCGCCAGTTTGCGCACTGCACGAACATTCACCATATCGCTCAGCCGCATGTTCGCGCGGGCAACGGCGATCGCATCACGCTTTTGCATCAGAAACCCTGTCTCGAGCGGCCTGGCTCTGCGCGACAGGCGGCTTAACAGCGAGCGACGATGGATTCGCGAAGGAGAAAACCGCGCCGGGTTTTTGTTGAGCGACACATATTCGAGAAGTTCGTCCACCCATCTCCCCGTTGGCCGTGCGCCAGGCTCCAGGAACATCAGCCACTCCCCTCGGGCCGAACGGACGATGTCGCCCAAGTCCCAATTGACACAGAAGCGGCATCCGGCAGCATCCGCTACACGCAGCGAACCGTCTTTCGAACCGTGATCGAGAATGATGACGTCGCTGACGAGGCCCTCCACGGCGCCAGTAACAAGCACAGACAGCGTCTGCACGAGTTCGGCCTCGTTGTCCTGCGTTTCCATGATGATCGTCAGCATAGCCGTTCCTACCGCATTGCACTGCCAAATGCTACCCATCGGGCGTTGCCCCTTCGGCGCTCCCTGTGCCACTCCCGGTTCGCTCGACATTCTCGAGTTTTGTTCTTGATTTGTTCTATTTTCTGCGATAGGAAAATAATCAGGACGAAACGGAGCACCGTCTGTTTCCGAGGAGATATCGATGACCGAGCTGTCTCAACTGAGGCAGGGTGCCTTTGCACCTGCCAACACCGCGGATATGGCCGAAGCAATGATCAGGGGGACGGGCCTGAGGATCGAGGTCGATCGGCGGCGTGGCCGCGGCGCCGGATTAAATATGTCCGGACGCTTTGAACCGATAACGCGCGAGGTTTTCGACGACGGCTGGGAGAGCATCGAGGAATTGCCGCCCTTCAAGACGGAAGTCCAGGTCGAGAAGCCGCGGGCGGTCATCACGCGCAACGATTCCCCGGATATCTCCTTCGACCGTTCGATCAATCCCTATCGCGGTTGCGAGCATGGTTGCATCTACTGTTTTGCACGGCCGACCCATGCCTATATGGGACTCTCGGCAGGCCTCGACTTCGAGTCCAAACTTTTCTCGAAGCCGGATGCGCCGCGTTTGCTGGAACGCGAACTGGCAAGGCCAGACTACAAGGTTCGACCGATCGCGATCGGCACAAACACCGATCCCTATCAGCCGATCGAGAAGGAATGGCGCATCATGCGCCAGATTCTCGAGGTGTTGAAGGCGGCAAACCACCCGGTGATGATCGTCACCAAATCGGCAATGGTGACCCGCGACATCGATCTGCTTGCCCCAATGGCGGAGAAGGGTCTCGCGCGCGTCGGAATTTCGGTGACCACGCTTGATCGGAAACTCGCGCGTACGATGGAGCCGCGGGCATCTACGCCGACTAAGCGGCTGGAGGCGATCCGCGCCATCTCGGAAGCAGGCATTCCGGCCGGTGTGCTGGTTGCGCCGATCATTCCGGCGCTGAACGACCACGAGATCGAACGCGTGCTCGATTCGGCGAAGGCGGCGGGCGCATCGGAAGCGAGCTATGTGCTGTTGCGGCTGCCGCTGGAAGTGAGCCCGCTCTTTCGCGATTGGCTCCTGCGGAACTATCCGAATCGCTATCGCCACGTCATGTCGTTGATCCGCTCCATGCGTGGCGGCAAGGACTACGACGCCGAGTTCGGCAAGCGCATGAAGGGTGCCGGTCCTTACGCCTGGCAGATCGGCCGGCGTTTCGAACTTGCCGCCAAGCGGCTAGGGTTCAACCTGACGCGCCGACAATTGCGGAATGACATCTTCGTGCCGCCGCTCGGAATGGGAGTGCAGCTGTCACTGCTTTAGGATCGCCCCTGAGATTTCTCGACAATACGAGCCGAGCTCTCTCCACGACAGGAACTCGATAGCATTCTTCATGCAAAATTTCGGTTCCGGCGCCCTCCCCCGCCTCAGGATGGCGCTGGTTTTCCTCCCGGTCACCGCCGCACTCGTACCGGGGGGCTTGAAGGGAATCGGGCGAATATGCGAGGGTCCCCCGCATGTCACGTCGCAAATCGCCCGATTCCCCACTCTTTCCCGTCGAACTCCCGGTTCCGGATTTCGGCTTCGAGCTTGCCGCCCGCAGAGATGGCCTTTGGCCCGTCGCCGGCGCCGACGAGGCCGGCCGTGGTCCGCTTGCCGGTCCGGTCGTCGCAGCTGCCGTCATCCTCGACCCGGACTCCATTCCGGCCGGCCTCAACGACAGCAAGCTGTTGAGTGCGGAACAGCGGGAGGCGCTTTTCGAGCAAATTCTCGCGACGGCAACGGTCTCGATCGCCTCATCTTCGGCGACGCGCATCGACACGACCGATATTCTCAAGGCGAGCCTCAATGCGATGCGACGAGCCATCGATGGTCTTTCCACGTCCGCGCGTTTTGTGCTCGTCGATGGCCGTGATGTTCCTCCGGGGCTTTCCTGCCACGCCAAGGCGATCGTTAAAGGCGATTGCCGATCGATGTCGATCGCCGCCGCGTCGATCGTCGCGAAGGTCACCCGCGACCGGATGATGGCGCGTGCCGACATCACCTTTCCGGCCTATGGCTTTGCCGTTCATGCGGGCTATGCCACGGTAAGGCATCGCGACGCCATCGACAGTCACGGTCCTTGCTCGCTGCATCGGATGAGCTTCCGTCCCTTTCGCCAGATTTAACCCGAGCCTTCGGCCCCGCGAACGGCCGCCCTCCGCCTTGACAGCGTGCGCACATGCCCGATGACCGTGCGAAGTATCCGGCCCGTGTCCATCCCATTGCCGCCCGGCGACCGCCGCATAGACAACAAAAAAGGCCCCGCGGGGCCTTTTTCGATTTCCGAGAACCAGTCGTCGTCTTAATTGAGCCGCGACTTGACCTCACCGAGTGCCTGCTTGAAGAGCGCTTCCTGCGCACCGGCGTCGGTCTTGGCGGTCAAGACCTTCTCGGCAGCGCTGATCGCGAGATCGACGGCAGCCGAGCGGACGGCGTTGATCGCATCGTTTTCGGCCTGTTTGATCTTCTGCTCGGAAAGTGCCGTGCGCCGCGCGACGTAGTCTTCAGTCTTCTGCCTGGCTTCCGCCGTCAGCATCTCCGCTTCCCGTTGCGCGGCGGCAACGATGCTGGCGGCCTCCGCTTCGGCGTCCTTGCGCTTACGCTGGTACTCAGCGACCAAGCTCTGGGCTTCTTCGCGCAGGCGCTTGGCTTCCGCCAGCTCGTTCCCGATCTTGTCGGCACGTGCGTCGAGTGCCTTGCCGATCATGCCCGGAACCTTGAGATAGGCGATGAGGACAAAGAAGAGAATCAGGCCGACGAGGGCGTAGAAAGTCGCATCAAGAGCCATCGTTCATTGCTCCTCAGTTGCCTGCAGATGCCTTGACCGCTGCAGCGATCTCGGCCTTGGTAACGGTTCCACCGATCAGTTGCTTAACGACGGCGGTTGCCGTGTCCTCGGCAATAGCGCCGACATCGGCGAGCGCCTTGGACTTGATCTCGGCAATGCGCGCTTCCGCAGCGGAGATCTTCTTCGTCAGATCGGCCTCGACGGCGGTCCGGTCAGCCGTCGCCTTTGCCTTGGCAGCCTCGCGCGCGGTATCGGCGATCGAATGGCCCTTGGCCCTGGCGCTTGCCAGTTCCTGCTCGTAGGAAGCGATGGCAGCGTCGGCTTCGCCCTTCAGGCGCGACGCTTCATCCAGATCCTGCGCGATCCGGTCGTGACGGGTTTCGAGAATGCCGCCAATGCGCGGAATGATGACCTTCGACATCAGCAGATAGAAGAGGCCGAACGTGATCGCGAGCCAGAGCAACTGCGATGCGAAATGGGTCGAATCGAAGGGCGGGAACACGCCCGTGCCGTGTTCGCCTTCGTGGGCCACACCCGTTTCGGTGTGCACCTCGCCGGCCGCAGCGGGATCGTGTGCTTCGCCTTCAGTGGTGGTTGACTGGGCATACGCCGCGGTCACAAACATGCTCACCTCCAGGTGCACTCAAGAATATGCGCGGCCGCGACCCCTGAACGAGGCCGCGGCCAAAACTTCGGTCCGTATTAGACGGCGAAGAGGAGGAGCAGGGCTACGAGCAGCGAGAAGATGCCCAGAGCTTCCGTAACGGCGAAGCCGAATACGAGGCGGCCGAACTGGCCGTCAGCAGCCGACGGGTTGCGCAGCGCGCCGGACAGGTAGCTGCCGAAGATGTTGCCGAGGCCGAGAGCCGTGCCGGCCATACCAAGGCATGCAAGACCTGCGCCGATGAACTTTGCTGCTTCCGCTTCCATGATTGAACTCCTTCGAAATGGTGTTGCGGCTAGGATTTGTGCTTCCACCGGAGGACCCGGGCGGAAGCCAGCGACTGTGATTCCTTAGTGGCTTCCCGGATGGACAGCGTCGTTGAGGTACATGCAGGTCAGCACCGCAAAGACGTAGGCCTGGAGGAAGCAGACGAGGAACTCAAGACCGGTAATGGCGACGGTCATGATGAGAGGCAGGATCGCACCGCCAATGCCGAGCGCGCCGAGGGCGCTCAACGAGGTGACGAAGCCCGCGAAAACCTTCAGCGTGATGTGGCCGGCGAGCATGTTGGCGAACAGTCGGACCGAAAGGCTGATGGGACGGGAAAGGAAGGAAATGATTTCGATCGCAACGACCAGCGGCAACAATACCCCCGGCACGCCGTGCGGCACGAAAAGCTTCAGGAAGCCAAGGCCGTGTTTGTAGAAACCATAGAGAATGACGGTCCCGATGACGAACACCGCCAGGGCGAAGGTGACGATGATCTGGCTGGTTACCGTGAAGAAGTACGGAAACATGCCGAGCAGGTTCGCCGTCAGGATGAACATGAACAGCGAGAAAACCATCGGGAAGAATTTCATGCCGTGGTTGCCCGCCCCTTCGCGAAGCATCGAGGCGATGAATTCATAGGACATTTCCGAAACCGACTGCAGGCGGGTCGGGATCAGCCCGCGCTGCGACGTGGTCAGATAAAGAAAGCCGGCGGCCACACCGACGGTCGCGACCATGAACAGCGACGCGTTGGTGAAGGAAAAGTCAATTCCGCCAATTTCGATCGGGACAATCTTGTTGACCAGGAACTGGTGGGTCGGATCGTTTGACACCGCGCTTCTCTTTCATTTTGCCCGCCCGCAAGCGGAAATCGTGTTCTTTCAGGCGGCGCCTCAGGCGCCATCCCCGTCCTTCTTTTCATTTCCAGGGCCGCGTTTGCCCGATTCCGGCGTCGCCACCATTCCGGCGGACCGCAGCACGTTCAAGACGCCGGCACAAAACCCGAGGAGCAGCAAGACGATCATGCCCCACGGCCCTGTACCCGCAAAGTGATCCAAAAGATAGCCCAGAAACGCCCCGACAAGGATCCCGGCGATGAACTCGCTCGAGAGCTTCATCGCCGCTGCGTAGCCTTGCCGGCTTTCTGCGGCGCGCGTCTCGGCATCGTCCGACTTGTCCGTCCGCTTGGACGCGATGTCGTCGCCAAGGCGCTTCAGCCGCGCTTCCAGACTTTCTTCCGGTTTCTCCGTCACATGGCTCCCCTTTGCAGCCCCACGCGGTCTTAAACGCGATTTCGGTCATACAAACGGCCGGTGTTCAAGCCACGCTTCGGCCCCCATTTGAAGTCGCGCGCAACATAGTTTTAGGCACCCTCATAGTCAAGGCATCAGAGCACGTTGGGCGTGGACAATATTTACGTTTAATATCATTAAGTTAGCTGTAATTTCGGCAAGCTGCGGCAAAGCGACAACGGGAATCGGCGCCGGCTGAACGAGGTTCGCCTGCTGTCCGGCACCCTTTCATTCATCGGAATCGAACTCGTCGATCAGCTCCAGCCGCCGCCATAGGTGCGATAGAAGATGTGCAATCCGATCTTGCCGACGCGTTTCATGGTTTTTGCCCAGGCCGGCTTCACGTAGGTCGCGTGATAATGCGTTGCCGACCCCACTTCCGGCAGCCAGATCTTGCCGGCAGTCACGGCCATCGCGACTTCCTTGGCGGTCTTCCAGTGCGAGCGCGAGTAGATCAGGTCGCGGATCATGTCGCAGGCGAACGAGAATTGACAGCGGTTGCGCCAGGCCTTGTTCTGGTAGACGACGCCGCAGATCGTCTTCGGGTAAGTGGGGTTGCGGACGCGGTTGAGAATGACCTGGGCCACGGCTGCCTGACCCTTTGCAGACTCGCTGCGGGCCTCGAAATAGATACCCTCGGCAAGGCAGGTCTGCTCCTCCTTGGTGAAGACCGTCGCTGGCAAAGCCGTTGCCGCCCAAGCATGGTCGTCGGGCGCGATCTCCGGAATGAAGCGCCCCGCATTCCTGTCTTCCCGGAGGATGGAATCGAAGGGCGACTCACGCGCATAGTCCGGCTCGGGCCGGACATAGGCGGTCGCAAGAACATCGGCCTTGTCGTTGGTGATGAGCTTGGCGAGCATCGGCGAGACGCCGGGTTCAGCCTTCGGCGGTTTCTTTCTGTAGAAAGCCGTGGCGATCTCGATCTCCTTGCCCTTGATGCGCGGTTTGGCGAAAACCATCTTCTCGGCGCCGTCGAAGCCCGGCTCAGTCAGCGAACTCGTACGCTGGAGGATCGAACCGGCGGTAAAGTCCTTCGGCGGCGTCACCGGGCTGACGGCGACGATCCGACCCTTCTTCAGCTTGCGCGTTACGCGGTCTTCGTCAGGCGTGCCACCCTTGTGCTTGGTTTCCGCAGTCAGGGCCACGTGGCTGCCGTCGGGCAAGGTGACGCCGGCGCCGCCATCTAAGGCACCGGTGGTGCTCGGATCGGCGAACACCATCTCGACCTCGTGGAGCGAACCGGCGGGCGATTGCGTCAGATACATCCGCCAGCGCTCGCCGCCATGGTTGATGCCTGACAGAAAGGTCGCGAGGTCGGAATAGGCGACCGTGGAAGGGAAGCTCATGAAAATGGCAATGCCGATGATCGCGGGCGCAGCCCAGGCCGGCAACGACATACGAGACTTGCTACGCAACTTCTGGCTCTTACGCACCAACCGGCTCCACGCAACTCTTACTCGGGCACGCGTTCCCGCAAGCCGGCAGAGGGCCAGCGGCAAGATTCCGTGCAGGAAGCTAAGATTTGGAAGCGGTCGGACGGCGCACCGGAACCGCTTCGTTCGAGCCTAGAAAATGAAGCATTAACCTTGATGTTTGGTTAATGCGGCCCCACTACAGTGCCGTGCCGGCTCCGATTTGGGGACAAAAACATGTGGTAGAGCCGGCGATGCTTGCGTGGGAGGCGGTACTTCTTCGCAGACCGTTCAGATGATCACGTGCGAGCCGAGTTCGACCACCCTGTTGGTCGGCAGACGGAAATAGTCCGATGGATCGATCGCCGCACTGGCGAGAGCGATGAACAGACGATCCTGCCAGTGCGGCATGCCGGACTGGGCGTCGGGCACAAGTTTGCGGCGACCGAGATAGAACGACGTCGACATAATGTCGAACTTGAGCCCCGACTTGCGGAAAAGTCCCAGCGCCTGCGAGACGTTCTGGGTCTCCATGAAGCCGAATTTCATCTCGAGCAGCGTGAAGCGTTCGGACAGCGGTTTCACGCTGACCCGCTCTTCCTTCGGCACTTTCGGTGTATTGGCCGTGCGGATCGTCAGGACGAAGTTCTGCATGTGCAGGACGTGATTGTGCTTGATATTGTGGAGCAGGGCGGCAGGTGTCGACTCGGGATCGCTTGTCAGGAAGATCGCCGTGCCGGGTACGGCCACCGGCGCATGCTCGCTCTTGCGTTCGATCGACTTGATGAAGCTCGCCAGCGGAATGTCGATATGCCGCGTCTTGGCATGCAGCAGTTCCGTGCCGCGCTTCCAGGTCCACATGATCACGATGAAGGTCACGGCGATCAATATCGGCACATAGCCGCCATCGTGGATCTTCAGCATGTTGGCGCCGAGAAAGACGCATTCCAGCGCGAACAGCGGCAGCAGCGCGCCGATCGCCCACCAGACCGACCAGTTCCAACGGACACGCAGGAACTCGAAGGCGAGGATTGTCGTGACGACCATGGCACCGGTGACGGAGATGCCATAGGCGGTCGCCAGCGCCTCGGAGGAACCGAACACGAAGACCAGAGCCATGACGCCGAACATCAGCAGCGTGTTGACGTTCGGCAAATAGATCTGGCCGGTATGGGTCTCGGATGTGTGGAAGATCGCCATGCGCGGCAGGAAACCGAGATGGATTGCCTGGCGCGTCAGGGAAAAGGCGCCGGTAATCACCGCCTGGCTGGCGATGATCGTCGCCGCGGTCGCAAGAATGACGGCGGGAAGCAGCGCCCATTTCGGAAACATGAGGAAGAACGGATCGGACATCGCGTCCGGGTTCTTGAGCACGAACGCGCCCTGACCGAGATAGTTCAAGGTGAGTGCTGGAAAGACGACGGTGAACCACGCCCATTGGATCGGTCGCCGACCGAAATGGCCGAGGTCTGCATAGAGCGCCTCCGCGCCGGTGACGGTCAGAAAGACCGCACCGAGCACGACGATACCAACGAAGCCTTCGTTAATCATGAACGTGGCGGCGTAAAGTGGATTGAACGCCGCGAAGATCGACAGATCGTCGGCGATGTGCATCAGACCGACCGCGCCCATCACCAGAAACCAGACAAGGGTGATCGGTCCGAAGAAATTGGAAACCGCAGCCGTACCTTTCGACTGCACCGCGAAGAGCAGCAAGAGAATGACGACGGCAATCGGAACGACATAATCCGAAAGGGCCGGCGTCACCAGCTTCAGTCCCTCCACGGCCGAAAGAACCGACAGGGCCGGCGTTATCATCGCGTCGCCGATGAACAGAGCTGCCCCGGCGATCCCCATGAAGAAGAGGATCGGCGTGTGGCCGTTGGCGGTCTTCATCAAAAGAGCAAGCAGGGAAAGCGTGCCGCCCTCCCCCTGGTTGTCGGCCCGCAAGAGAAACAACACGTATTTGATGGTGACGATGATCGTCAGCGCCCAGATCATCAACGAGATCAAGCCGATGATCTCGGCGTCCGTGACGCCGTTATCCGAAACGGGCCGCAGCGCTTCACGGAAAGCGTAGAGCGGGCTTGTGCCGATATCGCCATAGACGACGCCGATCGATCCGAGTCCCAGGACCAGCAGACGGCGCAAATTTTCGGACGCGGGTATGGCAGGGGCAGACAATTGAGACATGAGTGTCCAACAGGCTCTTAAAGCCAGCCTTTCCAGCGGAAGAAGAGGAAGGGGATCACGGCCGAAATCACCATAGCCGCAAGTGCCCACGGATAGCCGAGCTGCCATTCAAGCTCAGGCATCACGCGGAAATTCATGCCGTAGATGGAAGCGACGAGTGTCGGCGGCAAGAGGACCACGGACGCTATGGAGAAGATCTTGATGATCGCATTCTGCTCGACATTGATAAGGCCAAGAGACGCATCCAGCAGGAAGGTGATGTTTCCCGAGATAAACGCCGCGTGCTCGGAGAGCGACTGTATGTCCCGGGAGATCGAGCGGCAGAGTTCGCGGCTGTCCTTGTCCTCCTGCACGTCCGGAACAGTGTAGACGAAGGTCAGGAGCCTCGAAAGCGAAGCGAGGCTGTCGCGGGTTTTCGCAACCAGTCTGTGGTGACCCGCGACATCGCGCAGGCGAGCCTCGAGCAATTGCGGCGGGCGGCGCCTGGCTGCAGCCTTGTCACCAAAGACCTCGATCGACAGGCCATCAATCTTGTCCACGGCCTGCTCCAGAATTTCCGCTGTCCGATCGGCAATCGTCTCGAGCAACCGGGTCAGAAGCACAGCGCCGTTGCGGCAGCCGCCGGGAATCCGATGCATGCCCGCCTTGAACAGCGCGAAAGCCCTGGGTTCCGCATAACGGATCGTCACCAGCCGTCCGCGCGAAAGAATGAAGCCGACATCGGTCAACCCGGGAATATCCGTATCGCTGCGGTAGACCAGCGATGCCGTCATGAACACGGCGTCGTTCTCGGTATAAAGACGGCTTGACGGCTCGATATCCTTCAGGTCTTCCCGCGTCGGGATGGAAATCCCCAGCAGTTTCTCCATCATCAGGTCTTCGGCCTTACTCGGGTCGAGAAGATCGATCCAGACGACATCAGGCCGCAACGACGCTGGCGGCTCTGCCGCTGACAAGGCGACGGCCTCGCCATTGGCACAATAGCCCATGATCATGCCGCTGCCCTTTTTATGCGGCGAGCAACGGTAACCCACGAAGCTCTGGAGCGATCAACCGCCACACGAATTCCACGATGCAGATTCATCAGATGAAGCTTCCGCCCGGCACGACAAATCCTCAATCGTTTGTCTCCGGAGGCCATAGTCTCCGGTGAGAGGCACAGCGCCGATCATCGTGCACGAGTGCGGCAAGGCATATGGCGCAACGGCCACGCAAAATCAATGCACCTTTGTGCATGCCTGTCCCCACAGGATTTCATTTTCGGCGCAACCTAGCCTGCGCGGGCGAGTGAAGCAAATCTATTCGAAGACGATATCGGGCATCGCCCTGCTCTTGTTCTGGCGAGCCGCGGAGACCTGCTCCCAAACCTTCGCTGCGATATCCCGGTAGATACGCGCGACCTCGCCGCGGGGTTCCGAAACCACCAACGGAGTCCCCGCATCGGAGGTTTCGCGAATGCCCATGGTCAAAGGCACCTCGCCGAGGAACGGCACCCCGATGCGCTCGGCTTCCTTGCGCGCGCCGCCGTGACCGAAGATATCGTAGCGTCTGCCGGTATCGGGTGCCACGAAATAGCTCATGTTCTCGACAATGCCGAGAACAGGGACTTCCACCTTCCGGAACATCGCAAGACCTTTGCGTGCATCGACGAGCGCGAGGTCCTGCGGTGTCGAGACGATGACGGCGCCGGCCAGCGGCACCTGCTGGGCCATCGTCAGTTGCGCGTCGCCCGTGCCCGGCGGCATGTCCACGACGAGAACGTCAAGATCACCCCAGGCCACCTCGCGCAGCATCTGCAGCAGGGCCGACTGGATCATCGGACCGCGCCAGATCATGGCGACCTCCTCATCGACGAGAAACCCCATCGACATGACCCTGAGCCCGTAGTTCTCCATGGGGCGAATAAGCCGCCCTTCGATCTGCTGCGGTCGTCCGCTGATTTTCAAGAGGCGCGGCATGGAGGGTCCGTAGATATCGGCGTCAAGCAGACCGACCTTGAGGCCGTTCGCCTGCAGTGCGAGTGCAAGGTTCACCGATGTCGTCGATTTGCCGACACCACCCTTGCCGGAGGCAACCGCGATGATGGCGCCAACGCCCGGGATACCTGCCTTTGCCGGAACGCCGCCGGCCGGACGCTGAGCATGCCCGTGTGTCGTGGGCGGAACCTGCCGCGGTCTTTCCACCGGCGCCGCCTGCGGTGCCGCCCTACGGTCAGCCGTCAGCGCGACCATCGCCGCCTTGACGCCGGGTATTTCGCGCACGACCCTCTCCGCTGCCGCACGCATCGGCTCAAGCTCCTTCGCCCGGTCGGCCGGCACCGTGATCGAAAAATAAGCCTTGCCGTCGGAAATGAAGACATCGGAGACGAGACCGAGGTCAACGATATTGCCTTCCATATCCGGACCGCGCACGCTGCGCAGCTTTTCAAGAACCGTTTCCCTGGTTACGTCCGGCATATCGCCCTCTTCATCTGTCTGTTCGTGCCACCGCGCCTGGCGCCTTTCGGACGATCGCAGGCGGTAACGCTTTGAACCACCGGATAATTTTATCCTCAAATCAGAACCGATTTAAGGAATTATGCAGTGATAATTGAGGCGGAGCGGTTCGCCAATGCGACAGATAGGAAAAAACAGAGCCGCCAGCCGATCGTCGTGTCCGTACATCCGGGATCACGAACGATCGGCGGCGGCCCTGCCCTCGCAACCTTCTTGGGCGCTGTCTTATTGTAGTCCCCTCTGGACACGACAATGCATATGCACAAGGCGTGCCAGACTCAGACCATTCTGGAAAAGTCATTGATTTCAAGAGGATGAAGCCGCCGCGCATTAACGTTGCCGATGAAGATGGTTGCACTATTTCTGGGCAAACGTACTATTTGCGTACAAAAGGTGCGGTGCCGACAGCAATCCTTGCACGCATGAAAGACATGGGCGGAGCAGGGTCGGAATGCAGCCTCAATGTTTTTCGCTGGCGCCGGCCATCAGCTGATGTAGCCCTTCTTCATCGCCTTCACGACCGCCTGCGTGCGGTTTACGGCGTCGAGCTTCTTGGTGACGTGATTGAGATAGTGATTGACCGTGTGCTCGGAGAGGCCGAGGATCCCGGCGATTTCGGCGCTGGTTTTGCCAGCCGCCGTCCAGCTTAGGCACTGGATTTCCCGCTCGGACAGCGCGGTGTTGGTGCTCTTCCATACGGAACCGATCTCCGCCAACCGATTGTAGACGTGGATCGCGATCATCTGCAATTCCATGGCGGCCGTCATCGGCAAATCGGCTTCCGGCCCCATGAGGATCACCGCGCCCCGTCCGCCTTCGGCGTCGTGAACCGGGAAATAATTTGCCTGGAAGATGCCGTTTTCGCGCAGCATGGCGATGTAATCCGCGGCCGTGGCCGGCTTGCCACCCTCCTTCTCCCAGTCGTCGAGCATGATCTGGAACGGCGTCGTCGTCTCCCTCAGTCGGCGCACCCCGGTGCTGAAACGCAGCATTGACAGGCTGTCGTACTTGCTGAGGAGCTCGGCCGGCATGTTGGAGATAACGGTGGTCGCCGCCAGTCTCTCCACTTCGATCGCCGGAATCGAGCAGATGAGGAATGCCTTGAAACCAAAGATCTGCGTGACCCGCCGCATGTAGCGGATGATATCGAACTGGGTCTCAAGCTTTGCGATTTCAGACGCGAAATCACCGCCCCGGGGCAGATCGGTATCAGTCATCCCGGCCGTCATCGTATCTTGCATTCGCGCGTTCCATGGCATTCATCAATTATCAAATAGCCCGAGCGGTCGACCAATGCCAACAGGTGATCGACGTTCGGCGCTATTCATGCGCAAAAGGCTGTGTATTTCCCCCGGTTGGCGGGCTGCATATTCGGTCTGCCTCTCCGAAAAAGCGAAATTCAGTTGATCAGACCGGCGCGCATGGCTTTTGCAACGGTCTGAACACGATTGACCGAATCCAATTTGCGCGTTGCGCGATTGAGATAATGGTTCACCGTGTATTCGGATAGCGCCATGATCCTCGCCATCTCCATGGTCGTCTTGCCGGCAGCCGCCCAGCGCAGGCACTCGATCTCACGACGCGAAAGGCTACCGGGTCCTCGCCTGTCACGCCCCCGCACTTCGCTCAGCCGGCTGTAGAGAAGACCCGCCCAAAGATTGAGCGCCTGCATCTCATCATTGGACACAAGCTCCCTGCTCCCGCCAAAGGCTATGGCCGCGCGGCGTCCCGAAGCGTCGTGAACCGGCAGATAGAGGCCTCTCGGCAGCCCGGCCGTTTCGAAGACGCTAACCGCGGCATCACCCTTGCCGTCAAGCCGCCTGCGCGCAAGCTGGTGGGCATCGTAGGTGAAGGGAATTGTGCTGCGCCGCAACCGCTGGACGACAGGGCTACCGTCGATCAGGCCGGCACTGTCGTAGCGTCTCAGGAACTCCGACGGCCAGGTCGTCATCAGTGCCTGAGTGGAAAGACTGTGGCATCCGGCTTCCGGGATGGACAGAACCAGGAATCCGCGAAAGCCGTAGGCATCTGATATCTGACCGAGAACCCGCCTGATATCGTCTTCGCTGCCTAGCGCTTCCGCGATAGACCGCCCGCCAGGGAGAATCAATGACGATATGCCTGCGCTGAAATCTACCACCCGCTCGTCTCCCACATCCCGCGCCCGATCGAGCGAGGCCGCTCTCGCCATCATGAAATTGCGTCAATAATGCTTTCGCCAGAAAGCAAATTCCGCTCCGGCCCTTGCAACCGGCCGTAGCGGCGGGCCTGATATATCGCAAGCTAACGTTCTTGGAACACCTCGTCCAGTCGAAGTTCCTAATTTACCGTAAAGCGGAGTTAACGTCCATTGCGCCCGGGGCCAAGGCGCATTCGGACCTCCTCCTCGATCTTTCCCGCCGCCCCGCGCACGACCTCGGCCCAAGCCGCCAGTTGCGCCATGTTGACGCGATAGGCAGGCCCGGTGACGGACACGCCCGCAACCAGATCGTGTTCCGGAATGGCGATCGGCGCGGCGACGCAGCAGATTTCCGCCTCATGTTCCTCCCGGTCGAAAGCGTGTCCCTCACGGCGAATTTCATCGATTTCGGCAAGCAGGGCCGCTGCCGAGCGATGCGTGTGGGCGGTGAACGGGTGGAACCTCATCCTTGCGGCTATGCGCTCCAATTCCGGCTGAGGCAGCGACGACAGCGCTGCCTTGCCTATGCCTGTGCAATAGGCCGGCGACGCCTTGCCGATCTGCGAGCTCATGCGCACTGTCTGTCGACTCTCGACCTTGTCGACATAAATGATCTCCGTCTCCCGTAGAACGCCGAGGTGAACCGTCTCGCCGGTCAGCTCGTGCAGACGCAAAAGATGGGGTTCGGCGATGTCACGAAACCGGTTACCTGACCACGAACGATAGGCGAGCTTCAGCAAGCGGAGGCCCGGCTCGTAAGACAGGTCGCGGCCCTGCACGAGCAGGCCTTCCTCGACGAGGTGGCTGAGCAGCCGGTGCACCGTCCCGCGCGGCTGGCCGATGGACTGAACGATATCCGTGAACCTCTGGGGACTGCCGGCCGTCACCACGGCCTCAAGGACCGCCATGGCCTTGCCGAGCGTGCCGGTGCCGGCGATTTCAATTTCTGCGTCGGTGGTCTTGATTTCGTTCATGTCACCCAGCTTCGATCAGGGGCATCGTGCCTTGACAGGATAAAAGTTATGGCGCGATAATTCCAGATAATAAAACATAGTTCCATATAATGGAACTTCCATCAATCCCAGACTCAACACCAGGGAGATGCCATGCCACTGCCGAGCGGTCAGTTTCCCGACCTGCAAAACAACGGTGTGCTCGTGACCGGCGGCGGTTCCGGCATCGGCGCCGCCCTGGTGGAAGGCTTCTTGCGGCAAGGCGCGCGAGTGGCCTTCATCGACATCGCAGAGGAAGAGAGCCTTGCACTCTGCGAGAAGCTGGCCGCCCAAACTGGAAGAAGGCCGCAATTCATTCCTGCCGATCTCAGGCAGATCTCGACCTTGAAATCGGCGGTCGAGACCGCTGCCAGCACACTCGGCTCGATCCGAGTGCTCGTCAACAATGCCGCTCGTGACGACCGGCAGCAATTCGAATTGGTGACGGAAGAAAGCTGGGACGAAAGCCTGTCCGTCAATCTCAGGCACTTCTTTTTCATGAGCCAGGCGGTAGCGCCCCACATGCGCCGCAACGGTGGCGGGTCGATCATCAATTTCTCGTCGATCGCCTTCATGCTCAACATGCCGGACGTTCCTGCCTATGCAACGGCGAAGGCCGGCATCATCGGGCTCACCAAGTCGCTCGCCGGGAAACTCGGGCCGGACAATATTCGCGTCAACGCAATCCTTCCGGGCATGATCGTCACCGAACGGCAGAAGCGGCTGTGGCTGGACGACGACGCGATCACGCGGATGCAAGAGAGGCAGTGTCTGAAACGCATGTTGATCGCGGATGACCTCGTGGGGCCCTGCCTCTACCTGGCTTCCGACTGCTCAGCGGCAATGACGGCCCAGACAATGATCATCGATGGAGGCGTATTTTGATGACGGCAGCCTATTATGCCGCGGTCGACTGGGGAACCACGAGCTTCCGGCTGTGGATCATCGGGGAAGATGGAGCCGTTCTTGCAGAACGTCGCAGCGCGGAAGGCATGACGACGGCGGCAAAGGTCGGCTTTCATACGGTTCTAGACGCGCATCTCGCCGCGACAGACGCTCCCGGCCACCTCCCGATCATCATTTGCGGCATGGCCGGTGCCCGTCAGGGCTGGAGGGAGGCAGGCTATCTCGATACACCCGCCGCACTCACTGCAATTGCAGGGAGTGCTATCTCCGTTCCGGACGTCGATCGCGATATCCGGATACTTCCGGGCCTCGCCCAACGCGGCCTGCGGCACCCCGACGTGATGCGTGGTGAAGAAACGCAGCTTCTCGGCGCCGCCAGCACGCTTGGCGACGGGCGGCACCTCGTCTGCATGCCGGGCACCCACAGCAAATGGGTCCGCCTCAGCGGCGAGACGGTCGACGGTTTTTCCACCTTCATGACCGGCGAATTGTTCGATGTCGTTTCGCGCCATTCAATCCTCAGTCATGCCGTGTCGGACGGAGGTCCCTTCACCGGCAGAGAGCCGGAGTTCGTCGAGGCCGTGTCAGAAGCGACGAGGAATCCGGCGCTTGCCACAAATCTGCTTTTCTCCGTCCGCGCGGGACAGCTTCTCAACGGGACCAGCTCGACCGACGCCAAGGCACGGCTCTCCGGCACGCTGATCGGTATCGAGATCGCCGGCGCCCTTGCCACAGCCGGATCGATCGACGGAATTTGCCTCGTCGCCTCAGGCCCGCTTGGCGCACTCTACCGTGCGGCCCTGGAAAGCCAGGGTCTTAAAATTCAGCATGTTGACGCCGACGATGCGGTACGGGCGGGCCTTTCCACCGCCGCCTGCGCGATTTGGCCTCTTTGACAGAAAGAAAGAAGATGAACCGCATCCCCTTGCCGCCGATGAAATATCCGCTGATCGCCATCCTGCGCGGGCTGAAGCCCGCAGAAACGGAAGGCGTCGTCGGCGCCCTGATGGAAACGGGCTTCACGGCAATCGAAATCCCGCTGAACTCGCCCGATCCATTTCGTTCCATCGAAATCGCCGTGAAGATGGCGCCTGCCAACTGCCTGATCGGCGCGGGAACCGTGTTGACGACGGCGCAGGTGGAACAACTGGCCGACGTCGGCGGGCGGCTGATGGTGAGCCCCAATGTCGAACCGTCGGTGATCAAGTTTGCCGTGACGAAAGGCATGGTGACGATGCCGGGCGTCTTCACGCCGACCGAGGCTCTTGCCGCCGCCGGCGCGGGCGCGACCGGTCTCAAGTTCTTTCCGGCAAGTGTACTCGGCCCCTCGGGCATTGCGGCGATCCGCGCCGTTCTTCCAAGCGATATCGAGATCGCAGCCGTCGGCGGCGTGGCGGAGAGCAACTTCGCCGACTATGCCAAGATCGGCATTCGCAGCTTCGGCCTCGGTTCCAGTCTCTACAAGCCCGGCATGACCGCCGCGGAGGTCGGGGAGCGAGCGAAGGCGACGCTCGAAGCATACGATATCGTTTATGGGGGGCAATGATGGTCGATCCCGTTCCCTTCTCTGGCCGCATTCTTTGCAATCTGGACTCCGCGCTCGGCGAAGGCCCGACCTTCGACCCCGGCAGCGGTACCGCCTGGTGGTTCAACATCACCGGCCAGAAACTGCACGAGCTGCATATCGAAAGCGGCCGAAAGACGGTTCACCCCCTGCCCTTTCTCGGAAGCGTGCTTGCCGTCATCGATCCCGCACGCCAGCTGATCGCGTCGGATCAGGGTCTCTTCCTTCGCGATACGAAAAGCGGCAAGCTCTCCCCTTTCGCCCTGCTCGAGGACAAGCCTGTCAACCGCTCCAACGATGGTCGCGTCCACCCTTCCGGCGCTCTCTGGATCGGTACGATGGGGCGCGGCGCGGAAAAACATTCGGGTTCGATCTATCACGTCGCCGGCAACCGTGTGACGAAGCTCTACGGCAACATCAGCATTCCGAACGCAATTTGCTTCTCGCCCGATGGAGCCACGGCGTATTTCGCCGATACGGATGTCAACCACCTGATGCGCGTCGATATTGATCCCGCTACCGCACTTCCGACCGGCGACGCCGTCGTTCTTGCCGACGAGAGTTCGTCACCCGGCGGTCTCGACGGCGCGGTTTGCGATGCCGACGGGCTGATCTGGAACGCGCGCTGGGGCGCAAGTTCCGTCGACGTCTATAAGCCGGACGGCCAAAAGATCGCCCGCTACGCCGTGCCCGCGACGCAGCCCAGTTGCCCCGCCTTCTTTGGAGCGAAGGCCGACCAGTTGCTGGTGACGTCAGCCTGGCAGGGGATGGACGGGACCGCGCGGGCGGCCGATCCAGATGCCGGCAAGACTTTCGACCTTGGCATCGAGGTCAAAGGTCGGTTCGAGCCCGCATTTCTGCTCTGATCACAACAAAGGCTGGCATCGGATCGCCAAAAAGTCATACAATTGCACCATGCGATGAATCGTCATGGTACGGGAGGGATTCGGATGAGCGAAAAGAAAAAGGAACTGAGAAGCCGCCACTGGTACGGCGGAACTCACAAGGACGGCTTCATTCATCGGTCCTGGATGAAAAACCAGGGCTTCCCTGACCATGTTTTCGACGGGCGACCGATCATCGGCATCTGCAACACCTGGTCCGAGCTCACGCCCTGCAACAGCCACCTGCGCGTTCTGGCCGAAGGCGTCAAACGCGGCGTCTGGGAGGCCGGCGGCTTTCCCGTCGAGTTCCCGGTTTCCTCGCTCGGCGAAACACAGATGCGCCCGACCGCCATGCTCTTTCGCAACCTCCTGGCGATGGACGTCGAAGAGGCGATCCGCGCCCACGGGATCGACGGCGTCGTGCTGCTCGGCGGCTGCGACAAGACGACGCCGGGCCAATTGATGGGCGCTGCCTCCGTCGACCTGCCGACGATCGTCGTTTCCTCCGGACCGATGCTGAACGGCAAATGGAAAGGCAAGGACATCGGTTCGGGCACGGATGTCTGGAAATTCTCGGAAGCCGTGCGGGCCGGTGAAATGAGCTTGCAGGAATTCATGGCCGCAGAAAGCGGCATGTCGCGCTCGCCCGGCGTCTGTATGACGATGGGCACCGCAACCACGATGGCCTCCGTGGTGGAAGCCATGGGCCTTTCGCTCCCGACCAACGCGGCCCTTCCTGCTGTCGACGCCCGCCGCATGGCGCTCGCGCACATGACCGGCAAGCGGATCGTCGAGATGGTGCACGAGGACCTCAGGCTGTCCAAGATCCTTACGAAGAAGAATTTCGAGAACGGCATCATCGCCAACGCCGCCGTCGGCGGATCGACCAATGCCGTCGTCCACATGCTCGCGATTGCCGGCCGCGCCGGGGTCGACATCTGTCTGGAAGACTTCGATCGGGTGGGGGGTCAGGTTCCCTGCATCGTCAATTGCATGCCGTCGGGCAAGTATCTCATCGAGGATCTCGCCTATGCCGGCGGTCTCCCCGCAGTGATGAACCGCATTCGGCATCTGCTTCATCCGGACGCGCCGACCGTTTTCGGTGTTCCGATCAGCAAATATTGGGAGGGCGCGGAAGTCTATAACGACGACGTGATCCGGCCACTCGACAATCCGCTGCGCGCCGCGGCCGGCATCCGCGTGCTGAAAGGCAATCTCGCTCCCAACGGCGCGGTCATAAAGCCTTCGGCTGCGAGCGAGCATCTGCTCTCGCACGAAGGCCCTGCCTATGTCTTCGAGACGATAGAAGATCTCAAGGCCAAGATCGACGACCCGGATCTGCCGGTAACCGAGGATACGATCCTCGTTCTCAAAGGCTGCGGCCCGAAGGGCTATCCCGGCATGGCGGAAGTCGGCAACATGCCGATCCCGCGCCGGCTTGTCGAAAAGGGCGTTCGCGACATGGTGCGCATTTCGGATGCGCGCATGTCCGGCACCGCCTTCGGCACCGTGGTCCTGCATGTCAGCCCGGAAGCCAACGCTGGCGGTCCGCTTGCGATCGTCAAGACCGGCGATCGTATCCGCCTCGATGCCCTGAGGGGCGAGTTGAACCTTCTGATCAGCGAGGAGGAGTTCCAGACGCGCATGACCGCTTGGCAGCCGCCGGAGCAGAAATGGCAACGCGGCTACTACAAGCTCTATTATGAGACCGTACTGCAGGCCGACAAGGGTGCCGACCTCGATTTCCTCGTCGGCAAGAGCGGCAGCGACGTGCAACGCGAAAGCCACTAGAGCATTCCGCTTTCGGGTGGAATCACCGAAAGCGATAAGATGCTCTAGAATCAAAGTGCTAGGGCGTCCTTTGTGCGTTCATTTGAACGCACGGCGCTCCAGGATCACTTCGTTGTTCCATTGAAACATGGAAGTGATCCAACCCTTTGAAACAATGCAATTTCGGACGGAACACACTGCTCCTGGACTTGCTCAAGGACGTCATCGGCGCTCCATGTAAACCGACTGATGATGGAACACGAAGGTCCCGGATCAACTAAGATCGGGGACCTTCATGGCGAATTTCGTCGCTCGCTCAAAGTATTCGCCTGGGCCGATCCGAGAAGACCTGGCTTCCGGCCTAGATTTAGCTACACCTAAACAAAGAAACGACTTCGTTAGCCGACTTTGCGTGACACGGCGACCAACCGCTTGATCCTGCCAAGACAAAGCATCCAAAGGTAGAATCGGCGCCATTGGCCCGGGCAGACACTTCCATTTTTTACGGAACAGATTTCGCTGCCGGACGTTGCTTGAGTATCACCAGCGCGGTGGGGAGGCCGATTCCCAACGCCGCGGGGGTGATCGACAACGTCAACGAAAGGCAGTCTGATATGACAAAGAAACTTGTATCTTCCGTTGCGGCTGGCGCGCTTCTCGTGGGCGTTACCTTTGCCCCGACAAGTTTCGCGCAGCAGACCACAACTCCCCCGCCTCCGTCGGAACCGGCACCCACGCAGATGCAGCCGGGCGGGACAACTCCACCTGCGACAGAGCCTCCGGCCGCCGATCAGGCCCAGAAGCCTCCTGCGGCTGGTACTGAAGCGCCTGCTGATACGACCGCTGAAGCGGACTATCTGACCGAGCAGAAGGACGACCAGATCGCCACCAGCACCTATGTGGGCCAATCGGTTTACAATGCCGCCGATGAAAGCATCGGCGAAATCAACGATCTGATCATCAAGAAGGACGGCGGTGTCGAAGCGGCAGTGATCGGCGTCGGCGGCTTCCTTGGTATCGGCGAGAAGAACGTCGCGGTCCCATTCGACCGGATCGAGATCGCCGAGCAGGCCGACACGGCAGCGTTGAAACTGACGACGACCGAAACGGCCGACACGCTGAAGGCGGCGCCTGAGTTCAAGACGAAGGCGCAGCTGATGGCCGAGCGCCAGTCCTCGCAGCCGGTTGACACGTCGACGACATCGTCGACGGGTACGACGCCGGCAACGCCGACGCAGCCGGCACCTCAGCAGTAAGTTGGCACCGAGCGGACTTTCGCTCCCAACAGAAGCGGCGCGTGATGCGCCGCTTTTTTTGCGAGTCAGATCATTTCATGATCTAACTTTTTGAAACCACGCAATTCCGGACGGAACCCGTTAGACTTTCCGGACTTGCTCTAGAACAGAACGCCGTATCTCAGCGCATCGTAGATGCCCGCATGGATGTTGCGGCTCGCCACCGCATCGCCGATCCGGAACAAGTCGAACGTCCCTTCGGGATTGCGAACGGCAATCGGGTTTTCGCGACGGATAAGAGCCTTGTAGTCGACCGCGCCCAGATTGCGGGACAGCGGCTTGAGCTCCAGGTAGAGTTCGGCCATCGGCACCGTTCCATGCTCGACGACCACTTGCGCGACTCGCCGCTCGACGGAAGCGGTCTCGGAAAAATCGGAACCCAGCGTCGCAACAAGCGCGTTGCCGTCGCGTCTCACCGATGTCAGCCGGGTGTTGATCGTTACCCGCACATTCTTCTCGGCAAAGGCCTTCGCGTAGGGAACATGGTTCATGCCGCCGACCTCGGGCGCGAACATGCGCTCGGGCGAGACGATTTCGAGCTCGATGCCGGCTCTGGCTATCAGCTCTGCAGCGGTCATGCCGCTGTGCGCGCCGTTGTCGTCATAGAGCAGCACCGGCCCCTCGGCTTTCACCGTGCCGGCAATGATATCCCAGCTTGAAACGACGAGGTCGTCGCCTGTCCCGAGCGTGGGATTCTGGGCGATGCCGCCGGTCGCGACGACAACAAGATCCGGCTCACGCTCCAGCACGTCCTCCACGCCGGCAAAGACATTGTAGTGGATCGGGACACCCAGCCGTTCGAGCTCGGAAAGCCGCCAGTCGACGATGCCGATCATTTCCCTGCGGCGGGGGTTTCGCGCCGCAAGCAGGATCTGGCCGCCAGCTTCGCCGGTCGCCTCCAGCAGCTCGACCGAGTGGCCGCGCTCGGCGAGCACGCGCGCGGCTTCGAGGCCGGCGGGTCCCGCTCCGACGACAACCGCACGCCGGCGGGGTCCGTCGCTCTTCGAAATGACGTGCGGCACGATCGCCTCGCGCCCGGTGGCCGCATTGTGGATACAGAGGGCGCCTCCGCCCTCATAGATGCGGTCGAGACAATAGGTTGCGCCCACGCAGGGCCGGATCTCGGCCTCGCGTCCCTCCTCGATCTTCCGGACGATATGCGGGTCGGCGATATGGGCGCGAGTCATGCCGACCATGTCGAGCTTGCCTTCGGCGATCGCGTGGCGCGCCGTCGCGACGTCGGCGATGCGGGCGGCATGAAAGACCGGGAATTTGGTCGCCGCCCGAACTTCTCCGGCGAAGTCGAGATGCGGTGAAGCGGCCATGCCCTGGATAGGGATAACCTTGGTGAGCGGCGCGTCGTGATCGATATGGCCGCGGATGATATTCAGGAAGTCGAGCTTGCCGGAATCGGCGAGCCGCCTCGCGATATCGACGCCTTCTTCCTTCGACAGGCCCTCGTCCCAGTCTTCGTCCGCAACCATACGCGTGCCGACGATGAAGTCAGGACCGACCGCCTTGCGCACGGCGTCGAGCACCAGATTCATAAAGCGCAGACGATTGTCGAGCGAGCCGCCATATTCGTCGTCGCGATGATTGGTGGCCGGCGACCAGAAGCTGTCGATCAGATGGCCGTAGGCCTCGATCTCGATGCCGTCGAGGCCGGCGGCCTGCATGCGGCTGGCGGCCGCTGCATAATCGCTGACGATCCGCTCGATGTCCCACTCCTCGATTTCCTTCGGAAAGGACCGATGCGCCGGCTCGCGGACCGGAGAGGCACTCAGCACCGGCAGCCAGTCGCCCTTGTTCCAGCTCGTGCGACGGCCAAGATGGGTCAATTGGATCATGACGGCGGTGCCGTGCTCATGACAGTCGTCGGCGATCTTCTTCAGCCATGGCACGATTTCATCCGCGTAGGCGTAGAGATTGCCGAAGGCCGGCGGAGAGTCCTCGGAAACAATCGCCGAGCCGGCCGTCATCGTCAGCGCGATGCCCCCCTTGGCCTTTTCCAGATGATAGAGCCGATAGCGGTCCTTCGGCATGCCGTCTTCCGAATAGGCCGGCTCATGGGCCGTCGACATGATCCTGTTCTTGAGAGTCAAATGCTTTAGACGGTAAGGCTGGAGCAGGGGGTCTTTCGAGAGGGTCATTCAACGGTCCTTGGGCTGTCGTGCCGGTCAGTACCAGGCGTCGGGCATGCTGTTCTTGCGTCTGGTGACATAGTCCATCAGGGCCTCGTCGATTGCTACATCCAGAGGCGGCGCTTCGTATTCGGCCAGCGTCTTCTTCCAGCTTCGGTTGGCGCGCGTCGCCATGTCCGTCTCGCCCTGCTCGACCCACTTCTCGAACGGTTCGTTGTCCGAAAGCGCGCTGTCCCAGAAAGCGGTCTGATAGTTGCGCATCGTATGATCGCAGCCGAGAAAATGGCTGCCCGGCCCAACCTCCAGAAAAGCATCCATCGCAAGCGCATTGTCGTCGACGACCACGCCGGCGAGATACGAGTGGAGCGCTCCGCAGAAATCGGTGTCCATCACGAACTTCTCGTAGGACATCGCGAGCAGACCATCGACGAAACCCGCCGAATGCAGGATAAAATTGGCGCCGCAATGGACTGCCGACAGCATCGACATGACGCCCTCTTGCATCGCCTGGGCGTCCGGCAGCTTCGAATTGGAAAAATTGCCGGCGCAGCGCAGCGGCAGGCCCAACCGGCGGGCGAGCTGCCCGACGACCATGCTGCCGATCGCCGGCTCCGGCGTCCCGAAAGTAGGCGAGCCGGAGCGAAGCGACATCGAAGAAAGGAAGTTGCCGAAGATCACCGGCGCTCCCTTTCGTTCGAGCTGCGTCAGCGCGCAACCGGCAAGCGTTTCGGCATAGGACTGGGCGATGGCGCCGGCATTGGTCACAGGCCCCATCGCCCCGCCCAGGATGAAGGGCACGATGACCGCCGCCTGGTTGGCGCGCGCATAGGCGCGCAACGACCTGGTCATCGTTCCGTCCCAGACGAGCGGCGAATTGACGTTGACGTTGCCGAGAATGACGCAGTTCTTGTCCACGAAATCGGCGCCGAAGAGGATGCGCGCCATTTCGATCGAATCCTCAGCACGCTCCTCGGCCGTAATCGAGCCCATGAAGGCGCGGTCGGAATATTTGATGTGGCTGTAAACCATATCAAAATGGCGCTTGTTGACCGGCACGTCGACCGGCTCGCAGATCGTGCCGCCGGAATGGTGCAGCCAAGGGCTCGACTGGCCGAGTTTGATCAGATTGCGGAAATCCTCGATCGTGCCGTAGCGCCTGCCCCGATCAATGTCGGTCACGAAGGGAGAGCCATAGGCTGGAGCGAAGACGACGTTGCGGCCGCCAATCTCGACATTGCGGGCGGGATTGCGGGCATGCTGGGTGAATTGCGCCGGTGCCGAGCGGACGATTTCATTCAACATGCCGGGTTCGAAGGTGACCCGGGCGCCATCGATCCTGGCGCCAGCCCGCTTCCAGTGATCAAGCGCGGCGGCATCATCCCGAAACTCGATTCCGACTTCGGCGAGAATGCGATCCGCGATCCGCTCGATCCGCTGCAGGCTTTCCTCGCCGAGAATATCGTAGGTCGGTATGTTGCGGACGATAAAGGGAACGCCGAGATTCCTGCCGGCTTCCCGTCGCTGCGATCTGGCACCCCGGGTTCGCCGAGGCGCCTCTCCCGTTGCTGCCGACGATGCTTCCATTTGCCAACCTCCCATCATTTTTCATGATGCTAGTGACGATCAAGGTAATTGTAACGCTGGAAAAATTTGACGCATTCTATAAGCTGTATTTATGGAAAATCTGCGCCGCCTCCTTCCTTCCGCCGCCAGCCTCATCGTTTTCGAGGCGGCCGGCCGCCATCAGAATTTCACCCGCGCCGCAAATGAGCTCGGAATGACTCAAGCGGCGGTATCTTACGCCATCCGAGGTCTCGAGGACCAACTCGGCGTACCGCTGTTTCACCGCGTGCACCGCGCGGTCGAATTGACGGAGGCAGGCGAGAAATTTCATGCGGACGTCTCTGTCGGCCTGTCGCGAATTCAGAAATCAGCCGAAGATATTCGCTCGAAGGGCCGCGAGACGAATGTTACGCTCGCAGCGTCCACCGCTTTCGCCTCGATGTGGATGCTCCCACGGCTGAACCGGCTGCGCGAAGACCTGCCGGAGATCGATCTTCGCATCCAGACCAGCGTGCGCGACCTCGATCTCGACGAAGAACCCATTCCCTTGGGCATTCGAGGCGGTGATCCCAGCCACTGGCCACGATATCATGCTGCTCTGCTGGCCGAGGAGGTGGTCAATGCCGTCGCGACGCCCGCCTATATCGAGGCGCATGGCCCGCCAGAAACGCCGGCCGACCTCTCACGACACAATCTCATCCATCTCGAAGAGCCCGTGCGGCGAGCCTGCGACTGGACGGAGTGGTTCGCGAGTGCGGGTCTTGCCTATCCTGCGCAGGGGCGACGGCTTACGATAAACGACTACGTGCTGGTCATCCAGGCAGTGCTTGCCGGGGAAGGAATCGCGCTCGGCTGGGAACACCTGATCGAGCGGCAGGTCCGCTCCGGCGCACTTGTTCCGGTGGGCGGGCACGTGTTGAAGACCGGACACGCATTCTATGTCGTCTGGCCGCGGTCGCGCGAACTCAACACGCAAGCACGGCGCATCAGGGACTGGCTATTAGACGAGGGGTTGCGTGACCGTTCCGCGGCCGGTGCCAATGAAGGCGACCATCAACGCGATGCCGCTACTTCGCGATAGCGATCGGAAAGATAACGCATCGTCGCAACGGCGTCCGCCGGCTTGCCGTAGAAATAGCCCTGCCCCATGCCGCAGCCGAGCGCCTTCAACTTCAGCGCTTCGGAAAAATCCTCGATGCCTTCGGCGACGACCTCAAGCTCCAGCCCTTCGCACATCGAGACGATGGCCTTGATGATATGTTCCGACGCGCGATCGGCGGAGATCCGGGAGACGAAGGCGCGATCGATCTTCACCTTGTCGAAGGAAAAGTCCCGCAGCCGGCCGAGGCTCGATTGTCCCGTCCCGAAATCATCGAGCGATACGCGCACGCCCGCCGCCCGCAATTCGGAAACGATCTTCTGCGCCACGTCGGCATCCGCCATCACCGCTGTCTCGGTGATCTCAAGCTCCAGCCGGCGTGGGTCGAGCCCGACCTGGTTAATGATCGACAGCAGACGCGCGCTGGTCGCCGTATCCATCAGCTGCGCAGAGGAGAGATTGAAGGAAAGGAAAAGTTCCTTCGGCCACGACAACGCGGCCTGTGCCGCCTTGCGCAAAAGCGTTTCGGCCAGCGACTCGATAAAGCCGCGCTCTTCGGCAAGCGGCACGAACACGGATGGCGAAACGTAGCCGAGATCCGCGTCACACCATCTTGCCAGCGCTTCGAAGCCGACGACCGTGTCGCTGCGAAGATCGACGATGGGCTGGAAATGCACGTCGACCTGATCGGCTATGATCGCGTTGCGCAGCGCCTGTTCGAGCTGCGTGGCGCGCTTCATCTCCTGGGCGATCTCCTGCGAATAGACGGTGATCTGGCCACGACCGCGCCGTTTCGACCGATAGAGCGCTGTGTCGGCGCTCTTCAGCAGGTCTTCAAAGCTATTGCCGGCGAAAGGATAGACCGCGAAGCCGAAGGACGCCGACAGGCGGACGTTGCGATCGCCGAGATCGAAGGGCGCCGACAACACTTCCTTCAGCACGCGGCCAAGCTTTTCGGCGCCCTTGCGCTCGAAGATCAGCGGCAGGACGAATGCGAACTCGTCGTCCGAGGTGCGCGTCACGGTCGCACCTTCCGGAACGCAGGCTTTCAGGCGGTGTGCGACCTGGCAGAGGATCTGATCGCCGGCTTCCGGCCCGAACAGGTCATTGATCGGCTTGAACCCATCGAGATTGGCAAGGCCTATCGTAAACGGCGCCGGGTCGCTCGCGCGTTCCGCGGCAAGCTCGCAGACCTTTTGCCGCAAATGCCGGCCGTTACCCAAGCCGGTCAGTTGATCGATGAGCGGCACGGGAGGCGGCACCTCTACAATCTCATGATCTGCGGCCTGCCTCCACATCATGGCCGCAAGCTCTCGCGGCGGGCTGGCGCAGGCGCTAGGGAACGGCCGCGGCGCAGCGATCCTCGCCGACGGAGATGGATCTCCCGCATCGGCGAAAGCAGTGGCTGGGCGGCTGGACGAAGCGCATTCATTGCTGCGAGGCTCTACACTTTCTGGCAGTTCGATGCAGACGATGACAATCGGGGGTTAACAATCCCATATCGCCTCGCTATCAAATCTTCCGTCGGCATCCCTAATTCTGGCGAATTGACAAGATTGGAGCCTCAGCCGACGGCACGCATGTTCCCCATGGGCATGTATTTTCTGAGGATCGCTTCGATCATGTCCGGGCTGACCGGTTTCATGATGTGGTCGTCCATTCCGACCGCTTCACATTGCCGAAGGTCGATATCGAGCGCCTGCGCGGTCACCGCAATGATCGGTGTCCGCCGATCGGTCCCCTTTTCGGCATCGCGGATGGCCGCTGCGGCATCGAAGCCGTTCATGACCGGCATCGATACATCCATGAGGACCAATGCCGGCTGAAGTTCGTGCCAGAGCTCTACCGCCTCCCTGCCATTCGCGGCGATCCGATGGGAAACCCCAAGCCCCTCCAGTATCTGGGCGAAGACGAACTGGTTGATCTGATTGTCCTCGGCGACCAGCACTTCAATGTCCGGCGCGTGCGTTCCGGGCGCAACATCGCTTTCGAAGGAGATTTCCCAGTCCGCCTGCGAAAGCGACGCCCGCGCCTGTGAACGCTCGGCGCAAGCGCGAAAGATCTCCGCGAGCAGGTGGCCGGCATCGATGTCGCCGGAGATCTTGAGGACAGGGCTTGCATGCCAGCCCGCAAGGACACGCCTGAGCTCCGAGAAGGCGCCATCGAGCACCAGGATATCGAGCTTTACCCCGGAATGTTCGGCAGCCGATGCGAAAGTCTCGAGTTCGCCGATGTTGCGCACAGCACAAGCATCGAGACCGGAACCGCGCAGACGCGCAACGAGCCGTTCCTCCACGCTTCGGTCGCCGGTCGCCAGCAGCACGCGCAGTCCACGCGCGGGCAGGGTCTCGATCATTGATCCCGCCTCGACCAGTTGCTGAACATTCAATGCACGGAAGGGATCGTAGAAATTCTGTGCCGGTGTAAAGATGCTGTAGTCCAGAATCTGCAGGCCGCTGCCGCCCTTGTTCTCACCCGTGCCGTGATACCAGGCCGCGATATCGGTGACGTCGTTCATGCAGGTCACGACGAAATGGCGGCCGGGCATGCCGATGCGATATTTGCGCGTCACGACCCAGAGATCGCTGCCATCGGCGCGCACGATATGTTCGGCTTCCGAATATGGCTTGCCGGTTTCGAGCACCAGTCGATCCGACTGTTCGAACCGCTCCGCCAGTTCGGCGTCGACGAGATCCCAGGCGGAGCGTCCGAGGATCGTCTCCTGCGTCAGATCATGAATTGTGCAGAACGCCTTGTTGACGGCGATGTAGTTGAGGTTTCGGTCTTTGACGCAGATCGGATTCGGCTGCGCGTCGAGAATCTCTTCCGTCAGTTCCACGCGTTCGAGGTCGGTCTGAACCTGTTCGTCGCGCTTCTTCTGTTCGGAAACATCAGTGACCGACAATATGCCGATACCGCTCGACAACCGGCGCTTGCGCAGAGAGACCCAGCGGGTACGGCCCGCCCGCTCGACATTCTCGTAGCGCTCACGCCAATGCAACGCCATATGCTCGGCGATCCAATCTTCCCTGTTGGTCCGGCGGCGGCTGTTCTCAGGCAATGTCCCCGGGCGCACACCGGTATCATAGACGGCACCGAGAAAGTCGCGAAGCCGAGTGCCGGGCGCCAAAAGGCGGGCTGGAACCGGAAAGAACTGCAGCATCGAGGGGCTGGCGAACAGGATCGTGTCGTCTCGACCGCAGACAAGCAAAGCAAGGCCAAGCGCGTCGCAACTCGACTCGAGAATGACCCTGTTGATGTCTGCGCCGCCCGACGCCACATCGTTCATCGCGCTGTCCTCATTTCGCCCTCTGCATGATTCCTTAAATCGGAAACGATTTAGGGACAAAACGATGCAGCAATCCAAAGTTTTACAGCGGCCTTTGGGCGTCTGAAAAGACACACGGCGCTGTGGCGGCGGTTTCATTCCGGGACATGCTGGCTGGCCTCGGAAGGCGTCTCTTCGGGCGGAATGCGTGACGGCGTCCAGCAACGCCGCGGAGCTCCAAAGATAAAACCCGTTCTCATTCAGGTTGTTGTGGAAAATCGCAGCAGAACGTTAAAGCGGAATTAAATCATGGCCGCATTTTCCACGCCGATCGCCTCGTAATCGCTCCGTCTGCGGCGGCACCGCCGCACAAGCCCCTTTCCCTCGCACGCCGAATCCGGGAAAATGGGTCATGATCATCAAACAGCTTTCAGAAACACTCATCAACCAGATCGCCGCCGGTGAGGTCATCGAGCGACCCGCCAGCGCCGCAAAGGAGCTGATCGAGAATGCGCTCGACGCAGGCGCGACCAGAATCGAGATCGCGACTGCGGGCGGTGGCAAGACACTGCTCAGGGTGACCGACAACGGCAGCGGCATGTCGCCGGGCGATCTCGCTCTGGCGGTTCAGCGCCATTGCACTTCCAAGATCAGCGACAGCCTAACCGATATCCGGACTCTCGGCTTTCGCGGCGAGGCCCTGCCCTCGATCGGATCGGTCGCGCGCCTGTCGATCACGACGCGAACGGCCGGTGCGAATGAGGGCGCGGCGATAACTATCGCCGGCGGCAGGACCGAAACCGTTCGCCCGTCACCTGCCAATGCGGGCACCGTCGTCGAGGTGCGCGACCTTTTCTTCGCAACCCCTGCCCGGCTCAAATTCATGAAATCGGAAAAGGCGGAGGCCGCCGCGATTTCCGAGGTCGTCCGCCGCATGGCAATCGCCTTCCCGAAGGTGCGCTTCGTACTCTCGGGCTCCGACCGAACGACCCTGGAGTACCCCGCCACTGCCGAAGACCGCTTGGCCCGGATGGCGCAGGTGCTCGGCAAGGATTTCCGCGACAATGCAATAGAGATCGACGCCGAACGAGAGGACACCCGGCTTACGGGGTATGCCGGCGTGCCGACCTTCAATCGCGGCAACTCGCTTCAGCAGTACGTCTTCGTCAACGGCCGGCCGGTGCAGGACAAGCTCATCCTGTCCGCCATCCGCGCCGCCTACGCCGAAACCATTCCACAAGGCCGTTACCCGGTTGCCGTCCTTTCGATCGTCCTCGATCCGGCGCTCGTCGATGTCAATGTACATCCGGCGAAGTCGGACGTCCGGTTTCGCGATCCGGGCCTGATCCGCGGGCTGCTCATCGGCGCGATCCGCGAGGCCCTGGGGCGCGACGGAGATCGCGCAGCCACGACCGGCGCGAGCGGAATGGTGCGCGCTTTCCGGCCGGAGATGCAGAGGCCATCGGCACCCTGGACGCCAGCGGCCTCGCCCTACCGCCCCGTGCATTTCGACCGGACGGACAATGGCTTCGCCGAAGCTCCGCAGCAAGCCTTCGCGGAATTCTCACAACCATCGGCACGCTCCGCCGCTCCGACCGAAGAAGCACGGATTTCCGATGCATCTCCTTTGTCTTTTCCGCTCGGTGCCGCGCGCGCGCAGCTCCATGAAAACTACATCGTCGCGCAGACGGACGATGGCCTCGTCATCGTCGACCAGCACGCCGCGCATGAGCGCCTCGTCTTCGAGACCATGCGGACCGCGCTCCATTCCCGCCCCGTGCCCGCACAGACGCTGCTCATCCCCGAGATCGTCGATCTTCCCGAGGACGATTGCGATCGACTGATGACGCATGCCGATGAATTCGCCCGTCTCGGTCTCGCGATAGAGCGCTTCGGGCCGGGGGCGATCGCCGTGCGCGAAACGCCTGCCATGCTGGGCGAAGTGGATGCGGCGGGCCTGGTGCGGCAGCTCGCCGACGAGCTTGCGGAATGGGATACGGCAACGGGCCTTGCGGGGCGGCTCGAATATCTCGCGGCGACGATGGCGTGTCACGGTTCGGTCCGCTCCGGCCGCCGCATGCGGCCGGAGGAGATGAATGCGCTGCTTCGCCAGATGGAAGCGACACCGGGCTCTGGCCAGTGCAATCACGGCCGGCCGACCTATATCGAGCTGAAGCTCTCGGATATCGAGCGCCTCTTCGGTCGCAGCTGACGAGCGATCGACGGTCCGCGAGTAGCACGCCGGGCGCTGGTGTTTTTCCGGGCACTGGGATAGATCAGGGAAACGGTCGAGTGAGAAGGCAGACGCAGGCAATGATGAACCGCTTTGAAGGAAGTTCCTCGCGCGAGGCGAAGATCCGCTATCTCGATGGCGACTTCCAGATCGTGCTTGCCGGATCGCACGTCGTCTGTGCCATGACGGGCAAGGCGATTCCCGTGGACGAGTTGCGTTACTGGAGCGTCGCCCGGCAGGAGCCCTATGTGGACGCCGCAGCCTCCCTAGAAGCGGAAAAACGTGCCGGCGCGCTCCCCAACCAGCGACGCTGAAGAAGTCGGTTTCGCTATAGCCCCTAGTTAGAGAGTAACTGCTTTCGCCTCCCGCAGCTTGCGCGATCGCGCGGCGGCAAGCGTCCGGTCGATGACTTTGCCGGGGATTGACGGGTCGTCGAAGCGCACGTCGATTTCGATCACCTTGCTCCTGCTCGCCAGCTCCCCCGCCCGACCATGTCCGGGTTCGAGACGGACCATGTCCTTCGACGTGGTGACCAGTGTATAGCCTTGGCTCGCGGCGCGATCGAGCAGGTCGGCAATTTCATCGTCGGAGAAGTGATGATGATCGGGAAAGCTCCGCGTCTCCTCGATGATCGCACCCGTCTCGCGCACGGTCCGGAAGAACTTCTCCGGATCGGCGATACCGGCCCAGGCAAGAACCTTGACGCCTGCAAGCTGCCCGTCGTCGATCCGGATGGTTTCCGCCGCATAGACGGGCTTGCCTGCCCGGGCCGCGCGGCGGACCAGCGGGTCGGCCGCAGATCCGTTACCGATCTTCAGAAGCGCCGTTGCGTGCCGCAACTGGTCGCCGATGGGTGCGCGAACCGGTCCCGAGGGCACGAGGTGTCCATTGCCGATGCCTCGCCCGGAATCGACCACGAGCAAGGCGAAGTCGAATGCAAGCCGCGCGCTCTGAAAGCCGTCGTCCATGATGATGATGTCGGCGCCTTCGGCCGCGAGCTTGCGCGCGCCCTCGACACGGCGGCGGCAGACGACGGTCAAGGCTTCACGGGCAAGCAGCAGCGGCTCGTCGCCGACGTCGCGGGCACGGTGGTGATGCGGGTCGACGATCGTCGTGACGTCCAGCGAGCCGCCATAGCCGCGGCTTAAGAAGCCCGGCTTCAACCCCTTCGCCTTGGCCGCTCGCGCAAGCGCGATGGCGGTCGGCGTCTTTCCAGCCCCGCCGACGGTGAAGTTGCCGACACAGATGAGCGGCACCGGCGCCGAGGCGCGGCGGGCGCGATCCATGCGCATGCCGGCGACGCGGCCGTACACCCAGGAAAACGGCCAGAGCGCATAGGCGCGCCAATCAGCCTTGGTCCACCAGAACGGTGGCGCTTCGGAAACCATTCTGTCTAACCTGCCTCCACGACCTGCCCTGCCCCCAAACCGGCCAGGAAAGCGCACCCCCTGCAGCGCCGCGCGCCCGTAAGACGCGCCGGGCTCGCTGCAGCACCTGAATTGCTGCATGTTCCTATCCTCCAATCGGTTCCGATCTAAGGAAACATGCAGTAGCTCCGCCGCAGCCGCGCTGGGCTGAACGACGCGACGGACAAAAAACGTCAGAACGGGAAAAAAGGCAAGCCGGACGGTGCCAGGAGCTAAAGCACCGCCTCCAACTCGGTTATGTCGGCGAGGCAATGATCCGAGGCCGCGGCAAGGGACTGGCGCGAGCCTGTTCCGGTCAGGACGGCGACCGTCAGGCCGACACCGGCATTGCGACCCATATACATGTCGTGATTGTTGTCGCCGACGACCGCCACCTGATACGGCTCGAGCCCCGTCGCCGCGCAGAAGCCGAGCACCATGCCCGGCTCCGGCTTGACGCCATTACCGCTGTCATAGCCGGCGACGTAGTGCAGGTAGCCGTCGAAACCGAAGCGTCTGGCGGTTTCCCGGATGGATCGTTCATTGTCGCTCGAGGCGACGCCCAGACGATAGCCCTTCGCGTGCAGGCCGGCAAAGAAGGCTCCGAGATCGGTTACCGGAACGGCATAGTCCGCGGACTGCGCAAAGAGGCCGTCGAAAAGCGTCGTCAATTGCTCGACGGTGAAGGGCGCACCGGCACAAACCATTCCCGTCGCGATTTCCACCGTGTTGCCGGCGGCAAGCAGGCTGTCCGGTGCAACATACCCGCTGTCCGGGTCCATTCCGCCAGCCTGAAGCAGCACTCTCGCCAGTTGCTCGTCGCCCCTGGCCGCGATGCGCGCCAGTTCGTAGTTCACCGGCACCCAGCTTTTCACGTAGTCGAGGAGCGTGCCGTCCTTGTCGAACAAAATGCCGGCGATTGTTTTCGAGGCGACCATGATCCGATCCGCAAATTGGCGCTTCAGCCTTCGATACGCGGCTCCAGCCGCGCCTTCACGACCAGCGGGTTGATATAGGGCTCGAGTCCCTTGACCGTCGCCGTCAGCGCGCCACGCATCTGTTGCACGCTTTCGAGACCGGCGTCGATCATCGAGCGACGCATGTCGTCGTTGCCGAGCAGATAGTTGACGCCTTTGGCCAGCATTTCGACATCGCGCACGATCTTGGCGCTGCCGTTCTTGGCAAGCATCTGGTAGGTCTCGCGAAAATTCTGGACGTTGCCGCCGGAAAGCACCGCACAGCCGAGCATGGCCGGCTCCAGCGGGTTCTGTCCGCCTTCGGCGAAGAGCGAACGTCCGACGAAGGCGACCTCGGTCAACCGCAGATAAAGACCCATTTCGCCGATCGTGTCGCCAAGGAAAATGTCGACATCCGGTGTCAGCGGGTCGTTGCGCGTCCGCCGCGCGACCTTCAGGCCCTTGGCGACCAGCGCCGCCTCGATCGCGTCGCATCGCTCAGGATGACGCGGCACGATAATCGTCAAGAGACCCGTCCTGTCCTTCAATGCACCATGAACGGTCGCCGCGGCATTCTCCTCGCCCTCGAAGGTGGAGATCGCCGCCCAGCTCTTGCGGGTGCCGATCTGCTGGCGATATTCCTTGAGCGCCTTCGGATCATGCGGCGGTGCGTCGGTATCGACCTTTAGGTTGCCGGAGACCATGACCGGGAGGGCGCCGAGCGTGCGAAACCGGTCAGCATCCACGTCGGACTGCGCGATGACGAGCGCCAGGTTCTCGAAGAGTGCATCGGCAAGCGACGGCCGCTTTTTCCAGCGCGCGAAGGTCCGGTCCGAAAGACGACCATTCACCAGAACCTGCGGAATGTGCCGCTTGCCGAGTTCGATGATGGTCATCGGCCAGATTTCCGATTCAGCGATGATCGCCAGATCCGGTTCCCAATAGTCGAGAAAGCGGCTCACCGCCGGTTTGAAATCGAGCGGCACATATTGATGGACGACGGTGGAGCCCAGTCGTTCCGCGGCCACTCGGGCCGACGTCGTCGTGCCGGTGGTCAGTACCACCGCAATGCCGCGACGGCGGATTTCCTTGATCAGCGGAGTGACGGCTGCCGTTTCCCCGACGCTCGCCGCATGAAACCAGACAAGCGGCCCCTGTGGGCGCGGCGCACTCGCATAGCCGTAGCGCTCGCGGCGGCGCGCCGGGTCCTCCTTGCCCTTCGCTGCGCGTATGGCGAGATAGGACCAGACCAGAGGATAGATTGCCGTCCCGATCCAGCGATAGCTGGAGAGCGCAAGCCGTGCACGAAGACCGCTCATGAAAACGCGCCCTCGCCTATGCGCAACTTCACGCGGGTGTTACAAACAGCCCGGGCGCAGGCACGCCGCATGCGTCCCAACGATACCGACATCAATCATTTTCCGGATCGAGCAGACGATGCATATGGACAATGAAATAGCGCATATGGGCGTTGTCGACCGTCATCTGCGCCTTGGCCTTCCAGGCGGCAAGAGCGCTTTCGTAATCGGGAAAGATGCCGACGATGTCCAGCTTGTCCAGATCGCGGAACTGGACGTTCGTGAGCGTCGTCAGCTCACCGCCGAAGACGAGGTGCAAACGTTGTTTTTTCATGGAATCTTGAGCCATCGGGAGTCCATTTTTTCTGAAGCGTGGCGTTGATTTGCGGCATTCGCCCCCAAAGGTCAATGGGGCTCCAGCAAGCGCGAGGCGGCCAGCAAAGCCGGGAGCGCCGGCCTCGAGGCTGCTCCAAGAAAGCCGTGCGTGACAATGGGGCGATTATACGACAGGGGCACGCCGTCGAGCCCACAGAGTACGCCGCCTGCCCGCGCAAGAATGAGGTCGGCAGCGGCCAGATCCCAGTCATGCGAGTTCTTCTTGACGATGGTCCCGTCGATCCGTCCATCCGCGATCATCGCCAGCCGGTAGGCAAGCGACGGCACATGCGGCACGCGCACGACTTTTTTGCGATACGCCGGAGCCAACTTGCCGACCAGATCCTCGGCCATCGCGACCTTTAGCGTCCCTTGAGGCTCGAGCGCGCGCACAGCGATCGCGGCGCCGTTCTTTAGCGCCTCGCCGTCGCGGGTCGCCTGAAAAACCTCACCAAGCGCCGGCGCATAGAGCACGGCCGCAACGGGCTGCCCCCGATGAACGAGAGCGACGCTCACACACCAGAGATCGCGGCCGGAGATGAAGGCGCGCGTTCCGTCTATGGGATCGACCACGAAGACGCTTTCACGGGAGAGGCGGCTCTCGTCGTCATCCGTCTCCTCGGAAAGCCAACCATAATCGGGGCGTGCACCAAGCAGCCTTCCCTTGAGGATATCATTGGCGGCGAGATCAGCCTCGCTCACCGGCGAACGGCCCTCGTTCTTCCAGCGGACGTCAAAGGTCTTGCGAAAATATCCGAGCGCCGTGTCGCCTGCGGCGATCGCCGCGGCGAGGATCAGCTCAAGGTCCTCGCTCCAGACGGACGCGAGCGGTCGGGCTGTTTCTGACATTCAACTCCATACGCGCGAGACCGGCCCGCGCGCCTCAATAGTTAGAGGAACACGGCACTCGCGATCAGGTTCCGGCGAGCGTCATGCCTTCAATGGCAAGTGTCGGCGCGGCAATGCCGAATTTCCTGTCGATGTCGTCGGCAGGCGTCAGGGCCATGAACATCTGCTTGAGATTGGAAGCGATCGTTACCTCGGACACCGGAAATGTAATTTCGCCGTTCTCGATCCAGAAACCGGAAGCGCCGCGGCTATATTCTCCCGTCACCATATTCACGCCCTGGCCGATGAGTTCGGTGACGTAGAAACCCGTTCCGACGCTCTTTATCAGATCGTCGGGCGAAATCGCTCCGGGTTCGAGGGCGAGATTGGTCGAGGCGGGATTGACCGTGGGGCCGCCGCGAACGCCGCGTCCATTGGTTTCAAGACCGAGTTCCTTGGCCGCCGAGGTCGACAGGAACCAATGCCGCAGCACACCGTCCTCTACCATCGATAGCTTCGAACCGCTGACCCCCTCGCCATCGAAGGGCCGCGAGGAGGCGCCGCGAACGATCAGCGGGTCATCGGTGACCACGATCCCCGCCTTCATGATCTGCTTGCCCATCATGTCGCGCAGAAAGCTTGTCTTGCGCGCCACCGACGCGCCGTTGATCGCGCCCGCGAGATGACCGACGAAACCGCGCGCAATGCGCGGATCGAAGACGACCGTGACGTTCTTTGCAGTCGGCACCTGGCGCGGGTTGAGGCGCGCGACCGCCCGTTCGCCGGCGACGCGGCCAATGTCGTCGGCCGTGCGCAAATCATCGTAGTAGAGGCGACTGTCGAAATCGTAGTCACGCTCCATCTTCGTGCCCTCGCCCGCGATCGCGCTGACGGAGCGGCCAAAGCGGGTCGCCATATAGGAGCCCGAGAAACCATGCGACGTGACCAAAACAAGCCCGCCCATGCCGGCAGAAGCACCGGCACCGCTTGAATTGGTGACGCCGGTCACGGCAAGCGCTGCCCCCTCGGCGGCAAGCGCGGCCTCGGTCAACGCTTCGGTCGACACCGCGCTGGCATCGAAGAGATCGAGGTCCGGATAGGATTTCGCGAGTCGGTCGGAGTCCGCCAGGGACGCGTATGGGTCTTCGGGCGAAGCCTTGGCCATCGCTACCGCCCGCTCCGCAAGCAGCTTTAGATCGAAACCGGGATTGGCGGAGACGCTTGCGACACGGCGCCCGACGAACACCCGCAGCGAAAAGTCATCGCTTTCCGAGGCTTCCGTCGCTTCGACCTTGCCAAGCCGGACCGAAACGGAACGGGAGCGGCCGCGCACGACGACCGCGTCCGCGGCGTCTGCACCGGCCCGGCGTGCGAGTTCGACGAGCTCGGCGGCTTGCTTTTCCAACGCAGCGGAATCGATCATCTCAGACATGATTTGGCCTTTCATTCCTGTCCCATTTATTGTGCACTGGACCATGCATCAAGGGCATCGTCTTGATTCCCGTCCCAGCATCCAAATGATATCCGGCAAAAGGCCCCGCGTGTGGGATCCCTGAAGCCGTCACAACGAGAACATCGAGCATGCAAACGACACCGTTTCTTTATACCCAGGCGCTGATGCTGCTCGGCGGCGCCGTGCTCGCGGCGCCGCTCTTCAAACGCCTGGGGCTCGGCACGATTCTCGGCTATCTCGCCGCTGGCATACTGATCGGTCCGGTCGCGCAGCGGATTACCGAGGGAGAGGAGATTCTGCACGTTTCGGAACTCGGAGTCGTGTTCCTGCTCTTCATCATCGGCCTGGAATTGAAGCCGTCGCGTCTGTGGCAGATGCGGCGCGACATTTTCGGGCTTGGCACGGCACAGGTTGTCCTGACCGGTCTCGTCCTGTCTTTGCTGATCTCCTTTGCCGGTCTTCTCGAATGGAGGGGGAGCGTTATCGCGGGCTTCGGCCTCGCGCTTTCCTCCACGGCCTTTGCGATGCAGATTCTCGACGAAGGCAACGACACCAACACCCGCTACGGCCAACGCGCCTTCTCCATCCTGTTGCTGCAGGACATGGCGATCGTTCCCTTGCTCGCCGTGATCCCGTTGATGGCGGCGCAGGCACCGGAAGATGCGACGACGCCGCTTCAGGATTTCGCGATAGCGGTTAGCGCCGTGGCAATCCTCTTCGCCGCGGGTCGATACCTTCTCAACCCGCTCTTTCAGGTGATCGCCCGCACCGGTGCGCGCGATGTCATGATCGCGGCAGCGCTCCTCGTCGTCATGGGTGCGGCAACATTGATGCAACTCGCCGGTCTTTCCATGGCGATGGGCGCCTTTCTTGCCGGCGTGCTTTTGGCGGAGTCGTCCTATCGCCATGAACTCGAGGCCGACGTCGAACCCTTTCGCGGCATCCTTCAGGCCTTGTTCTTCATGGCCGTCGGCCTCTCACTGCAACTCAACGTCATAGTCGAGAACTATCTCCTGATCATAGTGGCGGTGCCGTTGCTGATGCTGGTGAAGAGCGCCGTGCTCTACTGGCTTTGCCGCATCACCGGCTCGCGCCACAATGACGCGCTCCGCATCGGCCTTCTTCTGCCACAAGGCGGCGAATTCGGCTTCGTGCTCTTCACCGCGGCGGCCGCGGCAGGGGTGTTTTCGCATGGAATCTCGTCCCTGCTCGTCGCCATCGTGACGCTTTCGATGGCGCTGACGCCTGTCGCGGCAATGCTCTCGAAGCGGCTGATGCACGAACAGGACGAAATGGCCGACGAGATGGATGAGGATTTCGAGGGCGCCGGCGCCGACGTGCTGATGATCGGCTTCTCGCGTTTCGCCCAGATCGCGGCGCAGATCCTGCTCGCCGGAGGGCGCGACGTGACGATCATCGATCACTCCGCCGCGCGCGTGCGCCAAGCGGCGACCTTCGGCTTTCGCATCTATTTCGGCGACGGCACGCGGTTGGATGTGCTGCGGGCCGCCGGTATCGAGCGCGCGAAGCTCGTCGCGATCTGCACGCAAAAGAAGGAAACGACCGACAGGATCATCGGCCTCGTCCAGGCGGAATACCCGAACGCGCGCATCTTCGCCCGCTCCTACGACCGGCTGCACACGTTGGAACTGCGCGCCAGGGGTGTCGACTATGAGTTGCGCGAGACCTTCGAATCCGGCCTGCTCTTCGGTCGCAAGACGCTGGAAGCGTTAGGTGTGGGCAACGATGAAGCAATCTCCATCATGGACGATATCCGCCGCCGCGACGAAGCGCGGCTCGTTCTGCAGGAGGCCGAGGGCATTACCGCGGGCCGCGACATGCTGCACTCGAGGCCGGTCCGGCCGGAGCCGCTGGTCAAGCCGAAGCGCGAAGTGAACCACTCGGCCGACACGGAGGAGCGGATCCTGCCGACCCTTCCCGCGGAGGATCGGCAACGGCGGGACGAGACGCTGGCGGGGACGGACTGAGCAGCCTCAGCCGATATTCCTCCAGCTCTCGATCCGTTCGGAGAGTGCACGCTTGACCTGTTCCCTGGTGCTGGTCGTGGCCGCCAGTATCTCATGAGCACGGAAGAAATCGAGGACGCGGAACCGGCCGACATCGGGGCGCAGCAGAATGTCGGGTGCGCCCGCCTTCATTTTCATCGCGATGATGGATTGCATCATGAGCTGGCTCGCTCCGAACAGACTGTCGATGCGGCTCGGGATCGTCCTGCCGTCACCATCAGGTCCGCCGACGACATCGATGGCGAGTACGATGTCAGCCAAGCCACGCAGATGATCGAAAGGGATGGGATTGTAGATGCCGCCGTCGATCATGACGCGGCCATCGATTTTCACGGGCATGAAAACGGCCGGCAGGGCGCAGGAGGCCGCAAGTGCCTGGTGCAGATCGCCGCTTTCACAGACGTGTTCCGTCTGGCCGTAATAGTCCGTCGCCATGATTTTCAGCGGGATGAGCAGATCGGAAAAACGGTTAGGGAGCGCTTCGGGCAGGAAGGCTTTCAAGACTCGTTCGATGTTGAACTGGCCGAAACGGAAACCACTCGACATCGCCTCGGACAGGCTGACCGGCCTCAAGCGCCAGAGGCGGTTGAGCACTTCACCGCGGTGACCGACGGTCGAGAGGACGTGCTGCCGGATTTCCTCGCCGCTCATGCCGGCCGCCATTCCCGCGCCCATGAGCGCGCCGATCGACGAACCGGCAATCGCCACGGGCCGGATGCCCATCTCGTCGAGGGCCTCGATGATGTGAATGTGCGCCAGGCCGCGTGCGCCGCCGCCGCCCAGAGCCAGTGCGATCGTCGGTCGGCGCCCGGTCGCGGGTGGCATCGTCTCAGACAGGGCTTCCTGTTTCATCAACCTGGTCTCCGTTCATCCGCCGACCACTCGACCCCCCGCCCATAGGCGAGCGAGTCAATCGCCGCGGAAGCGGTAGAAGTGCATCCGCGTATCGCCAAAGGCGCGCACATCGAGCGGTTCGAATTGCTCGGACGGCTGAGGCTGCACGTCAGCGCGTTCCTCCAGAATAGCCAAGGCCCCTGGGACGAGCCACCTGCCCGCCGCGGCCGCCGCAAGCGCGCGCTCACCGAGTCCCTTGGCATAGGGCGGATCTGCGAAAACCAGATGAAACGGCTCCATCGTCCCGACCGGCCCGAGGTCGGTCGCATCGCGACGAAAAATCTTTGCACGTCCCTGAAGGCCGAGCGTCTCGATATTGACCCGTAGCAGGCCTCTGCCCTCGACGCCCTGCTCGACGAAGAGCGCCTGTCGGCAGCCACGCGATAGGGCTTCGAGCCCGACAGCGCCGGTACCGGCAAAAAGATCGAGCATCCGGGTGCCGTCAAGCGCCTCCGGATAGGCGTGGCTCAGAATATTGAACAGGCTTTCGCGCGTCCGGTCAGTTGTCGGACGAATATCGTGGGACTTGGGCGTGGCCAGTGCGCGGCCACGAAACTCTCCGCCGACGATGCGCACGCTCGGTCACTTTCCCTTGCCGCGGGGCTTGCCGCCGCCGGGGCGGCCGCCTGGTTTGCCGCCGCCCGGCTTACCGCCACCGGGCTTGCCGCCGCGGGGACCGCTGGAGCGCTGACCGAAGGGCTTTCCGCCGGCCGGCTTGCCGCCTGCCGGCTTCCCACGAGACCGATCGCCAAAGGAGCGGTCTCCACCTTCACGGCCTTGGGGCCGATCTCCCTCGCTGCGGTTTGTCCGTGGCTTTCCGGACGCTGCACGACTGTCGCCTCCAGCGCGCGCCGAACGCTCGCTGCTTTCCCGACGGGGCGGGCGATCGCCGTGGTCCCGTGATTTCCGTTCCCCAGCATCGAAGGATCGGCGCCGCTCGAAGCCGCCTTCGCGCGAATCGTCCTTGCGGCCGACCGGTTCGCTGGCGCTGATCCAGTCCCCATCTTCACCCCCGCGCCTGACGGACGGCCGCGGAGCACGCTCCGGGCGGGCAGCGCCCTTGGCTGCCCCGCCTTTGCGGTCGGGGTCGAACTTTCCCGATGTCTTCGTCGCCAAGCCGTCCTTGGTTCGGCCATAGCGTTTTGTCTTCGGCGCGCCTTCCGGACGTTCGCGACGAGTCGGCTTCGCGGAAGCTTCCTCTTCCGCCGATTTCGGCTTCTTTTCGGCTACCGGTCGCGCACCCGGCGCCATCCAGACATTGGCGGTGCGGCTGCGTTTCGCCGGTGCCCGGGCGGGACGGTCTGCGGACCTGCCGGCGGAACGCTCGCCTCGGTCGCGGGAGCGGCCTTCATCGCGCCGCGTATCAAGGCGGGCAAGCGCACGCTCGCGCTTGTCCTCCGGCTTTTCTCGCCGTCCGGCGCGTTCCGTCTTGTCGGCATCCCCGCCAACCTCATCGTGATCATCCTTCTCGGCGGCGGGCTGGTCATTGTAGAGAGGCGCGTCGAAATTCGCCTTCGCATCCTCGATGAGGCGCGGACCGAGCTGATCCCTGAGCGTGCGGCCGCGAATTTCCTGAACATGGCCTTCCGGCAGGTCGCCCAACTGGAAGGGACCATAGGAAATGCGGATCAGTCGATTCACATCAAGGCCAAGCGCGCCGAGCACGTTCTTGATCTCTCGGTTCTTGCCTTCGCGCAGGCCCATGGTGATCCAGACGTTCGATCCCTGGACCCTGTCGAGCGTAGCCTCGATCGCCCCGTAGAGGACGCCATCGACGGCGATGCCCTCCTTCAACCGGTCGAGCGCTTCCTGGTCGATCTCGCCATGGGCGCGGACGCGGTATCGACGCAGCCAGCCGGTCGAGGGCAGTTCGAGCACGCGAGCGAGGCCACCGTCGTTCGTCAGCAGCAGCAGGCCCTCGGTATTGATATCGAGGCGGCCGATCGAAAGCACGCGCGGCAATCCTTCCGGCAGTCTCTCGAAAACCGTCGGCCGGCCTTCCGGATCGGCATTGGTCGTCACCAGTCCGGCCGGCTTGTGATAAAGCCAGAGCCTCGTGCGTTCGATGCCGCGGATCGGATGACCGTCGACCTCTATGCTGTCGGCAAGCGTGGCGTTTACGACAGGCGTGTCGAGCACGACACCGTTGAGCTTGACGCGCCCTTCCATGATCATCCGCTCGACGTCGCGGCGGGAGGCAACGCCGGCGCGCGAGAGGATTTTCGAGATGCGCTGCGGCTCATCCGCACCGGGCGGCGCGCTTGCAGCCGGCCGAGCCTTGGCGGACCCGCTGGCGCCGGCCTTCTTGTCACCGGAACGAGGTTTCTTTTCCCGGCCGTTGGTCTTGCCGCCGGGCCGCGTGAACTTGTCTTTGGATGTCATTTGTGTTGCCTGCCTTTTGCGGCTGTCCTATCAGGTCAAGCGCCGTGGGTTAAGAGAAATTATTATCGAGCGATGACGGATACGACGCGCTTCATGGATTCGGCCCTCGAAGAGGCCAGGAAAGCGGCGGCACGCGGCGAAGTGCCGATCGGCGCCGTCGTCGTGCTCGACGGCCGGATCGTCGCCGCCGCCGGAAACCGAACCCGCGAACTCAACGACATCACCGCTCATGCCGAAATCGAAGCGATCCGTCACGCTGCCGCCAGCGTCGGCACCGAACGGCTGACGGGAGCAGATCTCTACGTCACGCTGGAACCCTGCACCATGTGCGCGGCGGCGATCTCCTTCGCCCGAATACGCCGCCTTTACTACGGTGCGGAGGACCCGAAGGGTGGCGCGGTCGACAGCGGCGTGAGATTCTATGCGTCGCCCACCTGCCATCACGTCCCGGATGTCTATTCCGGCCTCGCCGAGCGGGAAGCCGCCGATATCCTTCGCGATTTCTTTGCCGGCAAGCGTTAGATCATTTCATTGTTCCGTTGAAGCAATGCAATGAACTAACCCTTTGAAACTGCACAATTCCGGACGGAAAACCGTTAAACACTTTCCCTGGAATTGCTCTAATCGCCGCAGCGGTCAATTCTCGGCAAATGCCTTCAGCGCCGCCCCCGCGAGCCGGTAACGCTTCCATTCCGACATGGGCTCCGCGCCGATCGCCTCATAGACCCGGATGGCCGGCTCGTTCCAATCGAGAACGCTCCATTCGAAGCGACCGCAGCCTTCGGCCACGGCGGTACGCGCCAGATGCTTCAGAAGCAGCTTTCCAGCACCAGACCCGCGGTATTCAGGCGTGACATAAAGGTCTTCGAGATAGAGACCCTTGCGCGCCTGCCATGTGGAGTAGTTGTAGAACCAAATGGCGAAACCGGCAGGTATTCCGTCGACTTCGCAGATGATCGCACGGGTGATGGCGTCCGGACCGAAAAGCGAAGCTTGCAAGCGTTCGACGGTCGCCTCGACCTCATGCTCCGCCTTTTCGTAGATCGCGAGTTCCGTGATGAAGCGCAGAATCGTTTCCGCATCTTCCGGGACAGCGTTGCGAATGCTGGCTGCCATGGCTTAGAACGGCCACCACCATTTGCTGCCGCTGTTGGCGATCTGCGCCTCCTTCTTGCGGCGGCGCTCCTTCACCTTTTCCGGCTCGCCGAGATCCGCTTCGGCGCCCTCCGGAAGACGGCGGTATTCGATCGGCGGATCGCTCAAAAAACGGCGCTTGTCCGAATACGCCCCCATCTCGAGCTTGCGGGCCTCCCGATAGGCCTCCTGCTGCTCCTTGGCCGAAAGACGGCGGCCATTGGCGCTCGCCTTCGCCAGCGGCGAGACATAGTTGGGATCGTTCTTGTTGGCCTCGGCCTCTTCGCGCAGGCGCTGGCGGACTTCCTCTGGCGACTCGACCCACTCCGGGTTGGCTTCGCGGCTTGCCAGCGACTTCTGCGGCTCGATCAAGGCAGTCTGCTGTCCTTGCGGCGGCAGCACGAGCGCCGGGCGGGGTTGATATTTGACCGGATCGCGCTTCGGCGGGGCGAGGCTCACGGCGCTGCCGAGGTCGTCGAGCAGCTGTTCGCCGGCCGTCTTGTCCGTGCCGTAGGTTGGCCCGCCGATGCAGCCCGACAGCACCAGGCCGCCCGCCACGATGGCGGCAATGCTGGCAACAACTCGCAACTCTCGCGTCATTTCCATGAATTTCCTTCCAGCCAGCCGCACATCACATGCCGCGGCCACTCAACGCCCCTTGGCCGAAAAATCCGCCAAATTTCGGGCAGGGTTGTACCGGATGAACGCGGCAAGCGCAATTCATCCGGTAAAACGATACGTTAAGGCTTGAAACCGAGTTCCCTCAGGGCTGCTGCATCGCGGGCGGAAACGTCCGGATAGAGCGGGTCGGACCCGACATCCCTAGTGATTCGCCAGGAGCGGGCGCACTTCTGGCCCTCGGCCAGTCTCGGCACGACACGGACCCTGGCAACCTCGGGCAAGGCGAAAGCATCGGCCGGTCCTTCGGAGCCGACGATCTCGATCGCCGACGTGATGCAGATCTCGGCAAAGTCCTGACCCTCGAGCGCTTGGCGCAAATCGGCGTCCGCCACATGGACGACAGGCGCCGCTTCCAGCGACGAGCCGATGCGCTTGTCCTTGCGTTCGATTTCCAGTGCACCGGTCACGACCTTGCGGACCTCGCGGATCTTGCGCCACTTCTCGGCGAGCGCATCGTTGCGCCACTCCGTCGGCACGGCCGGGAACTGCTCCAGATGCACCGAGAGGGCTTCCGGATTGCGCGAAAGCCAGGCTTCCTCGGCGGTGAAGGGCAGCATCGGCGCAAGCCAGGTCACCAGGCAATCGAACAGGGTGCGGATGACATGCAGCGCGGCGCGGCGACGGATGGAGGACGGTGCGTCGCAGTAGAGCGCGTCCTTGCGGATATCGAAATAGAAAGCCGACAGCTCGACATTCGAGAAATCGATGAGCGCACGGGCGATCCGCTTGAAGTCGAAGGCGTCGTAGCCTTCGCGCACCAACCGGTCGAGTTCGGCCAAGCGGTGCAGCATCAGCTGTTCGAGTTCCGGCATGTCGGACAGCGCGATCACCTCGCCCTTGTCATGCGCGAGCGTGCCGAGCATCCAGCGGACAGTGTTCCTGAGCTTGCGGTATGCGTCGATGTTGGTCTGGATGATGGTCTTGCCGAGACGCTGGTCTTCCCAGTAGTCCGTCGTCATCACCCAGAGGCGCAGGATGTCGGCACCGGCATCCTTCATCACCTCCTGCGGCGTGACGGTGTTGCCCTTCGACTTCGACATCTTCTCGCCCTTCTCATCCATGGTGAAGCCATGGGTGACGACGGCGTTGTAGGGCGCGCGGCCCCGCGTCGCGCAGCTTTCGAGCAACGACGAGTGGAACCAGCCGCGGTGCTGGTCGGAACCCTCGAGATAGACGTCGGCCGGCCATTTCAGGTCGGGCCGATCCTCCAGCGTGAAGGTGTGGGTCGAACCGGAATCGAACCAGACGTCGAGAATGTCCATGACCTGATGCCACTTGGCATGGTCATGATCGTTGCCGAGGAAACGCTCCTTGGCGCCTTCGGCAAACCAGGCATCGGCGCCCTCTTTCTCGAAGGCTTCGAGGATGCGCGCGTTGACGGCGTCGTCGATGAGGATTTCGCCCTGGTCGTCGGCAAAGATCGCGATCGGCACACCCCAGGCGCGCTGGCGCGAAAGCACCCAGTCGGGCCGCTGCTCGATCATCGCACGCAAGCGGTTCTGGCCGGCGCCGGGCACGAAGCGGGTGCCGTCGATCGCCTTCAAGGCGCGCGAGCGCAAGGTCGTGCCATCACCGAAGTCCTTGTCCATGTAGACAAACCACTGCGGCGTGTTGCGGAAGATGACCGGCTTCTTCGACCGCCAGGAATGCGGATAGGAGTGCTTCAAGCGACCACGAGCAAAGAGCGCGTGGCGGGCAATCAACGCCTTGATCACGCGATCATTGGCGTCGCCCTTCTTGCCCTTGTCGTCGATAACGCGACCTGCGCCGCCTTCCGCGTCCGGCCCGAAGCCCGGTGCATCGGTGGTGAAATAGCCGGCATCGTCGACCGTGAACGGGATCGCAGAGGAGATGCCGCGCGCCTCGAGGGCCCGGGCGCTGTCCATCCAGGCATCAAAGTCTTCGCGGCCGTGGCCCGGTGCCGTGTGGACGAAGCCGGTGCCCGCATCGTCGGTCACGTGATCGCCGTCGAGCAGCGGCACATGGAAGGCATAGCCGCCGCCGAGACCGTGCAGCGGGTGGGCGCAAGTGACTGCCCCGAGCTCGTCCGCCTCGATATCGCGGACGAAATTGAACGTCACCTTCGCCTTGGCGGCCGATTCGTCAGCAAGACGCTTGGCGAAGATCAGCCTTTCGCCCGGCTGCGGGCCGTAGTCATTTTCGGCCGTCGCGACTTCATAGAGACCATAGGCATAACGGGACGAATAGGCGATCGCCCGGTTGCCGGGGATCGTCCAGGGCGTCGTGGTCCAGATCACGACGAAGGCGCCCGCGAGTGCGTCCGGGCCTTCGATGACCGGGAACTTCACCCAGATCATGTCGCTTTCGACATCGGCATATTCGACCTCGGCCTCAGCAAGCGCCGTGCGCTCGACGACCGACCACATGACCGGCTTCGAACCGCGATAGAGCTGGCCGGCTTTGGCGATCTTCATCAATTCGCCGGCGATGCGGGCTTCCGCATGGAAGTTCATCGTCGTATACGGCCGCTCGAAATCACCTTCGATGCCAAGGCGCTTGAACTCCTCGGCCTGGACCTCGATCCAGCCGCTGGCGAAGTCACGGCACTCCTTGCGGAACTCGTTGACCGGGACCTCGTCCTTGTTCTTGCCCTTCTCGCGGTACTTTTCCTCGATCTTCCATTCGATCGGAAGGCCGTGGCAATCCCAACCCGGGACGTAATTGGCGTCGAAGCCACGCATCTGGAACGAGCGGTTGATCACGTCCTTGAGGATCTTGTTCAACGCATGGCCGATATGGATGTTGCCGTTGGCGTAGGGCGGGCCGTCATGCAGCACGAACTTCTCGCGCCCGGCAGCCGATGCCCGGAGTTTCTTGTAGAGGCCCATCTTCTGCCAACGGGCAACCGTTTCCGGCTCCTTCTGCGGCAGACCGGCGCGCATCGGAAACTCCGTCTGCGGCAGATAGAGGGTGGAAGAATAGTCGATCTTTTCAGCGGTCTCGGTCATGGTTTTCGCAATCGTCTTTTCCGCGCGGATCCGTCACGCATGCGGAAGGGTTCGGTCTTTCGAAGATGATGGGGGCGTTGAAAACGCCAAAATCCCGGACCTTCCGGCGCTGCCTAGTGCGCGCGGAAAGCCGGGCCAATAATTCGCAGATCGATGATCGCTTGATGGTGCCGGATCATAGTGGCGGGTTCTTTAAGGCGTTTTCGGCCTTTTGAAAAGGTCCGCCAACGTCGCGCGGCCGAATTCTTTGACAGCGGAAAGGCAGCCTCTCCCGGAGCAGTCAGGAGAAATTGAGCCTTTGGTCGATCTCGCTCAGAGGGGAAACGCCGGCAAGAAGGCCTCGCGCCTCCTCGGCATCGCGCTTGATCTGTTCCATCAGCGGCTCCAGTCCATCGAACTTGAGTTCGTCGCGGAGATAGCCGAAGAAGGAAACGCTGCAGACTTCGCCATAGATGTCATCGGAGAAATCGAAAACGAAGGTCTCCAGCAGAGGTTCCCCGTCGCTGTCGACGGTCGGGCGGCGGCCGAAGCTTGCGACGCCGTCATAGAGAGTGCCGTCCGCCCGGCGGAACCGCACGGCGTAGATTCCATTCCTAAGCTCCGCTTCCGGCTGCAGTCTCATATTGGCGGTCGGATAGCCGAGCGTGCGCCCGAGCCGCTTGCCGCCGATCACTTCCGCTTCGACGAGATAACGGTAACCGAGGAGTCCCGCCGCATGCGAGACGTCCCCTTCCGCGAGCAAGGAACGAATGAAGCTCGACGAGATGACGGAAGCGTTTTCGTCGCGGAAGGCATCGACGAGCGTGACGCCAAAACCCTCCCGCTCACCAGCGGCCATCAGGAAGGCCGGGCCGCCTTCGCGCCCCTTGCCGAAATGGAAGTCGAAGCCGGTGACGACATGGGACGCATGCAGCCATTCCCGCAGGATCCGATGGATGAAATCGGACGCAGAAAGCTCGGAAAACGTCCGGTCGAAGGGATATTCGATGACGGCGCCAAAGCCCATGCCTTCGAGGATGCGAGCCTTGAGCGGCGCCGGCGTCAGGCGAAAGACCGGCGTGTCCGGCCTGAAGACCGTGCGTGGATGCGGCTCGAAAGTCAGGACGAGCGCGGGAACGCCGCGTTTCGCCGCCTCATTCAGCGCCCGGTTCAACACCGACTGATGGCCGCGATGAACGCCATCGAAATTGCCGATCGCGATGACGCCGCCGCGCAGGCGCTCCGGAAGCGAATCACGGGTTTCGTTGCGATGAAAAACCGTCATGTCCGTCTTCCCGTCAGCCGAGCCGCGGCATCCACCACTTCGGCGCAGCCCCTTCCCTTTTCAGGAAGGCGGCGAGTTTCGCCTCGTCGGTGCGGCTCTCATGCATGTATTCCTGCGCATGAATGCCTGCGCTGATATAAAGCAGGTCGAAACCCGCGTCCTGCGCGCCCTTCACGTCGGTCGGCATTCCATCGCCGATCGTGATGACGCGGGACAGGTCGAATGCGCCGCGCGTGGCCTTGGCTTCGGCCAAGGCGGCGCGGTAGATCGCGATATAGGGCTTGCCGGCAATGCGGGCCTCGCCTCCAAGCTCCTCATAGAGCTTGGCAATGGCACCGGCGCAGGGGATCAGCCGATGCCCGCGCTCGACGACGAGGTCGGGATTGGCGCAGATGAACGGGACCTTCCGTGTGGCGAGCCCCGTCAATGTCGCACGATAATGTTCCGGCGTTTCGGTTTCATCGTCATAAAAACCGGCGCAGACAATGGTCTCGGCATCCTCCGCAGCAACGATCTCTGTGCCGAGACCTTCGAGCAGCGGAAGATCGCGGTCGGCCCCGATGAAGAAGATCCGTTTCGCCGCGGCCGAGATCAACGCGCGGGTGACGTCTCCGGAGGTAACGATACGGTCATAGGCCTCGTCGGGAACCCCAAGGCCGCGGATCTGCACCTTGACGCCCGGATGCGGCCGCGGCGAATTGGTAATCAGGACGACGGTCAGGCCTCGTGCCCGCGCCTCCGCAAGTGCTTCGCAAGCCGAAGCGAAGGCCTGGACGCCATTGTGAAGAACGCCCCAGACATCGCAGAGCACCACATCGTATCGGCTGGTGATTTCCCGAAAACTGTTGATCCTTACGGCCATATCGGCTTCCCGCAAACTCGGCTTCTCGGCTCACATCGCAAGGAAGGGCAAAGAATACAAGTCTCGCGTTCAGAAAAACGCGGCGCTTCCCAAGAATTCGCCTGCACAATGTTGCCGGCAACTCAGAAAGACCTTCGCCGCCTCGGCAAAGAAGGGGCGGGCGTGAGGCCCGCCGGTATTTTCTCGTTCACGTCCGCTTCCCCTTGCCACCGTGCGAGACCCAATCATGCTTCTCCTGGGTGGCATCACGTGCCCAACGGTAAAGCGCATCGTAAAGCGTCATTCCCGCTTCAAGCTGCTCCAGGTCGTCGGAGTACATCCGGGAAAGCCCCAGCGAGACGGCCAGAAGGCCGGCTGCTTCGGTTCGAGATCGTGCCTGTCAGTGTCCGCTCCACGCACGATCCGCGCGACATGTTCGAGAGCTGGGAAGGAAAGACCGAATTCCTTGACCATCGTATCGAATGTGCAGTCCTCGTCGCGATGGCTCCAGAAGACGCCTTCGATATCGAAAGGTGTCGCGCCAAAACGCTCGCCGACGGCCGAGACTTCGGACGCCGTGACGTAGAGGAAGGTCGCACGCGGATCAACGAAACGGCGGATTAACCATGGGCAGGCAATGCGATCGATCTTCGGCCGGGACCGGGTGACCCACACGGAGCCGCCTGACGGATCGGCGTTCGGCAGGCGCGCGACCGGCACGAGCGGCAGCCCTGCCTCGCGCCATGCCTCGATACCGCCTTCCAAAATCTCCGCTGTTGCGCCCGCGTGCCGGAGCCAGGCTGCAACACCCTCGCTGAGCTTGCCGCCGTGCCGGCAGAGCACGACGACGTTTTGCCCACGGTAGAGCTCCGTCCATTGCTGGGCGCCCGCCTGGGCGCGATGGAAGGAGCCGGGTACGAGATAGGGATCGGCGGCGAGGTCGTCGTCATCGCGCACGTCGATGAGGACCGGTGCTTTCGCGGTTCCGAGAAGCCTGGCCAATTTGTCGGAAGAAATGGAGCTGAACGATGCCATCGTTTACGTCCTTTAGATGTTGCTATTGGACGCGAAATTCCGGCATGACGCCTCGTGGGGCATTCGCTTACCCCATGTGATGGTTAAACCAAAAAAGCCCGCGGCGTGTCAACGATCATGGGCAGCAAAAAATCTCGCGTTCGATCCTTGACTCATTTGGCGCACGGTCCTATCTCGGCTGGCGCTAGCACTCGTGAGATATGAGTGCTAACACCCATCCAGTGGATCCATCAGTGATCCGCAGTGTCATTTGATCGAGGGATTAGACAATGGCAAGCACCAATTTCCGTCCGCTGCACGACCGCGTCGTCGTCCGCCGCGTCGAGTCTGAAGAAAAGACCAAGGGCGGCATCATCATTCCGGACACCGCAAAGGAAAAGCCGCAAGAAGGCGAAATCGTGGCTGTCGGTTCGGGTGCCCGTGACGAAAGCGGCAAGGTTGTTCCGCTCGATGTCAAGGCTGGCGACCGCGTCCTGTTCGGCAAGTGGTCCGGCACCGAAGTCAAGATCAACGGCGAAGACCTTCTGATCATGAAGGAAGCCGACATCATGGGCATCATCGGCTGATCGGCCGGCACCCTTCAACTTCCGTAATTTGAAACCGGGCACGTCCCGGAACTTCGAAACCAGGAGCTTTCAAAAATGGCAGCTAAAGAAGTCAAGTTCGGCCGTTCCGCGCGCGAGAAGATGCTGCGCGGCGTCGACATTCTCGCCGATGCAGTGAAGGTAACGCTCGGCCCGAAGGGTCGTAACGTCGTCATCGACAAGTCCTTCGGCGCTCCGCGCATCACCAAGGACGGCGTTTCGGTCGCCAAGGAAATCGAACTCGAAGACAAGTTCGAGAACATGGGCGCCCAGATGGTCCGCGAAGTCGCTTCGAAGACCAATGACATCGCCGGCGACGGCACGACGACCGCAACCGTTCTCGCCCAGGCAATCGTTCGCGAAGGCGCCAAGGCCGTTGCTGCCGGCATGAACCCGATGGACCTGAAGCGCGGCATCGACCTCGCCGTCACCGAAGTCGTCAAGGACCTGCAAGCCAAGGCCAAGAAGATCAACACCTCGGAAGAAGTTGCCCAGGTCGGCACGATCTCCGCAAACGGTGAAAAACAGATCGGCCTCGACATTGCAGAAGCAATGCAGAAGGTCGGCAACGAAGGCGTCATCACGGTCGAAGAAGCCAAGACCGCCGAAACCGAACTTGAAGTCGTCGAAGGCATGCAGTTCGACCGCGGCTACCTTTCGCCCTACTTCGTCACGAACCCGGAAAAGATGGTCGCCGACCTCGAAGACGCTTTCATTCTCCTGCACGAGAAGAAGCTCTCCAACCTCCAGGCGATGCTCCCGGTTCTCGAAGCTGTCGTCCAGAACGGCAAACCGCTCCTCATCATCGCTGAAGACGTCGAAGGCGAAGCGCTCGCAACGCTCGTCGTCAACAAGCTGCGTGGCGGCCTGAAGATCGCTGCCGTCAAGGCTCCGGGCTTCGGCGACCGCCGCAAGGCCATGCTCGAGGACATCGCCATCCTGACGGGCGGCACGGTGATCTCCGAAGACCTCGGCATCAAGCTTGAAAACGTCACGCTCGACATGCTCGGCCGTGCGAAGAAGGTTTCGATCTCCAAGGAAAACACGACGATCGTCGACGGTGCCGGCCAGAAGTCGGATATCGAAGGCCGGGTTGCACAGATCAAGGCCCAGATCGAAGAAACCACTTCGGACTACGACCGCGAGAAGCTGCAGGAGCGCCTGGCCAAGCTCGCTGGCGGCGTCGCCGTCATCCGCGTCGGCGGTGCGACCGAAGTTGAAGTGAAAGAAAAGAAGGACCGCATCGACGACGCACTCAATGCGACGCGCGCTGCCGTTCAGGAAGGTATCGTACCGGGCGGCGGCGTTGCTCTGCTGCGCTCCTCGGTCAAGATCACCGTCAAGGGCGAAAACGACGACCAGGAAGCCGGTATCAACATCGTTCGCCGCGCTCTGCAGGCTCCGGCCCGCCAGATCGTGGAAAACGCTGGTGATGAAGCCTCCATCGTTGTCGGCAAGATCCTCGAGAAAAACACCGACGACTTCGGCTACAACGCACAGACCGGTGAATATGGCGACATGATCGCCATGGGCATCATCGACCCGGTCAAGGTCGTTCGCACCGCCCTGCAGGACGCAGCCTCGGTTGCAGGCCTCCTCGTCACCACCGAAGCCATGATCGCCGAGCTGCCGAAGAAGGACGCTCCGGCAATGCCTGGCGGCATGGGCGGAATGGGTGGAATGGACATGATGTGATAAGGCATCAGCCTTGTCACAGCGATGTTTCAAAGAGCATCGCGTGATCCATTCCGTTACCGGACTGAAAGGGCGGCTTTCGAGCCGCCCTTTTTGTGTTTTGTCAAACCACGCCGCTGATCTCGAACAGGGCGCACGGTAAAAAGAACCCCCGCCCAAATCAGCGCAAAAAATCGTTGAAGTAGGCAAAATACGAACTATAAGGGCGCCCAAGTGAACGCTAGACGCGAGACCGGGGGGCAGGCACAACTGAGCGCGCATGTGCTTTCTTGATGCCGGCGAGTGCACCCGTTTTCGCAGGGAGCATCACCAAGCCTATTGGATATCTGATCGCAACATAGCCGACCTTCTTGCGAAATGACTTCGCTTGGCGGGCTGTCATTTCTGCGCCGGAACTATCGACCAAGGAATCAGCATAGCCCAGGAGCGCGTTCGCCCTCGGGCAGGTATGGCGGTCTTTCGGAAATGCGTCTGTCCGGCTTGGACACGGATGGTTCGCTGAGGCACATTCTGGGGCAAGCCGTGTTTAAGATCGCAAGAACAAATTCCCTCTCCTCAGGCGTTCACGGGCTCCCGCATCAGGAAATGCTTGCGCAATTCTGTGTTTCCGAAGGCTGGTCGGGCGATCTCACCACAGGTCTCTTCATCCTCGGTGACAGGGCTGCGGCCATTCACGGTCTGCGCGACAACGAATGCGGATTGCTCAATTTCGTCCGCTGTTACGATCCGGCCGATCGCAATCACGTGCTCGAACTTTTCGAGCAGGCGGCAACGTCCTGCTCGACCTTCTGCTTTTCCACGACGATCGTCCTGGAAACAGGGCAAAAGCAGCCGGTCTTCTGCATCGGTGAGTCGTCCGGTCTCGAAGAGCGCTATTCAGGCTCGATGGCAGGGGTCTTCTTCTTCCCGCGTTTTATGGTGGAAGGCGCGCAGGCCGTGCTGAGGCAATAGATCATTTCATTGCTTCATCGAAACAGTGAAATGATCTGTCGCATCAAGCGACAGCGGCTTGCACGCGAGTGCCGACGACGGCGCTGATGGGGGCGGGTCGCCCGAGCAGGTAGCCCTGCGCCTCGTCGCAACCCTCCGCTTGAAGGATCTCGAGCTGGCTCTGCGTTTCGACGCCCTCGGCGAGGACCGGCACGGAAAGGCTTTGTCCAAGGGCGAGAATGGCCCGGACAATCGCTTTCGCCTGAGGACTGCCCTCGACTTCCCACATGAAACTCTTGTCGAGCTTGATCTTGTCGAAGGGGAACGACCGCAACGTCTCGAGCGACGAATAGCCGGTGCCAAAGTCATCGATGGCGATGGTGACCCCAAGCTCCTTGATCTGGCGCAGCGTCAGCAGCGCGCGTTCCTTATCGTCGATGATGGTGGACTCTGTGATCTCCAGTTCGAGCCGCTTCGGGCTGAGCCCGGTTTCCGCGAGCACCTGCTGGACGAGGCTGACGATGTCGCCATTGGCCAGCTGCACCGGTGAAAGATTGACGGCAATCTTGTGTTGGCTGTCCCAGCCGACGGCTTCGCGGCAGGCTTCGCGCAAGACCCATTCGCCGATCGGCAGGATCGCGCCGCACTCCTCGGCCAACGGGATGAATTCGTTTGGCGGCACCATGCCGCGCTCGGGATGGTGCCAGCGCAACAGCACCTCATAGCCGGTGACGTCGCCCGTCATCACCGATTTCTGCACCTGATAGTGAAGCGCCAGTTGCTTCTTTTCGACGGCGTCCCAGAGGTCGTTTGCGAGCGCCCGGCGCTTGCGGGCGGCCTCGTCCATGGAAACCTCGTAGAAGCAGACCGTCTGGTTCAACGCCGCCTTGGCGCGATACATAGCGAGATCGGCATTGTTGATCAGTGTGTCGGCGGTCTCCGCGTCCTGCGGATAGATCGCGACGCCCATGCTGCCGCCGGATTTCAGCTCGAAATCGCCGAAGCGCATTTCCTCATGCAGGCAGTTTTCGATGCGCCGCAGGAAATCATTGAGTTCGGCAAGCTCTTCGAAACGCTTTACTGCCGCGAACTCGTCGCCCCCAAAACGCGCAACGAACTCGCCATCCTGAAGAAGCGCCTTCATCCGTTGCGCGAGCGTGACCAGCACGAAGTCGCCCGCCGCGTGGCCATGCAGATCGTTGACTTCCTTAAACTTGTTCAGGTCAATGCCGATGACGGCCACCTTGCGCGAGAACCAGGCAGCGGCGTCGAGTTCCTCCTCGAGGTAGCTGTTGAACTGCAACCGGTTAGGTAGCCCCGTCAGGCTGTCGTGTCGGGCGAGGAACGAAATCTGTTCCTCAGAGTCCAGTCGCTCGGTGATGTCTTCGTAAGTGGAGACCCACCCGCCGTCCGGCAGCATGCGGTGCTTCGTCAGGATCGAGCGCCCGTTCGGCAGTTTCTCGACGAGATCGGCTCCGCCCTTGCCGGCGATGTCGACGCGATGTTTCTGATAGGCTTCCTCCGCCTTGGCCTTCGCCACCGCAGGATCGGGATAGGCCCGGGCGAATGCCCGATCGAGAATTTCCCGGAATGTCAGCCCCCGTCCGGCGAGCGACTCGGGGAGGCTGAAGATTTCGAGGCAACGCCCGTTCGAAACCAGCAGGCGGTCGGCACTGTCGAACAGGCATATGCCCTGCGTCATGTTCTCGAGCGCAATGTCGAGATTCTTGCTGACCTCGGCGATGCGGTCGGCGTTCGCCTTTTCCTTGGTGATGTCCTTGGCAATCTTGATGAAACCGGCGTGCCGCCCGCCTTCGTCGATGATCGGTTCGATAACCACATGCGCCCAGAAGCGCGTACCATCCTTGCGGAAGCGCCAGCCTTCCGCCTCATATTTCCCGTTGAGAAGGGCGAGGTGCAGTGCCTGTTGCGGCAGCTTCGCCTCTCTTTCTTCCGCTGCGTAGAAGCAGGCGAAGTTCCTGCCGATGATCTCGTCGGCAGTGTACCCCTTGTTCGCCTCGGCGCCCGCGTTCCAGCTGGCCACATGGCCTTCGGTGTCGAGCATGCAGATCGCATAGTCCTTGACGCTGCGGACGAAGCGGGAAAACTCCTTCTCCGAGGCCGCCGCCAGGATCTCCGCCTGACGGGCAAAACCGGCGGCAATCAGAACGATCGACAGCAGGAAGAAAACCGTTCCGGCAATGACGAAAGCCAGCAGGTGCGGCTGTATCATGCCTCGGCTCGCCTCGGCCGCCGGGCCAGCCTCGATCGTCACCGCGCCCATCGCGGTGAAATGCAGTGCCACGATGCCAAGGGTCATTGCCGCCGTGGCAAGGAGCTTGACCCTCAGCCGCTGATTACCGTGGGCAACTGCGAAGAGCGCTGCCACGTCGAACAGCGATCCGGCAAGGATCGAAACGATGACGAGCGTCGCGTCCCAGCGGATGGAGCCGTTCACTTCAAGTGCCGTCATGCCGAGAAAGTGCATCGAGGCGACGCCGGCGCCAAGCACCAGACCGCCGAACAGCCAGCCGCCGCGCCCCGCCACATAGGTCGCGATGCCCAGCGCCGATGTGGTCAGGACAATTGCCACCGCCAGCGACAGCGTCGTGAGGTCGACCTGATATCCGACCACGACACCCGGATCGTAGGCAAGCATGGCGATGAAATGGGTCGCCCATATCCCGAAGCCGCTGGCGATACCGGCGGCGGCGACCCAGACTGCGCGTGGTCTGCCGGTCGCAGCGCGCGCATGCTGAAGCAAGGTGACCGCGCCGAAACTCGACAGGAAGCAAATCAACGCCGCCAGTACAACCAGTCGCGGATCGTGTTCCACCGCGAGGCATGTCAGGATCTTGAACATCACGGATCGCCCAAACAAAGCAGTACGCGGACGCAGATCGCCCGCGCCGCCTCGTCGTATCTGTTGGCGTTTGGCCGTTTAAGGAAGCGTGAAGATCCGTCGAAGGCCACTGCTCTGAAACGGAACAGTGCTTTCTTCGTTAACGGATCCCGAAATCCGAGCGATGTCGCCGCCTAAAGCGCGTCGCATGCGACGCGCTTTAGATCATTGCTTTTATGCATGTCGTTGTCCCAAAACCGCTGCCCACTTTTGGGCGACATGCATTAGGCGAGCAGCGACTTGAGGTCGGTGTCAGGGTCGGCAAGTTTCGCTCGATCCGGCGTTATCCCCGCTTCGAGCAGCTTCTTTCCCGTCACATAGGCCTTGGCATCGTTGATGGCATCGACGGCGATGAATTTGCCTTGTCGGAAGTACCAGACCGATACGCTGCCTTCACGTTGACCCGGTCGAACAAGCGTTTCATCGTGACCGAGCCCGAAGCCGGCGATCTGGAGCTTCACGTCATACTGGTCCGACCAGAACCAGGGCTTCGGATCGTAGGGCTCGGAGCTGCCGGCGAGGATGGCAGCAATGGCCTCCGCCTGGTCAACGGCGTTCTGGACCGATTCCAGGCGGATCCGCATGCCCTGCCACGGCAGGACAGCGCAGTCGCCCATGGCAAAGATCGCCGGATCGGAGGTTCGGCCGTGGCTGTCGACGATGATACCATTGGCGGTCTCCAGGCCCGCCTCATGCGCCAGCGCGTCGTTCGCGATAATGCCGATGCCGACGATCACCACGTCGACTGCAATCGTCGAGCCGTCAGCAAGCTCGGCGGCAGTTACGCGCCCGTTGTCGCCGATCAGGCGGTGGAGCCCCATGCCTTCACGGATATCGACGCCGCGGGAGCGGTGAATCCCGCGAACGATCGCGGAGGTGGCAGCGGAGGCGACGCGCTGGAGGATGCGGTCCGCCATTTCGATGACGGTCACGTCCATGCCGCAGGTCCGGGCGACTGCCGCAGCCTCGAGACCAATGTAGCCTCCGCCGATCACCAGCGCGCGGCGCCCGGGCTGCATTTCCTCGGCCAGCAGGTCGGCATCCTTGAAATCGCGTACGACGTAGACGCCGGCAAGATCGCCACCGATCGGAGCGGGCAATCGGCGCGGCGTCGCCCCCGTTGCGAAGGCGAGCGTCTCATAGCCGAGCACCGATCCGTCGCTCAGCGCTACGTGTTTTGACCCACGGTCGATGCGTGTGACCGTCGTCGACAGGCGAATGTCGATGTCGTGCTCCGAATACCAGGCCTCCGGCCGATAGAGCAGCCGATCGAGAGTCATTTCGCGGAGCAGATATTTCTTGGAAAGCGGCGGCCGCTGGTAAGGAAGGCTTTCCTCCGAGGCGACGATCGTCACCGGCCGCTCGTCCTTCAAAGCGCGAAGTTTGGCAACCAAGGCAAAAGCGGCCTGGCCGCCGCCGACAACAACAAGTCTTCCCGACACCTGCTCCACCCGTCTCTTGATGCTCGCGTTCCGCCAGCCGTACCCTCTCCGCCCGAGCTTCGTCAACTCGGACGGAACGGCAAGACCGCGTGCAGGATCAGGGCTTCCGCGGGATTTCCATGCCCTTTTGCGCAGCCGGTCGGGCGAGACCGCGATCGACCCAGGCCATGACATTCGGGAAGCTCTCATAATCGAGCACTTCCGCACCGCCGTAGAATCTGCGGGCCCCCTCTACCCACGGATAGGTGGCAATATCGGCGATGGTGTATTCGTCGCCCATCAGCCATTGCCGGCCTTTCAGGCGCGTCTCGAGAACGCCAAGCAAGCGCTTCGATTCATCGCGGTAGCGTTCCACCGGATAGGAGTTGTTGGCGACCTTTTCGGCCGCGAATTTGAAGAAATGCCCGAACTGACCGAGCATCGGGCCAACCCCACCCATCTGGAACATCACCCAGCAAAGCGTCTCGTAGCGACCGGCGGCATCCTCGGGGATGAGTTTTCCCGTCTTTTCTGCCAGATAAACCAGGATCGCACCGGATTCGAAGAGACCGATCGGCTTTCCGCCAGGTCCGTTCGGGTCGATGATCGCCGGGATTCGGCCGTTCGGGTTGAGCGACAGGAATTCGGGCGACTTCTGTTCGTTGGCATCGAACGCAATTCGATGCGGCTCGTAGGGCAGGCCCAGTTCTTCCAGGGCGATAGAGATCTTCACGCCGTTCGGGGTCGGCAGCGAATAGAGCTGGATAATGTCCGGGTTGGTTGCCGGCCAGCGGGTCGTGATCGGGAAAGAGGAAAGATCAGCCATAAGATGCCTCAAGGTGGGATGCTGAAGGTGAGACGTGCCGCCCCTACATAGGTCGTCGCAATTCCATTTGTTAGGCAAAATTTCCGCGAGCGATTGCATCGCTCCGTCATTTCTCCCGAAAGAACCGTGTCAGAGCGCAGCGCGGATGGATGCAATGATCCGGTCGACGACAGGATCTTCCGCATGGACAGCCTTCCGAGCCCTGACGAAGCAGGCTTCCGACCGTAGAATTACGCCATCCGAAAGGATCTTGAGGTGGTTCGCCTTAAGCGTCGAGCCGGTCGAGGTGATGTCTACGATAATGTCGGCCGAGCCGGATGCCGGCGCGCCTTCCGTGGCCCCCAGGCTCTCGACGATGCGATAGAGCTGAATACCATGGCTTCCGGAGAAAAATTGCTGGGTCAGTCGCCAGTATTTGGTGGCGATCGCAAGCCTGCGCCCGTGACGCGCCCGGAAGTCGGCAGCAACATCGCCGAGATCCGCCATGGTATCGACGTCATACCAGATTTCCGGCACGGCCACGACGACGTCGGCATGGCCGAAGCCGAGCCGGGCGCAGAACTCCACGCGCGCATCGGCATCGGCCAGGCCCTCGCGAACGAGATCTTCGCCGGTGACGCCGAAATCGACTGCGCCGCTGCCGATTTCGCGGGAAATTTCCGACGCCGAGAGGAAGGCGATCTCGACGTCGTCCCAGCCCTCCACGCGGCCGCGATAGGAGCGGTCGTTGCCGACGGCGACGATCTTCATTCCGGCGCGCGCGAAGATCGCCGAAGCATCGTCCTTCATCCGGCCCTTCGAAGGCAGTGCAATCGTGATCGTCATTTCACGCCCCCCGCGGTAGCAACCGCATGCTCGATCCGGTCAAGCCAGAGGGAGAAGCCGACCGCCGGAATATGTTCGCGGGCGCCGAGAAGCGTCAGCAGGCGATCGAAGCGTCCGCCACCGGCCAGAACTGCCGCCGTCCCTTCGATCTCGATCTCGAAGACGAGGCCGGTATAATAGTCGAGCGGGCGGCCGAACGCGGCCCGATAGCGGATGAGACCGATATCGGCGCCCGCACGCGAAAGGGCCGCAACGCGCGCGTCGAAGAGCGACAGCGCGGCTTCGATTTTCAACCCGGACTTCGCGGCGAAGCCGAAAAGCGCAGCCGGCGCGTCGGCCAGCGGCAAGTCCAGCGTCAGGAATTCGCGCATGACGGCGAGCGTGGTCTTGTCCAGTCGCGTGTTCGCCAGCTCCAATTTCTCCTTGAGGCGGCGAGCGATGTCGCGGGGCGACCGGCTAGTATTGGTCGAATAGCCGGTGGCCTCCATGGTCTGAGCAATATAGGCGACGAGCCGGTCTTCGTCCTCGAGCATGCCCATGATCGCAAGCCGCTCGACCTCATGGCCGAAGACGCCCGCGGATTTCGGATCGGCGAGCTCCGCCAGAAGCTTCTGCAGCTGTTTCGGATCGCCAAAGGCATGGATCAGCCGCTTCTGCCAACCGGCCGGCAGCCCGCAGGCGGCGATCACCGCTTCGAAGACGGATTGGTCGCCCAGCGTCACCTTCAGCCGCCGTCCCGGCAATCTATTGGCAAGAACCTGCATCGCGTCGCCGACGGCTCTCGCGTCCGCCCGCGCCGTGTCCGGCTCACCGAGGTCCTCGATGCCGGCCTGATAGAACTCGCCCGATCCCTCGCGTCGCTGGCGGAACACTTCGCCGAGATAGGCATAGCGCTGCGGCGTGCCGGTCGCGGTCTCGATATGTCGAATGCAGACCGGAATCGTGAATTCCGGACGAAGGCAAAGGCTCTCGCCCGTCTCGCTCTGCGTCATGAAAATACGCCGCCGCAGGTCTTCCCCGGCCATGTCGAGAAAGGGCTCGGCCGGCTGGATCACCGGTGTGTCGACACGCAGCGTCTCCATCCGCTCAAAATCGGCAAGCAGGTCGCCAGCAAAGGCGGGGAGATTGATCAGAGGCATTGCGGTCAGTTCGCCCTTGTTCGGTCCTCGGCCTGTGCCGCCAGCATCTCGCGCACCTTCTCGACCAGATCAGTTTCCGGCACGGAGACCTGCGCCACGCGCGCCTCGCGCCAGGCGACATTGTCCTGGATTTCGCCCGAGAGGCGCTTGCCCTCGATCAGGTCCTTGATCTGCACGACGCCCGAGGCGCGCTCATCGCCGCCCTGGATGATCGCCAGCGGCGAACCGCGGCGATCGGCATATTTGAGCTGGTCGCCGAAATTCTTCTTGTTGCCCTGGTACATCTCGGCACGGATACCGGAATGGCGCAGCTCTTGGACAAAACGCTGGTAGCGGCCCATGCTTTCGATGTCACGGTCCATGACGCAGACGACCACCGGCGCGATCACATCCTCGGTCCCAAGCTTGCCAAGGTTCTTCAGCGCCGTCATCAGCCGCGACACGCCGATCGAGAAGCCGGTTGCAGGCACCGGCTGCCCCATGAAACGCGAGACGAGGCCATCGTAGCGGCCGCCACCGCCGACGGAGCCGAAAACGACCTTTTCGCCCTTCTCGTTCGTGATCGCAAATTGCAACTCGGCCTCGAAGACGGGGCCGGTGTAATATTCAAGACCGCGCACGACCGAGGGGTCAATCTTGATGCGGTCGATCCCGTAGCCAGCAGATCTCGCGAGGCTCCAAATCGTCATAAGCTCGTTGAGGCCGTCACTTGCGAGTTTATTCTCGTAAAATGACTGCTGCATCTCGTCGAGAATATACCAATCTGCCATATCAACGACGGACACATTGGCGGGCAGCGATTTCCGCTCGTCAACCTCACGCGACACTTGTGTGGCCGTCGTCACAAAACCCATCAGACGAGCGATCTGCTCGTCGTTCAGGCCCGCGCCCTTGGTGAAGTCGCCGCTTTCATCCTTGCGACCTTCGCCAAGCAGCAGTCGCACGCCCTCGGGGCCGAACTTGTCGAGCTTGTCGATGGCGCGCAAGACGGTCAAGCGCGCATTCGCGTGCTCGTCACCACCAAGGCCGATCGCCTCGAGCACACCATCGAGAACCTTGCGATTGTTGACGCGGATCACATAGTCGCCGCGCTGAATGCCGAGCGCTTCCATGGTGTCGGCCATCATCATGCACATCTCGGCATCGGCCTGGACGCCCGCCGCGCCGACGGTGTCGGCGTCGAACTGCATGAACTGGCGGAAACGGCCCGGACCCGGCTTCTCGTTGCGGAAGACGTAGCCGGCCCGATAGGTCCGGTAGGGAAGCTGGATCTCGTTGAAATTCTCGGCCACGTGCCGCGCGAGCGGTGCCGTCAGGTCGTAGCGCAGACTCATCCACTGATCGTCGTCGTCCGTCAGCGAGAAGACGCCCTCGTTCGGCCGGTCGCTGTCGGGAAGGAACTTTCCCAGAGCGTCGGTATATTCGAATAGCGGCGTTTCCACCGGATCGAAACCATAGCGCTCGTAGACTTCCTGGATCTTGGCGATCATCTCGTCGACCGCGCGGATATCCGCGGCCGAGCGATCGACAAAGCCGCGCGGCAGTCGAGCTTTGAGCTTCTGCGGTTTCTTCGGTTTCTCGTTCATTGAAAGTATTTCCGGACTGTCAAATTTGATCGGTGCCTTCCCTACCGGATCACGTCAAGGGCGGCAAGGGCAGCCGGAATAAAGGGCGCCCGTGCTCGGCGCGAGAAACTCCTCGACGCACGCTTCAGATCGTCAATCTCGGATGTAACAAAGCTGTGATTGTACTTATGGAGATATTCTCCTATAGGTTAAGTGCTGGTCGACTGGGTTGTCCGGCAGCCCAATGCGATACGGCGGCAGAAATCATGCAACGCTTTGCCGCTGGCAGCCCCCGGGCGATATTCTGCTTGAAAGCCGGAACAAAGGTCGGCGCGACGCGAGGAGCGCGCGAACGACGCAAGGGCTTCAGCGGAGATTTTGGCGGCATGCTGAAATTTATGAAACCCGGTCGCGGCGCAATCAAGCCCGCCCATCTGGAGGCCCATGAGGGCTGGACGCGCGATCTGGCGCAAGGGAATTATCTCGTCGAGCCGTGGCACTGCAATCTCGCCAACGGCACCTTTCTTCTGGGGCCGCGGACGCTCGCGCTTCTCGGCGCACGGCAGAACCCGTGCGGTATCATCGACCTGCTGCGCGCCCACGACGGAGACGACAGGTCAATAATTCTGAACATTCTGGAGCAGGCGACCGGGACACCGTCTTCCTTCTGTTTTTCCACGCGCGTGCGTAGTCGATCCGGACAAGCCTCGCCGCTTTGTTGCGTCGGAAACTCGACGCTTGCCAGTGAAGTCGGAGACGGCATGCTGGAAGGCATATTTGCTTTCCCCGACACCGGGAACTGTTGAGCAGGTGATTGCGGCGGCCTGTCCCCTCTTTCACTGGCCGAAATTTATCTTATCTTACATGCATGCTGCGTCGCCTCGCCCTCGTCTGCTGTTTCTGTCTGCGCCACTCATCGGCGCCCCGTCGGCCGTGGCACAGGCGCGGGATGTTGCCGCGACGGGAGTGGGCCATCATCACTCGGCAGCCGTTGCCGCCGATCATCACGCTTCAGCAAATCATGACGCGCGCTGCGAGACGACAGAGCGCTGCGATCTTCCCACGAAGCCTCTGCATCCGGCGCTGTGCTCGGCGTGCCTGGCAATCAGCCCCGCTCAGTCCAAGTTGAGGCGGCCCGAAACCCCCTCCACCCGCCTTTCCTTGCGGCATTACGCGAAACCTCTCGGCGAGAGTGTGAGGCCGCAGGTTCCGCCGCCCAAGCCCTTCCTTTCGATCTGAGGAACCACGCGGTCGCTCCGCGAGGAATGTTCCGAAAGTTTGAAAAATGAAGCATCTCTCCGTTTTTCGGCGAAACCGCCCGGAAGCGGAACAATCCCGCATATCACGGACATGCGCCCGCGAATGTCGGATAGGATTTCGAAAGGAAAATATCATGTCCCCAAAAACGATCGCCGCCGCCCTCATGCTGGCAGCACTCGCCACCACCCCTTCCCTTGCGCAGGAAAGCGGCCACGGAACCATGCACGGCTCGACGGAGGCGGCAAACCCGGCCGGCGATGTTTCGCCGTCCAGCAAGGCCTTTGCCGCAGCAAACGCCAAGATGCACAAAGACATGGATATCGCCTTCACCGGCAAAACCGACCTCGACTTCGTGCGCGGCATGATCGCTCACCACCAGGGAGCGATCGACATGGCCAAGATCGAGCTGGAACACGGCAAGGATGAAGAGATCCGCAAGCTGGCGGAAAACATCATCAAGGCCCAGGAAAGCGAGATCAAGATGATGAAGGAATGGCTCGCCAAGAACGGCGGGTGACGATGACGCCTGCCGCACCGAATGATGCGGCAGGCTTTCCGCTGGTTTGGACTTACGGCGAACGCAGCAGACGCATCAATTCCGCCGGCATCTCGTCACCTTTCTCGGCCAGCTTTTGCGCATACTTACCCATCTCAGTGGGCGCAACGGCGACAAGATTATCTAGCCAGGGGTTTGCTTTCAGAGTGATGCGTGTCGTGCGCCCCGTACTGCGCGGCATGATGTGGAGCAGATGTTTCTCGCCTTTCCCAGTCGCATAGACGTACTTGGTCTTTACATCCGCCAATTCGAATTCGTATCTGTACATGTTGAACATGTGGCAGCCAGTCTCGACGAGCTTTCCGTCTTCAACGAACAGCAGATCCTGATGGCGGGAGAGTGCCGGCACAATCGCGATAAGCGCAACCGCTGCAACTAAGAAACCCATGACGCACAGCGTTGCGCGACGCTCTCCGGGAGCAAATCGCGGCAGGGCACCGTCAGGTCTCAGCCATACCTCAACGCGCATACGCATGAATACCGCCCCCGCAAACAGCGCGGCGACGGCGAGTGCCGCCAAGTAAATCCACCAAGGCCGAACCGCACATGGCCAGCCCGACCACCACGAACCGGCATCAAGTATAACCAACGCTCTCAATCCCCGTCTTGGCTGCGCAAATCAAAGTCGAATCAAAATCGCCTGCAATTGATACGTTGCATGGTCGGCTCTACAGCGCGGTTCGGGCGGAGCCTTGCAGCGACCCGACAAGCTTCCGGCGCATCTCCTCCACCTGTACCCGGCAAAAACAGCCTTCGATATGGTCGTTGACGAGGCCCATGGCCTGCATCAACGCGTAGATCGTCGTCGGCCCAACGAATGTCCAGCCGCGTTTCTTCAGGTCTTTCGAGATGCGCGTGGACGTTACGGTCGTCGGATTGGCGATCAAGGCCTCGTAGCTCATGACCTTCGGACGCTCGCTCTGATCCGGCTCATGGGACCAGAAATAGGAGGCGAGTGAGCCGAACTCCGTGCGCAGTTCCTTGGCCCGCCGCGCATTGTTGATGGTCGAGACAATCTTGCCGCGATGGCGCACGATGCCGGTGTCCGCGAGGCAACGTTCGATATCGGCCTCGCCGAATTCGGCGACACGGTCGAAATCGAAGCCGGCGAAGGCGGCGCGAAACGCTTCGCGCTTCCGCAAGATCGTCAGCCACGACAGGCCCGACTGAAAGCCTTCCAGGCAGATCTTCTCGAACAGCCGGTGATCGTCCGTAACCGGCCGGCCCCATTCCTCGTCATGGTAGCGCCGGTAGTCCTCGAGATTGCCGTGCCAGGCGCAGCGATCAAGTCCATCATCTCCGGTAATCAAGCCTTTCGCGGCCATTGTTTCATTCTCTCTCGGTTGCTCTTTTGTTCTGTTTACCACTCGCAAACCACTTTCATAAAGTGGCCGATAACCCTACCCAGAGCTTTATCCGCGCGCCGGCCTTTTAATGAATGGCCGTTTACCTTTCGGTGGCAACGCGGTGCCACGATCAGGCCATTGCCAGGCGCGCCTGGCCGGCGAAAGCGCCGCTTTCCCGGCCATGGAGCCGTTCTTTGAAAATTTTCGGCGCAAATGTAGCGAGTCCGCCCATGATGAAAAAATCCCTTTTTCTTGCCATATCCCTCCTCTGTGTCGTTGCCGGCGAGGCCGGCGCGCGCGACCGGTATCACAATCGTCCGCCCGTTATCGTCAGCCCGGATCTCACCGCCCCCTGGTTGATGCAGCTTGGCGGGCAGCAGGCGCGTCCGGTCGCCTACCGTCCGCAGATGCCGACAGCCACCCGAAAGCAGTTCGACGGACGTCAGGCAAAGCGCCGGGCTGCGCCCGCATTGGCGCAGCCCGTTGCGGCCGTGCGTGCGCAAAAGCCGACGAAGACGAAGTTCGATCCGCAGTTCCTGCCGCAAACCGTGGCCTATGATGGTCCGGAGAAGCCTGGCACGATCGTGATCGACACCAACAACCGCTTCCTCTATCTCGTCACAGGCAAAGGCGAAGCCCGTCGCTATGGCGTCGGTGTCGGCAAACCGGGCTTCGAATGGGCCGGCGCGCACAAGATCACCCGAAAGGCGGAGTGGCCGACCTGGACGCCGCCACAGGAAATGATCGCGCGGGAAGCCGCGAAGGGGCATTATCTGCCGGCCCGCATGGAGGGCGGCCCTGGAAACCCGCTCGGCGCCCGGGCCATGTATCTCGGCTCCACGCTTTACCGCATCCACGGCACCAACGCGCCGTGGACTATCGGCTATGGCGTCTCGTCCGGCTGCATCCGCATGCGTAACGAAGATGTCGTCGATCTCTATGAGCGCGTGAACGTGGGCACGAAGGTTATCGTGATATAAAATCGCTCTTCACCTGAACAACCCGCGTACAGATTGCGTTCGCCCCGGCAACAGTGCTCCAAACGCAACAGCTGTTCCCAGAGATACAAGTTACGCCGGTGCCTATGCTCTATCGGATATGGCGCAGGCTTGAGCTTGCAGGTAATTTGCCGAACCTGCACGCGATTAGGGTTGAGAGGGAATCGTTAATGAAATTTCATGCCAAGAAGGTGGTTGCGCTCGCTGTCGCGGCCACGGCACTGTTTGGTGCGACGAATGCATCGGCGTTCACTCCGGCGAATGCACCGGAGGCCACCGCCAAGCGTTCCGACATTCTGCTGGCCGCCTATCAGAAGCGGCCGCCGCAAAGATACTGGCGCACCAAGGTCCGTTTCCGGACGAATGAAGCTCCCGGCACCATTATCGTCGATACGAACAACAAGTATCTCTATTACATCGACGGCCCGAACCGCGCGACGCGTTACGGCATCGGCGTCGGTCGCGAAGGCTTCGGCTGGTCCGGTGTCGTCAAGGTCGGCCGCAAAGCCGAGTGGCCAAGCTGGACGCCTCCGGCGGAAATGCGCGTGCGAGAAGCCGCGAAGGGCCGCATCCTGCCGATCACTCAGCAAGGCGGCATCGACAATCCGCTCGGCGCCCGCGCGCTTTATCTCTACAAGGGCGGCCGCGACACGATCTTCCGCATTCACGGCACGAACCAGCCCTGGACCATTGGCCAGAACATGTCGTCGGGATGCATCCGGATGATGAACGAGGACGTCGAGCACCTTTACGACCGTGCCGGTATCGGTACGAAAGTGATCGTCATCGGCCCGGGCAACAAGCACGGCGATGTCAATTACGACGATCGCGGCGTGGACATTTTCCGCCAGATCTTCGGCGGCTGAGTTTATCAAGGCAGCAACGTGACGAATGCCGGCACCGATCAGTGCCGGCATTCGTATTTTTGACGTCAGAGACCGGCAGGTTTCGGCCCGCCATAAGCCCAGTCCAGGAGTTCGACCGTGTGCAAGATCGGAAGCGCCGTTCCGGTCGCGATCTGCGTGATGCAACCGATATTGCCGGTCGCAATCACATCCGGTTTCGTCGCTTCGATGTTGCGCACTTTGCGCGCCTTGAGTTTCTCCGATATCTCGGATTGCAGGATGTTGTAGGTGCCCGCGGACCCGCAACAGAGGTGGCCCTCGGCCGGCTCGCGAACCGTGAAGCCGGCCCGCTTCAACAGCTCTTTCGGCGCCGCGGTGATCTTCTGGCCATGCTGCATCGAGCAGGCAGAATGATAGGCAACCGTCATCCCGCGCTTCTCCCGCTGCGGCAATTCAAGACCCGCCAGGTATTCGGTGATGTCCTTTGCCAATGCGGATACTTTCGCTGCCTTTTCCGCATATCCCGGATCCAGCCGCAGCATGTGACCATAATCCTTGATCGTGGTGCCGCAGCCCGAGGCGGTAATGATGACGGCATCAAGACCGTCTTCGTCTTCCGCCTTCAACCAGATATCGACGTTACGGCGAGCGGCCTCGAGCGCCTGTTCCTCCCGCCCCATGTGGTGGACCAGCGCTCCGCAGCAGCCCTCGCCGGCGGAGACGACAACCTCGATGCCCTGTCCCGTGAGCAGCCGGATCGCCGCTTCGTTGATCTCAGGCTTCAAGACCGGCTGCGCACAGCCGGTCAGGATCGCCACCCGGCCACGGCGCTCGCCCTTCGCTGCGTAAGTAGCGGGCCTGGTCCCTGCGGAGGCCGGCGGCACCGCTTTCGGAGCCAGGTCGAGCATGACGCCAAAGGTCTTCATCCAGGGAATTCGCTTCACCAGCCCCGCCAATGGGCGGGTAACGCCAGCCGCCCGTAGCGCGAACCGAAACCGCCTTGGGTAGGGCAGCACCGCGGCGAGAACGGCGCGCGCGAAGCGATCCTTGAACGGCCGTTTGTAGGTCTTTTCGATGTGGATGCGGGCATGATCGACCAGGTGCATGTAGTCGACGCCCGACGGACAGGTGGTAAGGCACGACAGGCAGGAAAGGCAGCGGTCGATATGCGTAACGGTCTCGCGGTCCGCCGCCCGGCCGTTTTCGAGCATGTCCTTGATCAGGTAGATCCGCCCGCGGGGACTGTCGAGTTCATCGCCGAGGACGACATAGGTCGGACAGGTGGCCGTGCAGAAACCGCAGTGGACACACTTGCGCAGGATCTTTTCGGATTCGGCGACACGCGGATCGGCGAGTTGCGCGGGTGAGAAATTGGTCTGCAACCGAATACTCCAATTAGCGACGGTCCCGGATCAAGGCGACCCGGATTCGTCGCACCATTCCTATAACTTAGGGCGGGATCCGGGCGAAGACTTGCGCGTCCCGCCGCATTCCACCCTGCAATTCCGAGGCTAGACCAGCCAGCTCTCGGGATTGGTGATCGGTTCCTCCCGTGCCGCTTTCTGCAAGCCGACAACGCATCTGACGACGATCCACACCGCTGTGGCCACAAAGCCTAGAACGCCAATGACCATAACGGTAAGCAGCGCCGAAATTATGCAGAAAAGCAAGGCGATCCAGAAGGTGCGGATCGCCCAGGTATAGTGGGTCCTTGCCCATGGCTCCGCCTTTTCGCGGTTGAGATAAGCCAGCACGATCCCGACGAGCGCGGTGATGCCGATGGCAAAGCTGACGAGATAAAGCACATAGATGATCTGAATGTTGACCTTGCCCGGTTCCAACCAGCGATCGGTCTGGCGGGAAAGCGGTGTCCGGGGACCGGTATCGCTCATCGAGTTCTCCCATGGGACGTTTCGAACGCATCGCGCCTGTCAGCGAGATCGGCGGCAGACGAAGCCTTTTCACTCACTCCCTACTCCTGCCTGGGCGCCTATTGCCATCCGCCCCGGGTTGAAAATCCGCGACGGATCGAACCTGGCGCGGATGCGCTCCGTCAATTGAGCGACGGCGGGCGCCTGCGGTTCGAAGGCCGGAACGCTTGCGCGCGCATCGTCGCCGGCCCTCACCAGGCTCGCATGGCCGCCGCCGAGCGCGGCGACATAGCGGCGCACGAGCTCCGCCTCAGCATCCGCTTCCATCCGCAGCCAGACGAGCCCGCCCTGCCAGTCATAAAACGCATCGACGCCGGTTTGCAGGCGCAGCGCGGCAACGAGCTGATGGCCGGCGGACGGCGCGACCGAGACCCGCCACAATGGTCGCCTGGTGCCATCGGCATAGGGCTTCACGTCGCGGATTTCCGCCCACAATGCACCCGTTGCCGCCGCGTCGAGTCGAGCGACCGGCCCGAATCGGGAAAGCGCCGCAGTGAGTTTCCCAGCACGTATGTCAACAGATTCCGCCAAGCCCTCCAGCCTCAGAACAGTGGCCGCGCCTTCGGGAAGCGCGCCGTCCAGGAAGCGTCCGCGCACGCTCTCCGGCAGATGTGCCGCGCCGGAAGCCTCCACCGGCAGCGCCATCGTCTCGGCCATGGCCGCCGCAGCTTCTGCATCATTGAGACCCGAGACGACCACCGTCGCGGCCGTTGGCGGCAGCGGCAGAACCTTGAAAGTGACTTCCGTCAAGATCCCGAGCGTGCCGTAGGAACCTGCCATGAGCTTGACGAGGTCGAGCCCGGTGACGTTCTTCATGACCCGGCCGCCGGCCTTGATCACGTCGCCGGCTCCATTGACGAATCGCACCCCGAGCAGGCTGTCGCGGGCGGCACCGGAGACATAGCGTCGGGGACCGGAAACATTCGCCGCGAACACGCCACCGATCGTCGGCTCGCCCGATGTGGCGAAGATCGGCCGATGATCCACCGGTTCGAAGGAAAGCATCTGGCCGTTTGCGCGAAGCGCGGCTTCGACCTCGGCAAGCGGCGTTCCGGAGAGAGCGCTCATGGTCATTTCCGCCGGATTGTAGCTGACGATGCCGGAGAGGCGGCGGGTCGAGAGCGTTCGGTCCGTCCGCACCGGATTGCCGAGGCCCGAGCGCGTGCCACCGCCGACGACCGCCAGCGTAACGCGCTCTGCCGCTGCGGAGCGCACGATCGAGGCGATCCCCTCCTCGCTGGCTGGTTCGAAGTGAACGATCATGCTGCCGGCCGCCCTTCGAGCGGAAAGACCTTTGACGGATTGAGAATCCACTCGGGATCGAAGGCCGCGCGCGCGGCCATCTGCTGGTCGAGATCGGTCCGACTGTATTGATGCAGCATCAGGTCACGCTTCTCGATGCCGACCCCATGCTCGCCCGTCAGGCAGCCTCCGGCATCGACACAGAGCTTGAGGATGTCGTTGCCGGCCGCCTCGGCGCGGGCGGCATCTTCCGGATCGTTGATGTTATAGAGGATCAGCGGATGCATGTTGCCGTCCCCGGCGTGGAAGACGTTCGCGACACGCAGGCCATAGCCGGCGACGATCTCGCCGGTCTTGCGCAACACATGCGAGAGCTGGCTGAGCGGCACCGTACCATCCATGCAGATATAATCCGCGACGCGGCCTGTTGCGCCGAAAGCCGATTTCCGGCCTTTCCAGATCAGCGCCGCCTCGAGCGCCGATTGGCACTCCCGGATCGTGGTGACGCCATGACGGCGAGCGACCTCGATGATGCTTTGAAGCATCGCGTCCATCTCCGCCTCGGATCCCTCGACTTCCACGATCAGCAGAGCCTCTACATCGAGCGGATAACCGGCATGCGCGAAGGCTTCGCAGATCTCGATCGCCGGCTTGTCCATGAATTCGATCGCGACAGGAATGATGCCCGCTCCGATGACATCGGCAACGCAGGCACCGGCCGCCTCGGACGAAGCAAAACCGAAGAGCACCGGCCGCGCGCCTTCCGGCTTGGCGATCAAACGCACCGTTGCTTCCGTGACGATGCCGAGCTGGCCTTCCGAACCGCAGACGAGGCCAAGCAGGTCATATCCGGCCGCGTCCAGCGCCTTGCCGCCGACTTCGATCACGGTACCGTCGAAAAGCACCATCTTCACACCCAGGAGATTGTTGGTGGTGACGCCATATTTCAAGCAATGAGCGCCGCCGGAATTCATGCCGATATTGCCGCCGATGGTGCAGGCGAGCTGCGAACTGGGGTCGGGCGCATAGAAGAAGCCATCGCCGGAGACCGCCTCGGAGATATTGAGGTTGGTGACGCCCGCCTGAACCGTTGCCGTTCTGTTGAAGAGATCGATATCGAGAATGCGCGACATCTTCGAAAGGCCGATAACGACGGCATCCTCCTGCGGGATGGCGCCGCCCGAGAGCGATGTGCCGGCGCCGCGCGGCACGACGGGGATGCCGTAGCGGCTGCAATATTTGAGTACGGCGGCTACCTGTTCCGTCGTTTCCGGCAGAGCCACGGCAAGCGGCAACCGCCGATAGGCGAGGAAAGCATCAGTCTCGAAGGGCTTCAGCTCGCGCTCCTCGCTGATCAGACAGCCTTTGGGCAAGAGATCCTTGAGGTCGGCGACGATTTCCTGCCGGCGATCCAGAACGGCTTGTTTCGGTTTCAGAAACCCGATCGTCTCCGGCATGAGATACTCCCAAACAAAACTGCCACAGAGTGGTATTTTTTGTTTACCACTAGATCGCCACGCATTCAATGAACGCGCAAGCGCGTTGGCAGTTTGAATCTAGAGCATCTTATCCGTTTTGTGAAAGCGGGATGTACGAGATCGCCACGCGTCGTATCAGACGCGCAAAACTCGCGGCAGCACTTTGAACCGCCGCATGTTTCCTAACATCGGCTCCGATTTAAGAAGACATGCAGTAGGATCGACAGCCAGCAAATGCTAATGAGCTTTTCGTTTTCGGCAATAATGGTCAAGATTGATGACAAATCTCGGCGATCTCGAGATCTTCACGCGGGTCGTCTCCGCCGGCAGCATGTCCGCCGCGGGGCGCGCGCTCAGCCTTTCTCCGGCGGTGATCTCCAAGCGCGTCAAACGACTGGAGGACAGGCTCGGCACGCGGCTCCTGCAGCGCACGACACGGCAAATTTCGCTGACGGAGGCGGGACAGGGCTTTTATGACCGCGTCCTCGGCATTCTGGCCGGCATCGAGGATGCGGAAGCCTACGCTTCCGGCCGCTCGTCGCAGGCGCAGGGTACGCTCAGGATTACTGCCCCGACATCCTTTGGCCGCATGCACATCGCGCCGCATCTGACCGGCTTTATGAAGGATCATCCGGACCTGAAACTCCACATCGTTCTCAGCGACGATTTTGCGGACATCGTCGCGGAAGGCTTCGATCTCGCCGTCCGGATCGGCGAACTCACCGATTCAAGCCTCGTCGCGCGGAAGCTCGCGCCGGTCCGTCGCCTCCTCTGTGCGGCACCCAGCTATATCGTCCGCCACGGTCTTCCGCATGAAATCGGCGATCTCGCAAACCATGTCTGCCTGCCGGCGCACAACAACGACAATTGGAAGCTCGAAGGCCCCGGCGGCAGCCTGAGCTATCGCCCGGAGGGGCCGCTCGTCACCAATTCGTCGGAGATCATCCGCGAGGCGGTGATCGCCGGCGCCGGCATCGCGCTGCGTTCCACCTGGGACATCGGCAAGGAACTGCGCGCCGGGCAGCTGGTCCAGGTGCTGCCGCAATGGGAAGGGTCCCATAACCTGACGCTCTCTGCCGTCTACCCAAGCCGGCAATTCCTGCCCGCCAAGGTCCGCCTGTTTATCGACTACCTGGCGGCACTCTACGGACCGGTGCCCTACTGGGAGCAATAGGGCGCGTGGCGGATCGAGCGCATTTCCGGACGCCATTCCTGGAATTGCTCTATTTCTGCGCGCTTTCCTCGTGGTGACGGCGAATACGCCGGACCACGAGCCAGACGCCGATGACGGCAAAGGGAACCGCCAAACCGGTCAGCAGGCCTGGATCGACCGGCAGCTCGTAGCTTACGGCCTTGGCAAGATAACCGAACAGGCCAACGACGTAGTAGGAAATGGCGGCGACCGACAGGCCTTCGACGGTCTGCTGCAGGCGCAACTGCAGCTTGGCCCGACGGTCCATCGAGTTTAACAGGGCGCTGTTCTGCTTTTCGAGTTCGACGTCCACCCAACTGCGAAGCAGCGCCGTGGCGCGCGAGAGCTTGCGCGACAGGTTCGCCTGGCGTTCCTCGACCGACTGACAGGTTCGCATGGCCGGTGCCAATCTGCGTTCGAGAAACGTGCCGATCGTCTCGTAACCGGGCACGGCCGTCTCGGACAGCGTGCGGATGCGCTCCTGTACGATACCGTAATAGGCGCGGCTGGCGCCGAAGCGATAGAGGCTGAGGGCGGCACCGGCCTCGACGTCGGCGGCAAGCCGGGTGATTTCGGCGAGCATCTCGTCGGCCTCTTCGCGGACGTTCTCCTTCATTCGCTGCGTAATCGCCGTCAGGCCGTCCTCCGTCCGGCGGATTTCCGGCGACAGCGATTGCGCCAGCGGCAGGCCAAGCATGGCGAGCGTGCGATAGGTCTCGATATCGAGCAGGCGCTGCACCAGCGCACCCGTGCCCGCTTCGGTCAGGCCGCAATCAATGACGAGAATCTGCGTGAGCCCATCGCCGTTCTGGCGAAAGTCCGTCACGAGCACGGCCTGCCGGTTCTTGGTTTCGCTGTAACAGAGGCTGGTCGGATCGAAGGCCTTGATCGCCTCGCGCGCCTCGGGCGTGTCCGCCCGGATTTCGAGACGTATGCCGGAAATCAGCGTTCCCGGCGGCGAAAACCCGTCGCCGAACGGGTGAATGGGCACTTCGCCGCCGAACTGTTCCGGCGCCGGTGCGTCCCAGAAATAGGTCGAGAATTCCGTATGCCGTTCCCAGCGCAGCGTGCCCTGCCCCCAAGGCATGGCGTGGTGGTTGGCGTCGCGGCCGGGCGGCGCGATACCGCGCGAACGCGACAGCTCGGACAATGCGGCGTGGTCAACGACCGAGCCGCCTTCTGTCATGAAGGCAAGCTGAAAAATGACGCGGGGCGTCGTCACCAGCGCGTAGGGCCGCGAGTGAACTTCACCGAGAACCTGCGCACGCAGCGGCGCGGACGGAAATGCGAAACTGCCCTTTGCCATGAAGCGCTTCATCCCCCTCACGCGTTCATCATCACTCTCTTATCAACCAAGTGCGCAAAATGAACAGGACGCATTGACGCAGTTTGACTTTTATCAGTCTGTGTCGCCGACAAGTGGACAATCAATTTGACCAGTTGGGCGAGCCTGCCTAGATTGCCTCGCCAAGGAGAGTTTCGCCGTGACCGAAGAGCAAATCGACCTCTACTCCCGCATCAGCCACAGCCGGACCGCGGACGAGGTCGTGCAGCAGATCGAGCTTCTGATCCTCGAAGGCGTGTTGCGCGACGGCGACCGCTTGCCGGGCGAGCGGGAACTGTCGAAGCGTTTCGACGTGTCGAGACCGATCCTGCGCGAAGCCCTCAAGGAGCTGGACGCGCGCGGACTTGTGGAAAGCCGGCATGGCGGCGGCACGTTCGTCGCCGACGTGGTCGGCCAGATCTTCTCGAAACCGCTGATCGAGCTCATCGGGCGCCACCACAAGGCGACGCAGGACTACCTGGAGTACCGGCGGGAGCTCGAGGGCCTGACGGCGGAGCTGGCGGCGAGCCGGGCAACGGATTTCGACCGCGACATTCTCACCCGCATCATCGAGCGGATGCGGGCGGCCCATCGCAACGGCGACTTCGACGAGGAACTGGAGGCTGACGTCGAGCTGCACAACGCGATCGGCGAGAGCGCCCACAACATCATTCTGCTGCATACGCTGCGCGCCTGCTACAGGCTTCTGACCCAGGGGATATTCTTTCACCGAACATCGGTTTTCGGCGCTCCGGGCGCACGCGATCGGCTTCTCGCCCAGCATGAGGCGATCTACGCCGCTATCATGGCCAGTGACCCGCAGGCCGCCAAGACGGCGGCGCAAAGCCACATCGACTTCGTCGCCGCAGCGGCCTACGAAGCGGAGCGCACCGGCGAGTGGGCACGCATCGCGCGGCTGCGGCTTCAGCAGCGGGATCGCGCGGGATCCTAGTATCCCTCAAGCTTATCCGCGTTGCGTTTCCCACGAAATTCAGCGGAATGCAGCCCGCAGGCCCAGCGGGACTGTTTTTTTGGCGAAATGAAAGCGCGTACATATATTTAGTGCTGAAGTAGCGATGCTGTCGGAACCGCGACGCCGTCTCGCCAGTTAACCGCTGGACCGACGTCATTTACAGGCAAGATAGGCGCGTCATACTGGTCCAGTCATTGATGTCTATTGATTCGCAGGAGTAATAGCGCCCTTGAACTTCTTGAACCGGCTAGCTGCTGATGTGCATCTGATGTTGCGCCGCCCGGCGCGCATGCAATATGCCGCGCTCTGCTACCGTTTTCGCAAGAAGACGCGTGCGCTGGAAATCCTCCTCATCACCAGTCGCGACACCGGCCGCTGGGTCATTCCAAAAGGCTGGCCAATGCAGGGCAAACGGGCACACGAGGTCGCGGAGCGCGAAGCCTATGAAGAGGCGGGCGTGAAAGGCAAGGTGCACAAGACCGCAATCGGCGCCTATGTCTACCAGAAACGCATGAATCATGGCCTGAAGATCTCCTGCAAGGTTCAGGTGCACGCGCTTGAAGTCGATGACTTCTGCAAGAATTTCCCTGAGAAGGGTACACGGCGACTTGAATGGGTCACTTACCAGGAGGCGGCAAACCGCGTCGCCGAACCCTCGCTGAAAAGCCTCATCCTGAACTTCGGCGAACGGATGTCAGCGCTTCCCGCGCCCGTGCCCAAGAGCGCCAACGGCTGACGGCCGGATTTGGGTGGGCGGTGCCCGGCCCGCGTGAAAAAAGCGCCCGTTGGCCATAGCCGCATTCTCCCGTCAATTCCGCTTGAACACGCTGACCTGTAGCGCTACTGGCGACTAAGTGAATGGAGATCGACTGTGGCCAAGCCGCGTCCGCGCCTGGAAAAGCTGACCCTGGACAAGGACCTCGACAAGCTCAGCCTTGCCGAGGAAGCATCGCATCACGTGATGCGCAGGTTGGCTGCCCCCGGCCTCGCGCTGCTCTTCCTTCTTCTCAGCATGGCATTCGCGGCGACCTATGTGACCGGCTCGTCCGGTGCCGCCATCGTCGTCGCGGCGGCGGCGATTGCCGGTTACATGGCGATGAACATCGGCGCCAACGACGTGACGAACAACGTCGGCGCCGCCGTCGGCGCGAAAGCGATGACGATGGCAACGGCCTTGGGCATTGCTGCCGTCTTCGAAGTCGCGGGCGCCCTGATCGCGGGACGGAAGGTCACGCTTACGATCGCGGCCGGGATCGTCGATAGCGGGCTCATCGATCCTCCGGCGCTCGTCTGGGTGATGATGGCCGCGCTTATCTCGTCCGCAGCCTGGATCAACATCGCCACCTATTCGCGCGCGCCGGTATCAACCACTCACTCGATCATCGGCGGCATCGTCGGCGCCGGCATGACCGCCGCCGGTCTTTCCAGCGTCAACTGGTGGGCGCTCGCCGGCATCACGGCGAGCTGGTCGATATCGCCGCTGCTTGGCGGCGTCGTCGCGGCGATTTTCCTCGCCTTCCTCAAGGAATTCATCATCTATCGCGAGGACAAGATCGGGGCCGCGCGGCGCTGGATGCCGGTCGTCCTGGGTGTGACGGCGGGGGCCTTCACCGCCTATGTGGCGGTTTTCGCGCTCGTTCATGTCATTTCGCTCTCGAGCGGTCTCCTGATCGGCCTGCTCACAGGCATCGTCTGTTACGTATCGAGCAAGCCCTGGATCCATCGCCAGTCGGTAGGACTCGACAACCGCAACCAGTCGCTGCGCAAGCTGTTTCGCATGCCGTTGATATTCTCCGCGGCACTGCTTTCCTTTGCGCACGGCGCGAATGACGTCTCCAACGCCATTGGTCCGCTGTCGGCGATCGTTTCTGCCGCCGGTGGCGCCGTATCGACAGAAGGCGCAAGGGCGCCTTTCTGGGTCCTGCTCATCGGTGCGCTCGGCATTTCGCTCGGCCTCTTGCTCTACGGGCCGCTTCTGATCCGCGTCGTTGGCGAGGAGATCACGCGCCTCAATCCCATGCGCGCCTTTTGCGTCGCGCTTGCCACCGCCGTTACCGTGTTGCTCGCATCCGCTCTCGGGCTGCCGATCAGTTCCACGCACACGGCAGTCGGCGCAGTCTTCGGCGTCGGCTTCTTCCGCGAATGGTACACGCGCCACTCCAGACGGCGGCTGGAATATGTTCGCCAAAAGACCGGGCAGGCGGATTTCATGGGCTCGGCGGAGACCAATTTCGCCGAGGTGCGTCGTCGTCGGCTGGTGCGCCGTTCCCATTTCCTGACGATCATTGCGGCCTGGGTCATTACCGTTCCGGCGTCCGCCCTGCTCTCCGCAGTCGTCTACCTCATCCTGTCCGGCCTTTTCCTCTGAAGGTGACCGAATTGCGTGCCAATTTCCGTATGCAGCGCCTGTTCGTCGAAAGCCCGCTTCACGCCGGCTCGGCACATGAGGCCACCAAGGAACAGTACAACTACCTCGTCAACGTGCTGCGCTTCGACGAGGGGGCGTCCGTGCTGGTCTTCAACGGCCGCGACGGCGAGTGGCGGGCCGAATTGTCGCTGCCGTCCAGGAAACGCCTCCTTCTCACTGCGGTCGAACAGACGCGTCCGCAGCCCGCCCCTTGCGACCTCGTCTACCTGTTCGCGCCGCTCAAGGTCGGCCGGCTCGATTACCTCGTCCAGAAGGCAGTCGAGATGGGTGCCGGTCGTCTGCAGCCGGTGATGACACAGCACGTTCAAGGCAAGATCGGCAGCCTCGACCGGGTTCGCGCGAATGTGATCGAAGCAGCCGAACAATGCGGCGTCCTTGGCATTCCTCAGATCGACCACCCGAGAAAACTCGAAGACCTCCTTGCGACCTGGCCGCGAGATCGCCGCATCATCTTTTGCGACGAGGGCAACGAGAGCCAGAATCCGCTGCCGATCCTGCAGGTAATCAGCGAGCGTCAGCTGGCCCTGCTGATCGGCCCTGAAGGTGGCTTTTCCGAAGCCGAGCGGACACTGCTGTATAGCCTCGACTTTGTAACAGCGATACCGCTCGGGCCGCGGATCCTGCGCGCGGATACGGCAGCGGTTGCGGCCATGGCGGTCATCCAGGCGGCGGTCGGCGACTGGCGATGATCCGCCGCTCTCTTGGCCACCCTACAGGCCCGCATGTCTCATCAGACGCGCAAAGATTGCTGTAGCGCTTTGAATTGCTGCATGATTTGCCCTTGAATCGGCTCTGGTTTAAGAAATGCGGGCGGTGGGAAGTTTTTTTGAGGAGATCTTGAAAGAAATTCACTTGCGCCGCACCTGATTACGGTTCAAGCACCCACCATCGCCCCTGCTGCCCGGCAGAGCCGCTCAAACAAAGAAGACGCTTATGGCCCGAGACACCACCGACCAGACGCCGGTTACCTCTGTCGCTGAACTGACCGCCTATCTGGCGTCGGGATCGAAGCCGAAAGAGAAGTTTCGGATCGGGACGGAACACGAGAAATTCGCCTTCTTCAAGGCGGACAACAGCCCTGTACCTTATTTCGGCGAAGCCAGCATTCAGGCGCTTTTGAACGGCATGGCCGAAAGGAGCGGTTGGGAACCGATCGTCGACGAGGGCAACATCATCGGGCTTGCCGAGCATTCGGGCAACGGCGCGATCTCGCTGGAGCCGGGCGGACAGTTCGAACTCTCCGGCGCGCCGCTCGAAAACCTGCATCAGACCTGCAAGGAATCCAACCAACACCTGGCCGTTCTTCGGGAAATTGCCGAACCGCTCGGGATACGCTTCCTCGGCATTGGCGGCAGCCCGAAGTGGACATTTGCCGAAACGCCGCGCATGCCGAAGTCGCGATACGATATCATGACGCGCTACATGCCGAAGGTCGGCACCAAGGGCCTCGACATGATGTATCGCACCTGCACGATCCAGGTGAACCTCGACTTCTCGTCCGAGGAGGACATGCGGCGCAAGATGCAGGTTTCGATGAAGCTGCAACCTCTTGCAACCGCTCTCTTCGCAAGCTCGCCTTTCACCGGCGGCAAGCCGAACGGCCTCCTTTCCTGGCGGGGCGACATCTGGCGCGATACGGACAATCAGCGCGCCGGCCTGCTGCCGGCTGCCTTCAAGCCGGAATTCGGCTTTGCCGACTATGTCGAATGGGCGCTCGACGTGCCAATGTATTTCGTCGTTCGCGACGGACATTATCATGACTGTACCCATGTAACGTTCCGCCAGTTCATGGCGGGTGCGCTCAAGGGCGAGGTTGCCGAGTGGCAGCCCAATATGGGCGACTGGGCCAATCACCTTTCGACGCTCTTCCCCGATGTCCGGTTGAAGCGCTTCCTCGAGATGCGCGGCGCCGACGGCGGCCCCTGGCGCCGGATCTGCGCGCTGCCGGCCTTCTGGGTCGGCCTGCTCTATGACGACGAGGCGCTCGCGGACGCCGAGACGCTGACGCGCGGCTGGAGTTACGACGATGTGCAGGCGTTGCGGGACGCCGTACCCGCCCAAGCGCTTTCGGCAAAGCTCGGCACAACCTCCCTCTTCGATATCGCGCGTGAAGTTTTGACGATTTCGCGTGCTGGCCTGAAGCGGCGCAATCGGCTCAACGGCGACGGAATAGACGAAAGCCAATTCCTGGCGCCGCTCGACGAAGTGCTGGCGAAAAAGGCGACGCTCGCCGAGGACCTGCTGGCCCTTTACAACGGCCGTTGGAACGGCTCTGTCGAACCGGTCTTCGCCGAATACCAGTATTGAGCAATTCCAGAAAAAGTGTGTAACGGTTTCCGTCCGGAATCGCGCAGGTTCAAAGGCCTAGACGCTGCCTTCGCTCCGGCCCGGTGCTGCCCACGCCGTTTAAAAAGCGGTTTGAAGTCCACCAATTCCCGTTATAGTGCAGCGACATGCGTCGTTCGGCCGGGAAGGATATGGGATGGCACCGCTTTTTGACATGTTCGCGCAGGCGCAGAACGGCAAGGCCATCGAAATGATGGCGAAGCAGTTCGGCCTCGCCCAGGAACAAATGGTGAAGGCTACGGCGGCACTTCTGCCCGCTTTCTCCACCGCCTTCAAGCGCAACACGGCCAATCCTTATGATTTCGGTGCGTTGCTGGGTGCGCTTTCGACCGGCAATTACGCAAAGTATTTCGAGGACATGAGCCAGGCATTCACGCCACAGGGCATGGCGGATGGCAACGGCATCCTCGGCCAACTTTTCGGCTCCAAGGAGATGTCACGCGCGATCGCCGCGCAAGCGGCGCAGATGACCGGCATCGGCCAGGAGATCTACAAGCAGATGCTGCCGGTAATGGCGAGCACATTGATGGGCGGCCTCTTCAGACAAACGACCGGCACGTCCGGCAATGCCTTTGCCAACAATCCAATGATGGTGATGATGCAGCAATGGATGGAGGCAACCGGGCTGGCCAAGAAGCCAGGACCTGCCCAAACCGCCTTCGACAATCCCTTCATTCAGGCGATGCAGGGTTTCTTCGGCACGGCAAAGACGGAAGATAAACAGAAGACGCCCGATATCTTCGCCGGCAATCCTTTCGTGAAGGCATTTCAGGACATGATGCAGGGCGGCGCGGGCGCACCTGAAAAAGCCCCCGCGGAAAACCCCGCCTTCGCGCAATTCTCCGAAATGATGAACACGATGTTCGACAGCGGGCTCGAAATGCAGAAGGAATACCAGAAGAACATCGACGCTCTGTTCGAGAGCTACAAGAAAAGTTCGGGCGACAAGGCCTGATTCCGGAAGAACGGTTTTCCCTGCGGAATTGCGCAGTTTCAAACAGTCAGATCGTTGACGGGCGAGAAGCAGGGTCCAAGCTTTGCTTCCTCCGATGACTGCAGCCTTGGCAGCAATCCTCGCAGAATCGTGCAAAAAAAGCCCGGTACATGTCTTGGTCATGTACCGGGCAAGCGGCAGGGTCTATTGGCTCATACCCTGCGGGGAACGTTCGGTGCGGTCGACGCACCGCAAACCGGAATCTCACGGCATGATCCGCGAAGGCGGCAACCTCTGGCGGATCATGCCGTATTGGCGCATCCAAGGCGGCGGGATGCGCCTACAGCGCCGGGCGTCTCTTCAGACGCGTTGCGGCCCTGTAATACTTTGAGTTGCTGCATGTTTAAATCGGCACCGATTTGAGGAAACGTGCAGCAGGATGGTCAATCGTGGCGCACCCCCCGGTAGAAGAGGTTCGCCCGGTTTCGGGACGCGCGCGTCAGATAGCTTCCCGGGTTGTCAAAGAAGGAGGAGGTCAAAGCCTCCTGCAGGTCTTCGCGTTTCAATCCCATGTCGAGCAACTGCCGGTCATCGAGATCTTGCAGACGTGCGATCTGGCAACGGTTTCGGAACAGGCGCCAGACAGTCGTCAGCACGCCGGTCACGCCTGCGGTGCGGGATGCGAGCGGCTGCTTTCCTGCAACGAGGTCGAGATTGAAGGCGTGTTGGGTCGTGCTCATGGCGGTACTCCTTTTCAGGCACGAAGAAGCCCACCCCCTGCGGGGAGGTCATACGCAGGGGCAGGCCGGAAGTTTTAGGGTCAGCGATGAATTTCGCGGACAGGACTTGATGTGATTTGCACGCTATTAGTCGCAAATCCTTATTGATCAGTCCAACGAATGTTTTTAATGATATTCATCAAACAATCTTATGGGTATACGGCCATGTCAGCACCGCTCGATATCGACCAGTTGCAAACCTTCGTTGCCATTGCAGATACCGGTAGCTTTACCAAGGCTGCCGATCGTGTGTTCAAGACGCAATCGGCTGTGTCGATGCAGATGCGCCGTCTGGAAGAGCGGATTGGCAAGGCGCTTTTCATGAAGGACGGACGCGGCAACCGGCTGACCGTCGAAGGCGACCGGCTCCTGAATTTCGCCCGCCGGATGATCCGCCTCAACAACGAAGCGATTGCCTCCTTCGACGACAACCGTCTTGAGGGCACGCTCAGGATCGGTACGCCGGACGACTATGCCGATCGCTACATGCCGGAGATCATCGTCCGTTTCGCCAAGACACATCCGAATGTCGAACTCTACATCGTCTGCGAACCCTCGGTCGACCTCGCCGAAAAAATGGCAAAGGGCGATCTCGACATCGCGCTCGTCACCCATAACCCAAGGGCAAGGGCTTCCGATGTTGTACGGACGGAACCGCTTTGCTGGGTGAGCTCAATCAACCATCCGCTGCCGGAAAACGCGCCGATCCCGCTTGCCGTGGGCCGGCGCGACTGTCAGTGGCGGCAGGCCGCCTGCGCGGCGCTCGACGCCACGGGCAAGGAATATCAGATCCTGTTCACGAGCTGGTCGTCGACCGTCGTCGCCGCGGCCGTGCTCGCCGGGATGGCGGTTTCGGTGTTGCCGGAATCGGCGCTGCGGCCCGGCATGAAGGTGCTGACGCAGGCCGATGGCTTCCCGGCGCTGGCGCCGGTTCAGATCGGCATCATGAAGCGCCCCGGCCTGTCGCCGTCGCTCTCCAACGCGATCACCAACCACATCACCGCCTGCCTCGACAACATCACGCCAATCACGGTCAATGACGACCTTGACGGCGACCTGAAGAGCTATCCGCGTTATCCGCGCCTCAGGCAGAGCCATATGCTGCCTGGGTGGTAGAAGACACACCCCGTAAAGCGAGAGCCACGTCTCGGCAAAGGGCGAGGCCCTCGCTATTTCTCAATCGCCAACGAACGCCACAACATTCGGAGAGCACAGGTGAGCGAACTCCCGGACTGGTTAGTTCCGCATGTTTGGCACGGCCTATTGGGCGAAATCTACCCTTCAATTAGAGCGATTGCCATTGGTCTAGGGGGCGACCGAACGCTAACCGTCAGATATTATCTGGATAGGGAGCCTCATGCCTTTGATGAAGAGAGCCTAGAGGTTGTAGCCACCAACATTTCTGCGTCCATAGGCTCTAAGCTGGTGGAACACATTGAAATCGATTGCCAATTTAAGACGGCTCCGTTGTGTGATCTCGATCCGTTGTCTGGGTTTATCTACTGTCGACGCGAATATGACATGCCAGACGAGCTATCTTGACAGGAAGCTTCGGCCCGGCTGGTGCGCATACTTACCTCATAACCGGGTGTGACCCAGCTTGAGAGAGAGAGAGAGAGCGCGCTCGATGGTATTGCCCGGGGGGCGCCGCCCATCGCTGCGATCCAATCAAAAGCAGTATGACTGGTAATAAGAGCAGGACCACGAACCGCTCAAACTTGCCGCGATCCCACTTTGCATTTCACTGTTTCGCCGAAACGGTGAAATGCTTGGACTTTTTTGAAGCGATGCAGTGCGAACGGAAAACCGTTACACGCGTTTCCTGAAGCTGCTGTCGCCTTTAGGCCAGTTTTGCCTTGAGGAATTCGACCGTCCGGCCCCAGGCGAGATCGGCCGCAGCCTTGTCGTAGCGGGCGGCCGACGTGTCATTGTTGAAGGCGTGGTTGACGCCGTCATAGAGGTGGATCGTGGCGTCCTTGCCGTTCGCCGTCAGCGCCTTGCGATAGTCTTCGATGCCGGCATTGATGCGTTCGTCGAGCCCGGCATAGTGCAGCAGCATTGCGGCCTTGATCTTCGATACATCCTCGGCCTTCGGCTGAGCCCCGTAATAGGCGACCCCGGCCTTGAGATCGGGCGAGTTGACGGCCAGGCGGTTGACGAGACCGCCGCCCCAGCAAAAACCTATAGCGCCGACATTCCCCGTGCTCGCTTCGTGCCCCTGCAGGAAGGTGACGGTTGCAACCGCGTTCTCGTTGGTTGCGGCGGCGTCAAGCGCGCCGATCATCTCGCGTGCCTTGTCCTCGTCGCTTGGCGTTCCGCCGTCGGGAGAAAGGAAGTCGGGCGCAAGCACGACAAAACCTTCCAGCGCCATGCGGCGGGCAACGTCGCGGATATGCGGATTGAGACCGCGGTTTTCGTGGATGACAATCACCGCCGGCAGCTTGCCGGAGGCTTCGGCCGGACGGACGAGGTAACCTTTCATCTCACCATCACCGCCCGGATAGGTGATGTCCTCGCCCTTGATGCGCTGATCGGTCTCGGCGATCATCTCAGCCTTGGCACTGTTTGCCGCCAGCATCGGAGCAATCGCTGCAGCGGCCGCAGCGGAACCGGCCAACGCCGTCAGTGTCTCCATGAAACGGCGGCGGTCCAGTGTCAGGTGCGTATATTCGTCAAAGGCATCGATCATCGCTTGGGTAATGACAGGTTCGTTCATTACGCCCTCCTTCGGCTATCCTCTCCGTAGGCGGTACCGGAAGGAAAGCCGCCCGGCGACAAGATAAGTCAACCGGCGCGCGCATGGCGTACAAAACTGCGTTACCGGCAGCACCGGATCGGGCGAAGCGGGGCGAAGAACCGCCCCGTCCCGTTTCGCCTAGCCGTTGAGATCGAGGACGATGCGGCCGTCGATCCTGCCCTCCTCCATGCACTCGAAGATGGCGTTGATGTTCTCAAGTTTGTCCCAGGAAAAATGGGCCGCGATCTTGCCCTCGCCCGCAAATTCCAGAGCTTCACCACAGCGGCTTTCATGGTCTCCGATGCTTGATGTTGGCGCCGGCGCGGCCGGCATCGCGCACATCCTCCTCTGCGGGGCGCGCTGACGGACGAAAGCTTAGCGGCAGAAAAAAACGCGGTTCCTTGACGCGCATCAAGGAGCGGCCATTCGGCGGGAAATTCGTCGCAGATCTGAAACAGTCGCGCCGGCAAATAGCGATCAGCTGGTCGCCATCCAGACGCAGAGCCAACCCCACATCGCGAGGAGTGTCACGAAGCCGGTGATGAAAAGCGGGCGGCGATAACGGAGACGGTTGCTGGTCACATGAACGGCGGCATGGACGTAGCGCAGAGCGACGAAGAGCCAGGCGAGACCGAGCGAGACAAGGTTGTCGGCTTCGGTGATGTAGAGCAGCACACAGCAGACATGGAAGAGCACCGGCAACTCGAATTGGTTGGCGATGCTGTTGCGGACGACAAGGCTCTCGGCCGGCTCGTGGCGGTTTTCGCGGAACTGCGACGCCTCAACCTTGCCCGTTCGAACAAGCGAAACGCGACGCGCCGAGAGCAGCGCATAGAGCGCGAAAACCAGCGAAGCATGGGCGACCATCGGCCAGAAGATCTCGAAGCCTGTCATCGCTGCTCCGCGTCAAAATATCGGATAGGAGTTTCCGGGTGGAGTGGGACGCCCGACGGCGTCCCGTGGAAGATATCAGACGGCGCCCGGATAGTTCGGGCTCTCACGGGTGATCGTCACGTCGTGCGCGTGGCTCTCGCGAAGGCCGGCGCCGGAGATCCGCACGAAGGTCGCGCGCTCCTGATAATCCTTGATCGTCGCGCCGCCGACGTAGCCCATGGAGGCCTTGAGACCGCCGGCGAGTTGATGCAGGACGCCCGCGACCGGCCCCTTGTAGGGGACTTGACCCTCGATGCCTTCCGGCACGAGCTTCAGCGTGTCGCGAACCTCGGCCTGGAAGTAGCGGTCGGCCGAACCACGCGCCATGGCGCCGACGGACCCCATGCCGCGATAGGCCTTGAAGGAACGACCCTGATAGAGGAAAACCTCGCCCGGGCTTTCGTCGGTGCCGGCAAGCAGCGAACCGATCATGACCGCGGAGGCGCCCGCCGCAATCGCCTTGGCGAGGTCGCCGGAGAACTTGATGCCGCCGTCGGCGATCACCGGGATAGCGGACGCCTGCGCAGCCTCGACCGCCGCCATGATGGCCGCAAGCTGCGGCACGCCCACGCCTGCGACAATGCGCGTGGTGCAGATGGAGCCGGGACCGATACCGACCTTGACGGCGTCGGCACCGGCATCGATCAGCGCCTTGGTGCCATCGGCCGTCGCGACGTTGCCCGCCATGATGCGTACGGAATTCGTCAGCTTCTTGATCCGGCCGACAGCATCGAGCACGCGCTGCGAATGGCCGTGCGCGGTGTCTACGACGATCAGGTCGACGCCGGCGTCGATCAGCCGCTCGGCACGCTCGAAGCCGTCGTCACCGACGCTGACGGCGGCGGCGGCGCGAAGCCGGCCCTGCGCGTCCTTCGACGCATTGGGGTTCAGCTGCGACTTTTCGATATCCTTGACCGTGATCAGACCGACGCAACGGCCGTCCGGATCCACTACCAGAAGCTTCTCGATCCGATGCTTGTGGAGGAGACGCTTGGCTTCCTGCTGGTCGACGTTTTCCTTGACCGTGATCAGGTTTTCCCGGGTCATCAGTTCGTAGATCTTCTGAGCCGGATCGGAGGCGAAGCGGACGTCGCGATTGGTAAGAATGCCGACGAGGCGGCCCTGCTTCTGTCCACCGCTGCCGCCGTTTTCAACGACCGGAATACCGGAAATGCCATGGACCTTCATCAGGCTCAGCGCGTCTGCAAGCGTCGCATCCGGACCGATGGTGACCGGGTTGACGACCATGCCGCTCTCGAACTTCTTCACCTGCCGAACCTCCTCCGCCTGTTCGGCGGGGGTCAGATTGCGGTGAATGACGCCGATGCCGCCGGCCTGAGCCATGGCGATCGCCAGGCGGCCTTCGGTGACCGTATCCATCGCGGAAGACAAAATCGGAAGGTTGAGATCGATATCCTGCGCGATACGGGTCGAGATGTTCGTCTGGCCCGGCATGACCTCGGAATGTCCCGGCTGAAGCAGAACGTCGTCGAAGGTCAGGGCCTCCAGACCGGTTGCCGTTTCGATGATACGCGCCATGGCCAGTTCCTCTTCAATAAACGAAAATCCCCGGGGACGGTCAGCGATTTGTCCACCGGGTGACTTCAAAGCTTGTCTTGGAAGTTGGCGAGGGCTCGTAACACGGATATGTCAGAATGAAAATAGTCAAGGCCCGGAAATCTCCCGGGCCGCGGTAATTGTTGTTGCAGGGCAACATTTCTCTACCGCTCAAATATCGAACTGATAGGTCGCCGGCACGAAGCGATAGCCGAGGTCGCTCCGCTCGACGAAGCCTACCGCCGGGAACGGCATGTGATAGCCAATGAAGGGCAGACGGTCCGTGGCGATCATGTCGAAGACCTTGCGCCGAGCAGCGGCCGCAGCCGCCTTGTCCATGTCGAAGCGAACCTCCCAATCGGGCCGTTGCAGCGACAGGACATAATGATTGGCCGTGTCCGCGGTCAGCATCAGCGCCTTGTTGTCGGAATCGAGCCGGAACACCATGTGTCCCGGAGAGTGGCCGAAAGCGGCGAGGGCCGTGATGCCCGGCACCATTTCGGCACCATCGGCAATGAAGGTGGTCTTCTCCGCAAGCGGCACGACCTTTTCGAGCACGGCCTTGTGGCCGTTTTCGGCCGGCGTGCCGGCACGCGCCTCGTCCTTCCAGAAATCGTACTCGACCTGCCCGGCAACGTAGCGCGCATTTGGAAAAGTCGGCTTGCCGGCGGTCATGAGACCACCGATGTGGTCGCCATGCATATGGGTGATCACCACCACCGAGACCTGTTCGGGCATGTAGCCGGCGGCTTTCAGTCCATCGACGAGCTTGCCGGTCCCCATTTCCCGGCCGGCCTCGCCAAGGCCGGTATCGAAGAGCACGACATCGGTTCCGGTATCGACGAGCGCCGGTGAAAAACCGTTGACGAAGCCGTCGGCGGGCAGGAAATTTTCCGTCAGCAGGGCGGAAACCGCGTCAGCCGGCTGATTGAGACCATAGGTCTCGTGCGGCTTTCCCGACATGCGCGTGCCATCGCTGATCACCGTGACCTTGGCGGCGCCGAGCTTGAGCGTCTTGAAGGCGGTGCCGTCCGTCGTTGCCGAGGTTTCCATCCTGTCTTGAGCCTTGGCGAAATGCGTCAACAAGGTCGGGGCCGCCAGGGCGCCCACTGCTCCCGTTCCGAACAGCGTTCGGCGCGTCAGCGAAAACGTCATCTTCTTCCCTCCATCCTGCAAGTGGGCCCATTGCCACCACGTGGCGTGGCAGGCAGGAATTAGGGCTCCAAAGAAAAAGCACAGGCGGCATCACGGGCTTTTGATCTGCAATCGCTGGTTTGGTTTGCGCTTCGACGGCTTTCGTGTTTTTAGACGTCCAAAAAGGTCGCGCTTTGACCGACCGTAATTTCCTGAAATCGATTCCGCTTCCGGGAATTATGCTGTAGGCGATCATCGCCGCGCCATCCCCGCGCCACTCAGCCTAGGGCATTCCGCATGAATCGTGTCGTCCCGTTGATCCTCGCCGTGGCTCTCTTCATGGAGCAGATGGATTCAACGGTGATTTCGACGTCACTGCCGGCAATCGCGCGCGACATCGGTGTCGGGCCGATCACACTGAAGCTGGCGCTGACGTCCTACATGGTGGCGCTCGCGATCTTCATACCGTTGAGCGGCTGGATGGCGGACCGATTCGGTGCCAAGCGCATTTTCCGGGCGGCGATTCTCGTCTTCATCGTCGGCTCGGTGCTCTGCGCCATCTCGAACAGTCTGATCGCTTTCGTCCTCTCGCGCTTTCTGCAGGGCATGGGCGGCGCAATGATGACGCCGGTCGCGCGCCTCGTTCTGGTCCGCAGCGCCCCGCGAAGCGAGCTGGTCTCCGCCATGGCCCTGCTGACGATCCCGGCACTCGTCGGACCGCTCGCCGGGCCGCCGCTCGGCGGCTTCATCACGACTTACTTTTCCTGGCACTGGATCTTCCTGATCAACGTGCCGGTCGGTATTGCCGGCTACGTGCTTTCCGGCCTCTACCTGCCCGAGATGGAGCGGCGAAACCCGCCGCCGGTCGACATTCTCGGCTTCCTGCTCGGCGGCATCGCCGCCTCGGGCATCGTCTTCGGCCTGTCGGTCATCAGCCTGCCGGCGCTGCCGCCGGCGATCGGCTTCGCATCCGTCTCGGCCGGCATCGCGGCCACGTTCCTCTACATCGTCCATGCCCGCCGGCATCCGGCGCCGGTGCTCGATCTGAAGCTCTTCAGGAACAGCGCCTTCCGCGCAGCCACGATCGGCGGCACCGTCTTCCGCATCTCGGTCGGCGCCGTTCCCTTCCTGATGCCGCTGATGCTGCAGATCGGCTTCGGCCTCAGCCCGTTCCAGTCGGGCCTGATCACCTTCATCGGTGCAGTCGGGGCCATCACCACCAAGTTCCTCGCCCGCCGCGTTCTCGCTCTTGCCGGCTTCCGCACCACGCTGATCATTGCCGCGATCACCGCCGCCCTGATGACTTTCGCCAACGGCTTCTTCACGCCGGCAACGCCCTATCTGGTCATGCTCTCCATTCTGCTGGTTGCCGGCTTCGCCCGTTCGTTCTTCTTCACGAGCGTCAACGCCCTCTCCTTCGCCGAAATCGAGGACGAAGATGCCAGCAAGGCGACGTCGATGAGTGCCGTGCTGCAGCAGATCAGCCTTGCCCTGGGGGTTGCCGTCGCAGGCGCGATCCTGGAGATCGAAACGGCGGTGAGCGGTCGCCCGCTGAGTCTCGAAGACTTCCAGATCGCCTTCATGATCATCGCCGCCGCCAATCTGCTGGCGGCAATTCCCTTCCTGCGGATGGCGAAGGACGCCGGCGCCTCCATCTCCGGACACCGCCTGCAGCTGCGTGAAGTCGAGACGACGGCCGGCAAATAGGGCGGCTAATTCGTTATTCCGTCTGAATCCGGGCGTGGGCGGAAAACCGCTCACACTTGCCTCGCCCTCTCTATTCCGGCCGCTCGCAGACCGCCGACAGCTTGTTGCCGTCCGGATCGCGGACGTAGGCCGCATAGAAATTCGGGTGGAAGGGCCTCAAGCCAGGCGCGCCCTCGTCCGTGCCGCCATTCGCGAGTGCCGCCGCGTAGAAAGCATCGACGGCGGCGCGGTTTTCCGCCTCGAGCGCGACCATGGAACCGTTGCCGATCGTCGCCGCCTTGCGATTGAACGGCGTCACCACCCAGAGGCGGCAGCGGATATCGCTTTCGGCGCCGTAGCCGATTTCGACTTCGTCCTGCTTCCGGCGCTTCAGGCCAAGTGTTCCGAGCGTCTTGTCATAAAACGCGCCCGCCCGATCGAGGTCGTTCGTGCCGAGCGTCACATAAAGCAGCATGTTCTACTCCGTTGCAGCGTCTTCCGCCGGTTCGCTGGGTTCTTCCGCGCGCCGACCCTTGAAGCCCTTGGCGAGCAGGAACATCTCGACCGATTCGGCGCGAGACGAGGCCGGCTTGACGTGGATGACCTGGCGGAAATTCTGCTTCAGCATGTTCAAAAGATCGCGTTCGGTGCCGCCCTGGAACGTTTTGGCCAGGAAGTGGCCGCCGGGCGCGAGTACATCGACGGCAAAATGGGCCGCGACCTCGCAAAGATGCATCGTGCGCAGGTGGTCGGTCTGGCGGTGGCCGGTCGTCGGCGCCGCCATGTCGGAGATGACGAGGTCGGGCGTCCCGCCAACCGCTTCCTTCAGCCTGTCGGGAGCCTCCGGATCGAGAAAATCCATTTGCAGGAAGCGCACGCCGGGGATCGGATCCATTTCGAGGAAGTCGATCGCTGCCACACGTGGATCGGCATCGGTCGAATTGGTCACCTTGGCGGCGATCTGCGACCAGCTGCCGGGCGCGGCGCCGAGATCGATGATGCGCCGCGCGCCGGCAAGAATCTTGTGCTTTTCGTCGATTTCGAGAAGCTTGAAGGCCGCCCGGGCGCGATAACCTTCGAGTTGAGCCCGCTGCACGTAAGGATCGTTGATATGGCGCTCGATCCAGCGGCGCGAAGAAGCCTTGAGCTTCCCCTTCTTCACCTTCTGGCCAAGCTTACGGCCGCTGCGGTTACCGCCGATCGGCGATTTCGTCATACCTTGTTCCCCTCATGGGCCCTATTCCCCTCATGGGCCTTGTTCCCGTGGTGGGCCTTGTTACCTTCGTGCGCTTTGCTTCCTTCCTGGTTCGCCGTTCCGCCATTGAAGTTACGGTGCCGGCGCGGACGCGCGCGGCGCCAGGCGCCGTCGTCAGCCATCATGTCCGTTAGCAGGCCTTCGCGCAAACCGCGATCGGCCACGCGCATGCGCGTCGAAGGCCAGCGGCGGCGGATTGCCTCGAGGATCGCACAGCCGGCGAGCACCAAATCGGCGCGATCGGGCCCGATGCAGGGATTTGCGGCGCGTGCCTCGAAATCCCAGGAGAGCAGCCTGGACTGCATCGCCGAAACCTCGTCGTCAGAGAGCCACAGCCCATCCACCTTGCGGCGATCGTACCGCGGCAGATCGAGATGCACGCCTGCAAGCGTCGTGACCGTTCCCGACGTTCCGATCAGATGAAAGCCGTTGCCCGATGCGCCGTTTGCCAAAGCCTCTACCGGAGGGCTGTCGAAGCGGGCGAGCATACCCTCGACCTCGCGTACCATCTCCTCGAAGCTCTGCGGCGTCACATGCTCGCCGCCGTGGCGTTCGGAAAGGGTCACTACGCCGACGGGAAGCGAAGTCCAATGGGTGATGTGATTGGCAAGCCGGCTCGACCGGTTGTCACCAATACGGATGATGGCGATCTCCGATGAGCCGCCGCCAATATCGAAGAGGACGACGGACCTCGTCTCGCGATCGACCAGCGACGAGCAGCCGGAAACCGCCAGCCGCGCTTCCGTCTCGCGATCGATGATCTCCAGCTCGAGCCCGGTTTCCTCAGCTACGCGCTTCAAGAAGGTTTCGCCATTGGCGGCCGAGCGCGCAGCTTCCGTCGCGATCAGCCGACGACGGCGGATCGAACGGGCATTGAGTTTTGCGGCACAAATCTTGAGTGCCTCGACGGATCGCTCCATTGCATCGTCCGAAAGGCGCCCGCTCGCTCCGAGGCCCTCGCCGAGCCGAACGATACGGGAGAACGCGTCGACGACCCTGAACTGGCCCGGCCGGGTCGGTTGCGCGACCAGGAGTCGGCAATTGTTGGTGCCGAGATCGAGAGCCGCGTAAAGCGGTGCCTGTGGTTCGCCCGCTGTAACAAAGGGGGCGCGGAGATTTTCCGGTCGGGATGCCTGTGCCGACTGCGAAGCCGCGGCGGTCTCGGCACCGCGCTGATCGCCCGGTCGCTCGGTGACATGCGCTTTGCCGTTCGACGCCAGCGGCCGCCCCTGAAGCCCGCGCCGATGCCGCGCCTTCTTGCTGCGCTTGTGGCCCTTCTTGTCGGTAATCGCCGCATCGACAAGCTCGACGCTTCCACCGGAACCGGCGGTCGCTGTCTGGCCCTGCGGTCTTGCTGCTTTCGAGCGTCGGCGCCGTTTGCGCTTGCGCGCCGGCTCCGCCACTTCCAGTCCTGCGGGACGCCCTGCTTCTCCGGCCTGACCGGATTGGCTGGCAACTGCAGACGGCGAGCCGGACGGCCTGCGCCGTCTCCGCTTGCCTTTTCCGCCGCGCGGCACATGCTTGTGCCCCTCGCCACGGTCTGCTGCCGACGCCCCGTTCTCAGCCGGCCTTGCGCCGTGATCGGGGTCTCTCACTTGTCTCAACCATCGCGCCGGGCGAGACCTTTCGGCCGCTCAAGGCGCTCTCTCGATTTTACGTTGCGGCGACTGTACCAGCGCCGTCCCTTTTCGCCAAACCTTTTTTGACGCTGCCGCAAGACCGATAAACTGAACCGCCACCGACGTTTGCGGGCGCGTGATTCACCCCTTTCCACGTCCTGCCCGCCGCCATCGCGTGGAAAAGGATGGCTGGCCACAGGCCAGTCGCATTTTTTTGCCAAAAGGTATTTGCATCGGGCGTTCTTTTGTTTATAAGCCCGCCACACCGACGCGGCGGCCACGCCCAGCCAGCGAACCTTGGGGAATAGGTTAACGGTAGACCAGCGGACTCTGACTCCGTTAGTCCTGGTTCGAATCCAGGTTCCCCAGCCAACTCTCGCTAAAACCCCTTAATTCCTTGATTTTCCAGTCGTGCCGGATACCGTTTTGGCATCATTGGCGACCTGATGCCCAGAACTGATGCCCAGAGGTGATGCCCACGCGAAACAACGCGATGGACGAGCCCTGGGGAAGACAGGGCATTCGTCATGGCCGTACGCCACGAGGTCGAGAATCTGATCCGCCGCGGAAACATCTTCTATTGGCGGGCACGCGTACCGGCCGTCTTCGTCCACTGCCGGCCAGGCACTCGCCTTTCACTCAGCCTTCATTGTTCCGACCATAGAAAGGCTCAGATGATCGGCCGGAAGCTCAATACGCGGCTGGCCGAACTAAAGATGAATTCGAAGGACGTGATGACCACCAAGAAGCAGCTCCAGATCCTGTTCGAGCACGTACGGGATGAAGAAATCGAGAGGCTCGATGACATCAGCACGATGGCCAAGCGCAACGGCCGCGGTGGCGATGTCGTCGAGATGGAGCTCGATCTCGAGGTTGGATGGGCCTGCCAACTGCTGGCAAAGTTCGGGACCCGGTCGGAGCTCATCCTCCAAGGCGATTGCCCTGGTCTCACCTACCTCCTGAAGAACGGCGTCCCCGCCTCGCATGTCGATGCCATCCGGGCGAACTATCGCGGCGAGCTGAGTACGGCGCGTAGCCCTGGATTTGAGGACGGCATTAGACGACTGATCTACCACTTCGAGATTGAGGACACGGCGCTCAATCGCGAACGCGCCATGTCGAAAATGTTCGAAGGCCGCGCTGCGGCCCTACTGGATATCGATGAACGCCACGACCTCGTCGACCGCAGCTTAAGCGAATTCACAGGTGGCGGCAGAGCGAACAAGTCCGTGGTCGAGGAGAAGCCCGTCGAGGTCGAACCTGCTGCCGCTCCCTCGTTGAGGCTGACCAAAGAGAGCAAGTCGGCACCAACTGCGACCGACATCCCGGAAGCACCGGAAATCGCTTACCTCGAACTTTCGCCGCGCACGGCACCGACAACCGAGAAGGGGGCGCTCGGCAATCAACAGCCCAACCAGAGAATTGTTGCTGTCGCGGATTTCGAGCAAGAGTGCGAAAAGCTCATCGCCAACATGGGCGAAGAATGGACCGCGGAAACGGGGCGAGACGCCATGGCGCTGGTGCGGATGTTCAAGTCGGTGCTCGTAGAACATGGCGTCGAGGATTCCGGGCAGATCGAGCAGTACCACATCGGTCTGTTGCGTCAGCACTTCAATGAGATCCCGATCAACTGGGGTCGAAGCAGCCGGATGAGGATCATGTCGGCGCCGGAACTGCGCGCGAAGGGCCATGAGCTGCGCAAGGCGGCGGAGGCTTCGGGAACCAAGGCGGAGGTGGGTCTCGCCGCCGGGACTATCCGCAAACACTTCGGCAACCTGCAGCATTTCCTGAAACATCTGAAGGGACACGGGTTCGAAATCGAGGATTGGACGTTCGAAGGTCTGCGCCCGAGAAAGCCCAAAGCTGGCGAAATCCGCCGCCAACAGTACAAGCCAACGCCGCAGGATATTGCCCCAATTTTCGCCAGCCCTCTCTATCGAGGTTCACGAGGTCATCTGCGTGGACAACGTCGGGAGCCGGGCAAGCATGTCTTTCACGATTCGCTCTACTATCTGCCGATCCTGTTCACCTATCTCGGACCCAGACGCAAAGAGTTCGCCGGACTGACAGTCAACGACATTGCCAAGGACGAGGAAGGTTATGTCATCATCCTTCGCACGAACAGCCTTCGGCGGCTGAAGACCGCACAATCGGAACGACTGCTGCCCATGCCTGGTGAAATGGTTCGCTTGGGTTTCATCGACTATCTTCAAGCGATCAAGAAGCTTGGATACGAGGCTCTGTTTCCGGATCTCTTCTCGGACAAGACGGAGAATGATCCGGGCAATCGTTTCTACGACACATTCATCCCTGTCATGCGCGGCGCGCTGGGCGAAAAAATGTGGGAGCGATCCATTCATGCCCTTCGCCACGGCATGGCAGACACCCTGAAGCAGGCCGGCGTCTCGTCTGAAGTGATCGATGACATCTCGGGGCGATTGAGCGAAGGGAGTGAAACGAACACGCGATACACCAATCCGGCCGGCCTTCCATTGATGCGCAGCGCGCTCAAGCACTATCCGATCATTACGTCAACCATCGAACCGAAGCCGCTGCAGCTTCTTCCGTGGATCGAGAACAAGCAGCCGCCGCCATGGGCGCGAGAAGGCAAGAAGTGAAGCGACCGAGGCGGAAATGATTTCCGCCTCAGCACTCCGCAAATTAGGCCGCTTCCCAGACCTGGTTGAGAATGCGGGCAGCCAGCGCCGCCTTGTCCTGCGGAAGGAAGCGGCCGTAGTGCTTGGCGACCATGTCCGCCGTATCCTGGATGGCGTAGCTTGCCTGCTCGTAAGAGCCAGTCTGCTTCAGGATGTGGGTCGCCAGAACATCACGAACGTTATGGGGGCCATGGGGCAGCAGGCCTTTGATCGCCCCTCGCCCGGTATAGGGGTTGTAGATGCCATAACGCTGGATGGTGAGCCGCCACGCCTCATAGAAGCTGGTGATGTCGTAGGCGGCGTCGGTACTCGTCGTCTTGACCGTCTTCACGAAAAACGTCCCGGGATCGGCAGCACCTTTAAGAAGTACCGAACGGTGGCGCTCGACGTAATCATCAATGTGGCGGTAGAGGTCGAGCAGATCGGGCAGCACCAGCCTAAATGGTTTGTCTCCGAAGAACGACGAATGGGCGTTCTTGAAAGCCACCGCCGGGATCAACACCTCCCAGCCACCGTCTCGGTCACTCCAGCGGATTTCACCACGCTTGAGCTTTTCGAGCACGCGCTCCGAACGGGGCATTTGTCCGCGCGGGCATAGCATCAACTGCCGCAGGTTTTTCTGGCGAAGTCCAAGGTGCAGTCCTAGCCTCAGCATGAGGAACGAGCGAACCGCCTCGGCAGCCGGACGCGGATAGCGCTCCTCATCAGGCATCAGCCTGATGATCTCCTCGGTGATCCTCCGATATTCGCCGACAGGACTGTCAGCTTCGAGGACCGGCATGATCGGCTCGAACGGATCGCGATGGACCCGGGCGATGCGCTGGATTTCCTTCACACGGTGAGAGGCATGTTTGTGAAAGTCCTCGCAAGCGCCGTGCCAATCCTCCCGGGCATAATCGATCTCGTTCTGCGAGACGAGACCGGCAATAGGCTGCACACGCGCCAGGAGTTCCGGATGTTGCCGAAGCCACCCGGTGCTTTCCTTGGTGATTGCCAAGGCGATCCGCAGCATGTCGACTTCCCACGCCGTGTAGAAACCCCGGCGGCTTTCGCGCCATTGCAGATACCAGTCCCAGACCCCCGGAAAGATTAGCAGTCCGAAGGTCAGTTGGCGCAGCGGCACCCCATATCCCTTGATCTCTCCCGCCTTTGACGCCGCAAGTGCGCCAAACATCAGGCCGAGATGCTCAATCTTCTGGGAGGCGGTTTCCTCGCCCCAGACACCGTTTCGCTGAAATCCGATCGAGGTCAGCGCGGATGTCTTGAAGCGGACCAAGTCCGCCATTTCCATCGCGAGCGTCGGCGGCGCATCGATGACGCCGGACAACAGGTCAGGGTCTTCGATCCAGGTCTCTTCATAGTTCGCCGGAACCGCGATCTTTCCATCACGCGGCGCGCGTCCACCGTAGGATACGCCGGGAAAGCGGATGGCATAGCGCTGCTTCGCCGCGGCAGCCTGAAATTTGCGATAGTCCGTCGACCCGCTGATGATCACGCGACGGACCCAATCCAAAATCTCCTCGCGCTTGGCGAACGGAAGCGAGTTGAAATCATCTGGTAGATGCCACGCGATCCTGCGTCGTTCCGCAGGCTCGAGACCAGAGAGATTGAAACCGGACGCCGACCGCGACTGATGCGGCAGCTTCGCTTTGAAGTAGCCCTCCGGGAGACGATAGCGGCGCTCGATACGGCCAAGGACATCGAAGCTGTCGGTGCTACGTGGCACACGCCGGCCTTCGATCCAGCTCAACAGTGTATTCTTGTCCATGGGCTCATCAGGTCGCACGACTGATCGATAGAGAACCCAGTAGGTCTCACCGTGGCGACGCATGTGGAGCTGGAGTGCGGCTGCGAAGTCGGCGGGGTCATCCCACTCGCGAAACAAAGGTTGCGGAAACTCGACTATCACGCCAGGCTTATGCACCGCGGGGGCGACCTGGGAACGCGCAAATTTCGGAAGTGCCGACTTGATTGTCGGTTTCGCTTTCTCGGCGCTGGCATTCTTTGCCCTCGTTGCGCCTCCGACCTTTCGGGACCCCTCTTGCACCGCTCCAGCGGTTTTCTCGCCGTCCCTGTTCCAACGAACGATGGCATCAAACCCGGGGTCGATCAAACGGTGGTGCGATGCAAGCGATCGAGCATCGATTCCGGTCGTGCGGGCAACGACATCCCATTCTGTGCGGCCTCCCGTTCGGGGCGGTCCGCACCTTCGCTCGATAAGTCGTCGCATGTAGGCCCTAAGGGCTTCGGCTTCGTCGCTGGAGAAGGTGGTCGAGAGACGCAGTTCGCAATAGGCGTCGATCTTACGTTGGAAGGCTTTGATTGCAGTTAGCTTGGTCATTTCACTTCATGCTGTTCGTTACTCGGACCCTCTATGCGAGGGGGCCGGTCGAGCTAAGCCAAGCAGATTAACGGAGGATTGGAGCAGCAGACTGCTTCTCCGGAAATCCGATTCAGAATCAAACGGCGTTTTACGAAGTAATGGGGGGAGAAGTCGTCATTCCATCAAACGCCGTTAGGCGTTGGATCGGCTTCGTCGAGCAAACATATCCGATACCAAAGGACCGTGCGGACCCAGGCGCGCTCAAATCTCCTGGTCGAGGCCGTCGGGATGGATCAGGTGGATTTTCCTGCGGAACGGCGAGCCGCCCGTCCGGTACTTTGCGACCAAATCGTCGAACACTGCGTCGCATTCACGCTCATCGAACCCCTGATCGGTCAGCATCGAGACGATCTTGTTCTGGAACTTCTCAAGCTCCAACTGCTGCCCCTTCTCGATCGCCCGCCGGATCAGCCAAAACAGCGCCACCCGGGCCACGTCATCTCTGTCGGGCCGCTTCGCCCTCTTGTTGGCGTCGCGAAGCGCCTTCTGTCGTTGCCTGGCTATCTTCAGGGTCATGCTGCTCCTCCCGCTGCTTACCCTCTTCAATGGTCAGGGGAACGGCCTGCCGGCGCAAGCCTTGTTCGGCGGAATCGGAAATATCGACCTTTGAATCGGCGGCGCAGAAAAATGAATCAAATGAGCGCAATTTGTTTCGAATTGCGGGCACGTTATCTCAACCCGAGACAACGCAATCGGCTGCGAACGGCGTTGATGAATCGTCGTATTCGAATTCCGAATCAAAAATCCGGTGTTCGGAATCAAATGAGCGCAATTTGTTTCAGGTTGCCGGAGACTTGATGTGAGTTGCAGACAACGTGCCGCACCTCATCTCAAATCACGCCACATCATCACGATGGTGCCCGAGGATCCAGCCCTCCCATTTGTGGACGGCATCGATTGCAGGAATGCCTTCACCCCGCCGACCGTCAACGACATCGAGCATACCCAGCAATCCGATGACGGCATCGAAACGATCCTCGCCTGTCTTGTCCGAGCCGAAGCCATCGTCGATGATCGGCTGAAGCAGACCGGTATCGAGGTTCGGCCGCGCTGCAAGCCAGGGCACTATACTCTGTCCCATCCGTATCCGGTCTGTGTGGCGCCGCTTGCTCCATCCACTTCGGGGCATGCCGATCTGACGGTACACGTCACTGGGATAGGTCTCAGTGACGATGACCCGGTTGCTGTCCGCGAGATCGACTAGGCTTCCGTCAAACGGCCACAGTCCGATTTCATTCAGTCTCGGCACGATGATTTCCCGCCATCCCGAGATCGCACCCTTGCCGACCTGATTGCCGCCAAGCGTCCAGAACAACAGGCAGGCCGCCTGCCGATCGGCGGTCGCCCGTTCGCAGATGCGCAGGAGCGACAAAGCGTCAGAGATCCGAAGGGCGTCGAACAGATGGGCGCGCGCCGTGCCACCGGGACGGACGGGATAGAACGGGCGCTGCAGCGAGATATGGTCGCGATGATCAGCGACATTGTACCAGTCCGACCAGATCTCGGACCCGAATGATGTCAGCGCCTCCCGGAAAGAACCGAGGCCGATTGCTCGCGTATAGGCCGCCGGCAGGCCTATCGGGAAGTCGAAGCCGATGAGAAGCGCGCCAGGATCGGCCGCGCGACGCCGCAGCCGCTCGAACAGGCTCGACGTGTCACCGACGAGTTCCGGAGATTGAAGATGCCAGTCTTCGCCGCGCTTGGTGGCCACAGCCATCCAGCGCTTTTTGTGGTCCATGCTCCAATCGCAATGGGCGACAACCGCGACACTCATCCTGCACTCCGCTTCTCCTCATCGGCGCATGACTATCAGGTTTAGGGCGGCAGATCATCGTCTGTCAGGATCTGCAGCACAGCCTCTTCATCCAGCGCCTGGGCATCGAACAGCGCCTTGGCCAAGGCATTGAAGGTCGGTCTGCGCCTCCTGAGGATTGCCGCCGCCCGGTCGAGCGCCGCCTCCAGCCTGGCGTGAACGCGAGAGGCCAGGTCGGGGTCACGGTCGAGAACCGCGCCCGGATCGCGATGGGGTCGATAGAGCAGCGGATGTTCAGTCCCGAAGCCAAGCGTCCGCTCCAAGTCGAAGCCGATCCTTGTCGCCCGCGCCAGATCACTGTCGTCGGAGCCACCGGAGCCGCTCGATACGCGCTTGAGCATCAGTTTTTCCGCTGCCCGCCCGGCCATGAGCATGGTCAGCATATTTTCGTACCAGTCTCGGGTATCGGTGGACCAGACATGGAAGCCGACGAGATTGTAGCCGCCCTGCCCGGTATCGATATTGAGCCCACGGACGGGACCGAGATCGAGTGCATGATGGACAACCGCATGCCCTGCCTCATGGAACGCCCACCGCCAACGCAGATTGTAGGGCACGGGCGGACGATGGCCGCGGATGCCGTCTTCGATATCCTCGAAGCAGATCGCCCGCTTGCCACGTCGCGCCTTCAATCGCGCCTCCCGGACGATGCGTTCAATATCGGCGCCCGTCAGCCCCATGGCCCGCGTCGCCAGACGCCGAAGGATCGCGTCGCCGGGATTGCTCTGTTGCGAGGCTGCCGGCGTTTCCGCCGTGTTGCCGTTCTCCGGCTCGGTCATCGGCCTGCTCCCTTTCGTTCGTCTTCCGCCTCTTTCTTCAGATGGTCGGCAACGATCCTCTTCAGCGAGAACCCGTCATCGGTCTCCGACCGGGCGTCCGGTTCCTGCTCCCGGATCAGCGACATCACATCGTCGCCGAGATGATGCGCCAGGATTTGCGCGAGCGTCGGGACACCGGGCTTCGGGATTTCGATATGGGTTTCCAGCCGTCCGGAGCGTTTGATCGCCTCGTCGATATCGTCGGGGCGGTTGGTAGCGCCGACGACGATGAGCCCCTCGCTCTTCACGGCGCCGTCGAGCAGTTCAAGCAGCTTGTTGACCACGGTATTCCAATAGTCGGCATGTTCGCGCTCGGCCGACTGCCGCTTGCCGATGCCGTCGATCTCATCGATGAACAGGATCGCCGGTGCCATGGTACGCGCCTCGACGAAGGTCTTGTTCATCTTGTCGATCACGTCGTTGAGATGCCCGCCCTGAAGCCAGGTCGAGACGGAGGTTACGACCAGCGGAACCTGCAGGCTGTTGCACAGCGCCCGCGCAAAACTCGTCTTGCCGGTCCCCGGCGGGCCGGACAGAAGCAGCTTGGTACTCATCTCCGACCAGACAAGGATGCTCGCGCGATAGTCGTCGAGGTCGGCTTTGAGATCGAGCGCCCAGTCCTTCGCCTTGCCGTAGCCGGAGAGCGTTTCGACGGTCACGGGTGGCCTATGGCCGGCCTCGTCAGTCGCCAGCAAAGGTTCCGGCTGGATCACTTCGGCGCCCGACGGCTTGTCCTTTTTCCAGCGGGTGCTGCTATCGCTGTCAGAAGGTTTTGGCTTCTCGTCCGACCCCGTGGGTTTGTCGGTGGAGGTGGCGGAAGGCTTCGATCCGGATCCCCTTGCCTTCTCGCCACCATCGCCGTCCTCCTCCTCGAAGTCACCGCGATTGCGTTCGATGAGGATTGTAAGGACGTGCAGCACGTCCCGGACATGCCGTCCCGGCCGGAACGCAAGGACCAGATCCTCGAGCGACAGCCAGCGCGCATCGGAATCCGACGGCAGGCCCAGCGTCTCGATTCCCGCATTCGGATAGAGCACCTCGACGAGGTCAGAGACGAAGCTGCGCTCGAGCTTTCCCGTTTCCAACGACAAGTCGGCGGAGATGCGCAGGAGGGAGGGAATGTCCGACCGCTTCTCCGCGAGGGTAAGGATCGGGAAGCCGCGGGACAGCGCACTCAGCATCCGCCGACGCAGGGCTTTGCCGGTGACGCGATGCACCCCTGCGCCCGAGAACGCCATGAGACGCCTGCGTGTCTCCCCTTCAACGACGTCGAAGTGATCGTCGTTGAACATGTGATCGGACTCGATGATCGCGAAGGGACCGCCAGGCACCAGCCGGGACTTTTCCAGAAGCCGCGTCACTTCCCGCTCAAAGCCTTCGAGTGGCGCGTGGAGCGTGACGACCGGCGTCACACAGGTCAGGGTATGAACGATCTCCCGAAGTGACCGTCCGCTACCTCTGACCGCGCGCGCCAACACCAGGGCCGTCACGGTGTGACTGACTAGCGGCGCCGCCGCCCGATCGACCAGACCGACGGCGTAGGCACGCCGATCGATGCCGTTGCCCAGGGCCGCATCTTGCACCAGCACGCCACGCCGCGCCCGGGGGAAGGCCACCAGCCGGGAGGCGAGCGGCACGCCGCTGACCTCCGTCGTCACGGCAATCTCGCCGCCAGAGCTAGAGGCCGGATTGCCGGTCTCTTTAGGCGTGACCAGCCAATCGCCAAAGTTCCGCCGGAACCAGGCGCCATCCCGAATCGGATCGCCGCTCAGCCGCGTCGTGTCGAAGGCCGGGCTGTAGTGGAAGAGCAGATGACCATCGACATCGATGATCTTGCCTTCCAGCAGGCCGCTGCGCAAAGCGGCCCGACGCGCCTCGCGGCGGGCGAGATGCCGAAGACGGTGAACGAACAGGCGGGCGATCTTATCCATCGGCGCGCCCTTCGGTCTCCGCGGCAATAATTGCCGTTTCGGGGTTCCGCACCGGATCGCGCGACCGTGTCCGGAGGCGCCTTTGACGGTCGCGGTGACCGGACATCGTGGAAGCCGCCAGCACACGTTCGCGCGGCGAACGACGCAGCGGATGGGTGTTCCCCGGAGGAGCGACCGAAGCAGGCGACGAGAGATGCTCGTTCGGGAAGCGGCCGAAATCCCGGTTGCGGCTTCGCAGCCAGTCGAGCAGCAGGCGGCATGCCGGGTCGCCGCCATCGGCAAGCGCATTCAGCCGCAGCATTACGGGCTTCGGCACGTGGCCATCCAGCAAAGGACCTTGCCGGACGAAGGCGAGCGCCAGGCCGATTAGGATGGCGGGATCGTCAGCGGAACCTGGATGCTGGTCGACGCCAGCGGATACGAGGCAGGGAATAGTCGCGAGCCTGCCGTGAAGGCAGGGCAATGCGATGGTATCGGGCGTGACCGCTTCACAACGGAAGCCGGCCACAGACGGGCTGTGGGTATCGATGGACATGACTGTCTCCTCGCCGGAGCGCATGGCCTCCAGCGTTGTCGGAATGGAAGAAGGGGAAGCGGGCCGCGCACGTCTCGGCGCGGCCGCGATCAGTGCCGCTGGCTAGCGCTAGTGCCGGCGCGGACGGCGGGCGAAGCCGACCCGGATACGGACCGGTTCCGGTTCGTCATCCGGATCCTCGTCGAAGCAGCCAAGATCGCAATGGCCATCATCCTCGTCCGGCGCGGCCATCGCCTGCTCTTCCTCGTAGCTGAGCGCCGGACCGTTCAACGCGATCCGCGGCTTACCGGAGATGGTGGAAGTGTGCGCATCCGACACCACCGTCGCCATGATACCGAGGGCCTCGCGCGCCTCCGCCTCAAGAAGCTGCTGCACGCGACGACCGAAGCGGAGACGCAATTCCGCCATACAGGCGGCGACGCCATCGATCTCGAGCAGGTCGTCGATCTCAGACAGGGCCCAGATGCCGGTGGCATGATCGCTCGGGCGGCTGGCGCCGTCGACAATGGCAACCTCAACCGTATCGACCATCGTCCGCTTGTGATTCTTGTACAGCCAGTCCGGCAACACCATCGCCGACGCCATCATCTTCAGCTTCAGCTCCTCGATACGGCTGGTGTCGCCGTAGGAGGCGAGCGACCGCTTGAGGTCGAGGATGTAGGCCGTATGCCGCGCGCGGTTCACGACGATGAGGTCCGGCGTGTAACTGCCCTTCGCCGGCGCCTCGCAGTCGAGTTTGACCCCATCAAGACTCTGCCAGTCGTTTCCGGAGACGGCTTCGAGGGCGGCCTTGACCAGCGGCAGCTTCAAGGACTGGGTCAGCACGGTGATGTTCGGGTTGGCCTTTGCCAGACGCTCGACCGCCTGCTCGAGCAACTTGCCTTCCCGGAACGACACCGCGCGGACGAGCGAGGCGATGTGAACGTAGTGGCCGAGGATTTCGTCCTCGACCGGATCGCCGTCGGCGATGGCGGCAATGGCGCGATCGATCAGCAGATCGAGTTCGGCTTCGCCTTCAGCGAAGCGAACGATGTGCGGATAGCGGCGCAGCGCGGCCGGCTCGCCAAGGCCGGTCCGGGCGCCGGGACCGGACGAACGGTGGGAGAAGACAGATGCCGCTGCTGCGGTCGAACGGAGAGCTTCCCCAGTGGGGACAGAGAGAGTATGCGTGGTCATAGCCCGATTCCTTTTCGCGAAGGCTGAGGGTCAGGCCCTAGTCGATGTTACCAGCATCGGCTTGGGCCGCTTTGTGTCCGGTCTTCCGAACGGCCTTACCCTGGCAGGACCGGGAGCCGGGCTCAAGGACCCAGAAGAGCAAAAAAGAACAAAGCCGGTACATAGTTAACGGCGGGCCCACGAGGTCCGGGACCGATGAACGCTTCCGGCGATCGTCACATTCGCCGGCGCGTGTCCACTGGCCATCGAATGCAAAAAGAAAAGGCCGACGTGCGGCCCTTTCGAATTTGGTGGGAAGGCCGGGATTCCGGCCGCCCGGTCTTGGGTCAAGCGATCACGCGGCGGCGTTTGGTGGCGTTACGGATTTCGTAACGATGCCCGACTCGGACTTGATCCGGCCGACGAGTTCCGCTCGCGTCGGGCGCTTTTCAGGCTTGGCCAGTGCTTCAGCGACGGAAGGAACGTCATCCCCCAGTGTGAGCTTGGACTTGGGCGCCTCGATCGTGGCAGTGGCTCCAAACGCCGCAGCGATAGACTCCATCCTTTCTTCGACCGAGGGGATAGGCGTGAGTACCGAGTCGGGGCTGCCGCTGACATCCGCAGGAGCTGGCTCGTCCGCACCAACCTCGACCGGAACACTCGCGCTCGGTGCTTCACTTGTTTCCGCACCTGGCCAGGCCGGGGCGCTTGATTTGGAGGTGGCCCATTCCAGAATCGGCACGACTTCCGTTTCCAACCAGGTCCGAAGCTCGCCTTTGTCCGGCCAAGTCGTTTCGCTGCCCATCTTGTAGAGCAGCGCGCTGACCGCGGCCCAACCAGTCTTGCTCGGAAGGGCACTATTTGAGATTACATATGCCGCGGTTGGATAGGGCCTGACGAACTGCGCCAGACTTTCCAGTTCCTTATGGGCAAGGCGCGCCGTCAGATGTGTCTTTTCGGCGAGGGTCTTCTTGACGATGTTCTTCTTCGGCAACGCCTCACTGACGTGCGCGCGGATCTCCTCCAGGTGTCCGACGAAGGATTTGATGCCATCCCGGACCTTGATCGCAATGATCGCTTTGAGCCCGTCAAGGCCTCCGATATCGTACGGATCGATCTGCGGCCGTGCCTCTGTCTCGTTTTTCGAGCCGGCCATAATCGCTGCGACGTCCTGGACCCTGAGCTTGCCGTTCTGGGCGGCGAAGCCAATAGCCTGCTCGATCTGCTCGGGCTCCGCAGCACTCAACTTCCCAAGGACTGTGGGACCCACGGCCAGCTCCACCAGAATATCCCGGTAGGCATCCAGGTTGCGAAATACCGCGCGCTGGGTCCGGACGTGGCGCGCGGTATAACCGCAGCGCTCCACGGCCCATTTTTCCAACGTCCCATCCGGGAGCAGCTCGGCTGCGCGTTCAAGATGCTCCCCGAGCTTGAAGGTCTCTTCGGTTGAACGGCGCGAAACGCTGATGAGGAACATGGCCGTCTCTTCGAGCTGGCTCTTGATGTCTTCTGCGACAGCGTTGGCTTCGTAGAACGTGCGGGCGGCGGACGGGAGAGCGGATGCGTTGGCAGTCTTGGTCATGGTTATCTCCATGTAAGAGGGATGATTGTAAAAGCATAACCGCCTTTACCCCTCTATTATCTCAGAACAGTCTGCCATAGGAAAGCAATCCTAAGTTTTGCAATAAATTGTTTCCAAGTATCTCACTGAATTAGACATCAATAATTACTTTAAAATACCTTAAATTACTTCATATCGGCATCACCTCAAAAAATTTTTACTTCCGCGAACGCAAGCAACAAGCACAATTAATACGTGCGTTCCTTCCGCCAAAGTAGGGCTGAAACGGCGGGAGCATCCGGCTCTTTTCAAGTCAGCCTGCGACCTGGTAACAAGGTCCCGCAGCCTGATTTGCAGAGTGAGGGCAAGTCCATCCCAATGGTGAAGGCCATACTCACCACCAAGGTCGATCCGACCTACGACGATCTCCCGGAACAGCGGTATCATTTTCCGCGGACTTACTTGCGTCAGGTCGAGGCGGCCCGCGGCGACTGGATCGTCTATTATGAACCGAGGCGTCCGAGCGGCGACTTGATGAAGACAGGTGGCAGACAGGCGTATTTCGCGACGGCGCGAATTGCCGACATCATACCGGATCCATCGAAGCCCGATCACTTCTACGCGCTGATCAAGGACTTTCTGCCCTTCGATCATGCCGTCCCGTTCAAGGAGGCGGATCATTACTATGAGAGCGGCCTGCGCAAGGAGGACGGCTCGACGAACAAAGGCGCGTTCGGCCGCGCTGTCCGGAACATCCCCGACGCCGAGTATGACCTGATCCTCGCGGCTGGCTTCGCGCATGTCCTCGGGAAACGTGACCGCGCGCGGCCGACGCCGGATCCGGCCGAGGAAGCACACATCGGCTTTGGCGACAATCCGCAAATGCCTTACGAGATCGACAACATCGATCGCCGGATCGTCTCCCAGGTGTTACAGCGCCCCTTCCGGGATCGAGCGTTCTCCGCAGCCATCAAGACGGCCTATCATGACACCTGTGCCGTCACCGGACTCAAGCTGATCAACGGTGGCGGAAGATCAGAAGTCCAGGCGGCTCATATTCGTCCGGTGGCACATGGTGGGCCGGACAGTGTGCGAAACGGGCTCGCGCTCTCCGGGACGGTCCATTGGATGTTCGATCGCGGCCTGATCTCGGTTGATGATGACTACAGCCTGCTGATCGCAGGCGGCGGCGTACCCGATACCATCACGCGGCTTATCAAGCCGGAGCGGCGCCTGCTCGTCCCATCACGGCCGGACGAACGGCCGCATTCGCAGTTCCTACAGTATCATCGCGAGCAGGTGTTCAAGGGGTAAGGTGGCGGAAATGATTTCCGCTCTTTCTACCTTCTCCCCTTCACTCCTCGCCGAAGAAGTCCTCGTCTAGTCGCTTGAACTCGACGGTGCGATAGCTGCGGACGCCCACACCGTGCTCGATCATCAAATCAGCCAGTTCCTGTCCATCCATGAGAATGACCCGCTGTGCCAGATGCTTCACGTAGTCACGCGCCGGCTGGCTGAAGGTTGAGGTGGTAACGAAAACGCCTTTGGTGGCGCCGAGGCCAACGAGACTTCCCACGAAGCCATTCACGTCCGGGCGGCCGACCGGATTGCCGGGCGCGTAGCGTTTGGCCTGGACATAGATTCGGTCAAGGCCGAGGCGATCCTCGTTGACGATGCCATCGACACCGCCGTCGCCGGAGCGACCGAGCTGGGCAGCGGCGTCCTTGTGGCTACCGCCATAGCCCATGGCGACCAGGAGATCGACGATCAGTTGCTCGAAGAAGGCCGGGCTGTTCGCGAGGATGCGTTGAAGGAGTTCGTCGCGCAGCGCGGCCATGAGTGCCGCATGGGCTGCATCGATCTGCTCCTCCGGCGTCGTCCGGGGAGAGGCCAGATTAAGTGGCTTCGCGATGACGCCGTCCTGCTCGGCGGCACCGCCTTCGTTCCTGTAGAACTCGCGGAACTCCGGCTCTCGCATCAGGACCGCCACGTCGATGCGTTCCGGCGCCGTCGCCAACAGCGCCTTCCCCTTGTCTGTCGCAACAAAGCGGCCCCGCGCTGGCGAGGCGATCAGCCCGGCCTTGCTCATATAAAACTTCGCCCAATGGATGCGATTATGGAGCACGCGCTGGCGGCCGCTCGGCAGCAATTCGTCTCGCTCCTCCGGCGTCAGATCCAGATCGTCAGCAACCCGCTCCGCGATGTCAGCGACGCGGGTTTCGCCTACGGCAGCGAGGCGCAGCACAGGCAGCATGAGGCTCTGGTAGTCCGGTATCATCGGTCTGGCTCAGCGATGCGGTTAGGGTCGGGCGTCACGCGCTCCTCACAACGTCCATGAGCCGTGAGTAGTCCGTGACTACGTCATACTTCACCTTGTCAGTCGTCATCGAGTTTCCGATTTTTTCGAAGAACCGCCGGGCGCACTCAATCTTTGTGCTCTCGAACTCGCGCAGCTTCAGGGATGACAAGGTGCCCTTCGTCTCGGCGACGAAGTATATGTGCCGAACCGAACCTTCCTTGAACGAGATGGCCCAGTCCGGATTGTAGTCACCTACAGGAGTCGGGATCGCAAAGCCTCTCGGAAGCTTCGCGTAGACGACGATCTCGTTGCTGGTGTCCAACTGCTCGACGAACTTGCGCTCGGTGTCTGAATCGAGAAACGCATAGTCGTAGACGTGCTTCTTCAACTTCTCGCTCGCCCTGGAGAAGTCCTGAACGGTCTGGCTGGCCGTGAAGATGTCGGACTCATAGCGCTCGGCAACAGCATCGTAGGTCAGGCGCTCGATGACCATCGTCGCCTTCTGCTCGATAATCAGGCGGGACGCTTCGCTGATAAAGTGTTCCGGGTTCTGCTTGAACTGGCCGAACACACTCGACTGGATCCCAGACAGGATCTCCGCGATGGTCTGCCGGGTGAGTTGGGTCGCTTCTGCGAGCTTTGCCAGCAAGTCGTACTTGACGAGCGAGACAACCGTTTCGGCCTGGTACGTCTCCTGCTCGTTTTCGCGGAAGCTCTTGCCATCCCCGACCGCGTCATAGGTCAGGCCGTCTCGTTGGATGCCTGCGGTGACCGTATATTGCAGCGGTGTCACCCGAAGATGGCTGTCCAGCGCGCTGATGCTCTTGCGGATTAGTTCCGCCGGCTCGAACTCGACCTTGTAGACTGCCTTCTGGTTGATCCGGCTCCAGAGCTCCTGAAATTCCTTCCGGTGGAAGTTGTCATTCAGCGGGTTGTGCTTCGAGCGGCGGTCGTCCTGCATCTTTGGCAACTGCCGTTCATTGAAGACGCCGTCAATCAGTTCCACGATCTGGTCGGTGTAGGACTTCAAATCTTCCGGTAGCTCAGCCAGCGTCCCGTTCTCACGGGCGCTCTGATACTTTTCAGTGATGTTCTTCTGCCGGTCAACATAGCCGTTTTGCACGAGATAGAACTCGATGCCCGCTGCCATGTCGGACGATACCTCGATCGGCGCGCCATCCGCCTGAATGAGCTTACCCTTGAAATACTCCTCGTTCGCCTGCCGCGGTCGGGCAGTCAGCGCTTCGACCATTTCCTTCTGAAGCGCATCCACAAAATTCCTGTAGCTCTCGCTGGCGACCACCGTCAGCACGTTGATGTCGTGAACAGTGACCGGATTGTCCATGCGATCGCCGTTCTGGTCCACGCTCAAACGCAGACCACGACCGACCTCCTGGCGCCGCGAGATTTGGTTCTCGCTGTGCTTCAACATGCACATCACGAAGACGTTCGGATTGTCCCAGCCCTCACGCAGCGCGGAGTGGGAGAAGATGAACCGGGTCGGCTCTGCAAACGATAGCAGCCTCTCCTTGTCCTTCAGAATGAGGTCATAGGCGTCCGGATCCTCTGATTGCCCCTTATTGTCCCCCGTCTTGACGACATCGGGGTCCTTGAGGCGGTTGGTTTTCTTGTCGATCGAGAAATAGCCATTGTGGGTCTTCGCGGGGTCGATGCCGGCCAGGAATTTGCGATGGGCCTCGTTGTCGATTGCAAGCTCCGACAGATATTCGCCCTTGAGAAGCGCATACTCTTCCTCGAAAACACGGGCATACTCGCCCCGCTCGTCGGGTTGCGTATAGTCGCGATACTTCGCCACCTCATCGATGAAGAACAAGGACAGCACCTTGATGCCACGGGAATGGAGCTGCTTCTCCTTTTCGAGATGCGCCTTGATCGTCTCCCGGATCTGAATGCGGCGAATGTCGTGTTCCGAGACGTCGCCGTTAGGTTCACCCGCCTTGAGGACGACACCGTTCGTGAATTCAACGGTCTCGCTCACGGCATCGATCTGGCTGACGGTAAAGCCGCGATACTGATCAAGCTCACCCGACAGCGTAAAGAGGTCGTCCTTGAACTCCACACGGCGAAGCTGGCGCTTGATCTCCCCCGAAGTCAGCTTCACCTCCAGCTCGATCCGGGCAACGGGAGCTTTTTTCGAGATCTCGATGCCTTCGAGATAGAGGTAGGCATTGGTGCCTGCGAGGCCGCGTGCCTGGATACCGCGTACAGCGATCTTCTTCACCAGCTTCTGGTTATAGGCGTCGAGCGCGTCGAGGCGGTGGATGCGGTTGTGCTGCGTCTTGTGCGTGGCTGAGTATCGCAGGATCATCAGCGGCTTGAACTTCGGCAGGGCTTCGGTGGTCGCCGCGCCCTCCATCTTCTGAGGCTCGTCGAGGATCAGGATCGGACGGTTCGACGCGATGACGTCGATCGGCTTTCTCGACTGAAAGTCATCCAGCTCGTCGTAGATGCGGCGGTTATCAGCTCCGCGCGCGTTGAACGCCTGGATGTTGATGATCATCACATTGATGCCGGCGTCGGACGAGAAACTCTCCAGTTCATGCAGGCGCTTCGAGTTGTAGATGAAGAACCGCACCTTCTTGCCATAGCCTTCGGTGAAATGCTCGGCGGTAATCTGTAGCGATTTGGCCACGCCCTCACGGATGGCAATCGAGGGCACCATGATGATGAACTTCGACCAGCCATAGCGCTTGTTCATCTCGAAGATGGTCTTGATATAGCAGTAGGTCTTGCCCGTGCCGGTCTCCATCTCGACGTCGAGATGCACGCGGGTCGCCGCAACCGCATCCCTCTTATAGGTAGCGGCAACGGCCACGCGTTCGCCACGGGTATTGAACGTGGTGAATTCGGTCAGAGACTGCGATAGCGGCAGGTTCTGGCGCCGCTGCACCATTCGGATGTTTTCAAGAATCTGCGCCTCGCTGATCGAGAAGTCGGCGTTTTTGAACCCCTCCTCGAAAGCACTTGTCTGCGCCTTGCGGCCGGGATCGATCCGGTAGCTCAAGGCATCGGATTTGACCTGGCCTTCGAAGCAATCGACGACCGCCTCAACGGCATTAGTCTGGTATGGCTGAACCTTGAATTTGAGCTTCATGAGACGTCAGCTTTCTTAAATTTCTTTCGTAGCTCTCGTAGAGCTTTCGTAGGATGTTCGCGCTTCATTCCACAAGACGCCACTCGGGAGCCGCAGTGGAACCAAAATTGCGAATTCGCCCCTTCCTCCGTAAGGCACTCAAAAGATTGCCGATTTTGTGTGTCTTCTGCGTTTCGTTCAGCACATCGCTCAGCTTTTTCCTCAGAAGGTCATCCAGCTCCTTACGTGAAGCGTGTCCGAACTCTCGTAAATATCCGACAACCATCTCTTCATAATGATAATCGTCGAACGCTCGCGACTTGATGTATTGGGCTTTTTGCGAGGTCGCATCTGCGACCCGGGCTGATATGAAGAAGTTGGGTTTGCGTCCCTCGATCAAGCGCGCCTGCTTGAGATGCCGCACGGCGTCATCGGTAATCGGCAAATGCTTCTGAACCCGGTCCAGTGCTAAAACGTCGGCTAGCGGCAGTCCGGTCTGATGCATCAACAATTGGCTATAAGCCTCATCGACAACCCGGCCGTGGATGGTCAGGCGAACAACCTCAGGCTCTGTCAGATCATAATCAGGCAGAGGCAGGAAACGCTCACGCTGACGGCGATAGATATCCTGAATGCCATAGCCCATGTGATCGATCATATTCAGTTCGGTCATGGCATTGATCAGAAAGGGGTTGCGATACCGACGAGGCACCCGATCTCCCAAAACATAGTCATCCGGCTGCCCTTCAAAGAAAGTCCCTTCATTCTCCAGGATAAGCCGATCCAGCCGTTCCGTAACAACAATTCTGGCCGACCGAGCGTAATCCTGATGGGCTATGCAGTTATGGAGCGCTTCGAGGACCACCCGCTGATCGTACTTTGCCACCTCATGCGGAAGCAGCTCATTTTGCGGCAGCAGGCGCAGTTGGATGTTGCGAATACGGCTGAAGATCTGTGACGTGGCCAGCAGGAAAGGCGGCCCAAAGTGCTCATAGGCACGCTCTTCTCCTTCAAGCTTCCAGGTGATTTCGACCGGATGCGGACTGAGCCTCCAGGCCGATTCCGGTTTGCCAAGCAACAGTAGTGCGGCACGAGTGATCGCGCCATTCTGTGTCAGCTTGGCTCGATCCAGGAAGCTTTCATCGCTCCAGCCAGCGATGTCCTCAGCGTTGAAACGGTTGGCATGTTTGGCAGCGAAACGTTCGCGCGCAACCCTCAGCGCCTGCGGTTCAAGGTCGGCGAGGCCGGCACCCTCGACAAGCTGCGCCGTCCAATCCGTTGCAAGTGTCTGTGCGCGTATCTCGTCCAGTTTATCGTGACCGAGGGCAACAAGGCTCTCACCTGCCCGACCGTAATAGTGGCCGTTCCAGTTGATCGGCATACCGCGGGGCGCCGCCGGGATCTCAAACAGAACCACCCTGCCGTTTGGATGGTTCAGCACATGAATATCCCGAACCGTAAAACTGCCCGTACCATCGAGGATCGACTTCTTGTCAGCCTGAAGATGGATATGATTTTCCTTGTAGGAGGTACCAACAACGTCCCGCGTCTTGTCCTCGACGCCGAACACCAGCCAGGCGCGCTCACGGCCTCGGAGATTAGCCTCATTCGCCAAGGCCGAAACATATTTGCCGAGTTCGCTGCTCGAAAAGCCATCTTTCCCGCGCTTGAACTCGACCGCCTCGCTCTCCCAGTTGGAGATGAGTTGGGTCAACAGGGCAGAAAGCGTGGCTTGATCCATGGCGCGACCTCAGATCGACTTGACGTCAGTGGTCGGGGAAAGCTGGCGGAAAATCTGCTCGACATTGATCTTCACGGCGTCGGAAACGAAGCCGTTGTCTCGGAAGACGGCTCGGAGCGGTTGGCGCTTCGCCAGTTCCTTCACCAGATCCTCGGTGATGCCCTTGTCGAAGCAGGCAACAAGAGCATTGTCGTCTACGAAGAACACTGTCTTGCTCTGCACCGTCTCGCGGCGGATCGGCAGCGTCAGGTCCACGCCCCAATCAACCAACACCTGGAACAGCAGATCGTCGGCTGTACGGCCTTCCTTGAAGTTGTCGACCGTGTCCAGCAGGTCACCCTGCTTCAGCTCGTCGGGACGATAATAGACGTCCTTCATATTCGAGGTAGCAACCTTGAGCACACGGAAGCCGACGTCGCGGTTCCATTCAGGATGACACGCGCCTTCGAGGACTTTTTTGCCAGCGCGGCGAATACGTTCACGAGACATCTCAGCTATATTCGCAAAGTTGTCTGCGAGATCATTTTGTCGCCTCACGGGTTCCGGCCATTGAACCTGGATGTACTTGAACCCCGCATTCTTCTCGGCATTACACTCAAGAACGGCGTGAGCAAAACTTGAGGAGCCCGCGAAGAAATCCATCACGATCCCGCCGCTCCCGAATGTCTCTAGTAGTCGCCTCATGAGTCGAACCGGCTTCGGCGTGTCGAAAGGCGAAGCGCCATCGAATAACGCCTTCATTTCAAGCGTAGCCTCTTTATTGTGCCCTGCGCTTTCATAGTCCCACCAGGTATGCGGGGTAGTGGTGGCATCTTTCTCGTTCAAGTATGACTTCAACATTGGGCGGGCCGTTCCATCCATTCCCCACCAGATTCGCCCATCACTTTCCCAAGCGTTGAATTGCGCCTCATTGCAGCGCCAATAGCGATTGGGCGGGGGATTAAACTGTTGTCCGTTTTTTCGAATGGTGAACAGGCCGGCTTGGTATGGCTTGCTAGCAGACAAATCCTGTGCTCGCCAAAGACCTCTGGGGTCCCCGTCCGGATTGCGATAAGCTTGAAGTTGCTCTTCGGTCAGCGCCCATTTTTGAATTTTCGCATCGGCCGCATTTTTTGAGTAGACGTGGATAAAATCATGCATGTCTGAAACATGCCGAGCGGTAACGTTGGCTACATACCGCTTCTGCCAAACGAGGGTAGCAACAAAGTTTTTTTCTCCAAAAACTTCATCCATAACTTTTTTCAAGTTGGCGGATTCGCCGTCATCGATAGAAACACAAATGAAGCCATCCTCCGAAAGAAGGTTCTTGGCGACGCGCAGGCGGGCGTAGATCATAGAAAGCCAGTCAGAATGAAACCGGCCGTTGGACTCCAAATTGACAACCATCCGATTACCGGCAGAATCCAACTGCATTGACCTACCAAGAAAATCCTGCACGCCCTCAGAGAAGTCATCCTCATATACAAAGTCGTTTCCGGTATTATACGGAGGATCAATATAGATGAGGCGAATTTCTCCCAAGAACGAATCCTGAATTAATTTCATAGCCTCAAGATTGTCTCCTTCAATGAAGATATTTCTGGTCGAATCAAACTCGACGCTCTCCTCAGGTTCGGGACGCAGAGTCTGTGCTATCGGAGCATTAGCTGCGACAAGCGCTTCCCGCTTGCCGGGCCAATCCAATCTATACCGCTCCTGGGCCCCCTCCACGATGCTGTCGCTCAATTCCTGGCGAAGCTGATCGAAGTCCACGGCCATACGCAGTTTGCCGGTCACTTCGTCTCGCGCCTCGCTCACGCAGCCGGGAAACAGGTCGCGGATCCTGGCGATGTTCTCTTGGGTCAGATCCGGGCTGTGCATCTTCAGCTTATCCATTCTCGTCCTCTTATTCTTGAACCGGCGCGGTTGCCGCACTTGCGCTCACCAGCCGCTCCAGCTCCTGCTTGGCGGCACGCAGCTCTGCATTGATGGCGACACGTTTATTGAATTGTTTCTCGCGGGCCAAGCGCGTCTTGATCCGGTCGATCTCGCGTGTCTTCACCTTAACCGCCTCGGCATGCGCAATCCTGGCTTCGAGCGGCACTGGTTCGGCCGAGGGGGCCTGGCCAAAGGGGGATTGCGGATCTTCTGCGAAACCAGACCCCGAATGTGACAACAGCCTAGCCGCCTGTTGCTCGACCAGTGGCCTGAGGAGCAACTCGTAGAGTGCGCCCATGTTCAGCGCCACCGGTAGCGGCATCCGCTGCGCATCCTCCGGCTGCCATGGCCCCTCGAAATAGTCACCAAGGACCCATTTCGAGCTATCCGCCTCGCTCGGCCGCTTATAGGCCACCGCGAGCTTCACCCTGCCGTTGTGGACCAGCTCGAACAGCAAGGGGAAGGGAATGGCGCGATCAATGGCGCGCAGGGCGTCCATATCGAGGCTGCCCTCCCTTTGGGCAATCCGGAAGACCTGGATTTCGGTCACGGACTTCGACGCTGGCAGGTTGATAGTCTCCGGTGCCAGCTTATGAGCCCAGACGATCTGATCGACCTCGCGCACGAACAGGTCCTTGAGCGCAGTGCTGGCGCCTGCGTGCTCATAGATCTTGTTCTTGGGGATCACCCGCCCGAAGGCGGTTGCCCGCGGCCAGTCATATAGCATCAGCCCTCTGCCTCCTCGACCCGCAGAAAGGCAATCAGCTCGAAATCATCCAGGCCCTGGATCGTGTGCGTCAACGCGGTCGTTCGCCCGCCACTGAACAGGCTGTCGATATCCTTCTCTTCCTTTACCTCGATCATCGATCGAATGGCCTGGCTCAGCAGGTCGGAGTAGGGCCCCATCCGGCGACCGTCTTCCGTCCGCTCGTTGAACAGCCGGCAGACATCCGGAATTGGCTCGGAACGGCCCTTACAGCTTGTGCGAATCAGGTCGAGCAGCCGCTTGACCTCCGTATGGTCGGAGACGATCTCGCCGTCGTCATCGATATAGACCAGGTAGAAGGGATGCAGACGGTTCTGCTGGTTAACGTTGACGCTGTCATGAATGTTCTTGAGCACGAAGATCATGCCTGGTCGCAGTCCCAGTTCTGGTGCTGCCGGCACGACGGCATGCATACCATAAGGCATGCTTTCGAGGTCGCCATGGTCCTTGACGTAGTTCAGGAGATCCATCCTAAAGTCGTTGAGGCCAAGATCGGTGATCGAGATGCCGGCCTTGACGTCCTCCAACTCGATGACCTCATCCTGCAACCGCTTCAGTTGCTCCTTGCGGTAGGCGATGTCGCTCGACTTCGCGGTCAAGACGTTGTCGTCGCCTGTCGCGGTCACGTCGGCGATCACCATCCGGTTTTCGACGCGCTCTTTGAGATTGATGTATTCGTCGAGCGTGATGTCAGGCCAGTAGTTGACGAGCTGGATCTGGTCGTTGGGTGACCCGATACGGTCAATACGGCCGAACCGCTGGATGATGCGGACCGGGTTCCAGTGGATGTCATAGTTCACCAGGAAGTCGCAGTCCTGCAGGTTCTGGCCTTCGGATATGCAATCCGTTCCAATCAGGATGTCCAGCTCCGCCGTCTCATGCGGCAGCACGACGGCCTTCTCTTTCGAGCGCGGCGAGAAGAGCGTCAAGACGCTCTGAAAATCATAGGATTTCGTGAGTGTGGTTTTCGGTGAGCCGGAGCCGGTCACCTCCCCCACTTGGAGCCCGAGCTCTTGCGCAACGGGCGCCAGGTTCGCGAACAGGTAGTTGGCCGTGTCGGCGAAGGCGGTGAACACGATGACCTTCCGGTTACCCGGATTAAGGGGCTCCGCGACCTTCTCCTTCAGAAGCGCGATGAGGTGCTGCAGCTTGGCGTCATCCGCAGCCGTCACCTTGTCCATCGAAGCAATCAGTGCATCGATCAATGACCTATCGGCCGCGAGATCATGTTTCCAGGAGGGAAGATCCATGTCGGCGAGGCTGATCTGAACCTTCTTGCCAACGGTGAACTCATCGAGCCCTGCCAGGTCTTCATCCTCTGGATCAAAATCACTGATGTCCTCGAGATGATCGCTGATACTGCCGCTACGCCCCGTCCGCTCATATTCCGCGATGGCGTCGAGTGCCCGCGTGATGTTGCCGCCAAGCGCTCGCAGGGTGAGGCGGAAGGCTTCCACAGAGCTTTCCAGGCGCTTCAGCAGATTAGTGGTCATCAGGGCCTGCAGGCTTCGCTCACGGTCTGCCTGCCGCAGCTTGCCGCGGCCGCCCTCCACCTGCGTGTCATAGATCGCCTCGTACTTCGCGAGACGGCTCGACAGGATGTAGCTGATCGGCGCATAGACCGCGAGCTTCAAGAGGGAGAGTTGGCCGAAGATCTCGTTCAGGCCCATCACATCCGGTCGCTGTGTGATCGGGCAATGGAACGAGAGAGGTTTCCGACGCTGGGGAAAATTGCCGATGTCCTTGGTGTCGTAGAAGGTCTCGATGTGCTTGCGCGACCTGGCGATGGTGACCGCGTCGAGAAGCTCAAAGAAATCGAAGTCCAGCGTGCGCAGAATCGACGCCGCGGTTCGTTCATTGGGTGGCAGGGCGGACCATTCGTTGAACGCCTTCTGGGCTCGGCGAAAGATCTCTTCCACGCTGGTCTGTGACTTCAAGCTCTTGCTGAGCGCATCTGACTGGCCCTCGTAGGCAAGCGCGAGCTGGTTGCGCAGATCGTTGAAGCGGTTGTTGACCGGCGTTGCGGACAGCATCAGCACCTTGGTCTTGACCCCGGCGCGGATGACCTTGTTCATAAGCTTCTGGTACCGCGTCTCCCGATCCTTGTAGACGTCGTTGTTCCGGAAGTTATGGGACTCGTCGATCACCACGAGGTCATAGTTGCCCCAGTTCACCCTGTTCAACGGTATGCCGAAGGACTCGCCCGACGTGCGCGACAGATCCGTGTGGCAGAGGACGTCATAGTTGAAGCGGTCGTTGGCGAAGATGTTCGTGGTGAGATTGGTGTTGTAATTCCGCCAGTTGTCCGCCAGCTTCTTCGGGCAGAGAACCAACACGGACTTGTTGCGAAGCTCGTAGTATTTGACCACAGCGAGCGCGGTGAAGGTTTTACCCAAACCGACAGAGTCGGCCAGGATGCAGCCGTTGTAGGTTTCGAGCTTGTTGATGATCCCCGTTGCCGCGTCTCGCTGGTAGTTGAACAGCTTGTTCCAGACAATGCTGTCTCGATAGCCGGTCAAATCATTCGGCAGAACGTCCTCATCGATATCCTCCAAAAATTCCCGAAAGATGTTGTACAGCATCAGGAAGTAGACCCGCTCAGGGGCATTTTCCTGGTAGACGGACTCGATGTGGTCGCAGACAGCGTCCGTCACATCCCTCAGTTTATCCGCGTCGTTCCAGATTTGGTTGAAGAGCTGGAGATAAAGGCCGGCATGCGCCGGCTCATCCATCCGGGTCACGAAATTGGAAACGGCGTTGCCCTTCTGATAGCCAAGATCCACGGCGGTAAAGCCGCTGATCGGCTGATAGGCGACGGCAGCGCCTCCGACCTCTACATGCGCAAAGGGCTGCATGGCTGCCTGTGTGGCGTTGGACTTGAAGCGCGCCTTCTTACGGATCCATTCCGCACATTCGCGAGCAACGGCGCGCTGTGTGAGCTTGTTGCGAAGCTTGATCTCGAATTCGGTGCCATAAAGGCTGCTTTCCCGACCAGCCTTAGGAATGAAGAACTCGCGTTTTTCTTTCCGTAGTTTGTCGGTCGCTTCCGTGGGTACAAACGTCGGAGAGGTAAAGATGAACTGAAGACTCTCAACCTTCGCCAGCTCGGACTTCAGGGCCTCATATGCATAGATCGAGAAGCACGACGCCGCGATCTTCACGCGCGAGCCACGGCCGAGGGTTTCCCTCAGATCATCGCCAAGAAGTTGAGAGGTATTGTCGATGATTTTCATTAGCTAAGCATGCCTTGCGTGTGAACGGGTCACCCGTCGAACGAGAAAAATCATATAAACCGATATGCCTTGAGTAGAGCCGCCAGACAAGCACTGTGCAACAGGATTGCGATCCGACCTGACGTGGGCACGGAAATTATTTCCGCTATGACGCGGAGACTTACAGACTCGGCTCCTTGCGGATCAGGCCTGTGTCGCCTTTCTTGCCGTTGTGGGACTCGATGGTCGCCTTAAGCGTTCCAACCCTGCGAACCTATCAGAGCCCGAACGCCGCAACAATCTGCGCCTTGATCGCCGCTGCATCGAAACCCCCGACCTCTGTGGTTGCTAACAATCCAACCTCAGCTTCACCTTCCGCGATCGGCACGACGCCAGCGTTCCGGTACCACTTTTCCTTCGCCTTCCAACGCCGAACATAGTCCGGATGATCCATCATCCCGAGGTGTTCGATCAAAATCCGCCGGCCCGTCTCAGCGTCGTCGACCGTGAAGTCCGGATACCGCACCGAACCATCTGGGCCAGTGAAAGGTTGCTCGTAGCCGTAGGGAAGCCCCAAACCATGGAGCAGGTCGGCAATGATGACCTCGGATTTTGACCGCACAAGTTCGCCGCGCGTTGTGCGATGAATGAGACCTTCTTCCAGGAAGGAACCGCTATAGGCAACAAGCTTCGGCTCACGGAACAGGTTCGTGAACCGCCGCGCCGTCTCAGAACGATCGGCACCTGACAGCCTTACCAAATCACGCAGTTCGCCCTGATGGAATAGGACCACCTCGCGCTGCTGCCGCGTCAATGCTGTATAGAGCAACTCGCGCGAGAGCGGCCGACAGGGATTTGGGATGATTACGAACGTTGTGCCGAATTCGCTCCCTTGAGATTTATGAATTGTCAGCGCGTAGGCAAGTTCCAGGCGTTCGTCGCCATCCTCGCCAAAATCCGATCCGCTAAATCCGAACTTGAAGCCGAGCTGGGTCGAGAACTCGACCTCCAGTTTCCAAGGCAGCCTCTTCGGCTTCCAGCTCTTGCCTTTGTACTGGCCGATGACGAGACCGATTTCACCGTTCGCGAGATATGCCCTCTCCATATCCGGATAGACGTCACGGCGACGGCCATTCGAGAGGTTGATGACCTTATCGCCGTAGAGGATTGCCTGACTTCCCATTGGTTTGGCGATCTTGCGATACCAGTGCGGCTCTGCTTCAGCCCATTCTCGAACCGAAACACGAAACAGCCGCTTGATCCAGCGGTTGAGACCGTCAACCCCGGTTTCTCCTGCGCGCATCGGTACGAGGATTTGCCATGCCTCAACGCCGGCTCCGCCTCCTTGGCGTCGTCCATCTGCGCCTTCGCGCGAAGGGTTGAAATAGCCACGACCGTTATACTCCGAACCACCAAGGCTGATCTCGAAGGCCGTCTCGTCGGTTACCGAGGCGTCCATGTCGGAACGGATATAAGCAGTAAGCTCCTGTAGCAGCTTGGTTTGCAGATCAGCGTCACCGTCCCAAGTTATGGCGCGGATGCCTCTCGCTGAACCAGTTGCCAACCGATCCCACACCTCGTCCGCCCCCGCGTCAGGAGCTTCGCCACTGAACCAGCGTGAGAGAAGCACGTCGTCTCGGGGAGTTTCAGGATCGTCCGAGCTTCCGGTCTGACGGCGCACTACTGTAAGTTCGGCTAGGCCGCGTGGCTGCATCGCGTCCTGCTCTCTGAGAAGGCGGATCGCATCCACGAACGGTCGCCCCGCTCCGATCGGGGGAAGTTGGCGAGGATCGCCTACAAGGATGAGCCGCTGGACACTTGTCGGATCAAGGGCATCAAGTGTGGCTGCGAGTTGGTCTTCCGTGAGCATCGAGGCTTCGTCGATGACGACCGTGGCAAAGCCATTCTCGCGATCCGGAGAGTTCGTTACGAGGTACGCGCCGGTCTGCCCGTCGTAGCGATTGAAGCCGAGCAGAAACTGCGCCAACGTGAATGCCTTCACGTCCCCGGCCTTTTTCTGCATTTGAACCCGCGCCTTGCCTGTTGGAGCCAGCAGCAGCACACCACCTTTGCGAACCTGTTCGAGCGACAACAGCGCAAGCAAAAGCGTTGTTTTGCCGGTGCCCGCGGGGCCAATCAGAACAGAGGCACGGGAGCGGAAGAGTTCCTCTAGTGCCGCCGCCTTTTCCTTGCGCGCCATCTCTTCTGCAGGGTCGCCTTCCTTGGCAGGCCCACCCAGAGCCTTGTCAATAAGGTCTTCCCAATCATAGTCCCCAGGGTGTCGTGTCCCCCCCAGGCGTCGCTTGAGTCGAGTACCGATCAACGCGCGCGTGGCTGCATAGCGGCTGATTTGCCAAGCGGGTGCCCCGTTTGCGGTTTCCACTCGCGCGAGCTGGAGGGTGAGATTATCATCGAAGGCGGCAATCCAATCCCCGGTGATTGCACAAGGCGGCGAGACCACTGCACTCCGAACCCTTTCCACCAGCCAATCCTGCGGGAGCATCGTGTGACCATGCTCGACAGCGGCTGCTTCGAGTGTTTGGATCATGAGCGCCCGACCTCTGCGCGGATCAATTGCTTCCGGACAGACGGACGGTTCTGGAATGGGGATGGCTGCAAGCACATGCGGGTCGGGAAACAACCCTCTGTCGACGACGGACAGGGGGATACTGTCGATGCGTCCGCGGTCGGCCTCAAAGCAGAGGTAGGGATTGGCAAGGATTGTGGCGTCTTCGAGCTCAATCCCGGCTTTGGCGCGCTCTTCTCGAACCCACCACCTCTGCGTCTGGTCGGCGGTTAGCTCGAAACGGGCGAGTAGCTTGAGAAGGTCACGACGTTCAGGCTGCAAGCTGTCCCATAGCTTCGCAGCGACAGGGCCGACTGAGCCAGCGAGGTCCGGTGGCAGGCGCTTTGGATCGTGAAGCACGGACTCCACTACAGGCCAGGGATCACGAACATCCTGTCCGCCATCGGCGTGCAGCAGATTGCCGACAGCGTGCGCGAGCAGAGTGCCATTCGAGAGTCCCAGAGCACCAAGGGCAGATCCAAGACCGGGATATGCGCCGCGCAACCGCCAGAGCCGGTTGAGCTCCGCATCGATCCAGCGGCGCGCTGCGCCCCAGTCACCAGGAAGCAATGTCTCATAGCGCCCTACGACTATGGCTGCGGCCAACAGCACGGCTACAGCTTGGTCATGGCTGACGTGTTCGGAGCCCATCGAGAATGCGTCGAAACTTTCGCTTGGCGCATGCAGCACAAACGGTTGAATATCGAAACCCGGATCGCTTTCAGCATGCTCCAACAGCTCTCGATAGGGCAACAGGAAGCCATCGCTGATTTCCGGCTCGATGGAGTGGCCGATGTTGCGCTCCCACACCATCGAGCGCAGGGCATTACTTGTCGCGCCCTCATAGTTATATTCAGTAGCGTCGCCAACGCTCCTCACCCGACCGATCCCGACGATGACGCGCCGCGGATCTTCGGTAAGAGGCGTCTTCTTGGCGTAGAAGAAAACCAGCGACTCCTTCGGCTCGATCGCACCAAAGAACGTGTCCAACATAACGAGCTGATTGCGACGTTCTTGAACCCAAATACTCTCGAAGCCGAGCTCCGGTTCCAACTCCGGCCGGAAACCAAGGGCCAGCCGGGTGGCGATTTCCGGCAAGCCATCATCACCCTTCATCATCCAGGCGAAGGGGACAGCCGACGCCGATCGTGGCGCGTGTACGTATCTTGTTTTGCGAAAATGGGTGTAAAGCGAATGGTGCTCATAAGGGTGGGGAAACCGGCGCTCATATGCAAAATCAGCCATGAACGCTCCACGCTCTGCAGCGCAGGCGGGCAGACGGACACCCTCCGTATCGAAGAGTTCTGCCCGAACGGAAGTCTCCCAAGCATCGTCACGAGTGTCACCGATGCGCGGAAGCGCTACGCAATGGGTGTTCTTCAACGGATTCACGCAAACGCGACCGGACCAACCAGAATCATGCCACGGCACACGAATTGAGATGTGTTGTGTCGGTAGCTTGCGCGCACCCTCTATCATTAAATTCTCCCCACTTTGCTACAACATCGTGTCAATACCCTGCCTCCCAGCTCAGGGCGGGTATTACTTCTCGATCAACAGTAGTCCTTGCTATCCGCATAATCGACCACGCCAGGAGGCGTCCACTGGCGGGGCTCTTCGGCTGCGCCGAACTGGCTCGGCAGACCTATGTCCGGCCCCGCCCCAAAAGGAAACGACAGGCCGTAGGAGATGGCAAAGCGAATAAACTCATCGGCGCTGCCTTTCGGCACGATGAAGTCCTTGGGCCGGGGAACCTCCACCAGCTTGTATGGCGGGACTCCCGCGCTGTGGTGTTTGAAGGCCGTGTAGGTGGACTCGATCGACCCCTTGTACCATTCGGACTTCGAGCCGCCCCCGCCGATGAAAACGATCAGCGGGCGCATACGGGAAGTCGATAGCCGGCCGATGAACTTCCTTTCATAGTCGGCGCTCTGGAAGGCGTCTTCCTGCCAGTTCCGGCCGTCTTTCCGCCGGGCGGTCATGACGACGTACGCGACGAGTTTGTGGATTCGCAAAACGAGTTCCGCGAGAGTCGATTGCGAACATGCTCTCAGGAGCTTCTCCAGCCTCACCGCATCGATTTCACCTGGCCCTCCTTGCGCGAGCGAAGCTCCAATCGCTGAGACGCCAAGGGGCTCGACCTTGCCGGAATAGAAATTGATGCGGCGCTCCCCCCGGAAGTTCAGATAGTTGAACGCGACGCCATCAACCGTGCCGCCGCCAACGTCGAAATATACATAGATGCCCGGCACGGCTTCACGGGACATGACGAACGACTGCACCGCCGCAGCAATTTCCGGCACCGCATGGAAGTCCGTGACTTCGGCCGCAAGGCGCGGCTGGGTGAGCCGGTACGAAGGCAGCGCCTGCTGGAGCGTTTTCGGCACCAGATCGTCCTTTACCCACAGCCAGGCAACGCCAAGCACCTCTTCAAACGTCGCAAGCGCTTGTGAATCGTAGTGCTCGACAGGCACTCCCACATTCGCGGACCAGTCCGCAACGCGGTTCTTCAGCCTGTCGGCCTCATGGACGGCAAGCCATTGCTGGCTGCGCTGGATCACCGACGCAAGAAACCAAGCCGCAAGCGCCCTGACGGATTCGGCCTTGTTCAGGCCGATCCCCCCGAACTCGGGCAGGCGCTCGCCGATTGGCCCGCCCGCAAGGCGCATCTTCAGGTAAGGAACGATAACGGCGGCTTGCTTGCTGGAAACGCTGTCGCCAAGAAACAGCCGCCCATCGGAACCGATTGCAACAATCGAGGGCACAAGCGCTTCCTTGCCGCCCTTGCCGGCCGCGACAGTTCCCGATACCTCACTGCCGAGGTCGCGAAAGCAGACTTTCGTGAAGCTCGTGCCAAAATCGATGCCGAGATTGATGGCTAGCGGTCTTGCCTTGGGCGTGCTCCGTGGCGGAGCGTCATTCGATGCGACCGCCGCCCGCTTGCCTTGTGTCTTGACGGTTGCCGGCGCTTTGCCCGTAGGGGCTCTTGCCCGGCTTGCGGGCGCCTTCTCCGCAACGACAGGCGCGGCCTGCGCAAGATCGGGGGACTCCGTAATGCTGGGCCGTTCGTCGTCTGATTCGGAAGAGGATGGCGGAACTTCCGCCCTGCCAAACACACGCTCGTGAAGCGATCTAAGCCTGTTACGCCAGCTTGCCATGTCAGACAACCCTCACAACGCCCGCCGCAAGCGGGATCATGGTCGGATCGACCTGTTGGCGCCGTGAAACGCGATCGAGCTTGATCTTCAACTGCTCCTCCTCTTTCCTTATGAGGCCTTCCGTCATCGCAACGGGGCGCAGATTCCCTTCCGCGCGAAACCGGGCGACGCGGGCCTTCAGGCCTTCGATGCGGCGGGTCGCGAGCTTTTCGGCGCTGGTTCGCTGCTGATCGCAGCGCACCGTATTCTCCGCCTCAAAATCGGAAAGGCGCTCCGAAAATGCGTCCCCCAGCGCTTCTTCGCATCCTACGGCAGCCTCGCAGATGATCTCGATGTCCGGGAGCACGTTGACCGCGTTCGGCAGCTTCTCGCCCGCGCGCGAGGCAACGGTAATCAGCGCTTCGGCCTCCGAGGCCCCCAGCGTGCGGTCGCTTCCGAGCGGCTTCACCCTGAAGGCAAGCGACTGATCGGATTTCAGGCCGTTAAACGACCAGCGGTGGGCGCTGAATACATAGTCGCCTGGAGGGACACCGGCATCCTGCGCCGGGACTTTTATCGCGGTGACGCGATGGAGCTGACTTTGGTCGTCCTCGTAGCTGAAGCGTATCCATTGTATGAGGGGATGGCTTGGCTCGATGAACTCTGCTTCGGCGGAAACCTCGTCGGCGCGGCGCGGGTCGAAAATGCAAAGGATCGGCCTGCCGCTTCGATGAAGCTGCGTTCTCGTCGATGGCCGTGCCTCCGATATGAAGTAACCCAGCGAGCGCCGCGCTTCCTCCGAGAGAGTAATGCGCAGGGCATATTCCGCGCCCGCGACAGCGTCGAACTTGGTGCCGGGAAAATTGCGCGCGAAGAAGTCCTCCACGAGAGACTGGAGCTCGCTTGCGCTCAGCCACCGGCCCTTTTCACGGCTGTCGCTGATATGGTCGAGGATGTAGTCGGAAAACCCGACAAGGTTGACCGCCTCTTCCTCCAGGCGCTGCTGCTCCCTCTGCGTGTTGCAGATTGCAAGTTCCTCCTCGACGGATTTTCGCTCGCGCTCCTCGTCCGTCAGGGTCGGATCGAGCAGGTTGACGAGCAACTGCTCCGTCACTTCCCCGAGAATGTCTTCGAGATCGCCGATGCTCTCGCGGAACACGTTGATGCGATCGTACAGCCTTATCAGGATGCGGTCTTCGATCGTGTTCTCGACCACCATGTTGATGATCGAGATGCGTTCCGCTTTCTGCCCCAATCGGTCGAGACGGCCGATCCGCTGTTCCACCCGCATGGGGTTCCAGGGAAGATCGTAGTTCACGATAAAGCGGCAGAATTGAAGGTCGATACCCTCGCTTCCGACTTCGGAAGAGAGCAGGACTGACGGCCCGTCGGGTCGGGCGAAGGCGCGGATCAGATCGTCTTTCTCTTTGCCCATGTCCCCCATGATCAGCGCCGCATTGATCCCGTCAGCCTTCAGACGGCGGGCGAGGTATTTCAGGGTGCCGCGATAGAAGGCGAAGATGACGAACTTCTCGCGCGGATTCCGTTTCAGCTCATTCGCAAGAAACTGCTGGAGCGCCCGATATTTTTCATCGCCCTTTTCCAGCGCGCCCAGCTCGTGCTTGAGGCCGATGTCGGGCGGTGCGACATCAACCGCATCGTCGCCATCTTTGTTGCCCTGCGGCTCCGAACGGAGCTGCGGCGAAATCCCGAAGTCTTCCCACAAAAGCTCTTCGATGAGGCCCTTGTCGCCCCAGCTTTCGAGCGCGCCGACGATCGAACTGGCCATCTGCCTCTGCCGCGCGATAAGCGAGAATAGCGACACGCCGGTTTTGCCCGTCGCTTCATCGCGCAGGCGACTGGTCACATGGTCGTAGAGCTGCTTTTCGTCCGCGCTGAACCTGACGCTAAGAACCTGGGGCGCCCGCTCGACGCGCCGCTCCAGAACTTCGCGCTTCCTGCTTCGGGTCATGTATTGGGAAAGAAGCGAGCGCGATTCCAGAAGCCGGAGAATCTCCACGCGCCGTTCGGCATCGGTGGCGTCATCGCGAAGATGTTCCTTGATGCGCGCAAGGACGGCGTCATTCTTGAAATAGTCGGACTTCTCCGCCTCCGAAATCGCCTTCAGCGCCGCCGGAATATCGGCGGGCTGCTGCCATAACGCCCTTTGCGCGCGCACGATGCAGGAATTCGCCGAAAGCATTTCCCCAAACAGGTATGAATCGTAGAACTGATCGGGATCGATCAGGCGCAGAAGCTGATAAAGATTGTCGCTGCCGATCTGGATCGGCGTTGCGGTCAGCAGCACAAGGTGATGCGATGCCTCTCTTAGAAGCTGGGCAAGCCTATTGTTGGCGGTCGAAGGATTCCTGAGATAGTGGGCCTCGTCGATAACGACATGGTCGAAGAGGGCGAACTCGTCGCTGGCCGTGTTCTGGTAGAGAATGCGGGCAAATTCCGCCCTGACGCCGCCGATGTTCTCATCCGCGTAATTCGCGGGAGGACGCAGTCCCTCCAGGCTGGTGATGTAGACGAACGACTCCGCGCTCCTGTAGCTGGCGATGTCCTTGACCCGCTCATAAAGGGTGCTCGCGGAAACGATTTCGCCGGTTATGTTGAAACGATTGCGCAGATCCTCGCGCCACTTCTCGCGCAGCATGGCGGGACAGATGATCAGCAGCCGCCTGGCTTGATGACGGGCCTGAATTTCTTTCCAGATATACGTTGCTTCGATCGTTTTCCCGAGACCGACTTCGTCGGCGATCAGCATCCGGCCGATCGGGGATTCGATAAATCGCATGACCGGCTTGAACTGGTGCGGATAGAAGTCTGTGTTGCTGGCTTCCATCGAATAGAAGACGTTGGTCAATTCGCCTTTGATCTTCTCAAAGGTCAAAACCCGCCGGAGGTCGCTGGGGCCGCCGAATGAACCGCCCTCAAGCAGATCAAAAATCTGCACCTCCTCTGCGATGGGCTCCAGCAGCTCGTAGCGCTTGTATTGCTTTTCGTTGGGGCCGAAATCGATTTCGACCAGCAGGAAAGTGCCTGCCTTCTTGACCCTTCCGGTCGTCGTTCCCTGTCTGCCCGGATTCTCGCGGAGCCGAACGCGCGTCCCGCTTATTTCCGGGTTCCAGCCGGCCGGCTCTTCTTCCTGTATTGCGCCCGTCATAGTGCCCCTCGCACAGTATTTCACGAACAACTCAAGTAACTACAATATCCATGTGGTCATTTCCACATTTTTACTTTCTATATTTCAACTTCTCCTTATAAGCCCCCCGCCATGCCGAGATGTTAGCCCGCGATGTCAAGCGAAGCTGTTCCGATCGATCCGCCGTTCGCGACGAACAAACTATCAGCCGAACACAAGCTCCGGCACAACCGCCTCCCAAACATCTCGGTGAAGGTGCACCCGGAACTCTTCCTGATTGTCGGCCTTGCGCCAGCGCACGATGGCGCCGACCTCGCCGCGGAGGAAGTTGAGTCCTTCGGGAGGTGACCAGCTTTTGGCCATGCGTCCGAGAGCTTGTCCCCGAGCATCCTGCATTATCCAAGTGGGGCCATCGCGCACGATCTGAAGTGGATCTCCTGCCTTTGCCGCCGAGATTGCGACAAGCGAGGGATGATCCGGCTTGAGACGCCCGGCCCACGACAGGTCTACGGTCTTGAGGTTAGGCACTTGGTATAGCGCAGCCGGAAAATCGGCGGCATTAGAGACGGTGGACGCGGCGCGGCGCAGCAGATGCTCTTCGCCGTGTGGGACGAACGGATGCTGTCCTTCGGCAATGATGGAAAGGCTACGTCGCGCTCTGGTCATGGCAACATAGAAAAGGCGGCGCGGCGCATCGGGATCCTCGCCCTTAGAAGGCTTGTCCCAGCCACCGTTCAGGATGACGACGTTGTCGAATTCCAAGCCTTTCGATCGATGCGCCGTCAGAAGAAGCAGTGCGCGCTGATCGCTGCGCGCATCATGGGCCCACTCAGCGAACCACTCGACGAGGTCAGGTACGGGCATGGTCTTGTTCGCAAGCTCCTTGGCCAGCGCGGCGATGCCTTCGCCGATCAGATCCGTCCAGCGATTGGACTGTATCGCATTCAGCACGCCCACCAGATCACGCACGCCCAGCAGACGTGTCGAATCGCGGCGCAGGACATCGATAAACTGCTGCATCTCACGCAAACGCCAGATGCTTGGCAGGCTCTCATTTGCCATCTCCACCGGAATGCCAAGCTTTTCGGCATAGGCGCGCACCGGGGCCAACCGCCGCCAGTCGCGAGCTATGACCGCCGCGCGCGACCAGCTCCACTCCGGATCGAGGCGTGATAGTCGGACGAGTTCATCAACCGCGGTCATCGCCTGCGCCACATCGCCGGGCGGGCAGTCCAACACCTGCACCCTCCCATGGGCTACCGGATCGAGCGCCGCCATATCTCCTCCGGGCGGAGCCTTGATGCGTTTGCGATCTATGGCAATGTCATGGCCGGCTTTCATGCGGGCCACGGCTGGCGCTATGACTGCGTTGGCGGCGGTAATGATATGCCCAGTCGAGCGGTAGTTCTCGACAAGAAACATCGGTCGTGCGCTATAGTCGGCCTCGAACTGGCGGATGAAGCGGATGGACGCCCCAGCGAAAGCGTAGATATTCTGATCATCGTCGCCTACCGCAAACAGGCTGAGCCGAAGCTCCTTATCGTCCAGCGAGCGGCCTGCGACGGCCGAGATCAAAGCATATTCCTCGGGGCCAATGTCCTGATACTCGTCTACCAGGATCCAGCGGTAGCCTTGAATCAGCGTATCACGTTGTGCCTCTGCCTCCGGTTTGCTCAGTCCTTCCCCGTTCAACTGGCGCACTGCCTCCAGAACGATCCCGTCGAAGTCGTGGGACGTCTCGCTTGCAGTTCCGGCAAAGCTCGCGCCCACCAGTCGCATCGCAAGTGCGTGACAAGTGGATATGGTCACCGCAGCCGCATCATCGCCGATCAAATGCCGCAGCCGGATGCGTATCTCGGCAGCGGCATGACGGTTGTAGGTCAGCACGAGGATGCCGCGCGGGTCCTCACGGCGGACACGGATTATGTAGGCGATGCGATGCACCAGAACGCGCGTCTTGCCCGAGCCCGGTCCTGCAAGAACCAGGACGCTTGTTTGTTCGCGGTCGTCAGCGACAATCTCCTGCTGGACTGGATTCTTCAGCGCCTCTACGATCGTCTTCCAAGAGCTGCCAGTAGTCTGACGCCGGATCTCACCACCCTTGCCGGGCATCCAGCGGCGCAGAAAGGCGTCGCGCTCCAGCACAAAGTAATCCTCGGACAGCCGCAGCGCCTGCTCCATCGCGGCAAGGCCCTTTTCTGCATAGGCCGCCATCACATGGGTCTGAATGGTCTGCTCCGTGTAGTGATCCTCCAAGGGTGTGAAATCCTTTACGGTGAACTGGCCGCCCGAAGGGTTCAAATGAACCGTCATCGCCTGCCGGAAAATAGTCAGTCCCTTGCCGAGGGTCACAACCTCCTGCTCGTGCAGCCACAGGAGTGCGCGCTCCATCAGTTTTGTCATGTCCTGAATGCCGCTGCCGCGCAGCAGCGCGTCTCCTGTCAGGGTGGCGAGCAGGTCACCTATCGTGGTCTCGACCTGGATGTCCTTGCCGCGGCTACCCTTCGGCAACTTGCCCAGAAGGTGCCCTAGCAATCGTTCTGCCCCCTGCTGCCGCAGGATTGCTGTCTGTTCCAACGCCTGCCAAGACCGTTGCAGCGTGACCATCAACGTGTTGCGCGAAGCCTTGCGCAGCCGCAGATTTCCCTTACCACCATCCTGATCGCGCCCGTCGCGGCCCATGCTACGCAAGAGCTTCTCCACGATGTCGGGCCGCACTGCGCTGTGCCCCTGATTGCGGAGCGCCTGGCAGGTTTCAGCCAGATGCAAGGGAACGTCTGCTGCGCCTTCCGCATCTGGGGCGGCCTCCCGCATCAGGGCAATCAGCGCCGTTTCAAGTCGCGCGGCCTGCGTCAGGCGCTGCTGCGAATGACCGTCCACCGCAACATGGACAAATATCGTGACCACGACGTCGTTGCGGGCGATCCCGAGCGCCTCGAGATCGGCCAGCGCCTTGTTCAGCATACCCCCTGTCAATCCGCTGATCCCGGCCAGCTCGTCGGTGGAAATGCCCTGATCGGGCGGCGCGTTCATCAAGTGGCGCGTGATATCCAGAAGCTGCTTGCGACGGGTGCCGGTGATCGCGGCTCTGGCCAGAATCGCCTCGGCTTCCTCCAGGTTGCGGATCCTGAGCGATGAGGGGAAGACCTGAACCTTGTTCTCTTCGCGGCTCAGCAGCGTGGCCTCCTCCAGCCATGACACCGCGGTCTTCACCCTGGTGTCGTCGGTGTTAGTGTCGCGCTCGAATTCCTGATCGCGTTCAGCTCGCACGACTTCGCCCGACGTAGCGACCACGGTGCCGGTCTTTTTCGTCCGCTCGTCAAGACGCCGCAGGGCCTTGAGGATCGCGCCGATTTCGTGCCGGGCTAAGCGCGAGCGAGCCGAAAGCGAGAACTGGCGCTCGACGTCCTCTTCGCCAAAGAGCAGCACGCAGTCGGCATGGGCACGGTCACGGCCCGCTCGCCCCGCTTCCTGCAGATAGTTCTCCAGTGATCCGGGAATGTCGCCATGGACCACCAATCGGATATCGGGCTTGTCGATCCCCATGCCGAAGGCGTTGGTCGCAGCAATAATTCGCAGATCTCCGATGCGAAATCGTTCCTGAATGTCACGCTTCTCCTCGGACGTCAGCCCGGCGTGGAACCGTTCCGCGGACAGACCCTGCTGCTTGAGGAACTCGGCCACTCGCTGTGTCTCGCTGCGGGTGGCGCAATAAACCACGGCACCCGAAGCGCCCTCCTGTGGTAGCTTGGTCTCGATCACATCGAGGATGTCCGCCAGCTTGGTGCCGCGCTGCGTCGGCCGGACCTCGAAGCTGAGATTGGTGCGCACTGCGCCACCGTCCAGCAGCAAAAGTTCGCGTCCAATCCGTGACTTGAAATGCTCTCGGATGTCCCGCACCACTTCTGGCTTGGCGGTGGCGGTTAGGCAGAGCACCTGGGCAGGCGCTTCATCGCCCGAAGATTCCTTGATGAAGCGGCTGACATAGCGGTAATCAGGCCGGAAATCGTGTCCCCATTTCGACACACAATGCGCTTCGTCCAGCACCCAGAGCCCGATCTCACGCTGTGCCAGAACCGATCGAACCGAGTTGCTGCGCAATTGCTCGGGTGAGATCAGGAGCATTGCGGCCTCTCCCATGCGGACACGATCCAGCGCATCCTGCCGCTCGGGCATCGAAAGCATTCCATTGACGGTCACGGCAGAGGATATCCCTGCCCGCGCCATACCCTGCACCTGATCAGCCATCAACGCGACCAGCGGCGAGATCACCACTGTCAGCGCTCCGGTCTTGTCGAACTTCGACAGGGCGGGAATCTGATAACAGACCGATTTGCCGGTGCCGGTCGGCAGAATGCCGAGGGCGCTCGACCCGCGCATCGTCTCATCGACGATCCGCTCCTGTAGGGGGCGGCCCATATCATCCACGGGCTCCGCGCGGAAGGCATCGAACCCGAACCAGCGTGACAGCGCGCGCACCGGGTCGTTCTTCTCGCTACACCAGGCGCAATACGGGCTTTTGCAATTAGCGTCGCGTAGGTGCCGCACGATCAGTGCAGCCTCGCGGAACTGCGCCCGTACCCAGGGCGGCATGACGGAATCCCCGCCCGCAACCAGGATCCAGGACAAAGCATAGGCCATCGGCCAACCGAGCTGAGGATTAGAAAGGCGGTTCAGCGTCTGCTCGAGCCGCATCCCGCAGGCGCGCCTCGCCAGAAGCCGGGAAATCGCTTCTTGTGCCGCGAGAGGATCGGGCGCGGGAGCTCCGCGAACCTCCCGAAACACCGCGTCGAACCCGCCTGGGTTCTCCATCCTCGTAGCAAGGAAATGAAAGGCCGCAACGGCATCGGGCTGGTCGGCGTTCTGCTGCCTCAAAGCCGCCAGTTGATTGCGCATTACCTGAAACACCAGTCGCGCATCCAGTTCGGGATCGTTGACATGGCCCGCTTGCAGGCGCCCGTCATGGTAGTGTTTGACCAGGTGGTGGTAGGGATTGCGCGGAAATGCGAGGGGATTGAGCCATAGAGTGTCTATCGGTGATCGAAGAACATTCGCCAACCCGGGCCGCACCGCGAACAGATGAGGCAAGTCATGCCGAAGTATGTTGTGGCCGAGCAGGTGCACGCCCTCGGTTGCTTCTGCTTCCAGGCGGTCGAGGGCCATCACGAGATCGCGTTTTTTTGCCAGGATCGAGAGACGAGCATCATCGCTCACTGCCGCAAAAGCGAAGATGCTAGCAGTTGCAGGATCAACTTCCAGGTCGATCGAAACGCAACGCTGCAGGAAGTGTTGGAGAGGCTCAGCCATTTGCAACAAGTTCTAATCACGTGACTAAACGATTAGCGATCACGGTCGTGTGATTGGCGAAAGGCCAACGTTCTACTTGTACCACACAAGAACTTTACGAAATTGCCACCTATCCAACTCAGTTCTACAATACGACCCTCTACCGTGGCGAGTGTTAACTGCTCCTGATGCCTCACAGAGGGGATTTGCGCCTGGGTTCTTCGCGGGGCGGCAACCGGCGGCGTAAGCGGAAATAACTTCCGCGCTGAGCGCCGAAGCTACCTTACTGGCAACCACCGCGGCACGGCGGCTACGCGCCTCGGTCGTAAATGCTGCTTCGGCCGATTGCCAGAAGCGGACGGTCTCCCCAATCGTCACTTCAAAACGACCTACTCAACCTTTTGGGGTGTTCTTTCGTAGATCGACTATTGCGCGGGCCGGATTTTGCCGGCAAGGATTGACCGGTGCTTCGGATTCCTTTGGAAATCCTGAGCTGGGGGAAACAACGAATTCGGAGCAATTGGTCGGCGCCGCGCTGTGCGCGAGGATGCCCGCGCCGAGCAAAGTAGGCATGATCGGTATCTCGGACCCGCTAAATGATTGGATTACGGCAAGCACGCTGCCGGGAAGCGACGGTCTATATTTTCTAGGCACGTTCGAGCGGCGCATCACATTCTATTCCCAGCAGGTCCGTGCATTCCGATTGGTCAGAGCGCTGCACGAGCGAGGCATGCTTAAGCCGAACGATACAGTGGCCGTTGTCGGTGGTGGCGCCGCGGGCGTGACTTGCGCATTGGCACTGGGCCTTCTGGACTACGACGTCGGCCTGTACGACCCCGCGCTAGAAGTGCTTCAACTTCAGAGCGCCTCGCCTCGCCTGCTCCATCCCCATATCTACGAATGGCCAGCGCCAGGGTCGCTCGACAAGAGCGCCGGATTGCCGTTCCTCGACTGGGATCTGGATACCGGCAAGCCGATCGCGAAGCGGCTAGCAGCCGAATTCCATAGCCACAACGCCATGCTCCCGAAGCTCATTTGGAATAAGGGAGCTCGCCTCGAGAAGCTGGAAAAGTCCGGTGCGGAATGGCGAATGACGTTCGCCGGTGGCGTGTCAAAGATCGTCCAGAAGGTCTTCCTCGCCATGGGCTTTGGAGACGAACGGACCGTCGGGGCGGCTGACACCTATGACTATTGGAAGGAGCGGGGCGTCGGGACAGCCGCGGTCGAGGCCATTGCGCCTGCGACCTATCTTGTAAGCGGGAATGGCGATGGCGCACTAACTGACATCCTAAACCTCCTTATCGATGGGTTCGAGCACGTCCCGTTTACAGAGACCTTCCTCGGCTATTTCAATCAAGACATCCTGCGAACTACTGTCCTGAAGGCGTACGAGGGTCTCGCGCCGGAGGCTGATCTGGAGCCGATATTCGAGAAGGACGTGCTCACGACCTTTGGTGAGCGGGGGATCCTAGATCGGCTGGTACCGCAAGTCCGGGCCGATCGGCTTCTGACCGTCAACTCCAGCGGTCCGCTGTTCTCAGTGGGAAAGGCAGCTCAGCTCAACCAAGCAATGGTCTTCGCTGTCCTGCACGCAGCTCAGCAGAAAGGTGTCGTCGTCCGCCGCAGCTCCGGTATGATCGAAGATGTGATCGAGCACGCAGATGGCCTTGAGCCTGTAGGGATAACCTTGAATGGGGCAGCCCTTGTGGAGCGGTTCCATCATGTGATCCTGCGGCATGGCCCAGATAAGAACGAGCGGTATTTCCCAGCAAAAGAGCAGTTCGACGAGTATCAGAGGGTATCCACGGACCGGTTCAAGGCGAAGCCCGAACTGCTTGTCCCGCCCACCCTCGATGCCGAAACTTATACTGTGTTTTTCGACCTCTGGCTGCATAGACTTGCCGACGCTGCCAGAAAATCGCAGCTCGCCGGGCGATCCACCCTTGAGGCCTCCACCATTTTAGTCACCTGGGACGTCGCGACCCAGACATTGGTGCAGCGCGGCAAGGTCTTGCTTGAGGAGCTGGTGACCCAGTGCGAGTCCGCGGCCACACCTGTCGTCGTGCAACTAGAGGTGACACCGGAGAAAATCGACGCTGATGATTTGATTCGCTTGAGCAAAGCCAGTGGAGGCAAGATCACCCTCAGCCTTGGAGCAACCGTGCAAGAGGCGTGGAAATCCAGGCTGCCCAACGCCGCCACCGCTATGACTGCGGCGTCACGCTATCCCTACCGGTTGGTCAGCGCGATCGATATCAGAGAGCATGTCGATGCCTCTCTCGTCCGCCAATTGGAAGCCATGCTCGTAGCAGCGCAGGCTGCTGGTACATGCGATACTTTGGGAAAGGTCGCAGCAGATGTTTTTGCAGAGGTTCTCGCCACCTGGGCCGGATGGCGCCATACACTTGATGCGTCACCCGCCCTCCGCCGTGATTTCCTTGCTTGGTTGGGCAGCATCGGCCCTGAGAGCGCAAAGCCATGGAGCGGCGACGTAACTGTGCTCGAGCGCATGGCGGGCGCATTGGTGCTGATCCTTGCAACCCACCTCGGTGAGCCACTCCAGCCGGCATCAGTGCCCAGAGGAAATCTTAGCTTCGACGAGAACGGGCATGCACTGGGTTCATCCGCTGACAAGTTGGACGATGGCGGCTTGCTCACTGAATGGAGTTTGCCCGAACATTGGGACGTCGACGCCCTTATCCTCTCTCGCAGCTCCGAGGTATTCGTAACAGGACCTGACGACACAATCCTGAACGGCGGAGATCCCGGAACCGGGCTTGATGTAGCGCGACGTACCAAGCCGGCGATCGTTCGGAATGATGGGCCGTGGCGCACGGCACTCAAGACTGGGCTTCCTGCGTGGAAAACCGCGGTGAAGGAAGAATTTCAGGCGTGGCGTGAGCGGCAGAACAACGATCGCGATAGGGTACTGACATGACACCTGAGGTTTTGAAGTTCTTGTTGGTCGCCGCGACGGAGCAACTGGGTTGGAGAGCTGACGAAGTCAAAGACTTCGCCTCACCGACGTTTCGCAGCCGGCCGGCTGAAGCCGAGACGAAGGCGATGCCTGGCCTGTTTGGTCTCCGCCTGGGTCAGTATCCGGTGATCGTCGCGCCTATAGCGCTCGATACGGTTGAGGGCGTTACGGCTGCACTCAAAAAGCTGCACGCCCAGATGGTCGTCGCCAGGTCATATATGTATGAGCGAGAGGTCATAAACGCACATTTGTTGCTATGCGCAACCGCTCCTACTCCGACAGGGGACTGGGCCCGGCTGGTCGACCTCATCGAACGTGACGAGACCGTCTGTCGGAAACTGGTTTGGATCCCGAAACAGACGGCGATGCAGGAGTCGTTCGACGTTTTCTTGGCGAGAACTTTTCTGTCGATGCCGTGGGAGCATGTGACGGCGGTGAGTGACGCACCGCTCGATCAGACACACGAATTGGCTCAGCGCCTTCTCGAGAAACACGGGCTCAATCAGGATGTAGCTCAGCAGTGGGTTTCGCTCTCACAGCAGTTGATAGACGACCCAGAGAGCCTTGTGACAGAACTTGTCCTGACAAGGGAGGCGTCGAAATGAGCAGGGTTTACCTTACCCGCGTCCGGCTAGAGCAGTACCGAACCTTCAGGCAGTTGGATATTCGCCTCCGTGACGGTCCCGGCGTGCTGATCGTTCAGGGTAGCAACGGTATCGGTAAGTCCTCACTATTCGATGGACTCGAATGGGCGCTGACAGACAGGATTGACCACTTCCGTGATGCCGACGGGGTCAAAAAGGTTGGCAGCTATCTTTGCCGGTGGCGCGAAGGAACGCCTGGCCCCACGTCCGTGACCATGGACTTCACTGGGGAGAAAAGTGTTTCTCGCACCCTGTCTTCCTCCGAGGCTACCAGGTCGGTCACGGGCGGCAATATCGACGACATTACGGAATTCTTAAAAGACGAGAACTGGGGCCGGAGTATTTCCGGACTGTCGAGGTATTTGCTACTCACCCACTTCCTTGGACAGTCCACGATGTCCCGGCTCACGAACCGAGATCCGGGTGAGCGGTTCGATATCCTGAAGGAGGCAGCCGAAAGCAAAGAGATCGAAGACGTCGCGAATGCGCTTCATGGCAAGGGCAATACGAAAGCCGCCCGAGCCTATAACGGCCGGATCAAACTGCTGAGTGACGAGGTCGACGCTCTCCAAGGTATTCTCGACACAGAGGCGAATCTTTGGTCCGGGCTGACCGGAGTTGGCGCCTTGGATGACGTTGCCGCCACCGAGGCAACCCATACAATTTCGCGGCTACTGGATGATGCGGCGGGCAACAAGTCTCAGACGCCAGTAGCTGGCTTCGATCAGAACACGATCTCGGCGTTGGACGAGCGTCTCAATGAGCAGCGGATACGACTGCGGAGCCTTGAAAAAGGTCTGGCCGAGGCGACGTCTGTACTTGAGGAATGGGAGAGCGCGACGCGGCAAGCGCTCGAGCATGAGGCTGCAAAGGCGATCGCTGACGGGCAGGTAGTGACTATGACGTCACAACACGCGGAGACCGCCGCCTCATTGGAGAAGGCCAAGGCCGAGGAGGTCAGCGCGACCAGCTTGGCAGAAGCGCACCGAGCCGTCTTCAGTCTGCTGACCGGCCTGCGGGACGCAAAGACTGCCCAGGCGGTTGCGCAGACTCGGAAGGAGGAGGCGGACGCTGCCCTCGTCGGGGCTTACGAGGCAGTCGCTGACGAAAACCTAACCGTGAAGGCCTTGGAACGTCGGCTGCAGATCGTGCGTCGAATTGAAAGTGATGTTGGCCGGCTCGATGAAAGGAGCCGATTAGACCAGACCGAGAGGCATAATGTGGATCTGTGGCTTGCTCGCGATGCGAAGGTTGCGGAGCTGCAGGCGTCGATACAGTCGTCCCAACTGCGCTTCCCCACGCTAGACTTGGACATCGAGCAGGCGGACGTCTCGGCTCGAGAAGCGAAGACACTCCTTGATGAGCAGAACGCCGTCCTTATCGAGTTGAGGAAGACGGTCTCGGAAATGTCGAGCGCGGTCGCTAGCGTTGCCGCCAACCTTCCGCATGATGCATGCGACTGTCCTGTTTGCGCGACCCACTTCGAGGTTAAGGGTGAACTACAACAACGGGCAGCAAGTGCAGCAGCAAGGCTGGCTCCCCTGGTTCTTGCGCAAGAGGAGCGCGTTCAATCTGCGTCGCAGCGCTCCGAGACAGCCACCAACCGCCTCGACCGACTGAAGACCGCCAAGCAAGAGCTGACCACGCTCACTGAAGAACTCCAATCCGAGGAACGCGCAAGGACTGACGTGGGTATTGGTGTGTTCGGCGACGCTGTAGTTGACCGTGTGGTCGCTGAAGAGCGTCATCGACAACTGGCGACGAGCGCCGAAGAAATATTGAGGTTGAGGCAGCGGAAGTGGTATTGGCGGAACCGCTTGAACGGCGATTTCTTCACGCCCGGAGGCGAGCAGGCCGCTGCCATCAGGAGGCGTGACCAAGCTCAGCTTCAACTGAACGCCGCAACCCAAACACAGTCGACTACTGCAGCCGAATTCGACGCCGCGGCGTCCTCCGTTCGAGAGCTCGTGGAAATCGTTGGTGATCTCGGCGAGGCCCAGTTGGCGGAAGCAATCCGTGGAACTCAGAGCGAACTTTCTGCGGCTGAGGAGAAGAGCCGACAAGCAACGCAGGCGCGGCAGTCGATTGAACAGCGGCTGGCATCGCTTGACGTTGCACTCCCGGCCGCAAGGACGCGTCAACAACAGGCTATTGATCAGGTCGCCGCTGTGACGCGACGAAAAGTCTACGCCGAGGAAACTTGGCAGAGACTTGCTTTCGCTCAATCGGAAGTACCCGACAAGCACGCGATCACTCCGTGGACAACGACCATCGGCCGACTGCGAGAGAGGTTGAGAGAAGCCGATGATTTAATGAAGCGGCTGCGGGACGGTCGATCTGCCAAGGCTCTCGTAGATAATCATCTGGCAGCGCTGGAGCGGCTGCGGGTCGCGGTAAGTGGCGCCCCGAACAGCGAGAGACTGCAGCTTCGTAAGGAGGCGCAGGATCGCGTGTCTGCCAAGGTCAGACTCACGCAGGCAACCCGAGAGACAAAAGACATCGCCCAGGCCGCGAGCTCAGACATTCTCGACGAACTGGCGGATTTCAACACCAGCTACATGCAGCCTCTCGACACCCTCATGAAGGCCATAAACATGGCAATCATGGGCGATCCAAGGGTGGGCTTGGAGTCATACGTTAAGAACCGCCGCGTCGAACAGCGGCCAACAAAAGAGGGGCAGGCCCTCCCTCCTGAGATCGCGTCCATAGATGCACGGTTGATACACAGCGAAGGCCAAATGGCAGCCTTGTCTGTCAGTATGCTGTGTGCCGCCAGCCTAACCTACCCATGGTCCCGCTGGCGGGGGTTGGTCCTGGATGACCCGCTTCAGCACAACGACACTATCCACGCTGCCGCTTTCGCGGATTTCGTCTGCAATCTTGTGGCCAGCCGCGGATATCAGGTGCTCTTATCAACTCACGACCGCGCTCAGGCAGAGTTTCTGCGGCGGAAGATGACATCTCGAAACCTGCCTTGCGCCGTCCTCAATCTGCTGGGGACCGGGCAAGACGGTGTCGAATGGACCTACAGGACGGGGGAAAGCGCGACGCCCTTTGTGGTATCCGCATAAGCGAGCTTAGCTAGACTTGCTGGTTTGTGATCGTAGGCATGGGTGCCCACCGACCACCAGATGTCCGCTTCCCACCTCGCTGCACCCAGGCGTAGCTCCGTCCGCTTCATGGCGCGCTGTGGACGGGGCCGTGCCCAAGACGATACCTAATCCGGACCGTTGCAGCGTCCTGTATGACCGACAGGTGGACGTGCTATCGCGGGGCGAGTTATGGCGGACCGGCAGCCAATCCGAAATTAGACAGCGGAAATTATTGCCGCTCGCCCGCCCAGTTGACTGATGCCCAAAGCCAGGGCACAAAGGTGGCATCCACGGTCGCTCGCGATGGGAAAATATAGAGAATTCAAAGGCGATTTCGCTAAGTTATTGAAATCATGTGAGAATCCAAGGTCCCCAGGCAGGCACAATTTACGCCTGTAGCGCCTCATTCTGATCTGATGGTCGTCTCCAAAATTCTGCAGGTTTTACAGCTACATGCTACCTTTTCGGCACCGGTAGCCGCAGCTTGGCGCTACTCCGATGTCGCAATCTACGATCCCACGAAAATTGGCTGGGGACCCAATTTGTCAGGGGGCAAATTCTTCCGCTTTGCGCCCAGGAGCTGTCATCTGCAGCCCCTTCGGCGGTGGCTCGTTTCGACCCGTCTGGCGCAACGAATGGCTCAATTGGGTGCGGGTAGCAGGCGTTCGGACTGCTTTCGTTGGCCGAGTGTTCCTGTACGCCGGCGACGACAAGCGCGATGACGGCATAGGGGATGGTCGCGGATAAGCGGTGCAGCGCTGGACGATGGACCGGCATAACCAGGAAGTGCCGCCGTTCTCAGGATCGGATGCTTCGAGCCGTTCTTGTTTATGGTGATGCAAAGCCACCACGTTCGGCCGCCGAGCATAGTACTTTGGGGTTATGTTCGATCCACCGCCGCTCGGTCATCATTTCTTCATAACTAAAAAATGCGGGCGGAGACCTGCGCGGAACAGCGATCGAAATTGCCCCTCCGCAGGTCCCGGCAAGATCAACAACAACTCCTCGCGGAGGCGGAACATGAATGACACAGTAAAACTCGACCGCGCACTCGGCCTATGGTCTGTTGTGCTTTTCGGTCTTGCCTATATGACGCCGATGATCGTCTTCGGCACTTTCGGGGCGCTGGCTGCTGCAAGCCAGGGCACCACGGCGATGGCCTATCTCGTCGCTGCGGCAGCCATTCTTCTGACGGCCATCAGCTATGGCGTTATGGCCCGCGTCTATCCGGTTGCCGGTTCGGCCTATACCTATGCCCGCAAGTCGATCAATCCGAGCGTCGGCTTTCTCGTCGGCTGGGCCGTGCTGCTCGACTATTTCTTTCTTCCCATGGTCATCTGGCTGATCGGCGCGGCCTATCTGACATCCGCCTTTCCATCGATCCCGGCCTATGTTTGGATTGTCGGCTTCATCGTGCTAACCACGGTCGTCAACGTTGTCGGCATCGCCTTCGCAAATCGGGTGAACTTCATCCTGATGGTGGTGCAGCTTGCGGTGCTCGTCGCCTTTGTCTTCCTAGCGGCCCGCTACGTCATGGCGGTCAGCGGCACGGGCGGCCTCGTTTCGGCAGCGCCGTTTTTCAAGGCTGACGTCCCCTTCTCCGCATCAATCGCGGGCGCCGCGATCGCCGCTTACTCCTTCCTCGGCTTCGACGCGGTTTCGACGCTGACCGAGGAGACCAAGGATGCGAAACGCACCATGCCGCGGGCGATCCTCATCACCGCGCTTGCTGGCGGCCTGATCTTCGTCATCGCTGCCTATGTCACACAGCTTGCGCATCCAGGCATGGACTTCGTCTCGGTCGACGCCGCAGCAAGCGAAATCGCCAAGATGATCGGTGGCGACGTCTTCGTAACCATCTTCCTTGCTACGCTTGTCGTCGCGCAGTTCACCTCGGGCCTCGCCGCCCAGGCAAGCGTCGGCCGCCTGCTCTTCGCCATGGGCCGCGACACCGTCCTGCCGTCGTCGGTCTTTGGCAGCCTGCATCCGAAGTGGCACACGCCGGTCCTGAACCTGGTCCTCGTCGGCATCGTCGGCCTACTGGCGCTGACCATGGACGTCACCACCTCGACCTCCTTCATCAACTTCGGTGCATTCCTCGCCTTCACGGCCGTCAACATCTCGGTCATCGCGCTCTACATGAAGGGCGACGCACAGGTGAAGCCGCTCGGCGCGCTGATCGGCCTTATCATCCCGACAATGGCTTCCGTCTGCGACCTCTTCCTGCTCTGGAACCTCGATGGGCACGCAAAACTTCTAGGTCTGATCTGGCTGGTGATCGGCGGCGCCTATCTGGCCTATCTCACGCGCTTCTTCCAGGCAGCGCCTCCCGAAATGAACTTCGCGGAGTAATCACACCAAATCATCGGCCCGGCCGGCAATCGGCTGGGCTATGCCAGGAACAAGCGGAAGAGCTCGCCCTGGCTGGAAATATTGAGTTTTGAGTAGATCTGCCGGCGGTGCACTTTCACGGTATTGGGCGAAAGCGCAAGCACGGCGGCAAGCGAGAGGTTGGAATGCCCCTTGAGAATCAGCGTCACGATCTCGAGTTCGCGTTTGGTGAGCAGCGGATGTTCAATCCTGGCCGCAGGGGCTGCATTCTTGATCTCCAGCGACAGGCCGGAAACATGGAACCAGTGACGGCTGCCCAAGGCGCAGACCAGAGGCGCTGCCGACCGCAACCGCTGCAGGTCCTCTTCGGAAAACGGAGCCGCACTGCCGGTCCGCGACAGGGAAAGCACGGCGATATAGCCGCTCTCCAGTCTGAGAACGAAGCCGATCTCATCGACGATCTCGGTCGCTGCATAGTGAAGGCGGAAATATTCCGTCTGAGCAAAATCGTCCGGCGCGATCTCGCGCATCACGATCATGCGCTCGCTGCCATCGGCGCGGATCGCGTCGTAGAAAGGATCGAGCACGAAGGCGCCCGCCAGGTAGCGATCGACGATCAGCGCCCGCTCGGCGACGATCTTGTCGTTATAGAGATCGAAAGCATGACCGTCCGACGAGTAGATGAAGCCATTCATCATCTGGAACGGCGAGAGCAGTCTCAAGGCGGCGGCAAGCGCATCCGGGAATCCCCGCGAGCCGACGCAGCTTACCGCCTCCGCAATAAGTGCGTTCCAAACCTTGAACGTTGGCAACGGTCCAAATGGACTGGGCACCGAATTCATGAATTGTCCCTGATAAGCGAATCCAGGACCGGGGGTATCAGGGCAAGAAGCACGTTTTCAGACCAAAATGCAATGATCTATGGGCCGCCTTCATGACCATGATGCAAACCGTGAAACCTGTTGTCGAACATCCGCTGGATCTGCCCGCGAGGGAGATCGCCCGCGGTATCCGCGACCGACGCTTCACCGCCGAGAGCGTGGTCTCAGAATCGATCCGCCGCGCAAAGGCGGTCAGTGCAGCGCTGAACCCCTTTGTCATCATTCGCGAAGAACAGGCTCTGGAAGCCGCCCGCGCTGCCGACCGCGCTGCCGCGCGTGGAGAGGCGACCGGCGCCCTGCACGGCGTTCCCTTCGCGGCAAAGGACCTGACGCCGACGGGCGGCGATCTGACGACGTTCGGCTCCTGGACCACGGCCGACTGGGTGCCGGACCAGACCGCGCTCGTCGTCCGCCGTTTGCAGGGTGCCGGCGGCATCCTGATGGGAAAGACGACGACGCCGGAATTTGCCTATGCGAGCTTCACGCATAGCCCGCGCTGGGGCGTCACGCGCAATCCCTGGAATCCTGAGCGCACGTCTGGCGGCTCCTCGGGCGGTTCGGCTGTGGCAGTCGCAACCGGCGTCGTGCCTTTTGCTGAGGGAACCGACATGGGTGGCTCGGTGCGCATACCGGCCGCGCTCAGCGGCACAGTCGGCCTCAAGCCCAGCATTGGCCGCATTCCAATGACGATCCTGCCGAGCGTCTTCGACAATATTTCTCATTTCGGTCCGCTCGCGCGCACAGTCTCGGACGCAGTCTCCTTCATGGAGGCAACCTGCGGACCGAGCGACGAGGACATCTCCTCTCTGCCTGTCGGCTTTGACTCGCATATTGCAAAGACCGGTAGCCTTGAGGGCAAACGCTTCGCGCTCTCGGTCGACCTCGGCTACTATCAGATCGAGCCCGAGGTTGAACGCTTGGTCCGCAACGCCGCCGAAGAGCTGCGCCGCGCCGGCGCTACGGTGGACGATGTTCCGATGGAATGGACCCGGGCCGTCAACGACGAGTGGTTCGATCTCTGGTGCGTCTTCATGTCGGGCTTCTTCGGCGGGACGGTCGAGCATTGTCGCGAACAGATGGATCCGGCCGTCGTCTCGATGATCGAGCGCGGACTTGCGATGAGCGCCACCGCCTACAAGCGCGTCGAACTGTTACGCACCCGTATGTGGCAGGACATGGCCGCTCTCTTCAAGAACTATGATGCCCTGCTCTGCCCGACCTGCGCCGTCACGGCGCCGCTCATCGGCGAATGCGACGACGACTACGTCGCAACCGGCCCGGACGGCCGCTTCATCGGTCTCGACATGACCTGTCCCTTCAACATGCTGCCGCAGTTACCGGCTCTCTCGCTTCCCGTAGGCCTTGCGTCGAACGGTCTGCCGGTGGGACTCCAGATCGTCGGACGGCGTTTTGCCGACGAGCACGTGTTGTCGATGGCCGCGGCGCTGGAAGCGCGGCTTACAAGTCCCGAAAGGCCTCTGTGCAAGCCTCCAACTTATGCGATGAAAACCCGTCCTCATAGATAGGCAATCGTCCGGGCGCGGGACGCCAACCACTCGATAAGAAGAAGATCAATGTCACCGGCGGAAGCTGCCTCGCTTTTCGACCCAAGGCCGACCTTGGCCCACCGGATCATGAACGGCAGCCCTGCCCCCGCAACCGCCCTTTCCGACCCTCGCGCCGGTTCACGATATCTGCCACGCGGGCCTCTGCAGTTGTTGTCCGACTGAGTGGTGCCAGAGTCCTTAGTGATCCTGGTAGAATCGTAAAGATGATTGCTCCGCTGGCGAGGGTTAGCAGGGTTTGGTCAGCGGTTGCCCTGCGGTTCCGGTCATTGTGGAATTGGCATAGAGCCCCTTGGCCAGAGGCTTCAAGCGCGGGCCCTGCGTGTGAGCGCCGGCTCAAGTCCGCAAAGCAGCCATTCCGCGCGTTCACGCTGGACTTCCGCCTGCCACCATTTCTGCTCAAGGTGACCAGCCGGCGAAGGCCCGCTTCGGGTCCAGAAGCGGAAATTATTGCCGCTCTACGCACGTGTTGACTGGGGTCCAAAGCCAGGGCACAAAGGTGGCATCCACGGTCGCTCGCGACGGAAAAATAGAGGGAATTCAAAGGCGATTTTGCTAAGTCTTTGAAATCATGTGAGAATCCGAGGTCCCCAGGCAGGCACAATTTACGCCTGTACCGCCTCATTCTGATCCTATGATCGCCTCCAGAAATCCTGCAGGTTTTACAGCTACATGCCACCTTTTCCGCGCCGGCAGCCGCAGCTTCGCGCCACTCCGATTTTGCAATCTACGATCGCACAAAAATTGGCTGGGGACCCAATATGCCAGAGGTAAATCCTTCCGCTTTGCGCGCCAAGAGCTATCATCCGCAGGCCGGTCGGCGCAGGCCCGTTTCGACCCTAAGCGGTCGTCCAGCCATTTTCTGGTGGACGACCGCTCCGGGCGGAGTTAGGGGGCGTTGGCTCGGCTATTAGAATGAATCGGAGCCGTCATCTACGACCGCAGCATTTCGCCTGGCTCGATACAATGGCTTCATCGTCGAGGACGTGGCATTCGCGCAAGGAGCCTCGGCAGGGCAACGGTCCAAAGCTGAGTTGAGCTAGGCCGTCCACGCGTTGCTGCTTGCCGAACCGGGCGATCGCATGTTTCACTCATTCCAAGCAGATGCCTGCTGGCACTTATCTCCGCGGATCAGAAATCAATAGCTCGTCTCTATCGATTTGCTCGCGCATCCAAGAGAGAAACTTCTGAAGAGGCAATGACGGAGTGACGTTCTTAGGCCACGTGAGATAATAACCCTCGCCGCTGTAACACGTCATATCAAACGGAGCGACGAAGCTACCGGCCTGAAGGTGTCTCTTCACGAAGACCTTGGTTGCGATCGCGACACCGATATCCAGAGAAGCGGCCTCATAGGCGAGTGCCGAACTTTCGAAACGGATGCCAGGGCCGGGGTCGACGGTCGATCCGACGCGTTTGAGCCAGGCAGCCCAATCGGTGGGACGTGCCATGGAATGCAGCAGCCGCACACGGCTCAAGTCATCAGGGGACCTGAGCTTGTGGGCCTCCTGGAAGGCTGGTGAACAAATCGGAATCAGTTCAACGTCGACAAGCTTTTCGCTGTGGAGATCGGGCCAATTTCCTTTTCCGGCGCGAATGGCAGCATCCAGGTTCTGAGTCTCGAAATCGACCGGGGCGGTAGACGAACTCAGACGCACCTCGATTCGTGGGAATGCTTCATGAAACTGCGTCAGCCGTGGAATAAGCCAGCGCTGGGAAAAGGTCGTGTAAGACTGGATGGCGAGAATATCCCGCCTACCTCGCCGGGACACACGCCTTGCCGCATTCCCGATTTCGACGAAGGCTCGAGTGACGCCTTCATAGAGTTGCCGTCCCTCGTCGGTCAGCTCGATGCCGCGATGCAGCCGCTTGAACAGCACAACGCCGAGATATTCCTCCAGCACTTTCACCTGGCGACTGACCGCCACCTGAGACACGTTCAGCTCTTCTGCGGCCTGCGTCAGACTGGACAGGCGGGCAGCAGCTTCGAAGGTCCTTAGCGGGTTTAGAGGGGGTATCATATTGCTCATTCGTTAGTCATACGTCATGTCCGATCGTGCCCAAACATATTTCGGCGCTTCGGGCGAGGCGTCCCGCTAGACCTTGGTTTACCGGTCTGTCCGCGCGTCTGAACCGGGTTTGCGAGCCCGGTGCTCACACCCGTTCCAGGGCAATGGCAATCCCCTGCCCCACGCCGATGCACATGGTGGCAACGCCATAGCGGCCGTTGATCCTCGCAAGTTCCAGTGCCGCTGTCCCGGTAATACGCGCGCCGGACATGCCGAGCGGGTGGCCGAGAGCGATCGCACCACCGTTGGGATTGACGCGGGGATCGTCATCGGCAATGCCGAGGTCGCGCAGACAGGCTAGGCCCTGACTTGCGAATGCCTCGTTCAGCTCGATGACATCGAACGCCTCCGGCTCCAATTCTAGCCGCGCCATCAACTTCCGACAGGCCGGTGCCGGCCCGAAGCCCATGATCCGTGGAGGAACGCCAGCCGTTGCCCCGCCAAGGATTCGCGCGATGGGCATCAGGCGGTGACGCTTTGCGGCAGTCTCATTGGCAAGGATCAGGGCGGCCGCTCCATCGTTCACACCGCTCGCGTTGCCTGCCGTGACCGACCCACCTTGACGGAAGGGCGCCTTGAGACCTGCCAGTCCTTCCAGCGTCGTCTCGCGCGGATGTTCATCACGGTCGAACAGAACCGCGTCGCCCTTGCGCTGGGGGATTTTCACCGGGAAGATCTCTTCGGCCAGCCTCCCGCGTGCCTGGGCGGCAGCGGCCTTCTGCTGCGAGCGGAAGGCGAACGCATCCTGGTCCGCTCGCGATATCCCGAACTCCTCCGCGACATTCTCGGCAGTTTCAGGCATCGAATCGACTCCGTATTGAGCCTTCATGACCGGATTGATGAAACGCCACCCGATCGTCGTGTCCTGTATCGACGACTCCCTGCTGAAGGCCGTCTCGGCCTTCGGCACCACGAAAGGGGCGCGGCTCATGCTTTCCACGCCGCCAGCGACTATCAGTTCGGCCTCGCCGGATCGGATGGCACGAAACCCAGTGATGATCGCATCCATTCCGGAACCGCAGAGCCTGTTGATCGTCGTTCCGGGAACCTCCACCGGCAATCCGGCAAGAAGCGACGACATGCGGGCCACGTTGCGGTTGTCCTCGCCCGCCTGATTTGCGCAGCCAAAGATCACCTCGTCAACCGCTGCCCAATCCAGGGACGACTGACGGATCATCAATGCTTTCAGCACGATGGCGCCGAGATCATCCGGCCTCACCGACGCAAGCGTCCCGCCGAAGCGGCCGATCGGGGTGCGGATGTAGTCGCAAATGTAGACGTCAGACATAGGTGCAGGCTCCGAGGATAGGTAACTAATGGGGCCACGCCGGCCGCACGCATCCAAGGCCCGACGCGGGGCGAGCCACTGGTGACCGGGTCGCCGAAATCAGCGAAGCACAAGCAGCGCGTCGCCGGCGCGCACGCCGGAGCCCTTGGGCAGCACGAAGACCGGATTGATCTCCGCCTCTTCCAACCGATCGTCCAGCGCCACCGCCATGTCCGCGAATACCAGGACGGCGTCGATCAAAGCCTCCGTATCGGCGACCGGCCGACCGCGGAAGCCCTCCAGAAGGGCCGAACACTTTAGTTCGCCGATCATGTCGCGTACCTGTCGCCGCGTCACCGGCAAGAGCCGCATTGCGACGTCCTGGTACAACTCAGTGGTGAAGCCCCCCGCGCCCAACAGAACGCACGGCCCGAGCTGCGGATCACGGTTGTAGCCGAGGATGAACTCAACGCCGCCCCTGACCAGCTCCTGGATCAGGAAGCCATCAACCTTCGCGCCATTTGCAGCCACCTCGACGCGCGACAGCATCTGCTCGCAGACCGCTTCGACGTTTGCTGTGGCGACGCCGACTTCAACACCTCCAACCTCCGATTTGTGCAGGATCTCCTTCGAGAGGATCTTGATCACGACGGGTCCTTCGAATGCGGTCGCCTTGGCCGCTGCGTCTGCCGGCGTTGCCGCCTCGATTTCGCGTGTGACCGGAAATCCGAAGCGCTCATAGAAGCGCTTGGCGTCGGCCTCGTTCAACGAACCTTGCGGCAGGTCCGCACCGGCCACGGCAGGGGCCGGCCGCCGCTCGGACGAGTCGGCTTCGCCTCGCGGCCGCAGCGCGCATAGGGCCGCTGCGCAGCTTTCGGGAGCCGCATAGGCCGGGATCCCGTTGGTATTCAAGTGTTGCACGATGCCCGGCGCTTCGGGACTGACATAAGCGATGATGGGCTTGTTACTGATGTTCATCGACTCGAGGAGCGGCCGGGCGACGACATCCGGCTGCCCGATCGAGGACGACCCCACGACAACGACGATGGCGTCGTAGGTGGGGCTTTCCGACAGGATTTTCAGGATGGATCGGAAGAGATCCGGACGCAGGCCGGCCAACGTGACGTCGATCGGATTGCGGTCGAGAACCGCCTCCTTGAGATCGAGCGCCAGCAGCTTTTCCGCAGTGTCGGGATCGGGGCTCGGCATTTCGAGGCCGGCAAGTCCGACATTGTCGGCGACGATCGTCGCCGCGCCGCCTGTCGACGTCACGATTGCAATGCGCTTGCCTGAAAGAAGACGCCCCTGGGACAGGCCGGCAGGGATGTCTAGGAGGTCTGCGAACGTCTGCGCCCGGATGATACCGAGTTGCTTGAACAAGGCGTCATACACCTTGTCCGCGCCGGCCAGCGCGCCGGTGTGGGAGATGGCGGACTGCGCGCCGGACTCCGACCGACCGACCTTGTAGGCGACGATGGGTTTGCCGGCCGCAATAACCCGCGCGGCGGCATTGCGGAATTTCTCCACGTTACGCACGGTTTCGAGATAAAGGGCAACAATCCTGGTTGCCGGATCGTCCGCCATGGCATCGAGAAGGTCGGCAACTTCGATGTCGGATTCATTTCCCGTTGCAATCAGCTTGGAAAAACCGACCCCGCGTCCGACCCCGCGCGAGAGCAGAGATCCGAGAATCCCCCCGCTCTGCGACAAAAGGGCAATTCCGCCGGCACGGAAGTCCGTCATCTCCATGGCGCCGCTTGCCGTCAGCATGATGCGGTCCGTCAGGTTGACCAGTCCTATCGTATTGGGGCCCAGAATCCGCATCGAACCCGCGGCCGCGCGCAGCTCGGCCTGGAGACGAAGCCCCTCCTGGCCGGCCTCGCCGAAGCCGCTTGCGAGAACGATCGCCGCTTTGGTGCCCACAGCGGCAAGCTGGCGAACGGATTCGATCACCCGATTGGCGCCGACGAGCACGAGCCCGAGATCCGGCGCCTCGGGCAGTGCCTGCGCATCCGCATAGCATGTCAGGTCGCCGATCGTTTCATAGCGCGGGTTGATGGGGTAGATCCGACCCTTGTAGCCGTGCTGTTGCAGATAAGCGATCGGCCGTCCCGTAAGCTTCGCAGCATCAGAAGAGGCGCCAACGACGGCTACGCTGGAGGGGTTCAGAAGCGCATCAATGAAAGTCATCTTGGCCTGCCTCACGCGCTGGTCTTGTTGAGGAATGCTTCGACGGACGCACGATGTTCGGCCGTGGTGTAGCAGATTGCCTGCGCCTCGCGGCCGAGAGCGAAAATCGCCTCATCGCTGCTCTCGAAGGTCTTGTCGAGAATGGCCTTTGTCAGGGCAATGGCGGCCGGCGAGCCGGCGCTCACCTGTTCCGCCCAGAGCTGAGCGTCATCAATCAGGGTATCCACCGGCGAAATTCTGTCGATCATGCCGATCCGCAGCGCCTCCTCAGGCTCGACCACCCTCCCCGTCAGAATGAGCTCCTTGGCGCGGGCGAGGCCCACGCGACGCGGCAGGAAATACATCCCGCCGCCATCCGATACGAGGCCACGCTTGATGAAGCTCATCGACATTTTCGCGCCCTCTGCTGCGACAATGAAATCGCAGGCGAGTGCCATATCGAGACCGAGCCCGAAAGCTGCGCCATTAACCGCGGCAATGACCGGCTTAGAGAGGCCATGGATGACGGCCACTCCCTTGTGCGTGCTGCGCTGGCGAGTCCAGCCGTTGAAGGCGACTTCTCCCGCAGGGACCTCCAGACGCGCGCGCATGCCCGATACATCGCCACCGGAGCAGAAGCCCTTGCCGGCGCCCGTCAGAACGACCGCACGAACCGATCGGTCGGCACCAACCTTCTCGAAGGCTTCGATCAGTTCAGACCGCATCTGATCGTTGATGGCGTTGCGGACATCAGGTCGGTTCAATGTTACCGTCGCGATGCCGTTCTTGTGGGAAACCGCTATGAACTCATGTTCACGAACATTAACGGTCATTCCTTTTGTTCCTTCCTCTTCGAGCGCCGATCTAGTGGCACTGGCGCGATCTTTCACTTGGCTAAGGCATCCATGTCTTCGGACTGTCGTCTGGACAACTGATCATCTGGCCTCGTTAGCCCAACCATCGGATTAGGGGAGACTCCCTCCTGCCGGGGCGACCAGCAGTTTTCGCGGCAGCTCGGCGCCGTACAGGATCGCATCGCGAAGCGAAGCCGCATCGGTGTCCGAGAGAATTCCGGACGCCAGTTCGTGGAACTTCGCGACTATCTCCGCGTCGTTCAGAGGATTCTCGGGATCGCCTCGCCGCGTCTGTTGAAGATGTTCAAGCACACGGCCATCGCGCAAGATCACCCTCAGACGGGCCTGTCGACGGCGTGGATATTCAACGGTAAGGTCTGGATCCTCGGTCACGGAAATTCTCGTCATCAGTTCGCGAATGTCCGCGCGCGCCAGGGTCTCCTCCTCAAAGGCGGCGAGGCGGACCGCTCCGAGGATCAGTCGTGCGGCAAGGCAATATTGCAGGCTGAAACGCGCATCCTGCGCCGACGCGGGATCTGGCCGATTGCACATCGCTTCGGTGGCGCGATAACCGTGCACTTCGATCCGCGCGATGTCTTTTTCGCGGAAGGAGTGACGCTCGCTCATAACTGCAATGGCATCGAGCGCAGGAAAGATATGGCCGCAACATCCGTGCGCCTTGACTGTCATGCGGGTGATCGGTGTCCACTCTCCAAGGCCCGCAAGCGCCGCTTCCCAATTGCCGGTCGTATCGCTTGTCGCAGCCGCAAAACCGTTCTCTGCGTCGAGACTATCCGACGAGCCGGCAATTCCCACCGCGGCTGCCATCGCAGCCAGCAAGCCTGCATCTGCCGCATGCCCCGGATGCAGGGCCTTTGCGAGGCCCTTTCCCTGGAGGTTCTGCTGGTGCCCGCCCGCGAAACTTGACGACAGCGCGATGGCATTGCCGAGACTCCTATCATCCGCGCCGAGAAGCATCGCCCCCGCGACCGCCGCGCCGATGGTGCCGACGGTCGATGTGGTGTGCCAGAAGGTGTAGTGGCTGGGCTGAATGGCCAGCGAAATCCGGCAACCCACTTCGTAGCCGGCGACTATCGCGCGGTGCAACTCATCAAGGCTTGACCCGAGATGCTGCGCGAGAGCGAGAGCGGCCGCAATGGTCGGGCTGCCCGGATGATAGCCGCCATCCTTGAAAATATCGTCGAATTCGACGGTATGGCTAGCAGTGGCGTTGAGAAGAGCCGCGCGGCGCGGCGTAGAGGAGCGGCTATCGACGTAGGACCATGCGCCGCCGCTGCCATCCGTCTCCGGCACCGCCTTGGCCAGCATTATCGCCGGCGCGCGCACGCAGCCGGGCAACGTCGTTGCAAACCAGTCCAGAATCGCGCGGCGCACCGCCCACTCAACGGCGCCGTCAATCGGCCTTCGGCGCCAATCGCAAGCCGCCTGGGCCAAAGCCGAAAGCGGATTGCTCATCGTAAGGTCGCTCCCAGCCTATCCTCCCGAGAGGGTGAGACCCGCTGCGGTGTAAGCATCATCAAAACATGTCGGCGTCTCATGTTCTCCGCCTTTCAGTTGATCGCGCCTTCAGCACGAAGCCTCTCGAGGTCCGCACTGTCGAAACCGATCCCCCGCAGGATCTCCTCAGTTTGCGCACCGAGGGGCTGCGGCGGGAAACTCAGGCCGGGCGCGCTCTTCGACATGGTGAAGCCCGCGACGGGAACCACCAAGCCATCCGTCGACGTACCGGGCGCCGAGTGTTTGTGCAGAAGCGGCCGCGATGCAATTTGCGGATCCGCAAGCGCCTCTTTGAGCTGGCGCACTCGCGCCGCTGGTATCCGCCTTTCCCGGAAGAAATGCTCCCAGTAGTCGGCAGGCATGGTGACGATGATGCTGCTGAGCGCAGCCTCCTCCTCGGCATGGCTGTCCAGCCGCTGATTGTTGTTCTGCTTTATAAGATCCTCGCGCCCGAGGGCGATCCACAGGCGGCGCTGCTGCTCGAGGTTCGACGCCGCTATCATCAGTTCCGCGTCAGAGGCGCGGTACTGGCCGATCGTGGCGAAGGGAAATCGATTGCCCTTCGGCTTCGGATGACTGCCATTCCACAGATATCCCGTGACGTAGGGGCTACACAGGACGAGCGCCACGTCCAGCATGGAGACGTCGACGAACTGCCCGCTGACGCCGTTGCGTTCACGCTGCAGGAGGGCCGCCGTGATGGCATAGGCGGCCGTTGTACCTGTTGCATAGTCAACGACGGGAGCGCCGCATTTCAGAGGATCGCCATCGTCGCTGCCGGTCATAGCCATCATGCCCGAGAACGCCTGCAGAACGGAATCATAGCCCGTCTGCTCCCGGCGCGGTCCGGTCGAGCCGAAAGCAGAGATCGAGCAGTAGATCAGGCTGGGATTACGTTCGCGTAGTTCTTCGTAGCCAAGCCCCAAGGCTTCAAATGCACCGGGCCGGTAGTTCTCGACGAAGACGTCCGCCGTTTCGATGAGCCGCTTCAAGGCGTCACGGCCGGATTCGGTCCTCAGGTTCAGTGCAACCGCCTTCTTGTTCGACGCCTGTGCCATGAAGGCAGTCCCCATGCCGGCACTGCTGAGATCGCGATCTGAGCCCTGAAGGCGCGCCTGGTCCGGATCGGACGGATCCTCGACCTTGATCACGTCGGCGCCGAGCACGGCCATCTGATAGCTGGCGAACGGTCCCGCCAGCACGTGGGTGGTGTCTATGACACGGAAACCGGCAAGGGCCCTCGTCATGGTCTTTCCTTATCCATTCTTCCTTCATTTACTCAGGCGGATGCGGTTCCGCCGGAGCATCTCACGCAGAGGCATCCGACTACTGCAGAAGCCCGGCTGCCTCGAGCTGTTTGGTCGCGATCTTGCTGACGTCGCGTACGAAGGCGTCATATTCCTTCGGCCCCATCCAGGAATCGATGACACCAGTGCTGCGGGCGTAGTCCTGGTAGGTCTTCGCCTTCATCGCCTCGTGGATGGCGTCGGCAATCTGCTGCTGGAGTTCAAGCGGCATGTCCTTCGGACCGAAGACGCCGCGCACCTGCACCCAGCTCGTATCGACCTTGTAGCCTTGCTCGCCGAAGGTCGGAACGTCCGGCAGGCCATTGAGCCGCTTTTCACCCAGAACACCGAGACCGATGATCCGCTTGGATTCGAAGAAGGGTGCGGTCGGCCCGAGATTCGAAACGCCCACATCCACGTGCCCACCAAGCAAGGCCGTCATGATGTCGGGAGTCGAGTCGAAACCGACCCAATTGAACTTTACGCCTGCTGCGCTCTCGAGCATGGCCGTGCCAAGATGCTGCATTGAGCCCACGGGCCCGAACCCGCCGATATTGATTGTGCCGGAGCTGGCTTTCGCCTTTGCGACGAGGTCCGACAGTGATTTGATTTCGGAATCCGTGCGAACGAAATAGATGATCGGGTCTTCCTGCGTGGAGGCTATCCAGGAGAAGTCGTCGACCGAGAATGTTCCCTTGAGATTGGTCAACATGCTCGTGAAATGGCTCATCGTGTTGATGCCAATCGTCACGCCATCGGGCTTGGCTTGGCTGACATGAGCCATCTGGGTCGCCCCTCCGGCACCCGGCGCGTTCACCACGACAATCGGCTGACCGATCATAGGCTCCAGGGATTGCGCCAAAGTGCGGATGAAGATGTCCGCCGTTCCGCCCGGTTTGGTATGCATGACGACGTTTACAGGGCCTGATGGCTTCCAAGCCGTCTCCGCGACGACGGGACTGCCCAGAGAGGCAACGACTGAGAAAGACGCAACCGCCGTGAACGCGCGCGCTGCCTTGAACAGATTGAATGACATGAAACTCCTCCCAAGTTTGAATGAAAGAGACAGGGTCCTCCACGATGTGACCAGTGTGGTATCTCGGACCCGCGGAATGAACTGAGATTTAGTCAGGTCAGATGACCGCAATTCTTGGTCATCATGCTCGGACAGCGAATGGATGAACCGACTGTCCGAGCATTGTCAGCCTTACACCGAAGGATCGGCGGCCATGGCGGCACGCCGGCGCTTCCGAATGAAGCCAACGGCCGGAAGCGCGAATGCGAGGATGGCTGTCAAAAGCAACGCGACCGTCAGAGGCGAGGTGTAGAAGATCTCAAGAGAGCCATGGGACGTAATCAGCGCCCGCCGGAAATTGGTTTCCATCATCTCGCCAAGCACCAGAGCAAGAATTATCGGTGCCAGCGGAACCTGCACCTTTCTAAGTAGGTAACCGAGGATACCGAAGGCAGTCATCACGTAGACCGGAAACATGGTGCCCTCGGAGGCGTAGGCCCCCACAAGGCAAATTCCCGCGACGATCGCCGCGATAGCGGGACCGGGAATGTTTGCCACATGAGCCCAGGCACGCGCACCGGCAAGCCCGATGAACACCATGACCGGCACGCCGATCCAGAGCGACGCGAAGATAGTGTAGGGAATCTCGGGGTTGCGGCTGAACAGCAGAGGCCCCGGCTGAATGCCCTGGATCATCAGGGCGCCGATCATCACCGCCGTCGTCGGGGAACCGGGAATGCCGAGCGCAAGCAAAGGTGCCATCGCACCGGAGACGGCAGCGTTGTTCGCCGCTTCCGAGGCCGCGACACCCTCGATAGATCCCTTGCCAAATCGCTCCGGAGTCTTGGAAGTTTTCTTGGCCACCGCATAGGCAATAAAGGAGGCAATGGACGCGCCCGCACCGGGAATGATGCCGATGATGTAGCCGAGCACCGAGCTTCTAAAGACGACGCCGTTGAGCGACCATAGGCCCTTCCAGTTCCAGGTGCGCCAGCCGCCAAGCGGCGCGCTCTTGATCTTGGCTGTCACGCCCTCTTCGACGAGGAAGAGGACCTCCGAAAGCGCATAAAGCCCCAGCAGCACCGGCACGAGGGGCAGTCCCTCGAAGAGCTCTACCGACGCGGCAAAACGTGGCGTGCCGGTCTGCGTATCCAGCCCGACCGTCGCGAGCGCGAGACCGATGCCCATCGCGACCGCGCCCTTGACAACCGAGCCCTCCGCAAGGCCGACCACCAGGCTGAGCCCGACAAGCGCCAGAGCGAAGTATTCACCGGGTCCGAACCGCAATGCGAATTCCGAGAGCGGAACGGCGGTAAACAGCAGGAACAGGGCACTGATGAAGATACCGATGCCGGATGTGACGATCGACACCAGGAGGGCTTCGCCCGCCTTTCCCTGCTGGCTCAGCGGATAGCCGTCCCAAGCCGTCGCGACTGCGGCCGACGTGCCGGGCGAGTTGATGAGAATGGCGGTGATCGCGCCGCCATATTCTGCCGCGGCATACAAGGCCACCAGGCCAACGATCGAGACGACGGGGTCAAGCCCGTAGGTGAATGGGATGAGCAATGCGACGCCGAGACTGGGGCCGAGACCAGGAATCGCCCCGATGAGATAACCGACGAGCGAGCCGAAGATGAGGCTCAGCCACACCAGCGGATCGCCGAACGCCGAGAAGCCTGAGAGAAGGTTTTCAATCATGGCAGCCCCTCAAGGAAAGACAACGTTCAACGCAAGCGCGAACACAACATAGATGAATGCGACCAAGCCGATGGACACGCCCAGCACATGCAGGATGCGGCGCTCGCCAGCCGCCACCATGATCGCAGCGGAGAAGAGCGCGGTGCAGAGATAGACACCCAGCGTTTCAAAGGTCACGGCCTGACCGACAAGGAGTAGAGCGACGGTCAGAACAAAAAGCGGTCGCCTCCAACGGCTGTCGGCTTTCCCCATCTTGCCCATATGCCGCGCGACCGCGAGACCGATCATCGATACGGTTGCAATACCAGTCCCGAAGGCAACGAGAAGCGGGAAGCCGCCTGCGCCGACATCCGTTGAATTGAACGGCTTCGGCAAGTGGTACGCTTCGACGACGTACCAGGAGAGAATCGCGAGCACGATCAGGCCGGTCGCGATTTCTAGTATCGACAAAGGTATGCGGACATAGCCCTGCACGGGCTCCTCGCCCTTGTTGAGAGCCTCATTCTCCATTGGTCTCCTCCTTGCTGCCGTCTTTCGGCAAGTGCCGCGCGGCAGCCATTTCCTCCAGCGCCGTTCGATGTGTTGTGAGATGACGGCGCAAAGAGGCACGCCCTGCGGCACGGCCTCGATCTTCGTTATGGGCAATGAGAGCAGTGAATTGAACTGAGTATATATTGGGCAGAATGTTCATTCGCTTTGGTCAAGCTGGCCACGCACGCGAAGGCGAACGTCACGGCCGATCCGAACCGTTGCGGCCGTCGCGGCAATTTCGGCGACGCTCAAATCTGTGGATCATCCGGATGATCCAGGGAATGTTCGGCATCAGGATGAAGATGCGGGTCAAATGAAAGGCTGTGATCAGCGCGACATCCTGGCCCAGAAACTTCGCTGTCAGCGCCATCTCGGTGATGCCGCCCGGTGCAGTGCCCAGCACAATCAGCTCCCAGCTCAGTCCGGCCATCCAGGAGACGATGACGGCGATCATCGACGTAAGGGCGAGCATGAGAAGCGTCGTGACGATGGAAGCCGTGACGAGTCGCCCGGCCGCAGCGAAGAGTGATCTGCGGAAGGTCGAGCCAAGCCAGACGCCAAGAATGATCTGCGCGCCGGAAAGAACGACTGACGGATAGAAGGACGGGGCAACGCCAAGCGCCGAAATCGCCGAAGAGGCAGCCAAGGGACCAAGGAAGAAGGGATTGGGCACGCGACATGTTCGGGCCAGCAACGCCCCGGCCATTCCTATACCGGCGAGAAGGACGACACCAATTGCCTCGAGCTCGGGCGTTGTCCGCACCATGTCGCGAGTTGGCCATCCATCGATTATGTAGATGGCGACGGGAACCAGGACCACAACGGACGCGATCCGCACGGTCTGCGAGAGTATGACCGGTCCCGGATTGCATTTGTAGCGTTCGGCCATCACGGCTGCCTCCACCGGACTCGTCGGCAAAGAGGAGAGAAAGGCTGCGGTCAGATTCAGATTGGCCACACGCGCGAGCAAGAGCGCGACCACGAGCGCACAACATGCCGTGGCGAGTGCCATCCCGATCAGGAGCGGTGCGAAAGCCAGGAGCATGGCGAATGCGGCGGGTGAGAAATACACGCCCACCTGCGACGCAATGACGATCTGGCCGATCGGCCGTGTCTTGACAGGTATGGTGATGTCGACCACGCCCGTCAGGTAGAGCGATGCCGTGGCAAGCAGCGATCCGATCATCCATGGCAGCGGCGAACCGATCCATGCCGCAAACGCCCCAGCGCCAGCACCGAACAGGTACACAGCGACAAGGCGCGCCAGAAGCTGGCGGTCGGCGGTTTCACCCGATGGCGGCACGCGCGTGGCCCCCGCTCGACAGGTCTTCGCTGTTCCGCACCGCGCAGCATAGGCATCGAGATGACGTCATTTCGCCTGCCATTGCGTACCGAATTGCCACGCGGGGCCTCGTTCTCGCGCGGACAGGAAGTCGACTACCGCGGCGTCGAACTCTTGTGGACGTTCGATATTGATCGAATGTCCGCCTTCGATGTCGATGATGGCGATGTGGGGATGCGCCTCCGACAACCAATTCCGGGCAGGCTGGAATTGGTTTTCCCAGCGGCCGTTAATGAGAAGCGTCGGGGTGCGCAGATCGCCGAGTCGTGCGCGTACCGAAAGCACCGGTGTCGCCTGTTCGAGAAGCAGGGCAATTCCTGTAGCATCCGTCGCGTCTGCATCCTTGCTGAGCAGGTCGCGAACGTCCGGCGGAAACCGCTTGGCATGGCATGGGTGATAGGTCATCCGGCGCATGGCGGCATGCCCATTCCTGCGGATGTCTTCGATAGATGCCCGATTGCGCTGGTCGTCCGTTTGCGTCCAGTCGGCACGCAAGGCGCCGTTTGCATTCGTGAAGATCTGCGCGAGGACGCGCTTGGGGTACGTCAGGGCATAGCGCAACGTCAGTGCCGCACCGAAACTCTGACCGCAGATATGCCACTTGTCGATCTGCAGACGCTCGCGAACCGCATCGATCGCCTTCACGACCGCCTCCGGGGTTGCGGCGCTCGGCTCGCCTGGAGTGGGTGAAAGCCCATGAGCGGGCAAATCAATTCGGACGCGCCGGAAATGCTTGGCGAGTTGCAGATTCGGAATCCAATGGTTCCGGCTCGACAACAGGCCGTGAACCAGCAGCAGCGGCGGTTGCCCGCGGTCAGGATCAGCTTCAAAATAGAGTTTCATAGAGTGCCGATGTTTCCCCGCTCCAGCCGAGAACTTACCGGCTGAAGCGGCGGAGTTGCACCTGCCTATTGGCAAGTCCAGATCAAACAATTGGTTATGTTACTGCCCATTCATTCCTCGCTATAGACGCAGTTCACAGGCGCATGCTGTCGGGCCGCAAAAGTGCGCCCGAAATTTGCCGGTCCCGCGGCTCCGCGGTTGTGGCGGTACACCGCCCTAGAGAGCGGCAGCGCCATCCGTGATTGGAAGTGGAGGACTTATGACATCCTTTGTCAGCTACGAATGCCGCGACGGGCTCGCGATCGTCACCATCGACAATCCGCCGGTCAACGCGTTGAGCCACGTCGTCAGGGCGGGTCTCATCGATGCGGTGCACGCAGTGGAAGAGGATGCGGCCGTCAGAGCCGTGGTTCTGCGATGCGCCGGTCGAACCTTCGTGGCCGGCGCCGACATTCGCGAACTGGGGCAGCCGCCGCAGGCGCCGATCCTGCCGGAAGTGATAGAGGCGATCGAAGGCGCGCGCGTGCCGTGGATTGCAGCAATTCATGGAACGGCCCTCGGCGGAGGATTGGAGTTGGCGCTCGGCTGCCACGCAAGGATCGCCGACCCAGGAACGAAGCTCGGTTTGCCCGAGGTGAGCTTGGGCACGATCCCCGGCGCTGGCGGTACCGTGCGCCTATCGAGACTGGTGCCGATCGCTGATGCCGTCGAACTCGTGACGAGCGGCAAGCCAATTGATGCCGATCGGGCCCTGAAGATCGGGCTCGTCGATCGCATCGCCGAAGGTGATCTGCTGGAAGCTGCAGAAGCGCTCGCGCGCGAGCTGCTGACCCACCCCATGCCTGCACCGTTGGTCGATCGGCCCTGCCCGGATGCGGAGACGGTCGATTGGAATTCGACCGCGACGGCGCTCGCCCGAAAGGCGAGAGGTGCGCAGGCGCCACTGGAAGCCTTGGAGGCCGTTCGCGAGAGTATTTCCCTCTCGGGCCGCGACGCCTTGAGGAAGGAAAGGGAGCGTTTCCGGAGGCTCGTTATTTCCGAAGAGGCCGCGGCTCTTCGCTACGCCTTCTTCTCGGAACGGAATGCGGGCAAGAGCCTTGCAGCCATCAAGGCCGAACCAGCGGATCTTTCTCACGTGGGTGTCGTTGGCGGCGGCACCATGGGCGCCGGCATCGCGGTCGCGCTGCTCCTGTCAGGCACCGCCGTAAGCTTGCTCGAGCGGGACGAGGCTACAGTTGCGGCGGCGCGGCAGCGGGTTCTGGAGACCCTGCAGGCAAGCGCTGCGCGGGGCGCGATCACGCTGACGCAGGCAGACGACGCTCTCGAACGGCTGACGGCGACACACGATTACGTCTCGCTGTCCGCCTGCCCCCTCGTGATCGAGGCGGTGTTTGAGGATGTCGACGTCAAGAAACAGGTCTTCGCTCAACTTGATGCGGTCATGCCGCTCGAGGCAGTTCTGGCGACCAACACGTCCTACCTCGACGTCGACGCCTTGGCAGAAACGACGGCCAACCCAGCCAGGGTGCTTGGTCTGCACTTTTTCGCACCCGCCCACGTCATGAAGCTGTTGGAAATCGTCCGCGGCAAGCGCACGAATGATCGCGCCCTGGCGACCGGCTCGGCTCTTGCCAAGCGGCTGAAAAAAATTGCGGTGGTGTCGGGCGTCTGCCATGGCTTCATCGGCAACCGGATCCTGGCCGCCTATCGGCGGGACTGCGAGTTCATGCTTCTCGAGGGGGCTTTACCGGCACAGATCGATAGCGCCATGACAGCGTTCGGTTTCCCCATGGGCATCTTCGCGGTCCAGGACCTGAGCGGACTTGATATTGCCTGGGCGCAGCGCAGGGCCGCTCGCGCGACGCGAGACAGGTCGCAGCCGTACTGCCACATATCAGACAGGCTGTGCGAGCTTGGACGATTGGGACGTAAGGCGACGAAAGGCTGGTACGATTACAGTACAGGCGAGCCCCAAACCGATCCGGCAGTCACGCGCATCATCGAGGACGAGAGGGTAAGGACAGCTTCGACCGTCCGGAGATTTTCGGACGGGGAGATCATTCGGCGGGTCATCAGAGTGATGCAGCAGGAGGGCGAGGCGCTTCTTGCCGAAGGAATTGCCGAAAGCGCCGCCGATATCGATGTTGTGATGGTCTCAGGCTATGGCTTTCCCCGCCATCGCGGCGGGCCCATGTACATGTCGGGAAGCAAAGCATTGCAAGCGACTGATGCTCCATAAGTATCCAGCCACTCCGTTTCAGCGTTGTTTCGATCTTGGCACACCCTCGCGCGCGAAGGTTCACTCACAATTGCTTCCCAAGGCGGAGATCAAACCATGACAACAATCGTAACCATTCCGGGCATCATGTCTGATGCTCGCACCTGGAGCACCATCGCGGATGCGTTGAAATGCGAGGGAACAACCGTGCATGTGGCCGATACAAGCAGCGATATGACGTTGGAAGGGATGGCAGCACGCGCGCTGTCTGAAGCACACGGCGAGTTGATTGTCCTTGCACATTCGATGGGTGGTCGCGTAGCCATGGAAATGGGCCGCCAAGCACCAAAACGTATCCGGGCCATGGTTCTCGCCAGTACGAATGCCGAAGGCCCAGATGTACATGAAGCCCCTCAGCGCGAGGCCCGCATCGCAGAAGCGAATGCCGACATGATTGCCTACGCGCGTGGTTGGATTCCGAAAGTGATCTCGGCTGCAAGTATGCGGAACGCGGACTTGGTGTCTCGTATTCAAGAGGTGGTCGAAGATTGTCCGCCTGAGGTGCACGAGCGGCAGAACCGTGCACTGCTCGTGAGACCCGATGCTACTACATACTTAGGCACGTTCGAGTTTCCGGTGTTGCTGATTACCGGTTCAGAAGATCGTTTGTCGACAGCCGTCGCGCACGATGCCATCGCAGGGATGCTGCAGGACGCCGAATCCGTGATCATAGAAGATGCTGGTCATCTGCTTCCCTTCGAACAGCCACGAAGAGTTTTCGAGACCATCAAAGAGTGGCTTTCCCGCAAGGCCTTGCACCGACGTGAGTACAGTACTCGAAAGATACGCTAAGAATCAGGCCATGCCGGCGGTGAACACCTGCGGGATTTCTGGTAGCAATCCGGCACACCCTGATCCAAGAGGCTGCGTCGCCTTCGGAGCGCCCTGGTTGCCGACCGGGCGATACTGGACTGCGACGTTCTCAAACGCCAGCCAGTGTGTTGAGACTGAGCAGAAATCGCGGGCTGTGCGGCGCGCAAATGCGCCCGTTTCGGGCTCGACCGCAATGTCCGCTTCCGCGCGCATTGCCGTCACTCAGCAGTTGGCTGTCCAAGCTCGCGCTTAGGCCCCAGAAGCGGAAATTATTGCCGCTCGCCCGCCCTGTTGACTGAGGCCCAAAGCCAGGGCACAAAGATGGCATCCACGGTCGCTCGCGATGGGAAAACGTAGGGAATTTCAAGGCTTTTCCGCTAAGCCTTTGAAATCATGTGAGAATCCAAGGTCCCCAGGCAGGCACAATTTGGGCTTGTAGCGTTCGATTTTCTGGATCACGACGTCTTTCGGATTCCCCCGATTTTGCAGTTACTTCCACTTCTTTCTGGCAGGTGGCCCCATTTTGTGTCAGGGGGGAACTACAATCTACGATCGCACAAGAATTAGCTGGGGACCCGGTTCCGTTCGAGGATTAAAGTTGCTGTGAGGCTCGCGGGTATGATCTTGCCGTTGCAGGGCAGTAAAGGCTCAGCCAAGAGCGTGGCTTGCCAGGCCGTAGAGGTTTGTTCCCGGTATCACGTCCGCCAGGCCTTTGCCTCGACGGGACATTGCGAGCACCGTGTCGAAGACGGTCAGGCCGGATTGTGAGAGGAATGTGGCGAAAGGGCCGGTTTCGACCGGTGTGTCGAGCCTCAGAAATTGATTTTCATGGGCGGCCACATGCTGTCGGATAACTGCGATGGCGTCAGCATCAGAGTCCGCAACGACCGGGCCAATAACATGGCCCCTGCCAAAGGGGCGACAAAGCGCAAAAGCGCTGAGCCGACCCGCACGAAGCAAGCCGTAGCCCACTGATTGGCCGAAGAGTTTGCCAATCAGTGCCCCCCGCGAAACGCCGAATGCCTCTGCATCCAGGTCAGCGACGGCAGCAAGGTCCTCGCGTTCCAGTCGCCGGACCGATGGCTGCTCCGTCGTAGTGGTCGCGTCGGCCGGGCGGCGGACAATGCCCTGGCATTGATATATGGTCCGCAGGGGCTGGAAACCGAGCGAATGATAAAGACGGCGGGCGGCCCTCGTCGCATTGAGCCTGAGATTGCATCCCCGGCAATCCGAAAGCACGTGATCCATGAGCCAGCGTGCGGTGCCGTTTGTCTGCAACCGCGGGGAAGTGATCACCATGCCTATGGTCGCGAAATCGTCGCCACGCGGGAACCACATGGCCGAGCCTGTTAGCCTGCCAATGTCATCGCGTGCGACATAGCCGTGGCCGCACTCGCGCAAAAACTGTAAATCCTCGGAGCGGAGAGGCCAACCGACGGAAACGGACAAGGCATGCAACTGCTCGAGATTGGCGCTCTCGATTGTGGCCACGTGCATTTTGAAGCTGTCGATCACTTTAGTTTCGGCTGCCGGAGCGTCCAACCCTTGCCTCCCCGCCATTGTTTTTGCTTTCGTCTCGTCTTCGCCAATACAGCCAAGCGGTGGCGAAAGTTTTCTTCCTCACAATAGGACCTGACCCACGATACGATTCGCTTGAGAGCGCATTGCGCGCACAACAATCCTCCGAATTCAACGCGCTTTCAGCATGTAAATCGTTCACAGGCTTCTAAGGTACCGAGCGAAAAGCTAACCTCCGGTCGCTTGCCTGCGCCTCATGCGGCGGCCCGCCGATATCAAACCTTTCGTTATGAACGCATGATCGACGGCATCGATTTGGACAAGCCGGACATGTTGTGAGGGCACCGATGCAAGCAACGGAAATCCTGGAGACGCTCGTTGGCTTTCGCTCTGTCGTCGGCCTGCCCAATGAAGGCATCGTGGCTTGGATCCGCGGGTATCTGGAAAGCCACGGCATCGCAGTCACTGTCCTTCCTGGTCCAGAGGGCGATCGGTCGAACATCTTCGCCACCATCGGGCCGAAAGAGGCGCCTGGCTATATTCTATCGGGTCACATGGACGTCGTTCCGGCGGCTGAAACCGGCTGGACGAGTGATCCTTTCCGCCTGCGCGCGGAAGCGGGCCGGCTCCATGGGCGCGGTGCTACCGACATGAAGGGCTTCCTCGCCGCCGTTCTCGCCGCCGTTCCCAGGCTCGCGGCCAAGCCGCTTCGCGAGCCGCTGCACCTCGCCTTTTCGTATGACGAGGAGGCGGGCTGCCGCGGTGTGCCGCACATGATCGCGCGCTTGCCGGAACTCTGCACCAGACCGATCGGTGCGATCGTCGGCGAGCCGAGCGGCTTGCGCGCAATCCGTGCCCACAAGGGCAAAGCTGCCGCCAGACTGACCGTCAAAGGTCGTTCGGGCCATTCGTCACGTCCCGACCAGGGGCTGAACGCCATCCATGCTGTTACGAGTGTCCTTGCCCGCGCGGTCGCAGAAGCCGACCGACTGACCCGTGGTCCCTTCGAGCATGTCTTCGAGCCGCCCTACTCCTCACTGCAGATCGGCACGGTGAAGGGCGGCCAGACGGTCAACATCATTCCGGACACCTGCGAGGCCGAGTTCGAGGCACGGGCTATTTCCTGTATCGATCCGGCGGACTTGCTCGCGCCGGTGCGGCAGGCCGCCGAGGCATTGTTGACAGGAGGCTTCGAAGTGGAATGGCAGGAGCTTAGCTCCTATCCGGCGCTTTCGCTCGGTCCCGATGCACCGCTTGCGCGCCTGCTTGAGAAATTGACTGGTCTCCAGCCTCTCCCAGCCGTCAGCTACGGCACCGAAGCCGGACTTTTCCAGCGCGCCGGCATCGACGCCATCATCTGCGGCCCCGGCGAGATCGGCCGCGCCCACAAGCCCGACGAATTCATTCACGTCGATGAGCTCCTGGCCTGTCAGGCGATGATCGAGCGGCTCGGCGAAAATTGCCGCGCTTGAGGCTTCGCGAAGGAGACGCACCATGACCTTCCTCTTCAATTCCGACGCTGAACGTGGCGCAATCTTCGCCAAGGCGTTTTCGCGTGAACTGCCGGACATTCCTTTCGCCACGGATCCGGCGGCGGTCGATCCGGAAGCAGTGCGCTACCTGATCACCTGGACAGTGCCCGAAGATCTCTCGCGCTACAGCAATCTTGAAATCCTTTTCTCGATTGGCGCCGGCGTCGACCAGTTCCGCATCGATGCCGTGCCGCCGCATGTGCAGGTGGTGCGCATGGTCGAGGATGGCATCATCCGGATGATGCAGGAATATGTGACGCTCGCCGTGCTTGCGCTTCACCGCAACCTGCCAGCCTATCTCGAGCGGCAGCGAGATGAGAATTGGCAGGCCATTGCGCCGGTCCAGGCGGCCGAACGCCGCGTCGGCGTGCTCGGCCTCGGCATGCTCGGAACTGCGGTACTCGATCGGCTGATGCCTTTCGGCTTTCCGCTCTCCGGCTGGAGCCGCAGCCCGCACGAAATCGAAGGCGTGAAATGCTTGAACGGCCGGAACGGTCTTGATGCTTTGCTGGGCTCGACCGACATTCTCATCTGCCTGCTGCCGCTGACCGACGAGACGCGTGGCCTGCTAAATGCCCAACTCTTCGCCAGGCTCCCGGCCGGTGCGGCACTCGTCCATGTCGGGCGCGGACCGCAACTCGACCACCAGGCACTGCTCCAAGCGCTCGACAGCGGCCATCTCTCCGGGGCCGTGATCGATGTCACCGACCCCGAACCGCTGCCGGCGGGTCATTCTTTCTGGCGCCACCCGAAGATCCTGCTGACGCCGCACATCGCGAGCGTCACCCAGCCGGAAACCGCCGCCAAAGCCGTGATCGAGAACATCAAACGGCATCGGTCAGGTCTCGAGCCGTTCGGGCTGGTCGACCGCGGTCGCGGCTACTAAAGCGCACCCAATCGGAGCCATGCGTTACGCTTCACGTCTTTGTTTTCATGCATGTCGTTGTCCCCGAAACCGCAGCACACCTTCGGGCGACAAGGCATCAAGTTCTAAACCCAGGAAAGGAAAACCATGTCGCTCTTGAAAACCATCGAGACCGACCCCTCTTTCGCGCCGCGCGAGTCCAGCCCGCTCCCCGAACGTCTGATCTCCGGCAATCCCGCCTTCAAGACCTGGGCGCAAGACGTCGCCCGCGGCGAGATGATCCATACCGGAGTCTGGGAAGCGACGCCGGGCGAGACGCGCTCGATCAAGGGCGAGACCTTCGAGTTCTGCCATATCCTTTCGGGCGTCGTCGAACTCACGCCGGAAAACGGGGAGCCCGTCGTCTACAAGAGCGGCGACAGCTTCGTCATGAAGCCGGGCTTCGTCGGCGTCTGGAAGACTATCGAGACCGTGCGCAAGATCTACGTGACCGTGATGTGACGCCGATGCCGCGCGACCCGATCGTTTTCCAGGTCGCGCACGAGCTATTCTCAGTACATTTATGCTGAAGATGGCACGCTCTTGGGGCGTGTCATCACCGACTGCGCCGCTCCGCTTGGCTATATAAGACGTGTTTCCGCTGCCGGCCATCGCGGCGGAGCTTTCTGTTCCTCGCGCCCTCCTCGGATCGCCTCCGCCTTTACCGACGTATCTCAGGCATCCGTGTGACCGCCGAAGATTTGGCTGTCATGCTGCCAAAAACATAATTTTCCGCCGCCCCGGCATCGCCAGTCGATGCATGCTGCTCGCGTTCCTCCACTAGCTTTGTGTTCAAGCCCATGCCGAGGACGCGCGATGACACTCAGCTTTGATCCGGACAGTCTCTTCCTGCCCATCGGGCACTTCATCGGCAGTCGGCTGGTGCCGGCCGAAGGTGTCATCGACATGTACCGCCCCTCCGATGGCAAGCCTTATGCAGGCTGCCCGCTTGCGGATGAGGTGCTCGTCGACCGCGCCGTCGAAACTGCCAAGAGGGCGCTCAAGGCGAGCAACTGGGGCGGCGTGCGGCCGCGCGAGCGCACAGTCGTGCTGCAGCGCTGGGCAGACCTGATCGAAAGCCAGGCGGAAACCCTCGCCAAGCTCGAGGCGCTTTCCTCAACCCGGCCCGTTGGTCAACTCGTCGCCGGTGACATTGCCGTCAGCGCCGAGCAGATCCGCTTCTTCGCGGAATTCGCCGACAAAGAAGGAAGCAATCTCGTGCCGACCGACGACGCCAGTCTCGGCATGATCATGACCGAGCCCTATGGCGTCGTCGGCGCCATCACGCCGTGGAACTTCCCCGTTTCGATGGCCGCGTGGAAACTTGGGCCTGCGCTTGCGGCCGGCAATGCGGTGGTGCTGAAACCCTCGGAAATGACGCCGTTTTCGACCGTCTATCTCGCCGAACTCGCGATTCGCGCCGGCCTGCCGGCCGGCCTCATCAATATCGTACTCGGCGACGGAGCAGTCACCGGCAATGCCATCACCGGTCACCCGGACATCGCCAAGGTGAGCTTCACCGGCTCGACCGGCGCGGGCTCTGCCATCATGGCCAACATTGCGCGCACCGGCATCAAGCCGATGACGCTGGAGCTCGGCGGAAAGAGCCCGCAACTGGTCTTCGCCGACGCCGATCTCGAAAAGGCGGCGGCGGCGATCGCGCAGAGCATGCTTTCGAACGCCGGCCAGGCCTGCGTCGCGGGCTCCCGCCTGATCGTGGAGGAAAGCATCGCCGCCCCGCTCGCCGAGGCGATCGTCACGCGCATGAAGGCCGCGAAGGCCGGGCCGACATGGGACGAGGAAACCGAATACTCGCCCATCATCTCCAAGCGCCAGTTGGACCGCATCCACGGCATCGTCGAGGCGGCCGTTTCGGCGGGCGGCGAATGCCTGGTCGGGGGCGCCCCAATGGATGCGCCCGGCTATTTCTATCAACCGACATTGATGGCCGTGCGCGACAGCTCCTCGCCAGCGATTGCCGAAGAGATCTTCGGTCCGGTCCTGACGATGCAGACTTTCGCCGACGAAGAGGAAGCATTGGCTCTCGCCGACCACCCGACCTACGGCCTTGCTGCCGGCCTCTTCACCCGCGACCTGTCGCGCGCACTGCGGCTGACGCGCAGGCTCCAAGCCGGCACCGTCTGGGTCAACCGCTACAGCCGCTCGCGCGACCACATCCTGCCGACCGGCGGCTACAAGCGTTCCGGCATCGGTAAGGATCTCGGCCGCGAGGCGTACCACGCCAACCGCAAGAGCAAGAGCGTGCTCATCAGCCTCTAGGGAGCTTCAATGAAATCCTATTCGATCGCACTGATTCCGGGCGACGGCATCGGCCAGGACGTAACCGACGCCGCTTGGCAAGTTCTTTCGACCATCGCCAGGCATTCGGGCTTTACGCTCACCGGTACGCCGTTCCCATGGTCCTGCGCCTTCTACAAGGAAACCGGCGCGATGATGCCGGCAGACGGCATCGAGACCCTGCGTCGGTTCGATGCCATTCTTCTGGGCGCCGTCGGCTGGCCGGCGGAGGTGCCGGATTCCGTTTCGCTGCATGGCCTGCTTCTGCCGATCCGCAAGGCCTTCGTGCAATATGCCAATATTCGCCCGCACCGGCTTCTGCCGGGTGTGCAGGGGCCGTTGAAGGCTGAAGTCTTCGACATTCTCTGCATTCGCGAGAATACCGAGGGCGAATATTCCGGAGCCGGCGGCCGCGTCCATCAGGGGACGGTGGACGAGGTAGCGGTCGAGACCTCGATCTTCACCCGCACAGGCGTCGAACGGATCCTGCGCTTCGGCTTCGAGCAGGCACGTCAGCGTCGCGGCAAGCTTGCCTCGGTGACCAAATCGAACGCCCAGAAATACTCGATGGTGTTCTGGGACGAGATCACGCGAGAGCTCGCTGCCGAATACCCGGACGTCGAGGTGACGAGCTACCACATCGATGCCATGGCCGCGCGCATGGTGATGGCGCCTGAAAGCCTCGACGTGGTCGTCGCCTCCAACCTCTTCGGCGACATACTCACCGATCTCGGCGCGGCCATTCAGGGCGGGCTCGGTTTTGCCGCCTCCGCCAACATCAATCCGGACAGGAGCGCACCTTCGATGTTCGAGCCGGTGCACGGTTCGGCGCCGGACATCGCCCATCTCGGCATCGCCAATCCCATCGCCGCCATCTGGTCCGGCGCCATGATGCTCGAGCATCTCGGGGAAAGAGAGGCAGGGCGGAGGGTCATGGAGGCGCTCGAAAGAACGACCACCCGCGGCATCGGCACGGTGCCGGGAAAAGACAGAACCGAAACCATTACAGCGGCGGTTGTCGCCGCGCTCGACTGATTCCAGGAGGGACAGCACATGAAATTGAAGGACAACGAACTTTTCCGGCCATCCGGGCTGATCGGCGGGGAGTGGATCGATGCCGGCTCTGGTTTGGTCGTAGAGGTGATCGAGCCGGCCAGCCAGGCGGTCCTCGGCACCGTCCCGGACATGGGAACGGACGAAACCCGCGCCGCGATCGAAGCGGCGAATGCCGCCTTCGGGCCCTGGAAGAAGAAGACGCATGCCGAACGCGCCGCGTTGCTCGAACGCTGGCATGCGCTGATGATCGAAAATCTCGAGGATCTCGCGCTACTGCTGACGATGGAACAGGGCAAGCCGCTCGACGAGGCGCGCATCGAGATCCGCTACGGCGCCTCCTTCGTCAAGTGGTTCGCCGAGGAAGCTCGACGCATCGGCGGCCACACCATACCCTCGCCGACGGCGGACCGCCGCATTGTCGTGCTGAAGGAAGCGGTCGGCGTCTGCGCCATTGTGACGCCATGGAACTTCCCGAACGCGATGATCACCCGCAAGGTGGCACCTGCCCTCGCCGCAGGCTGCACGGTTGTCATCAAGCCTTCGGAATTCACGCCCTTTTCGGCGCTCGCCCTCGGTGTGCTTGCCGAGCGCGCCGGCATTCCGGCTGGCGTCATCAACATCGTCACCGGCATGCCAACGGCGATCGGTAACGAGTTCATGGCGAACGAGACGGTGCGCAAGATCTCCTTCACCGGCTCGACGCGTGTCGGCTCGCTCCTGATGCGCGGAGCCGCGGACAGCGTCAAGCGGCTCTCTCTCGAACTCGGCGGCAATGCCCCCTTTATCGTCTTCGACGACGCCGATCTCGATCTCGCGGTCGAAGGCGCGATTGCCTCTAAGTTCCGCAATGGCGGCCAGACCTGCGTCTGCGCCAACCGCATCCTTGTGCAGGCCGGCGTCTACGACGCCTTCGCGGAGAAGCTTGGCGCCCGCGTGAACGCCATGAAGGTCGGTCCAGGCACCGAGCTCGGCATGGCGATCGGTCCGATGATCAACGAAGCGGCTATCGAAAAGATAAACCGCCATGTCGAGGACGCGCTTGCCAAGGGGGCGAAGGTTGCGGCGAAAGGCAGGTCACCGGAGGGTCCGCAATACGCCGCCCCGATCGTACTGACCGGTGCCACGACCGAAATGCTGCTCGCCAGCGAAGAGACGTTCGGCCCCGTTGCTCCGCTCTTTCGTTTCGAGACGGAAGAAGAGGCGATCGCGATCGCCAACGGCACGCCGTTCGGCCTCGCCGCCTATTTCTACACGGAAAGCCTGAAGCGCTCCTGGCGCGTGGGTGAAGCACTCGAGTTCGGCATGATCGGCCTCAATACCGGCGCCATCTCCACCGAGGTCGCGCCGTTCGGCGGCGTCAAGCAGTCGGGGCTCGGACGCGAAGGAGCGCAGGCCGGTATCGAGGAATATCTCGAAATGAAGAGTTTCCACATTGGCGGGCTGGGATAGCCCGTCGGTTCTCGGCGCATCGCCCACCCGTCCGCCGGCATCTATAAGTGTCAGCATGATGATTTTGCCGGGCGGTCCCTCACCGCCCGGCCTTCGTTTATCCGCCCGCGCCTCGAGACCAGGCGTAGCGCCCGTATGGGTACGTTAAAGCAAGGTGATGGTTTAAACTCGACTGCGGAGTCTTCGCGATCTGGATGCGTATCCTTCAGGGGCAATTCGGAAGACTTGAGCATGCGCCGGGAAAGCGCATGCGGCTATGGCCATCGCGGCCAGCCTACTGGATCCTGTCCAGCATCTTGTAATACATGCCGACGATCGGCAGGAACCAGGGCTTGCCGAAATGGCCCGGCACAGCCGGCCATTCGAGACCCTTCAGCGGATTTCGGTCCGGCCGGTCGAGAATGGCATCCGCAATGATCACCCCGAGATGCGTCGAAAGCTGCGCTCCGTGGCCGGAATAGCCCATCGCGTACCAGACCCCATCGTGAAAGCCGGCGCGGGGAAAGCGGTCCTTGGTCATGTCGACGAGGCCGCCCCAGCAATAGTCGATCTCCACATTGGCGAGCTGTGGAAAGATCTCGGCCAGGCTCGTTTTGAGGATGGCGCCACTTTTCGCGTCCGAGCGCTGGTCGGAGCTTGCCGAGAAGCGAGCGCGGCCGCCGAAGATCAGCCGGTTGTCGGGTGAGAGCCTGAAATAGTTGCCGATGTTCATCGACGTGACGCAGGTGCGGTTGCCCGGCATCGCCGCTGCGATCTCCGCCGCCGTCAGCGGCCGGGTGGCGATGATGAAACTGCCGACGGCGATGATCCGGCGACGGAAATAGCCGAAGGCCGAAGGCGTATAGGCGCCGGTGGCGACAAGCACCGCATCTGCAGTGACGCTGCCGCGCATGGTCTTCAACGCGTGCCGACCGCCCCCCTGCCGCTGCTCCGTGACCGCCGCGCCCTCGAAAATCGTGGCGCCATGGCGCTTGGCCGCCTCCGCGAGGCCGACGACATAGCGGCCCATATGCATCATGGCACTCTTCTTCGAGAGCATCGCCCCGAAGAAGGGTGAGCCGACTTCCTGCTTAAGATCGTCTGCTCTGAGAAGCGCCGTATCGGGATCGACCTCCGCGTGCACGGATTCGAAGTTGCGTGCGATCGCTTCGAAATGCTGAGGCTTGGAGGCGAGCTTCAGCTTGCCAGCGCGGCGGAAACTGCAGTCGATTCCCTCCTCGGCGATCAAGGCCTCAATCGTGTCGATCGAGTCGTCGAGCGCCCTGTAAAGGGCGATAGCCCGTTCCTTGCCGAGCTCCGCCTTGGCCGCCGGATAGCTATGCGCAAGTCCGTTGTTGAGGTGCCCGCCATTGCGGCCGGAGGCACCCCAGCCAACCCTCTCCGCCTCCAGCACGACGACTTTGGCGCCAGCCTTGGCGAGCTGCCGTGCAGCAGCAAGGCCGGTGAAGCCGCCGCCGATCACTGCGACGTCGTAATGGCCCTCGACCGGACCCTGGGCGGCCCCGGCAAAGGCCGGGGCGGTGTCGTGCCAGTAGGACAGGAATTTCATGGCGAACGCGCCTTCTCTTAGAGCCCGACGACGTCCGGCAGGCCGGAGATACCGGCAATCTCCACGTAGCCGTAATAGGGATTGGCCGGCTCGTGGCCGCGATTGACCCAGACCTTGTTCTTGATGCCGAGGTCATGCGCCGACATGAGGTCATAGCGGAACGAGGACGAGCAGTGGAGAATGTCCTCCGGGCCGCAGCCGAGCATATCGAGCATGTATTCGAACGCCTTGAAACGCGGCTTGTAAGCTTGTGCCTGTTCGGCGGTGTAGACGGCGTGGAAGGGAGCGCCCAGCTTTTCGACATTCGACATGATCTGCGAGTTCATCGCATTCGACAGAATGACCAGAGGGATCTCCTTGGCGACTTTGGCGAGACCAGCAGGCACGTCGGCATGCGGACCCCAGGTTGGGACGCGCTCATAGACCATGCGCGCCGCTTCCTCGCGGAATTTTATCCCATTGCGCTTGCAGGTCCGTTCGAGCGAATTGTGCACCACCTCTGCATAGGGCTTCCAGTCGCCGAGGATCTCGTCGAGGCGATAGGCAGCGAAATTCTTGATGAATTCCGCCATGCGCGGCTCGTCGAGTTGTTCGCCGTAGAGGTCGCGCGCCGCTTCCGCCATCTGGAAGTTGGTCAGCGTGCCATAGCAATCGAATGTGATGTATTTCGGACGGAAGGTCGACATGTGAACTATCCTCGAAAGAGCCGGATCAGGGTTTACGTGTAAGATCATAGGCGCCAGCTCATTCCTCGGTTCACCTGATTTCTCAACGATCGAAGCAGAATCTATCGTATCCAAAGTCGGCTTTGGCAGAAGGTTGCGAGCTTTGCCTGCCGCCCTGGCTTTTTGCCGGCCACATTTCGCTTCCGCTCCTGCCCGCCAGCATAAGATGCGGCAGCCGGTGAGAGCAAAGCTATAAGATATCGCGTGGGCCGCAGCCTTCAGCCGATCTGCCGGCCGCCACTCCTTCAGACTTCAGGACAGGAAATGAAGGAAATCCCATGCAGACAAATCAGATCGACATCACCGCCTTCGGTCCTGAGCATCTGGAAGCCGCGGTCAGGCTCTCGCGGCAGGCCGGCTGGCCACATCGTCTTGAGGATTGGCAGATGGCGCTCGCCTTGAGCGAAGGCGTCGTAGCCATCGACGATGCCCGAGTCGTCGGCACTGTGCTCGTCACGCCCTATGAGGCGAACTGCGCGACGATCAACATGGTCATCGTCGACGAGGCAATGCGCGGCCGCGGTCTCGGCCGGACGCTCATGGCCGCCGCGCTGCGGATCGCCGGTGATCGGCCGCTGCGGCTCGTGGCGACCGCCGAGGGATTGGCGCTCTATGAGAAACTTGGCTTTCAGGAGACCGGGCGCGTGCTGCAGCACCAGGGCGTGGTCGGCGCCGTCGCCGCGCCGCGGGGGATCGAGAGCGCAACCGCTGCCGACATCGACGCTATTGCCGCGCTCGACCGGCGCGCATTCGGCGCCGACCGCAAAGGATTGATCGCTTATCTCGCCAAAGCCGGTGAACTTGCCGTCCGCCGCAGCGAAAGCCACGTTTCGGGGTTCGCGGCGATACGCCCCTTTGGCCGCGGCGCGGTCATCGGGCCGGTCGTTGCCGCCGATCTTGCTGATGCCAAGGCGCTTGTCGCGCACTTCATTGCCGCCCGGCCCGGCCGGTTCATCAGAGTGGACACCACGGCCGACACCGGCCTCGCGTCTTGGCTTGCCGAACAAGGAATGGCCCATGTCGGCGGCGGCATCACCATGATGAACCCGCCGATCCGCCGATCCGCCGATCCCATCGCTAACACCTTTGCCCTCGCCAACCAGGCGCTCGGCTGACCGGAGATTTTTGATGTACAGCAACTCCCTCATCGAACTCGATCGCGCCCACCTCATCCATCCGGTCGCCTCCTATCGCAGCCACGAAAAGCTCGGCGTGCGCGTGCTCGCCTCGGCCAAAGGTGCAACGGTTACCGACGCCTCGGGCAGGCAAATGATCGACGGTTTTGCCGGACTCTGGTGCGTCAATGCGGGCTACGGACATGAAAGTATCGTCGAGGCGGCAGCAAAGCAGATGCGCGAACTCCCTTACGCGACGGCCTATTTCGGCCTCGGTTCGGAGCCAGCCATCCGCCTCGCTTCTGAACTCGCCGAACGCGCACCAGGCGATCTCAACCATGTCTACTTTACGCTGGGCGGCTCCGATGCCGTCGACAGTACGATCCGCTTCATCCGCTACTATTGGATTGCCCGTGGCGAGCCACAGCGCGATCAGTTCATCTCGGTCGAACAGGGCTATCACGGCTCCTCGACCGTCGGCGCCGGCCTCACCGCGCTGCCGGCCTTCCATGCCGGCTTCGGCATTCCCTTCGACTGGCAGCACAAGATCGCGTCGCATTATGCCTACCGCAATCCGGTGGGTGAGGATCCGCAGGCAATCATTGACGCATCGCTGGCGGCACTCCGTCGCAAGGTCGAGGATATTGGTCCCGAGCGCGTCGCCGCCTTCTATGCCGAGCCTATCCAGGGCTCGGGCGGCGTGCTGGTGCCGCCCAGGGGCTGGATGAAGGCGATGCGCGAACTCTGCCGCGAGCTCGGCATCCTCTTCGTTGCAGACGAGGTGATCACCGGCTTCGGCCGCACAGGCCCGCTCTTCGCCTGCGAGGAGGACGAGATCGTGCCGGATTTCATCACCACGGCCAAAGGTCTCACTTCCGGCTACGTGCCGATGGGCGCGGTCTTCATGGCCGACCATGTTTATCAGACGATCGCCGACGGTGCCGGCGCTGCCGCCGTCGGCCACGGCTATACCTATTCGGCTCATCCGGTCAGCGCGGCGGTCGGCCTGGAAGTGCTGAAGCTTTACGAAGGCGGCCTGCTGGAAAACGGGCGGAAGGCCGGTGCCCGTCTGATGCAGGGCCTTGAAAGCCTAAGAGACCACCCGCTCGTCGGCGACGTGCGCGGCCGTGGCATGCTGGCCGCCGTCGAGCTCGTCGTCGACAAAGTGAGGAAGACCCCTTTGCCGGCAGCCGCGGAGCCGGCGCGGCGCATCTTCGACCGTGCCTGGGAAAACGGCCTTGTCATCCGTGCCTTCGCCAATGGTGTGCTGGGCTACGCGCCGCCGCTCTGCTGCACCGAAGCGGAGATCGACGAAATCGTCGAGCGCACCCGCCAAACGTTGGACGAGACCTTGGAAGACCTGGATGTTCGCCAGGCTTTGAGGGCCTGATGGACGACTGACGCGATATATCGCGGAACCGCCATATTCGAAATTTTGTGCCGCGCTACGGCGCCCTTTCAGAGACTCCGGCGCGGCACAACTGCCAAACTCAAATCAAGGAAGCGGCCGGATCCCAGCATATGCGGCCTTTCCAGCAAGAGCGGGAGAAAACATCTCGCCGACGGGAACAGAATATTCTTCTTCATGAAGTCGGCGCTCCGACGTGGGACGCGAAAAAACTGGGGAATCGATGTGCACAAGAGCCTTCCCGAATTCAAATACATGACCTTCGACGTCGTCGGCACGCTGATCGACTTCGAGGGCGGACTCAAGGATTGCCTTGCCGGCATCGCCGCCGAGACCAGTGTCGCCATCGATGGCGAGGAGGCGCTCGGCCTCTACCGCGCGGCGCGCTACTCCAAGGACGCCGACCTCTTCCCGGACGATCTGGTGCGCGTCTATCTTCAAATCGCGCCGAAGCTCGGCCTTCCGACTGAGCGGAAATATGGCGAGCGTCTCAGGGACTCCGCCGGGAACTGGAGGGCCTTCGCAGACAGCGCCGAAGCGCTGGCGCGCCTTGCGAAGAATTACCGGCTTGTCGCTACGACCAATGCGCGCCGCTGGGCCTTCGATTTGTTCGCCAAGGAACTGGGCAATCCCTTCTACGCCGCCTTCACCGCCGACGATACCGGCACCGAAAAGCCTGACCCCGCCTTCTTTCAGAAGGTTTTCGACTTCATCGGCTCGGAAGGCGATTCGAAGGATGATGTCCTCCATGTCGCCCAGAGCCAGTACCACGACATTGGCATTTCGCGGAAGCTTGGGCTGACCAACTGCTGGATCGAGCGGCGCCACGCGCAGAAAGGTTACGGCGGCACCATAGAGCCGGCCGAGTTCACCGAGCCCGACTACCACTTCACCTCCATGGCCGGCCTCGCCGATGCCGTGGCCGTCGCACGTAGCTGAGCAGTTCACCGGATTGGGTCCAAGCCCACGGAAGACGGGCAGCCCGCCAACAGACGAAAAGGGGAATGACATGAACGACAAGATCATTAATTGGACCAGATCCGACGACGCCATGGTCGAAAACGCCGTCCGCCGCGGCGCTACACGCCGTGAACTGCTGCAGATGATGCTCGCGGGCGGCGTTGCTCTCTCCGCCGGCAGTCTCGCGCTCGGCCGCGCCTCCAACGCGGTTGCTGCAACGCCGGTCTCCGGCGGCGCGCTCAAGGCGGCCGGCTGGTCGTCCTCGACCGCCGACACGCTCGACCCGGCCAAGGCATCGCTCTCCACCGACTATGTGCGCTGCTGCTCCTTCTACAACCGTCTCACCTTCCTCGATAAGAGCGGCACCCCGCAGATGGAGCTCGCCGAGGCGATCGAGTCCAAGGATGCGAAGACCTGGACGGTCAAACTGAGGAGCGGCGTCACTTTCCACGACGGCAAGCCATTGACCGCCGACGACGTGGTCTTCTCGTTGAAACGCCATCTCGATCCATCCGTCGGCTCGAAGGTCGCGAAGATCGCAGCGCAGATGACAGGCTTCAAGGCCGTGGACAAGCAGACGGTCGAGATCACGCTCGCAAATCCGAACGCCGACCTGCCGACCATCCTGTCGATGCACCACTTCATGATCGTCGCCGATGGCACGACCGATTTTTCCAAAGGCAACGGCACCGGCGCATTCGTGAGAGAAGTCTTCGAGCCCGGCGTGCGCTCGGTCGGCATCAAGAACAAGAACTATTGGAAGTCCGGCCCGAACGTCGATTCCTTCGAGTACTTCGCGATCAGCGACGATAGCTCGCGCGTCAACGCACTGCTCTCGGGCGACATCCATCTCGCCGCTACCATCAATCCGCGCTCCATGCGCCTGGTCGAGGCCCAAGGCGACGGCTTCGTGCTCTCGAAAACCACCTCGGGCAACTACACCAATCTCAACATACGCATGGACTTGGAGCCCGGCAGCAAGCGGGACTTCGTCGAGGGAATGAAGTACCTCGTCAACCGCGAGCAGATCGTCAAGTCAGCGCTCCGCGGCCTCGGAGAAGTCGGCAACGACCAGCCGGTTTCGCCGGCAAATTTCTACCATAATGGCGACCTGAAGCCGCGGGCGTTCGATCCGGAAAAGGCGAAATTCCATTTCGAGAAGGCCGGTGTCCTTGGCCAGTCGATCCCTGTTATCGCTTCGGAGGCCGCAAACTCCTCGATCGACATGGCGATGATCATACAGGCTTCCGCTGCCGAGATCGGCTTGAAGCTCGATGTCCAGCGCGTTCCGGCCGACGGCTATTGGGACAATTATTGGCTCAAGGCGCCGGTCCATTTCGGCAACATCAACCCGCGTCCGACACCGGACATCCTGTTCTCGCTGCTCTACACTACGGAAGCGCCGTGGAACGAAAGCCAGTACAAGTCGGAGAAATTCGACAAGATGCTGATCGAGGCGCGCGGCTCACTTGATCAGGAGAAGCGCAAGGCGATCTACAACGAGATGCAGGTGATGGTCGCAAACGAAGCCGGCACCATCATTCCGGCCTATATCTCCAATGTCGACGCGATCACCGCCAAGCTCAAGGGCTTGGAAGCCAACCCGCTTGGCGGCCAGATGGGTTATGCTTTCGCGGAGTATGTCTGGCTCGAAGCCTGATGAAGCGAACGGTCGGGGTTGCAGCCGCAGCGCTGCAGCCCTGATCCTTTTGGTTTGAAATCTCGAATGCCGAAAGGGAACGCGTGTGAACAATCATGTCCTATCGCTCGTGTTGAGCAGATTGCTCATCGCCTTGATCACGCTGGTGATCGTCTCCTTCGCTGTGTTCTTCGCCACGACGCTCTTGCCGGGAGACACAGCGACGATCCTGCTTGGACAGGCCGCCACGCCGGAGGCAGTCGAAGGTCTGCGCAAGGCCATGCATCTCGACGACCCGGCGATCTTCCGTTTCCTGCGCTGGATCGTTGGTTTGCTGAAGGGCGACCTTGGCACCTCCTATGCCAATGAGATGCCTGTCGCGGATCTGATCGGCGGGCGCTTCATCAACACGCTGCAGCTCGCGGGCGTCACCGCGCTCTTTTCCGTGCCAATCGCGCTGACGCTCGGCATCACGGCGGCGATGCTACGTGGCTCGCTGTACGACCGCGCCGTCACCGTGCTGACGATAGGGGTCATCTCCGTGCCGGAATTCATGATAGCGACCTCCGCGGTGTTGATCTTCGCCGTCTACCTGAAATGGCTGCCGGCGCTCTCCTTCGCGAACGAAGTCACGTCGCTGACGGAGCTCCTGCGCATCTATGCCATGCCGGTGATCACCCTTACCTTCGTCATCTCGGCACAAATGATCCGCATGACCCGGGCAGCGGTGATCGAGACGCTCAACACGCCCTATGTGGAGATGGCGTTGCTCAAGGGTGCCTCGCGGCCGCGCATCGTGTTTCGGCATGCGCTGCCGAACGCTTTGGGACCGATTGTCAACGCGGTCGCGCTTTCGCTCTCATACCTGCTCGGCGGCGTCATCATTGTCGAGACGATCTTCAACTATCCAGGTATTGCCAAGCTGATGGTCGATGCCGTCGCCACTCGCGACCTGCCGCTGATCCAGAGCTGCGCGATGATCTTCTGCCTCGGCTACCTGCTCCTGATCACGGCCGCCGATATCATAGCCATCCTTTCCAATCCGAGGCTCCGATGACAATGACCAATTCTGAGACCAAGGCTGACCGGATTTCCGGAACCCGGCTCGGCTATCGCTTCAACATCATCGGCATGGTCGGTCTCTCGGTCATCCTTTTTTGGGCGTTGATCGCGATCTTCGCGCCGCTGATCATCCCCTACCCTGTCGGCGAGATCGTCGACCTCGATTACTTCGGCCCGATGAGCCGCGACTTCTGGCTCGGCTCGGATTATCTCGGCCGCGACATGCTCTCGCGAATCCTGATGGGCGCCCGCTATACGGTCGGTATCTCGCTTGCGGCAGTTACGATCGCCTGCTTCAGCGGCGTGATGCTCGGCATGTTCGCAGCGGTCGCCGGCGGCTGGCTCGACACGGTCCTGAGCCGCTTCCTCGACGCCCTCAACTCGATCCCGAGCAAGCTGTTCGGCCTTGTGGTCGTCGCTGCCGTCGGCTCCTCCATTCCCGTACTGATCCTGACGCTGTCGGTGATCTATATCCCCGGCGCCTACCGCTTCGCCCGCGCGCTTGCCGTCAACATCAACGCGATGGATTTCATCACCGTCGCCCGAATCCGTGGCGAAAGCACCCTCTATCTCATCCGCTCGGAAATCCTGCCGAACATCGTCGGACCTGTACTTGCCGACCTTGGCATCCGCTTCGTCTTCATCGTTCTCCTGCTCTCCGGCCTCTCCTTCCTCGGCCTTGGCGTCCAGCCGCCTTACGCAGACTGGGGGGCTCTCGTGCGTGAGAATATCGGCGGCCTGCCCTTTGGCGCACCGGCGGTGATGGCTCCCTCCTTTGCGATCGCCAGCCTGACCATCAGCGTCAACCTGCTGATCGACAACCTGCCCAAGAAGATCCGCGATCGGAGCGAATGATGGTAAATCTCGTAGAAATCCGCGACCTGAAGGTCGAAGCCACCACCGATTCCGGCCGCCGCGTCGAGATCATCAACGGCGTCAGCTTCGACATCGCTAAGGGCGAGATCGTGGCGCTGATCGGCGAAAGCGGCTCCGGCAAGACGACGATCGCACTCACGCTGATGGGCCATGCCCGTCCCGGCTGTCGCATCTCCGGCGGCAGCGTCTCAGTCGCCGGAAAGGATATGGTGACGCTGAGCGAAAAGCAGCGCGCCAGGGTGCGCGGCACCGAGGTCACCTATGTTCCGCAATCAGCCGCCGCCGCATTCAACCCGGCCACCACAATCATGGACCAGGTGATCGAGGTCACCCGCATCCATGGGATCATGTCGTCCGACGAGGCGCGCGCCCGCGCCGTCGAGCTTTTCAGGGCGCTGTCGCTACCAGAGCCCGAAACGATTGGTAGCCGCTATCCGCACCAGGTCTCCGGCGGCCAGTTGCAGCGGCTTTCAGCGGCGATGGCGCTGATCGGGGACCCGAAGCTCGTCATCTTCGACGAGCCGACGACGGCGCTTGACGTGACGACGCAGATCGAGGTGCTGCGCGCCTTCAAGTCGGTCATGAAGAACGGCGGCATCGCCGGCGTTTACGTCTCGCACGACCTCGCCGTGGTCGCCCAGATCGCCGATCGGATCGTCGTTTTGAAGGGCGGCGAGACCAAGGAGATCGGCACGACCGAAGAGATCCTCAATGGCGCGAAGCACCCGTACACGCGGGAGCTGCTCGCCGCCTTCGAGCCGAAACCCCGTGGCGCTGCGGGCGCGGCCGAGAGTGGTCCGGCCCCGTTGCTCGAAATCGAAAATCTCATCGCTGGCTACGGCCAGGCCCAGGCCGACGGCCTGCCGCTCGTGCGCGCAGTCGAGCATGTCAGTCTCAAGGTAGAGAAGGGGCGCAACCTCGGTATCATCGGCGAGTCCGGTTGCGGCAAGTCGACGCTCGCTCGCGCCATCGCCGGCATATTGCCGGCCGCTATCGGCAAGATCGTCTTCGACGGCAAGGAACTCGGTCGCAGCGCCCGCGAGCGCTCGCGCGATGAACTACGCGAAATGCAGATCGTCTTCCAATATGCCGATACGGCGCTTAATCCGGCGAAATCCGTCGAGGACATCTTAGCCCGGCCACTTACCTTCTATCACGGGATGAATGCCAAGGCGCGCAGCGCACGCATCGACGAGCTGCTCGACATGGTGCGTCTGCCGCGCAACCTGCGTCATCGCCGCCCGGGCGAGCTTTCCGGCGGCCAGAAGCAGCGCGTCAACTTCGCCCGCGCGCTTGCCGCCGACCCGAAGCTGATCCTGTGCGACGAAATCACCTCGGCGCTCGATACGGTGGTCGCCGCCGCCGTCATCGATCTTCTCAAGGAATTGCAGCGCGAGCTCGGTCTTTCCTACATCTTCATCAGCCATGACCTCTCAGTGGTGGAGGCGATCTGCGACGAGATCGTCGTGATGTATGGCGGCAGAAAGGTAGAGGAAATCTCGCCGGAGAAGATCAAGACACCTGAGCATCCCTATTCGCAGTTGCTCTTCTCGTCGGTGCCGAGGCTCGACCCCACGTGGCTCGATGGGCTCGAACAGGATCCGGAGCTCGTGCGAGCCTATCGCCGGCGCTGAGGCGCCGGCTCATCCCAACCTGGTGGCCATCGCCTCAGCCCGAAGAAGGACCGAAGGAAACGCGAACGACATCATGCCGCGTCGGGTGAGGCTCCGGGAGCGAGCCAAATCGCAAGCGCCCGCTGCGCAAACCGATCCGAAGATTCTACATCCGAAACAGGCTGGTCAGTGGCATGTGCACCTTGACGATCGGCGACTTCAAGACGACGAAACTGAAATATTTGTCGATGCCCACGTCCATGTCGGTGAGGCGCTCCATGATCGTCTGGTATTCGCCGATCCCGGCCGTGACGAATTTCAGAAGATAGTCGTAGCCGCCGGACACCAGATGGCATTCCATCACCTGGTCAACTTTGTCTATCGCTGCCAGGAACCGGGCAAAGTCGATCTGCCGGTGGTTCTTCAGCGTGATCTCGGTGAAGACCGTAAGGGTTTGCCCGAGCTTGCTGACGTTGATCTGCGCCGAGTAGCCCTCAATGTAACCCTCCGACTGCAGCTTCTTGACCCGCATCAGACAGGGGCTCGGCGACAGGTTAACCAACTCGGCGAGTTCCACATTGGTGATGCGGCCATTCTTCTGCAGTTCGTACAGAATCTTGATGTCGATCCGGTCGAGTTTCATGGCGCGCCTTCCCCCTTGCTACGTGGCCAACGGGACAGCAGATTGTGCTGCGACTTTCCCAGCTATGACCTTAACACACTGGAGAGACGTGTCGATTTCGTTTGGCACAATGGGCCGAAGCAGAAAGGGCGGCATTGCTCCCGCAAGACGGAATCTTGTGCTGCGCGCAGTCGCAGTCCGGCAACGCCGTTGCGCCAAAGCCGCTAGACTGTAGTGGTAACGGAGGTCACGCCATGCCAGCACCGCTGAAACTCATCGACACAACGCCGCAGTTGCCCGAAGACGCCGATGCCGTGGTAATCGGCGGCGGCATTGTCGGCGTGTTTGCGGCCTACTATCTTGCCCGCCGCGGATTGAAGGTAGCCGTCGTCGAGAAGGGCCGGATCGGCGCGGAGCAGTCGAGCCGCAACTGGGGCTGGTGCCGCCAGCAGAACCGTGACGCCCGCGAATTGCCGATGGCGACGAAGAGCCTCGATCTTTGGGAACGTTTCGCCGCCGAGAGCGGCGAGGACCCCGGCTTCAGACGCTGCGGGTTGTTCTACCTCAGCAATAGCGAAGAGGAACTGGCCGGCTGGGCCCGGTGGCGCGACTTTGCCCGGACCGTCGGCGTCACCACCCATATGCTCAACAGTGCCGAGGCGACCGAACGCGGCCGCGCCACCGGAAAGCCGTGGAAGGGGGGCGTCTTTTCGCCGACCGACGGCACCGCCGATCCGGCAAGCGCGGCACCCGCGGTCGCGCGTGCGATCCTGAAGCTTGGCGGCACCGTGCACCAGTCCTGCGCCGCCCGTGGCATAGAGACAGAAGGCGGTCGCCTATCCGGTGTCGTCACCGAGCATGGCACCATCCGCACGAAAACCGCCGTCCTCGCCGGCGGCGCCTGGGCCTCCTCCTTCTGCCGCCAGCTAGGTATCCGCTTTCCGCAGGCCGCTATCCGCTCGTCGATCCTTGCCGTCTCGCCGGGCGCCATCGGCCTTCCGGATGCGCTGCATACGGCCGCTGTTTCGGTGACTCGCCGCGCCGACGGCGGCTATACACTCGCCATCAGCGGCCGCGGCCGCGTCGACCCGACGCCGCAGCAACTCAGGTTCTCGCCGCAATTTCTGCCGATGTTCGTCAAACGCTGGCGCAGCCTGGCGCCAGGCAGGCTTGAGGGCTTCCGCTCCGGCCATGAGACCTTGGCCCGCTGGCGACTGGACGCCCCCACGCCGATGGAGCGCACGCGCATCCTTGATCCCGCGGTCGATATGGCCACCATTCGCCTCACCCATTCGCGCGCACTCGACCTCCTGCCTCCCCTGAAGAACACCAGCATCGCCGCCGCATGGGCGGGCTATATTGACAGCACGCCGGACGGGGTCCCGGGCATCGGCGAAATCGCCGACGTACCGGGTTTTATCCTCGCCGCCGGCTTCAGCGGGCACGGCTTCGGTATCGGTCCGGGCGCCGGCCACTTGATCGCAGACATCGTGACCGGTAACGAGCCGATCGTCGATCCCCGCCCCTACCATCCGGACCGCTTCCGAAAATCCGCCTGGGGTAAAGTCGCTGACTTTTAGATGAGGTCCCCGCATGGGGACCAATCTGGGAAAGCGCCCCTTCCAACATTTTCGCCTAAGCTCGGAAAGACGCCTGCCGCAACTCTCTGCCAAAACCTCTATGCGATACAAAGCAATCTGCTTCAGGTCGCGGCGAATGCGGCCATTAGTCTCCCCGCTCGGCCACTATGGTGATTGCGGTATAGGGCGTGTTGTGCCGATGAATCCGAAAATAAAGAGGTCATGCATGAAAACGCTGCTGCTTAAGAAGGATGAAGTAAGACGGCTAATCGGTATGACGGAAGTCATCGGCGCGGTGGAAGAAGCTTACAAGGCCTTCAGCAGCGATCAGGTGGAACAACCTGACTATATCGGGATACATCTCCCCTCTCTCCGCGGAGAAATCGACTTCAAGCTTGGCTATTACAAGGTCAATGAAATCATCTCCATGAAAGCGCACTCTGGAGGGTTCACTAACAACCCGGCAGAACATGGCGTGCCGAATAGCATGGGCACAATTCTCCTGTTTGATGCCAGGAACTGTGCGTTGATTTGCATCATGGATGGCAGCTTGATCACTGGCCTCAGAACGGGGGCGTCTGGAGCCGTCTCCGTCAAAGCACTGGCGAGAAAGAGCGCCCGGACGATCGCGTCGATCGGTTCAGGTAATCAGGCGAGAATGCAAATCCGGGCGATCAACGAGATCATGAAGATCGAAGAGATCCACGCCTGGAGCCGCACCCCGGAAACGCTTTCCAAATACAAGGCGGACATCGAACGCGAATTCGGCATTCCCGTCATCGCCGCAAGCTCCAAGAAGGAAGCCGTTGAGCAGGCCGATATTGTGATTACGACGACCCGGGGAAAAGGGGAGCTTGTGGAAGCGGATTGGGTGAAGCCCGGTACACACATCGTTGCAATCGGAACAGATCAACGCGGCAAACAGGAGCTGGATCCGGAGCTCTTCAGGAACGCAAAAGTAGTCGTCGACTCGATTGCGCAGTGCGCCGAAAAGGGCGAGACCTGGCACCCGCTGAATAAAAACATCATCGCCAAAGACGACATCCATGGCGAAATCGGCGAGGTATTGTTGGGATGGAAGCCGGGACGAGAAGGTGATGACGAAATCACGATTTTCGATTCCACGGGGATGGCCATACAAGACAATACGACAGCCAGCAAAATCTATCAGAACGCCATAGCCAATAACGTCGGGACGTTCTTTCAGTTCTTTGAGTAATGACCATGCGCAACTACCCCACCATTCAGGACATCCGTGAAGCTCAGGAAAGGCTGAAACCGCATGTCAGACACACGCCGCTATTGCGCGCGGACAAAATTGAGAAAGCCGCTGGTTGTCAGCTATATCTCAAACCCGAAACCCTGCAGATTACTGGCGCCTTCAAGATCCGCGGCGCCCTGAACAAGGCTCTCTCGCTCTCGATAGAAGAGATCGCAAACGGCATTATCGCGACGTCGTCAGGCAATCATGCCCAAGGGCTTGCTTATGCTGCCAGGATGCTGGGCGTAAAAGCGATATTGGTCGTTCCGGTCACCACGCCCAAAATCAAGATCGAAAACACAAAAGCCCTCGGGGCAGAGGTCATTCTTTTCGATGGCGACACCGCCGCCAGATGGAAAAGGGTGTATGAAATCGCTGAAGAAAACAAATACGCGGCTGTTCACGCGTTTGAAGACCCCATCGTGATGGCCGGCCAGGGAACGATCGGGTGTGAAATCCTGCAGGACCTGGACGATGTAGATACGGTCATCGTTCCCGTAGGTGGCGGAGGCCTAATCTCGGGAATCGCTACCGCCATAAAAGAAACGAAACCATCGGTGCGCGTTATCGGGGCAGAGCCTGCCTTGACACCGAAGTATTTTCACAGCCGGATAAACAAGGAGCGCACATCGCTTCCCTTGAAGAACACTATTGCGGATGGCTTGAGGATAAGCGTTCCGGGTCAAAACCCGTATCCGATTATCGAAAAATATGTAGACGAGATTGTTCTTGTTGAAGACGAGCACATCATCGCCGGGATGCGTGCTCTTGCCAAGGATGCGAAATTGATCGCTGAACCAGCCGCCTCGATTGGCATCGGAGCACTGTTGGCGGGCACCATAGACGTCAAGCCCGATGAAAAAGTGTGTGCGGTGTTGTCTGGCGGGAACTGGGATCTATGCGACCTTGCCGAGATATACAATGTAGCGGGGTAATCAGTTCCAGCTTCGGTCAGTTTACCACCCGATCGCAGTCGAACGTCTGAGATCCTCATCGCCAAGCAAGAATCTGCCGGGCCAGAATGCGGCACGAACACGTCATTCGGCGATCAGCTTGGCGACGACCGCTTGCCACCCATTACTGCTCGTGCTGACCCGCAAGCGAAGGGCGCGCTTAGGGCCTAGAAGCGGAAATTATTGCCGCTCTACGCATGTGTTGACTGAGGCCCAAAGCCAGGGCACAAAGGTGGCATCCACGGTCGCTCGCGGCGGGAAAATATAGGGAATTCAAAGGCAATTTCGCTAAGCCTTTGAAATCATGTGAGAATCCAGGTTCCCAGCCAATTCTCGCTAAATCCCCTTAATTCCTTGATTTTCCAGTCGTGCCGGATCCCGTTTTGGGATCATTGGCGCCCTAATGCCCAGAACTGATGCCCACAGGCGATGCACCCTTTCGCAGCAGCAGGCTGCCAAGGGCCGGGCAAGGGGCGCTCGCGAGCGAACTCGTCGCTGACGTCGATGCGACCTGGATTTTATCTGTCAAGGGTACGACTGGCGCACGTTGTGTTTGCCGACTTCGAATCATGCCCGCCCGCGTGCCGGGATCTAAATTCCTGCCGGCGAGCACACAGACAATGCTCTCCGTAGGCGCACGAGCGTCCCTAAAACCGCAGTACGAGCCCCAGAATTGGCCCCTGCTGAACAGCGTCGAACACGAAGCCGTCGTTGCTATAGTCCACCCCCAGTGCGCGATAGCCGGCGACCGCCGAAATCGTGTCACTGAACCGGTAGCCGATCGCCGCGGCGACGTCCCAGTCGAGATCGGCCGCACCGGCACCGATGAGCCCCCATCCCGTCAGGTAGATTTCAGGTGTCAGCGAATAGGTACCGCGAAAGCCGGCCAGACCGTCTACCCAGGTAGCGTCATCGCTTCTGGTGCGCCCATCGAGAAGCCCTCCGTGGAAGGAAAGCTCGCTTTCGACGGACCATACGCGCAGGCCGCCGACCACGTCCAACCGCGCTGCCCCGCTCTCGAAGACGGAGTATCCCGCACCGAGCAGCCCGGCGAAGGTTTCCGATGTGAGCTCGACGTCCGTCGCAAGAATACCTCTTGGTGTGCCAGCCTGCCCCGAAATCTTCGTATACATGACGTCGGCGAAGATGCTGTACGGACCGTTGCGGGCTTCGCCAATCGCCATCGCGCCGAACTCGAGATGGTCGAAGATGTCGCTAAAACTGGCATCGACGTCCACCGCCGGCAGCCCGAACTGTGCAACGTCGCCCGACAATCCGGCCGCCCAGAAATAAGGGGCGAAGGAAAAGGTCCATCCGTTTTCGGTGGTCGTCTGCTGAAGCTCCGGCGTCATCGGCGAATAAATGTCCGCGGCCTTGACAGTGCCTGCAGCGAGGCAAGTTCCGATTGCCGCTAGAGTGCGAACGATGCAAATCTTCATGATATCTCCCTGTGACGATCGCTATTGCGAGCAACCTTTCTGCTAGTGCTCCGGCTGGAGACCGCAGCTTGATGAAGTGTCTTCCGAATGCCGTTTCTGCCGGCCTATCGATTGCAGTTTCCGGACATCGTCTGACTTTCCTTCCCGCACGCGCTATCGGCCGTATTCGAGCTTGCCCCGCCGGATGGTCCGACGAGTGTCTCGACGTGGTGGACGTAATTCTGCCGCGTGTTCTGATCGACGATTGCTGCCGGAGCAGCAACGACCAGGCCTGCGGCGGTTCCGACGGTGTGCGCGGCACCGGCGGTCGCCGCCACGATATGGTCGCCAAACCCCAGGCGGCTGTCGGTCAAGGCTTGGCCGCTGGACAGGCGGCTGCCAATCAGTTGTACGATTTCAGGCGACTCCGCGAACTTGGTGTGGTGCAGATTGTCGCCCGCCTTGATTTTGGTGAGGTCGACGACGGTGATTCCATTCGCGGCCAGCTCTTCCTTGTAGGGCGACTGCTCCGGATCGATCGCTCCCAACCGGGAGACATTTCCCCAGACGCGACGAGAAACGGCGAGTGCACGGTCATCGCGCGAGACGAAGAGGGTGAAGCGCGGTCGTTGCTTGCCCATGTCGGCGATCTGCGAGCCGAAGACGTCTACGTCTACATCTGGCGCCGCCAGCATGACGTTTTTGAACTTGGCCGGCAACCCATCGTTGCGAATGGCCATCTGGCGCAAGGATTCCAACGCCAGCCAATTGCCCATCGAATGGGCCAGGATCGATACTTCCTTAACCTCGGGATCACGCGCCAGATACTGGAACAAGCGCTCCACGGCGTTGCGGGTATAGTTGGTGCTTTCGCGATCGTAGCCATAGGCCAGCAGACTTCCGCGTGACGGCCACGTCGCGAGCACCGGCACGCTGCGCGCGCCCGAGTCGTGGATGATCTGCGCGAAGCGGAAGACTGCATCCTCGAAGTGGTTGTTGAACCCATGGATAAAGACGAGGACGCTGCCGTCCGGACTCTTGCGCACATGACTGTTCAGCCATTTCTCGGCCGCACCGCGATCGACTTCCGCGGCCTTCAGCGTTGCGAAATCAGTCCCCGGATCCGGCGGGAGCTTGCGCGGCCAAGCGACTTCACCCGCCTTGCGTGCGGCCTCAGGCGGAATCGACACTGTAATTTCCGCGAATGTCGGGCTGAGCGCGCGCTCTCCGCTGAACATCTCGCCCGGCTTTTCCGCCCGGCTTCGGGTCGTCGTGACCAGCATCTCGACTTGAGCGGCTGACGGATTGGCCGCTACCGGCTCGAGGACCCCTGTCGGGCGGCCCGCACATGCGGAGAGCACCGTGACGCTCAAGGCTACGACGCACAGCAGCGGCGGCCATAATGGTGGTTCTCCGCCTCTGGCGTTCCGGGAGAAGTGCCGCGTCAATTCAATTACTCCTGTTCAACACCGCCGGCGGAAACAGGAGCGGCAAACGAAGAGTTTGCCGCTCCAAGGCTTCAGCATCACCTTCGACCGAAACCGGTGCTCACTTCAAGTATTCGACCTTCAGGCGTTCGATCTTGCTGTTGAAAGCGAACGGCTTGCGGTCAAAGTATGCGAGGGAAACTGGAGAGTAGCTGTCTCTGCCCACGTCGAAGGCGTCATTGGCGGTAAAAGCGAGCGGAGCGGAGCGCGGCACGCGCCCTTTTGCCACCTCTTTGCCATCGATGCGAATAACGACGTCCAGCGGTGCGTCGCGATTGCTGCCGGCCCTGCGTGTTTCGACCTCTATGTTGACCTTGCCGCTCGGCAACGGTTCGGAGGATTCAAGACGTGTCCGCTCGATCTCGAACAGATTGTACTCGTAGGTGAGCTTGCCGTTCTCGACCCACAAAGCGACACCACCCGAAAAGGCACCCAATGCGTAGAGCACGCCCTCCGAGTCCGGCTTCAATTCCGCCTCGATGGTTACAAGGTTGCTGCGGGCTCCAACCTTCGGCGCCGTGAATTCGGGAACACCGACGACGTCCTGCGTGAACTGGAACTCGGTCGCGGGATTAGACGGTGCATCTTCCGGATGGAAGACGGCAGACCATAGCCCTCCCCCGACGGGGAACACCTTGTTGGCTTCGGCCTGCACGCCAAACGCCTTTTTCAGTTCCTCGACTTTTTCAGGATGATCGGCCGCGACGTCCTTCGCCTGGGAGTAGTCCTTGCTGAGATCGTGAAGTTCCCATACGTCATTGTCCGGCGACCATTTGAAGATGGCGGGATCAAGGCCGGGAGTCCATGGTGTACGGGGCCCGAAGACGGATGCGATCCACTCTTCCTGATAGATGGCACGGCTGCCCATGATCTCGAAGTACTGCTCCTTCTTCTGCCCCTGAGCCTCGGGAGAGTCGAAGGTGTAGGTCATGCTGACGCCATCGAGGGGGTCCTGGGTGATGCCGTCCACGAGCTTCGGCGGCTGGATGTCCAGAACGTCATAGATTGTGGGCACGATGTCGTTGAGATGATGAAACTGGGAGCGCGGTTTCTTGTCCGGCTTGATTCTGCTCGGCCAGGAGACCACGAGCGGCGTCCGCGTTCCGCCGAAATGGGCAGCGACCAGCTTGGTCGATCGATGCGGCGTCGAACCGGCCCAGGCCCAGCCGGCATGATACATATTGTCGGCCTTGGGTGACCCGAGAACATCCATTCCACCCAATTCATTCATCGTGCGGATGTGATCCTTGATTTCCGTAGCGATGCCGTTCTGCGCCAGGAGCTCGCTGATCGTGCCGTTCTGGCCTTCCGCGCTGGACCCGTTGTCGCCCCAGACATAGAAGATGAGGGTATTGTCGCGAATTCCCAGTTCATCGAGGGCCTCGAGCAGCCGCCCGGCCTGAGTGTCCGCATGTTCGGTATACCCGGCGAAAACCTCCATCAGCCGGCGCTGGAACGGCTTCTCGTCTTCTGGAATATCCTTCCATCCCGCAAGCGTATCAGGACGGGGCGTTAGCTCCGTGTCCCCCGGAATCCAGCCGCGTTCTTTTTGGCGGGCATAGATGCGCTCTCGCATGGCATCCCAGCCGTCATCGAATTTGCCTTTGTACTTGTCCGCCCATTCGTTGAAGATGTGATGCGGACCATGTGCGGCTCCGGGCGCCCAGTACATGAAGAAGGGCCGGTCCGGCGTCAGCGCGCGCACCTGCTTCATCCAGGACACCGCCTTGTCGGTCATGTCCTCGGTGAAGTGGTAGCCTTCCTTCCCGTGAGACGGATCGACGCGAACTGTGTTTTCGACGACGGCAGGTTCCCACTGCGAGGATTCCCCGGCAAGAAAACCATAGAAATAATCGAACCCGATCCCTTCGCCCGCTGGCCAGTCCGTGTACGGGCCGACCGCCGTCGTTTCGTTGGCCGGGGTATTGTGCCATTTGCCGAAGGCTGCGGTCGCGTAGCCGTAATAGCCAAGGACTTTCGCGGCGGTTGCGGAGGTGCGTGGTATCCTCCCGGTATATCCGTCCCAATCGTTTGCCAACTCGGCGATCTGGCCATTCCCGACGCGATGATGGTTGCGCCCCGTCAGCAATGCCGCCCGCGAGGGGGAGCACATGGCGGCATTGTGGAAGCGATTGTAGGACACTCCGTCTTCCGCAAGACGGCTCAACGTCGGCGTTTCGATCACTCCGCCGAAGGTGTCCGGCAACGCCGGGCCGACGTCATCGAGCATGATGACGACGATGTTTGGGGCGTTCGCGGGAAGGCGCGGCTGCGCAGGCAACGGGCTGTAGGTGGACTGGGCTATTGTCGGGCCGGCTTTGCTCCCTGAGGGCTTCGGCGGAAAAGGCAGCGATTCCTGGGCCACTGCGGGAGCGCTCAAAAGCAGGAGTGCAGTGCTCACTCCCAACCAACGTGTTCTCGCGTGCTTAGGTGACTTCATGCGACCCTCCTGGTCTGATAACGCATCTGAAACCTACGTGACATGTCGAGGTGTCTATAGGCTCGGCATGCCGCGCCGCGGGACGATAGCGGCGGCAGTAGTTGGGCGCACATAGATGCGACCCGCCCTTCAACACCTTGCGCGGAATTCTTATCTCGGGCTGGCAGGGATCATGGCTGTCGGCTTCGCGCCCGCCGCGCGGGTTTCTGGGAATACAGCACGCCTTCGAGGGGTCTGCCTCGTGCCGCGGCGAAAACCAGTCGGACGTCCACTCCCAAACGTTCCCGATCATGTCGTAGAGGCCGTATCCGTTCGGCGGGAAGGCTTTGACTGGAGAGGTGCGCGAATAGCCGTCCTCGACGTCATTGACAGTCGGGAAGGCTCCCTGCCAGGTATTGGCCAGATGACGTCCGGCGGGGCTAAATTCCGAGCCCCAGGCATATTCGGCGCCATCGAGGCCGCCCCTGGCAGCAAACTCCCACTCAGCCTCCGTTGGAAGATCCTTGCCCCTCCACCGCGCGTAGGCGAGCGCGTCGTGGTAGGAAACATGAACGACCGGATGGTCATCCAACCCGTTGATGTTGCTTCCGGGGCCGTATGGGTGACGCCAGCAGGCCCCTTCCAGAAAGGACCACCATCGAGTCCAGTCTTGCAGGTCAACGGCCCCGTTCGGCTGATGAAATACCAATGAACCGGCATACAGCATCTCCGGCAAAATACCGGGGTAGTCCCGTGGATCAGGAGGAGATTCAGAAAAGGTACGGTAACCGGTCGCCTCGACAAACTCCGAAAACTCGACATTCGTCACAGGCGTTTCATCGATTTGAAAACCATCGACACGAACGCGATGCACCGGCCTCTCTTCGGGATAGTGTGCGTCGGACCCCATCGAGAAGGTTCCACCCTCGATGAAGATCATGCCGGCGCGCGCGCACCCAGCAACGCCGGTTCGGTGAGCCGCTTCCAAGGTCACGCTTCCCCCTTGCCCGTGGCGACAACGCGTTCGCAACGCTTGGTCACAGCGTTACAATACGCGCAAGCGCGGCGCTTGCCATTTGATGCCAACTGCGGGCAGAAACGGCCTGTTCAAGTAGTCTCGACGGGTACCAGTGAGAGTCGCCCGAAACGCTGTAGTTTCGGCGATCTCGATAGCGGGGAGATCAGTCAGTCTTGTTCTGCGGCTGCCCGTTCGGATCTGCCGCAACAAGTCCCGCCCGGGCGACAAGCAATTCAAACAAGAATGCAACGAGCGATGGTCTCGGTGACCTCGCAAGGCGAGCGGCGTAGGTGTTCACAAAGCCCGCTGTGCCACAGGGATCATTATCGCTGTACCTCAATCGCACCATGCTTCCAGTTGAGACGTGAGAAATCGATGATTGGTTTTTGCAGCCGCCACGGACCGAGCCGCCGCGGCTGCATGCGCGTCAATTCAGATATCAACTCACCTTCTTCACGGGCGGTATCGTCCAAGAACCGTCAATGATGGACGGATTGCTCTCGTTGGGCCAATAGAGGCGCATCATGAGGATGAATTTTCCTTTGGGCGCCGGGAGCCAATTCGATTCCTTGTCCGCCCCCGGCGATTCGTGCTGGATAAACAGGTCGATCGAGCCATCCGGATTTGCCTTGAGTGGCTGCCGTGCACTGATCGAGTAGCGATTCAGCGGATTGTCGACAAAGAAGTAGTCCGCATCATACATGGTCAATGACCAGAAGCCCGAAACGGGCGGCGTGAGGCCTTTCTTGAACGTCAGAACGTACTTCTCGGACCCGTTATATGCCCGCTTGATCACTCCGCTGTCGGACTTCAGCGACGTTGGGTAGATCGCATCCTGAGGCCGGTTTGCCCCGAGACCGATCGCGGTGATCAGGGCACGCTGGATATAGTTGGTGCCGTAGATGCCGGTCTTCGTCGTGAAGCCCCAGCCATCAATATCCTGCACGTCGCCGCCGCTGAATTTGAAATGCGTCATGATGCGCGCGAAACCGAGCTGCGGCACGCGTTTTACGAACGCCGGATCGAACTTGGTCTTGTCGAAATCCTGGCCAGGAACGATGCCAAGTTCGGCGAGCTTGACGACCATGGGCGCATCCGCATCGGTCGGCGGATTTCTTTTCAGGAGCTCGGCGAAGAGCGTGAAGTACTCGATGGCGTCCATATTGTTGACCTGCTCGCGAACGGCAGTCTTCATGTCGATCGCCGGATCGACCTTGCCCTTCGGTGGAGTCCAGTCCTTCCCCCATGCGCTCAGAGGGTAGAGCTTCACTTCATCCTGCAGCTTATGAACTTCAGCGTAGTCCTCCTGGGTGCCTGTGCAGTAGATGCGTCCAAGCAGCCAAACGATGCTCGTCGGAGACTTATATTGGGTTACGCCCTCCGGGAGCGTCCCCTCCCAACCGGGGCCGGTGACCACGAACGTCTGAGCGTCCGTGCCCGTGGTGCGCTTTCCGGGGACGTCGAACACTGTCGTCCAGCCATCCAGCATCGGAAACAGGGCATAGCGGTCTTTCATGTCGGGCAGACTGACGACCCAAGGCTCATCCCCGACATCGAAGAACGCGGTCGTGTAGAGGGTGTCGGCGTTGGGCGCCGTCACATCTCGGAATTCGGCGTCAGGATACTGGCGCAACTTGATCAGATGCCCCATGGGGCCACGGCTTCCCTCCGCCTCGGCGACGTTGGTAATTACCCGCCTTGTCATTTCCATTGTCACGAGAGGATATGCATAAATATAGGCCTCGACAGCCCGCGCGAACTCATCGAGTCCTTCCGGCAAATCTGCCACTAGTCCTTCTGCGGCCATCGCCGGCGTACCGAGAGCCCCAGCCGCCAGTGCCCCAAGACCGGCCGCCGTCAAGTCACGACGCGTAATATCCATTTCATCCTCCAGCGAAAAATTGAGTTGCGACGCAATGCACTGAGTTCAATCGACGTAAACGACGACGTAGCGCCCATCGTACGGTTGGTAGTAGACCCCGCCGCAACGCCACACCACGGCACCGTTGACGCTGGTCCTGACGCAGCCGGCTGGCAGCGTGGCGGCATATATCGTGGAGCGGCGGATCACTCTACGCGTGGTACGGCGGGCGACGCCGGCCACACTTCCCGGGGTTATCGGTCGCCCTATGACTGCGTGCGCCTCGGATACGAACGAGCCGAACGGCATGAGACCGAGATTGTCCGCCGCAAGCATGGCTAGACCGGCGATGGCGACTGAAACGACTTTCAACTTGCGCCTCTTCATTGCCCCGCCTCCATTGAAAGCTCACCGGTGACGTCGGCATGGACGTGCTCAACTTTGTTCGCGTCCGCTGGCGGCGTGAATTTAAACTGCGCTGCTTCGATCGTGTCGGAGTTCCAGTTACTCAGCCGAAGCGTGTATTGCGGCGCGCCGGTCATCCATTTGGTCGTGATGACGTATTTAAGCGGCAATGGCTTGCTGCCTTTGCTAATCCAGATTTGCCAGTCGACGACATCGGTCCTGAAGGCAAGATGATCGCATTCGACACCATTGACGAACGCCGATCCGACAAGAGTCCCCTCGGTGACGCCGTCGGTGAGGACGGCATAAGGGTCGCTTGCCAACAAGTCCGCTCCCGGAGCGTCAAGTTCGGTTGTGGCGCGAAGCTCCTCTGTCGCATCTTCAATGCTGCGGCCAGGACTTTGCAGTTGTGCGTAAGCGTTTGTGATCCGGTCGTGAAGCGATATCGTGTTGCCGTCGAATATCACCTCCGCCCGGGCAAAGGGCCCCATACGCTTCATCCGGAAACCCTTCGCACGATCGAGTGCAATGGAGCCGGATGCGCTGTACTGGATCTTCTGGCCATCCAGAGTGAGGATTTCCTGATCCGCGTCGTAGTCGACACTAAGAGTGCGCATCGACTTGAGATTTTCGCTGGCCGCAGCGAGGATTCGATCGGCCTCCGGGTCGATCCCATCTCGTGCCGAGACGGGCCATGCGACCGCGCTGGCTGCGAGCATCGATATCAGTGTGCACGAGCGCCATGCCGCGCGAGGCCATCTCATCATGCGTCGATTCATTTGCTCACCTAGAGGACTCGTTTCTTTCTGACTTCGCTCGCCGCCCAAAGACGGAGGACAGTTCCGGCCCGCTCCGATCAACTTCCCGCAAAACCCTTCACAGTCGGTTGCATACTGCTATAGTGCTCAACTTACGTCTTGCCTTTTCACGCCAACTTTGCTGCTCGGATGTTACATTCTGCACCCTCGATCAAGGTTAGGGCCTTCCTGCCGATGGCGCCCTATCTGGCCAAGCACGATATCTCGGCGATCGAATTCTGCGCGCGCCTCGGCATCTCACCGAACGTGTTTCAAAACGCGGACGGCTGGCTTCCGCGCGCCCAATGCTTTCACATGGCCAACGAGGTGGCAGCCCTCCTGGGAGACCCATTCGCCGGCGCGCATGTCGGACGCTTGACCGAACTGCGAGATCTCGGCCCATGGGGACGATCGGTTCTCGCAGCGGAGAACGTGGCCGATGCATGCGGGCTCGCGGCAGCCAACGTGTCATCGATCCATCACGGATCGGATGTACGCTTCCTGGTGGAAGGCGGCACCGCTCGCATCATCTTCCGCTTCGCTGATCGTTTCGAGTTCGATCCCCGGCATTTCATCTTCGGCAGCCTCGCTGTACTGCGGAAGGTGCCGCTTTTGGCGGGTGAACCCTCCGCGATAAGGGTTCGGCTGACGGCTTCGAGGACGCGTGGGAGCGAGGCGCTGGAGGAGTGCTTGGGGTCCAACATCGAAACGGGGTGCGACTACGATGTGATCGAGTTCGATCGGGAGTTGCTCGACCTTCCTCTGAAAACCCCCGGAAATCGGCCCTCGAAGGTGACAGAGGCACTGGCTGCGGCGATAGAGGCTGCGAAGATACTCAGCGAAAGGCTGTCCGACGGTCATGAGCTTGGATTGGAGGCCGTAGCGAGAAGCCTTGGCATGTCGGCTCGGACCCTGCAGCGGCGCCTGAAGTTTTGCGGTGTCGATTTCGAGGAGTTGCTCGACGAGACGCGCCGCAGTGAGGCCATCCGATTGATCTGCGAAGGCGTTCACAGCATGACCGACATCGCCTTTAAGGTGGGCTACAGCGATTCCGCGCATTTCACGCGCGCGTTCAAACGCTGGACGGGAGTGGCGCCATCGCGCTTTCAGATGGGTCGGGAATGACAGGCGGCGCCGATTCCAGCGAGACGGTCGTGCAGAGGCTGCGGGGTTCTGAATGGGCAGTTAACGGGCGGGCCCTGCCGTCGGGACTCGAACTGGCCCCTTTTAATCCGTGAAGCGTTCGGGACTCTGTTGCGCCTTCGGATTCCGCTGTTGGTGCGAAGCAGACCAGTAGTAGTGGTCGCTCCCAAAACTCATCCACTTCATCTCGCCGGTCTCGTTCGCCCTGGGAGTTTTTTGCGATAGCGATGTTCGCCGCTGCCGCAGCCCCTGAGCGGAGCCGTAGCTTCCCGCTTGCAGTCGCCACTAAGCCAGGAAGAAGCGCTCGTGTTGAAAACTCCTCTTCACCACGCGATACCTCGCTTGGGTGAATGACTCGCCTCCGGATCTGGTCTAATGCAGCAGGTGCACAACTTCTAGCCGCACTCGTTATAGGCGAGTCGCGTGGGGCGCAATTGAGGGGACCATGGCCAAGCTGACGTATTTCTTTCCGGGCGGTCAATATCCGATGGACTACACGCCATCCGTTGACGGCTTCGATTTCAACCCGATGTTTGCGGACTTAATCAATCTCGAAACCGCCACACTGGTCGGGACACCGAGTTCGACCACGATTACCTTTCAGCTCGACAACGGGCTCAAACTTCGGATCGTGGGCACGGGCTTCTCATTCGATTCGGATGGAGCCACGGGTGGCACGATTGCCAGAATCGACCTACTCCAGAACAACGGCACGACGCTCGTCCAGAGGCTCGAAAGCCTGAATTTGTCTCTGATCTCCTTCGAAAACGCGGCTGCGACCTACAACCCGTACCAACTGGAACAATGGCTGATGAACCGAAGCGATACGCTTGTTGGTTCCGCCGGCGACGACGACATTTTTGGTTGGGGTGGGAACGACACGTTCTCCGGAGGCTCGGGCGACGACTATATGGTCGGAGGACAAGGAAAAGACACCTATAACGGGGGTGCGGGTTACGACTACTTGAGCTTCAGCGATGCCAATGGCGACCCCGCCGCATTCCAGGGCATTGTTCTCGACGCAGCGGCTGGAACCGTCACCGACCCTTACGGGAATGCCGAGACATTCACGAGCATGGAATCGTTCCGTGGAACACAGTTCGCGGACACGATGCGGGGTTCAGCCGCGGATGAACAGTTCGACGGGATCGGGGGCCGAGACTATATCGACGGTCGGGGCGGTTTTGACGTGATCCGTTTCCATCGCGACGCCGATAATGGCGGCGCGCTCGGTGTCACCGTCAATCTTGCGACCGGCGTCGCCATCGACGGGTTCGGAAAGACCGACAAGTTTGCAAACATCGAAGCAGTTCACAGCACAAGCTTCGCCGACAAACTGACCGGGAACGCCGGCAACAACTTCTTCCGGGCTGAAGCCGGCAATGACTATATTGATGGCGGCCTCGGCGCCGACACCATGAATGGCGGCAGCGGCAATGACACATACGTGGTGAATGAAACAGGAGATGTGATCGATGAAATCGCGCAGGGAGGAAGCGGCATCGACACCGTTCGATCTTCTATTTCTTTCAGTCTCGTCTCTGGCGCAAGGCTCGTGGGAGCGGTCGAGAACCTGACGCTGGTTGGGACTGGAAACACGAATGCCGTAGGCAACGCTCTTGCAAACATGCTGATCGGCAACAGCGCAAACAACATTCTGAATGGCGGCACCGGAAAAGATAAGCTGACGGGCGGCCTTGGAAACGATACGTTCTTCTTCAACTCCACGCCGAATGCTTCTACCAACGTCGATACTATTACGGACTTCAGCGTCGTCAATGATACGATTCGACTGGAGAACGCTGTCTTCACTGCGGTTATGGGCACAGGAACGTTGACCGCGGCGCAGTTCGTCAAGAACACGACCGGGCTGGCCGCCGACGCCAACGACCGAATTGTCTACGAAAGCGATACCGGTAGGCTGTTCTACGACAGCAACGGAAATGCCGCCGGAGGATCTCTTCATTTCGCGACTGTAGGAACAAATCTTGCGCTCACCGCTGCGGATTTCTTCATTGTCTAAGAGTGGGGCGCGGCTTCGGCCGCGCCCGATTTGGCGCGCGAGATAGAAGGCATGGATTGCAGAAACACTGCGAACATTGCGAGGGGCGGAAAATAGGCTCTCCAGCCCTTCGCCCCCCAAAGTCAAGCAATGTTCAAACGTGACAGACGACGGGGCAGCAATGCGGATTGCCGTACGCCACTACTCGGCAGACCTGTATTGCAGCGTGAACACATTTCCGGCGATCTCGTCGGCGAGTGTCTTGGAAAACTCCAGCGGCGTGCAGCCTTGCAGCGCATCGGTCGCCGCGGCGACGAAGGCCTTTCGTTGGGCTGCGTCGCCGGTGACGTTGATGGCGGTCGGTTGCGGGGGGCCCATCAGCGTTCCGTTGCCCCTGAAGCCGAACCTCAGCGTGACGAAGGAATTCTTGATACCGGCCGGTGGCGTCCAGCATTTGCTGAGTGCTGCGCCCAGGTCTTCCACGGAATTCAGTGGTTCCGCCCGGACCTGATCCGTTGCGGAAAGGAGAAGCGCTCCGGCAAGAGCCGTTCTGACGAGAGCGTTCATATCACCCACCCCTGCGCGGAGCGGACATGGGCCGCGGGATCATCGAAATAGAGGAGATCGCGCATCGTCGGCACGGCCTTCGAAGTGATGTCGACGAGTTGTCCCTCTCTGAGGGTCACAAGACTTGGCCCTTCCGATGTCCGGGTGCCAAACCCGGCCGACGAAGGTTCCCGTTTCATATGCAGCAGTCATTTCCCCATTCCCGATGCATGCAGCATCTTCGCCGCATCCAGACGAGCTTTTTTGCAGTTACGATACGTATCTGTAAAGCACCTTTGCGAGGCAAATTGTAGCTTGGCCGGCGCGCAACGGAACCTGGCAAGATCTGGAGCGTTTAATATTTGCCGTCGGTCCACCCGGCCGCGGCAGGGTCGCAACTATACTTGCGATGGTACGGAGTCCCTCCTTAAGTCACCGCTGATTTAGGGAGCCATATGCCGGCGATTTCTTATCGATCGGCGATGGATGACGTCCAGAAAGGATGTGAATGCGATGAATCAGCGTGAAGAATTGAAGGACAAGCCGCTCATCGATCCCGTGACGGGCCAGCCGACACCCCGGGACCCGGAGGTAACCCGGGAACCTGAGACGCGTGGCAGATGGTCGGGCCGCAGCAGTTGGCCGTTGCTGATCATTCTGCTCGCGGGCCTGGTGCTGGCGTTGATTGCCTGGTTGCCTGCGGAATTGACCAGAGATACGGAGGACGCGACGCCGCCACCGGCAACCTCCGACCAGTCAACGACGCAGCCGGCACCGACCGACCAGGCAACGCCTCCGGCCGGAGAAGCGACCCCCGGGACGCCACCCGCACCGGAAACTCCCGCAGCCCCGGCTACGCCACCGGCAACCCCGGCCCCGCAGCCGCAGACCACGCCGGCGCAACCAGCGCAATAAGCTTGGCCGAGGTGCTATCAAATACGGGGAGAGCCAACTCTCCCCGTTTTTTGGCGATGACCGAAATCTCGCTTAGGCTTTGCTGCTCATGGAACAGATTCTCGCCGACATTCTTGTCGCAACGCAGATCCCCTATCCGGTGATCTTCGCCCGGTTCTGCGGCGCTATCCTGTTCGGTGCGCTGATCGGTATCGAGCGGGAAAAGCGGCAGCGGCCGGCGGGGCTTAGGACGCACATTCTCGTCAGTCTCGCCTCGTCGATTTTCGCCGTGATCGCTGTCGAAAGCGTGCACATGATCAGCCTTTCGGGACCTGAAGTGCGCATCGATCCGATTCGCGTCGTGGAAGCCGTCACCGCCGGCGTCGCCTTTCTCGCCGCCGGCATGATCGTGTTTTCGAAGGGAGAGGTCAAAGGACTGACGACCGGGGCCGGCATGTGGCTCGCCGGTGCGGTGGGCCTTTCTGTCGGCTTCGGTTTCTGGTTTATCGCCGCCTTCGCCGCCTGCGCCAGCCTTGCCGTGCTTTTCATCCTCTGGCGGTTGGAGGTCGCTCTCCAATGGAAGCCGCCGGAGCCGTCCGAAAGCGAGGGCGGCAATGAACACGCCGCCGTCCCGCACGAAGCCGCGGCCGTTTCGAAAGAACGTTAACTGCTGGAGACAACGGACGAATTTTTTGCTTCAGAACGACCTGCGAAGGATGTTGGGCCCGCACGCGAATCCCTCCGCACGGCCGGCCCTGTCTGTCGAAGTGCCTGCAGCATGGCGACTGCCCTGCGAGCATCTTCAGGCGTTTCGAATACCCGGCCGTCGAGCGGCCAGACGCTGTATTTAACAGCGACAAAACGCAATTGCCCGTTGTCAGGCATCAGTGCGCCGACCGCCTCGCCTGCGAATTCTATCGTCTGCTTGCTCATAGGTGTGAAACTCCCTCCAGGCGGGTCGCGGAGCGACGGGCATTCTTCGCCGGCACGCGCCAGCGGACCGAACCCTCGCCTTCAGCCACCAGCGAAACACACGAGCGGGTGTTTGGTTCCACAAAGGACAACAAAAACGGCAGCGCGCTATCCGCGGCGGGAGAAACCATCACGCAGCTTCCAGGCGCAAAGACAGCTCCAGGAGGGACGAACCTCGCACGCGCTGACTACGCCCAATAAAGGCGTAATTTCAAAGCGTTATGACCGCTTCAGGTGAAACGATGAAAGGGGTCTATGCCAGAAAGCGCTCTGGCCGATAGGGCGCGATGTCGATCACAGTCTTCTCGCCCGTCATGGCCTCCGCCAGCGCACGGCCGGTGACCGGGCCGAGGGTCATACCGTGATGCGCATGACCGAAGGCGAACCAAAGACCTTCGTGCCGGGGGGCCTTGCCGATGATCGGCATCATATCCGGCGTGCAGGGCCGCGCGCCCAGCCACGGCTCCTCGTCGCGCCGCTCGGCCAGCGGGAAGAACTCGCGTGCAACCCTCTCGGCCCGGGTCAACTGCACCGGCGTTTTCGGCGCATCGCGAAGCGCGAATTCGGCACCAGTCGTCAAGCGAATGCCGCGCAGCATCGGCGCCAGGAAATAGCCCATTTCGGCGTCGAGCACCCAGTTGTTGAGCGCCGCCCCTTCCTGGGCGCCATAATGCATATGGTAGCCGCGCTTGACCGCGAGCGGAAAATGATAGCCGAGCTTTCGCGTCACCGTATCGGCCCAAGGCCCGAGCGCCACCACGACCTCGCGGGCTTCCAGCGGACCTTCCGGCGTGGCGACCCGCCAGCCGGCACCCTCGAGGATGTGTTCCAGCGTCGCGGCATCGCCCGAGACGAGCCGGCCACCAAGCGACTGGAAATAGCCGAGATAGGCCTTGTTCAGACTATGCGGATCGCGGATTGACCAGGGGTCTGTCCAGCGCAGGCCGCCGGCGAGTTCGACGCGGATGGAGGGCTCAATCGTCTTGAGCTCGCTCGTCGAAAGCTTCTGATGGTTGACGCCAAAACCGGCGGAGAGCTTCTCCGCGTCCTTGTAGGCGGCATCGCGCTCCTTTTCCGTGCGAAACACCTTCATCCAGCCGTCCTTGCGGATGAGGTCGCCGGCACCGGAGGCGTCGATCAGGTCCTTGTGTTCGGCAATCGAGTTCTCGATCAGCGGCGCATAGAGATGCGCGATCCTCTGGTGCTGGGTGAAGCCGGAGTGCCACCAATAGCGCGCCAGAAAAGGCACCAGCCCCGGCAGCGCACGGAAATGATAGCTCGCGTCGATGGTGTTGTTCAGCGCGTAGCGGAAGAGCGCACCGAAATCATGCGGAAAGCCGTAGGGAAAAACGCCTTCGCGCTGGATCAGGCCGGCATTGCCGTAGGACGTCTCTTCTCCAGGGCCACGGCGATCGAGGAGCACCACGGATTTCCCACGTCGCGCCAGATGGATGGCCGCGGAAATGCCGACGATGCCGGCGCCCAGTACCACTACGTCAGTCTTCATATGCCGATGCCCCGCTTACTCACTCGGAATCCGCCGCGGCCGCCGGCCACGGCATCTGCGCCGCTACTTTTTCAACTTGCTCATAATCTGCTCCAGGGAACCAAGGAGCAGAGCCGAAACGACAAAGGCCAGATGCATGATCGTCGCCCACATCAGCTTGTCGCTCGTGAACTGCTGGGCATTGAGGAAGATCTGCAGCAGGTGGATCGACGAGATCGCCACGATGGAGGAGGCGACCTTGATCTTCAGGCTGCCGGCATCGAGCTTGCCCAGGAAAGAGACCTCGCCCTCCCCCTCGTCGAAGCGGCTGACGAAGTTCTCGTATCCGGAAATCATCACCATGACGATCAGGCTTGCGACAAGTGCCGCGTCGATCAGGCCGAGCATTGCGAGAATCATCTCGGCATCGTCGTAGGAGAAGACCAGGCCTGCAACCTTCAGGAACTTGTAGATGAAGGAAACGCCGTAGAGAGCAAGCGCTGCAACCAGCCCCAGATAAAAGACGACCAGTAGCCATCGGCTCGAGAGAATGATGCGCTCAACGATAAGTTCCAGGGACTTCATGGGACCGTGTTGTTCCTGACCAATGGCGGATACCCGCATGAATAGCCAAGCGCATTGGTCAGAGCAAGCGACAGAACATTGGGCACACGGAAAGGGCGAAGCATCATGCTTCGCCCCTATCTCACCCACGAGCCCGCAGACTTGTTTTGTCAGGTCCTACGCATCAGTCCGGCAATAAGCGAAATCACCAAGAATACGAGGAACAGGAAGAACAAGACCTGGGCAATGCCCGCCGAAGCGCCGGCAATACCACCAAATCCGAGAATCCCGGCGATGATGGCAACGATCAGAAAGACGAGAGCATAGTAGAGCATCTATTATCTCCATGTCTGCGTTAGTGAAACTGAAAACGCCTAGCTTGTCGCCTTTGTTCCCATTTCGGTGTTTTCTGTACGCGCCACCTCGAAAGACTTTTGAGACCAATGAAAACCTTTCGTTAACCAAAGAACGGGAAACAGTCCAAGATCGGCACACCTGGACAAAATTTGCCAGGAACCTTCGATAGGGCTTGGCGTTGTTCCGGTAACGAAAGCTCTTGGGAATGCAATGAAGATTCCGTCGCGACATATATGGAAATCAGTGACCGAGCTCGCCCGGCACAATGCGGCCTTGCGCAACCATAATCTGCATATCGGCAGAACCATGCGCGACCTTCACGTGCACACGGAAGAGAAGCGCAACAAACGGCTCAAAACCCTGCTTGAAGCTCTGGAAAGAGCCGAACGCGACACCCACTGACAATGAAAGAAGGGCATGCATCGCAAAGATGCATGCCCACGTCTAACGAGTTCGCCGTCCCGTCAATGACGAGATGCCCATTCGTCGATCTGGCGCTCCGCCTCTTCCTTGGCAATTCCGTAGCGCGCCTGAATGCGCCCGGCGAGCTCCTTCCGGTTGCCGTTGATGACGTCGAGATCATCCTTGGTGAGCTTTCCCCACTGCACCTGTGCCATGCCCTTGAATTCGGTCCAACGGCCTTCAATCATGTCCCAGTTCATGAAAACGCTCCTTTTCAATCGGTGATGCGGAAATCACTCCTTGCCGGACGGAGGACGGATACCACCTGCAACCTCATAAGGCTCCTCATCTGGCGTCACCGTCACTTCAAGCTTCTTCGCGGGCGTGACCGTCCATTCGATTACGGCACTCTCGACGAGCAGCGCAGGGTCGATCGCGGCGCACTTTCCGTATGCCGCCTTGAAGACCTTGCCGACCTCCTCCATCGCCGGAGGAAGCAAGGTTTCGCATTCCTCCGCGGTTTCGAATGCAACGACCGGCGACGGTACCTCGCGGCAGGCTGTCGTCGCCTGCATGCAACCGACGAGAATCATGATGGCGGCAACATGTTCCATTTCCGCGCTCCTTCAACGCAACATCCAGAACAAACGGCAGAGACCCGCCGCCGGTTCCTCGGTCGCGTGAACAATCGCTTCGGGACCGCTCGACCTGCCTGTTCATGGCTGCGCCAGCTCGCCTGCTGCACGGCACCAAAGTTGAGCGCGCAGCAACCCTCGCGCGCGTCGGCGGCCGAACTGCGGAACAAAAAGGCGGCGATCGGCGTTTGCGCAGCATTAACAAACGGCAATATTCAAGGAGATTAGGAATGAGAGCGCCGACAGCGCCCGGTGCGACTAGCCCCACAACAGCGGAAGCGCTCGATGGTCGCCGGCAGCACGGAAGGTTGGGACGCGAACCTTTCTCATGACGTCTACCTCACGATGGTCGCCGTGTCCGGACCGGATGCGGCTTGTTTTTTCTTAAAGTTCAGTAACCAAACCTCGGATAGGAACGCACCATGAAGAAGATACTTCTCGTAGCAAGCCTGATCCTTCCCCTGGCTGCCTGCACGGCAACGGAAAGGGGCGCCGGCATCGGTGCCGCATCGGGCGCGATCATCGGCGGGGCAGCCACTGGAAATGTTCGCGGAGCGGCCGTTGGCGCCGGCATCGGCGGCGTAGCCGGCGCGCTTATCGGCCGTGCGAACGAGCCCGGCTATTGTTACTATCGCGACCAATACGGCCGCCGCTACACCGCGCGTTGCTGATCGGGATAGGCCATTAGATCATTCCATTGTCTTGTCGAGGCAATGAGATGGTCCAACTCCTTGAAACGACGCGATTCCGGGCAGAAACACCCTTCCTGGAATCGCTTTCTTGCGTCTTTTCAGACGTGCGAGAGTCGAATTGGTGCATGTTTTTGTCTTTGGTGCGAAACCCCGGTCGGCGCCGAAACGTGCCGCCGGGGTGCCATGGCACCTTGCAAGCTCGCGTGCCATCGCAACTCTCATGCCAAGCGGCTTAACCTCGCGGCAATTTATTCCCGTGATTGGGCGACCTCGGCCGCGTCAAGACGCTCGAGCAGTTCGATGAACTGCTGCGGAACGGGCTCGTTCTCCAGAGCCTGGTAAAGCGCCTTCAGCCTCGAAGCGATCTGTGCGCTGGGGTCCGTCATCGAGGGAAGATTGGCGGCGGCGCGTGGCGCCTTGTGCCTTCCGGAGGGCTCATTCATTTTCCGGTTCCGCACGCCGAAGGCCGTATCCCCCTGTTTCGGCCATTCCTGTTCCATATGCCGTCATCTGCTCGCTCAAGGCTTTCCATAATCCGAAAGACGTGCTCAAAACATTGACGTATCCTGCTGCACGTCCGTTGTCCGCAAGACCGGGACTATACCGGCACAATAGTTTAGGAAGGCCTAAATGTCACTTTCCACAAGGATTGCGCCACATCTTCCCTATCTGCGGCGTTATGCTCGCGCCGTGACAGGCTCGCAAGCCGCGGGCGATGCTTATGTCGCCGCCGTTCTCGAAGCGCTGATCGAGGACGTCAGGCTCTTCCCAACAGCTTCCAATGACCGGATCGGCCTCTACAAGCTGTTCTGCTCCCTGTTCGAGAAGCTCGAAATCGATCGTACGCAATTGACGTCGCCCTTCGCCTGGGAGCGAAATGCGGCCGCCAATCTGTCGCTGATCGCGCCGGCACCACGCCAGGCTTTCCTCCTGATCGCCGTCGAAGGCTTCTCGACGAACGAAGCATGCGAGATCATGAATCTCGACACAGGCGCCTTCGCCACCCTCCTCGCCGGGGCGTCGCAGGAGATCTCGCGGCAGGTGGCGACCGACGTCATGATCATCGAAGACGAACCGCTGATTGCCATGGATATCGAGGACATGGTGACGAGCCTTGGACATCGCGTCACCGGCATCGCCCGAACCTATCGCGAGGCGCTCGAACTCTATCGGACGACATCGCCAAAAATGGTTCTTGCGGACATCCAGCTCGCCGACGGCAGTTCCGGTATCGACGCCGTCAACGATATCCTGGCCGAAACTGCCGTTCCGGTGATCTTCATTACTGCCTTCCCCGAACGGCTCCTGACGGGCAAGAAGCCGGAGCCGGCTTTTCTGGTAACGAAGCCCTTCAATCCGGAAATGGTGAAGGCATTGATCAGCCAGGCTCTGTTCTTCGAAGAACAGGCACGGGCCGGGCGCTCGTAGACTCGAGGCTTCAATCATCGGCGATCGGGTACGGATCGGAAATCACTCCGGCAATTGCCGCTCCGGCGGCAGTTCGCGTACCTGCTCGAAAATGGTCATCGCGATAAGCGAAAGGGGCAGCGCCAGAATCGCCCCGACGGCGCCCCACATCCATGTCCAGAAGATGATCGCGACGAAAATCAGAAACGGATTGACCTCGAACCGGCGTCCCAGGATCGCCGGCACGACAAGATTTTCCATGACCAGATGCACGAGGAAGAAGGCAGCAGCGGGCGCAATCCCCAGAAGCAGCGCTTCATGCGTCATTAATCCGCCAACGAGCAGCGACAGCGTCATGAAGGTCACGCCCAGATAGGGAATGAAGCTCGATACGAAGGCAAAGAGCCCCCACAAAGGCGCCATGGTCAATCCGCCGACAAGCGCGATCACCATCGTCATAACGCCAAGCGCCAGATAGATGAGGCTCGCTGTCGAAAAATACTGAGCGAGGGCATCCTCGGTCGCATTCATGACCCGGATCGCGCTCAAGCGATGCTCTCTGGCGGCAAAGGCAAGGATGATTGTGCTGCGCAGTTGCAGGCGGCCGAGAAGGAAAAGAACAAGGGCAGCCAGAAAAATCAGTGTCTGGACGAGTGCCGGCGTCAAGCCCGCCGCAACGGCTCCAAGCAACGGCCCCGCGTTCTTCACGAAAGTGTCGGCAAGGGCCGCCTCGTCGGCGTTGCGCAGCAGGGCCATCCTCAACCAGGTGAACCGCTCGATGAACGGCAATATGCGCTCCATGACGCCCTCGGCAAGCCGGGGCGCCTCACGCGCGACGTCGGTGATCGGGGCAAGAAGCGCATTCACCAACGAGGACAGCCCGAGCACGAAGAGAAGCGCCAGCAACAGGCCGCCGAAGATCGGCGGCAGGCCGAACCTCTCCAATTCGTCGGCCGCCCTGCCGAGCACGATGCCGACGATAATCGCCAGCGTGATCGGCATCAGTATCGCTTCCATAGAATAGACGGCGGCCGAACAGGCGATGATGAAGAGACCGATCGTGCTCAAGGCGACCAGCAGCTCTAGGCCGTTGCGCTTTCGCGCGGCGGCCGTTGGCGATGCGATCAGGACGATTTCCTCCGCGCGACGCTTCCGTTTGCGGTCGGTCGTGACATGCCTCGCTGTCTCCATCGGCGTCCTTCGCTTTCGCTACCGGTTCGCAACATCGCCACGGCCATCGACCGGACGATGCCAATGCCGTGCAGCAAATCCGGAACCGTACGCCGTCGCCCCGCGCACCCGGCAAACCAGCCTTCCGCCCATGGTGCGCTCAATATTGCCCGGGTGGAAATATGTGTAGCGTCAGGGACAGCAGGCCCAGCCCCAGAACGATCATCAGCAGCGTGCGCGCCACTTCATCCGTTGTCTGCGGAATGAGTCCGAAACCGATAAGGATCCCGGCGAGCGCCAGCACACAAAGCCTCGGCAGCCAGTAGAGCATTGGTCATTCCTTCCAACTGCGGAACGACCGATAAACGTCCGAGCGAGTGCTTGGTTCCTAAAGCGCCGTGCGTCTTTCCAGACGCACAAAGGTCGCTGCAGGACTTTGAATTGCTGCATGTTTTTATCCCTAAATCGCTCTGATTTAAGGAAACATGCAGTCGGGCCGAAGCGCGAGAGGCCGAAGCAGAACGCCGCCGTGCACAGGGCACGACGGCGCGCTTCAATGTGGCCTACAAAAGCTCAAAAAAGGAAGAAGCTTAGACGGCTGCGGTGACAATGACTTCGACGAGGTATTCCGGCGTTGCGAGCTTGGCTTCGCCGGTTGCACGAGCGGGGGTATGGCCCTGCGGAACCCAGGCATCCCAGACGGAGTTCATCTTGGCGAAATCCGCCATGTCCGCGAGCCAGATCGTTGCCGACAGTATGCGCGTTTTGTCTGTGCCTGCGAGGGCGAGAAGGCGATCGACTTCGGCGAGGGCCTGCTTCGTCTGGGTGACGACGTCGTCGCCGGCGTTGCCGACCTGACCGGCCAGATAAACCGTGTTGTTGTAAACCACGGCCTGGCTCATCCGCGGGCCGGTTTCAAAGCGCTTGATTTCCATTGTCGTCATCCTGAAGTTTGGGCCGGACCTCTTCCGTCCGGCCGATGGCGTCCGCCGCCGAAGGTGAGTGATGATGGCGGCGATGAAGCTCTACACGAAAGGGAAGTGAAGACCAAGAAGCCGCGGTCGACCCGACATATGGAAAATTGAAGGGCGGCTGCGCCCTGCCCCGGGTACGGGACAGGGCGAATATCCTAGGCGGCTTTGCGTGCGAGGCGCGCTCGGATGCTCGCGACGTCTGCGCGCGGCGTGGCGGCAAACAGGGTCTTGGTATAGCTGTGCTTGGGATCCGCAAAGACCTCGTCCCGACTGCCGTATTCCACCGCCTCGCCGTAATACATCACCATCACGTCGTCGGCGATATAGCGCACGACCGAGAGATCATGGCTGATGAAGACGTAGGTCAGATGGAACTCGTCCTGCAGGTCCGCGAGCAGGTTGAGCACCTGGGCCTGGACCGACAGATCGAGCGCGGAGACGGGCTCATCCAGCACGAGGAGACTGGGATTGAGCATCAACGCGCGCGCAATGGCGATGCGTTGACGCTGGCCGCCCGAGAACATGTGCGGATAGCGGTTGTAGTGTTTCTCGTCGAGACCCACCTTTTTCAGCATCGTCATGGCGCGGTCACGTCGCTCGTCGGCCGGCGCCTTGGTGTTGATGACCAGCGGCTCCGCGAGGATGTCGCCGATCTTCTGCCGGGGGTTAAGCGAACCATAAGGATTCTGGAAAACGATCTGCACCTTGCGGCGCATTTCCGATGTCAGGCCGTCTCTGGCGATATCGACCTTCTTTCCGTCGATCAGCAACTCGCCCGCGGTCGCTGGATCGATCAGCGTGATGATGCGGCCAAGCGTCGACTTGCCGCAGCCGCTTTCGCCAACGATCGCCAGCGTCTTTCCTTCGTCCACCGTGAAGCTTACGCCTTTCAGTGCATGAACGGTGCGCGCCTTGCGGAACAGGTTGCCGGGAATGTGATAGTCGCGCACCAGGTTGCGGGCTTCGAGAACATGGGTCATCGAGTGGCTCCCTCCAGCATCTGCTGTTCGTTGAAGAGTTCCGAGATCGTCGGCAACCGGTCTCCCGTCGCGTTCTCCGGCAGGGCAGCAAGCAGCGCACGCGTGTAGTTGCTCTTCGGCGATTCGAACAGCGACAGCACATCCGCCTCCTCGATCTTGCGGCCCTTGTACTGAACGACGACGCGATCCGCCGTTTCCGCGACCACGCCCATGTTATGGGTGATCATGATGAGGCCCATGCGGTATTCCTGCTGCAGTCTCATCAGAAGGTCGAGGATCTGCTTCTGGATCGTGACATCCAGTGCGGTCGTCGGCTCATCCGCGATGAGGAGCTTCGGATTGCAGGCAAGGGCTATGGCGATCATGACGCGCTGGCACTGCCCGCCCGACATCTGATGCGGAAAATGGCCGAGGCGTTCGGCCGGCTCGGGAATACCGACAGACTCGAAGAGCTCGATCGCGCGCTTGCGTCGAGCCTTACGGTCGAGTCCCATATGGATGCGCAGAACCTCCTCGATCTGGAAGCCGACCGTGAAGCACGGATTGAGGCTGGCGATCGGCTCCTGGAAGATCATTGCGATGTCCTTGCCGACGATCCTGCGACGGTCCGCCGCCGACATTTTCAGGAGATCCCGTCCATTGAAGGCAAGTTTGTCCGCCGTGACCTTCGCGGTCCAGGGCAGAAGCCCCATCGCGGCAAGCATGGACACGGATTTGCCCGAGCCCGATTCTCCGACGATCGCCAGGACTTCGCTCTCATGAACCTTGAGCGAAACGCCGTCGACGGCCCTGAACGGGCCGGTGGCCGTCTGGAATTCAACGACGAGATTTTCAATTTCGAGAAGCGCCATGTCAGGACCTCTTCAGCTTGGGGTCGAGAGCATCACGCAGGCCATCGCCCATCAGATTGATTGCGAGCACGGTCACGAGGATAGCGAGACCGGGGAGCGTGACGACCCACCAGGCACGCAGAATGAATTCGCGCGCTTCCGCGAGCATCGTTCCCCATTCCGGCGTCGGCGGCTGCGCACCCATGCCAAGAAAGCCGAGGGCCGCCGCGTCGAGGATCGCACTCGAAAAGGAGAGCGTCGCCTGGACGATGAGCGGCGCCATGCAGTTCGGCAGAATGGTCTTGAACATCAGTCTCAAGTGGCCCGCGCCGGCGACCTTCGCCGCCACCACGTAATCCCGGGTCTTCTCCGTCATCACGGCTGCTCGCGTCAGGCGAACGAAGTGAGGCTGGAAGACAAGGGCAATCGCTATCATCGCATTGGTGAGACCCGGCCCGAGCACCGCCACCAGAACGAGCGCAAGCAGCAGAGACGGGAAGGCCAGGATGATGTCCATGATGCGCATGATCACGGTGTCGACCCAACCGCGGAAGTAGCCGGCAATGACGCCGACTAGGATGCCGCCGACAAGGGACAATGTCGTCACGATAACGCCGACGAACAGCGAAAAGCGCGTGCCGTAGATGAGGCGGGAGAGCATGTCTCGGCCGACCGCGTCGGTTCCGAGAAGGAAAGCAGCGCGACCGCCCTCCTCCCAGAAGGGCGGAAGCAGGACGGACTCGCGGTACTGAATGGTTGGATCATGCGGTGCGATTAGCGGAGCACATAGCGCAAGCAGCACGAGGAACACGAAGAACACCAGGCCGATGACGGCCCCGCGGTTTTCGGAAAAATAGTACCAGAATTCGGCGAGCCTCGCCCGGCGGGACGGATCGGTCGATATAGCGGTTGTTACGGTAACTTCGGTCATATCGCCCTCCTCAATGCCGGATACGAGGGTTGATCAGGCCGTAGAGCAGATCCACGGCAAGGTTTACCAGCATGATGACGCCGGCGATGATCAGGAGGCCGCCCTGGATGACGGCATAGTCGCGCCGGAACACCGAGTCGACCATCCATTTGCCGATACCGGGCCAGGAGAAGATCGTCTCCGTCAGGATCGCGCCCGCCAGCATCACACCGATCTGCAGGCCGATGGTAGTCACCACCGGGATCATCGCGTTGCGCAAGGCGTGGATGCCGACCACCCGGAACGTGGAAAGTCCCTTGGCGCGCGCCGTGCGCACATAGTCCTCGGAAAGCACCTCGAGCATCGCCGAGCGGGTCTGGCGCGCGATCACGGCGAGCGGAATGGTGCCGAGCACAATCGTCGGCAGAATGAGGTGATTGAAGGCCGACTGGAACGCTCCCTCCTGCCCCGACAACAGCGAATCGATCAGCATGAAGCCGGTCACCGAGGGAAAGAAGAACATCAGCGAGATACGTCCGGACACCGGAGTCCACTGCAACATGCCGGAGACGACGATGATCAAAAGCAGGCCCCACCAGAAAATCGGCATCGAGAAGCCGACGAGCGCAGTGCCCATGATCATCTGGTCGAAGATGGACCCGCGCTTGATCGCCGCAATGACACCCGCCGGGATGCCGACGACGACGGCGAAGATGATGGCGCAGAGCGAGAGCTCGACCGTCGCCGGGAAGAGTTCCAGGAACTGATCGATCACTGGTTTCTTGGTGACAATCGACAGTCCGAAATCACCGCGAAGAACGCCCCAGAGATAATCCAGGTACTGCACGACGATGGGGCGATCGAAGCCCAATTGGTGAGAGATTTCGGCGTGTCGCTCCGGCGACATCACCCGTTCGCCGGAAAGCAGCGCAACCGGATCGCCAGGAAGCAGACGAATGAAGGAAAAGGCGATGATGGAGACCCCGATGAATGTCGGAATCAGCACTGCCAAGCGCCCCAGGAGGAATCGGAACATAGTCAAACCTCATGCCAATCGTGCCGCGGACTCGCTTAAGCGGCGGCACTGGCAAAAAGGAAGAGGGGCGCTCGCCCAACGGCAAACGCCCCCTTCGGGTCAGTCGGTAAGATTACTCTACAATATCAACGCCGTCGAAAGCAAAGTCGCCGAGCGGGCTCTGCACGAAGCCTTCGACGTTCTTGCGCATCGGGACGATGGAGAGCGAGTGGTCGAGCGTTGCCCAGGGCGCTTCCTTCTTGAAGACGGCCTGAGCCTGTTCGTAGAGCTTGGTGCGCTCCGCAACGTCAGTTGCTTCCTTGGCCTTGGTCACCAGGTCATCGAACTCCTTGTTGCACCACTGGGCGCGGTTGTTGCCGCCCACAGCGTCGCAGCCAAGCAGAGTGTCGAGGAAGTTGTCCGGATCACCATTGTCACCCGTCCAGCCGAGGATCACCGCACCGTCGCGATCCTTTGCCTTGGACTTTTCGAGATATTCGGCCCACTCATAGGAGACAATCTCGACCTTGACGCCGACCTTGGCGAAGTCGGCCTGCATCAGTTCCGCAGCGCGGCGAGCGTTCAGCATGTACGGCCGCGCAACCGGCATCGCCCAGACCTTCATCGAGAGATCCTTGACGCCGGCATCCTCAAGCATCTTCTTGGCGACTTCCGGCTCGTAGGTATCGTCTTCGACGGTGTCGTCATAGGACCACATCGTCGGCGGGATCGGGTTCGTCGCCGGGGTAGCCTGACCCTGGAAGACGGCGTCGACGATCGCCTGCTTGTTGATCGCTTTATTCAGCGCCTTGCGGACTTCAACCTTGTCGAAGGGGGGCTGCGTCGTGTTGTAGGCGAGATAGGCGACGTTGAGGCCGGCCTGCTCCATCACCTTGAGGTTCGGATCGGCCTTCATGGCTTCGACATCGGCCGCGTTCGGATAGGGCATCAGGTGGCATTCGCCGGCCTGGAGCTTCTGGAAGCGAACGGCTGCATCCGTGGTGATCGCGAATACCAGATCGTCGATCTTCTGTTTTCCACCCCAATAATCCGGATGGGCCTTGTAACGAATGACCGCATCCTGCTGATAGCCGACGAAGGCGAACGGACCGGTGCCGAGCGGCATCTGGTTAAGCTGGTTCATCTTGCCTTCAGCCTGCAGCTTGTCGGCATATTCCTTCGAGATGATCGAAGCGAAGGGCATGGCCAGGTTGGCGAGGAACGGTGCTTCCTTGCGCTTCAGCTTGACCTTCACGGTCATGTCGTCGACCTTCTCGATCGACTCGAGCACATCCGGCAGACCCATGCCCGCGAAATATTCCCAGGAACCACCGGTCACGTAGCCATGCCACGGATGGTCGGACTTCCACTGACGCTCGAGCGAGAAGATCACGTCGTCGGCGTTCAGTTCACGGCTCGGGGTGAAGAACTCGGTCGTCTGGAATTTGACACCCGGACGGAGCTTGAAGGTGTATTCGAGGCCATCGTCGGAAATCGTCCAGCTCTCAGCAAGCCCCGGCTCGGTCTCCGTCGTGCCCTTCTTGAATTCGAGAAGGCGGTTGTAAACGGTATGCGCGGCAGCATCGAATGTCGTACCGGCCGTGTAGAGGCCGGGATCAAAGCCTTCCGGTGAACCTTCAGAGCAGTAAACGAACGTCTTCGACCAGGCGGAGCCGGCCATCAGCGTGGCAAGCGCCGTCGCTGCGAAGAGAGTAGTGAGCTTTTTCATGAGCTTGCTTCCCAGATTTGTTTTTTGTTCTCGTATTTGCCTGACGCGGTGTGCGTTTTACACCCGGTCAAGGGCGGATGGAACGACATTTGGCGTCGCAATGCAATAAGTCACTGCAGAAATTTGTCTATGCGAAAAATTCTTCCTTAAGTAGAGCTTGCGCGCCTATCCACGATTTTCGAAGACGACGTCGATGCACCGCGACCATTAACGGCGCGTTTACCGCCTGCATAAGCGAATTGACAGCAATTTCCGCGTGGCGCGCCAGATAGACGCACCGCCTTTTTAGGGCAATCTCGCACTGGCGATAGCGCTTCGCGGTGCCGGGCGGTCACCCCAAAATAGTGCAGTGGAAATGCCGCTTCTGTCGTGCAATAGAATGCATACGGATTTCGGGGAACATTCGGCGTGGGTGACGTCCATGTAGGGGATTTGGCCGGCGACGTGGAGCGAGTGTCCATGTCAGCTTGGCCGGCAAACTGCCGCGCGGCTATGGGGAGATAGCCGGAGCGTGGCGGTCTTGCAGGAAAATCACCGGCGGTATGACCTTTACGAGGAGCTGGAAACGGCTCTCAACCGTGTGGATTTCTTCCGCATTTTCCACACATTGGCGCTGCGTTTCGGCTTCGGGCACTTCGGCGTCCTGCAACTCGGCAACGAGAACGATGCCTGCATGCTGTCCGCTCGACTGGTCCTCCACGACCTTCCCTCCGGCCTCGCAGAGGAATACGACAAACGTTACCGTTTCGGCGATTCCATCGTCTACAAGGCCTTGCATGCCTCGAATATCTCGTCGGTATGGCGGGCGGATGATCCGGTCCTGGTATCCGGCCAGAATCTGCCAGCCCAACTCGGTTTCGAGCTTTTGCTTTGCGTGCCTGTCAGCGCCGCAACGACCGGAGCGCGCTACGCCGTGCTCTTCCTCGGGTATGGCGGGGACCCCGGGCAGGCCGCGCACTACGAGCTGTGCTACAGCGCGGCGTCGGCCTTCGACTATTTCCATCGGGCAACGCTCGCCAACAAGGCCGGCATGGGCCTGACCCCCAGGGAGACCGAGATCCTCAAGTGGATTTCCCACGGAAAGACGGCCAGTGAGATCGCCTTGATCGTCTCGGTCTCGGAACACACCGTGAATTCCCATACCGCGACGATCCTCAAGAAGCTCGACGTGGTCAATCGGACACAAATGGTCGCGAAAGCGATACGAGAACAAATTATCCAGTGAAGTTGCCGGCGCGCCGCCGGTAGAGCCAGGCGCGCATGCTTCCCGCATGCGCAGCCGATCAATCAGGGATGTGGACGGTCATGACGCGAAAAGCGCACATCTTGCTCATCGACGACAACCCGGCGGAGAACCTGATCCTCAGCGGACTGATCAGGAAAGTGGACAGCATCGACATCGAATTGCACTACTGCCGGACGATGGACAGCGCGATCGCATTTCTTCTCTCCGGCGAACCGGTCTCGATGGTGCTGCTCGACAATCTCGTGCATCCTCGGGGCGACTTCCGCGAGACCGTTCCCGCGCTGAGGCATCAGGGCTTCATTGGCCCGATCGGCGTCATATCGTCGTCGCCGGGCGACCCTTACTTCCAGAGCCTGGAAGAATACGGCGCCGACTTCCGCATCGACAAATCGGAAATCGATGCGACGGCTATCGAGTTCATTCTAAGGGAATACTTGCCGGACTAATCGCGGCCGCAAGGCACGGCCGCCATGACGGCGCGCCAATCAGGCCGCCGTGGTCCGCACCTGTGCCGTTTCGTCAAGGCCCAGAAGGAAGTTGATCTGCGGTCTGGCCTTGACCAGATCGTCGATTGAATAGCCCTGAAGCACTTCGAAAAAAGCATTCAATGCCTTGCGCAGAGCCGAATTGAGGCCGCAACTATCCACCAACGGGCAGTCGATTTCACCCGCCTCGAAGCATTCCGCCATGGCAAAGCTGTCCTCGGTGACCTTTACGACGTCGAAGAGGCTGATTTCCGATGCCGGCTTCGGCAGTCGTACACCGCCATTGCGGCCGCGGACCGTTTCCACCAGACCCGCTTTGGTCAAGGGCTGCAAAATCTTGAACAGGAACAACTCGGAGACGCCATAGGCCTTGGCGATCTCAGGGATGCGGCTGAGCTTCTCGCCGTTCGCTGCACAGTACATCAGCATGCGAACAGCGTAGTTCGTTTGCTTCGTCAGACGCATAATTCACTCCGGGATCGAGAAATTCATCTTTTCATCATATAGGACGGATCACAGTTTGGAACAATTCCAAAAAACAGCAAAAAATCACTTCTGGTTGACGGCCACCGTTTCGCTGTTGACTGTCCGCGCGCGCAGCGTCAGAAAGATGAGCGATTTTGTTAAGTTACATGCAAAGCGAAAGCGGAGGGCAACATGCGCATGTCAAGATTGATGATCGGGGCGCTGTCGGTAACGGCGACACTATTTGCTTCGACGGCACCCGTCTGGGCAGACGGCGAGGTCAACATCTATTCCTATCGCCAGCCGGATCTCATCCAGCCCCTGCTGGATGCCTTCACCAAGGAAACCGGCATCACCACCAACGTGCTCTTCCTTGACAAGGGTCTCGTCGAGCGCATCCAGGCGGAAGGGGCAAACTCCCCTGCCGACGTCATCCTGACTGTCGATATCAGCCGCCTCACCGAGGCGAAGGACGCCGGCGTTACGCAGCCGGTCACCAACGAGACGATCAACAAGGACATTCCGGCACATTTCCGCGATCCCGACGGCAACTGGTTCGGCCTCACGACGCGCGGCCGCGTCGTCTACGCCTCGAAGGAGCGCGTCGCCGAGAACGACATCACTTACGAAGAGCTCGCCGATCCGAAGTGGAAGGGCAAGATCTGCACGCGAGACGGCCAGCATTCCTACAATGTCGGCCTCTTCGCCTCGATGGTCGCTCATCACGGCGAAGCCGAGGCGGAGAAATGGCTGACGGGTCTCAGGAACAACCTCGCCAAGAAGCCGGACGGCGGCGACCGTGACCAGGCGAAGGCCATTCTCGCGGGCGAATGCGACCTCGCCCTCGGCAACAGCTACTACGTCGGTCTCATGATGACCAACGAAAAGGAGCCGGAGCAGAAGGAATGGGCAGCGGCCATCAAGGTCCTGTTCCCGAACAGCAAGGACCGCGGCACCCATGTCAACATCTCCGGCATGGCGCTCGCCAAGAACTCGCCGAACAAGGACAACGCCATCAAGCTGATGGAGTTCCTGTCCGAAGGCGAAGCGCAGACGATCTATGCCGAGCAGGTGTTCGAATACCCGGTGCTCGCCGGCGCCGAGCCATCCGAAATCGTCAAGTCCTTCGGAACGATCAAGCCGGATACACTGCCGCTCGCCGACATCGCAGCCAACCGCAAGAAAGCGTCGGAACTGGTCGACAAGGTCGGTTACAACGACGGCCCGCAGGATTAAGCGGAGGAAACTCTACAGCGCCGCGCGTCTTATCAGATGCGCGGCGCTGTAGCACTTTGAATTGCTGCATTTTTTCCTTAAATCGGCTGCGAATTAAGGAAACATGCAGTGGACGGTGACAACAGCGGGCCTGAACGCCCGCTGTTTTCGTTTGCGCGACTAGATCATTTCACGGTTTCCTTGAAACAGTGAAATGATCTGACTCTTTCAAACTACGCAATTCCGGACGGAAAACCGCTATACACTTTTCCTGGAATTGCTCTATCGCGGCTGCGTCCGCAATTCGGCTATCAGATCCAGGATCGCCTCGCGCCGCTCCGGCGTGCCGGGATGCGTTGAAAACATGCTGGTTTCCGAGTGATCTTCGAGCTTCGTTTCAAGCAATTGGAAGAAACGAGCGATCGCCGCCGGATCGCGGCCAGCCTTCATCATCAGCTCGACCGAATGCCGGTCGGCCGCAGCCTCCGCTGAGCGCGAGTAGGAAAGTGACAGGAGGCCGCCGCCTTGCACGAGCACGTCCTCGGCGCCGGAGCCAATATCGCCGGCGATCAGCATGATGAGCGCGGCAACGCCCGCGGCGCGATAGATCTGCCGGAGACTGTGCTTCAGTTCGACATGCCCGATTTCATGGGCGAGCACACCGACGATCATCTCCGTGTCGTTTTCGGCGAGTTCGACCAGTTCGTCCGTGAGGATCAGCGTACCGTCCGGCAACGCAAAGGCGTTGGGGCCGATTGCGCCGCCCTTGCGGAAATTGAGCGTGTACTCCTCCTCCCCTCCGCCGGAGAGCGCCGCTATAGCCCGGAAGCCCTCGAGAATCTTGCCGCGCCGTGCCTCGTCCAGCTCCGAGTCGTCGAGCACTGTCCTATCCAGAGCCTCCAGCGTGCTCGCCGACATGATACGCGGCACGACGGGCGGGGTCACGGCCACGGCGACTTCCACGAGGGCGGGCAAGGCGAAACGATAGATCAACGCCCCAAGCAGGATGGCTGCCGCGACGAAGGCGATCAGCCGCGGATGAAACCGCTCCATCCGGTGGATGATCCCTTCCCTGCCCCGGCCCCTTCGCGCGAGGAACCGATCGATCGCGTCGTTGTCGCTCGTCTCGAAAAGCGATCCATCGGGAAAGATGATCCGACGCGGGACAGCGCCGACCCGCGGCGAAATCTCGACGGCCGACGATTTGCCGCTGCTGAGTTCCGCGCCTGTTTCGTCGTGCACGACCAAGCGCTCCCCAGCCTCGGCGAAGCTCGAAGGCACCGAACGGCTCGAACTGGCCGGGTGCCACTCGCCAAGCGCAATTGCCGGATTGTCAGAAGCCAAAGTCGAAACCTTCTATATCCATGAACTGCGCGCCGACCGCTGATCCCTCCTGCTGGATGGCCGAGAAAATCTCGCCGACGTCGCCCTCGAAACGGATAGCCGTGTGCTCGTTGACGTAGGTGGCCATACGAACCGCGGCCCATGGCCGCATCAATCCGAGAGTTACCAGCGTGATGAGGAAATTCGAGACCGCAATCCAAGTATAGCGAACCCGCGAGAGATCGCTCATCAAGCGATGCTTGCCATCGAAGGTCGTGGCGGACCAGGCGACATTGCGCACCCCGGCACGGTAGAAGAGCGCCGCTGTCCCGAAGACGGCAAACATAAAAACGTAGATGAACACCGCCAGCATACCGATCGAGGCCTGAAGCTCACCCGAAATCGAGTCGGGGTCGTCGATCAAGGGCGCCATTGCGGTAACGTTGATGGCGAAGATAACTCCGATGATCAACAATCCCAGCAGTATCATCGCCGCCGAGAGCAGCCACGTCTTGTAGATCGCACTTACGGATGGATCGGTCGCAAAGGCTTTCCCTCCATAGCGCAGGTTGTTGCCGATGTATCGGTAGGACCAGCGGCTGGCTAGTGGCGCAAGGAGGCCGAGCGTCAGCGCCGCAAGCACCGGCCCGACAACGAAGGCCACAAACGCCCCGCCGGCCCGTCCTGCGAAGTCGAAGCGCACGTTGCGGTAGCTCGTGACCCGGGCGCTGAAACGCAAACCGCGGGCAAGAAGCCACGGCACGAAAAGGAAGAACAACAGGCCGAGCACGATGCCGACGAGCGGCATGACAGTCAGCATCACGTTGTAAAAAGCGAGATACGCAAGCACGATCAAGCGGCCAATGAGGATTTGGCCGCCCTTTGCGTGATACTCGAAGCCACGGCCGAGCAGGACGGTGTTGCCGTAGAAATAACGGTTGCGGCGAACCTTCGCCCAGGCCGAATAAATGCCAAGCGTGACAATCGTCAGCAGGATATTGACGATCCAGATCCCGAAATATTCGCTGGCGCTGCCGCGAAAGGACAGGCGCTGGAAATCGCCAGCGGCCGAACGCCCGAAATTGTTGCGGCCGTCACGAAATGCCGGCACCGTTGGTGGCTCGCTCAAAGCCATGATCTTCCCCCCGTATCAAGCTCGAAACGCCAGTGCAGAGACATTGGCAGCGCCTGCACAACAGAATGCATAAGTCAGGGAGCGGCCCGCTATCCCCCGATAGTTCCCGAGCAGCGAATCTCCGACCGATGCGTATCGCACGTTAGTTGTACCACCGCGGGAGATGCAACAAAAAAGGGCCTCCCGAAGGAGGCCCAGACGGGAGGATCTTTCTTGTTTCCTCACTTCATCGTCGGGATGGAGAACTCGGCACCATCCTTGATGCCGGACGGCCAACGAGAGGTGATGGTCTTGGTCTTGGTCCAGAACTTGAACGAATCCGTTCCGTGCTGGTTGAGATCGCCGAAGGAAGAGGACTTCCAGCCGCCGAAGGAGTGATAGGCGAGCGGAACCGGGATCGGCACGTTGACGCCGACCATGCCGATGTTGATGCGGGAGGCGAAGTCGCGCGCCGCATCGCCGTCGCGGGTGTAGATCGCGACACCGTTGCCGTATTCATGCTTCATCGGCAGGGACAGCGCCTCTTCGTAGTTCTTCGCGCGGACGACCGAGAGAACCGGTCCGAAGATTTCCGTCTTGTAGATGTCCATGTCCGGCGTCACGTGGTCGAACAGGCAACCGCCGATGAAATGGCCGTTCTCATACCCCTGCAGCTTGAAGTCGCGGCCGTCGACGACGAGCTTCGCGCCCTGCTCGATGCCGCTGTCGATCAGACTCCTGATACGCTGTTCGGCCTCCTTGGTGACGACCGGGCCCATGTCGGCCTTCTCGTCGGTATAGGGACCGATGCGCAGGCTTTCGACCATCGGCACGAGCTTGTCGATCAGCCGGTTTGCAGTTTCCTCGCCGACCGGAACGGCGACCGAGATCGCCATGCAGCGCTCGCCGGCGGAGCCATAGCCCGCGCCGATCAGCGCATTGGCAGCCTGGTCGAGATCGGCGTCCGGCATGATGACCATGTGGTTCTTGGCGCCGCCGAAGCACTGGGCGCGCTTACCGTTCATCGCCGCGGTGCCATAGACGTAGCGGGCGATCGGCGTCGAACCTACGAAGGAAACGGCGGAAATATCCGGGTGCGTCAGGATTGCGTCGACCGCGCCCTTGTCGCCGTTGACGACATTGAGCACACCGGCCGGCAGACCGGCCTCGATCATCAGTTCAGCCAGGCGAATCGGCACGGACGGGTCACGCTCCGACGGCTTCAGGATGAAGGCGTTGCCGCAGGCGATCGCCGGGGCGAACATCCACATCGGGATCATCGCCGGGAAATTGAACGGGGTGATGCCGGCGCCGACGCCGACGGCCTGACGGATCGAGTACATGTCGATGCCCGGGCCGGCGCCTTCGGTGAATTCGCTCTTCTGCAGGTGCGGAACGCCGATAACGAATTCGCAAACCTCGAGACCGCGAACGATGTCGCCCTTGGCGTCTTCTATCGTCTTGCCGTGCTCACGCGAAAGGATCTCCGCCAGCTCGTTCATATGTTCGTTGAGAAGCTGGACGAATTTCATGAAAACGCGAGCGCGGCGCTGGGGATTGGTGGCCGCCCACTTCGGCTGTGCGGCCTTTGCGCTTTCGACCGCTGCGGCGAGTTCCGCCTCGCTTGCGAGCGCCACGGTCCCCTGAACCTCACCTGTCGCAGGATTGAAGATGTTGCTCGTGCGGCCGCTTTTGCCGGCGACGCGCTTGCCATCGATGAAATGTCCGATTTCGTACATTGGGTGCTCCTCCTGATCTTGATTGTGCCTCCATGATCGCACTACGATTTCAACAATTCAATTTCCGATATTCAGGAACCGTTGTGCGAAAATTAAAGCCCATGGAGCTACAGCATGGACTGGGACGATGTCAGAGTATTTCTCGCGGTTGCGCGAACAGGCCAGATCCTCGCTGCCTCGAAGAGGCTCGGCATCAATCACGCCACCCTCAGCCGCCGGGTAACGGCGCTTGAGGAAACACTGAAAACGAGACTTCTCGTCCGGCGCCCCAATGGCTGCGAGCTGACCGCCGAGGGGGAAGTCTTCCTTGCCGCCGCCGAGCGCATGGAAACCGAAATGCTCGCGGCGCAATCGCAGATCGGCCGGATCGACACGGCGATCGCCGGCACGGTTCGCATCGGCGCCCCGGACGGTTTCGGCGTCTCCTTTCTTGCGCCGCGGCTCGGGGCACTGACCGCGCGCTATCCGGAACTGAAACTCCAGCTCGTTCCGGTCCCGCGTTCCTTTTCGTTGTCACAGCGCGAGGCCGACATCGCGATCACCATCGAGCGACCGGAACAGGGGCGTCTCGTTTCATCCAAGCTGACCGATTATACACTCGGGCTCTACGCATCGGCAGATTATCTTGCTCGCCATGGTACGCCGCGAACGATCGACGATCTCAAGGACCATCGCCGGATCGGCTATGTCGAAGACCTGATCTTCACGCCTTCGCTTAATTTCTCAGCCGAAATCATGCGTAGCTGGGACGCTTCTTTCGAAATCTCCAGCGCGACCGGGCAGACGGAGGCGGTCCGCTCCAGCGCCGGCGTCGGCATTCTGCACAACTACATTGCCCGCCAGGTGCCCGAGCTCGAACGCATCCTGCCGGAAACGACCATCCGGCGCGCCTATTGGACGACTTATCACGAAAGCGCGCGTGATCTCGTGCGCGTGCGCACGGTTGTTTCTTTTCTTCAGGAGCTTGTGACGGCGGAGCATCAGATCTTCGTGTAGATGCAGCTGGTGCACGCGGGTGCGTTACCCAAATGGGCGATGTGACAGAACAATCCCGATCTGCTATTTAGAACAACCTAAAATTGACAAGCCACATATGAGAAATTCCGTCCTTAACCCGCAAACACAACGTTGAGCCGGGGAGCGCCCCCGGCATGGGGGCACACATGGCCACTGTTACCTACAGCTTCCCTGGGGGAGTATATCCCAACCAATACAACCCGCCGCTCGTCGACATCGACTACAACGCCTCGTTCGGCGAACTGGTCGACATGAGTACGGCCACGCGCTTGAGCACGAGCACGACGCAGGTCGTCTTCGGACTTGGCAACGGCTTGAAATTGAAGCTGGTCGGCACCGGATTCGCGTTCGACGCCAATGGACATGCTGTTGGCGGGACGGTCTCCTCCATCCAGATTCTTCAAAACAATGGAACGACGTTGGTCCAGGCAATAAGCGGTCTGAGCGTGTCTCTCGAGCTGTTTCAGGATGCGGCCATCGGGTTCGACAACTGGGGCCTGGAGGATTGGCTTTTCAACAGAGCAGATACATTCAACGGATCCGCCGGCGATGACTCGATGGAAGGCCGCAGCGGCAATGACATCCTGAACGGCAACGGCGGCGACGACTTCATTACCGGAGGCGAAGGCGACGACACTTACAACGGCGGCGCCGGCTTCGACGTGCTCAGCTTCCAGGACGCTTACTACACTCCAGAAGCGTTTCGCGGCGTCAATCTCAACGCCACCACCGGGATCGTGAGCGACCCCTACGGCTTCTCCGAAACTTTCACGAGTTTCGAACAGTTTCGCGGCACGCAGTTTGCCGACATTTTGACGGGCTCGGCCGTGGACGAAGAGTTCATGGGCCTTGGAGGAAGAGACACGATCAACGGCGGCGGCGGCATCGACGCCGTGAGATACGACAGGGACGTTGACCGCGGCGGAAATGCCGGCGTGAACGTCAATCTCACCACTGGCGTTGCAAAGGATGGCTTTGGTAGCCAGGACACGCTGACAAGTATCGAGGACGTGCGCGGCACCATTTTCGCCGACACGATCGTCGGTAGTTCCGCTGCAAACTTTCTCAGAGGCGGCGCTGGCAATGACTCGATCAACGGCGCCGGCGGTTCCGATGAAATGCGAGGCGGTCAAGGGAATGACACCTACTTCGTAAACAGCACCGGCGACATCGTTGACGAAAGCGCCGATGGCGGCGCAGGCGCCGACACGGTTCGCTCGTTCATATCATTCAATCTCAGCAGTGCCACCGCCGTCCGTGGCAGCGTCGAGCATCTCGCCCTGCTCGGCACCAGCAACATCAGCGGCACCGGAAACAGCTTGAACAATATCTTGAGCGGGAACTCAGGCAACAATGGTCTCAATGGCGCCGCCGGCAACGACCTCATCAACGGTGGTCTCGGCAACGATAGCCTGACGGGTTCTACCGGCCTGGACACGTTTTTCTTCAATACTGCGCTCAACGCCACGACGAATGTCGACACGATCAACAGCTTTATCGTCGCGGACGACACGATCCGGCTGGAAAACGCGATCTTCTCCGCAATCCTCGGTACTGGCACACTGACGGCGGCACAGTTCGTCAAGAACACGACGGGTTTGGCCGCTGACGCCAACGACCGCATCATCTACGAGAGCGATACCGGAAAGCTGCTCTACGACAGCAACGGAAATGCGGCTGGTGGATCCGTTCATTTTGCGACGATAGGAACCAACCTTGCGCTTACCGCAGCCGATTTCTTTATCGTCTGAAACGGACGTTCGCGCGGATCGACGGTTTCGCGATCAGTCCAGAGGCCTTGCAATCTGAAGGTGACAAATGGAGATGGGCGAGAATGGTACGGTTGGGTGGTCTCGAACCACCGACCTCAGGTGCCACAAACCTGCGCTCTAACCAACTGAGCTACAACCGCACGCGGATGCGACATGTGTCGCTTGGCGGCTCACATACGGGCACTCCCGCTGATTTGCAAGCCTTAACTTGTGATTATCCCGCAAAAAGACCGGATGGCAAGCCATCCGGTCTTCCGATGGTGCTCCTGCATGTTTCCTCAAATCGGAACCGATTGAAGGATGAAAACATGCAGCAACCTAAAGTGCGACAGCGACCTTTGCGCGCCTGAAGAGACGCACGGCGCTGTAGGCGCCGAGATCTACCGGATCAGGCCTTCTTGAAGCTCGACATTGCCTTTTCGGCCGCGTCCTTGCCCGGCTTCGCAACGTTTTCCGCGACCTTCTTGGTCGCTTCCTGCATGGTCTTCGCCTGCTCTACGGCGAGTTCGGCCTGCTTGCGGATGAAGGTTGTCTGGAGTTCGACCAGTTCCGAAAGCGACTTCACGCCGAGCAGCGCTTCCATGTGCGAAAGGGAATTTTCCGCATTGGTGCGGAGCGCATCGATGGCCTTGAGACCGAGTTCGACGGTGCCGGTCTGAGCGCTTTCAAACGTCGCTTCGACGGTTTTCGTCGCTTCTTCGGCAGCGGTCTTCATCTTGGCATAAGCTTCCTTCGACTGCGCGGCGCCCTTTTCGGCGAACTCGCGGAAGCTGTCGGTCAGCTTGGCCGGATCGAAGGAGGAAAGGGAAAATGCGTCGTCGGTCTTCTTGGTAGCCATGGTAAGCGCTCCTTGGTGTGGCCCTCTTAAGAGGCGCCGGTTTGTTACTGCCCCCCATATAATCAATTTCATTGTGCATTGCAACATAATTGTGCATCGCACAATACGACTGCTATTAACCTTGCGCGGCGAAAGGCGTTGTCGACCCCGCGCCTTTGCTGGACCCTCGCAGATGGGCCGGGTATTAATAGAGTGTTAACGCGCAAGCGATCCGTCAATAGGCCTGCCCCATGCCCGAGAGACAGTATCCCTTCATCGACATTGCCGTGCATGCACGGGTGCGGGATCATTTTGCCAAAGGGGATGCCTCCGTCTTGTTTTCGAAGGATCTCGGCCGCGTATTGTGGGCCAATGACCAGGGTGCGAGCCTGTTTGGCGTGGCATCCGTCTATGATTTCATCGATGCCGCCCTCGATCAAAACGATCTCTCGCTTCGCCAGTTGCGCGCAGCGGCAACGCAGCTCTCAGCCATCGGCGACCGGCGGCAACTGCTGATCCGAATGTCGAGCGGCTTCCGGCGCCTGCCTTTGAATGCGTCCGTGGAATTGATCCGCATCCGGCCGGGAGAAGACGCGGTCCTCTTCACGACACCGCATAACGGAAAGGCACTGACGACCGAGGAGCGGGCCGCCCGGATGATTGCGGGGCTCGACGGGCCTGACACGCACATGGCCGTGCTCGACAGTGACGGCGCGATCCTTGCGCAATCTTCCGGGTTCGATGATTTGGGTTTGTCGGAAGAGGTTCGCCGCACACTCGTTTCCGATGTCGCGCGCGACAGGGACCGGCTGATCAAGCGCCCGGTCACGACAAGCAAGGGCGAACTGCCCGCTGCCATCGGCAAGGTATCCGACCACCCGGCCCTGCATCTCCTGTTTGCCGTGGAAGCCGTCCTCGAGGATATCGACTCCGATGCGGCACCGGACGTAGCGGACGACGATATGCCGTCGTCGATCGAAAGCGTCAACGAGCCGAACGCCGGTGATCTGCCGGCGATGCAGGAACGATCTCTGCCGGAAGCCCCGGACACAGCATCGACGCCGGCGGATGCAGAGCAAGATGCGCCCGAGGGCGCGAGCGTTTCGGATGAACAAGGCCTATTGGCCCTGGAGTCCGACGAAGCCACATCGGCGTCGGCCGAGCCTGCCGATCAAGAGGAGCCTCCCGCAGCGCGCGAGCCAGCCGCAGCACCTGCGAAGCAAGACAATGCCGGCGATGCTGACGCTCCCGGGTTCGTATTCACGCCCGGCGGCCGAGCCGTTCGCTTCGTGTGGAAAATAGACGCGCAGGGGCGTTTCAGCGAGATCTCGGAGGAGTTTGCGTCGGCCGTCGGCCCGAGCGCCGCCGATGTCATAGGGGAGACGTTTACCGACCTCGCCGCGCGCTACGGTCTCGACCCCGACAACCGGATCAGCGAACTCCTGCGCCGGCGCGACACCTGGTCGGGCAAGACGATCCTCTGGCCGATCGAGGGAACGAGCCTCAAGGTGCCGGTCGACCTCGCCGCCCTCCCCACCTATTCGCGGTCCCGCGAATTCGACGGCTTTCGCGGGTTCGGTATCGTCAGGGTCGCGGACGCGGTCAGCGACGACAAGGCCAGCGGGTTGGCGCTCGGCCGCACTGCCGAACCTCGGCCGGCGACGGCTACCCTGCCCCGAGAGAGCGAGGGCGAGGCCGCCGAGGAGGGGATCGCGACCGGGGCAGAATCCGGTTCAGACGTCACGGCCTCTGACCAGCCGTCCGGCCGCGATGAGAAATGGGCAGACTCCGACGCCGCAGCAACGGTTTCGCCAGGCCCGGAGGATCCCTTCCGCGGCGAGCGTCCGGCACTGCATGTCGCCGAAGCACCGGAGCGCCCCTCGTCCAACAAGATCGTGGATCTCGATGAGCGCCGGTCGGGAACGGCCGGAACGCTGACGCGAGGCGAACAGGCCGCCTTTCGCGAAATCGCGAGACAACTCGGCGAACATTTCGGCGCGCGCGGCGAGGACGAGGGTATCGAGGAGCCGGCCTCCACATCCGCACCGGCCAAGGAAACGCCCTCTCCCGTCGTCGTATCCGATACCGGCGACGCGAAAGAGCCGGAAGCGACCGTCGAGCAGAACGAGCCTGCGCCATCAGCCGACGATGAAGCGCCTTCGACCTCGCGAACGCCCGTCGGCATGAGCAGCGAGATTCTTGACCGCCTGCCTCTCGGCCTTCTCGTCCACTATGGCGACGAGTTGCTGCATGCCAATCCGGAATTCCTGCAACTGACGGGATACGATGACCTCGCGAGCCTGTCGCAGGAGGGCGGCATCGACGCGCTCTTCGCCCACGCCGACGACGTGGTCGACAAGCAGCCGGAGGGGCAGCCGGAGAAGCAGCCGGACGGGACGATGACGCTGATCCGCCGGAACGGCCAGCTTGCATCGGTCAATGCTCATCTTCATTCGATCCGATGGGAGGGCAAAAGCGCGCTCATGCTCGCGCTGGCGCCGGTGAGCGGAAGCGAAGACACACAAACAACAGGCGAAGACGATGTGGCGGCAAGCGAAGCAAGCCGCCTGCGGATGGAGATCGAGGAACTTCGTTCCATTCTGGAGACCGCGACCGACGGCGTCGTTATCCTCGGGCAGGAAGGCGACGTGCGGACGATGAACCGCTCGGCGAGCGCGCTCTTCAACTACGACGAAGACGAGATCCGGGGGAAGTCCTTTGCCGCACTCTTCGCCCATGAGAGCCAGAGGGCGGTGCTCGACTATCTGCAGGGTCTCTCCGGCCATGGCGTCGCAAGCGTGCTCAATGACGGCCGCGAAGTCATCGGCCGCGAGGCAAACGGAGGCTTCATCCCGTTGTTCATGACCATTGGACGGCTTTCATCGTCCAATGGCTACTGTGCCGTCATCCGCGACATCACGCAGTGGAAGCGGACCGAGGAGGAATTGCGGAATGCGAAGCGCGCCGCCGAAACGGCCAATGCCCACAAGACGGAGTTCCTGGCGAGGGTGAGCCACGAGATCCGCACGCCGCTGAACGCCATCATCGGTTTTTCCGACATGATGGCGAGCGAGCATTTCGGCCCGGTCGGCCATCCCCGTTACATCGAATATGCCGGAGACATCGGCCGATCCGGCAGGCACGTGCTCGACATCGTCAACGATCTGCTCGACATCTCGAAGATCGAGGCCGGTGAGATGGACCTCGATTTCAGCGCCGTGGATATCAACGACGCGGTTTCCGAGGCGGTCTCGCTGGTGCAGCCGCAGGCAAACAGTCAGCGCGTGATCATCCGCACCTCGCTCTCGGCGTCTGTTCCGACGGTCGTAGCAGACGGCCGATCCATCAAGCAGATCGCGCTCAATATCCTGGCGAACGCCATCCGTTTCACCCCCTCCGGCGGCCAGATCGTCGTGTCGACGTCCTACGAGGCAAACGGAAGCGTGATCCTGCGGATCCGCGATACCGGGATCGGCATGACACGCAGCGAGCTCGATCAAGCCATGAAACCCTTCCGTCAGGTAACGACAGGCGGCCGCAAGCGTGGCGACGGCACCGGCCTCGGCCTGCCGCTGACCAAAGCGATGACCGAGGCGAACCGCGCGCAGTTCTCGATCAATTCCACGCCGAACGAGGGCACGCTCGTCGAAATTTCCTTCCCATCGCAACGCGTCTTGGCGAATTGAGGACGAATGCTGTAAGGAAATGTTGACTCGCGGGAACCAGTTTGCCGGTCCCCGGCAGCCTTTACCTTACCGCTTCGTCTCGGGACCGATCGCTTGCAGTCCACATCCAGGAGCCTCAGAAAACGCTATACCCGCTCGGGAACGGGTCTTGGCCATCCGTTGCTCGCGATCTGGGCTATAGTCGCCTCGGCAGTCGTCCTGATGCCGATGATCTCCATTGCCTGGCTTGCTGTTTCGGGTGGCAGCGCGGACTGGCCGCATCTCATTGAAAACGTCATCCCCCGCGCCACGGGACGAACACTGCTGCTCGTGGTGCTGACGGGTGCGGCGACGGCCTTTATCGGCATTCTGACCGCGTGGCTGGTGGCGAGTTGCGAGTTTCCGCTACGCCGTTTTCTTTCCGCCGCGCTCGTTCTGCCTTTGGCGATACCCGCCTATCTCGCGGCTTACGCCTTCGGCGAACTTCTCACCTTCACGGGTCCTGTCCAGGGGCTGATCCGGGTCGTCTTCGGTTTCCAGACGAGCCGGGACTACTGGTTTCCGGATGTGCGCTCGCTTGGCGGCGCGGTGCTCGTTCTGAGTTCGGTGCTCTATCCTTATATCTATCTCGCCTGCCGCTCGATGTTCTTGATGCAGGGGCGCGCGGCCGCAGACGTGGCACGTACCCTCGGCGCCGGGCCGCTCAAGGTCTTTTTCCGGATCCAGATCCCGATGGCGCGGCCGGCCATCATGATCGGCCTGACGCTTGTCGCCATGGAAACGCTGAACGACATCGGAGCGGTCGAGTTTCTGGGCGTTCAGACATTGACCTTCTCGATTTTCGACACCTGGCTCAACCGCGGCAGCCTGGCGGGCGCCGCGCAGATCGCGTGCATCATGCTGCTCTTCGTCGTTGCACTGATGATGGTCGAGCGTGCTGCCCGCCGCAGGCAGCGCTTCGCCAGTCAAAAGACGACGGCCGCCGTGCACGATCTTGCCAGGCTTACGCTGTCGGGCTGGAAAAAATGGGCCGCGACGATCGTCTGCCTGCTCCCGATGCTGTCGGGCTTTGCCATTCCGTTCTTCGTGCTGGGGAATTACGCGCTGAAACGTCTCGATCAGTTTCTGGCGCCACGCCTTCTGAATGCGCTGTTGCATAGCATCCTGGTTTCCGGCCTGACCGCGCTTGTCGCCGTGCTTCTGGGATTTGTTCTAGCTTACGCCGCACGGACCGGGCGTTCCCGCATCACGGATGCCGCCGGCCGCCTGGCCTCCTTTGGCTATGGTGTGCCGGGTACGGTTCTCGCGATCGGCGTGCTTTTTCCGCTTGCAGCACTCGATAATGCCATCGATGCGCAGGCGAGAGATTTGTTCGGAATTTCGACCGGGCTCCTGATGAGCGGCACCGGCTTTGCTATCATCTATGCCTGCACAGTCCGCTTCCTCACCATGGCAGAAGGCACGCTCGAGGCCGGCTTCCAGAAATTGTCGCCGCATCTCGACATGGCGGCGCGCGCGCTCGGACGCACGAGCAGCCAAACACTGCGGACAGTGCTTCTGCCGATGATGCGACCCGCGGTGCTGACGGCGGCACTGCTCGTCTTCATCGAGACGATGAAGGAACTCTCGGCAACCATCATGCTGAGGCCCTTCAACTTCAACACCCTTGCCACTCTGGTCTACGAGGATGCCTCGCGCGCAAAGGTCGAGGACGCCTCCGTCGCGGCGATGATCATCGTCATCGCGGGCATGATCCCGGTCATTCTGGTGTCGAGATCACTTGAACGCCGTCCCTGACCGTAACCGCCGATCCGCTGCGCGAAAATAAAAAAGAGGCAGCCGAAAGCCGCCTCTGGAGTCGATGCTAACCAACAAATGCTCGAGAAAAGGTGACATCATGTCTGCGGCAACATCGCTGCTGCGGCACCGGCCCTTGACTGGTCGGCCTCAAGTTGGTTCGACCATGCACCGCCAAATGTAAACAGGATCTTACTTTTTGCTCCAACAATCTTAAGCATTCGCGCGCAACTCCGACGATTTGGTTAATTCGCCGGACGTGGACCGGTTAACGCGCGGGCACATGATCTATGGGGTGGAACAGCCGGGAAAACAGCGGGATAGCACAGGAGCCGCAATCCCGCTCCAAGGATCAGCTTTTCAATGCGTCGAGCCCGGCAAAGAGGTCGAGCGCCTCGGGATTGGCCAGCGCTTCCTTGTTCTTGACCGGTCGGCCATGCACGACGTCGCGAACCGCAAGCTCAACGATCTTGCCCGATTTGGTCCGCGGAATATCCGCGACGGCAATGATCTTCGCCGGCACGTGACGCGGCGAGGCGCCGGTGCGGATGCGGTTCTTGATGGCCCTCGTCAGTTCGTCGGTCAATTCGACACCCGGCGACAGCCGAACGAAGAGGATCACCCGGACATCATCCTCCCAGTCCTGGCCGATGCAGAGGGCCTCGGCGACCTCTTCCATCTGCTCGACCTGGTTGTAGATCTCCGCCGTGCCGATCCGCACGCCGCCCGGGTTGAGCGTCGCATCGGAACGGCCATGAATGATGATGCCGCCATGAGGTGTCCATTCGGCAAAATCACCGTGGCACCAAACATTGTCGAAGCGCTCGAAATATGCTGCGCGGTACTTGGTGCCCTCGGGGTCGTTCCAGAACATGACCGGCATCGACGGAAACGCCTTGGTGCAAACGAGTTCGCCTTTCTCGCCGCGCACGGGTCGGCCTTCGTCGTTCCAGACGTCCATGGCGAGCCCCAGGCCGGGTCCCTGGATTTCGCCGCGCCATACCGGCTTCAGGGGATTGCCGAGCACGAAGCAGGACACGATGTCGGTGCCGCCGGAGATCGAGGCGAGTTGCACGTCCGACTTGATCCCTTCGTAGACGAACGTAAAGCCCTCCGGAGAGAGCGGCGAACCTGTCGACGTCAACAGCCGCAGGGCGGACAGGTCATGGGTGCTTACCGGCGTGAAGCCACCCTTGCGCACCGCATCGATATATTTTGCCGACGTTCCGAAGATCGCGAAACGTTCCTCCGCCGCATAGTCGAAGAGAACGTTGCCATTCGGATAGAAGGGCGAGCCGTCGAAGAGACAAAGGGTCGCTCCCGAGGCTAGCCCGGAGACCAGCCAATTCCACATCATCCAGCCGCAGGTGGTGAAGTAGAAGAGCTTCGCGCCCTCCTGCAGACCACAATGGAAGCGCTGTTCCTTCAGGTGTTGCAACAGCGTACCGCCGGCCGAATGCACGATGCATTTCGGCACGCCGGTGGTACCGGAGGAAAACAGGACATAGAGCGGATGGCTGAACGGCAGCCGCTCGAAAACGAGCGGCTTGGCTTCGAAGCCCGCGATGAAATCGGCAAGCGTCACGCCGCCCTCGACCGCGCCGGCCAGCGAGGCGCTGTCCCCCGCATAGGGAACAATGACGGTGGGCACGGCCAGCCTGGAGGCTACAGCGCCCACCTTGTCGGCGACATCCTGCCGCTTGCCGTTATACCAATAGCCGTCGCAGGCGATGAACAGTTTGGGGCCGATCTGGCCGAAGCGGTCGAGAACCCCCTGTTCGCCGAAGTCGGGCGAGCAGGACGACCAGATAGCGCCGATCGACGCGGTCGCAAGCATCAGCGCAATCGTCTCGGGCATGTTCGGCATCATCGCGGCAACGCGGTCGCCTTTACCGATGCCCTGCGCTTTCATCGCCTGCTGGAGGCGCGATACCAGGGCGCGCAATTCGTCCCAGGAAAGGCGATAGCTAACCTTGTCCTCGCCACGAAAGACCAGCGCGTCGCCGGCGCCGCTGTTGCGCAGCAGATTTTCTGCGAAATTCAGCGTGGCGTCCGGAAAGAAGCGGGCGTCAAGCATGCGATCGCCGTTGATGAGCGCGCGCTCCCCGCGATCACCGACAACCCCGCAAAAGTCCCAGACCGCGGTCCAAAAGTCGCCGCGCTCGGCCACGGACCACGCATGGAAGGCGTCATAGTCGGCAAAATTCCGGCCGAACCGTTGCCCGCACCACGACATGAATTGAGCCATTGGGCTTCGCTCGAGAATCTCGGCACCAGGAACCCACAAAGGTCGATCTGCTTGCATGCTTTCCTCCACTCCTCTGCGTGTTTCTATACCATGCTGCAATGCAAAATAAACAGCATGCGGCAAGTTCGGCATCGCGATGACGACATTTCCCTGTCAGCCGTATTTGCTTTATCAAAACCGAAGGCCTATCCAGACGGCTTGACACGAGAGCAAGCGAAAATCCGACCGAAATGACGAGACAGATCCTGCATATATGGCGCAGTTCCAGCCTTCGGTCGCGGATCGGCCGGCGTCACCTCGTCTGGTCCGCCGGGATCGGCATCGGCCTCGCCATCGCGTACAACGCCGCGCTGCCGCTGGTCATTTCCACGACCGATGCGCGCGCGACGATGGAACGGATGCTCGACGGCTGGTCGGGCGGCAAGAGCAGGATTGGCGGTGAACCGGAAATCCGCTTCTGGCCGGAGCCTGAGCTGACGCTGTCCTCGGCGACGATCGAAACCGACGAGCCAACCCCGCGCCCGCTTGCGCATATCGGCCGCATCACCGCATCCTTCAGCTTGCTTGCGGCGCTTCGCGGCGAACCGGCGCTGGACGATATCCGCTTCGTCGATCCGGTCGTCACCATCGAGCGCGCCGCCGACGGAACCGTCAACTGGAAACGGCCGCACTGGCTGAGCCTGCCTGAGGAGACGACGGTCGAGGAGGATACACCCTTCGGCGACATAACGATCGAAAACGGCCGGATCCGCATCCTCGACCGAATGGCCGACAGCGCCCTGGACATCGACGTTCCGGCGATCTCCGGAACCGTCAAATGGCCATCCTTTGCTGAGCGCGTGAGCGCCCAGCTTTCAACGACCATCGGCGGCCAGGCGATTGACTGGGCATTGATCTGCGACGAGCCGCTCGCCCTCTTTGCCGGTCGCAATGCATCGCTCAGGACATCGCTGACCTCGGCCCCGTTGACCTTCTCCTTCGAAGGCATCGGCAATCTTTCGATGTATCCCTTTGCCTCCGGCCATCTGCAGGCATCGGCACCGTCGCTGTCCGCGCTTCTCGCCTGGTATCAGGGCACTTCGTCGGGGTCACTTCCTGCAGGTGCTTTCAGCATCGATGCCATGGTGGCAACTGGCGAAAAGACGCTCAAACTCGACGATCTGCAACTGGTGATGGGCGGCGCCACTGCGACTGGTGTCCTGGACATCGCGTTTCCGGCCGGCGACACGCCGCGTGTCGAAGGAACGCTCGCCTTCGACCGCATCGATCTCAACGGCATCACTCCCCCGAATGCAAAGTCTGCGGGCACCAGCGACCCCGAATGGCAAATGGCGGAATCCCTCTTCGGCACCTGGCGTGCAGACGTGCGGCTTTCATCGCAGGAAGTGCTCGTCGGTCCGCTGCATCTCACTGAGGTGGCAGCCGGCGTGATGATCAATGGCAACCGGGTGTCGCTCGACATCGGTGACAGCACCTATGCAAACGGCATTCTCAGCGGCCGAGCGGTGCTATCCGACAAGGGGCCGGAACATGGCGGCAAGCTGCAGATGAGCCTGAAAGATGCCGACTTTGCCGCCGTACTCGACGGTTTCGGCCTGAAGGGCCCGACGCCAAGCGGCAGGGGCACCCTCAATCTCGATCTTGCGACCGATCATCCTGTCTGGGCGACCAGCGCGTCCGATCTTTCAGGTCGCGTGACATTTTCCCTGGCGAATGGCAGCCTCGCCGGATTCGATGCGAACGCCTTCGTCGACCTCGTCCGACGAGGAGAATTCTTCTCTCTTTCCGAGGCGAGCGCCGGGGCGTTCGACTTCCAGGCAGCCGATATCGAGGCGATCTTCGGCGCCGGCGTGGCGCGACTGAACCGGGCGAATTTTACCGGGCCGTCGGGCGGCATGGCGATCACCGGCGTCATCCCTTACCGCACGGGCAGCCTCGCGCTCGCCGGAACACTCGAAAATCCGACGACGGTCAACCAGCCGCTGCGCTTCTTTGTCGGCGGGACCTGGCCAAATGCGGTTATCTCGCCGCTCTCCGTCCTTGTGGAGCCGCAATAGACGGCGAGCGACCCCTGCCCCCGGCGGAGTCAGCCTACCGCGGCAAATGCGGCGCGCTCGTCTCTCTCCCGCTGGACCTCCCGCCGCTTCGTCACGATTGACGCGACGAGCACGCCGAGTGCAACGACACCGATCAGGATCGTGCAGATCGCGTTGATTTCGGGCGTCACGCCGAGACGAACCTGGCTGTAGATCTTCATCGGCAGCGTCGTGGCCCCCGGCCCCGTGGTGAAGCTCGAAATCACCAGATCGTCGAGCGACAGCGTGAAGGCGAGCACCCAGCCGGAAAAGACTGCCGGCGCAATCACCGGCAGGGTAATTGCGAAGAACGTCCTGACCGGCGTCGCGCCGAGATCGAGCGCCGCCTCTTCGATCGACTGGTCGAGGCTCAGAAGACGCGACTGCACCACGACGGCGACGAAACACATGGTGAAGGTGATGTGGGCCAGCGTGATCGTCCAGAAGCCGCGATCGAGCCCGATGGCAACGAAGAGCAGCAGCAGCGACAGGCCGGTGATCACCTCCGGCATCACGAGCGGCGCGTAGACCATTCCGGAGAAGAGCACGCGGCCGCGAAAGCGCGTGTAACGTACGAGCGCAAGCGCCGCCAGCGTACCAAGCACCGTCGCGCAGGTCGCCGACAGCAGCGCGACGCGAATGGTGACCCAGGCCGCATCAAGCAGCCCCTGATTGTGCCAGAGCTGACCGTACCACCGCGTCGAAAAGCCGGCCCAGACGGTCACGAGCTTCGACTCGTTGAACGAGAAGATCACGAGCAGCACGATCGGCAGATAGAGGAAGCCGAAGCCGAGGACGACGGAGACAATGTTGAAGCGCGACCATTTTGCCATCGTCTATCTCCCCTCACCATCGGCTTTCGCCTGCACATTCTGGAAATAGACGATCGGGAGCACCAGGATGAGCAAAAGGATCGTTGCCACCGCCGAGGACACCGGCCAGTCGCGGTTGGCATTGAATTCGTTCCACAACGTCTTGCCGATCATGAGCGTTTCCGAACCGCCGAGCAGGTCCGGGATGACGAACTCGCCGACCGCCGGAATGAAGACCAGCAGGCAGCCGGCCACGACGCCCGCGAGGGATAGCGGAAAGGTTACCCGCCAGAACGCCGTGATCGGCGTGCAGCCGAGGTCCTGGGCAGCCTCCGTCAGCGTGTGGTCCATCTTCTCGAGCGCCGAATAGATCGGCAACACCATGAAAGGGAGATAGGAATAGACGATGCCGATGTAGATCGCCCAGTTGGTGTTGAGGATGATCAGCGGCTGATCGATCACACGTATCGACATCAGGAACTGATTGAGCAAGCCCTCGGGTTTCAGGATGGCGATCCAGGCATAGACACGGATCAGGAAGCTTGTCCAGAAGGGCAGGATCACCAGCATCAACAGCGTCGGGCGGAGAGAACGCGGCGCCTGTGCCATTCCGTACGCGATCGGATAACCGATCAACAGCGTCAGGAAAGTGGAAACGGCCGCGATGATGACACTCGAAACATAAGCATTGAAATAGAGTACGTCCTCGGTCAGCCAGACATAATTGTCGGCGGAGAACTCGCGCATTTTCTCGAGGATGCCCGAAAGGCCGCCGGCCAGATCGAAGACCGGCGTGTAGGGCGGCATGGCAACCGCGGTCTGCGAGAGCGAGATGCGGAAGACGATGAAGAAGGGGATCAGAAAGAAGAAAAGCAGCCAGGCATAAGGAATGATGATGACCAGGCGGCTGACGAAGGCTGACGCGATTCTTGCCATGGCTTCAATCCTTCAACACCACGCCAGCATCTTCACCGAACGAGACCCACACCTGCTGGTCATAGCCAAGCGGATCCTCGACCGCGCGCACGGCATTCAGCGACGACGCCTTGATGACCTTGCCGTCCTTCAGGCGAATATGGAAGACGGTCATGTCGCCGAGATAGCCGATGTCCCAGATCTCGCCTTCGGCCGCGTTGAGCGGCGCATGTGCGGGCGCCTGCCGGCTGACCCGGATCTTTTCCGGCCGAACGGCGACCGCAGCCTTGGCTCCCGTCGAGACTTTCTCCGACGAGGCCATGCGGATCGGCACGCCACTCGCCGTCTCGACCCGGACGCGGCCGTCTTCCGCAGCGGCGACGGTGCCATCGAAAATGTTCACATCGCCGATGAAGTCCGCGACAAAGCGTGAATTCGGGGCCTCGTAGATTTCCGCCGGCGTCGCCACCTGAATGACCTTGCCGTGGCTCATGACGGCGATGCGGTCGGCCATGGTCATCGCCTCTTCCTGGTCGTGCGTGACGACGACGAAGGTCAGGCCGAGTTCCTGCTGCAGATCCATCAGTTCGAACTGGGTTTCCTCGCGCAGCTTCTTGTCGAGCGCGCCGAGCGGCTCGTCGAGCAGCAGCACCTTCGGGCGCTTGGCAAGCGAGCGGGCGAGCGCGACGCGCTGGCGCTGGCCGCCGGAAAGCTGGTGAGGTTTGCGCTTGGCGAATTTCTCGAGCTTGACGAGCTTCAGCATCTGCGCGACGCGCTCGGCAATGTCGGTCTTCGGCATGCCATCCTGTTTCAGGCCGAAGGCGATGTTGTTTTCGACCGTCATGTGCGGAAACAGCGCATAGGACTGGAACATCATGTTGACCGGCCGCCGATATGGCGGAATGCCGGCCAAGCTCTGGCCATCGAGAATGATCTCGCCCGACGTCGGCTGCTCGAAGCCGGCAAGCATGCGCAGCAAGGTCGATTTCCCGCAGCCCGAGGCGCCCAGGAGAGCGAAGAATTCCCGGGTATAGATGTTCAGCGAGAGATCGTCGACCGCCGTGAAGTCCCCGAATTTCTTGGTTACGTTCTTGAAGGAAATGAATGGTTTGGAGGCCGGGTCCGCCCATGGAGCGAAGGACCGCCGGATACTGCCGAGAGACTTCATCATCTATCCCCGAATGACACAGCCGATGGGCGCGCCGTCCTGACTCTACAGCGCCGTGCGTCTCATCAGACACGCAAAGGACGCTGTAGCACGTTGAATGGCTGCATGTTTTTATCCTTAAGTCGGCTACGATTTAAGGAAACATGCAGTAGCGCCCATTCAATCTTACCCCGAGCGGAAGACGGGCGAAAAACGACGACACGTTTCACTCGTCCCGCTCCAAAAAAATTGCTCGGATTTGAGGCCGGGCAATTCGCTTCCGCTCTTACTGGCCGGTGACGACCTTGGTCCAGAGCCGGGTCAAGACCCGCTGCTCCTTGGCCTCGAACGGCGTGACCGTGAACAGCTTCTGCATCACCTCATCCGACGGATAGATTGCCGTGTCTTCCAAGACTTCCTTGTCCAGGAACTGCTGCGAGGCCTTGTTGCCGTTGGCGTAGAAGACGTAATTCGACGCCTTGGCAATGACTTCCGGCTTCATCATGTAGTTGATGAACTCATGCGCTTCGGCAGCATGCGGCGCATCAGCCGGGACTGCCAGCATGTCGAACCACATCTGCGCGCCTTGTGCCGGTATCGAATAATCGACCGTCACGCCGGCTTTCGCCTCTGCCGCACGGTCACGCGCCTGGAAGACGTCGCCGGAGAAGCCGACGGCCAGGCAGATGTCGCCGTTTGCGAGTGCATTGATGTATTCAGACGAGTGGAACTTGCGGACATAGGGGCGGATGCTCGTCAGCAGTTCGCCGGCTTTTTCGAGGTCCGCCTGCTCGTGACTGTCGGGATTGAGGCCGAGATAGGCGAGCGCCGAGGGAACGATATCGGTCGGGGAATCGAGAAGGTGGATACCGCAGTCCTTGAATTTCGCGGCCAGTTCGGGCTTGAAGATGACATCCCAGTTCGGCTTTTCGTCCGTGCCCAGGATTTCCTTCATCTTGTCGACGTTGTAGCCGATGCCGGTGGTGCCCCACATGTAATCGACGGCATACTCGTTGCCCGGATCGTACTTCGCCGTACGCTCCATGATCACGTCCCACATGTTGGGCAGGTTCGGCAGCTTCGACTTGTCGAGCTTCTGGAAGACGCCCGCGGCGATCTGACGCTGGAGGAAGGTGGCAGTCGGCACGACGACGTCATAGCCGGAGCCGCCGGCGAGCAGCTTCGTTTCCAATATTTCGTTGGAGTCGAAGACGTCGTAGACCACCTTGATGCCGGTCTCCTTGGTGAAGTCCTCGAGAATGCTGCTGTCGATATAATCCGACCAGTTGTAGACGTTGACGACCCGCTCCTGTGCTGACGCGAGCATGGTCGATCCCGCGAGCGTCGCGGCTGCCAGTGTTGCGATTATGATTTTGGACATCAGTTCCCTCATTATTATCGGTTCTCGGCAAGAGCCGCTGATCCGTGCGATCCAGCGCAATCTTGATCGGTCCGCAGCCGAGGTTAGGCATCTTTCTCGCCAACCTCAAGCGCTTTCGCGCCGGATAAAGGCACCATCTCGGATTGCACGCATTTTGGCAAGCGCAAGCAAAAACGGGCACTTATGGCGCGGCGCTCCGGGTTGCTCCGTCCCGATGCGGGACGCTCACACGCGTTAACCATAGTGCCAAGATGCCGATTCGCAGCTTTGTTTACGATTGATTAACCTTAGTGGAAGTGCGACTTTGCCGGCGGTTGTGTATCAGCGTCCGGACCACGTCATGAGCGAGCGAAACCGCAGGATCGACCCGAGGGAACTGAAACGCCTCTCGGTTCTGCAGCCGAGAAAATCACTAACGGCAATCGCCACCGACTGGGCCATCATCGCGGCGGCGATCGCCGTCAGCGAATATGCCGACAATATGCCGATCTACCTGATCGCCGTCGCTCTGATCGCCGGGCGAATGCATGCCTTCGGTTGCATGGTTCACGAGGCGGCCCATTACCGCATCATCCGCAATCGCAAACTCAGCGACTGGATGAGCGACATTCTGCTGGCCTGGCCGGTGCTGGCGACCGTTGACGGCTATCGCCAGAACCACCTTGCCCACCACCAGCACGCCAATACCGATGACGACCCGGATTGGATCGCAAAGCGCGATCTGGCACAGTTCACCTTTCCGCAAAAACTGGCTCGCGGCATCACACAGCTGCTCGGCTATCTCGTCGCCGTCAATTCGATCCGCGACCTCCTTCACATGGCCAGGAGGATCTCGAAAAGCGACCGTTCGACGCGGGGCTACAAGGCGCTGCGGCTCGGTTTCTATCTGGCGGCCGCTGCCATTTTTACGATGCTCGGTATCTGGCGCGAATTCGTGCTCTACTGGCTCGTGCCATTCTTCACGTTCTTCTGCCTCTTTCTCTACGTGCGCAGCGTCGCCGAACATTTCGGCAGCATGGACTACAGCGACGAACTGACGAGCTCACGGACCGTCTACCCGCATGCGTGGGAAAAGCTCTTTTTCGCGCCGCACAACATCAACTACCACCTCGAGCACCATCTCTATCCCGGCGTGCCCTATTACAATTTGCCGGAACTCCATGCGATTCTGATGCGAAACAAGGCCTATGCGGACAAGGCCCACATCACCCGCGGTTACAGCACGGGGCTTGCCGCGGAATGCTTCGCGCCCGAGGCGCCGCTGTTGCCCAATCAGCACCCGGCCAGTTACTGAAAATCGAAAACGCTGAGGCCCGTCGCCATCTCGTCCAGGCCAAGTGGGCGGGTAACGGGCGGTTCGGCGCGTGCCAGACAGCCTTGCCGCTCGCAGAGGCGGCAGGCTGCACCGACCGGCACCGCCGGCATCCTCGAAGCGCCGTAGACGACCTCCTCCGCGAAGCCGACGTCACAGCCGATGAGCAGCGCCGTGCGTCGCACCCTTTCCTGAAAGCCCGCCTGCGGTCCGTCGAGCGTCCGCGAAACGACCAGGAATTCGCTGCCCTCCGGCATTTCGACGCGATCGACGAGGATCTGGCCCGGCACGGCGAAAGCGGCATGGATGTTGAGCTTCGGACAGGCGCCGCCGAAGCGCGCATTTGGAAAGCCGAGCGCGCCCGCTCGACGCAGGCGGTGGCCGGCATTGTCGATCTCCATCAGGAAAAACGGGATGCCCGCGGCGCCGGGACGCTGCAACATCGTCAGTCGATTGGCCGCCTGTTCAAATGATACCTGAAAGCGGGATCTCAAGACGTCGAGGTCGTATTTCGCGCGCTGCGCAGCGGCCAGGAACGCTTGATAAGGCATCATGACGGCATGAGCGGCATAGCGCGCGAGTTCGAAGCGACCGATACGGCGCGCCTCGGCAGTCGCGAAGCGGAATTGCTCCAACTCGGCGTCGATTGCTTCGTGGCAGGCAATCGAGGCCACTTCCATCGCGATTTCCCGCGCCTGGTCGAAAGGCGACAGGCGTTCGGAAATAAAGAGCCGCATCGAGTGTCGGTCGAAACGGCGCCGCAGGTTCGGCATGGCATGCACCGGCAGTGTCCTGACGACGAGGCCATGCTCCTTCTTGAGCCAAGCCTTCAGCGCTCCGGCAAGGTCGTCACCGGGCGAGAGCGCGGCGTGAAACGCCTCCATCGCCTCCTCGATCCGAGCGAAATGGTTGGGCCGGGCCTCGAACGCTTCGCGGACCTCGTCGATCGGCAGTCGAGTGTCCGAAAGCGCCGCCATGTGCCCCTGCCCCGCCAGGAGATCGGCAAGGTCCTTCAGCCGCGATGCCTGCTCGCGATAGGCGCGGTAGAGCTTGACGATGCCTCCGGAGGCGTTTGGCGCCGCTTCGGTGATTTCGATCAGCTCCTGATCCCCGGGCAGCTCGCCGGCCAGGAGCGGATCGGCGAAAACCTCGCGCAACTGCGCCAGGCCGCTACCGCTTTCGCCCTGCAACTCGTCAAGATCCACCTTGTAGACGGAGGCGAGCTTGAGAAGAAGCTGTACCGTCAGCGGCCGCTGGTTGCGCTCGATCAGATTGAGATAGGACGGAGAGATGCCGAGCGCCTCCGCCATCGCCGTCTGCGTCAGTTGAAGACCGTTGCGGATACGTCTGACGCGCGGCCCGGCAAAGATCTTGTTTTCGGCCATTTGTAACTCCCTTTACAAACCGGAGCCCGCGGAACGGTATTAACAACATTTACAACTTTACTGCTTCGCCTTGTCAAACACAAGACAAGATAACCCTTTTGATTCGATCGGAACTTTGATTTCCGTGGCAGATTTATGCAGTGCAATGTAAAAACTGTCACATGATCTTACGGCTTGAAATCGGCATAGGCCAAAAGTCGAAGAGCTATCAGATTTGGCAAGGAGAACAGAATGACTGATTTTTACAATCTCGTTCCGAGTGCGCCCCAGGGACGTTTCGATGGCGTCGAACGGCCGTATACCGCCGAAGACGTGAAGCGGCTCAGGGGCTCGGTCGAGATCCGGTATTCGCTGGCTGAAATGGGCGCCAACCGTCTGTGGAAACTCATCCACGAGGAGGATTTCGTCAATGCGCTCGGGGCGCTTTCCGGAAACCAGGCGATGCAGATGGTTCGTGCCGGCCTGAAGGCGATCTATCTTTCCGGCTGGCAAGTCGCCGCCGACGCCAACACGGCCTCCGCGATGTATCCGGACCAGTCACTCTATCCGGCCAATGCGGCGCCCGAGCTGGCGAAACGCATCAACCGCACGCTGCAGCGCGCCGATCAGATCGAAACCGCGGAAGGCAAGGGGCTTTCGGTCGAGACCTGGTTCGCGCCGATCGTTGCCGACGCCGAAGCGGGCTTCGGCGGACCGCTCAACGCCTTCGAGATCATGAAGGCCTTCATCGAGGCGGGTGCGGCTGGTGTTCACTATGAGGATCAGCTCGCGTCGGAAAAGAAATGCGGTCATCTCGGCGGCAAGGTGCTGATCCCGACCGCCGCGCATGTCCGCAACCTGAACGCCGCGCGGCTTGCCGCCGACGTCATGGGCACGCCGACCCTTGTCATCGCACGCACCGACGCGGAAGCAGCAAAACTCCTGACCTCCGACATCGACGAGCGCGACCGGCCCTTCGTCGACTATGATGCCGGCCGCACCGTCGAAGGTTTCTATCAGGTGAAGAACGGGATCGAGCCCTGCATCGCCCGCGCCGTCGCCTATGCGCCGCACTGCGACCTCATCTGGTGCGAGACCTCGAAGCCGGATCTGGAGCAGGCACGCAAATTCGCCGAAGGCGTGCACAAGGCGCATCCCGGCAAGCTGCTCGCCTATAATTGCTCGCCGTCGTTCAACTGGAAAAAGAACCTCGACGACGCAACGATCGCCAAGTTCCAGCGTGAACTCGGTGCGATGGGCTACAAATTCCAGTTCATCACGCTCGCCGGCTTCCACCAGCTGAACTTCGGCATGTTCGAACTGGCGCGCGGCTACAAGGACCGGCAGATGGCCGCCTATTCGGAGCTGCAGGAAGCGGAATTTGCCGCCGAAGCGAATGGCTACACAGCGACAAAGCACCAACGCGAGGTCGGCACCGGCTACTTCGATGCCGTGTCGCTGGCGATCACCGGCGGCCAATCGTCGACCACCGCCATGAAGGAATCGACCGAGCACGACCAGTTCCGCCCGGCCGCAGAATAAAGGGTACGGGCGCGCGGCATCCCTGCCCGCCGCGCGCCCCGGAAGCAATGGAACCTCGAACCGAGCGGGATGAATGCGAAACGCCCCCCGCATCCGGCTCTAACCTCCGAAGGAGCAACGCCAATGACAGTACAGACACGCGTCAAGGAACGGGCCGAGGAACAGTCGTCGGCCATGACCCCGGACCAGCAGGCAGCAATTCGCATGGTCGCAAACGACCTGCATCGCCTCAACCAGTCGGTCATGAAGGCCGTTGACGCCGGCGTATCGGTCGAGCTCGTGCGCTCGGCGCGCCATCATGGCGGCGAAGGGAACTGGGGCGATCTCCTCATGCCGGTCATCGTCACGCAAGGACGGTCGTGATGTTCGCGCTGGCGGCTGTCGCGCTCGTCCTGACGCTCTCTGGCATGTACTGGCGCGACGCCCTGTCCCGCAGACGGTGGATTCCCGTGGCCGTCACTCGCGACAGGGGCTGAAGAGATAGCCTTCCATCCAGAGAACAAGGTCACCGGCCGACCGCAAATCGGCCGGTGACCGTTCGCGGTCCTATGCAGAGGAGGTCCGCCGTGGGCGCTTGCCGGCAAACAGATCCACGTGGCTGCGCAGCAGTCGCGTCATCCGGTCGACAACCGTACGGATTTCCCGCCTGTGCCGGTCCTCGTTGTTCATGACGATCCATTGCCGATGTCGCAGCGCCTCGATTTCCTCGCCCGTCCGCTCCAGCAGCGGATCGAGGTCGCCGACGAAGCAGGGCAAAACCGCCCTTCCCGCCCCGGCGCGCACGAGATCGAGTAACGACCGGGGGCGGCCGACCGTCGCAACGATGCGCCCGGCCGCCTGATCGTGCGGCCAGCGCAGATAGGCCGAGATCGCCTCCTCCTCCGCGACCGCAACCCAGCGCTCCGGCCCGCCGCCGGGCGCATTTTTCTGGCGATAGGCGGCATAGGCCACTTCGCCGACCAGCCGTGAGGCCAGATAGGTCTCTTCCGGCTCGAAGGCGCGAATGCCGATATCGCTCTCCCGATAAGCAAGATTCGCCCGCGCCTCACCGATCGAAAGCGAAATGGCAAAGGCGTCGCGCTCGGTGCAGATCGCCGGAAAATTCTCGGCAATCAACCACGAATTCCAGGTTCCGGCCGCAATGCGGACGACCGGCATGCCCTCGCCTTCCTTTTGCCAGCTCTCGACCTTGCGCGCCGCCGCTTCCATCTCCTGCAACTGCTCGAAGAGAAAGCGTCCGTCGGCGGTGAGGACATATCCGGTCTGGCTGCGCACGAAAAGTGAACGCCCGGTGCGTTCCTCGATCTCCAGCATCCGCCGGCCGATGGTTGCCGGACTCAAGCCGGTTGCCTGAGCCGCACCGGTCAGGCCACCGGCGCGGGCCACCGTCATGAAACAACGGTAGATGTCCCAATCCATATTTTTCATGGGTGAAAAATATATGGGGAAATAGACTGTATGTAAAACATTTTTGAATGCATAAAAAAGGGGATGCCCGAACTGAGGAGCATCACCATGGACATGATGGCAATGGCCTATCTATTCGACATGCTTTCCAGGAACCGTCGCTGGGAGGAGTCCTTCGAACCGCGCCGGCCGCGGCGCAAGGCCCTGATGGGCCGCCTGATTTCCGCGATCACACGGAAGTTGCCGCCGGAGAAATGCCGCGAAGATTGCGGCACGGTCTGAGCTTTCGCCCCCTGCCAAATCGACGACGCCGCGCGCCATTGAGCGCGCGGCGTGGAGTTTCCTGTAGTTGCCTCAGGCGGCGCGATAGGTCTGGCCGGTCGCCACTTCCGGCTCCAGCCGGAATTGCTCGACGAGCATCATCAGCGTATCCGCCTGGCTTGCAAGCGCGCGGCTGGTGGCCGTGGCTTCCTCGACCATCGATGCATTCTGCTGGGTCATCTGATCCATCTGGTTGACGGAGCCGTTGACCTCGTTCAGAGCCGCCGCCTGGTCGCGGCTTGCCGTCGCGATCATCTCGACATGCTGGCTGATGGCAACGATCTGGGCACTGATCGAGGCGAGCACCGCACCCGTTTCCTTGACGAGATGCGAGCCGGAATTGACCTCGTCGGTCGACTTGTTGATGAGCCCCTTAATTTCCCGAGCCGCCTCGGCCGACCGTTGCGCCAGCTCCCGGACCTCCTGGGCGACCACGGCAAAGCCCTTACCGGCCTCTCCGGCGCGTGCCGCTTCGATGCCGGCGTTCAAGGCCAGCAAGTTGGTCTGGAAGGCGATGTCGTCGATGACCTCGATGATCTGCTCGATCTGGCGCGAAGCCTCCTCGATGCGCCCCATCGCGGCAATCGCATTGGTGACGACCGTAGCCGAGCTGTCCGCGCTCTTCTTGGTCTGCGACACGGCGAGGTTTGCCTCGTGTGCACGCTCTGCCGAGGAGCGCACGGTGGCCGTGATCTGGTCGACAGCGGCCGCAGTCTCCTCGAGCGAAGCCGCCTGGGCTTCCGTTCGCTTGGAGAGCGAGTCGGCGGAATGGTGCATGTCCGCGCCACTCTGCTGGATTGCCTGGGCGTTCATCCGGATCTGGGCCAGCGTATCCTGAAGCCGGATGAGCGATCCGTTGAAGTCCGTGCGCAGTTGCTCGAGCCGACCGTGGAAGGGGACCTCGATCTGGCGTGACAGATCGCCTTGTGCCAAGCGTCCGAGGCCGGCAGCAAGCTCGCTGACCGCAAGATCGATTTGCCGGTCCAGCTCGCGCTTCTCGGCATCGTTGCGCCTGCGTTCAGCCTCGGCGCGAGCGCGTTGCTCTTCGCTTTCGGCCTCGATGCGCACCTTGGAAAGGGCGTTTTCCTTGAACACGCCGAGCGCACGCGCCATGTCGCCGATCTCGTCGCGCCGCGCGCCACCGTCGATCGCCGTGTCGAGCACGCCGTCGGCGAGCCGCCGCATCGCAGCAGTGATCTGGCCTATCGGCTTCTTCAGCGTCAGCGTCAGCGCGATGCCGGCAAGCAGCGCGATGATGACGCCGGCGATGGTCGCGGCGACAGAGATCTGGTTCGCCTCGTCCCGCTCGGTACCGGCGGCAACCTTCTGCTGCTCAGCGAACTTGGTCAGGTCTCCCCAGATTTCATTGATCGTTTCGCCGGCAGCATTGAACTCGGCTGTTCGCTTCTCGGAGCTCGCGACCAGCGCCACGCTATCCTTCTTCATCACGTTGATGATCGGCAGAAGTGCATCCGCCGTCGTGTCGAAGAAGCTCATTCCCGTGGCGACGCCGCGCAGCGTTGTCAAATTGGCCTGAACGGCAAGGAACTTGTCCAGAAGCCGCTTGCGATTTTCCTCGGTCGTACTGCCCAGGAAGGCGGCCGCGGCGATCTGAATGTCGGTGATCGATGTGGAAAGCCTGCGTGTCGCAGTCAGCACGGATTCGGTGCTTGCGATCTTTTCATCGAGCTCACTGAAGATCTGCGTGGCTTCGCGCATCTTCCCGACGGAGGCGGCTTCCAGACGGAAGCTCGCGGTGCGGAAGCGATCGACATATTTCGAAATGCCGGCAAGCGTTTCAGGTCCGACGGGAGCCTTGATCAAGGCACCGATCTCGCTTGACGCGGAATTGACGGTATCGGCGAGAGACTTTTCGCCCTTCGGCAGCAAAGTGAAGATCTCGCGCTGCGTGCGGCCGATTTTCGGGAAGCGGTCCTGCACCTGTTTCATCTTCTCTTCGACCGTTGTCGCCTTGCTGACCTCGGTGCCGAATTCCGCAAAGAAGCGGCTTGCGCGCAAGAGCTTTTCGGCGTTTCTCAGCATCGTCTTCGCCGCGTTCTCGTCCTTTCGCACCGCGTATTGCAGGCGGTTCGTCTCCTCGTTGATCTTCGCCTGCTCGGAGACCAGGCGCTCCAGATTGGCCGTCATGGCCGCACGCAGCTCCTTCTCGCCGACATGCAGCGTCCAAAGGCCCTCGATGCGTGCTTCGATGTCGCTGGTCGCAGCGATCGCGGCGGTCAGTTCTTCCTGTCCGTTCTGCCCGGTGACCTGTGCGGCGGTCTGCGTGAGGATATCCTTCTGCGCAGCGATCGTGCCGCGAACCGCGTCGCGGTTCTCCTCGGTCGTCTTGTACAGGAAATTGTTCATGCCCGCATAGACGTCCTTGAAGCCGCTCAGCGTCTGCAGGACGCTGTTTGAAATCTCCATGCGGCCCTGCAGCAGGCCCGACGCGTAGAGGCCGGTGATGCCGACAGCCGAGATGCTGACGACAAACGGCAGGATAAAGAACAGAACCTTCGTCTGAATCTTGAAGCGGGCGAGAATCCTATCAATGAACATGGAAAACACCTTGGCTCGCAGCTCGCGTTTCGCTTCCCCCGATGGCTGGACGTACCCGCGCCAAGTGATCACTTGCGGAGGACGCCCGGAAGCCACCCGATGCGCAAACAGGCTGATGTTTTTTGGGAAATCATGCGGCGCACGCCGCCAGTCCGCCGGCAATCATTGCGGGACCCGCGCCACCTCTTAAGGCAGCGAGGCCCTGACGGAACTCACTTGGACGCCATAGTCGATTTGAACGATTAAAATTTGTATAAGCGGCCGGCGGTTTTGGAGCGGCGATGGCGGCCAGGACGATTTTGCGAACGGCCATTAGCTTCGATCAGAGCCACCGCGAATTGAGCAACGCGAACTCGGCTTCACTTGGGAGGGCGCTGACCGCCTCCCTGTCTCGAATCCAGACTCAGAGGGACGCGAATGCCGTGAAGGTCACGACGAGAAAGAGCGCGATAACCGCACCGAAGGCAATCAGTTCATGGGGCAAGTGGCTCTGCTCCCTGCGGGCAACCGCAACAGCGCGGGGACGGCGGCGTAAGTGGGTCATGGCATCCTGTCCTTGTCCTACAGCGCCACGCATCTTTTCAGACCTGCAAAGGCCGCTGTAACCGTCTGAGTTTCCGGCAGCCAACCCGGCTACCATGCTGATCATGGTGCCTTCATCCTGCGGCCAAGGAAAGTCCATGAAATGGAAACAGTGTGGTTTCCGTTTAGGGACCACCCCGGTCCTCCGCGGGCAGTGCAGCCACAAAAATCAGGTTCAACCATTTCCGTTAACAATGGCTGAAAAGGCAAATCACCAATTTTTCCGGATGGTCACACCTCTTGACCGGCGGCAAAACCGGAAGCCCAGGCCCATTGGAAATTGTAGCCGCCGAGCCACCCGGTGACGTCAACGCATTCCCCGATGAAATAAAGCCCGGGAACCTCCCTCGCCTGCATCGTCCGGGAGTCCAGCGCACGGGTGTCGACGCCGCCGAGCGTAACCTCCGCGGTCCTGTAGCCCTCCGATCCGGCGGGCTTCAGCGCCCAGCTCTGGATGGATGCCGACAATGTATCGATGGCCTTGTCGGAAAGGTCGGCAAGCATCCGTCCCGTCAATTTTGCTTCCTCCGTGAAAAACTGCGCCAGCCGCCGCGGCAGGATGTCGGCCAAGGCCGTGTGCGTCGCCTGGCGACCGTTCGTTCGACGCATCCCCTTGAGAATGGAGGCAATGTCAATGTCCGGCATCAGGCGCAGGACGATCTCCGCGCCTTCGCGCCAATAGGAGGATATCTGCAGGATGGCGGGTCCGCTCAAGCCGCGGTGAGTGAGCAACACCGCTTCGCGAAAAGCGGCCTTGCCGCAGCGCGCCTCGGCATCGGCCGCGACGCCGGCCAGTTCGCCGATCTTTTCGAGCTGTACCGGATCGAGGGTCAAGGGAACCAATGCCGGCCGCGTTTCGACGATCGGCAGACCGAACTGTTCCGCGATCCTGTAGGCAAAGCCCGTCGCGCCCATTTTCGGGATCGACTTGCCGCCGCTCGCCACCACCAGTGACGCAGCCTCGACGGCACCATCATTGGTCATCACGCGGAAACCGGATGCAATCTTCTCGACAGTCGAAACCGCCGTTGCAAGCCGGAGCGCCACGACTGCCTCCCGCATTTCGGCGAGCAGCATGCGGATGATGTCCTTCGCCGAGTGATCGCAGAAGAGCTGGCCGAGCGTCTTCTCGTGCCAAGCAATGCCATGCCGCTCGACGAGTGCGACGAAGTCCTGCGGCCGATAGCGCGCGAGCGCCGACTTGCAAAAATGCGGATTGTCGGAAAGGAAGTTCTTCGGAGCGGCATGGATGTTGGTGAAGTTGCAGCGCCCGCCGCCGGAGATGCGGATCTTCTCGCCGGGCGCCTTGGCGTGGTCGAGCACGAGCACGCGGCGTCCGCGTTTTCCCGCTTCGATCGCGCACATCATGCCCGCGGCGCCCGCCCCAATGATTACCACATCATGTTTTTCTGCCACGGAAGACCCTTTTTGCGTTTGCGTCTTCCTTTCCGACGGCAGAACCAAAAGTCAATCGTGAACCGCCGAAGCCGCTCTAGCCAATCGCCAAACTCCGGCTATGATGCGCTATCCGAAGCCAAAACCGGTGATTTATGCCCTCCAAGAGAAGTGTCGCCCAACAAGCAGCAAAGATCAGCAAGAGTTCGAAAATACCCGTCGCCCTGCATTCGCTCCGAGGCGTGAAGACCTGGAAGGAAGCAGTCGACTGGCTCAAGATCCGCGGCATCGAAGACATCGAGTGCATCACACCCGACCTTGCCGGCGTACCGCGCGGCAAGATGATGCCGACCTCCAAGTTCACGTCGAACACCTCGCTCGCCCTGCCTTCGGCGATCTACCGTCATACGATTTCCGGCGAATATCCCGACGAAACCGAACAGTTCCGCTACGATTCGCGCGACAGCGACATCAAGCTGATGCCCGATCTTTCGACTCTTTCCGTTGTACCTTGGGAGACTGACCCGACGGCGCAGGTGATCTGCGACATCGTCGGCTCGCAGGGCGAGCAGATCAGCTATACGCCGCGCAACGTTCTGAAACGCGTGGTCGATCTCTATCGCCAGAAAGGATGGAAACCGGTCGTCGCGCCCGAGATCGAGTTCTATCTCGTCGCCCAGAACGATGATCCCGACTATCCGCTGCGTCCGCCGAAGGGTCGCTCCGGCCGCTCGATCCTCGGCGGTCAGGGCTATTCGATCGCCGGCATCAACGAATTCGACGAACTGATCGACGATATCTACCACTTCTCCGAAAAGCAGGGCCTCGAGATCGACACTCTCATTCACGAAGAGGGTCCCGCCCAGCTCGAAATCAACCTCAGGCACGGCGACCCTATCGAGCTTGCCGATCAGGTTTTCCTGTTCAAGCGCACGATTCGCGAGGCGGCACTGAAGCACGGCATCTACGCGACCTTCATGGCGAAGCCGATGCAGGGCCAGCCCGGCTCGGCGATGCACATTCACCAGTCGGTCGTCGAGATCAATACCGGTCGCAATCTGTTCTCGAATGCGGACGGATCCCCATCGAAGGAATTCTTCTCCTTCATCGGCGGCATGCAGCATTACGTGCCGAGGACGTTGGCGATGATGGCGCCATATGTGAACTCCTACCGGCGGCTGACTCCTGACATGTCGGCGCCGGTGAATACCGCCTGGGGTTACGACAACCGGACGACGGCATTCCGCATCCCGGTCTCGGACGCGGCGGCGAGACGCATCGAGAACCGTCTGCCGAGTTCGGATGCCAACCCTTATCTGGCGCTCGCGGCCTCGCTCGGCTGCGGCTATCTCGGCATCATCGAAGACCTGCAGCCCTCGCCACCGACCGAGGACACCGCCAACGAAGGCGAAATCGATTTGCCGCGCGGCCTGCTCGAGGCGGTTTCGCTGCTCGAATCGGCGCCCTCGCTCGCCGACGTCTTCACGCCCGAGTTCATCGCCATCTATGCCGGCGTGAAGCGTGGTGAATTCGAGACATTCATGCAGGTGATCAGTCCGTGGGAACGCGAATTCCTGCTTCTGAACGTCTGACCGAAAGGCACCTCTATGCCCTGGCAAAGTCCGATCTCGCCCGGAATTTCCTGGTACGAGGCGACGGTACTGGAGCGTCCGGACTACCCGGCGCTGGCAGGCTCGTGCAAGACTGACGTTGCGATCATCGGCGGCGGCTATACCGGTCTTCAGGCCGCCTACAACCTCGCCAAGCACGGTACCGACGTTGCGCTGATCGACGCCTGCCGTTTTGGCGACGGCGCCTCGGGCCGGAACGGCGGCCAGTTCGGCACGGGCCAGCGCGCCTGGGCGGACGAGGCGGAGGAAGCGCTCGGCCACGAGCGCGCCAAGCTGCTTTTCGAGATGGCGGAAAACGCCAAGCGCTACGTGCTGGACTTCGCCGGCGAACACGGAATCGACATCGAGTTCGTCCCTGGCCAGCTCTCCGTGAGCCACAAGCAGAGTCTCGAGAAATACTACCGCAGACACGTCGAAGCGATGGCGGAGCGGTTCGGCTACCCGCATCTTTCCTTCATGGAACGGGATGAGACGGCAAGCCGGCTCGGGTCGCATCATTATCAATTCGGCATACGCGACACCGGCACCGGGCACATCCACCCGATGAAGCTGCTTGTCGGGCTCGCGAAGCAGGCATCGCGAGCCGGCGCCAAGCTCCACGAACACACAAAGGCACTGAAGATCGAGAAAAAGGGCGGCGCGATCGTCATTGACACCGATCGGGGCACGATAACCGCCGACCGGGCCTTGATCGCCTGCAACGCCCATATCGGCAACCTCGAGCCGGTAACCGCAAGCCACGTCATGCCGATCCGTTCGTTCATCGGCGCAACAAAGGTCTTGTCCGGCCATCCGAATGTGCTGCCCGGCGGGGAATCCGTCGACGATTCGCGTTTCGTGGTGCGCTATTTCCGCAAATCGAAGGATGGACGGCTGCTTTTCGGCGGGCGCGAAGCCTATACGGCCGACAACCCACGCGACATTTCCAGCCATATCCGCCGACAGATCAGCGAGATATATCCGGCACTCGCCAACGTCGAGATCACCCACGCCTGGGGCGGGTCGGTCGGCATCACCATGCCGCGCCATCCCTTCTGCAGAGAGGTCATGCCCGGTGTCACAAGCATCGGTGGTTATTCCGGTCACGGCGTCATGCTGTCCAACTACTGTGGCAAGCTCTATGCTGACCTGGCTTTGGGTAAAACGACGGAACTGGACCTTCTCAAGGCCTTGAAAATACCAGCTTTCCCGGGCGGAATGCGATTCCGCTCGGCGCTCCTGTTCCTCGCGCTCAGCTGGTACGCCTTGCGCGACCGGTTTTAAAAAGCCGGGTGCAGCCTCATTTTGTTGCGCCGCACCCTAGCGTTTTTAAATCGATTAGATTATACGTGCCCCTGACCTGAACGAGATCGAGATATCCCATGAGCAGCCAGATCATTCCCGTCGACCCGTTTGACTATGTCGTGTTCGGGGGCACCGGCGATCTTGCGGAGCGCAAGCTTCTGCCCGCGCTCTATCACCGACAGATCGAAGGTCAATTCACTGAGCCTACACGTATCATCGGTGCGTCGCGCGCGGCACTCACCCATGAGGAATACCGGGGATTTGCGACCGAGGCCCTGAAAGAGCATCTGAAACAGGGCGAATTCAACGAAGCGGAAGTGGAGAAGTTCACGTCGCGGCTCTACTACGTCTCGGTCGACGCCAAGTCCGACCAAGGTTGGGACTCGCTGAAGAAGATCCTTGAAGAAGGAAAGGATCGCATCCGCGCCTTCTATCTCGCCGTCGGCCCGGCGATCTTCGGCGATATCTCGGAAAAGATTCGCGACCACAAGCTCATCACCAAGAGCACCCGGATCGTCGTCGAAAAGCCGATCGGGCGCGACCTCGCATCGGCGACGGAACTCAACGACACGATCGGCCGGGTGTTCCGTGAAGAGCAGATCTTCCGCATCGATCACTATCTCGGCAAGGAGACAGTGCAGAACCTCATGGCTCTGCGCTTTGCCAATGCGCTTTACGAGCCGCTGTGGAACTCGGCGCACATCGACCACGTGCAGATCACGGTTTCGGAATCCGTCGGCCTGGAAAATCGTGCCGGCTATTACGACAAGGCGGGCGCGCTCCGCGACATGGTGCAGAACCACATTCTGCAACTCGTCTGCTTCGTAGCCATGGAAGCGCCGACCTCGATGGACGCCGAGGCGGTGCGCGACGAAAAGCTCAAGGTGCTTCGCGCGCTGAAGCCGATCACCGCGGCCAATGTCGAGCAGGTGACGGTTCGCGGCCAGTATCGCGCGGGCGCATCTGCGGGCGGCCCGGTGAAGGGCTATCTGGAGGAACTCGAAGGCGGCGTTTCCAACACCGAAACCTTCGTCGCACTCAAGGCCGAGGTCAGCAACTGGCGCTGGGCCGGCGTGCCCTTCTATATACGCACCGGCAAGCGCATGGCGGGCCGCATGTCGGAGATCGTCATCACGTTCAAGCAGATTCCCCACTCGATCTTCGACCACAGTGCCGGACGCATCTCGGCCAACCAGTTGATGATCCGCCTCCAGCCGAACGAAGGCGTCAAGCAGTCGCTGATGATCAAGGATCCGGGGCCGGGCGGCATGCGCCTCAGGAACGTGCCCCTGGACATGAGCTTCGCGGAAGCATTCGACGTGCGCAACGCCGACGCCTATGAGCGGCTGCTGCTCGATGTCGTCCGCAACAACCAGACGCTGTTCGTGCGCCGCGACGAAGTGGAAGCCGCCTGGCAATGGATCGACCCTATCCTCAAGGCGTGGGAAACGACCGGGCAGCAGGTGCAGGGTTATACGGCCGGCACCTGGGGGCCGAGCCAGTCGATCGCGCTGATCGAGCGCGACGGCCGCACCTGGAACGATACGATCTAGGACCGGCTCATGAGCACCATCCTGCACACATTCGAGAATGGAACTGCACTGGCGGAAGGCCTCGCGGACGCCGTCCGCGCCAGGCTCGCCGCGGCGATCGATGCGCGCGGCGCGGCGAGCATCGCGGTCTCCGGCGGATCGACGCCGAAAGCGTTCTTCCAGGCGCTGTCGCAGCGCGAACTCGACTGGGCGAAAGTGACCGTCACCCTCGTCGACGAACGCTTCGTGCCGCAGGAAAACGAACGCTCCAACCATGGCCTCGTCGCTCAGAACCTCCTGCAAAACGAGGCGGCCAAGGCGCATTTCGTGCCGCTCTATCATGCCGCGGCGACCGCCGAGGAGGCGGCAACCATGGCGAGCCAATCGGTGGCGGCCATCGGCACGCCCTTCGATATCGTCGTTCTCGGGATGGGAACGGACGGGCATACCGCGTCGTTCTTCCCGGGTGGGACGCGCCTCAAGGAGGCGATCGATCCCGCGACGCCACGCGGCGTGATCACCATGGAAGCGGAAGGCGCGGGCGAAATACGCCTGACCTTCACCTTTTCCAGTCTCCAGGACGCCGGGTTACTCGTCCTCCATATCGAAGGCGACGGCAAGAAGGAGGTTCTTGCCCGAGCGGAGGCGCCCGGTGACGAGGCGGAGATGCCGATCCGCGCCATGTTGCGGCGGGCCACCTCGCCGCTGCAGATCTATTGGGCGCCGTAACACGGCGGAGCGTGGCCCGTTCGGGCAAGCCGCCGAGGGTAGAAAGCGCTCCGACTTGGAGCATTCCCTGCGCGCTCACTCGAATGCGCAGGTCGTGTTGGGTGATTTGTCCTTATTTCGCTATCGGATTGAGGGTAAATTACAACAGCAATTCAAACTGTTGCAGCCACCGATGCGGAGAGCGCGGCCGCTGTAGACCGATAACAGGATGAAGACAGGAGCCCCAAGCTCCGGAACAGGATGTGTCATGTCCGCCGATTCCCGCGTTGCCGCAATCACCGCCCGTATCGTCGAGCGCTCGAAACCCCAGCGCGAGGCCTATCTCGATCGCGTCCGTAGCGCGTCGGCAAACGGGCCGCACCGCAGCGTGCTCGGCTGCGGCAACCTCGCGCACGGGTTTGCCGTCTGTTCCCCCGCCGAGAAGACGGCGCTCGCGGGTGACCGCGTCCCCAACCTCGGCATCATCACCTCCTACAACGACATGCTCTCGGCGCATCAGCCCTTCGAGACCTATCCGGCACTGATCCGGGAGGCGGCTCGCGAGGCGGGCGGCGTGGCGCAAGTCGCCGGTGGCGTGCCGGCGATGTGCGACGGCGTCACCCAGGGGCAGCCGGGGATGGAGCTTTCCCTCTTCTCGCGCGACCTGATCGCGATGGCTGCCGGCGTCGGCCTGTCGCACAACATGTTCGATTCCGCGGTCTATCTCGGCGTCTGCGACAAGATCGTTCCGGGCCTCGTCATCGCAGCGCTGACTTTCGGCCACTTGCCGGCGGTCTTCATTCCCGCCGGACCGATGACCTCAGGTCTGCCTAACGACGAAAAGGCCCGCGTCCGCCAGCTCTTCGCCGAAGGCAAGGTCGGTCGCGACGAGCTGCTCGAGGCGGAATCCAAGTCCTATCACGGCCCGGGTACCTGCACCTTCTACGGCACCGCCAACTCCAACCAGATGCTGATGGAAATCATGGGCTTCCACCTGCCCGGCGCCTCCTTCATCAATCCCGGCACGCCGCTGCGCGACGCGCTGACGAAGGAAGCGGCAAAGCGGGCGCTCGCCATCACCGCCATGGGCAACGAGTTCACCCCCGCCGGCGAAATGATCGATGAACGATCGATCGTCAACGGTGTCGTCGGCCTGCATGCGACGGGCGGCTCGACCAACCACACCATGCATCTTGTTGCCATGGCGCGCGCGGCGGGCATCCTGCTCACCTGGCAGGATATCTCGGAACTTTCCGATATCGTGCCGCTTCTCGCGCGCGTCTATCCGAACGGACTCGCGGACGTGAACCATTTCCACGCCGCCGGCGGCATGGGCTTCCTGATCAGCCAGCTGCTCAAGAACGGATTGCTGCACGACGACGTCAGGACGGTGTTCGGCCACGGCCTTAACGCCTATGCGATCGACATCAAGCTCGGCGCCAACGGAGGCGTGCACCGCGAGCCGGCGCCGCAACAGAGTGCCGACCCGAAGGTGCTGGCAACGATCGACCAACCGTTCCAGCACACGGGCGGGTTAAAGATGCTCGCGGGCAATCTCGGCAAGGCCGTGATCAAGATTTCGGCCGTCAAACCGGAGCGCCATGTCATTGAGGCGCCGGCGAAGATCTTTCATGACCAAGCGGAACTCAACGCCGCATTCAAGGCGGGGAAGCTCGAAGGCGATTTCGTCGCGGTGGTCCGCTTCCAGGGGCCGAAGGCCAATGGCATGCCGGAACTGCACAAGCTGACGACCGTGCTCGGCATTCTCCAGGACCGCGGTCAGAAAGTCGCGATCTTGACCGATGGCCGCATGTCAGGCGCGTCCGGCAAGGTGCCTGCGGCCATCCATGTCACACCGGAAGCAAAGGATGGCGGGCCGATCGCGCGCATCCAGGAGGGCGACATCGTCCGCATCGACGCCGTTGCCGGGACGATCGAGGTGCTGGTCGAAGACATTGCGCTGAGAACGCGCGTGCCGGCACATATCGACCTCTCCGACAACGAATTCGGCATGGGCCGTGAGCTCTTCGCTCCGTTCCGCAGGATCGCGGGCACGGCCGATCATGGGGCAAGCGTCCTTTTCCAGTAAGGCGGCGGATGCCCGTGCTGGCGCACCGTTACGGGACGCTCCAGCTACGGGAGCGGCCCGGGATGAATATCGTTTCGCCCATCATAATGTTCGATTTCGAGTGTGAACACGTCCACTCCCTCGATGCAGCGGGCATTGAGTGAGACGCGGTTCTCCGGATAGCCGCTTCGCATGATCGCAGTGCCACATGTGGGGCAGAAGTGATGGCCTTCGGTAACGCCGCGCCAGATGTAGCTCGACAGGCGGCGCTTTTCAGTGATGAGCCTGACACTGGCGGAATCCACCTTCCAATGAAGGAAACCCGACCGCCGGCACGTCGAACAATTGCATTCGATCAATCCTGAGAGATCAGCATCGACCTCGACACAAATGTCGCCGCAATGACAGGAAAGACGATAGGGTCGCTGCATAGCGGTTCTCTCGCTTCAAGCGCAGTCGATCTGCTGTATGGTTCCTTAGTCGGAGCCGATTTAAGGCGACGTGCCTGCCTGAGACGCGCGGCGCCTTAGTGTCAAATTTCGACGACGAAGGTAATCCCGTCAAGAGAGAGGACAACTGCAGACGCATAGCTGCAAGACGGCGCACTTCCGATTTTCAGCGGTAGATATCGAGCGTGCGATTGCGATGGTTCGGATGCGTGCTGTAGACGAAAATCCGGTTCAAATCGCGATCGGTCAAAAGCCGCAGGAAGCGGGCTTCGATGATATTGTTGGCATGGACGCGCTTGAGCAGGCACCCGATCAAGGGAATGCGCGCGCTCGGGATGTCGAGATAGAAGTTCTGCGGCAGCTTGAACTTCGTCAGGATACCGATGACGGCGCCGCTCTTGGAGAGCTTGATGATTTCGCAGCGACGCGATGAAAGGTTCTGTACGCCTTTCTCGGTGAATTCGATGCGCGCCTCGTTGCGTGTGTCCTCCATTGGGAAGTTCGTTTCCCGATCGTACATGAAGGATTCTTCCTTGTTGAGGAAGTGCTGGTGCACCACGGGGGACGCGCCGCTCATCGAATTCGCCTTTCGCATTTCTACCTGCGGCGACGCTAACCCATGAAATTTAACAGAGAGTTTGGCTTCCCAAACACGTGTGGAAAACTCGTGCGGAAGCGCCGGGCGAGTCCGATATGGTTAAATCCATCTGACTGAATGCGGAGGAGAAAGCGCGCGCTGTTCCTTCGCTTGCGCCGCACCACCGGTGACATGGACCACAGCGCCGCGCGTCTTATCGGACGCGCAAAGAACGCTGCAGCCCCTTGAAACTGAGCAATCCGGACGGAAAACCGTTACACACTGCTCCTGGAATTGCACTAAGCGCGATAGCTGCGCCCGGCTTCGTCAAAAAGGTGAAGCTTTGCCTTGTCGGCGGTGAAGCGCACCTTGTCTCCCCTGTTGACCTGCGAGATGCCGGGGATCTTCGCGATGATCGGCTCGTTTTCGACCAGTCCCTCGATGTAGAGCAGCGTCACTTCGCCAAGCGCCTCGACGATCGAGACCGTTCCTTCGAACAGGAAGTCTTCGGTCTGCGTCGCCTGCAGATCTTCCGGCCGCACTCCGAAGCTCGCCTTCTTACCGTTTTCGGAAGCGTTCGTGGAGATATCAAGCGTCACCGACTTGCCGCCTGCGAGCGTCACCGTGGTCTGCGCGCCGGTCGCGGAGATCGTCGACGGGATGATGTTCATCGCCGGCGAGCCTATGAAGCGGGCGACAAAAAGGTTCGCCGGGCGCTCGTAGAGTTCGAGTGGGGCACCGACCTGCTCGATATGACCGGCGGAAAGCACGACGATGCGGTCGGCGAGCGTCATAGCCTCCACTTGGTCATGGGTGACATAGATCATCGTCGTATCGGCCATCTGCTCGTTGAGCTTGGCGATCTCGATCCGGGTGGCGACGCGCAAGGCGGCATCGAGATTGGAAAGCGGCTCGTCGAAGAGAAAGACCTTGGGGTCTCGGCAGATCGCGCGACCGATCGCCACGCGCTGGCGCTGGCCGCCCGAAAGCGCCTTTGGCAGCCGGTCCAGATATTTGGTGAGCTGGAGGATTTCCGCCGCCGAGCGCACGCGGCGGTCGATCTCCTCCTTCGGCTCCTTGGCGATCCGCATCCCGAAAGCCATGTTGTCATAGACTGTCATGTGCGGATAGAGCGCGTAGGACTGGAACACCATGGCGATGCCGCGCTTCGATGGCGGCACCTCGTTGACCCGTTCGCCATCGATGAACATGTCGCCGCCGGTTATCTCTTCAAGGCCGGCGATCATCCTGAGCAGCGTCGATTTCCCGCAACCGGACGGTCCAACGAAGACGATGAACTCACCCTGCTTGATGTCGAGGTTGATGCCGTGAATGACATCAACCGCCCCATAGGACTTGCGGATATCTTTAAGCAACAGGCCTGTCATCGCATCCTCCCCTCTCCATTTCTCCAAAAGGCGCTTTCTTCATGCGAACCGTTGTCCTTCGCTGGAAAACGCTTAGCCGAGGCGCGCGAAGAACGCGCCCCAGGCCGGAAGATTAACCTTGTTGTCCCTGATTTCCGAAACGAAACCGTGGCCCTCGAGTGGTTCCAATCGTTCGCTCGGCAACTCGGCGGTCGCGCGTCCTTCGCTCATGTTGAACACGCAAAGCAATTTCTCGTTGCCATAGGTGCGCAGGAAGCCGAGGAGCGGCGCCCGCGTCTCGAAAAACTCGATCTCGCCCTTGGCAAAGGCCGGATACGCCTTTCTGAATCTCAGGAAGCGGCGGTAATGCTGCATGATTGAGGCCGGGTCCGCCTCCTGAATGGCAACTGCGTGCGCAAGGTGGGCCTCGGAAACCGGCAGCCATGGTTTGGCGTCGCTGAACCCGCCGTCCGACATGCTCTCCCAAACCATCGGCGTGCGGCAGCCGTCGCGCCCCTTGAAATCCGGCCAGAACTGGATGCCGTAGGGATCCCGCAAATCCTCGTAGGCGAGTTCCGCCTCCGTCAGCCCCAGTTCCTCGCCCTGGTACAGGCAAACGGAACCACGCAGCGACATCAAAAGGCTCGCCAGCAGCTTGGCGTGCGCGCCGTAATCGCTGACGCCGTCGGCCCAGCGGCTGGCGTGCCGAACGACATCATGATTGGAAAAGGCCCAGCAGGCCCAGCCTTCGGGTGCCGCCTTCTGGAAATCAGACAGCACCTCGGCCACCCGTTCCGGCGTCGGAGCTTCCGGCGCCAGGAACTCGAAGGCATAGCACATGTGCATCTTGTCACCGTCGGACGTATATTCACCGGCGATCTCAAGCCCGCGCTGGCTGTCGCCAACCTCGCCGACGGCAGCGATCGCCGGAAACTCGTCCATCGCCGCCCGGAAACGCCTGAGGAACTCGAGGTTTTCGGGCTGGTTCTTGTCGTAAAGGTGTTCCTGATAGTTGTACGGATTGACCGCCGGCGCCGTCGAGGCATTGCGCCGCTCCGGTGCCAAGGCCGGGTTGTCGCGCAGTTGCTTGTCGTGGAAATAGAAGTTGATGGTGTCGAGGCGGAAGCCGTCGACGCCGCGCTCCAGCCAGAAGCGTTCGACGGCGAGCAGTGCCTCCTGCACTTGCGGATTGTGCAGGTTGAGGTCCGGCTGAGACGTCAGGAAGTTGTGCAGGTAATACTGCAGCCGCGTCGGATCCCAGGCCCAGGCCGAGCCGCCGAAGATCGACAGCCAGTTGTTGGGCGGGCTTCCGTCGGGTTTGGAATCGGCCCAGACATACCAGTCCGCCTTGCCGTTGCTACGGCTCGACCGGCTCTCGACGAACCATGGATGCTGGTCGGACGTATGCGACAGAACGAGATCGATCATGACCCGCACGCCGAGCCGGTGCGCCTCTGTGATCAGCTCATCGAAATCCTCGAGCTTGCCGAAGATCGGATCGACGTCCCGATAGTCGGAGACGTCATAGCCGAAATCCTTCATCGGCGAAGTGAAAAAGGGCGAGATCCAGATCGCGTCTACGCCGAGCGCCGCAATATGCGCCAGCCGGGCGGTGATTCCCTTCAGGTCGCCGATGCCATCGCCGTTCGTGTCCTGATAGGAGCGCGGATAGATCTGGTAGATCACCGCTCCACGCCACCAGTCCTTGTCGGGCTGCAGAATGGAGCCGGTCGTTTCTGTCATGTGCATTCGCGTAAAAGGTCCTTGTCTTGAATCTGTCAGCCGCCCTTGACCGACCCCGCGAGCAGGCCGCGCACGAGATAGCGCTGCAGCGCGAAGAAGACGATCAGAGGAACGACGATGGTGATGAAGGCGGAAGCGGTCAGGATTTCCCAGTTGCCGCCGCGAGAGCCGAGGAGGTTGACCAGGCGCCCCGTCAGGACGAGCTGATCCTGGCCCGTGCCGAGGAAGACGATGGCGACCAGAAGATCGTTCCAGGTCCAGAGGAATTGGAAGATCGCAAAGGAGGCGAGCGCCGGGAACGACAATGGCAGGATGATCTTGACGAAGATGTCAAAATCGCTGGCGCCGTCGACGCGTGCGGATTCCATGATCTCGCGCGGCAGACCGGCCATGTAATTGCGCAAGAGATAGATCGCGAGTGGCAAACCGAAGCCGGTATGGGCGAGCCAGATACCCATATAGGTCTTGGCCGGCACGCCGAGGAAAGCACCGACGCCGTTATAGAGCTTCAAGAGCGGAATAAGCGACATCTGCAGCGGCACGACCAGCAGGCCGACCACCACGGCGATCAGGATTGCACGCCCGGGAAAAGGCATCCAGGCCAGAGCATAGGCTGCAAAAGCTGCTATCAGAATCGGGATGACCGTCGATGGAACGGCAACCGTCAGCGAGTTGATGAAGGACGCGCCAATGCCCTCCGCACTCAGAACCTCTCTATAGTTGTCGAGCGTGAAACGCGGCGGTGCCGCGGCGGTGAAAAAGATGCGCTGGCCGCGCGAGCCTTCCATCCTCGTGTCGGAAACGATCTCGAAGCTGCCGTCCGCCTGCACCGTCAGCTTTTCGCCGCCGTTCAGATCGGCGGTTTCGCCGGCCTTGAACGCCGCCGGTTCACGACTGGAGAAGCCGAAGGCCGAAACCTGTCCGGCCTGACCATCGAGAACGTTGCCTGAGATGACGAACTTGCCGTCACGTTCGACCTGACTGTCGGCCGACGGAGCGCGCGCGACGGCGTTGCGCGACGACGTGGCAAGCGCCGTCCACCATCCGGAAACGGCGAGCTGATCCTTGTCGCGTAGCGACGATATCAACAGGCCGGCGGTCGGCATCGTCCAGAGAGCGACGAGCAGAAGCACCGAGAGGTGCACGGCCCACATCAGCGGGGAGCGCGTGGCTGGGGTCATCTCAGTGGCTCCTCATTTCCTTGGCCGCGTTGCGGATGTTCCAGATCATGATCGGGACGACGAGAATCATGATCACTACGGCAATCGACGCGCCGCGGCCGAAGTCCCCGCCACCGCGGAACATCCAGTCGAACATGAGGTTGGCGAGCACCTGGCTCTGCCATTGCCCGTTCGTCATCGCCAGAACGATGTCGAAAACCTTGAGCACCAGGATCGTGATGGTGGTCCAGACGACGGCGATCGTGCCCCAGATCTGCGGCACCATGATCTTGAAGAAGATCTGCCAGCCATTGGCGCCGTCGATCACCGCGGCCTCGATGGTCTCCTCCGGTATGCCGCGCAATGCAGCGGAGAGAATGACCATCGCAAATCCTGTCTGGATCCAGATGAGGATGACCATGAGGAAGAAATTGTTCCAGAAGGGCAGCGTGATCCAGGCCTGCGGTACGCCGCCGAAGGCGACGACAATGGCATTCAAGAGGCCGATCTGCTCCGCTCCCTCCGCACGGTAGTCGTAGATGAACTTCCAGATGACGGCGGCGCCAACGAAGGAGATCGCCATCGGCATGAAGATCAGCGTTTTGGCGATGTTGCCCCACCAGATGCGGTCCGTCAGCGCCGCGATGATGAGCCCGAAGAAGGTCGAGAGTGCCGGGACGACCAGCAGCCAGAGGAAATTGTTGAAGATCGACTGACGGAATTCATTGTCATTAACCATCCAGAAGTAGTTACTAAAGCCGACGAAGTTCACTCCCGCTCGATCATGGAAACTGAAAACGACGGACTGGTAGACCGGATAGATGAGATAGATCGTCAGCGCGAACAGTGCGGGCGCCAGAAACAGCCAGGGCCGGATGGCGTTGGTGATGCGCAGGTTGCGGGACGCAGCCTTACCGGAGAGGCCCTTCGACGGGAAAATCTGGTCGAGAATGAAATTGGTGCCCCAGAAATAGGCTGCGCAAGCCAGGACACCGGCAATCATCGTCAGAATGGCAGCGAATAGCTGCTGCATGACACATCCCTCCCCTTAAATGCGCTCCGAAGCAGGATGCTCCCGGCGCATCGTGTGATGACGGCTACCGCTCTTGATTGGGATTACCCCGATTGCCGAGGCAATCCGGACATGAAGGAGCGGCGGACGAGATTAGCATCGTCCGCCGTCTTTGTTTTAGTCTTACTTGATGGAGTCCCATGCCTTCTGCACGCCGGCTGCGACGTCGGCAGACGACTTGCCGCCCACGAAATCGACCATGCCTGTCCAGAAGGCGCCTGCGCCGATCTTGCCCGGCATCAGGTCGGAACCATCGAAACGGAAGGTCGTCGCATTGAGCAGGATCTCGCCCTGCTTCTTCAGCGGCGGATTGCCATAGGTCTCCACGTTGACGCTCTTGTAGGGCGTCAGGAAACTCGTCTGGGCCATCCAGACCTCATGCGCGATCGGCGTCTTCAGAAACTCGATGAAGGCGCGTGCGGCCGGCGTGTCCTTGGTGATCATCGCGAGCGTACCGGCACCCAGCACCGGATTGCCGAGATCCTTCTTGCTCTCATAGGGAGGCAAGTAGAAGAAATCGGCATCCTCGCCGATCACGGTGCCTTCCGGGAAGAAGGACGGGATGAACGAAGCCTGATGGTGCAGGTAGCACTTCGGCGGCGAGGAGAAGAGACCCTTCGGGCTGTCACGGAAGTCGGCAGAGGCCACGGCCGCAGCGCCGCCATCCACGAACTTGTCGTTGCGTGCGAACCAGCCGAATTCGTCCAACGCACCGGTGATCGCCGGATCGGTGAACGGAATCTCGTTCTTGACCCACTTGTCGTAGACATCGGCCGGCTGCGTGCGCAGCATCAGGTCCTCGACCCAGTCCGTCGCCGGCCAGCCGGTCGCGCCGCCCGAACCGAGGCCGATGCACCACGGCTTCTCACCATCGGCGGCGATCTTCTCGGTCAGCGCCTTCAGCTCTTCCATGGTCTTCGGCACTTCGTAGCCGGCGTCCTCGAAGTTTTCCGGCACGTACCAGACGAGCGACTTCACATCGATCTTGTAAGGGAACGCGTAGAGCGCCGGTGCGCCGTCCTTGCCGTTGTAAGTGGAGAGATCGACCCACGATTGACCGGCTGCGTAGTTGTCGAGCAACCATTGCTTGGTTTCGTCACCAAGCGGCGTCAGATAGCCCTTCGAGGCAAGATCGGCGATAAGACCCGGCTGCGGCAGGATCGCGACATCCGGCGGGCTACCAGCTTGAGTGTCGATGACTATCTGCTGTTCATAGTTTTCGGAGGACGAATATTTGATCTCGGCGCCCGTCGCTTCAACGAAATAGGCATAAACGCTCTTGAACAGGGCCTCGTCCTCGCCGCGCCATGGACCGAAGATGGTCAGCGTTTGTCCCTTGAGGTCGTGGCCTTTTTTGAATTCCTCGAAACTCGCCCAATTGAATTTGGAGTCCTCGCCGGGCTTGAATTTCAGCTCGGCAGCATCGGCAGCCCCCACTACCAGGGCGAGCGCAGCCACGCCCATCAGGAATGATCTCTTCACGTTATTGTCCTCCCAACATGAACCCGGACATTGCGCCGCGGGCGGATCATCAACGCGCAAATTCAAAGCGCTTTGAGTTTGCTAAGAAATCATCGCCACTGAGGAAGAGTCAAGCGCTTTCCTCCTGACCGTCTCAAAGTGGCGTGGATATTGCCTTGCATCAACATTTTGCACTGCGGAAACAGGGCTTTTCGCTTTTTCCTGCGCGGTGCGAGTGATACAGGATTTGGGGGCGCTCGCCGGAACACCCTAAATAAGAGGGGTATCCAAAGCGCTTTGGGGAGGAATGCCGACCATGCCGGTCAATCTTAAGCAGCTAGCGGAGTTGCTCGGCCTATCGCAGACGACGGTCAGCCGAGCGCTCAACGGCTACCCGGAAGTCAACGCCAAGACCCGGCAACGGGTCCTGAAAGCGGTGCGCGAGACCGGCTATCGGCCGAACCGCGCCGCGCAACGGCTGGCGACGGGCAAGGCCTATTCCATCGGCCTTGTCATGCCGATTGCATCGGGTATCGGATCGGACATTCATTTCGGCGAATTTCTTGCCGGTCTCGCCGAAGAGGCCGTCAAGCACGACTTTCATTTCGTGCTGAACCCGAGTGCGCCCGAAGACGAGGAAGCAACGTTCCGGCGCCTGGCGGCAAGCGGCAATGTCGACGCACTCTTTCTTGCCCATATGCGCGCCAATGACCCGCGCATCGCCATACTCAAGTCGCTGTCTATCCCCTTTGTCGTGCATGGCCGATCGATCGGAGGCCCGAAAGACTATCCGTTCCTCGACATAGACAACACGGCCGCCTTCTACGACGCGACGAGGCTTCTCATCCAGCTCGGCCATCGGCGGATCGCCCTCATCAATGGACAGGAACACCTGGCCTTCGCCATTCGCCGGAAAAAGGGCGTGACACGCGCCCTCAAGGAGTGGGGTCTCGATCTCGACGAGACATTGGTCCACCACTCGGTGATGACCGATGAATACGGTTATCGCAGCATGCAGCGCTTCCTGAAGCAGCCGGATCCGCCTACCGCCGTTCTCTGCTCGAGTACGGCTCTGGCACTCGGAGCCGTGCGCGCGATCAATCAGGCCGGCCTCACGGTCGGCACGGATATCTCGATCATCGCTCATGACGATGTCTTGCCGATGCTGAAGCCGGAAAATTTCAGCGTGCCGCTGACGACGACGCGCTCGTCGCTGAGGGCCGCCGGCGCGCGCGTCGCAAGCCGGCTGATCGGCGGCATCCTGGACCGCGGCGCCTACCCGGATCAGGAACTTTGGCGCGCGGAACTGATCGTTCGCGCGTCGACCGGACCGGCGTCCGTCAAAAACATCAATTCCAGGAAAAGGGTGTGACGGTCTTCCGTCCGGAATCGCGTAGACGCTGAAGCGGACGGAAAGGCGTTTGGCCCTCCGCCCGCATCCATTTCACATCCTTGGAGCGGTCGTCAGAATTTCGGCGGCTTGCGACCGGCCGTGCGGTAGGCTGCAATGATCGTGTTCGCCATCAGCATGGCAATGGTCATCGGCCCGACACCGCCGGGAACCGGCGTGATCACGCTTGCGACCTTGGCGCATTCCTCGAAGGCGACGTCGCCGACGAGCTTCGTCCTGCCCTCGCCGCGTTCCGGCGCCGGCACGCGATTGATGCCGACGTCGATGACTGTCGCGCCGGGCTTCACCCAATCGGCCTTGACCATTTCCGGGCGACCGACGGCGGCAACCAGAATGTCGGCGTTGCGGCAGACGGCGGGAAGATCCCTCGTGCGTGAATGCGCGGTCGTAACCGTTGCGTTGGCGGCAAGAAGCAGCGCCGACATCGGCTTGCCGAAGAGGTTCGACCGGCCGATGACGACGGCGTTGAGCCCCGAAAGGTCCTCCCCATGCGTGCGGCGCACGAACACCATGGCCCCGGCAGGCGTGCAGGAAATGAGCCCGTTCTCGAGATCTCCGGTCGCGACCCTGCCGGCATTGACGACGTGCAGGCCGTCGACATCCTTCTCGGGCAGGATCGACTGGATGATCGGCTCGGACTGAAGATGCTTCGGCAGCGGCAGTTGCACGAGAATGCCGTGAATGGAGGCGTCCGCATTAAGCTCCGCGACAAGCGCCGCCAGTTCCTCCTGCGACGTCTCCTGCGGCAGCGTGTGCTGGACCGAAAGGAAACCGCATTCCTTGGCCATCTTGCTCTTCGCCGATACGTAGGCGTGGCTTGCCGGATCGTCTCCGACGATAACCACGGCGAGCCCGGCGCGGACGCCGGTTTCCGCCTCCAGCGTCTTTGTGGCGGATTTCACGGTTTCGATGACCGAAGCGGCAACGGCCTTGCCATCAATCACAGTCGTCACGGCGTATCTCCCGGTTTGTCCTTCGCGCGGCACACTCTAGTTCGCGCGGCATCAAGCGATTGCCTGCATGCGCCCTATGCTGTTCCAAACGCATAAATGCAAGAGCCGACCATACCGGAACAGCATTCCGTCGACGTCAGCAGCATTTCCTTGCATCGCTGAAAGATCCGGGGCCGCCACTTGCAACGTCATGTCACAGACACCCCACTGCTCCGGCGAGAACAGTGTTTGACGCAAGCAAGACATCACCGGCAGCGCTCGGAATCATTCGCGCGAGATGCGGCTAGCACCACGGTGCGCCTGCGGCGATTCGAAATGCTGCTCGGAAACGCCGGCAAGTTCGCGACCGCGCTTAATCGGTTTCCACCGAAAGGCGTGATACGCGCGACGCCGCCCTGCCTCCGCCGCGAACCGACGGAGCCAATCGAGCCCCAGGCGACGAAAGAGAGCGGGCGCAGGGGAGAATTCCCGAACCACAAAGTCGTCAACGGCGATGACGAGCCGGCCGTGCTCGGGAGCAATGTTTCGATCGACCCATTTCTCCTGTTTCGAGCTTTCGATCGCCACTACGAGAATGTGGGGCTCGAGCGCGCGTACGTCATCGAGAACGTTCCCCTGACCGGAAAAGCCGCCGGCGGCTATGAATTCGTGCCAGGGCGCGTGGCTTCGGAAATTCTCGGCAGCGCGCCGCACAATGTCACGATGCGAGCCGATCAGCGCGACACGCATCGGCTTCTCGATATAGGTCAGCAGCGCGGGCACGAAGGCCGCCGCATCCTGACTGGTCGGAAACATGCGGTCGGTCACGACCGCATGCCATGTGGGCTGGGAGGCGACTGTATCGGCGAAGGCCAAAGCATCGGCCCAGCCGAAATCGCGACTCGGCACGCGAGATTCGATCTGCTTGGACGCGGTTACGACAATGCGCGAAAAGGCGTTCATCGCGACCCGCCTCCGGTCCTTGCGGCCGAAGTGGCAACGGACCATTGGCAGGTCCGGCCCGCCGTATCGAAGATCAAGGCGAGACTTTCCATCGGCGCAAAAAAGGAGACGGGCATCGGAAACATGTTGCCACACGGGGTGAGAGACGATTTTTTCTCACTTTAGTCGCTTGCGCTAAAACACCGTTTAAGGCTCTCATTCAAAAGCCGTTTTCCGGATTCAACATCTGTTTAGGAAATTTTGCTGTAGTGCTTGCCGGCTATCTGCGCGCACAGGTCTTACTATGACGCTGAACGGTCAGGACATCACCGTCTATTTCCAGACCGAACGGGAAGATGCGGCCGACATCGAACTCGTAGTCGTCGTGCCGACGTTCCGCCGCCCGGATCACCTCGTCAAAACGCTGAAAACCATTGTTTCCCAACGGCCTGACGTTCCTTTGGCGACTGTGGTCGTCGAAAACGACGCGGACGGGCTGGCTGGCGCCCAGGCGGCGAAGAGCTTCTTTCTCGGACATCCGTCCGATTCCGCCATTGTCGTCGTTCGCCGCCGCGGACACGCCCATGCGTGCAATGCCGGATGGACGACAGCGCTCGATCTCTATCCCAACCTCCGCGCGCTCGCGGTCATCTATGACGATGAAGTTGCCGCTCCGGAGTGGCTCGATCGCCTCCTTGCCGTTCAGGAGACCCATGGGGTGGATATTGTCGGCGGGCCGCAACTCCCCGTCTTCGAGGATCCGCACGAACAGAAGTGGAAGCGGCACCCCGTTTTCACGCCTCCTTACAATGAGAGCGGACCGGTACCGATCCTCTATTCGGCAGGCAACGTCCTTATAGCCCGGGCGGCACTCGACGGGATGCCCCGGCCGTTTCTGGATCCGGCGCTCAATGTCGTCGGCGTCGGCGAAGCGGATTTCTTCGATCGATGCAAGGCGAAAGGGTTCACGTTTGCCTGGGCAACGGAAGCCTGGGTCGCGGAAACGGTTCCTGCTTATCACACCACCAGGTCGTGGATCCGTACCCGCAGCCTCGAGAACGGCGCAATCTCGGCACTCCTGGAGCATCAGCGCGACCCGACATTCTCCGGTCGGTTGAGAGTGCTCGGCAAATCCCTTGCGCTCATCGCCACCTCTCTGCCGGTCGGGCTCAAACTTTGGGCGGAGACCGGGCTCGCCGCGGCAAGTCTCTATCCGCTCTATGTCGCGGTCGGCCGGCTGACGGCGAAAATCGGCTCCGCAGAGGCGCAAGACCGGACGCACAACGTCACCTGAATGCCGGCTCGCCGCTACTGCATGTTTCCCTAAATCGATTAACGGGACAAAGTCATGCAGCACCTTCAAAGTGCTCCAGCGATCTCAGCACGTCCGGTCGCGCGGCGCTGCAGGGCCGGTCAATGGGCGCTGCTGTTCGCCTTCACCGCCCCTTCCGGAATCTTGTCCGCAGCAACGTTGCCGTTCTTGTCGACGACAGGAACCGGTTTTTGATACGGCCTGTTCTGACTGTTGGCGACGCGCTCGACGTCGTCCTTGGTGAGATATTCGAGCTGTTCGACCAGAACCTCGGTGATCACTTCACTGCCGAGCTTTTTGTTCAATCCGTCCTTCACGGCGACCTTGAAGGTCGGCAAGTCGAATGTCCCGGTGTCGGCGAGATCGACGAACTTCGAACCGACCAGCATGTCGTAAAGCTCATCCGTCACGACCTGCCGGAGCGGTGCGTGCAGCTTCGCGATGCCTTCCTTCGTTGCCGAGAAGGACAGTTTGGCAAGAAAATATCCCTGCACCGCCCCTTCCTTGATGACCGGGACGGTGATGATTTCTCCCGGTATGTATTCCTCGGATGCACGTCTATCCGCCTCGGCCTCCGATATGACGGGCGCCGAGGCGTATTGCATCGAAAAATAGACGGATCCGAGCGTAACGACGCAGACCCAGACCCCGGTGAGAACGAGCTTCAGCATCAGAAATCGCTATAGCGGAACTGCGCTTCGGTGTAGATGCCATCCGCATCCGCGTCCTGGGCAGCCGTCTTCAGAATATCGACCACGGACCGCACCGCTTCGAGATGTGCCTCGACCTTCTGGGAGTTGACCTGCAGCTTGTTGCGCAGATGGCGCGTCTGCGAAATGAAGGCCGGCGAGATCTCGCCGGGCACGGCATCGCGGTGGAGCATCGTCAGTTCGTAGAGGCAGCGGCTCTTGTGTGCGTTCGACGTCTTGATATCGAAATCAGGGTCCACGCCGATGCGGCTGTTCTCGTTGTCGATGATCATTTCCAGGCGGCCGAGAACGTTCCGAATTCGTACGTCATTCGATGCCACAGCTTCCATTAATCAACTCCCAAATAATCCAAAAGCGCGATGCAGGCGGAAACCCGCCGAGTGTGCTTATCCGCTAGGCTTGCTTCTTCTTTTCATCGTTGGTCAAAAAGCCGGAGAGAGCCTTGCGCTCGTATTCCTGGACCATGCTCGTCGCGAGGTTGTGGCTGTTGCCGTCGACCGACGCATTCACTCGATCGGTCGCGTCGTCGCCGGCCATGCGATCGGCAATGCCGATACCGCCGCCCGCGGCGAGAACGTCGCCGATCTGTTCCGCCATCATGCTTTTCCAGACGTCGCCGGAGGTGCCCTTGCCGTAGACGTTCTCGCTTTCGCTCGGCAGCATGGACTTCACGAAATTCTGCAGCACCATCGCCTCGAACTTCCGATAGGTCTCGGGAATCTTCTTCTGCTCGACACGGTTGTTGATGTCGCCCAGTCCGGTCGATCCCTCGGACGGGTTGAGAACCGAAACGGCCGCGGCAAAACCATTGCCGTTTTCCGCAAGGCTCGTTGCCTGGAAAGCAGCGCGGTTGGCCTTGAGCTTTGCCTGGGCCTCCTGGATTTCCGCCGGATCGGCCGCGCGGACGACGTCCATCACAAGATCGCTGGGCGGGGAAATTGCCATGTCACATCCTCTCGAAGCGCCCGGGGTCGCGCGCGGTCGCAAATATTCCGAACCGGGCTTGTCCCCTTGGAAGGACGCCCCGATGGCGCACTATCGTCCTTCAACCTTACCGGAAGCTGGCGGAGCGCTACTGCATGGTTCGTTGAATCGGAATCGATTTAAGGACAAAACCATGCAGACTCGAAGTTCTACAGCGACCTTTGCGCGTCTGATTAGACGCGCGGCGCTGTAGAGAGATGCTGGTCGATCAGATCGAGCATCGAGTTGTCGGCCGCTTCGCGATCCTCCGCGAGGCGTGCATCCTTCATGTTTTCCTCGAAGCGATCGCCTTTTGCGCGCTCCCTCAGCATGCGCGCCTCGTGCACCTGCTGAATGCCGAGCAGCATCTGATCCTTCTGGGCGAGACGCCCGAGTTGGGAGGCGTAATGACCGGAGAAGATGCGATGCATCGGGTGAGCCGAACCCATTGCATCGGCGACCACATCGATCGTTTCTGCAAGGACGCCGCGCTGGCGTGCGGTCTCTGCAAGCTCGCTTTCCGCCATCCGCTCAAGATGCCGCTGGACGGCAACCAGGCGCTTCAATTTTTCCGATCGCGTCTTCACGCCCCTAGCCTCCCTGCATGACCGGCGCGAAGCCGTCGGCGAAGAGTCGCAGCATTGCGGCGATCCCGAGATAGAGCAGGAACATGCCGCCCATGATCAGATAGGGTTGGGAGATGAAATAGATCGGAATCTGCGGGGCAAGCTTGTTCACCATTCCGATGGCGACGTTGAAGAGCAGGCCATAGATCAGGAACGGGCTTGCGAGGCGCAGCATGATCATGAAGGTCTGCCCCAGCGAATTTGCGAGCGTGATCAACACGCCCTGCGGATCAAAGCCGCTGCCGATCGGCATCACGCGGTAGGATTGCGCGACGGCCTCGATGATCACATGGTGGAAGTCCAGCATGAACAGGATCATCAGGCCGGCGAAGGTGATCAAGCTGGTGACCTGGTTTTCGGCCGTGTCTTCGAGAACGTCCGCCGACGGCGGCGGGCTGAACCCCATCAGCATGGTCGCCGCCGTGGCCGCAAACTGCAGGCCGAGCACATAGTAACGGGCGACAAGACCGATCACGGCGCCGACGATCGTCTCGGTCGCGATAAGATAAATGTAGGTGTGACCCTTCCCGGTGACCTGCGGGTAGATGTCGTCCCACATGATCGGCAGGATGGCCATCGAGATTGCAACCGCAAGGAACAGCCGGATCTGGACGGGAACGCGCGCCGTGGAGAAGCCCGGCATGATCATGATGCAGGCACCAATCCGGCAGAAGGCCGCAAACAGCGCCAGCACCGTTCCCTCGGGATCGGAGATCATGAAATCGAGCCGATGATCTTGATCTCAAGGCCCTTGGCGAGCTCGACATGGGAGAGCACGGGAAGCGTGGCGAAGAGGCGTTCGATGATCATGCGCACATAAGAGCGGGATTCGGGGGAACTTACCAGCACGAAGGGCATGCCGCGATCGAGATGTTCACGGATAACCTTCGTCGCCTGTTCGCTGAATTCCTCCAGGTGCCGGGGATCGATGTCGAACTCGACGATCTCGCCCTTGGCGTCGCGCTTCAGCGCCTGATGGAAAACCATGTCCCATTTGTTGCCGAGCCGGAGAACGCGGAGGATGCCGTTGTCAGCGAGGTCACCGCAGAGCTGTTGCGACATACGTACGCGCACGTGCTCTACGATCTGCTCGGTCTTGCGCACATGCGGCGCAAGCTCCGCCACGGCTTCCAGAATGAGATGCAGGTTTCGGATCGACACGCGTTCGGCAAGCAGCAGCTTCAACACCGCCTGCAGCCCCGAATAGGACATGTGCGATGTGCAGATCTCGTCGGCGAGCTTCCGGTACTCCGGGTCGAGCCGTTCGATCAGCACCTTGACGTCCTTGTAGGACAGAAGCTGCGGAAGATTGTTGCGGATGACCTCGCTGAGGTGAGTGAGCACCACCGAGACGTTGTCGATCGGGTGGAATCCTTCGCGCTTCAGGTCTTCCGTGAAGGTCTCCAGGATCGAAACGGCCGGCATGCCGAAGGCGGGTTCCCTGATCTCGTCGCCGGGCACGCTCGGTCGGCGCCCGCCACCGGTCACGACCAGCACCTCACCGACCCGCACCGTGTTGGACGCGATCGTCGTGCCATGAATGCGGATATGATAGGCCTTGTCCGGAATCGAGATATCGTCCGAGACCTTGATCTCCGGAACGACGAGGCCGTATTGGCCGGCAAACTTGCGGCGCATCTTGCCGACACGGAAGGCGAGTTCCTGATGGGCTCCGAGGAGCCGCGTCGAGACCTGCTTGCCGAGCAGGAGTTCGATCTCCGCCGTCTTCAGCACCGATTTGACGGAATCCTTGTCGCTATCCTTCGCCTGTTGGGCCTTTGTCGCTTCCTGTGCCCGCTTCTCCGCATCAGCAGCAGCGAGCTGCCTCGGGATGACCCAGCCGAGGAAGGCCATGCCGCCACCGAGAGTCGCGAAGGGAAGGAACGGCAGACCCGGCATCACCGAAAGCAGGATGATGAGACCGGCGGCGACCGTCAGCGCCCGCGGATAGCCGCTGAGCTGGCCGACAACCGCTTGGTCGGTGGAGCCGGCGGTCCCCCCGCGCGAGACGAGCAGGCCGGCGGCAAGCGAGACGATCAGCGCAGGGATCTGCGATACGAGACCATCGCCGACGGAGAGCTTGACGAAGACATCGGCCGCCTCGCCAATCGGCATGTCGTGGCGGAGATAGCCGATGATGATGCCACCGAAAATATTGATCGCGGTAATGATCAGCCCAGCGATCGCGTCACCGCGAACGAACTTCGAGGCGCCGTCCATCGCGCCGTAGAAGGAACTCTCCTCTTCCAGCTCGCGGCGGCGGCGCTGTGCCTCCTTCTCGTCGATCAGGCCGGCCGAAAGATCGGCATCGATCGACATCTGCTTACCGGGGATTGCATCAAGAGTGAATCGGGCGCCGACTTCGGCAATACGGGTCGCACCCTTGGTGATCACGATGAAGTTCACCGTGATCAGGATGAGGAAGACGATCAGACCGATCACGAAATCGCCGGACATGACGAGGCTGGCGAAACCGGAAATGACGCCGCCGGCAGCGCCGTGGCCCTCGTGACCATGTGAAAGGATGACGCGCGTCGTCGCAATATTCAGCGACAGGCGGGTCATCGTCGAAATCAGCAGGATGGTCGGAAAGGACGAGAAGTCCAGCGGCCGCTGGATCCACAGCGCGACCATCAGGATCAGCACCGAGAAGGCGATCGAGAACGCCAAACCGAGATCGATCAGGAACGGGGGAATCGGCAGGAAGAGAATCGACAGGATCGTCACGATCCCGAGCGCAAAGCCGACGTCCCGGCTCTTGGGTGCGAGTTTCGGGATGGTCAGCGCTGCCTGTTGTGCCATGTCTCTTCCGTCTCTTCATGAGAGGCGGGCAGCGATCCACGAAAGCTGCCCAAGCTGTCGCCGGAGATCTACAGGCCCAAGCTTGCGTGAGGGTGGTATAGCAGATGATGTTGATACCCTCCTCTGCCCGGCAGAGCAGAGGGGGTGCTTCGCTGAGCGCTCGAAGAGGCAGCGCGCGGCGAAAGCCGCTGCGCCTAATTCGCTCTAGAATCCGGACTGTATCCGGGAGAAGATTATGTCGGTGAAGATGGAGATCTGCGCACCGACGAAGGGCGCGGAGACGGCGACGGTAATCATGACCGCCAGGATCTTCGGCACAAAGGTCAGCGTCATTTCCTGCACCTGGGTCAGGGCCTGGATGAACGCGATGACGACGCCGACAACCATCGCGGCGAGGACGGCGGGACCCGAGGCCACGATCACCGTCCAGATCGCAGCCTGCACAATATCAAGGGCGTCCGCCTCGTTCATACGGCATCACTTCACTTTGACGCCGGGTCCAATGACGAGCTCCTTGCCCGTATCCAGGACGGCGATGATTCCGTCGGAGTATAGTTTCACTTCCTTGACGACACCAGTCGTCTTGCCGTCGGCGCTGGTGACCGTCTTGCCGATGACCGCGTCCGCTTCGCTGAGCGACGTGCGCTGGAGCAGGCTTTCGAGGTTCTTGTTGGTCTTGATCGTCTGCTCCACCTGCGAGAAGGTCGCGAGCTGGGCGATCTGCTGCGTCGCGTCCATGGGGCTGGTCGGATCCTGGTTCTTCATCTGCGCCACGAGCAGCTTCAGGAAGCTCTCGTAGTTCAGCGTTGCAGCGGTCTGATCCGCCCCGGACTCCAGGCCGGATACGGTCGGCGTGTAGCTGCTCGAGGTATTGCTGACGCCACTTACCGCCATGGTGCGATCTCCTTGCGAATCTGCTCGACCGTTGCCGGCGTGATTTCCTGCGCATTGAGAATACGATCTTCGATCGGATAGAGCGCCCGGATCGCCTTCAGCGCTTCGAATGCGCGGCCCTGCGTGACGAGACCATCGATGCGCTTCAGCTCGGCCAGAACCTCTTCGTTCTTGAAGCAGTTGAGCAGCATGACGATCGATTTGCGGAACATCGCCGTCGACTGCTCGGCGCCTTCCGGATTGATCAGGATCATTTGGGCAATGAAGTAGAGCTGCTTCAGCGGCGTCGTCGCATCTTCCGGCTGCAGCACGTGGTTTTCCAGGAGGAAGGTGACATCGTTCAGGAACTCGACCGCGACCTTGCGGTCAACACGAAGCACCGCGCCGTTTACAAAAATTCTTTCGCCCGATTTCAGCGAGATACGCAGTGTGCTCTTCATTTCAGTCCATCCCTGATGATGGTGGTAATGTCTATAATGCCCTGGAAGTTGGAAGATTCGCGTTTGCGGATCTTCTCCGTCTCGTTCAAGATCCAGATGGCGATCGAAATCAGATTGGCGCGCAGCTCTTCGTTGAGCTGGTTATCCGGCGTGCGCAAATCCTCGATGAAGCGGATCCAGACGCGCCGGGTAAAATAGATCGCCTCAATAGCCTCCCGTGAGTACCCTTTCTGCTGTTTCGCCGCCTCCAGGAGCGCGATCGAGCGATCGAGTACCTGCCGTTCGCGATCCTTGGAATCGGCGACGCCGTCCTCCATGATCTCGGCATACGAAAATTGATACATTCAGACATCCTTCATGTTTGTCCGGTTCCTCTCGTCAGAGGAAATTGAGCAAGCTCAACTGCTGGATCCGTGACGTGAGCGTATAAGATGTCTCAAGTTGCGTTTTCAGCAGGTTTATCCGTGTCGATATCGCCTCCTCGTCGATCCCCTCGATATCGCCGACATGCGTGGTGACGAGTTTGATCTGCGCCGCCAGTGAATCATTCGCCTTCTTCACGCGAGCCTCGGCGACACCGAGGGCACTGCGTTCGGCGTCGATGCCGGTGATCCCCTGTTCGACGTAAACAAGGGCTGCTTCACCGATGGCGCTGCGGACCTCCGACGTGACGCCCTTGTCCATCAGCTCCGACGCGATGATGCTTGCGAGCGCGAACATCCGGACGCCGGTCGTGTTGACATTCGTCGAGCTTTCAATGATCTCCGATGTGCTGATGCGGCTGGTCATGTTCTGGTTCGACGCATCAGACCAATCGGCGTCCCATTGGGCGCCGGTGTACATCGGCTCCACGACCGTGGTGATGAAACCTTGCATCTGCGTGACAGAGAACTGGTCCATCGCCGTCAGCGGCGGGACCTGAGCGGCCATGTATGCCGACAGGGCCGTGTTGAACGCAGTCTTGGCAGCCGAGGTTGCGGCGGAATTGTAATCCGCGAGCGGCTTCACGTCCGAATTGATGCCGGAGAACAGGAACTCGCCATTGAACGAGGTATTCGCCGCGGCTGTGAAAAGCGAGAGAGCGCTGTCGATTTCGGTCTTCTGGATCGCAAGCTTGTCGGCGGAATCATTGCCCTTGAAAGTCATCAAGGTGTCGCGAACCTTTTGGGCGGCGCTCGCCATCGTTTCGAGCGCCTCCTGAGAGGCAGAAAGGCGCTGGTTGACGATCGAGTTGGTGCTTGTCAGCGCATTCATGCGCGCCAGCTCGCGTTGCAGGTTGAGCGAGCGCGAGGTCGACGCTCCGAGCGTGACGCCGACATCGGCGTGGCGGCCCGTCGTCAATGCCTTTTGAAGGTCGAGCATTTCCGCCTGCTGCTGCTGGATCGTCAGCCGCATGGCGTTTTGTATCGCCAGATTCGAAACGAAGGACGTCTTCATGATTACCTCACGGCTTCGAGAAGGGCCGCCATCATGGCGTCCACCGTACTGACCAGCTTGGCCGATGCTTTGTAGGATTGCTCCAGGTCGAGCAGCAGGGACAATTCCTCGTCGATGCTGACGCCCGTCTCTTTGCTCAGGGCTTCCTGGGTGCGAGCAAGCAGCGCCGATTTGTTGTCGCTGGCGGTCGAAGCGGTGCTGCGCAACTGCTCCAGCCAACCAATAGAGGATGTCGCGAAATCGAGGATCGAGCTGCTTCCGTCGAGGCCCGTTGCCGGGTCGAAGGCCATGCCCTCGCCCATGGCCGCGATAAAGCCTTCAAGCAGGCCGGTGTAGCCCGCATCGGGCGTTGCAGCCCCGCCCGGATTGGACACGACACCATTGAAACCGCCGTCACGCAGCAGCATCGGATTGGCCTTTGCCAGGGGATTGACGGCAAGCGTTGCAGCAAGGCCGGGAACGACCGTGCCCGCCGGCGGCACGGTGCCACCTGACCAGGTAAAGAGCCCGGGGGCATAGGGGATCGGGGGCACGCCGGACGGATTGCCCTCCTGGAACAGTGTCACCAGACCGCGGGCGATTTCGTCGAGCTGCGACTGAAATTTTGGCGCAACGTCATCGCGCAATTGAAGCAAACTCGCCAGCTTGCCCTCGGCCGTCGTGTTGGCCCCGGAACCCGCAGCAACCGGTACACCGTCGACATAGATCTTGTTGCCGGTGATCGTCGCGTCATAGGCTGCTTTCGGAGCAAAGGTGACAGCTCGAGGCAAGGTCTCGAAGAGCACCGTGCCATCCGCCGTGTAGATCACCGTGTCGTGATTGGCCCTCGTCACGGTCGAGATGCCGATGATCTCCGACACCTGCTTCAGGATCTTGTCCCGTTGGTCGAGGGCTTCGCTCGCGTCCTGCCCCTGGGCGGTCGCCGACTTGACGGCATTGTTCGCCTTTTCGAAATCGGCGAGAAGGCTGTTCAGCTTCTCGACCTCGATTGCGATCTCCTTGTCGGCATCGGCGCGCAGGCTCTGAACTGCCTTTGCCGTGGTGCTTATCGAGTTGGCCAGATCGCCGGCATCCGATACCGCTGAAGCGGCCATCGAAGGATTGCCGGGTGTCGACGCGAATGTCTGCAGGCTGTCCCGGAACGCCGCCAGGAATTTCGCCGGCGACGTTTCGTAGTCGTTGCCGCCGAGCGACGACTTCAATAGCTCGAGGCCGGAGAGCAGGCGGCCCTGGCCCGAGGCCTGGCCGATGCTGGCGATGCTCTGCTTGAGCAACGCCTCGTTCTGTGCCCGATAGATCGAGACGACCTGCGCTCCGTTCGGCGTCGAGCCCAGCATCGCCATCCGACGCGAATAGTCCGCGTTGCCCGCATTCGCGATGTTCTTCGACACGATGGCAGTCTGTGCCGCCGTGGTGTTGAAAGCGGATTGCGCGATTGTGATTGCGGTGGACAGCGACATAACGCGGACCGTCTCTCTTTTCGATTACCGTTTCAGGTTGACCAGCACGTCGAGCAGTTCCGACCCGGTCTGGAAGACCTTGGAGTTGGCCGTGTAGTTGCGCTGGGATTCGATCATCGCCGTCAGTTCTTCGGCGATATCGACGTTCGAGCTTTCAAGCGCGCCCGAAAGAATGTTGCCGAAGTTACCGGAACCGGCGAAACCGGTGATGATGACGCCGGAGTCGACGCCCTGCGAATAGACGTTGCCGGATTCCGGCAGCAGCTTGTCCGGGCTCTGCACATTGGCAAGCGCGATGCGATAGCGTGGGTCGAGTTCGCCGCTCTCGTATTTGACGTAGACGATGCCATCGGCATCGATCTGGAAGCCGGCAACCTTGCTCGGCGCGTTGCCGTCTATGTCACCGCCGTCGGAGCTGAAGTCGGAACCGAGCTGCGTGGTTTTGCTGAGGTCGATGGTGAGCGCGGCGAGGTTTGCGCCGGTCCCGGGCAGGCCCGTCATTGCCGAGGTCGTAACCGTTGCCGGAGAAGTCGTCAGCACCCCGCTTGCATTGAAGGTCAAGGCCGCGGTGCCGAGCACGCCAGTGGCGGGTGGGCCGGCCGTATAGGTGGCACGGTCGCGGATTTCCACCGACCAGCTGTTTGCTGCGGTTTTGGTGTACACAAAGTCGAGAAGGCGGGAGTTACCCTGGCTGTCAAAGACCACAAGCGATGTGGGATGCGTAGCGCCTACGGCCGCTCCTGATGGAAGATTTCCACCCATCTCGCCCTTGGTCGAGCCTTTGGCGACCAGCCCTTCGGAGCTGAGATTCACCTTGGTCAGGCCGTCGAACCCGTTGACGACAACCGTCGGATCAACCCCGGCCTGGTATTCGTAACCCATCAGCGTGAAGCCGCCGTTGACGAGATTGCCTTCTCTGTCCGGTTCGAAGGCGCCGGCGCGTGTCAGGTATTCCTGACCATTCGTACCCTGAACAATGAAGAAGCCGCCGCCGTCGATGGCGAGATCGCTGCCGGACGTGGTGTAAGTCGTCGCACCCTGCTCAGAGATGCTGTAACGGACCTGGGTCTGCACGCCGCCGGAATTGTAAGCGCCGTTGCTCGACGGCAGGATCATCGACGAGAATTCCGTCGATGCGCGTTTGTAGCCGGTCGTATTGGCGTTCGCGATGTTCTCCGCGACTGTGCTGAGTCGATTCGATTGGGCGTTCATGCCTGAAACGCCGGTTCTCATGGTACCGTAGAGACTCATATCGGATCCTCAATTCCTCGTTGCGGCGACACTAGGAGCCGGGCCTTGCGTGAACCTGTCTTGAGCCGGCCCCGGCCCGCTGCCGCGCGCTCAATTCCAGTCGATGCAGTAGCCAAGGAAGCGCTTGGAATCGATCGGGTCGAAGCCGAGCTTCTTGCGCAGTTTCTTGCGCAGCTTGCTGATGTGGCTTTCGACGACGTTCTCCTCGACGTCTTCATCGAAGATGCCGTAGATCGCGTTGAAGATCTGGGACTTCGATACGCGACGGCCACGATTGGCGACCAGATATTCCAGGATGCGCCGTTCTCGACGCGGCAGCGCGAAGACCTCGCCATTGATCTCCGGATCGCGGCCGTCGGCGAAAACGCGGATCGGCCCGATGTCGGTATAGTTGGTAATGGCCTTGAGGCGTCGGCGGATCGCGGCAACACGGGCGAGGATTTCCCGCGGGTGCACCGGCTTGCGCACGACATCGTCGACCCCGCAGTCGAACAGCGCCAGAGTGTTTTCGAGCGAAGGCGTGTCGCTCATCGCGATGACCGGCGCCATCGAGCGGTCACGGATCGCGCGCGGCAGGCTGAACGCGCTGTCGCCCTGCCCGATCAGGAATGCCTCGACCGCATCGATATCCGAGTCCGCAGCCGTGTTTACCCACTCGCCGAATTCTCTGGGATCAAAGCCCGTCGAGGGAATACCTTCGCGCCCGAACAAGGACGTGTAGCCATCCTTTACGAGCTCTCTATCGTCAACCACCACGATCATTCGTCCGCCTCCGAATCAATATGGGTGCCTCGTTGATAAAGAGGTACGAATCGGGGGATTCACGAACAACTAGAGGAAGTTAATGGGGGATTTTAATAATTGATTAGGAATTGCGTGCCGATTTGATCTATATCTAGTAGGTACTCGTTAATCATAGCACTAAAATCGTGTGGAAAAGTTAACGGCGCGCGACAAATCTGCTTGCCATCACATTCTGCCCGCATTGTCGCCACAATGCGGGATCGCCCCGTGGAAAGCAATTTCAGGTTGATTACCGACAGAATTGCGTCGCGTTCGGCGTCCACTTGCCGTAGCCCGTCGCGACGAGATTCGCGATCACCCGGCAGACGTATTTCTTCTGCGCCGGATCGTTGTTCGGCCCGGCATGATAACGCGCGACAGCCATCGTCCAGCTCTCGTGCTTGGCGCGCAGATCGGACAGGAAGCGGGCGGCATATTCGACGTTCTTGCGCGGATCAAGCATTTCCTCCGGCGAACCGAAATTCTCTCCGTGGAAGTAATAGTTGATCTGCATGCAGCCGAGATCGATGAGTTTGGCCCCTTGCGCCCGGGCGGTCCCGAAGCGCGCCAGGACGTCCCGCGTGCTCGTGCCGAAATAGGCCCTGCCCTCGATGTTCATCGCATAAGGCTGGAGAGATCCTTTGCGGCCTGTCTCGGTCAAACCGACGGAATAGAGAATCCCGGTCGGGACGCCATATTTCGAAGCCGCGGAAATGATCTCGCGCTCACAGGCACCGGCGCTTGCCCAGGCGCTACATGTAGACGTAGCCAGCACGAGGACGCTCAGCGTCAACCGGCGCACCATCCAGTCCATCATTGCCCGCCCACCTTCCTGCTGTCGAAGCCTGCGCATCGTTCTGTCGCTGGCGCCCCTGCCCGCTCCCCTCGCCGGCGTGTTCGCGCCCCTGCTGACCGGGGGCGGTTTGCGCCTGTTGCTGCTGACTGCCGCCACCTGAAGCGTCGCCGCCGGCATTGAACACGATATTGACCTGGTCAACAGCGAAGCCTTGTGCGCGCAACGCTTTCACCATCTCGCCCTGGTCGTCGCGCAACTGCCGGAACGCCTCGCCCGACTCCACCTTCAGATCAACCTGCAACTCGTCGTCCTTCAGCCGCAAGGTGGCGGTCACAGTGCCGAGATCGATCGGATGCAGCTGGATCTTGAGCGTGTTGAGCGTTTTGCCGACCTGACCGGAGGCCTCCGGTTGTCCCAAGGTCGCGCCCGACTGGATTAGCTGCGCCCATTCACTATCGCCGGCGATCGCGCTGGTCACCGATGCGGCGTTGGCGTTCATGGCCAAACCGAGATAACGGCGCGCTTCCAGAACCGTGACGTTTTCCGCCTTTGATGCGGCGGCCGGCTTGCCGGTGTCGACGACGGCCTTCTCCCCATCGGCGGAAATGGTCATCGACATCGCCTGGCCCTTGCCGTCGGCTCGGGCAAAGCGGAAGAGCTGATCGGAGTCGGATGCGTCTTTCTCGGCATGCAAGCTTTCGTCCGGAACAATGTCGGCCACAGCTTCGCCGCCTTCAATTCCGACCGCATTGCCCGGGACCGTGCGATCGCCCGACGAGCGGTCTGCCTCGTCTTTCGGCTGCTGCAGCCCGGCGGTTACCGCGGCGGCCGCGCCGAGGAGCGTGAGTAGATCGTCGACGGTCCCCTTCGCCGGGTCGGCCGGTCCGGAAGGATCTTCTTGCCCGGCGTCTGTGCGCACCGCGTCCGGCACCCCGCCCCCTGCCCTTACCTTCCCACGCGCGTCGGCGTCAGCCTTTTGCGCTTGCGCATCCGCATGCTGCTCGCTGCCAGCGGCTGGATCACTGCGCGATGGCGCATGTTCCTTGCCTGCAAGGCCCACGCGGCGGAGCCGCTTCAGCGCGTGCTCGCGGACGGAGAGGCTGTCGGATAACCGGTCTTTGCCCGCCGCGATAGCATCTTCTGCGACACCATTGCCAAGATCTTGCAACGACGACGCGTCCCACGTGCCTTCCATTCCGTTGCGTCCGATCGAGCTACGTCGGTCACGGCCGCCGGTTGCCGTGTCATCGCCGAGGCGTCCCTGCAAACCGTTCGCCGATGAATTGTCGATTGGCTGGTTGGCGTCGCTGATTGCAGGACCTTGTCCCTGTGCTTTCTGGCGGCCGGTGTCCGCAATGACGTCCTGGAAGGCGCGCGGTGCTTCCCCGATCTCTTCCCGTCCACCCTGCCTCGACCCGGCCTTGCCTGTGGCCGCCGGAACCGGGCTGCGCAAACTCTCGTCAAGAGGCCTCATAGTCCTTCCTCCTTCAGGAGAGCATCGATCTCAGCGATCTTCGAGCGCCCGTTGGTGAGAAATCCATCGAGTGCCGGGTCCATGGGCTGGCCCATTCCTGCACCGGTCTTGCCACCATTGCTCGACGCACCCGACGTCTCAGCCGCCTCGCCGAATGGGCTCATCCCACTTCCCGTCTCCTCGGACGAAGCCTGACTTTCTTCCAAGGCGATTCTGTCTGGTGTAGGCGCGGACGCTTGCGCGGAGCTTTCATCCTGTGGTAGTCGCACCACCGCGTCCGCAACCGCCTTGGCCGCGTCGCGGAGTGCCCGATCGCGCGCGGACAGTTTTTCATCAGGAATTGCACTGATGGTTTCGGTGGCTGCAAACACGTCCGCCGAGGGCACGGCCGCAACCCCCTCGTAAAAGCTTGCGAGTACCTGCGCCTGCGAAGCGCCACTGTCAGCGAGACCTTCAGCCTGTTTCGACGCAAGCCGCGCGAGCGCCTGGTTGCCGCCGATCGCCGCGCGCCGGGCTACACGAAGATAGACCTCGCGCTGACGCGGTCTATCCATGAAAGCGAGGACTTCGGAGACCTTTTGCTCAGCGGCTTGGTCGAAATGCGCAACGGCCAGTTCGACGAACACGTCCGCGAACTGGCTTGCATAGGGCGACGTCAGATAACGTCGCGCATAGCTCAAAGCATAACGAAATCCCTTATCGGGTTCGTTCGCCTTCGCTGCCAGAAAGACGGAGCGGCGCAGCGCCGCCTCCTCGATGATGGTGCCCGGCGCAGTCAGACGCGCCCAGTCGTAATACTTCATCGCCGCCAAAGGGTTCTGCTGCGAGGTCGCGTTGCCGAGGATCAGGAAAAGATAAGGGCCGATGCGGGCGTTCTTGTATTCCGGCGCGGCCTTGGAGAGCGTTTCGACGATCAGCGCACCCTTGCCGCGCAGATACTGCCGCAACGCTTCGGTCACCCTGGTATCGAAATTGCCCTCGACGTCGCGGTCGGCGAGATAGTCGAGCGTATCGGGGTTGCCGCCGCTCATGACGTAGACAAGCGCCGCATCGACGTTGCGCGGATCGCGGAAGGCCGACTGCTCGACGGCTCTTAGCCGCTTGTCGATCGCCCCCAGCATGAAGCGCTGCATCTCGATTGCGGAATGATCCCCGAGGACGACCGAATCCTGAACATATTGCAGCGATCTTACCATCTTGAAAGGCGCGAGCTCTTCCGTCCCGCCCGCGCGCGCAAGCCCGGCCGCAAGCGGGATGGCCAGAACCGACGTCAGGAGGATGGCGTGCAACCGCTTCAGCATCCGATCAACCCTGTCCCGACTGCAACAGGATCTCGATGCGCCGGTTGCCGGGCGCGTAGGGATCACCAGGCACCTGCAGGCGGCGATCCGCGAAGCCGCTGATCTGGCTGACACGGTCTTCCTTCAGGCCGCCGCGGACGAGCATGTAATAGGCACTCTGCGCGCGCGCCGCCGAGAGGCGCCAGTTGTCGTAGGTTCCATCTTTGAACGGCCGCCCGTCTGTGTGGCCGCGGATCGCTACGGCACCCTTGCGCGCAGCGAGCAGCCGCCCGATCTTTTCCATTGCGAGCACGAGTTCCTTCTGCGGCACGGCGGAGCCGACCGCAAACATCGGCGCGTCCGTCTGCTCGCTGATGGTGACCAGGAGGCCGCCCTCTGCAGGGGTCACCATCAGCCCCTCGATGAGCCGCCCGGCATTTCCGCCGAGCTCCTTTTCGATTTCAGCCTTGAGCGCATCTGCCTCGTGCTGCCGGTCCCTTCCGTCGGTTTCGGCCTTGAGCGCCTTTTCTACGCTCTTCACCGTCCGGTCTTCGACGTTGGCCGGCGCCTTGCCATCGGCCGGCTTCAACTCGGCGGTTCCCTGCGGCGCAGGGGTCGTCGCGGCCGCCACGTCGTTTGCTGCGGTATTGCCGGCCTCCTTGATCTCGACCTGCTTGGTCCAGAAGTCCGGGTCAAAGGGATCCCGGTAGGCTTCGCCACCTTCGGCACCGGTCGCCGGCCCCGACTGCGCCGCGCCGCCATCGCCCCTGACGCTGATATTGGCCTGCTGGCCGACTTCCTTGGCGATTTCGGAAAGGACCGAATAGGGGTTCTCGAAGAAATCGGCGTCGGAATATTTGGTTTCCTCGCCCGAGGTCGCGGTCAACTGGTCGCCCTTCTTGGCGGTACCACCGGATTTCGACTGTTCGCCGTCGGTCTTCGACCGCTGCTGCGTCTGCTCGCCCTGGGCGTCCTTGGCGGGATCCTTCAGTCCCTTCTCGGAGGGCTTCTGGTCGGTGAGTTGCACCGGATTGAAATAGGAAGCGATGGCCGCCTTCGTCTCTTCGTTCGCGGCATTGATCAGCCACATCACTAGAAAGAAGGCCATCATTGCTGTCATGAAGTCGGCATAGGCGATCTTCCACGAGCCGCCGTGATGCTCGCCATGGCCATCCGAGGAACGCTTGACGATGATGATTTCGTTTTTGCCGTTATGATGGCTTTCGTCACTCATGCCAGAACTTTCCGGACGGTATCGGACCAGGCGGCCATTCTGGTCACCAGTACGGCGTCACCCATTTCGACCGCGAGATCGATGTCGTTGGTTTCGATATGGCGGAACAGCGTCGCGTCATCCGGCAAATGCCGCTTCAGCGCCTCGAAAAGAGACAGCGGCCCCCTGACCGTGATCACGCAGCCCTCTCCGGCTGCGACACCCTCCCGGACCATCCGCGCCAGATCCTCGATGGCGCGCTTGAGCAGCGCCTCTTCCATGACCGGCGCAAGCACGCGCGCCGTCTGATCGCCGAGGGCGAGGGCAAGCCGGTCAGTCATTTCCGCGATCTTGGCTGCCAATCCGGCTGCGACTTCCTCTTCGAGGCGTAGCGTCAACGCTTCCATTTGCTCCGCGTGGCTCGCCTTGAGTTCGGCGATCTCTTTTTCATGCTCGAACACGAGTTCGGCGCTGGCTTCGGCGCGGCCTTGGGCAAAGGCATCGCGACGCTCGGCATCGATGTCTATCTCCGGCATGGCGCGCCTCGCACCCGGACGATCCGTGTTTGGAAGCTCGGCGTCGATGTCCGGGAAATATTTCGGCGGCATCCTCGACAACTCGATCTTCGGCGCGCTGAAATCCTTTAGGTATCGGGAAAGCGACGCCGTCATCGACGCCCCTCCGACAGTCGCACGGATGGCGTCGGCATGCTTTGCCTGTCGCTCGCACGCTGCCGCACGGCCCGGAAATCCAAAGAGCCTGACACGTTTGCAATGTCTCCCTCGGTCCCGACCGCCCGAGACAGCGGCAGGACCCAACATTCTCGATGCGCAACGGCTGTTCGCGGATTTGGTAGAGCCGATGCAAGCGGCGGCACAAAACTCATCTTGGCCGACAGTCCGACAAGACTGCGATGGGAGGTTATTCGGTCAAACTTGCGCGAAAATGGTTGGACCGCGCCAGGGCAAGAAGCGCGGTCCAACGGTTTCCGCCAGATGCCGATGACCGGCGGCACAGCGGAAGGCGACGCCGCTTGCTTTCCATGCAAACGGACGGGAGCGACGGAATTGCACGGTCGCCCGGGTGGATCAGCGCGTTACTGCTGGAAGAGGCGCAGGATGTTCTCGGAGTTGGTGTTGGCGATCGACAACGCCTGGATGCCGAGCTGCTGCTGCGTCTGCAGAGCCTTGAGCCGCGTCGATTCCTCGTTCATGTCCGCATCGACCAGGCGTCCGACACCTTTGTCGATCACGTCCATCAGGTTCGCGACAAAGCTTTCCTGCATGTCGATGCGAGTGGTGATCGCCCCGAGCGTGGAGGCGGAATCGGTGAGCTTGCTCAACATCTTGTCGACAACGCGGATCATGTCGTCCAGTTGCGCACTGGTCGTCGCAGTCGTCAGCTTGATCTCCGTGCTGCCGGCGACTGGCGTGGCCGGGGGCGCGACGATGAGGTGATAGAGCCGCGCCGTGCCCGACGGCGTCGCCTGCAATTGATCGGCGTCATAGCTGTTGGTCAGCAGGCCCCGCGTGGCATCAGCCGTGTCGATCAGCATCGACTGCGCGGTGTCGAAGTCGAGCGTCGTCACGGAAACATTGCCGTTGCCGCTGCGGTTGAAGGACGCGACAATCGACTTGGTTCCGACCGCCGCGGCGTTGGAATTGTAGAGCCAGTTCTCGCCGGAGAACGATGCGGACTGCGCTGCGGACACGAGCTGGTTCTTGAGCTCGTTGATTTCCTTGTCGATCTTCAGCTTGTCCACACCAGGCTCGCGCGCCGCAACGAGCTTCGCCTTGATCTCACTGATCACCTCGATCGACGTGTCCATAGCGGCGTATGCCGTATCGACCTTGGCGGCGCCCAGACCGAGTGCGTCCTGAACCGTCGAAAGGGCCGCATTGTCGGACCGCATGGTCGTCGCGATCGACCAGTAGGCCGCGTTGTCGCCGGCCGTCTGGACGCGATAGCCGGACGAAATCCGGTTCTGCACCTCGGCCATGTTGCTATTAATCGAGCGCAATGTCTGGAGCGCCGCCATCGCGGCGGCATTGGTCATGATACTGGTCATGGATCGTTTGCCCTGAATGATTTTTCAAAAACATTCCGGAGTGCACCGGCAGCGACGGGACCAGCGTCATGCGAACCGCCTCGAATTTGCCCTGCGAGGCGACCCTTCGCTCTTAACGAAGGTGTAACGATTTGATGGTTAACAAATCGTTAATGGGCTTAACGAGCGAGTAATAAAAGTGAACGAAAATAAACAAAGATGGATAAAATCCTAACCGCACGCTCGGCTTGCAAAAAAGCCGAAAGCCGCGCTGCTCGTCGAGCAGCGCGGCTTTCTTGTCGGATTAGCCGGTTCCGATTAACGGAAGAGCGACAGGATGTTCTGCGAGTTGGTGTTGGCGATCGACAGCGACTGGATGCCGAGCTGCTGCTGTGTCTGCAGGGCTTTCAGGCGCGTCGATTCCTCGTTCATGTCGGCATCGACAAGGCGCCCGACACCCTTCTCGATCGAGTCCATGAGATCGGCGACGAAGTCGTTCTGCATAGTGACGCGACTGTTAAGCGCACCGAGATCGGAAGCAGCATCGGTCATCGTCAGCAGGGCTGCGTCGACGCCGGAGATGGCCTGGGCCAGATCGCCAACAGTCATGCTGGTGATGTCCATTTCGAGCAGGTTGTAGCTCAGCGTAACCGTCGTCGTGCCGTCCGTGTCGGTGTACTCGAGATCGCTCGAGAGCAGGCCCGAACCGTTGGTGACATAAGCGCCAGCCGAATCGACTTCGATAAGCGAGCTTTTGTTCGTGTCGAACTGAAGCGTCGTCAGGCTGACATTGCCGTTGGCGTCGCGGTTGAACGAGCCGACGATCGACTTGGTACCGGCAGCGTTGTTGTTGTCGTTGTAGACCCAGTTTTCGCCGGAGAACGAAGCGGACTTCGCGATGCTGATCAGCTGGTTCTGAAGTTCGGTGATTTCCTTCTGGATCTTGCTCTTGTCGACGCCCGGCTCGCTGGCGGCTACGAGCTTCGCCTTGATTTCGTCAACGACGTCGATCGAGGATTCCATCGCGGTGTAGGCGACATCCGTCTTGGCGGCGCCGAGGCCGAGAGCGTCCTGAACCGTCGAGAGCGCCTTGTTGTCGGAACGCATGGTGGTCGCGATCGACCAGTAGGCGGCGTTGTCCTGAGCGGCGCCCACGCGATAACCAGAGGAAACCCGGTCCTGCGTCGTTTCCATGGAAGAGTTGATCGAGCGCAGCGTTGCGAGCGCCGTCATTGCGGCGGTGTTCGTCATGATGCTTGTCATTGGCTGAGTGCCCCTTGTGACAGTTGAGATGGAAGGGACATTCCGGGATTACCGGGAAACGGCGGTCAGCTTCATGCCTGCTAACGCGTTAAATTTGTTGGTTAACCCGCCGTTTCGATGGCCACAGCAAACACCAACATAGTTAACGAAGGCTAAAGCCGGCGCACGACTCGCGCAGATTTTTCTTCGATTGCAGCGCCGCGCGTCTGCACAGACGCGCAAAGGCCGCCGCAGCGCTTTGAATCGCTGCATGATTTTGTGCTCAAAATCGATTCCGATTTGAGGAATCATGCAGTAGGACGTCGAACCAAAAACGAAAGCCGCGTCCCTTGCGAAACGCGGCTTGGATCCACTTGCGACCAGGCGCGGGAAGTCTCCCGCGCTTGGAAGAATTTCGCTTAGCGGAACAGCGACAGGATGTTCTGCGAGTTGCTGTTGGCGATCGACAGCGACTGGATGCCGAGCTGCTGCTGAGTCTGCAGGGCTTTCAGGCGCGTCGATTCCTCGTTCATGTCGGCATCGACAAGCTTGCCGACACCCTTCTCGATCGAGTCCATCAGGTCGGCGACGAAGTCCTTCTGCATGTCGACACGGCTGTTGAGCGCGCCGAGATCGGAGGCTGCATCGGTCATGGTCTGCAGGGCTGCATCGACGCCGGAGATGGCTTCGGCCAGATCGCCGGTCGTCATGCTGCTGATGTCCATCTCGAGCAGGTTGTAGCTCAGCGTAACCGTCGTCGTGCCATCCGTATCGGTGTATTCGAGATCGCTCGAAAGCAGGCCCGAACCGTTGGTGACATAAGCGCCAGCCGAGTCGACTTCGATGAGCGAGCTCTTCGTCGTATCGAACTGAAGCGTGGTGAGGCTGACATTGCCGCTCGCGTCGCGGTTGAACGAACCGACGATCGACTTGGTGCCGGCAGCGTTGTTGTTGTCGTTGTAGACCCAGTTTTCGCCCGAGAACGAAGCGGACTTCGCGATGCTGACGAGCTGATTCTGGAGTTCCTTGATTTCCTTCTGGATCTTGCCCTTGTCGACGCCCGGCTCGCTGGCGGCAACGAGCTTCGCCTTGATTTCGTCGACGACGTCGATCGAGGACTTCATCGCCGTGTAGGCGACGTCGGTCTTGGCGGCGCCGAGGCCGAGGGCATCCTGAACCGTCGAAAGCGCCTTGTTGTCTGAACGCATCGTGGTCGCGATCGACCAGTAAGCGGCGTTGTCAGAGGCCGAACCAACGCGATAGCCGGAGGAAATCCGGTCCTGGGTCGTTTCCATAGAGGAATTGATCGAACGCAGGGTCGCGATTGCGGCCATTGCCGAAGAGTTCGTCATGATGCTGGTCATATGAGTTGTCCCTTTTTTACTGAATACCGTGGGGACATACCGGACTGCGTACACTACCGGTGATGACGGACCGGCTTCATGCCACTCGGTTCCAACAAACATCCTTTGGAAGAAACCAAACCCGTCATGTGGAGACGAATATCGAGGCCAATGCTTGCGAATTCATTAAATGCAGGTGCCCACTCCGGATGGCTCAATTTATGCTTAACACACGATTAAATGGTTGAGCTCATGTAGCTTTTTATTTCACGGCCTCTCCTCGACAGCGGCGGCAGCAGACCTCCCCAACCGTTGTCTGAGTCACGCCTGAGGCAAGGTCCGGCCGCGACAATGTTGCGTGAAACATGTCGATCGAATCAGGACCGGGACGGGAGAATGCCGACCGCGGTCCGACCCATGCGACGGAGCCGCAATTGAACGCCCATGCCCTCTTCACCAACGCCTCCCGGCAATATCAGAAAGGCCAGTATACCGAGGCGCTCAACCAGCTTAACCACCTGATGAACATCAGCAGGGAGGCCAAGACATTCGTCTTGCTGGCAAAGGTTCTTTTGAAACTCGGCTTCAAGACGGATGCGGCGCGCGCCTACCAGCTGGCGGGAGAGGAAAAGGGTTCGCGTTCGGAACATTATCTGACCGAAGCGATGAAGCTGCATTTTGCGTGCGGCAACGAGGATGAGGCGCTCAGCATCGGCCTTCCTCTTCTTGAAAAGGCGAAGACCGATCCGGAGATCGCATTCATCATCGCATCCATTTTCCTCAAGCGGGACCAGAAGGAAATTCTCGGCCTGTTCAAGGCACCGCTTTCCACGAGTACAAATATTCAACATCAGTCACTCGCCTTCAAACTTCTGACGGCCGATATCGACGATGCGCAGGACCGCGATGCGGTCGTGAATCTGTTCCGGAAAAATCCGAAGAGCACTGTGTTGCGGGCGGCCTATCTCGTCTTTGCGCGTGAGGCCAACGACTACGTCGAGATTGAAAAGCACTATCCGGATATCCAGAAAGCCCTGGATGCGGGCCGGTACGAAATTCTCACCGCCGAGTCCCCCTACTACCACGTCACCTGGTGCGGGGACGAAAAGCTCAATCGATGGGCTGGTGCGCGGAACCGGCCCTTTGCCTCCGCAATCACCGAGGCGCGGCGCAACATGCCGCATCAATGGGCGAAGAAAATCCGCATCGGCTATCTTTCAGCGGACTTCTGGGACCAGCATGCAACCATGAAGCTTCTGCAAGCTGTGTTGGAGCTGCACGACCCGGAAAAATTTGAAGTCACGCTCTTCTGCCATACCAAGGAAAGCAATCTGGCACGCGACCGGGGTAATCGCATCAATTGGGGCCGAATCATCCGCATCAACGATATGTCCGATGAGGAGGCCGCCCGCGCCGTTCGTGCAGAAGGCATCGATATCCTGGTGGACCTGAAGGGACACACGCTCGACAACCGGCTGAAGATACTTAACCATCAGGCTGCACCCGTTCAGGTGTCCTGGCTGGGCTTCCCCGGAACCACCGCGAATGTCGACGTCGATTATGTCATCGGCGATCCGTATGTCCTGCCGGATGGAAGCCAGGAGCACTACTACGAAAAGTTCTGCCGCCTTCCGGAAACCTACCAGCCGAACGATCCCTATCACCGCCCTCGCCCCTACGGCATCGCCCGCAGGGACCTAGGCCTTCCCGAGGAAGCGTTCGTCTTCGCATCGTTCAACGCCAGCAGAAAGATCTCTCTCCAGACCATCAATCTCTGGATCGAGATCCTGCGCCGAACACCCGACAGCATTCTGTGGCTCATGTGCAAGCGGGACGCTCAGGCCAACATTCTGCGTAAGCTCCAGAGCAGCGGTATCGCGTCGAAACGTATCATCCTATGCAGCAAGACGGCCTATGCAGAGCACATCAATCGCCTGCCCGCAGCCGATCTCGGCCTCGACACCTATCCCTATAATGGCCACACGACCACCTCGGAACAGCTTTGGGCCGGCCTGCCGGTGCTCACGTTCAAGGGCACCAACTTTGCCTCGCGCGTAAGCGAAAGCCTTCTCAACGCAATCGGGCTGCCAGAGCTCGTAACCGCCGGCCCCGAAGCCTACGTCGCCGAAGCGGTTGCACTCTATGAGAACCGCGAGAAAATCGCCGAATACAGGAAGGTGCTCGAGGAAAACCGCTTCCGCATGCCGCTGTTCGATGCAGAGCGCTTCTGCCGTCATCTCGAGCGCGGTTACGAGATGATGGTGGATCGCGCCAAGCAGAAACTGGCACCGGATCACATCGACGTTCCGGCGCTTCCGCCACGCGATGGGTCCTTCGAACGATAGATCGCCGGCGCCACGGAAACGGCCATTGGCGAAGAGGCAGTGGAACCACTGCCTCTTTTTCATTGCAGAGGTTCGCTCGTTGGTTGGTGCCTTGCGGCGCAGTCGCCGCACAGATGGCCCTGCGTTCCGTCGATCTATTGTCAAGGATCAGCAGGGGGACGTTTCACCCGCTCAGGTGAAGGACCGCACCAGGCTGCCGACGAGCAGGTTCCAGCCGTCGATCAGCACGAAGAAGAGGATCTTGAAGGGCAGCGAGATCGCCGTCGGCGGCAGCATCATCATACCCATCGCCATAGTGATCGTCGCGACGATCAGGTCGATTACCAGGAACGGCAACATGATCAGGAAGCCGATTTCGAAGCCGCGCCGGATTTCCGAGATCATGAAGGCTGGCACGACGGCGCGGAGATCGACCTTGTCGTCGACCACGACCGTCTGGCCCTTCTCCTTGGCGATGTCGATGAAGAGCTGCAGGTCCTTGTCGCGCGTATTGGCCAGCATGAATTCGCGGAACGGCTCCGCCATGCGCGGCATGGCCTCGGTTTCCGAGATTTCATTCTTCAGGAGCGGGTCGATACCCTCCCTCCAGGCGCGGTCGAAGGTCGGCGCCATGACATAGAAGGTCATGAACAGCGCCAGCGACACCATGATCATGTTGGATGGCGTGGTCGCCAGTCCCATGCCCGACCGCAGGATCGCAAAGGCGATGACGAAGCGCGGAAAGCTCGTCACCATGATCAGAATGCCGGGTGCCACCGACAGAACGGTGATCAGGCCGAAGGTGCGGATGATCCACGATGCGACGGAGCCGTCGACCGGCGTGTTCAGGATATCGGCGGGAAAGTTTTGCGCCCCGGCAATTCCCGACATCGCCATCATAGCGATTATGAAGGTGGCAATCCGGAGCATCGAGCGAATCATTGGATGACGAAAGTTCGGAACATCACTTTCGTTACGCGTCCGTCGGAGCGCAGGTCAACCCGCTCCTGAATGTCATCCCGGAGATATTGAAAGCCGCGCGGCCCCTGGATCTGCTGCAGCGACACGGTCTTGAGATAGGCTGCAATATCCTGGTGTATCTGCTCGGCGAGAACAACGTCGGGGATGCCGTTGAACTGCAGCGCGACTTCCAGACGGACCCAGTTCTCGGAGGGGTACGCCAGGTTCGTCGTGATTGGATCCAGCTGCACGACACCATTGGCTTCGGTGGCGATTTTCGGAATGCCCTCGGCACCGGTGGCGTTCGGCGCGATTTCGGCCGCAGCTTCGATCTTCTCCGTTGCGGGCGGCGGAGCCAGCAACTGGCCGACGAGCCACCCGCCGCCGCCGGCGACGACTGTCAGCACGGCCAGGGCGGCGATCGTCATCACCTTGGAAACGGATCTGGAGGACTGCGCTTTATCGATTTCTTCCATCGTCCCATTCCATGCCGGTCGGCCTACAGCGCCGCAGGTCGTCAAGGACGACAGGGGCACCGTGGCACTTTGATTTGCAATCGGCCCCTGATCAGATCGGAGAGAGCAGATCCACGACTTGCTGTCCCCAAGGCGGCTGCTGAACCTCGGTCAGGCGGCCGCGGCCGCCATAGGAGATGCGAGCCTCGGCGATGCGGTCGTAGGAGATGATGTTGTCGGCGTCGACATCCCGCGGCCGAACGATCCCCGCGACATTGAGAATGCGCAATTCATGGTTGACACGAACTTCCTGCGAACCGCTGATCAGGAGGTTGCCGTTCTCCAGCACCCCGGTCACGACGGCGGCGACGAGCAGGCGCAGCTTTTCGGAGCGCTCGGTCTTGCCATCGCCCTCGGTCTTGGTGTTGGAGCCATATTCCAGATCGCCCGACCATTCGAAATCGCTGGTCTGCGATGCCCCGCTGGCGCCGAGGTTAAAGCCGCTGGAATTCTTGCGGCTACGATCCGTCTTGTTGTCGAAGGATGCCTTGTCGTCGATCCTGATATCGACAGTGAGAATGTCGCCGACATTGATCGCGCGAGCATCCTTGAAGAGCGCTGCCTGCTGGTCGTTCCAAAGCGAATATCCGTTCGTGACCTGATGCGGCTGCTTCGGATATGCAGCGAGCTGCGGCGTCTGCGTATATTGCAGGCCGCTGCCGATCGGGCTCATTGACGGCGCCTGACCGATCTCCTTGAACGCCTGGCTCTGACATCCCGCAAGGAGGCCCGCGGCCAAGACGGCCGTAAAATGCTTTCTCATGATGGCTCCTTCGAGGTGTTGGGGTCGCTCGCGCTCGAAATGATGTTGGTGAGCACAGCCGCCTTCTCGTCGCTCATCTCGCTGAGAATCAGCGACGACTGGCGCGGCGGCAACCGCATGACGATCGCAGCCGCGATCTCCGGTCGTACCATCTCGAGCTTGCCGGCGGCGGCGTCCGGCTTCATCGTCTTGTAGATGTCGACGAGACCGAGTTCCGCCTGTTTCAGGAAGTCGTTGCGGCGCTTCAGCCAGTCCTCGTATTCGGCGCGGCGTTTCTCCAGCGTCGCGATACGCTCGTCGACGCTGCCCTGAAGATTTTCCAGTTCCTTGCGTTGCAGCAGGTAGCGCTGGTCGCGCGCCGCATCGGCGATGTTGGTGCAGAATTGCTGGATTTCGTTGGCGCTCCCGCTTTCCGCCGGCGGCGCCGTCACGTCCTGCGCGAAAGCGCCCGGGAGCGCCAGCATCAATGCGCCGGCGGCCGCGATCATGAGGATGCGCGGCGATTTCCCGAGAAGTCTGTCCAAGTGTCCGGTCATTGCAGAACAAGCTCCGCCTGAAGGGCTCCCGCCGTTTTGATACTCTGGAGGATGGCGATGATCCCATCCGGCTTGACGCCAATGCTGTTGAGGCCGGCGACCAGAGAACGCAGGCTCGAGCCATTCAGGATCGCGACCGTGCCACCATCCGCTTGCGCCTCGATCGTCGTGTTCGGTTCCATGGCGGTCTCGCCGCGCGAGAAGGGCTCCGGCTGCACGACTGTCGGCGTCTCGGTCACCTGCACGGTGAGCGTGCCGTAGCTGACGGCGACCTCGGCGACACGCACGTCCTGGCCGATGACGATCGTGCCGGTCCGTTCGTTGATGACGACGCGCGCCGGCACATCGGTTTCAATCACCAGGTTTTCGACGTCGGCCATCAGGCGCGCAAGGTCGGCCATCTTGGGCTTCTCGACGAGCACCGACTGCGAATCCTTGGCTTCGGCGATGCGCCCGCCGAACTGCGCGGCGGCATATTTGTTGATCGCCGCGGCCATGCCGACGGCCGTGGAAAAATCCGGATTGCGCAGTTGCAGCACCAGATTGACGCCGTCCTTGAATCTTGCCGGTAGTTCCCGCTCGATGATGGCACCGTTCGGCACACGTCCGGCCGTGGTCACGCCCTGACTGAGGGTGGCGGCGTCCCCTTGCGCACTGAAACCGGTCACGACGACCGAACCTTGCGCCACCGCGTAGATCTGGCCGTCGGCGCCGGAAAGCGACGTCATGACCAGCGTGCCGCCGCGCAGCGACGTCGCATCGCCGAGAGAACCGACAGTCACGTCGACGCGACTGCCCGGGCTTGCAAAGGGCGGCAGCGTTGCCGTGACCAGCACTGCCGCGACGTTGCGCGTACGCGACTCGCCGCCCTGCGTGGAGATACCGAGGTTCTGCAACATGGCGCGGATCGACTGATCGGTGAAGGGTGAGGAGCGCAGGCTGTCGCCGGTTCCCTGCAGCCCGACCACCAGACCATAGCCGATCAGCTGGTTATCCCGCCCCGCCTGCAGCGACGCCACGTCCTTGATGCGGGAGGCACCATGGGCAAGCGTCAGTGTCGCGGCAAAGGCTACGGCAAGCGTCAGGAACCACTTACAGACACGGAGCTTCATTTCGCCACCACATGGATCGTGCCGTCCGCCATCACAGTGCCGGAGACGATGACGCCGGTATCGACGTTACGCGCGCGGATCAGTTCGCCGACCGCGGCGTCCTGCAAGGGCGAACCCGCCGCCGTGATCGTCAGGGCACCATTGTTGAAGATGAGCCGAACCGTCGAACCGCGCTCGACCGCGTATTGGTCACGCAATGCCGAGGCGAGGATCACCCGTCCTGGAAGGAGGGTCCGTTTCGTGACCTTGCCCTCGATCTCCTCGATGGATTGGACATAGCCGTCCATGAGATTGGGATTGGTCACGTCGACGACCTCGACCAGACTCTCATCAAGGGTTTCGCCGGGATAGATCGTCTGCTTGGGGATGACAGCGGTCGGCCGCTCCGCGAAAACGGCAGCCGGCGACAGGAAGGCTGCGGCCACCACGGCGAACGCGACAGTTCGCATCCGGAACGGGGAACGGGATGGCGATGCTGTCCTTGCGGCTGATCGGCGAAACATCATGTTTGCCCCTGTTTTGCGTTTACCTGAGGTTCTTGCTGACCGTCGCCGCCATCTCGTCTGCGGCCTGAATGATCTTGGAATTCATCTCATAGGCGCGCTGGGCCGAGATCAGGTCGGTGATTTCCTTGACAGGATCGACGTTCGAGGCCTCGAGATAGTTCTGCTTGATCTGGGCAAAGCCGGGATCGGCCGGCGTGCCGATGATCGGTTCGCCGGAAGCCGGTGTCTGCTTGAAGAGGTTCTCGCCCTGCGGCTCGAGCCCCGCCTCGTTGACGAAGTTCGCGATCGTCAGCTGGCCGATTTCCTGCAGTTCCGTGTTGTTGCCGATGCGCACCAGCACCTGCCCCGACGAGGTGAAGGTGATTTCGCTCGCGTCCTGCGGCACCGTGATGCCGGGAACGACGGTGTAGCCGTCAATGGTGACGAGCTGGCCGGTGGCATTGGTGTTGAATGCGCCCGAACGGGTATAGGCGGTCTCTCCGTCCGGCGTCTCGATCTGGAACCAGCCGCGGCCGACCAATGCCAGATCGTAGTCGTTTCCGGTGTTGACCAGGCTGCCCTGGATATGGAGGTTGCGCACGGCGGAGGTCTGCACGCCGAGGCCGATGATCGCGCCTTCCGGGACGATCGCCTGGTTGGCGCGGTTGGGCACGCCCTGGGCGCGCTCGGTCTGATAGAGCAGATCGGAAAACTCGGCGCGCGCCCGCTTGTAGCCCGTCGTGTTGATGTTCGCGATGTTGTTCGCGATGACTTCCAGGTTCAACTGTTGGGCATTCATGCCCGTGGCGGCGATGGAAAGGGCCTTCATGTCTCGTTCCTTCAGATCTGCATGCGCGCGATTTCGAGATAGGCGCTCACCACCTTGTCGCGGATGGCAAGTGCGGTCTGCAGCGACTGTTCCGCACTCATCACCGCGTCGATGACTTCCCGAGTATTGGCCTCGCCGCGGACGGCCTGCAGCGACGCCCCTTCGGCCGACTTCATCGAACGGATGGTGTCGCTGGCCATGTTGCCGAGAACCTCGGCGAAGCTCTGCGACTGCGGCACGGAAGCGCCGGCGCCGGGCGCGACGAGCGAGCTGGAAGCGGTCAGGCTCGTGCCTTCCGTCTCCCTGATGGCCGAAAACGCGCCGACGGACTGGATTGCATCGATCATTATTGCGAAGCCCTCAACAGGTCGATTGTCTGGGAGATAAGATCGCGGGACTGCTTGATGGTCTGCAGGTTCGCCTCATAGGCGCGGTTGGCCTCGCGCATGTCGGCCATTTCGATCAGGACGTTGACGTTCGGCATCTTGACCATGCCCTTTTCGTCGGCCGCCGGATTGCCGGGATCGAACTCGATGTTGAAATTCGAATCGTCCGTACCAAGGCGCTGGATCTCGACGAGCGATGCCCCGCTCGCCCGGTCGACTTCCGCCGCAAAGCTGATGGTCTTGCGGCGATACGGATCGGCACCGGGCGTGTCGCCGGTCGAACGTGCGTTGGCGATGTTTTCTGAAACGATGCGCAGGCGGGTCGATTCCGCCTGCAGACCGGAGGCCGAAACCTTGAGCGCCGAAGTCAAAGGATCCATGATTGTTATTTCCGTACCGTCATGAGCATCATCCGATGAAAGGCTTTCACGAGCCCGGCATTGAGCTCGTAGTCGCGCTTGATCTCACCGGTCTTCATCATTTCCTCTTCGATCGCCACGCTGTTGCCGGACTGCTGCACCTGCACGTCATCGATCATGCTGACTTCCGTGACTTGGGCCGCATCGGGACTTTCGGTGAAATGCGCGCGGTGCGTCGCCGCCATCTGGATGCCGGTGTTCTGCAGGACGCTTTCGAAGGCTTCTACGTCTTTCGCCCTGTAGTGTGGGGTATTTGCGTTGGCGATGTTGCCGGCCACGACGTTCTGACGAACCGTCAGCCATTGGGCCTGGCGCGACGCAAGTTCGAAAAGCTGAATCGGTTCCATCAAAAGCTCCTGCCTGATGATGACGAACCTAGGCAGGTAATCTTGCGTGGGACTTGTCGGGACGCGGGATCAGACGGGAATGATGCCCCGGATCCGTGTCGCTCACGCAAATGGCGGATGGCGGCAATTCCGGACGGAAAACGCTACGCACGTTTTGGTCGGCACCGCATGTATGCCATGTGCCGGCACTTAAAGACGTCGCGGCGATCTCGGCACGCTCGGGAAGACGGCTCCGCCGCCGCCTAGTTCGGCTCGTAGACCTCCCCCTTGGAGGTGATCAGCACCCAGCGGCCGTCTCGCTGCTCGAAAGTCGCGAGCCGGCTGTTGTCTGGAAGGATGGAGCCGATGCGAACGATGTACACGCCGCCCCGGTCTTCGATAAGCGCCCGGCCGTTGGCGATGTGCATGAGCTTGAAGCCGGATCTTTCGGGCAGAGGCTGAGCGGGAGCGGCCTTCAGCTCGCCCTCCCCGACAGCCGGCTCGTGTCCGAGCCCCGGCACCGTCGCGGTCGTCAGCCGGTCGACCGTGGCGAGGGTCTTGTCGTCCATGTCCTTCATTGCCAGCGGCGAAGCCGGCACGTTCGCGCGGCCCGCACGCTCCGGCACGTCCCGCGTCGCGCTCTCCCAGAGCGGCGGCATTGAAAACTCTTCCTGGTGGAAGACCGCGTACCAAGGAAAGAAGGTCGCGCAGGCGGCCATCGCCAGCCCGGTCGCCCCCAGAACCTTGTCGATCAGCGGCATCTTCGCCTCGCGTCGGCGCTGGCGGACGATCTCGTCCGCGTCATAGTCGGTCATTGCTACCCCCTCCCTCGCACAGCGGCGCCAGGTTGATTGCCCATGGCAGCCGCCTTCAACGCATTCGCAAGATCGGTGAAGGCGTCGAAAGCGCCCCGCTCGCCGGGCGTCTGCTTGAGCACGTCATAGATGACCGGCACCTGCTTGATCGCCATGTCGAGATCGGCATCGCCGCCTGGACGGTAACCGCCGATCAGGCGCAGATCGCGCGTTTCCTCGAAGCGATGGATCAGCGCCTTGAGGCGGGCCACGAGCTTTTCCTGGTCCGGCGTCCAGGCCTTCCGTGCAAGGCGCGAGATCGAGGCGAGCGGATTGATCGGCGGATAGCGCCCCTCCTCCGCCAGGCTGCGCTCAAGTACGATATGCCCGTCCAGAATGCCGCGCGTCGAGTCGGCAACCGGATCGTTATGGTTGTCGCCATCCACCAGGATCGAAATGATCGCCGTGATCGTCCCGGTTCCCTCGACGCCGGGACCGGCGCGTTCGAGCAGGCGGGGCAGCTCGGTGAAAACGGAAGCCGGATAGCCACGCGCGATCGGCGGCTCACCCGCTGCGGTCGCTACCTCGCGGATTGCGTGGGCGAAGCGCGTCACGCTATCGACGATAAGGAGCACGTTGTCACCCTTGTCGCGGTAGTGTTCGGCAATCGTGACGGCCGTCAGCGGCGCCATCTTTCTCAGCATCGGGCTTTCGTCGCTGGTCGCGACTACGGCGACCGATTTCGAAAGATTGTCGCCGAGCGTGTCCTCAATGAATTCGCGAACTTCGCGGCCGCGTTCGCCGACCAGCGCAATCACGACCTTGTCGAACGCGTCGGCGCGCGCCAGCATCGAAAGCAGCGTCGATTTGCCGACGCCGGAGCCCGCAAAGATGCCGAGGCGCTGCCCGAGGCAGAGCGGGGAGAAAATGTCGATGGCGCGCACGCCGGTCCGGAAACCATCCTCGACGCGCTTGCGCGTCATCGACGGCGGCGCGGTGTTGGAGATCGAGCGGCGAACGTCGCCTTGCAACAGCGGTCCGAGACCATCGATCGGCTCCGCCAGCGCATTGAGCGTGCGGCCGCACCAATTTTCCGTCGGCGCTATCCGGAAGGCACCTTTGCGTATGACCGTATCGTGGATGCCGATCGGATCGCCGGGTTCGATCGGGCAGACGACCACGCGCTCGGGCTCAACACGGACGACTTCGCCGAGATGGGTGCCCGTGGCGCTCTTATGCGCAACGAAATCACCGAGCCGCACATGGCGCGAAAGACCGGTAACGGTGTAATGGCCGGGCGAGATCGTCTGCACGTGACCGCCCGGCGCGATCGAAACCTCCGGCTTGGCGTAACGCTCGACCAGCCCGGCAAGTGCCGCCAGCGAGGTCGATGCGGCGAGAGTTTCAACGCCTTCGCGTTTCATGGTTCTCGTCACTTATCAGCTGCCGCCCAGCGTCTTGATCGCCTCTTCCAGCGATCCCTCGCTGTCGCGCATCAGGGCCGTGATGTTGTCGAAGGCGCGGGTGACCATGATGAGCTGCGACATCTCCTGGATGGCGTTGACGTTCGATTCTTCAAGGAAGCCCTGCATCACCCCGATATCAAAGCGGTCGACCACCGGCTCCGGCTGAATTGCCGGCATGACAGCGCTGTTGTCGTAGCGCATGAAGCCGTTGCTGAAGTCCGCTTCGTAGAGGCCAAGCAGCGCGACCTGATTGCCGTTCTGATGAACGGAGCCGTCGGCTCCGACGGTGATGTCGCCCGCTCCACCGTTCAGTTGGATCGGCGCCCCGCCGGCGTCGAGCACCGGATAGCCCTTGATGGTGACCAGTTCGCCGGTCTCCGTCAGCGTGAACCGGCCATCGCGGGTCAATGCCGGGCCGCCGGGCGTGTCGATCGAAAACCAGGCGTCCCCCTTGATCGCGAAGTCGAGCGAGGCGCCGGTGCGTGCGAGCGATCCGGTATTGGTGTTGATGTATTCCTCACCTTCCGAAACGTAGGAAACCCTGGTCGGTTTGGTGTCGCCGAGCATCTGGTTGAACTTCACTTCCGCGCCGCGGAAGCCGACGGTATTGGAATTTGCGATGTTGTCGGCGAGCGTATTCAGGCGCCTTTCGAGCGCCATTTGCGATGAGATCGCCACATAGAGACCGGTCTGCACGTTCAGCGTCCCCCGAGTTTCAGGCTGTTGATGGACAGGAGCAGATCGGAGGAGATGCCGTAGCCGCTCGATGAACCGAAAACCGCAAGCGGATCGTAGCTGTCCGTGGAATTGTTGACTTCCCAAAGGGCGGTGAAGCGGTCGAGAAACGCCGCCAGCTTTTCGGGATCCTGGAAGTCCTTGAGGTCGATCGCCGCCTCGTAGGCTTCGGCCTGGCGATCGACATCGGTCGCTGCGAACTCGTCGGGTAATTGCAGAGCGGTGCGCACGACCTGTGCCAGCGCCTCGTCGGCGATGATGGCGTAACCGCTGGTGATCGTCGGCGCCATGCGCGAGAAATAGAGTGCCAACCGCACGCCGGCATTTTCCTCGCCGGCGTTCTGTTCCAGCGTCTGGCGCGCGTATTTGTCGGCTACGCCCTTTTGCGCGCGGTCGAACGAGGTCGCCGCCTCGCCATTGCGCGCGAAATTCAGGGATTCGACCAGCGCCTTATAGCGGCCATCCGTCAGTTTGTTGGCGAAGGCATCGTCGCTGTCGATGCCCTCGGAAAGCACCTTGCGCATAAAGGCCTTCGCATAGGCCATGTCTTCGAGACCGTGCGCCTTCATCGCGTAGTTGTAGAGCCGGCTGTCGGCGAAGAAATCGTCGACGGTTTTGATGCCGCCGATCTTCGACAGGTAATATTCCGTCTCGCGGGCGACGTCCGGCTGTTCGGAAACGCGCTCCAGCGATTTCGTCAAATCGGCGGTGATCAGCTTGTAGCTCGTATAGGTCGTGGTCACGATCGCTTCGCCCTGCCCGAATAAAAACCGGGCGCGAAGGCCCGACGTCGCAAATCCTGACCTGACTGGCTTGCGCGAACCTGTTCCGCGCGCGGCTTTCAACGGGGCTTCACGAACAGCCTCACGCAAGGATGAAATCCTATTCCGTCAACGGAAAATCACGATCGCGACAGGTATCGACAATGAACATCATCATCGGGCTTCTTGTGACTTTCGGCTGTATCCTCGGCGGATATCTGGCAATGGGCGGCCACCTGGAAGTCCTGAACCAGCCTTTCGAGCTGATGATCATCGGCGGTGCCGGCATCGGCGGCTTCATCATGGCCAACTCGATGAAGGTGGTGAAAGACACGGGCAGGGCGCTCGGCGAAGCCTTCCGGCACAAGGTCCCGAAGGAGCGGCACTACCTCGATACGCTCGGTGTGCTCTACAGCCTGATGCGCGATCTCAGAACCAAATCCCGCAACGAGATCGAAAGCCACATCGACAACCCGGAAGAATCGTCGATCTTCCAGTCCGCCCCCACAGTCCTGCAGAACAAGGAACTGACCGCCTTCATCTGCGACTATGTCCGACTGATCATCATCGGCAACGCCCGCTCGCACGAGATCGAGGCGCTGATGGACGAGGAAATCCAGACAATCACGCACGACAAGATGAAGTGCTACCACTCGCTGACAACCATGGGCGACGCGCTGCCGGCGATCGGCATCGTCGCGGCGGTTCTTGGGGTCATCAAGGCGATGGGCGCGATCAACGAAGCTCCGGAAGTGCTTGGAGCCAAGATCGCCGCCGCACTCGTAGGAACGTTGCTGGGTGTGTTCCTCTCCTATTCGATCGTCGGCCCGCTCGTCGCAAACATCAAGGCGGTGCGCGAGAAGCAGAACCGCCTCTACGTCATCGTCAAGCAGACTCTGCTTGCCTACATGAACGGCTCGGTCCCGCAGGTCGCGCTCGAATATGGCCGCAAGACCATCTCGGCCTATGAGCGGCCGTCGATCGACGCGGTCGAACAGGAGATGATGAACCCGGGCGGCGGCAGCGAAAGCAAGGCGGCGTAACATGAACCCGGGCACCGCATCGAACGTCCACGCATTCGACAAGAGGCTGCTTGCGCGCATGATCGGCGCGCTCGGCGACGACAAGACCATCGGCCGGATCGCACTCGAACTCGGCCAGGTCTTCGGCGAGTTGCTTCCCGGTATCTATAGGGCTGAGATCGGGCACGACATTGCGATCGGCTATGCCGGTTTCAAGACCGGTCTCAGGAACGAGCTCGTTGCGGGTCTCGGCGACGGTGTCCTGCTTGCCGACGTTTCGCTGCGCAACTGGTGCCAGGATTTCCAGATTGGTTGCGACAGCCCGGTTCTCATCACCTTGGTCGAAGCCCTGCTCGGCGCCGAGCCCACGAGCATCGGGGAGCCTCAGCCGCGATCGATGTCGCAGATCGAGATCGACGTCGCAGTACCGATCTTCGAAAAGATCGCCGACGTGCTGCATACGGCTGTAAACGCGCCGGGCGGCTTCGAGCCCGTCGTCAGCCGCCCATACAACAGCGAAGCTCGCCTCAAACCGGATCCCGCGATCGAGGATATTCACGCGGCCTCGATCGATATGACGATCGGGCTCGGCCCGGTGCTCTCAACCTTTTCGGTGATCGTTCCCCAAAGCGTTCTCCTCAAGACGCAGATCGTCCCGCCCAAAGGCGCCGGTCAGGATAACAAGGCAAAGTCGGAATGGACGGAGCAGCTCGAAGAACAGGTTCGTCGCTCCGCGGTGACGCTCGAGGCGCGCGTCCGGCTGGAAAGCCTGACGCTCGACACGATCAGCCGCCTGCAGCCGGGAGACGTGATCCCGTTTCATGACGGGCAGGACGTCCGCGTCGACGTAAACGCCAACGGACGCGAGCTCTATGTCTGCGAGTTCGGCCGATCGGGGGCGAAATATACGGTCCGGATCAAGGACACGCATGGCTCCGAACAGGACATCCTCCGCCACATCATGGGTTAACAGCCGCGTCTCGGCAGAATGCCTGAGGCAAGCTTCAACTGGAATAATTCGCACATGGCACCCAAGAAAGCAGCACCCATCCAGGAACAGGCGGGATTCGCCGTCGAAGACACGGAGCTCGACCAGGCGATCGACGACCTGCGCGGCGTTCTCAAGAAGGATGGCGAGCAGGTGACGGATTTTGGCGCCGACTTCGGCTCCACCGGCGCACTGGATATGGCAACAGAATTCGGCGGCGACTTTGGCGACGCGACCGATACCGCAAGCGCATTCGGCGGCGACTTCGGCGCGGATAGCTTTGGCGGCGACTTCGCCGGTGCGGGAATGAACGGCGCTTTCGACGCCGGCGGCAGTTTCGGCGATGGCGGCTTCGATGTCGCGGAGCTGGCGACCGAATCCGCGCCAGGCAGCGGCATGACGGCCAATCTCGATCTGATCATGGACATTCCGATCGATGTCCAGATCGTGCTCGGCACCAGCCGGATGCAGGTTTCCGGACTAATGGGCTTGGCCGAAGGCGCAACGATCGCGCTCGATCGCAAGATCGGCGAGCCAGTCGAAATCATGGTCAATGGCCGGGTGATCGGCCGTGGTGAAATTACCGTTCTCGAGGGCGATGTGACCCGTTTCGGCGTCAAGCTCATCGAGATCAAGGGAAGCAAGAAATCATAGGCCCGATGAAGGGGCGAGGGATAAATCCATGATGGATTTCGAAAGTTTCGGGGCACAGACGCCGGCACATCCGCTGAGCCAGACAGACAAGGCGGCCGCCGTATTGCTCGCCATGGGCAAGTCCGTGGCCGGGAAGCTCTTGAAGTTCTTCACCCAGAGCGAGCTGCAGGCGATCATCGCCGCGGCGCAGTCGCTGCGCGCCATCCCGCCCCACGAACTTGAAACGCTCGTCAACGAGTTCGAAGATCTTTTCACCGAAGGCGCGGGCCTGATGGACAATGCCCGGGCGATCGAAAGCATTCTGGAAGAAGGGTTGACGCCGGACGAGGTCGACGGGCTGCTCGGACGCCGGGCGACCTTCCAATCCTACGAGGCGAATATCTGGGATCGTCTGCAGGACTGCGATCCGGTGCTCGTTGCCCAGTCGCTCGCCAAGGAACATCCGCAGACCATTGCCTATGTCCTTTCGATGATGCCATCGAGCTTCGGCGCCAAGGTGCTGCTGCAGCTTTCGGAGACGCATCGGCCCGATATCCTCAACCGCGCCGTCAACATAAAGAACGTAAGCCCAAAGGCAGCCGCGATCATCGAAGCGCGCGTCATGGAAATGATCGACGAGATGGAAGCCGAGCGCAACTCGCCCGGACCGGCCAAGATCGCCGAGGTCATGAACGAACTCGAAAAGGGACAGGTGGACACGCTGCTCGCCTCGCTCGAGACGATCAACACGGACTCGGCCAAAAAGGTCCGGCCGAAGATCTTCCTCTTCGACGACATTCTCTTCATGCCGCAAAGAAGCCGCGTACAATTGTTCAACGATGTCTCCACCGACATCATCACGATGGCGCTTCGCGGCTCGGCGCCGGAACTGCGCGAATCGATCCTCGCGTCTATCGGCGCCCGGCAGCGCCGCATGATCGAATCGGACTTGGCTGTCGGCGATGCGGGCATCAACCCCCGCGACATCGCGATCGCCCGGCGGTCGATCACGCAGGAAGCGATCCGCCTCGCCGCCAGCGGACAGCTGGAGCTCAAGGACAAGGACGCGGAGGCCGCCTGAGGCCTGTCGCGATCGCGGCTCTATAATTCCTGTTGAGCCGGCCCCACCGGGATCGCCAGACCCTTGCACGTCAGAGCTTCCCGGTTCACGACATGAGGAGAGCATCGCGGGCAGGTTCGCGTGATCGCTCGATGTAGCAACCGCCGGGGGCTTCCCGTTTCATGTCGGATGATCAGGACAAGGACAGCAAAACCGAGGCGCCATCGGAGAAGAAGCTCTCCGATGCCGCCGACAAGGGTAACGTCCCGTTTTCCCGCGAAGTGACGGTGTTCGCCTCGACGCTCGCGATCTACATCTTCGTCGTTTTTTTTCTGTCGGATGGCGCGGCCAGCGTCGCCGAGGCTCTCAAGGACATCTTCGAGCAACCGGAAGCCTGGCGGCTGGAAACATCGACCGACGTCGTTGCGCTGATTTCGCACATCCTCCTGAAATCGGCGGCGCTGCTCGTCCCGATCTTCGTGCTGCTCATCATCTTCGGTGTCGGATCGTCGATCTTCCAGAATCTCCCCCGTCCCGTCCTCGATCGCATTCAGCCGAAGATGAATCGCATATCGCCAGCGGCCGGCTTCAAGCGCATCTTCGGCGTGCAGGGGCTCGTTGAATTCGGCAAGTCCCTGTTCAAGGTCATTGTCGTTTCGATCATCGTCGTCCTTGTTCTGTGGAACGATTATTTCGCCGCCCTCGATCTGATGTTCTCCGACCCGGTGACGATTTTCACGGCCATGACGTCCGACCTCAAGCAGATCATGATCGTCGTCCTCTTGGCGACGGCTGTGCTTGCGATCGTTGACCTCTTCTGGACCCGGCACCATTGGTACACCGAACTGATGATGACAAAGCAGGAGGTAAAGGAAGAACTGAAGCAGTCCCAGGGCGACCCGATCGTCAAGTCGCGGTTGCGCTCGATCCAGCGTGACCGCGCGCGCAAGCGCATGATTTCCTCGGTGCCGCGTGCAACACTGGTGATTGCGAACCCGACACATTATGCCGTCGCCCTGCGTTACGTGCGCGAGGAAAACGATGCGCCGGTAGTGGTTGCCATGGGCCAGGATCTGGTCGCACTCAAGATCCGCGAACTTGCCGAGAAAAACGGCATACCCGTCTTCGAGGATCCGCCGCTTGCACGCTCCATGTTTGCACAAGTCTCGGTGGATAGTGTGATTCCACCGGTGTTTTACAAGGCAGTCGCCGAACTCATTCACCGGGTTTATGCAGTTCAGCCGCAACAAAAACGGGTGACGTGATCTCGATGAAAAAGTGCGAATTCTCCGAAAAACGCGAACAGATAGTGGCGGAGGCAATCCGTCCGGTGGCGACGGAACTGCGTCTGGTCGACGCGGCGGATTTCATCGCACTCTTACGGTTCGAGTCCCATGCGAGCCTCGCTGACCTCGTGGAGTCTGCCGCGGAACTCTATTTTCTGCCGGGCACGGTGAATTTCGGTCTCGGCGGCAACTACAATCTCGATTGGGACAGCGCCCCGGAGATCGTCCTCGACCTGGAACTGAAACCGCGCGGCGTCACTGTCTACGCCCGGCTCACCCTCGGCAACGACACTGCCGGCGTCGAGATCAGCCATATCAGCTTTCAGCATCCTTCCACGGATGCAGACGAAAACACTGCCTTCCTCGCGAAAAGCCTGGAAGAGGCGAAATTCGTCAAATCCTACGCCCTTCCTCTCGCCAGCTAACACTGATGGGAAGCCGGTCTTACGCGCTCATGGCACTCCGGCCAGGGCGTTCCCGTTCGTCAGCTGATGTAGCCGAGACGTATGGCCTTGGCGATCGCCTGGATGCGGTTGACGGAGTCGAGCTTCGTCGTGGCCGCGCCGAGATAGGCATTCACCGTGTGCACGGAGAGGCCCATCTTGTCGGCAATCTCCTCGCTGATGTGGCCGTCGCCGGCCATCTGCAGGCAGGCGATCTCGCGGTCGCTGAGCGCTTCCGCCTGAAACAGCCGTTTTTCGTCCGTCGCAAGCATATCCGTCATGATGTTGCAGCTGCGACTGTGGAGGTCGACGACCTGCTCGCTGGACGCATCGATGTAGCTGCCGGTAAAGACGACGAAGCCGTTGCCCTGCGCGCCGAGCCGCACTGGAAAGGCGATCCCCGAATAGATGAGTTTTCGCCCCGTCAGCCGGTGCGCGAACGGGCGGAAATCGGCGGATTCGGCGGTCTGGTGTTCGCCCATGCCGTCCCACAAGACCGGCAGCAGAGAACGGTCGAGGTGCGCCAGCAGCTCTTCACCATAGGTAGCGACAAGATCGTGGGCATTCGCTTCGCACGCCGTGCCCCAATTGTGGAGGACACAGGCGAGTTTGCGCGCCGTCGGCAAGCCCCTGCCATTGACGCGCAGGACGGCGAAGTTCTTCGCGTTGATGTGCCGCTGCATCGCCTGCAGCCGCGTCACCAGTGTCGCCGCGCGCGCCGCTCGCCCGTTCCTGCCCAGCCGGCTATCGTCGTCGGGGCGGCCGGCCGTGACAAAATTAACCATCGATGCCTCCCCTAGACGAGATTGTTGCGAACGGCGTGGGCGATCGCTTCCGACCTCGTTCGTGTCGCGGTCTTTCGCATCACGCTGGTGATGTAGTTGTTGATCGTATTGCGGGATATGCCGAGAATGACGGCGATTTCCTCGCTCGTCTTGCCTTCAGCGATCCAGAACAGGCATTCGATTTCACGCTCGGTCAGCTCGCATTCGCGCTCTTGCCGCACATCGACGCTGGTCTTCAGGCTTGCGACATAGGCCGCCAGCAGTGCGATGTCGCGCAGGCCCTCCTGCGACAGGATGACATCTGCGGGGAACAAGAGCATGAGCGAGAACCGCGTTCGTCCGACATTGAAAGCGACGACGCAATATTCCCGGCTGACGCCGCGCGGCAGGTCCACATCGTCCGGCATCGCGTGAAAGCACGGCTGCAGAACCGCGAGACACTTCTCCAGTTCTGTCGTCTTGGCGTTCAAGCCCACGACGATAGCCGCCAATCTCCGCACAACGTCGAACGGCCAGTCGGAGCAGACAATGCAATCGAGCCCGCTGTCCTGAGAAAGCTCGTGGCGAGCGAGGAGGTAGTGGGTCGCGCCAACATATTCCGTCAGCGCCGCAAGTGCGTTTGCGAAACCACCGCGCTCGGCGGTTTCGGCGAGCCGCCGGATCAATTGTTCCCTCGAAATCCCCCGGCCGCACTTATGCGGCACAGCCGTCTGCAAAGGCCAGACGACCTCTGCTTGCGAAACGTCCATAACTTCAGCCCCCGTGCTGAATTCGACGCCCTGGACATGCGCTTGCTGTCGTCGCCGACAGTTCGGCCGGAGCCGATATTCACCGCCATCCGCAAGTCAGGACGCGAATCAGTTCCTAAACTGTACATCGCGTCTCTGGAAAAACCACTGGCGTCCGCTGGCCATTTACTTCGACGCTCGCTGACGAAATCATGTGCCTGCCCCCTGCTTCGAAATCAAAAGGCCAAAGACAGGAATAACGGGACCAGTAAAGTATCATATTGATATTCAATGACTTTAATACAGGCTCATTTTTCAGACGGGACAATCTGGACGAGCGTGCGCCTTGATGTGCGCGGTTGAAAGCCCAGTTTCTGCGGCGCCCAAACGTGCTTTTTCACTCCAACGCTTCTAACGAAATAAAAGTGGCATTTACTTTAGCGTATCACCTGTTGCCAAAATGCATCAGCACCTGGACAGTCTGTCCACAGGAATGCAACGAATAGAGGAACGCCGATCACTCGTTTTATTTGAGCCTAAGCAAACTATATTTATGGCGATCTGAACATTCGGCACAATACCACCAGTAGATTACGCCACTAACCCGGACGTCGCCCGCGGCTTCGAATCTATAAATGTTACTTTATTGTTAACCTTTGTGCCGGTCATAACGACCGAGACTCGGGCGGCGGCGGCGGATTCTTGACACCATGCCCTCGTCCGGCCGCCAATACGCTTCGAGGTCCGCTAATATTCAACGCAGAGCCACAAGTCACACCCGGAATCTTCGGGGCGAAAAAAATCCCGCCACTTGGGCGGGATCCTTTGCGAAGCGGCGGTTGCCTTGGCGACGGCCGTCAGGCGGCCCGATCGAGGGCCCATTTGCGCAGAATCTTCGCTGCCCTCTCCTCGCTGATCTCCACCATGCGTGCAAGCCGCCGTTCCGGTCCTTCCTTGACGCGTCGATTGAAGCTGCCGCCCTCCTCGCCGAGGTTGAGCAGGTCGTCGGTGCTGTCGAAGCCGAAGTCCGAGCCGAAGCCTTCCATGAGCGCCCCACCGGCGCCGGCGCCGACCGGAGAGAAGTCCGGCAGTTCGAGACCGGCCGCTTCGCTTTCCAACTGGCCCGCCTTGCCGCCGAAACCCATCTGGCGGGCGAGCGGCCGCATGCCCATCCAAACCACCAGGAAAGCAACGGCGACGAAGGCAAGCGAGTTTATGATGCCGCCGAGATTGCGCGTCAGCATTTCCATGACCCCCGGTCCGGCCACCGGCTGGTCCAGCAATTGCGTCTCGACGAAATCCATGGCGTTCAGCGTGACGACGTCGCCGCGGCTAGCATCGACGCCCGCGGCCGACGAAACGATCTTCTGCATTTCCTGCAGGTAGGCGTCGATCTTCGCCTGATCGGCCGTCTCTCCGACCATCGCCGCAAGGCGGCCGCGGTTGACGACGACGGCGATCGACAGCCGCTCGATCGAATAGCTGTTCTTGACGGTGGCGATCGTCTTGCTGTTGATCTCGTAGTTGGTCTGCTCTTCCTTCTTCGCCGCTTCGTCGCTGGACTGTGGGCCGGCGCCGCCGCGCGGTGCAGCCTGGGGCACGTTCTGCTGAACGGTGGCGGCGTTGTCCGGCTGCTGCTGGCTCGACTTCTGCTCTTCCTTGGTCACGCGGGTCGAGCGCTCGACGCGCGACTCGGGATCGAAGACGGTTTCCTGGATCTGCTGCGCATCGGTGTTGAGCCGCGCAGTCACGCTGGTGCGGAAATTATCGATGCCGAGGAACGGCGCGAGCGCATTGTCGATCTTCTTTTCGAGATCCGTCTGGACATTCTGGACGACGCCAAGCGACTGGTTGAGGGCGCTGTTCGCCGGGTCGTCGCCGGAGGCGAGAAGCTGTCCTGTCGAATCCAGAATCGTGACATCATCGACATCGAGCCCCGGGACGGAAGAAGCGACGAGGTGACGGATCGAGGCGGCGGCACTGCGGCCAACCGTTGCGCTCGCGCGAATCATGACCGACGCCGTCGGCGTCTGGTCGGCCTTGCGGAAGCTTCCGCGTTCCGGCATCACAATGTGCACGCGTGCAGCGGCGATACCGGAGATTTGCTGGATGGTGCGGGCGATTTCGCCTTCAAGTGCGCGGACGCGCGTCACTTCCTGCATGAAGGAGGTGAGGCCCAGCGAGCCGACATTGTCGAAGAGTTCGTAACCGGCATTGGCGCTGCTGGGCAAACCGCGCTCCGCAAGCAACAGGCGGGCCTTGCCGGTCATGCCGACCGGAACCTGGATGCTGCCGCCGTCCGATCCTACGTCGAAATCGATGTTTGCCTCGGCAAGCGCAATGCTGATCTGGGTGACGTCGCTGCGCTCGAGGCCGACATAGAGCGTTTCAAACGATGGTCTGTTGACGTAGATCCCGGCCGCGAGGACGAAACCGACCGCTACGATGCCGGCCACGGCGAGCGCGATCAGTTTGCCTTGCCCCAGATTGCCGAGGTTTTTCGTGAACGTCGAGAATTGATCGAACAGATTCATTCTGTTTCCGCACCCAGTATCGCAAGACGGCCAAGCCGGTCATCCGGCCTGCGCCATGCGCAGCTCCAATGTTCGGGTTTGCTGGGTATCGGCTTGCGCTTCAGCCGATGTCCAATACGCGCGAATCTACCAGCCCCGGATGCGAAGCTAGGCAGCGAAACTTGCGCGAACTTGACGAAGAATAGGGAGAATCGCCGAAGGGTGCGGCCGCTTCTCAAGCTCCCTCCCATCCTGACAGAGAGAGGGCTACTGCACGTTTCCTTAGATTGCAGCCGATTTGAAGGCAAAACAGGCGGCAATTCAAAGGACGCTGCACGGTGAGGGCACTCTCCCTCAATGTGGGATCAGGGACAATCCCGCCTCGAATACTCGATCAATGCGACGTCAGAACGCTTCGAAGTCGCCTGAGGCTTTCGTCAAGGGCTGCGAATGGCCATGGCGCAGCATGCCGCTGCCCAGTGCCTTTTTCATGTCCGCAAGCTTGACCAGGTTGACCGCGGTCGTGACGTCGACAAGCCAGGTGTCGGGAATGGATGCCGTGATCGTATCGATAAATTCGGCCAGCCCACGCGTCTTCTGCACGGCCAGGTCGATGCCCTGAAGCACCATCACCTGCTCGGACGCATCGGATGAGGCCACGCCGCGATTGCCGTAGAGCTGCGGCTCGATGCGTTCGATGAGGTAGGCGACGTCATGGAGCTCCGTGACGATGCGCATGAGTACAGCGGGCAAGGATTCTTCGGCGTGAGGCCCATGGCCCTGGTAGTCGATCTGCATGGTCTGTCCTCACGTCGTCTGCGAAATGGAATTCGGAAGTGCGTTGTTCGGCTGGTCGAGCACGATCAGAAGAATTCGATGGAGCTTTCCACCGGCTTCGGCACAGGCGCAGGTCGCTGGTCCATCTGCATTGCCCGTTGTGCTTCCATCCCCGTCAACGCGTATTGGCGGGCACGCCCGGAGGATGGCCAATACTCCAGCTTGCGGCCGTGCTCACCGCCCGTGCTTTCGCCGACGATGCGGATCCCTTCGTCCAGCAGGAACTGGCGCGCGAAGGCGGCATTCTGCTCGCCGACATTCGAGAATCTCGCAATTGTCTTGGCGCCGCCGAAGATCTTTGCTTCCAATCGGTCGCGACGGGCGCCTTGCTTCAACAGACCGTTGATCAGCAGTTCCATCAGGTGCACGCCATAGCGCGTGGCGTCCCCGCTGGAGTTCGAAGTCGCGGAGCCGGGCAACAGGAAATGATTCATACCGCCGATGCCGATCACCGGATCACGCATGCAGGCGGCCACGCAGGACCCGAGAATGGTCGAAAGAACGATATTCGGATCGTTGATGACCTTGAACTCGCCCTGGATGACATGCACGCGCCTGCCGGCGGCCTCGGTCATCATTTCAGCGCCCCGAACACCGCCTCGATCGCAGCCTTCATCTTTTCGATCGTGAACGGCTTGGCGAGAACATTGTTGGCGCCGAGGGCGGCTGCCTTCTGCACCAGCGCGCGGTCGCCCTGCGCGGTCAGGATGATGAAGGCAGCTTTCTTCGTCGTCGGGTTCGATCGCACGGCCTGGAGCAGTCCGAGCCCGTCCATTTTCGGCATATTGAAATCCGAGATAACGAGGTGGTGCGGGTTCTGGGCCATGATCTTCATGCCCTGTTCCCCGTCGCCGGCTGCGGTGATCTGCTTGAAACCGAGCTGCTGCAGGGCGTCGCCCAGGAGCAGACGGCTCGTCACCTGATCGTCGACGATCAGAACTTTTATTTTTTCGGCGATGGACATTATTCGCTTCCTTCTTTTCGGGCTGCTGCGGTCTTCAGGATCTCCTCCCCGATCGACCCGAGGGGGAGCTGCGTTTCGACAGCACCCAATTCATAGGCAACTCTCGGCATGCCGTAGACGACACAAGTCTTTTCGTTTTGTCCGAAGGTACGTGCACCGGCATGTCGCATCTTGAGGAGACCGGACGCGCCGTCACGGCCCATTCCGGTCAGAATGACACCGATCGCGTTGCGGCCCGCGAGTTCGGCAACCGAATCGAACAGCACGTCGACCGAGGGCCGATGGCCGTTGACCGGGTCGCGATCGACGAGGCGGCAGCAAGGCGCGGCTGCATTGGCCACCTGAAGGTGGCGTTCACCGCCCGGCGCCAGATAGATCTTGCCGACCTCCAGGCGGGCGCCGTCGGTCGCCTCCTGGACGGTCGGCGCGCAAAGGCGATTAAGCCTTTCCGCAAAGCTCCTGGTGAAGGTGTGCGGCATATGCTGCGTGATCACGGTCGGAGGACAATTGGCCGGGAACTTCTGCAGCACGGTGATCAGAGCTTCGACGCCGCCGGTCGATGCGCCTATGGCGATGATCTTGCGGCCAGCCCTGTAGTCGGAAACGGCATTTGCGTTAGCGGCGGTCGGGGCGGCGGCCTTGTTGCCGGTGATGAGGAGCTTTCGCTGCGAGCGTGCGGCCGCCTTCACCTTGTCGATCAGATCGCCGAACGGATTCGGATCGCCGGGGTGCGGCTTGCCGACACAGTCGAAGGCACCGATTTCGAGCGCGGCGATCGATGCTTCCGCGCCCTTGTGGGTCAGGGTCGAGACCATGATGACCGGCATGGGACGCAGCCGCATGATCTTATCGAGAAACTCAAGCCCGTTCATGTTCGGCATCTCGATGTCGAGCGTGACGACGTCGGGATCAAGCTGCTTGATCGCCTGGCGTGCCTCGATCGCATCGGCTGCCTGGCCGACGACGGTCACGTCAGGATCCGCATTCAGCACGGCGGTGATGAGGCCGCGCATGGTGGCGGAGTCATCGACAACGAGAACGCGTGCGGGAGCACTCATGCGCGGACTCCATGAAACTTGCCGGTATGGCGATAGGTGGTGATGCCGATATTGTCGAACTCAGACTTGGCATCCCCGGACACACGCTCCGAATGGCCGATATAAAGATGCCCGTTGGTGTTGAGCACGCCGGCGAAGCGCGACCAGATCTTCATCTGCGTCGGCTCGTCGAAATAGATCACCACGTTGCGGCAGAAGATGACATCGAAGGGCCCTTTTATCGGCCATTGCGCCATGAGATTGAGCTCGTTGAAGGTGATCAGCCGTTTGACGCGGTCGTCGATCTGCCACTTGACGCGCCCGCCGACATTGACTTCGCTGAACCACTGCTTGCGCATGGCGGGATTGACCGTTTCGAGCGCCGTCGCGTCATAGGCCCCGGCCCGCGCAAGTGCCAGGATCTTCGGATCGATATCCGTCGCCAGAATGCGGAAATCATAGTCGGCGGCGTTCGGCAGCAACGACAGAACCGTGAGCGCGATCGAATAGGGCTCCTGACCGTCGGAGCATGCCGCCGACCAGATGCGAACGCGTCCGCCGCTCTTCGCGCTGGCGATCAGCTTGGGCAGCACGTCCGTCTTCAGGTGTTCGAAATGGTGGTTTTCGCGGAAGAAGCGCGTGAAATTCGTCGTCAGGTGCGAGAGCATGTCACGTCGCGCCGCTGCGCCGGCCGACGAGCCGACGAGCAGACAATAATCACGAAAACCCTTGAGCCCGAGATTGCGGATGTGCTTCGACAGCCGCGAATAGACGAGCGACGCCTTGGATTCGTTGAGATAGATCCCGGCATCGGCATAGATCATCGCAGCGATCTCGTTGAGATCGCGGCGCGTCAGCGGATATTCGCCGCTCGCAAGGCAATCGTCCGGCGACAGTTTCTGTTCGAGAATGGCCTGAGCTCTCATGCCGCCTCCCTTTCCTCATGGGGGAAAACCGCTTCGAGTTCGACCAGGCAGATCATACGGCCTTCGATCGCCAATACGCCTCGGGCAAATGTCTTCTCGAATTCGGACGAAATGTCCGGCGTCGGCTGGACGTCCTCGTCCCTGACGGTCAGGATGTCGGAAACGGCGTCGACGAGGAGCCCAACCACCTGGTTCCTCACCTGGGCGACGATGATCACATGCCGAACCGTCGGCTCGGCGGGCTTCATGCCGAGGCGGGCGGAGAGATCGACGATCGGCAACACCGCGCCGCGCAGATTGATCACGCCGAGCACATAAGATGGCGCATGCGGCATAGGCGTAGCCGGTGTCCAGCCGCGAATTTCGCGGACCGCCATGATGTTCACGCAGAATTCCTGATCGCCGACGCGGAAAGCGATGAGCTCCCGTCCGCCAGTCGTCAGATTTTTTGCGGCATAGGTCATAGGTATTATCCGGCTGCAGCAAGAGACATTTCAGGTTTCAGGGTTTGCCCGCGCGAGGCCGCGACGATGGCGTCGACATCGAGGATGAGCGCCACGCGACCGTCGCCGAGGATGGTGGCTGCAGCGATGCCGGGGACGTGCGTATAGTTCGCCTCAAGGCTCTTGATCACCACCTGCCGCTGCCCCTGGATCGCATCGACCATCAGGGCGCGCTGGCCGCCGCCTTCGGACTCGACCAGCAGCGCGACGCCCTCGACCGGATTGGCCTGCGTCGCGCGGAAGTTCAGGATGCGGCCGACATCGACCAGCGGGCAGAAGGAGTTGCGGATTGAGATCAGGCGCTGGCTGGCGCCGAAGCTGTGGATCGCGGCGGCCTCGGGCTGAAGCGTTTCCACGATGGCGGTCAACGGCACGACCAGCGTCTGGTTGGCAACCGTCACCACCATGCCGTCGAGGACGGCAAGCGTCAGCGGCAGGCTCATCGTGAAGATCGAGCCCTGCCCGGGCTTCGACGAGATGTTGATGCGCCCGCCGAGTGCCTGGATGGAACGCTTGACGACGTCCATGCCGACGCCTCGGCCGGAAATGTCGGAGATCTTGTCGGCGGTCGAGAAGCCCGCATGGAAGATCAGGTTGTCGACTTCCTCGTCCGAGAGGTTGGCGTCGGCGGCGATGAGATCGTTGTCGATCGCCTTCTGGCGCACCTTCTCGCGGTTGATGCCGGCGCCGTCGTCGGCAAGCTCGATGACGATGCGGCCCGAACGGTGCTTGGCCGTCAGGCGCACGGTGCCTTCGGCATTCTTGCCGGCGGCAAGCCGCTTTTCCGGGGTTTCAAGGCCGTGGTCGACGGCGTTGCGGATCATATGCGTCAGCGGTTCGGCCAGCTTGTCGATGACCGTCTTGTCCACTTCCGTATTCTCGCCCTCGGTGACGAGACGAACGGACTTGCCGGTCATGTCGGCAATTTCGCGGACGATGCGCGACATGCGCTGGAAAACGGGCTTCACCGGCTGAGCGCGGATCGCCATGACGCTGTCCTGGATCTCGCGGGTGAGCTGCTGTAGTTCCTCGAGACCCATATTGATCGACGACGTACCGTTCGTGTCGTTCTCGATTACGCTCTGCGACAGCATCGCCTGGTTGATGACGAGTTCGCCGACGAGATTGATCAGGCGATCGACGCGATCGAGGTCGACGCGGATGGTGGGGGTGGCGGCGGAGGCCGCCTGCTGGGCAGCCGCGCTGGCCGCAGCCGTCGTGTTCCTCTGAGCTTCCGCAGGAGCCCGGGTGGAGGACTGAGCCATCTGCAAGACATTGCTTGCCGTCCCAGCCGCCGAAACGGCCGCATCGCGGTCGCGGCTGGCGAATTGTTCTTCCTCTTCAGCCGAACCGGCCGGTGCCTCGTCCAGCATCGAGAGATCGAAGGGAACGGGCTGCATCGGCAGCTCCTCGCTGGCATCGACCGCGCAGCCGCCGGCCAAGGCGATGTCGAGGTCGCAGTCCCATTCCGCGAATTCGAACACAGAGCGGATTGCCTCCTCGCCCTTGTCCGTCTTCAGCGAAATCTTCCAGGAGAAGTAGGCGGCCTCCGGATTCATTCGATCCAGCGGCGGCATTCCATCCATATCACAGTGAATGCTCATCTCGCCGAGGCGCGACAGGTCGCGCAGAAGCAGTGTGGCATCATTGCCCTTGGCATAAAGTTCGGATTTCGGCCTGAAGACGATCTCGTAGCAGGGGGCCTCGATCACGGCCGGTTCGTCCGCCTCGAAGTCCTCGAAGGAGAAGGCAACGGGCTGAAAGCCTTCCTCGTTGACAGGAGGCGCGGCAACTGGTGTGGGCGCCGCCTTGAACGTCGGCTCGGCAGCAGTCGCCTGCGGCAGCTCGCCACTGGCCAGCGCCTCGAGTTCCTTGATCAGTTGGCGGCTGCGGGCCTGATCGACGCTGCCGCCGTCGCGGGCAGCATTCGTGAGGTCGGCGAGCACATCCGCCGACTTCAGCATGACCTTCAGGACGTCCTGATTGGGCTCCAGCCTGTTGGATCGAACGCAATCGAGCGTCGTCTCGAACACATGCGCGAACGATACGAGATCATCCAGCCCAAACGCGCCGGCGCCCCCCTTGATGGAGTGGACCGCGCGAAAGACCGCATTGACCGTTTCCGGATCGCGATCACCGTCGTTGAGCTTCAGGAGACCCGACTCCAGTTCCGCGAGCTGCTCCTCGCATTCCTGGAAGAAAATCTCTTTGATTTCGTTCATATCCATTGGAGGCTGTCCTCGGATTTCAGGCCGTTACGCGCTCGATTGCATCGATCAGCTTGGTCGGGTCGAACGGTTTGACGATCCAGCCGGTAGCCCCCGCCTGCCGGGCACGGTTCTTCTTCTCGGCGTCGCTCTCCGTGGTCAGCACCAGGATCGGCACGGCGCGGTAGCGGTCGTTCTTGCGCACGCCCTCGATGAAACCGAAGCCGTCGAGGCGTGGCATGTTGATATCGGTAACGATGACATCCGGATTGGCTTCCTCCAGGACCTCAAGCCCTTCGACGCCGTCCTCGGCCTGGATCGTTTCGAATCCGGCATTGTTGAGGGTGACGAGAAGCATGTTCCGGATTGTGCGGGAGTCGTCGACAGTCAGAACTCTCTTCTTCATTTCTCAAATCTCCTTTGCCATCAGGGGATCGATGTCCACGCCGATGAGCTGTGTCGTCTTAACGAATGCGTCCGACACCTTGGCGAAGGTGAAAGACAGCTGCTGTTCTTCCCAATTTCTTGCGCCGGCGATCAGCACCTGTACGCAGAGCGCACCGATCCGCTCGACAGCGGAGGCATCGATGGCGACCGCGCTCCCTTTCAGCGCCAGGAGCTTTTCATGCAACGCCGTCGCCTCATTCAGATCGAGCACAGGAGCGAGCCTGAGCGTCTTCTGAGCGGTCTTCTTGCTGGCCATTTCGACTTCCTCGCGTGCCTGCTTTAAAATGCTTCGCCCAAGACTAGTGGTGCCGTCCTGCAACGTGCCGCCCCGAGACGGCACCGTCATCGAGCAGTGTGATCGCGTCCTCGTAGCCGACTTGCGCCTCCGCGCGCTGCGAAGCGCGCGACAGCACCGGGGTGGAGGTCGCGGCGGCGCGTGCCGCTTGATGCCGTTCGAGGCGGAACCTGCGGATCGACTGGCCGAGTTCCACGATGACGCCATACAGATCCTCCGACGATCCCGCGGCGCTTTCCGCCAACGCGGCGCTTTGCTGGATTGCTTGCGAGATCCCGCCGATTTCAGAGGCGGCGGTACGAAGATCGCTCACCTGATCTTCGGCCTCGCGGGCGATGCCCGAGACGGCCGCGTTGATGGAAATCACCTGCTCGACGATGCTGCTGATCGCATCCTGGGTCCGGCCGACCATCTCGACGCCGGCCTCGACCTGGGCCTTGGTTCCCGTAACAAGCTGCTTGATCTCGCGCGCCGCCTCGCCGGAGCGCTGCGCGAGTGCGCGGACCTCTTGGGCGACCACCGCGAAGCCGCGGCCGCTGTCGCCGGCGCGCGCTGCCTCGATACCGGCATTGAGAGCCAGAAGATTGGTTTGGAAGGCAATCTCGTCGATCACACCGATGATCTGACCGATCTTTTCGGCAGAGGCCTCGATATCGGCCATGGCCGAAATCGCCTGCCCGGCAATCTCGCCGCTCCGCTCCACCGCAATGCGCGTTTCGTTCGCCTTCGCTTCGGTTTCGCCGATGCGTGCCGATCCGGCACGCACGCGTTCGGTCATGCCGCCGAGTGTTGCTGCCTGGCGGGAGAGCGCCTCGGCTTCGCCTCCAGCCTTGCCGGAGAATTCAGCCGCGCGGGCGTGCAGCTCCAAGATCATCGTTTCCGCCGCTACGGCACGCTCGTCAGCGGATTGCAAAGCGGCCTGAATCTGCTCCAGGGACGCGTTGAGGCTTGCGACGATCGGTTGATATGCATCCGAACCGCTTTCCGGCAGGCGGGCAGCAAGATCACCGTCACCGAGCGCCTGCAGAAAGTCCGAGAAAAGATCGCTTACTTCCGTTTCATCGTCTCTGCGCTGCTCGGCGAGTTGCCGTTGGTGCTGTTGCCTGAGCGCATTGAAGCGCAGCGACACCGCAATTTCCGTATCGACGAAGGTGGTGCGCACGAGCACGGCGACGAGATCGCAGAGTTCCTTCTTCCGGTTCTTGCCGAAGGGAAGCAGGGAGTTGGGCCATGCATCCCCTATTAGACCGGTCAGCAGATGCTCCAGCACCACCGCATGACTCGCGATCTGCCAGCGCGGGTCGAGGCCCATGCGCCCTTCGCTATCGGCAAGCACCTTCACGCGCTCTGCATAGAGCCCGTCGAAACGGGCGTCAGTCAGGACGTTCCAATGTGACGATTGGAGATCGTGCAGCCGATCGAGCTGGCGGTCACTGTCGAAATGGCGGGCGGCATCCGGAAAAGTCTGAAATCGATGAAAAAGGTCCCGAAGCGCAGGGTCGATGCGCGGCGAAAGGGTCTCGCGATGGTGGCGCAAGAGCGCGCAGCCATCTTCGTCGAGCCCGGCAAAACGCAGGCGCTCAAGCAAGCTTGCCGCTTGGCCCCTTCTTGCCTGTTCTGGCGACGCGTCCTGCTTCACACTGATCCCCGCTACTGCATAATTCCTTGGATCGGGATCGATCTAAGGTGAAATCATGCAGAAATTCAAAGTGTTACAGCGACATCAGCGTCTGAACAGACGTGTGGCGCCGTAGTGCGCAATCGAAACTCGCCTGGGGAGGGCCGGCCAGGGGCCAGCGGTGGTCACGCCCGATCCATGCGATCAGCGCGCCGCAGCGTCTGCCATCGTCCATCCCGCAAGCAATTTCGGTGAAGAATGGATACCGGACCGGAACCGGTACGGCGGTGCGGCGTCATGCCTTGAGGAGAACCTGAGACTTCCTATTCCGACGTGTGCGACCATGTTTATGGTTAATTCGTTGCTTGAAAGTTAACGGCTCGTGGCCCGTAATTGGAATTGCTAAAATTCACCGACGACCTCGGGGGCGTCGGCTTTTTGCACTGCAGCGAACCGTCACTGTTCCATCCGGACAACAACAGGTTTTCAATCACAAGAGTTTAGAATTGTGCTTCTACTTTCGGTCGCGTATCGAAGCGAGAGTGGAAAGGCGCAGACCGCCGACAATAACTTTCACGCAGGCTGGGCGACATCATGATGGTGCGCCGACAGGAAATGAACAATGATTGTTCTTGGAATAGGCGCCGCCATCACTGCATTCCTGACGATGACGGCAATTTCGATCGTCATCAATCTTGAACATAATCGATCCGTGAACCGGAACGCGGTTTTCTGATCCATTTGCTCAACACGACGACACTACTTCGCCTATACATTCTGTGCGGGTAAACTTTACGTGCCGACTGCACGCTGCACATGCATAGCTGTGAGCGCGCGCCATTCTTCGGCATATCCCGCATAGTCACCCGGGGCGGTGTCTACGAAACGCTCCGCCCCGGTCCGGACACGAACGCCCTCCACCAGGCAGGCCGCACCAAGGCTGGTCCCTGTGGCACTGTGGCTGTCGGCAAGGACTTGCCTGCCCGTGGCCGCGCCAAGCATCCGCAAATAGGCGGTGTTGGCGGCAAAGGGTCCTTCGACAACGATCTCTCCTTTTGCGCCGATCAAATCGAGACACGTCGCCGTCATCAGGGCGAGATGGAAGGAAACGACGGCCAGCCGCTCGGCTGGAGCAAGTGCCTCTTCTTCCGCCGTCCAGCGGGCACTGATCGATGGGAACGGCCCTGAGCCCACAGGCACCGACGGAAGAAGCATGTGGCGCGCAGCCAGAACTTCACGCTCCGCTTCGTGCGAAGGCGCGGGCGGGTCCTCGCCCACAAGCGTCGAGAAGGCGCGGCCGCCCATGAAGCGGGCCGAGGGCACCGGATCGCCAAGGGCGTTGACGTTGATCAGCGTGTCGCGTTTCTCATCGAGATCCACCCTGTCGCCCCCGACCGAGAGGATCACGACCCAGGTTCCGGTCGAGACGACCGAAAACGGCGCACTGCGTGTCAGCAGATGAGGCAGCAACGAGGCATTCGAATCGTGGATACCGCAATAGACCGGGAGGTTCGGCGGCATACCGGTTTGATCTGCCAGTTGCAGCCGTAATCCGCCGAGCACGTCGCTCGCCCTGCGCACGGGCGCGAAGAATTTGCGCCAGCCGAGCGCCTCGACCATCGACGAAAACGTCGCGGCCTCCGGATTCCAGAGGTCGGTGTGGCACCCGAGCGACGTCAATTCGTTCGCTCTTATGCCGGTCAGCCGATAGGACCAATACTGCGCATAGGTCAGGATCGTCGCGACCTTCGCAAATTGTTCCGGGAACATGCGCTCTTGCCAGAAGAGCTGCGCGCCGACATTCAGGCCCATCGGCAGGCGCGCCGAACCGGTCTCGGAGAACGGCGCGCGAACCAGGTCGTAGTTCTCGGCCAGGGCGTCCGGCCCGGTGAATTCGTAATCCAGAACCGGCAGGGCGAGTTCGCCGGCGTCATCGAGCAGGACGGCGGTCGCCCCGTGTGTGGTAACCGATATGGCGTCTACCGCGTGCTCACGATTGAGCGCGCCGAGACTATCGAGAATGAAGCGCCAAAGGCGATCGATATCGAAATGCGGGTAAACACCGTCATTGACCACGCCGTTTCCCGCCTTGCGCACGGCGATTTCCTCGAAACGCTCGAGATCGACCAGCGCGACCTTGGCGTTCGTCTTGCCTATGTCGATGACAGCGACCGTCTTCATCGTCAGCTCAGATGGAAAACGGTCTTCAGCGGCACGGCCACGGGCTCGTTGTCCGCATGCGTCTCCATGATATCGGCCATGTAGGCCCACCACTTCCGCATGACCGGATGCGAGGGAAGCTCCGCCATCCCGTGCGTGTCGGTCCGCCAGAGCACGCCGAAGAGAAGGTTGGTCTCTTCATCGAGATGGATAGAATAGTCGGAAATTCCCGCTTCCTTGAGCAGGACGACCAGTTCAGGCCAGATCGCATCGTGGCGCGCCTTGTATTCGGCAGCCATGCCCGGATTGAGCCGCATGCGGAAGGCGTATTTCTCCATGGATAACCTCAACTCGCAAGACGGCGGCGGGCACGCTGCCAAAGGATCGGCAGGGCGATGACCGAGATAAGTAGCAGGCCGATGAAGATCGACATGACGATGCCGGGCACGTTCAGGAGGCCGAAGCCGAATGTGACCATGCCCATGATCAGCGCCGCCAGCACGACGCCGGGAATGGTGCCCGAGCCGCCCAGGATGTTGACGCCGCCGAGAACGACCATCGTTACCACTTCCAGCTCCCAACCGAGTGCGATCGACGGGCGTGTCGAGCCGAGGCGGGAGGTGAGGCAGATCGAGGCGAGGCCCGCCATCAGTCCGGTGAGCACGAAAAGAATGAACTTCACCCGCGCCACACGCACGCCCGAAAAGAGCGCGGCCGTCTGGTTGTTGCCGATGGCATAGACGGCGCGGCCGAAATTCGTCTTGTGCAGCAGCACGCCGTAAAGGACGGCGAGCAGCACGAAGAGCGTGAACTCGAACGAGAACACCCACCAGACATAGCCCTGGCCGAACCAGGCGAAACTTTCGGGATAGCCGGTAAAGGCCTGGTCGCCGAGGACGATGAAGGAGAGCCCGCGAAACAGGCTCATCGTACCGATCGTCACCACGATCGACGGCAGGCCGAGGCCGGTGATGAGCAGCCCGTTGACCATGCCGCAGATGACGCCGACGCCAAGGCCGATCGCGACGAGCGCCGGCGTATCGACGCCCAATTGCACGGCATAGCCCATTGCCGTCGAGGCGAGCGCGATGATCGATGCGACCGAAAGATCGATCTCGCCGGAGATGATGACGAGCGCCATGGCGAAGGCAATCATCGCCTTCTCGGTGAAATTGAAGGTGGCGTCGGAGAGGTTCCACGGATCGAGGAAATAGGGCGAGGCCAGTGAATTGCCGAGAAAGATCGCGACGGCGACGGCAAGCAGCAGACTTTCCCAGCTTTTCAGGATGCGTGCACCGCGGCCCTGCAGACGGTCCGGAATGTTGCGGGGAAAAAGGTGAGCGTCCGTCATCAGACCGCCTCCGCTTTTCTAAGAATGACCCGGCCCTTGCGCTTTTCGGCACGGGCGTTGACGGCGACGGCGATTATGATGACCGTTCCGGAAATCGCCATTTGCGCAAAGGGCGAAATATTGATGACCGGCAGCGCGTTCTTGATCACGCCCAGGAACAGTGCGCCAAGCACGGCGCCTCCCACCGAACCGATGCCGCCGGCAATCGAAATGCCGCCGATGACGCAGGCCGCGATGATATCGAGCTCGAAGCCCGCGGCGATGTCGACATAGGCGACTGCATAGCGCGACACCCAGAGATAACCGGAAAGGCCGGCGAGCGTGCCCGAAAGGCAATAGGCGAAGAAGCGCGTGCGGCCGACATCGATGCCCGTATAGACGGCGGCGTGCGGATTGCCGCCGACGGCATAAAAGGCGCGCCCGAGCGGCGTGCGGCTCATCACCAGGTACATCAGTGTGATCATCAGGAGCGAGAGCCAGGACAGCACCGGCATGCCGGCGAGCTCAAGGCGCGGCAGCGCCTTGAAGGTATCACTCATCTCGTGGGCGTTGATCCATTTGCCGTCTGTCAGGAGGAAGATCAGGCCGCGATAAATCGTCAGCGTTCCGAGCGTAACGACGATCGGGGGGATGTTGAGTTTCCAGACGAGCGTTCCATTGATCATGCCGAGCAGGCCGCCGAGCGCCATCGCGGCAAGAATGACCAGGGGAATCGGCAGGCCGGGAAAGGCGGTGTTCAACATGGCCGCGACCATGCCGCTCAGCGCAAGATTGGCGGCCATCGACAGATCGATGCAGCGGGTGAGGATCACCGCCATCTGTCCGAGCGCCAGAATGATCAGAATGGAGGTGTCGTTGTAGACGCGGGCAAAGCTTGCCGGAGTTACGAAAGCGGGAAAGCGCAACGCGATCAGGGCGACGAGCGCGACGATGGCGACGACGAGCAGGATTTCGCGATTCTTCAGGAGCTTCGCCATCATGCGGCCCTACCGTTCGATTGCGCTTCGATGCCGGCAGCCGCGCGCACCAGCTTTTCGGCGGTCAGTTCGGCCCGCTCGAAGCGTCCGGCGATCCGCCCCTCGCGCATGACGATCACGCGATCCGACATGCCCATGATCTCGGGAATTTCCGAGGATACCATGATGACGCTCAGGCCTTCGGCCGCAAGTTCGCTCATGAAGGCGTGGACGGCGGCCTTGGAGCCGATATCGATGCCCTTGGTCGGTTCGTCGAGGATGATGACCTTCGGCTTGGTCGCGAGCCATTTGGCGATCACGACCTTCTGCTGGTTGCCGCCGGAAAGCGTGCCGACGTCCTGGTCGAGCGAGGCGGCGCGGAGATCAAGCCGGGAGGTGTAATCGCGTGCGAGCGCGAATTCGTTGGCGAGCTTCAAGAACCCGGAGCGCGATGTTTGCGACAGCGAGGGCAAGGTGACGTTCTGGAAGATCGGCATGCCGATGATCGCACCCTGCCGTCCCCGCTCTTCCGGCACATAAACGATGCCCGCGCGGATTGCCTCGGCCGGGCTGCGGATAACCAGCACCTGCCCGCCCAGCTTGATCGCGCCGGCCGACGGCCGGGTGATGCCGATGAGCGACTGCATGAATTCCGACCGCCCGGCGCCCACGAGGCCGTAGAAGCCGAGGATTTCGCCGCGCCTCAGTTCAAAGTTGATGTCCTCGAATTCGGTCGGGTGGCGATAGCCGGAGACGGTCAGCACCGGCTCACCGATCTGGACCTCCTTCTTCGGATAGACGGAGCCGACGGCGCGGCCGACCATCATGCGCACGAGATCGTCCTGGCTAACGTCAGCGATCAAGCCCTCGCCGACCATCGTGCCGTCGCGGAAAACCGTATAGCGGTCTGCGATCCGGAAGATCTCGTCGAACTTGTGGCTGATGAAGAGGATGGCCTTGCCATCGGCTTTCAGCCGCTCGATCAGGGCGTAGAGCTCGTGGATTTCCTTGTGCGACAGGGCGGCTGTCGGCTCGTCCATGATGACGACGCGCGCATCGACCGAGAGCGCACGGGCGATTGCCACCAAATGCTTCCTGGCGATGCCGAGGTCCCGCAGCCGGATCGTCGGATCGAAATCCGCGCCGGCGCGATGCAGCAAGGCCCGCGCATCGGCATTGAGCTTCTTCCAGTCGATGAAGCCGAAGCGATTGCGCGGCGCATGGCCGAGGAAGATGTTTTCGGCAACGGAGAGTTCGTCGAAAAGGACCGTCTCCTGGTGGATTGCGGTCACACCGGCGCGGGCGGCGGCAAGCGCGGTCGGAAACGTCGTTTCCGCGTCCCCCACCCGAATTGCGCCTGCATCCGGCTGATAAATGCCGGTCAGGATCTTGACGAGGGTCGACTTCCCGGCACCGTTCTCGCCGACAAGCGCCGTCACCGAACCGGGATAGAGCGCGAGCGAAACATCCGAAAGGGCGCGCACGCCGGGAAAGGACTTCGATATGCCCTCGAGCGCGACGGCGGGCTTCATCCGCGATGTGGTTGTGTCCTGCAACAAAAGAGGGTCCACCAATTCAGTCGTTTCTATAAGCGGGCGGCCGCTCGGCCCGTGCGGTCCTCATATGAGGCAGTTCCCAGGTGAGGCCGCCCCTCACTCGTTCCCTCTCCCCGCTCGCGGGGAGAGGGAACGAGAGCGTATCTCCTTCTCCCCGCAGGCGGGGAGAAGGAGTCGGCAGGCCGGATGAGGGGCAAATGCCGCTCCTCTGCGCAGATCAGAAGATCTTCGCGAATTCCTCGACGTTCGAAGCATCATAGACGAACGGATCGGCCATGGCGCCTTCGTTGTTTTCGTCGAGCTTGACCGTGCCCATGCGGCCCATCTTCAGTTCCGCACCCGGCTTGGCTTCGGCGCCGTTGACGAGACCATAGGCGATCATCGTTGCCGAGTAGCCGAGATCGATCGGGTTCCAGATCGCGAAGGATTTCGATGCGCCGGACTTCACGTGGCCCGCCATTTCGGAGGGCAGACCGAGACCGGTGACGTTGATCTGGCCGATCTTGCCGGCGTCGGTCACCGCCTGCGCGGCCGCAACGATGCCGACGGACGTCGGCGCGATGATCGCCTTCAGGTTCGGATAGGACTGAATGAGGCCTTGTGTTTCGCGATAGGACTTGTCGGCGAGGTCGTCACCATAGACCGTGGTCACGACGTTGATGCTCTTGTAGTTGCCCTGGACCTTCTTCATTTCCGCGATCCAGGTGTTCTGGTTGGTCGCCGTCGCCGAGGCCGAGAGCACCGCGACGTCGCCGCCTTCAGGCAGGTTGTCGGCCGCAAGCTTGATGATCATGTTGCCGATGAGCGGGCTCGAGGACGGATTAAGGTGCATCAGGCGGCCTTCCTTGGCGACGCCCGAATCCCACGAGATGACCTTGATGCCCCGATCCATCGCCTTCTTGAGAGCCGGCACCAGCGCATCGGTGTCGTTGGCGGAAACGGCGATCGCATCCACCTTCTGGGCAATCAGCGAATTGATCACCTCGATCTGGCCTTCCGCAGTCGTCGAGGTCGGGCCGGTATAGATCACCTCGACATCGCCCAACTCCTTGGCGGCTTCCTGCGCACCCTTGTTGGCGGCTTCGAAGAATCCGATGCCGAGCGCCTTGACGACGAGCGCGATCTTCTTGTTTTCCGCGTGCGCGGCATTGGCCATGAGCGCCACCGCAACGGCGGCCGTGACCATCAATGATTTCATAAGCTTCATGACTTTCTCCTCCCTTTGGCCGCGCGCATTCAGTATGAATACATCGGTCCGGCCCCTATCTGCGACCTGCCCCGGCCATGCCCGGGATGCCGCAACGTCCCACTCCCTCTCCTCCGCCCGCATCAGGCGGACGATGAAGCACTTTCCGCGTCAACGACGGGCCTCGCCTTGGCGATGACCAGATTGACGCCCGCGCCTTCGAGCATTGCGGCATGCCTGTCCTCGATGCCCGAATCCGTGATCACAGTAGCGATGCGCTTGAGTCCGCAAAGAATGAGGCTCGAGCGCCTGTGAAATTTCGAGGAATCGACCAGCACGACCAATTCGTCGGCCTGATCGATCAGTTTCTGTTCGGCCTGGATCAAAAGCGGATCCGCCTCCATCAGCCCGAGGGGTCCGAGCCCCTGTGCCCCCATGAACATGCGGCGCGCATAGAAGTTGCGCGTCACGTCGTTGTCGAAGGGGCTCAAGATGATGTTCTGCTCGCGGTAGATCGTGCCTCCCGAAAGCATCACGGTGTTCTTCGAATGCTTGAGCAGGTGTTCGGCGATCGGGAAGGAATTGGTGAAGACCTGCATTCGGCGGTTTGCGAGAAAATGCACCATCTGAAAGGTCGTGGTGCCGCCGTTGATGATGATCGGCTCTCCGTCCGCGCAAAGCGCCACCGCCTCCTTGGCGATCGCCTGCTTCTCGCGGGCATGCAGGCCCTCATTGACGCTGAACGGCCGGCCGGCGAGGCCGACGAATTGGGGCGGATTGATCGCCTCGGCGCCACCGCGCACCCGGCGCAAGCGTTTCTGCACGTGAAGAGCGGCGATATCGCGCCGGATCGTCGCCTCGGAGCTGTCGGTCAACTCGACGAGTTCGGGCACCGTCACGACCGGCTTTTCCTGAACGGCCGACAGGATGACCCTATGTCTTTCTTTTTCGTGCATTCGCTCCTCCGATGGCTCGCATGCTTCCATCAGTCCCGAGCATTGTCAATCAGTATCGATCATGTTTTTTCACTGTGCAGCGCAGTATGAACGATTTTGATCGTTTTTGATTGACATTCGCGCACCGACCGTGTGATCTGATGCCAATCATGTCGCCACGGCCTCAGTGCCGGCGGATAGCTGACCGGGAGGAATTCAACATGCTCGACAAGCAACGGGGCGCACGCCTGGCCAATCTCTGGGACGAGGGCAAGGCAGCAGAAATGACCGAGCCGGAGAAGCTCCTCTACCGCTCGAATCTCCTTGGATCGGACAAGCGGATCACCAACTACGGCGGCGGCAATACCTCGGCCAAGGTCATGGAAAAAGATCCGCTGACGGGCGAAATGGTCGAGGTCCTCTGGGTCAAGGGATCGGGCGGCGACGTCGGCACCATCAAGCTCGACGGCTTCGCGACCCTTTACATGGACAAGCTCCGCGCCCTGAAGGGCATTTACCGGGGTGTCGAGTTCGAAGACGAGATGGTCGGCTACCTGCCGCATTGCACGTTCAATCTCAATCCGCGCGCCGCTTCGATCGACACGCCGCTACACGCCTATGTGCCGAAGACCCACGTCGATCACATGCATCCGGACGCGATCATCGCGATCGCCGCTTCCTCGAACAGCAAGGAACTGACGCAGAAAATCTTCGGCGACGACATCGGCTGGCTGCCGTGGAAACGGCCGGGCTACGAGCTCGGCCTGTGGCTCGAAAAATTCTGCCTCGAAAACCCGAAGGCGCGCGGCGTTGTGCTCGAAAGCCACGGTCTTTTCACCTGGGGCGATACGGCCAAGGAAGCCTACGAGACGACGATCGAAATCATCAACCGCGCAATTGCCTGGTTCGAAACGGAAAACACTGCACCAGCCTTCGGCAGGGCCGTAAAGCCGACGCTCGACGCCGCCGAGCGCGCCGTCGTCGCCAAGCGACTGATGCCGGTGATCCGCGGGCTCATCAGCGTGGAGGAGAAAAAGGTCGGACACTTCGACGACAGCCAGGCCGTCCTCGATTTCGTGACGTCCAAGGATCTCGAACCGCTCGCCGCACTCGGAACGAGCTGCCCCGACCACTTCCTCAGGACGAAGATCCGCCCGCTGGTCGTCGATTTCGACCCGGCCAATCCCGATATCGACAAGACACTTGCTGGGCTTTCCGAGGCGATCGCCGCCTATCGCGCCGACTATGCCGCCTACTACGAACGCTGCAAGCGCGCCGACAGCCCGGCGATGCGCGACCCGAACGCCGTCGTCTATCTCGTCCCGGGCGTCGGCATGATCACCTTCGCCAAGGACAAGGCGACGGCCCGCATCTCCGGCGAATTCTACGTCAATGCAATCAATGTCATGCGTGGCGCCTCCGGCGTGTCGACCTATGTTGGCCTGCCCGAGCAGGAAGCCTTCGACATCGAATACTGGCTTCTGGAGGAAGCCAAGCTCCAGCGCATGCCGAAGCCGAAGAGCCTCGCCGGCCGCATCGCGCTCGTCACTGGCGGCGCCGGTGGCATCGGCAAGGCGACGGCCAACCGGCTGATGCAGGAAGGCGCTTGCGTCGTTCTCGCGGATATCGACCAAACGGCGCTCGAGGCGGCGCAAACCGAACTGGCTGGCCGCTACGGCAAGGACTTCGTCCGCGCGGTCAATATGAATGTAACGAGCGAAGCGGCGGTCGAAGCCGGTTTCGGTGACGCTCTGCTTGCCTTCGGCGGTCTCGACATCCTCGTCTCCAATGCCGGGCTCGCCTCGTCGGCGGCGATCGAGGATACGACCCTCGCCCTCTGGAACAAGAACATCGACATCCTCACGACGGGCTATTTCCTCGTCTCGCGTGAAGCCTTCCGCATCTTCCGCAACCAGAAGGCCGGCGGCAATGTCGTGTTCGTCGCCTCGAAGAACGGCCTTGCCGCCTCGCCCGGGGCGTCCGCCTACTGCACGGCGAAAGCGGCGGAGATTCATCTTGCCCGCTGCCTCGCGCTCGAAGGAGCGTCGGCGCAGATCCGCGTCAACGTCGTCAATCCGGACGCGGTGCTGCGCGGTTCCAAGATCTGGACCGGCGAATGGAAGGAGCAGCGCGCAGCCGCCTACAAGATGGACGTGGACGACCTGGAGGCCCATTATCGCGAACGGTCGATGCTGAAGCTCAGCGTCTTCCCGGAAGACATTGCCGAGGCGATCTACTTCCTCGCTTCCGACATGTCGGCAAAATCGACCGGCAACATCGTCAATGTCGACGCGGGCAACGCCCAGTCGTTCACGCGCTGATCCGGAGGCTGCCATGACCCAGATGATCAGCAAGGCCGTTGTCGAGGCGCAGAATGCGAGCCGTAGGGACGCGCTCAACCGAGATTATGAAAGCCTCGGCGAAAGGCTTGCCCGCCGCGGCATCGCGATCGATTCTATCAAGGAAAAGGTTGCCGCCTATGGCGTTGCCGTTCCCTCCTGGGGGGTCGGAACCGGCGGCACGCGTTTTGCCCGTTTCCCCGGCCCGGGCGAACCGCGCAACATCTTCGACAAGCTCGAGGACTGCGGCGTCATCCATGCGTTGACGCGGGCGACGCCGACCGTTTCGCTGCATATTCCATGGGACAAGGTTTCCGATCTCAAGGCATTGAAGGAGAAGGGCGCGGCGCTGGGCTTAGGCTTCGACGCGATGAATTCCAACACCTTCTCCGATGCGCCAGGGCAGGCGCATTCCTACAAATTCGGCTCGCTCTCCCATAGCGACGCGGCGACACGCCGCCAGGCGGTCGAGCACAATCTCGAATGCATCGAGATCGGCAAGGCACTCGGCTCGAAGGCGCTGACGGTCTGGATCGGCGACGGCTCCAACTATCCGGGACAGAGCAATTTCACCAAGGCGTTCGAACGCTATCTCGACGCGATGAAGGCAGTCTATGCGGCGCTTCCGGACGACTGGCGCGTCTTCACCGAACACAAGATGTACGAGCCGGCTTTCTACTCGACCGTGGTGCAGGATTGGGGCACGAACTACCTGATCGCCCAGGAGCTCGGCCCCAAGGCCTTCTGCCTCGTCGACCTCGGCCACCACGCGCCGAACGTCAATATCGAGATGATCGTCGCCAGGTTGATCCAGTTCAGGAAGCTCGGCGGCTTCCATTTCAACGATTCCAAATACGGCGACGACGATCTCGATACCGGGTCGATCGATCCCTACCGCCTGTTTCTCGTCTTCAACGAACTCGTCGATGCCGAGGTGCGGGGTGCCGACGGCTTCAATCCCGCGCATATGCTCGACCAGAGCCATAACGTGACTGACCCGATCGAAAGCCTGATGACGAGCGCGATGGAAGTCTGCCGCGCCTATGCCCAGGCTCTTCTCGTCGATCGCAAGGCGCTCAACGACTACCAGCAGGGCAATGACGCGCTGATGGCGTCTGAAACGCTCAAGGCCGCCTTCCGGACGGACGTCGAGCCGATCCTCGCCATGGCCCGCCTCGAGCATGGTGGCGCAATCGCGCCGGTTCCGACCTACCGCGCGAGCGGCTATCGCGCCAGGGTGGCGGGCGAGCGGCCGGCAGTCGCCGGCGGTGGCGGCGGCATCGTCTAATCAACAGAGGAGCGGCCGGTGCGGCCGCTCCCGATCTCCATCGTGGAACCGTATTCTTAGCGGCCGCGCGAAATCGGTGCAAAATCGTCGCGCGATAAAATTGCCCCCTATCTGATTTCAAATCCTGATCTATCTTTTCCTTATGGATCCAACGGAGAGGAGCGATGCATGGGTATAGAAAGCCTACTGGTGTTCCTGATTGTCGGGGCTGTCGCCGGCTGGCTTGCCGGTCTGATCGTCAGCGGTTTCGGTTTTGGCCTGATCGGCAACATCGTGGTCGGTATCCTCGGGGCCTTCATCGCCGGCTTTCTCTTTCCCGCAATCGGTATCAGCCTGGGCAGCGGCATTCTTTCCGCGATCATTCACTCGACGATCGGCGCGATCATCCTTCTGGTGCTGATCCGCATCGTCAAACAGGCATAAGCCCGCTGAAGAAACATCTGCGATCCGCGCCGACAACGCGGACCGCCTCTCGCAAGAAACAAGCGGAGGCAACCATGACTGAACTCTACGCCGCAAAGATCGAGACGGCGCTCAAATCCTTCATCACCGACCATCGAGGTATGCTGACGCGAGAACAGGCGATCTCGACAATTCTCGAGAACTGGTTCGCGAGCCACGGCTATCTGCCGCCGCAGCAGGAGGGTCGCCGCCCCGAAGATCTTGACGCTTCGAACGACGATTGAAACATTGCTGTCTACAGCAGGCGCCACGCTGCAGTCCCGGCCTTGTCGGCGCAGCTTTGTTCTCGACAACCTTTCTCGGTATAGATCGCACCTATGAGTCTTGCTTCCGTCAAACAGTTCTTTTCCGAACACGCTCCCGACATCGATGTCATCGAACTTGCACAGAGCACCGCCACCGTGGAGCTCGCCGCCAAGGGCCACGGCGTCGAACCGGCGCAGATTGCCAAGACATTGGCACTCAAGGTCGGCGACGACGTGATCCTGATCGTCACGCGCGGTGACGCCCGGCTCGACAACAAGAAGTACAAGGCACGCTTCGGAACGAAGGCACGCATGCTCGGCTTCGACGAAGTAGAAGCCGAGACGGGCCACCCGGTTGGCGGCGTCTGCCCGTTCGGCCTTGCCAAGCCGCACAATATCTATTGCGACGAGTCGCTGAAGGCCTACGACGTCGTCGTTCCCGCCGCCGGCGCGACCAACGCCGCCGTCCATATCAGCCCTGAACGCATCGCGAAGTTGACCGGAGCGGAATGGGTCGATGTTTCGGCAACCTGACCATTCTGCCCGGAATAGCCCTGACGGGGTGCGCAAAATACGCCCGCCGGTCGTCTCGAGCGTCCACTCGGGGCCGAAAGCTTAAAGAACTGCAATGAGGAACATCAGCGAGCCGAGCGAAAGCGCGGCCATGATGCTCATCAACACTTTCATCATGTGTTCGGTCATTTCGTACATCCCAGCCTTATCCCCCAGATGAACGAACGTGATGCCGGCCAGACCGGCGAAACGAAGGCGTCCGGCGCCAGCCCCGACTCGATTGACACTTTCGACCAGTCCGATACGTCGAGCCGGCGTGCTTATCGGACATCGACAATTTTCTGACAAAACGGTTAATAAATCATCATATCAATGGGGATTAGCCCGCTTCCGGTGAAGACGGCACTGACGAGAACATCGCTGCCAGCCAACTCGGGGACGCGGGCGATCTACCTATAACTCGTGGCGCTTGGTATTATGCCCTTGCCGCGGTTGCATACGGCCCTCGCCGCCAACAGGAATGGATCGCATCGCATTGGAAACGACTCTTACAAAAACAAAGACCGCCGCGAGAAGACATCCCGTCGGTCAAGGGGTGCTTCGCGTCGGGTTCATTCTTGCACGGAGCTTTACGCTCAGCGCCTTTTCCCTGTTCGCTGATGCCTTGAGATTGGGAAGCGATGTCGAGGACAAGTCGGGGCGCGTGAACTGCGACTGGGAGGTGCTCGGCAGCACGAGAAACTTCGTTATGTCCAGTTGCGGCATACAGGTGGCGCCCACGGCGTCGCTTCGCCCGCCGACGGAATTCAGCTACATCGCCGTCGTCGGCGGTCGGCTCAATGTGGAAGAACCGATCGATCGGGAAACGGTCAACTACCTTCACCAGGCCGTACGCGCGGGTGTACCGATCATCGGCGTGTGCACGGGAAGCTTCATCCTGGCCGAGGCGGGTGTGCTGGATGGACATGCCGCCTGCGTCAGCTGGCTCCATCACAATGAATTCCGATCGCGCTTCCCCGAAATCAATGTCACATCCAAGCGTATTTTCGTCGAGGACGGCAATGTGATCACCTGCGCCGGCGGCAGCAGCGTGGCCGACCTCGCCACCTACCTGATCCGCAGACATGTCGGCGAGGAGGCAGAGCGCAATGCGCTCGAAATCATGCAGATCACGCGCCGCAGAGACGCCACCGAAATGCAGACGCGCAATCCGCTCGGCGCGGTCACCGTGCAGGACAGACGGATCAGTCTCGCGCTGATGGTGATGGAACAGCATCTCGAGGACATCATCGGCATAGACGACGTGGCGAACGCGCTCGGCATATCGCGCAGGCAACTCGAACGCCTGTTTCAGAACGAGTTGGGCGCCACCCCGGTTTCAGTCTATCTCAAGCTTCGCCTCGATGCGGCGATGCGACTGGTTGCATCCACCGAAAAGCCCTTGATCGACATTGCCTTGGAAACCGGCTTTGAAAACGTGTCTCACTTCATCCGGAAATTCAGGGAGGCGTTTTCTCTCACCCCTGGCGCGGCGCGCAAGCAGCTTGCAGCGGCGGCGCCCCGCCACTGACGCCTGAGAATTGCCTTAGATCATTGCACCGTTTCATCAGTGCAATGATCTGACACTTTTGAAACTACGCAATTCCGGACGGAAAACCGCTACACACTTTTCCTGGAATTGGCCTAGCCGAAAAGCAAAAGGACGGCACCGATTGCCATCAGAGCCATACCGGGCCAGTTCCGCGCCAAGCCGAGAAAGCCTAAGCCCTGCCGCGCGGGCTCCAGTGTCGGTCCGGTTCCGCTCTGTGTAGCGCGCGACGGACCGCTCAGGCGCCGGCGGCCGAGTGCCTCCCGCACCATGAGAAGCAAGCCGCAGACAATCAGAAACACGCCGACCAGAACTGTCCACACGTGGGTCTCCTCCGGCGTTCCTCACGCTACAGCGCCGGGCGTCGCGATCAGACGCGAAAGGTCGCTATAGCATTTGGAAATTTCAGCATGAATCCTTAAACCGGTTCCGATTTAAGCAATCGTGCTCGTATTTGCGCCCCAGATTTACCGGTCAGCGGACGCGGCTGTGATGCCGAATGATGTTCATCTGCAGTTCGTGACTTGATGCATACCTGCCGAGCACTTTGATCAAGCGCTTTTCCTCGGATTTCTGTATGCCGGTACGCCTGCAATATTCCGCGACGTCCCAAACATGCTTGGCACGAAACTTATCGAGCGTTCTCATATCGGCATGTGTCATCCTGCGCCCTCCCGGAGTTCCTTGAAAGAACGCCGGCGGCGAGGTTTGGTTCCACTTTGCAGGGAAACTTGTGTCGATGCAGCAGGAGACCGAACGTCGGGAAACTGAGCGGCCGTTGTGCGGAAGCGAAGGCAGCGGAACACCACAGCTTACGCGCTGAAAATTCAAGGCGGGAAATCGTTATTGGAGAATGGTGCCCGGAGGCGGATTTGAACCACCGACACGCGGATTTTCAATCCGCTGCTCTACCAACTGAGCTATCCGGGCATCCTGCCTTGACGGCAGCGGCTCCTCTCAGAGCCATCGGGGCGATGTGTTCGCCCCGGAAGCGAGCGGGGTTATAACATCTTGTTCGGCCGTGTCCAGCGCCAAATGACTCTTTTTTGAAAGGAAATTGGCGCGCAGTGGAAAAGGCCGAAAAGTTGAGGCTATTCAGCAGGATCGCGCCGGGACAGCAACGATTTCGGCGGCTCCAAGCAGGAATCCCCAGGTCCGGCTTCTACGGCATGTTTCCTTGAATCGTAGCCGATTCAAGGAAAAAACATGCAGCAATTCAAAATGCTACAGCGCCTGATTAGACGCGCGGCGTTGGAGTGCGGATATGCGTGATGCAGCGGAAAGCGACGCAGCGAGCGGACGCGCCAGGAGGCGTTACTGATCCTCGTCGTCGGCCTTCGACTCGTCATCGGCGACAGGGATCGCATAGGAACCGGAAAGCCAGCGATTGAGGTCTACGTTGCGGCAGCGCTCGGAACAGAACGGATAGTGCTCGCGCACGGACGGGCGGCCGCACTCCGGGCAAGGTCGCGTCGCGCGCAGGGGTTCGACATTCGAACCGCTCTTTTTGCCTTCATCGCTCAATTCTCTTCAGCCTTCCAGCCAACGATTATGGACGTCATATCCTTCACCGATGAGAAGATTGACGGTTTCGTAGAGCGGCAAGCCTACCACATTGGTGTAGGAACCGACGAGCTTGACGACGAAACTGCCGGCAATACCCTGGATACCATAGCCGCCCGCCTTGCCGCGCCACTGACCGGAGGCGAGATAGCTTTCGATATCCTGGCCGGAAAGACGCTTGAAGCGCACCTTCGTATCAATGACTTTCTGGCGGAAGGTGCGGTCGGGGGTGACGAGACAGATGCCGGTATAGACGCGATGACTGCGCCCGGACAGGAGATGCAGCGCGCTCGACGCCTCGCTGACCAGCTCCGGCTTCGGGACAATGCGGCGGCCGACGCAGACGACGGTGTCGGCGGCGAGAATATAGCTGCCGTCCCAGCCGGGTTCGCCCTTGATCGCCGCCAACGCCGCTTTCGCCTTCTCGGCTGACAGGCGCCGCGCCAATGAACGGGGATGTTCCGCGCGCTTCGGCGTCTCATCGAGGTCCATCGGCAACAGCCGCGCAGGTTCGATGCCCGCCTGCGCCAGAAGCTCCACGCGACGCGGCGATCCGGATGCCAGTATCAGTTTTTGGGTCACTGCCATCGAAGCGAGCCGTTATTTCCCGGGGTTGTAAGCGCTGCCGTCGCCGGGGGGCCTACTTGAAGCGGTAGGTGATGCGGCCCTTCGTCAGATCGTAGGGGGTCATTTCGACGAGCACCTTGTCGCCGGCGAGAACGCGAATGCGGTTCTTGCGCATGCGGCCCGCCGTATGAGCGATAATCTCATGCTCGTTTTCGAGCTTCACACGAAAGGTCGCGTTGGGAAGCAATTCGGTGACCACGCCCGGAAATTCGAGGACTTCTTCTTTCGCCATGCAGGATTGTTCTTTCTCGTGTTCATTCGCGGATGCGCCACGCATCTTCGAAAAATTTGCCGGAAACTACACAATCGGCGAGGGTTTGTGAACCGCTTAGATCCGGCTTTTTCTGCAATTGTGCGGCATGCATCTCTAATCGGCATCATTGCGTTCGCCGCTTGGAACAAACGGGCAGTATCTTGGACGGATCAGGCTTCCTTGCGGCGCACCTGCTCGGCAGCCAAGCGGCTGGTGATCAGGGCCGCCAGATGATCGCGAACAGCACGATAGGCCGCAACGATCTGCTCCCGCGTTCCCGTCGCAACCGTCGGATCCGGCGTCGGCCAGTAGACGACATCGACCGCCATGGACCGGGTCAATTCAAGCGCCACGTGATGAGCTTCCGGCGCAAGCGTCACGATGATGTCGAAGTAATCGTCCTCGAGTTCATCGAGGGTGCGCGGCTGATGGCGACCGATCGTCAGCCCGACTTCAGCGAGAACCACATCGACGAAGGGATCCCGCTCGCCTTGCCGCACGCCGGCGGATGCAACATAAGTCCCTTTCGGCAGCGCTGCCTTGGCGAGCGCTTCCGCCATTGGCGAGCGGATGGCGTTCATGCCGCACATGAAGAGTATCGAGCGGGGCGTCTTCGATTGCGGCAAGGCGGTACCGGTCATATCGCCCCCGTCAACCACGCCAATAGAGCACACAGACCAATGTGAAGAGTCGCCGCGCCGTGTCGAAATCCAGCCTGATCTTGCCGGACAGGCGATCCATCAGCGTCTGCGACCCTTCGTTGTGGATGCCGCGGCGGCCCATGTCTATCGCTTCGATCTGGCTCGGCGTCGCCGAGCGGATCGCTGCGTAATAGCTTTCGCAAATCATGAAATAGTCCTTCACGATTCGCCGAAACGGCGTCAGCGACAGGATATGCGTGGCGACATCCTCTCCGCCATCCGTAGAAATCGCAAAGACGAGTTTCGAGTCCATCAGCGACAGGTTCAGCCGATAGGGACCACCGGGATGGCCGACGGGCTCGAAGAGATTTTCCTCGAGCAGGTCGAAGATCGCAACCGCACGCTCGTGCTCCACGTCCGGCGTCGAGCGGCCGATCGTCTCGTCCAGCACGACATCGCAGAGACGCAGGTTGCGATCTGCTTTCATCCCTCGCCCCCAAGATTGAGGCGGATGGCGACGGATCGGGCATGGGCCTCGAGCCCTTCCGATCGCGCGAGCGCAATGGCTGCGGGACCGAGGGCGCGCAACTGATCCGCACCAAGCCGCAAGATCGAGGTGCGCTTCATGTAGTCAAGCACGCCGAGACCGGAAGAAAAGCGCGCCGAGCGCGCCGTCGGCAGCACATGGTTGGAGCCGCCGACATAGTCGCCGATGACCTCCGGCGTGTGGCGGCCGATGAAGATGGCACCGGCGTTGCGGATCTTCGGAACCATCGCGTCCGCATCCACCATCGCCAACTCCAGGTGCTCGGCGGCGATACGGTTGGCAAGCGGCACTGCCTTATCAAGGTCCGGAACCTCTATGATGGCGCCGAAATCACGCCAGCTTGCGGCCGCGGTTTCGGCGCGCGGCAACGTCTTCAACTGCCGCTCGACCGCGGCTTCCACCGCAGCCCCGAAGGCCGCATCATCGGTAATCAGGATTGCCTGCGCCCCGGCATCGTGCTCGGCCTGCGCCAGGAGATCGGCCGCGATCCAGTCGGGGTCATTGCCGCCATCGGCGATCACCAGCACTTCCGAGGGGCCGGCGATCATGTCGATGCCGACAGTGCCGAAGACCTGCCGCTTGGCGGCCGCGACGTAGGCGTTGCCCGGACCGACGATCTTCGCCACCGGCGCGATGGTCTCGGTCCCGTAAGCAAGGGCTGCGACGGCCTGGGCGCCGCCGACGCGATAGATTTCCTCGACGCCGGCGAGACGCGCGGCCGCGAGCACCGCCGGGTTGATCGCGCCGCCGCTTGCGGGCACGACCATGACGATGCGTGGCACGCCGGCCACCTTGGCAGGCAGCGCATTCATGAGAACCGAACTCGGATAGCTTGCCGTGCCGCCCGGCACGTACAGCCCAACCGCGTCGATCGCCGTCCAGCGCGATCCGAGCCCGACGCCCATCCCATCCTCGTAGATATCGTCCTTCGGCAATTGCCTGCGGTGATGCGACTCGATCCGGGTCGCGGCAATCTTGAGGGCGCCGAGAACCTCCGGCGCGACTGCGTCGATCGCCGCATCGATCTCGGCCGGGCTGACGGCCATGGCAGTCGTGCCGAAATCGATGCCATCGAAGCGAGCCGAGTATTCGGCCAGCGCCGCATCGCCCCGCGCGCGAACATCATCGATAATCGCGCGCACGGCAGCATTGACGTCTTCCGAAACTTCCCGCTTGGTTGTCAAAAACGCGGCAAATGCCTGTTCGAAGCCGCTGTCGAGATAGTTCAGCCTGATTGCCAATGCGAGATTTCCTTTTGGTGATGGCCGGTAAGGTGCTCAAGCGCCTTCGGGATGCCGGGGCTTGAATGCGGTTTCCCACGCCCCGCCCGTGTCGGCAAGTTGCGCCTCGATGCATTCCACATCGAGCATGATCGATGCCTCGCCGGCCAGCACCAGTTCGATCGTGCCCTCCGGCCCTTCGTCCTTGACCGAGAAGCGCAGAGCCAGGAGGTCGAGAACCGCTTCCGCGTCCGCTCGGTCGAAACCAATGGAACGCACGGCGATCACGCGCTTGAACGAGAGCACGGCCCGGCGCCGCTCGAAGTTACGGCGCTTGCCTTCCGTATTCTCCCAGACGAACCGGTTGATGACCAGGAAGAGCTGCCCGCGACGGGCGTCATAGGAAATGCCCGCCACCTTGAAGACTGCGTCCTGCACATGCGCGGAAACGACGCCAAGGTCTTCCTCGTCGAGTGCCAGCAGCTTCAGAGCGTCCATGCGAGCCATCCTGTAATTTCCCGTCATATTTTGCGCTGCAATCGCAATGGACATAAGACGTTGCGCCCGAAACCGCAACGGTTTCAGGCGCGCTACAGAGACCTTTGTGCGTCTTTTCATACGCACAAAGGTCTCTGTAGTACTTTGAATTACTGCATGTTTTTATCCCTGTCTCGGCTCCGATTGAGGAAACATGCAGCAGAGCGAGACGAAGAAGCGCGGGAAGCGGTTTTCCACCCGCGTCCCGCGCCAGTTGCCTGAAATCGACCCCGTCTCATGATCCTGCATAAGACCGCCCGTGAAGGTCAGTCGCTGACGCGCTCGACATGCGCACCGCAACGGGTGAGTTTTGCTTCCAGCCGTTCGAAGCCGCGATCAAGATGATAGACGCGCGAAACCATCGTTTCGCCCTCGGCCGCGAGCCCGGCGATGACCAGTGAGACGGAGGCACGCAGATCCGTCGCCATCACGGGCGCACCCTTCAACCGGCCAACCCCTTCGATCTTCGCCGTCTGCCCGGAGAGCGAGATCTTCGCACCGAGCCGTGCCAGTTCCTGCACGTGCATGAATCGGTTTTCGAAGATCGTTTCGGTGATGTGGGAAACACCGCTCGACTTGGTCATCAGCCCCATGAACTGGGCCTGCAGGTCGGTCGGGAAGCCCGGGAAAGGATCGGTCACGATGTCCACCGGCTTGATGCCGGCACCGTTGCGAACGACGCGAATGCCACTGTTCGTCTGGCTGATCTCCGCACCCGCCCGGCGGATCGCCTCGAGTGCCGTTTCGAGAAGCGAGACGTCGGTATCCTCGAGAATGACGTCGCCGCCGGTCATCGCGACAGCCATGGCGTAAGTGCCGGTTTCGATGCGGTCAGGCAGCACGCGATGGCGGGCACCGGAAAGCGAGCGCACACCCTCGATGGTGATCGTGCTCGTGCCCTGTCCGCTGATCTTCGCACCCATGGTGTTGAGGCACTTGGCGAGATCGACGACCTCCGGCTCGCGCGCGGCATTGCCGAGCACCGTCGTGCCATTGGCAAGCGTCGCGGCCATCATCAATACATGTGTCGCACCGACAGAGACCTTTGGAAAGACATAGCGCGCACCGATCAGCCCGCCTTCGGGGGCCTTCGCGTTGACATAGCCGCCGTCGATCTCGATATTGGCACCGAGCGCGGCCAATCCCTCGATAAAGAGATCGACAGGTCTGGTGCCAATGGCGCAGCCGCCCGGCAGGGACACGCGCGCCTTGCCTTCGCGGGCAAGCAGCGGCCCGATGACCCAGAAACTCGCGCGCATCTTCGACACGAGTTCATAGGGTGCGGTCGTGTCGACAATGTTGCGGCTCGTAAAGTGGATCGTGCGCGCATAGCTTTCGCCCTGGCGCTCGCGTCGGCCGTTGACCGAAATATCGGCGCCATGATTGCCGAGGATGCGGATCAGCTGCTCGACATCGGCCAGGTGCGGCACGTTTTCCAGCGTCAGCGTATCGTCGGTGAGCAGCGATGCGATCATCAGCGGCAGGGCCGCATTCTTGGCGCCGGAAATGGGGATGACCCCACGAAGTTCGTTACCGCCTACAATCCTGATGCGATCCATGAGGCCTCTTGAACGGGCTCAAGCCCGCCTTTCCAAAAATTCAGTGTTGTTTGAAGGCGTCTCTTTATTGGAGATGCCGTGAAATTAGAAGTGCCTTGAATGTGCGGGTCCACGGGAGACAACCAAGGAATCCCGGAAGAAACCGCGACTATCGTCCCATCCCTCTCTAATCGTCCGATTCGTCCGTTTTTGCGGCAGGCAATCCGGACGTCTCGTCGGCCGCGCCCGCGCGGCGCGCGCGCATCTGCTGCTTGCGGCGCTGGAGATTGTCGCGCAAGTTCTTTGCCAGCCGAGACCGCTTGGCATCTGCCTCGGCGGTGCGCCCGGCGCCCTTTCCTGGGTTCGGCCCGTGCTGCCTGTCGTCATCGTTCTGCATGGCCATGCATTAGCGCAAAATCGGGCGCTTCGAAAGCAGCAGCGCGATTTCCGAGGGATCGGGCCAAAAACTTCGCAATGCGGCTTGCGCTTGCCCCAAAGCTATGGCAATAGGCGCCTCGCTTGATGCGGCTTGTCACGAACCGGCCGCCGGATGCTGCTATAGCTCAGGGGTAGAGCACTCCCTTGGTAAGGGAGAGGCCGAGAGTTCAAATCTCTCTAGCAGCACCAGTTTTCAAGACTTTCAATCAGTAACTGTGATAACAATCTGTGGCACGGCCCCTTAGGATTGTCCCTACAGCCGCTGATTTGTCCGATTGCCCTTTAGATTTGTCCCGGGCGCGATTTCACGCGGGGGCGCTATTGGAAAGCACATGAATTCGGTCAATCGACGGAACTAGGCGATGAGTCCGTCCGATATCGACCCGACAGGCTTTTCGGCCCTCAGGAATTAGGCCAGCGCCGTCTGGGCTCTTGAACTGCGATTGCAATGCTGTTCGCGTCCCGCTTATCGATGTTGATGACGTGACGGGCCTCGAAAGGCAACTCGATGCCGCTCCAGAACTCCTCGTTTTCTTCGATAGCTTCTGGATTGTTGTCCAAGATGCCGAGATAGCCGCCGGGGACACGCTCTCGAACAATCACCCACATGCGCTCTACCGAAACAGGTGCTTCCGGATCATCGACGCTAATGCGGAATATCAGCTTGACCAGGTCGCCCGGCTGTAGCCCTTCCCGAGCCTCAAGATCAGGAATCCAAAACCTCTCTGGTGCTGCGCGATGGTATTCCTCGCCATCGTCTAAGCACCAACCGTCCGTGTCGAAATCAGGTTTTCGCATGGAGATGAGCTACCGCATCGGTCGAAGGACTGCAATCCACCGTTGCGGACTACCGCAATCTGCACGATAAAAGCCAACGGGGAGGTGCAACTGTGTTTCGGTTCAAATGTGCGGTTTGTGATGAGTGGCATGAAGGAACGCCGGGTTTTGGGCCGACGCCCCTGTTTACTACTATTACATTCCAGAAGAGGAGCGAGCCACGCGATGCGAGCTAACCTCCGACTCTGGACTGCTTTCAGCAGCAGACCGGCACAGATCCGCCATAGCCTGTTCTGCAGGTCCTCATGCGGGCGGGATCAAGCCCGCGCGCCATCCACACGCCTAAAAGATGCGTCCGAACAAAGCGGAATAGACAATCACGGCTATCGCAAGCGTAAATGCAAGCGACACGTACAGGCGTGTGAAATCGTATGTATAGAATCGAGCGGGGATAAGGTTTTTCATAGCGATCTCCTAATTTCCATTTGGATTGGCGCGGCAAAGGTCCCCACGACAAAACCGATCGCACAGGCTCTTTTCATTCGAGAATTTGGTCGAATGTCATGATTTCATTTCGGTTAATCTGATGACTATCGGGATCGTTGCGGGCCCGCCCCCTTGGATCATGAGCCAATGGCAATCCAGGTTTTTCATTCTGCGCTTCAAAATAATTATTGTAAATAAACAATCCCCAAAGCCATCCGAATAATACATTCCCTTTAATCGACGTGCCTTGTATTTAGTGTAAATCCGACATTAGCAGAACATTATTAGATTTGTGGATTTACGTCGCCACATCCTATCGTATCTTTTTTTACATCGCCCGATTTTCTTGTCGGATCATCTCAGTAAAGCCTTAATCTTTGGATATATGGATTCAACATCGTCCTTGGCCAGCTTGGCTTGTCACCTCGTCAGAGGCTTCACACTCGTCAAACTCACCGATCATCGATCTTTCAATTCTCCAAAAGCCAGCAAGCCGTGGTGGTCTTCCGTCCCGCTTGAAGGTGCCAGGGCCCTCGCGGCAGCCGTCCGCGCTCCAACAGGCCCAACCGGCCCGATTTTGGCTTAATCTTGCGAACCGCGTTCGCAAAAGGAGGCAACATGTTTGCCCGAACGAAATCTCGAACTGTCCATTTCGATGAACCATTTAGAGTTCCCGATATCGACCAGGTGGTGCCGCCCGGCGACTACGAGATCGACGAGGACGAGGAACTGATCGAAGGCATTTCCTGGCTCGCCTACCGCCGCGTGGCAACCTTCATCAAGTTGCCGGCGACGATTGAGAACAAATTCCAAATGCGCCTGATTGCGATCGATCCTGAGGAACTTGAACGCCTCATCACAGCAGATCGCCGCAAACACGAAACCTCCTCGCCACCCAAACCGTAAAGGCAACAGTCGATGCGCAACCATCGCTTCCCAATTGGCTTGTCCGTTCGCCTCAGAGACCGACGGAATCTCTCACCCCTTGCAGCTGAGACCTATCGCATCACCGCCAAGCTCCCACTGAGGGACAACTGGCCTCAATATCGCATCCAGAATGATGAACTCGGGCAGGAGCGCGTGAGCACAGAGGACAATCTCGAGCCAATAGAATCGGCATGACGCCTCATCCGCGAGGCCAATGCGTACATTCGCTCTTGCGAAGCATTTCAGCGAGGCGGACGGCTCTGAAACATTGGAGCACAGAAGAATGCAGCGCGAGCTCTGCACGCGCTCAACAGGCATGAGTTGGCGGCAGATGTTTAGCAGCTGCGGCCAGCATAGTCGGCAGCAAAACGAAAAAGGGAGAAAACCCATGAAATGGTATATCGGAAGTTTCGGATATCAATTCAGGCTTGTTGAATTCATGATCCGATCATCGCTTGCAGTTTCGCTGGGGATCATCGCCTATGTCACGTTCTATGGAGTTTTCTGGTAACAGCCCGTCGCTGACCGCGGGTGAATCCGGATGATCTTGCCTAATGACTCGCGCTTCTGTCGAATAAGCGTAGACTATTCCCACCATCGGCTTAGTGATACGGGCACCGATGGCCGGAAGATCATAGCGCTTTCGCCCCGATGAGTAAGGGCGCCATGCTTGCTCTTGAAATCCCAATCACACGATCCCCCATTTATCCCGCTCAGCTGGTGCAACTGCGGAGGGTCTTTGACGACGAACTTATGCGCCGTGGATGGCCGCGGCGTGGCGACCGCGCGGAGAACCTCGCAAGCCGGATCTTTCACCTTTACCAATCAGGGGTTCGTTCGACACACGCGCTTCACGAGAGGCTTAGGGAAAACGAGCCGTGATTTGCAAGCGCCGCTTCATGCCCCCGAGAACGCGATGACCTTTCATGTCGGCGGGGTTGCTTCTCTGATACAACAATAGGCGGACGAACATGGTCTACGGTAGGGTCGGCAGACGCTCGCGACGCTTCCATGTCGTAAGATTCCTCGTGGCGCTGCTGGTGCCAGTGATCTTGCTCGGATCCGCGATTGCGGCCGCCGAATGGGTATCCACCATGTAGCGAGCACTCCCGCGGCGCACGAGCGCCCGTTGCGTTCACGCGCTCCCCTTTGAGAAACCTCTACCAAACGCTCCGCGCGTCGCTTAAGCTTCTTCTTATGGACGCTCAGAGATACGATCTGAAAGAGGAAGCGGACGGCTCCTGGACGGTGATCGACAAGGAGACCGGGCAGACGGCGGAGCTGAACGGTGAACGGCTTGCGCACCTCAGCCTTCACCTGGCGAACGAATACCTGCCGCTCTTGAAACTGCGGGATACCGTTTCCGGCTTGATCAGGAAACCCGGTGACGAGGGGCCGGCCTGAAATCGGCTAGCTGCGCCAGAAGCTGGTCGCAGGTGCACTTTTTCCTGCCCATCAGGTCCAGGATACGACGGGCGGCCTCGTTGGCCTCCACACCGTCCCTTCCGACGTTATGCAGAGCGCACCAGACATCCAGCGCCCCGCGCATGACATCGACATCATCCGGTGAATAGGCTTGACGCACGAACCCCTCCCAAGGTGGTACCTCAATCCGCTCATCATGGGGCATTTCCGGGTAAATTCAAGAAAATAGTGAGGTACCCCAATAAGTCATACCAATGGGGAGAGCGAGTTCACTCTCGACGTGCAACCATGACCTTAAAGCACTCGCTGGAAGGGCAACTGAGGCAACTTGAGAACGTGGTGCGAACCCCTGTTTTCACCACGTGTCGACGCCCCAATCATCAATCGAGAATTCAGCCGCGTAACCTCTCGGAACGCTGCGACCTTAACGCAAGCTTAAGATTCTATCGCTAGATCTGACAATGCGATGATGGACAATCGCAATGCCTAAATCCCCTTTTTGAAAACCGGCGCTTGCCGGTTTCTTTTTTTGGGCGAGATCAGACCTTGACGGTCTGTTCGACGAAATCCTCGGTTCCGAAGAATTTCAGATATCGCTGCACTTCGGCAGGGTCTCCGGTCGCCTTGCGCGGATTGTCCGAAAGTTTGACCGCGGGCCGGCCATTGGCTTCGCTCACCTTGCAGACAATCGATATCGGGTTGAGGCCGCTGATTTCCGTCGGCGCGCAGCCGGCGAAATCGTTGGTGAGGTTGGTTCCCCAGCCGAAACTCATGCGTACGCGACCCTCGAAATGGCGATAGGTCTTGATGATCGTGTCGACGTCGAGGCCGTCGGAGAAGATCAGCAGCTTTTCCCGCGGGTCGCGCCCCATCTTCTTCCACCAGGCGATGATCTTCTCGCCGCCTTCGATCGGCGGTGCGCTATCCGGGCGAAAGCCGGTCCAGTTCGCCACCCAATTCGGCGCATTGCGCAGGAATGCCGCCGTGCCGAAGGAATCCGGCAGCACGATCAGCAAATTGCCGCCGTAGAGCTGATTCCAGTCCTGCAGGACCTTGTAGGGTGCGGCGGCAAGCTCCTTGTCGTTGCGGGCAAGAGCCGCCGCCACCATCGGCAGTTCGTGCGCATTGGTACCGAGCGCCTCGAGATCCGTATCCATGGCGAGCAGCACGTTACTGGAGCCGGAGAACGAGCCGCCGATCCCCTCCTTCAGCGCCTCCACACACCACCGCTGCCACAGAAAACTATGCCGCCGGCGCGTGCCGAAATCGGAAATGCGCAGGTCGGGATATTGCCGCAACTGCTCGACCTTCGACCACATCTTCGCCTTGGCGCGCGCATAGAGCACGTCCAGCGTGAACGGACCGAGACCCTTCATCGCGGCGCGAGAGCGCAGCTCGTTGATGATCGCCAGCGCCGGGATTTCCCACATCGTCGTCTCGACCCAGCGGCCGCGAAAGATCAGTTCGAACTGACCGTCGCGGCGCGACAGCTCGTATTCGGGCAGACGGAACTTGGCGAGCCAGGCGAGGAATTCTGGCGAGAAGATCTGCTTGCGCCCGTAGAACGTGTTACCGGCAAGCCAGATCATTTCTTTCTTGGTGAAACGCAGGGTCCGCGCGTGATCGAGCTGGTCGCGCAGTTCCTGTTCGTCAATTTCCTCGGCGAGCCGCACGGTCTTGGTGCGGTTGATCAGCGAAAATGTGGCGTCGACATCCCGATAGAGCTGCCAGATCATCTGCAGCATCAGGAGCTTGTAGAAATCCGTATCCAAAAGACTGCGGATGATCGGATCGAGCTTCCAGGTATGGTTATAGACCCGCCGCGCGATATCGGTCTTTGGCATCTGCGACTACGCTCCTTCTGGATCACTCCTGCATGTTTCCTTAAATCGAAACCGATTCAAGGGTAAAAACATGCGACAATTCAAAGTGCTACAGCGACCCTGTGCGTCTCGAAAACGCATGGAGCTGTAGTGGACTCCGCCCAAGCAACCTTCTGATCGATTTTGCAAGTCGGGCTCCGGTGCGGCTAGATCAGCGCAACGCCCGCATCGCGCATGCGCTGGGTCATCGCAGCGAGTGATCCGCTCAGATCGATGCCGCGACAGGCGTCAAGCACGACGGAGGCCGAAAAGCCCTGGGCCACGGCATCGAGGGCTGAGAAGGCAACGCAGAAATCGGTCGCGAGCCCGCAAAGCGTCACTCTGCCGATGCCGCGCTCGCGCAAGTAGCCGCCGAGGCCGGTCGGCGTGCGGTGATCGTTCTCGAAAAAGGCGGAGTAGCTGTCGATGTCCCTACGGAACCCTTTGCGGACCACCAATTCCGCCGTCGTCCATTCGAGACCGGGATGGAATTCAGCGCCCGGACTGCCCTGAATGCAATGATCCGGCCAGAGGGTCTGCTCGCCGTAAGGCATCGTCACGGTCGCAAAGGGAGCCTTGCCGGGATGGCTGGAGGCGAGGCTGGAGTGCCCGGCCGGGTGCCAGTCCTGAGTGAGGATGACATGGGCGGATTGCTGAATGAGGCGATTGACGACCGGTATGATTTCATCGCCGCCGGCAACCGCAAGGGCGCCGCCGGGGCAGAAATCGTTCTGCACATCGATGACGATCAGGGCTTCGTCAGCCATTGGCCCTCCTCGCGTCCGATCGGCCTGCGCCGACCATCAGCAAAACCGATTTAAACCGAAGATCAATCACAGAATTTGCTCGACAGCAAGCAGCTTCGCTTCCCGCCGAGCTTCGTCAGTTCTGCAGATCGTCCAGGTTGTCCGCGAGGTTGACGCCGGTATTCGCGATGCCGATCGGCCGCGCCACGAAGTCGAGGAATTTCGCAATGTCGACGGAGGGATGACGCGACGCGTAGATCACGTCACGATTCTTGATCGGGAAGGTCTGCCCGACGATCAGGCTATCCGGATTGGTCATGTTGAAACGATAGACGATCGGATAGCGGCCGACGCTGTCGGGCTTCATGCCCTTGCTCAGCATCGTGTTGAACCGCTCCCTTCCGAGCAGGCTCATGACGATATCCGGCTCTTCGTAACGGAAGACGAAATAGCCCTTCGCATCGACTGTCCGGTCGGCGCCGCCACCCGCAAGTGCCACGGCTTCGAGGAGGTTCAGGTCGTTGGCGCCGAACTCGACGCGCTGGTTCGCCCTCACCTGGCCGAGGATCGTGAAGGTGCGCGGATCGCGGGTCACAAAGACCTGGTCGCCCGGCTTGACGTGAATGTTTTCCGACGGGTTTTCGATGATCGATTTCAAGAGGACCGTACCGGTCTTCTTGCCGCGCACGAGTGTGACGTAGGTCTCGTAAGGCTGTGCCGACGGACCGCCGGCCTTGGCGATGACTTCGTTTATCGACTCGCTGACGAGATTCAAGGGCACGACCGACGGACGACCGACGGCGCCGGAAACCGTGACGATGCGCGATGCCGTGGACGTGCTCGTCACGATCACATCGGGCTCCACGGCCTTCTGCTTCAGCGCTTCGAGAATCGCCTGGCGTGCCTGTTCCAGCGTCAAGCCGGCAAAGCGGACCGGACCGACATAGGGAATGGCCGCCTTACCGTCAGGCTGGACGACCAGATCGATGTTGGTCTGCTTCGATTCCGTGGTGGAAAACAGGCCGTCGCTGCCCGCCTCGAAGATCGACACCTTCAGCTGGTCGCCAACACCGATGACGACCTGGCCGACGCCTCCACCAATGCCAAAGCGTCGGCTGAGCGTCGTCGAGACATAGTCAGAAACCAACCGTGCGGATTGGCCATCAACGTCGACGATATCAAAGACGGTCGCATTCTTCCTGCCGATCTGCGCACCGGATTGCCCGGCATCCGCGACGATATCGGTTGTCAGAGGGCCTTCTCCCGGCACGGCCTGACATCCCGCAAGCGCGGTGCAAAGCAGAAGGGCAGTCACTCGTTTCACTACGACACTCCATATTCGGCACAGCAATGACTCTAATACTGATCTGCACCGTATGTTTTCCCGGCAGGGAATCCGCCGGTCACTGCAAAGCACAATCGCCGTTCCACAACAAGCCACCTCACCGCCGGGCAGCCAAAATATTCGGCACTGCGCCTTTCCGGTCATACCTCCTCGACATTGGTTACGATCCGTCGCCGTAATTGTCTGGATGGGCCCTCACGACCTGTGTATCTAAGCCTTTGGGGTTGAAAGCTAGGTACTTTGAGTTAAAAGCTCACTAATACAGCGGGGACGGCTGGACGAATAAATTCGGGGAAAATAACAAATCGGTAATCTTGCCAATTGCAATTTATGTTTGGCACGGCAATTGGCTAGGACAATTTTAACGGCAGTTTAGAGCGTTCGATCATACATGACTGTTGAAATCATAGGGCGTGCATGCCTCGCCCCCGGAGCGAAATCGCCTGAGGCGCTGTTTAAGGTTCTTCGTCAGGGCAAATGCACCGTGTCCAGCGTTCCCTCGGACCGTTGGGACTTGGCGCGTTTTTGGCATCCCGTCATGGGCGTGCAGGGCAAGACCTATTCTTTTGCTGCCGGCGTGCTTGATGAAATCTATGATTTCGATCCTGCTGTCTTCGGCATGTCCCAGCGCGAAGCCATGTATATGGATCCGCAACAGCGTGTGCTGCTGCAACTCGCCTGGCGCGCACTCGAGGATGCCAATATCTCCATTGCATCCCTCCATGGCGAGAATGTCGGCGTTTATGTCGGCGCGTCGAGCCTCGACCACGCCAACCTGACGGTCGAAGATCCGGCCGCCGCCGGTCCATATTTCATGACCGGCAACACGCTGTCGATCGTTTCCAACCGCATTTCCCACATCTTCGGGTTGAGCGGCCCGAGCATGACGGTGGACACCGCCTGCTCCTCTTCTCTCGTTGCGCTCGATCAGGCGATGCGGGCGCTCAACGCCGGCGAGATCGACACAGCGATCGTCGGCGGCGTCAATATTCTTGCCCATCCCCTTCCCTTCGTCGGCTTCGCCCAGGCGCGGATGCTGTCGCCGGAAGGTCTCTGCCGGGCCTATGACAATGACGGCGCGGGCTACGTGCGCGCCGAGGGCGGCGTCGTCTTCGTCCTTCGCCGCTCGGATCGGGCGCGCCGCGAACGCGACCGGAGCTACGCCAGGATCGTCGCTACCGGGGTCAACTCGGCCGGCCGGACCAACGGCATCTCGCTACCCTCGCGCGAGGCGCAGGCCAATTTGCTCAGGGCCATCTACGAAGGCAACGGAATCGACGCCAACCAGGTCGCCTTTGTCGAAGGCCATGGCACGGGCACCAAAGTGGGCGACCCGGCGGAAGTGTGGTCCATCGGCACGGTCATTGGCGCCAAGCGCCGGGCGCCGGTGCCGATCGGCTCCATCAAGTCGAATATCGGTCACACCGAGCCGGCCTCCGGCCTCTTCGGCATGATGAAGGCCGTTCTGGCGCTCGAGCACAACTACCTGCCGGCATCGCTGCATTTCGATACGCCGAACGAGCACATCGATTTCGACGGACTGAACGTCCGCGTCACAGCCAACCCGATCGAACTGCTCAAGGGCAAGCGTGCACGCCTTGCCGGCATCAACTCCTTCGGCTTCGGCGGCGCCAATGCGCACGTGGTCATCAGCGACCCGGAGGCGATACAGGAAGAAAAGGCGGCGCCTGCATCGGCTGGTCACGTGTTTCTGGCAAGCGCCCACACACTTTCGAGCCTCGAGAGCCTCCTGAAGGAATACAAGGCGAGCTTTGCGAGCGCCTCGAAGGAAGAGGCGCGCGCAATCATCGCCGCCTCCGGCGCCAACCGTACCCATATGCGCCATCGCTTCGCCGCGCGCAGCGATCACCCAGAAGATATCGTGCGGGCGATTGCCAGCCATCTGGAGAAGCCTGGCTCCGACATCGGCGAATTGGGCGAAGCCCCGGTGAAGGATGCTAAAGTCGCATTCGTCTTCTCGGGCAACGGCTCTCAGTGGGCCGGCATGGGCGTCGAAGCCTTCCGCGAGAACCTGCATTTCCGTCAGTCCTTCACTTCCGTCAGCGCGCTCTTCAAGTTCCACTCCGACATTGTCCTGACGGATCTGCTGACGGATCCAGACCTCGACAAGAAGCTCTCGGATACGAAAATCGCGCAGCCGCTGCTTTTTGCCGTGCAGGCTGCTCTTTCCGACTCGCTCGTCGCGATGGGGATCAAGCCGCTGGCGGTATTCGGCCACTCGGTTGGCGAGATTGCCGCCGCCTATGCAGCCGGTGCCTTGTCGCTCGTCGACGCCGTGTCGATCGTGGCCAAACGCTCGCTGCATCAGGATCTCCTGGCAGGCCAGGGAACGATGGCGGCCGTCATGCTCGGCGAGGAGGCGGCCCAGGCCTTCGCGCAGGCCCGCGGCCTCAACGAACTCTGCGTCGCAGCCGTCAACGCGCATAATTCGGTCACGATGTCCGGTCCGGCGCACGAAATTGCAGCCTTCCGCGACGCCGCACGCAAGGCCAAGATCCCGGTCCAGATCCTCGATATCAACTATCCGTTTCACCATCCGGTCATCGACCAGGCAAAGCAGGCCTTCCTTTCCGATATCCCGGACATCGCCCCGCGGCGTACGGAGCTGACGTATCTCTCCACCGTAACGGGCGCTGCACTCGACGGAACGGAACTCGACCCGGACTATTGGTGGAAAAATGTCCGTGAACCCGTTCGCTTCCAAGCTGCCGCGGAGGCGGCGCTGGAACTCGGCTGCCGGCTCTTCATCGAAATTTCCCCGCGCCCGATCCTGGCATCCTATGTCAAGGAAACGATCAAGCAGGCGGCCCTCCCGGCAGCGGTCGTGCCAACATTGCTCCGGGACGTCGGCCAGAGCGGTCACGATCCGATTTCCGCGTCGATGGCGCGCGCCGTCGCGCACGGTGCGGCTGTTGACCGGCCGCGCGTTTACGGGAAGCGCAACGCTTTCGTCGAATTGCCGATTCTGCCCTTCGAACCGGTCGAACTGCGGCCCGCGACCACCACTGATGCCACCGACCTCTTCGGCCGTTCCGCCAAGCCTTTTCGTTTGACGGGCTGGCGCAGCGACCCCAACAGCGGGAGCTGGAAGAACCACGTCGATGCGCATCTCTTCCCCGACCTTGCCGAGCATGTCGTCGACGGCAAGCCGATCCTGCCGGGCAGCGGCTTCATTGAGGTGGCAGTCTCCGCCGCGCAGCAATATTACGGCAGTGACGAGGTCGAGATCACCAATCTGGAGATCGTTCGTCCGCTGGAGCTTGCCGACAGCCGCATCATGGAGCTCTCGACCATCCTGTCCCCCGAGACAGGCGACATCGAAATCCGCTCGCGCGAGCGCCTCTCGGAGGACGACTGGACGGTCCACGCCGTTGCGCGAAGCCGCAAGCCCGTTCCCGGAAAGAACAATGCCTCACGTTCCCTCGCCGGCATGGCGAAAACGGCCAGCGTGGATCCGTCGAAAGCCTACGAGACGGCGAAGCAATTCGGGCTCGACTATGGCCCGAGCTTCCAGTTGCTTTCAAAGGCTGTGGCCTATGGTGACCGGATCATCGACGTCGAGCTGAAGGCGCCGGGCACGACGGGACATCCGCTTGTCACCTATGCCCTTCATCCAATATCCGTCGACGCCACGTTCCACGGGCTCGTCGCGCTCTTCGACCGCTTTACGGGCGACAAGGGTGGCGCGCCTTACATTCCGGTACGCTTCGGTTCGGTGCACGTCGTCAACGCCGGACGGCCGATCGCCCGCGCCACGATCGAGATCGAGCGCGTCAGCGCCAACTCGATCAAGGCGAGATTCCACTTCTTCGACAAGTCGGGCGAAGCCATCGCACATTTCAACGATTGTCGTTTCCGCCGCACTTATTTGCGCAAGCACAAGACGCTCGACGGGCTTTCCTTCCACTACGAGACGGTGCTCTCGGACACGGTGCTGCCCAACATGCAGCCGCCCGCGCCGATGCCGCCCCTGCTGACGATGCCTGCCGGTGCCGAACACAGCGTGGACAATGCGACCTTGCTGTTCAATGCTGCGATCTACCGCGCCTGCCAGGAAATCGCGCTGAAGCTCGCAAGGGGAGGCACGACCATCCGCGGCGATGCTCTGCCCGGTGATTTCGCCTTCCAGTGTTTCCTGACAAGCTGCCTCTACGTACTGGAGGATGCCGGCCTCAGCGAACATCACAATGGTATCTGGACAGTTGCACGAGAGTTCAGCCTTCCCGCTGTGGCGGAAATCCTCGGCGAGCTCTATGGCGAGCGTCCCGATCGCGCGGTCGAAGCCGTGCTCATCAACAATGCCTACGCCGAAGCCCTAAGCCGGCTCGACGCGCTTTTCGCGGCGGCGCCGGATGGCGACCACATACCCTCCTCCGGCGCGGGCTTCATCAGCGACGCCACGCTCGACCACCAGGCCGTTCATTCCGTCGCGAGCCGGCTGCGCATGGAGCAGGTCCTCGGCGCGGCTGAACGAGCACTGGCTGCGCAAACGACAGGCATCCCCTTACGCATTGTCGAGTTCGGAAGCGTTTCGACCGGCTTCACGCGTCGGCTCGCCGACCTGGCAGCTCGTCACGGAGCGGGCCTGATCGTTGCCGAACCGCGTGACAATGCCCAGCGCAACCTTGAGATCGCATTCGAGAACGATGCTCACGTGCGCATTCTCAAGAAAAGCGACTTCGTGGCGATCGCGCCCTTCGATCTCGCCGTCAGCGCCTCCGACAACCTTTACCATCTGATCGAAGACGAAGTCGCGCTTCGCACGGCGTTGCGCTCAGCGCTGCGCGAGGGCGGTGCCCTCGCCGCCGCCGTGAGCGCGCCCTCGATCTTCGGCGACTTCGCTCTCGGGCTGTCCGATGGCTGGTTTGCTCGCAGCCAGACGGCCGAGTTCCCCATCGGCAATCTTGCTGCCGTACCGCATTGGCAGAAATGCCTGACGGATCTCGGACTGCGCGACATCAACGTCGCGGACCATGAGTGCGCACACGGCAACATCATTCTGCTCGAAGCCCGCGGCGCGGCCGCGATGACAATGCCGGCCGAGCCGGCGCAGCAGGCAAGCAGGACCGTTGCGGGTCCCTATCTGGTCCTCCAGGCAGAAGGCGCGCCACGAGCGGCATCGATGCCTGCACTTGCCGTACCTGTTTCGCTGGCAGGCGACATGGCGGCCGACGTTGCAACACTGCGGATGGCCCTCAGCGCGCTCGGCCAGAATCCTGTTCGTGCAGTGCTCGTTTCGCCGACGACGCATCACGCGAGTGACACTGATTCGGCCTCGCTGCAAGCTCATGTGCTTGCGCTTAGCGCCTTCGCCGAAGCGCTGAGGCAACATGTCGGAGACACCGACCCGTCCGCCGACGACCGCCCTCGCCTGGTGCTCGTTGCCCCCGGCGGCGCGCCGGTTACCTCCCCGGCCGATGGCGTCGCCTTCAGTTCCGGCCTGAATTCCGGCCTGTGGGCGTTCGCTCGCGTTCTGCAGAACGAATACGAATTCCTCGACGTCCATTCGCTCGATCTTGCCGGCCACAAGGCCGGCCCCGAGAATGGCATCGCGTCGGCGCTGTCTCTGTTGACGGTCTCCGGTTCAAATCGCGAATGGTTGCTCGACGGGGCCACTGGATTGCTCTCGGAAATCCGCGCCGTTCCCGGTCCCGCCATCAGCACCGAAGGCAAGACGAGCGCCTTTGCAGCGGCGACCATCCGCCAGCGCGTCAGCTCTCAGGTTGCCAGCATCGCCTGGGAAGAGAGTGATGTACCGCAAGCCGGACGGGGCGAGATCGTCGTCGCGGTCGCTGCTACCGGCCTGAACTTCCGCGACGTGATGTGGGCGATGGGCCTTCTTCCCGAGGAAGCGCTCGAAGATGGTTTTGCCGGCGCAACGATCGGCATGGAGCTTTCCGGCCATGTCGTCGCGGTCGGCGAAGGCGTCGACGACCTCACGGTCGGCGACGCGGTCATGGCAATTGCACCTTCGGCATTCTCGACGCACGCGGTCGTTTCCCGGGCGGGCGTTGCCAAGCTGCCGCGGACCATCAGCCCCGTAGCAGCAGCCACCGTGCCCGTCGCCTTCCTTACGGCCTATTATGCGATGGTCGAGCTCGGACGCATCCAGGCGGGAGAGACGATCCTCATCCACGGCGCTGCCGGCGGCGTCGGTCTGGCTGCCCTCCAGGTCGCCAAGCTCAAGGGCGCCAAGGTCATAGCGACAGCTGGAACACGTGAAAAACGGCGCTTCCTTGCGATGCTCGGAGCCGATCACGTCTTCGATTCGCGGTCGCTCGGTTTCGTCAACGATGTGCGCGCCGTCACCGACGGTCAGGGCGTCGACCTCGTGCTGAACTCGCTTTTCGCCGAGGCGATGGAGCAAAGCCTCGCTCTGGTGAAGCCGTTCGGCCGGTTCCTGGAGCTTGGCAAGCGCGACTATTACGCCGACAGCAAGATCGGTTTGCGGCCGTTCCGACGGAACGTCAGCTATTTCGGCATCGATGCCGACCAGCTTCTCGTCAATGCGCCCGAGCTCACCAAGCGCATCTTCATGGAAATCGGAGCTCTTTTCGAGGAAGGCAAGCTGACGCCGCTTCCTTACCGCGCGTTCGATTTCGACGAAATCGGCAACGCATTCCGGCTGATGCAGAATGCCGGCCACATCGGCAAGATCGTCGTGCTGCCGCCGGTCGCCGGCAAGCACGAGATTGCCGCGAAGACGCACAAGGGCGTGAAGGTCGATCCGGACGGCATGCATCTCGTTGTCGGCGGCATTGGCGGTTTCGGTCTCGCAGCCGCCAACTGGCTGGTTGAGAAGGGTGCACGCAGGATTGCGTTGTGCTCCCGCCGCGGTCAGCCGGACGCGGAAACGAGTGCGATGATCGCGCGGTGGAAGAAGGCGGGCGTATCTGCCTCGCTTCACGCCTGTGACATCACCGACGCTGCCGCAGTGGCGGGGCTTCTCGCGGCGCTTCGCGCCGAGGCGCCGCTGCGTTCCGTCGTCCATGCTGCGATGGTGCTGGACGACGCCCTGATCAGCAATCTCAACCGTGAACGCAACCGCCCGGTGATAGACACGAAGGCCAAGGGTGCCGCGATCCTCGACCGGCTGACGCGTGGCGACCAGCTCGACAACTTTATCCTGTTTTCCTCGGCAACGACGCTCGTCGGCAACCCGGGGCAGGCCAACTACGTCGCTGCCAACGGCTATCTCGAAGGCCTTGCCCGCGCCCGACGCGCAGAGGGCCTCGCAGGCCTGGCGGTCGGCTTCGGCGCGATCGCGGATGCCGGTTATCTCGTGCAGAACACCGATGTGAACGATCTTCTGGCAAAACGCATCGGCAAGACCGCTTTGAAGGCTCAGGTGGCGCTGGACATGGTCGAAAGCCACATCGCCTCGGATCCGGGCACCGTCGATGCCGCAGTCGTGATGATTTCGGAGATCGACTGGGCGGCCGCGCGCAACCTGCCGGTTGCCCGCAATGCGCTCTTCGAGGTAATCCTGCGCAGTGCGGATCAGCATTCTTCCGGCGCCGAGGGCATGCAGATGGACCTCGTTGCGATGATCGAAGGGAAGTCGCCGCAGGAAGCAGAGGACATTCTGTTCGACCTGGTGGCAGGCGAGATCGCCGCAATCCTTCGGGTTTCGAAGGACACGGTGACCCGCAGCAAGATCCTGAAGGAAATCGGCCTGGACAGCCTCATGGCGGTGGAACTCGGCATGAGCTTCCAGCAGAACACCGGTTTCGACATGCCTTTGAGCGGCGTCGCCGACAATACGACGGTGGGCGATGTTGCGCGCAAGCTCCATGAAAAGGTAAGCAAGCGCGACCAGGGTGACGATAGCGAGGCAGCCGACGACCGGCTCGTAAGCGAACTTGCGCAGCGCCATGCCGGGACCGACAGGGAAAAAGCACTGAGCCAATGAGCAACGACGGAAACGGCCAGACCTTCTCCAAGATGAACAGCAGCCTCAAGGAGAACCTGCTGGACAGGATGAGGAACACGCACCAATCGTCCGAGCGCAACCGCATGGCGCGCTCGGAACGGGAGTTGCCGGCCGCTCCCCGCCGCCGACAGGCCCGCTTCGAGGATCTTCCCGAATATAAGCAGGTGCTCACGCAAAAATTCGCGAGCGAGCAACTGGGTATCGCCAATCCTTTCTATCGGGCACACCAGGCGGCCGCCGGCGCAACCACCGTGATCGACGGCCGCAAGCTGATCAACTTCGCCTCCTACGATTACCTCGGTTTGAACCGGCACGCCCACGTGCTGGACAGGGCACGCGACACGATCGAGTCGTTCGGGATCTCCGCTTCGGCGAGCAGGCTCGTTGCCGGCGAGCGGCCCGTGCATGTCGAACTCGAGGAAAAGATCGCGCGCTTCTATGGCGTCGAAGCGGCGGTTTGCTTCGTCAGCGGCTATCTCACCAACGTTGCCGCCATCAGCTGCCTGATGGGCCCCAAGGATCTCGTCATCCACGACGAGTTCATCCACAACAGCGCGCTCGCCGGCATCAAGCTTTCCGGCGCGACGCGCCGCCTCTTCAAGCACAACGACACCGCGGATCTCGAACACGTACTGCGTACCGTTTCCGGCGACTATCGTCACATCATGGTCATCGTCGAAGGCATCTACTCGATGGACGGCGATGTCGCGAATCTTCCTGCACTGCTGAAGCTCAAGGCCGAATATGGCTTCTGGCTGATGGTCGACGAGGCTCATTCGCTCGGCGTTCTCGGGCGGCACGGCAAGGGGCTGGCCGAACACTTCGGTGTCGATCCCCACGAGATCGACATCTGGATGGGAACGTTGTCGAAAACCACGTCGAGCTGCGGCGGTTATATTGCCGGCAGCGAGGCATTGGCGGCGGTGCTCAAGGCATCCGCCGGCGGCTTCGTCTACAGTGTCGGTCTGGCACCGGTGCTCGGAGCATCGGCGGTCGCCAGCCTCGATATCCTCGAACGCGAGCCCGAACGCACCGCGGCGCTGAGGCGCAACGGCAGCCTGTTCCTCAAGCTCGCGAAAGAGGCCGGCCTCGACACCGGTCTGAGCGGCGGCTTCTCGGTCGTTCCCGTCATCGTCGGCGATTCGCTCCGCGCCGTGCAGCTCTCCAACGATCTGCTGGCGGCGGGCGTCAACGTGCTGCCGATCATCCATCCCGCCGTGCCCGAAGGATTGGCGCGACTGCGCTTCTTCATCACCAGCGACCACACCGAAGAACAGATCCGCCGGACCGTCGCGCTCACCGCCGAGCGCCTCAAGGATTTGACCGAACGAAATTTCGGGCTTGGCGGCGTCGACATCGAGCAGATGTTGAAGGCGCTCTCGGCGCGTTAGGCCGGACGGAAATCCGTTATACACCTCTCCTGGAAGCGCCCTGGAAACCTCTGCCCCCAAGCCGCAGGCGGAAACTGAGAATGACCCATGTGATCATCACCGGTGGCTCCAGCGGCATAGGCCTGGAACTTGCATTGATCTACGCAAGCCGCGGCGCGCGACTTTCACTCATTGCGCGCTCCCGCGATCTTCTGGAACAGGCCAGGCGAAAGCTCATCTCGGAGCACGGCGCAGAGGCCGGAGAGATCCGCGTCGAGGCGGCCGATGTTGCCCAGGAGGAAGAGATCGAGGCTGCCGTTCGGCGTTGCGTCGAAGCCTTCGGCCCGTGCGATATTCTCGTGACCTCGGCCGGCATCGTCGAACCGGCTCCTTTCGAGGAACAGCAAAGCGCGGCCTTTCGCCGCCAGATGGAAACGAATTTTTCGGGCACGGTCCACACGGTGCGCGCCGTCTATGCGGACATGAAGCGACGGCGCAGGGGAAAGATCATGATGATCTCATCGGGCGCCGGCCTCATCGGCATTTATGGCTATTCCGCCTATTGCGCGTCGAAATTCGCGCTCCACGGTTTTGCCCAGGCGCTGCGCAGCGAGGCGCGAAGACACGATGTGCAGATATCGGTAAGCTTCCCGCCGGATACGGAAACGCCGCAGTTCGAGCGCGAGCTCTCCCTGCGTCCGCGCGAGGCGAATGTCATAATGGGGACCGTCCGGCCATGGGCGGCCGATGCCGTCGCCCGCAGGATCGCCGCAAGCATCGACCAGCAGCGCTTCGAGGTTTACTTCGGCACAACCCTGTTTCTGCTCGGCCGGTTCGCCCCTGCCGTAAGGCCGCTTATCAACTGGTGGCTCGATCGGGCGATCGCACGCGGTAGTGGACGGTGACGCCCCATATGCCGGACCGCGCTTGTGCCGGCCCGAGATAGGATTTAAGTGTCAGGCGATCGCCGTGCTGCCGAGGCGCGACCGAATGGCCTGAAGGTAACCGTTTGCCGCAACTTTCCTTTCATCTCCATGATTATCCGGCAGCGCTGACCCTCTTTTGCTACGTCCTGTCCTGCGGCGTAATCTTCTTCACGGATCGCTTCGCCCTGCCGGCGCGCGAGCGCAGGAGGAACAGGCCTCGCTATGGGCGTAATCAGGATATTATCGACGTCTTCGCGCGGCTGCCGGTCATAGCGCTCGTCTTTGCCGGCTTCTTCGCGATCTCCTGGCGCCCCCTCTATGCGGCTGCCGGGGTCATGAGCTTCTTCATCATTTTCACCGGCATTTCCCGCGCCAAGTTCAAGTTCATCCGTGAACCCTTGGTGTTCTCGGACATCGCCCTCATTGCCGACGTCTTCAAATACAAGACGATCTTCTACGCGACCTCGCTGAATATCCTGTTCTGGATCGTCGCTTTCCTCTACGTATTCGGCGTTTCCGCGCTCTACATGTATTTCGAGCCGACCATCTTGCCGGAGCAAGGCAAGTTGTTCTGGGTTCTGCTGATGATCCTCGTTGCCGCCGCGCCCTGGGGCTTGCTTTTCTACGGTCCGGTGAACCGGCCGACTGCAGCCCTCGTCCAGAAGCTCGTCAGGGCCATCAACGTCAAGATGAATACGGTGCGCTTCGGGACCTTCGCCTCCGTCGTCTTCCACTTCATCATATGGCTGGGCGTGAAGCGTGAAAAAATCGTCGCCGAACTCTCGGAGCGGCTTCGCGCCGCCGTGCAGGACCTTATCGGCCACGAGGAAGCCCCGCTGATCGTCGTCTGGCAATCAGAGTCCTTTATCGACATGCGCCACTTCGGCGTCGACACGATCAAGCTGCCGACGATCGACCGGCTGCGCAAACAGGCGGTGCAGTGGGGCCGCCTCAGCAACGTGTTCGAGGGCGGTTATACGCTGCGTACCGAGTTCGCCGTGCTGAGCGGCCTCTTGCCTGATGATATCCATGTCGATGCCAGCTACCCCTATCTTCGCGCCTCGCATTACGCCGACGTCGTGTGGCCGGGGAAATTGAAACGCGCTGGCTGGCATACGCACTTCATTCATCCCTATGACCGGACGTTCTTCCTCCGGCACAAGGCGATGCCGCAGCTCGGCTTCGACAAGCTCACCATGCTGGACGCCTTCGATCACAAACCCGAGCGCGACGGGCTCTATGTCTCCGACGCGGCGCTGACGTCGCGGGTAATTGCCGAAGTGGAGAAGCTGCCGGAAGACGAAAGCGGCTTCTTCTTCGTCGCCTCCATGGCCAATCATGGCCCGTGGGAGCCCGGCCGCGTGGGCACGCTCACGAACCCGGTCGACATCTACATGGCAATTCTGCAGCAATCGGATGCCGCGCTCAAAGAACTGATCGACAAGCTCAACAAGCTCGAGCGTCCTGTCTGGCTGGTCTTCTACGGCGACCATGCGCCTCTTCTGAAGTCCTTCGCAGACCCGTTCCCGGACCCCCGCACGGACTACTTCATCGTGCCGCTCGCCAAGGCGCGCCCGGCTCAGCCCGGTGCAAAAGGTCCTCAGGACGAGGACCCGTGGAACCTGATACGGTCCCTGCTCCGATATGCAAACCTGCAAAAGGATGCGCTGCAATAGCGGCGGCGACTGACAATGACAGCGGGCACGACAATCAATCGCTTGGCACCACGGACGTTCCTGTTTCTGCAGGGCCCCTCGTCGCCGATCTTCGCCAAGATCGCAGCCGGGCTCGAGGAATTGGGCCATACCTGCCTTCGCATCAATCTCAACGTCGGCGACCAGATCTTCTGGCGACGTCGCGGCGCCGATAATTATCGCGGCTCCATGTCCGCATGGCCGGCCTATGTCGAGGCCTTTATCCGTCGCCACGCCGTCAGCGACCTGGTGCTGCTTGGCGAAGAGCGCCCCTATCACAAAGCCGCGATCGCGGCTGCCCGCGAGAGAGGCGTTGCCGTCTTCATCGTCGAGATGGGCTATCTCAGGCCCGACTGGCTGACGCTGGAACGTGGCGGCATGTCGTCCAACTCGCACTTTCCGGCTGAAGCAGACCAGATCCTGCGGGCGGCGGCCGACCTGCCGGAACCGGACTGGCGGCGGCTTTACGAACAGTCTTTCCTCGCCGAAGCGGTCTACGACCTGCTGTACAATCTTCCGAACGTCTTCCTCTGGATTCTTTTCCCCGGTTACCGCCGGCACGGGATCTTTCATCCGCTAGCGGAATATGCGGGGTGGCTGTTGCGCTTGACCACGCAAGGGCGGCGGCAACGCGCGGCCGACGCCCTTATCCGCTCGCTGACCTCGGAAGGGACCGGCTACTTCGTCTATCCGCTGCAGTTGGAGACCGACTATCAACTGCGTGCGCACTCGCCGTTCAACAGCCAGAAGGAAGCGATCCGCGCGATCCTTGCCTCCTTCGCGCGCCACGCCCCCGCGGACAGCACACTGGCGATCAAGACCCACCCCCTCGACAACGGCCTCATCCGCTGGCGCAAGATCATCTTCGAAGAAGCAGCCAAGGCTGGAGTTGCAGACCGCGTCGCCTATCTCGACGGCGGCAATCTGGATGTCCTGGTACAGGGAAGTGCCGGTGTGGTTACGGTCAACTCGACCGCCGGGCTGCATGCCTTGAGACAGGGCAAGCCGGTAAAAGTACTCGGCAGTGCCGTATTCGACGTTGCGGGCCTCACCGACCAGCAGCCGTTGGACTTGTTCTGGCAAGGGCCGCAAGCGCCGGATCCGGCCTTAAGCGCGGCCTTGTTCAGGTTGATGGCTGCCGCCATCCAGGTTCGTGGAAATTTCTATTCAAGCGCAGGCACGAGCGCCGGCGCGAAGGCGATCGCGGAGCGTTTGCATCGGCGCGTCGTCAATGAACCCGGGGCTTTCGTAAACCCTCCGCCTCGTCGAAAGCCGGCGAAGATCACACCGGCTGGCGCTGACCTTGCGTAACTGCGCGGATCCGGCGGAAACACACGTTTCCTGGGCGACGCTTCCTTTGCGCGTCTTATAGACACGCGCGCCGTAGCAATCCCTGAAGTCCTACAGCGCCGTGCGTCTTTTCAGACGCACAAAGGACGCCATGGCACTTTGAATTGCTGCGATCGATCACGCCACGCCGGCGCGCAAAAGGTCGTGGATGTGCAGGATGCCGGCCGGAAGTCCGGCGTCGTCTATGAGGAACAGGACCGTAACCTTGTGTTCCTGCATGAACTCCATGGCGGCACTGGCAAGCACATCGCCTTTGATGACCCTCGGATTGTGCGACATCACCGCCTCGACCGGCTGAAGGAGCAGGTCGCCCGTCATGTGGCGGCGCAGGTCGCCGTCGGTAATCACGCCGACCAGCGTGCCGCCGTCGTCGACGATACCGACGACGCCAAATCCCTTCGACGACATCTCGATAACCGCTTCGCTCATCGGCCGACCGACGGCGAGCAGCGGCACTTGCTCCGCCACATGCGCCAGCTCATGCACCAGGCGCAGCTGCGCGCCGAGCTTGCCGCCGGGATGGAATGTCTTGAAATCTTCAGCCGAGAAGCCGCGCCGCTCCAGGAGCGCAATCGCTAAGGCGTCTCCGATAGCGAGCTGCAGCATGGCCGACGTCGTGGGGGCGAGTCCATGCGGGCAGGCTTCCTGCACCTTCGGCAGCACCAGGGCAACCTCGGAGTTGCGGGCAAGAATGCTGTCGCGGTTGGCGCAGATCGAGATGATCGGCACCTTGAAGCGCTTGGCGTAGGTGAGCATGTTGCCAAGTTCGGCCGTCTCTCCCGACCAGGACAGCAGAATCAGGACATCCTGCGAGGTAACCATGCCGAGATCGCCGTGGCTCGCCTCCGTCGGATGAACGAAATAGGCGGAGGTGCCGGTGGACGCCATGGTCGCCGCGATCTTGCGGCCGATATGGCCGCTCTTGCCGACCCCGGAAACGACGACCCGGCCCTCGCTGTCGCCGATCAATTCGACCGCATCGACAAGGCTGCGCGCAAAGGCTTCATCCGTCGTCAGGTGATCGGCAAGAGCCTTGATCCCATTGGTTGCCTTCGTCAGCGTTCTGCCGATCGAATCCAGCATGGCGGAACGGGACTGCCCATCCGCTTTTACCTGTCTCAAGCCCATTGTCGATCCTAGTTCCCGCGACGAAATTGCCCGACACCCCGCCGTTTCAGCGGTAAACGAAGCACGTAGAAGCCAGATAAGCGCTTTTTCTTGGCAAACCAAGTCTATTTGCGCCTGTTTGCACCAAAACAGACTTGTTCGATCCGTCAGCCGGCGCGTTTTTCCTCAAGAGCTTCCTGCGGCAGAACACCATCGCCGGCAAACTCTGCAAGCGTCATCGAATCGAGAATCGATGCCATCGCATCGCGAACCGTCGTCATCGATATGCGCACACGACAGGTCTCGGGGTCGCTGCAATCCTCGCAGACCTCATAGGCGGTGCGACTGGCGCAACGGATCGGCGCAAGGGGGCCGTCAAGCGTGCGAATGACATGGCCGATGCGAATCTCCGACGCGGGGCGGGAAAGCGAATAGCCGCCACCAGGCCCCTTCTTGGAACGGAGCATTCCCGCGTTGCGCAATTCGAGCAGAATCGTGTCGAGAAATTTTTTGGGGATGTTGTTGCGCAGAGCGATTTCATTGATGAAGGCGGTTTCGCCGGGTTCGAGGCGCGCCAGATCGACGAGGGCCTTGAGGCCGTATTTTCCCTTCTTCGTCAGCATTCCGAGAAATTCTCCTCCCGGTCCCCGGATGCTGGGGACCGTTCGCAACGACACAACCTGTCTTGGCATAGCACAAGAAACGTGTCGCCAATACACAATTATGGTCGACAATCGGGGAGGACGAACTTCGGATTTGATCGATCTATTGCTGACGTTGCGGCGGACGCGAGGTCACGCCGCCGCAATGCCAATCTGATGGTTTCGGGCGCCTTGGCCGGCGAGCAGGTTGCGGATGGCTGCACGCGCCTCATCGGCCGAGCGGAAACGCTGAGCGTCCAGATCCCAGACATGATACTTCACGGCCAAAAACTTCAACCGGTCTTCGTCAGGGACAACGACGCCGACGGCTTCGCCGTCATATTCGATAACTTGCTTGCTCATGTAATAACGCTCCTCCACGCCTCGCGGCGCGGATCATTCGATTCTCGGCAAAAGGTGAATTCGGTAAGTTTGGACGGTCACATTCGGCGAAGCGCGCGAAGGTGACGTTTCACAGTTGCACGACAATAGGAACGCGAGCCGCAGAAAGCGGCGGTCGAGACGATTCCGGACATGTCACTCTCCTTTGGCTGGCCCGGCGCATCGCGCGCCGCGGCGGTCATGAACAATACGAGACGGATTCCCTCCGCCTCGCGAGTTGCAAACTAGAATAATCTACCAAATTAGTCAATTCCAAAAGCGATCAGGAGAAAAATAATTCTCCATATTTCCGTCTTGAACCGCCCATGGCGACAATTCTGTTTGGTCGTCCCGGTGAGGACTCCCCCACCCATCTAGGTAGCGGCGAATCAACCTGCAAGGGACAGTTCACATAAAAGACGGCACTTTCAGACGAAAAAGGGGCAGCCCGCCGGACTGCCCCTTTTGGTTTCCTCACTGGTGGCCCCGATCAGGCCGTCGGGGTGCCTGCCTGCGTTGCGCCGGAACGGCTGGCTTCGCGGTCCTTCCACCAGCGGCTCAGGAACAGAAGGATCGGGCCGCCGATATAGATCGACGAGGTTGTCGCGACGATGACGCCGAAGATCATCGGCCAGGCGAAGCTGCGTACCGCGTCACCACCCCAGATCGCCATCGGCACCAGCGAGAGAGCCGTTGCCATCGAGGTGAAGATGCATCGTGCGATCACCTGGTTGATGCTCATGTCGATCAGATCCGAGAAGGGCATCGACTTGTACTTGCGCAGGTTTTCGCGCATGCGGTCGTAGACCACCACCTTGTCGTTCACCGAGTAGCCGATCATCGTCAGCAACGCGGCGATCGCCGTCAGGTTGAAATCGATCCCGGTCAAGGCAAAGAAGCCGATCGTCTTGGTGATGTCGAGCAGGAGCACCGCGATCGCGCCGACGGCGAAATGCCATTCGAAGCGGAACCAGATGTAAAGCAGGATCGCCATCATCGCGAGGCCTACGGCCAGGAAGCCCGACCGTGCCAGTTCGCTACTGATGGTCGGCCCGACGACCTCGGTGCGCTCCAGGCTCGCCCCCGGAACAGAAGTCGTCACCGCATCCTTGATGCGGTTCAGCGCCGCCGTCTGCTCCTGCTCGCCACCCGGCTGGCGCTGGACGCGGATCAAGACCGATTGCCCGCCACCGAAATCCTGGATTGCCACCTCACCGAGATTAAGCGATTCGAGCCCATGGCGCAGCGTCGGCAGGTCTATCCTTTCCTTGGACGCCGCTTCGACCTGGATGCCGCCGACGAAATCGATGCCGTAGTTCAGGCCCGGCGTGAAGAACAGGATGACCGAGCTTATCGACAGGAAGGCGGACATGCCGATCGCCTGGAAGCGACGCTTCATGAAGGAGAAGGTCGGCAGATGAGGCACGCGGCCGAAGAGCGACGGGATCTCGAGCTTCTTCATCTTGCGGCGAACGACGACTTCGCGCATCAGCAGACGCACGACCGTCACCGAGGTGAACATCGAGATGATAATGCCGAGCATCATCGTGACGGCGAAACCCTTGACCGGGCCGCTGCCGAACCAGAACAGGAGAATCGTCCCGGCGAGCGTCGTGACGTTGGAGTCGATGATAGTCGCGTAGGCCTTGTTGAAGCCGACATCCAGCGCCTTCATCGCGCCGGCGCCCGCCTCCGTTTCTTCGCGGATACGCGCATTGATGAGGATGTTGGCGTCAACGGCCATACCGATGCCGAGAATGATACCGGCAATACCAGGTAGCGTCAGCGTCGAGCCGATCATGCCGAGCACACCGATCGTCATGATGGTGTGCAACAGCAGTCCGACGTTGGCGATGATGCCCCAGGCGCCGTAAAGGACGATCATGAGGGCCACGACGAGGCCGAAGCCGGCAAGGCCGGTGTAGAGACCGATGCGGATCGAGTCGCTGCCGAGGTTGGGGCCAACCGAGCGCTCTTCGATGATCGTCAGCGGTGCCGGCAAGGCGCCGGAGCGCAAGAGCGCCGAGAGGACCGTCGCCTCCTGAGCGGTGAAATTGCCGCTGATCTGACCGCGACCACCCAGGATCGGTTCGTTGATCACCGGTGCCGTCAGCACCTTGCCGTCGAGAACGATCGCAAACGGACGGCCGACGTTTTCGCGGGTGATTTCCGCAAACTGGCGGGCACCGAGCGAATCGAAGGTGAAGTCGACGACCGGCTGGTTGGTCCGCTGATCGAAGCCAACCTTCGCATCGTCGAGCCGCTCGCCTGAAATTGCGACACGACTTTCGACGGGATACCGGTTGCCATCATTGGCGCCCGGAAGAATATCCACGCCGCGCGGCGGTGGCTGAGTCACATCCGCGGTCTGGTCGAGCATATGGAAGCTCATCTGCGCGGTCGAGCCGAGAAGTTCGCGAAGACGCGTCGGGTCCTGGAGACCTGGGAGCTGGACGAGGATGCGGTTCGAGCCGATGCGCTGGATGAGAGGCTCCGCGACGCCGACCTGATCGACGCGGTTGCGGATGATCTCCAGGCTCTGCTCGACCGCCTTTGTCATGCGATCGGCAAGACCCGCCTCGGTCATCGCGAGCGTGACGACATTGCCATCGCTCGTGACATCGACTTCCGGAGCGGCACCGCCAAAGCCGATCGTGCTGACGGGTGCCGCCAGCTCCTGAAGCTTCGGCAGGACCTTCTCCCGGTCGGCAGCATCCTCGATGTCCACCATCACGGCGTTGCCGCTGATGCGCGCCGAAGAAGCCGAAACGCGTTCGCCGCGCAGAACGCGGCGGGTATCGTCGAGCAGCGTGTTGAGCCGCGCCTTCTGAAGGCCGGCACCGTCGACCTCGAGCACGAGATGCGAGCCGCCCTTGAGGTCGAGGCCGAGCGTGACGGGCTTGAACGGCAGAACAGCCGCAAACTGTTCGCGCATGGCCGGCGTCAGAACGCTGGGAAGCGCCGCGAGGCATCCGAAGATAATGATCGCGACATAGGCGAGAACCGCCCATTTGGATGTACGCATGTGGAAATTCCATGAACGCCTGAACACGCCTGTCTGGCATCATCCGGGCTAGGTTTCATCAATGGGAACGGCGGAACGTAGAGCGCCGACCACTCGTATTCTCAAAGCCGATCACGCCGTGGGAGGCGCGCGGATTCGTTGCCCTTGTGCTATCGGGCCATGCACATGAGCGAGCCGCGAAATCGCGCCCCGTTTATGGCTTCCCAGGTCGAAAAAGCGGACCTCCGCAACGAGAAGAGCCGGTGAAAGGTCTTGCCCACTCGTCGACTTCGCATCCTTGCGCTCGCCGGTAAAGCGGAGGTCGGGGTGTGGAACGGCCCTGGAGATCTGACGGGCGATCGAATGATCGGCAGAGCCGTTGTCGCGCGTCGACGCATCGCCAGCCTGCGTTCCCGCCGACGCACGCGCCGAGACACCTTGCCCGACCGCGACGATCTGCATGGCAAAGGACGCACAGAGCAGCCATACCGCGGCCAAGAGCCGACCGGCCTGCATGCTCTTGCTGCCACCACCCAACAGGTCCATTGAGGACACTATCCCTTTCTCTCGACGCGGGACGCGCCGGCGAGACGAAATTCAGCCCGATTGCCTGAGCCTAGCGAAAGAACATGGCCGGATTCGAGCTTGCGGCGCTCTTAACACCATTCCGAGCCGGAAAAGTCAAATCCGGCCCGCTTTGTCAGGCGGAGACGCCGGCGGTTTTTGCCTGATGGATTTCAATCAGCGAAGGCCCCGATCGCCCAGCGGCTTGCGCCAACGCGCCCGGCAGCTCCCGCACGTCCGCCAGCCGCTCCGCCGGCACGCCATAGGCTCTGGCGGTCATCGGGAAGTCCGGCGCCGAGGGCTTCACGCCTTCGGGTGTGATGCCGGAATCGACCATGTAGGTTTCGATTTCCTGGTAACCGTCGTTGTTCCAGACGAGGAAGATCACCTGGGCCCCGGCATCGGCCGCCGAGCCGATCTCGGCCAACGAAAACTGGAAACCGCCATCACCGACGACGCAGACGACGGGCTTGCCGCCATCAGCCACGGCGGCGCCAACCGCCGCCGGCGGCGCGTAGCCCAGCGCACCGTAACCGGTCGCGGAATTGAACCAGCTCCGTTGCCGAGGCGCGTCGCAATAGAGATTGCCGGCATAGACGGCCTGCGTAGAGTCTCCGACGATGGTACAATTCGGCAGCGCCTTGTAGATCATGTCGATCACGGCGATTTCGGCCTGCATCTTCGCCGACAGTCCCTTCAGCGCCGCTTTGCGGGCTGCTTCCGCGCGCTCTGCTCCGCCCTTTGCAGCCGCATGGCCGGGCAGGAAAGCCAGCATGCCCGCCGTCGCCGTCTTCGCGCTGGACAGGATAGACAGTGCCGCCTGCGGTCCGCGGGCGAGCTGCGCCGCATCGATGTCGGTGCGGATGAGATTGCAGAGCGCCGGAAAACCACCGTCGGCATAGAGGTCGTAGTCCGTCTGACCCATTTCGGTGCCAAGCGCCAGCACGAGATCCGCGTCGCGCAGCAAGGCGCGCACTGCCTTGAGACTCGGGCTTGCCGGCACTCTGAGAGGGTGGCCCGCGAGCATGCCCCGGGCGTTGACGGTCGTGACGACCGGTGCGCCGATCTGTTCGGCGAGCTGCCATATTTCCACCTCCGCCGTCAATGCGCCGCCCCCGCATATGATCACCGGCCGGGCGGCATCGGCGCACAGGATCGCCGCCTTCTGCAAGGTTTCGCTGTCGGAGCGCGGGCGGGTCGCCGCAGCGGGCCTGCCGGGGCGGCTCTCTATCGGCAAAGCCATGACATCGGTTGGAATCTCGATGTGAACCGGTCCGGGTCGGCCGGAAAGCAGGACTGCGAAAGCGCGATCTACCACAAGCGGCAAATCGATGGGGTTGAGCAGCGTGTGGGAATAGAGCGCCAATGTCTTCATCATGCCGTGCTGATCCGGCAGTTCATGCAGCAGACCGCGGCCATGGCCGAGCGAATCGCGGCGGTTGACACCGGAAATGACCAGCATAGGGATCGAATCCTGGCGAGCCTGCGCCATCGCCGTGATCGTATTTGTCAGGCCCGGGCCGGTGATGACGAGCGCAACGCCAGGCTTGCCGCTGACGCGGGCGTACCCGTCGGCCATGAACCCGGCGCCTTGCTCGTGCCGTGGCGTGACATGGCGAATCTTCGATGTCGCCAGCCCGCGATAGAGCTCGACCGTATGCACGCCGGGAATGCCGAACACGACTTCGACACCGTTTGCCTCAAGGAGATCGACGAGGACCTCGCCCACGGTTTTCATTTCGGTCATGCGCGGCGCTCCTTACGGGCGATCAGGCGTTCGGCAAGAGAACTGATGCGGCGGCATGCTTCATCGATATCTGCATCTGGGACCGTGAGGCTCACGCGCAGGAAATTCTGCGCTTGCTGGCCGAAGGAAGAACCCGGCATCACTGCCACGCCCTCCTCTTCGAGAAGAGCCCAGGCGAAGGCCTCGCCGGAAAGGCCGGTACCGAAGACGTCGATCAGCGTGAACATCCCCGCTTCCGGCGGCAGAACAAGAACACCCGGTGCATAGGCAAGGCGGTCGGCGATCCGACCAGCGCGCCGCTTGTAGGTTTCGCGCATCCGCTTCGCCGTCTCGATTTCGTGCGTCAGCGCATAGGCCGTCATGTCGGCGATGAAGGGCTGCACGCCGAAGAGCATGGTTTCCGAGATCGGCAGCAGACGATTCGTGAATTCGACAGGACCGACCGCCCAGCCGCTGCGAAAACCGGGGGCCGCATGCGACTTGGAAATGGACGAGACGACGACCGTGCGCTCTGCGAGATCGGGATTATCGAAGGGCGACGCGAATTCGGCATCGAAGACGAGTTCTTCATAGACTTCGTCGCAGACGATCCAGAGGTCGTGACGACGGGCAACTTCGCCGATGGCGGCAATCTCCGCGGCGGTCAGCACGGCGCCCGTCGGATTGTGCGGTGTGTTCAAAAGCAGCACGCGGCATTCCGGCGTGATTGCCTTTTCCAAGTCCTCCGCCCGCATGTGAAAGCCGAATTCGGGTTTCAGCGGAACGAGGACTTGGTGGGCGCCGGTGGAACGAATGACGCCTTCGTAGGTGGCATAGAGCGGGTCCCCGACGAGCACTGCATCGCCGGCCTCTACAAGGCCCAGCATGGCGGCAAAGAGTGCCGTCTGAGTGCCCGGAAAACACAGGACGTTTTCCGCAGTCACATCGGCCCGGCGACGCCGGTATTTTTCCGCAAGAGCAGCAACGACGGCCGGTTCACCGCGACCATTCGAGTAGCGGTACCGCCCCGCATTCAGGGCACGCTGGCATTCGTCCAGCAGCGAGCGGTCCGGCGGCAGGTCCGGCTCCCCGATCGTCAGCTCGATGATATCGGCTCCGCTTGCCTTCAATTGGCGCGCGCGGATGTGCAGTGTCCATTTCCCGGAACCGAGATCGGCGAGGCGTGAGGTGATCGACGCGTAGCGCAAATGTTTGCTCCCTTTTGGTTCTTTGTTTTATGCATGTCGTTATCCCAAAACCGCTGCACACTTTTGGGCGACATATTTAGTTTTCTATCGGCAGGCCGATCAGCGCCTCGACAGAGGCCATGGCGATGCTGACCAACTCGCCGTCGCGAAAGAGGTCGCCGGCAAGGCAGCCTTCGACCCAAAGCCCGTCCACCAAACCGTTGATCGCAATCGCATGCCGGCGACATTCGTCGGCGCTTGCGGTTCTGCCCTTCGCGGCGAGAAATTCGCTCAGCAATTCCTGCAACGTGTTGCGGAAGGCGAGATAGCCTTCGCGGTGAATCTCGGCGAGCACCGGATCGACCCGCACCTGGCTGATGAAGGCCGCCCAGAGCGAGACGCTGCGGCTATCGGCAACAGGTTCGGTGAAGTTGACGGCGATGAATTCCTTGAGCCGTGTCGCAGGATCGCCTTCGACATTCTTCGCCTTCTCCGTAAGCGACGCGATGACGGCGCGGTAGGCTTCGGCGACCATCTGGTCCTTCGAGTCGAAATAGTGGCGGACGAGCCCCGCCGTGACGCCAGCCCGGATAGCTATCTGCCGGACCGTCGCGCCCTTCAGACCGAATTCCGAGATGCAATCGAGCGTGGCCTCGATCAACTCCTGGCGGCGCTCCCCCTCGGGAGCGCGGTGAAACGTGCGACGGTTCACGGCAGCCTCCGGCATGCAGGGCGGCGGGACCAGATCGTCAGTGCCAGCGAACCGGATGGGCTCATGCGCTACTCCTGCAGGGATTTTCGGTGATGCCACGCGGCCAAAAAACCGAGATGGAGCTATTATACGCTTGAATAATAGCGACACAAGTGCAACATTCCCCCTCATGAAACAGCGTGACAAGCCGAAGATGCTGCACGAGAGAACAAACAGGGGAACTGTTTTCATGGCTTCAAAGAAAGCTCGTCGAGCCATCGGAGCGGCGCGTCGATGACGGATGCGGCCCAGGCAATCGCGGTCACTGACCTGCACAAGCGTTTCGGGCCATTGGAAGTGCTGAAAGGTGTGTCGCTTACGGCTCGACAGGGCGACGTGATCGCGATCATCGGCGGCAGCGGCTCCGGCAAGTCCACCCTTCTTCGCTGCATCAACATGCTGGAATTGCCGTCGGCCGGACGCGTCAGCGTTCACGGCGAGGAGATCCGCATGAAGTCCGACGGGCATGGCGGGCTGATGCCCGCCGACCGCAAGCAAGTGCAACGAATCCGCACCCAGCTCGGCATGGTCTTCCAGAGTTTCAATCTCTGGCAGCACATGACCATTCTTCAAAACGTCATCGAAGTGCCGGTGCATGTGCTCGGCAAATCCAAGGGCGAAGCGATCGAAACGGCCGAGACGCTGCTGCGCCGGGTCGGCCTCTACGAGAAACGCGACGCCTATCCGGCCTTCCTTTCCGGCGGCCAGCAGCAGCGGGCGGCGATCGCCCGGGCGTTGGCGATCCAGCCGCTGGTGATGCTCTTCGACGAACCGACCTCGGCGCTTGATCCGGAGCTCGTCGGCGAAGTGCTCTCCGTCATCGGCGATCTTGCGCGCGAGAAGCGCACGATGATCCTCGTCACCCACGAGATGAAATTCGCCCGTGACGTCGCCAACCACATCGTCTTCCTGCACAACGGCGTCATCGAAGAACAGGGGCCGCCTGCGGCGATCTTCGGCGCGCCGAGATCCGAGAGGCTCAAGAAGTTCATCAGCTCCATTCACTGAATTCCGCAATGCTCAACAACCAAAAAAGGGAACAGCATGAAGAAGACATTGAAACTCCTGGCGGTCGCGGCCGCTTTGTCGATCACCGGCGCCGTCGCCGCACAGGCGGAAACGGTCAAGGTCGGTTTTGCCGCCGAGCCTTACCCGCCCTTCACCTCGCCTGACGCCAGCGGCAATTGGGAAGGCTGGGAAGTGGAATTCATGAAGGCGATCTGCGCCGAGGCGAAACTCGACTGCGTGATCACCCCGGTCGCCTGGGACGGCATCATCCCGGCGCTGACTTCCAAGAAGATCGACATGATCATCGGCTCGATGTCGATCACGGAAGAGCGCCTGAAGACGATCGATTTTTCGGACAAATACTACAACACGCCGACCGGTATCATCGGCACCAAGGGCGTGGACATGAAGCCGACGCCGGAAGGCCTCTCCGGCAAGACGCTTGGCGTGCAGGTCTCGACCGTGCACCAGGCCTATGCAACCAAGCACTTCGCCCCGGCGGGCGTGGAGGTCAAGGAGTATCAGACGCAGGACGAGGCGAACCAGGATCTGGCCGCGGGCCGCGTCGACGCGGTGCAGGCCGATGCGATCGCTCTCGATGCCTTCCTGAAGAGCGACCAGGGCAAGGAGTGCTGCGATTACAAGGGCGACGTTGCCCAGGACCTCGCCATCCTCGGCCCGGGCGTCGGTGTCGGCCTGCGCAAGGGCGAAACGGAGCTCAAGGACAAGATCAACGCGGCGATCAAGGCGATCCGCGAGAACGGCACTTACGATGCCTTCTCGAAGAAGTATTTCGACTTCGACATCTACGGCGGCTGAAGCGCCTCCGGCCGGCAGTCCTACAGCGCCTCGCGTCTTACCAGACGCGCAAAGGACGCCGTAGCACTTTGAATTGCTGCATTTCCTCAGCTCGATTCCGAGCTGGGGAATATGCAGAAGGAGCATGAAGTCGCCATGGCTGCGGATTCCATCATCAACTGGAGCCTGCTCTCGCTCTCGGCGCCCGGCTGGGGCGGCGTATTGTTGCAAGGCTTTTTCAATTCGATCCAGATCGCGGTCGGAGGGTACGCGCTTGGCCTGCTGCTCGGCGTCGGCGGCGCCTTCGGCAAGCTCTATGGCGGGCCGGTAACGCGCGATCTTCTCGAATGCTACACCACCATCGTTCGGGCTGTGCCCGAACTCGTCCTCATCCTTCTCCTCTACTATGCCGGGACCGACCTCTTGAACCAGCTTCTGGGCGCCGTCGGCTTCGGCACTGTCGATATCAGCGGCCTGATAGCAGGCATCTTCGTCATTGGAGTGGTCCAGGGTGCCTATTCGACGGAGGTGTTGCGCGGCGCGATCAAGGCGGTACCCGCCGGACAGATCGAAGCGGCGCGTGCCTATGGCATGTCGCCGGGGAAAGTGCTGCGACGTGTCACCCTCCCGGCGATGCTGCCCTATGCCATTCCGGGTCTTGCCAATCTCTGGCTGATCGCAACGAAGGATACTGCCCTGCTCGCCGTCGTCGGCTTCAGCGAACTGACCCTGATGACCCGCCAGGCGGCCGGCGCGACCAAGGCCTATTTGCTTTTCTTCTGTGCGGCCGGCGCGCTCTACCTTGCGCTGACGCTCGTTTCCAACATCTTCATCGGTGCCTTGGAAAAGCATGCCAGACGCGGTTTCGTGGAGCAGCGATGACCGACGAAACGACCCATGCTCTCGCGTTCACCCCCGAGGACCTGCCGAATGGCAAGAGTTTCCTCAAGCCTCACCGCGTCGCTCTCATCCTCATCGCCGTCGCAGTCATCGTCGCCGTCGCCGTCCTGATGCGTTGGGACTGGCTGCCGCGCTACCTGCCGAGGCTCGGCTGGGGCATTCTTGTCAGCATGGTGATGCTGTTCAGCACCTCGATCCTCGGATTCCTGTTTGCCGTGCCGCTGGGCCTCGTCCAGGTCACCGGCCCGTGGTACCTGAAGGGTCTTGCCCGGATCTTCTGCACGATCATTCGCGGGACGCCGCTGCTCCTGCAGCTCTGGCTGCTATATTACGGGCTCGGCTCGCTGTTTCCGCAATTTCCGGCAATCCGCCAGTCGTTTCTCTGGCCCTATCTGCGCGAGGCCTGGCCCTATGGCGTGGCGGCGCTCACGATCTCCTTTGCGGCCTACGAGGGCGAGGTGATGCGCGGCGCCTTTGCGGGTGTTCCCGCCGGCGAGTTGGAGGCCGCCCGAGCCTATGGCATGAGCCGCTGGACGATGTTCCGGCGCATCTGGCTGCCGCGCGCGATCCACCGCGCGCTCCCGACGCTCAACGGCGAGACCGTATTGCAGCTCAAGTCGACGCCGCTGGTCGCAACGATCACCGTCGTCGACGTCTATGCGGTCATCTCGAAGGTGCGGCAGGAAACCTTTCTCACCTACGAACCGCTCCTGCTGCTTGCGCTGATCTACTTGTGCCTCACGGGCATACTGGTCGTCGCTTTCCGCTATTTCGAAAACCGCATACCGACACGTGGTGCCTGACATGAAGCTCCCCGCATCGATCGACAACGCCATGCCGGAACTGGTGGCTATCCGCCGTGACCTGCATGCACACCCGGAACTCGGTCTCGCGGAAACGCGAACGTCCGCCTTCATCGCGCGCCATCTGGAGGCGCTTGGCTATGCGGTGACAACCGGACTTGCGAAGACCGGTGTTGTCGGCACGCTGAGGAATGGCACCGGTTCGCGCTCGATCGGCATCCGCGCCGACATCGATGCCTTGCCGATCCACGAAGAGACCGGTCTCGACTATGCCAGCAGGACGCCCGGCCTGATGCATGCCTGCGGGCATGACGGCCACACGGCGATGCTGCTTGGTGCCGCCCGCGCACTTGCCGAACGGAGGAACTTCGACGGTACCATCCACCTCATATTCCAGCCGGCGGAAGAGAATTTCGGCGGCGCGAAGATCATGGTGGATGAGGGCCTGTTCGACAGATTTCCATGCGACGCGGTGTTCGCACTCCACAATGAGCCGAACCTCCCCTTCGGCCAGTTCGCCTTGCGCGAAGGCCCGATCATGGCGGCCGTCGACGAAGCACGGATCACCGTCCACGGCCGTGGCGGCCATGGCGCCGAACCGCAGGAGACCGCCGACCCGATCGTCTGTGGCGCCAGCATCGTCATGGCGCTGCAGACGATCGTCTCGCGCAACATCCATCCCATGGACCCGGCCGTCGTCACGGTCGGCGCCTTCCACGCCGGCTCCGCGAGCAGCATCATCCCGGAGCGGGCCGAGATCGTCGTCGGCATCCGCTCCTTCGATTCCGCCGTTCGTGACGCGTTGGAGCGCCGCATCCGCATGATCGCGGAAGCGCAGGCAGCAAGCTTCGGCATGCGTGTCACGGTCGACTACGAGCGAAGCTACGACGCGACGATCAACCACCAGGCCGAGACCGATTTCGTGCGCGACCTTGCGATCCGCTTCGCCGGTGCCGACAAGGTCGTCGATCTTGCCCGTCCGTTCATGGGCAGTGAAGATTTTGCCTACATGCTGAAAGAGCGACCGGGCAGCTATTTCTTCCTCGGATCGAGGGCGACAGGCGACGAAAAGCCGCTCCACCATCCGGGCTATAACTTCAACGACGATCTGCTGCCGATCGGCGCTGCCTTCTGGACTGAACTGGCAGAGGCTTATCTCGCGCGAAGCTGAGAGCAGCGGACCTGCAAAATGCCGCAGGCGAAACATTGCCGCAGTGTGACAACGTGGCGATCCGCCTGTCATTGACCTTTGCCAATTTTGCGTCAGATTCAATCACACGATGAAATGACGGCTCCGGCTGACAGGCGGGCGCCTGGCTCTCGCTACTGTATGTTTTCCTAAATCGAGGCGATTTGAGGAGAAGGACATGCAGCAACTCAAAGTGTTACTGCGTCCCGTGTGCAGCTGAAACGACGCACGGCGCTGTAGTGCCCAAGAGGATCACGTCTTGTTTGAATCCTTCGACGCAACCATGCTTGCCCGCATGCAGTTTGCCTTTACCGTCTCGTTCCACATCATCTTTCCGGCCTTCTCTATCGGCCTCGCCAGCTATCTCGCCGTCCTCGAAGCCCTCTGGCTCTGGAAGAAGGATGAGGTCTACCTGGAGCTCTTCAACTTCTGGAAGACGATTTTTGCGGTCGCCTTCGGCATGGGCGTCGTTTCCGGGATCGTGATGTCCTATCAGTTCGGCACCAACTGGAGCGTGTTCTCCGACAAGGCCGGGCCGATCATCGGTCCGTTGATGGGCTATGAGGTGCTGACGGCTTTCTTCCTGGAAGCCGGCTTTCTCGGCGTGATGCTTTTCGGCCTGAACCGTGTGGGTCCAAGATTGCATTTTCTCGCAACGGCAATGGTCGCCATCGGCACGCTGATTTCGGCCACCTGGATCCTGTCCGCCAACTCCTGGATGCAGACCCCGGCAGGTTTTGCCGTGAACGAAGCCGGACAGTTCATTCCGGTCGACTGGTGGGCGATCATCTTCAATCCCTCGTTCCCCTATCGTCTGGTCCACATGGTGCTTGCCGCCTATCTGACGACGGCGCTCGTCGTCGGCGCCTGCGGCGCCTGGCATCTCTTGCGAAAGACGGCGCCACGCCGCGCCCGTACCATGTTCTCGATGGCGATGTGGATGGCGGCCATCGTCGCCCCGATCCAGATCTTCGCCGGCGATCAGCACGGGCTGAATACACTTGAGCACCAGCCGGCGAAGGTGATGGCGATGGAGGGCCACTTCGAAAGCCATCCCGACGGTGCTCCGCTGGTGCTCTTCGGCATCCCCAATCCGGCCGAGAAGCGCATCGACTACGCGATCGAGGTGCCAAAACTGGGGAGCCTCATCCTGAAGCACCATCTCGATGCGCCGCTTGCCGGCCTGGACACGATCCCGGAGGAACTGCATCCGCCGGTCGCTGTGATCTTCTGGTCGTTCCGCGTCATGGTCGGCATCGGCCTGGCCATGCTCGGCATCGGGCTGTGGTCGCTCTGGTGTCGGTACCGCGGCACGCTCGACAGTGATCCCTGGCTCCACCGTGCCGCCGTGCTGATGGGCCCTGCCGGCTTCGTCGCGGTTTTGGCCGGATGGATAACCACGGAAGTCGGCCGCCAGCCATACACCGTCTACGGCCACCTGTTGACGGCCAACTCGGTCGCGCCGATCGAAGCTCCCGCCGTTTCCGCCTCGCTTCTGGCATTCATCATCGTCTACTTCTTCGTTTTCGGCGCGGGAACCTTCTACATCCTGCGGCTAATGGCGCGGTTGCCGCGCGATACCATGCCGGAACTCGACGAGGGACCGATCCGGACAGCCGGTGTCGCGCCAGGCCCGGCAAGCCCCAAATCCCATGGAGCGCATCATGGACTTTGATCTGCCACTGATCTGGGCGGCCATCATTGCCTTTGCCGTTCTGGCCTATGTCGTTCTCGACGGCTTCGATCTCGGCGTCGGTATCCTTTTCCCGCTCTTCCCCGAAAAGAACGATCGCGACGTGATGATGAACTCGGTTGCCCCCGTCTGGGACGGCAACGAGACCTGGCTCGTGCTCGGCGGCGGTGGTCTGATGGCCGTCTTTCCGCTTGCCTATGCGACGGTCATGCCGGCGCTCTATGCGCCGATCATCGCAATGCTGATCGGCCTCATCTTCCGGGGCGTCGCGTTCGAATACCGCTGGCGCACGAAGCGCGCCGAATACCTGTGGAACTGGGCATTTGCCGGCGGCTCGATGCTGGCGGCCTTCGCGCAAGGAATCGCGCTTGGTGCGCTGGTCCAGGGGATACCGGTCGAAAACCGCGCCTATGCGGGCAGCTGGTGGGACTGGCTGACGCCCTTTTCCATCATGACGGGCATTGCGATCGTCGTCGGCTACGCCTTGCTCGGCGCCACCTGGCTCGTCATGAAGACGCACGGCGATCTCGCCGACCGGGCACGCGCAATCGCGCTCAAATGCTGCTTTGCGACCATCGGAGCAATGGCTGTCGTCAGCCTCTGGACGCCGTTTCTCGAGCCGGTCTATCTGCAACGCTGGTTCGGCTGGCCGACGGCGATCTTCAGCGTGATCGTGCCCCTGCTCGTCCTCGGTTGCCTTTATCTGCTCATCAAAGGCATTCGCGACCGGCATGATGTGCAGCCGTTCATTGCGGCGCTCGGCCTTTTCTTCCTCGGCTACATCGGCATCGGCATCAGTTTCTATCCCTACATGGTGCCGCCGTCGCTCACCATCTGGGAAGCGGCCGCGCCGGAGGAAAGCCTTGCCTTCCTGCTTGCCGGCGCGCTCGTGCTCGTACCGATCATTCTTGCCTACACCGGCTACGCCTATTGGGTTTTCCGCGGCAAGGTCGATCCGGAGGAGGGCTACCATTGATGAGCGCGGATGGTACGGGCCGGAAGCTCCTTTGGTTTGTCGCGCTCTGGCTCGCAGGGGTTGCCGCCGTCAGCATTGTCGGTCTCGCGATCAAGCTTGTGCTCGGCACGTAGAGCAATTCCGGGAAGAGTACTTAACGGTTTTCCGTCCGGAATTGCGTCATTTCAAAGGGTTAGATCATTTCACTGTTTTCGACGAAACAGTGAAGTGATCCAGGCGCAACGTGTCGATAAAAGCCTCGCTCAAGTCTTAAGGGCTAACGTCCTCGCACACATCGGCAGGCGATCGCCGACGGAGACAGGACCGCACCCTCCTCCCCGGCGATCGCCTGCCGAGGTGACCACTCCGGAAAGCTGCGACCGAGATCGCTGCGGCGGTTTTACCCCTTCTCAGCCACGCTCCCGTTTGCTAGCAGTTCGGCGCAACGAACCCCCGCGTTTCGCCTCCCCGGAACTGGACAAGCGATCTGGACAAGCGATGCAGAAGACACCCGCAGAATGCACGACAATGTCGGATGTGCGTGCCGAAATCGATCGGCTCGACAACGCCCTGATGAGGTTGCTTGCGGAGCGCTGGGGCTACATTGATCGTGCGGCCGAAATAAAGCGCCCGCTGAAGCTGAAAGCCGATATCCCTGCGCGCGTGGCCGAAGTGCGGGAAAACGCGCGCAGGCAAGCGAGCGAACTCGGCCTCGATCCCGATTTCTACGAGGGCATCTGGGCCCAGCTGATCGATCATGCCATCGCGCACGAGCGCAAGCTGCTCGGAGAGGACGAGTAGGACGAACACCAGCCCCGGTTTGTTCCTTAACTCGCCTTGTCGTAGCTGTTCTTGCGGCTGAGATAGCCCTCCCAGTCGAAGGCGCTCTGGACGATGTTTTCAAGGCTTGCATGGGTTGGCACCCAGTCGAGCTTCAGCCGGGCAAGCGAGGAGTCCGCGACGACCTGCGCGGCATCGCCGGGACGCCGTGGTGCATAGTCTATGCGGAAATCACGTCCCGAGATCCGCCGCACCGCATCGAGAACCTGCAGCACCGAGAAGCCTTTGCCGTAGCCGCAATTGGTCGTCAGCGGCTCACCGCCGGCCCTCAGATAGCGGAGCGCGTCCTTGTGTGCCGCAACCAGATCGGCAACGTGGATATAGTCCCGAATGCCGGTGCCGTCAGCGGTCGGATAATCTTTTCCGTAAACGTCGACCTTGCGGCGTCTGCCGAGCGCGGCCTCGCATGCAACCTTGATGAGATGGGTGGCGCCAGCTGTCGATTGCCCGGAGCGGCCGAGCGGATCGGCTCCTGCGACGTTGAAATAGCGCAGCACCACATAGCGGAAATCATGAGCGGCGGCAGCATCCTGCAGCATCATTTCAGACATCAGTTTGGAGCGACCATAGGGGCTCTCGGGACGCAACGTGGCCGTTTCCTTGACCGGATCCACGGTATCCTGTGTGCCATAAACAGCCGCTGTCGAGGAAAAGACGAAGTGGCGAACACCGGCCTCTATCGTCGCGGCGATCAACGTGCATGTGCTCGCCGTGTTGTTCTCGTAGTAGGCAAGCGGATCGGCGACGGATTCCGGAACGACCGCCGATCCCGCAAAATGGATGACCGAGTCGATCTCGTTTTCGGCAAAGATCCTGGCAAGCAGCGTTCTGTTGGCGACGTCCCCGAAATAGAACTTTGCCTCCGGGGCGATCGCCCAGCGGAAGCCCGTCGACAACCTGTCGAGCACGACGACGGATTCGCCGGCATCGAGCAGCGACCATACCATGTGGCTGCCGATATAACCCGCTCCACCCGTCACCAATATCGCCATCGCCCGATTTCCCATCCGCTCAAAGATGGACACAGGAAAGACGAGATGAGCTTTCTGAATTGGTAAACTCGGGGCGCGCCAGCGGCCATCGCCACGATATTCTCGTGGCTGTGGTTAAGCCCCAATCTGTAGCTTATCAAGAATTTTATGCATCTGTACCAAATGCATACCTCCGCCCGCCGCAGCATCGGCGTGACGAGCGTTCACGTTCGCTTTTGTCGCCTGAGATCCGCAAGATCTTCAATTTTACTAAAATGCACAGACACCTAATAACGGTTTTTGAAGCGGGCATGCATTAGCCTTTCGAAATACTGGCTTTTCCAGGGGGAAACCACGAATGAGACGTGCGAAGCTCCATGCCCAATTGAGACGATTGGCCCGCGACAAGGATGGAAATTTTGCCATTCTTGGAGCAATCGCCATCGTCCCCATCATCGCCGCGGTCGGCGTGACGCTCGACTTCGTCGGCGCCTATCTGGAAGCCGAGAAAATTCAAGCCGCGCTGGATGCCGCCGCGCTCGGTTCCGTGCGAGCCTATGGCGAAGGCGCGGATGAGACCGAAGCCTCCGAGGCGGCAAAGAAGTTCTTCTGGAGCAACTACGCGATGCCGCAAGAAAGCGTCCTCGTCGAGGGAGGCAATCTCGCGGATACGCCGACGCAGGGTGCTTTGTCCGTTGCGTTCACGCGGAACACCATTGAAGACGTCGCGGCAGCGGAATTCAGCTTCGACTATAAACCGATCTTCCTGGAACGCCTGCCGTTGGCAATCCGACGCCAAAGCGTCGCGGCGCGGGCAGCCAACGCGGAAGCCTGCATTCTGGCATTGCATCAAACCTCCGACCGTGCCTTTGACGTCAGCGGCAGCGCAGCGGTCGATCTGACCGGATGCACGGTCATCTCCAATTCCAACGACGATCAATCGATCTACGTCGGCGGCAGCGGCAAGCTCAAGGCGGAGTGTCTTTACGCCGCCGGCGCTATTTACAGCGCCCCGCTATCGGTCGAGCTTGCTTGTGACAAGGCGGTGGAAGGCGCTTCGCGCGTGCCCGACCCGTTCAAGAACAAGGTACTGCCAAAGGCAGCGGCATGGGTCGATCTCTCCGGCTGCGGGCAGGATTTCATCAGCGGCGGCGGTGGCAATGGTGATTGCAACGGCACCGGCAAGACGCCCAAGACGAACAACGAAGGCTACGTCGTCACGCTGAAGCCTGGAACCTACCAAAACCTGGACGTCAAGCGCGCCGTGAATCTCTTGCCCGGCAATTACATCATTGACGGCGGGCGTCTGGAATTCGGCGCCCAAGCCACCGTGACCGGCGAGCGCGTGACTTTCTTTCTCGTCAATGGCGCCGAGATCAGCATCAATGGCGGTGCCACGTTCAACATTTCGCCATCACTCGAAGGCGATTGGGCCGGGTTCTCGATCGTCGCCGAGCATGGAAATGTGGAGACCGCGATCATCAACGGAAACAGTCAGTCGTCCTTGACCGGCATCGTCTATCTCCCCGACGTCGCGGAACTGCAATATGCGGGCAATGGCGCAACGAGCGGCGAATGCATCCGGCTGATCGCCCAGGAAATCACCCTGACCGGTAACAGCACATTCAAGATGGATTGCACGACGGAGCTTGCCGACAAGGGCATCTACTACCCTGGCGCAATCCGGCTGGTGCGCTAGCGCTTCCTCTATCCGGCCGCGGTCCCTTGGCCGCGGAGCGGAGCTCTACCGGCTCAATATGTGGCGGCGCAGGCGCTCCGCCGCCTCCGCCACCTGAGCCGGATCGCGCAGAAAGCAGGCGCGCATGAAAAGCGACCCGCCCTCGCCGAAGGCGGTTCCGGGCGCCAGTCCGACGCCGGTCCTGTCGACAATGTCGATCGCCGCTTGCCGTGAGTCGGTGACACCGTCGATCTTCAGGAAGGCATAAAGCGCGCCATCCGGCTTAAGGGTTTCGACGCGATTGGTCGCGATCAGTGCATCGCAAAGCAGATCTCGGCTGCGTGCCGCCTTGGCGATGTTCTCGTCGACAAAGGCGTCTCCCTGATCGAGGGCCGCGACCGCGCCGCGTTGCATGAATTGCGCGACGCCGGATGTCGAATACTGGATCAGGTTTTCCAGCACCTGCCCCATGGCCGCCGGCGCAACGATCCAGCCGACGCGCCAACCGGTCATCGACCAGTTCTTGGAGAAGGAATTGACGAACAGGATCCGGTCGTCATCGTCCATGATGTCCAGGAACGATGGCGCCCGTGTGCCGGCATAGTAGTAAAGCGCATAGATCTCATCGGCGATGATCCAGAGACCGTGCTTGCGCGCAAGCGCCAGAATGGCTCTGAGATCATCCGGCGTCGCGGTCCAGCCCGTCGGATTGGAAGGCGTGTTGATGAACAGCGCCCGCGTCTTCTCGCCGACCGCGGCCTCGAGCCGGTTCATGTCAAGCTGCCATTTGCCATGCTCGAAACGCAGCGGCACCGAAACCGGCCGCGCCCCGGAGATCTCGGCGGCAGCAGCGAAATTCGGCCAGGCGGGCGTAAGGAGCACCATCTCGTCGCCGGGCGACGTCACCGCCTCGATTGCAAGCTTGATCGCCTGCATCCCCGATCCCGTGACGTAAAAATTGTCCGGGGACAGCGCCTTCTGGAACCGGCGTTGATAATAACGCGCCAGCGCTTCGCGAAGCGGCGGGATGCCGCGCTGCCAGGTGTAGAAGGTCTCGCCGGCCACGAGCGCCTCGGCGGCGGCCCGGCTGATGAAGTCCGGCGTCGCAAGGTCTCCCTCGCCCACCCAGAGCGGGATCACGCCTTCCCGCCCACGCGCGTAGTTCACAACCTCAACGATGCCGCTTTCGGGGGCCGAAAGAGAACGGGGGCTGAGGCTGTTCATGATCGTCACGGGCGGCTCCTGGGATCACGATGATCTTGGGTCCAATCGACCCAAAATCATAAACAATGAACAATTCTAATAGGTTAGAGCGACATACGCGCGGAAAACCGTAGGTTTCCTCGTCCCGCTCCAGACTGCGCACGCTTCTAGACGCTTTTGCGCGGACGATCACGCGACATTATCTGACCGGTTTATTGATTTTTGTGATGTTTCGCGGCTCCTACAGCGCCGTGCAGTCTTTTCAGACGCACAAAGGACGCTGCAGCACTTTGATTTGCTGCATGCATGTTTCCTTAAATCGGCTACGATTTACGGAAACATGCAGGAGCGAAATCGGAAGCCGCAATGCCCTTCCAGGCAATCAGGCGCGCTGTTTCAACAGATCGCGAATCTCGGAAAGAAGCAGGATATCCTGCGGCGGCGGGGCGGCAGGCTCCGCTTCCTTTTTCGTTTCGATCGAAGCACGCATCCGGTTCACGGCCTTGATCATCAGGAAGATGATCCAGGCGAGGATCAGGAAATTGATGAACACGGTAATGAAGTTACCGTACGCAAAGACGGCGCCCTGCTCGCGAGCGGCTGCAAGGGAGGGTGCGGTGACGTTTGCGGAAAGCGGAATGAAATAATTGGAGAAGTCGAAACCGCCGCCAGTAATGGCGCCGACAATCGGCATCACGAGGTCGTTGACGACCGAGTCGACGATCTTACTGAAGGCGGCGCCAATGATCACACCGACCGCAAGATCCATTACGTTGCCGCGGGCGATAAACTCCTTGAATTCGTTCAGCATGCGTCTCTCCGTAAAGTCCCCGTTCAAGACAGGCACCGCATCCGTCCCGCGCGGCAACCGTCGGTTCGGAATCTAGACCAAAGCTCGCGCTGTGGGAACTGTTCTTTGCGTTTGAGCAATTCGCATACCACCAGGCGTGTCTTGCAGGGCTTTTGTCCCGGCCAGCCCGAAAGGAGCGTGCTTTCTGCTCAAGAAAACGCTGGCCGCTTTCTTGGACTTAAGACGCATAGACGGGCAATTCTCAACCCGCTGGACTTGCCCTATGCTGCTTTCGGAGGAGTGAGGCATGCTTTCAGGTTCTGTCATTTTTGCCTCGGCCTTCGCCTATCTGCTGCTGCTGTTCGCAGTCGCAAGCTATGGCGACCGGCGAGCCAGAAGAAACAGCGCTGCCAGTAAGGGCAGACCGCTGGTCTATGCGCTCAGTCTCGCGATTTACTGCACTTCCTGGACGTATTTCGGCGGTGTGGGGCTGGCGGCCGAACGCGGGCTCGAGTTCACGGGCATCTATATCGGTCCGATCCTGATGTTCACGCTCGGCATGCCGCTGGTCCGCCGCATTATCCAGCTCGCCAAGACCGAGAAGCTGACATCCGTCGCCGATTTCATGGCGGCGCGCTACGGCAAGAACCCGGCCGTGGCGGCAATCGTGGCGCTGATTTCGCTGGTCGGGGCCATTCCCTACATCGCCCTGCAGCTCAAGGCCGTTTCGAGTTCGGTCGCCGCGATGATCGACACGAGCGACTACGGCATTGGCGCCGGGCAGACCTTCATCGACCTGCCCCTGCTCGTGACGCTCTTCCTCGCCTGTTTCGCGATCGTCTTCGGCACGCGCCACACGGACGCGACCGAGCATCAGGACGGCCTGATCCTCGCGATCTCCATGGAATCGGTCGTGAAGCTCGTGGCGATGCTCACGATCGGCGTCTACGTCGTCTTCGTCCTGTTCGACGGGCCCGCGAACCTATGGGCGCAAGCCCAGCAAAGTCCCGCGGTTCTCTCCGCCCTCGAATACCGCACGCCGCCTGCGCGATGGATCCTGCTGATCGTGCTCTCGGCCTTTGCGATCATCATGCTGCCGCGGCAATTCCATGTGACCGTGGTCGAAAACCGCACCGAAAGCGAGTTGCGCACCGCCGGGGTTCTCTTTCCACTGTATCTCATCGCGATCAACCTCTTCGTGCTGCCGATCGCTATCGCTGGTATTCTGACTTTCTCGGGCTCCGGCGACGCAGACCTCTACTTGCTGAAGCTGCCGCTCGCCGGTGAAGTCCCCTTGCTGTCCCTGACGACGTTCATCGGCGGCTTTTCCGCCGCAACAGCCATGGTCATCGTCGCATCGGTGGCGCTGTCGATCATGATTTCCAACGATATCGTGATGCCGATCTTCCTGCGGCGCAATCTCAGCCAGCGCGGCGGCATGCAGGAGAATGTCGCAGGCACGCTGCTCAATATCCGCCGCACCGCGATCTTCGTCGTCCTGCTGCTCGGCTACGGCTACTATCGCGCGGCCGATATCAGTGCGGGCCTTGCATCGCTGGGGTTGCTCTCCTTTGTCGCCGTATCGCAGATGGCACCCGCGCTTCTCGGTGGCCTCGTCTGGCGTCAGGCCAACGCCCGCGGGGCAATCACCGGGATGGTCTGCGGCTTTCTCGTTTGGGCATATCTGCTGTTCCTGCCGAGCCTAGGCGGCCCCGACAACTCCCATGTCGCGACGACGGTACTGAGTTTCCTTCTGCCGTTCACGGATCTCTTTTCGGGGCCGAACGCCGATCCTCTGGTCAATGCCACGGCATTGAGCCTTTTCGTCAACACGACGGCCTACGTGCTCGCGTCGCTGACCCGGACGCCGAAACCCCTGGAACGCTTCCAGGCCGGCGTGTTCATCACCCGCCGTTCGCGCACGGAAGGAACGTTCCGTGGGCGCAAGACCAAGGTGACCGTACGCGACCTAAAGACCACGATCGCCCGCTACATGGGCGAAGAGCGGATGCAGCGCTCTTTCCATACCTACGAGCAGCAATCCGGCCGCTGGCTCGACGAAAATGCGTCCGCCGACATGGCGCTCGTTCATTTCTCGGAACAATTGCTCGGCAGCGCCATCGGTTCATCCTCGGCCCGTCTCGTGCTTTCGCTCGTGCTGCAGCGGATGGACGACGCCTCCTCTGACACCGCCTGGCTGCTCGACCAGGCGAGCGAGGCCCTGCAATACAATCAGGATATGTTGCAAACGGCACTCTCGCAGATGGATCAGGGCATCGCCGTCTTCGACAATGCCAACAACCTGATCATCTGGAATCGCCGCTTCAGACAATTGCTCGACCTACCCGAAGCCGCAGGCCAGGTCGGCTTTCCGCTCGCCGATATCGTCGAGATCCTTACGAGGCGTGGCGAAATCCGCAAGGATCAGGAGAAGGCACTGGTCGCCAACTTCCTGACGCTCGACAAGCCCTTCCTGCTCGAACTCGCCAACGGCGAACGCATCATCGAAGTCAGAACCAATGCCATGCCGGACAAGGGCATCGTCACGACCTATACCGACATCACGCAGCGCGTGGCAGCCGACATGGCGTTGAAACAAGCCAACGAGACGCTGGAACTGCGCGTAACCGAACGGACGGGAGAGCTGACACGGGTCAACCGCGAGCTCGCCGAAGCGAGGGCGGCGGCGGAAGAAGCCAATATCGGCAAGACCCGCTTCTTCGCCGCCGCCGGACATGACATCCTGCAGCCATTGAATGCGGCGCGACTTTATTCGTCGTCGCTCGTCGAGCGCCTCGGCGATTCCGACAACAGCACGCTCGTCCAGAACATCGATTCCTCACTGGAATCGGTGGAAGCCATTCTCGGCGCGGTGCTTGATATTTCCCGGCTCGACACCGGTGCGATGAAGCCGCGTCTGCAATCCGTGCCGCTCAACGAATTGCTCCGGCGTATCGAGACGGATTTCGCTCCGATGGCGCGGGCAAACGGTCTCGAACTCATCGTCATGCCGACATCACTCGTCGTGCGCAGCGATCCGAACCTGCTGCGGCGGGTGGTCCAGAATCTTGTGTCGAACGCCATCAAATACACCCTGAAGGGCAAGGTGCTCGTCGGGGTGCGCCGGCGCGGCCGGGCCGCCACGATCGAGGTGCTCGATTCCGGCATCGGTATTCCACCCTCGAAATTCCGCACGGTCTTCAAGGAGTTCGCACGCCTCGACGAGGGCGCGCGTACGGCGTCAGGGCTCGGGCTCGGGCTCTCGATCGTCGACCGCATCTCGCGCGTCCTCAACCATCCCGTCAACCTTCAGTCGAAGCACGGCAAGGGCACCGGCTTCAAGGTCACGGTGCCGCTCGAGGCAGGCGTCGGCGAACGCGCGAAACCCAAAGATGTTGCGACCGCGAAGACGAGTGACGCCCTGGCCGGCCTGAGCATCATCTGCATCGATAACGAGCCGAAGATTCTCGACGGAATGGCGCTGCTGCTTGGCGGCTGGGGCTGCACGGTCACCACGGTGGAATCGCTTTCCGGCTGTCCGGCTATGGGACCCGACAGTCAGGCGAAGAGGCCCGATGCGATCATCGCCGATTATCATCTCGGTGACGGCACCGGCATCGAAGCGATCGCCCGCATTCGCGCGCTTTGGGGGGACAGCATTCCGGCCTTGCTGGTGACGGCCGACCGTTCGCCGGAGGTGCGCGGGGCCGCCGAACGCGATGGCGTCGCTCTGCAAAACAAGCCCGTGCGGCCGGCGGCCATGCGCGCGTGGTTGACCCAGCTCTCGATTGCGGGAAAGGCGGCTGCGGAATAGTCAGGGGCACGGATCGCCGGCTCAGGCCGCTGCGACCGTGCCAATCTTGGAAAGCTGGATGACTGCCTGCGTACGGCTGTCGACGTTCAGCTTCAGCAAAATCGCTGAAACATGGGCCTTGATCGTCGCCTCCGAGACGCCGAGCTCGTAGGCAATCTGCTTGTTGAGCAGGCCCTCGGCAAGCATGCTGAGCACCCGCGACTGCTGCGGCGTCAGCGTCTGCAGGCGATGCAGGAGATCGGCCACTTCGGGCTCGTACTCCTGGTTCTGGTCGTAGCCCGCCGGCACGAAAACTTCGCCGGCGATCACTTTCGTGATGCCCTCGCGAATTTCGTCGATACCAGCAGACTTCGAGAGGAAACCGGCCGCACCAAGATCGATCGCACGATGAACAGTGGCGTGATCGTCGTGGGCCGAGACGATCATCACCGGGAGACTCGGAAACTCCGCCCGCAACGCAATGAGGCCCGAAAGACCGCTGACCCCGGGCATGGTGAGGTCCAACAGCATCAGGTCGGCATCCGGATACTCGGCCGCGGCTTTGCGAGCGGCCGCGAAGTCACCGGCTTCGACGATGCCCGGAGCATCGGCCATGCCGCTCAGCGCCTGGCGCATTGCACCACGAAAAAGCGGGTGGTCATCGGCGATGATGATGGTCATTTCCGGCATTGGATGCTCCCTCCCAAGAGCCTCAGCCCCGGACCCCGCGCATCCTCCAACGCGCCGGATCGCGTCTCAATGGCTCGTGCCGGTGCCCGTCAGGTCTTTTGCGGCACCTCGGTACCATCGCTGGAACCGTCTCCGCTCCCTTCGAGATCCTTCACGATCTCCATGAACTTGCGCATCATTCTTTCCATGATGCTCATCGTCCGGTCAATCTCTTCGTCGCTCGGAAGAGCCGGTTTCATCGCAGTTTCACCGCTTTTGACGGCCTTTTCCAGTGCTTCGACGCGCTTGGTCAAAAGATCGATCTCCCGCTCGAAGGCCGCCCGCTCATCGGCCGCCATCCGGCAGACGAGCTCGCCGTCCTTTTCCCGGCACAGCGTAACCTCGCCTGTCTCAGTGTCGAGGCGCGCGATGCCGGTGTCCGATTTCTGCATGCTGTAGCGTCCCGGGGATACCTCCTGCGTGTAGGCCGACGCGCCCCAGCCGAGCGTCAAGCCCATCGCCAGTGCCACAACTACCTTCCTCATGACAGCCACTCCATTGGATGCTGCGGAAATCCGCCTTCCGTGGTGGACAAGCGCCAATATTTGCGGCAAGGCCACGATTGGGTTTCACGACGGACAAGCGGGCACATGAACGCCATTATATACAAGATCGTTCCGGCACTTCTATGGCAGGAGGCGCGGCGGGCAGGACAGTTCACGGGGGCGCCCGTCGACCTCGCCGATGGCTTCATCCATTTCTCGACCGGGGACCAGGTCGCCGAAACGGCCGCAAGGCACTTCGAAGGTCAGTACGGCCTACTGCTCATCGCCGTCGACGGCGCCGCCCTTGGCGACAAGCTCGTCTATGAACCTTCGCGCGGCGGCGCGCTGTTTCCGCATCTCTACGGGCCGCTCCCGCTCGATGCGGTGATCTGGGAGAAGCCCTTGCCGTTGGGTGCCGACGGCCTCCACGTCTTTCCCGAGCTCGCACCATGATCGACGCCCTGAAATTCCTCTCGCGCAGCGGCCTGTTTCTTCTCGATCCGGAAACCGCGCATGCTGTGTCGGTCAACGCACTCAAGAGCGGGCTCGTTCCAAGTTGCGCGGCGCCGGCCGATCCGCGCCTCAGCCAAGAAATCGCCGGCCTCACCTTCCCGAACCCGATCGGCATGGCGGCCGGATACGACAAGAATGCCGAGGTGCCGGAGGCTCTCCTGAAGATTGGCTTCGGCTTCACCGAGATCGGCACGGTCACGCCGCGACCACAGCGCGGCAACGACAAGCCTCGCATCTTCCGGCTCGTCGAAGATAACGCGGTCATCAACCGGCTCGGGTTCAACAATGAAGGTCATGGTGCCGCGCTTGCGCGCCTTCAAGGCTGTTCGCGTCAGGCACTGATCGGCGTCAACATCGGCGCCAACAAGGATAGTGCAGATCGCATCGCCGACTATGTGACGGGGATCCGCACCTTTTACCCGGTCGCGCGCTACTTCACCGCCAACATCTCCTCGCCGAACACGCCCGGTCTTCGCGACCTCCAGGCGCGCGAAAGCCTGGCAGCACTGCTTTCGGCCGTGCTTGCGGCCCGCGACGAGGAAGCGAAGAAGAGCGCGAAACGGATCCCCGTGTTCCTGAAAATCGCGCCCGACCTCACCGAAGGAGGGATGGACGACATCGCGGCGGAGGTGCTGGCGCACGGTCTCGACGGCCTGATCGTTTCCAACACCACGCTGGCCCGCGATGGCCTGAAGGATCGGCGACAGGCTCAAGAAGCGGGCGGGCTTTCCGGCAGGCCGCTCTTCGAGAAATCGACGGCGGTGCTCGCGCGGATGCGCAAGCGCGTCGGCCCGGCCTTGCCGATCATCGGCGTCGGCGGGGTCCACTCGGCGGAAACCGCAGCGGAGAAAATCCGCGCCGGCGCCGATCTCGTCCAACTCTATTCCTGCATGGTCTATGAGGGACCGGGGCTGCCGGGACGGATCGTGCGAGGCCTATCCGAGCTCTGCGAGCGCGAGAAGCTTGCATCGATCCGCGAAATCCGCGACAGCCGACTGGACTACTGGGCCGCGCGAAACGCCTGAGCGGCCCGGCGCGGCACCAGGATCAGCAGGAACACGCCCCGCATCAGCAGGAAAAGGTTGAGTCCGGCCCAGAGCCCATGATTGCCGAAGACCGGGATCAGAACGGCAAGCGCGATTGCATAAGCGATGAAGGCCGCCAGCATCATGTTGCGCATGTCGCGCGACCAGGTGGCGCCGATAAAGACGCCATCCATCAGAAAGGCGAGCGCGCCAGTCAGCGCCGTCAGCGCCGCCCACGGCATGTACTCGTAAGCCACGGCACGCACATCCGGCGCCGTCGTCAGCACGTCGACCAGGTCATCGCCGAAGAGCAGGAAGGCAAGCGTCGTCAGTGCGGCGAGCCCCAGCGACCAAAGCGCGGTCATCCGCAAGGCGCGGTCGAAGGCCGGACGGTATGCGGCGCCAATCGATCGCCCGGTAAGCTGCTCGGCGGCATTGGCGAGGCCGTCGAGGTAGTATCCGGCAACCAGGAAGATCGTCATCAGCACGGCGTTGGCGGCAAGCGTCACAGGCCCGAACGACGTGCCGATCCGGGTCATCAGCGTGAAGGCGGCGAGCAATACGAAGGAGCGGATCATGATGTCGCGGTTCAGACCGAACATCGGCTTCAGCCGCTCGCGGGCGAAAATCGCAGCCCAGTCCGGTGCATCGCGCCGGTCAAATCGCCCATAGACAATCGCGAAGCCCGCGAGTGCGCCGATGACTTCGCCGGTCACGGTCGCCAACGCCACGCCCGCCACCCCCCAGCCGAGGATGAGACCGAGCAGGATGGAAAGCACGATGTTGATGCCGTTGATAAGCGTCTGCAGCAGGAGACCGATGGAGCCCTCGCCGCGCCCGAGCACGAAGCCAAGGATTGCATAATTGGCGAGCGCCGCCGGCCCGGACAGGATCCGATAGAAGAAATAGGTGCGCGTGACGGCTTCGACCTCGGCGCCCGGCGCCATCAGCCACAGACCGGCGGAAAACAGCAAAGGCGAGAGCACGACGACGGCGACGCCGGAGAAAAGCGCGATTACCAGCGAACGCCAGAAGACCGCCTGTTGCTCCCGCCGGTCCCCTCGGCCATAGGCCTGCGCGACGAGGCCCGTGGTCGCAGCCCGGAGGAAGTTGAAGGTCGTGAAGATCAGATCGAACATCACGGCGCCGACCGCGAGCCCGGCGAGCAGGTCCGCCCGCCCGAGGCGGCCGACCACGGCGGTGTCGACAAGCCCAAGCAGCGGTGTCGTCAAAAACCCCAACGTCATCGGCAGGGCGATCGAGAAAATCAGCCGATTGGTAACGTAAAACGGGCCGGCTTCGCCAGCATGCGCGTCGCGTTCGAGGGTTTCGGTCGCAGCCACCTCCAAATTCCTTATGGGCGGCTTCCGAACCGCCCATAAGGGAATCAGGTCAGCCGGAAAGCACCATGGCCCAATAGGGGCGGTTTCCGGAAGCGGAATTCTGCGCCACGGCAACGCCGAGGCCACGGTAGCTACCGAGCATGTTTTCGAGATGCTGCGGAGAACGATACCAGGCGTTATACGCACTCTCCGCATCGTCTTGGCCCATCGCGATGTTTTCCGCGGCCGGAAGCGTGACGCCCTGCTGTTTCATCCGGTCGTAGAAACTGTCGCGCCAGCCGATGTTGTGCTGCATCTTGCCGACACGCGCCATGCGCGCTGCCTGGCTCAACGCGGCAACCGACGCGACGGGGTCGTGAACAAGCGACGTCATCCCGCGATCCTTCCGTAGCGTATTGACATAGCCAAGTGTCGCTGTCGTCTGGTCGCTTCCGCTGCCTTCGCCAGTAGATAGGAGGTTTGATGTCGTGCAGCCGGCAAGCACGCCGAGTGAGAGGAAACCGCCAGCCCGCAACAGGACGCGCCTGCGGATGAAGAACTGCTGATGCTGCATGCTTACCGTCGATAGCTCAAAACACGAAGGATGAGAAAGGCGGGAATGACGATTGCCGCTCCGAGCAACAGGTAGTCACCAACTCTTCCGAGTGCTGCGAAACCCGTGCGCCAGAGGTCGAGCAGGAAATTGCGAATGCCGAAAAAGATGTCGACCGGATACCAATCGAACACGGTCATGACGAAACCGACAAGGATCGACACGACGACGAGCTTGACCAGCACGCGCAGCGGCGTGTCACCCAGAAACTTGTTAATTCCGTCCGACATCGGCGAATATTCTCCTGTTTCCCTTCACATAAGCCGCCGTCATCGGGGCCGCAAGGCGCAAGAGAAAGCGAGCTGCGCCGTCTTTCAGATTCCGCTTGTATTTTGCCGTGTCCGGCGTCAGAAGCGTCCATCGCAACCACGCCGTCATGTCGATGACCCTCAACCAGCTCTCCTCCGGCGATCTGATCGCCGATCGCCGCGCCGACTACGCAAAAATGCTCGCCGAGGCCGGTGAACCGCAAAGCGCGGCGGAACTGATGGCCCAGGCTCTCGAACGCGCGCCCGACTGGGCCGCAGGCTGGTTTCGGTTGGCGGACTATGAAGAAAAATCTGGCCGAAAAGAGGCGGCGATCGACGCGCTGCTCAACACGCTCCGCCTCAATCCCGATGACGTTTTCGGCGCCAGCCTCAAGCTCGCGCTTCTTGGGGCGACCGAGACGCCCGAACAGCCGCCGAGCGTTTACGTCGAACGCCTTTTCGACGACTATGCGGAACGCTTCGACAAGGCCCTCGTCGAAAAACTCGACTACAGCGTGCCCGAAAAGCTCGCAGCGCTGATCGACAGGGCGACCGACGGGCGCCATTTCCATTACGTCGCCGATCTCGGCTGCGGCACCGGCCTCTTCGGCGAGCGCATCCGACATCGCTGCGACTATCTCGAAGGCTTCGACCTCTCCGCCAACATGCTGGCCAAGGCGGAGGCAAAGGCCATCTACGATCGTCTGGCACTGGCGGACCTGTCGCTTGCGCCCGAAAACTCGGGAGCGTTCGGCGAATTGCCGACCGCAAGGGCAGATCTCGTCAGCGCGGCGGACGTGCTGATGTATCTCGGCAATCTCGAAAGCGTCTTCGTGATCGCGGACCGGCTGCTCGCACCCGGCGGCCTCTTTGCTTTCTCGGTCGAGGACGCGGCAACGAACGAGGGGTTCATCCTCCGGCCATCGCTCCGCTACGCGCATTCCGAAGCCTACATCGCCGATGCTTGCGCCGGACGCGGATTTTCGCTGATCGGATCGGAGCGCACGGTCATTCGCATGGATGCGGGCAGGCCGGTCGCGGGAGTTCTGTTTCTCGCGCGGAAGCCTGCATAGGACGCAATGCTGCCGCGCAAAAATAGGTCAGCATTGCTTACATATTTTTCTTGATTGTTTTGTGCGTTGCAGCAATGCTGATGACCTGCAGCGCCGCGCGTCAATCGTACGCGCTAAGGTCACTGTAGCACTCTGAAATGCTGCATGATTTTAGCCTGCAGTAGCAATCGAGGTTTCGACATGGCACAGATCAGCAGCGTCTTCGGTCTCTGGAACACCAGCCCTACCCGGCACACGCCTGTCGAGGACTTGCAAGGCATCTTTTCCGGCAGCCTCGTCGCCGCGCTCGGGCTCTATTTCCTCGCGAGTGCCGGGTTGCTGACCGGCAGCACCGCTGGCATCGCCTTCCTGCTGCACTACGCAACCGGGGTGAACTTCGGCCTTGCCTTCTTTCTTCTCAATCTGCCGTTCTTCTATCTCTCGCTGAAGCGGCTCGGCCCGGCTTTCACAATCAAGACCTTCATTGCGATCGCGCTCACCTCGTTCCTGACCGACATGCAGTCGCGCCTGTTTCAGATCGGCGGGATCGATCCCGCATGGGCCGCCCTTCTCGGCGGTCTGCTGCTCGGATACGGGCTGCTGGCGCTCTACCGCCACCGCGCCAGCCTTGGCGGCGTCGGCATATTGGGCATCTACCTGCAGGAGCGTTTCGGCGTTCGTGCCGGACTCGTGCAGCTTGCGATCGACATGGTCGTTCTCGCTGTCGCCTTTGCCGTGACAACGCCATCGGTCGTCGTCTGGTCGGTGCTCGGCGCGGTCGTCCTCAACCTGTTCGTGGCAATCAACCACCGCGCCGATCGTTACATCGCACTTTGATGATGCTTATGCGGCCTCCGCCGGCGCATCGACCGGAGGAAGTGCGCGGAAGCCGACGCAGAGCCGATTCCACACGTTGATGGTGCCGATCGCAACGGTGATTTTGGTCATTTCCTCCTCCGTGAAATGCGCCTTCAAAGCTTCATAGGCGTCGTCGGGTGCGCGGGTCGCGGCCACGTTCGTCAGCGCTTCGGTCCAGCCGAGCACGGCGCGCTCCCGCTCGTCGAAGTGCGGCGATTCGCGCCAGACGCAGACGAGATCGATCCATTGCTCGCCAAGACCGCTGTTACGGGCCTCCTTGGTATGCATGTCGACGCAGAAGGCGCAACCGTTGATCTGCGACGCACGCAGCTTGATCAGGTGGATCAGGCGAAGCTCTATCCCCGAACCTTTGACATAGCTGTCGAGCGCCGCGACGGCTTTGTAGGCGTCCGGCGCGGCTTTAGCAAAATTGAAACGTGGCTGCATGCTCTTCTCCTTGGTTTGCGAGGCTGATCCGTCAGGCACTCACGCCTGATTTTCGCTCGTTCGTGGCAAGAAAACGGTTCGTCCGGGCCGCGATCGCGCCATCGCGGTCGATCGAATTTAGGTCCGCCATTATGTCGGCGATCGTCACCCGGCGCAGTTCGGCGCGATAGGCCTGCTCGGCCCTGAGCATCGCCACATTGATCGTGCAGGGCGCAGTCGGTTTGCACTGATAGGGATCGGGACCGCGCAACCGGATTTCGTTGCAGCGGAAGGCCGGGTCCGGGCCCTCGACGGCGAGCACGATATCGAGCAGCGTTATCTTTTCCGGGGCGCGAGCAAGTCTGTAGCCGCCTTTCGGGCCCGGCACCGCCTCGAGCAGGCCCGCTCCCGACATTGCCTGGAGATGTTTCAGGAGATAGCTGGTCGATACACCGTGAAACTCGGCGAGTGCCGCAGCCGAAAGCGTGCTGCCTGGCTGAAGACAGCTCAGCATCGTCACGCTGTGAATGGCCTGTTCGACGCCGTCTCCAAGTTTCATCGCGCTCTCCTATCATGGATATTTCTTATCCATGATTATCCCGGAGTCAAGTTGTTGCCGCCGATGCCACACTCAGGCTTCTCTTTTGCCGAACATGATCTACTTTTGTTCCCCGTGAACAGGATCGATTCCCCATTGCCGGATAGCGACGCTTTGACGTTGCCGACGCCGTTTCTCCGGTGGTTCGCCGAGAAGGGCTGGCGACCCCGCGCCCATCAGCTCGAACTGCTGTCGCGCGCAGAAGCGGGAGAAAGCACGCTTCTGATCGCGCCGACCGGCGCGGGCAAGACTCTTGCCGGATTTCTGCCGTCGCTCATCGATATCACCCGGCGCGGCAAAATTCCGCCCGGCTCGCCCTTTACAGGCATCCACACGCTCTACATATCGCCGCTGAAGGCACTTGCGGTCGATATCGAGCGCAACCTGATGAAGCCCGTCGCGGAGATGGGCCTGCCGGTCCGGATCGAGAACCGCACGGGCGACACGCCGCAGGCCAAGCGCCAGCGCCAGAGGTTCAATCCACCCGACATCCTGCTGACCACGCCCGAACAACTGGCCCTGCTCATCGCCAACGGGGAGGCGGAGCGCTTCTTCAAGGGCCTGCGCTACGTCGTGCTAGACGAGTTGCACTCGCTGGTCACCTCGAAGCGCGGACACCTGCTGTCGCTCGGTCTTGCGCGCCTGCGCCGGCTCGCGCCCGACCTCCAGACGATCGGTCTTTCGGCGACGGTCGCCGAGCCGATGGAGTTGCAACGCTGGCTCGTGGCCCAGACCGAGGAACAAGAAAACCACGCCGGGCTGATCACCGTTTCCGGCGGTGCGAAGTCGGTAATTTCGATCCTGCGGACCGAGGAGCACGTGCCCTGGGCAGGGCATTCGGCACGCTATGCGATCGCCGACGTCTATGCCGCGATCAAGGATCACGGCACGACGCTGCTCTTCGTCAACACCCGCAGCCAGGCGGAAATGCTGTTCCAGGAACTCTGGACGATCAACGACGACAACCTGCCGATCGCGCTCCATCACGGTTCACTCGATGTCGCGCAGCGCCGCAAGGTCGAGGCGGCCATGTCGGAAAACCGGCTGCGCGCCGTCGTCGCCACGTCGACGCTCGATCTCGGCATCGACTGGGGCGATGTCGATCTTGTCGTCCATGTCGGCGCGCCGAAAGGGGCGAGCCGCCTTGCCCAACGCATCGGTCGCGCAAACCATCGCATGGACGAGCCGAGCCGCGCGATCCTCGTGCCCGCCAACCGCTTCGAAGTGATGGAATGCCAGGCAGCACTCGACGCCAACTACATCGGCGCGCAGGATACGCCTCCGGTCGGCCAGGGCGCACTCGACGTGCTCGCCCAGCATGTGCTCGGGATCGCTTGCGCCCAGCCATTCGACGCCGTTGATCTTCATCGGGAAATCACCAGCGCCGCTCCCTATGCGCATCTTTCCTGGGAGACTTTCGAGCGAATCGTCGATTTCGTCGCCACCGGCGGCTATGCGCTTCGCACCTACGAGCGCTATGCCCGCATCCGCAAGACGAAGGAGGGGCTCTGGCGGGTGTCGAACCCGATGGTGGCTCAGCAATACCGCCTCAACGTCGGCACCATCGTCGAATTGCCGATGCTGAACGTGCGCATGGTCAAGCGTAACGCGCGCGGCTCGCTCGGCCGCGGCGGCATGACGCTCGGCAAGGTGGAGGAATATTTCCTGGAAATGCTGTCGCCGGGCGACACCTTTGTCTTTTCCGGCAAGGTCGTGCGCTTCGAAGGCATCCGCGAGAATGAATGCCTCGTCTCCCAGGCCTTCTCTTTCGACCCCAAGGTGCCGACCTATGCCGGCGGCAAGTTTCCGCTTTCCACCTATCTTGCCGCGCAGGTGCGCAAGATGCTTGCCGATCCGGCGCGCCGCGCTTCATTGCCGGACCAGGTGCGCGACTGGCTGGCGCTGCAGAAAGACATCTCCATGCTGCCGCGCGAGGACGAGCTGCTGATCGAGACCTTCCCGCGCGGCAGCCGCCATTATATGGTGATCTACGCTTTCGAGGGACGGCTTGCGCACCAGACGCTCGGCATGCTTTTGACCCGCCGTCTCGACCGCTCCGGACTGAAACCGCTCGGCTTCGTCGCCACCGACTATTCTCTCGCGGTCTGGGGGCTCGATGACCTGGGCAACGCTTTTCGTGCCCGCCGGCCATCACTGGCGCAACTCTTCGATGAAGACATGCTCGGCGACGACCTCGAAGCCTGGCTGAACGAGTCCTTCCTCCTGAAACGTACCTTCCGCAACTGCGCTGTCATCGCCGGGCTTATCGATCAGCGCCACCCGGGCAAGGAGAAGACCGGGCGGCAGATTACCGTTTCCGCCGATCTCATTTACGACGTATTGCGAGCGCACGAGCCGGACCACATTCTGCTGGAGGCAACACGCAGCGACGCCGCGACTGGACTTTTGGACATCGGTCGGCTCGGGTCTATGCTGAAGCGAATCAAGGGGCACATCACCCACCGCCGACTCGATCATATCTCGCCGCTTGCGGTCCCGGTCATGCTGGAGATCGGACGCGAAGCGGTCCAGGGAGAGGCGCACGACTTCCTGCTTTCGGAAGCCGCCGACGATTTGATCAACGAAGCGATGGGCGGCGAGCCCGATATTATGATCCGGTGAAGAGACACGGAAAGAATGCATCGCCTCGTTCATGCGATATCTCCCTCATCCGGGACGGCGCTCCTGCAGGCCCGCACGGCGATCAATGGCGTCGCCGGGATCTGCGATCCCTTGGGCGGGCTCTATTTGCCGGAAACCGGAACGCTCGTCGTTTCCGATCTTCATCTGGAGAAAGGTTCCGCCTTCGCGCGACGCGGCATGATGCTGCCGCCCTACGACACGCTTGCGACGCTGCGCGTGCTCGAAGCGGTCATCGCTCGCCACAATCCAAATACCGTGATCAGTCTGGGAGACAATTTCCACGACCGTGTCGGATCGGGAGCAATGCCCGAGACGTTCCGCCGCATGGTCGCGACCATGGCACGCGGACGCGAGTGGATCTGGATCAACGGCAATCACGACCCTGACGGCACCTCGGGGTTGCCGGGAGCCTCCATGGACGAGCTTCGCCACGCCGGTCTCACCTTCCGCCACGAACCGTCGAAAGGCGACGGCATCGGCGAAATCGCCGGACACCTGCATCCGGCGGCCACGGTCAGGCGTCGGGAAAAATCGGTCCGGCGCGCGTGCTTCGCGACGGATGGAAAGCGCCTCGTGATGCCGGCCTTCGGCGTTACCACCGGCGGGCTCGATCTGCGCCACCGGGCGATGAGCGGCCTCTTCGATCGCGGCAAGCTGGTTGCTCATATGCTTGGCCGCGATCGCATCTACTCGGTTCGTTACGACAATCTCATCCGCTGAGGCGGCTCAACGGCCCGCACCTACAGCGTCGCGCGTCTTGCCAGACGCGCAAAGCACGCTGCAGCACTTTGAACTGCTGCATATATTTATCCTTAAATCGGCTGCGATTTAGGGAAACATGCAGTCGTCGGCAGGCGGTTCAGGCCGCTTCCGGGGCGTACCGCAGAATGACGCTGCCGTTGGATAGCGAACGTGCTTCCAGCAGACTGAACGGCCTCGCGTCCTCCGCCTTCTTGAAGAACGGCGTGCCGTCACCGAGTTGCACGGGAACGAGGCAAAGCATGATCTCGTCGACGACGTTCTCCGGTAGCAGCGACGCGACGAGGTCGGCGCTCCCGAAGATGTAGAGGTTCTTCTCGCTCTCGCCCTTCAGTCGCCGCAATTCGGCGGCGGCGTCGCGAACGACGCGGCTGTTGTTCCAATCCGCCTTTTCCATCGTGCGCGAGGCAACGATTTTCGGAAGAGCATTCATATAGGTCTTCACCCGGCCCTCCCCTTCCGCCGTCGGCCAGTAGGCCGCCATGCCCTCGTAGGTGACCCTACCGAAGACAAGCGCCTGCGCCTTGGCTCCGAATTCCAGGCTGAGCGCTTCAAGTTCCGGCCCCCAGGCGCGGTTATGAAAGTCGAGGTCCCATTTCTTGGTGCCTTCGAAGTACCCGTCGAGCGTGACCAAATTCCAGACGATGACCTTGCCCATGACTCCATCCTCCATAAAACTGCTTGCATAAGTGAAGCAGTTTCATCATAGCGAACCACTTTCAAATTGCAACCAGTACATTCGAGAAGTGCGCAGAGACCGCCTCCCCGAAGAAGGGAGGCGTCCGCCAGGACGAAACAAGCGGCGCCTGAAGCGACCTCAGAAAGCGTTGAAGGTCAGGGTCGTCAACGAGCGCGAAATACCCGACACCGAAGCGATATTGTCGTTGATGAACTTGCCGATATCCTCGCCCTCCTGAATGTAGATCTTCAGAAGCAGATCGTAGTCGCCGCTCGTCGAATACATCTCCGAGACGATCTCCTTTCGGTAGATCTCGTCGGCCACCTCATAGGTCTTGCCGGGAGCGCATTGCAGCTGGACAAAAATCGGTTTCATGGAACTTCCTCTACTTCCCGGAGCACCGTCGTCAAGGAGCGCTCCGACGTAAAATACCTTTCCCTCCTTAGACCGCCACCGCGCAAAAGGGAATGTGAGAAGGCCTGCTGCATGTTTCCTTCAATCGTAGCCGATTTACGGATAAAAACATGCGGCAATTCAAAGTGCTACAGCGTCCTTGCACGCCCGATGGCACTCGCGGCGCTGCAGTCGACAAGAAAAGCTATTCCTTGCGGAAGAGCAGGCTCGCTCCCCAACCCGTGATAACGGCCAGAAGCACGGCAACGAGACCGTAGATCACGGGCTGGTCATGCGCCGCGCGGGTGATCGCTTGCTCGAGGCCGGTTTTGACAACTCTCAGCGGCAGCGCCTTCGCGGCGACGAAGACGCCGTCCCGGAAAAGATAAGCCCGCACGATATGGACGCCATTCGGTACGTTGGCCGGAAGGCGCACGGATGCCTTGAAAAGACTCGAACTGATGAACTGCACGCCGCCCGGGTCGCGCTGGTAGACACCGCTCGTCTCCCTGATCTGGCGGAAAGCGTTGCGGAACTCGCCGAGATTGCTGCCATCGCCGACGAAACCCAAAGGTACGAGGCGCATGTGGTCGACGCCAATGCCCATGTTGCCCATCTCGCCGGGCGGCGCGATCGTTTCGATGTCACGCGTGCTCGACAGCGAATAGGATTCCGGCACCAGCTCGAAGGTCATCGAACTGGTGTTCACCCAGATGCCGAAGACGCGCTGCTTCTTGCGCACCGTTGCATTTTCCTTCGGTCCTTCGAGGGTGACGATGATGTTGTACTTGCCCTGGGCAAGGAGGTTCCCGTCGAATCCGTCGATGGCGCCGAAGATCGTCAGGTCCGCCCCGCGGAAGTCGGAAGTGATGGAGATCTCGTCCGTCGAGATGCCGATCTCGAGTTTTTCGGTGAAATCCGAGGCGTCCTCATCCTGGAGTTGCGCAGCGGCCGGTGCAGCCAGGGCAAGGACCAGGGAAAACAGGCATATGCGAGCGAGATCGAACATCAGAAGCCGAACCCCGCTGAAACAACCGAATAGATGTCCTTCGGCGGAATGATGAGTTCGATCGCCAGTCGGATACCGACGGCCAGAACGAGAAGAGCGAGCAGCGCCCGCAACTGCTCGCCGCGCAGCCGCTGGCCGACGCGAACGCCATATTGCGCCCCGATGACGCCAGCGATCATCAGCACGAAGGCGAGCACGATATCCACGGTATAGTTGGTCGACGCCTGGACGATCACGGTATAGGCGGAGACAAAGACGATCTGGAAGAGCGAGGTGCCGACGACGACGCTCGTCGGAATGCGCAAGAGATAGATCATGGCCGGCACCATGATGAAACCACCGCCGACGCCCATGACCGAGGTCAGGATGCCGATACAGAAGCCGAGCGTGGCAACCGGGATGACGCTCAGATAGATCTTCGATTTCTTGAACCGCATCTTGAGCGGCAGGCCATGGATCCAGTTGTGCTGCCCGGGCCGGCGGAGCGGCGTCGACTGGTTTTTCGCCGCCTTGCGCATGGCGCCGATGCTCTCCCAGAGCATCAGCCCGCCGACCGAACCGAGCAGAACGACGTAAAGCAGCGAAATGACGAGATCGAGCTGCCCCACTCGGCGCAGCAGCGAGAACAGCCAGACACCCAGTGTCGCGCCGACGAGACCGCCGCAGAGCAACACCGTGCCGAGCTTGATATCGATCGTGCCACGGCGAAAATGCGTGATGGCGCCGGAGATCGAGGAGGCGACCACCTGGTTTGCGCCCGTCGCCACCGCCACGACAGGCGGAATATTGTAGAAGATCAGGAGCGGCGTGATCAGAAAACCGCCGCCAACGCCGAACATGCCGGACAGAAAACCGACGGCCGCGCCCATGCCGAGAATGATGAGTATGTTCACCGACAACTCTGCAATGGGCAGATAGACCGTCACGGCCGAACCTCGATACGACAAAGGCCCGCGATGCGGGCGGAATTGCAACTCCACAAGTCCTAACCGGAATCGATTTAGGAATTGTGCAATGCCTGCTGCATGATTCCTTAAATCGGAATCGATCTAAGGAATCATCCAGCATTTCAAAGTGCTACAGCGACTTTAGCGCGTCCGATTGGACGCGCGGCGCTGTAGAATTATTCGCTTCCCTGCGCATATCCGGAGAGACGCGCGGCGCGACGCTTCAAGGTGGCAAGTGATTCACCACGAGCAGGGGATGTATGGCGGACCGCCCCTCGACAACGAGGAACAGCGGAATTTTCCTCATGCGCCCCCAGGCCGGAGCTGTCAACCTTTTCAGGCACATGGCCCACAGCCTCCGAACCCTGTCGCGCCGATCTGCGGCTTTATTGCGGCGGTATGGATGGCTGAAAGCAGAGCGTCCTTCAAGTGACGCCCGAGATCATTTCATTGTTTCGTTGGGCCAGTAAATTTGACCCAGCTCTTTTCCTGAAGTTGTTCTAGGAATTCCGCTTCAACAGTTCCTTGACGAGTTCGTCGGTGATCTCTCCGGTCGGTTCCTGGCCAACGGATTTCTGAAAGGCCTTGATGGCGGCAATCGTTTTCTTGCCCAAGTGCCCATCCGGTTTGCCGGCATCGAAGCCGTTGTTGTTGAGAATGGCCTGGATATTGCGCACGGCCTTGGTCATATCGACCGTCGCCGTCTTGGTCGGCGGACCGACCCATGCGTCGGGGATATCCACGCTGTTCGCCTTGGCGTCGACCGGCTGCGCCTTCCATGCGTCGACCTTGGCCTTGGCGCTGGTCAGTTGCTCGGGCTTCATCGCCTTGGCGATCTCGTCGCGCTTTTCGCCGGCGTCCTTGTCGCCATCGCGAGCCGCGATCGCGAACCACTTGTAGGATTCTTCCAGATCCTGCTTGACGCCGTTGCCGCGAGCATAAAGCACCGCGAGATTGAATTGGCTGTCGCGAACGCCGAGGCTCGCCGCCTTCTCGAACCATTTGGCGGCCTCGACGAAATCCGGAGCCCCATCGCGGCCGCTGGCGAGCATCACCGCAAGGTTGTGGATCGCGCTGGCATTGCCGGCGGCGGCCGCCTTGAGATAAAGCGTCTTCGCCTTGACCGCATCACGCACGACGCCCGACCCCTTCTCGTAAGAACTGGCAAGTCGGTATTCGGCGGGAATCACACCGGCGTCAGCCGCGCGCTGATACCATTTGACGGCTTCCGCGAGATCTTCCTTGACGCCGCGCCCTTCGGTGAAGCGTGCGCCGATCTCGTAGAAGGCAAAGGGGTCGCCGCCTTTGGCGGCCGTAACAAGAGCGGCGGGGCCAAAGCCCTCCGGAAGAATTATATCGCCCGGCTTGATGACCGGCTCGAACGTTCCAGCTTTGGCAGTCTCGGCAGGAACCTGAAACGTCGAGGCAGCGCCCACCTGTGCCGGTGCCGGCTGCAGCAAAGGCGCCTGGCCGCTGGCGACGATTACAGCCTCAGGCTCAGCCTTGGGCTCTTCCGCCGGAGCGGTCTCTGCCATGGCAGGCGCCTCAACCGTCTCGGGCGACGCTTCGGGCGCCTTCGGTTCTGCCTGCGACGCCTTGGCAACAACGGCGGGAGCCGTTTCCTCGAGGCGGTCGTCGGCGGCTTTCAGTTGAACCGCCTCGGAAACCGCCTTCTGCTCGATCACCGCTGCCGGCTGGATATCGGGCATGTCCTTGCCCTTGAGCACAGTGCTGACGAGCGGATAGGACATGATCGCGAGGAGCACCGCGCCGACCGCCATCAGGATCGGGCGGCGATGACGGGCGAAGGCGCCAACGCCGGAGGGGCCGTTGCCATTCTTCGCGCCGTTCAGCGTATCGGCTTCCTCGACTGCCAATTGCGCTGCGCGACGCGCCGCAGCGATGAAATCGGCCTTGTCGCCTTCGAAGGCTTGCTGACCGCCGCGGCTCATCTGACCTGCGCGAACGCGCTCGAGGATCTTCTTGACGTCAGGCACGCCGGAACCGGGTTCGAGCAATTGATTGGCGTCTTCCGGGGCGAGCATTTCAGACGGGTCGATCGACGGAGCGGGTTCGACGACCTGCCGCACCCGTTCAGGCAACGGCGCGGTTCGTTTCGCACTGAAGCGACGCGTCAATCCGGCAAGCAATCCCGTCCTGGCGGCTGGCGCCGGGTCTCGCGTTTCGCCGCTTTCGACTGTCGAAACCGCCTCGGCGACCACCAGATCACCGGCTGCGGCAGACGCAGGCGCGGCCGCCTCGTCTTCCGCCTGCAGCACGCGAACTTTCCGCTGAAGATCGCCGTCGCGGTCATCGAGATCGGCATTTCCGAAGGGATCACCGAATTCCGGTTGCGCAGCCTTCGGCATTGCTGCTTCCAACCGCATGGCGGCAGCGACGGGCGCGCGTTCTTCGAGCCGCTCCAACTTCTCGGCAATGTGAACGAGCGTTTCATGCAGGGCTTCGAAAGTCCGCGCCGTGCGTTCGTCGCTCGAACGGCTGAGGTCCTCAAGCGTCCTCAGATCCTCGGCAAGTGCCGAGATTGCGGCCATGTCGCCGCTGGCATGCATTTGGGCCGAGCCATTCTTGGCATAGGCCTCCATGACGGCCTCTGCCGCTTGCCGCGCTGCTTCGATGATGTACTCGTCGCTGGTTGCCAGATAGTCTTCAAGCGCGTTCATGCGGCCTTCGAAATCCGCTGGAATCGCACCGGCTTCGATGCGCGGCTGGCTGACCAGGGTCGAAAGGTTTGCGATCTGAGCCTCGAGGTTTCGCAGCGCATCGCGGTCGTCGAAGGGGGCGGCATGCGTCTCTTCCAGGCGCTGCGCAATGCCCGCGAGGCGGTCTTCCAGACGCTCGAAGCGCGAGTCCGCCGCTGGCCGATCAGCCTGCATGCCCAAATCGTCGATCCGACGGGCGAGATAGTCGAGACGCTCCGCCAAGGCGTCGTTGACGCTGCCTTGGTCGAGGGCCTCGATCTTCCGCGAAATGTCGGTGAGATAGCCGGTCAGTTCCGGCTGTGCGTTTTTCTGGCTGCGTTCGAGCAGCATCGAGAGTTCATCGAGGCGCTCCTCAAGCCGCGCAGCGGCCTTCTCGCCCGCCATTTCTTCGACACGCGCCGTCAATGCTTCGAGCCGCGCGCCAAGGCCGACATCGGCCGGATGGACGATGTCGTCGATCTGACGCGAGAGCTCGCCGAACCGGCTTTCGAGACGGTCGACGAAGGCGCTGTCGAGCCCTGCGGCACTGCGGCTGTTGACCGCAATCGCCCGGCTGATTTCGTCGAGCCGTGCATCAAGATCGGCAAACTGCGAGACGAGGCGCCTGTCATCCGGCTGTATCTGGCGCCCGAGCATCTCGATTGCCTGGGCGACCGCGACGAGCTTGTCTTCCAATACCTCGATAGCCGACCCTTTGTTCAGGGCGCCGATCTGCGACTTGATTTCATCGAGCCTGTAGGCGAGCGCCACCAGTTCGTCATCGCGGTTCTGGTCGAATGCGTTCAGGCGGTCCTCGACACTGTTCCAGCGGCTTTCCAGACGGCGCATGCCGTCGTCCCGTGCCAGGCCGTCGATCATCGCCCTGAGGTCGTCGAACTCGACGCGCAGTGCGTCCGCCTGAGCGGGAGATGCCTGCAGGCCGAGCTGATGAATGCTGTCTGCCAGCCGCTGCAGATCTGCCCGGATGTCCTCGGCGAAGCGATGATCCTGTGCCTCGGTCTTGATGCCTCGGATTTCCGATCGGAGGGCGTTCAGCTCACGACCTAGTCCATCGCTTATGTCGCGCTTCAACTCCTGCCTCAGTCCTACCAGAGCTTCGGCTATGTCGGCCGCAGCCGACGCGGGCCTGGGCGGCGCGGCGTGCGGCCGGGTGTCTTCCTGGACGCGGCCGGGAGCAAACCGGTCAGCCTCCCGCGCGGCGATGCGTTCGCGCAGCGAAGGCCGCTCGCGGCCTGCGCTCAACGCGCGCTGGCGCTGCAGAATTTCGGAGACGGCGTCGCTGGTGGTCGCCGCGCGCTCGGTTTGGCGATGCGGCGGCTCGCGTCCCGCCCCGCTCATCAAGCCTTCGATGCGCGCCTCCAGCCCCTCGATCGTACGGTTCAGGGCATCAAGCGACGGCCTGTCGCCATAGGACGGGCTGCCCGTGCGCTGAGGATTGGATCGCGATCCGTTCATTGTCTCTTCGCCCCTGTCGTTGACCACCATCGAAAGCCGCGAGCGAAAAGAGCCAGGCTTTCCGGGCCTGCGGCATGATCGATGCGATCAAAGCAACAACAACGCGAGGACCGGACCCGTTGCAGCTTTGACCATCTCACCGCCCACAATTCATTAAACGTGGTAAATAAGCCGTTAATCGACCTGTGTTTTTTAACGATTTGTCGGGATCGCGGCCGCTGCGCCGGGGGTTGCTCCACGGATTCTCCACTCGCTGGAGCCGAGCCGCGAAACTTTTATACGCGTCCATTTTTGACGTTTACGCAAACGTCAAAGTTTTGTAGCATCCTGCCGAAGATGCGTGGCCGCAGCCAGCGGTGTACGCTCTAAAGCAATGGGAATCGGGCGGCGGCAACCCGGCGCGGGCCCGAAGGGAATAAAGGCGAGGAAAGAATGCCCATCTACAAGGCTCCGGTCGACGACACCCTGTTTATCCTCAACGACGTGCTCGGGATCGAGCGCTACCACAACCTGCCGGGCTTTGCGGATGCGAGCCCGGACACCGTGGCGGCGATCGTCGGCGAGGCCGCGAAGCTCGCGGAAGAGGTTCTCTTCCCGATCAATCTTTCCGGCGACCAGGAAGGCTGCAAGCGCCATGACGACGGCTCGGTCACGGTGCCGAAGGGTTTCAAGCAGGCCTTCGGCCTCTATCGCGAAGGTGGCTGGCTCGGCCTTGCGGCGCCGGAAGAATTCGGCGGCCAGGGCCTGCCCTATACGCTGCACACGGCCGTCGGCGAATTCATGTCCGCCGCAAACATGTCGCTGATGATGTATCCGGGCCTGACGCAGGGGGCGATCGCCGCCATCCTCGTGCATGGCTCCGAGGAACAGAAGCGGACCTATTTGCCGAAGATGGTCGACGGCACCTGGACCGGGACGATGAACCTGACGGAGCCGCATTGCGGCACCGACCTCGGGCTCTTGCGCACCAAGGCCGTGCCGAACGGCGACGGCTCCTACAGGATCTCCGGCCAGAAGATCTTCATTTCCGCCGGCGAACACGACATGGCTGAGAACATCATCCATCTGGTGCTGGCCCGCATCGAGGGAGCCCCGGAAGGCGTCAAGGGCATCTCGCTCTTCATCGTGCCGAAGTACAAGCTCGACGAACGCGGCGAACCCGGCGAGCGCAACGGCGTTTCCTGCGGCGCGATCGAACACAAGATGGGGATTCACGGCAATTCGACTTGTGTGATGAACTATGACGAGGCGACCGGCTACCTGATCGGCGCGGAGAACAAGGGCCTCAGCGCCATGTTCGTGATGATGAACGAGGCCCGCCTTGCCGTCGGCATGCAGGGGCTCGCGATCGCCGAAATTGCCTACCAGAATGCCGCCAACTACGCTCGCGAGCGCATCCAGGGCCGTTCGCTTTCCGGCCCGAAGGCACCGGACAAGAAGGCCGATCCGATCATCGTCCATCCGGATGTGCGCCGCACGCTGATGACAATCAAGGCCTTCAACGAGGCCGGCCGCGCCTTTACGCTCTGGACCGCGCTGAAATCCGACATCGCGCACCGCTCCGACAGCGAAGAGGAACGCCAGGCGGCAGACGATATTCTTGGCCTGATGACGCCGATCCTCAAGGGCGTCATGACCGACAAGGGCTTCGACCATGCGGTCATGGCGCAGCAGGTCTTTGGCGGCCATGGCTATATCGAAGAGCACGGCATGAGCCAGTATGTCCGCGACGCCCGCATCGCGATGATCTACGAGGGGGCCAACGGCATCCAGGCGCTCGACCTCGTCGGCCGGAAGTTGGCGATGAACGGCGGCCGCGCGGTCATGGCGCTCTTCCAGGAGATCGGCGACTTCTGCGAGGAGAACCGCAACGACGAGAAGCTGTCGGGCTATACCAAAGCGCTGAAGAAAGGGCTGAACGACCTGCAGGCGGCGACCATGTGGTTCATGCAGAACGCCATGGCGAAACCCGACAATGCGGGTGCCGGCTCGACCGATTACATGCACCTCTTCGGGCTCGTCGTGCTCGGCTACATGTGGGCGAGGATGGCCAAAACGGCTGAGGAGAAGCGTGCCGCTGGCGAAACCGCGCGCGCGGACTATCTGAACAACAAGCTGATCACAGCAAAGTTCTTCATGGAGCGGATCATGCCAGAAACGGCGCTCCGGAAAGCCCGCATAGAAACCGGCGCCGATACGCTGATGGCGTTGGACGCGGCTGCGTTCTGAGGCAGCTTGTGCAAGCGGCCTCCTCCCCCTTGTGGGGAGGGTTGCGCCGAGACTGCCGCAATGTTCCAGACGGGCCGCTGCGAGTGATTGCGAAGCGCCTTGCGCTTCTGATGACGTTAGAAGGCACCACGATGCCTAAATGGGAGATCAAGAGATGACGAAAGTCTTCGTTTACGACCACGTGCGCACGCCGCGCGGCCGTGGCAAGAAGGACGGATCGCTGCACGAGGTGCCCTCGGTTCGCCTCGCGGCCAAGACGCTGGAGGCGGTGCGAGACCGCAACGGACTTGATACATCGACCGTCGACGACATCATCATGGGCTGCGTCGATCCGGTGATGGATGCGGGCTCGGTCATCCCCAAGGCAGCCGCCTTCGAGGCAGGGTACTCCACGCGCGCGCCGGGCATGCAGATCTCCCGCTTCTGCGCCTCCGGCCTTGATGCCGTCAATTTCGGCGCGGCCAAAATTGCCCAGGGCGCGGACGATATCGTGATCGCCGGCGGCGTCGAATCCATGTCGCGCGTCGGTCTCGGCATGTCGGGCGGCTCCTGGTTCATGGACCCTTCCGTCAATCTGCCGGCCTATTTCATGCCCCAGGGCGTTTCCGCCGATCTCATCGCTACCAAATACGGTTTTTCGCGCGACGACGTCGATGCCTATGCGGTTGAAAGCCAGAAGCGCGCGGCCAATGCCTGGGAAAAGGGCTACTTCAAGAACTCGGTCATACCGGTCAAGGATCAGAACGGGCTCACCATTCTCGGCCGTGACGAGCACATGCGGCCCACTACCGACATGCAGGCGCTCGCCTCGCTCAACCCGTCCTTCCAGATGCCCGGCGAGATGGGCGGCTTCGAAGCCGTCGCCATCCAGGCGCATCCGGAGATCGAGAAGATCAACTATGTGCACCACGCCGGCAACTCCTCCGGCATCGTCGACGGCGCGGCCGCCGTTCTCCTCGGCTCCAAGGCCGGCGGCGAATCCATGGGTCTGAAGCCTCGCGCGCGCATCCGCGCCTTCGCCAATATCGGCTCCGACCCGGCGCTGATGCTGACCGGTCCGGTCGATGTGACCGAAAAGCTCCTGAAGCGCGCCGAGATGAAGCTCTCGGACATCGACCTCTTCGAGCTCAACGAGGCCTTTGCCGCCGTCGTGCTCCGCTATATGCAGGCCTTCGACATTCCGCACGACCAGATCAACGTCAATGGCGGCGCGATTGCCATGGGCCATCCGCTAGGCGCCACCGGCGCGATGATCCTCGGCACGGTGCTCGATGAACTGGAGCGCCGCGATCTCAACACCGCGCTCGTCACGCTCTGCATCGGCGCCGGCATGGGCACCGCCACCATCATCGAACGCGTCTGATCCGATCCTGGGAGAGAGAAAATGTCTTACACGAATTTCAAGATCGAAACCGACGCCGACGGCATCGCCCTCGTCACCTGGGACATGCCCGAGAAATCGATGAACGTCTTCACCCAGGAGGTGATGGAGGAACTGAACGCGATCGTCGACCAGACGACGGCGGATGCGGCCGTCAAGGGCGTCGTCTTCACCTCCGGAAAGTCGTCCTTCTCGGGTGGCGCCGATCTCTCGATGATCAAGTCGATGTTCACCTTTCAGGCGGAGGAAAAGAAAAAGGACCCGGCCAACGCCGCCCAGAAGCTCTTCGACCTCGTCGGCCGCATGACGGGCCTCTTCCGCAAGCTCGAGACTTCGGGCAAGCCATGGGTCTCGGCGATCAACGGCACCTGCATGGGCGGCGCTTTCGAGCTGTCGCTCGCCTGCCACGGCCGTGTCGCCTCCAATTCGAAAGCGGTCAAGATCGCGCTGCCCGAGGTCAAGGTCGGCATCTTCCCCGGCGCCGGCGGCACCCAGCGCGTGCCACGCCTCACCAATGCGCAGGACGCGCTGCAGATGATGACCACCGGCTCGTCGCTGACGGCTGCACGTGCCAAGGCGATGGGGCTTGTGCACGAAGTGGTCGATCCGGACAAGCTGATCGACGCCGCCAAGGCGATGATCAGGAACGGACTGAAGCCGGTTCAGCCCTGGGACGAAAAGGGCTTCAAGGTTCCAGGGGGCGGCATCTGGACGCCGGCTTCGGCCCAGCTCTGGCCGGCCGCATCAGGGATTCTTCGCCGCGAGACCTATGGCAACTATCCCGGTGCGATCGCCATCCTGAAATGTGTCTATGAAGGCCTGCAGGTGCCCTTCGACACGGCCTTGAAGATCGAACAGCGCTACTTCACCGAAATCCTGCAGACGACGGAAGCCTTCTCGATGATCCGGTCGCTGTTCATTTCGATGCAGGAGCTCGGCAAGGGTGCGCGTCGCCCCGCGGGCGTCCCGAAATCGGAATTCAAAAAGGTCGGCGTCGTCGGCGCCGGCTTCATGGGTGCTTCGATTGCTTATGTCACCGCCGCCGCCGGTATTCCGGTGACGCTCATCGACCGCGACATGGAAGCGGCCGAAAAGGGCAAAACGCATTCCGAGGGGCTGGTGAAGGATGCGATCGGCAAGGGCCGGCTGACAAAGGAAGAGGGCGAAGCGCTGCTTGCCCGCATCACGCCTTCGGCCGACTACGGCGATTTGAAGGACGCCGGCCTCGTCGTCGAGGCGGTCTTCGAGGACCGGCAGGTCAAGAAGGACGTGATCGAAAAGGTGGAAGCGGTGATCGCGCCGGATGCCATCTTCGCCTCCAACACCTCGACGCTGCCGATCACCGGCCTTGCCAAGAATTCGAAGCGACCGGACCAGTTCATCGGCATCCACTTCTTCTCGCCCGTTGAGAAGATGATGCTGACGGAGGTGATCCTCGGCAAGGAAACCGGTGACAGGGCACTCGCCACGGCACTCGATTATGTCGCCGCGATCAAGAAGACGCCGATCGTCGTCAACGACACGCGCGGCTTCTACGTCAACCGCTGCGTCTTCCGCTATATCCACGAAGCCTACGACATGCTGATCGAAGGCGTGCCGCCGGCGATGATCGAAAATGCGGCCAAGATGGCGGGCATGCCGGTCGGTCCGCTGTCGCTCAACGACGAAGTGGCGATCGACCTCAGCCAGAAGATCCTGAAGGCGACCGTCGCCGATCTCGGCGAGAAGGCCGTCGATCCGCGCCACATGGCGCTGATCAACAAGATGGTCGATGAGCTCGATCGCCGCGGCCGCAAGAACGGCAGGGGTTTCTACGAGTATCCGGCGAAGCCCGCCAAGAAGTACCTGTGGCCGGAACTGAAGACGCTCTATCCGCAGCAGGACGCCGACAGGATCAACGTCGAGGTGCTGAAGCAGCGCTTCCTCGCGACCATCGCGCTGGAAGCCGCCCGCACCATCGAGGAAGGCATCGTCACGGACCCGCGCGAGGCCGATGTCGGTTCCATCCTCGGCTTCGGTTTCGCCCCTTATACCGGCGGCACGCTCTCCTATATCGACGGTATGGGTGCGAAGGCTTTCGTCAAGCTGTGCGAGAAGCTTGCCAAGGATTACGGCGACCACTTCAAGCCGACGCCGCTGCTCAAGGAGATGGCGGATAAGGGCGAGACCTTCTACGGACGCTTCGATCCTTATGGAGAGTCAAAGAAGGCAGCGTAGGCCGCCTTTCCAGGCAAGAATCCGGGGGCCGTGCCGAAGGGTGCGGCCCTTTTTTTGCGAGATGCGCGCAGGCCCCTTCGTCGGTTGACCCCGGAATGGAGGAAATCATCTTGGCAAACGGCCGACCCGGCAATGTTCTGTCGGCTCGTGCCTGGCCCAATCGTCCTCTGCCATGACAGGAGGAGCTCCCATGGCCAAACCAAACAGGATCACCGTCGAGAACATCATCCGCCCCGGCAAGACTAATTCGGTTGACGCGGAAAGATACGCAGCAATGAAGGCCGCCCTGCTGACGGTCATCCCGGCCGAAGTGCCCGGCCTCACGCTTGCGGAAATCCGTGAGCGAATTTTCGCGCATCTATCGGAGGAGAAATTTCCAGGTGGCAAAGGGGTAAGCTGGTGGTCGAAGACCGTGCAACTTGACATGGAGGCGAAGGGTGTGATCGCGCGCGAAAAGACGAGTCCGATCCGGCTGCACAAGGTCTGACGAGAGTTTCCGGGCCCCGATCAGAACCGTGCGCGGGCAGAGATCGATTTGGCCGGCTGTTGACCATGATCAAGCCGCGCGGCTTGTCTTCCGGCTAAAAGGCAGCAATATCCAGGCAAGCCAGAACGGAACTTCATGCAGCCGCTTCAATTCACACTCGGCATCCTGCTCCTGCTCGCAACGCCGGGGCCGACAAACACGCTGCTTTGCCTTTCCGGCGCGGCGGCGGGGTTGCGCCGCTCCGCACCGCTGCTCCTTGCCGAGCTCAGCGGTTATCTCTGCGTCATCATGCCGGTTGCCGGCTTCGCCGCGCCGCTGCTCGCTGCGCATCCGCAAATAAGCCTCGCCCTGAAACTGAGCGCTGCCGGTTGGATCCTGTTCATGGCTCACACGCTCTGGGCAGCCCGCGGGCTTCAAACGGACGACCAGGCGATCTCGTTCAGGCAGGTGTTCGTGACCACGCTGCTGAACCCGAAAGCGCTGATCGTCGCTCTGGTGATGATGCCGCAGGTGGAGCTTGGCGCGATGATGCCTCGGGTAGCCGGATTCTCGCTGCTGGTCGTTTTCGCCGGTTCGGCTTGGATGCTCGCCGGCGCCACGCTCGGGCGGCTGTCGAAGACGCCGGCGGCGGCAGGACTGCCGCGCCGAGTGGCGGCTGTCTGCCTGATGATCTTCTCGTTCGGAATGGCGAGCAGTGCGCTTGCGTCCATGGCCTGATGGCGCAAGCTGCGTTTCTCAGGCTCAGGCTGCTTCAGCCGTCTCACCGAGTTCAGCGGCGAGAAAGCCGATCAACTGCTCCCAGCCTTCCCGGCGATATTCGACCTTGTCCAGCCCGTCGAGAAAGGCTGCCTGTTCGGTGAACACGACGCGCGTGCCCTTGCCCTCGGGCAGCAGGTCGACGGTGGCGATGGAGGCGGAAATCCGGCGATCGTCCTTCGCCATGGTGTAGGCCGAGATGATCCGTCTGTTTTCGACGATGTCGAGATAGACTGTCTCGTTGACATAGAAGGTCTTGCCGTCCTGACTGAAACGGCCGCTTTCACGGCCGCCGACCCGGAAGTCGTGCCGGTATTCCGCCACGGGCCAATTGTCCGCCTTGACGAACCATCGGTCGTGCGCCGCAGGATCGGCAAAGGCGCGAAAGACCCGCTCGGGCGGTGCCTTGAAGACGCGTTCGATGGTGAAGCTTGCATGCTCTGCGGATGGGCTGGTCATGATTTTTCTCCTCTTCGGTGGTCATACCCGGCGCTCCTCCACCGGGAAACTCTATCAGGACTAACGTCTTTGTTCGCCGCCTGGTGACTATGCCATCCGGCGTGCAACTGCTCTCAATTTGAAAGCAGTTGCACTTTAACTTCACTGGTGCGATAATGCAAGCGGTTTAGCCCGATGTGGAAAGCTGCAAGCGGTTTTTGCCAGCATCCCGCATCTCAACTTGCCAGAATCGTTCGCGTTCATGATCTTGGGTCAGTCGCAAAATCATCGTGAACCATAGGGACCAGCATGACAGACGACCATCGCTCGGCTTGCCCGATCAATCTCTCGCTCGAAGTCTTCGGTGACAAATGGAGCCTGCTGATCATCCGCGACATGATTTTCGGCGGTAAGCGGCATTTCCGCGAACTCTTGCGCTCGCAGGAGGGCATCTCTTCCAACATTCTCGCCGATCGGCTGAAGACGCTGGTGGAAATGGGCATGCTGACGAAGAGCGACGATCCCAGCCACAAGCAGAAGGCGATCTACAGCCTGACCGAGATGACGATCGCACTGGTGCCGATCATGGCGCATCTCGGAGCCTGGGGCCGGCGCTATCTGCCGGTCAGCGAGGAATTGAGCATCCGCGCCCAACTGATGGAGGAAGGCGGCCCGGAACTCTGGGAGCGGTTCATGGATGAACTGCGGGTCGAACATCTCGGCGCCTCACCTTCGGCTCCGGAGGGACCTACGGTGCGACAGACGCTGCAGGCGGCCTACGAGCAGGTCGTGGCCAGGAAGGCACGGGAGCGTGAGCTCGTGTGACCGCGGCCGACCCGAAAAGGACTATTTTCCTTCGCATTCTTTACGGCCATTACCTGCTTCGCTAATGTAGGGGCGGCAGAAGGAATGGCGGTCCCTCGCCCTTCCGGAGTGGATCGAATGCTTTCACACGACAGCATCTGGCGCGCCATCGACGCGCTGGCCGAACGTCATCGGCTGTCGCCGTCCGGCTTGGCGCGCCGTGCCGGCCTCGATCCCACTTCCTTCAACAAGTCGAAGCGCCAATCTGCCGATGGTCGGGACCGGTGGCCCTCGACGGAATCGATCTCGAAAATCCTGGAAGCGACCGGCTCATCCCTCGACCAGTTCATGGCCCTCATGCGCCCTGCAACGGAAAGCAGGGTGCCGGCGGACGAACGGGGGCAATCGGCGGCGGACATCCCGCTTATCGGTTTCGCCCAGGCTGGCGCCGGAGGTTTCTTCGACGACGGCGGCTTTCCGGTCGGCCACGGATGGGATGTTGTCGAATTTCCGACCGCGTTTGGCCGCCGCTCCGGTATCTACGCACTGGAGATCCAGGGCGACAGCATGCTGCCGCTCTATCGCGACGGCGATGTCCTGATTGTCGACCCGACCGCGCAAGTGCGGCGCGGCGATCGCGTCGTCGTCAAGACCTGCGAGGGCGAGGTGATGGCGAAGGTACTGTCTCGGCAGACGCCGCGCGGCATCGAACTCCTGTCGCTCAACCCGGACCACCCGAACCGCAATTTCGAAATGTCAGACGTGGAGTGGATCGCCCGGATCATCTGGGCCAGCCAATAGGATATTCTTCCTGATGCGGCAGCAGTTGTTCACCTTCGCCGGCGGGCTTGCCGCCCTCATGCTGTACGCCGGCATTCTCTGGGGCGGTGCCGCCGCGATCCGCAGCCAGGAACGCGCTATAGCGGATTTCCCCCTGGAAGCGCCGGATGTGGCAGCAGTCGAAGCCCCGGATCCGCCGGAAGATGTGCCCGCCGAAGTAAGTCCGACATTGCCCGAGCAGAAGGCCAAAAGCGGAAAGGTCGGCCGGCTCCCGGTACGGAAAATCGAGCCGCAGCTTTTCGCCTTGCCGGAGGACGGTATCGCGCAGCCGCTCGAGCGCATTGCACCGAGACCGCCGCTCTCCGAACCGAAAGAGAAGCCGGCGGCGGCCACAGTTGTCTTCCAACGCCCGGTCGCGCTTGCGGCCGGATTGATCCGGTCGGGCGACACGACCGTGCAGCTCAAGGATATCGAGCCGGAAAGCGCCGAAAAGACCTGCGAAGGCAACGGCCGAAGCTGGCCCTGCGGCATAGTCGCACGCACGGCCTTTCGCAATTACCTGAGAGCGCGCGCCCTCGTCTGCGATCAGCCCGAGGACCGTTCCGAGGGAACCGTTACCGCGGCCTGCAAGGTCGGAACCGAAAATCCGGCGGAATGGCTGGTCAGCAATGGCTGGGCGACGCCGCTGCCTGGCACCCCCCTCGAAGCCAAGGCAGAAGCCGCCCGAAGCGCCAAGCGCGGCTTCTATGGAGATGACCCGCGCGACCTGGGCCGTGCGCCGCTCGTCATCGATGACCCGACGGCGGGCATGGTCCCCGACGACGCGGTACCGGACTTGTAAGCCCGGCCCGAAACTCCTAGATCACTTCACTGTTTCATTGAAACGGTGAAACGATCTAACTCTTTGAAACTACGCAATTCCGGACGGAAAACCGTCGCACACTTCTCCTGGAATTGCTCTAGCTGCACTCGGTCACAGGAGTCCGGAAGACAATGCCGCCAAACCTCAGTCAGCACGAAGCCTTCATTTATGTCATGGTGATGATGTCGGCCGTCGACAGGAACATGGCCGACGATGAGTTCGCCGGCATCGGCAGGCTCGTCCAGTTCCTGCCCGCCTTCGACGGTTTCGACGAGCATCGACTGATCGAGATCGGCCGCGAATGCGCGAACCAGCTCTCCGCGCCGGAGGGCCTCGACGTCATTCTCGAAATGATCCGCGAAGCCTTACCGCAGCGTTTTTATGACACGGCCTATGCGCTCGCCGTCGAGCTTGCGGCCGCCGATCAGCGCATACGCAACGAGGAAATCCGGCTGTTGCAATTGCTGCGCGACCGGCTGGGCCTCGACAAGCTGACCTGCGCCGCAATCGAACGCGGCGCCATCGCGCGCTTCCGGAAATAACCGGCGACCGCGGCCATGGCAGCGTGTCTTGCGCCCTCCATTCTCGTAAGCTGAGACACAAGAATGCGGATGGAAGGCTGCCCGATGGTCGGCGCAAGTGGAGCGCAACCTCGTCGATGAGGTCCTGACAGATGCTGCTTTTCGGTATTGCGGAACCCCTGTGGCGGCTGGTCGCCTTTGGCGCCGCCTTCACCCTGCTCGCGCTTTTCGAACTTTCTCATCCGCGCCTCGAGCGACCGGAACTCATGAAAGCGCTGAAGGCCCGCCGTTGGGCGACGAATCTCTCGATCCTCCTTCTTTCTTCGCTGTTGCTGCGTGTAGCCTTTCCGGCTGCGGCCACAGGTGTTGCGCTATGGGCTGACGCACGCGGATACGGAGCGCTGCCCGCACTCGGCGTTCCGCCTCTCATTGCCGGTCTCATCGCCTTCGTGGCGCTGGATTTTGCTGTCTGGCTGGAGCATGTCGCGTCGCACAAGCTGCCGATCCTTTGGCGCATCCATCGCGTCCACCATGCCGATCCGGGCGTCGACCTGACGACGGCGCTCCGCTTCCATCCATTGGAAATTCTTCTCTCGATGGTCTGGAAGGCTGCGGTCATCATCGCGCTCGGCGCCCCCGCGTTATCCGTGCTGCTGTTCGAAATCGTCCTCAACGCCGGCGCCATGTTCAACCATGCCAATCTGCGCCTGCCCCATCGGGCCGACAGCATATTGCGGCGCTTCATCGTCACGCCCGATATGCATCGCATCCATCACTCCGTCGAGAGAATTGAAACGGATTCGAACTACGGCTTCAACTTTTCCATCTGGGACCGGCTGTTCTCGACCTATGTCGCGCAACCTGCGAGCGGCGGCGATGCGATCGAGACCGGCCTCAAGGCGTACGGACGCGAGGAGCCGACCAAGCTCGTCTGGTCGCTCATGCTGCCGTTCCGGCGTAATTAGGTTGAGACGGGCGGCTCTGCTCAGTAGATACCGTTCGGGAAATAGCGCAGATAAATCTCCTCGAGCCTGCCGTTGCGCGACAGCGCCAGCAGCGCGTGATCGATCGCCTGCGTCAAGGCCGGCTCGGCCTTGCGGTTCATGATCGTCAACCCTTCCCCCAGGAAGTGCTGCGAAAAATAGGCGCCGTCAAGCAAGGCGCAGCATCCGCCGGCAATGCTGCCCGAAACCCAGAACGAGAGTTGCATGCCATCGGAAAAGACCGCCGCAACCCCGCCTTGCTGCAACGCGGAGAGCATTGCGTTCCGGTCAGGAAAGGTCTTGGGCTCGATTTTCGGAAAGAAGGCCTTGAGCATCGCCTCATGCGTTGTACCGGACACGACACCGACGGGCTTGCTTTCAAGCTCGGCCGCGCTTGCCACGGGCTCTTCGGCCTTCGTGTTGACCGCAAAGCGGGCCGGCAACTGCATGAAAGCCCTGGAGAAGGCGAAACGCTGGCGCAGATCCGGGCTAACCGCAATGCCCGCCGCGACAGCCTCCCCCTGACCCTGCTCAAGCGCCGGGATGAGCTCAGCGTAGGTCACGGCCTGGATCTGGCACTTGTCTTCGATCAGCAGTTCCCGGCAGATTTCGCGCGCGAGGTCAACGTGGAAACCGGAAAGCTTGCCCGATTGGTCAATGAAGTTGAACGGCGGGAAATCGACCGTGGTCAGAAAGCGAAGCCGTGCAAGTCCGGTAAGGTCCGGCCGGGCGATACGTTCGCGGGCGTCGAAAAGCAGCGGTAGGTCCCGTGGCTGCGCAAGCACCGGTTTGACGACGAGCAGGGCGCAAAGCGCCAATGTTACGCAAATTCGTAGACTCAGAACACGCGTCATTGCGATCCGATTCTTGGAGCCGCGGCCCGGGAACACGCGGATTCGGTTTGATTTTTCGAAAGATTATCGAGATGTTGCCCGGCTGGCTACAGGAACCTCCACGAGACGGGCACGCGCCACGAAGGCGGTTCGATCGGTATTGTCGGAAAACCACAGGAAAAGTGGAGCGGGTGATCGGGATCGAACCGACGACATCAAGCTTGGGAAGCTGGCGTTCTACCACTGAACTACACCCGCGACAGAAGCGGAAATTTCATCAACGGCCGCGATCTGTCAAGCGCTTACAGCGCCGCGCGTCTTATCAGACGCGGATTGCCGCATGTTTTTCTTCAATCGGCCCTGTTCAACGGAACATGCCGTGGGCTCACTCGGCGCGAAAATGCTTGGAAAGCTTCAGGCCCTGCGCCTGATAGTTCGAGCCGAGGTCTAGACCATAGAGACCTTCCGGCCGCTCCATCATGTGCTCGTAGACGAGGCGACCGACGATCTGGCCATGCTCGAGAATGAACGGCACTTCGTGGCTGCGCACCTCGAGCACCGCCCGGCTGCCGCTGCCGCCGGCGGAAGCGTGGCCGAAGCCCGGATCGAAGAAGCCGGCATAGTGGACGCGGAATTCGCCGACGAGCGGATCGAAGGGCGTCATCTCGGCTGCGTAGAGCGGCGGCACGTGAACGGCTTCGCGAGAGACGAGAATATAGAATTCGTCCGGATCGAGGATCAGGTCGTCACGGCCTCGGCTGTAAAGCGGCTCCCAGAAGTCGAAGACCGGGTGCTCGGCCTTCTTGTCGACATCGACCACCGAGGTGTGGTGCTTGCCGCGGTAGCCGATCAGGCCGTCCGGGCCGGTGCCCTTGAGATCGATCGAGAGCGCAATGCCGCCGCCGGTGACATTGGGCCGCTCGCTGGCTACCAGCACGTCGCTTTCATGCAGCGCCTGCAACTCCTGTTCGGAGAGCATCGACTGGCCGACGCGGAAGCGGATCTGCGACAGGCGTGAACCGCGCCTGACGACGATCGGAAAGGTGCGTGGGCTGATTTCCAGATAGAGCGGGCCACTGTAGCCCGCCGGGATCTTGTCGAATTCCTGCGCCCTGTCGGTGATGACGCGGGTGAAGATATCGAGGCGGCCGGTCGAGCTCTTCGGATTGGCGGAGGCCGACATGTTCTCCGGCAGGGCGAGGCTCTCCATCAGCGGCACGATATAGACGCAGCCGGTTTCGAGCACTGCGCCCTCGCTGAGGTCGATGACATGCAGTTTCAGGCGGTCAAGCTTGTCGGCAACGAGATGGGCAGGACCGGGCATGAAGCTTGCCCTGACGCGAAATGCCCTGGCGCCGAGACGCAGGTCGAGACTCGCCGGCTGGATCTGGTCGTCATCCAGCGGTCTCTCGCTTTTCAAGCGCCTCGTGGCGAACAACGCGGCGATTGCGCGGTCGGCCAAAATTCCTGTCTCGCGAGCCATTCCGATCCTCACTCCAGTTGCCAGACAAAACCAAACTCCGGGAATTGACGCAAGCACGCCCACGCAGTATTGGAGCTTTATCCCGTGGTGATTTGGCCGGTCGGCTTGCAGCCACGTTAAACAAGTAGCTAAAAAGGCCGGGTGTCAAACCGGCCCGTTTTCGCGGCCGGTTTTTTTGTTTTGAAAGTGATTGTCGCATGAGCAAGACCTGGCGCCCGGCAACCCAACTCGTCCACGGAGGGACCCTCCGCTCGCAGTACGGCGAGACCTCCGAGGCGATCTTTCTGACACAGGGTTTCGTCTACGAAACCTCCGAAGCGGCGGAAGCCCGTTTCAAGGGCGAGACCGACGGCTTCATCTACGCACGCTACGGCAGTCCGACCAACGACATGTTCGAAAAGCGCATGTGCATGCTCGAAGGGGCCGAAGACGCCCGCGCCACCGCGTCGGGCATGGCGGCTGTTTCCGCGGCGATCCTCTGCCAGGTAAAAGCCGGCGACCATATCGTGGCCGCGCGCGCACTGTTCGGCTCCTGCCGGTGGGTCGTGGAAACGCTCGCCCCCAAATACGGCGTCGAGTGCACGCTGGTGGATGGCCGCGATCTCGCAAACTGGGAGAAGGCGGTTCGCCCCAACACCAAGGTCTTCTTCCTCGAAAGCCCGACCAACCCGACGCTCGAAGTGATCGACATCGCCGGCGTCGCGAAGCTTGCCGATCAAATCGGCGCCAAGCTGGTCGTCGACAACGTGTTCGCCACGCCCCTCTTCCAGAAGCCGCTGGAACTCGGCGCCCATGTGGTCGTCTACTCCGCCACCAAGCACATTGACGGCCAGGGCCGTTGCCTCGGCGGCGTCGTGCTTTCCAGCAAGGAATGGATCGACGAGAACCTGCACGACTATTTCCGCCATACCGGCCCTGCGATGTCGCCGTTCAATGCCTGGACCCTGCTCAAGGGCGTCGAGACGCTTCCTCTGCGTGTGAAGCAGCAGACCGAGAGCGCCCGCCGGCTTGCCGATTTCCTGGCAGAACAGCCGCAAGTCGCGCGCGTCATCTATCCCGGCCGCAAGGACCATCCGCAGGCGGACATCATCGCCAAGCAGATGAGCGGCGGTTCGACGCTGGTCGCCTTCGAACTCAAGGGCGGCAAGGACGCGGCCTTCGCTCTCCAGAACGCGTTGGAAATCACCCGCATTTCCAACAATCTCGGCGATTCCAAGAGCCTGATCACCCACCCGGCGACGACCACGCACAAGAACCTGACGGACGAGGCACGCGCCGAACTCGGCATCTCCGCCGGCACCGTGCGCTTCTCCGCCGGCATCGAGGACAGCGAGGATCTCATCGAGGATTTCGCCCGTGCTTTGAAAGGCGTGAAGGCCTGATCAAGCCGCATCCAACTCTTTGAAACGACGCAATTCCGGGCGGAAAACCGCTATGCACGCTTCCTGGAACTGCTCCGAACCGCCCGCGCGCACGGGCGGTTTTTTATCGCGGCTCGGGGAAACTGAGGCGGGCAAGAACGATGCGCGACACGGCCGTGTAAAGACAGACGATCGCGAACAAGGATGCGAGCAGCGGGAACCAGCCGGGAAACAGGCAGAAGGCCAGGAAGACGATAATGGTTTCGGTCGCCTCGGCGAGGCCGGTCGTGAAATAGAGCGACTTTGCCCCGCGCACGCTGGTCGTCATTGCTCGCTTCTCGGCGATGGTCGCATAGGCGAGAAAGGTCGATCCGTTGACATAAAAAGAGAAAAGCAGAAACGCGCCAGCAAGGCCGTTCACGACCGGATCCGCGACGATGAAGGCGAGCGGTATCGCGCCGTAGAACGCAAAGTCGAGGACGATATCGAGAAAGCCGCCGAAATCCGTGCTGCGGCTGGCGCGTGCGATCGCCCCGTCGAGACCGTCGCACAACCGGCTGAGCAGGATCATGACGGCGCCGGCGAGATAGAACCCATGTCCGATGAGGCCGGCCGCCAGCAGTCCGAGGCCGAGGCCGAAAATCGTGATAGCGTCGGCTTTTACGCCCCGCTTCACGAGAACGACGCCCAATCCGTCAAGGAGTGGATCAAGCCGCCTGCGCACCGCACCGTCCAGCATGGATTTCGGCTCCGTCTAATTTGAATGGGACTTGTGCAATCTTGCTGTTATTCTTGCCGAAACCATATTGCAGTAAAATACCCGAATAGATTTGGCATAGGGTGTGCACATGTATCGTGCCCTGACTCGCGACATCGAGGTCACGGTTGAACCGTATTATCTGGAAGAGCAGTCGGATCCGGACGATAGCCGCTATGTCTGGGGTTACCGCATCGTGATATCGAACCACTCCGACATCTCGGTTCGCCTGATGACTCGTTACTGGCACATTACCGACGAGAACGGCCAGGTGGACGAAGTGAGCGGCCCCGGCGTGATCGGCGAGCAGCCTCTGCTCAACCCCGGCGACACTTACGAATATTCCTCCGGTTGCCCACTGGATACCCCCTCCGGCGTCATGTTCGGCCACTACAGCATGGAGGCCGAAGACGGGGAGACATTCAATGTGGCGATCCCCGCCTTCTCGCTCGATTCACCCGGGCTCGTGCGCACCCTCAACTGAGAGTGCGGCCCCGGTAGCCAAAACGCATCAGCTAAGGCACATCACTGGGGACGCACCTCGCTCGCCTCGAAACGATAGGTGGTGGAGCAGAACTCGCACGTCACCTTGATCACGCCGTCTTCGATGCTGCTTTCGATGTCATCGCTGTCGAGCCCCGCCAACACCCCGCGGATCTTCTCGCGCGAGCAGCTGCAGCGATCATAGACCGCTTGCGGCTGATAGACACGGACCCCGCGTTCGTGGAACAGCCGATAGAGCAGCCTTTCCGTTCCGACGGTCGGGTCGGTCAGCTCGTCGGTGTCGATCGTCTCGACCATCACCTTCGCCTCCGACCAGAGATCATCTTCCTCAAAGAGGTGGAACGTCTCCTCCCCCTCGTCGCCGTCGCCGCCCGGAAGGTCCGGCTGGCGCATGCGTTCGGGGGCGTCCGGCAGGAACTGGGCGACCATGCCGCCGGCGCGCCAGCGGTGCCGCGGCTTGCCGTTTTCGTCGCGATCGAGAAGCTCGGCGACACCAAGACGCACCTTGGTCGGGATCTGCTCCGACTGGCGGAAATAGACACCGGCGATTTCCTCGAGCGTTGCACCGTCGAGTTCGACAATACCCTGGTAGCGCTGCATGTGGGCGCCCTGGTCGATGGTGAAGGCAAGAACGCCCCTGCCAAGGAGTTCGTGGGGCTGCGTGCGCCCCCCCTCCTCCGCGGCGGCCAGGGCCTCCTGGCTGTAACGGGCGTAGGCCCGGACCCGGTCCGGCGTGGAAAAGTCCGCCACGACGAGATCGACCGGACCGTCGCCCTGAGTCTGAACGATCAGCTTGCCCTCGAACTTCAGCGACGTGCCGAGCAGTACCGTCAGCACCACCGTCTCTGCGACCAGCCGCGCCACCGGCAGCGGATAACTGTGCCGCTCCAGGATGGCATCGAGCATAGGGCCGAGCTGCACGGCGCGCCCGCGCACGTCGAGCCCCTCGACCTGGAAGGGCACGACATGGTCGTCGCCGGCAAAATCGAACTCGCCAAGCCCCCGCGCTGTTTCTGTCATATCTTGCTCCTTGCATGGCGGGCGAGGTGCGTGGGGACATAGATACCCCGGCGCAGCCTGCCCGTTATTTCATTTGACCCTGTCGCGATCGGATTTGTCCAGAAGGCACGTGCATTCCGACGGTGCGCGGCACGCGCTCACAATGCACAATGACTGATTGGCGGCCACTATCCGGCAGCATGACCGGAGCCGGCCTCATGCCGCGTAAATTGTGTTTCAGCGCGGAAAATTCAATAGGCACCCCGGTTCCACAGGCTTCCGGTCTCCGACGGTCCCGAACCGGCCATTCCAGGACCACCCCAAACGACCGGGTCTTCGGATCAGGGCGGAATGCCGTCAAAAGACGGGTACCGCGCTCGTCAGACGACGCCCATGCACCAGGCAAGGATCGATTTCTGTGCATGCAACCGGTTCTCCGCCTCGTCGAAAACAACCGATTGTGGGCCGTCGATGACCTCGTCCGTCACCTCTTCGCCACGGTGCGCCGGCAGGCAGTGCATGAACAGTGCGTCCGGCGCGGCGTGCTTCATCAATGCCCCATTGACCTGGTAGGGCTGGAAAACATTGTGGCCGCGGGCGCGGTGCTCCTGGTTCATCGATACCCAGGTGTCGGTGACGACGCAATTGGCTCCCGCGACGGCCTCCTCGGCCTCATGGCAAAGCAGGATCTCACCGCCATTGCTGCGCGCCCAGTTGAGGAACTTGTCCTGCGGCTCGGAACCGAGCGGCACCGCCATGTTCATGCGATATCCGAAACGCGCCGAGCCTTCGACCAGCGAATGGAGCACGTTGTTGCCATCGCCCGCCCAGGCGATCGTCTTGCCCTTGACGGGCCCGCGATGCTCCTCGAACGTCATGATATCTGCCATGATCTGGCAGGGATGCGTATCATCGGTCAATCCATTGATGACCGGCACCGTAGCGTGTTCGGCAAGTTCCAACAGCCGGCGATGATTTGTCGTGCGGATCATGATGGCGTCGACATAGCGCGAAAGAACCTTTGCCGTATCGCCGATCGTTTCGGCCCGGCCAAGCTGCATTTCGGTTCCGGAAAGAAACAGCGTCTCGCCACCGAGCTGGCGCATGCCGACGTCAAAGGAGATGCGCGTGCGGGTGGAGGGCTTCTCGAAAATCATCGCGAGCACCTTGCCGGCAAGCGGCCGTTCAGCGGTGCCCGCTTTGGTCGCCGTCTTGCGAACGCGGGCGTCGTCAATGATCGTCCTCAAGTCGGCAGCCGTCATCGCCGAAAGATCGAGAAAGTGTCTGGTACCGGTCATCACTCAAAATTCCTGTCGTGAAAGTCAGGCCGTTCAGGCCGCCGCATTGCCGCTGTTGCTTCTGACCGCTTCGGCGGCACGCTCAAGCCTTGCGAGCCCTTCTCGGGCTTCGGCGGCAGTGGTGATCAACGGCGGCAACAGGCGCAGCACGTTTTCGCCGGCCGGAACTACAAGCAGCTTCTCCGCGCGGATTGCTTTCAACAGATCGGCCGAGGGCACCTTTGCCTTGATCCCGAGCATCAGTCCGTCCCCGCGGATTTCCTCGATCACATCCGGAGAACGGTCCTTGAGCGACGCAAGCCCCTGCCGGAAAACGAGAGCGACGTCGCGCAGCTGGTCCAGGAAGCCGTCGGCGAGAACAACGTCGAGGACCGCGTTGCCGACCGCCATTGCCAGCGGATTGCCGCCATAGGTCGATCCGTGCGTCCCCGTGACCATGCCAGCGGCCGCTTCTTCGGTCGAAAGGCACGCGCCCAGAGGAAAGCCGCCGCCGATGCCCTTCGCGACCGCCATGATGTCGGGCCGGATGCCGGCCCATTCATGGGCGAAGAGCTTGCCAGTCCGCCCGACGCCGCACTGAACCTCGTCGAGGATCAGCAGCAGGCCGAACTCGTCGCAAAGCGCCCGCAACTCCTGCAGAAATTCCTTGCTGGCCAGGCGAATGCCGCCCTCGCCCTGGATCGGTTCGATCAGGATCGCCGCCGTCTCGTCATTGATCGCATCCTTGACCGCAGCGAGGTCGCCGAAAGGAACCTGATAGAAGCCTGGCGCCTTTGGCCCGAAACCCTCGATGTACTTCTGTTGGCCGCCGGCCGCGATCGTCGCTATCGTGCGGCCATGGAAGGCGCCTTCGAAGGTGATGATATGGAACTTTTCCGGATGCCCTTTGGCGAAATGATAGCGGCGCGCAGTCTTGATCGCGCATTCGAGCGCTTCCGCACCCGAATTGGTGAAGAACACGCGGTCCGCGAAGGTCACGGCGGTCAGCCGGCGGGCCAGGCTTTCCTGCCCGGGAACCTCGTAGAGGTTGGAAAGATGCCAGACCTTGTCCGCCTGCGCCTTCAGCGCCTCGACGAGGTGCGGATGTGCATGGCCAAGCGAGTTCACGGCGACGCCGGCGGCAAAATCGAGATAGCGCGAGCCGTCTTCGGCAATAAGCCAGACGCCCTCGCCTCGCTCGAAACGCAACGGCGCGCGCATATAGGTGTCGTAGAGCGGCGTTGTTGCGGCCATGGCGAACTTCTCCTTCCGTCCTGTTGGCATCGGTATCGGTTGATCGCATCCGATAAAAATCAAAAATGCCGCCTTTCGGCGGCGCAGGCACTATTCCTATTTCGCACTGCAATGTCAACAAAACCAAGGCTTGCAACGGACCTGAAGGCGTAGATTCCGACGCGCGAAAAAACGTCCGGCGAGGGCTTGCAAAAATGCAACGGCCAGCGAGCAAGTTGGGGAAAACCCCGAAATCGATTCGGCGCGATTCCCGCGACTCTTGCCACGGAGTCACCCTGCCAGTAGGTTAATATTCAATTACTAGACGCATGCGGCGGACCTAGTCACCAAAAGAGTTATCGCGTTGCAGCTCCGGAGTTTTTCCGGAGCATGGTGATGGATTCTGCCATCCAACGCCGAGAACGGAGAGTGCAGAATGAACTGGACTGACGAGCGGGTGGAGAAACTGAAGAAGCTGTGGTCGGAAGGCCTGAGCGCCAGCCAGATCGCGGCACAACTGGGTGGCGTCAGCCGTAATGCCGTCATCGGCAAGGTTCACCGGCTGAGCCTGCCGGGGCGGGCCAAGGCCGGCGGCACAACCACTGCCGCACGCCCGAAGCGCACCACTTCCGCTCCCCGCGCGCCGAATTACGCCGCGCGTGTCACAACCCGCACCGTCACCCGCACCGCTGGTGCCACGGTGCTCAAGGAAGAGATCGAAGTAGATCTCGTCGCGGATCAGGACCTTGAACACGCACCCAACGTCGTCGTTCCGATGTCCCGCCGCCTCGGCCTGACGGAGCTCAGCGAGCGCACCTGCAAGTGGCCGATCGGCGACCCTTTGAAGGAAGAGTTCCATTTCTGCGGCAATGACTCGCCGGAATCGTCACCCTATTGCAGCTATCACACGCGGCTCGCCTATCAGCCTTCCGGCGAGCGCCGGCGGATGCGCTGATCGGTTCTTGCGAACGCAAATGAAAAGGGGCCCAAGGGCCCCTTTTATGTCTGCAGAAAGCGGACAACAGCGGCCTTCAGCTTTCAAGTGAATAGCCGGCACCGCGCACGGTGCGAATAACATCGGGCATGTTCGAAAAGTTCAGCGCCTTGCGCAGACGGCCGACATGCACGTCCACGGTGCGTTCGTCGACATAGATGTCATGGCCCCACACGCCGTCGAGAAGCTGTGAACGGGAGAAGACGCGCCCCGGAGAGGACATCAGGAACTCCAGCAGCCGGAACTCCGTCGGTCCGAGCCGAACCTCGCGGCTGCGCCTGTGGACCCGGTGCGTCTCGCGATCGAGCTCGATGTCGCCGCAGCGCAAGAGCGTCGAAAGTACCTCGGGCTTGGCGCGCCGCAGCATCGCCTTCACCCTTGCCATCAGTTCCGGCGTAGAGAACGGCTTTACGACATAGTCGTCCGCGCCGGTGGCGAGACCACGAACCCGCTCGCTTTCCTCGCCGCGCGCAGTCAGCATGATAATGGGCAGGCGCTCCGTTTCCGGCCTCTGCCGCAGCCGGCGGCAAAGTTCGATGCCGGACACCCCGGGCAGCATCCAGTCGAGGATCAACAGATCGGGCAACCGCTCCTGAAGGCGGATTTCAGCCTCGTCTCCACGCAGGATCGTATCGACGTCGAATCCTTCGGCCTCGAGATTGTAGCGCAGGAGGACGCTCAGCGCCTCCTCGTCCTCGACAACAGCGATCTTCGGCAACATTCGGTCATGCTCCTTCCCACGCGCGGGTGCCGTCATGCCACCGCGGCACAATACGGGCGCGAATACTCGCGACCGGGACAAGATTAACGCATGCACCTGCGCATGCGGGTATCGGGCGCCCTAGGTCGTTTCATTGAAACAGTGAAACGACCTAAATCTCTGAACGACGCAACTCCGGACGAAAAACCGTTGTCCTGGAATTGCTCTAGTCCGTCACGGAGCCCAGCGACGACGTCGTGTCGTCCTTCGGCCGTTCGCCTTGCGGCTGAGCACCCGTCGCCATGTAATAGATCGTTTCGGCGATGTTGGTCGCATGGTCGCCGATACGCTCGATGTTCTTGGCGCAGAAGAGAAGATGCGTGCACGGCGTGATGTTGCGCGGATCTTCCATCATATAGGTCAGCAACTCGCGGAAAAGCGACGTGTAGATCGCGTCGATCTCTTCATCGCGCTCGCGGATGCTGTTCGCCTTTTCCGGCGAACGGGAGGCATAGACGTCGAGCACTTCCTTGAGCTGGACCAAGGCCAGCTCCGCAAGATGCTCCAGGCCACGCGCGAGCTTGCGCGGAATGCCGGATCCGGCGACCGCGATCACGCGTTTGGCGGTATTCTTGCCGAGGTCGCCGACACGCTCCAAATCGGCGGCAATCCGGATCGACCCCATGATCTCGCGGAGATCCGACGCCATTGGCTGACGCTTGGCGATGGTGACGATCGCCTTCTCGCCGATCTGACGCTCGGCGTCGTCGAGGATCGCGTCGTCCGAAATCACCTTCTGCGCCAAGGCCAGATCCGAGTTCACCAGCGCCCGGACAGAGTCCGCCACCATCTGCTCGGCAAGCCCGCCCATCTCGGAGATCCGGCGCGTGAGATACTTCAACTCCTCGTCGAAGGCGGACATTATGTGTGCATGAGTCATTTTCGTTTCCTCAAGGCGCGCGCTGTTCTGGACGGACCTTCATCGATCGTAAGGGTTGGAAACCACTTTAGCCGAACCGACCCATAATGTAGTCCTGCGTGCGCTGGTCATCCGGATTGGTGAACATCTTGTCGGTGTCGTTCTCCTCGACGAGATTGCCGAGGTGGAACATGGCGGTGCGTTGCGACACACGCGCGGCCTGCTGCATCGAATGGGTCACGATGACGATCGTGAAATTCGCACGCAGCTCGTGAATGAGCTCCTCGACTTTCGCGGTGGCGATCGGATCGAGCGCCGAGCAGGGCTCGTCCATCAGGATCACTTCGGGGCTGACCGCAACGGCACGCGCGATGCAGAGGCGCTGCTGCTGGCCGCCGGAGAGGCCGGTGCCCGGCTCTTGCAGCCGATCTTTGACCTCATTGAAAAGGCCAGCCTTTTGCAGGCTCGTTTCGACGACCTCATCGAATTCCGCTTTCGTTCGGGCGAGACCATGAATACGAGGACCGTAGGCGACGTTCTCGTAGATCGATTTCGGGAACGGGTTCGGCTTCTGGAACACCATGCCGACACGGGCGCGCAGCTCCACGACGTCGATGCTCGGATCGTAAATATCGTCCTCGTCGAGCGTGATCTTGCCGGTCACCCGGCAATTCTCGATCGTATCGTTCATGCGGTTCAAGGTGCGCAGGAACGTCGACTTGCCGCAGCCCGATGGACCGATCAGGGCTGTCACGGTGTTTTCACGGATGTTGAGATTGACGTCGAAGAGCGCGCGCTTCTCGCCGTAATAGACCGACACATCCTTGCCGATCATCTTGTAGGGCACCGTGTTCATTTTCAGGTCCAGAGCCTTTTCCACTGCAGCTTCCGACATCATGTTCATAGTCCTTACCCCACTACCAGCGGCGCTCAAAGCGACGCCGCAAGAGAATTGCGCCCAGGTTCATGAAGACCAGGAAGATCAAGAGAATGATGATCGCCCCGGACGTCCGCTCGACAAAGGCGCGCTCCGCCTCGTTCGCCCACATATAGATCTGCACGGGCAGGGCCGTGGACGGCTCCAGCGGCGATCCCGGAAAATCAACCACGAAGGCGACCATGCCGATCAACAAGAGCGGCGCGGTTTCGCCGAGGGCGTGCGCAAGGCCGATGATCGTTCCGGTCAGGATGCCAGGCATGGCAAGCGGCAACACGTGATGGAAAATCGTTTGCATCTTCGATGCGCCGAGACCGAGCGCGGCGGAACGGATCGACGGTGGAACGGCCTTGAGAGCCGCCCGCGTGGCGATGATGATCGTCGGCAGCGTCATCAGCGTCAGCACGAAACCGCCTACGAGCGCGGCCGAACGCGGCATGCCGGCGAAATTTATAAACACGGCGAGGCCGAGAAGGCCGTAGACGATCGACGGTACGGCCGCGAGGTTGTTGATGTTGACTTCGATCAGGTCGGTAAGCCGGTTCTTTGGTGCGAACTCCTCGAGATAGATCGAGGCGGCCACGCCGATCGGCAGCGACAGAACCAGAACGATCAGCATCATGTAGAGAGAGCCGATCAGGGCAACGCCAACGCCCGCCGCTTCCGGACGGCTCGATGCGCCGAATGTGAAGATACCCGTGTTGAAGCTCGTCTTGAGTATGCCCGCATCGGCGAGCTCGTTCATCCACGCAACCTGCCGGTCCTTGACCTTGCGGTTGGTTTCAGCGACCGACAGGTCGATCTGGCCCTTGAAAGCGGAATCGATGTTCGCTTCGGCAAGCAGCGTCACCGGCACCGTTTTGCCGATGATCGACGGATCCGCGACGACGATGTTGCGCAGCTGCGTGCGTGCGCTGGCGGAGATCATATCGGTCGCCTGCTTGACCAGAGGCCGCTTCGTCGCGTCGAGCCCGAGTTGCTTCACAAGCGCATCGCGAACGAGCAACGGATAGTTTGCCGTCATCAGCTGCTTGGCGTCGGTCGCGCGCTCGTTTTTAGGATCGATGACCTTTTCGGAAAACTCGATCGGCAGCGTGATCGTCGTCTGCAGGAATGCAGTGTAGCCCTTCGAAACGACCGTCGAGACGAGGACCGCGAGGAAGAACAGACCGAGGACGATGGCGCTGATGCCATAGGCCCGGAAACGGCGCTCGGCAGCATAGCGGCGCTTGATACCGATATCGCGGCGGGTTTCGGCAGGACGGGTCGAGACCCTTACCGTCGGCGAAGCAAGGTCGGTCATTCGTACTGTTCCCGATATTTGCGCACGATATAGAGCGCGTAGATGTTGAGGCAGAGCGTGATGACGAAGAGCGTGATGCCGAGCGCGAAGGCGACCAGCGTCTGGGGCGACGTGAATTCCAGGTCACCCGTCAGCTGGTGAACGATCTTCACCGTGACCGTCGTCATCGGCTCGAAAGGCGTCAGTTGCATGCGCGCCGCCACCCCCGCTGCAAGCACGACGATCATCGTCTCGCCAACCGCGCGTGATGCCGTCAGGAGCAGCGCACCGACAATGCCGGGCAGTGCGGCGGGCAGGATGACCTTCTTCACCGTCTCTGAACGCGTTGCCCCAAGTCCGAGCGAGCCGTCGCGCAATGCACGCGGAACCTGCGTGATGATGTCATCGGAGAGCGACGATACGAAGGGGATCAGCATGATGCCCATGACGATGCCAGCCGTCAGTACGCTCTGCGCCTGGATGAAGTTCTGGTAGTTGCCGGTGAGGAGGCCGTTCAGTTGCGTCGAGATATCGCGCAGGAACGGTCCGACCGTGACGAGCGCAAAGAAGCCGTAGACGATCGTCGGGATGCCGGCGAGCACTTCAAGGAGCGGCTTCGCCGTCGAACGCAGCCGCGGGCTTGCGTATTCTGCCATGTATATCGCCGCGAAGAGACCAATGGGCACTGCAAACAGCATGGCGACTAAGGCGATATAGAGCGTGCCTCCGAGAAGCGGCAGGAGGCCGAACTGGCCCGATGCGCCGCCGCTGCCGGCGGCCGCGAAACGGGGGTCCCACACCGTGCCGAAGAAGAACTCGGCGGGCGATACCATGCTGAAGAACCGGCCCGCCTCCGACAACATCGAAGCGACGATACCGATGGTGGTGAGAATGGCAATCGAGGACGCAACGATCAGCGAAGCGAGCATTACGCGCTCCACCCGATTGCGGGCGCGGAAGCGGGTGCTGATGTTGCGGATGGCATACACACCGCCAGCAACGGCAACGAACAGCACGACCGCGCTCATCAGCCAGCGACTGTAGGTCCGCATGGCGTTGAACTGCTGTGCTGCCCCAATCATGTACGGTTCGCCTTCTCCCGCCAGCGCTACGCCCTTGGCGGCAAGCGTTTCGCGCAGGTTGGCCGAACCATTTTCAAGCGCGGCGAGTTCAGACGCGTCCAGGCGAACGAGGCCGCCGGCAACCGATTTCACCTGACCGAGTGCGAGCTGAACCGTTGCAGCGCCCTGGCTCTTTACCGCCTCGGGAAGAGCCGAACGGACACTGGAATCGATGTAAAGCGGCGATGCGATCAGCCAGGTGGCAAGCACAAGTGCCGCCGGCAGCATCGCCCAGATGGCGACGTAGCTGCCATGATAGCCGGGCAAGGAGTGCAGGTCCGCGAATTTACCGCCGGACTGCGCGAGCGAGCGCGCACGGCCGGCAAAATAGGCAATGAAACCAATCAAAACTATGATCAAAAGAAGGAGCGAAGTACTCATCAGCACGTCTCCCCGGCAAAGACCGCCATGGCCGCCGGCAAAATCAAATGAACGCATGCCCCGACGCGACACCAGGTCGCGCCGGGGCGTGTCTTTAATTAGAGCATGTTGCCGGCTTCGAAAGCCTTGCGTATTTCTTCACGCTCGGCGTCCGGAGCAGAAACGAGGCCGTATTCGGCGAGCGGGCTGTCCGGGCCGATCATCTGGTCGTCGATGAAGAATTCGACGTATTCCTTGAGGCCGGGAACAACGCCCATATGGGCCTTCTTGACGTAGAAGAACAGCGGACGGGAAACTGGGTATTCGCCCGAAGCGATCGTTTCCGTCGAGGGAACGACGCCGTTGACGGTCGCGACCTTCAGCTTGTCGGCGTTGTTCTCGTAGAACGAAAGGCCGAATACGCCGATGCCGCTCTTGTTGGAAGCGATACGGGCGAGCGTTTCGGTGTAGTCGCCGTCGATGTCGACAGCCATGCCGTCCTTGCGAACTGCAACGCACTTGGCGAGCTGTTCCTTGGCATCGCTGACGGCTGCCTTGATGACGTCCTGGGCGCCGGCTTCCTTGCAGCCTTCAGCGAGGATCTTCTCCTCGAAGACTTCGCGCGTGCCGTGCTTCTGGCCTGGGATGAAGGCAGCGATTTCGGCGTCCGGAAGCGAAGCGTCGACTTCCGACCACTTCTTGTACGGGTTGGCAACGAGCTTGCCGTCGACGACGACTTCAGCTGCGAGTGCCTTGTAGAGATGCTCCGGCTTCAGGGCGAGGTCGGCGTTGCCAGCATCGGTCGCGAAGACGATGCCGTCATAACCGATCTTGACTTCCTGGATCTCGGTCACGCCGGCAGCCTTGCAGGCTTCGATTTCGCTGTCCTTGATCTTGCGCGAGGAGTTGGCGACATCGATCGTGTCTTCGCCGACGCCCTTGCAGAATTCCTTGAGGCCGGCAGACGAGCCGCCGGACTCGACAACCGGCGTCTTGAAGTCGGGGAAGGTCTCACCGAAGGTTTCGGCGACGATCTTTGCGTAGGGAAGAACGGTCGACGAGCCAGCGACCTGAACCTGGTCGCGAGCCGCTGCGGTGCCCGCGAACGCGGCGGAGGCGACCAGCGCCGCTACAGTGAGTTTAAGAGCTTTCATAGATGTTCTCCCGGAATGGGCTTGTGTTGGTGCGCTTCAGTTCCAGCGCTCTCTTCGCCGTATGATCGGCCGCCCCTAGTTAGCCGCCGATGGTCACACCTTTTATGTCAATTCGGTGAAACATTTATGACAGTCTATGTCATTGAAGAAGCTTCGTAATTTCGACATCCGCGATGAACCGGCGACGTTTTGTGTCAGAAGCGGACCGTGAAGATCGTACCCTTCCCGACCTCCGAATGAATTAGGAGACGGGCACGGTGGCGCGTGAGGATATGCTTGACGATGGCGAGCCCCAGGCCGGTGCCTTTTTTCGAGCGGCTCGCCTCCACGTTAACGCGATAAAAACGTTCGGTAATTCGCGGTACGTGCTCGGCCGGAATGCCTCGCCCGTAATCCTCGACGGTCACCTCGGCCTGCTTGCCCTCATCTCCGGTCAGCCGGACGTCCACCTTCTTGCCTTCCTGTCCGTACTTGCACGCGTTCTCGATCAGGTTCTCGAAGACCTCGATCAATTCGTCGCGATCTCCCGGGACAAAAACCGGCGCATCAGGAACATCGAGCGAGATCGTGACGTCAAGCTCGGTTGCGAGCGGCAGCAGGCTGTCGCGCACATGCCCGAGCAGCGGCGCCAGGTCGACCATGTCCTCGGGGGCAAGATGTGACTTCAGTTCGAGCCTGGAGAGCGACAGGAGGTCGTCGACGAGGCGGCTCATGCGGGTGACCTGCTCGTGCATGATGCCGAAGAATCTCTCCTGTGCCTTCAGGTCGTTGCGCGCCGGACCCTGCAGCGTTTCGATGAAGCCGCGCAGCGAGGCGAGTGGCGTGCGCAGTTCATGGCTGGCATTGGCGACGAAATCGGAGCGCATCCGGTCGATGCGGCGCACTTGCGAAATGTCGCGATAGGTCAGCAGGAAGATGCGCCGGCTCGAAGCATCGGCTTCAATCTCGGCGGGTGCGACCCTGACGACATAAACAGCATCCGACGGCAGCCTCTCGGTGTGTTCGATCTGATTGATCTTACCGGTGGCGATGGTCTCGCGAACCATATCGAGAATGCCGGGCGAACGGACGCGTGCGGAAAGGTCGCTATTCGGGGGAATCGTGCCGAACGCCTTTTCGGCAGCAATGTTCTGAAAGAGCACGGTTTCATCCGCCGCGACGACGAGCACGGGCATGTCGAGCGCGTTCAGCGCCGGGACCAGCGGGTCCCTTCCCTTTTCGGTCGCAACGGCGCTTACCGGAGCCGGCTGCACGGACGGCACGCTGCGATTGAGCAGCGCCGCGGCAAGCACGATCCAGAACGGCAATACGGCAAGGATATGAATACCGGCGAGCGTAGCGAGAACGGCCAGCAAGACCGAAAGGCCGAGAACCCACCGTTCCGCCTTCAGCTTCGGCAGCAGGGTCCGCCAGAGCACCCTTGCATTGTCCAACACAACATCCTCATGACTCAATTGCGCCCTCCTGATCATGCACCGGGAAGGCAGAGAGATAGCGCTGCTTCATGACATGATTTTCACGACATGCTTGAATCCGCAACGCAATTATGGCCTCTTTCAAAGAAATCGAGCGTCAGCGGGAGGCAGAGCAGATGGCGGCAGAAACGGCGGCAGCCCAGTCCAGACCGGAGAGCCGGGCGGTCGAATTGCGGATCGGCGGCAAGTCCCGCATCTTCGATATCGACAATCCTGAACTGCCAAAATGGATCGACGACGAGGCCTTCTCTTCCGACGACTACCCCTACAAGAAGAAGCTCGACGAGGACGAGTACGAAGAAACGTTGACGAAACTTCAGATCGAACTCGTCAAGGTCCAGTTCTGGATGCAGGCTACCGGCAAGCGCGTGATGGCCGTTTTCGAAGGGCGCGACGCGGCCGGCAAGGGCGGCGCCATCCACGCGACAATGGCCTATATGAACCCTCGTTCCGCTCGCATCGTCGCACTTACCAAGCCGACCGAGACCGAACGCGGCCAATGGTATTTCCAGCGTTACGTGGCGACTTTTCCGACCGCCGGCGAATTCGTACTCTTCGATCGCTCCTGGTACAACCGCGCCGGCGTGGAACCGGTCATGGGTTTCTGCACGCCCGAGCAGTACGAGCATTTTCTCAAACAGGCGCCCCGCTTCGAGAAGATGATCGCCGACGAGGGCATCCAGCTCTTCAAGTTCTGGCTCAATATCGGCCGGGAGATGCAATTGAAGCGTTTCCACGACCGCCGGCATGATCCGCTGAAGATCTGGAAGCTGTCGCCGATGGACATCGCGGCACTGAACAAGTGGGACGACTATACCGAAAAGCGCGACCGGATGCTCAAGGAGACGCACACGGACCATGCACCCTGGACTGTCATCCGCGGCAACGACAAGCGCCGAGCCCGGATCAACCTGATCCGCCACATACTCAAGAATCTGGATTACGACGGCAAGGACAAGGCGGCTATCGGCGAGATCGACGACAAGATCGTCGGTTCCGGACCGGGGTTCCTGAAATGATCCGCGAAGCGCCTGACCGCGTCACTGGCCCGGCAGAACGCGGATCGCAAAAATATCCAGGCTGTTGCCCGCTCCGCTGACGTCGCTATTGAGCACGAGCCTGCCGGGGCCGCTTGGCGCGGGGCTCCGCTCGAACGAAACCTTGAAAAGCATGTCGAGGCGTTCGTCATGCACCGTGAACCGGTGGCGGCCACAAGCGCCGAGCGAAGAAAAGTCGCATTCGACGGAAAATTCCGCCGTCTTGCCGGGCGCGGCCTGGACCGTGAGCGCCAGTGTCGATGATTTGCCCGGGAGCCGCTCGAGGATATCCGCGGGAATTTCGAAGACGAGATCTCCATCCTTGCCGGCGACCGCCGACGTCACGCGCACGCGCTCTCCGCCCTCGTCGTTCAAAGGCTCGACGGTGGCGCGCGCGCCAGGCTTGATGGCGGCGGCGTTCGCCGCGGTGAAAACCTCGACCCAATCGCCGGAGAAGCCTTCCTGTGCGCCGAGGTTCTGAAGCCGTGCTGCGCCTTCGAAATCTTCCGATTCCACCGTGGCAGGCGGATTGGCGACATTGGTGTCGCGCTCGGCCGGAGATTTCAGCAGGTCGTTGGTCTGGATCCACCAGACAGCAGCGCCGGCTGCCGCCGCGAGCGTTGCCAGGACCATGGCGAAGGAAAGCAAGCGCCCGCGCCGGCGCTTGCGGGGGCGCTTGTCGGCAGCGCCCAAATCAGGTGCAGCGGGCGCCGTCTTGCCGCCTGGCGGCGGAGATGCGGGTGTAGCGACGGGCCGCCCCGAGGCGAGCGAGTCGTCGCGATCAGCGCGCAGGGCGCCGAGGTCGCTTTCGCCTTGCGCCGCACGTCCTTGTCCGCCGGGAGCCTGCTCGCGGCGGGCAGAAACGGAAAGGTCCGCAGCCGCCGTATTCGGCGCCGCCCGCTCGCCTGCTTCACCGAGGCTGACGACCGGTGGCGCAGCGGCACGCCGCAACGCAGCGCGTTCTTCGGTCTCGATCGCATGAATGACCGCTTCGAGCCGGTGGCGTTGTTTCGCAATCAAATCCGGGTCTTCGATCTGCTGCTTCTTCAGTCCGTTTTCCAGCGCCTGACGGGCCGACTGATAGATGCGTGCGCGGATTTCCGCATTGGTCCGGTCGGAACGTTCCAGTGCATTCCTGATCGCAGTTTCGAGTCCGCTCACATCAAATCCTTCTGCACAACGAAGCCCTGCCGCATGTTTCCCTAGATCGTACCGATTTAAGGAAACATGCAGCAATTCAAAGCACCACAGCGACCTTTTGCGCGTCTAACGAGACACGCGACGCTGCAGCGGCGCGGCGTGGCCAAGCGGGTATTCCCATCCTTGGGAGGAGAGGATGGTTCCCTTCCCGATCCACGACATTGGTTTTATTAACGATTGGGTAACCGTTGCTTTCGGAATCTGCAAGTCCGCCCGTAAGACCACCAGGGACTTCCGCGTTGAAAATCGAACGAGGACCTGATCGACGGGTAAAATGCGTCTCTTTGCAAGTCCGTCGGTTTGCTGTTATCTGGTTTGACGTTTACGCAAACGTCAAACAATGAGGGATGGAGAAGCCTGATGCCTTTGCCGCCAATTCTTTCCGGAACAACGAGACTGCCGGTGGTCGGCGCGCCGCTCTTCATCGTCTCGCATCCCCGGCTGACGATCGCGCAGTGCAAAGCCGGCGTCATCGGTTCCTTTCCCGCCCTCAATGCTCGTCCACAATCGCAGCTGGACGAGTGGCTTGCGGAGATCACCGAGACGCTCGCCGACCACAAGGCCAAGCATCCCGACCGGCCGGCAGCGCCATTCGCGGTCAACCAGATCGTACACAAGTCGAATGCCAGGCTCGAGCAAGACCTGATGCTCTGCGTCAAATACAAGGTGCCGATCGTCATCTCGTCGCTCGGTGCGGTGCCGGAAGTAAACGCAGCGATCCATTCCTATGGCGGCATCGTGCTCCATGACGTCATCAACAACCGCCACGCCAATTCGGCAATCCGCAAGGGTGCCGACGGCCTGATCGCGGTGGCGGCCGGGGCCGGCGGCCATGCCGGAACGCTCTCGCCTTTCGCGCTCATCCAGGAGATCCGCGCATGGTTCGACGGACCGCTCCTGCTTTCCGGCGCAATCGCCACCGGCGGCGCCATCCTCGCCGCGCAGGCAATGGGCGCGGACATGGCCTATATCGGCTCCTCCTTCATCGCCACCGAAGAGGCGCGCGCCAGTGATGCCTACAAGCAGATGATCGTCGACAGCAGCGCCGCCGACATCGTTTATTCCAACTATTTCACCGGCATTCACGGCAACTATCTCAAGCCCTCGATCAGCGCAGCCGGCATGGATCCAGACAAGCTGCCGGAAGCGGACCCGTCGAAGATGGACTTCGGCAGCGCCGCCGAAGGCGCCAAGGCCTGGAAGGACATCTGGGGCTGCGGCCAAGGCATCGGCGCCGTCCGCGAGATCGGCACGGTGGCTGAGCTCGTCGACCGGCTGGAACGGGAATATGACGCGGCGCGAACCCGGCTCGGGCTCGGTGCCCGTCGCGATGTTCATGCGGCCAAGGAATTTTCAAGTTCTCGAAACTGATGGCTTGAAATCTTGGCGCTTTGCGTTTATCAGCGCCTCACACTTCGTTCCGCGGCCATCCGCGGAACCATCAGGGCCGCTTTAGCTCAGTCGGTAGAGCACATCATTCGTAATGATGGGGTCACGTGTTCGAGTCACGTAAGCGGCACCACTAATTCCAAATATTTAGCATGAAATGCCCTGCGTCGAGCAAGCAAGCGCGCGCCAGTTGCCGACTCGTGAGCCACACCGACGATGATCCGACGCGGAACGGCAGGCAAGGAGCATGCCGACCGCTCAGGCCCAGCCGCCCTCAAGCAATGGCTTGACCGGATGGCGGGACTTGACCATGCGCAGCCGGCGGATGGTTTCCGCGTGCTTATAGTTCTCGTGCTCTGCGCCGAGATCGAGACCATATTCGGACTCGGGATTTGAACGTGCCCCGATCAGGATGAACTCCGCGCCCTCGAAATCGAGGAGGCGAATGTCCTCGCGCGCAAAACGCCGGCCTCTGAATTCCTCCTGCAGCTTCTCCGGATAGTCGGCCTCATCCTCCTCGCGCAGCCCGGCATTGACGGGCTTGCCCTTCTCCGGATTCTTGATCGACAGCGCGTAGCTCGCCTCCGGCGCGATCCTGAAGGCCTTCTGCACCTCGCCGGGTTTTTCGGGAAGCTCAAGCGCGTAGGAGAGATGCATCTGTCCGTCTTCGAGCGTGATTGCGTACACGCCCTCCCCGGCGGGACGCGCGGCCGGCTGCCGACGCTCGCCCCGTGTGCCCGTGTCATAGCGTCGCTCGCGAAGCTCTTTCTCAATGTCCTTGGCCGAATGCCTTATCGCCTCCACAAAACCCCAGTGGCGTTCGTGCCGCTCGGCTTCGGGCAGTCGCTTTCGCCCGACAACCAGGAGCCGGACCTTCTCGCCGCCGTGCGGACGGAGCACCATCTCGAACCGTTGCACGTCACCGATACTCGAGGGATGCTCTTCCTCCACCCGGGGTCGATACAGAAAGAAGATATCGCCCTCTTCCAGAACGACCGTTTCGCGCTCCTGCCCGGGTTCAGCCATCGATTGTTGCTCCTGATGCTCTGTCCTTCGCCAAGCGGACTTGATGCTCAGCTATAGGGAAGCGTTCCCAGCGACGAGTAGCGCTCGTTCAGGCCATCAAGGGTTTTCAGGTCGCCTTCGCCGAGATCGAAATCAAACACATCGATGTTCTCTTCCAGATGTTGCCGCTGGTTGGCTTTGGGAATGGGAACTGTCCCGCGCTGCAGGTTCCATCGGACCAGCACTTGCGTCGGCGATTTGCCGTATTTCGCGGCAATCTTCGTGAGAGTCTCGTCCCGCAGCCGTTTGGTGCGCGTGAGGGGGCTGTATGCCTGGATGACGATCTGCTTTTCCTTCGCATAACGCAGCATGTCATCGCTGTGCCCGAACGGGCTCCACTCGATCTGATTGACCGTTGGCACCTCGCCCGTCGCATCTATCAACGCATCCATGAGGTCAATCGAGAAGTTGCTGACGCCGATGTCTTTCGCAAGGCCGTCCTCTTTCGCCCGGATCAGGCCTCGCCACAGATCTTCCCCCGCTCCTGTTCGCGGCGGACGGTGTATGAGCATGAGATCGGCATAGTCCAGCTGCAATTCGTCGAGATTTTTGCGCGTCGCTTGATAGGCGTCGTCCACTTCCTCGACTTTCGTGACCAGGTAGAAGTCGGCGCGTTCGATGCCGCTCCTGTTGATGCCGTCTGCGATGCCGGGCTGGGTCCCGTAATCTCCGGACGTGTCGATCATTCGATAGCCCAGCTTCAAGGCAGTTGCGATCGTCTCGGCCGTGTCGTCCGTCAGTTGCCATGTGCCGAGCCCCAGAACAGGCATCCTGTTTCCGGTGTGCAGCATTATCTCAGTCTTCGGGTTCATGATTTGCGCCTTTGTCCATCACGCGCCGCGCCGCGCTCACACGCCAAACACCTGCTCAGGAAAAGTGTTCCGGGCGGTCGTCTCCGGACCGGCGCGGTTCGGCAGAGGCGGCAAGCGCCAGTCAGCCGCTCATGGGACGGTTATCAGGATCGAAGTGGGGAACAATCGACCTCTGCGCGGATTGGAGCACAAGACCGCGGGCGGTTGGAAAGGCGTGGGATTCGACGACGTGCGTCAACTCCTGAGGGAGGCCGGGACGATGCCCCGAGAGCGCCGTGCGTTCAAATGAATGTACAAAGGACGCTCCAACACACGGGATGCTCCGGCAGGGGATACCGGATCGGGGTGGTCGAACAGGATCTAGCGACGAAACGACACCAGAACGCGTGCTGCGGCTGTGAGAGTGAGCAAATGGCCTTCTCGACACCCGATGATGTACAATCCGTAAGAATCGAGCCCCCGGGGATCGAGGCTTTTCTCGGCGTCCCTTCCGGCGCGAGTGGCCTCGTGATCTTTGCCCATGGCAGTGGAAGCGGGCGCTTCAGCCCTCGCAACAATCGCGTCGCGGCGGCACTGCGGGAAGCGGGGTTGGCGACACTTCTCGTTGATCTCCTGCGACCGGACGAAGAACAGGACCGGCGCAACGTCTTCGACATCGATCTCCTCGCTGATCGGCTCGTCGCCGCAAAGCGTTGGGTCTCCGAGGTTTCCGAGGCGTCGCATCTGCCGGTCGGCTACTTCGGCGCGAGCACGGGGGCCGGCGCGGCGCTGCAGGCAGCTTACGCCGAGCCGGACGTAGGCGCGGTCGTATCACGCGGTGGCCGCCCCGATCTTGCCATGCAGGTTCTGCCGGAGGTTCGCGCCCCCACCCTCCTCCTCGTCGGAAGCCTCGACGGGCCGGTGATCGACATGAACGAACGCGCCTTCGACGCGCTCGCCTGCGAGAAGCGGCTCATCATCATCGATGGCGCGGGCCATCTGTTCGAGGAGCCCGGCACGATGGATCAGGTGATCCGGCATGCGACAGACTGGTTCCTGATCCATCTCGGCAGCACTCCAGGAAGGACATGAGATCATGGATTATCCCCCGCGGAAATTTGTAGATCGCCGGGATGCGGGACGGCAACTCGCGGACGTTCTGGCGAAACATGCCCAGTCGGAGCCGTTGATCCTGGCATTGCCGCGCGGCGGCGTGCCCGTGGCTTTCGAGATAGCCAAGGCCTTGCACGCACCGCTCGAATTGGTTCTGGTGCGCAAAATCGGCGCGCCTGGACATTCCGAATACGGCATCGGCGCTGTGGTGGACGGCAATGATCCGCAATTCGTCTACAACGAGGAGGCGATGCGCATCGTCAATCCTTCGGCTGCCTACATCGAGGCCGAAAGCCGCCGCCAACTCGCCGAGATCGAGCGGCGGCGCGAGATCTATCAAGGAAATCGACCTCCGACACCAACCGAGGGCCGCACGGTGATCGTCGTGGACGATGGCGTCGCGACCGGCGGCACTGTCAAGGTCGCATTGAAGGCGTTGCGCAAAGCGGGAACCGGCAAGATCATTCTTGCTGTTCCGGTCGCAGCCGGCGAGGCCCTCGAGCAACTCGAAGCGGAGGCCGACGAAGTCATCTGTCTGCAAACACCGGATCCGTTCCGGGCTGTCGGCATCCACTATATCGACTTCGACCAGACATCGGACGAAGAGGTCGTTCGGCTGCTCGAAGAGGCTCGCGAAGGCGAGGCTTGAGCAACTAGTAACGGCCGATCGTCACGCCCGCGCCGAAGGCGTCATCGCTGCGGCCCCTCAGCCCTTGGCGACGCCCGCCGGGCGCTCCGGCAACGCACTGCGTAGACGAGGGACGAGGGCGACTGTCGGTATTTCGCTCGGCTGATTGTCGATCGTTCGTCTGAGTCGCGACCTGCGGCAACGGTCACTTCACCGACACATCGCCCCGCGAGATTTGGTTGACGGCCGGCGGCTCGGGCTGCGTGGTCACTTCGTGCAGCCATTCCCGCCAGATGGCGACGAGGAGCGCCATGAGCACGGGGCCGACGAACAGACCGAGGAAGCCCATTGTCTTCACGCCGCCGATCAGACCGAAGAAGGTAGGCAGGAAAGGCAACTTGATCGGTCCGCCGACGAGTTTCGGCCTGAGCGTCTTGTCGACGATGAACAGCTCTGTCGTGCCCCAGGTAAAGAGCGCGACCCCCTGCACCGGCGAGCCGCTCGCCACGAGATAGATCGACACCAGCGTGAAGCAGAGGGGTGCGCCGCCGGGCACCATTGCCATGATGCCGGTAATGATACCGAGCGTCACCGGCGACGGGACACCGGCCAGCCAGTAAGCGACGCCGAGAACGATGCCTTCGCCGATTGCAATGATGCCCATGCCGGTCACCGTCGAACTGATCGTCAGCGGCACCACTCGGGACAGACGCTCCCAGCGCATCGGAAAAATCCGCTCGCCGAGATGGTCGAGCTGCTTCGAAAAGGACTGGCCGTCGCGATAGACGAAGAACAGCGTGATCAGCATGAAGAGCAGCGTCAGGAAGGATTGGAAGGCGGACGCGCCGATCACGAGCACGCCGCGATAGATATTGCCGATGTTGGAGCCGCTGACGAGCTGCACCAGTTCGCCCAGGGCACCCGGATGGCCGACATATTTGACCCATTGCTCTCCGAGCCAACTGCCGGCCGCCGGTATGGTCGTCAGCCAGGCGGGAACCGGCGCCCCGTTGGCATTGGTTTCGACCGCCCAGACGAGCCAATCGCGCACTTCGTCCACCGCATAGACCGCGGTGATCGAAATCGGCACCACGATGAAGGCGACCACGGCGACGATGGCGATCGTTGCCGCCAGCGTGCGGTTGCCGTCGACCGCCTGGAGCAGCCGACGGTAAATCGGCCAGCTCGCGAAGCCTATGACGACGGCGGCGAGCACCGGCACCACGAAGCCATGGAAGAAATAGACGCCTGCCAACAGTACGAGGACGAGCAGCCAGCGGGCAGCCGAGATCGGCAGGACAAGGGCAGAGCGTGAATGGGCCGGCTGCCCGAAGAGCCTCGGCTCCGCGGGAAGGTTTTCTCGCTCACGATTGCCCAATTGCACCTGTCATCCTCCGTCTTTTAGAAACCTTACATGAAACCCCGGACCTTGCCAGCCCATCTGCTGCGTCGACACTCAGTTTCCGATGGATAGGGGATGGTCGCGGACGTTAGCGGCGGGACATGACAGAAAAATTTAGGCGTACTCAAGATCGTCGCGCGAAAATTCGGTCTCTTCGTAAACTTATGCTGCCTGCCGCCCTCTGCGGTCGACAAGAACCGAGACGAAGGAGATGGCAAAACCGGCAAGACCGAGAACAGCACCGACCAGCCCCGTCGAGGTCCAGCCGTAGCCTGCTGCGATCGATACACCGCCGAGCCAGGCGCCGAGCGCGTTTGCGAGGTTGAAGGCGGAGTGGCTGAGGGCTGCGGCCAGCGTCTGCGCCTTGCCCGCCACGTCCAGCAGACGCGTCTGCACGCCGGGCACGACGGCGAAACCGCCGCCGATGAACAGCACGTTGACGATCGCCATCCACTGGTTCGTCATGGTGAAATAGAACAGGATGTAGGCGAAGATGTTGAAGGCGATCGCAATGCCGATCGCCGGCAGCAACGACCAGTCGGCGAGCCGCGAGCCGACGATGTTGCCGAGTATCATGCCAGCCCCGAATACGGACAGCATGATCGGCACATTCGCAAGGGAGACGCCTGCGACTTCCGTCAGCGCCGGCGTGATGTAGCTGAAGACCGCGAACATGCCGCCGCAGCCGACGGCGCAAATGCCGAGCAGCAGCCAGACCTGCAACCTTCCGAGCGCGCCGAGTTCCCGAAGCGGCGTTGCCTGAGGGTCACCCCTGTCCCGCGGCACGTGGAGCCAGCTCAGGACCATGGTCAGCAGGCTGATGCCGCCGACGAGGGCAAAGGCGGTCCTCCAGCCAAGCGCCTGGCCAAACCACGCGGCGAGCGGTGTGCCGAAAAGCGTGGCGATCGTCAGCCCCATCATCACCCGGCCGATCGCCCGCGCCCGCTGGTTGGGCGCGGCGAGGCCGGCAGCGACGAGCGCCGCAACACCGAAATAGGCGCCGTGGGGCAGCCCGACGAGGAACCGCGCCGCGATCAGCGTGTGGAAATCCGGGGCCGCGGCGCTTGCAAAATTGCCAAGAGCGAACAGTGCCATCAGGACGAGAAGAACGTGAAAGCGGGCGAAGCGGGCGCCAAGAACGGCAATCAACGGCGCACCGACCACCACACCCAACGCATAGGCGCTGATCACGGCGCCGGCTTCCGGTACCGAAACGACGACATCTTCGGCGACCTGAGGCAGCAGACCCATGATCGCAAATTCGCCGGTGCCGATACCGAACCCGCCTACTGCGAGCGCGATTTCTGCCGCCGACACCCTGCTGCGTGGCATGACAGCTGTGGAGGGGAGGACGTCGTCGGACATGGAACAGCCTTGCTGCGGCACTTCAACCGCTGCTCGAAAATCGATATCTGGAAATGCCGCGAACGGCGTCGGCACCGACGATGCCGCAGGGAGGTTTATTGCGGTGCAATATAAATTGTTTGCCAGCTGCCGCAAGGATTTATGCTGCGGCGCATATCAAAATCTCGTGCGTTCTGCCGGTGCATCAAGTCGCCGCCATTGTTGACGTTTACGTCAAAGTCATATAAGCGGATTCACGGCTTGAAGAGACGCTGTAAAAGCTTCATCTTCGACGGAGAGGAAGGTCGGGAGGGATTTTTCTTCGCCGTGAGCACGGCCGGTCACTGGCGACCAGAGGGAGAGAGATCATGGCGGAAGCAAGCGCGCAGCAGGCGGGTTCCAATACAGGGAAAATCTGGCTCAAGTCCTATCCGCCAGGCGTGCCGGCCGAAATCGGCCCGTTGCCCTACCGCTCGATCGGCGAGTTCTTCGATCATGCGGTGGCGCAATATTCCTGGCGCCCGGCCTTCACCTGCATGGGCAAGTCGCTCACCTTCGCCGCTCTCAACACGCATTCGGCCGCGATCGGCGCGTGGCTGCAATCGCTCGGCCTGGCCAAGGGTGATCGCGTCGCAGTGATGCTACCGAACATCCTGCAGAATCCGGTCATCGTCTACGGCATCCTTCGTGCAGGCCTGACGGTGGTCAACGTCAATCCGCTTTATACGCCGCGCGAGCTCGAGCACCAGCTCGTCGATGCCGGCGCCAAGGCGATCTTCGTGCTCGAGAACTTCGCCCACACAGTCGAGCAGGTCGTCGCCCGTACGGCCGTCAAACATGTGGTGGTCGCCAGCATGGGCGACATGCTCGGCGTCAAGGGAGCAATCGTCAATCTCGTCGTGCGGCGCGTCAAGAAACTCGTGCCCGACTGGTCGATTCCGGGACATATCTCCTTCAAGACCGCACTTGCCAAGGGTGCGAAACTGAGCCTCACGAAACCCCATCTGGCGCCGTCCGATGTGGCCTTCCTGCAATATACCGGCGGCACCACCGGCGTCTCCAAGGGCGCCACCCTCACCCATTCCAACCTTTTGTCCAACATGGCGCAGATGGAGCTGTGGCTGGAAACCGCCTTCCGGCGCAAGGCGCGCCCGGAAAACCTCACCTTCATGTGCGCGCTGCCGCTCTATCATATCTTCGCGCTGACGGTGAATTCGCTGATGGGCCTCTCGACGGGCGGCAACAACATTCTCATCCCCAACCCGCGCGACATTCCCGCCTTCGTCAAGGAACTCGGCAAGTACCGGACGAACATCTTCCCCGGCCTTAACACGCTGTTCAACGCGCTGATGAACAACGCCGAATTCAAGAAGCTCGACTTTTCGTCGCTGGTGCTGACCTTTGGTGGCGGCATGGCCGTGCAGCGGCCGGTCGCCGAGCGTTGGCTGGCGATGACCGGCTGCCCGATCCATGAAGGCTACGGGCTTTCCGAGACCTCCCCGGTCGCCACCGCCAACCGGCTCGATACAGGCGATTTCACCGGCACGATCGGCATGCCGCTCCCCTCCACCGAGGTCGAGATTCGGGACGAGGACGGCAACACGCTGCCCGTCGGCGACATCGGCGAAATCTGCATCCGTGGCCCGCAGGTCATGGCCGGCTACTGGCAACGGCCGGACGAGACGGCGAGAGCGATCTCGCCGGACGGCTTTTTCCGCACCGGCGACATCGGTTTCATGAACTCCGAGGGGCTGACGAAAATCGTCGACCGCAAGAAGGACATGATTCTCGTTTCCGGCTTCAACGTCTTCCCGAACGAGATCGAGGAAGTCGCGATAACCCACCCGGGCATCCTCGAATGTGCCGCCATCGGCATCCCCGATCCGCATTCGGGCGAGGCCGTGAAGCTCTTCGTCGTACGGAAGGATCCCGATCTCACCGAGGCGGAGGTCAAGCGCCACTGCGCCGCCAACCTCACCAACTATAAGCGGCCGAGACACGTGGAATTTCGCACCGAGTTGCCGAAGTCGAATGTCGGCAAGATCCTGCGCAAGGATTTGCGCGGGTAGCAGCAGCGTCGGCCCTGATTGCTCCTCATCCTAACCTTCTGCCCGCTCGCGGGGAGAAGGTCCGGCAGGCGGCAAGGGGCCTCATCGCGCGCGACGCAGCGAAGGCCCTCGCGCACGGCCTTTTTTCGCTGCAGCGCACACATGCCCTTGATTTACCGCAAACAAACCGACTAGCTATCGCAGCCAATTTCCGATGCAAGGAGCCTGCGATGAAAGCGCTTGTCGAACACCTGAAAGCCACTGCACGCGAGACCAATGCAACCGACATTCGCGCCGCCTTCGCGGCCGACCCGAACCGCTTCTCCCGCTTCAGCACGACGCTCGACGACCTACTCTTCGATTATTCGAAATGCGCGGTGAACGACCGGATTCTCGATGGGCTCGAAGCGCTCGCAAAGGCGGCGAAGGTAGAAGAGAAGCGGGACGCCATGTTCCGCGGCGATATCATCAACATGACCGAGGGCCGCGCCGTGCTGCACACGGCGCTCAGGAACCGCAGCAACCGACCGGTCCTCGCTGACGGCAAGGACGTGATGCCCGACGTCAACGCGGTACTCGACGCGATGGGTGCCTTTGCCGACGGCGTCCGTTCGGGCGCTTTGAAGGGCGCCACCGGCAAGGAGATCACCGACGTCATCAATATCGGCATCGGCGGCTCCGACCTCGGCCCAGTGATGGCGACGCTGGCGCTCAGCCCCTTCCACGACGGTCCACGGCTGCATTTCGTTTCCAACATCGACGGCGCGCATATCGCCGACACGTTGAAGCTCGTCGATCCGGAAACCGCGCTCTTCATCGTTGCCTCGAAGACCTTCACCACGATCGAGACGATGACCAATGCGGCAACTGCCCGCGCCTTCATCGCCGACAAGCTCGGCGAAGCGGCGGTCGGGCATCACTTCGCTGCCGTCTCCACCGCGCTCGACAAGGTTGCCGCCTTCGGCATCGATCAGGCACGCGTCTTCGGCTTCTGGGACTGGGTCGGTGGGCGCTATTCGATCTGGTCGGCGATCGGCCTGCCGCTGATGATCGCGATCGGCAAGGAAAATTTCGGAAGCTTCCTCGACGGCGGCCACGCGATCGATAAGCATTTTCGCACAGCGCCGCTGCGTCAGAACATTCCGATGCTGCTCGGCCTGATCGGCTTCTATCATCGCAACGTGCTCGGCTATCCGTCGCGCGCGATCCTGCCCTACGACCAGCGCCTTGCGCGCTTCCCAGCCTATCTGCAGCAGCTCGACATGGAATCGAACGGCAAGGGCGTCACGATGGATAGCACACCGGTCGAATTCTCGACCGGCCCCGTCGTCTGGGGCGAACCGGGCACCAACGGCCAGCACGCCTTCTACCAGCTGATCCACCAGGGCACCGACATCATCCCGGCCGAATTCATGATCGCTGGCAATGGCCACGAAAAGGACCTGCGTCACCAGCACCAGTTGCTGATGGCAAATTGCCTGGCGCAGTCGGAAGCCTTGATGAAGGGCCGCACGCTTGCCGAAGCCAAGGCGCAGCTCACGTCGAAGGGAATGGATGACGCCAAGGCCGACAAGATCGCCCCGCATCGGGTCTTCACCGGAAACCGGCCGTCTCTCACCTTCGTCTACGACCAGCTCGATCCCTTCGCGCTCGGTCGCCTGATCGCCCTCTACGAACATCGCGTGTTCGTCGAAGGTGCGCTCTTCAACATCAATTCCTTCGACCAATGGGGCGTCGAGCTCGGTAAGGAATTGGCCACCGGATTGCTGCCGGTGGTCGAAGGCAAGGAAAGCGCCGAAGGCCACGATTCATCGACCGCCGGTCTTGTCGCAGCCTTGCTGAAGGCCGCGCGTTGAGCAACAAAAGGGCGCCAGCGATGGCGCCCCTTCAGCTTTCAGGTATCCGCGCCGAGAGGCGGGACGCCCCGGAAAAGCTCACAGCCCGATTTCGTATTGCCACGGCGGATTTGCGCCGGCGCGCGAGACGGTAACGGCCGCGGCCTTGGCGCCGAGCGCCAAAGCCTGACGGACTGCGGCGTCGCTGAGATTTGCCACGTTGTTCTTGGTCAGCAGGTTGTTGAGCTTCAACGACGCCAGCACGCCGGCATCAAAAGTATCTCCGGCACCGACCGTATCGACGACCGTCACCCGTTCACCGGCGACTTCGACCTTGTGGTTCCTGGTATAGCCAACCGCGCCATCGGCACCCTTGGTGATCAGCACCAGCTTGGGGCCGCGCTTCAGCCATTCGGCAGCAAGCTCGTCATGGCTGCCTTCCATGCCGAACCAGGCGAGGTCCTCATCGGAAAACTTGATGATGTCCGACATCGCCGCCATGCGGTTCATGCGGCCGAGATGCGCCTCGCGATCCTTGATGAAGCCGGGACGGATGTTCGGGTCGAAGGAGATCACGCGCTTTTCGTGCTCGCGCATCATCAAGGCTTCGTAAGTCGAGCCGCACGGTTCGGGAATGAGGCTGATCGCACCGAAATGCAGTGCCTCGCAGAATTCGCCGAGCGCCGGGAGATGATCCTTGGTGATCATCCGTCCGGCGGTGTTCTCGTCGAAGAAGGCGTAGCTCGCGTGACCATTGACGAGCTTCACGAATGCAAGCGTCGTGTGGAGCGGAAGGATCGCGCAAGGGCCGAAATCGACATTCGCGGCTTTCAGTGTAACGCGCAGGATATCGCCGAACATGTCGTCGGAAAGGCCGGTGAAGAAGCCGGTCGGGATGCCGAGCCGCCCGAGCGCAATGGCGGTATTGAAGATCGCTCCGCCGGCATAGGGCGCAAAGGCGCTCTCCCCGGCCGCCGTGTCGCGCGGCAGCATGTCGATCAAGGCTTCCCCGCAACAAACGATCATCGGCATTTCCTCCCTTAACGACCATTCCTTCGATTATTCAATCGATTTAAATCAGATCTCTCGCCAAAGCCAGCGAAAGCTCACTGGGCCGCAAGCGCGCTGACGCCGCCGTTGCGACCGGACCAGGCGAGCGGAGCGTTGAGAAACGCTTCGACCTCGTTCAGCGTCTTCTCGTCGAACAGCGCCTGCTCGCGGGCAACCGCCAATACGTTGCGCCACGTCGCGATGAAGTGCAGGTCGACCCCCTTCGATTTCATGTCCGCCCGCGCTTCCGGGAAGATGTCGTAGTAGAAGAGCGCGATGCCGTGGTCGACCACACCGCCGGCCGCGCGGATCGCATCGATGAACTTGAACATCGAACCGCCGGCGGTCGTCAGATCCTCGATGACCAGAACACGCGCGCCTTCCGGCATATGACCCTCGATCTGGGCATTGCGGCCATGGCCCTTCGGCGCCTTGCGCACATAGATCATCGGCAGGCCGAGGCGCTCGGCAAGCATGGCGGCGAAGGGGATGCCGGCCGTCTCGCCGCCGGCGACCACGTCGAACTGCTCGAAACCGGCCTCGCGGAGGATCGTCGCGGCGGCGAAATCCATCACCGCGGAGCGGATGCGCGGATGAGAGATCAGCTTACGGCAGTCGATGTAGACAGGGCTCGCCATGCCGGAGGACAGCTTGTAAGGCTCGTCGGCACGAAAATGCACCGCCTTGATCTCCCAGAGCATTTTCGCGACCAGCTCAGCCATCACCGCCTTGTCGGTGAACGCGTTGGAAAACATCAATCTCTCCTTCCTGGCGTGACCCCGAAAAGCGGGAACCGGTTTTCGGATTCAGTCACGCGGCAAAACAACCCTCGTCAATCAGACGACGGCCCAATAAAGCGGGAACATCGGATCGAAAACGGTGACCGGGCCGGCCTCGGTCTCAACCTTGGCCGGATAGCGGACCGGCTGTTCCTGCTTGCGCAGCGTGATCGTTTCCTCGTTCACCGGCAGGCCGTACCAGGAGGGACCATTCAACGATGCGAAGGCCTCCAGACGATCGAGCGCCCCCTCCTCTTCGAAGACATGGGCAAGGCAGCTCATGGTGTTGATCGATGTATAGATGCCGGCGCAACCGCAGGCACATTCCTTCAGCGGATCGACGTGGGGCGCGGAATCGGTGCCAAGAAAGAAGCGTGCATCTCCGGACGTCGCCGCCGCGCGCAGCGCCAGGCGGTGCTTCTCGCGCTTGGCGACCGGCAGGCAGTAGTAATGCGGCTTGATACCGCCGACGAGGATGGCATTGCGATTGATGATCAGATGGTGGGTCGTGATCGAGCCGGCGAGATTGGCTTTGGACGCGTTGATGTAGTCGACACCATCCTTGGTCGTTACGTGCTCCATAGTGACCCGAAGCTCGGGCAGGCGCCGGCGGAGCGGGTCGAGCACGGTTTCGATGAACACCGCTTCGCGGTCGAAGATGTCGACATCGGCGGTCGTCACCTCGCCATGGACGCAGAGCGGCAAACCTATCTCGGCCATGCGCTCCAGCACCGGCATCGCTTTCTCGATGTCGCGAACGCCGCTGTGCGAGTTGGTCGTCGCTCCTGCCGGATAGAGCTTGACCGCCTTGACGAGGCCACGCCTGTGGCCGGTCTCGACGTCGTCCGGGTCGGTGCCTTCGGTCAGATAGAGCGTCATCAACGGCTCGAACCGATGCTCCGTGGGAACGGCGGCGAGAATGCGCTCGCGATAGGCGGCCGCATCGGCGGTGGTCACGACCGGCGGCACCAGATTAGGCATGATGATGGCGCGGGCAAAGTGGCGGCTCGTGTCCGCGATCACGCCGCGCAGCATGCCGCCGTCGCGCAGGTGAAGGTGCCAATCGTCCGGGCGGCGGATAACGAGGTCTTGCATGGTCAGCGTTCTCCCGATGCTCGCGTCCGATCGGCGCGAGCGGCGCGCTGGCCGGTCGATGCGCTCGATGAACGGGACTTCATGTGGTGAAACCGCGCCTCGATATCATCATTGCGCCGCAAAACACAATGGTGATTCGAAAAGTGCAGAGCGGGATGCGTGCGGAAAACCGCGCACACTTTTCCTCATCCCGCTCCGAGCCCATCCCTCAGAAATCCCGGATGACGAGGCTGGCCGGCCGGCGGTTGCCTATAACGCGACGGGCATTCGGGATGTCGTTGCCGAACGCCTTCATCCTCGCGGTCTCGTCGTCATAGCCGTGATCGTACCAGCGTTTCAGCAATCGCTGCTCGACCATATCGAGGCCGGGATCGATGAAAATCGAAAGGTCGAAGGCCCCTTCTAGTCTGTTCCACGGCGCTTCGTCGAGCATCAGATAGTTGCCTTCGACGAGAACGATGCGCGTTTCCGGCGCGATCACCCGCGCAGAGGCGATTGCCAGCTCGCGCGAGCGGTCGAAGATCGGCACGAGGACTTCGCCGTCGTTGGCGCTAACGGCAGCGAGCGTCGAAAGAAACGACCTGAAGTCGAAGGTTTCGGGCGCGCCCTTGAGGGCAAGCAGTCCCTTTTCTTCGAGAACGGCATTGTCCATGTGGAAGCCGTCCATCGGCAGTACCGCCGCCTTCTCGCCGGCTTCCGCTAGAGCCTCGGCAAGCACTTCAGCGAGCGTCGATTTGCCGGCACCCGGTGGACCGGCTATGGCAACGATGAAACGGGCGGCGCCGGCCGCCCGCTGGAGGATCTCATCCCTCAGGGCATGCAGGTTCATGCGGCAAGAACCTCTCCAGGCGGCGCCTTGGCACCGGTCATGAAGGCCACCGCATCCGACATGGTATAGTCCTTCGGATTGATGACGCAGAGCCGCCGGCCGAGGCGGTGGATATGGATCCGGTCCGCCACCTCGAAGACGTGCGGCATGTTGTGCGAGATCAACACGATCGGCAGACCGCGGCGGCGAACGTCGAGGATCAGTTCCAGCACCCGCCGGCTTTCCTTGACGCCGAGCGCCGCCGTCGGTTCGTCCATGATCACCACTTTGGAACCGAAGGCGGCGGCGCGGGCGACGGCGACCCCCTGGCGCTGGCCACCCGACAGGGTCTCCACCGCCTGGTTGATGTTCTGGATCGTCATCAGGCCGAGTTCAGAGAGCTTTGCCCGCGCTTGTTTTTCCATGGCCGCACGGTCCAGCGAGCGGAACCACTTGCCCATGATGCCGGGCTTGCGGATCTCTCGGCCGAGGAACATGTTGTCGGCGATCGATAGCGCCGGAGACAGGGCGAGATTCTGATAGACCGTCTCGATACCGGCCTTCCTGGCTTCCATCGGCGAGCGGAAATGGATCGGCTGGCCCTCGAGCCGGATCTCGCCCTCGTCAGGGGTGATGGCGCCGGAGATCGCCTTGATCATCGTGGATTTGCCGGCGCCGTTGTCGCCGATCACGGCCAGGATTTCGCCCGGGTAGAGATCGAAATCGGCGTGGTCGAGAGCGGTCACGCGACCGTAGCGCTTGACGAGACCGCGGGCGGTGAGAATGGGTTCCTGTGCCATCAGGCTGCTACCTTTCTGATCCACTGGTCGATTGCAACGGCGAGGATGATCAGCAAGCCGATCAAGAGATAGGTCCATTGCGGATCCGTGCCCATGAGGCGAAGTCCGAGCGAGAAGACGCCGACGATCAATGCGCCGAAGAGCATGCCGAGAATGGAGCCGCGACCGCCGAAGAGCGAGATGCCGCCGATCACCACGGCGGTAATCGATTCGATATTCGCGAACTGGCCTGCCGTCGGCGAGACCGATCCGATACGGCCGATCAGGGCCCAGCCGGCAAGCGCGCAGATGAGACCCGAGAGCGTGTAGATGGTGACGAGCATACCCTTGACATTGACGCCGGCGAGCTTGGCCGCCTCGGGGTCGTCGCCGACCGCGTAGACATAGCGTCCCCAGGCTGTGCGGTTGAGCACATACCAGAGCAGGGCCACGAGAAGCACCATGGCGACGACGCCGTAGGTGAAGACGGCGTTGCCGATGCGGAAATTCTGACCGAAGAACTGCAGGATCGGCGCGTTGTTGGAGATATCCTGGGCGCGGATCGTCTCGTTGGCGGAATAGAGGAAGTTGGAGGCGAGCACGATCTGCCACATGCCGAGCGTGACGATGAAGGGCGGCAGCTTCATGCGCGCAACGAGCGTGCCATTGATGAAGCCGCAGAGCGCCCCGATGCCGAGACCGCAGAGAACGGATAGTGTTGGTGGCAGGCCGTAGCGGAAGGTGAACTGCCCCATGATCACCGATGACAGCACCATCATGGCGCCGACCGAGAGATCGATGCCCGCCGTCAGGATGACGAGCGTCTGCGCGGCACCTACGATGCCGACGATCGCCACCTGCTGCAGGATGAGCGTCATCGTGAAGGCGGAAAAGAACTTGCCGCCGAGGATGGCGCCGAAGGCGATCAGCGACAGAACCAGCACGATCAACGGTACGGCGGCCGGACTTGAATGAAGGAAATGCTGCAGCTTCTGAAGCGGCGTCTTGTCGTGTGTATCGAAGGACGCCACCTCCGTCGAACTGTTGACCAGGACCTTTTCGAATTCCTGGGATGATTGTGCGGCTGTGTTTGGCTCGCCCATGGAGACTCCTCCCGTGAACCCCACTCCCAAGGGGGGTGCATTGCTGCCGGATGCGGCCCCGCCGATGATTTCGGCGAGTTTCAGCAATCTCTAAAAACTGCGCAGGTTTTCCGCGCCATGTCAAAGATCTCGGCGCTTATGCGAAGGGCGGCCGGGGCCGCCCTTCCCTGTACATGGTCACCGGATCGCCGAGGTAATTAACCCCAGCACTTATCCGTGCCGACCTTGGTGTCGATCGACTCGACGCCTGAAACCGGCTTGTCGGTGACGAGCGAAACGCCGGTGTCGACGAAGTCCTTGCCCTCGGTCGGCTTCGGCTTTTCGCCGGTGTCTGCGAATTTCTTGATCGCCTCGATGCCGAGCGCGGCCATCATCAGCGGATATTGCTGCGACGTCGCGCCGATGACGCCGTCGGCGACGTTCTTGACGCCCGGGCAGCCACCATCGACTGAAACGATCAGCACATCCTTTTCGCGGCCGACGGCTTTCAGCGCCTCATAGGCACCAGCGGCGGCCGGCTCGTTGATCGTATGCACGACGTTGATGGTCGGATCCTTCTGGAGGAGGTTCTCCATGGCGGTGCGACCACCCTCTTCGTTGCCATTGGTGACGTCGTGGCCAACGATGCGCGGGTCGTCCTCGTCACCGATCTTGTTCGGGTCCTTCGGGTCGATGCCGAAACCGATCATGAAGCCCTGGTCGCGCAACACGTCCACGGTCGGCTGCGAAGGTGTCAGGTCGAGGAAGGCGACCTTGGCATCCTTGGCGGCGTCGCCCAGCGTCGCGGCCGCCCACTGGCCGATCAGCTTGCCGGCGAGCAGATTGTCCGTCGCGAAGGTCGCGTCAGCGGCATCGAGCGGCTCGAGGGGGGTGTCGAGCGCGATGACAAGCAAGCCGGCCTCACGAGCCTTCTGCACCTGCGGCACGATGCCCTTGGTGTCGGACGCCGTCAGCAGGATGCCCTTGGCACCATCGGCAATGCAGGTCTCGATTGCCGCGACCTGGCTTTCGGAATCACCGTCGATCTTGCCTGCGTAGGACTTCAGCGTCATGCCGAGTTCCTGGGCCTTGGCGGTGGCGCCTTCCTTCATCTTCACGAAAAAGGGATTGGTGTCGGTCTTGGTAATGAGGCAGGCCGAAACGTCGGCGGCCTGCGACGGCGAAGCGAAGGCAACTCCGAGCGCCAGTGCCGCAAAGGCAGCGGAAAGAACAGTTTTCTTCATGTAATCCTCCCAAGGATTGAAAAACGTGCCGGCATCCCGGCTTCGGGCTTCGTCGCCGCAGCATTCTCCTCCTGCGGACGGCGCTTCCGAAGGTAAGTCAAACACCAAACTTTCTGGGTGTCAATAAATAAATCAAATTGAATTATTATTCCGTTGTGGCATTCTTAGGCTCGGGACGAGCTTGGAGGAACCCCGGACCGTCCGGCAAATTGACAGATCGACCTGAAGTGGAAACAACAGATTCGCGCCAAGCGAGCATCTACAGCGCCTCGCATCCGCTCAGACGCGCAAGGATCGCTGTAGAACTTTGAATTTGCAGCGTGATTTTCCCTCAAATCGGTTCCCGATTTAAGGAATCATGCAATGTGCCAACGGGAGGAGACGGTGGCATGTCGATAACACACGATTCCCGCGGGGGATCGACGCAACCGGATGTGGTCGACCCAAGCGGCGGAGCGAACCAGACACGCGTGCGCGCCTATAACGAACGGCTCGTCATGTCGCTGGTCCGCCGCCACGGCAGCCTGTCGAAGGCGGATATCGCCCGACGCTCCGGCCTTTCCGCGCAGACCGTCTCCGTCATCATGCGCGCGCTTGAGCGCGATGGCCTCTTGATCCGCGGCGCCCCGGTACGTGGCCGCGTCGGCCAGCCCTCGATCCCGATGCGCCTCAATCCGGATGCGGTCTACTCGTTCGGCGTCAAGATCGGCCGCCGCAGCGCCGACCTGGTGCTGATGGATTTCGTCGGCAATATCCGGCTGCATCTGCATCAGATCCACACCTATCCGCTGCCCCAGGATCTCGTCACCTTCATCGTCGGCGGCATCGAAAAGCTCGAGCGGCAACTCGCGCCCGAGCAGCGCGCGCGCATCGCCGGCGTCGGCATTGCGACCCCGTTCGAACTCTGGAACTGGGCCGAGGAAGTCGGCGCGCCGCGGGAGGAGATGGATCGGTGGCGTGATACGAACCTGCAGGCGGCCGTTGCCGCGCGGGTACCCCATGCGGTCTTTCTCCAGAACGACGGAACGAGTGCCTGCGGAGCGGAGCTCGCCTTCGGCGTCGGCTCGAGTTACCCCGATTTCGTCTATTTCTATATCGGCTCGTTCATCGGCGGCGGCATCGTCCTCAACTCCGCCCTCTTTTCCGGACGGACCGGGACCGCCGGAGCTGTCGGCCCGTTGCCGGTCTCGGGCAAGGATGGCAAATCCACGCAATTGCTGAAGATCGCTTCGGTCTTCGTGCTTGAAAACCTGCTGCGCGAGCGCGGCATCGATCCGCAGCCGCTCTGGTATTCCGCAGACGACTGGATCGACTTCGGCGAACCGCTGGAAATCTGGATCCAGGACACGGCGGCGGCCCTTGCCCAAGCCGTGGTCTCCGCCGCCTCGATCATCGATTTCTCGGCGGCAGTCATCGATGGTGGTTTCCCGCCCTGGGTTCGGGCGCGCATCCTTGCGGCGACGCGCCGGGCGCTGCAAACGCTCGACCTGCAGGGCGTGACGGTTCCGGATCTCGTTGAAGGCGCGGTCGGAAGCCACGCCCGGGCGATCGGCGGGGCAAGCCTCCCGCTGTTTTCCCGCTATCTCTTGGACACCAATGTCCTTTTCAAGGAGCTTAGTTGATGCTGAAAGGAATAAACCCACTGCTCGGCCCGGAACTTCTCTCGGCGTTGAGAGCAATGGGTCATGGCGACGAGATCGCGCTCGTCGACGGCAATTATCCGGGCGAGGAGCACGCGCGTCGCCTGGTTCGTCTCGACGGACATGGCCTCATCCCGGTGCTCGATGCGATCCTGAGTGTCCTGCCGATCGACGATTTCGTACCCGAGGCGATCTTCCGCGCCACTGTCAAACAGGACAAGCATGCGCTCGACCCGGTGCATCGCGAAATCATCGAATGCTGCGGCAAGCATGAGCCGACACGCAACGTCGTGCCGCTGTTAGGCGCCGATTTCTATCCGCGCGTAAAGGCGGCACACACGGTGGTGCAGACCAGCGAGCCGCGCCTCTACGGCAACGTCATTTTGCGCAAGGGCGTCATTTACCCCTAGGTTCGTTTTCTCTGGAACGACACAATTCCGGACGGAAACCGTTACGCATTTTCCTGGAATTGCTCTAACTCACGCCACAATGCAAAAACCCGCCGGAGCGGCCGGCGGGTTTTTCGGGCTTGTCGGAAACTTTCCCTCACGCCTTATGCGGTGGCGAGGACCTTTCCAGTGCGGGCGTCGACCGAAAGGGCGCCCGGACCGAAGGCGGCGAGCACGAGGAAAGCACCGGCGATCGTGATGTTCTTCATCATCATGATCTGGTTGAAGACCGTCAGCAGGCCGTTGGCAGCCGGCGGAAAGTCCGGAACGTTGATGGGGCCGCCATGGAAGACGAAACCGGTGACCAGGCAGAATGCGGCGAGCAGGTAGGACGCAATGCGCGTCTGGAAGCCGACGAGGACGGCGAGACCGGCAACGAGTTCAAACAGGCCGGCGAGATAGGCGAGCGCGGTTGCGGCCGGCCATCCGGCGCCGGTGATCATGCCGGCGGTTGCCGTCGGATCGGTCAGCTTGCCGAAACCCGACATGATGAAGATGATCGAAAGGAGGATGCGCCCAATAAGGACGATGACATTCTGAGACATGCGCGAGGCTCCTGATTGGAAATTTGTTAGAGGGAGAAATATCAGCATTTTCAAAAACATCTAGCCGCACAACCGGCGACAGATCGTTCACAATCGGGAGACAGATACGATTTATCGTCAACCGATGCTTTGAAAGCACGCCCCTGCCGACCGCTTCCCACGGCCGCCAACGCCTTCCATACAGCTCTTTTTATGTTGCAACGACGGAAGGACTGGGCGAAGAATTTCAACGCGTTGTAAGGGGACGCGTATGGGGAGATCTCATGACCGAAGTCAACAGGAGTCCCGCCTTCTGGCGATCCTTTCCGATTTTCGAGGAGTTCGACAAGGAGACGCTGACGGAACTCGCCGGCATCGCCACGTACCGAAAATGGCCCGCGGGCACCGTCATCTTCCAGCGCGGCGACGACGGCAACTACATGGTCGTCGTGGTGTCCGGCCGCATCAAGCTTTCGCTGTTCACGCCGCAGGGCCGCGAACTGATGCTGCGCCAGCACGAGGCAGGTTCGCTCTTCGGAGAAATGGCCTTGCTCGACGGACAGCCGCGGTCGGCCGATGCGACGGCGGTCACCGCAGCCGAAGGCTACGTGATCGGCAAGAAGGCCTTTCTCGATCTCATCACCCATAGGCCACAGATCGCCGAAGCGGTGATCCGCTTTCTCTGCGCGCAGCTCCGCGATACGACGGAGCGGCTGGAAACGATTGCGCTCTATGACCTCCATGCCCGCGTTGCCCGCTTCTTTCTTGCAACGCTCAAACAGATCCACGGCCAAGAGCTTCCGAGCAGCGCCAATCTGCGCCTGACCTTAAGCCAGACCGATATCGCCGCCATTCTCGGCGCGAGCCGGCCAAAGGTGAATCGCGCCATTCTGTCGCTCGAGGAATGCGGTGCGCTGAAGCGCGCGGACGGCATCATTTGCTGTAATGTAGATAAACTGCTGAGCGTCGCCGATCCCGAGGAGGGCTAGGTCGGTTGAGCGTGCAACGCCGCCACTATCGCGTCACCCCGCTCTTCGGCGGGATCATCGCAAGCCTGGCGGCGGCGCTGCTTCTCTATCTCTATGGCGAAACCGTTTTCAAAACCCCACGCGAACTTTTCTTCGACAATCTCACGCAGTGGGTGACCTCGCCGCGGTCGCCGGACATCACCGTGGTCGATATCGACCGCAAGGCCCATGAAGCGCTCGGCTCCGGAAACTGGGACCGGGCGGCCACGGCCGCGCTGATATTGCGGCTCTCCACGGCGGGAGCAAAGGCGATTGCGGTCGACTTCGTCTTCAGTACCGAATGCGAGCCCGACTCCGCCGGCAACATCGCGCTTGCTTCCGCGATTGCAAATGCACCCGTCGTTCTGGGCTTTCTCGCCGCCGACCGTGCCTTGGAGCATCCGCGCCCCGTTCCTCCGCTCGCCCTGCGACGCAGGCTTGCCGTTCCCGACCTCTGGTTCATCGAGGGGGCAGAAACATCCTGCCCGGAATTCATGGACCGGTCCAAGGCGGCCACTGCCGGCTTTCTCGTCGGCGACGAGGACGCTCGCGTGCGGCGGGCGCAGGCTTTTGCGATCCTCGGCAACGACGCCTATCCGGCGCTCGGGATCGAAGCGGGAAGGCTCGCGGCCGGGAGCAGCACCCCGGTGCTCGGCGGCGAACCTGCCTGGCTACGGCTCGATCATGCAATCATCCCCCTCGACTCGGCGGGCAACCTGCGTTTCGTGGCAAGCTCGGAAGGTGCGATTGCCGCGCGGACGCTCTCGGCCGCCGACATCATGGCAAACACGGTCGACAGAAGCCGTCTCGCGGGCAAACTGGTCTTTATCGGCAGCAGCATGCCGAGCCTCGGCGGGCTGAGACCCAGCGCCTCGATGCCGCTCGAGCCTTCGGTACAGATCCACGCCGACATCGCCAACGCCGTCATGACCGGCTTCGTTCCCTATCGGCATGACGGGCTGCCATTCGCCGAAGCCTTGTTCAGCCTGGCAGCCGGCACGATCGCAGCCTTTGGCGCGATCCGACTTCGGCCGCACGCGACACTCGCCCTCGGCCTCCTCGCGCTGCTCTTTGTCGTTGCCAGCGCCGGCGCGATTTACGCGGCAACAGGCTGGCTCGTCGATGCAGTCGGTATCGGGGCAGCGCTGGTTTCAGTGCTCGTCGTAACGAGTGCGCTGCAACTAGCCCACGTACGCCGTGCGGAGGCGATCGCCCGGCAGAAATTTTCGCAATATCTGCCCCAGTCCGTCGTGGCGCGCTACATAGACCAGCCGAATGCCGGACGCGTGGCCGGCGAGGAGCGCATCGTCACCGCGCTCTTCACCGATATCGAGGGGTTCTCGACGCTCGCCCACAAGCTCGGCCCTCGCGAACTCGTGGCTTTGCTCGACATCTATTTCGCGGAAGTGAACGCGCTTGTCTCCCGCCATGGCGGCATGGTCGACAAGGTGGCCGGCGACGCGGTGCATGCGCTTTTCAACGCTCCGGAGGACCTCGACGATCACGTCAACAAGGCGATCGAATGCGCCGTGGCGATCCACGCATTGACCGAAGAGATGCGTCAGCGGCCGCAATTTGCAGAAAACGGTTTCGGCAGGACCCGGATCGGCGTCGAAACCGGCCCCGCGATCCTCGGCGAGGTGGGCGCCGGAGGCAAGCTCGACTACACCGCGCATGGCAACGCGGTTAACCTGGCCGCCAGGCTTCAGGACGCGAACAAATTCCTTGGAACGGCAATCTGCATCGGACCGGCGGCCGCGGCGCAAACGGGCACGCCGCTTCGGGCGCTTGGACGCCACGATATCCGCGGCTTCGGACCGATGGAACTTTTCACGGTCGCTGACCTGCCATCCCAGGCGAAATGAGAGCGGGGCTGTTAGGGGATTTCATAGCTTCCTTGAACCAGTGAAATCCTCTAACTCCTTGAAACCACGCAATTCCGGACGGAAAACCGTTCCACACTTTTCCTAGAATTGCTTTACGGCAACCCGACGCTCGCATAGGCTTGCCGGATGCGGGCCTGCCCCCAATTCGTCGGTTCCGAGGGTGCGGCACCGGGCCGGTCGAAGTCGACGCCCTGGCCGGCAGTAACCGTGCGCGTCACACCACCACCCTCGACGGACACGGCCCCGCGCTCCACGAAGACGGCAAAGGCCGCCCGGCTCGGCCCGCAGAAGAACTTCGTGCCCCGCACGCCGATCATCCCGAAAGCCGTGCGCACCGCCACGTCCACCTTGGAAAGCCCTTCCGGCCGGTCGAAGACCATCCGGCCGAGACCGAGCTCGAGCGTGCCGCCCTGCTCGGCGATGAAACTGTCGATCAGGAGTTCCGTCTGCGGGCCGAGCAGGATGCGCGTCTCGCTGAGCGCGAGATCGGCAAAGCTGTTGGTGCTCGTCAGGACATAGTCGTTGTCGAGGACGGAGCCGCCGACAGCCAACCGCGCCTCGTCCTCTCCCTGCCGACGGCGAACGTTGCCGCGAATCTTCTCCGCCTTGCCGACCACCGAATTGGTGGCCGCATTCCCCAATCGGCCGGCCATGGCCGCCAGCATCAGGCCGCCAACAAAAACTCGCCTTTTCACATGTATCTGCCGCATCGGCCTTGCCCGCTGCCCTCTCGCAACGCTCCCTGTTCGAGCCTCCGGCGCCTCCGAGGATAACCGCACGCATCGGCGATGCAAGACGCATCTCGTCTTTGGCCGGCGCGGATCCTCACCCAGACACTCTCCGTCCGGCCGGGATCATTGCTGTTTCCCGAGGAACAGGTGTCGCATCGCGACGGCCCTAGGATTGAGGCTGTACGAGGGAGACCATGATGGACAACCGGATCAATCAGAGCGTTCGCATCGCCAATGTTTTTCAGCTGGCGGTCATCACGCTCCTTTCATTTGCTACGATCGCGCTTCCCGCCGCGCGTGCCGCCGATCTGACTGCCGCCGAACAATGCGACCGGGAAGCGGGCAGCGAATTCGACCTGGAACGAAACAGATCGTTCCCGGCAGTCGACACTGAGGACATCCGGATCGGCATCGCGCTTTCTGCTTGCCGCGAGGCCTATAACCAGAATGGCAACGCGCGGGTGCAGTTCCAGCTCGCGCGCGTTCTAGACAGGGCTGGGCAGAAAATACAGTCGCGCCGAATTCTGGAGGAAGCCGCGCACAACGGCCATGCGCTGGCCAGGGTGAATTACGGTGCCCTGCTCGCCGAGGCCGGCGAAGCGGAGATGGCATTTAGCCTCTATCAGCAGGCGGCGGCGGCCGGGAACATCCTCGCCGCCTACAATCTCGGTGTCGCCTATCGCGACGGCGTCGGCACCGTCACCGACGGGACACTGGCAATCCGCTGGTTCGAACGAGCGTCGCTGGCCGGCGACGACGTCGCCGCGTTCAACCTGGCGGTAATGCTGGATGAAGGCACGGCCGTGCCGGAAGACAATCTTGGGGCGGCAAAATTCTACGGTCTCGCCGCCCGGCGCGGCAATGTCGATGCCATGGTCAATCTGGGCTTGATGTTCGAAAGCGGTGAAGGCGTGCGGCGCAATCCCGCCGTCGCACAGGAACTGTTCAGGCAGGCGGCCGACCGCGGCGATCCGTTTGGTCAGCAAAAGCTCGACCCGATCGCCACGGGCAGCGTCCTTCACGCCGCTATGGTGGCAAAGATGGACCGGCGCAAATGACGAAACCATTTCCGCGCGGTTACAGCGCCGCGGGATCGGGTCTCAACGGATCTCGCCCGCCTGCGGCCCCCAGGTATCGGTTAGCGCGAAACCTTCGGCGAGCGGATCGAACGGATCGAGCGCCACCTGATGGAGGCCGAAGGTCCATCCCCGACCTGAGATGGTCGGAATGATTGCCGGCCTGCCGGCGACCGTCGTAACGCCTTCGAGCCCCACCTCGAACTCCGAACCGATGATCGATCGGGATTTCAGGATGTCGCCGGGCTTCACTTGGCCGCGCGCATGCAGCGTCGCAAGGTTTGCTGAACTGCCGGTGCCGCAAGGAGAGCGATCGACACGGCCCGGCCACATCGTCGTGCAGGTTCGGACCGTTCCATCCGCCTCGGTGTCCCGGAACATCACATAGGCGACGCCGCTGATTTCGGGTATCTCGGGATGGACGACCGGGATCGTGCGGTTGACGAGGTCCTTGAGCAGCATGCCGGCTTCGACGATCCGCCGCGCGTTCGCCTTTTCGATCGTCGTGCCGATCTGGCGTACGTCGACCAGCGCGTAGAAAACGCCGCCGAAACAGAGATCCAGCTTGATGCGGCCCCATTCCGGCGTCTCGATCTCGACGTCCAGCTCCTGCACGAAGGAGGGCACCATGGTGAGCTTCACCCTTTCGCACCGTCCGTCGCGGCAGGTGGCGGTCGCCTTGACGAGGCCAGCTGCAGTGTCGAGAATCACGACGGTTTCCGGCTCCTTCATCTCTATCATGCCGGATTCGAGCAGCGCGGTCGTCACGCAGATCGAATTGGATCCGGACATGGCATGGGCCTGATCCGCCTGGAGGATGATGAAGCCGGCATCCGCTTCCGGCCGCTTCGGCGGCACGAGCAGGTTGACCGAGCCGATCGATCCGGAACGCGGCTCAAGGCAGAGGAACCGGCGCAGGTTGTCGTCGACCGTATTGATGTGGTTCAGCTGTTCGGCGACCGTGTTTCCCGGGATCTTCGGCACGCCGCCGATCGCCACCTTGCCGATCTCGCCCTCGCAATGAACATCCAGCAACTGGATCGTGCGCTTCCATCTCATGAAGTATCTCCGGATATCGCGTCTGCCGACGTTTACCGCATTCAATCCGGTGCCGGCGCTCGTCTGATATATCAGACCCGGTAACGATGCATACAGCCTCCGCGTTTCGACCGCAAGACGGACGACGACGTAGCCGGGTTGCAGCCCCGCGTCGCCCACTGTTCATTCACCCAAAGATGCCGCTTGACGGCCGCGCGCCCGCGCGGGAGCGTGAAAAACGGGAGCATCACTGGAACGCGCATGACGAAGTTCATCATCTTCACCGACCTGCACATGGTTCCCGAAGGCATGACGATCATCGGGCTCGATCCCTATCGGCGACTCGCCAACGGGATCGCTCACGTCAACCGCTATCATGCCGATACGGACTGCGTGATTTTTGCCGGGGACCTCACGCACCGGGCCGACCGCCCGTCCTACGAACGGCTGAAGGCGCTCGTTGGCGACCTCGTCCCGCCGGCGGCGATGATGATTGGCAATCACGACCGGCGCGAGGTTTTCCTGGATGTTTTTTCCGACGCAACAACAGACGAGAACGGCTTCGTCCAGCAGGCGATCGATTTCGCCGATTGCCGCGCCATTCTGCTCGACACGCTGTTTGCGCCGCCCTACGACTACCCCGTGAGCCATGCTGGCCACCTTTGCGAACGACGCCTTGCGTGGCTCGATCGGCAACTCGGCGAGGCCGGCGACCGGCCGGTGCTGATCTTCATGCACCACCCTCCGCATGTGACCGGCTTCACCGGCATCGACATGATCCGCCTGATCAACGGGCAGGAATTCTATGCCCTCGCGGAGCGCCACGGCAATGTGCGCCACATCATCGCCGGCCATGTTCATCGCACGATCAGCGGCTCGAGCCGCGGCATTCCGTTCTCGATCTTCAAGAGCCCGGTTCATCAGCAGCCCATGCCCTTCGATACGCCGGACGCTTCGCTCTCCGTCGACGAACCGGCAGCCTATGGCATCGTTCTGGTCACGGATGACGGCGTCCTCGTCCACACGGAAGACTACGAAATTGCCCGGCGCGATGCGGCGATGGCGTAACAGCCATTTCGACGCCACCGCCTTCGTGTTAGGCTGGGCCATGAGCCATTCCGTTTCATCCAGCCCAGATTTCGACTGCCAGAGTTGCGGCGCCTGTTGTGCCTATTCGGCCGATTGGCCGCGCTTTTCGCTGGAAACCGACGAAGAGCTCGATCGCATTCCGGCGGAATATGTCGCTGCCGACCTCGGCGGCATGCGTTGCGAGAACGATCGCTGCACGGCGCTTGACGGCACGCTTGGACGTTTCGTCGCTTGCAAGATCTACGCGGTGCGACCGATCGTGTGCCGGACCTGCATGCCGGGTGACGACGAATGCCTGATGGCGCGTGCACGGCATTTCGGCGCTGCCGCCTGACTACAGCGCCACGCGTCTTATCAGACGCGCAAAGGACGCTGTAGCACTTTGAATTGCTGCGTGTTTTTATCCTTAAATCGGCTACGATTTAAGGATAACGTGCAGTAGGGATCATCCGGCACTCGCTGCGACACTCCGCATGTTCCTCCGTTTGCGGCCGACGGGGTAGCTAAACATTCCGAGAATGCCCCAATTTGCCGGATGGATGTTCGGCTGCGTCAGGCGTATTTTCTGCCCACGAAATCAGAGGCGCCAGACGCCTGTTACCGCTCCGTGGAGGACCGCGTTCGATGAGCCAGACCAAGCTTCAAAAATCCCCCCCAGCTACGGACGCAGCGCCCGCGCCTTTTGCCGACTTCGCGTCGCCGATCCGGCCGCAAACCACGCTTCGTCAGGCGATCACGGCCGCATACCGCCGCCCGGAACCGGAATGCCTGCCGGCGCTCATTGAGGCGGCGACGCTGCCCAAGGAAACCCGCGACGCCGCCGCTAAAACCGCCCGCAAGCTGATCGAGGCGCTCCGCGCCAAGCACAAAGGCTCGGGCGTGGAAGGGCTCGTGCACGAATATTCGCTGTCGAGCCAGGAGGGCGTCGCGCTGATGTGCCTTGCGGAAGCGCTGCTGCGCATTCCCGATACGGCGACCCGCGACGCGCTGATCCGCGACAAGATCTCCGATGGCGACTGGAAGTCGCATCTGGGCGGCGGCCGTTCGCTCTTCGTCAACGCCGCGACCTGGGGTCTCGTCGTCACCGGCAAGCTGACCTCGACCGTCAACGACCGCAGCCTTGCCGCGGCGCTGACGCGGCTCATCGCCCGGTGCGGCGAACCGGTGATCCGCCGCGGCGTCGACATGGCGATGCGGATGATGGGCGAGCAGTTCGTCACCGGCGAGACGATCGACGAGGCGCTGCGCCGCTCGCGCGCGCTCGAACAGAAGGGCTTCCGCTATTCCTACGACATGCTTGGCGAGGCGGCGACGACGGCCGCCGACGCGGAACGCTATTACAAGGACTATGAAGCCGCGATCCATGCGATCGGCAGGGCTTCCGCGGGGCGCGGCATCTATGAAGGTCCTGGCATTTCGATCAAGCTGTCGGCACTCCATCCGCGCTATTCGCGCGCCCAGGCCGCGCGGGTCATGGGCGAACTGTTGCCAAAGGTGAAGGCGCTCGCGCTCATCGCCAAGAAATATGACATCGGCCTCAACATCGACGCCGAGGAAGCCGACCGCCTGGAGCTGTCGCTCGATCTCCTCGAAGAGCTTTGCCTCGACTCCGAGCTCTCCGGCTGGAACGGCATGGGCTTCGTCGTGCAGGCCTATGGCAAGCGCTGCCCCTTCGTCCTGGATTTCATCATCGATCTGGCACGCCGCTCGGGCCGACGCATCATGGTTCGACTGGTCAAGGGCGCCTATTGGGACGCCGAAATCAAGCGCGCGCAGCTCGACGGGCTTGAGGATTTCCCTGTCTTCACCCGCAAGATCCACACCGACGTTTCCTATGTCGCCTGCGCCCGCAAGCTGCTTTCGGCAACCGACGTGATCTTTCCGCAGTTTGCCACCCACAACGCACAGACGCTCGCCACCATCTACCACATGGCCGGCAAGGATTTTCAGATTGGTAAATATGAGTTCCAGTGCCTGCACGGCATGGGCGAGCCGCTCTACGACGAGGTCGTCGGCCGCAACAATCTCGACCGCCCGTGCCGCATCTATGCGCCGGTCGGCACGCATGAAACGCTGCTTGCCTATCTCGTCCGCCGCCTGCTCGAGAATGGCGCAAACTCCTCCTTCGTCAACCGCATTGCCGATCCGAAGGTCTCCGTCGACGAGCTCATTGCCGATCCGGTCGAGATCGTCCGTTCCATGCCGGTCATGGGAGCGAAGCACGATCAGATCGCGTTGCCGGCCAAGCTCTTCGGAGAGGCTCGCACCAATTCCGCCGGCGTCGATCTCTCGAATGAGGCCAATCTCGCATCGCTGACCGAGGCATTGAAGGCGAGCGCCGCAACCGCCTGGACCTCCGTGCCGCAGCTCGCGACCGGCGCGGCCTCGGGCGAAACGCGCCCCGTCTTCAATCCCGGCGACCATCGCGACATCGTTGGCTCGGTGACGGAAACGTCGGACGAGGATGCCAAGCGCGCGGCGCGTCTCGCTCGCGAGGCCGCCGAAGCGTGGGCCGCCGTTGCCCCGACCGAAAGGGCCGCCTGCCTTGACCGCGCAGCCGATCTGATGCAAGCGCGCATGCAGACGCTGCTTGGGCTGATCGCCCGCGAAGCCGGCAAGTCGCTGCCGAATTCGATCGCCGAGGTGCGCGAGGCAATCGATTTCCTGCGCTACTACGCTGAGCAGACCCGCCGCACGCTCGGCCCGGCCCACAGACCGCTGGGCCCGATCGTCTGCATCAGTCCATGGAATTTCCCGCTGGCGATCTTCACCGGTCAGATCGCCGCCGCACTCGTCGCGGGCAATCCGGTGCTTGCCAAGCCGGCGGAGGAAACGCCGTTGATCGCGGCCGAAGGCGTGCGCCTTCTGCATGAAGCGGGCATTCCGGCCAATGTGCTGCAGCTCCTGCCCGGTGACGGCCGCGTCGGCGCGGCGCTGGTCGCCGCACCGGAGATTGCAGGGGTGATGTTCACCGGCTCGACGGAGGTCGCGCGGCTCATTCAGGCGCAACTCGCCGACCGGCTTTCGCCTGCCGGACGGCCGATCCCGCTGATCGCCGAGACCGGCGGCCAGAACGCGATGATCGTCGACTCCTCCGCCCTTGCCGAGCAGGTCGTCGCCGACGTGATCGCATCGGCCTTCGACAGCGCCGGTCAGCGCTGCTCGGCGCTGCGTGTGCTCTGCCTCCAGGAGGACATTGCCGATCGCACCCTCACGATGCTGAAGGGTGCCCTGCACGAACTGAACATCGGCCGCACCGACCGTCTTGCCGTCGACGTCGGCCCGGTTATCACCGCCGAGGCGAAGGGCATCATCGAAAAGCACATCGACGCGATGCGCGGGCTTGGCCGCAAGGTGGAGCAGATCGGTCTTGCGAGCGAGACGGATCTGGGCACCTTCGTGCCGCCGACGATCATCGAGCTTCAGAAACTCTCCGATCTCAAGCGTGAGGTCTTCGGACCGGTGCTGCACGTCATCCGTTACCACCGTGACGATCTCGATCGGCTGGTCGACGACGTCAACGCCACCGGCTACGGCCTGACCTTCGGCCTCCACACGCGCCTTGACGAGACGATCGCGCATGTGACCAGCCGCGTGAAGGCCGGCAACCTCTATGTGAACCGCAACATCATCGGTGCCGTCGTCGGCGTGCAACCCTTCGGCGGGCGCGGCCTTTCCGGCACCGGTCCGAAGGCTGGCGGCCCGCTCTATCTCGGCCGGCTGGTGACGACCGCACCGGTGCCGCCGCAGCACAGCTCGGTGCACACGGACCCTGCCCTCCTCGACTTCGCCAAGTGGCTCGACGGCCGCGGTGCGAGGGCCGAAGCAGAAGCGGCACGCAACGCCGGCAGCAGTTCAGCCCTCGGGCTGGAGCTGGAGCTGCCAGGTCCGGTCGGCGAGCGGAATCTTTACGCGCTGCACCCACGCGGTCGGATCCTGCTCGTGCCGCAGACCGAGGCGGGTCTCTACCATCAGCTCGCCGCGGCGCTCGCGACCGGCAACAGCGTCGTCATCGACGCCGCCTCGGGACTGCAGCCCTCGCTTAAGGGCCTTCCGCAGAGTGTCTCCCTCCGCGTCTCCTGGTCGAAGGACTGGGCGGCCGACGGCCCCTTCGCCGGCGCTCTTGTCGAGGGCGACGCCGAGCGCATCCGCGACGTCAACAAGGCGATCGCCGCGCTCCCGGGTCCGCTGGTGCTCGTCCAGGCCGCGTCGAGTGAGGAGATCGCCCGCAATCCCGACGCCTATTGCCTGAACTGGCTGCTCGAAGAGGTTTCAACCTCGATCAACACTGCGGCCGCCGGCGGCAATGCCAGCCTTATGGCGATCGGGTGAGCGCAACGTCGGCGTTCTCGATCTGCGCCTGATTTGCCCCTCACCCATCCCCTCTCCCCGCACGCGGGGAGAGGGGATGGGCCGCACGCCGAGGCATCACTCGCAGCGACTTTGGGGACGAGGCGGTGCCCCGGCTCCCTTCTCCCCGCATGCGGGGAGAAGGGAGCCGGGGCAGCGGTATGAGGGGCGGCCACACCCGTCACTTTGCCCGCTGGCACACCCTTCCCCAATCCGCTATCTGCATTCCAAAGAACGGAAGCAGCGGATGTTCACCCTCCAGCGCATCGAGACCTCGACACAGGACATCAAGAAAAGCCGGTTCCTCGCGATCGCCGGCCCGATCGAGGACGAGCAATCGGCAAAGGCCTTTCTCGCGGCGCATTCCGACCCCACCGCCAATCACAATTGCTGGGCCTGGCGGCTTGGTCAGAGCTATCGCTTCAGTGACGATGGCGAGCCGAGCGGCACGGCGGGCAAGCCGATCCTCGCGGCAATCGACGGCCAGTCGCTCGATCGGGTCGCGGTCGTCGTCACCCGATGGTTCGGCGGCGTCCTGCTTGGAAGCGGCGGGCTGATCCGCGCCTATGGCGGCACTGCGGCGCTGTGCCTTCGGTCTGCTGAAAAGGTCGAACTCGTCGACACGCAGCGCGCCACGATCGTCTGCGACTTTGCCGATCTTGCGCTGATCAAGGCACGGCTGACGGCGCGCGGCGTAGTGCTCGCCGGAGAAACATTCACGGATACAGGGGCGGTCCTGACGGCCGAGATGCGGCGGGACATCGCGGCGGAGGTCCTCGCACTCGTCACCGATCTCAGTCGCGGCAAGGCGACCGTCTCGCTCGAAGACTGAACTTCCATGCGAAACACAACCAGCATAGAAGTCACGCCGACGCAGAACACGACGAGGACATCGAAATGAAAACGAGAGTTTTGGGGCGAACGGGTGCAACGATCTCGGAAATCGGCTTTGGCGCCTGGCAGATCGGCGGCGCCTGGGGCGACGTCAGTGAAGAAGACGGCAAGCGCGCGCTTCACGCCGCGCTCGATAGCGGCGTCACCTTCGTCGACACGGCCGACGTCTATGGCGACGGCCGTTCGGAAAAGATCATTTCTACGGTGCTGAAGGAGCGCGGCGGAGACCGCCCCTTTGTCGCCACCAAGGCCGGCCGTCGGCTCAACCCGCACGTCGCCGGCGGCTATACGGCCGCCAATATCGAGGCCTTCATCGACCGCAGCCTGAAGAACATCGGCGTCGAAACAGTGGATCTCGTGCAACTGCACTGCCCGCCGACGGATGTCTATTACCGCCCGGACGTCTTCGGCGCCCTCGACCGGTTGGTGGCCAAGGGCAAGATCCGCCACTATGGTGTCTCGGTCGAAAAGGTTGAGGAGGCCCTGAAGGCGATCGAGTATCCGGGCGTCGCCACGGTTCAGATCATCTACAACATCTTCCGGCAGCGTCCGCAGGAACTCTTCTTCGCCGAGGCGCGAAAGAAGAATGTCGGCGTCATCGTGCGCGTTCCGCTCGCCTCCGGCCTGCTTTCAGGCAAGATCGGAAAGGGCACGGTTTTCGCGGCTGACGACCACCGCAATTTCAACCGCCACGGAGAAGCCTTCGATGTCGGAGAAACCTTCGCCGGCGTGCCTTTCGACGTCGCGCTCGAAGCGGTGGATGAACTGCGCGCGCTGGTGCCGGAAAATGTCCCGATGGCCCAGTTTGCCCTTCGCTGGATTCTGGAGCAGCCGGCTGTTTCCGTCGTCATTCCCGGTGCCCGCAACGAGGCGCAGGCGCAGTCGAACGCCGCGGCGAGCGCGCTGCCAGCGCTTGACGACAAGACAATGGCCGCGATCGTCGCGCTTTACGAGCGGCTGATCAAGGTTCATGTTCATCACAGATGGTAGGAAACTGACGCTCCGCAGAAGACGCGGGGCCTCGGAAGGAAGGCACCGATGCAAGAGGCCTTCGATCTGGAGCGCTTCGTGAAAGCGCAGGAAAGCACGTACCGCAGCGCACTGGCGGAACTCGCCGCCGGCGCCAAGCGAACCCACTGGATGTGGTTCATCTTTCCGCAGATCGCAGGCCTCGGCCAATCGCCGACGGCGCAATACTATGCCCTTGCCAACCTCGATGAGGCGCGCGCCTATCTGCGGCACCCGCTGCTTGGTCACCGCATTCTCGAATGCACGGAAGCGGTGAACACTCTTCAGGGGCGATCCGCACTCGAGATTTTCGGCCGACCGGACGATCTCAAGTTTCGCTCGTCCATGACGCTCTTCGAGAGAGCCGCCCCGACGGTCGGCGCCTTCGCACGGGCGCTCGAGCGCTATTTTGACGGCCTGAGAGATCCGAGGACGCTCGAAATCCTCAACCGGGACTGAATTCCTAATCCGTCACTACGGAGACGTGACCGGCATCTGGGAAAGAACAAACAGGAGCAATGTCGCGAAGGCCGCCAGCCCGACAATGATCAGCATCAGTTCCTTCATCATATAGCGATACATAAAATCCTCCCACGGATGACGTCGGGAAGCACACAACTTCATATGGGATCCGGATCACCGGACTTGTAGGCGCGCCCGCACACAACACCGTGAAATGCGGTGACGCCTGCGTGTCTTCCGAAGTCGACAAATGGTCACGCTGCCAAGCTAAACGCGCGAAGACGAGCTTCGATCGCTTGCACAATCAGAAAAACGCGCAGCGACGGAGAGGTTGCGATCGGTGGTGGAATTACTATCTGTATAATTATCCTCGTCAGATCGTGTGGAGCTTGCCCATGATCGCCATGCTGACCCTGCAGACCCTCATTTGGTTCGCAATCATTGGAGTGGTGCTCTTTGCCTCCGCCGGAACGCTCGAGTGGCCGGCCGCGTGGGTCTTCCTCGCGGCGATGCTGGCGCTCTCCCTGATCGCCGGACTGTCGCTCGCCCGGCATGATCCCGCACTGCTCAAGGAAAGGCTGTCGGCACCTATTCAGAAAGGGCAACCTTTTGCGGACAAGGTGCTGACCACCGTCATCCTTCTGTTCCTGCTCGGCGCATTTGCATTCATGGCACTCGACGCCGTGCGGTTCGGTTGGTCGTCGGTTCCCGAGTGGGTACAGGTCCTCGGCGGCTCGGCGCTCTTGTTTTCGATCTGGTTCGACTACCGGACGTTCAGGGAAAACAGCTTCGCGGCACCCGTCGTGAAGATCCAGAGGGAGCGAGCGCAAAGGGTGGTTACCACGGGACCATACAGCTACGTCCGCCATCCCCTCTACGCCGGCGCCCTTATCTTCGTCGCGGGCACCTCGCTGCTCCTCGGCTCCTGGTGGGGGCTCGGGGCGGTGCTCGTGCTCATCGCCTTGCTTGCCATGCGCATCGGCATCGAGGAAAAGGAGCTCCGGACCGGTCTTGCGGGATACGACGCCTATGCAGCGCGCGTGCGCTATCGCCTGATCCCCTACGTCTGGTAATGACGGGATTTAACCTTCATCCCCAAACTGGGAATGACAATCGACGGGATTAAGAAGGTCCTTCCGGGGTCTCCTGTCTTCGATTGGCAATCGATTGAGAAGGAGGTCACAGGGAAAGCCAATGAGGCGTTAGATTTCATCCTCTCCTCTGGGGGCAAGGCGACTTCCTCTGAGGTCATGAGTGCAATCGGGATGCCGGATAAGGGGAACTTTGCGAGACTCATCAATCGGGATGACTTCAAGGATGCCCTCAAGAAGAACGGTATTGAATTGGTGAAAGCCCGAGGCAAGGGCGCACAAAGCTACTTCCAGAAGAAAATCAAAGAACTTCCTTAGGGAGACAGGAGCGCAACTGAGAAACCCCTACTTGAAATTTAGCTTAAGCCCCGCCGCCCGATCCCCAAGGGAATTCTCAAGATAGCTCTTTCTCAGCGGTCGTCAGGAAGACCAGAGTCGAAGCCGTCATATGAAGCATGTAAGCAGTCAGGTAATCGGGGACAGTCTGAGGTGTTGCCCCTTGGCCATGTCCACTGAGCTTGTTTCGTCCAGTCGGAATGCTGCTTTCTAGGAGACTTCTCAGCGAGTTGAATTGCTGTTGCCAGAATGACGGGATCAAACCGTTAGCAAAGCAGATATCGATAAGTCTCTTCGCTGTATCCCCTGTCTGGTAGGTCCACCCTCGCTTGTCACAAATCGCCTTCATCGTGCTTTCAAAAGCCTTCAGGCAATCGTTCAGGGCTTCCTTGTTCTTCCCTGCTTTGTAATGCTCGTAAGCGTTTATGAACTCCTCGTGAGCACCAGCATACTGTTTGGTATTCAGGAGCCTCAGGGCTGGCTTAACGGCTTCTTGGTGGATCAACTCCGAGTCCACACGAATGATCTTCCCGTCAACGAATTGAAACCCAATCGCATGTTCTTTGAAGCGAATGTTTAGCTCGTCAATCGCTTCGTCCGCTTTAGTCTTTCCCTCGCCGTAAGCGTGTATATGGTCATCTTTTCGTACTATGACGTCAATGTATCGGAATGCGATATCGAGTGCATCCAGACATCTATTGTTATCACTACTGACTATGAAGAAGTCCATGAACTCTGATCTAAACGTTCGCCGGTCGCCATAGACAAGATTGAGTTCCCCGAACTCTCTCCTCAGGATTTCCACTATTGTTCTATATGCTTCATCCGTGGCGGAGTAACCGCCATTTCCAAGTACGTCATTTAGGATGTGCACGACCTGGTTCTTGAGACGTATGTTAAGATCGTAAGTAAATACATCTGGAGCGTCTCCACTCAAACGCTTCTGCCTCTTAGAGTAGGTCTCGAACACTGCCATCAGGTACCTGCCAGTCTAACCACTTCCTCAAGTTGATACGGAACGTAGTTCCCCTCAGGGGTCCCATGAACCGTCATGAGGGTATCAGAACATGATTCTTCTCAAGGTTGATTAGCCTTCGTCTGAAATGACGGAATTTTCCCGAGAAATTTTCAGGGTGTCATTCACTACCCCGGCCACGGGGGCTATCCCCCCTGTACCCCCTCAGGCTTCGAAGCAGGGAATGAGGAAATTATCTTTCGTCAGTGAGCAATAAAGGATCAAAGCGGCGAATCTTTATGTCGTCTAGCACCAGAGGTGCATCAAGGCTTTCAGCCGTCCATGACATACAGGAAGCTCTATCCGCCCCAAAGACCAACTCCGAGTCTGACGGGCAGACAATCGAATTGTCATTACAGGGTCATTACATCTTCCCTGTCGATCCCTTGCATTAGCCTCAGGGGACACTCAGCGTGTCGGATAACTTATTGAGATTATTAAGGAAAAATGGCGCACCCGAAGAGATTCGAACTCCTGACCCCCAGATTCGTAGTCTGGTGCTCTATCCAGCTGAGCTACGGGTGCTTGCCTGAAGCGGTGAGAACCGCTTGCGTGGCGATCCTCTACTGGGTCCTTTCGGCGATTGCAAGCGCCTTTCGGCAAAAAATTTCATTTTTGCGACAACCGTGGATAACGCGTCGGAGAGGGCGATCGGGGTTCAGCGAGGACCTCGTGGCGGAATGTCAGGGCCGCGCCTTCGAACGGAAGGCGTCCAACGGCACCGGGCGATCCGGCAGTTCGATGCGGAACAGCGTGCCGGGCGTCGGCTTTTCCACGAGCGCTATCGTCCCGCCATGGGCAAGCACCAGTTCGCGAGCAATGGCAAGGCCGAGCCCCGTGCCGCCGGAGCGCGCCGAGCCGCGGAAGGCGGCAAACAGGTTTTCGCGCGCCTTGGCCGGCATGCCCGGCCCGGTATCGTCCACCGAAATCGCAACCACGCTCCCCGTTCGGATGGCGGAAACGGAAACCATCTTGGCGCGGCCGTCCTCCGGCTCGTGTTGCGTCAGCGCCTGTACGGCATTGCGGCAGAGATTGTGCACGACGCGAAAAAGCTGCTCGCTGTCCGCATCGACGACGACGTCGTCCCGAATCTGGATCTCGAAATCGATGCCGCTCTGGCGGTCGATCGCCAGGAGTTCGGCAACATCCTCGACGAGTGGGCGCAGGGCGACAAAGCGACGGTGCGGCTCTGCCTCAGCCGTGCGCCCGTAGGAGAGCACCTCCTGCGTATAACCGACGGCGCGGTCGATCGTTCTCAAGAGCGTGGGCGCGAAGCGTTTCACCACCGGATCATCGACGTCGGCGAGCCGGTCGGAAATGAGCTGCGCGGACGAGAGGATGTTGCGCATGTCATGGTTGATCTTCGAAACGGCGAGGCCGAGTTCGGCGAGGCTTTTCTGTTGCTTCAGGGTTTTCTGCAGTTCGCGCTGCATGCTCGCGAGATGCTGACCGGCGACCGCCAGTTCATCCCTGCCTTCCGGCGAAACGAGGAGGCGCTCCGGGTTGGACGGCTCGTCGGCGAACTCCTGCATGCTCGCCGTCATCCGCCTGATCGGCACGATCAGCATGCGATTGATGGCGAGAAAGATCAGTGCCGCCGTGATCAGCGAAATCACGATCGACAGAAGGAAGACGTTGCGCGAATAGACGAGCATCGCCTTGCGCAAGCCGGCATCCTTCATCACCAGCTCGATTGTCGCATCGCTTTCGCCGAGCGGACCATAAACCCGCACGATCCGGCTGCCGCCGAACAGCAGCGTATCGAATGCGTCGCGTATCGCGCCCACGGGGGTAAAGTTGGCGATGTCGTATTCCCCGTCGATCGCCGGAGGCATGTCGACGCTGGCGATCATCCGCGACGCATCCTTGCGGCGAATGACGATGGCCTTGGTTCCCGTCGCCATCAGCGTGTCGCGTTGCACGGCCCGCGGAAGCTCGACATTCTGCAGTCCGTCGACGGCGACGGCCGCGGCGGCCACGGTATTCAGCCGATCCTGAAGCCAACGGATCCGCATATTGGCGACCGATGGCACAAAGATCAGAACTTCCGCGAGCATGACGAAAGCCACCGTCAAAAGCAGCAACTTGCCGGAGAGGCCGCGAAGAAACCCGACGGCCGCTCGGGGCTTCGCACTCGCATTGGCCGGACGCGCGTCTTCCACCATAAACCTAGAACATTCCCTGCAAACTCAGCCAAAATACCGCAGCATTCCGATCACGGATCGAACAAGCGGATTTCGCGCCACGGGGGCATAATAGGAGATCGATGCCTGTTTTCCAATCTCGGACAAGGTGGGATAGGGCGCCACATAGCCGCGAAAATGCTTGAGCGTCAGCCGATTGGCGATGGCGAATGCAAAGCCGTTGATCATTTCGCCGGCACCGGCACCGGCGATCGCCGCCCCGATGATCCGACCGCGCCGGCCGACCGTGATCTTGATCAGCCCCCGGTCGAGGCCGTCGGTGCGGGCGCGATCATTTGCAGAAAAATCCCAGCGGACGACGTCGATCCGGCCGAACTTTTCCCGCGCCTCTGCCTCGCCAAGGCCGACCTGCGCAAGCTCCGGATCGGTAAACGTCACCCTCGGAACAATGTCGCGCTCTTCGCGCGCCGGCATTCGGAACAGGATCTGCTGCAGCACGAGCCGCGCATGGTAGCTCGCAACATGGGTGAATTGCAGGCCGCCTGTGGCGTCGCCGATGGCATAGACGCGACGATTGCTCGTTCGCAGATCTGCTCCAACGGCGATCCCCTTCGCATCGTGGCGAATACCGGCGGCGCCGAGGTCGAGAGAAGCATGGTTGGGGACGCGGCCCGCGGCCAGCAAAAGATCGCTGCCATCGACGGCGAAACGCCCTTGCGCATTCTCGCAAAGCAGCCGGACGCCGTCCGCCTGCCGCTCGACCGATAGGATGGCGGTTTGCTCGTGAAGCACGGTGCCCTCGGCGCGGATCGCCTCCAGGACGATCGCTGCCAGTTCCGGATCGCCGCTCGAAAGCGCCTTGCCGGCCTCGACGACCGTCACGCGCGCCCCGATCCTGCGATATGCCTGCGCCATCTCCATTCCGACCGGTCCGGCGCCGACAATGACGAGGTGTTCCGGCAGCCGCTTCAGATCGAAGAGTGTCTCATTGGTAAGGTACGGCGCCTCCGCCAGCCCCGGGATTGCGGGAATGGCCGGCGACGAACCGATGGCGATCACGAAGCGCCGCGCCCGGATGATATGGTCGCCGGTCGCGACCGTCCTGTCGTCGACAAACCGGGCCGTGTCGGCGATGACCTTCACGCCAAGGCTCTCGAACCGCTCTGCGGAATCATGCGGCGCGATTGCGCCGATGACCGCGTGGACCCGCGCCTGCAATCGCTCGTAGTCGACGACCGGTTCGCCTGCGGCGATGCCGAATTCGCCTGCTGCTCGGATCGCCTGTGCATGTTTCGCGGCCGCAATCAGCGCCTTCGACGGCACGCAGCCAAAGTTCAGGCAATCCCCGCCCATTCGGCCGCGCTCGACAAGGACGACCGGCACGCCGAAGGCCGCGGCACCCGCAGCCACGGACAGGCCTGCCGCACCGCCGCCGATCACGCAGATATCCGGATTGAGGATTTTCGCCACGCCGCCTTCCGCCCCGTCACACCGTCTTGCGGCGTGACTGTATTAGCTTGAACACGAGAGGCAATGCCGCGATGAGCGCAAGCGCCGCGAGCCCGAGCGAAATGTCCCTCGTCGCAAAATCCGAAAGCGTAAGCTCGCCTCCGGACGCGGCCGAGCGGGCGATCACGTCGTCGAGGCTGCGGCCGAGCCAAGCATAGGCGAACGTGCCCGGCACGATGCCGATCAGCGTTGCTGCCGCGAAAGTGCGCAGCCTCACATCAAAGAATGCGGGCGCAATGTTGACTATGAAGAAGGGAAAAATCGGCGCCAGCCGCAAGATCAGGAGATAAAGGAACGCATTGCGCCGGAACCCATCCGCGAGCCGATCCAGGAAGCGACCGGCGCGCGGGCGCAGGAGGTCCCCGAGGACCCCGCGCGCGGCAAGGAACAGAAGGCAGGATCCGAGCGTCGCCGCGACGATTGCCATGGCTGCGCCGGTGATACAGCCGAACAGGAATCCGGAGAATATGGTCAGCACCGACGCAGCCGGGATCGAAAAGACGACCACTGCGACATAGACCACAAAGAAAGCTGCGCCCGCTCGAAGCGGGTAGGCATCGACATAGGCACTGAGGGTCTCGCGGTGGTGGACGAGCGCCGTCAACGAAAGATATTGCGGCAGGCCAAACGCGTAACAAGCGACACCACCGACGAGCAGAAGAGCGAATGGCACGAACCGCCATGGCGAACGATGCGCCGCATGTCCAGCGCCGCTCCGCCCTGACGAAGGGTTCAGGGCTGCATCTTCTGCCCCGTTTCTGGCACCATGGCTCATGCGACTTGCTTTCGGCGAGATCTACCCTTGAGTTAGAGGGAATCCGGACCCGGAACCAATAACGAATGGTCGCGCCGTCAAACGTCAACGTGAACGGCTCGCCCTGACAACTCACGTTGCCGTGAAAGGGCATAGCACGATCCGGCAAGGATCGTTGCACCACAGACTATTTCTCGCGGTAAACGCCGAGGCTTCCCGCGAGAATATCATGACATCGGATGCGAGAGGCTCAAAACTCCTCCCAATCGTCCCGTACAGCGGCGGAACCGCCGCCGAAGGCTCGGGCCACGCTGCCAATCATCCGCCGGGCGGGCGATGCGACGGGACGACTTGTTTCCCTTGCCGGTGCAACCACTCCGGCATCCCGGTCGACCTTGAAATAGGCGATCAGGTTCGCAAGGTTGCCGGTTTCGGCCGAAAGCTTGTGCGTCGCGGCGTTCGCCTCTTCGACCATCGCGGCATTGCGCTGCGTCACCTGGTCCATCTGGTTGACGGCAGTGCTGACCTCGGCAAGCCCTGTCGACTGCTCGCGCGCGGCGGTCGCGATCGAATGGATATGGTCGTTGATCTTCAGAACGCGCGTTTCGATCTCGCCGAGCGCGGACCCGGTCGCCTGCACGAGCTTGACTCCGGTCGCCACTTCGCTGCCCGACTTGGAAATGAGCGTCTTGATGTCCTTGGCAGCGCTGGCCGCCCGCTGGGCGAGTTCGCGGACCTCCTGTGCAACGACTGCGAAGCCCTTGCCGGCGTCACCCGCGCGCGCCGCCTCGACGCCCGCATTGAGCGCCAAAAGGTTGGTCTGGAAGGCGATTTCATCGATGACGTTGGTGATCTGGCCGATCTCGCTTGAAGCCTGCTCGATACGGCCCATGGCCTCGACCGCGCTACGGACGACGGAAGCGGATTCGGCTGCGCTTTCCTTTGCCTCAGTGACCATGACCGATGCTTCCTGCGCCCTCTCTGTCGAGCTGCGAACCGCGGCGGTGATCTCGTCGAGCGCCGCCGAGGTCTCCTCGAGCGAGGCGGCCTGCTGCTCCGTGCGCTTCGACAGGTCGTCCGCCGCCGAGCGCAGTTCGGATGCGTTGCCATTGATCGAGTCCGTCGTCGTGCGAACCTCGCGCAAGGTTTTCTGCAAGGTGGTGAGCGTGTCGTTGACGTTCCTTTGCAGTTCCGCGAAGGCGCCCTGGAACTGGCCGTTCATGCTCTGCGTCAAGTCGCCGGCTGCAAGGCTTGCGATTACTCGCCGTGTTTCGGAAATCCCACTGTCGACGCCGCCGACGAGTTCATTGACGCTCGCGGCAAAACGGTTGAGGTCGTCGTTGCCGTAGTCCTTGCCGATGCGCTTGGTAAAATCGCCCGCGGCAGCCGCTGAGACGACGATGCCGATGCTCGACTGGAGATCGGCGCTCTTTTCCCGCAATGCCGCTTCCTGGGCGTTGAGTTCGCGCACCGCAAGCCCGTTCTGCTTGAAGACGGCGACGGCGGCAGCCATGTCGCCGATCTCGTCCCTGCGCCCGGCGAAGGGCACATCGACCGACAGATCGCCCCCGGCAAGCTGCTTCATGGTGCCCGTCAGGTCGAGGATCGGCCGGCTGAGCTGGTTGGTGCCGATATAGAAGGCCGTACCGATGCCGGCGACCAGCCCGAGGCCGGCGATCCCGAGCACGATCAGAACAACCGAGCGTTCAAAAGCCGCGATCTCTTCCGTGATCGCCTGAAGCGATTCCAGATTGGCATCCACGACCACGTCTATCTCGGCCTGGAAAGCCTTGCGGTTGGCGCGATTGGCGTCGTTGTTGCCCTGCTCGTTGGCAGCCTGCGGCGAAACCTCTCGGCCGAGACGGGCCGTCTCGGTGCGGAAGGTCTTGAACTCGTCGGCGCGCTTCGCCAGTGCATCGAAGGACGAGAGGTTGTCGGCGGGAACCAGCGGACGCCAGTCTTCGAGCAGCGCGTCGATCTTGTCGAGATTCTTGAGGAGGCCCTCGGCGAAGGGCTTTGCTTTTTCGATTGTCGGTGCGGCGTAGATGCCGCGCGATTCCATGACGACGCCGGTCACCAGACGATTGAGCCGCTCGCCCTTGAACGCCCGGTCGGATGCGTTCTGGAATTGATGAAGCTTGTCGTTGTATTGCGACACGATCAGCAAAGACATGCCGGTAATGGCGATCGCCAGCAGACTCATGATGCCGACGATCAAGTATATTTTCCCGCGAATTTTCATTCCTGTCCCCCCAACGCCCGCAGACGTCGCCCCTTGGTGCGCGGTGCTCGCTGCACACACAAAGGGAATGCTAAAATGCGCGTGGTTAACGAAAACCATCACCGGTCCGGCCAACATCTGGCGAGGCTGGATTAGGTTTTTATTCATCGATCTGCACTACGGCGCCGCGCGTCTCATCAGACGCGTAAGGGTCGCTGTAGAACTTTGAGTGGCTGCATGATTTTGTCCTTAAGTCGACCGATTCAAGGAATCATGCAACAAGCGCCGCGCGCCAAGGGAACCGCTGTCAGGCCCGGCGTCGGATGATCGCGGAGGTCGGGAATTGACTTTGCCGGACATTTGTCCTTATAAGCCGCGCACGTCCGGTCAAACCATCCTGCCCGCAAGGCGGAGCTGTGCCCGGTTACGTAAACGCTCTTGCACTTTGCAAACCCAAGAAGGGCCGCACACCGCGGTATTTAAATAAATGAAGCGTACCTACCAACCGTCCAAGCTTGTTCGCAAGCGCCGTCACGGGTTCCGTGCACGCATGTCCACCAAGGGTGGCCAGAAGGTCCTCGCAGCCCGCCGGGCTCGTGGCCGCAAGCGTCTCTCGGCTTAAGCCGAGTTTGCCCGAAACCTCATGTCCGGGCATATGACGTCAGATAAAGACAAAACGACTGTCGGGCGGCTGAAAAGCCGTCCGCAGTTCTTGGCCGTCAGAGCTGGAGAAAGCCGCAAAGGCCCGCTATTTCTCCTCGAAGTGCTCGACCGCAAGGATATGGAAGGTGACGCCCGCGTCGGCTTCACCGTTACCAAGAAGCACGGCAATGCCGTAGAGCGCAACCGAATGCGCCGACGCCTCAAAGAAGCAGTGCGGCTTTCAGCCGGGTTTGCAATGAAACCCGGACACGACTATGTGATTGTCGCCCGACGCGATCTGCTGCATGCCCCCTTCGACGCATTGACCCGGGCGCTTTGCGATCGCATCGAAAACAAGCCGAAACAGAAGCGGCCTTCGGCCGGTTCCAGGAAACCATGATGGAAAACAACCGCAATTATTTCGTCGCGATTGCACTGTCCGTGCTGATCCTCGTCGCTTGGCAATTTTTCTATGTCAATCCGAGGATCGAAAAGGACCGCATCGCTGCGGAACAGGCCCAGCAGGCACAACAGGCTCAACCCCAGGACGGCACGCAGCAGGCGACTCCGGGGCAGGCGCTGCCCAGTGGCGCCGTTCCGGGCGAAAGCCGCGACCAGGCCGTCGCCAAGTCTGCACGCGTTGAAATCGACACGCCGGCGCTTGCGGGATCCATCAACCTGACCGGCGCGCGTTTCGACGACCTGAAGCTCAAGGGCTACCATGAGACGGTCAATCCGCAGAGCCCGGTCATTACCCTCTTCAGCCCGGCGGAAACCGCCGACGGCTATTTCACCGAACTCGGCTATGTCGGCAACGACGCGACCGGAACCGTGCCCGGTCCGCAGACCGTGTGGACGCTTTCCGGTGGCGACAAGCTGACCGCATCCACGCCGGTGACGCTGACCTACACCAACGACAAGGGCATCACCTTCACCCGGACGATTTCCGTCGACGACCGTTACATGTTCCAGGTCGTCGACAGCATCAAGAACGGCGCCGCAGAGCCGGTTTCGCTCTCCTCCTACGGCCGCGTAACGCGCTTCAACAAGCCGACGACCCCGAGCATCTACGTACTGCATGAGGGTTTCATCGGCGTGGCCGGCGACAACGGCCTGCAGGAATACGGCTATTCGAAGATCGAGGACGAGAAGTCGGTCGAGCCCGGCAAGGCCACCGGCGGCTGGCTCGGCATCACCGACAAGTACTGGGCGGCGGCGATCGTTCCGCCGCAGGCAACGGCCTTCGACACCCGTTTCTCCCATTTCACCGATGGCCGCGCGCGCTACCAGAGCGACTACAAGGCGGATGCTGTGACGATCGCTCCGGGCCAGACTTCAGAGGTGAAGAACCTGGTCTTTGCGGGCGCCAAGGAAGTGCCGGTCATCGACAATTACGAGGCTGCCTATTCCATCCCGCAATTCGACCTGATGATCGACTGGGGCTGGTTCTACTTCATCACCAAGCCGATGTTCAAAATGATGGACTACTTCTATCGGCTGTTCGGCAATTTCGGCATAGCGATCCTGATCACCACGATCGTCGTCAAGCTTCTCTTCTTCCCGCTCGCCAACAAGCAATATGCGTCGATGGCGAACATGAAGAAAGTTCAGCCGAAAATGGAGGAACTGAAGAAGAAATTCGGTGACGACCGCATGGGCCTGCAGCAGGCGATGATGCAGCTCTACAAGGAAGAGAAGATCAATCCGCTGGCTGGCTGCTGGCCGATTCTCCTGCAGATTCCGGTGTTCTTCGCGCTCTACAAGGTGATCTACGTCACCATCGAGATGCGCCATGCGCCGTTCTTCGGCTGGATCCAGGACCTGTCGGCACCCGATCCGACAACGATCTTCAACCTGTTCGGACTTCTGCCTTTCGACGTCCCCCTCTTCCTGCATCTCGGCGTCTGGCCGATCATCATGGGCATCACCATGTTCCTGCAGATGCGGATGAACCCGACACCGCCGGATCCGACGCAAGCAATGCTATTCACGTGGATGCCAGTGGTCTTCACCTTCATGCTGGCGTCCTTCCCGGCCGGCCTCGTCATCTACTGGGCCTGGAACAACACGCTGTCGATCATCCAGCAGTCGATCATCATGAAGCGTCAGGGCGTGAAGATCGAGCTTATCGAGAACCTCAAATCCCTGTTCACGAAGAAACCCAAACCGGCGGAATAGCCGCCGGACATCACTCCGCTTCAAAGCCCTGGGTCGAAAGATCCGGGGCTTTTTCTTTCCCCATTCCGCTTTGCGACAACCGCCTGTCGCGAACGCCCGCGCCTGCAACCAGAAAGCAATCTATCGTCTGCCAGTTCCGATCCGGAAGCCGTTCATGTCGCAACCGACCGTACTGCCGAAATCCGCCGTGCCGGTGCAAAGCCGCGCAACCGGCATCGCGCTCGTTCTCGGCTCGGCGATCGTGTGGAGCTTCGGCGGCATGCTGGCGCGTTTTCTCGAAATCGACGACAGTTGGATCGTCGTCTTCTGGCGGTCGATCTTCGCCGCGCTATTTCTGCTCGGGTTCATGCTGGTCCGCGACGGCGCCTCGAACATGATGCGGCTCTTCCGCGACATGGGCTGGCCGGGCGTAGCCGTCGGTTGCTGCTTCGCGACGGCATCCACGAGTTTCGTGCTCGCACTTGCCTACACGACCGTCGCCAACATCCTGCTCGTTCAAGCGGGCGTGCCGCTCATCGCGACCCTCATCGGCCGGGTCGTATTCCGCGAAACCGTCTCATCGCTCACCTGGCTGGCAATCGCCGCGGTCATCGCCGGCGTCCTGGTAATGGTTTCCGGTTCGATTACCGGCGCGGTCTCACCGGTCGGGGATGCGCTTGCCCTGCTGATCGCATTCGCCTTCGCCTGCGCAACGGTCGTCACCCGCCGCTATGCCGATGTCCGCATGACGCCGGCGGCCTGTCTCGGCACACTCATTGCCGCCATGATCGCGGCAACACAGGCCTCGGGCTTTGCCGTCACTGCGGCCGAACTCGGAATCCTCGTCGCTTTCGGGGCGCTGAATTTCGGCCTCGGCCTCGCCCTATTCGTCACTGGCGCGAGGCTGCTTCCTTCGGCACTCGCAGCATTGCTTGGCACGGTCGAAACCGTGCTCGCACCTCTCTGGGTCGCCGTCATCCACGACGAAATTCCCCGCGCAAGCACCATTGTCGGCGGGTCGATCGTCCTCTTTGCCCTTTTTGCCTATCTCGCTATCGAACTCTGGCGGCAGCGCCGGTTGCTGCGCTGAGGCTTTCCATATAGCCGTGAAGCCAGTGCAAAGCCGGCCGATGCTTGACAAGTCGGATCAAAACATTGAAGCCGACCGGGCAACGAGGAAAAATCGAGCGATGACCGAGAAGAAGAAAAACCGGAACGATTCCTCCGCTTTCGGCCGCCCGTGGATCTTTATCCGCGGCGTTCCGGCCATGAAGTTCCTGCCGCCCGAGGGTCCGCTGGAGATCGCCTTTGCCGGCCGCTCGAACGTCGGCAAATCGTCACTGATCAACGCCCTTGTCGGACAGAAGGGCCTTGCGCGTACGTCGAACACGCCAGGCCGCACCCAGGAGCTCAACTATTTCGTGCCGGACGGCTATTCCGGCGAGGCCGGCGACCTGCCGCCGATGGCGCTCGTCGACATGCCTGGTTACGGCTACGCCCAGGCACCCAAGGAGCAGGTCGACGCCTGGACCAAACTCGTCTTCGACTATCTGCGCGGCCGCTCGACGCTGAAGCGTGTCTACGTGCTGATCGACGCCCGTCACGGCATCAAGAAGAACGACGAAGAAGTGCTCGCGCTGCTCGACAAGGCTGCCGTTTCCTATCAGATCGTGCTCACCAAGACCGACAAGATCAAGGCGGCGGGCGTGCCTCGGCTGATCGCCGAAACGATCGAGAAGATCAAGAAACGCCCGGCCGCCTTTCCGGAGGTGTTGTCGACCTCGTCGGAAAAGGGTGTCGGTATCGAGGAACTGCGCGCCGCGATCGATCTCGCGGTCACGCGCTGAGACCGGCGCGTCTACCCGCAGACCAGCATATCCGACGACAAAGTCCTTGATCTTCGTCACTACCCCGACAGGCAAAGCGCTCTATCTCTGCGAGCGGCGGCATCCTTTTCGCCGGCCGGGCCAAGATCCAGGAGAGAGACATGTCCGATCTGATTGTCGTGGGATTCGATTCGATGGAAGAGGCCGACAGGGTTCTCTTGAAGCTGAACAGCCTGAGCAAGGAATATCTGGTCGATCTCGAAGATGCTGTCGTCGTCGTGCGCGATGGCGAAGGCAAGGTGCATCTGAAGCAGGGCCTAAATCTCACTGCTGTCGGTGCGACCTCGGGCCTTCTTTCGGGTTCGCTCTGGGGTGGCCTCGTCGGCCTGCTTTTCCTCAATCCGCTCGCAGGCTTCGCGATCGGTGGCGCACTCGGTGCCGGCGCCGGGGCGCTTTCCGGCTCGCTCACCGACTACGGCATCGATGACGACTTCATCAAGTCGCTCGGCAGCACGATCCCGAACAGTTCCTCGGCGCTCTTCATTCTGGTGCGCAAGGTGCAACCGGAAAAGGTGCTCGCCGAATTTTCGGGGCTGCGGGGCCGTGTGCTGAAAACGTCGCTCTCGCCCGAGCAGGAGCAGAAGCTCCAGGCCGCACTCTCCGACGTGCAGACACCTTCGCCGCAGGCGGGCACGTTTTAAGCGTTTGCTCTTCGTCGTTCCCTAACGGCGCATCATACGCGTCGGCCCTGCGCGTCACCGTCACACGCACCAGCCGCTGGTCACGCGGCGGCTGGCGCAAATTTGAGCGCCAGCCCGTTGATGCAGTGCCGCTTACCGGACGGCGGCGGACCGTCGTCAAAAATGTGGCCGAGATGCCCGCCGCAGCGGCGGCAGTGGCATTCGGTCCTTGTCATGAATAGGGAATTGTCCTCGCGTGTGCCGACCGCGCCCGGGAGCGATTGCCAAAAGCTCGGCCAACCGGTGCCGCTGTCGTATTTGGCATCGGAGGAATAAAGCGCCAGGTCACATCCCGCGCAGTGGAAAATCCCCTTGCGTTTCTCGTTGTTGAGCGCGCTCGTGAAGGGCCGTTCCGTGTCCTCCTGCCGCAGGATGCTGTATTGCTCCGCTGTCAGGATCGCTCGCCACTCCTCGTCCGTCTTTGCGACCTCGAAAGTTTCACTGTTGGCCGCACGCGCGGCAGGCGCAAAGCCACGGGCGACCGTCCATGCGGCGAGCGCGGCGCCCGCCATCAGGAAATTGCGACGGTTCGTCATGAGAGCCTCCCGTCCAAAGACGCATTCGCCGTTGATGCTCGCGTTCTAGACTAGCGGACCGACGGAAGCGGGACAAAACAAAGCCCATCAAACCGCCGTGAGAGAGTCGCCACGCAGCAGAGCGCGGGTCGCCCGGGCGGCGGGTCGCGACCCGCCGCCCGCGATTGTCAACCTTTCGGCAGCAGCACCTTGTTGATGACGTGAATGACGCCGTTCGACTGTTTCACGTCGGCGATCGTTACCCAGGCCGTGCCGCCGGTTTCATCAGTCAGTCCGATCTTGCCGCCGTCGGTCTTGGCCTTCAGGATGCAACCGCCGATCGTCTTGACGTCGTGTTCCCCGCCATCGTCCTTGATCATCTCGGCGATCGTCGCCGACATCGCGTCAGCGGCAACGACATGGCAGGTCAGAACGGTCGTAAGCTTGTCCTTGTTCTCAGGCTTCAGCAGCGTGTCGACCGTGCCGGCCGGCAGGGCCTCGAAGGCCGCGTTCGTCGGTGCGAAGACGGTAAAGGGTCCCTTGCCCTGCAGGGTCTCGACGAGACCTGCCGCCTTGACGGCCGCAACCAGCGTCGTGTGGTCCTTCGAGTTGATGGCATTTTCGACGATATTCTTCTCGGCATACATCGGCGCACCGCCGACCATCGGGTTCTCGGCGTAGGCGACGACCGCACCTGTCGTGAGCATGGAGGCGACGAGTGCCGAACGGATCACAAACCTGAACATCTCTCTTCCTTCCTGTTGCGCTTGCCCGCTGAGACCACCTTGAAAGTGTCCGCTCGGGCGATTGCTGTTCCTCCCAGGGAACATTGACAAGCAACGGGAGGCGCGGAGAAAGAGTTTCAGGCGGCGCGCTCTGCTTCTATCCGTATGAAAAGATGACGACTTTTTTGCTGGAGGCGCTGCAGGCGCCGGCGCCCGCCTAGAGATGGCGAGCCTTGCCGGAGGCAATGACGGGACCCGTGGGTGAGCCGGTCGGCGAGCCGCCGAGCGGCTCGACGCTGACGGCAAGGGTCGCGTCCTCGATGAACTTCGTCCGCATTTCGGACGACACCAGGAGTTCGCCTTCGCCGGACTGGGGCAGTACTCCCAGTGAGATCGCCGGATTGCTGCCCTCGATCAGCCAGAGTTCGAGAGACTTCTCTTCCGCCTGCCGCGCCGCCACCGGCGTCAGCTTCAGGCTGCCGGATGTTCTGTCGAAACGGGCAACGAGATTGATGGTATTGCCTTCGCCGGAAAGCTCCGCCACCAGCGGCTGGCTTTGCGGCCCGCTGAAGAGGCCAGCCATCGACGCGCCCATCATCGCGACGGCAGCAAGCGAAGCGATGGCGAGGCTGCGCCAGAGAAGAAGCGAGTTCCAGAAGCCGACCGGAGGAGCGGCCGCCGGCGCAGGCGGATAAATGCTGCGCTCCACGGCAGCAAGCACATGGGCTGGCGGCCTAACCGCTTCATAGGCATCGTCGAAGGAGGCGAGATTGTGTTGCCAGCGATCGACCATGGCGGCGAAATTCCGGTCCGATGCCATGCGCGCCTCGACCTTGCGGCGGTCCTCCGCCGACAGAACGCCGAGCACATATTCCCCGGCGATCACTTCGTCGCGGCGAAAATCTCCGCTCTCGGGATTCTGCGTCGTCATCGCTCCATGCACTCTCTCAGCTTCAGGAGGCTGCGTCTCAACCAGGTCCGCATCGTATTGAGCGGTACCGCGAACATCTCGGCCAGTTCCTGGTAGCTCAATCCTTCGACATAGGCTCGGCGCACCGCCTCGGCGCGATCCTTCTCGAGCTCCTCCATGCAGGCGTCGATCCGCCTGCCTTCTGACCGGAGTGCAGCCGATCGTTCCGGATCTGGAGCAGGATCAGCCAAATCATAGGCCTCGTCAATCGCGTTTGCGACGGGTTTTCGCGCTCGGATGAGGTCGATCGCATGGTTGCGTGCGATTGCCGTGAGCCAGGACATCGGGCTTGCCTGCCCGGTCGCGAAACGGTCGGCGCGTTGCCATACCTTGACGTAGATTTCCTGTAGCGCTTCTTCCGCTTCGCTGCGATCCTTGAGAATACGGAGACAAACGCCGAAAAGTTTCGGACTCGTCTGGCGATAGAGCGCCACAAAGGCATCGCGGTCTCTCAGGGCCACGCGGCCGAGCAGCGCGGAGATCTCCTCATCAGCCATGCGATTGCGCCCCTCACGGCATCAAAGCATCACCATAGTAGGGTAGAGAGACCGCCAGAACCAGCAGGAGTGTCATTACCGCTTTATGTTGCCCGCCGATCATTCCATCCTTTCGGAACTTGCGTTTTCGCCATGAAAGGCTCTAAACAGCACCCGATATTTTCGAGGATCCGCCATGTCCGCATCAGAAAGTGAAATCCAGGCACGCCTGCTCACACAAGCGCTGCCCTACATGCAGCGTTACGAGAACAAGACGATCGTCGTCAAATATGGCGGCCATGCCATGGGCAACCCGGAACTTGGGCGCGCGTTCGCCAGCGATATCGCGCTTCTGAAGCAGTCCGGTGTCAACCCGATCGTCGTGCATGGGGGCGGGCCGCAGATCGGCGCCATGCTGACAAAGATGGGTATCGAATCGAAATTCGAAGGCGGCTTGCGCGTTACCGACGAGAAGACCGTCGAGATCGTCGAGATGGTGCTTGCCGGGTCGATCAACAAGGAAATCGTCGCCCTCATCAACCAGACTGGAGAATGGGCGATCGGCCTATGCGGCAAGGACGGCAACATGGTCTTCGCCGAAAAGGCGAAGAAGACCATTCGCGACCCCGACTCCAATATCGAACGCGTTCTCGATCTCGGCTTCGTCGGCGACGTGGTCGAGGTGGACCGCACCCTGATCGACCTGCTCGCTCGCTCGGAGATGATTCCGGTGATTGCACCGGTGGCGCCCGGCCGCGACGGCCACACCTACAATATCAACGCCGACACCTTCGCCGGCGCCATCGCCGGTGCGCTCAACGCGACCCGCCTGCTCTTCCTCACCGACGTTCCGGGCGTGCTCAACAAGCAGGGCGAATTGATCAAGGAACTGTCGGTGGCGCAGGCGCGCGCGCTGATCGCCGACGGCACGATTTCCGGCGGCATGATCCCGAAGGTCGAAACCTGCATCGACGCTATCAAGGCTGGTGTGCAGGGCGTGGTCATTCTCAACGGCAAGACCGCCCATTCGGTCCTGCTCGAGATCTTCACCGAGCACGGCGCCGGCACGCTGATCGTGCCGTGATCTGCCATAAGAGCGCCGTGAAGGTTACCTGACGGCGCTCTGGTAGATCTTCTCGGCCTCGGCACGCAACCGCTCGATCATGGCGCGATAGGGGAACGGCCCGTAGCTGACCCGGCCGACCCCTGCCGCCGCGAGCGTGGCGAGGTCCGGCGCGCCCGGCTTCATCATCGCGTTCACCGGCAGCGGCGAGGCCGCACAAATCCTGCCTACCAGGCCCGCATCGGCCAATCCCGGCACGAAGAAACCACTGGCGCCGGCCTCGGCATAGGCTTTGCCGCGCGCGATTGCCTCGTCGAGCAGCCCTGCATGGCGTGCTGCATCACTCTCCTGAAGGAAAAGATCGGTGCGAGCATTGATGAACAGCGCTATGCCGCGACGCTCCGCCATCTCGCGGATAGCTCGGATGCGTGAGGCCTGCTTTTCGATGGCATGGACACCGCCCTTGCCGACCACCTGGTCCTCGAAATTGATGCCGATCGCGCCGGCATCGAGCAACTGAGCGGCATTCGCCGCCCCCTGGGCCGCGTCCTCCGCATAGGCGCCTTCGAAGTCGACCGAAAGAGGCAGATCCGTCGCGCCGACGATCAGCCGAACGATTTCGAGAAGGAGCGCGAGCGGTATCTTTTCGCCGTCGCCAAAGCCCTGCGCCGCCGCGACCGACCAGCTTCCGGTGGCAAGCGCCTTTGCACCGGCTTCGGCCACGCAACGGGCGCTGCCCGCATCCCAGATATTGTACAGAACGACCGGGTCGCCCTTGCGATGCAGCGCTGCAAAGGCAAGCGCCTTTTCCTGTTGATTCATCCGACATCCTCCGCAAACAATCCAACGGGTTTCATTTTTCCTTCGTGCCGCAACAGCCATTGCTTTCGCCGAAGACCGCCGCCGTAGCCGGTCAGCGATCCGTCCGCGCCGATGCAACGGTGGCAAGGGATGACGATCGCGATGCGGTTGGCGCCATTTGCCTTGGCGACTGCCCGCACCGCCTGGAGCGTGGCGACCTCCCGCGCGATATCGCTGTAGGATCGCGTCTCGCCCAACGGTATTTCCAAAAGCTTTGCCCAGACCTGTCGCTCGAAGGCGCTCCCGTCGAGCGCCAGAGGCGTGCGGAAATTGCCTGATTCTCCGGAAAAATAGGCATTCAGTTCCGCCTCGATCTGGTCGATCGGCGGCGTCCTGCCCCGTGCGACCGCGGACCGCGTCTTGCGCTTCAGGCTTTCCATTTCGGTTTGCAGGGCCTTGCGGTCGTGGAATTCGAGCAGATGAAGATGCGTCTTGTCTGCGACCGCTATCATTGGCCCGAGCGGCGTTTCAATCGTATAGGCAAATAGCAACTGGCGACCCTGCGACATGGCGGGCACCTCCCCTATCAGCTTCGCGAAAGCGGTACGAAAGCCGCTCGGCGAGTCATAACCGGCATCGATCTGTGCTTCAATAACGCTTGCGCCGGCCGAAAGCTGACGGGCGGCCTCGCCCACCCGCCGCTGACGAGCGAGGTCGAGGAAGGTAACCCCAAACGCCCGCTTGAAGGCGCGACGCACGGTCGATGGATCGAACCCGTGCAGGACAAGATCGTCCTCCGTCCAGCGACGGTCCGGAGATCGATCGAGCAGTTTCAGAAGGTCGTTGACCAGCGGCTCCTTCTCAGAAGGCTGGCCCAGCGGGCGACATCGCTCGCAGGGGCGGAAACCGGAATTGATGCAGGCGGCGATGCTGTCGAAAAACAGCGTGTTTTCCCGCTTCGGCTTGCGGGCAGGACAGGAGAGCCGGCAGAAGATGCCGGTGCTCTTGACGCAGACGAAGGCCTGGCCCTCGTAATCCGCGCTTCGGGCCAGAAGCGCGTCGTAAAGGATATCGTCGTTCGGCAGATCGAAAAGCATGGCGCCGTTGTAGCACCCGACGGACGGCTCGTCCGCCGAAATTCGGGCGTTTATTTCGGGCGCCCTAGAGCATCCCGCTTTCAGGTGGAACCACCGAAAGCGGATAAGATGCTCTAGAATCAAAGTGCTCGAGCGTCCTTTGTGCGTTCATTTGAACGCACGGCGCTCTAGAGAACGATCAGCATCACGACGCCGAGCACGATCAACAGGCAGCCGAGCAATTCGAGGCGGTTGATCCACTCGCGGAAGACGAAGAAGGACGAGGCGAAGGTGAAGAGCATTTCGACCTGCGCCACCACCTTGACGATCGCCGCCTGCTGCAAGGTCATCGCCATGAACCAGCCGAACGACGCCGAGGCGCCGACAAAGCCGACGACGAAGGCTGGCCTCCATGCCGCACCGATGCGTTGCAACTCCTCCGGCTCGCGGACGACGATCCAGACGAGCATCACGACCGTCTGCAGCAGGATGACGAAGCCGAGCGTGAAACTCGCCTGCATCATGTAATCCGGCGCAGGCAGGCTAGGCGCAAGCGCCAGCGAGGCGGATCGATAGGAAACGGCCGAGAGCCCGAAGAACGTGCCGGACATGAGGCCTATCGCGGCGGTGCGGCTGAAAACCGAGGTCAGCAAAGACCGTGTGCTGAGCGTGGTGCGGGCAACGGAAATAAGCATGACGCCGACCACCGAAATGGCAATAGCAACCAGCGCGCCCTGGCTCGCTTTCTCGCCCAGGAAGATCAGGCCGAAGAGGGCTGCCTGCGCCGGTTCGGTGCGAGAATAAGCCGTACCGACGGCAAAGTTGCGAAAGGAGAAGAGATGGACGAGCAGGAAGGTCGCAGCGATCTGCGCCAGCCCGCCGACAACTGCCCATTGAAAAAACGTGGCGTTCGGAACCGGCAGGGGATGCCCGGCGAAACGCCAGAGGACCACGAGATAGAAGAGCGCGAACGGCAGGCCGAAGCCGAAGCGCACGAAGGTCGCGCCGGTGGTGCCCATGACGCCCTTCAGGTGCTTCTGCATGGCGGAGCGGACGTTCTGAAGGAAGGCCGCGGTGATGGTGATGAGGACCCAGGTTTCCATGGGATGCGAGCTAGCACGCAGGTCCGGACATTGCCAAGAACTCCGTACAGTCACCGGTGCTTCAGTCCGGCTTTTCCTGAACTTCCGGCGGGTAAATGGCCTGATTGAATTTGAGCGCCGGCCCCTCCTGCTCGAATGTCTTCACGCGATGGTCGTAGTTCGGCGAGATTGTGCCCAGCACGCGATCCCAGAACGAGAAATAGTTGCCGTAATTGTACCGGAACCCCGAATGATGCTGATCATGGAAGGTCGTGCACAACAGGGGGGACGGATAACGTGCTGTCGATGAGGCGAAATACTCGAATCCACAGTGCCCGAACATGCCGTTGAAATGTTCGAACAGTCTTTGGCCGATGAGAATCGTCGGCGGAAACGGAACGGCGAAAACGATGACGGCTGAAAAACCCTGCAATAGAAAGTTGTCGAAAACATCCTCCGAATAGGTGCTCCAGATCGTCGGTGCGATACTTTTATGATGGAGTGCGTGCAGGGGGTAGAGCCATTTGGTGTGCAGCAGCCGGTGCATGAAATAGAACCAGCTATCGTAGAGGAACAGGCACAGGATAAAGAGCGGCACCGCCGCCCACCAGTTAAAGGCCCAGGGCGCCGGCGCCCAGCCCTTCTGCTGGGCGTACAGGCCGATTGCCAGCGGCAGACTGGCGCTGAACATCGACGCCAGGCTCTGGCGGATTTCCGCCTTGCGGCGCTTGTCGGAACCGCGTCCCTTCTGAATCTTTCGCTCAGGATTGCGGTCGTTGACCCAGGTCGGGCCGTGGCCAAGGGCGAAATAGGTAACGACAGTCGTAGCGTAGAATCCGAACAGAAACAGTAGATAGAACAGTTCGTCCGACATTGGCACCTGCAGCCCCGAGCCAAAACCGCGCCAGCCGCAAGATGCCATGCCGTTTTGGCAATTCAAAGTGGAATGTGTGCGTCGGCAGGACAGCCCGGGGCGCATTTTCTCGTTTGCCGCCGCCCATACCCATGTCATAACCCGGCCATGAAAAAGCTCGACCGCCTCCCGACCCATGCCGAGTTCGCCCATGTCACAGACTGGGTCTTCGACCTCGACAACACGCTCTATCCGCACCACGTCAATCTCTTCGCGCAGATCGACCGCAACATGACGGCCTATGTCGCCGATCTCCTGTCGCTCGAGCCGGCGGAAGCGAAGAAACTGCAGAAGGAATATTATCGCGATCACGGCACGACCCTGCAGGGGCTGATGATCCATCACGGCGTCGATCCGAACGACTTCCTGCAGAGGGCGCATGCGATCGACTACAGCGTGGTTCCGGCCGATCCCGCGCTCGGCGAGGCGATCAAGGCGCTGCCTGGCCGCAAGTTCATCTTTACCAATGGCAGCGTCCACCATGCTGAGATGACGGCGCGCGCGCTCGGTATTCTCGACCATTTCGACGATATCTTCGACATCGTCGCCGCCAATTTCATCCCGAAGCCCGCGGGCGATACCTACGACAAGTTCATGGGCCTTCACCGCGTCGACACCCGCAACGCGGTGATGTTCGAGGATCTGCCGCGCAACCTCCTGGTCCCGAAGGCACTCGGGATGAAGACGGTGCTGCTCGTGCCGCAAAATCTCGAATACGAATTCGCCGAAGCGTGGGAGACATCGAGCGACGCCGACGAACAGATCGACTACGTCACCGAGGATCTGGCGGGGTTCCTGCGGCGGGTTGTGGCGCCGGCCTGACGCAACACAATTCAACCAAGGAAAAACCGCTTTTCCGTACTGCATGTTTCCTTAAATCGTAGGAAGGATGAAAACATGCAGCGATCATACGACGCGCGGCGCTGTAGAGACTTAAATTACCAAAGTTTAACTGGTGCCGGCGTCGCGCGTGCCTATCCTTCAGTCAGGATAACTGATCGAAAGGAAGCATGATGCGCAGCAGGACTTTCATTCTCGGCGCCACCGTCCTCGCGGTGGCAGCGACCGGACTTTCGGCACCTTCGTTTGCCGCAAAGGCTAAGCTCACGCCCGAACAGCGCGCCGAGCGCATGATCAAGCCTCTCGACACAAGCGGCGATTCCAAGGTTTCGCTCCAGGAACTCCAGGCGCGGATCTCGGCCAATTTCAAGAGCTTCGACGCCAATGGCAATGGTGAGATCAGCCGCGAGGAGATGGAGGCAAAGCGCCAGGCATTTCGCGAGGCGCGCAAGACCTGGCGCGAAGCCCGGGCCAAGACGAGCGCGAAGAGGCGATCGCCAAGCTCCGGGAGATGCGCCCCGCCATGCTGCCAGGCATGCGGCCGCGCGCTTTCGCCCGCGTCGATGCCGACGGCAACGGATCGCTGAGCGCAACGGAAGTGGCAGGTGCCGCGGAGAGGATGTTCAAGCGCCGCGACCGGAACGGCGACGGCTTGATCGACGCCGCCGATTTTACCAGAAAGGTGTGAGGCGACTCGTCTCGCCCTCTCCGGACCGAGGAAGGGCGAGACGGCCCATCTAGGCTAGCGTCGGCCCGATGCCATCGGGATCGACCGCGGGTCGACCGTTTCGTAGAAGCCGGCAATGATCTCCCAGGCCTCTTCCGCGGTCTCGACGAAATGCACGAGATCGACGTCGTTCGGCGCGATCGTGCCGAACTCGGCCAATGCCTCGAAGTTGATGATGGTGCGCCAGAACTTTTCACCGAAGAGGATAAGCGGCACCAGGGCCAGACGGCCCGTCTGCATCAGGGTCAGCGTTTCGAACAATTCGTCGAGCGTACCGAAGCCGCCCGGAAACACCGTGACCGCCTTCGCGCGCAGCAGGAAGTGCATCTTGCGAATGGCGAAATAGTGGAAATTGAACGAGAGCTCCGGCGTCACGAAGCGGTTTGGCGCCTGCTCGTGCGGCAGGACGATGTTGAGCCCGATCGAAGGGGCGCCGGCGTCCGCCGCGCCGCGGTTTCCCGCCTCCATCACCCCCGGACCACCGCCGGTGACGATGACATATTCCTTGTGGCCGAGCTTTGCGGACTGCTCCGAGCAGATCCGCGCGAATTTGCGAGCCTCGTCGTAGTAGATCGATGCCGCTTCGAGGTTCTTGCGCTGCGTATCGTTCTTGGCCGCCCAAGCCTCACCGCCCGGCTCCGGGATGCGCGCGCCGCCGAACATCACCACGGTCGAATTGATCCCCCGCTCCTCGAGCATCATCTCCGTCTTCAGGAGCTCGAGCTGCAGACGCACCGGCCGCAGTTCCTCGCGGCAGAGAAAATCATCGTCGACATAGGCGAGACGATAGGTCGGCGAGGCCGACTGCGGCGTCAGCGGCACGGTCGAGGCACGCAGCCTGCTCTGCGCGCTGTCTGCCAGCGGATCCCAGACCCCATCCTTACGGCGCAGATTGCGCTTCTTCATACGTGCCATATTTCATCTTCCCGTCGCGTTTCGAACAGACGGCATCTCGTCCGGACGCGCCCTGTCGTGTTTCCTCGGTCATAGAGGCGTCCCTACTGCCGGAAACACGGAAGTTTGCCAAGTCCTGCTGAGAGGTCGGAGCCAAAAGCGCTTCAACTTTTCAGATTTATGCCTCTACAGCGCAACGCGTCATCGAAACGCGTGAGGTCGCTGTAGCACTTTGAATTGCTGCATAACTTTGTCCTCAAATCGGTTCCGATTTAAGTAATTATGCAGTAGAGCTTGCACGACAACGCCGAACATAAGGAATTCCGATGACGACCCACGACCTCGCCTCCCTGTCGCAGACCATCGAGACCGCCTTCGACGATCGCGAAGCCGTCAACACCGGAACTCGCGGCGCGGTCCGCGAAGCCGTCGAAGCGGCGCTGAACCTGCTCGACAGCGGCAAGGTACGCGTCGCCGAGCGCGGCGAGGACGGCACCTGGGCCGTCAATCAATGGCTGAAGAAGGCCGTTCTTCTCTCCTTCCGGCTGAACCCGATGGAACTCGTCAGAGGCGGGCCCGGCGAGGCGGTCTGGTGGGACAAGGTTGCCTCCAAGTTCGACGGCTGGAGCGTCAACGAATTCGAGAAGGCCGGGTTCCGCGCCGTGCCGAACTGCGTCGTCCGCCGCTCGGCCTATATCGCGCCGAACGCGATCCTGATGCCGTCGTTCGTCAATCTCGGCGCTTATGTCGGCGAAGGCACGATGGTCGACACCTGGGCGACCGTCGGCTCCTGCGCCCAGATCGGCAAGCACGTGCACCTTTCAGGCGGCGTCGGCATCGGCGGCGTGCTGGAGCCGATGCAGGCGGGGCCGACGATCATCGAGGACAATTGCTTCATCGGCGCGCGCTCGGAGGTCGTCGAGGGCTGCATCGTCCGCGAGGGTTCGGTCCTCGGCATGGGCGTCTTCATCGGCAAGTCGACCAAGATCGTCGACCGCGCGACGGGCGAAGTGACATACGGCGAAGTGCCGCCCTATTCCGTCGTCGTCGCAGGCTCGATGCCGTCGAGCTCGACCATGGCAAACGGCCAGCCTGCCCCGAACCTCTATTGCGCGGTCATCGTCAAGCGCGTCGACGAGAAGACGCGCGCCAAGACCGGCATCAACGAATTGCTCAGAGACTGACGTCATGGCCGAGGAGGGGCGGCAGCCGAGCATGACCTGGCTGTTCTTCAGCCCCTCCGGCCGCATCGGCCGCCTGCCCTTCTTCCTGTCCTGGCTCTTCTGGTTCTTCGTCGGCGGCGTCTTCCTCATGCAGATGCTGAAATACGAAAACGAGGACACGGCATTGGCGCTCTGGACACTGGCGCTCGTCGTCTCAGGCGTCCTTTCGACCGTCTCCATCGCCATGCTGGCGATCAAGCGCCTGCATGACATCGGTTATCCGGGCCCGCTTGCTCTCTGCCTCTTCATTCCCGTGCTGAGCCCGATCGTCTTCATCGCGCTCTGCCTGTGGCCGGGCGCGAAGAGCGAGAACGACTTCGGCGGCCCTAGCAACGGTCCGAGGCGGTAAAGATTCCGCCTGTACATTAGCGTTTCTGCCGCGTATGTAGCGCGCCATGAACAGGCCCGCGACGTGTTGGCCGCGGCAATCGCCTGATGACGACCTGATCCCATGTCCGCTCGTCCGTCGGCGTGAAGACCGAAATCCGAAAGACAAGATATGACTGAGTTCGAAGGGATCGCGCCCGCGATCGCCGAGGCGTTGGCAAAACGCGGTTACAACGAACTGACGCCAGTGCAGAAGGCGATGCTCGATCCGGCGCTCGATGGCGCCGACGCGCTGGTTTCCGCCCAGACCGGTTCCGGCAAGACCGTGGCATTCGGACTGGCGCTGGCCCCGACGCTGCTGGAGGATACGCAGCGTTTTAGCGCGGCGGGCGCTCCGCTTGCCCTCGTCATCGCCCCCACGCGCGAACTGGCGCTGCAGGTCAAGCGCGAACTCGAATGGCTCTATGAAGTGGCAGGCGCCACCATCGCCTCCTGCGTCGGCGGCATGGATATGCGCAACGAGAAGCGTGCGCTCGAACGGGGCGCCCATATCGTCGTCGGCACGCCGGGGCGGCTCTGCGACCATATCCGCCGGGATTCGCTCGACATATCGGCACTACGCGCCGTGGTTCTGGACGAGGCAGACGAAATGCTGGACCTCGGCTTCCGCGAGGATCTGGAATTCATTCTCGAAACGGCGCCGGCCGACCGCCGCACGCTGATGTTCTCGGCCACCGTCCCGCGCTCGATCGCGACGCTTGCCAAGAACTATCAGCGCGATGCCGTCCGCATCAGCACCGCATCCGAACAGAAACAGCATGGCGATATCGAATATCGTTCGCTGGTCGTCGCCCCGAGCGACCGGGAAAACGCGATCATCAACGTGCTTCGCTATTACGAGGCGCGGAACGCGATCGTCTTCTGTTCGACCCGCGCCGCGGTCAATCACCTGACGGCCCGCTTCAACAATCGCGGCTTCTCGGTGGTGGCGCTCTCAGGCGAACTCAGCCAGAACGAACGTACCCACGCGCTGCAGGCCATGCGCGACGGCCGCGCCCGTGTCTGCATCGCGACCGACGTGGCGGCACGCGGCATCGACCTGCCGGGCCTGGAACTGGTAATCCACGCCGATCTGCCGACCAATCCCGAGACCTTGCTGCATCGAAGCGGACGCACGGGGCGGGCGGGCCAGAAGGGCGTTAGCGCGCTGATCGTTCCCGTCAATGCGCGCCGCAAGGCCGAAAGGCTTCTGGAAAATGCGCGCATCACCGCGACCTGGGCGAAACCTCCGTCGGCGGACGAGGTTACGAGCCGCGACGATGAGCGCATCGTCGCCGATCCGGCATTCGACGAACCACTTCGCGAGGACGAGCAGGCGATCGTGCGCGCCCTGATCGACCGCCACGGTGCAGAGAAGCTGGCGGCGGCCTTTGTGCGGCAATTCCGCTCCGATCGCTCGGCGCCGGAAGACCTCGCCAATGTCTCGTTCGGCGACGACCGCAGGAAGAGTCCGCGCGATGCTGCCGCCATACCGCGCGACGATTTCGACGCACCGCGCGCCGACTTCACCGACGGCAGGTGGTTTTCGCTCTCTGTCGGCCGCAAGCAGAACGCCGAGCCGCGCTGGCTGATCCCGATGCTCTGCCGTCACGGCAAACTTTCGAAGCGCGACATCGGCGCGATCCGGATGCAGCCGGAGGAGACCTATGTCGAGTTGACGGCCGAAGGCGCCGAACGCTTCCTTTCGGCGATCGGTCCGAACCGCACACTGGAAAGGGGCATTCGCGTCAAGGCGCTCCCGGGCACCCCGGATCTCTCCCAGCCGCGACCGGAGAAAACCGCTTTCGCGAAGAAGCAGTCGCCTGACGCTGCACGCGAGGACTTCAAGCCGAAGCGCAAGTTCGAAAAGAAGCAGCCCTTTAGCCAGGATGCACGTCTTGAAAAACGGGACGAAAAGCCCCGGAGCAAGAAGGGCAAGCCCGAAGCGCAAAAGGACGCGGGCGGGTTCAAGCCCAAGGCGAAACGCGCCAACGCCAAGAACCGGCAGCACTAGGCAGCCCTAGATAGCCGGCCTGATACCTTCGTTGATGCGCGTTGCATTCCTGCCTGGGCGGGAACGCGGCGCGCGAACGCTGGCCGGGAGACTGCGGAGCCCTATGGGAGCGCATTGCGCGGCGCGAAAGTACCTGCGTCTCTTCGAACATGGTTCGATGAATACCAGCACTGCGTGTGCCTCAGAGATGTTTTTCTCCAAAACATGCATATCACGCCGCTGACATTCTCTTTGAGGGTCGTTCCAGCACGTTTCCTCCTCGAAAAGCGCCACGATTGCGCTATTCTGCGCAAAACAAATGCACAGCCGCAAAGGAGCAGACCATGAGCCTCCGTATCAACCAGACAGCCCCCGACTTCACCGCCGAGACCACCCAGGGCACGATCAATTTCCATGAATGGATCGGCGACGGCTGGGCCGTTCTCTTCTCCCATCCGAAGAATTTCACGCCCGTCTGCACCACGGAACTTGGCGCCATGGCGGGAATCGAAAGCGAATTCCGCAAGCGTGGCGTCAAGATCATCGGCATCTCCGTCGATCCCGTCGAAAGCCACAGCAAATGGAAGAACGACATCAAGGTCGCAACCGGCTTCGACGTCGAGTATCCGCTGATCGGCGACCGGGACCTCAAGGTAGCCAAGCTCTATGACATGTTGCCGGCCGACGCCGGTGATACGGCGGAGGGCCGCACACCGGCCGACAATGCGACCGTTCGGTCTGTCTATGTCATCGGCCCGGACAAGAAGATCAAGCTGATCCTCACCTACCCGATGACGACCGGCCGCAACTTCAACGAGATCCTGCGCGCTATCGATTCGATCCAGTTGACCGCCAAGCACCAGGTGGCGACGCCGGCGAACTGGCAGCAGGGCGAGGACGTCATCATCACCGCGGCGGTGTCCAACGAGGACGCGATCCAGCGCTTCGGCTCCTTCGATACGGTCCTGCCCTATCTCCGGAAGACGAAACAGCCGACCGCATAACGTCAGCGGCTCAGGCATCCGAATATGCGGCCCATGAAGCGCCCACGCGGCATTCATGGGCCGTCGGTTTTTTGAAGGCCGGTCCGTCCGTGCTCAGGCCTCCAGAAACCGCAGCCCTGCCACGGCAACGATGATCATCGCGATGCAGACGAGGCGAAGCCAGGACACCGGGTCGCCGAAAAGCACGATGCCGAGCACAGTGATGCCCACGGATCCGATGCCGGTCCAGGCGGCATAGGCGGTGCCGGCCGGCAGCTCCCGCATCGCGATCGTCAGGAGGTAAACGCTGGCGAGTGCCGCCGCGACACCGATGATGCTTGGAACGAGCCGCGTCCAGCCTTCGGCATATTTCAGCGCAAGGCCCATGGCGATTTCGACGGCGCTCGCCGCCAGCAGAGTGATCCATGCCATTGTTATCTCCATCCGGATTTTCAACTCTGGACCCAATCTGGTAGGATAGGCACCTAAGGGCAATTACGCACCTTTTGGTAACTATCAAAATGTCTTTAGATTCGGCAAAGAAATCCGCGGCTTCGACGCCGAGCGTCTTCGACCCGACCTGCTCATCGCGCCACGCGCTGGAGCTTGTCGCCAGCAAATGGGCGATGCTGATCATCTCCGCCCTGGATGAGGGGCCGATGCGCAATGCCGCGCTGATGCGCAAGCTCGGCGATGTGTCGCAGAAGATGCTGACGCAGACGCTCAAAGAACTGGAGCGCAACGGGCTTGTGATCCGGGACGACAAACAGACCGTGCCGCCGCACGTCGAATACCGCCTGAGCGCGGTCGGGCGGTCGCTGAGCGATACGCTTGTCGTTCTGGACCGCTGGGCCGAAACCCATTTCGGAGAACTCGACGCAGCGCGCGAGCGCTATGACGCGGAACGCCGCGATTGAGCTGCGGGACACCGCGTCAAGCTTCGCTCGGTCTACTCGCCATCCATCTGCGACTGTGCGATCACCTTCACCGCCCAATCAGCGAAAACCCGCAGCCGGCTGCTCAAATGCCGGTTGGGTGGATAGACGAGATAGATCGGCGCCGGTTCGATCTGCCAATCGGCGAGCACCGGCCTCATCGCACCGGATTGCAGATCGTCGCGCACCATAAAGCGTGGTGCCTGGACGACTCCGAGCCCTGCCCGCGCGGCGGCAAGATAGGTCGTCGCTTCGTTTGCCGCGACAGCGTAACGGCCCTTGACCTCGATCTCCTCATTTCCTCGCTTGAAATGAATCGGCATCGGCTGCCCGGTCTGCGGCCGGAAGTAACCGACGACGTAGCAATTCCTCTCGAGGTCGGCCGGATGCTGCGGCGTCGAATGGCGATCGAGATAGGCCGGTGACGCACAGGCGATGAAGCTCATTTCCGTAATGCGCCTGGCGATCAGCGACTGGTCGGTCAGCGTGCCCACGCGGATCGCGCAATCGACGTTTTCGGCGACATAGTCGATCGTCCGATCCGAAACGCCGAGATCGATCTGGATGTCGGGATATTTCTTGTGGAACTCGGGCAGCGCGGGAAGGATAACGAGGTTGGCGATCGCACTCGCCATTTCGACCCGCAACCGCCCCTTCGGCAGGCTCTGCGCGCTCGACAGGCTGCCGTCGAGTTCGTCGAGATCGGAAACAAGGCGGGCCGCTCGTTCGTAATAGAGTGCGCCGTCGGGCGTCACCAGAACGCGCCGCGTCGTGCGGTTGAGCAATTTGGTGCTTAGGTGCGCTTCCAACCCCTGGATGAGGTTGGTCACCGTCGCCTTCGGCATGTTGAGCGATACGGATGCCCGGGTAAAATTGCCGGTCTCCACCACTCGAAGAAAGGCGCGCATGGCCGTGAGCTGGTCCATTTTCAATAACCGAATTGTTCGAAATACCGAATAGTGTAATCAGAACCCGCCGACTATTCCAGACGAAAGACAATGTTATGCTGCAAACATCGCGGGCTGTCCCTCATCTAGGGATTGTCCTATGGCAGAGACAAGAGAGATGAACACGCATTTTACGGAAGAGACGATGCAGACGGCCCACGGGGCGTGCCGCGCGCGCGTCTACCGAGGCGCGTCGTTGCTCGTTCCACCTCCGGTCGTGCTTCATTTTCACGGCGGGTCCTTCGTCGGGGAATCGGTCGCGGCCGGCGAGAAAGTTGCGAGCGCGCTTGCCGCCGCTGGGGCCGTGGTCATTTCGCCGGAATATCCTTCGGCGTGCCTCAGCCCGTTCCCGGCAGCGCTCGAGGCTTCATACGCCATGCTGTCGTCGATGCGCAGCCGCTGTCCGCAGTTCGCGCACAAGAAGTCGATGCTGTTCGTTGCCGGGGAGGAAGCGGGCGGAAATCTCGCGGCCGGCCTGGCCCTGATGGCACGCGACCAGTTTCTCTCGGACCTCAAGGGGCAGATCCTGCTGTCGCCCCTGCTCGATCCCTGCATGGCGACGGCGTCGTTCCGCAAATTCTGTCCGCAGAGTTCGGTGCAGTCCATCGCCGAGGGCTGGCAACGCTATCTCGGTGAACGCAGCGGGCTGACCCACCCCTACGCGGCCCCCGGGTATTGCACGCGATTGCAGGGGCTCGTTCCAGCCCTCGTCATCACCAGCGAGCAATGTCCCATGCATGACGAAACGGAGGCCTATGCGGAGCGACTTCGCCAGGCCGGCGTCCCGGTGAAAATGCACGTCCTGCCGGGGGGCGCCACCTGGCTGCCTGCCAACACCTTGTCGCAGGAAAACTGGCCCGCGCAGGAACAGACCATATCCGGCATTTTCTCCCGCTTCTTCCAGGATGCAGGGGCGAAGCCAAACTCGCAGATGAAAACGAACTAGGCCGGCTCCCAACCGGCAAGGAGAAAACATGACGTCGACCGTTACCCGCCGGGTCCTTTGGGGCGCCGGCCTGAGCATCCTATTGTCCATCGCCGGGGGAACCGCCGTGTTCTTCGGCGTGCCCTATCGGTACAAGGCTGACGCCGCGACTGAAACAGCCGCGGCGCCGCCCGCCGTCCCCGTTTCGGTTGCGAAGGCGGAATCCCGGCGGATCACGACCTGGGAGAGCTTTTCCGGACGGCTCGAAGCGATCGAGCGCGTTGAGGTGCGTCCCCGCGTTGGCGGCGCCATTCTCAAATCGCATTTCCGTGAAGGCGCACTGGTGGAGAAGGGAGACCTTCTCGTAACCATCGACCCAGAACCTTATGCCGCCGCCGTCGAGCGTGCGGAGGCTCAGGTCGCCGCGGCCGAGGCGCGGGTGGCGCTCGCGAAAACGGAGCTCGAGCGCGGCCGCAAGCTGGTCACCACGAGCGCGATACCGCAAAGTGGAGTCGACCAGCGCTTAAGCGTCTTCGACGAGGCTCGGGCGAATGTCCGCTCGGCAAAGGCGGCGCTGCGTTCCGCCCGGCTGGACCTGCAATATACGGAAGTCCGCGCACCGATCTCCGGCCGCGTCGGCAGGCTTGAGGTGACGGCCGGCAACCTGGTCGCCGCCGGCTCCGCCTCGCCGGTCCTGACCACGCTCGTCTCGATCGACCCGATCTATGCGAGCTTCAACGTCAGCGAGGAAGTGGTCGCGGCGGCTCTCGCCAAGCTCTCCGCTTCGGCGGCCGGCAGCGCGATCGAGAGCATCCCCGTGCAGATCGGCACCGCCGCCGACGAGGGAACGCCGATCAGTGGCCACATCCAGCTCATCAACAACGAAGTCGATGCTGCAACCGGCACCATCCGCGTGCGGGCGGCGCTCAACAACGCCGACAGCAGGCTGATTCCGGGACAGTTCGTCCGCATCCGCATCGGCGATCCGGCTCCCGCGGAAAAGCTGGTGATCAGCGACCGTGCCATCGGCTCGGACCAGGACAAGAAGTTTGTGCTGGTCGTCGGCGCCGACAACAAGGTCGAATACCGCCAGGTAACACTCGGACCGACCGCCGATGGTCTTCGGATCGTCGAAGCCGGGCTGAAGCCGGGCGAGAGCATCGTCGTCAATGGGCTGCAGCGCGTCCGACCGGGCGTCCTCGTTGCCCCGCAGCCGGCCGAGGAAGCGACCGCTTCGATCGCCAAGCGATAGTTGAACGCGCCGCCTCGCCTCTCTCGAGGGGACGCGCGGCGGCGCCCGACCGAACATCAAAGTGCATGCTTCCACGCTCGCGGTGAGCATTCTCGCCGCGGATGCCTGGTTCTTGCCCGAAGTCATCCCAAGGGGAATTGTTATGAACTTCTCACGCTTTTTCGTCGACCGCCCGGTCTTCGCGGGCGTTCTCTCAGTGCTCATCTTCGTCGCGGGCCTGATCGGCATGACCGGTCTGCCGATCTCGGAATATCCGGAGGTCGTGCCGCCGCAGATCGTCGTGCGCGCCCAGTATCCCGGCGCCAACCCATCGGTGATCGCCGAAACGGTCGCGACGCCGCTCGAGGAGCAGATCAACGGTGTCGAAGGCATGCTCTACATGCAGAGCCAGGCGACCGCCGATGGTTTGATGACGTTGACCGTCACCTTCGAACTCGGCACCGATCCTGACCAGGCCCAGCAGCTCGTGCAGAACCGCGTCTCGCAGGCCGAGCCGCGCCTGCCGGAAGAGGTGCGCCGTCTCGGCGTGACGACCGTCAAGAGCTCGCCGGACCTGACGCTCGTTGTCCATCTCCTCTCGCCCAACGGTCAATACGACATCAACTATCTGCGCAACTACGGCGTCCTCAACGTCAAGGACCGCCTTGCCCGCATCGATGGCGTCGGCCAGGTGCAGATCTTCGGCGGCGGCGACTATTCGATGCGCGTCTGGATCGACCCGCAGAAAGCCGCCGAACGGGGGCTGGCCGCAGGCGATGTCGCAAACGCCATCCGCCAGCAGAACGTGCAGGCGGCCGCCGGCGTCATCGGTGCCTCGCCTTCGGTCCCGGGACTCGACCTGCAGCTTTCCGTCAACGCACAGGGACGTCTGCAGACGCCGGAGGATTTCGCCGACATCGTCGTCAAATCCGGAGAGGGTGGCGAGGTCACGCGTCTCGGCGACGTCGCACGCGTCGAAATGGGCGCTGCGGACTACTCGCTCCGCTCGCTCCTCGACAACAAGGCCGCCGTCGGCATGGGCGTCTTCCAGGCGCCGGGCTCCAATGCCATCCAGATTTCGGAAAACGTGCACAAGGCCATGGCCGAGCTGAAGCTGACCATGCCCGAGGGCGTGGATTACGAGATCGTCTACGACACGACCCAGTTCGTGCGCGCCTCGATCGAGTCCGTCATTCATACGCTGCTCGAAGCGATCGCCCTCGTCGTCCTCGTCGTCATCATCTTCCTGCAAACCTGGCGCGCCTCGATCATTCCGCTCGTCGCCGTACCGGTCTCGATCGTGGGCACCTTTGCAGTGATGTATGTCTTCGGCTTCTCGATCAACGCGCTCAGCCTCTTTGGCCTGGTGCTGGCAATCGGCATCGTCGTCGATGACGCGATCGTCGTCGTCGAAAACGTCGAGCGCAACATTGCGCAGGGACTGTCGCCCGTGCAGGCGACCTACCGCGCCATGTCGGAGGTGTCCGGTCCGATCATCGCGATCGCGCTGGTGCTGGTCGCCGTCTTCGTGCCGCTCGCCTTCATCACCGGACTGACGGGACAGTTCTACCGCCAGTTCGCTCTCACCATTGCGATCTCGACGGTGATCTCCGCCTTCAACTCACTGACGCTTTCGCCGGCACTGGCGGCGCTGTTGTTGCGTGACCACCACGCGCCGAAGGATTGGCTTACACGCGCAATGGACAAGCTCTTCGGCTGGTTCTTCCGCGGCTTCAACCGCTTCTTCGGCCGCAGCTCCGAGGCCTATGGCCGCGGCGTGGGCGGGATTCTCTCCCGCAAGTCGCTGATCATGGGCGTCTATGTGGTGCTTCTCGGCGTCACCTTCGTCTTGTTCCGGGCCGTTCCCGGCGGCTTCGTGCCGGCGCAGGACAAGCAGTACCTGATCGGCTTTGCCCAACTGCCGGACGCAGCGACGCTCGACCGGTCGGAAGACGTAATCCGCCGCATGAGCGACATCGCGTTGAAGCACCCGGGCGTCGAGAACGCCATCGCCTTCCCGGGCCTTTCAATCAACGGCTTCACCAACTCGTCCAACTCCGGCATCGTCTTCGTGGCGCTGAAGCCCTTCGAAGAGCGTAAGACACCCGAGCTTTCGGGCGGCGCTATCGCCATGCAACTGAACCAGGAGTTCGGAGCTATCCAGGACGCCTTCATCGCTATGTTCCCCCCGCCGCCCGTCCAGGGCCTCGGCACGACCGGCGGCTTCAAGCTCCAGATCGAAGACCGGAACGGGCTTGGCTATCGGACCCTCGACGAGGCGGCAAAGGCCTTTCTCGCCAAGGCCGCTCAGGCACCGGAACTGGCTGGCCTCTACTCGAGCTACCAGATCAACGTGCCGCAGCTTTTTGCCGATCTCGATCGTGTGAAGGCGCGCCAGCTCGGCGTGTCCGTGACCGAGGTATTCGAGACGCTGCAAATCTATCTAGGGTCACTCTATGTCAACGACTTCAACGCCTTCGGCCGGACCTACAGCGTGCGCATCCAGGCCGACGCGAGCTACCGCAGCCATGCCGACGATATCGGCCGGCTGAAGGTTCGGTCGCAGTCGGGCGAAATGATCCCGCTTTCGGCGCTCTTGAAAGTCGAGCAGACCGTCGGCGCGGAACGGGCGATCCGGTACAACGGCTTCCTGTCGGCCGACATCAACGGCGGTCCGGCGCCCGGCTACTCCTCCGGCCAGGCGCAGGCCGCGATTGAAAGGATCGCCGCCGAGACGCTGCCGCCCGGCATCGGCTTCGAATGGACGGATCTGACCTACCAGCAGATCCTCGCCGGCAACTCGGGCATCCTGGTCTTCCCGCTGGCGCTGCTGCTCGTCTATCTCGTGTTGGCGGCCCAGTATGAGAGCCTGACGTTGCCGATCGCGATCGTGCTGATCGTGCCGATGGGCATCATGGCCGCACTGATGGGCGTCTGGCTGACGGGCGGAGACAACAACGTCTTCACGCAGATCGGATTGATCGTGCTCGTCGGCCTCTCCGCCAAGAACGCGATCCTGATTGTCGAGTTCGCCCGCGAACTCGAACTTTCCGGCAGCAGCGCGGTGAGCGCGGCGATCGAGGCCAGCCGGCTGCGCCTCAGGCCGATCCTGATGACCTCGATGGCCTTCATCATGGGCGTCGTGCCGCTCGTCACCTCTACCGGTGCCGGTGCGGAAATGCGCTCGGCCATGGGCGTCGCCGTCTTTGCCGGCATGATCGGCGTTACCGCCTTCGGCATCTTCATGACGCCGGTCTTCTACGTGCTGATCCGCAAGCTCGCCGGCGAGCGGCCGCTGAAGCACTCGGGAGCACACATCGAAGCGCCGCATCTCGCCCCCGCCGAGTGAACGGGAGTCCCCTGCCCGATGGCGCCTCAAGCGGGCCGGACGAGAAATCGTCCGGCCCGCTCACGTTAGATCATTTCATTGTTTCACAGCAGCGAAATGATCTGGCCCTTTGAAACAGCGCAATTCCGGACGGAAAACCGCTACACGCTTTTTCCTGGAATTGCGCTGGGAGCCTACTGCACGTTCCTTGAATCGTAGCGCGGGCTGTAGCGCCGCCATCGCGCGTGACAGCCGGCACTCGATCGGATAAACCAGCAGCCTCCGACCTCACAGGCCTGCGTGCCGCGCAGATGGCTTCCGATAGATGACCTCCACCGATCCGATCACCAATCTTTCCACGCTTATTCGCTGCCCATCCGTCACCCCCGCCGAAGGCGGCGCGTTGACCGCGCTGGAGGCAATGCTGACTCCGCTCGGGTTCCGGGTCGACCGAGTGACAGCAAACGAAGCCGGAACGCCGGACATCGAGAATCTCTACGCCCGGCTGGGAAGCGACGGCCCGCATTTGATGTTCGCCGGCCATACCGACGTCGTGCCGGTCGGCGACGAAGCCGCCTGGACGCATCCCCCCTTCTCCGCGGCGATTGCCGGCGGCCAAATGTATGGGCGTGGCGCCGTCGACATGAAGGGCGGCATTGCCTGCTTCGTGGCGGCCGTTGCCCGCCACATCGAGAAGCATGGAGCGCCGAAAGGTTCGATCTCGTTTCTCATCACCGGTGACGAGGAAGGCCCGGCCATCAACGGCACGGTGAAGCTTCTTCAGTGGGCGGCGGCGAAAGGCGAGCGCTGGGATGCCTGTCTCGTCGGCGAGCCGACCAATCCCGATGCGCTTGGCGACATGATCAAGATCGGCCGGCGCGGTTCGCTCTCCGGCCGCATCACCGTTCACGGCGTCCAGGGACATGCGGCCTATCCGCATCTCGCCGACAATCCGGTGCGCGGCATCCTGCAACTCACGGAGGCATTGATGGAGCCGCCTTTCGACGGCGGCACCGAGAGCTTCCAGCCCTCGAATCTCGAGGTCACGACCATCGATGTCGGCAATCCGGCCGTCAACGTCATCCCGGCGAAGGCGAGCGCCAGCTTCAACATTCGCTTCAACGACAAATGGACCGCCGAAAGCCTCATGGCGGAGATCACCGCGCGGCTCGATCGTGCCGCGGCGATCGACAAGCTCAGGCCGGGCCGTGCGCCGGTCCGTTACGACATCGTCTGGAACGAGCGTCCGAGCCACGTATTCCTCACGCGCAACAACGCCCTGATCGATTCGCTTTCCGGCGCGGTCGAGGCCGTCGTGGGACGCCAGCCGAAGCTCTCGACCACCGGCGGCACCTCGGATGCGCGCTTCATCAAGGACTACTGCCCCGTCGTCGAATTCGGCCTTGTCGGGCAGACGATGCATATGGTCGATGAGCGCGTTGCCGTCGCCGATCTCGAAACCCTGACCGAGATCTACGAAACCTTCATCGCCCGCTGGTTCGGTCATGCCGCTGCTTGAGGAGGTCCTCGCCTATATCAAGGGGCTTTGGCTGCTCATCCGCGGCGACCGCGAGGGGTTCCGCTGGCTGGACATCAGCGAGAGCGGCCTGTGGCGCTCGTTCGCAGCGATCCTCTGGTCCCTGCCGGCGATCGCCGTGACCTGGGCCTCCTGGCGGCTTTATTACCTTTCGGCGATGCCGGCCGGCACGACGATCGGCTTCGGCTTCATCCTGAAGCTGCTTGTCATAGATCTTGCCAGTTGGCTCCTGCCGATCATCCTGATCGTGATCCTGTCGCGGCCGCTGGGATTTGCCTTTTTCGTGGTGCCCGTGATCGTCACTACCAATTGGCTCTCGGTGCCGCTCTCCTACGCCATGGCGCTACCGGCGGCGATCCGTCTGGTGATTCCGGGCAGCGAGGGACTGACAAGCCTGATCTGGCTGCTGCTGCTGGTCGCGAGCGTCGGCTTGCTCTTCCGGCTTCTGCGCACGGTCACCGGCGACCAGACCTTGCTCGCGGCCGCGCTGACGGCGCTATTCCTGCTGCCGTCGGTCATGATCGGCGAGTTCCTGCAGCGTTTCTTTGGTCTTGTTCCAGGCTAGCGAAACGCGAGGCATCAAAGACCGCGCCTGACGACGATCAATAATCCACCTGCATGAAATAGAGGCCGTCGGGCGGGGCAACTGGCCCGCAGGCCTTCCGGTTGCGCGCTTCGAGCGCAGCCTGCAGATCGTCCGGCGTCCACTTGCCTTCGCCGACCAGCTTCAGCGAGCCGGCGAAGGAGCGAATCTGATTGTGCAGAAAGCTCTGGGCCGTCGCGCGGATCTCGATGAGATCTCCCGTTCGCGTCACGTCCAGCCGGTCGAGCGTGCGCAACGGGCTCGTTGCCTGACAGTGGGCGGAGCGGAAGGTGGTGAAGTCGTGGTAGCCGACCAGCCGCTGCGCCGCCTCATGCATCGCCTCATGGTCGAGCGTCTTCGGCACCCACCAGGCACGCCGTGCCTCAAGCGCCAGCGGCGAGCGGCGGGAGATGATGCGATAGAGATAGTGGCGGCGAAGCGCCGAGAAGCGGGCGTCGAACTCCGGTGGCGCTTCAAGCGCGTCGAGAATCGAGACACGCTCGCCGGCAAGCGTCAGATGGGCATTGAGCGCGTTGCGCAGCGTGTGCGTCTTCCATTGGCGTGTGAGATCGGCATGCGCCACCTGCCCCATGGCGTGAACGCCGGAATCAGTGCGTCCCGCGCCACGGACGGAGACCGTCTCGCCGGTCAGCGACAGGATCGCTTTCTCGATCGCACCCTGGACGGAGGGACCGTTTTCCTGGCGCTGCCAGCCGACATAATCGGAGCCGTCATATTCGACGGTCAGGCGATAGCGCGGCATCAGGCGATCCTCGTGCCGGCCGCGACAGGCGTTCCGCGCAGGAACTCGGCGACCTCGAGCGGCTTGCCGCCGGCCTTCTGCAACCGGGTCGGCCGGACCGCGCCGTCGCCGCAGGCGATGGTCAACGCCTCGTCCAATACCGTGCCCGGCGCGCCGGTTCCCTTGGCCTTTTCGGAATGCAGCACCTTTATCCGTTCAAGTTTCCCGCCGATCGTCAGCTCGAACCAGGCGCCGGGAAAAGGCGAAAGGCCGCGAATATGGTTGTGCACTTCGCTCGCCGGCTTGGTGAAATCGATGCGGGTCTCGGCCTTGCTGATCTTGGCGGCATAGACTGCGCCCACTTCCGGCTGCGGCGTCAGCGGCAAATCGCCCGCTTCGAGCTTGGCCATCGCCTCTTTCATCAAAGTCGCTCCAACCTGCATCAGCTTGTCGTGCAGTTCGCCGGCGGTCATCGTCTCGCCGATCACGACAGCCTTGGTGAGCGCGACCGGACCGGTATCGAGCCCCTTGTCCATCTTCATCACCATCATGCCGGTCTCGTGGTCACCGGCCATGATCGCGCGCTGGATGGGCGCTGCGCCCCGCCAGCGCGGCAGGAGCGACGCATGTCCGTTGTAGCAGCCGTGCCTCGTTCCCGAGAGGATTTCCTCGGGCAGGAGCAGGCCATAGGCGACAACGACGGCGACATCGGCATTGAACTTGCGGAAGGCTTCACGATCGGCCGCATTCTTGAAATTCAGCGGGGTCAGAACCGGAACGCCGAGAAGTTCTGCCGCCTGATGGACAGGCGATTTCTGCAGGTCGAGACCGCGCCGTCCGCCGGGACGCGGCGGCTGCGTGTAGACGGCTACGATCTCATGGCCTGCGGCCAGCGCGACAAGTGTCGGTACCGAGAATTCCGGCGTTCCCATGAAGATGATGCGAAGCGGCAAGGCGGCAAACTCCGTCTCTCGAAATCAGGCTGCGCCCACGATTTTGGCGCCGACGCGCAGGCGCTCCCGCGAATAGTGAGAGCAGGATGCGGGCGGAAAACCGCGCACAGCTTTCCTCATCCCGCTCTACGGCGCCGCGCGTCTTATCAGACGCGCAAACGTCGCTGTAGCATTTTGTCCTCAAACCGATTGCGGTTGAGGACTCATGCAGTAGATGTCAGATCGCCTTGGCGCCGCGTGTCTTGGCTGCCTTGGTGAACTTGCGGATCACCATATCCCGTTTGAGCTTGGAGATATGGTCGATGAACAGAACACCGTTCAGGTGATCGATCTCGTGCTGCAGGCAGGTGGCAAGCAAGCCGTCCGCCTCGACCGTCTTCTCCTTGCCTTGGCGATCGAGATATTCGACGGTGATTGCGGCCGGGCGTTCCACCTCCGCGTAGTAGTCCGGGATCGACAGGCAGCCTTCCTCGTAGACCGAGCGCTCATCGGAGGACCTGACGATTTTTGGATTGATGAAAACGAGCGGGCTCTTCTCCTCGTCTTCCTTCGACACGTCGAGAACCAGGAGGCGCTTCGGTACGCCGATCTGGATTGCGGCAAGGCCGATGCCCGGCGCATCGTACATGGTTTCCAGCATGTCGTCGGCCAGGCGACGGATGTCGTCGTCGACGGTCTCCACCGGCTTGGACACCTGGCGCAGAACCGGATCGGGAAGAATGATTAGCGGCTTGATCGTCATGCTGATCCCATAGCCGATCTTTCCGCTTGCGCGCAAGAACATTGCCTCCGGCAAAGATCGCACAAACCGCCGCTTGCTGCTTGCGAAAGCCGCGACATGTTTGTTCTTGTTTTGATCTGGTCTTCGGGCGCGAATCTGTTAGGCTGCCGCCATGGAGCCCATATCCTTTTCCTTCGACCAGCCCCTGTTTCTCATCGGCGCCCTGCCCGTTACAGCCGGTCATCTCGTCACGGCCGCCGTTCTCATGATGCTCGCGAGCCTCATGCTTGCGCGCCGCGCGCGGTCGGCCCGCGCCGACGAGCGAGACGAGCAGATGGCAACGCTCCTTGCCGCGCAGACGGAATTGCAGGGCCGGATCGCCGCCATGACCGAAGTTTTCGGCACGCGCCAGGCGGAACTCAACCAGTCCCTCAGCCAGCGCATCGACGGGATGACGCACCGGATCGGCACTTCGATCAGCGAGCAGACGAAAGCGACGCACGAAAACCTCCGCCGCCTGCAGGAGCGGCTCGCCGTGATCGACAACGCCCAGAACAACATACAGTCGTTGGCCAAGGACATGGCCGGGCTGCAGAGCATTCTGGCAAACAAGCAGACGCGCGGGGCCTTCGGCCAGTCGCGCATGGAAGCGATCGTTGCCGACGGGCTGCCGGTGGGCGCCTTCGCCTTTCAGGCGACGCTCTCCAACAGCGCGCGTCCGGACTGCACCATCCGCATGCCGAATGGCCAGCCGCCGCTGGTCATCGATGCAAAGTTTCCGCTCGAAGCCTGGAACGCCATGCGCGACGCTGCGACGGCCGAACGGCGGCAGCAGGCGGCGCAGGCCTTCCGCCGCGACATGGAGGTGCATATCCGCGATATCGCCGGCAAATACCTTTTGCCGGGAGAAACGCAGGACACGGCCTTCCTCTTCGTTCCCTCCGAATCGATCTTCGCCGAGATCCACGAGCACTTTGAGGCGATCGTGCAGAAGGCGCATCGCCAGCGCATCGTCATCGTCTCGCCGTCGCTTCTGCTTTTGTCGATCCAGGTGATCCAGGCAATCCTGAAGGATGCCCGCATGCGCGAGCAGGCGCACCTGATCCAGGGCGAAGTCGTGCGCCTGATGGAGGACCTTTCGCGCCTCGACGAACGTGTGCGCAAGCTTCAGGGCCATTTCGCGATGACCCAGAAGGACGTCGACGATATCCTCATATCATCAGACAAGCTCACCCGGCGCGGCGCCAAGATCGAAGCCCTGGAACTTGCGGCGGAGGCCGAACCCGGGCAGGGCGACAAGAACGGTCGGCCGATGGACAACCGGATGGGGCAATTGAAGCTGCGGGTGGTTGACGAGGACTGACGCGGTCGGGCACTCTTCGCGAAAATCAATAATCCGACGGGAAGCTCCATATGATCACTGTCCTTGGGTCCATCAACATGGACCTGATCGCCACCACCGCGCGCCTGCCGAAGCCCGGCGAGACCGTCGCCGGAACCGGCTTCTCGACCGCCGCCGGCGGCAAGGGCGCGAACCAGGCGCTAGCCGCTCGTCGTGCCGGCGCATCGGTGCGCATGGCCGGCGCCGTTGGCTCCGACAGTTTCGCCGAAGGCGCTCTGGCGCTGCTCAAAGAGGCTGGCGCCGATCTCAGTCTTACAAAGACGGTCGATGCCCCGACCGGAACGGCGCATATCATCGTAGGCGGCGATGGCGAAAACGTCATCGTCGTCGTCGCCAGCGCCAATGCGACGGTGAGCGAGAGCGACGCAATGACGGCGCTCGAAACTATGTCAGCCGGCGACACATTGATGCTGCAGCTTGAAATTCCGGAGGCCACCGTCGAGAAGGCGCTTGCGGAGGCCAAACGTCGTGACATCCGCTCCATCATCAACATTGCGCCGCTGACGCCGGAGGCCGCCCGCCTCGGCCGCATAGCAGACACCGTGATCGCCAACGAAACCGAATTCGAGCTGCTGGCCGGCAGAAGCGGCATCGACGCCGCTGCGCGCGAGGCGGCGATGAAACAACTCCACCAAGAGACCGGGCAGACCGTGATCGTGACGCTCGGCGCCGAAGGCGTGATCGCCATTCACGATGGTGCCGTTCACCGCGCCAAGGGTTTGACCGTCGAACCGGTCGACACCGTCGGCGCCGGCGACACCTTCTGCGGCTATCTTGCCGCAGGGCTCGATGCGGGACTGGCCTTCGCCGACGCGCTGCGGCAGGCGGCGGTCGCCGGATCGCTCGCCTGCCTCAAGCCTGGCGCGCAACCGGCAATACCGCTGGCAACCGAGGTCGCGGCTCGACTCTGAGCGGCGCGCCCTTTTTGCGGCCCATATGCGCCCGCTTCGCAAACCCGACAGCCCATGTCGCGCCGGTTAAACTCAGACCGCCGAATTTGCGTTCGCGACCATGATTCAAGCTTCGGTGTTGGCCGGATCTTAAGATTTGATCCTCTATTCAGATGCATGAGAAGGTCGACCGCGATCAGGTTTGACCGCCTCCTTCGTGCCGGTTGGCATCTGGCGCTCCATGATGGAGTTTCACCCCACAATTCGGAATGCGTCACGCCGTGGGCAGCAAGCCCGCGGACCTCTCAGTATGTGAGGATTTCATGTTCAAGTTCCAAGCCAAATCACTGGCGACCAAACTGATCGCTGTGACAGGCGGTACGATCGCACTCGTGCTGCTCGCCTCGAATTTCGTTCTCATCTCCCAGACACAGGATCGCGTCGAGACACTGGTCTTCGACGGAGCCCAAGCCGAAGCGAGAGCCATCGCTTCCGACATTGCGGGAAGCGTCGGCGAACTCGCTGCCGCAGCACGCACCATGTCCGGCGTGCTTGGCCGGGGCCACGCCGGAAAATCGACCGATCGCGTCGGTGCGATCAATCTCTTGAAGGCCAATCTCGAGCAGCACAGCTTTGCCTTCGGCAGCTGGTTCGCCGAAGAAGCGAAGGCCTATGACGGGCGCCAGGAAGACGTCGTCAACAACAAGGAACTCGGCGGCAACGAGCAAGGCGTCTTCACGCCCTACTGGTCGAAGAACCGCAACGGCGAAGCGCAATTCTCGACCTTCAAGGCGGATTACGCCGCCGAGTGGTACAGCCTGGCCGCCAAGAGCGGCAAGGGCGCGATCACCCAGCCCTACCTTGCGGAAGGAACCGACGTCCCGACCACGATGAGCTCGATCGCCTATCCGGTGATGTCCGACGGCAAGCTGATCGGCGTCGCGGGCGTCGACATTTCGCTCGCCGCTCTCGCCGATGACCTAGCAAAGCTCAAGCCTTTCGGCTCGGGCCGAGTCTATCTGCTTTCGCAGAGCGGCAAATGGCTTGTTTCGCCGATCCCCGATCTGCTGATGAAGGACTATGAAGGCGAAGGTGCCGATGTCGTCAAGAATGCCCTGTCATCGGCGACGTCAGGCACGATCAGGAATCTCGCCTATGACGGAAACGAACCCTTCGATCGTGTCGTCTATCCCTTCAAACTGCCGAACGTGAACGCCAACTGGGTGGTGCTCGTCGATGTGCCGCGCGCAGCGATCAACGCGCCGGTCCGCGACCAGACCTACATGATGATCGTCGGCGGCCTCGTCGTCCTTGGTGCCGTGCTCGTCGGTCTCTATTTCGCCGTTCGCGGCTTCGTGCAGAAACCGCTCGCCGGCCTCGTGAGCGACGTTCAGACGCTCAGCAACGGTGACTACACAAAACCGATCGCTGGCCAGGAGCGCTCCGACGAAACCGGTTCGGTCGCCAAGGCGCTCGAAGGCTTCCGCCATCAGCTCGCCGACACCAGGCGTCTCGAAGGGGAAGCCCGCCACGAGCGCGAACAGGCGGAACTGCAGCGCAGCCGCTCGGAAACCGAGCGCGCCGAGAGCAGCGCCCTCCAGCGCGACATCGTTGCCCGACTCGGCAAGGGCCTGTCGCATCTGTCGGCCGGTGACCTCGCCTTCCGCATCACCGACGAATTCCCCGGTGAATACGCGCAGCTGAAGCGTGACTTCAACGCGACGATGGAGAGCCTCGAGGAGACCATCCGGACCGTCAACCATTCGGTCGTCAACATCGGCAGCGGCACCTCCGAAATCAGCAATGCGGCCAACGACCTGTCGCACCGGACCGAACAGCAGGCCGCGAGCCTTGAAGAAACCGCGGCCGCCCTCGACCAGCTCACTTCGCAGGTGCACGCCAGCGCCGAGAATGCCAAAGTCGCGGCAAAATCGGTCGAGGTGGCGAGCAGCGACGCCGAGCAGTCGGGCGAGGTCGTGCAGAAGGCGATCGCCGCCATGCAGGGCATCGAGCAATCCTCGCACGAAGTCAGCCGGATCATTGGCGTCATTGATGAGATCGCCTTCCAGACAAATCTTCTGGCGCTCAACGCGGGCGTCGAGGCTGCCCGCGCCGGCGACGCCGGCAAGGGATTTGCGGTCGTCGCCCAGGAGGTCCGCGAACTCGCCCAGCGCTCGGCAAATGCTGCGAAGGAGATCAAGGCGCTGATCAACACCTCCGCGGGCCAGGTCCGTGAAGGCGTGGATCTCGTCGGAAAGGCGGGCAGTGCGCTCGAGAAGATCGCCGAGCAGGTGGTGCAGATCAACGGTCTGATCCGCCAGATCTCAAGTTCCGCCTCGGAACAGGCGGTCGGCCTGAAGGAGATCAACTCGGCCGTTAACCAGATGGATCAGGTGACCCAGCAAAACGCCGCGATGGTCGAAGAAACCACGGCCGCCAGCATGGCGTTGAACGACGAAGCCGGCGCACTGAGCACGCTGGTTTCCCGTTTCCGGGTCGCTCAGCAGGCGCCCGCCCAGTCTTCTTCCGAGATGCTGCGTGGTGCAGCCGAACGGATGCGCGAGGCCGAGCGTCCCGCCTCTCCTTCGGCTGCCGCCAAGGACAGCCGCCCGGCGCAACCGCGCAGCGGCTACTCGGCATCGACACAGCGCGTCATTGCGCACACGTCCGGCGCCAACGCGCTCGCCCAGGACAATTGGGAAGAGTTCTGAGCCCACGATAAAGCAATTCCAGGAAAAGTGTGTAACGGTTTTCCGCCCGGAATTGCGTCCTTTCAAAGACTTCGTCTAGAACGAAGAGCAAGACGGCGCCCGAGAGGAGCCGTGTTCATTGCAGGAGTAATTGATCTTGGCTGCGCCGCCATGTGCCCGTCAGATGCGCGCCAGGCGGTCCGTCAGGAGATCGAAAAAGCCCTGATCGTCGATGTGGCGCATCACCTTGGCATTGTGCTCGCGGCCGGTCACCTGCCACCAGTCGACGACGGTCATGCCGGCCGTCAGGGCGGACGTCGTCTCGATCTCGACATTGCAGTCGCGCCCGGTGAACAGTTCCGGCCGCAGCAGATAGGCGACCACCGTCGGATCATGCAGCGGACCACCGTCCGTCCCATATTTTTCGATGTCGAAGCGTTCGAAGAACTCCAGCATTTCGGCCATCGCGATCGCCGCGGGACTGCCGATCTCGCGGATCTTCTGGACCCGGGCCTTGTGGGTCAGGACGCGGTGCGTCACGTCGAGCGGCATCATCACGATCGGGATGCCCGAGCGGAAGACGATTTCGGCAGCCTCCGGATCGACATAAATGTTGAATTCCGCCGCCGGCGTGATGTTGCCGCCCTCGAAGAACCCTCCACCCATCATCACGAGTTCACTTATCCGCGGCGCGATTTCCGGCGCCTTCGTCAGGGCAAGCGCGATGTTGGTCAAGGGGCCGAGCGTGCAGAGCGTAACCGTGCCCGCATCCTCGGCGAGCAGGGTCTCGATGATGAAGTCGACGGCGTGCAGCTCCTGCAGCGGCATCGTCGGCTCTGCCAACACCGGACCGTCGAGCCCTGTCTTGCCGTGGACATGCTCGGCTGTCACCAGAGGTCGCGCGACCGGGCGCTCGGCGCCCGCGTACACCTTCACATCGGTCCTGTTGCAAAGCTCGCAAACGATGCGCGCGTTCCGGGCTGTCAGCGAAAGCGGAACGTTACCCGCGACAGTGGTGATGCCCAGAAGGTCGATCTCCTCTGGACTGCCGAGGGCGAGCATGATGGCGGCTGCATCGTCCTGCCCGGGATCGGTGTCTATGATTATCTTTCTTGCGTTCGACACTTTCTCCACCCTCCTGGCTCACGATAATCCGGATCTCGTTAATCCGCGAACGTGGCCGATTCTACGACATTGAAGCAGGATTCGGACGGAAAACCGCTCACATTTACCTTCCCGCTCTGATTTGGCGCAGCGAACTATGATTTGCGCGCGCAGCCTAGGCAAGCGGCTTGCACTCGTTGCGCACAGCTACCATATTGCAGCGTGGATGCTGCTTGGCAGGTCCGCATGATGGTCGCTTGAGCTGCAAGGACTTGGGAAATGAGCAGGATTACGCCCTTTACCAGCCCGCTTCTGCTGGGCTTCGACACCATGGAAAAGACCCTTGAGCGCATCGCCAAGGGCAACGACGGGTATCCACCCTATAACATCGAGCGCATTCGCGGCGACGCATCTTCCGATGCGCCGGAACGGTTGCGGATAACGCTCGCGGTCGCCGGTTTCTCCGAAGAGGACCTGGACGTCACGACGGAAGAAAACCAATTGGTGATTCGCGGCCGCCAGGTCGATGTCGGCGAACGGGACTACCTGCATCGCGGCATTGCCGCCCGGCAGTTCCAGCGCACCTTTGTTCTCGCCGACGGCATGAGGGTTCTCGGCGCCGAACTGCGCAATGGTCTCCTCTCGGTGGACCTCGTGCGGCCCGAACCGGTTCGTATGGTAAAGAAAATTAACATTTCCGTCCCAGAGTAGGATAACCGGCGGGATTTTCCCCTACCCGGCGACCACGGAGTGTCACCATGGGACTGAAAGCCATCAACACATCGCTGTCGAAAAACGACCTTGCACATCTTGGCGAGGGCGAAGTCGGCTATATCCGCAAGATGCGTTCGGAGGAGGTCTCCCGTTGTTTCCCGGAAGCACCCGAGATGGGACCCGGAATCGACCTGTGGGCCTTGTTCGGCGCCGACGGCACGCCGATCCTTTTGACCGACAACCGGTCCAGCACCTTCTTCAAAGCGGCCGAGGACGATCTTCGCACCGTCAGCCTTCATTGAGCGGCTGAAGCGAATCACCTGAATTTGGCCCCTCATCCGGCCTCTCCTGCGAGAGAGGGGTAGGGTGAGGGGAAAACATAGCAAGTCCTAGACACGGCGAAAGGTGAGATAGGCGGAACTCCGCCCCTCGCGGCGCGCCTTGGCCTCGTAGCGCGTGCTCGGCCAACCTGCGAAAGGCGTGAGCCAATCTGCTGCTTTCTCCGCCGTCCACTCGAAGGCTGCGTGATCGCGGCAATGGATGAGCGTCCAATTGACATAGGTGTCGATGTCGGAGGCGAAGCAGAAGAGGCCGCCGGGCTTCAGGATGCGGGCGAAGCGATCCAAGTTGACCTTGGAAACGAAGCGCCGCTTCCAATGCTTCCGCTTCGGCCAGGGATCGGGATAGAGCAGGTCGATGTAGTCGACGGAAGCGTCCGGCAGCCAGTCCAGCACCTGCGTTGCGTCGTCGTCATACAGCCGGACATTCGCGAGCTCTCGCGCTTCGATCTGTCCGAGCAGCTTCGCCATCGAGTTGACGAAAGGCTCGACGCCGATGAAACCGGTTGCAGGATCCTCGGCGGCACGGTGAACGAGATGCTCCCCACCTCCGAAACCGATTTCCAGGCGAATGCGCTTCACCGGCTGCGGAAAGAGTGTCGTGAGTTCGGCCGGCGCGTGCTGCGCGAGATCGAGCCGCAGTGAGGGCAGCAGATGCTCGAGATGGGCTGCCTGGCGTTCACGCAAGGGCTTGCCCTTGCGGCGGCCAAAGAATGCCTCCGTGGCTCTGGCGCGGCGCGGTTCAGTCATCACGATCTTCCTTCAAAGAGCAAAGCGGACACTCCAGTCCGGAGCATCCGCTCTTGATCCTGCAATATGGTACGCCTGAATAGCAGCGCACCCGGCCATTGCAATATTTTTTCGACGCCTGCGACCTCGTCCAAGGCCGCGTCGACTGCGGCGTTATGCAGCGCGACCCGGCGCTCGCTGTTCGGAGAAAGCTGCGGCGTCGAGATCGATCGCTTCCTTCAGCGGCTTCACCAGATCGAGCTTTTCCCAGGAGAACGAACCATCGCGGCCGGCCTTGCGGCCGAAATGGCCGTAGGCGGCGGTTTTGGCGTAGATCGGCTTGTTGAGGTCGAGGTGACGCCGGATGCCCGTCGGCGAAAGGTCCATCGTCTTGCGGATGGCGCTTTCGACCTGGTCTTCCGAGACCTTGCCGGTGCCATGCAGATCGACATAGATCGACAGCGGCTGGGCGACACCGATGGCGTAGGCGAGCTGGATCGTGCAGCGGTCGGAAAGGCCGGCGGCAACGACGTTCTTCGCCAGATAGCGCGCGGCATAGGCGGCCGAGCGGTCGACCTTGGTCGTGTCCTTGCCCGAGAAGGCGCCACCGCCATGCGGCGCTGCGCCGCCATAGGTGTCGACGATGATCTTGCGGCCGGTGAGGCCAGCGTCACCGTCCGGTCCGCCGATGACGAACTTGCCGGTCGGGTTGATGTACCAGGTGCAATCGTCGGAGATCTTCAGATCGGCAAGCGCTTCGCGGATATACGGCTCGACAACGGAGCGGACCTTGGCGGAATCCCAGCTGTCGTCGAGATGCTGCGTCGAAAGCACGATCGAGGTAACTTCCCTCGGCTTGCCGTCGACATAGCGCACGGTCACCTGGCTCTTGGCGTCCGGGCCGAGCTTGGCGACTTCGCCTTCGCCCTTCTTGCGGGCAGCAGCGAGCGTCTGCAGGATGCGGTGTGAGTAATAAAGCGGCGCCGGCATCAGCTCGGACGTCTCACGGCAGGCGTAGCCGAACATGATGCCTTGGTCGCCGGCACCTTCCTCGCCCTGCTTGTCGGAAGCGTTGTCAACGCCTTGCGCGATATGAGCGGACTGGAAGTGCAGGAGCACGTCGATCTTCGCCGTCTTCCAGTGGAAACCGTCCTGCTCATAACCGATGTCGCGGATCGCCTTGCGGGCGGCCGACTTGAACTTCGACGGATTGATGACCTCGTTGCCGTTCTTGTCCTTCTTCAGCAGGCTCGGCGGCAGGCGGACTTCGCCGGCGATCACGACGCGGTTCGTCGTCGCCAGCGTCTCACAGGCAATGCGCACACCCCAAGGATCGACGCCGGTTTTCGCCGCCTCGCGGTAGACCAGATCGACGATCTCGTCGGAAATACGGTCACACACCTTATCCGGATGACCTTCGGCTACGGATTCACTCGTGAACAGGTAGTTTGCGCGCATGCGGGAAGTCCCCTCAATGAAAAAGCGGTGCGAACGTGTTAGTGGTTTTGCGGTCGAAAAACAAGCGAACAACGACATAAATATATCTTTATATCGATATTACAACCTGAATTCAGCCGCTGCATGCTTCCTCAAACGGTAGCCGATTCAAGGGCTGAAACATGCGGAGGCTCAAGATGCTGCAGCGTGATTTGAGCGTCTGATGAGACGCGCTGGCCGTAGCGGTGGACCGCACAAAAAAAGCGGCACTCGGGCCGCTTTGCTTTTAGATCGGTGAAATGCCCCGGCTATTCGCTTTCCGCCTCGGCGGCCAGCGCCTTCACCAGGTCCACCAGTTTCCGGCGCACCTTCGGGTCGGAAATCTTGACGAAGGCACGGTTGAGTTGGAGGCCCTCGGAGGACGACAGGAAATCAACCACATAGTTTGAGCTGGAGGCCTCGGCCATGCCGGAGGCGGCGCCCTCGCCCGGAGCATCCTCGAAGAAGAACGACACCGGGACATTGAGAATGGAGGAAATGTTCTGCAAGCGGCTGGCGCCGACGCGGTTTGTTCCCTTCTCGTATTTCTGGATCTGCTGGAAGGTAATCCCCAGGGCTTCACCGAGTTTTTCCTGGCTCATACCCAGCATCGTCCGGCGGAGGCGAATCCTGCTACCGACATGAATGTCGATCGGGTTCGGCTTCTTCTTGTTTTCAATCATGTCCGCGTTCCTAAACACGCTGTTTCGGGTACCTGCAACCTGGCATCGAACAGAGCGCCCTGTCGCAACCATATCGGCAAAACAAGAGCTCCACTCGCAGGTGAAGGTTGATGGATCTGGTCACTATGCAATTTTAGGGGTTTTAGGTCAATTCTTCCTAATATTAAAACCAGTGCGCGAAAATGCTGCAACCAGAAAGAGCATTCCGGCTGCCAACCAGAAAATCCGACCGCGCGTAGCGGCATCGGTTACACTAAGCATTTTTCCCGGCAGAATTGTGTCTGTGACCCCCTTGTAATTGTATCCCAATCCTACCACTAAAACACCACGTGCATCAACAATTGCTGATATACCGTTGTTGGCCGCCCTGATCATCGGTGTGCCGGTCTCGACTGTGCGAAGCCGCGCCTGATGGAAATGCTGGCGCGGGCCAGGTGTGTCGCCGAACCAGGCGTCGTTGGTAATGTTGAGCAGGATATCGGCAAGCCGGGCGTTGCCCTCGATCTCATCGGAGAAGATCGCTTCGTAGCAGATAAGCGGATAAGCCGTCCTGCCGCCCGGCAGCGTGAGAAGCGTGCGGGTCTGGGCAGGCGAAAAGCCGCCAGGCATCGAGGCGGCGACAGCGCTCAGCCCCCAGGAGGCAAGAACATCCTCGAACGGCAGATATTCGCCGAAGGGGACGAGGTGAACCTTGTCGGCGGCGCCGATGATCTGGCCGCGATCATCAATCGCGTAGATCGAATTGTAAAAGCGCCGCGGCAGGCCCGCCCCGGCATCCTCGACGCGAACGGCACCGGCGATAAGGACTTGCCCCTCCTCCAGGATCTCTGCGATACGGGCGAGCGCGTCCGGGTTGTCCGTCAGTATGAACGGGATCGAAGTTTCCGGCCAAACGATGATGTCCGGGCGTTTGCCCCCGTCCTGCCCCGGCACGGTCGTGAGAGCGAGATGCTCCTCGAAGACCGACGCGCGTTCCCTGTCGTCCAGCTTCATCGCCTGATCGACCACCGGCTGAACGAGGCGCACGGTCAGCTCAGGCGTTAACGGTTGAGGCGCCGGCTGGGCAAGTCGATAGAAGCCGAAGGCGAGGTGCGCGGCAAAGAGCACCACGGCGACTGCGAGGCCTGCACGCGCACCCTTTCCTGTGGCGATGAGAGCGGGGGCCGCAAACACGAAGACAGCGACCATGTTGATCGTCGCAAGGTTTACGACGCTCGCCGATTGCATCATCAGTGGCATCGGCATCAGGGCATAGCCGATGGCATTCCAGGGAAAGCCGGTGAAGAGAAACCCGCGGAGCCATTCCGCGATGCCGAAGCCGAATGCAAGCGCGGCTATCCTGCCCATGCCGTCGGACCAGATGCAACGCGCCAATGCGACTGCAAAGGCATAGAAGAGCGCGAGAACGGCAGGCAGACCGACAACGGCGAGCGGCAGGGCCCAGGCAAAGAGATCCGCCTCGATCAACAGGGCGTTGCCAAGCCACCAGAGGCCGCCAAGGAAATAGCCGAACCCGAAGCTCCAGCCGATCGACAGGGCCGGCCAAAGCCGTCCGAGCAGCCCCCGTTCAGGATCGCCCGGTGCGCCGTCGATCAGCCAGACGAGGACGGGAAATGAGACGAAAGCGGCCGCGAAGATACCGAACGGTGGTTGGGTGAGAACCGTCAAGAGCCCCGCGAGGAAGGCGATGAACACCCTCGACACTCCGGAGAGGAGCATAATCCTGCCTGCCAGCCTACTCATACAGCCTCCAATAGGCGCAGGACCGCGATCCTGCGCAGGAAAAACGACCGAATCAATCGGCGGCAGTGTTCCAAAAAAGCGGCTGCTTGTCCCCCGTCCAGGCGTTGCACAGCACAGCATCGCGGCAAAAATCGAGAGCGATTTTGACGCCGATATTACTGCATGTTTCCTTAAGTCGTTGTCGATTCAAGGACAAAAAAAGCAGCAATTCAAAATGCTACAGCGTCCTTTGCGCGTCTGATAAGACGCGCGGCGTTGCAGATTATTGCATTGTTTCAATGAAACAGTGAAATGATCTAACCGAACCTATGCAAGGCCGGACGGAAAACCGCTGCACACTTTTCCGGGAATTGCTTTACAGCCGGGATGGGACGGCGGCACGCCGCGACCGCCGGAACTGCTATTGCTCGGATGTCGGCGGTGGTCCGGCACGGACCTCGGTGTCGCGACCGGCCGGCGGCGTTTCAGATGGCATCTCCTTCTCTGCCTTCACCACCCGGCGGCGGGCGAGCGGCCGCTTGCGCATGATGCGCACGCGTTTGACGCGCCGGGGGTCGGCATCGAGGATCTGAAATTCGAAACCGGGGATGGCCTGGACCACCTCGCCGCGAACCGGGATGCGCCCGAGCGAAGCGAACACCAGCCCGCCCAGCGTGTCGACGTCTTCGATCTGTTCGCGCACATCGAAATCCGGGCCGATCGCTTCGGCGATCTCCTCTAGCTCGACGCGGGCATCGGCGACGAAGATATCATCCGTGGTGCGCGCGAACATGACCTCCTCATCGTCATGCTCGTCTTCGATATCGCCGACGACCATCTCGACGATGTCCTCCAGCGACACGAGACCGTCCGTGCCGCCATACTCATCGATGACGAGGGCCATCTGGATGCGCGCGGCCTGCATCCGCTGCATCAGATCCGAAGCCAGCATGGACGGCGGCACGAACAGGAGCTGGCGAACGATGCCGGCCTCCTCGACCGTTTTTCCAAGATCGACGCGAGAGAGGTCAAAACCCGCCCTCTGTTGACGCGGCGCCTTTTCCGTCCTCTCGGCCGAGGCCATGGGCTGCGCCTTGCCGTTGCGCCGCCGGTTGCGGGCCTGCTTGGTCACATAGGCGAGAAGGTCGCGGATATGCACCATGCCGCGCGGATCATCCAGGCCCTCGTTGTAGACCGGCATGCGCGAGCGCCCCGACTCCTCGAAGATGACCATGAGTTCGCCGATCGTGATGCTCTGGTCCACGGCCTCGATATCGGCGCGCGGCACCATCACGTCTTCGACGCGAACCTCGCGGAAACGCAGGATGTTGTTGAGCATCGCCCGTTCTTCGGGCGAGAACGCGGCGTTGCTGTCCGCGTCCGTCATCAATGCGTCGGCGAGATCTTCGCGCAGGCTCGACGGGCTTGCCCCGCGCAGGAGGCGCGCGGCGCGGCTCCAGAAGGAGGTTGTGGATTTGCTGCCCTCCTGTCGGGGGGCGGCGGTACTACTACTGCCCGCCTCGGCTTCTCCGGAAGCTTCCGCTTCCTCGGCCGCAACAGCGGCCGGCTGTGTGTTGATGTCGCTCATCGTTCCAAACTATCAATCCGGGGATCTGTCCCCGTATGGATCAGATAGGCCAAGACGCGCCAAAATGCGAGTCTCCAGGCCTTCCATTCTTTCCGCCTCGTCGTCTTCCAGATGATCATACCCGAAAAGGTGCAGGAATCCATGGACGAGAAGGTGCGTCAGATGCGTGTCAAACGGCTTCTCCAGTTCGGCCGCTTCGCGCTTCAGCGTTTCATAGGCAACGATGATATCGCCGAGCATCGGCCCCGGCATCTTGCCCGGGGTCACGGGAAAAGCGGGAAAAGACAGCACATTGGTCGGCTTGTCCTGGCCTCGCCATTCGGCATTGATTGCCTGCATCGACACATCATCGGTGAAGATCAAAGAGAGTTCCGGCGGATCCGGCGGAAAGGGCTGCTTTTCCTCGCTCACGAGGAAATCCGCCGCCGCCTCGAGAATGCGCGCCGAGAAGGACTGCAGCTCGTCCTCCGACGGCCAGTCCCCTTCCTCGACGCTGATCTGGATATCCAAGGCTGTCATGTTTGCAACGAACCGCCGTTAGATCACGATGATTTTGGGTCGATTCGACCCAAAAATCATAAACGTGATCGATTCCAACAAACAGAGCGGGATGCGGGCGGAAAACCGCATTCACTTCTCCTCATCCCGCTCTAAAGCGTGATCCGAAAAGTGGAACCCGGTTTTCGGACAAATCACGCGATAATCAGGACTAGCGATCGCTCTGCTCGCTTTCGTCGTGAACCGCCGTGTGGCTTTCATAGGCCCTGACGATCCTCGCCACCATCGGATGGCGGACGACATCGACATCCTTGAAGCGGATCACCGAAACGCCCTCCACGCCATGGAGAATTTGCAGCGCCTCCACGAGGCCCGATTTGACACCGCGCGGCAGGTCGACCTGGCTGGGATCGCCGGTGACGATCATCCGGCCGTTTTCGCCGAGACGCGTCAGGAACATCTTCATCTGCATCGATGTCGTGTTCTGGGCCTCATCGAGAATGACGGCGGCATTGGCGAGCGTTCGCCCACGCATGAAGGCGAGCGGCGCGATCTCAATCACGCCGGCGGTGATCGCCCGCTCGACCTTATCGCCCGGCATCATGTCGTAAAGCGCGTCGTAAAGCGGCCTGAGATAAGGATCGACCTTTTCCTTCATGTCGCCCGGCAGGAAGCCCAGGCGTTCGCCGGCTTCGACGGCCGGCCGCGAAAGGATGATGCGATCGACTGCGCCACGCTCGAGCAACTGAGCCGCATGGGCGACGGCAAGATAGGTCTTGCCGGTACCGGCCGGCCCGACGCCGAAGACGAGCTCGGACCGCTCGAGCGCACGGATATAGGCATCCTGCATCGGCGTGCGCGCAGCGATGGTCTTTTTGCGCGTCGAAATCTGCGCCATCGTCAACTTGGCTTTGCGTTCCATTGTCGGCAACTGCAACTGGTCGTCGGCAGCGACCGCCATACGGATCGCGCCTTCGACGTCGGACGTATCGATCGATCCGCCACTCTGCAATCTTCCGTAGAGATAGTCGAGAGCGCGCCGCGCCTGGTTTGTCGCCACCACATCGCCCGAAATGGCGACGGAATTTCCGCGCGGCCTGGCGTCGATGCGCAGGCGCTCTTCGAGCAGCTTCAGGTTCTGGTCGAATTGGCCGAAAAGTTCGCTGGCAAAGCGGTTGTTCTCGAAAGTGAGCACGAAGTGATTGGCGTCTGTCGCAGATGTTTTGGACTGGCGCGATGATGAAGAAATCAATTCGTGTCCATTCAAGCGGTTAGGCTCCTCGCTCTCGGTCCCTTATCCGATCATCTCGGCGAAAAGGCTGTTGGGCCCGGCTTTGATGATTCGTACTCTGACAATGTCACCGATTTGCGATGCTTTTGCATCAACATTCACAGGCTGCAGCCACGGCGAACGACCGACGAGCTGGCCGGGCATGCGGCCGGTTTTTTCCAAAAGCAGGTCGATCTCCCGTCCCACGCATGCCTGGGCGAAGTCGCGCTGCTGCTTGATAAGCAAAGTCTGCAATCTTTCCAGTCGCTTGGCCTTCACGTCCTCAGGAACCTGATCCTTGAGCTCGGCCCCCGGCGTGCCCGGACGGGTCGAATACTTGAAGGAAAATGCCTGTGCATAACCCACCGCCTCCACGAGACGCATGGTATCCTCGAAGTCTTCGTCGGTCTCACCGGGGAAGCCTACGATGAAATCGCCCGAGAGGGCAAGGTCGGGCTGGGCGGTGCGGATGCGATCTATCAAGGCGAGGTATTCGGCGGCGGTGTGACGCCGGTTCATCGCCTTCAGGATGCGATCCGACCCCGACTGGACCGGCAAATGCAGGTAAGGCATCAGCTTGGTCATCGACCGATGCGCCTCTATCAGGCTGTCGTCCATGTCGCGCGGATGACTGGTCGTATAGCGCAGGCGCGCGAGACCTTCGATCTCCGCAAGGCGGATGAGGAGATCGCCCAGGCCCCAGTCGCGGTCGTCCGGTCCGGCTCCGTGCCAGGCATTGACGTTCTGCCCAAGCAGGGTGATTTCGCGCACCCCGCTTTCGACCAGCCTTTCGGCCTCAGCAACGATCTGCGCCACCGGTCGCGATACTTCCGATCCGCGCGTATAGGGCACCACGCAGAAGGTGCAGAATTTGTCGCATCCTTCCTGCACCGTCAGGAAGGCGGTGACGCCGCGGGCGCGGGTCTTCGCCTTGTCCGGCGCCGGCAGGTGTTCAAACTTATCCTCGATCGCATAATCCGTTTCGACGACGCGCTCGCCCCCTCGTGCGCGCTTTAGCGCTTCCGGCAGACGGTGATAGGTCTGCGGTCCGATGACGAGGTCGACCGCTGGCGCACGGCGAAGGATTTCGTCGCCTTCGGCCTGCGCGACGCAGCCCGCGACGCCGATGACCATTTCGCGGCCCTCGCGCGCCTTCTCCTTCTTCAGCTCGCGCAGCCGGCCAAGCTCGGAATAGACCTTTTCAGCCGCCTTCTCGCGGATATGGCAGGTATTGAGCAGGACGAAATCGGCCTCCTCGAGAACGTCCGTCGAAACATAACCGTCGCGCGAGAGCGCATCCGACATGCGGTCGGAATCGTAGACGTTCATCTGGCAGCCATAGGTCTTGACGAAGACCTTGCGCGAAGGTGCATGTTCCTCGCCCGGCACCGGCGTTTTCGACAGAAGAGCTGTTTCCTGGGTCATGCGGCGTTCTTTAGTGCATGGCGGCCCAAAGTTGAAGCATTTTTGGCGCGGCTCACTACGGTTCGACGGGCGCGACGTCCCGGTCTACCCTCGGCCGCCCCCTCAGACGATCCGACAGCATGCTGCGAATGCGCTGCTCGATCGTGCGGCTCACGTCCTTCCGGTTGGCATGGCGGTCATAGTCCACCGCCTCGCCGAAATCGACATCCACGTCCAGCGCGCCTTCCCTCAGCACGCCAAAAAGATGCGGCAGCAGGCCGGTGTCGCCCGGCCATGCGGCGATCGGCCGGTTGTAGCGCCCCATGGGCATGCCATGGATGCCGGTGTAGGAAATGGCCAGAGGCTGGACATGGACCACCCCGGTCGGCGAATGTGGAACGGCGGAGGCCGCTGCTCCGAACAGCGACGTCTTGATGTCCAGCAGGCGGTTGCCGTCGGACGTCGTGCCTTCCGGGAAGAGCACGACGATTTCGCCATCGGCGAGCCTTCGGCCGATCTCGTTCACCTGATTGCCCGTCGTGCGCTTCTGGTCGCGCTCGACGAATATGGAGGCCTGCAAACGGGCGAGAAGGCCAAAGACGGGCCAGGTCTTCACCTCGGATTTGGCGACGAAGACGACGTCGGCCACGGAAGACAGCACCAGAATGTCCTTCCAGGACACGTGATTGGCGCTGAGCAGCAGCGGGCGACGGCGTTCGGGCTCACCGTGAACGCGAACGCGAAGCCCGAGCAACAGGCATGCCACACGATGCCAGAACCGCGGCAGCCACCGCCGCGGCTTCAGGTCCAGCCACAGGCAAAAGATCTGCACCGGCATCAGTACGAGCGAGATCAGCACAAGCAGGATGCCGCACAGGGCGACGCGGACCCAATTGATCATCTGCGAAGGCTTTCCAAGCCGCTCATCTTACAATCCGCATCACTCGGCGCCGCCAGTCGAACTGCCAGAGCGCCCACTGTTTTTGAAACGCAGCCGTGCGCATTCCAGAAGGGAATGCGCACCCGACCATGTCGTGAATCGGACTAGCGAAGATCGAGTCGCATGACAAGCGCGGCCGTGCGCGCGCCTGCAGCCCCCTGATAGTAGGCCCGGCGTTCGCCGACCTTAAGGAAGCCGAGCTTCTGATAGAGACCGAGCGCGGCCTGGTTGGTTTCATCGACTTCGAGGAAAAGCGCGTCGGATCCTTTGACGAGCGCCTCGCGCATGGCCGCCTGCATCAGTCGCCAGCCCAGGCCGGACCGTGTGAACCGCGGGTCCACGCCGATGGTCAGGATTTCGGCTTCGCCGGCCACGGCGCGTGAGAGTACAAAACCGCCGAGGGCGGGGCGGAAAGCACCGTTTGTCTGGCGCGCCACGAAACCGAAGACCGTATCCTGCGACAACAGCGCGTGAATTTCGCCGTCGCTCCAAGGTGATGCGAACCGTTGCCGATGCAGCTCAGCGGCAGCGGCGAGATCGCCCTCCTCGAGCGGGAAGATATCGAACTCCGTTCGACGGGTGAAATAATCGGTCAAACTCATCTTGGTCTAGGCTCGGGTTACGGCGAAACCCGCCTGGGGTTTCGCATCCGGTCCGCGCAAGTAAAGCGGTTTCGGCTTGGCCGAGGCTGGATCGGCTCCGGCACCCAGCCGGGCAACGACAGCAATGTCGATATCGTCCGGCACCCCATCTGCAGGCACGTCGGAAACGGGGAAAGGGCGGACGAGGGAAGCGCCGGAACCGCAAACGGTTCCTTCGAGGCCTGAAAACCGCTCGCGCGCCTCCGTCACCGACAGAACTTCGGGCTCGTCCCTTGCTCTGCCGAGGGCGTCGAAAAGCTGGGCATAGACTTCGTCCCGCTTCGCATCGATGACGACGAGAACCGCCTGGCCGGGTGTCGTCAGCCTTGCATTTTCGGCGGCGACCTCGAGCGTCGTGATCCCGACCGCCGGCTTGCCGAGGGCGAGCGCGAGGCCACGCGCGGCAGCAACGCCGACACGAATGCCGGTGAAGGATCCGGGACCGACGGTGACCGCAATGCGGTCGATTTCTGAAAGCTGCCTGTCGGCGGCGAGCAGTGCCTCGTCGACGAACTCCATCAGACGCTCGGCGTGACCGCGTCCGATGTTCGCGCCGGCGCGCGCCAGAACCTCGGCGGCCGCGCTGTCGTAGACAGCGGCGGCGCAACCGGTGCCGGATGTATCGATTGCAAGCACTAACATTTCAGCCGCAATGGCCTCCCTCCATTGCTTCGCGCCCAGAACCGGCGCGAAGCGCCCCTTGCACCCGCTCTCGTGACGGACGACGTCGGGACGGGCCGGATCAGACGGATTCGACTGCTTCGACTTCCGGAACGAAGTGGCGCAGCAGGTTTTGGACACCGTGCCTCAACGTCGCGGTCGACGACGGGCAACCGGCGCAGGCCCCTTTCATGTTCAGGAACACGGTGCCGTCCTTGAAGCCGCGGAAGGTGATGTCACCACCGTCCTGGGCAACCGCCGGGCGAACGCGGGTTTCAAGCAATTCCTTGATCGTGGCAACGATCGCCTCGTCGCCCTCGTCGAAGAACTCGCCTTCCTGGTCCGTCTCCTCGGCGCGGCCGGCACCGGACATGACCGGCTGCCCGGACATGAAATGTTCCATGATCGAGCCGAGGATGGCGGGCTTCAGGTGCTGCCACTCCTGCGCTTCCTTGCTGACCGTGATGAAGTCGTAACCGAAATAGACACCGGTTACGCCCGGAATCGAGAAGAGCCGGGCCGCCAAAGGCGATCCTGCACGGGCCTCGTCCTCGCTCCGGAATTCGGCCGTGCCGTTCTCCATCACCACCTTGCCCGGCAAGAACTTGAGCGTGGCCGGATTCGGCGTGGCTTCCGTCTGGATGAACATCTTTCTCTCCGTTTCGCCGGAAGTCGATTCTCGACCGGCTCTTTAGAATTGTTCAAAAATATAGGTGCTTCGTCGCGGCCCCGCAAGAGCGCATCCAGTCGCACCTTGGACTGTCATGATCGAGAGGTAGGAAGCGTGCGGAGGACCGCTTCTTTCCGACTTGGAAACGACGCAAATCCGGACGGAAAACCGTTACTCTAGCTCAGCGCGTCTATTTCCTCGTCCGTCAGCAAATCGGGGATGACGGTCACGGGAATCGGAAAGGCCGCAGCTTTTCCGGCTATGGACGACACCAGCGGTCCCGGCCCTTCCTTGGCCGATCCCGCCGCAAGCACCAAGATGGCAATGTCCCGGTCCTCCTCGATCACCGCGTGGATCTGCTCCGTGGCGATCCCTTCGCGAATGACGATCTCCGGCTCGATGCCGATCGTTTCGCGCACCGTCTGCGCCACCTTGGCCAGCGTCGCCTCGGCCTCTTCACGTGCTTCCGCCCGCATGATCTCCTCGACCCCCAGCCATTGCTGGAAGTCGCCATCGGCGATCACATAGAGCAGCACCAGGCCGCCATTGGAGTTCTTCGCGCGCATGCCGGCATAATGCACGGCGCGGCCGCATTCGGGCGTATCGTCGATCACCGCCATGAACTTGCGGCGATGACCTTCCAGTCGTGAGAGTCGGGTGGAAACCATGCGGCGAACATTACATCGCCGCTCGCCGCCCGCAAGGTCTCATTTTTGCGTGCTACTGCAAAAATCCGATGATTTCGCGAACCTCGCGCATCGTCTTTTCGGCCCGCGCCCGCGCCCGTTCGCCGCCACGCCTCAGGATCGCGTCGATGTGTGCCGTATCGTCCATCAGACGACGCATCTCGCCCGTGATCGGCGACAGCACGGTTACGGCAAGATCGACCAGAGCCGGCTTGAAGACCGAGAACTGCTGGCCGCCGAACTCGGCGAGGACCTCATCCTTCGTCTTGTCCGAAAGCGCCGCATAGATACCGACGAGGTTTTCCGCCTCCGGACGGCCTGCGAGGCCGCCGGCTTCGCTCGGAAGCGCGTCGGGATCAGTCTTGGCCTTGCGGATCTTCTTCGAGATCGTATCGGCATCATCCATCAGATTGATGCGCGACAGATCCGAGGGATCCGATTTCGACATCTTCTTCGTGCCGTCGCGCAACGACATGACACGCGGCGCCGGCCCGCCGATCAACGGCTCCACCGGCGGGAAATAGGCATGGATCGGCTCTTCGCCGACGAGGATGTCAACGCCGTAGCCGCGCGTCCGGATATGCTCCATGAAGTCGATGTTGAACTTCTGGGCGATGTCGCGTGTCAGCTCCAGGTGCTGTTTCTGGTCGTCGCCGACCGGAACATGCGTGGCGCGGTAGACGAGAATGTCCGCCGCCATCAGGCTCGGATAGGCAAGCAGGCCGAGCGAGGCGTTTTCGCGATCCTTGCCGGCCTTGTCCTTGAACTGGGTCATCCGGTTCATCCAGCCTATGCGGGCGACGCAGTTGAAGATCCAGGCAAGCTCGGCGTGCTGCGGCACCGCCGACTGATTGAAGACGATATGCTTTTCCGGGTCGATGCCGGAGGCGATAAAGGCGGCCGCGATCGAGCGGATCTGGCCCGGCAGATCCTCGTGCACGAGCTGCGCCGTGATCGAGTGCAGGTCGACGACGCAATAGATGCAGTCGTTGTTCTCCTGCAGAGCCACGAACTTGCGGATCGCGCCGAGATAGTTGCCGAGATGCAGGTTGCCGGTCGGTTGTACGCCGGAAAATACGAGCGGCTTGAATTCGTTCATGTCGTCCTCAATCGGGCTTGTGGAGGGCCCGTCTCCAGTTGATATCCGCCGCGCTTATGCACGGCAGCCCAAGCGCAATCAAGGGGGTGCGGGCGCGCAAAGGATCACGACGCCGGCTGCAGCAGATCCCAAGGATTGCCGAACGGATCGGTAAACACCGCGACGGAACCGTAGGTCTCGTGGCGCGGTGCCTCGCGGAATTCGACGCCGGTGGCGACCATCGCCGCGTGATCGCGGGCGAAGTCGTCGGTGAACAGGAAGAAACCGACCCGGCCGCCGGTCTGGTTGCCGATCGCAGCCCGTTGCCGCTCACCCTCGGCCTTGGCGAGAAGCAGGGCCGTCTCCGCAGCGCCTTTCGGGCGGACGAGCACCCAGCGCTTGCCGTCGCCAAGCTCTGTATCCTCGATCAGGTCGAAACCGAGCTTGCCGCAATAGAAGGCGATGCCGTCATCGTAGTCCGGTACGACGATGGCGACGCGGGCGATCGTCTGCTTCATGACGCATCGGGCTCCTGGCTCGCCGCAGCTTCGACCGGACCGCTAGCGCCCCTGCGCCGCAGACTGCGGCGGATCATGCCGAGGCTTGCGCCGCCAAGACCGAAGGCGAAGGCGAAATAGATCACCATTGCCGCAGCCACCAGGCCGCAGAGGGTTAGAGCGCGCGTCAGGAGCGGCGCAGCGGACGAAAGCGGAAACGCCAGCCACTGGACTGCAAAATGCAGCGCGACCGCCATGATCGCCGCGGCGATTACCAGGCGCGGAATGCGGGTCAGGAGCGGAATGTCGCGACCCCAATGGCCTCGCCAGACGAGGGTTGCGAACAACAGTATGGCGTTCACCCAGCCGGCGACGATCTCGGCGGTGGCGATGCCACTCGCGGCGAGCGTCGGAAACAGCGTCAATGCCAGTGACACGTTCACTGCCACCGAAATCGCGGCGAAGATCATCGGCGTGCGCGTATCCTCGCGTGCGAAGAAACCCGGAATGAAGGCCTTGATCAGCACGAAGGCCGGCAGGCCGAGACCGTAGATCGCCAGGATATGGCCGACCACGACGGTCGATTCCGGTGAAAACTTGCCACGTTCGAAGAGCAGCCGGACGATCGGTTCCGACATGACAAGCAGCGCGGCGGCGGCCGGCAGCGTCAGGAACATCGTGAACTCGACGGAGCGGTTCTGCAGGTTGGAGGCTTCGTTGAGATTGCCGGCGCGCAGCGCCCGTGAAAGTTCCGGCAGCAACACGGTCGCGACGGCGATGCCGACGACGCCGAGCGGAAGCTGGTAGATGCGGTCGGCATAGACGAGCGACGACACGGCGCCCGCCTTTGCCGAAGCGATATTGGTGTTGATCAACAGATTGATCTGGGTGATGCCGCCGGTGATCGCCGCCGGCAGCGCCAACACGAGAAGCCGCCTGACATTCGCCGTCAGCCGCGGACGGCGAAGCCCGATCCGGATACCGGCATTCCGTACGGCGAACCAGACGATCGCGAGTTGCACCAGACCTGCAGCCAGGACGCCCCAGGAAAGACCATAGCCGACGGCAACCGCGTCATGGCCGCCATACCAGGCATAGGCAAGAACGCCGATCAGGATGACGTTCAGAAACACCGGCGCGATCGCGGCGGCGAAGTAGCGGTGCAGCGAGTTCAGCATGCCAGCCATCATCGCCGCCAGCGACATGCAGGCGAGATAGGGGAACATGATCGTCGCGAAGGATACGGTGCTTGCAAATTTCGCCGGATCGTCGGCAAAGCCCGGGGCTATCAACTCCCTGACGATGAACGGCATCGCCAGCTCCATGGCGATGGTCAGGAACAGGAGGACGGTGAAGAGCACACCGAAAACCTCTTCCGAAAAGCGACGCGCGCCATCCATGCCGCGCGCTTCGATCTCCTTGGCAAAAAGGGGCACGAAGGCCGAGTTGAAGGCGCCTTCGGCAAAGAGCCGACGGAAGGTGTTGGGCAGCCGGAAGGCGGTGTTGAAGGCGTCGGCAACCGGTCCGGTGCCGAGCGCCGCCGCCATGAAGGTTTCGCGGACGAAGCCGAAGATGCGGCTTCCGAGCGTCGCGCCGCCGACGGTGGCAAATTTCTTGACGAGGCTCATGTTTCGGCTTTTGTCGCTTTGGAACCATGTGATGCACGTGGCGCATGCGCCGGTGCGATAATGCCCGAGGGCATGCGGTCGCGAGCCTCGTCCACTTCGTCGGCCAACACTGCCTTGAGGCGCGCCGCAATATTCGTCTGCCGGTTCTCGCTGGTGATTTTGGAGCCGACCAGATCGGTCACGTAGAAAGTGTCGATAACCTTCTCGCCGAAGGTCGTGATATGGGCCGAGGCAATATCGAGCGAGAGGTCGGAAAGCACCGCCGTGACTTCGGAAAGCAGGCCGGGCCGGTCGAGTCCCTCGACCTCGATCACGGTAAACTTGTTCGAGAGCGAATTGCTGATCGTCACTTCCGGCGTGACAGTGAAGGCCTTGCTGCGCTTCTTCACCCGCGTGCGGCTTGCGATCACCTCCGGCAACCGCTTGCGGCCGGAAAGCACGTCCTCGATCAGCTTGCCGATGCTTGCGGCCCGGCGCGTTTCGTCCTCGTCGACCGGAAATTCCCGGTTGACGAGAATCGTGTCCAGCGCCCGTCCGTCCGACGTCGTGAAGATCTGCGCGTCGACAATGTTGGCGCCTGCCGCGGCGCAGGCCCCGGCAATGACCGTCAGCAGGCGCGGATGGTCCGGGGAAAGCACGGTGATTTCGGTGATCGCATGGAATTGATGCGTGCGCACCATGGTCGCGAGCGTTTCGCCGGCCCGGTCCGCATCGCGAATGAACTTCGCGTGCCGGACCTGATCCTCAAGCGCCACCGAAAGAAGATAAGGCTGGTAATGCAGCCGCACGTATGCCTCTCGGTCCGCCTCGGGCCAATCGGTCAGCGCCTCCCCCAGCATGTGGGCCGCATGTTTTGCCCGCTCCTTTCGCGACAGTTCCGAGAAGCCGCCGGAGAGCAGAAGCTCGGTCTCATAATAGAGCGTGCGCAGCAGCTGTCCCTTCCAGCCGTTCCAGACGCCGGGCCCAACCGCCCGGATGTCGCAGACCGTCAGGATGAGCAGCATTTTCAGGCGGTCGAGAGACTGCACCCGCTCGGCGAAATCGACGATGGTCTTGCGGTCGTTGAGATCGCGGGTCTGGGCCACCATCGACATGGTGAGGTGCTCCTCGACCAGCCAGACCACGGTTTCGGTCTGCTTCGGCGAAAGCCCCAAACGCGGGCAGAGCTTGCGGGCCACCTTGGCACCGGCAATCGAATGATCCTCCGGTCGGCCCTTGGCGATGTCGTGCAGCAACACGGCGACATAAAGGGCCTCGCGATCCTCGATTCCCGGCATCAGCGTCGCCGAAAGCGGGTGCGCCTCCTCCTCGATGCCGCGCTCGACACGCGAGAGGATATCGACCGTGCGCAGCAGATGCTCATCCACCGTATAGTGATGATACATGTTGAACTGCATCATCGAGACGATCTTGCCGAAATCGGGAATGAAGCGGCCGAGGACACCCGACTCGTTCATGCGCCTCAGGATCAGCTCCGGATTGCGCCGCGACGTCAGGATCGAGAGGAACAGCCTGTTGGCTTCCTCGTCTTCCCGCAACTGCGGTGTGATCAGGCTCAGCGAGCGGGTCACCTGCTTCAGCGCGGCCGGATGGAATTCCAGCTCGTTGATGTCGGCGACATGAAAGAACCGCAGAAGGTTTACCGGATCGCGCTTGAAGACATCGGGGCTCGAAAGCGCGATGCGTCCGCCATCGTCGACGAAGTCGAGCGTCCCGGCAATCTTGCGGGTGCGATGCCTGAAACGGCTGATGACACCCGAGATCCCCGGTGCGTCCTTCGCCTGCTGGTCCTCCAGCGCGGCGCAGAAAATGCGCGTCAAATCACCCACGTCCTTGGCGACGAGGAAATAGTGCTTCATGAAGCGCTCGACTGCCGAGAGGCCGGGGTGATCGTGATAGCCCAAGGCCTCGGCGATCTCGCGCTGAATGTCGAAGGACAGCCGCTCCTCCGCCTTTCCTGTGAGGAAATGCATGTGGCAGCGCACCGCCCAGAGGAAATCCTCCGACTTCTGGAAAAGCTTGTACTCCTGTCGCGACAGGACGCCGAGCTTGACGAGATCGGCAGAGTCCTTGACGCGGTAGAAATACTTGGCAATCCAGAACAGCGTGTGCAGATCGCGGAGCCCGCCTTTGCCTTCCTTGATGTTCGGTTCGACGAGATAGCGGGTATCGCCCGCCTTGCGATGGCGCTGGTCACGCTCGGCAAGTTTGGCGGCGATGAAATCGGGGCCCGTATTGCGGACGATCTCGTGGTCGAAGCGCGTCTCGAGCTCGCTTGCCAGCGCCTCGGAACCGCAGATGTAGCGGCATTCGAGGATCGCCGTGCGGATCGTCATGTCGGCGCGCGACAGCCGGATGCACTCCTCGATCGTCCGCGTCGCATGGCCGACCTTGAAGCCCAGGTCCCAGAGGATGTAGAGCATGAACTCGATCGCCGGCTCGGCCCAAACCGCTTTTTTCGCGGGCAGCAGGAACAGGAGGTCGATATCCGACCCCGGGGCAAGCGTTCCGCGTCCATAGCCGCCAACGGCGGTCACCGCAATGCGAGACGCCGGCGGTGCTTTCGCCGCGTCGAAAACCTCGTTCAGCACGAAATCATGCAGAAGGGCGATGAGCTGGTCCTGGAGCCAGGAGATGCGTTCGGCGCATTTGATCCCGGCACCATCGGCCGCAAGCAGTTCGCGCACCTTGGCGCGTCCCGCGAGATTGGCCTGCTTGAAAGCGGCGAGCAGGGCCTGGCGCATCGGTTCTCGCTGCTCCGCGTGAGCAGAGGCGATGAAGCTGCATTTTGCTCGCAGCGCCGCAACATCGAGAATTTCGGGAAAGGAAGTTTCGTGTCTGGCCATGAAGTGCCGAGGGGCGTCCTGTCCGACTGGTTGTGTAATCCGCTGCATCTGCCAGCGCTCCTGCATGTCGCCGTGGACCGGCGGGAAACATGCAGCATTTCAAAATGCCACGTCCTTTGCGCGCCCACTGCATGCTTCCTTAAATCGGAGCGATTTAAGGATAAAAACATGCAGCAACTCAAAGTGCTACAGCGACCTTTGTGCGTCTGAAGACGCACGGCGCTGTAGAAAGACGCGCGGCGCTGTATAGCCTTTCTGTCCTTCAAATAACAGGAAAAATCGGCGCAGCATGCAACAACCGGTCAATGCCGCCCTCAAGGAAGATCAGCGGGCGCCAAGTTGTTTCTTCAGCGAGTAGAGCGCGTCAAGGGCGTCACGCGGCGTCATGTCGTCGGGATTGAGCGCCTTCAGCGCTTCCTCGACCTTCGAAGGCCCGGCTCTCGTCGATTCCTCGCGCCGTATCGCCACCTGGAAAAGCGGCAGGTCGTCGATCAGCTGGCTTGCCGGGTTCTTGCGGTCTGCGTCCTCGAGCTTGGCGAGCACGTCCTTGGCCCGCGCGACGACCGACGCAGGCAGGCCCGCAAGCCGGGCGACCTGGATCCCGTAGGACCGGTCGGCGGCACCGGGGCCGACCTCGTGCAGGAAGATCACGTCGCCGTCCCACTCCTTGACCCGCATCGTCGCGTTCGAGAGGCGGCCAAGCTTTTCGGAAAGCACCGTCAACTCGTGGAAGTGGGTGGCGAAGAGCCCGCGGCAACGATTGACCTCGTGCAGGTGCTCGACCGCGGCCCAGGCAATCGACAGGCCGTCGAAGGTCGCCGTGCCGCGGCCGATCTCGTCGAGAATCACCAGCGAGCGGTCCGTCGCCTGATTGAGGATCGCCGCCGTCTCGACCATCTCGACCATGAAGGTCGAACGGCCGCGGGCGAGATCGTCCGATGCGCCGACACGCGAAAAAAGCCGGTCGACGGTGCCGATATGCGCCGACGCCGCCGGGACGAACGATCCCATCTGCGCCATGATCGCAATCAGCGCATTCTGGCGCAGGAAGGTCGATTTACCGCCCATGTTCGGGCCGGTGAGCAGCCAGATCGCTCCGCCCTCGTGACCATCCGGAGGCGACAGGTCGCAACCATTGGCAACGAAGGCATTGGCCGCCTGACGCCGGAGCGCCTGTTCGACGACGGGGTGCCGGCCACCGTCGATCGCGAACGTCCGCGAGCGGTCAACGACCGGGCGCGCATAATTCTGCTCTTCGGCAAGAACCGCCAAGCCGGTCGAGACGTCAAGGGTTGCGAGCGCCAGCGCGGCAGCCTTGATCGCTTCGGCATGCGCAACAATCTCGCCCGCCATCGCCTCAAATGCTTCGAGTTCGATCGCAAGGGCGCGGTCGGCGGCATTGGCGATCTTGGTTTCGAGCTCCGCAAGCTCTGTCGTCGTGAACCGCATGGCATTCGCCATGGTCTGGCGGTGAATGAAGCGTGCGCGCCCTGCGTCGGTGTCGGTCATAGCGCCGGCATTTCCCGCCGTCACCTCGATGAAATAACCAAGCACGTTGTTGTGCTTGATTTTCAGCGATTTGATCCCGGTTTCCTCGCAATATTGCAGTTGCAGGCCCGCAATCACCCGACGCGACTGGTCACGCAACGCTCGCATCTCGTCGAGTTCGCCACGCGCTCCTTCGCGCACGAAGCCGCCGTCGCGCTTCGATAGCGGCAGTTCTTCCGCGAGCATCGACTCGAGCCTCGCCAGCAACGCTTCCGGCAATGCGTCGATCGCGGCATGTGCCTCGGTCAGTTCTGCCGATAGGCTGCCGCGAGACAGCAGCGCCGATATTGTTGCCGCAGCCCGAAGTCCGGCCTGGATCGCGCCCAGATCGCGCGGGCCGCCACGGCCGAGCGCCAGCCGCGACAGAGCCCGCGGCATGTCGGGCGCGCGCCGCAAGGCATCGCGCAGATCCATCGCAAAACTCGGCTGGTCGGCAATGACCTCGATGGAATCGAGCCGCGTGTTGATCCGATCGGGATCGGTCAGCGGCGACATCAGCCGCTCCGCGAGTAGCCGTGCGCCGCCGCTCGTCACCGTTCGGTCAAGGGCTCTGAGCAACGTTCCCTCGCGCGCACCGGAAAGCGTCTTGACCAGTTCGAGGTTGGCGCGGGTCGCCGGATCGATGAAGAGCGTCGAGGCAACGCTTTCCCGCTCGGGGATCCCGAGAGCAGGGCGTTCGGCGAGCTGGGTCTTCTCAACGTAGGAGATCGCCGCCGAGGCGGCCGCGAGCTCGGCGCGCGAAAAGCTGCCGAAGCCGTCAAGAGTCTTCACGCCGTAGTAACGGGCGATGCGGCCTTCCGCCGTCGCGCTGTCGAACAGCACCGCCGGCTGCGGCACCGCGACCCGGCCGAGCACGTCGAATACCGGTCGGAGCTCCGGATCGTGAAAGACGGTATCCGGCAGGACCAATTCACGCGGCTCGATGCGCAATATATCGGCGAGCAAACGGCCTTCGGCCGTCTCGGCCAGGCGGAAAATGCCGGTCGATATGTCGATCCAGGCGAGCGCATAGGCAGGTTCCGTGCCGCTGCGGATGCGGGCGAGCGCCATAAGATAGTTCGACTCGGCCGGCGAAAGCAGCTTGTCCTCGGTGATCGTTCCCGGTGTCACCAGCCGGACGACGTCGCGGCGCACGACCGACTTGCCGCCACGCTTCCTCGCTTCGGCCGGATCTTCGACCTGCTCGCAGACGGCGACCCGGAAACCGAGGGCGATCAGCTTCTGCAGATAGTCGTCGGCCGCGTGGACCGGCACGCCGCACATCGGAATCTCCTGGCCCAAGTGCTGGCCGCGCTTCGTCAGCGTGATCCCGAGCGCGCGCGATGCTTCGACCGCATCCTGAAAGAACAGCTCGTAGAAGTCGCCCATCCGGTAGAACAGCAGCGAATCCGGATTGTTCGCCTTGATCTCGATGTACTGCTCCATCATCGGCGTCGCGGTGGAGCGGCTCTCCTCGCTTGCCAGATCGGACACGGAAAGGACATCGCCCGTGCGGCTCGATGGGTCTGTCACGAAATTCATGATTGTTCCAAAAAAAGAGATGTCACACTATCCGCAAGCATTTATAGACGACAATAACAAAGAGGCTGACCTCGGCGGTCGCCCACAGGAGGTTGAGGAAACATGCCGGCTACCGACAAGACCGACCGCACGATGACAAGCGTCACCGCCCAGGAAGCGCTCGATTTCCACTCCCAAGGTCGGCCCGGAAAACTGGAGATCGCCCCGACAAAGGCGATGGCGACGCAACGCGACCTGTCGCTCGCCTACTCGCCCGGCGTCGCCGTGCCCGTGAAGGCGATCGCCGAAGACCCGGCAACCGCCTACGACTACACGACGCGCGGCAACATGGTCGCGGTGATTTCCAACGGCACGGCGATCCTCGGCCTCGGCAATCTCGGTGCGCTTGCCTCGAAGCCGGTCATGGAGGGCAAGTCGGTCCTGTTCAAGCGATTTGCGGATGTCGATTCGATCGATCTCGAAGTCGATACGGAGAATGTCGACGAATTCGTTAACTGCGTGCGCTTTCTCGGCCCATCTTTCGGGGGCATCAATCTCGAGGATATCAGGGCGCCGGACTGTTTCATCATCGAGCAGCGGTTGCGCGAGGTTATGGACATTCCCGTGTTCCATGACGACCAGCACGGCACCGCGATCATCGCCGCCGCGGGCCTCATCAATGCGCTGGCGCTGACCGGGCGTGACTTCAAAACGACCAGGCTCGTCTGTAACGGCGCGGGCGCTGCGGCGATCGCCTGTATCGAGCTCATCAAGGCGATGGGTTTCAATGGGGAAAACGTCATTCTCTGCGATACCAAGGGCGTGATCTACAAGGGCCGGACGGATGGCATGAACCAGTGGAAATCGGCGCACGCGGTCGATACCGACCGCCGGACCCTGACCGAAGCACTGGAGGGCGCGGACGTGTTCTTCGGGCTGTCGGCAAAGGGCGCGCTTTCGACGGAGATGGTGCTTTCCATGGCGCCGAAACCGATCATCTTCGCCATGGCCAATCCGGATCCCGAAATCACGCCGGAGGAAGTCGCCCGCATCCGCGACGACGCGATCGTCGCGACCGGTCGGTCCGACTACCCGAACCAGGTCAACAATGTTCTTGGTTTCCCCTATATCTTCCGCGGCGCCCTCGACGTGCGCGCCTCGACGATCAACGACGCGATGAAGATCGCCGCGGCGGAAGCGCTTGCTAGCCTTGCGAAAGAGGACGTGCCCGACGATGTCGCCGCCGCCTACCAGGGCAACCGGCCGCGCTTCGGACCGCAATACATCATTCCCGTTCCCTTCGATCCGCGTCTCATTTCGGCCATACCGATAGCGGTCGCAAAGGCGGCCATGGAAACGGGCGTGGCGCGCAAGCCGATAACCGATCTTGCAGACTATGCGCAGCAGCTTTCGGCGCGGCGCGACCCGATCGCCTCGACGCTGCAGCGCATCTTCGAACGCGTCCGCCGCCAGCCGAAGCGCATCGTCTTTGCCGAAGGCGAAGAGGTGCAGATGATGCGCTCGGCAATCGCCTATGCCAATCAGCAGCTCGGCACTGCCATCCTGCTCGGACGCGAGGAGCAAATGCGCGAAACGGCGGAACGGGAAGGCATCGACCTCAACCGCGCCGGCATCCAGATCGTCAACGCACGCCTCTCCAAACGCGTCGGCGCCTATACCGATTTCCTCTACGCCCGGCTCCAGCGCAAGGGTTACCTCTTCCGCGACGTACAGCGACTGATCAACAACGACCGCAACCACTTCGCCGCCTGCATGGTGGCGCTCGGCGATGCGGACGGAATGGTGACCGGGTTGACGCGCAATTATTCCACGGCGCTTCAGGACGTGCGCCGCTGCATTGACGCCAAGCCCGGGCATCGCGTTATCGGCGTCTCGATCGCCCTTTGCCGAGGTCGGACGGTACTCGTCGCCGATACGGCCGTGCACGACATGCCTTCGTCCGAGGAACTGGCCGACATCGCGGAGGAAGCGGCGGGGCTCGCCAAGCGGCTCGGCTATGTACCGCGAGTCGCGTTGCTCGCCTATTCGACCTTCGGCCACCCCTCGGGCGAACGCTCCGAAAGGGTGCGCGAAGCGGTGAAGATTCTCGACAAGCGTCGCGTCGATTTCGAATATGATGGCGAAATGGCCGCCGACGTCGCGCTCAATCAGCGCGTGATGGAGCAATATCCGTTCTGCCGGCTTTCCGGCACCGCCAACGTACTGGTCATGCCGGCGTTCCACTCTGCCTCGATCTCGACCAAGATGCTCCAGGAACTCGGCGGCTCGACCGTTATCGGCCCGCTGCTCGTCGGCCTGGATAAATCCGTGCAGATCGCATCCATGTCGGCAAAGGATTCGGACATCGTCAACATGGCGGCAATCGCGGCCTACAATGCCGGGACCTGAACCGGGCAACGATGCGCCGTTTCGGGACAGTACTGCATCGGTTGCGAACATTGTTTGGCAAGACCGTGCAGCAATGGCACACAGGTCACCAGTAAAACAAGAGCCCACTTCCCCGGCAAAGGAAGTGGGCTCAATACGTTATGGCAGATCTATCACTTAGGTTATAAAAATAAGAGGAAATTGATTGCAATATACGCCACCCTCTTGGCGCATTGCCTATCTTTCCCTTTGTTTTTTACACTCCTTCGTCATGAAATTCAGACCAACCGTGGAGATACACTTCTTCTTTTCAGGGAAGAAAGTCAAACATATCCTTAATAACTGGTTAATACTGCGGGGACCGCTCAGGATACCGTCGAAGAGAACCGTCCGGCATCTGCTCCGTAGTAGTTGAGGTAGCGGCCGGAAATATTGCTGATCGGCAACACGATCAGCACGTCCGTCGTGCGGAAAGCGTGATCGACGACAGCGCCATCGCCAACCATCGCGCCGAGCCGCATATAGCCCTTGATCAGCGGCGGAAGGGCGGAAAGCGCCTTCTTGGGATTAATCGCTTCCGAGGGCATCAGGTCCATGGTCCGATAAAGCTCGGGCCGCGCTGAAACTGCCCACTCACCCTTAACGCAAACATTGTGGTACAGGAAGGAAAGCGCCAATGCGTGCTCTTCCGGCACAACGCCCGGGAACGAGCCGCATCCGAACATCGCGTCGACACCATGCTTCAGCGCGTAAGCCCAATTGCCCTGCCAGAGCAGTTCGACCGTGCGCTTCGTCCTGTAGTCGGGCAGCACGCAGGAGCGGCCGAGTTCCATGAAGCGCTTGCCCGGATGGCGCTGAAGCAACTCCGCGATCGCAAACTCCGAGGCCGAGTAGAAGCCGCCGGCCCGCTCGGCGACATCCTGCCGCAACAGGCGGTATGTGCCGACGATCTGGTCCTCCGGGTCGCCTTCGATCGACGTATCCAGAACCAGCAGATGGTCGCAAATCGAGTCCCAGCTGTCGACGTCGCGCTTGCGCCGCTCGGCGTCCGGACCCACCTGTGCCTTCATCTCCTCGACAAAGACCTTATAGCGTACCGCCTGCGCAGCATCGATCTCGGCGGCAGAGCGGGCGAGTCGCGTCTCGAGATTGCCGATCCGCCCAAGAACCTCGGTTGCCGGGGTCGCAATCGTCTTGCGGATGCAAGCCTGTGAAGTGTCAACCACGTTCGCCGAATCCAGAAATTCGATCGTCATTCCGTGTTATCCCGAATCGCCTATGCCTGCCGGGCTTAAACCACGTTTCTGCAACAAGATAGTGACACCGAGGCGGCTTACAACCCCGGCACGGAGGGGATCACGGGAACGCTGGTCGCGCGCTCGTCACGCTTCGAGAAGGCGTGCGATTTCGGCCGCGAGGCGGCCCGGCTCCGGCGGCTTCGGCAACACCAAGTCCGCTCCGGCAGCAAGCAGGATTTCGTGCAGATCGCCGCGCACATCCGACGTCAAGACGAGGACTGGCACCCGGGGGCGATGGCCGGACGCTTCCTGTTCGCGCAGGCGCTTCAGCATCGCCAGACCATCGCCGCCCGGCATATTGAGGTCGGTAAGGATCAGGCGCGGCCCCTTGCCGGCAATCTCGCCGGCGGCGTGCAATTCGCGTTCAAGGCTGGTGAAGTCTCCGACGTGGCGCACCAGATAGCCCGCCCGACGAAGTGCCGTCCGCAGGATGAGCGCATTGACCGGATCGTCCTCGGCAAGGAGGATGTCGTGAGCGCCTTGGTCGCTCGCCTCGCCCGTCGTCGACGCCTCCCGAAGGATCGGCCGGTTGTCGTTGATCGCATCCCGCTTCTCGATACCCTTCAGTCGCCCGAGCAGAACCTCGACCAGCGACTTTTCGCGCAAGGGGCGGATGAGCCATGCCTCATAGCCGTCGATCTGGTTTACCGGATGAGCGGTGCGCTCCTCGGGGTTGATGAGATAGGTCCGACGCAGCTTCAGTCCGGCGATTGCCGGCCGGCGCGAAAGGAGACGGCGGAACTGCTCCGCGTGGCGATGGTCAACGATGATATCGGTCAGCGGCAGGTCGTTCGACAACACGGCCGCGACGATGGCTTCGGCGGCGGCAAGCGTCGGCGCGCGATGACATGCGCCACCAAGGGTAGCAACCGTCGTCGCGAGCGCGGTCGAGACCGGCCCCTCGGGAGCCAGAACCAGCACATGCGCGCCAGATAGCGCGCCGTGCCTAGCGGCGGAGGCCGGCGGATTGGCGCCCCGCAACGGAAACCGGACTTCGAAGCGACTTCCCTGGCCGGAGGCGCTGGACGCGGTCAGGCTGCCGCCGAAGGCTTCCATGATCCTGCGGGAAATCGCCAGACCGAGGCCGGTTCCCTTGGCGCGCTGGCTATCGTCTCCGGCCTGCTCGAATTCCTCGAACACGCGCCCGAGTTCGTCGGCCGACATGCCGGGGCCGGTGTCGTCGATCCGGATTCGCACGCAGCCGTCAGTAACATCCGCTGTAACGAGGACGCCGCCGGCCTCGGTGAACTTGACGGCGTTGCCGACCACGTTGAAGAGCACTTGCCTGAGACGTGCTGCATCGAGCACCACGGACGCTGGCACGTCGGCTGCAACGGTGGCTGCGATCTCTATGCTTTTTTCATGGGCGCGATGGGCCAGCATCTCCACCACGCTCTCGATGACGAGGCGCAAGTCCTGCTGCGACGGGCGCAACTGAAACCGCCCGGCCGAAAGCGAGGAAAAGTCGATCAGGTCCTCGACCAATTGAACCAATGCATGGCCGGATTGCTGCATGCCGGCGAGATAGCTTTTCTGCTCGGCCGACAATTGGGTCTGGCCGAGCAGGTGGCTCATGCCCAGAATGCCGGAGAGCGGCGTGCGGATCTCATGGCTGACGGTGGCAAGCAGCCGCGATTTCGCCTGACTTGTCTCCTCGGCGCGGCGGCGGGCTTCCTCCCGTTCCCGCGCAGCGCGCGCCTCCTCGGTGACGTCGCGGGCGATGCTGTGACGCATCAGCCTGCCGGTTGCCGGCTCGCGGGCGATCACGTCATGCCAGTCGTAAAGCCGGATTCCCGTTGGCGTGGCGATACGCACAAGATAATGGTTGGGCTCGAGCTTCGGCTCGAAGCTCAGCCCCAGCGCCGCACAGGTCAATCCGCGGACGTCGGTGCGGGCGCAGACCTCGTGAAAAACGGTGTTGGCGTACACGATCTTGCCGTCCATGCCGCGCATGATCGCAAGATCGCCAAGCCCATCATGGATTGTCGAGAGCAGGGCCGAGGTTTCGAAGCGCTGCCAGTCTTCGTCGCAGACGGTCTCACGCAACGTTCCCTTTTGCCCCGCGGAGGTGTCGACGCCGTCGGCGAGGAGCAGGAACGCTCCCGCAAGGCCGCCGGCCGCAACAATTGCCGAAAACAACGGAAGGCCGTTCGCCGCGCCCGCAGCAACGAGGATCACCGCAGCGATAATGCCTGCGATAGCGCAGGCGAAGCGCGCCGGCCAATATGCTCTGGCATCGGGCGCCAACGGTGCAGCCCGGTCCGCACGTGTTCCCGTGCCGAAACCGGAATCGATCCCCTGCTCAAGTCGTGACGCCTTGCCCATGCGATGGAATTAGCACGGCAAGCCTTCCGAATGCCTTCAGCCCGTTTCTAAAGTTTTAGCGATCGCGCCTTTTCGCCAGCAGCAGCTCGTCGAGGATGATCGAGCCGGCGCCGACGGTGATGAAGCTGTCCGCAAGGTTGAAAACTGCAAAGGACCAGCTGGCCGTGTGGAACAGGATATAATCGATGACGTAGCCGAAGATCAGCCGGTCGACGAGATTGCCCAATGCGCCTGCGATGATCATCGCGTAGCCGAGATGGGCGAAGAACCGATCCTTTGGCGTGCGGCGCCAAAGCCAGAGCACGAAGCCGACGACCGCCAGCCGCATGCCGACGATGAACCAGTCCTCCATCCCCGAAAGCATGGAGAAGGCAACGCCGTAGTTATAGGTACGGTAAAGGGCGAGCATCGGAATGACCGGGACCGCCTGCTGGAAGGGCAGCAGCGCCTCGACCAGATATTTGATGATCTGGTCGGCAACGATCGCCACCAGAATGAAGGCCGCAATCGGCAGCGGCCTCGAAAACAGAACCTGCCGCTCAATCATGCGCCGGCATCCAACGACAAGAGGTGGCGGCGCGCCTCGAACAGCATGATCCCGGTGGCGATCGCGAGATTGAGCGAATCCGCCCGGCCCGCCTGTGGAATGCGGGCGAGTGCGCCGGCTTCGCGGGCAAGCTCCTCGGGCAGGCCCGCCTGTTCGTTGCCCATCAGCAGGACGACCGGCTTCGACTTGTAGTCGATCGTCCGGTAATCGACCGAGCCTGCCAGATGCGTTGCCACAACCCTCACGCCGGCGGCTTTCTGCCATTTTATGAACTCCTCGACGCTGGCGCGCGCGACGGGCATGGCGAAGACGGAGCCCATGGTCGCCCGCACGGTTTCGAGCGAAAAGGGGTCGGTGGTCTCGCCCAGCAGGATGACGCCGGAGGCGCCGGCCGCATCAGCCGTACGGATGATGGTGCCGAGGTTGCCCGGATCACGCACGCGGTCGAGCGCCACATAGGTCTCGCCCGCCTCCGGCCGGACATCCCTCAGCGCGCGATAGCGCTGCTCGAAGATGCCGACCACCATCTGCGGATTGTCGCGCCGGGTGATCGTCGAAAGCACCTTCTCGCTGACCTCCAGGACCAAGCCCCCCTTTACGACGGTCTTCGCCGCGACCTGATCGACCTGCGGCTTGCCCTTCGCCGCGTTGGCATAGACGAGGATCTTGATCTTCCAGCCGAGATCGAGCGCATCGATTACCAGCTTCAGACCCTCCGCCATGAAGGAACGCGTCTCGTCGCGATGCTTCTTCTGCGCGAGCGAGCGAATGTCCCTGACGATCGGGTTGGTGAGGCTGGTCACCTCCTTCACGTGGCCGACGCGCGGCGTGCCGTGATCGCTTCTGTCAGTGTTCATTTGGGTACCCAGCGGCTGAAGAGGGAAGTGGAAAGCGCCCGCCCCGGCTCCTTGCCGTCGAGACCGCCCTCGCGGATGATGAGTTCGCCCGATTCCACCCGGCCACCGCGCCCGCGCATCGTCTCGCGCATGAGTTCGTGAATCGAATAGAAGCTCGCTCGGATCGAATAGGCGGTCAGCACGAGCCCGCGCGCCTCGGGCGACAGGATCTCGCGGCAGATGTCCAGCATTGCCGCCAGGTGGTCGAAGAGCTGCCAAACCTCGCCGTTTGGGCCGCGGCCGAACTTGGGCGGGTCGGCGAGGAGGATGTCATAGCGGCTGCCGCGCCGTTCCTCGCGCTGGATGAACTTCATCGCGTCGTCGCAGATCCAGCGGATCGGCAGCTTATCGGCGCGCGCCAGCGTCTGGTTTTCCCGCGCCCAGCCGATCGCCTTCTTGGAAGCGTCGACATGCGTCACCTCCGCGCCCGCCTTGGCGGCAATCAGGGAGGCGACGCCGGTGTAACCGAAGAGATTGAGAAGCTTAAGCGGCCGGCCGGCCGCCGCCACCTGATCCTTTACCCAGGACCAATGGGCAAGCTGCTCCGGGAAGACGCCGACATGGCGGAATGAGGTGAAACGGCCGAGGAAGTCGGTGTCGAGAAGCTGCATCGGCCAGGTTTCGCCCAGTACCTCGCGCGGAAACCGCCAGCGCCCCATGCCGTCTTCGTCGGTATCGCCGGTGAAGACGGCATCGGCCTTCTCCCAGACCGACGCCGCCAGCGCCTTCGGCCACAGCGCCTGCGCCTCGGGACGAACGATGCGGTAGGGTCCATATTGTTCGAGCTTCTCACCGTCGCCGCTGTCGATCAGATGGTAGCCTGCCGTCGCAGCCGTTTCGAGAATAAGCGGCACCGTCTCGGCCGGCTTGTCGCCCGTTCTGTGCCGGATGACGCGCCCAGGGAGCGCCTCCTGGACGGATCGCCGCCGTTCGCCTTTCTCCGGCGCCGTTTTCAAGGGCGGTCCGCCGCTCTTGGCCTTGAACCCCGCCCCCTTCACCGGCGGGAGCCTTTGCTCATGATGGCCGCCACGCGCCTCTGCGCCCCGGCCCTTCGCCGCCGTGACCGAGGCGTTCTTCGACCGCCGATCTTTTTCTTTCACGCGCTGATCCTTGGACTTCAATCAAACCACTCGGCCCACTCGCTCGTGAACCGGAGGCCACTCGCGAACAAGCCGCATCCAACATGCCCTTCACATTCATTTGCGGGCGGGCGATACGCTTAAACCGTGCAAATAGCACTGCCGGTGCTCTTGGCAAAGCCGTTTCCGATTTGCCAAGATCGAAGCCAGGAAGAGGACGGGAGGAACAGGCATGGACATGACCGGCGAAGAACGTATCGCGGCACGGCGCGACGCAGTTTGGCAATACCTGAACGATCCGGAAATTCTGAGGCGATGCATTCCGGGCTGTCAGTCGCTCGAGATGAAATCGCCGACGGAACTGACGGCCGTGGTCAAGGTCAAGATCGGGCCCGTTTCCGCGACTTTCAATGGCAATGTCGCCCTTTCCAAACTCAATCCGCCTCAAAGCTACACGATATCGGGCGAGGGCAAGGGCGGTATTGCCGGTTTTGCCAAGGGCGGTGCGGATGTCACCCTTGCCGAAGAGGGCGACGAAACGGTGCTGCGCTATAACGTCAAGGCAGAGGTCGGCGGCAAACTCGCCCAGCTCGGGTCGCGCCTGATCGATTCGACGTCGAAGAAACTCGCGCAGCAGTTCTTCGCGGATTTCAACCTGGCGGTCAGCGGCGCGGCTGAAGCGGCGAGCTGAGCAACTACCGCCGCGCGTCCCTTTAGGCACACAAGGTTCGCTGTAGCGAGGCGATCACGCGCAATATACGGCGCGACAGTTCAGTTCTGCGGCGCAGCCAAGGTTGGCTGCGATGCCAGCTTTTCCGCCTGGCTGCGCTGCTTTTCCGCCTCACGATGCCACTTCAGTGCCTCGTTGGCCTCGTTCCGGGCGCGACGACGGTATTTTCCCTGGCTGAGCCAGGTCACCCCGGCTCCAAGGATCAGCCCGACGATAACGGCGAGAAAAAGGAAGACGAAAAAGGGGGCCGATACCGCAAGCACGCTGTCGGCCGGATTGAACGGGTTGAACGCCAGGGTTACCGCCTGACGATTGGCAACGCTCAGTACGATGAGGATGACGCCCAGCGGCACCAGTATAACGATATTGATCAGTTTCTTGAGCATGCATCCGCTCCAGCTGTCGCATCGGTCCGAAAAAATCGGAACGATTTTCGCAAGGCACGACGCGCAGGTTCAAGGGTATGGAGCCTTTCTCGTACGCCGGAAAGAACGCACTTGCTCCATCGATCGAAGATCATCGCGGTCTAGTCGTCGTCGTTGCCGTTCATGCCGGGGTTGAGCCGCTCGCGCAGTTCCTTGCCCGTCTTGAAGAAGGGCACCCATTTCTCCTCGACGAAGACGGAATCGCCCGTGCGTGGATTGCGGCCCGAGCGCGACGGCCTGTTCTTGACCGAGAAGGCACCGAAGCCGCGCAATTCGACGCGATTTCCGGCCGCCAGGGCATCCGTGATCTCATCAAGAACCGCATTGACGATATTTTCGACGTCGCGGTGGTAGAGATGCGGATTGCGTGCGGCCACAATCTGCACCAGTTCTGACTTGATCACTGTCGCCCCCTTGATTTTTTACTTGTTCTATCTGTTTCGTGGCTTCAGGCGTCATAACGCTCCCTCTGAGCCAAAAGAGCCTCTGGCTCAGGGCAACATATGCGGCCTTCTCCTATTGCGCATCAACCTGCCAAACCGAAACAAGACCGTCAAGAAACAACTTCTCGCCGCCGATTTTTTCGAGGCCCTTCATTGCCGGAAAAGCGTCATATCCCAAAGCCTTGATCCACTCGGAGACGATCGCGCCGAGACCCAAAGGCAACGTTCCGCGCGGTGCTTCCCAGTCCACCACCGGAAGGTCTTTCGACACCTTGCGGGCAGCAAGGAATGCCCTGATCTCGTCATCGCCACCAAGGGTGTCGATCAGCTTGTCCTTCAGCGCCTGTCGCCCGGTAAAGATGCGGCCATCGGCAAGCGCGAGCGCGTCCGGCCGTGCGAGCTTGCGCCGTTCGGCCACCAGATCGACGAACCAGCCGTAACTGTCATCGATCATCGTCTGGATCATCGCCCTCGCCTCATCGCTCGGCGGATGGAAAGGAGAGGGCTCGGCCTTGAGCGGTCGCGATTTTATCGATTCGAGCGACACGCCGAGCTTGTCCATCAGGGTTTTGACCTGCGGGTACTGGAAGATCACCCCGATCGAGCCGGTGATGGAGGTCTCTCCGGCGACGATATGGTCGCCGGCAAGCGCGATCATGTAGCCGGCCGAGGCGGCGAGCGTGCGGACGTCCGAAACGACCGGCTTCTTCGCAGCGACCTTGCGGATCGCCTTGTAGATGACCTCACCGCCATAGGTGGTGCCGCCCGGCGACGAGATCGTCACGATGAGCGCCCTGACGGAATCGTTGTCGGCGATGCGTTCCAGCCGCTCGACCAGTTCCCGGTCATCCTGGATCAAGCCGGAGACGGCCACCCGCGCAATGTGGTGGCGCGCGCGCCCGGTCACCTCCCCCCAACCCGAGAAGGCAAACAGCACGAAGCCCACGCCCACGAGAATGATGGCCGCCGCCCAGCGCCAGAAGCTCACCTTGCGGCGCAGGCTGCGGCGGTCGGCTATGGCGAGTTCGTCCATGGGTTTCTCCCGTTTTCCTGGCTCGAGGTCCTGTCAGTTTCCAATGGAACATGCTATTTGCGCGAGCCGCGGATAACTAGATAGCGGCGGTTGACGGCAGTTGAAAGCCGCGACCGGTTTTTTCGCAGCCTTTCAAAGTTTTTGCCGCTCCATTGCCGGACAGTAAGAAAATAACCATATTTGCCGTGACTTACGCCATTGTATGTAAATGCGGGTCCTCCGGATTCGCCGAGACCCAAGGGAACCGACAGGCCTCTCCATGCTGAACGAAGCACGATTTCCCGGAATCTTCGCCGATTCGGGCACGAGCTCTTCCGATGCCTACGCTTCGGCAGCGCGGCACTCTGCGCTGGTGAAACGCCTCAAGGTCGTGTTGCCGCTCGCCGCCAGCGTCATCGCCATGATCTTCGTGGCCGTATCCTTCGTGCGCGCCTTCCTGCCGGAAGAGCTGCAGCTTGAGACGGCAACGATCGAGGACGGCAAGATCGTCATGCAGAATCCTGCGATTTCCGGTCGCAACAAGCAAGACATCAGCTATTCCATGAAGGCCCAGCGCGCGCTTCAGGATATCGCCAACCCGGACCTCATCACGCTCGAAACAATTCACGCCGAAATGCCGGTGAACGAAACGTTGATTGCGACGGTCGACGCGGCCAGTGGCATCTACGATCGCGGCGCCAACACGCTCGACATGAACGCACCGTTCACGATTTCCATGAATAATGGCGTCAACGCCGATTTCCAATCGGCCTATCTGGACATCAATGCCGGCGAGATGGAAACGAAGCGCCCGATCGCGATTAGCATGAAGGGCGGATCGATCATTGCGCAGACGCTGCGAATGACAGATAAGGGACGTATTGTAACATTTGAGGGCATGGTGAGGGTCAATGTCGACCCCAGCACCATCCGCAAGAACGCAAAATAGGACCTGGTGGCACCCATGTCGGTCAACCCTGCCGTTTTTTTGAGAATTTCAGCGAGCCTGGTCATTGCCGGACTCGGCGCCTTGATGATTGTTTCCAGTGCTTCGGCCCAGGCCACCTCCAGCCGGATGAGGGGCCTTCAGCTCTCGAACGACAAGCCGATCCAGATCGAGAGCGACAAGCTCGAGATCAAGGATCCCGAGAGCAAGGCGATCTTCACTGGCAACGTGAAGGTCGTCCAGGGCACGACCACGCTGCAGGCCGGCAGCATGACTGTCTTCTACAAGACGGAAAGCGGCGCGACGGTGACAAGCGGCAATGCCGATATCGACCGGATCGAAGTCACTAACAAGGTGTTCCTCAGCTCTGGAGCACAGCAGGCAACGGGCGACAGCGGCCTTGTCAACATGACCGAGCAGACGATCGTGCTCAAGGGCGAGAAGGTGGTGCTGTCGGAAGGCAACAACGTCTTCGTCGGCTGCCAATTGAACGTACAGATGGATACGGGCGAAGCACAGCTTGAGGCCTGCGGCGGCCGCGTGCAGATTCAACTTGACCCGCAGTCCCGCAAGCAGAACTGACGTAGACCGCTCGTGCAGATTCCTTTTCTTCACAAACGCAAACGGGTCAAGAAGCCGTCGGCGGGCGCCATGGCCGTCCATACGGTCGACAAGGCGCGCTATGACGGCACGCTGATCGCCCGCGGCTTGACGAAATCCTACCGTTCGCGCTGCGTCGTCAACGGCGTCTCGCTCGTCGTGCGTCGCGGAGAGGCGGTCGGCCTGCTCGGCCCGAACGGTGCCGGCAAGACGACCTGCTTCTATATGATCACCGGCCTGGTGCCGGTCGACGAAGGCTCGATCGAGATCAACGGCAACGACGTCACGACGATGCCGATGTACCGGCGGGCCCGCCTCGGTGTTGGCTATCTGCCGCAGGAGGCCTCGATCTTCCGCGGTCTGACGGTCGAGGAAAACATCCGCGCGGTGCTGGAGGTCCACGACAAGAACGCCGATCGCCGCGAAAGCAAGCTCAACGACCTGCTCGGCGAATTTTCGATCACGCACCTGCGCAAATCGCCTGCCATCGCGCTTTCCGGCGGCGAGCGGCGGCGTCTGGAAATCGCGCGGGCGCTCGCCACCGATCCGACCTTCATGCTGCTCGACGAGCCGTTCGCGGGCGTCGATCCGATCTCGGTCGCCGATATCCAGGCGCTCGTGCGCCATCTGACCTCGCGCGGCATTGGTGTCCTCATCACCGACCACAATGTACGCGAGACGCTCGGTCTCATCGACCGGGCCTACATCATCCATGCCGGCGAAGTCCTCACGCACGGCCGCGCCAACGACATCGTCACCAACCCAGATGTCCGTCGGCTCTATCTCGGCGATAATTTCAGCCTTTAGGCGACATTGCGGGCGAATCCGCCGCATCCGCCCGCGACCGCGCTTGACCAAAACTCCTTAATAAGCAATTTTTGGGCCAACTAATAAAAAGGCCTCTCGAAGACCATCTGGAGACACGGCCTTCGGAGACATGATGGGAGTTACGCGTCAGCATGGCCTTGTCCGCCAGCCTATATCTGCGCCAGTCTCAGTCGCTGGTCATGACGCCGCAACTGATGCAGTCGATCCAGCTGCTTCAGATGACCCATCTGGAGCTTAATCAGTTCATCGCCCAGGAAGTCGAAAAAAACCCGCTGCTCGAATTTCAAAGCGGCGACGAGATGATCACCGCCCAGGATCGCTCCGCCCGCGAGGACCCCTCGCCGGCGTCCGGCGAAGCGGGGTCGGACGAGGCTGCCGGCCAGAGCGACGTCTACGATAGTGCGACATCAAGCGCGGGCGAGAGGCTCAGCGACCAGCTCGACGCCGATTTCGCCAATGTCTTCCCGGACGACACACCGCCGCAACGCGCCGATGCACCGGAACTGCTCGGCCAATGGAAGTCGATGCCCGGAGGCGGCGAAGGCGACAACGGCGAGGGATATGATCTCGATGATTTTGTCGCCGGCCGGAAAAGCCTGAGGGACGTTCTCCTGGAACAACTGCCGCTCGCGCTGAGTGCTCCCGGCGACCGGCTTATCGCTCAGCACCTCATCGACCAGCTCGACGAGGCCGGCTATCTCCACGCGGACCTCACCGAGATGGCCGCCAGGCTCGGCGCGACCAACGAAGACGTGATGCGCGTGCTTCTCAACCTGCAGCAGTTCGACCCCCCGGGGGTCTTCGCGCGCACGCTCAGCGAATGCCTCGCCATACAGTTGCGCGCGCGCGACCGTCTCGATCCGGCGATGGAGGCGTTGATCGCCAATCTCGAGCTCCTGGCGCGCCGCGACTTCGCAAGTCTCAAGAAGATCTGCGGCGTTGACGAGGAAGATCTGGTCGACATGCTAGCCGAAATCCGCCAGCTCGATCCGAAACCCGGCACCAGCTTCGAGACGAGTGTCACTGAGTCCATCGTTCCGGACGTGATCGTGCGTGCCGCGCCTGATGGAGCCTGGCTGATCGCGCTCAATCCCGACGCCCTGCCCCGGGTGCTCGTCAACCACGACTATTTCGCCGAGATCTCGCGGGGGACCCAGAAGAACAGCGCCGACCAGGCCTTCCTCAGCGAATGCATGCAAAATGCCAACTGGCTGACGCGCAGCCTCGACCAGCGGGCCCGGACGATCATGAAGGTCGCAAGCGAAATCGTCCGCCAGCAGGACGCCTTTCTCGTCAACGGCGTCGATCACCTGCGCCCGCTCAATCTCAGGATCGTCGCGGATGCGATCAAGATGCATGAATCGACGGTCAGCCGCGTCACTTCGAACAAGTACATGCTGACACCGCGCGGGCTTTTCGAGCTGAAGTACTTCTTCACCGTCTCGATCGGCTCGAACGAGAACGGCGACGCCCACTCGGCGGAATCCGTTCGCCACCGCATCCGCACGATGATCCAGCAGGAGAGCGCGGACGCAGTGCTTTCCGACGACGACATCGTCGATATGCTCAAGCAGACCGGCGTCGACATAGCCCGCCGCACCGTCGCCAAATATCGCGAGGCGATGAATATCCCCTCCTCGGTCCAGCGGCGGCGCGAGAAGCGAGCGCTTGCCAAGGCGGCAGGCTTCTGAGCACGCCCTTTTGACCGCTGCGCAACGGCGCCAGCCGATTTTTTTGCGACTCGCAATTGACTCCCTGCGACACAAGGGATATGAGCGCGCCGCAATCGCCGAAGACCCTACTCCACTTCGGCGGTTCCGAGCGGCCGGCTCCGCGGCGCAGATGCGCCGCCCTTGCGTGAAAAGCTTGGATGACGAAGGCGCTTGGAATAGACTGGATACGCAAATCACGAACGAGAGAGGAAACTCCATGAGTGTGCGTGTATCCGGCAAACATATGGAAATCGGCGATTCGTTCCGCTCCCGCATCGGGGAACAGATCGAGCAAGCCGTTACCAAATACTTCGATGGAGGATATTCAAGCCAGGTCACTGTGGAAAAGTCTGGATCGCGCTTCAGCGCCGACTGCAAGCTTCATCTCGACACGGGCGTGGTATTGCAGGCGAATGGTCAGGCGAATGAGCCGCAGGCGGCCTTTGATGCGGCCTCGGAACGGATTGAAAAACGGCTCCGGCGCTACAAGCGTAAGCTCAAGGATCACCACAACGGCAATGGCCAGAATGCCACTGAAGTGGCCTACACGGTGATGGACTCGGTGCCCGACCAGGACGAAGAGGTTCCGGAGGATTATGCACCGACGATCGTTGCCGAAAGCACGAAACAGTTGAGGACTATGTCCGTCGCGAGCGCCGTCATGGCACTCGACATGACGGACGAACCGGTGCTGATGTTCCGCAGCCCCGGCAAGGAAGACCTGAACATCGTCTATCGGCGCAACGACGGAAATATTGGCTGGATCGACGCCGCCAATATCAAGGCATGAGTGGAAGAGGGGAATGTCGGGAAAGCCGGCATTCCCCGCCGCTCAGTACGCGGACAGCCGGAAAAGCCCGACTTTTCTGTGCATGGTAACCGCCAATATAAAGATGGGTAGAGCCATCAAGACACATTTGTGATGATGTTGTCAGGCTCTAACCGGCGAACGAGGACAAAAGAATGGCATTGGCAGGTTTGCTGCATCAAAATGCAATTATCCCGGCCATGAGGGCCAACTCGAAAAAACAACTCCTTCAGGAATTGGCGGCAAAAGCATCCAAACTCACCGGACTTCCGGAGCGCGACATCTTCGATGTCATTCTGCAGCGGGAACGGCTCGGCTCCACCGGGGTCGGCAACGGCATCGCCATTCCTCATGGAAAGCTCAACAATCTTTCTTCGATCATCGGGATCTTCGCGCGACTGGATACGCCCGTCGACTTCGAGGCGCTTGACGACCAGCCGGTCGACCTTGTCTTCCTGCTGCTGGCACCCGAAGGCGCCGGTGCCGATCATCTGAAGGCTCTGTCGCGCATTGCCCGCGTTCTGCGTGACCACGACATGGTCGCGAAGATCAGGGCGAGCGATTCCGCCAGTGCGATCTACACGCTGCTCAACGACGACACGACTTCGCACGCGGCATGAAATGGCCGCCGTCAATAAGGCTGACGGCGGTTCAAATGATCGATGAAAATCCGGAACAAAGCGCCTTGGCCCGAAATGCCGAGACGACGATAGATGTTCTTGCGGTGGATACGAACCGTGCCTTCGGCGATATTCATCGCCGTGCCGATCGAACGATTGCTGTGGCCACGCAGGATCAGCCGGACGATCGCGCGCTGCTGCTTGGTAAGCCGGTCGGCGCAGAGACTCTCGAAAGCACCCTCCAGGACATCCGGTCCGTGTCCGTTCGCGATCGCGGCCGCCATATCCCTTTGGCGCCAGTTGGACCGGATCGCCTCGCGCACGATCGGTTCGTAGAGCCGCAGCCGCTCCAGTTCCTGGTCGCTGAACGGTGCACCATCGCGGCAGCGCATCAGCGAATAGGTCGCCCGCATTGCCTCCTCGAGCGGGACGACGAAGCCCACCTCCTCGATCAGGGATCCGGACTCCATCGACACGCAGGGATGGACCTCGCTCGACGATGAAAAGTTCGACTGGAAGAACCGGTCGGGCGCGAGCTCCCTCATCCGCCACAAACCTGCCGGCTGGCCGTTGTTGCAGGCGACGTAGAACGGGTCGAGCAGATAGGCGCCGCCAAGATAGGCCTTCAACGCTCGCGGCGAGACGCCATGCGTGTAGCCATCGTAGAGCAGGATCGGGCGTGTGTCGTATGGAAAGGCAAAAACGACCGACAGGTCGAAGGGGGCAATCGCGCGCAGCATGGCGTCGAGCGAGGCGCCGAAATCCGGCGTGCCGATAAACTTGATCATCGCGGAAATGTCTGCCGATTCCCTTGCAAGCATCGCGTGAGCGTTCCCCTTCGCCGTATCCCCCATGGGATATCGACAGCCCCTGCTTCGTCAACAATAATTCCCGAAACATGCGATAATCGCCTGCTGCATGCAGTGGGCTTTTTGGCCTCAGGCGGGCGGAAGGGGAAGCGTGATGACAGGCAGGCTTTCTGGGAAGGTTGCGCTCATCAGCGGCGGCGCCGGCGGATGCGGATTGGCAGCCTCACAGCTCTTTGCCCGCGAGGGCGCCAAGGTCGGCATCGTCGACCTGCCGAAGAGCAAGGGCCAAGAGGTTGCGGCCGCCATTCGTGCCGAGGGCGGCGAGGCCATCTTCGCCGCCGCCGACGTTTCGGTGTCCGCCGAGGTGAGCGCTGCGGTCAATGCCGTCGAGACCGCCTTCGGCCCGATCACAGTGCTCTTCAACCATGCCGGCATTCTTGCGGTTGGCCCATTCCTTGAAACGGAAGAGGAGGAGTGGGATCGGCTGATGGCGGTGAATGTGCGCAGCATGTTCCTGATGACCAAGGCGGTACTCCCCGGGATGCTCAAGGCAGGCGGCGGCAGCATCATCTGCACCTCGTCCATTTCCGCCGTCGCCGCGACGCCCATGGAGGTGCTTTATGATACCACCAAGGGGGCTTGCCACATGTTTGCCCGCGCGATCGCTGTCGAATTCCGCGACCGGGGCATCCGCTGCAACGCCGTCTGCCCCGGCTTCATCGCGACCGACCATGGCAAGCGCGAGATCGCGGGTCTGAGCAAATACGGCGTCGACGTCTCCGAGGCGGCGATCGCCGCCCAGCAGGGACGGATGTGCGACCCGATGGAGGTCGCCAATGCCGCGCTGTTCCTGGCAAGCGACGAGGCAAGCTTCGTCAACGGCACGCATCTGTTCGTCGACAATTGCTTTACGGCAGTCTGAGAGGGGAGACAAGGAATGCTGCAGACGGGCGGCCACTGGCGCAACTGGGTCGGAAACCAATCATGCATCGTGCGCCACAAGGGTGCGCCGGAAAGCGAAGCCGCGCTCTCCGAGATGGTCCGGGAGGCAACGGTCCTTGGTCTCAATGTACGTTGCGCCGGATCGGGCCATTCGTTCACGCCGGTGGTCGCGACGAGCGGACTGCTGCTCACGCTCTCCGGCATGCAGGGCGTCGTCGGCATCGACCAAGAGCGCAAGCGCGTCGCCGTCAGAGCGGGAACGACGATCAACCAGCTTGGCAAGGTACTGAAATCGAGCGGGCTTTCACTCATCAACCAGGGCGACATCGACAGCCAGGCCCTTGCCGGTGCGCTGACGACTGGGACGCATGGCACCGGCGCCAAGCTCGGCAACATGGCCTCGCAGATCGTCGGCATGCGCCTCGTCCAGCCCGACGGCAGCATTCTCGTCGTCGACGAGAGTACACCGGACCTGTTGGAAGCGGCGCGCGTCTCCGTCGGCATGCTTGGGGTGATCTCGGAGATCACCCTGCAGGCCATGGACGCCTACAATCTCCATGAAAAACTATGGCGCTGCGACTTCGACGAATGCATGGAGCAGCACGACGAACTCGCCGCCAAGCACCGCCATTTCGGTTTCTTCTGGTGCCCTGTGCCCGAAAGCCGACATTGCTACTGCCTACCGGACACGTCGTCGGTGTCGACGACCGGCAAGACCTCCGATGTCTGCGAGATGAAGGTGATCGACATCACCGACCGTCCGCCGATGGAGCAGGCATTCGAGAAGATTGCCTATTCGTCGGAGATCTACCCGATCGAATACGTACCCAACTTTCACGAACTCGAATATGCGGTCCCGGTCGCCCAAGGCAAGGATGCCGTTCGGGCGGTGCGCAAGCTGATGCTCGAAAAGCATCCGACCTGCATCTATCCGATCGAGTATCGCTTCACGGCAGGCGATTCCGGCTGGATCAGCCCGTTCTATGAGCAGGATTCGATCACGCTGTCGGTCTCGGGTGAACCCGGCACCGACTACTGGGAATACCTGAAGGACGTCGACACGATCCTTCGCCAGTACGGCTCGCGCCCGCATTGGGGCAAACTGCACTTCCTCGGCGCCGAGGATGTGACGGCGCTCTATCCGCGCGCCGGCGACTTTCGGGCGCTCCGGGCCCGGGTCGATCCCGAAGGCCGCTTCCTCAACGATCACCTCCGGCAGCTCTTTGCCTGAGCCGATCGGTCAAAGGCGTGCGGCAATTTGGGTCAACGACATGTATAAAAACAAGGATCTCCGCGCGGCCCCTCATCCGCCTACCGGCACCTTCTCCCCGCAAGCGGGGCGAAGGGACGATGCCGCACGCTCTTAAGTCCCCTCTCCCCGCCTGCGGGGAGAGGGCTAGGGTGAGGGGCAGTCCCGTCGCCCTTTTACGCATTCAAGTCTTTGTTGGGTGCTGGTCCCAAATCCGCTGCAAGCGCTCTCAGCGAATGCACGGCGCTGGGAGGGGCGACGTCAGGCCGACGGCGTTCCGTTTTCGGTCGCGGCAGCCTTGGGACCGCCCTTGGAAACGCCGACCATCGCCGGACGCAGCACGCGCTCGCCGATGACGTAGCCGGCCTGAATGACCTGGACGACCGTGTTGTTCGGTACGTCGGCATTCGGAACTTCGAACATTGCCTGATGGAAATTCGGATCGAACTTCTGACCGACCGGCTCGAGCTTCTTCACACCATGACGTTCCAGAGCTGCAAGCATCGAGCGCTCGGTCATCTCCACGCCTTCGATCAGGGCGTTGAAACCCGCCTCGCCGGCTTCTTTCGCCTCGGGCGGGATAGCCTCGAGGGCGCGGCGCAGGTTGTCGGACACGGCCAGCATGTCGCGCGCGAAACCGGCGACCGAATAGGCCTTGGCATCCTTGACGTCACGTTCGGTGCGTCGACGCAGATTGTCCATCTCGGCCGCGAGGCGCAGATATTTGTCGCGCAATTCAGCATTCTCCGCTCTGGCGAGCTCCAGCGGATCCGGCGCGGCCGCAGGAGCCTCGACCTCCTGTCCTTCCGCAGCCTCGGGCGCAGCGGTTTTTACAGGTTCTTCTGCCGCAGTCGCCTCGGGTCCGTGTTTGTTCGTGTCGTCGGTCATGACGTTCTCCGGAATGTCTTTCTGTATCTTCGGCATCGCCAAGCAAAAGCAAATCGCCTCGCTCGACCTGGTGTTGTCTGGATTTGAAGCCGATATCGAGGTTTGACGTCGAAAAATCAAGGGTGGAATGCCGCTAGCCCGGAATTGCCGCCTCAACGCGACAGGCGCGACATCAGCTGCGCGGTGTAATCGACCATCGGGACGATGCGTGAATAGTTGAGCCGAGTCGGGCCAATAACACCGACCGCGCCGACGATGCGATCATCCCCATCGCGATAGGGTGCGACGATCAGCGACGAGCCGGAGAGCGAAAAGAGTTTGTTTTCCGACCCGATGAAAATGCGCACACCGGGGCCGCTTTCGGCGAGGTCGAGAAGCTCGATCAGGCTGTCCTTCTTTTCGAGGTCATCGAAAAGCATGCGAAGGCGGTCGATGTCCTCGCCCCCTTCCAGCCCCTCGAGCAGGTTGGCGCGACCGCGAACGATAAGGCGCGTCGGCTTTTCATCACCTTCGCTGCCGGACCAGATCGCCAGCCCGCGTTCGACGAGATCCTGCGACAGGACATCGAGTTCGCCGCGCACGGTCGCTTTGAGCTTCTGCAGTTGCGCGCGCACCTCGGCAATGGTTTGCCCGCCAAGATGCGCATTCAAGAAATTGGCGGCCTCGGTCAGTTGCGCGCTCGTGACCCCCGCCGGGAGCTCGATGATGCGGTTCTCGACCTGGTCATGTTCGCCGACGAGGACGGCAAGCGCCTTGGTCGGCGCCAGGCGGATGAACTCGACGTGCTTCAGCACCGGATCACTCTTGGTGGTGATGACGAGACCCGCACCGCGGGACATGCCCGAAAGCATCTGGCTCGCCTCGGTGAGCAGGCTCTCCACCGGCTGATCCCGATCGCCGCGGCGGAACTGGCGTTCGATCGAGGCACGCTCCTCCGCCGAAAGGTTGCCGACCTGCATGAAAGCGTCGACGAAGAAGCGCAAACCGGTCTGGGTCGGCAGACGGCCCGCGCTGACATGGGGCGAATAGATGAGGCCGAGATGTTCGAGATCGCTCATGACATTGCGCACGGAAGCGGGCGAGAGCGACATCGGCAGGAGCCGCGAAAGATTGCGCGAACCGAGCGGCTCGCCGCTCTCGAGGTAGGTCTCCACAATGCGGCGAAAGATTTCACCGGAACGCTCATCCAGCGCCGCCGCGATCTCCTTCGCTCCGGAATTGCGCAGTACCATGTCACTCCGTGCAACAATCGTTCGTATCCTGCTGAAATATAGTGGTCCGAGCCGGAGATAGCAAAAGGGAAAAATCGATCCCCCCAGCCGATATCAGCCGGTTCCCTTTGCGTTCGCCATGCTCTAGAAGGCTCAACAGACAAGATAGGAGATGACGATGCGGCCATCCGGCAGAAAAACCGACCAAATGCGCAAGGTTTCCTTCGAGCGCCACTTTTCCAAGCATGCAGAAGGTTCATGCCTCGTGCGCTTCGGCGACACGCATGTGCTGTGCACGGCAAGCCTCGAAGAGAAGGTCCCCGCCTGGTTGCGCAATGGCGGCAAAGGATGGGTCACCGCGGAATACGGCATGCTGCCGCGTGCAACCGGCGAGCGGATGAAGCGTGAGGCGGCGAGCGGCAAGCAGAGCGGCCGCACACAGGAAATCCAGCGGCTGATCGGACGGTCGCTCCGCGCTGTCGTCGATCTGCCGGCGCTCGGCGAACGCCAGATCTCGATCGATTGTGACGTCATCCAGGCGGACGGCGGCACCCGCACGGCCTCGATCACCGGCGCCTGGATCGCACTCTACGACTGTCTGAAGTGGATGGAGGCGCGCAACATGGTCAAGGTCGAACGCGTGCTCAAGGATCATGTCGCTGCCATTTCCTGCGGCATCTTCGCCAATCAGGCGGTGATCGATCTCGACTATCTCGAAGACTCCGCCGCCGAGACCGACGCCAATTTCGTCATGACCGGCAATGGCGGCCTCGTCGAGATCCAGGGAACGGCCGAAGGCAAGCCCTTCACGGAAGAAGAATTCGCAAGCCTGATGACACTTGCCAAGAACGGCATTGCCGAACTCATTGCACTGCAGAAGCAGGCAATCGCCGGCTGATCGAAAGGACGAGATTTGACCCCGGCGCTGGAAGGCATTCTCGAAACTGCGCTTTACGCGGAGGATCTCGATCGCGCCGAGGCCTTCTATGGCGAGTTGCTCGGCTTGCAGCAGATCACCCGCGCCGGCAATCGGCACGTGTTCTTCCGCTGCGGCGCCGGCATACTCCTGATCTTTAACCCGGCCGAGACAATAAAGCCGCCACCGGCCGGGGCAGCGCTCCCCGTGCCGCCGCACGGCACGACGGGCAAGGGGCACATGTGCTTCCGGGTCGCCGCGCAGGCACTCGACGCCTGGGAGGAGAAGCTCGAAGCCGCGGGCGTACCGATCGAAGCGGATATCCGCTGGCCAAACGGCGCCCGCTCCTTCTACTTCCGCGATCCGGCCGGCAACAGCCTGGAATGCGCCGAGCCCGGCCTTTGGGCGATCGATTGAACGCGGCTGCAGCCGCCTGAACGGAACAGAGCAGAATGCGCAAACTGGATGACAAGACGCTCGTCGTCGCGAGCCACAATGCCGGCAAGATCCGCGAAATCCGCGACCTGATCGGCCCGCTCGGCTTCGAGGCGAAGTCGGCCGCCGATCTCAATTTCGTCGAGCCGGAGGAAACCGGCACGACGTTCGAGGAAAACGCAACGATCAAGGCGCTCGCCTCCGCCAGAGCCTCCGGCCTGCCGGCGCTTTCGGACGATTCCGGTCTCGTGATCGATGCCCTCGATGGCGCCCCGGGCGTCTACACGGCGAACTGGGCCGAGCGCGAAGACGGCAGCCGCGACTTTGCCATGGCGATGGAAAAGGTGGAAAAGGCGCTCAAGGAGAAGGGCGCGGTGACGCCCGAGAGCCGAACCGCCCGCTTCGTCTCCGTGCTCTGCCTTGCCTGGCCGGACGGCCATGTCGAGCTCTTTCGAGGCGAGGTCGAAGGCCGAGTCGTCTGGCCGCCGCGTGGAACGAGCGGTTTCGGCTATGACCCGGTCTTTCAACCGAAGGGCTACGACACCACCTTTGGCGAGATGAGCGCGGAAGAGAAGCACGGCTGGAAGCCCGGCGACAGCCAGGCTCTTTCACACCGCGCCCGCGCCTTCAAGCTGTTCGCCGAAACCTGCCTCGGCGCCTGAAAGACGAAGACAATGCGTTTGACCCCGCTATCGGCGATCGGTGACGGCATGGACCCCGGCTTCGGGGTTTATGTGCACTGGCCGTTTTGCGCGGCCAAATGCCCCTATTGCGACTTCAACAGCCATGTCCGCCATCAGCCCGTGGACCAGCCGCGCTTCGTCGCTGCCTTCCTCCGGGAAATGGCCGAGGCCCGCGAGCTCTCTGGCCCGCGAACGGTCACCAGCATTTTCATGGGCGGCGGCACGCCGTCGCTAATGGATCCGGCGACGGTCGAAGCCATCCTGAACGGGATTGCCAATCAGTGGCACGTCCCTGATGGCATTGAGATCACCATGGAGGCCAATCCGTCGAGCGTCGAGGCGACGCGCTTCCATGGCTATCGTGCTGCCGGCGTTAACCGCGTCTCGCTCGGCGTCCAGGCACTCAACGACCGTGACCTGAAATTCCTGGGGCGGCTGCACAATGTCGAGGATGCGCTAAAGGCGATCCGGCTGGCGCGCGAGATCTTCCCGCGCATGTCCTTCGACTTGATCTATGCCCGTCCGAACCAGACCGTCGAGGACTGGGAGCGCGAGCTGAAGGAGGCCGTCTCCTACGCAGTCGATCATCTCTCGCTCTACCAGTTGACGATCGAGGAAGGCACGCCCTTCTACGGGCTGCACAAGGCCGGCAAACTTGTCGTGCCCGACGGCGAGCAGTCCGCGGTGCTCTACGAGGCGACGCAGGAGATCACGGCATCGATCGGCATGCCGGCCTATGAAGTGTCCAATCATGCACGGCCCGGCGCCGAGAGCCGGCATAATCTCACCTATTGGCGTTACGGCGACTATGCGGGCATCGGCCCCGGCGCGCATGGGCGCCTGACGATCGACGGCGCCAAGGTCGCGACCGCGACGGAACGCAAGCCCGAAGAATGGCTTCGCCTGGTCGAACAGCATGGCCACGGCATGATCGAACGCGAGTTGCTCGATCAGGAAGCTCAGGCCGACGAACTCCTGCTGATGGGCCTCCGGCTCAAGGAAGGCGTCGACCTGGCGCGCTGGCAGAGCCTTTCCGGCCGCGACCCCGATCCGGACCGTGAACAGTTCCTGATCGATCACGGCTTCATCGAACGGCTCGGCAATTCACGGCTGCGCTGCACGCCGGCCGGCATGCTGATCCTCGACGCGGTGGTTGCCGACCTCGCCTGCTGAAACGACCGATCCCGAAATCCGGCCGCGGTCAATCATGCGTTTCGCCGAAGAGCGGCGTCGCCAACATCGAAGGCCTTTGCTCGAATTCGTCGAACCATCGTGTTATTTGCGGTCGCGCGCGAAACGACGGCAAGTTGCGGAACTCCATCCAGGAAAGAGCCGTCGCCAGTGCGATGTGGCCGACGTGGAGCGGGGCCATCGCGTCCAGCGTGGTTTCCAGCCAATCATAGGTCGCCTCGATTTTCTCGGCATAACCATCACGAAGTGCCGCGTAGCGCAACTGCTCCGGCCGTCGGACAGTCTCCCAACGGAGACTGATCCCCGTCTGAGCCAGCCCCTGCGCGACCGACTGCAGAACCAGGGCCTGCCAGCGGGCCTCGCCTCCTTCCGGAATGAGCCTCCTGCCGCCGTGAAGCGTGTCCAGATAGGCGCATATCACGTCAGAATCGAAGATCGCCGGGTAGTCTGCGCGAAGCAATACGGGAACCTTTCCGAGCGGGTTCTCGGCGTAGACTCGCTCATTGCGTTGCGTCGGGCTGGTTTCGTGATGAATGACTTCCAGCCGGTCCGCGATTCCGGCTTCGTGGGCGAAGACGAGCGCCTTTCGGGCGAAGGGAGAATGGGTTTGGTAGTAGAGGATCATGTTACCTCGCGGTGGGTTCGTGAACTTGCCCGCAAGGATAGTGCATGGACTGTGAGAATTGCGCTCTGTTCCGGCGGCCGCTGTGCAAGTTTGTTTCGTGCGAGGCCAGGATCACCCCCGACCCCGCAACCTGCCCCGGTCGCCGGACATGAAGCGTCAGGCAGCGGTGCGTTCAGTTCTTTTTAACCGGAGCAACGATCGCCCAAAGGACGCCGAACGGATCGCGGAGCTGGCCGTAATAGTCGCCCCAGAAGGCCACCGCCAACGGCATCGTCACCTCCGCACCCGCAGCGACGGCACGCTTCCACCAGAAATCCGCATCATCGACGACGAGATGCAGAACGACGCCGTCCTGCGGCTTCCAGGGGCAACCGTATTCCGGGAACGGATCGCTCAGCATCAGTGCACCGCCGTTGATCGTCAGATGGCAGTGGATGAGGCGTTTGCCGTCCTCGGCGTATTTGCGATCCACCTCCTTGGCACCGAAGGCACGGCCGTAGAATTCCGCCGTCGCATTCGCGTCCTGAACGCCGAGATAGGCGATGACGCCGGCCATCGGCGGGGGCGACGGCGCCTGCCAATCGACCTCCGACGTCGGTTCGAGATCGATTGCGGCCTTGAGGCTTCCGTCCATGTAGAAGGGCACGGACTCGTGCTGGTGCGCGATCTTCCATCCCCTCTCCGTACGTCTCAAACCCAGCGTCTGGCGAAACCATAGCGCCGCCTTTTCGCCGTCCAATTTCTCGCCGGAGAGATGGGTGAGCGCCGTCGCGAAAGCCACGTCGCCGCCTGCCGAGATCTCCAGCTCCTGAAACCGGTAGCCGAGCGGCCCCTTCCAAGTCGAGAACCACTGTTCGAGGCCCTCGGCCCCCGCCGCCGTTTCCTTCAGCGGCGGCGCCAGCGAATAGACGAGGCAATCTTCTGTGCCGTGGGCAAGCACGCGACCCGCGTCTTTCTCGCGCATGGCGCTTGCCCAATCCTCGATCACCGAGCGAATCTCGGCGATGGCGGCAGTTCTGTTCTCGTTGACAGACATTGTTCATCTCCTTTTCGGTGCGAAAAGCGGCCGGAATTGCCTCAGGTAACAGTCAGAGCTTCGCCGTGAGGGTGGCAAGCTGATCGGCGCATTGACCCCATCCCTGGTGAAAGCCCATTTTCTCGTGAGCCTCCCGGTCGGCAGTGGTCCAATGGCGGACCCTAGCGGTGTAACGGGTCTTGCCGCCTTCATCCTCGAAGGTCAGGATGACTGTCATGAACGGCTTCTCGGAGGGTTTCCAGGCTTCGGTAAAAGCGTCGGTGACGACGAGCTTCTCATTCGGCACGACTTCCAGATAGACGCCGAAATTCGGAAAATCCTGGCCTTCCGGCGAGCGCATGACGATGCGGTTTGAGCCCCCGGGCCTGACGTCGAGCTCGGCATTCGGCGTCGTCCACGGCAGAGGCGCGAACCACTGTTTCAAGAGATCGGCCTCGGTCCAGGCACGGTAGACTTTTTCGCGTGGCGCATCGATCAGCCGGGTCAGCACCAGTTCGCGGTCGTCGGTGGGCTTCATGTCGGTCGTTCCTGTCATTTCCAAATTCCTCCGTGGTGGTTTCAGTCCAAGGACGAACGGAGAAATCAGGTTCCGACAGCGGCAGCCGATAATTTATTGTTTTTCTTCGACGAGCGCGGAGGAGGCCGTTTCCGCAGCAAGATGGTCGAGCTGCATACGGATATAGGCGGCCTCTGCGCCGTTGGTCGCAAGCGCAATGGCGCGGTCGAACGCAATGCGCGCCTCGCCCGCGCGACCCATCTGCTTGAGCAGGCCCCCGCGCAAGCCGTGATAGTAGAAATAGCCGGCGAGCCTGTCGCCAAGGGGCTCCACAAGCGCCAGCGCTGCTTCGGGCCCCTCGCGCTTCGACACTGCAACGGCACGGTTGAGAGTGACCACGGGCGACGGTTGCAGACGTTCGAGCGTCTGATAGAGCAGGTCGATTTCCTCCCAGTCGGTCAGTTCGGGACGCGCGGCGCGGGCGTGCAGCGCCGCGATTGCCGCCTGAACCTGGTAGGGACCGGGACGCCGGTGGCGCATGGCCTTGTCGATCATCGCGAGCGCCTCGGTGATCATTTCCCTGTTCCACAGGCGGCGGTCCTGGTCCTCGAGCAGAACGATGGCGCCCTCTGCATCGAAGCGCGCCCTGGCGCGCGAATGCTGGAGAAGAAGCAGCGCTGTCAGCCCCATGATTTCCGGTTCGCCCGGAAACAGTCTGAGGAGGAGCCGGGAGAGCCGGATGGCCTCGTCGCATAGATCGGCGGACACGCCCTCCGGACCATTCATCGCCGAATAGCCCTCGTTGAAGACGAGATAGATCATTGTCGCGACGGCTGCGAGCCGTTCCGCGCGATCGGCGGCATCTGGCGTCTCGAAGGGAATGCCCGCTGCAGCGACACGCGCCTTGGCTCGGGTAATGCGCTGCTCCATTGCCGCTTCGCTGACGAGGAAGGCACGCGCGATCTGCTTGACCGAGAGGCCGGAGACGACCCGGAGCGCCAGCGCGATCTGCTGGGTCGCCGGCAGGGCCGGATTGCTGCAGACGAAGAGCAGCCGCAGGATGTCGTCGCGATAATGCGACCCGTCGAGGCGGTCGGCGAGTTCATCCTCCCGGTCTTCCAGATCGGAAAGCAATTCCTCCGGGGGCAGCGCCGTCTCGCGCGCCTGCCGCCGCACCTTGTCGATGCCGCTGTTGCGGCCGACGAAGATCAGCCAGGCGGCGGGATCCCGCGGCGGGCCGCTTCTCGGCCAGGCTTTCAATGCCCGGATACAGGCCTCCTGGAAGGCTTCCTCGGCCATGTCGAGGTTGCGGAAATAGCGCAGAAGTGCACCCATCGCCTGCGGCCGGGCGGAAACCAGAGCGAGATCGATCCAGGCGGTGTCTGTCATGAGGGAAGCTCACTTGGCTTGTAGATGGCGAGGGGACGGATCTCATAGGCGCCGGGGCTGGGATTGACCTCGCCGAGTTCGCGCGAAAAGGCGATGGCCTCCTCCAGCGAGGCGCAGTCGACGATGAAGAACCCGAGCAGTTGTTCCTTCGTCTCGGCAAAAGGACCGTCGATCACGATCGGTTCGCCGCCGCCGTGGCGCAGCGTCGTCGCCGCGGTCGTCGGCAGGAGACGGGCGACCGGGCCAAGCTTGCCGGCCTCCGCATATTTCTTCTCGACGGCGGCCATGTCGCGCATGACCTTGCCGTCCTGCTCCTTGGTCCAGGTCCCGGTAACATCTTCCGAATTGTAGCAAAACACCGCGTAAAGCATCGAGAACTCTCCCGCTCTGATCTCAAGACGAACGACGCTAGAGATAGCCGACAAGCGGGGCGAAAAAAACACGCAAGTATCCGCTGTGGGGGCAGGCTCCTGCCGGTATCGCGGAAGCGGCGGTGCTGATGGCTTCCGACAGGAGCAAGCCATCAACGCATTGGTCGCCAATTTTACCGGTGCGAACTGGTGGGCTAGATCTTCCTCTCGCCGCTGAGCTTCCGCTGCGCCGGCAGTGTCCGCAACCGCTTCAGTAGCCGGCCGTCGATCGCCGCGAGCCCTGCTGCGATCAGGGTCATGCCAAGGAAATGCTTGGGCTCGAGTCGTTCCCCAAGAAACGCCGCACCGAGCAAGATGGCACTGACGGGGATGAGGAAGGTCACCAGCATCAGATTGGTCGCGCCGGACGTTTCGAGGATGCGGAAAAACAAGACATAGGCGAGCGCGGTCGAGATCAAGGCGATGCCGAGAAGTGCGGCCCAGACGTCGAGCCCGGGAAAGGCAAGCGTCCAAGGCCGGTCGGCGATCAGGGCGAGCGGCACGAGCATCAAGCTCGAGGCACTGACCTGCCCGGTCGCCGTCAGAAGCGGCGCGACGCCCATGCGCTTGAAACGGCGAGCAAAAACGCTTGCGAGCGAATAGGAAAATGCGGCACCGAGCACGGCAAGTTGCGCGAGCACGTTCGAGCCGAGGCCACCAATTGCTGCCGGACCGATCATCACCGCGACACCGAAGAAACCGATCAGAACGCCGGTCAGCTTGTTCGCGGTCATTTTCTCGTCATCCGTCAGCAGATGGGCAACGACAACGCCGAAAAGCGGCGTGGTGGCGTTGAGAATGGAGGCAAGACCGCTGGCAATGTGCGTCTGTCCCCAGACGATCAGCGAAAAGGGAACGAGGTTGTTGAGCAGTCCCATGCCGAAGAATGCGAGCCATACCTCGCGCCGGCGCGGCAGCGCGAGCCCAAGAGCGCGGATGAAAAGCAGAAGGGCCGCGGCCGCAAGCGTCACGCGCAGCGCGACGATGGTGAAGGGCGGCAGCGCTTTCACCGCAATGCCGATGAAGAAGAACGACCCGCCCCACAGCACGGACAAGGCGATGAGCATGCCCCATTCCCGCGCACCCATGACCCTCGCACCTGCCGAACTGCTCATGACATTTCCCTTCATGATTTAGTTTTCCCGATGTTTTCAGGCAGGGAGCCCTAGCGCTTTCCCATATTTGTTTATCACACAAGATGTTATACTTTCCCAAGCGAACAATTTTCTGGAAATGATTGAGTTTAGCTAAATCATGGAAACGCCGCTCCCTTCGCTGTCGGCACTGCGCGCCTTCGAAGCGGCCGCGCGCAATCTGAGCGTGACGTTGGCCGCCCGCGAGCTCAACGTGACGCCGGGCGCCGTGAGCCTGCAGGTGCGCGAGCTGGAGACTGCACTTGCGGTGAAACTGTTCGAGCGCCGCCCGCGGCAGCTTGTGCTGACCGATGAGGGAAATGCCTATTTCGCGACGCTGAGGCGCGCCTTTCGGATGATCCGCGAGGCGACCGAAGACCTTGCCGCCCGCAACCGGGCGCCGGTGCTGACGATCAGTTGCACGCCGACTTTCGCCGCCCAGTGGCTCGTGCCACGTCTCGACGATTTCGAGAAGAACATGCCGGGTATCGACGTGCGTCTCAATGCCTCGAACCGGCTGACGGACTTCGACAGGGATGCGGTCGATGTCGCGATCCGCCATGGTTTTGGGCAATATCCGGGTCTTGCGAGCGAACGCCTGCTCGATGACGAGCTCGTCCCGGTGCTGAGCCCGGCGCTGATGCGGTCGCGCCCGCTCGCAGAGCCGGCCGACCTTCGCAACCACGTCCTTCTGCACGACGTACAAAGACAGGATTGGCGGCTGTGGCTCGACGCCGTCGGGGCGAGCGAGGTTCAGAGCACACGAGGGCCGGTTTTCATCAACAGCAACGGCGCGATCGAAGCGGCAAGGGCGGGCGACGGCGTCGCCCTGGTGCGGCTTTCGCTGGTCGCGCGCGAACTTCGGGAAGGCGCGCTTGTTGCACCATTCGCCTGCGGCGTTGCGACGAACCTCGCCTATTATCTTGTCTATCCAGCGCCAGCGCTCGATCGGACGGCTGTGGCAGGTTTTCGCAGATGGATTCTCGATCAGGTCGGCAAAAGCTAAAAAGCCCGACACGCAGCCGGGCTTTTCAAATAAATGAATATTCTGCTTTATTCGTTGATCAGCCGCTTCAGCAGTTCGATCTCGTGGCTGAGCTTCGTATCCGCCGCGATCAACTCCTCGATTTTGCGCACGGCATGCAGCACCGTCGTATGATCGCGACCGCCGAAGCGTCGGCCGATTTCGGGGAACGAGCGCGGCGTCAGCGTCTTCGACAGATACATGGCGATCTGGCGCGGCTTGACGATGACCCGCGTGCGTCGGTTCGACACCAGCTCCTGGCGCGAAACATTGTAGTGCTTGGCGACGACGCGCTGGATGTCCTCGATGCGGACGCGCCGCGGTTCACCGGCGTTGACGAGATGGCCAAGCAGTTCGTCGACGCGCTCGATCGAGAGCTGAGGCTCGAAGGAACGGCGGAAGAGCAGCTGGTTGAAAGCGCCCTCCAGCTCGCGGCCGCTGGCCGTGACATTGCGCGCAACGTGGCACAGGATATCGGTCGGGATATCGAGCGATGCATCGTCCTGGCGTGCGGCCTCGAGCCGCCGCTTCAGCATCTCCAGCCGCATCTCGTAATCCGGACCTTCCATCTCGATCGCGACACCGCCCTGAAGCCGCGAGCGAACACGGCTGTCGAGCGATTCCAGTTCCCACGGCGCGCGGTCGGCAGCGACCACGACCTGCTTGGCGGAGTCGAGCAGCATGTTCAAGAGATGGCAGAATTCGTGCTGGATCGACTTACCTTGCAGGAACTGCATGTCGTCGATCACCAGAAGATCGATATTGCGCAGCGATTCCTTGAGGGACAGCGCGTCGTTGTCGCGAATTGCGGTCGCGAAGCGCCACATGAAGTATTCGGCCGTCAGATAGACGACGCGTGGCGCCCGGGCGCTCTGCAGTGCGGCGATCGCGATCGCCTGCAAGAGATGCGTCTTACCGAGGCCAACGCTCGAATGGATGAAAAGCGGATTGAAACGCACGGCGCCGGCACCGGCTTCGGCGATCGTACGCGCGGCGGCGAGCGCCACGCGGTTCGACGAGCCTTCGACGAAACTGTCGAAATTGTAGCGCTGGTCGAGCGGCGACCCGAAAAGCGGCGCCTGGGCCGGTCTCTGCACGGTTGCCACGGCCGCCGCGGCGACCGAGGCAATCGACTGGGCCGCTGCCGGACGTCGTGCCGGGGTCGTCGGAACCGTTTCACTTGCCGCCGGCATCGCTTCTTCGTGGGCAACCGGACGCGCGCCGCGGGTCGCGGTGCGTACAAGGATTTCCACCTTCAGGATTTCGCCGTCTTCCTGCTGAAACAGGTTGGTGATGAGATCGAGATATCGGTTGTTGATCCAAGACTTCAGGAACGTCGTGGGCACCGAAAGACGTACAACGCTCTTGGAAATCGAATGGAGCTTGAGACGTCCAAACCAGCTTGCGAAGACATCCGGACCGACTTGTGCTTTCAAACGCTGACTTACGCGCTCAAAAAGTGCGTCATGCCGCATGTCGTGTTTTTCCCCCGCCGCCTGAGACTGATTGCTTCCGGCCTGACCTGCGTCAGCTGCCGTCGCCAAATTCATCTGCATGTTGCCGCCTTCCAAAATCATGCTCCGATGCCGTCATTGCTGCCGGCCTCATCTCTTATGTCCGTCTGCCACGGCTGCCTTCAAGCCATGCCGCGTCCGACGAACGCTCCTGTCACACCGAAAGCGGGCTCCTCATATCCCGCTTCGGTGCGCGTTGCGCTCACCCGCCCGCTTTCGCAAGCGAATGTCCCCTCGCGCCTCGCCTTTACCGATTCCACCCGGCCGCTTTCAAGCCGCGCAAAATCGCATTCCTCGTTACCGGCTGCGCCGCACCCTCGTACGAAGCGGACAGCCCGACTGCCTCCTTCTGCCTGGACGCCTCACAGGCGTCCTCCTTAGAGCGTCCCAGCCATTCCCTCAACCACAAGACGAAAGATCCTCGTCCCGGAACGAAGGATCGGCCCGGTTTCTCTATCTTGACTTGTTTGATTGAACGACGTGGAGTGACCCCGCCACAGGGAACAGAAAGCTCGAGGCCACCTCATCGAAATGGCCCTGCACTTCCCTTTACAGATATGGTCTGTGTCCCCTGTGGGAGGCATTTAGGCAGGATCGACCGGCAAGATCAATCGCGAATTTTACCCATCGTTAAACGCCCCCGGTTGACTCTCTTGCCGCCTTTTGCTTGCCGCATTCTGAGTCCATCAAGAATCGCTTTTGAATCAAGGGTTTTGATTTTCTCGCGCTTGCTTAGCTGGCGAAAAAGAAAAAAAATAAAAATTCGCTTGACTCGCTTCGGACCCGGCCTGTCCCCGATCTCCGGCGACACCGGCGCGAAGACCTCGCGTAAGCCATTGAAATTGTTTCTAAAAATTTGTCATCGCAATGACACACGCAAAAACACGGCGCTTCACCATCGCGGTGACAGAAGTATGAATCCGAAAAGCCCGGCGCAAGGACCGGGCTTTTCATCAACAGATTTTTATTTAGCCGGGTTAGGCCGAAAGGCCCTTCACGCGCTGTGCCAAGCGGGAAACCTTGCGCGATGCCGTGTTGGCATGCAGCACACCCTTGGTGGCGGCGCGCATCAGCTCCGGCTGCGCTGCCTTGAGGGCTGCGGCTGCGACTGCCTGATCGCCGGCAGCGATGGCTTCTTCAACCTTGCGGATGAAGTTGCGGACGCGCGAACGACGGGCCTTGTTCACTGCGGTGCGGCGTGCGATCTTGCGGGTCGCCTTTTTCGCCGAAGTTGTATTGGCCATTGATGCCTCTCTTCGAAAACTGACATGAACTCCGCCTTCGCCGTGCCGGGTCACTGCGACCTGTCATCCAAAGCAATTCGGGAGCATTATCGGAAAGCCTCGGGTTGCGGCGTTCCAAGCTGAGGGCGGCGTATAGCTGGAAACCGCCCTCTCGTCAACGCGCAAATTTGAGAAAACTGTGCGGTATCCGCTTCACTTATGCCGGAAGTCTGCCTTGCGCTTTCCGACGAAGGCAGCCATCCCCTCCTTCTGATCCTCGGTTGCAAAAAGCGACTGGAAAAGCCGCCGTTCAAAGCGCAGGCCTTCGGCCAAGGTAACCTCAAGCGAGCGGTTGACCGCCTCCTTGGCCATAACGACCGCCGGCAGCGAGAAGCCAGCAATCTTTTCGGCGGCGGCCAATGCTTCTTCCATCAGTTTTTCGGGCGCCACCACACGCGAAACGAGTCCCGACCGTTCGGCTTCCGCCGCATCCATCATCCGGCCGGTCAGCACCAGATCCATCGCTTTCGCTTTGCCGACGGCGCGGGTGAGGCGCTGCGAACCGCCCATGCCCGGAATGACGCCGAGGGTAATCTCGGGCTGCCCGAACTTCGCCGTCTCCGACGCAATGATGATGTCGCACATCATCGCAAGCTCGCAGCCACCGCCGAGCGCAAAGCCGGAAACGGCGGCAATCACCGGCTTGCGGGCGCTGGCGATCCGCTCCCAGTCGCCCAGAAAGTCGCCAAGATAGGAATCGACGAAATCGAGCGCCTGCATCTCCTTGATGTCGGCACCGGCCGCGAAGGCGCGCTCCGAGCCGGTCAGCACGATCGCGCCGATGTCCTTGTCGGCGTCGAAGGCCTTCAATGCGGCATCGAGCTCCCGCATCACGGTCGAATTCAGCGCGTTCAGCGCCTGCGGGCGGTTGAGCGTGATCAGGCCCACGCGTTCGCGTGTTTCGACCAGCAACGTCTCGTAACTCATTCTTGATCTCCTCCGTTCGGATGCGCCCGGTCGAGCGCCCTATTTCTGGCAGCGCGGGCAATAGAAGGTCGAACGCCCGGCATGAACGATGCGGGCGACGGTACCGCCGCAGTCCGGCTTGCGGCAAGCCTCGCCTTCGCGATCATAGACCGAAAAGGAATGCTGAAAGTAACCGAGCGAGCCGTCCGTCTGGATGTGATCCTTCAAGGAGGAACCGCCGGCGGCGATGGCTTCGGCGATCACCTGACGGATCGCCTCTGTCAGCGTCACCAGCCCCTGCCTTGCGCGCCCGCGCTTGTCCACCAGCGAGCCGGCCGGACGGGAGGGCGACAGGCCCGACCGCCACAGCGCCTCGCAAACATAGATATTGCCGAGACCGGCAATGATCTTCTGATCCAGGAGCGCCGCCTTGAGCGGCTGCGCCTTGCCCGCAAAGCGCTGGGCAAGATAGGCGGCATCGAGCGCATTTCCGGTCGGCTCCTGGCCGAGGTCGCGGAAGAAGACGTGATCGGCGATCCCGTCGCGCCGGGCGAGGTCCATGAAGCCGAAGCGGCGCGGGTCGTTGTAGATCACCCGCGCGGGTCCGGACTGGCCGCTCAGATGAAAGATTACGTGGTCGTGCTTCTCGTCCTTGCCGCGCGGATGATGGAACCTGCCCGGTGTGTCGGCATCCGTGCCGGCCTCGACCCGGAATGAACCGGACATGCCGAGATGCGCGATGATCACGTCGCCGCCTTCGAGATCAATCATCAGATATTTGGCACGGCGCGACAGGGAGACGATGCGGCGCCCCGCAACGGAAGCGGAAAAATTGTCGGGAAAGGGAAAGCGCAGGTCCGGCCTGCGCAGTTCGGCCCGCACGAGAAGCGCCCCTTCCATGGTCGGCGCGAGTCCCCGCCTGACCGTCTCGACCTCGGGCAATTCCGGCATTGTTCGTCTTCCCTCTTCGGCTCGCGCACCGGTCGTGCACGCCATTCCCTTGACGGCATTGTTGTCCTATACAGCGCCGCGCACCTATCAGACGCGCAAAGGACGCTGCAGCACTTTAAATTGCCGCATGTTTTTATCCTTAAATCGGATGCGATTTAAGGAAACATGCAGTAGGGATGCGCTATGCCGCAGCCGCATCCTCACCGCTGAGATAGCGCGGACAAGGTGATTTCGCTATGGTGCCGGCAAATTTGGTTGAAGTGGAGTTTTTCGTATGACGGATGAGCGCGTATCGGCCAATGGCGGCATGGAAACCTCCTTCGGTTTCCGCGAAGTCGGCGCAGGCGAGAAGCAGCCGCTCGTCAACGATGTCTTCCACAAGGTCGCCAAGCGCTACGACATCATGAACGACGTGATGTCGGCCGGGCTCCATCGTGTCTGGAAGGACGCGATGATCGCGGCGCTCAATCCGCCGCGCCGGGAGGGCTATCGGGTGCTCGACGTGGCCGGCGGCACCGGCGACATTGCCTTTCGCATCGTCGAGGCCTCCGCGCGTCACGCGCATGCGACCGTGCTCGACATCAACGGATCGATGCTCGCCGTCGGGGCCGAGCGGGCAAGGAAGAAGGGGCTGTCGGCCAATCTCGACTTCGTCGAGGCCAATGCCGAGGACCTGCCCTTCGCGGCGAACTCCTTCGACGCCTACACGATCGCCTTCGGCATCCGCAATGTGCCGCGCATCGACGTGGCGCTCAAGGAGGCCCACCGCGTCCTGAAGCGCGGCGGACGGCTGCTGGTGCTCGAGTTTTCCGAGGTCGACATGCCGCTGCTCGACCGGTTCTATGACGCCTGGTCGTTCAACGCGATTCCGAAATTCGGCAAGCTGATCACGGGCGACGACGCTCCCTACCAGTATCTGGTCGAATCGATCAGGAAGTTTCCGAACCAGCGCGATTTCGCCGCGATGATCAAGGATGCGGGCTTTTCGCGTGTCAGCTTCACCAATTATACCGGCGGCATCGCGGCACTTCATTCCGGCTGGAAAATCTGACCACATGAGCACGCCTGGAGCATATTTCCGTCTTGTGCGGATCGGCTGGGTCCTTGCGCGCGAGGACGCCTTTTCGGCGGTCCCTTCCGAACACCTTCCTCCGCTCGCGCGTTTCGTGCAGAGGCTCGCCGGATTGCTTGCTCGCCGCAGGGCCCGGTTCGAAGCGCGCAGCGGACGGCTTGCCCGCGCCGTCGAACGGCTCGGTCCATCTTATGTCAAGATCGGCCAGTTCCTGGCGACACGCCCGGATGTCGTCGGCGCGGAGCTTGCCGCCGACCTGTCGCTTTTGCAGGACCGCATGGCGACGTTTCCACAGAGCGAGGCCAGGGCCGCGATCGAAGGATCGCTCGGCCGCTCCGTCGATGAGCTCTTCGTCGAATTTTCCGAGCCGATGGCGGCCGCCTCGATCGCGCAGGTCCATACCGCCGTCGTCATGCGCGACGGCCGTCGCGAACAGGTCGCCGTCAAGGTCATCCGTCCGGGTGTGCGACAACGCTTCGCCGCCGACATCGAAGCCATGTACCTGGTCTCCCGCATGCAGGAGCGGTTCCTTCCCTATACGCGCCGGCTGAAGCCGGTCGAGGTGACGAAGACGATCGAGCAGACGACCAAGGTCGAAATGGACCTCAGACTCGAGGCCGCGGCGCTTTCCGAACTCGGCGAGAACACCAAGGAAGATTCCGGTTTTCGCGTGCCCAAGGTCGACTGGGAGCGCACAGGCCGCGACGTCGTGACCATGGAATGGATCGACGGCGTGAAGATGTCGGACATCGAAGGTCTGAAGCGGGCCGGCCACGACCTCAACAAGCTCGCCGAAACGCTCATCCAGTCCTTTCTCCGGCACACGCTGCGCGACGGGTTTTTCCACGCGGACATGCACCAGGGCAATCTGTTCGTCGACAATGCCGGTCACATCGTCGCCGTCGACATGGGCATCGTCGGGAGGCTCGGCAAGAAGGAACGCCGCTTTCTCGCCGAAATCCTCTACGGCTTCATCATGCGCGATTATCAGCGCGTCGCCGACGTGCATTTCGAGGCCGGCTACGTTCCCTCGCACCATGATGCCGCGAGCTTCGCCCAGGCCATTCGCGCGATCGGCGAGCCAATCCATGGCCAGCCGGCCGAGACCATCTCGATGGCAAAACTCTTGACGCTACTATTCGAAGTCACCGAGCTTTTCGACATGCAGACGCGCCCGGAGCTCGTCATGCTGCAGAAGACCATGGTGGTCGTCGAAGGCGTTGCCCGTACTCTCAATCCGCGGTTCAACATGTGGAAAGCGTCGGAACCGGTCGTCGGCAAATGGATCCGGGACAATCTCGGGCCGAAGCGCATCGTCGCAGACGTCCGCGACGGTCTCCACGCGGCGTTCAGGCTAGCCGAGGCGATCCCCGATATTGCCGCTAGGACGGAGCGCTTCTCGGCGGATATTATGGCGATGAGCGAAGACGGCCTGCGCTTCGATGCCGAGACCGCAGAGGCGATCGGCAAGGCCGAGGCGCGCCATACGCGCTCCGGCCGCATCGCGCTCTGGATCATCGCGGCGACGCTCCTCTATCTTGCCTGGCTGCTTACCTGATCGGCATAGAATCCATCGCTTGTCTGCCGAAATCACTTCCGCTTCTTCGCATCCTGAAGTAGCATCCGGCCATGGACAGTCGTTTTGCGCTCGTGATGATGGTGACCACGCAGACCTCAGGGTGTGCGGGGAACCTGTTGCGCTAAGCAGCCTGTCTCCACGCCAACCCTGCCGAGGCGAGCAGGGTTCGGCTCTGTTTCCTCGGTCCCACATCCGATGAGAGGAAACGATGACCACCGCTCCGCCCGAAATCCGCATTCGCGCCGCCTCCGTCTCCGACTGGGAGGCGCTCGCCGCCTTACGCGACCAGCCCGGCGTTCGCGCCGGCACATTGCGGCTGCCCTTCGCACCGCCCGAACGGACGCGAAAATGGCTCGAAAATCTCACCGAATCTGACATGCTCATCGTCGCGGAACTCGACGGGCGCATCGTCGGGCTCGCCGGCCTGCATCGTCACAGCGGACGACGGCAGCATGCGGCGGATCTCGGCATGAGCGTCCATGACGACTACCGGCGGAGGGGGATCGGCAAGGCCCTGCTCGACGCGCTGATCGATGCGGCCGACCGCTGGCTCGGCATTTCTCGCATCGAGTTGACGGTCTTCACTGACAACGAAGCTGCGATCGCGCTCTACCGCCAGGCGGGTTTCGTAACCGAGGGCGTGCTGAAATCCTGGGCGAGACGGGACGGCGCGCTCGCCGACGTGTTGGTCATGGCGCGCCTTCGCGCGTGACGGCAAGCGGTTCTCTGCGAGGACACCTCCGCAGGGGCTCCCGTCGCCTTTCGAGCACATGTTCCATTCGAAACTGCGAATATGCATTCGTGATGCGATCGTTCCGCCATGGATGACGAAGGTCATCCCGAACTCGGAGGAGAGGACGTCATGCGCAAGATCATCATCGCAGCCGCCGTCGCGGTTACCACCATTTCCCTTGCCGCCCCTTCCGAAGCCGGCGGCTTCTCGATCGGCTTCGGCAACGGCCATTACCATCACGGTTGGAGCGGCCGCGTCGGCTTCGCCGGCAGCTATTACGACGGTCCCTATTACAGCGACTATTACGAACCCTATTGCTTTATCAGGAAAGTGAAGCGCCACGACCGTTTTGGCAACTTCTACATCAGACGAGTCCGGATCTGTCGCTAACCCGGTAAAACCGGATGATGAGCAAACCCGGTCGCTTGCGGCCGGGTTTTTCTGAATTGCTTGTGGAATCGTTGGTCTGCCGGGCACCGACCTTGCCGCGCCATTTTTCCTTCCCCTGCCCATTGACGACGTCGCTCGGGCGCGCTCCAACAGCACGAGTAGCGATGAATGGTGGAGGACTGGATCATGGATCTCGGTATCGAAGGCAAACAGGCTCTCGTGCTCGGCGGCAGCAAGGGACTTGGGCGCGGTATCGCCGAAGCGCTTGCCGCCGAAGGTGTTGCCGTCGCGCTCACCGGCAGGGACATGCATGCGAGCGGCAAGATCGCCGCCGAGATCCATCCAGCCGCAGCCGGCTTTGCCCTCGATCTTGCCAAACCCGAAACGATCGACCCCTTTCTGGATCGGCTGAGCGCTGAATTCGGCCCGGTCGACATTCTGGTCCTGAACGGCGGCGGCCCGCCGCCGACGCTTGCGGCCGATATCGATCCCGATTTCTGGCGAAGACAATTCGAGGCGATGGTGCTCGCCGGCATGCGCATCACGCACCGCCTGCTGCCGGCCATGCGCGAGCGGCGCTTCGGCCGCATCATCGCCGTCGCCTCGACCAGCATCCGCGAACCGATACCGGGGCTCAGCGCCTCCAACGCCTTGCGCAGTGCGCTTGCCGGTTGGATGAAGACGCTCGCGGGCGAGGTCGCGGCGGACGGCGTCACCGTCAACATGCTGTTGCCGGGGCGGCTTGCGACCGATCGCACGCTGTCCTTCGACCGCATGGACGCGGAAAGTGAAGGGGTCAGCATCGAAACGGTCGCGGCGCGCAGCCAGTCCGAAATCCCGATCGGGCGTTACGGCACGCCCGCCGAATTCGGCGCGGCCGCCGCCTTTCTCGCGAGCCGGCAGGCCGCCTATGTCACCGGTATCGCACTGCCAGTCGACGGCGGTCTCAGCCGGTCGATGCTTTGAGTTGCTGGCGGGCCAGCATGTCACTTGAGCGAATGAAGCCTGGGCAGGCATTGCGGCGGCGATTGCTCGTCGCCATCCTGTTTCTGTTGAATGTGGAAATCGCTGGAGCCGCCATGCTGGAGAAAGAACTGATCGCCGCAGCGCGGCTGGGCGACGCCATCGAAATCAGTGCCCTGCTTGAGCGGGGCGCCACGACCGATGCGCGGGACGACACAGGCGCCACGGCGCTGCTCGTCGCCACGCATGAAAACAACGTCGAGGCCGCCCGAGTCCTCATCGAGGCCGGTGCTGACGTCAACGCCAAGGACCATATCGACGACAGCCCCTACCTTTATGCCGGCGCGCGCGGCCATCTCGAAATCCTGAAGATGACGCTCGCGCATGGGGCCGATCTCAAGAGCACCAACCGCTACGGCGGCACCGCCCTCATTCCCGCGGCCGAACGCGGTCATGTCGAAACGGTGAAGACCCTGATCGAGGCCGGCGTCGCTGTCGACCATGTCAATCGCCTCGGCTGGACGGCGCTCCTTGAAGCGATCATCCTCGGTAGCGGCGGTCACAAGCATGCGCAAATCGTCAAGCTGCTGATCGATGCCGGCACTGACGTCAATCTTGCCGACGGCGAAGGCGTCCCGCCCCTCGCCCATGCCCGGGCGCGCGGCTTCGGCGATATCGAACACTTTCTAGTCGCCGCCGGCGCCCACTGATACCGGAGGGAATCATGTCAGAGGAACAACGCTTTCTACGCGAGGCCTTGTCGCTCGCACGCAGCAATATGGAAAACGGCGGCCGCCCCTTCGGCGCCGTCGTGGTCAAAAATGGCGAGGTGATCGCGACCGGCGTCAACGAGATGGGTCAGACGGGCGATCCGACCTCGCATGCGGAACTCAATGCGCTGCGTGCTGCAGCCAGGGCTCTTCAGTCGCTGCGGCTTGAGGGCTGCGCCGTCTACGCCAGCGGTCAGCCATGCCCAATGTGTCTTGCCGCAATGCGCATGGCCGGTATCAACGAGATCGCCTACGCCCATTCGAATACGCAAGCGCAGCCTTACGGACTGTCGACCTCGGCGATCTACGCGGAGCTCGCCAAGCCGATCACGGAACAGGCGATGTGGTTTCGCCATATACCGCTAGAAGCGCAAGATGCGGTGCCGCTTTACGACGAGTGGCAGAGGCGGCAACAGACAAGTTAGCCGCTGCACCGGCTCCAATTGCGTGCGGCAGGCCCGTCGGGTAGGTTCGCGATTAAAGAACAAGGAGCGGCTGAGAGCCGAAGCGGAATGACACTTTCCGGCAAACGCATACTTCTGATCATTTCCGGCGGCATCGCCGCATACAAGAGCCTGGATCTCATTCGTCGTCTGCGCGAGCGCGGCGCCGAGGTCCGGCCGGTGATGACGGCGGCTGCGCAGGAGTTCGTCACGCCGCTGGCCGTCGGTGCCCTTTCCGCCTCGCATGTCTTCACCGACTTGTTCTCGCGCGAGGACGAACAGGATGTCGGCCATATCCGGCTGGCGCGCGAATGCGATCTCGTCGTCGTTGCCCCGACAACCGCCGATCTGATGGCCAAACTGGCGAACGGTCACGCCAACGACCTCGCCTCCACCATCCTTCTCGCGACCGATCGGCCCATTCTGCTCGCGCCGGCGATGAATCCGAAAATGTGGGCGCATCCGGCAACGCGTCGCAATCGCAGAACCCTGGCCGGCGACGGGGTTCATTTCGTCGGCCCCGCCACGGGCGAAATGGCCGAGGGCGGTGAAGCAGGCGAAGGCCGGATGGCCGAACCGCTCGAGATCGTGGCGGCGGTCGAGCAACTGGTGAACGGTGGGGAAAAATCTTTAGCGGGGCGGAAGGCCATCGTCACCTCCGGGCCGACGCATGAGCCGATCGACCCGGTGCGTTACATCGCCAACCGCTCGTCCGGCAAGCAGGGGCATGCGATCGCCGCGGCACTCGCGAAGCTCGGAGCGGAGGTCACGCTTGTCTCCGGTCCGGTGACGATCCCCGATCCCGCAGGCGTTCGCGTGGTCCATATCGAGCGCGCCGAAGAAATGCGCGATGCGGTACTTGCCGCGCTCCCGGCCGATGTTGCCGTCATGGTCGCGGCGGTCGCGGACTGGCGCGTTGCCTCTGCCGCCGGCAACAAGATCAAGAAGAAACCGGGTGAAGCCCCTCCTCCGCTCCAGCTTGCGGAGAACCCCGATATTCTTAAAACGATCGGCCATCACCCCTCACGGCCAAAGCTGGTGATCGGCTTTGCCGCCGAAACGGAAAATGTTGCCGACAACGGCCGCGCCAAGCTGGAACGGAAAGGCGCCGATTACATTCTCGCGAACGATGTCTCGCCCGCGACCGGCATCATGGGCGGCAATCGCAACCGCGTGAAGTTGATCGGCCGCAACGGCGTCGAAGATTGGCCGGACATGGACAAGGAAGACGTGGCGGCAAAGCTTGCAGCGCGCATTGCCGACGCGCTTTCGCAATAGCCGGTCGCGAGATCAAATCGACTGCTGCGCCGCAGCGCCAGGTGGCACATCCGCTACCGGACATTCCCGTGCCTCGATCTCGGCAGTACCGAAAAGCCGCACGTCGACACCGTTTTCGCCGACGATGACGGCTGCGCCGTCCGGAATCTCGACCCAGGCATTGTCGTCGTCGTTGAGCGGTTCGGAGACGAGACAATAGCCGCCGCTGGCGCCCATCGGCGCCGCGTAGAGCGTCGGTGCGTTCCAGTCGGTGGCGTAACGTACCGCGTAAAGGTTCCGACCATCGGACAAGGCGGCCGTGAAGCGGACGAGCGGCGGGCGGCCCAGATGGTCGGCAAGCCGTTCGACGAAGGCGAGCGCCTCGGCGATCGCACCAAGCGGGTCGCGGTCGAGACCGAACTGCAACGCGAGAAGGAAGAGCAGTTCCGAATCCGTCGTGCCGGTGCGCGCCGCATAGAGATCATTGTCGAGCATGCTCTCCATAGGCCGGCGCAATTGCTCGAAATCGCCGATTTGGCCGTTGTGCATGAAGGACCAGCGTCCGAAGACAAAGGGATGGCAATTGTCGCGGCGCGTGCCGCCGCCGGTCGCCGCACGGACGTGGGCGAGAAATAGCGGCGAGCGGATCTGCCGCGCGATGCTCCTCAGATTGCAGTCAGACCAGGCCGGAAGGACGTCACGGTACCGGCCGGGTTCCGGACGATCGCCGTACCAGGCAATGCCGAAACCGTCGCCGTTGGTCGCCGTCTTTGCGCGCGTGGCACAATGAGACTGTTCTATCAGCGAGTGCGCAGGAGAGGTTACGAGTTCCTCGAGATAGAGCGGCTCTCCGCGATAGGCTGCCCAACGGCACATGCTTCCGTCACTCCGGTTCGGCTCTTTCGAAGCGATTCGTTAACCATCGGCGATGTTCCAATGGAACATGGTAAAAATGCGTTAACAAATTCACCCCTGTGCCCGTCGTTCGTAGGCGATTCGCCGGTCCGGTGCTGTCATTCGCGGCACATCGTCGTGCCGGAACCCCTGGTTTCGAACAAATATTCCATATTGACAACATTCGCACATTTCATTTCATTTCCACCGAACGCAATGGGGCTTTTGGCCGGGAGGAATGGCATGGGCGGCAAACGCAAACTGGGCGTCGGCCTGATCGGCACGGGTTTCATGGGCAAGGCCCACGCCCTCGGCTTCACAATTGCAGCGCGGGTTTTCGATCTTCCCTTCGAACTGGATCTGGTTTCTGTCGCGGACGTGACACAGGACAGCGCCGAGGCCGCGCGCGGGCGCCTCGGTTTCCGCAAGGCAACGGCGGACTGGCGGGACCTGTTGACCGATCCGGACATCGACATCATCGACATCACCACGCCGAACCTTCTGCACAAGGAAATGGCCCTTGCCGCCATCGCCCATGGCAAACATGTCTATTGCGAAAAGCCTCTGGCGCCGACGGTCATCGACTGCGCGGAAATGGTGGCAGCGGCAGAGAACGCCGGCATCGTCACCCAAGTCGGCTTCAACTACCTCAAGAACCCACTGATCTTTCTCGCCAAGGACATCATCGAAAGTGGGGAGATCGGCGAAATCCGCTCGATGCGCGGCATTCATGCCGAGGATTTCATGGCGGATGCAAATGTTCCGTGGGGCTGGCGGCTCGACCCGCGGAGCGGCGGCGGCGCGCTCGCCGATATCGGCAGCCACATCATCGCCTCCATGCGCCATCTTGTCGGGCCGATCAGGTCGGTTCTTGCGGAAACCGTCGTCCAAATCCCTGAGCGCCCGGTCTCGCTGGGCGCTGCCGAAACGCGTGCCGTCGAAGTGGACGATATCACCCGCGCCTTCGTGCGATTCGAGAGCGGCGCGACCGGCAGTTTCGAGGCAAGCTGGATCGCCACCGGCCGCAAGATGCAGCATGACTTCGAAATCTACGGATCGAAGGGCAGCATTGTCTTCACACAGGAGCGGCTGAACGAGATCAAGGTCTATTATGCGAGCGACGACATCCGCAGCCGCGGCTTCCGCACGATCTGGGCCGGACCCGAGCACCCGCCCTACGGCGCCTTCTGCGTAGCTCCGGGCCACCAGATTGGCTTCAACGATCTGAAGGCGATCGAGGTGCACGAATTTCTTGACGCGATCGCCAAGGGCGGCAAGCCTTCGACCGATTTCCGCGAGGGTTACGAGGTGCAGAAGGTGCTGTCGGCGACCTACCAATCGGCCCGGACCAACGAATGGGTCGAAATCGGCTGAGGGTGTCGAGACCTGGGGAACGCTCAGGAATATGCCCCTCACCCTGCCCTCTCCCTGCAAGCGGGGAGAGGGACTTTGCGCCGGCGCTTTCCGCGATCTCCTTCGCCCCGCTTGCGGGGAGAAGGTGGCCGGCAGGCCGGATGAAGGGCCGAAAACCGCCCGAAGCAAAGAACGGAAAAATGGAACATCCATTCTACCGCGACCGCAATCAATCGAATAGAATGAGGCAACGAAACAGACGAGTCTGGAGATTCTGAACGATGCCAACGCCGGAGACGACCATGGACGTCCCTCAGGATTTCGAGGCGCTGAAGGCCGTCATTCTCGAACGCAAGGCGCAACTGCCGAAGCGGCTGAAGCAGGTCGCCGCCTATTCGCTCGACAATCCGGACGAGATCGCCTTCGGCACGGCGGCAAGCATCGCGACGTCCGCCGACGTCCAGCCGTCGACGCTCGTGCGCTTTGCGCAGCATTTCGGTTTCGAGGGGTTTTCGAGCCTGCAGCAGATTTTTCGCGCGAGACTGCGGGAACGCACGCCCGGCTACGAAGAGCGGTTGAAAGCGCTGAGCCAGAACGAACACAGCAAGCTCGAAAGCGGCTCGATCTTCAACGGCTTCGTCGCCGCCGCCCATCGATCGCTGGACAATGTCGCCACGTCCGTTGACCCGGAGGCCTTCGAGCGCGCGGTCGATATCCTCGCCAAGGCCGATACGATCTATCTCATCGCCAAACGCCGCTCCTATCCGATTTCCAGCTACATGGCCTACGCCTTCGGCAAGCTGAAGGTGAAATACCAGCATGTCGGGACGGCGGCCGGCATCGACGACGACATGCTGGCGATGGCGAACAGGCAGGACGCGGCTTTCGCTGTCAGCTTTTCGCCCTACGCCTCGGAAAGCGCGAGCCAGGCGCGTTTCCTCGCCAACCGCAAGGTGCCGGTCATATCGCTCACCGACTCGGCTTTCTCGCCGCTCGCGGAATCGTCGAAGGTCTGGTTCGAGCTGGTCGAAGCCGATCACGCCGGCTTCCGCTCGCTTTCCGCAAGCATGGCCTTTGCGATGGCACTGACGGTGGCGATCGCCGAGAAGCGGCAGCGAATGGCGGACGGCGGCGGCCAATAGAATGAAAATTCCATATTGACGAAACGACGGAACTTATGTTTCATAACCTCATCGCCCATGACATAATCATAATTGTCGGCGCCGACGCGGCGTCCGCGGGGAGGAAGCAGTGAGCCAGAGTCCATCGCCCCAAAGCCCGTCGGCAAAGGGAGCCAAACCCCTCGACCTCATCACGATCGGCCGGGCCTCGGTCGATCTATACGGCCAGCAGATCGGCACACGGCTCGAGGACGTGGCAAGCTTTGCCAAATCGGTCGGCGGCTGCCCCTGCAACATCTCGGTCGGCACCGCGCGCCTCGGGCTGAAATCGGCACTGCTGACGCGTGTCGGCGACGAGCAGATGGGCCGTTTCATCCGCGAACAGCTTCAACGCGAGGGTGTCGAGACCCGCGGCATCGTGACGGATCCTGAGCGTTTGACCGCACTCGCGATCCTTGCCGTCGAAAACGAAAAGTCCTTCCCGCTGCTTTTCTATCGCGACAATTGCGCCGACAACGCGCTCTGCGAGGACGATGTCGCGGAAGATTTCATCCGTTCCGCGCGCGCGGTTCTCGTTTCGGGGACGCATTTCTCCAAGCCGAATACCGATGCCGCCCAGCGCAAGGCGATACGCATTGCCAAGGAGAGCGGCGCGAAGGTCGTCTTCGACATCGACTATCGCCCCAATCTCTGGGGCCTTGCGGGCCACGACGCCGGCGAAACCCGCTATATCGCCTCCGATCGGGTCTCCGCCCACCTGAAGACTGTTCTCGCCGACTGCGACCTCATCGTCGGCACGGAGGAAGAGGTTCTGATCGCCTCCGGCGAAAGCGATCTGCTCAAGGCTCTCAAGACTATCCGCTTGCTGTCTGAAGCCACGATCGTGCTGAAACGCGGCCCGATGGGCTGCATCGTCTATGACGGACCGATCTCGGACAATCTCGAAGACGGCATCGTCGGCAAGGGCTTTCCGATAGAGGTTTACAACGTGCTCGGCGCGGGTGACGCCTTCATGTCCGGCTTCCTGCGCGGCTGGCTGACCGGCGAACCGCATGCGACGTCTGCCACCTGGGCCAATGCCTGCGGCGCCTTCGCGGTGTCGCGTCTCCTCTGCGCGCCGGAAATCCCGACCTGGACCGAACTCACATTCTTCCTCGAAAACGGCAGCAAGGAAAAAGCGCTCCGCAAGGACGAGGCGATCAACCACGTCCATTGGGCGACGACCCGCCGCCGCGATATCCCGCTTTTGATGGCGCTTGCCATCGATCACCGCAGCCAGCTTGAAGACATCGCGGAAGGCAAGCCGGAATTGCTGGCGCGCATCCCCGCCTTCAAGGTGCTTGCGGTCAAGGCTGCGGCCCAGGTCGCCGCCGGCCGCACCGGCTTCGGCATGCTGATAGACGACAAATACGGCCGCGACGCGCTCTATGCTGCCGGCGCCTACCGCGATTTCTGGATCGCCAAGCCGATCGAGCTTCCCGGCTCGCGACCGCTGCAGTTCGAGTTCAGCCAGGACCTCGGCAGCCGCCTCATCGACTGGCCTGTCGATCATTGCATCAAGGTGCTCTCGTTCTTCCACCCCGATGATCCGATTGAGCTAAAGGCCGCGCAGATCGCCAAGCTTCGCTCCGCCTTCGAGGCGGGGCGCAAGGTCGGGCGCGAGATATTGATTGAAATCATTGCCGGCAAACACGGAACGCTTGACGATCTGACCATTCCGCGGGCGCTCACCGAACTCTACGATGCGGGTTTGAAGCCCGATTGGTGGAAGCTGGAGCCACAGGCGAGCCGCGGCGCCTGGGCGGCGATCGATGCCGTGATCGAAACGCGCGACCCGCTCTGCCGCGGCGTCGTCCTGCTTGGCCTCGAGGCGCCCTACGAGGTGCTGAAGGATGGCTTTGCCGCCGCCCGGACGTCGAAGACGGTCAAGGGCTTCGCGGTCGGCCGGACGATCTTCGCCGACGCGAGCAAGGCCTGGCTTGCCGGCAGCATGACCGACGAGCAGGCGATCGCCGACATGGCGGCACGGTTCAAGGCGCTGGTGGATCTCTGGCTGCAACTGGGTGAAACAAAGGCTGCATAGGATCGCGCGGGCGACAATGCAGCGGAAAGGGCGAAGCAAGAATTTCGCTCGCGAGGAGGAAACAGACGATGAGCCAGAAAACCGTGCGCCTCACCATGGCCCAGGCCGTGGCGCGGTTCCTGACCAGACAGATGACGATCATCGACGGCAAGCGCGTGCCGATCTTCGGCGGCGTCTTCGCGATCTTCGGCCACGGCAACGTCGCCGGCGTCGGCGAGGCGCTTTACTCCATCAGGGAAACGTTGCCGACCTACCGCGCTCAGAACGAGCAGGGCATGGCGAATGCGGCGATCGCGTTTGCCAAGGCGAACTTCCGCCGCCGCTTCATGGCCTGCACGACCTCGATCGGTCCGGGCGCGCTCAACATGGTGACGTCGGCGGCGCTCGCCCATGTCAACCGGCTGCCGGTTCTTCTTCTGCCCGGCGACGTCTTCGCCAATCGCCGGCCCGATCCGGTGCTGCAGCAGGTGGAAAGTTTCGGAGACGGCACGATCTCGGCAAACGACTGCTTCCGCCCCGTCTCGCGCTATTTCGACCGCATCACCCGGCCCGAACAGATCATATCGGCGCTCCGCCGCGCCATGCAGGTTTTGACCGACCCGGCCGATTGCGGTCCGGTCACGCTCTCGCTCTGCCAGGACGTCCAGGCGGAAGCCTATGACTATCCGGAATCCTTCTTCGACGAGAAGGTATGGGTACCCCGGCGGATCGAGCCCGATCTCGACGAACTGGCCACGGCGATCGCTACCCTCAAGGCCGCGAAGAAGCCGATCATCGTCGCCGGCGGCGGCGTGCTTTATTCGGAAGCGAGCGCGGAATTGGCGAACTTCGCCGAAAAGCACGGTATTCCCGTGGTCGAAACCCAGGCCGGCAAGTCCTCGCTGCCGCACATGCACCCGCTCAACATGGGATCGGTCGGCGTCACGGGCACCTCCGCCTCCAACGCGCTCGCCGAGGAGGCCGATGTTGTGCTCGCCGTCGGCTCGCGGCTCCAGGATTTCACCACCGGCTCCTGGGCTCTCTTCAAGAACCATGGGCTGAAGATCATCGGCCTCAACGTCCAGCCTTTTGACGCCGGCAAGCACAACGGCCTGCCGCTGATCGCCGATGCGCGGGCCGGCCTCAACCGGATCTCCGGTGGCCTCGGCGGGTACAAGGCCGACAGCGCCTGGACCGAGAAGGCCAAGGCCGAAAAGACCGCGTGGCTGGAGGCAGCCGACAAGGCGACGGCCACCACCAATGCGACGCTCCCCTCCGATGCCCAGGTGATCGGTGCCGTCCAGCGCGCCCGTGGCGGCAAGAAGACGACGCTCGTTTGCGCCGCCGGCGGCCTGCCGGGCGAACTGCACAAGTTATGGCAGGCGGACGCACCCGGCAGCTATCATATGGAATACGGCTTCTCGACCATGGGCTACGAGGTGGCCGGCGGCCTCGGCGTCAAGCTTGCCAAGCCCGACAGCGACGTGATCGTCATGGTCGGCGACGGCAGCTACATGATGCTGAACTCCGAGATCGCCTCCTCGATCATGCTCGGCGCCAAGATCACGGTCGTGCTCCTCGACAATGCCGGCTATGGCTGCATCAACCGGCTGCAGATGGCAACGGGTGGTGCCAACTTCAACAACCTGTTGAAGGACACGCATCACGTGATGCTGCCGGGCATCGATTTTGCCGCTCATGCCGGGGCTATGGGCGCCGTCACCCGCAAGGTCGCTTCGATCCCGGAACTTGAAGCCGCACTCGCCGAAACGGCGCAAGTGCAGCGCACGAGCGTGATCGTCATCGACACCGATCCACTGATCACCACCGAGGCGGGCGGACACTGGTGGGATGTCGCCGTTCCCGAAGTGTCGGAGCGCAGCCAGGTGACGGCTGCCCGCGAGGGGTATGAGAAGGCGCTCCAATCGCAGCGTTTCGGCTGATCGCCACAAATGGCGCTCGCGTTTTTTTTGCGCGGGCGCTTTTTGTGCCTGGGCCACACGGCGAAAGAAGTTTAGCGGCCCCCTCACCCTAGCCCTCTCCCCGCAAGCGGGGAGAGGGGACAAAGTCGGCGCCGCGAGTCCCTTCTCCCCGTCCTCACGGGGAGAAGGTGGCGACAGCCGGATGAGGGGCCTTGCGTGCCAAACGATAACGAAGCATCGGCTTCAAGCAGACGACGAATAGGAAGTGAAAGACATGATCCGCTACGGAACCAACCCGATTGCCTGGAGCAATGACGACGACCATTCGATCGGCGCGCATCTGACGCTCGAGGATTGCCTTTCCGATTGCCAGAAGATCGGCTTCGACGGCATCGAGAAGGGCCACAAGATGCCGTCCGATCCGGAAGCGCTGAAGCAGAAGCTCGCCTCCTACGAACTCGTCTTCGTTTCCGGCTGGCACTCCACCAATCTTCTGACGCACGATGTCGAAGCCGAGACGAAGGCGATCCAGCCGCATCTCGACCTCCTGAAGCACAACGGCTGCAAGGTGGCGATCGTCTGCGAAACCTCCAACGCCATTCACGGCGACGATTCGAAGTCCGTAGCCAACGACAAGCCGGTGCTGCCCGCGGACCAGTGGAAGAAGTTCGGCGCCGATCTCGAAGCGATCGCTCAGTATTGCGCCGACCAGGGCATTGATCTCGTCTATCACCATCACATGGGCACGATCGTGCAGACCGGCGAGGAGATCGATCTCCTGATGCAGCATACGGGGCCTGCGACGAAGCTGCTGCTCGACACCGGCCACGCCTGGTTCGGCGGCTCCGATCCGGCGGAAGTCGCGCGGAAATACATGCACCGCGTTCGCCATATCCATTGCAAGAATGTCCGTCCGGCGATCCGCGAGGAAGTGGAAAGCCAGGGCCTCTCCTTCCTCGAGGGCGTGCGCCGCGGCGTCTTTACCGTACCGGGCGACGTCGAAGGCGGCGTGGACTTCCTCCCCGTGCTGAAAATCGCAGCCGAACACGGCTATAATGGTTGGCTGGTGATCGAGGCAGAGCAGGATTCTGCCGTGCGCAATCCGTTCGAATATCAGTCGCTCGGGCTGAAATCGTTGAAGGCTTTCGCGAAGGAAGCGGGGCTGGATAAGTAAGCCTCCTTCATCCGGCTTGACAGGTAACGCCCCTCATCTGCCTTCCGGCACCTTCTCCCCGCAGGCGGGGAGAAGGGGTATGCCGCGCCCTCTTAAGTCCCCTCTCCCCGCCTGCGGGGAGAGGGCTAGGGTGAGGGGCTTAAGCGCCGAGCCGCCCCGATCGAACAACAGGAGACCGTCACATGTCCAAACTGCTCGTCAAACCGAAGGCACAATCCGGGCTGATGCAGGAGATCACGCCCGAGAGCGCCGGCTGGACCTATGTCGGTTTCGCGCTCAACCGGTTGAAGCCCGGCGAAAGGACGGCGGGCGAAGCCGGTGAGAAGGAACTCTGCCTCGTCCTCGTCAGCGGCAAAGCGACGATTTCCGTCGACGGCGAAGACTTCGGTGAACTCGGCGAGCGCATGACGCCCTTCGAGGGGCAGCCTTATGCCGTCTATGTGCCGAAAGGCAGCAAGTGGCAGGCTGTGGCGACCACCGATCTCGACCTTGCCATCTGCTCCGCACCCGGCGGCGAAGGCTTCAAGGCCAAGGTCATCCGTCCCGGCACGCACCCGCAGATGACGCGCGGCAAGGGCACCAATACCCGCTATGTCACCAACATCATGCCGGAGGACGACAGGTCGGCGCAGTCGCTGCTCGTCGTCGAGGTGATCACGCCCGGCGGGCACACCTCGTCCTACCCGCCGCACAAGCACGATCAGGATAACCTGCCGGTCGAAAGCTATCTCGAGGAAACCTATTACCATCGCCTCAACCCGCCGCAGGGCTTTGCGATGCAGCGCGTCTACACCGACGATCGCTCCCTCGACGAAACCATGGCAGTGGAAGACGGCGACGTGACACTCGTTCCGAAGGGCTATCACCCGGTCGCCGCCGTCCACGGTTACGACGTCTATTATTTGAACGTCATGGCAGGCCCGAAGCGGATATGGAAGTTCCACAACGCCAAGGAACACGAGTGGCTGTTCACCGGCATCTGAGGAAACGTCTCTGGACGTTTGATACGGCTGGTCTATCGTAAGCCTCTACAGCGCCGCGCGTCTTATCAGACGCGCAAAGGACGCTGTAGCACTTTGAATTACTGCATGTTTTTATCCTTAAATCGGCTACGATTTAAGGATACATGCAGTAGCGAAAATCGTGCGAGGAGCGGCCAATGCGGATCGATGGTCAATGCCATTGCGGCCATGTCACCTATGAGGCGGAGATCGACCCGGACGACGTGTCGATCTGCCATTGCACCGATTGCCAGCAACTGACAGGCTCGGCCTATCGCGTCACCGCGAGCACGCCGCGGGCGTCCTTCCGTCTGACGGGCGCCGAGCCGAAACTCTACGTCAAGATCGCCGAGAACGGGCGGAAGCGGCTGCAATTCTTCTGTCCGCAATGCGGCTCGCCGATCTATACGACAGGGACGGATGAGGACGCCGAGGAAATCGGCATCCGTCTCGGCACGATTAACCAACGGCGCCAGCTTGCGCCGCGGTCGCAGATCTGGTGCTCGTCCGCCCTGCCCTGGATTGACGTCAGCAAGCTGCCGGGCGAGCCGCGTGACTAGAGGGATGACGAGAGGCCAATTCAAAATTCTGCGCCGCAGGATCGCCGGTGTGGATGCGGTCGAGGCGGCGACGCGCCATAGCTTTCCGCGCCATAGCCATGAGCAGTTCGGCATCGGGCTCATCCATCAAGGGGCGCAGAAGTCCCTGAGCGGGCGCGGACTGGTCGAAGCCGTATGCGGCGATGTCATCACAGTCAATCCCGGCGAAGTCCATGACGGCGCACCGATCGGCGATGGCGGCCGCTCGTGGCGAATGCTCTATTTCGAGCCGGCCATTGTCGAAGCCGCCGTCAGCGATATCAGCGAAGGCAGCCGACGATGCTGCCAGTTTGCCAACCCGGTCATCCGGAACGCGGCGCTTGCCGCTCGTTTCCGCGAAATCTTCGCGCTCGCGGCGACAGTGGAAAGCGACGATCAGATCGTTCGCTGGGACGAACTCGTCCTGACCGTCCTCGCTGAAGCGATGCACCCCGTCCCGCCGCCGGACGCTCCGGCGAGAGTGCCGGCGTCGATCGCCACGGCGCGCAGCTTGATCGATGATGACCCGCTGGCCTCCGTCACGCTCGCGGACCTGGCGCGTGCCAGCGGCCTCAGCCGGTTCCAGATTGTGCGCGGCTTTGCCCGGGCGACAGGCCTCACGCCGCACGCCTATCTGATGCAGCGTCGTATCGACATAGTCCGGCGCCTGATTGCTGAAGGCACGCCGCTCGCAGAGGCGGCGATCGCCGGAGGCTTTGCCGACCAGAGTCATATGACACGCGTCTTCGTACGCGCCTACGGTGTCTCGCCTGGCGCCTATGCCACAGCCTTGGGCTAGAGCGGGATGAGGAAAAGTGTGCGCGGTTTTCCGCCCGCATCCCGCTCTAACTAATTATAATCGATCACGTTCATGATTTTGGGTCGATTCGACCCAAAATCATCGTTGTCTTGCGCCTGCAATTCCGTTCAAGACCGCAAAGCCCGGATCGTATTTTTCTGCCGCCTCCGAGAATTAGGATTGGCGGTCATGTCGAAGCAATTTCAGGGTTATATCTATCTGTCGCTCGCGATGGCACTCGTCGGCAGCACGGTTATCGCAAGCAAGGTCATAGCGTCCGGGCTGCCGCCGTTCACGGCCACGGCCTTGCGTTTCGCGCTTGCCTTTCCGCTCTTCCTCGTGCTGATGCGCGCGACGGCGACGGAATGGCCGAGGCTGCAAGGGCGCGAATGGCTCATCCTGTTGGTCCAGGCAGGCGCCGGCAGCGTCGGCTATACGACGCTGCTGATCTCCGGCCTGCGACTGACACCCGCAGCCGATGCCGGCGTCATCATCGGTACGCTGCCCATCGTTTCGGCAGCGATTGCCATTGTGCTTCTCGGCGAACGGCCGGATCGTTCCATCCTGCTGGCGATCGCCCTCGCCGCAGCAGGCGTCCTTTCGATCGTCTTCCGCGCAGATAGCGGTGGCACGCATTCGCTCCTCGGCAACATTCTGGTCTTTGGCGCCGTCGTCTGCGAAGGCCTCTTCATCCTCATCAACAAGCGCCTGACAACGGCGATTTCGCCCCTCGCCTTGTCGACGCTGATGGCCGGTCTGGGCGTCGCCGTCTCGGCACCGATTGCCCTGCTCGAAATCCCACAGGCAGCTGCGATAACCACGCAATCGATCACCGCGGTCGCCTACTACGCGCTTGTCCCGACAGTCGGTGGCTTCCTGCTCTGGTACGCTGGGTTGGCGAAAGTGAGCGGCACGGAGGCCTCTGTGTTCACGGCGCTTGCCCCTGTCTCGGCCGTTTTCCTTGCCTTTGCCATGCTCGGAGAGCCGATTTCCGCCAATCAACTGATCGGCATCGCTTGCGTTCTCGCCGCCGTCCTCAGCCTGGGGTTTCGGCTGCCGAACACCCGTCGAAGCCGCTCTGAGGCCGGCTGAGGCAAACTGCATTCCCAAAACACCGTTCACACCAGAGAGGCAGCAACAATGTATTTCCGCCATGCAAGCGACATCTGGAGGGATTTTCCCGGACTTTCCGCCGGAATTCTTCACGCCGAAGGTATCCACCGAGACATCTCCATCGATGCGCACATTGCCGGTTTCGAGGCCGCGGCGAAAGCACGGCTCGCAGCAAGCGCTGAGGGTGAATTTCCGGAGATCCAGGCCTGGCGACGCGCTTTCTCGCTTATGGGCTTGAAGCCGACGCAATACCGCTCCGCCTCCGAGGCGCTGCTCCGGCGGTTCCGCAAGGACGGGTGCCTGCCACGGATCCACCCGCTGATCGACCTTTGCAACGCGGCATCGCTTGCATTCGCCATTCCGATCGCAGTTTTCGATCTCTCCAGAGTGGCCGGTCATCTCGAGGTTCGTTACGCCTCCGGCAGCGAGATCTACACCACGTTTTCCGGAGAAACCGAACATCCCGAACAGCACGAAGCGATCTTCGCGGACGAGGAAGGGCGAGCGCATGCGCGCCGCTGGACCAACCGCCAGAGCGGCTATTCGGCGGTCGGTGACGAGACGACGACCGTGCTCGTCGTCGCCGAAGCGCTGCATGCGCGCGCTGAGACCGACGTGAGCCGGCTCGTCGATGAACTTGCTGGAGCTATAGCCGCCGCCTGGATCGTCAATCCACGAAGCGCGATATTGGGTCGCTCGTCGCCGCGCTTCGATATTTGAGGCCGCGCGCGAGATTTGGCCAAAATCCTTTGACGGCGCAAATTCGGCTCCAATATCATCCGGCCGAATCGCAACTCGGGATTGACCTACCATGTCCGACGAACGCGCCACACCATGGTTCCTGAGCCTCAAGCACGCGCTTCTCGATCGGGGCGGGCTCGAGGAAATCTTTCGCCACGTCCGCAATCTGGTTGTCGCGACCCTGGTCATCGCGGCCGGCCTGCATGCCGTCGAGCATCCCGACATCATCGATGCGAAGGGGCTGTTGAGTATCCCGGTCGCCGGCTACTTCGTCTTCTCGACCGGGATTGCGCTGTTTTTCCTCAACTTCGCGGACGGACTTCATCGGCTTGGGAAGATCAAGCGTCACGTCGCCCTGCAGTTGCTGCTGGTGGTCGTCTACGTGTTGATCACCATCCGTGTCGCTCAGCTGATCCTGGCACTCCGGATGACGCCGTCATAGCCGGCGCTGTGCGGGCGCCGGCTATGATCTTCGCGTTGAACGATCACGCCGCCTTGGCGACGTGATACTCCTTGATCGCCACCATCCTGATCGCCGGATAGCGTTCCGCCTCGTAGCGCAGCGAGAAGCCGTCCTGCGCCAGGAATACCGGATCGCCGTCGAGATCGCGGGCGATATCGCCGCGACGGGCAGTGATGAACTTGTCGAGTTCGCTCGGATGATCGGCGGAAACCCAGCGGCAGACGGAAAAGCGCGACATTTCGAAGGAGACCGGAAGGCCGTATTCCGCCTGCAGCCGCTCCTTCAGAACGTCGAGCTGCAGTGCGCCGACGACGCCGACGATCGCCGGCGAGCCGTCTTCCGGCGAGAAGAGCTGCACGACGCCCTCTTCCGCCATCTGCTGCAGCGCTTCCTTCAGCTTTTTCGCCTTCATCGCATCCTCGAGCCGGACGCGGCGGAGAATTTCCGGCGCAAAGTTCGGCACACCTTGGAAGACGAGCGGCTCACCCTCGGTGAGCGTATCGCCGATCCGGAGCGTGCCGTGGTTGGGGATGCCGACGACATCGCCGGCAAAGGCCGTATCGGCGAGCTGGCGCTGCGAGGCGAAGAAGAACTGCGGGGCGGTCAGCCCCATCTGCTTGCCGGTGCGCGAGAGCCGTGCCTTCATGCCGCGCTCGAGCTTGCCCGAGCAGACGCGGACGAAGGCGATGCGGTCACGATGGTTCGGGTCCATGTTCGCCTGGATCTTGAAGACGAAGGCCGTCATCTTCTCGTCCGTCGCCTCGACGGTGCGGATATCGGCGACCTGGGCGCGCGGCGGCGGCGCGAATGCGCTCAACGCATTGATGAGGTCGCGCACGCCAAAATTCCGAAGCGCCGAGCCGAAGAACACCGGCGTCAGATGGCCTTCGAGGAAGGCCTTGTGGTCGAACGGCTTGCAGGCCTCGATCGCCAGCATCGTTTCCTCGATGAAGGCGTCACGCTCGTTTTCCGGCAGGCGATGAGAAGCCATTTCCGGATCGTTGACCTTGGTCAGCCGTTCCTGCGTGTCGGCGCCGCGCACCTCGTTGGTGGCGAGGTGATACGTGCCGCAGAAGGTCTTCGAGCGGCCGATCGGCCAAGTGACCGGCGCGCAGTCGAGAGCCAGCTTGTGCTCGACCTCATCGAGGATCTCGAAAGGATCACGGCTCTCGCGGTCCATCTTGTTGACGAAGGTGATGATCGGAATGTCGCGCAGGCGGCAAACCTCGAAGAGTTTCAGCGTGCGCGGCTCGATACCCTTGGCGGCGTCGATCACCATGACGGCCGCATCCACCGCCGTCAGCGTCCGGTAGGTGTCGTCCGCAAAGTCCTCGTGACCGGGCGTGTCGAGCAGATTGAAGACCGTGTCGTCGTATTCGAAGGTCATCACCGAGGTGACGACGGAAATGCCGCGTTCGCGCTCGATCTTCATCCAGTCCGAGCGGGTCTGGATGCGGTCTTTCTTGGCCTTGACCTCGCCGGCGAGCTGGATCGCGCCACCGAAGAGAAGGAGCTTTTCGGTTAGCGTCGTTTTCCCGGCGTCCGGGTGCGAAATGATCGCAAATGTGCGGCGGCGGGAAACCGCCTCGGCAATGCTTTCGGCCATATTCTAGTATCCTGTGAGTTGCGGCGTCTTTACAGGCTCGCAGACCAATATGCAATTGACTGCGGCAAGACCGCTGGCGCTTATGACGGAATGACCATGCACGCACTTGAAAACCACCCTGCCCTCACCCTTGTCCGCCTGCCGCATGCGCAGGGTCTCGACCTGCCGGCCTATGAGACGGCCGGTGCCGCGGGCATGGATTTGCGCGCGGCCGTTCCGTCGAGCGAGCCTGTGACGATCACGCCGGGCGGTCGGGTGCTGGTGCCGACAGGATTCATCTTCGAAATTCCGGCGGGCTATGAAGGCCAAGTACGGCCGCGCTCGGGCCTTGCCTTCAAGCACGGTATCACCTGCCTCAACACGCCGGGAACCATCGACAGCGATTATCGCGGCGAGGTGAAGGTGCTGCTCATCAATCTTGGCGTGGAGGACTTCGTCATCGAGCGCGGCATGCGCATCGCCCAGATGGTGATCGCACCGGTGACGCAAGTGGCGATCCGCGAGGCGGGCGGTGCGAGCGCGACAGCACGCGGCGCCGGCGGCTTCGGCTCGACCGGGTCCAAGTAGAGGGGGATGAGGAAAAGTGTGGGCGGTTTTCCGCCCGCATCCCGCTCCAACTATTTGCAATGTCGCCAAAAGCGTTGAGCGGATTGGGACAACGACATGCATAAAGCAAGAATCTAAAGCGGCGGCAGCCGGCGCTTGACTGGCGTCGACTTGACGATCGAGGTATTGGTCTGCGCCCGTTCGGCAATGCGGTCGAGGATCGTGTCGAGCTCTTCCATATCCCGCACGAGCATCTTGGCGATGAAGCAATCGTCACCGGTAATCTTGTCGCATTCGACAATCTCCGGCGTTTCCTGAATGAGCTTTTCGACGATGTGCAGCATGCCTGGCAGCGGCCGAACGCGCACGACCGCCTGCAGCGGATAGCCAAGTTGCGCCGGATTGACGGAGACGGTGAAGCCATTGATCACGCCGCGGTCCTCGAGCTTGCGCAGCCTGTCGGCGGCGCTCGGCGAGGAGAGGCCCGCCTCTTGCGCCAGTTCCTTCAGCGACACGCGGGCATTCGCTGCGAGAATCTCGAGAATACGGCAATCGACATCATCCAGCATCAAGTCGTCCTCAATAAGACAAAGCGGCAGCTTTGCCTTTCATAATTAGGCATCATAGTCCATCTTCCTTCTTGTCTCCATATAAAATCACCCAACAGCCGATTATTGTTGTGCGATCAGAAAAGGAGACCAGTCATGGACGGAGAACTGAAGCGCGGAAGTGTGGAGATGACGGCGGCAATGCTGATCTCGGGGACAATCGGCTGGTTCGTGCTGATGTCCGGCCAGCCGGTCACGGGCGTCGTTTTCTGGCGTTGCGTGTTCGGGGCGCTGACGCTGATTGCGCTGGCCGCGATGCTCGGGCTCATCGACTTTCGCCACCTGAAGCCGCGCGTCGTCTTCCTTGCAGCACTCGGCGGTGTCGCGATCGTCGTCAACTGGCTCCTGCTCTTTGCCGCCTATTCGCGGGCATCGATCTCGATTGCGACGATGGTCTACAACACGCAGCCCTTCATGCTGCTTGGACTTGGCGCGCTTTTTCTTGGCGAGCGGATCACCGTGAATAAGCTTTTCTGGCTTTCGGTTTCCTTCGCGGGAATGATCGCGATCGTCTCCGCGAAACCGGGCGGCGGCTTCGATGCCGAGCACTATCTTGCGGGTATCGCGCTTTCGATCGGAGCGGCGTTCTTCTACGCGATCGCCGCGCTCCTCACCAAGCTCCTCAAGGGCACGCCGCCGCATCTGATCGCGCTTATCCAGGTGATCACCGGGGCGATCATGCTGGCGCCCTTCGCGCTCTCCGCGCCATTGCCGCAGGACGAGTGGCAATGGACGCTGCTCGTCACCGTCGGCGTCGTTCATACCGGCATCATGTATATCCTGCTCTATGGAGCGATCCAGCGTCTCCCGACGCACATGACGGGTGTGCTCTCCTTCATCTATCCGATCGCCGCGATCCTCGTCGACCGCGTGGCTTTCGGACACGAATTGCAGGCGATACAGATCGCCGGTTCGGCGGCAATCCTCCTGGCCGCGGCCGGCATGAATCTCGGCTGGAGCGTTCGGTCGATCCCGCTTTTCAAGCGCGCAATCAGACCGAGCGCCTGATCGTCAGGCACTCGCTACCTCGTTCGCGTGCACTGCTCTACTGTTGCGCTCGATGCACTCTGCGACGAGCGCCTGCAGGCGCCACAGATTACGGTCCCGGATGCCCCTGGCCTCGAGATGCGTCACGGTGTTGAGCAGATATTCCGCGCCTGAGCCGACATGGCCGCATGCGCAAGCCAGCACCTCCGCGACGGCTTCGAGCGAGAGACTCCCGGCATAGAGCGGCGAGGCGCGATTCATGACGAAGGCCAGGGCCGACACCGGGCCCGACGCGGTCTCAACCTTGATCCAGCGGGGCATGCTGTTGGGCGGTTTATAGGTAAATTCGCGCCGGAAGAGTTTTGCAAATTGACCTTCGATGTCGTCATCCGGCAGTTCGTAGAGGACACCCCGACACTGCCCGCCGCGATCGAGCGCCATCATGAGGCCCGGCTGTTCGGGTGTTCCCCGGAAGCGGATCATTCGGAAGCAAAAGGAACGATGCCAGCCCCGGGCAACGCCTACCGTTTCGCCGACATGCTCGATCTCCGGTCTCCAGATCAACGATCCATAGGCGAAGAGCATTATTGGCGTACCCGGAGATGGGTGGCTCTTTATCATCCGCCCCACCCATTCGCCGTAGTCCGCGTCGCTGTGGAGAACTGCGCCCGGCCCGGGGCCGCCGTCGGCAATCGCCCGGTGAACCTGGGCGACGTGCGCCGGGGTCAAGCTGAGTGATGTTGGTTTGCCGGACATTATCATCGTCTCCGCCAAGCCGAGAAGATCGCGCACCGGGGGCCTGGATGCAAGTTCGGCCTGAACGTCTCGCTTTATCTGCGCGCCTCCGCCGCCATGCTGACGGCAAGGCTCGCAAGCACGGTGCTCATCAGCCAGCGCTGCACGAGCATGAAGAGCGGGCGTCCGGCAAGGAAGGCGGCGATCGAGCCCGCCGTCACCGCGATCAAGGCGTTAACGGTGACGCTGATCATGATCTGCAGACTGCCAAACACGAGCGACTGGAGGAGGACATCACCCTCGGGGCGGATGAATTGCGGCAGCAGCGAAAGGTAGAGCACCGCCACCTTCGGATTGAGCAGGTTGGTGACAAGCCCCATCAGGAAGAGTTTGCGGGGTCCGTCCCTCGGCAGGTCGCGCACCTGGAAGGGCGAGCGGCCGCCGGGCCTCACAGCTTGCCAGGCAAGATAGAGCAGATAGAGCGCGCCGGCGAAACGCAGCGCGTCATAGGCGAAAGGAACCGCCAGCAGCAATGCGGTGATGCCGAGCGCGGCAAAGACCATGTAAAAGACGAAACCAAGCGCCACGCCGCCGAGCGAGACGAGACCCGCCGCCGATCCCTGGCAGATGGAGCGGGAGATCAGATAGATCATGTTCGGTCCGGGTGTCAGCACCATGCCGAGGGCAATCAGGGCAAAGGCGATAAGGCTCTGAACTTCCGGCACATTGCGCTCCGAACGAGTGTCATGACTGTCGCCGGGACACTCTCATGATCTCCTTGCACCGGACAACGCAATTGCTGTCACCCTGACAATCTAACCGCGAAACTTCGCCCGCGCGGATTTCGCTTTTCCGCGCGCTGCTGTAGACAATGCAGGAGCATGTTCGGAGACGCTTCATGACGCTCGCAGCCCTTCTTGCCTATAGCGGCGCCCTCTTCATTGCGGCAATCATTCCCGGTCCTGGCGTGACCGCGCTTGTTGCGCGGGCGCTCGGATCCGGCTTTCGCGAAACCTTCTTCATGGGCCTCGGGCTGATCCTCGGCGACATGGCCTATCTGACTGCCGTGGTGTTGGGGCTCGCCTTCGTCGCGCAGACCTTCACCACGGCCTTTCTCATCGTGAAGATCGCTGGCGCGCTCTATCTCGGCTATATCGCCTGGAAACTCTGGACCGCCGGCCTTCTGCCGCAGGATATACAGGCGCGGAAATCGGCAAGCGCGACGATGTCCTTCCTGTCGGGACTGATGGTGACGCTCGGCAATCCCAAGACCATGCTGTTCTATGTGGCGCTGGTACCGACGCTGATCGATCTCGCGGCAATCGGTCCCGAGGATTACGGCCTGCTGCTGGCGGCGACCTTCCTTGTCCTTCTCGCCGTGCTGCTGCCCTACATGCTGCTCGCGGCCCGCGCGCGCTCGCTTCTGAAGCAGCCGAAGGCGCTCAGGGCATTGAACCGCGCGGCCGCCGGCATTCTTGCCGGAACGGCCGCCTACATCGCTACCCGCGCGACTTGAAAAAAGATTTCTCCGCCGGCCGCCGCGCAGACGCTTTTTCCTCCGGCTGGCGGGCTTCGAAGCCCATCTCGCCCTGGAATGACCCAGTCATTGCCCGTATTCTCGCGGCAACGATTTCAACTGAAGGGAGAAACACATGTCCGAAACGCGTAAGCCCGGCCGCGGCCGCGTCTTTTCCTCGATCACCGAAACGATCGGCGACACTCCCATCGTACGCCTCGACAAGCTGGCAAAAGAGAAGGGCGTAAAGGCAAACCTTCTCGCCAAGCTCGAATTCTTCAATCCGATCGCCTCGGTCAAGGACCGCATCGGCGTTTCGATGATCGAGTCGCTCGAGGCACAGGGCAAAATCGTACCCGGTCGCACGACGCTCATCGAACCGACTTCGGGCAACACCGGCATCGCGCTCGCCTTCGTCGCAGCCGCCAAGGGCTATAAGCTGATCCTCACCATGCCCGAAACGATGTCGGTCGAACGGCGCAAGATGCTCTACCTGCTTGGCGCGGAGCTGGTCCTGACGGAAGGCGCCAAGGGGATGAAGGGTGCGATCGCCAAGGCGCAGGAACTCACCGAGACGCTTCCCGACGCGATCATCCCGCAGCAGTTCGAAAATCCGGCAAATCCGGAGATCCACCGCAAGACGACGGCAGAGGAAATCTGGAACGACACCGAAGGCGGCGTCGACATCCTCGTCTCGGGCATCGGCACGGGCGGCACGATCACCGGCGCCGGCCAGGTGCTGAAGGCGCGCAAGCCCTCCATCAAGGTGATCGCCGTCGAGCCGGAGGAATCCCCGGTTCTCTCCGGCGGCGATCCCGGACCGCACAAGATCCAGGGAATCGGCGCCGGTTTCGCGCCGGCAATCCTCGACACGGGCGTCTATGACGAGGTCGTGACCGTGAACGCGGGCGAAGCCGTCGAGGCCGCACGCCTCGTTGCAAGGCTCGAAGGCGTTCCGGTCGGCATTTCCGCCGGCGCCGCGCTCCAGGCCGCGATCGAGGTCGGGCAACGCGAGGAAAACGCCGGCAAGAACATCGTCGTCATTATTCCTTCCTTTGCCGAACGCTATCTTTCGACCGTCCTGTTCGAAGGGCTTGGCGGATAGCGCGCGGCAGCTCGCTCCGAAGAACTCTCAGGAGGGGCGCCACCGTGCGCCCCCTTTTTCTTACTCCGTGAAGGCCGCGAGGTTGGCAAGCGTCGAGCCGAGGCCCGCGTCATGATCTTGCTGCGAGATACCTTCGGGAACGTTCTCACAAGTCACGGTCACCACAGTGCCATCCGGAACGGCTGAAAGCGTCCAGGTAATCGTCATCGTGCCGGCAAATGCCGGTTCGTTGGACTCAAACTCCGCCTGCTGCACCACGCGTTTGCCGGGGATCAATTGCACGAAGCGCCCTTCGACAATATCGTTTGCCGCCGAAGTCTTGCCGCGTGGCGCGCGGTTCGGCTCCTCATAGATGAGCGCCATGCGGTAGACTCCGCCTTCTCGCGGCTCGAACCTTTCGATCTCGCCCTGCATGCCGTCGGGCGGCAGCCAAACGGCAACGGCGGCAGGATCGAGCAGCGCCCGATAGATGGCTAGCGGCGAGGCCTTGACGACCCGCGAAGCGGTGTCCGTTCGTCCCCTGGCCGATTCATCCACCATCATTGACCCTCGCTCTGTCGCAACGCGTTGCCGACAAGGAAACGCCCAGCGTCCGCCGCGTCCCTTCAAAGGCGCGACGGTCGCCACAGCACGATGCATTGCTGCATGATTTTGCCCTCAAATCGGCTCCGATTTCAGGAACCAGGCAGTAGGGCCGCGGAGCTAGGCCGCAACAGGCAGCCGCTCTCCGGCGACGCGATAGGAAATCGCCTCGGCAAGGTGGATCCTGCCGACCGTCGGCGCCTCATCGAGGTCGGCAAGCGTGCGCGCCACTTTCAGCACTCGATGATAGCCGCGCGCCGAAAACTTGAGCTTTTCCGCCGCATCCCGCAAGAGCTGCAGGCCCGCCGCGTCCGGTTCGGCGATCTTCTCGATCATCGTCGTCGAACAGCGAGCATTGCTCGTGAGTTCCGGATGACCAAGAGCCGCGAAGCGGTCCGCCTGCAGCGCGCGGGCGCGGGCGACGCGCTTGGCAACGGCTGCACTCGGTTCGGCTGTGACGGGGCGGATAAGGTCGGCGGCGCTGACGGCCGGCACGTCGATGCGGATGTCGATGCGGTCCATCAAGGGGCCGGAAATCCGCGCCTGGTAGTCGGCCATGCAGCGCGGGCCGCGGGCGCAACTGCGCCCGGGTTCACCCGCCATGCCGCAACGGCACGGGTTCATCGCCGCTACGAGCTGGATCGCCGCCGGATAGCTGACGCGGTGATTGGCACGCGCGATGATGCATTCCGAGGTTTCGAGCGGCTGGCGCAGCGCATCGAGAACCTGCGGCGAAAACTCCGGAAACTCGTCGAGAAAGAGCACGCCATGATGGGCGAGCGAAGCCTCGCCGGGTTTTGCCCGCAACCCGCCGCCGATCAAGGCCGCCATGGTGGCCGAATGGTGCGGCGCGCGGAACGGCCGGCGATCGGAAAGTTTGCCGCCCGGCAGCTGCCCTGCGATCGAATGAACCATCGAGACTTCGAGCAGTTCAGCAGGCGAGAGTGGCGGGAGAATGGAGGGCAGGCGCGCGGCAAGCATCGACTTGCCGGACCCGGGCGGGCCGACCATAAGCAGATTGTGGTTGCCGGCGGCTGCCACCTCCAGCGCCCGCTTGGCGCTCTCCTGGCCCTTGATGTCGCCAAGATCGGGCAGGTTGGCGGCAGCGGCGCGAATGGCCGGCTCGGGACGCGACAGCACCTGCGTGCCGCGGAAATGATTGGCGATGGCGATCAGGCTGCGCGGTGCGAGAATGTCGATCTCCGATCCGGCCCAAGCCGCTTCCGGCCCGCTTTCCGCCGGGCAGATCAGGCCCTTGCCGAGCGCGTTGGCGCCGATCGCGGCGGGCAGAGCGCCGGCGACGGCCGCAATGGTGCCGTCGAGATTGAGTTCGCCGATGACGACGTAGCCGCTCAACGCATCGGCCGGAATGGCATCCAGCGCCGCCATCAGGCCAAGCGCAATGGCGAGATCGAAATGACTGCCCTCCTTCGGAAGGTCGGCTGGCGCCAGATTGACCGTGACCCGCTTTGCCGGCAGCGCCAGGCCCGATGCGTGCAGCGCCGCCTGGACTCGCTCCCGGCTTTCGGCAACCGCCTTGTCGGGCAGCCCGACTATCTGCATGCCGACCTTACCAGGTGCGACCATCACCTGTACGTCGACCGGAACGCCTTCGATGCCCTGGAATGCAACCGTGCTGACACGCGCGACCATGATGTCCCCTAAAGTCAGAGCGGGATGTGCGCGGAAAAACCGCATCACACTTTTTCTCATCCCGCTCCAGTCACGGCAGCCCTCGCGCCGCCACAACCGCCCCCGGTTGCAGCACCAAATCTTGCACGGAGTGCGCTCAAAAACAAGAACAATGATAGAACAAATGCGTGAACCACTTTCCGAATGAAACGCTCTGCGTGCTCCGTCGGGCCGGACCGCTACAGGCACAGACCTCCCGCGCTACTCGAAACCTTCGACGACACAGGTGATGAGATCATGGTCGGACAGCGGGCGGCCCGAAGAATCGAGTGAAGGAACGATGTGGCTTTTGCCAATCTTCAGACCACGCGCAAGAAACCAGTCGAGCTTCATTGCACGCTTCGGCCAACGGGTGATGAGGCTCGGCCGCGTCGTCATGCCGTCGATTGGGCCGCCGTGGCGCGTGAAGCCGCGCTCGGCGCTCATCGCAAACAGGCCCTCGGCTTCGAAATCGCCGCCGATATGATTCCCGGTATTGAGATCGCCGCCGATCAGGATAGGAAGCTCCGGAAAGTTCGCGTCCAGCGCGTCGATCAGTTCCTTGACCTGCCTCTCGCGATAGGCGGCCGTGGTTGCGCTTTCGAGATGGGTGGAAATGGCGACGAAAGGGCCCGCCCGGGTCTCGATCACGGCGCCGATGGCAAGGCGCTCGCCGACCCGCGGTTGATCGCCGCCGTCCATGAACCACAGCCTCTCGCCCCAGAGCCGCAACATGAACGGGCGGTTGAGCGGAGCGGCCGCCATCAGCGCATTGCCGTGGAAGCCCTTCTCGTTGAAGTCGTCCTTGCAGAATTCGCGCTCGGTATCGGACCCCAATCCCAGTTCGATGAATTCGACGCCGTAGGCGTATTGCATGCCGAGCGCCACGGCGATTTCGGCGGTCGGGTGCCGCTGGCCGGTACGCGCCATGCCGTTGTCCATCTCCGAAAGCAGAACGAGCGACGCGCCGGTGGCGTCAAGATGCGCAGCACTTTCCTCGGGGAACAGGCAGCGTTCGAGGTTCCAGGCCGCGACGGTGAAGGGAAAGGCGAGCGGCTCGCGGGCGGGCGGCGCACCGCCGATCTCAAGCGTGTTCATTTCCTCAAGGCTTTCCATGACGGCGTCATGGGCGGCAATGCTGCGCTCGATCCGGGCAAAACCGGCGCGCGTCTCCAGCGAGGAAACGGCGAGCGCTGCTGAGGTCGTATCAATCACAATGCTGGCTCCATGTTCACGGTTCGCGTCTTGGCCTGTACGATGCCCGTTGCCGCTTTCGGTTCTCCGAGCCTCCTGCCGGTCTCGGACGAGAAGAAATGCAAGCGCTCCGGCGCGATGGCAACGGCAAAACTGTCCGAAAGTGGCGTCTCCGGCGCAAGCGCGACGGTGACAGAATGGTCGTCGATTGCGCCGTGGACGAGGCGCTGCGCGCCCAGTTCCTCGACATAGTCGACCCGGAAGAGCAAGGCCGGCTCGCCAACACCCGCGAGACGCAGGTCCTCCGCGCGCAAGCCCACGGTTACCGATCCGTCCGCCGGCGCCCGATACCCGAGGTCGATCGACTGCGTGCCGATCTGCAGCCGCGCGCCCTCGAGAACGCCTTTGACCAGGTTCATCGCCGGTGAGCCGATGAAGCTCGCAACGAAGGTCGAAGCCGGCGCATGATAGACGTCCAGCGGCCGGCCGACCTGTTCGATCCGGCCACCGTTCAACACGACGAGGCGATCGGCGAGTGTCATCGCCTCGAGCTGGTCGTGGGTGACGTAGAGCGAAGTGGTGCCGAGGCGCTTCTGCAATCGCTTGATCTCGCCGCGCATGGAGACCCGGAGCTTGGCATCGAGGTTCGACAGCGGCTCATCGAAAAGGAAGGCCGCCGGCTTGCGCACGATCGCCCGGCCCATGGCGACGCGCTGGCGTTGCCCTCCGGAAAGCGCGCGCGGCTTGCGATCGAGATAAGGCGCGATCTCGAGCATGCGCGCAGCCTCGGCAACCCTTGCCTCGATCTCGGTCTTCGGCGTCTTCCGGTTCTTCAAACCGTAGGCGAGATTTTCGTACACCGTCATGTGCGGATAGAGCGCATAGTTCTGGAAGACCATGGCGATGTCGCGTTCGGCGGGATCGACATCGTTGATGATCCGGGTGCCGATCTTCACGGTGCCCTTCGAGATCGTCTCGAGGCCTGCGACCATGCGCAACAAGGTCGACTTGCCGCAGCCGGACGGACCGACGAGCACGATGAACTCGCCGTCGGCGATGTCGATCGAGACGGATTTCACCGCCTCGACGCCGCCGGCGTAGATTTTCGAGACCTCTGCGATATCGATCGCCGCCATGGGTTGCCTCCGTTGATAAATTCGCTGCTGAGGGCTGCGAGAAGCCCGCATCCTCGGTCCGCTCTACTTGTCGCTTTCGGTCAGGCCCTTGATAAACCAGCGCTGGAAGATGACGACGATCATCACCGGCGGCAGCATCGCGAGGATCGCCAGGGCAAAGGCCTCGTTGTAGTCAGGAATGTTGGAGCCGACCCAGACGAGCAGGATCTGCTTGATGCCGCGCACGAGCGTGAAGAAGCCCTCGTCCGTCGTCATCAGCGTCGGCCAGAGATACTGGTTCCAGCCATAGACGAACATGATGATGAAGATGGCCGCCATCATCGTGCGCGACAGCGGCACCAGAACATCGATGAAGAACTTGAACGGCCCGGCACCGTCGATGCGCGCCGCTTCGAGCAACTCGTCGGGAACCGACTTGAAAAACTGGCGGAAATAGAAGGTGCCGGTCGCCGACGCGAGCAGCGGCACGATCAGGCCCGTATAGGTGTTCGTCAGTTTCAATGCGTTCATCACCTCGTAGGAGGGGAGAATGCGAACTTCGAGCGGCAAAAGCAGCGTGGTGAAGATGATCCAGAAGGCAACCGTCGCCAGCGGAAAGCGGAAATAGACAATCGCATAGGCGGCCAGCATCGATAGCACGATCTTGCCGGCGGCGAAGCCGAGGCCGAGGATCATCGAGTTCAGCATCATGTTGAACCCGGTGATCTTGCCGGTGAAGCCGCCCTCGCGCGTCAGCACGGCCTCGTAAGTCTCTGCGAAATGGCCGCCCCAGGTGAGGCTCAGACCGTTGCTGTGGATATCGGCGGCCTCATGGGTCGAGGTCATGAACGCGACGACGACCGGCGCGACCATGATGAAGACGCCGATAAGAAGGATGACGTGATCGAGGATTTTCGTGCGGTGCATGGCCGTTACCTCAGTTGTAATGGACACGCCGCTCGATGAAGCGGAACTGGAAGATGGTGAGCGCGAAGACGACGACCATCAGGATCACCGACTGGGCGGAGGAACCGCCGAGATCATTGCCGCGGAAGCCGTCCATATAGACCTTGTAGACAAGGGTGATGGGGTTGTTTGCAGCCTTGTCCTTCACCATGACGTCGATGACGCCGAACGTATCGAACAGCGCATAGGTGACGTTGATGATCAGCAGGAAGAACGCCGTCGGCGCGAGCAAGGGCAGCACGACCGTCCAGAAGCGGCGCGTGCCGGAACGGCAGTCGAGCGCTGCCGCCTCGCGCACGGAGACGGGAATGCCCTGCAGTCCGGAAAGGAAGAAGATGAAGTTGTAGGGGATCTGCTTCCATACGGAAACGACGATCATGGCGAAGGCCGTGTCGAAATAATCGAGCCCCACCTTGATGTCCCATCCGAACCAGGCCGCGAGCTTGACGATCGGACCGATGTGCTGGTCGAAGAACATCATACCGATCAGGCCGGCAACAGGCGGCGCGATGGCATAGACCCAGATCAGCAATGTCTTATAGCCGCTATTGCCGCGGATGACGCCATCCGCCTTGACGGCGAGCAGCAGGCCGATCGACAACGCGAAAAACGTCACCAGAACCGTGAAGATCGCCGTGAAGCGCGCGATACCGAGATATTCGTTCGACTTCAGCACGTCCGCATAGTTGCTCATGCCGACGAAAGTGGATCCGAAACCGAAGGGGTCTTCCAGGTAGAAGGAAGACTGTATCGCCTGCGCGGATGGCCAATAGAAGAAGATGAAGATGATCGCGAGCTGCGGCGCGAGGAAGAGATAGGGCAGAAGGGGCGATGAGAACTGAACGCGCTTCGCCCCTGCCTGATCGCTTCGATCGCCGGACGATCCCGCCGTCCAGCCCGCCGGCCACCTTCTCCCCGCCTTTGCGGAGAGACGCAACGTTCCATCGTCCGTTGCACTCACCTCTCCCCGCGCATGGGGAGAGGGCCAGGATGAGGGGCCGGCGTGGCTCATGATCAGCCTGCCGTCTTGGCGAAGCGGGCGAGCAGTTCGTTGCCTTCTTTCTCGATCGTCTCGAAGGCGTCCTTGACGGTCGTTTCGCCGGAGAAGATGCGGCCGTACTCGCGCTCCATGATCTCGCGAATCTGCGGGTAGAAGCCGAGGCGATAGCCCTTCGACCATTCACCGGCCGGCAGGAGAAGCTGCTTGATGCCGACTTCGGCAACGGGCTTTTCCTTGTAGTAGCCATCCTTCTGGGCAAGCTCGTAGGCTGCCTTGGTGATCGCCACGTAGCCGGTGGACTTATGATAGAAATACTGGATTTCCGGCGACGTCAGGAACTGGAAGAAGTCGGCGACGCACTTGTTTTCCTCGTCCGACTTGCCGGACATGGCAAAGAGCGCGGCACCGCCGATGAAGGAGTTGGTGCCGGCGCCCTCGATCGAGCCCCAATAGGGCAGAAAGGTCGCCGAGAACGGCATCTGCGCCGTCTTCGTCAAGCCGCCGAAGGAGCCGGACGAGCCGATCCAGAGGGCAGCCTTGCCTTCCTCGAAAACCTTCTGGTTGTCGTTCCAGCCGGCGCCGTAGAAGGCGAAGTAACCCTCGTCCTTCCAGGCCCTGAGCTTCTCGAACATCATCTGCAGGTTCGGGTCGGTGACCTTCAGCTCGGTGTCGGCGACGCTGTCGTAGCCGTTGTTGTTGGTCGCGAACTGGATGTTGTTGCGCGAGAAGAAGTTCTCGGTGAACTGCCAGGTAAGCTGCGACTGGACGAGCGGGATATAACCGGCTTCCTTCAGCTTCGGAGCGACTGCCTCGAAATCTTCCCAGGTCTTCGGAGCTTCGACGCCGGCTTTCTTCAGCGCCTCGTCGTTGATATACATGATCGGCGCCGAAGAGTTGAACGGCATGCCGACGAACTTGCCCTCGCTGTCGGCGTAGAAGTAGCGCACGCCGTCGATGAAGGCGTTGCGATCAAAGGCGTAGCCGGCCTTGGTGATCAGGTCCTCCGCCGGGATGACGGCGCCCTTGGCATTGATGATGGTCGCGGCACCCGCGTCGAAGACCTGCAGGATGTTCGGCTGCTCGCCCGAGCGGAAAGCGGCGATACCGGAAGCGAGCGCTTCCTCGTAGGTGCCCTTGCTGACCGGCGTCAGGGCGCAGGCGCTCTGGGATTCGTTGAATTTCTGCGCGACCTCGTTGATGACCTCGCCGTTGCGGCCGGCCATGCCGTGCCACCAGGTGATGTTGGTCGCGGCGAGCGATGTCGTTGCGGAAAATGCGAAAGTAACGGCTGCAAGCGAAATTCTCTTGAACATGGTCTCCTGTCCTCTCCACCGTTTGCGGATGGCTGTGGACTAGTGACCTTCCGTGACAGGCCGGTAACGCTTTTATGTCTTGACGATTACAAATTCAAAAGGCGTCCGGCAAATGCCGCGGCCAGCGCCAGGGAGTGACCGCGACGATATCGTAGCGGACGGAGAGACGATGAAAATCCGCCTGCCGGGACAGCCAGATATCGCTTGCAGCCCTGATGCGCCGTTGCGCCGTATCGGAGACCGCGAAGACCGCCTCGTCGAAGCCGCGGCGAGCCTTCACTTCGACGCAGGCGACAAGATCGCCGCGACGGGCGATGATGTCGATCTCGCCGAGCCTGGTGCGGTAACGCATTGCGACGATGCGATAGCCTTTGAGCATCAGGCAGAGCGCCGCGCGGTATTCGGCGAAGTGACCGCGCTTCAGGGCCTTCAGCTTGCGGCTGTCCGGTCGCTCAACCCTCATCGCGTTCCTTGAGAGCGAGAAGCCGGTCATAGAGTTCCTTGCGCGGCAGTCCGGTCCGGTGGGCGGCTTCCGTCGCCGCCTTGCCCATCGGCATGTCCCGTGCAAGGGCGCCCAACAGGGCATCCACATCCGCTTCCTTGGGAACCGGCTTCGCATCCGGCGGACCGACGACCAGAACGATTTCGCCCTTAACGTTCGCCCCCTCGGCGTAGAAGGCGCTGAGCTCCCCGAGGGTGCCGCGGCGGAACTCCTCGAACGCCTTGGTTAGCTCGCGGCAGACGGCCGCCTTCCTTTCCGGGCCGAGAACATCGGCTGCCACGGCCAGCGTCGCAGCGATCCTATGCGGCGACTCGAAGAACAATAGTGTCGCCGGCACGGTGGCGAGTTCGCCGAGACGGTCGCGCTTCGCTTTGTCCTTGGTCGGCAGGAAGCCGGAAAACAGGAAGGCGTCGCTCGGGAGGCCGGAGCCGACAAGGGCCGCAAGGGGAGCCGATGCCCCCGGGATCGGCACGACCCGGTGGCGGGCCTCGATTGCCAGTTGCGCCAGGCGATAGCCGGGATCGGAGACGAGCGGCGTCCCGGCATCGGAGACGAGCGCCACCGATTTCCCCTCGCCGAGCGCCGCCAGCAGCCGCGGACCGGCCTCTTCGGCATTGTGCTCATGGTAAGCGAACGGACGATTGACGATGCCGTAGCGGTCGAGCAGCACGCGGGTCACGCGCGTGTCCTCGCAGGCGAGAACGTCGGCGCCGGCAAGCGTCTCCAGCGCTCGAAGCGTGATGTCGGCGAGATTGCCGATCGGCGTCGCGACGAGATAGAGCGCCGGCTCCAGCGGACGGGCGGGAATGCTCGCATTGTGCAGCCGATAGCCGCGCTGCCCTTCTTTCTCCCCCGCTTGAGGCGATTGATGCTTGTCCAACTCCCTGGTCCCGATCACGACATTTGGCTTATCAGTTCAGCCCTTTATGAGTGAGCAGAGGGGGCAGGGCAAGGGTGCGTTGCGACGGCAAGCTCCCACGTTGGGGAAGAGCCCGTGAAACCCCTTGCTTTTGCGGCTCTCTTTCTGCCATTTTGCCCGTCCACATCCTTCCGGCCGATCGGCCGGAGCACTCGCAGTTGACGCTGCGGCGGGTTCGCCCGCCGGGCAACGGTTGAAAGCGGTAGCATCCCATGCGCATTACTCTCGAGCGGTCCAATCTCCTGAAATCGCTGAACCATGTTCACCGCGTCGTCGAACGGCGAAACACGATCCCGATCCTCTCGAACGTGCTGTTGCGCTCGGACGGAGCGAGCCTTGAAATGAAGGCGACCGACCTCGATCTCGAGATCACCGAGGCGACACCGGCACAGGTGGAACAGGCGGGCGCCACCACCGTTCCGGCGCATCTCCTCTACGACATCGTTCGCAAGCTGCCGGACGGAGCGGAGGTGCTGCTTGCGACCAATGCCGAAGGCACGGCAATGACGGTCGCCTCCGGGCGCTCGAAGTTTTCGCTGCAGTGCCTGCCGCAATCGGATTTCCCGGATCTGACGGCCGGGAGCTTCTCGCATTCGTTCCGCCTGAAGGCGACGGATCTCAAGATGCTGATCGACCGGACACAGTTCGCGATCTCGACGGAGGAGACCCGCTACTACCTCAACGGCATCTTCGTGCACACCGTCGAGAACAAGGGACAATTGAAGCTGCGCGCGGTTGCGACCGACGGCCACCGCCTGGCGCGGGCCGATGTCGAAGCCCCGGCCGGCTCCGAAGGCATGCCGGGCATCATCATTCCGCGCAAGACCGTAAGCGAACTGCAGAAGCTGCTCGACAATCCCGACATCGTCGTGACTGTCGAGGTCTCGGACGCGAAGATCCGCCTGACGATCGGCTCGATCGTCATGACTTCGAAGCTGATCGACGGCACGTTCCCCGACTACCAGCGGGTGATCCCGGCCAACAACGAGAAGGAACTGCGGGTCGATTGCCAGTCCTTTGCCCAGGCCGTCGATCGCGTCTCGACGATTTCGTCCGAGCGCGGCCGCGCAGTGAAGCTCGCGCTCGCCGACGGACAGATGACGCTGACGGTCAACAACCCGGATTCGGGCAGCGCGACGGAAGAGCTGCCGGTCGGCTACGAAAACGACCCCCTGGAAATCGGCTTCAACGCCAAATACCTGCTCGACATCACCGCCCAACTTACCGGCAACGACGCGGTCTTCATGCTCGCCGATCCCGGTTCGCCGACACTTGTGCGCGATCTTGCCGCCGAGGACGCGCTCTACGTTCTCATGCCGATGCGTGTGTGACGGTTCGATCGCGCTCTCGAAACGCTGACCCGCCGCCCCTTGGCCGGCGGGTTTTTCATGAAACCTGTGGTCGCGCCTTGTTGATAAGCCATCGCTTTTAGACGCGGACAGACTTGTTTTTGCCGCAGATGGGAGCACATTATGCCCCATGCAGTTGCGCGACCCGGCGAATCAGAACACAGCATGGGCCGCGGTCGACCGAAATGAGAATGATTTTTCGAGGGGATTCGATGAGCTTGCGCTTGAAGGTGAAGGAAAAGTTCGGCCGGAAGTTCGACGAGGAAATCCGCTTCTTCAAGGGCTGGATGAGCAACACCCGCGCCGTCGGAGCTATCCTGCCGACATCCTCGATCACGGCGCGACGGATGGCAAGCGTGGTCAATCCCCGCTCGGGACTGCCGGTGCTTGAACTCGGACCGGGAACCGGCGTGATCACCAAGGCGATCCTGGAGCGCGGGATCGCACCGGAAAAACTGGTGTCGGTGGAATATTCGACCGAATTCTACCATCAACTGAAGGCGCATTTCGCCGGCGTGCGTTTCGTCAATGGCGACGCCTTCGATCTCGAGCATACGCTCGGATCAATGAAGGACCAGCAGTTCGACAGCGTCGTGTCCGCAGTGCCGCTCCTGAACTTCCCGATGCACCGCCGCGTCGAGCTTATCGAGGACCTGCTTTCGCGGATCCCTGTTGGCCGGCCTGTCGTGCAGATTTCCTATGGCCCTCTGTCGCCGGTCGTCGCCATGCCCGACCGCTACAGCATCCAGCATCTCGACTTTGTCGTCCGCAACATTCCGCCCGCGCAGCTTTGGGTCTATCGCAAAGCGCATTGAGGCACGGCGTGTTCGGCGTTTACCTGACCCACCCGCAGGTCCGGATCGACCCCGCGATGGCCGTGCCGAAATGGGGATTGTCCGACCTCGGCAGGGATCGCGCCCGCGTAACGGCCGCGAACCCGTGGGTCCGGTCGCTCGGGCGGATCGTATCCAGCCATGAGACGAAAGCCATGGAGACCGCCGCCATATTGGCGCAGGCGGCAGGTGTCCCGGTCGAGACCGACGAAGAGATGGGCGAGAACGACCGCTCGGCAACAGGCTTCCTGCCGCCGGAGGAGTTCGAAAAGGCGGCCGACTGGTTTTTTGCCCATCCGAACGAAAGCTTCAAGGGTTGGGAGCGGGCAATCGATGCCCAGACGCGCATCTGGGACGCGGTTTCCTATATTCTCGATCGCCACGATCCCGCGGTTCCGATCGCCTTCGTCGGGCATGGCGGCGTCGGGACCCTGCTCAAATGCCGCATGACAGGCACGGCGATCGCGCGCGATGCCGACCAGCCCGCGGGCGGCGGCAACCTCTTTGCATTTCGTCTTGCGGATCGCGCCGTCACATGCGACTGGACGCCGATGGAATTCTGGCAGGGGTGATCTCGACATGACCATGAGCGCGCGCGACCGGCTGATCGTTGGCCTTGATATTCCGACGATTGCCGAGGCGGAGAAGATCGTCTCGGCGCTTGGCGACGATGTCGCCTTCTACAAGATCGGCTATCAGCTTGCCTTCGCCGGCGGGCTCGAATTCGCGCGGGATCTCGCCGCGAGCGGCAAGAAGGTCTTTCTCGACATGAAGCTGCTCGACATCGACAACACCGTGGCGAAGGGCGTCGAGAACATCGCGAAGATGGGCATGTCGATGCTGACGCTGCACGCCTACCCAAAAGCGATGAAGGCGGCCGTCGAGGCGGCGCGCGGATCCGGCCTCTGCCTGCTCGGCGTTACGGTCCTCACCTCGATGGACGAGCAGGACGTCATCGATGCCGGCTACGAATACGATCCGCATACGCTGGTGCTGCGCCGGGCGGAACAGGCCCGTGCCGCGGGAATGGGCGGGATCGTCTGCTCCGCCGAGGAGGCCGCCGCGGTGCGCAAGATCATCGCAGCGGAGATGGCGCTCGTCACCCCCGGCATCCGCCCCGCGGGCGCCGACAAGGGCGACCAGAAGCGGGTGATGACGCCAGCTGACGCGCTTCGCGCGGGATCGAGCCATCTCGTCGTTGGACGGCCGATCGTCCAGGCTGCAGAACCGCTGACGGCCGCCCGTGCGATCCTCACCGAAATGGAGAGCGCGCTTTCCGGCTGATCCGCCTCGGCGAAGAAAGCACCTCCAGCTATTTTACGAGCTTCCGCCCCTGAGCAACGGGGCGCGCTTGACGTTGACCGCGAATTGCCGGAAGTAACGACCCCGTCTGTGTACTCTACCGAAAGACGAGGAGTTTATCATGGCCAAGGGATATTGGATCGCTCGGGTCGATATACGGGACGCCGAGCGCTACAAGGACTACGTGGCGGCGGCAAAGCCGGCCTTCGAGAAATACGGCGCAATATTCCTCGCGCGCGGAGGCAACTTCCATCGGCTGGAAGGCGCCGTTCGCTCCCGCAACGTCGTCATCGAATTCCCTTCCCTCCAGGCCGCCGTCGACTGCTACAACTCGCCGGAATACCAGATCGCCGCCGCGATCCGCCAGGAAGTGGCCGACGCCGAAATGGTGGTAGTGGAAGGGGTCTGAACCCTATCAGAAGGCACCACGAAAGTGCTCGCGCGGCGACGTGGGATTGGCCTTCACCTCGCCCGCCGCTTGGGCTATGTAGCAAGCAATTCTTCCATATGAGATCAGGAGTGCGTTTCCCATGACCTTGTCCAACCTTCCGCCGCTGGTGACGATTTTCGGCGGATCCGGATTTGTCGGCCGTCATGTGGTGCGCGCGCTCGCCAAGCGCGGCTATCGCATTCGTGTGGCGGTCCGCCGGCCGGACCTTGCCGGCCATCTCCAGCCGCTCGGCAATGTCGGCCAGATTTCCTTCGTCCAGGCCAATCTGCGCTACCGCAAATCGGTCGACCGCGCCGTCGAAGGCGCCGACCATGTGATCAACTGCGTCGGCGTCCTGTTCGAGAGCGGCCGCAACACGTTCGACGCGGTCCAGGATTTCGGAGCGCGCGCAGTCGCCGAAGCCGCGCGGGCAGCCGGGGCCACGCTGACGCACATCTCGGCGATCGGTGCCGATGCCAAGTCGGAATCGAGCTATGCCCGGACCAAGGGCCGGGCCGAGGCAGCGATCCTCGAAACGGTTCCGGACGCGATCATCCTGCGCCCGTCGATCATTTTCGGACCCGAGGACGGCTTCTTCAACAAGTTCGCCGAAATGGCGCGGCTTTCGCCGGTCCTGCCGCTGGTAGGCGGCGGTCATACGAAATTCCAGCCGGTCTATGTGACCGACGTTGCCGAGGCCGTGGCCCGTGCCGTCGACGGCAAGATCGAGAAAGGCAAGATCTACGAGCTCGGCGGACCGCAAGTTCTGTCGTTCCGCGACTGTCTCGAGCTCATGCTGAAGACGATCGACCGCAAGCGCCATCTCGTGTCGATACCTTTCAGCATCGCTTCGCTGCTCGGCAGCGTCGCTTCGCTGGTGCCGTTCATCACGCCGCCGCTCACCGCCGATCAAGTGGTGTTGCTCAAATCCGACAATGTGGTCTCTGCGCAGGCCGAAGCTGAGGGACGCACGCTCGCCGGAATCGGGATCAAGCCGACGATGCTCGATTCGATCCTGCCGAGCTATCTGGTGCGCTATCGCCCGCATGGGCAGTATACACGCGGCGGACGCGCGGCCTGACACCTGTCGCCTCCGGATTTTCTCTTTATGACCGCCGGCCCTGCCGGCGGTTTTTGCTTGTGGCAATGACGCAGCATTGTTGCAGTTCTGCCGCAGTCGAAAACACGAATATCGTTTACCGCAGATTCAGCATGCCCTGATATTGATCATGACATGTCCAGCGAATAAACACCGCTCGCGCCACATCGCTCGGCGAGCGCAGTCGGTGCCAACATCACACTCGAAAGGCATAACGTCCCATGGGCAAGTCGATCGCAATCTTTTTTGCGTCTGCGGCAATGATCATTCTGGCTGGCTCATTCATGGCTCCGAGCACCGTGGCAAGCAGCAGCAAGGGATGCGCGCCCGCCTATGGCGTCGACCCATGCACGACGGCGTCGATCGAGTTTTCCGGCGAGTAAGCCGGCACCTGTCGCGTGAAGCGTAGCCGTCCTCCTAAAGACGGACAACGCCGCGGCGGTTGATATCTGAGTTTTGGCGGGGGCCAGGGAGCCGCATGCGTTTCGAAAGGAGCGCATGCGGCTTTATGTTTCTACAGCGCCGCGCGTCCTATCAGACGCCCAGAGGACGCTGCAGCACTTTGAATTGCTGCATGTGTCCTTAAATCGGCTACGATTTAAGGACACATGCAGCAGCTATCCAAGAAGCCACAAACCAATCAGGCCCGCGACCCCGACGATGATCCGCCAGATCGCGAAAGGCGTGAAGCCGCGGTGCGAGACGAAATCGAGCAGCGAGCGCACGACGAACACGCCTGCGACGAAGGCGGCAATGAACCCGACGGCGATCAGCGTTACGTCCTCGAAGGACAGCGCATCGCGGTTCTTGTAGAGGTCGATGGCGAAGGCCCCGACCATGGTCGGCATGGCGAGAAAGAAGGAGAACTCCGCCGCAGAACGCTTGTCGGTCCCCATCAGCAGAGCACCGGCAATCGTCGCCCCGGAACGCGACGTGCCAGGAATCATCGCAAGGCACTGAAAGAGGCCGATCTTGAAGGCGAGTGACGGCGGATACTCCATCACGTCGGTGTAGCGCGGCTTCAGCGGGAGCTGGTCGATCGCATAGAGGACGAGCCCGCCGACGATCAATACGATGCAGATCAGCATCGGTGTTTCAAAAAGCACCGACTTGATGAAGCCGTGGGCCGCGGCGCCGATCACGGCTGCCGGAAGAAAGGCGATGAGCACCGAAAGCACGAAGCGACGGGCGATAGCATTCGTCGGCAGGGCCAACGCGATCTTGAGCAGCCGCTGGAAATAAACCAGCAGGATCGCCAGGATGGCGCCGAGCTGGATGAGAACGGCAAACGTATTTCCGGGTGACCTGAAACCAAGGAAGTGGCCGGCAAGAAGGACGTGCGCCGTCGACGATACGGGGATGAACTCGGTCAGTCCCTCGACAAGCCCGAGGACGAGCGCGCTGATGATCGATTGATCCGCCATTAATAAGATGCTCCTGACATGTTGGGATTTGGGAGGAGAAGGTCGATTCGCTTGTGTTTGCCACCTGAACTACCTATAGCTCGTTTTTATGACAAGCCGTGGCCAGAGACATGTGCCGCGATGCTGACGCTCCCGGAAAAACAGATCTACGAAGCGCGATCCTCGATGCCGACACTGTATCATCACCCCATGTCCTCCGCCTCACGGTTCGTCCGCCTGATTCTCTCCGAATACGGCTACCAGACCGAGCTGAGCGAAGAGCAGCCCTGGGAAAATCGGCGGGACTTTCTGGCCCTCAATCCAGCGGGCACGCTGCCAGTCTATGTGGACGACAGCATGCGAGCACTCTGCGGCGCGACGATCATTTCGGAATATCTGGACGAAACCAACGGCATTCTGAAGCGCGATCGCCGGCTGCTTGCCGAAGATCCGTTCCAGCGGGCGGAGATTCGCCGGCTCACCGAATGGTTCCTGCAGAAGATGGAGGCCGATGTGACGCGTCCGCTGGTGCGCGAACGCATCTTCAAGCTGCAGATGACCCCGGATCAGGGCGGCGGCGCACCGGATTCGAAAATCCTGCGCACGTCGCGCGCCAATATTCGTCAACACATGAAATATCTCTCCTGGCTCGCCGGATCGCGTCCGTGGCTTGCGGGCGACCGCATCTCCTATGCCGATCTCGCAGCGGCGGCGGCCATCTCCGTGCTCGATTACCTCGGCGAGATCGACTGGTCCGAAGCGCCGACGGCCAAGGAGTGGTACCAAAGATTGAAATCCCGTCCGTCGTTCCGCCCGCTGCTCGGCGAGCGGGTGCGCGGCGTCACACCGGTCTCGCACTATGCGGACCTCGACTTCTGAGGACAAGGCAATGCCTGGCGACGCTGCAAGAGCGGAGAACCAGGGCAGGAAACGCAGCACACTAACTGCGCTTCTGAAGAGCGAGGCGGCGGACAAGGGCTTCGATATCTGTCGCATCACGCGACCGGACGCCATTCCGCAGGCGCCGGCGCGACTGAAACAGTTCCTGGCCGAAGGCGCTCATGGCACCATGGATTGGCTCGAGGAAACCGCCGAACGCCGGTCCGATCCGCGCGTGCTGTGGAGCGACGTCCGCTCGATCGTCATGTTCGGAATGAACTACGGTCCGGAGGACGATCCGCGCGCGATCCTTGATAAGCGGGACCGCGGGGCGATTTCCGTCTATGCGCAGAACCGCGACTACCACGATGTCGTCAAGGGGCGGCTCAAGGAGATCGCGACGCGGTTTGCCGCCCGCGCCCGCGAGGACGTGAAGGTCTTCGTCGATACGGCCCCTGTCATGGAAAAGCCGCTCGCAGAGAAAGCCGGCATCGGCTGGCAGGGAAAACACACCAATCTTGTCAGCCGCGAATACGGTTCGTGGCTGTTTCTCGGCAGTCTTTTCACGACGGCCGAACTCGACCTAGACGAACCCGAACGCGACTATTGCGGCTCCTGCCGGGCCTGTCTCGACGCCTGCCCGACCGGCGCCTTTCCGGCACCCTACCGGATCGACGCGCGGCGCTGCATTTCCTACCTGACGATCGAGCACAAGGGTCCGATCGAGCCCGAGCTCCGTCCGCTGATCGGCAATCGGATCTATGGCTGCGACGACTGTCTCGCGGCCTGTCCGTGGAACAAGTTCGCGCGCTCGGCCTCTGAGATGAAGCTCAAAGCGCGCGACGACTTGAAGGAGCCGGAACTGAATTTCCTGCTGACCTTGGACGATGCGGCGTTCCGCGCCTTCTTCTCCGGCTCACCGGTGAAACGCATCGGACGCGACCGCTTCGTCAGAAATGCCTTGATCGCGGCCGGCAATTCCGGCGAAAAAAGCCTGATACCACGCTGCAAGGCGCTGGCGAGCGATGCTTCCCCGGCGGTCAGGGCAATGGCTGTCTGGGCGCTTTCGCGGCTGATGCCGCGCAACGAACTCGCCGCCTTCGCTAGAGAGTGCGGGCCTGAAACCGACAACGACGTACTTTCGGAATGGCAAATGGCAGGAGTAAGCCGATGCATGTCCTGATTCTTGGCGCCGGCTATTCCGGCACGGCGATCGCGAAAGCGGTGGCTCCTGCCGCACAATCCCTGACCGGCACCACCCGCTCACCCGAAAGGCTCCCCGGGCTTGCGCAAACCGGCATCCGCCCCATCCTTTTCGATGGAACCGCGATTTCCGCCGAACTCGCGGACGCCATGCACCAGACAACCCACCTCATCCAGTCGATTGCCCCCGGCCGCGAGGGCGACCCGATGTTCCGCGCCGGCGGCACGCCGTTGCCCGAACGTCTGCCGAATCTTCGCTGGGTCGGCTATCTTTCCACCGTTGGCGTCTATGGCGACCACAAGGGAGCCTGGGTGACGGAGGAGACACCCTGCAAACCGGTTTCGCAGCGTTCGGTCGAACGGATAGAGGCCGAGAATGCCTGGCTCGCCTATGGGGCCGAGCGTCACATTCCCGTCGCGGTCCTGCGCCTTGCCGGCATTTATGGACCGGGCCGCAATGCCTTTCGCAACCTCGCCGAAGGCACGGCGCGCCGGCTGGTAAAGCCCAACCAGGTGTTCAACCGCATCCGGGTCGAAGACATCGGATCGGCTGCCGCCTTTCTCGCCAGCCGCGGCATGGGCGGCATCTTCAACGTCACCGACGACGAACCCGCCCCGCCACAGGACGTCGTTGCGGAGGCCGCCCGGCTGATGGGCGTCGAGCCGCCGCCGGAAACTCCTTTCGAGACCGCCGAACTGTCGCCGATGGCGCGCTCCTTCTACGGCGAGAACAAGCGCGTTTCGAATGCACGCCTTCGCGGGGCCGGGTTCGAATTCGCCTTCCCCAACTATCGCGTTTCGCTTGCACAGTTGTGGGAAACCGGCACCTGGCGCGGCAAGTAGACTCCGCCACAATTCACGCGATCAGAATACCGCCGTCCGGACGAAAGCATGTCTCCAGATCATCCGGTAGTAACGGTGAACCCGACATATGCTTGACTGCCCAAAGCTTGCCCATGTTCGGTCTATACTTCGCCTCTTTGTACAACTTACGCGATAGTTCCGAGATTTCCACGAACGAGAATCACGAAAAATCATACTGATCGAAATTTTTAATGATTTTTTTCCGCAAGGAGGAGTCTGCACGCCGCACGGAGCCTCCAACGAGGTTGAATCCCTGATTCCAAAGAACTTCGCGCAACGATTTAAACTAATTCAAACAATCTTCGATTTTAAATTCTGGCCCTTTTTTAATAAATCCTAATCGAGCGTTAACGGTTGAAGCACGTTTTTGCCATTATTCACCCCAATTAGCTCGATCAGCAGGGAAAATTAACTAAACTTTCAAACCGTGGGGGTCTCGCTTGAAACCAGCGAAAATCAAGACTGCTGCCGCAGCAGTGCTATTCACCGCCGGGATGGGGTTGGTCTCGGTATCCGATAGTCAGGCAGCAGGGTCCGCTTGCGGCGGTGCATCCTGGTATGCCCTCTCATCCAAGACTGCGTCCGGCGAAAGAATGAATGCCGCCCGCCTCACCGCCGCTCACCGCAGCCTCAAGTTCGGCACCAAGGTCCAGGTCACCAACAAGCGGAACGGCAAGACCGTCGTCGTTCGCATCAACGATCGCGGTCCCTTCATTCGCGGCCGGGTGATCGATCTCTCCAAAGCCGCCGCTTCGCAGATCGGCATGATCCGGTCCGGAACCGCCAGTATCTGTTACCGCGTCATCAATTCGTGATCCGCCAATACTTCCGCCCGATTCTCGCACCGGGCGGATTTGCTTACGGGAACTGTCGGTCTCCCGTATTTATGCCGCTTCCGTCTTGCTCTTCGACCCCATCGCCGCTACCACGGCGGAAAAGGAGTTCATCGAAGATGCGATTGGGCGGAAGACTCGCCGGGGCCATCGAGGTTCTTGACGATATAGAGAAGCGGAAGCGTCCCGTCGCCGACGCACTCAAGGACTGGGGTCTTTCCCACCGCTTCGCCGGATCGGGCGACCGCGCGGCCATCGGCAACATCGTCTACGATGCGCTGCGGATGAAACTCTCCCACGCCTATCTGATGGATAGCGACAGCGCGACAGCGCTTGGCCATGCGGTCATGTACCGGCAGTGGGGCTTTACCACGGATACGCTTGCGGCGGAGCTCGCCGACGACAAGTTCGCGCCGGAGTCCCCTTCGGCGGGGATGATGAACGCCTTTGCCGAGCGCCGGCTCGAAGACGCGCCCCTCCACGTGCAGGCGGACATTCCGGAATGGACGCAGGCTTCCTTCGAGGAGAACTTTTCTGAGAACTGGCTCGCGGAAGCCCAGGCGCTTGCTGGCCGGCCGACGCTCGACCTGCGCGTCAACACGCTGAAGGCGAGCCGTGAGAAGGTCCTGAAGGCACTCGAGCGGAGCGGCGCCGAGCCCGCAACGATTGCGCGCCACGGCGTGCGCATTCCGGCCGGCGAAGGCGCTTCGCGGCTGCCGAACGTGACGGCGGAAATCTCGTTCCAGAAGGGCTGGTTCGAGGTCCAGGACGAGGGCTCGCAGATCGTTGCCGATCTCGTCTTCCCGCACGAAGGCGAGCAGGTGCTCGACTACTGCGCCGGCGGCGGCGGCAAGACGCTCGCCATGTCGGCGGCGATGAACAACAAGGGCCAGGTCCATGCCTATGACACCGATCGCAAGCGGCTGGCGCCGATCATCGAACGGCTGAAGCGCGCCGGCACCCGCAATGTGCAGGTGCACGAATCGGCGGAGGCCTTGGCGCCGCTTGCGGGGCGCTTCGATCGCGTGCTTGTCGATGCGCCCTGCACCGGCACCGGTACGTGGCGACGCCGCCCGGACACGAAATGGCGCCTCACGCAAAAGAACCTAGAGGAGAGGTTGGCGCAGCAGGAGGAAGCGCTCGCAAGCGCCGCCCAGTTCGTCCGCCCGGGCGGCCATCTGGTTTACGTGACCTGTTCGGTGCTTCCCGAGGAGAACGAGTCGCAGGTCTATGGTTTCTGCGAGGACAACCCGGAATTCGAAATCCTCTCGGCCGCCGACACATGGGCAACACTCTTCGGCACCGACAAGCCGCAGCCGTGGTCCGCCGACATGAAGACGGTCACGCTGACACCCGCTTCGACCGGAACCGACGGCTTCTTCTTCTGCCTTATGGGCCGCAAGGCATAGTTACGGGCTGCGCCCGGAGAAGTGGCAGATTGAAAACATTCTAAACTATACACTTTGACACAAGTTTACTTTTGGTCCATGAAAAGTTCGCTTTAGGGGGGCCCGGAGAGACCTTGCTCGCGGCCCTGGAAGAAGCAAAGGAGAGGGTCATGACCAAGAATTTCATCCGCGCCGCCGCGCTAGCGCTCATGACGGCCACATCGGCGCTGGCGCTGCACCCGGCGAATGCCGCCACCGACGCCGCCGCGGTCGTCAAGCACTATGCTGCCGTTGCACATGCCAAATACCGGGACGCGCTGACGACGGCCGAAGCACTCGACAAGGCGGTCGACGCGCTGATCGCAGGCCCGAGCGAAGACACCGTGAAGGCCGCGCGCGAAGCTTGGCTCAAGGCGCGTAACCCCTATCAGGAAACCGAGGTCTACCGTTTCGGCAATACGATCGTCGATGAGTGGGAAGGCAAGGTGAACGCCTGGCCGCTCGACGAGGGCCTGATCGACTATGTCGATGCGAGCTACGGCACCGAAAGCGACGAGAACGCTCTCTTCGTCGCCAACGTGATCGCCAACAAGACGATCAAGATCGACGGCAAGGATGTCGACGCGACGAATATTACCCCGGAATTCCTGTCCGGGACGCTGCAGGAAGCAGGCGGCATTGAGGCGAACGTCGCGACTGGCTACCACGCGATCGAATTCCTGCTCTGGGGACAGGACCTGAACGGCACTGGCGCTGGCGCCGGCAACCGCTCCTATACCGACTTCGACACCAAAACCTGCACGAACGGCAGCTGCGATCGCCGCGCCGCCTACCTGAAGGCGGCCTCCAGCCTGCTCGTCGCGGACCTCAAGGAGATGGTCGCCAACTGGACGCCGGACGGGGCTGCCACCAAGGCAGTCGAGGCCGATCCGAAGGCTGGCCTTGCCGCCATTCTCACCGGCATGGGCTCGCTTTCCTACGGGGAACTCGCCGGCGAGCGCATGAAGCTCGGCCTATTGCTGCATGATCCGGAAGAAGAACACGATTGCTTCTCGGACAACACGCACAACTCGCATCTCCATGACGCGATCGGCATCCAGTCCGCCTATACCGGCGAATATACCCGTGTCGACGGCACGAAGCTGACCGGCCCCTCGCTTTCCGAACTCGTTGCCGCAAAGGACGCGACCCTCGACAAGGAAATGAAGGACAATCTCGCCGCCGCCGTCGAAAAGATGCAGGCGATGGCCAAGCGTGCCGAAACGGTCGAGGCCTACGACCAGATGATCGGCGAAGGCAACGCCGAGGGCAATGCCACCGTGCAGGCAGCGATCGATGGCCTCGTCGCGCAGGCGAAGACCGTCGAACGCGTCATTGCATCGCTCGACCTCGGCACGATCGAGCTTGAAGGTTCCGACAGCCTGGATAATCCTGGCGCCGTCTTCCAATAAGCGAAAAGGCGGGCCGCTCCGAAAGGTGCGGCCCGGCCCAAGTCCAATGCATGTGACCTCCCGCCTCCTAGCGCTGCCGCTTGCCGCGCTCATCAGCGTCACCGCAACCGCAGCGACGACGGGCGACGGTCCCGGCCTCGCCGTCAATGCGGAATTCCAACGGATTGCAACGGCTGAAATCGGGAAAGGCGGAGTCGATACCCCCCTCTGCCCTGCCGGGCATCTCCCCCACAAGGGGGGAGATTGGCCGCAGGCAAAGCATTGCCTGACGGCGAGTGCACAAGTGCCGGGGTGGTCGCATTCAACGATACAAGCCGCGAGTAATCGGGTGAGCGAGGCATCGCCGCTGGCCGATCTCCCTCCTTGTGGGGGAGATGCCCGGCAGGGCAGAGGGGGGTGTAGCGCCGGGCAGGTAGCAGACAATCAGATCTCGTCTCGCCCCGAACGCCAAGACCTTTCCGAGCGCGACCGCGAGCGTGTGCTGATCGTCACCCAGCCGACGACGGATTTCTCCAAGGCCGAACAGTTCGAGGCCCTTTCCGCCGGCGCCACAACAACGATTGCGCCGATCGACCGGAAGGCGTTCTCCCAATTCTCGGCGAACCTGGCCTTCGAAGACGAGCAGAACTTCAAGCTCGGCAAGGCGCTATTCGAGAAGCTCTGGGTTTCGTCGCCCTCGTCTACGCAGGCCTCCGACGGACTCGGCCCGCTCTACAACGCCCGCGCCTGCGAGAGCTGTCATCCCCGCGATGGGCGCGGCCGGCCGCCGGAAGGAATGTCGGACGCAACCTCGATGTTTTATCGCCTTGCCCGTGCACCGCGCGACGACGCCGAACGGCAGGCGATCGCGTCCCATGCCACTCTCAATTTTCCCGATCCTGTCTACGGCACGCAGCTTCAGGACAGTGCCGTGCCAGGGATCGCAGCCGAAGGGCGCGTCACCATCGGCTACACGGAAGCGCAGGTGACGCTTGCGGGCGGCGAACGCGTTTCCCTGCGCAAACCACATTACGCGGTCGCGGACCTTGCCTATGGTCCGCTCGATCCGGCGACGACGCTCTCACCGCGCGTCGCCTCGCCGATGATCGGTCTCGGACTGATCGAAGCGATCCACGAGGCCAATATTCTGGCGCGTGCAGATGCCGACGACCGCGACGGGGACGGCATCAGCGGGCGGCCCGCCCTGCTCCGCGACGCCAAAACCGGAGCCATGGTGCTGGGTCGCTTCGGCTGGAAGGCGCAGAGCGCGTCGCTGCGCCGCCAGGCCGCCGATGCCTTCGCCATCGACATCGGCATTTCCAGCCCGGACAACGACCGCAGCCATGGCGATTGCACCGACGCGCAGACCGACTGCCTCGCGCTCCCCGTCGGCGTTCAAGAACGGCTCGGTCCCGTCGAGGCACCCGAGCCGGTGCTTGGTCTCGTGACCTTCTATGCCTCCAATCTGGCCGTGCCCGCCCGCCGCAAGGCAAGCTTCCCGGAAACGCTTAAGGGAAAGCAGCTCTTCTACGAATCCGGCTGCACGGCTTGCCATACGCCGAAATTCGTGACCCGGCGCGATGCGCCGCACAAGGAGCAGGCGTTCCAGTTGATCTGGCCCTATTCGGATTTCCTGCTGCACGACATGGGTGAAGGTCTCGCAGACGGCCAGCAAGTCGGCGTCGCCGATGGCCGCGAGTGGCGCACGCCGCCGCTCTGGGGGATCGGATTGACGCAAACCGTCAGCGGCCACACCTACTTCCTCCACGATGGCCGCGCCCGCAATCTAACCGAGGCCATTCTTTGGCACGGCGGTGAAGCAGAAAAGGCACGGAACGGCTTTGCCAGCCTGCCGAAGGAAGACCGTGAAGCCCTGATCACATTCCTGGAGTCCCTCTGATGCGCCTTTGGCATTTCCTGGCACTCGGCCTTCTCCTCATGGCGCACGCCACCATGCCGGCGGCAGCGCAGGAGGGAACCGCGCTCTCGCCGCGTGTGCTTGACGAGGCTGCCCTGCCGGGCGTCATGGCGAAGGCCGTGGACGACTTCGTCATTCCCGGCTATCGCGACCTATCGCACTCAACGGCCCTCCTCGTCGAAGCAACGTCGATGCTTTGCCGCGCCCCGTCCGAGCCAGCGCTCGAGACGACGCGAGCAGCTTTTTCCGGCGTCGTTCGGAAATGGTCGGCGATCGAAATCGTCCGCCTGGGGCCGGCGCTGGAGCAGAACCGGTTCGAGCGGTTCCTGTTCTATCCCGATCGCAAGAGTACCGGCCTCAAGCAGGTACAGGCCATTCTTGCCAAGGGCGACGAGACAGCAACGGAACCGGGCCGCCTCAAGACAAAGAGCGTCGCGGTGCAGGGGCTCGGCGCGCTTGAATACGTCCTTTACGGCACCGGAGCCGAGGTGCTCGCCGGGAAGAACGGCGATTTCCGCTGCCGTTACGGCCACGCGATATCGCAGAACCTGAAGGCGATCGCCGGCGAATTGCTTGCCGCATGGGAAAAACCGGACGGTATACAGGCGGCCTGGAAGAAACCCGGACCCGGCAATCCGCTCTTCCGCGACAACAAGGAGGCCGCGACCGAGCTGCTCGGCGTCCTGGTCCACAGCGTCGAGATGGTGAAGGACCAGCGGCTGCGACCCTTTTATGCTGGGGCAATCGACGGGAAGCGGGACGAGGGTCGTCCGAAGCTCGCCATCTACTGGCGCTCGGAAAATACGATGCCATCGATCTCGGTGAATCTCCGGGCGCTGCAGATGCTCTTCAACACGGCCGGGATGGAAAGCCTGCTTCCCGCCGACAGCCGCTCGATCGCCGGCTCGGTAAACTTCCTGTTCAAGTCATTGATCGACGCAGCGGACCGCATCGATGGTCCGATCGATGCGGCCCTTGCCGACGGAAAACAGCGGGCCACGCTCGATTTCATCGCGCTCAACACGGCCGACCTGCTCGACAGGCTGAACCGGGACTTCGGCGGCGCGATCGGACTTGGAGCCGGCTTTTCGTTCGCCGACGGCGATTGACCGGTTTCAGAGAGCTGTCGGGCGCTCAGGTTGACAAGTCGGCCCTTTGGGCGCAAAGGGCATTCCGTGTCCGTCTTCGGGCATGTTTCACCATAAGGATCAACCGGAAATGAACCCCGACAGTCGAAGTCGAGCCTTCATGCTCACGGCCGTCCGGTCCTGATTGATCAGGGCTTCGGGCGGTCGGACGACTTGGCCCCATGGAGCCCCAAATGCTGCGCATCTACAAAAGCCAGAACAGCCATCTCGTGCTCGTCGATCTCCTCAACGGTCTGGCTTCGCCGGAGCCGGTGATCTGGTTCGACCTCTTCAATCCTTCCGCCGAGGAGACGCGGCTCGTCGAGGACAGGCTGGCAATCGCGATCCCTACACGGGACGAGATGCAGGAAATCGAACTTTCCGATCGCCTCTATCAGGAAGACGGCGCCGAGTTCATGACGATGACCGCGGCGGCGAAACTCGACAGCGACTATCCGGCCAAAGTGCCGGTGACGTTCATTCTCAAGGGAACGAGTCTCGTCACGGTACGTCACGCCGATCCGAAGTCGTTTCAGGTCTACGCCAACCGGATCCAGAAGCCGAACGGAGCGGCGTGCGAAACCGGCGAACTCGTGATGCTCGGACTGCTCGAGGCGATGATCGACCGCACGGCGGACGCACTGGAGCGCGCCGGCAACGAGGTCGATGCGATCTCGCGCGAAGTCTTCCGAAAGTCGAACGCCAGCGCCACCAAGAAGACGCGCGACCTGCAATCGCTGATCGAGCAGATCGGTCAGAAGGGCGACCTGTTGACGATCATTCGCGAAAGCCTGGTCAGCGTCGGCAGGCTCGTCGCCTATCACGTCGCGATCGAGGGAAATGGTCAGCGTAAGGCGGCAAAGGAGAGCCGTCAGCGGGTCAAGCTGATCCAGCGCGACGCGACTTCACTCGGTGATCACGCGCTGTTTCTCTCGAACAAGATCAATTTCCTGCTCGACGCGACGCTCGGACTCATAAATCTCGAACAGAACCAGATCATTAAGATCTTCTCGGTGGCTGCTGTCGTGTTCCTGCCGCCGACGCTGGTCGCCTCGATCTACGGCATGAATTTCGACGTGATGCCGGAGTTGAAATGGCAGCTCGGCTACCCCTACGCACTATCCATGATGGTGCTTTCGGCTTTGCTGCCCTTTCTCTATTTCAAACGCCGGGGCTGGCTGTAACGCGATTATCTGTTACACCCAATGGGGATCGGCGGCAGCATCATCGCCGCCATCGTCCCGTTTACGACAAGACGCGCATGAACGCGAAAAGCCTCATCGACCGACGCAGCTTCATCAAAATGGCAGGTGCCGCCTGGGTGGCGACGCTTGCCCCGCGTGCTGTCTTTGCGCTCGAACGCGCGGATGCCGTCTTCGCTTCGGCCTTCATGGACCCGGACGGCAGCTACGGTGTCGCGACGCTCACGGAAGAGGGCGAAATCGTCGACCGGACGCTGCTGCCGGCGCGTGCTCACGGCATGACGTTCTCTCCGGAAAGCCGCCGGGCAGTCGCCTTTGCCCGCCGGCCGGGTACCTATGCCGTGATCTTTTCGCCGGGCGGCACGGCCGAGCCGGTCGTCATCACCGCCGCCGAGGGTCGGCATTTCTTTGGCCACGGCTGTTTTTCCGCCGACGGGCGCTTGCTTTACGCCACCGAGAACGACTTTTCCGCCAATCGCGGCATGGTCGGCGTCTACGACGGGACCAAGGGATTTGCCCGGATCGGAGAATTTCCGACCTATGGCATCGGACCGCATGACATGACGCTTGCCGCCGACCGGAGGACGCTCGCGGTCGCCAATGGCGGCATAGAGACCCATCCGGCCTTCGGACGCACCAAGCTCAACCTCGATCAAATGGAGCCGAGTCTCACGCTCGTCGACACCCTCACGGGCGCGCTCATCGAAAGGCACGTGCTGCCGAAGGAGCTTAGCCGGCTTTCGACCCGGCACGTGGACATCGATGCCGAGGGAAAAATCTGGTTCGCCTGCCAGTACGAAGGGGCGCGCAACGAGCTGCCACCGCTCGTCGGCCACTTTTCCCCGGGCGAAGACCTGGCCTTCCTCACCCTCCCCGAGCGGACGACCGAAGCGCTCGCGAACTATGTCGGCGCAATCGCCGTCAACCGCCGCGAAGGGCTCATCGGCCTGACTTCCCCGAAAGGCAATGTCGCCGTTACGCTCGATGCCCGGACGGGCTCCGTTTTGAAGCAAGAAGTCATCGCCGAGGCCGCAGGCGTCGCCGCGGCCGCGCACGGATTCGCCGTTTCCTCGTATGACGGGCGCTTCAAGGAGCGCAAAAGCGCCGTTGCCTGGGACCAGCATATCGTCAGATTGGGATAGCCGCGATCACATCGCGGCATTCCCGGCGCCGGAAAGCGCTGTGAGATCGTCCCAGCGATAGGCGACCTGATCGTAGATTTCTCCGCCGACGCTGACGCGCCCTCGACCGACGACGCGGGCACCGAGCCGTTCATAAAAAGCGCGGTTCGGATTGTCGGCCAGCACCCAGGCAAAAAGCGACGAGGCGCCCGTGTCCCGGCAATGCCCGGCAATCGTGCGCACGAGCGCAGAGCCGATGCCGGCACCCTGGAACTCCTCCAGGAGATAGAGCGTATAGAGTTCCCGATCGAAGGCCGGCGGCATCGAACGCGCCCGCCCGTAGCTCGCCAGGCCGATGACCTTCTTGGTGGCCATGTCGACTGCGACGGTGTGGAAAACGCCTGCGGCGCGCATCCGGCGCGCATGCCGGATCGCCTGATCCTCGACTGTCATCGCATCGAGATACGCATCGGAAATGAGCCCGCGAAACGTCGACCGCCAGGTTTCGACGAGCACTGACGCCATCATCAGGACATCGTCGCGGACGGCCGGTCGGATTTCAATGCGTCTGATGTTCCTCATTGTAGACATATATGGATCAGCAGGGGTTCGCGAAAGCAAGCGCCGGTCCCAATTTGCGCATCTTTTGCCCCGATGCGGTTGAAGCGCGAAAGCTGGCGCCGGCGGTTGCCCAGCGCGCCGATTTTCCGCGTCGCTCATGCTTGTCCTGCTTCCGCCCGCGTGCCACTGTCGGGCGAAGCGGGCAGTCGGCCCCGCCCTCGGAAAGGCTTCTTCTATTGATCGACGACAGCGAGCCGCATGATTTTCACGCCCGCATCCGGGAAAGCTTCAACCGCCAGGCGGCGATGCACACCATCGGCGCGGAGTTGACGCGCATCGAACAGGGAACGGTAGAGATCGAATTGCCCTTCGACGGCAAGCTCACGCAGCAACACGGCCTGCTGCATGCCGGGGTGATTTCTGCCGCGCTTGACGCCGCCGGCACCTATGCGGCCTATTCGCTGATCGACCCCGACGCATCGCTGTTGACGATCGAATTCAAGGTGAACCTTCTGTCGCCCGGCCGCGGCGACCGCTTTCTTTTCCGCGGCGAGGTGACGAAGCCTGGCACGACAATCATCGTTTCGGATGGGCGGGGCTATGCCATACGCCCGGACGGTCCGGCAAAGCTGATCGCATCGATGACGGGCACCATGATGGTGGTGCGCGGACGCGAGGGGATCGAGGGATGAGCTTTGAACTGAAGTCCGTGGCCGGCAGGAAGATCCTCTACGTGATGGCGGTCGACGCGGAATATGGGCCAAGTCTGCGCGCCCGGATTGCACCGCTGATGACTGGCGTCGGCCCGGTCGAAGCCGCCGTCACATTGACGCGGACGCTCGCCAGGCTCGATGGCGGCAATAATCTGCCCGATCTCGTCGTTTCGCTGGGCTCGGCGGGGTCCGCCACGCTCGAACAGACCGAAGTCTACCAGGCGACCTCAGTCGGCTATCGCGACATGGACGCGTCCGTGCTGGGTTTCGAGAAGGGGGCAACGCCGTTCCTCGATCTGCCCGCCGTCGTCGACCTGCCCCTACGCATTCCGGGCGTAAGGGAGGCGCGGCTTTCGACCGGCGCCAATATCGTCTCGGGAAAGACCTATGACGGGATAGACGCCGACATGGTCGAGATGGAGACCTTCGCGGTCCTGCGTGCCTGCCAATCCTTCGGCCGGCCGCTGATCGGGCTGCGCGGCATTTCAGACGGAAAGGCTGAACTCAAGCACGTCGACGACTGGACCGAATATCTGCACGTGATCGACGAGAAGCTGGCCGCGGCGATCGACAGGCTGGAAGCGGCAATGGAAACCGGTGAAATCAGGCTCTGAAGGCCCTAAATTGTCGGGGTGCAATGTAATCGTTGCACTGATCCCGGGCTTTGATTAAAGGCTCGCCATGATTAAGGGGCAGGACCTGACCCCAGCTCGTTTGAAGGCCCGACATGACCCAGACAGCCCATCCCGATACCGTCCTCATCATCGACTTCGGCAGCCAGGTGACCCAGCTTATCGCCCGGCGCGTGCGTGAATCCGGCGTCTATGGTGAGATCGTCCCGTTCCAGTCGGCCGAGGAGGGTTTCAAGCGCCTGAAACCGAAAGCGGTGATCCTGTCGGGCAGCCCGGCCTCGACGCTCGAGATCGGCTCCCCCCGCGCGCCGTCGGTCATCTTCGACAGCGGCCTGCCGGTCTTCGGCATCTGCTATGGCCAGCAGACCATGTGCGCGCAGCTCGGCGGCAAGGTGGAAGGCGGCCATCACCGCGAATTCGGCCGCGCCTTCCTGGAAGTCGAGAAGGAATGCGCCCTCTTCGACGGTGTCTGGTCGGTCGACTCGCGCCACCAGGTCTGGATGTCGCATGGCGACCGCGTCACCGCGATCCCGCAGGGCTTCGAGGTGGTCGCGACCTCGTCCAACGCTCCTTTCGCCTTCATCGCCGACGAGAAGCGCAAATATTACGCGGTGCAGTTCCACCCGGAAGTGGTCCACACGCCTGATGGCGCCAAGCTGATCGCGAATTTCGTGCACAAAATCGCCGGCATCAAGAGCGACTGGACCATGTCGGCCTATCGCGCCAAGGCGGTCGAGGCGATCCGTGAGCAGGTGGGCGACAAGAAGGTGATCTGCGCGCTTTCGGGCGGCGTCGATTCCTCCGTCGCTGCGCTTCTCATTCACGAAGCGGTCGGCGACCAGCTTACCTGCATCCTCGTCGACCATGGCCTCATGCGCAAGGACGAGGCGGCGAACGTCGTCGCCATGTTCAAGGAGCATTACAACCTCCACCTCCTCCACGTCGATGCCTCCGACCGCTTCATCGGCGAGCTCGAAGGCGTCAGCGATCCGGAGACCAAGCGCAAGATCATCGGCCGTCTCTTCATCGAGGTCTTCGAGGAAGAGGCGAAGAAACTCGGCGGTGCCGATTTCCTCGCGCAGGGCACGCTCTATCCTGATGTGATCGAAAGCGTTTCCTTCACCGGCGGCCCGTCGGTGACGATCAAGTCGCACCACAATGTCGGCGGCCTGCCGGAGCGCATGAACATGCAGCTCGTCGAGCCGCTGCGCGAACTCTTCAAGGACGAGGTGCGCGTGCTCGGCCGCGAACTCGGCCTGCCGGACAGCTTCATCGGCCGCCACCCCTTCCCCGGGCCAGGCCTTGCGATCCGCTGCCCCGGCGGCATCACCCGCGAGAAGCTCGAGATCCTGCGCGAGGCAGACGCGATCTATCTCGACGAAATCCGCAAGGCCGGCCTCTACGACGCCATCTGGCAGGCCTTTGCCGTACTCCTGCCGGTGCAGACGGTCGGCGTCATGGGCGACGGGCGCACCTACGAATTCGTCTGTGCGCTCCGCGCCGTAACCTCGGTCGACGGCATGACCGCGGATTTCTACCACTACGACATGGAATTCCTCGGCCGCGCGGCAACCCGCATCATCAACGAGGTCCGCGGCATCAACCGCGTCGTCTACGACGTGACGTCTAAGCCGCCGGGCACGATCGAGTGGGAGTGATTCAGGCCTGTCCGGCCGTATCCGGTTCTGCGCCAGAGCACGCCACAACGTGCTGATATAAAATAAAGTGCTTCCTATCGGCACCTATCGACGGGCATAGAGTCAATCTAGCGAAGGGTCACAAGTCGCATCGTGTCGGGGACGGCACTTCGCGGGAGGACGATCGGATGCACCTGACATGAGCACGACTCCTCGCCGCAGCACCACTGGTCTGCGGCAATTTCTGGATCTTGAGCAGCAGCGCAATTGGATAGAAGGCAAGACGAACCTGCACGACGCCGACGAGCGTTCGGAGTCCCTAGAACAGCGGTTCAAGTACGTCGCGCGGTTTCAAAAGCTGCTTCGTCACCCGCAAGCACAAGAAGTTCTGGAGATTCTGAGGCTCTACGGCCAAAACTGCATCCCTATCCCGCGCAAGACCGAGCGTCACTACTGGTCAGTTTCTTGTCTGCCGTCGACCTCCGACAAGCCGCTTGTCCGCGTTAATGCGAGCTGGATGGAGCTTTTCACGCTCTATGCGGACGGCGAGGGCATCCGTGCCAGATTCCTGGTGCATCTTTCGGATTTCACGATGGACCAGTCACCCGCGCAGGGCCACGTGGACGAGCCCTTTCTCGAGCACTGCGTCACGACGCCAGAAGACGTCGGTTATTTCTTCCCGCGCGGCGAGGACATTTTTGGCATCAATGTGCGGGCCTCGGGCTCTATCCGCAAATTCCTCGCGACCGGCCGCGTGTTGCGCGCCATTCGGACTTTCAATCTGACGCACATGAACCGAGGTCGGAACGCCTACCAGGCGAGCCACTGCTACAGCCTGGCGGATCACATTCTGGAAGGTTGAACGGCTCCGGGATGCGCGCCACGCTGGCGACGTTGCCGGATCGCTCCAACGTCCTGGCCGCGACGGCTTTTCGCGATCCCTCATCGGGAAGCAGCCATTCGCGCTCTGCACCTCAACCGTCGAAAAGTTTTATAGCCGGACTGCGACTCAACGGCGGTTCAGCAGTCGGGCCACCGCCTCGCGGACAAGGGCGGGGATGCTTTCGGGATCATCCAGATAGGCGCTTTCCAGCAAGCCGTCCGATACGGCGACGAGGAGGGAGGCCGTGACCGAAGGAACTGGATCGCCATCCGCGGCAAGAAGGTCGCGGAGGCTGTCGTGATACCATGAGCGGCGCGCATCAATCGCCTGCCGCACAGGGCTGGTCGGGTCTGGATATTCCGCCGCCGCGTTGAGGAACGGACACCCCCGCCAGCCCCCCGCGACCACGGCCTCGCTGATGCGCCCCATGATAGCCGCGATCATTTCCCGTGGAGGCTGCTTCGGCAGCGCTGCCACTGCTGCCCGCCCGAGCCTGTCCTGCTCCTCGATATAGGCGACGACGAGTTCTTCCTTCGACGGAAAATGCTTGTAGAACGTCGCCTTTGCCACGCCGGCCTCCGCAATAATGCGGTCGATGCCCACGGCATGGATGCCCCCCTCGTAAAAAAGCCGGGTCGCTGTGTCGAGCAAGCGGCGACGCGCGGGACTATCGTCAGGGCGGCTATGAGACTTTTTTTCTTTCATCGCTTGCCTCTAACAGACAGGTCTGTATATTACAAGAAGAAGACAGACCTGTCTGTATATAGGAGGGCATCATGCGATCGAGAGAAACATCCGAAATCATCCGCCGGTTTAACCAGGCGTTTCAGGAGCACAATCCTGCGCTCCTCGAAGACCTGGTCGCGCCGGATTGCGTCATGGAGTCGATCCAGCCGGCGCCGGAAGGCACCCGCTACGAAGGCTACGATGTGAATCTGGCGTTCTGGCAGGGCATGGCGGCCGACCGCGTCAACCACTTCGAGGTGGAAGACACCTTTGTGATGGGCGACCGCGCCAACATCCGCTGGCGCTTCCATTTCGGCGACGGTGGCTCGATCCGCGGCGTCAGCCTGATCCGTGTCCATAACGGCCGGATCGTGGAGGCTTTGGCTTATGCCAAAACACCCGGTCAGTCGGCTCCCCTGCCTGAGTGACCGCTGCATGTGGCTGCGTCATCCGCGGCACGGATGACAAGGCAAGTGTGAGTTGCAAGCACCGTCTTTCTTTTGTTCAACCGGAGCCTCGTTCATCACCGGCCACACGCTCGGGATCAACGGCGGCACCATGGCTCAATGTGGTGGGAAAATGACCGCTGATAGCAAAGTCACCCGCGAAATCATGGAACGCTTCAACAGCGCCTTTGAGGCGCACCGCCCCGAAGACCTCGACGACCTGATTGGCGAGGGCTGCGCTCTCGAGAATACGGCGCCCGCTCCGGATGGAGCGCGTTACGAAGGACGTGAGGCATGCCTCAACTTCTGGAAGGGAATCGCATCCTCCGCGGACCTTGCTTTTGAAGCGGAGGAGATTTGGGCCTGCGAGGACCGCGGGATCATCCGCTGGCAGCTCCGCTGGAGCGAGCGCGAAGCTGACCGGGTTCGAGGCGTCAACGTCATGCGCGTTCGGGACGGAAAGATCGTCGAAGCACAGGGATATGTAAAGGGACCATAGGGATCGAGGGACGCAAGCGCCGCGCAGCGCGCACTTTCGCATATCGGGAGAGTCCGATCTTGATGGCGACCAGCACAGGCGCGGCGATGACGAAGAGCAGGGCGACTGCGTTGAACGCGGTGTCGAACGCGATCACGGTGGACTGGCCTGTGACGACCCTGCCGAGCAGGCTCGTTGCTGCTCGGCCGGCGGCCGCGGCGTCCAACCCTCGCGCCGCGAGCATGGCTGCCGTCTTCGTCAGCCGCTCGCCGACCGCGGGGCCTCCGGCAGTGACGTTGGCTCCAAGGACCGCGACATTGGCGGCGACGTTATGGTCGATCAGTGTCTGGAGTGCGGCGACCCCGATAAGACCACCAAGCTGACGACCCGTATTGAAGAGACCTATCCCGGAGGCGAGATTTCGGCTGTTGAGGTTGCTGAAGGCGATCAGCGTGATCGATAGAAACAGGAATCCAAGACCGAAGCCGCGCAACAGGATCGCTGCCATCATGTCGTCCGCGCCGCTTTCGCTGGTCGATCCGGACAGCATCCACATCGCAGCCATGATCATCAGGATTCCGAAGGGCACCGTGGCGACTGGAGGGACGCGGCGGACCTGCACGAGAAAGGCCGCAACGAGGAGCGAGCCGATAAAAAGCGCGCCACTTGGCAACAGCAGTTGGCCGGCGTCGGTGGGCGTGAACGCGAGGACGGACACGGCAAACGACGGGATCAGGAACGCGCTCCCGAACAAAGCGGCGCCGGCGACGAAACTGACGACGAAGGCGAAGCAGAAATCCTCCGATTTGAACAGGGTGAAGTCGAGCAGACCTTGGCCCTTGGCCAGTACCTGCTGGGCGAGAAATGCCAGCAGCGCGGCTGCACCGACCACGGTCGGCCACAGAATGCGCGGTTCCTCGAACCAGTCCCATCGGCTGCCCTGGCTGAAGACATAGGTGAGGCAGAAAAGCGCGACGGAGATCAGCGAGAAGCCGATCCAATCAAACGGACGTTGCGCGGCCTTGGCAAACATCGGGCTGTCCGCAATCAGCAGAACTCCCGCGGCCGCCAAGGCCACCGGAACAATGCTGAAGAAGATCCATGTCCAGGACTGGCTATCGAGCAACCACCCCTGAAGGGCCGGGGCGATTGTCGCCGGGGCGACAACCGACCCCATGGCAAACAGGGCTTGAAGGATCGGTTGGCGGGATCGCGGATAGGCGAAAAAAATGGTCGCCTGGCCGCCGACAAGCAGGATGCCGCCGGAGAAACCCTGAACAAGTCGAAGCGCAATCAGCAGGTCCAGCCGAGCCGTGACGGCGGCAATGCCGCACGTCATGCCCATGATGAGCGTTGAGCCGATGATCAGGTTCAGCGGATTGACACGGTTCATCAGCAAGGGGGCGGCCATGAATCCGATGAGCTTGAGCGCGGTGTATCCGATATCCAGCCAGGCGAACTCATCTGGCGTTGCATAGGTGTCGCCGATGATATCGCCGCGGCCGAGCGAAAGCACGGTGCTGGCGATCGCCTCCGTCAGCGTGGCAAGCACTATGCCGGCGACGAGAAGCGCTCCTGTCGCTGGTCTGTCGCGGCTCGGCGCAGTGGCGATGGCTGTGGTCATGAGCCACTCCCTCGATCAATCTCGACATGCACTTCGGCATATTGGAGGCTGGCCTTCTTACGTCCCATTTGGAGTCCACCGTTGAGCAAAGCTGCCAGCGAGCGAATAGAGTTCCGCCGGCTCGACAAATCCCGTGAGTGCATACCGGCCAGCCGTAATCGCCGTTCCGGGATTGAGGAGCATCGCAAATCGCTTGGACATCAGGAGTGGACGGCTGGTCGCGCTGCATACGGCCTGAATCCGGCTCACCAGATTGACGTCGGGCCCTATCACCGTGAAATCTAGCCGCCGGCCCGAGCCTATGTTGCCGTAACCGACCTCTCCGTAGTGCAGCGCGATGCCGGCATGGAGTTCAGCATCGGGTGCCGCGAACCGACCCAAGCCTTCCAACGCACTTAGTGAGCCCTGCAAGGCGGCAGAGCAGGACGCGGCGGGACTATCGCGATGAAAAAAGGCGAGCGCCGCATCGCCCATGAACTTGATCACCTCACCGCCCGCATCGGCAATTGCCGGCACGACGCGATCGAAGTAGGCGTTGAGAAGTTCGAGCACCCGCTCTGCGGGCAATCGGTTAGACAGCTCCGTGAAGCCACGCAGATCACAGAGCATCAATCCGGCCTCAAGCGTTTCGACTTCGCCACGGCGGATGCGGCCCGCCATCACGCGCCGCGCTGTCGTCGCGCCAACATAGGTATCGAGCAGAGTCAACTCGACTCTCCTGAGAGTGCGCAGCTCGCAGGCATTGCGCAGAGCTGGAACGATCCGGTCCAACGCAGCCAGCTCTGACGGGGCAAAGCCGATCGGGCATGTCGTCGAGAAGGTTGCGGCACTGACCAGGCCATCGGCGTTGCACAGCGGGACGATGACGAATTCGATGAGACCGCGTCCGTGAAAGAGGTCCGTATGGACCCATGCTGGGTCGATGGAGCCATCGAGACGCACGATCACTGGCTTGCGCGTCTCCATGACGCGACGGAGCGGGCTGCCTGCGAAGCCCGGCGAAATTTCGGTGCCGTGCTCCCTGTCCCGAACCTCCACGGCTTCGTTGGGTGCCCAGGCCACGCTGCGGCCGAGAATTTCCGGGTGCAGCGTTCTCAAATTGAGCGTCAGCCGGTCGATTGGTAAACCGGCCGCTCGGAGGCGCCGTCCGAACCCTGCTGCGAGACCCGCGTCGTCAAGTTCGTGGCATTCATCCCCTACCAGCCATTCGATCAGTTCGATCGTGGCCGCCGTACTAATGGAGCCGCCGCTAGCACCGGGCGGCGATCCGGATCTGCCGCATTCTGCGATCATCGTTCCGTCTCTTTCCCTCAACACGCCGCCGTCACGAGCAATTAGCTTGGCGATTTCGTCGTCGCAAAGCCGCTTTCTCGATCGACCTCGACACGCGCGGACAAGCCGGGCACGAGCCGGCCGGCCAACGGATTGCTGGCAAACCGGATCTTCACCGGAACGCGCTGGACGACGCGAACGAAGTTTCCTGTTGCATTGTCTGCGGGGAGCAGGCTGAAGGCAGAGCCACTGCCGGGCGCAAAGCTGTCAACCACGCCTTCAAGCCTATCGTTCGGGTAGCCGTCGACGGTGATGCGGACGCGCTGACCGGACCGGATATGTTCGAGCTGGGTTTCCTTGAAATTCGCCACGATCCACACAGAGTTGACCGGAACGATGTCGAGCAAGGAAGCCCCTGGCGCGACAAGCCGGCCGATGCGGACCTGGCGGTTGCCGACAACGCCGCCGACAGGCGCACGGACGACGGTGCTATCGAGATCGATTTGGGCCAGATCGCGCGCGGCCTGTGCCTGCGCCACGGCGGCAACGGCAGCTTCGCGCTGAGCGGCAAGGACGGCGATGCGTTGCTGCTGAGCCTCGACCGTTGCCGAGGCGGCCGCCACGCCCGCCTCGGCTCTCGATCGTGCCGCATCACTTTCATCGACGTGGGCCTGGCTGATTGTATTGCTGCGGATAAGCTCGCGGCGGCGGTCGTAGGCTTTGATCGCGAGGTTCATCTCGGCCACGGCGGAACGTCTCTGGGCCTCAGCCTGTCGAACGAGGGTATGCTGAAGCTCTGTCTCCGCATCGACATTGGTGAGGCGAGCTTGGGCAGCTTCGACATTGGCCACTGCTTGCGCAAGCCGCGCGCGGTAGTCTCGATCGTCGATCCGGAACAGGATGTCACCCGCCCGGACGGTTTGGTTGTCCTCGACCTCCACGGCCGTGACGTAGCCCGCTACCTTTGGGGCGAGCGAGGTCACGTCCCCGCGAACGTAAGCGTTATCTGTCGAGATTTCGCCGCTCGAGCGAGCCTGAGCCCATCCGGCAGCCACGACTATTACGGCGCCGAGGCACAGCAGCAAGCCGATGATCTTTTTCCTGTTGATCTGCGCCACGACGCCCTCCGGTAATGTGCGTTACCATTGACACATATGGTAACGGACGTTACCAGTCAAGAGGGTGGATTTTGATGAGAGGCTAGAAGGCCGTGGTTGCAGCAAAGTCAGGGCGTACGAAACGTCGCCGAGAGATCCTTCTTCAAGCGGCCGCCGAGGTCTTTTTCGAACAAGGTTACGCGGCGACAAGCATCGACGCGATCATCGAGCGTGCCGGCGGATCGAAGCGCAACATCTACAATGAGTTCGGCAACAAGGAGGGCCTGTTCGCGGCCATCGTCGCCGAAAACGCAGACAAGGTGCTGTCGACCTTGGCAATCGAGGAAATCGAAGGGCACGACCTGGAGGAGACGTTGACAGCGTTTGGTCGGCGTCTCATGGAGCTTTACAAATCGCCAACCTTGATCGGCATCTACCGAATTGCCATCACCGAGACCAATCGCTTCCCTGATCTCGTAAAGTCGTTCCATGAACAGGGACCGGGCCGGGCCACGTCCCGGCTCGCCGAGGTCCTTGAAGTCGCCAGGCAACGAGGAGAAATTCGGACGGCTGATTGCCTCCGCGTGGCCGGGCACTTTGTAGGCATGATCCGCGACAATCTTCTTCAGGTCATTCTTGGAATCCGCCCGTCGCCGTCAGACGAGGAATCGCGGGTGGCAGTCGCTTCCGCCGTAGAGATCTTTTTGAACGGTGTTCGACCAAGGCAGGACAAGCAGACTGACCGCCCGTGAGGGATGTGATTCGAAAGAAGCCTTCTGCGCAGCCCGCGACAGCCTAGCTGCCAAGAATAGGGCCATAGCTCGAGGCGCCGAACTGCTGCGCTCGACTTACCGCTTCTTCGGATTTGGCAGCACCCGGAGATTAGGATTATATTCATATCCACAGAGCAGTTCGGGCGCCAGCCGCTGGCTTCGACGCCCTTGGGAGGACGGGATGGATCAGCTTTCGCTCGGCTTCGATACAAGGACGGCACCGGTCGCCACCGATCTCCTCTATTTTGCGGTTCTGCCGGAGCCGGCTGCGGCAGAACGCCTGGTCGAGGCCGGCCGCCGGCTGAAGAAGAAATATGGCCTGTCCGGCCGGCTCTACCCGCCGGAGCGGCTTCACGTTTCACTTGTCGGTCTCGGTCGCTTCAGCGGCCTGCCGGAGGTTGCCGTTTCGGCCGCTTGCCGCATCGGCAACAGGATCTCGGCATCGCCGTTTGACGTGACGTTCGACCGGGCGGCAAGCTTCCGGACAGGAAGCAGTCGCGCGCTCGTCATGAGGTGTCGCGAAGGCGCTGGTGCGCTTCAGGCCATTCACAGGCAGATCATCGGCTCGCTGGATTGCTCCAGCCGACCGTTCGAGCCGCATCTGACCTTGTTCTATGACGACTACGCCGTACCGGAGGTCCACCTCGAGCCCGTCACCTGGACGGTGCGCGATATCGTCCTCGTGCACAGTCTTTATGGCCGAGGCCGTCACCGTCATCTTCGCCGTTGGCCGCTCGCCGCCTGATCTGCGGCGCGCGTCAAGGTCTGCTCGCCATCCTGGCTTGCACGGCAGGCCCCGGCAGCACATAAGCACATCCGGTAGGGGCGTCGCCCCAAATCTTGAGGACGAGGCAAAGTGGAAATTTCGGAAATCATCATCGCCGGCGACACGCCGGGCGTCGAATGGCGGCTGCCGGTCTTCCGGTTCAAGGGCAGCAGGCCCGAAGCCCCCCGGGTCTATATCCAGGCGGCGCTTCACGCCAACGAACTGCCGGGCACGGTGCTCTCGCATTTCCTCCTGGAGAAGCTGCGCCAGGCGAATTCCGACGGCGCGATCCTCGGCGATATCACCGTCGTTCCGCAAGCAAACCCGATCGGTTCGGCGCAATCGCATTTCGGCGAACTGCAAGGTCGCTTCGATCTCGGCTCCCGCACCAACTTCAACCGCGATTTCCCGCTGATTTCCCTCGGCGGGCGGGACAAGCTGCTCGATGACCTCGACCGCCACTCGGCAATGGACAGGCTGAAGCGGCATCTGCTCCATATGGCACTCGGCGCCGACTTGGTGCTCGACCTCCATTGCGATGATGAAGGGCTGCAATACGCCTATATCGACGAGGCTTTCTGGCCAGAAGCGGCAGATCTTGCCACCGCCCTCGACATGAAGGCCGTGTTTCTCTCCGACGGAGAAAGCTCCGCTTTCGAGGAGGCTGTGTGCCATGCCTGGAAAAACGAGACCGAGGGCCGGAAGAAGACGGCCCTGCCCGGCAGGCTTTCCGTGACGGTGGAGCTGCGCGGCACGCGCGACGTCTATCCGGAAACTGCCCGGAAGGATGCCGAAGGCGTGTGGCAGTTTCTCCTCGGGCGAGGCGTCATCGCCGGCGCGCGCACTGATCTTCCGGCCTTCGCCGGCAAGGTCGCGCCGCTCGACAACATCGAGATCATCCGCGCGCCCGAAGCCGGCGCGATCCTGTTCCACCGCGATATCGGAGAAAGCGTGAAGGCGGGAGACCTGGTCGCAACGATCATTGCCAGACCCGGGATGCCGGACGGCGCGGTCGAGGTAAGAGCGCCCCAGAACGGCCTTGTCGTCACCCGCGTCTCGGCGCGTTTCGCACGCCGCCGGTCCGACCTCATGAAGATCGCCTGCGGGCAACCGTCGGGCGCGGCTCGCAAGCCCGGTACGCTGGAAGCCTAAGGGCAATTCCAGGAGAAGTGCGCGACGTTTTTCCTCGCATCACACGGCGGCGGTCTTTATTTTCGGACTATCGAGCAGGATCGTCGAACGAAGCGTCTTGATTTCGGCGATCTGCTCGAACTCGCTCCAGAGCAGGCGCTTGTAGTCCGCGACGTCCCGCACGGCGATCTTCAGCAGAAAATCGAAGTCGCCGGCAACCGTGTGGCATTCGACCACTTCCGGCATCCGCGAGACCAGTTCGATGAAACGCTGTCCCACCTTGCTGGCGGTGCGCTCCAGCGTCACTTCGACGAATGCCTGGAAGCCGATGCCGGCGGCCTTGGGATCGATCACGACCGTCTGGCGGATGATGCCCGCAGCATAGAGACGCGCCAGCCGCCGTGACAATGGTGCCGGCGAGAGGCCGACCCTTTCCGCCAGTTCGTTGTTGCTTCTCGATGCGTCCTCGACGAGCAGGCGGATAATCCGCCGATCGATCGCATCCAGCTCCGTTTTTCCGCGATCCATCGCCAATTCGCCCCAACCACAGAGTTACGCAATCTTGAAGAGGGATTTTCCGCCTTCACGCAAAAACCTGCAAGCGATCTCTGTAGAAGGAGCAAATATAGCATCGAATTTGCTTCAAGACCATTTTATAGAGAGAACCAACAGGCCGCTCATGCGGCTTGCCTTTCCGCCTGCCTAAAACAACTATCTCCCGATCGTTAGAACCAGAGGGAATTTGGCATGTTCGATGCTCTCGCCCGTCAACCCGACGACCCGTTGCTGGCCCTGATCGGCCTCTTCCGAAGGGACGATCGCCCCGGCAAGGTGGACCTTGGTGTCGGCGTCTATCGTGACGAAACCGGCCATACGCCGATCTTCCGGGCCGTGAAGGCAGCGGAGAAGCGGCTATTGGAAACACAGGACACCAAGGCCTATGTCGGGCCCGAGGGGGATGCCCTCTTCCTCGATCATCTCTGGACACTCGTCGGCGGCGACACGGTGGAACGGAGCCATATCGCAAGCGTGCAGACGCCTGGCGGCTCGGGCGCATTGCGGCTCGCGGCCGACCTCATCCACCGCCTGGGCGGCAAACGGATCTGGTTGGGCCTGCCGAGCTGGCCAAACCACGCGGCCATCTTCAAGGCGGCGGGTCTCGAAACGGCAACATACGACTTCTTCGACATTCCCACGCAGACGGTGCTCTTCGACAATCTCGTCAGTGCGCTTGAGGGCGCGGCGGCCGGCGACGCCGTCCTGCTGCATGCAAGCTGCCATAACCCGACCGGCGGAGCGCTGAGCGAGGCGCAATGGCTGGAGATTGCCGCAATCGTCGCGCAGCGGGGTCTCCTGCCGCTGGTCGATCTCGCCTACCAGGGTTTCGGCCGCGGCCTCAATCAGGACGTGGCCGGCCTCCGGCATCTCATGGACGTCGTTCCGGAGGCGCTCATTGCCGTTTCCTGCTCGAAATCCTTCGGGCTCTACCGCGAACGCACCGGCGCCATCTATGCACGCACCGCCTCGCCGGCCTCCGCCGACACGGTGCGGTCCAATCTCGCCGGGCTTGCCCGCACGAGCTATTCCATGCCGCCAGACCATGGCGCGGCCGTGGTGCGCACAATTCTGGCCGACGACGACCTCGCCCGCGACTGGGCGGAGGAACTCGAGGCGATGCGCCTGCGCATGACGGGCATCCGCCGGGCGCTTGCCGAAGGGCTCAGAACGCGCTGGCAGGCGCTGGGCGCAATCGCCGACCAAGAAGGCATGTTCTCGATGCTGCCGCTCTCGGAAGCGGAAGTCATGCGGCTGAGAAGCGAGCACGGCATCTACATGCCGACGTCGGGCCGCATCAATATCGCCGGGCTGAAGACGGCGGAGGTCGCCGGCGTCGTCCACAATTTCACGAGCCTCTGACGGAGCCGGCGGAGAAATGAAGGTCGAGGGAGAGGTCGGCATCGACGCGCCAGTGGAACGTCACAGGCTCTATGAGGATGGGCTCGCGATCGTCACCGGCACGCTGATCGTTTCGCTGGGCGTCGTGATCTACAGCAAGGCGGTGCTTCTGACCGGCAGTACCGCCGGCCTCGCCCTGCTGCTGCAATACGCAACTGGAGCCGGGTTCTGGCTGGTCTTCTCGCTCGTTAACCTGCCCTTCTACGTTCTTGCCGTCCGGCGGCTTGGCTGGCCGTTCGCGTTGCGCACCTTTCTCGCCGTCAGCCTCGTCTCGCTCTTTTCCCGGCTGACGGCTCAGTGGGTGGAGTTCGCGCGGATCGATCCGGTCTACGCCGCCGTTGTCGGCGGCGGGTTGATGGGCATGGGGTTACTCGTTCTCTTCCGCCACCGCACCGGTCTCGGTGGCATCAATATCCTGGCGATCTACCTGCAGGAGAAGTGGGGAATCCGCGCCGGCTATTTCCAGTTTGCCCTCGATCTGTCGATCCTTGCGGCCGCTGTCTTCGTGCTGCCGCCGGCCAACCTCCTGCTCTCGATCATCGGTGCTGCCGTCGTCAACATGATACTCGCGATCAACCACAAGCCCGGGCGCTACGCCGGAGTGACCTGAAGCTCGGCGGCTTTTCTCGCAAAGCGTGTCGGGCTATGTGTCTGGCCGATAACGCTGGAGTTGGCAATGACGGTTACGATCTACGGCATCAAGAACTGCGATACGATGAAGAAGGCACGCAGCTGGCTCGAAGGCCGCGGCGTCGCCTACAGGTTCCACGACTACAAGGCCGAGGGAATCGATCGTGCGCATCTCAGGCGCTGGTGCGACGAATTCGGTTGGGAGACGGTGCTCAATCGGTCGGGCACGACCTTCCGCAATCTACCGGAGGCAGACAAGCAGGACATGACGGCGGAAAAGGCCATTGCGCTGATGCTGACGCAGCCGTCGATGATCAAGCGCCCGGTGCTCGATACCGATGGCAAACTGTTGATCGGTTTCAAGCCGGAACTCTACGAAGCTCGCTTCGGCGCTTAAGAGGTACGCCATGTCCAAGACGACCCGCGCCACTCAGACGCTCGCAAAAGCCGGCGTTTCGTTCACCGTGCACAGCTACGACTACGATCCCGGTGCCGAGCGCGTCGGCCTTCATGCGGCCGAGGCGCTTGGAGAGGATCCTTCCCGTGTGCTGAAGACGCTGATGGCAGAAGTGGACGGCAAGCCGGTCTGCTGCATCGTGCCTTCCGACAGGGAAGTCAGCATGAAAAAACTGGCAGCCGCTTTCGGCGGCAAGTCGGCGAATATGATGAAGCCCGCCGAGGCCGAGCGTTTGACCGGTTATCATGTTGGCGGCATCAGTCCCTTCGGCCAGAGAAAGAGCGTTCCGACCGCGATCGAGGAAGCAGCGCTTGGCGAAGCGCTGGTCTACATCAACGGCGGCCAGCGGGGGCTGCAGGTGCGGCTTGCACCGACGGACGCGCGGGCGGCGCTGAAGACGATCGTCGCTCCTTTGATTGCCTGACATAGATGCAACTGCATACATCTTGACGGATCCAGCGGGGCATTATATATGCAATTGCATCTACATGACTCAGCAGGGAGATTATCGATGACCGCGCCACTGACCCTGATCAGCCACCACCTCTGCCCCTATGTTCAGCGCGCCGCGATCGCGCTCTCCGAAAAAGGCGTACCGTTCGAACGTGTCTATATCGATCTCGCCGACAAGCCCGACTGGGTTCTGAAAATCTCGCCGCTCGGCAAGGTCCCGCTTCTCCGAATTCCCCAGGATGGGAGTGAGGCGATCCTCTTCGAAAGCTCGGTTATCTGCGAATATCTGGAAGAGACCCAGCCAGGACCGAAACTGCACCCGGCCGACCCGCTGACACGGGCGCGCCATCGCGGCTGGATGGAGTTCGGCTCGGCCATTCTTTCCGATCTCTGGGTCTATGAAACCACCCAGGACACCGAGACGCTGGAAGCCAAACGAGGCGTGCTCAAGGCTAAATTCGCGACGATCGAGGCAGAACTCGGCGACGGCCCATTTTTTGCGGGCCCCAATTTCAGTCTGGTCGATGCCGTTTTCGCGCCGATCTTCCGCTATTTCGATGTGTTCGACACGATATCGGACATGGGCATCTTCGACGGACTGCCGCGCGTCGCCGCGTGGAGAAAGGCACTTGCCGCACGGGCAAGCGTGAAGGCCGCGGTGACCGCCGACTATCCGCAGCGGCTGATGGAGTTCCTCAGGAAGCACGAAGCGGCGCTTCTCCGGTCCGGACGCACCGCCGCGTGACGCGGCGATCACAGCGCCGCGCGTCTTTTCAGGCGCGCAAATGATGCTGTAGCACTTTGAACTGCTGCATGTTTTATCCTTAAATCGGCTACGGCCAAGAAAACATGCAGTGGCAAAAGCCTTCTGTTTTCGGCTGAACCGGTCTAAAACGGGCGCGCCGCTCGATCGCGCGCGTCCTGGACGCGCAAGACGGCGACGGTAACCGTAAGCCAGGCGCTCGTTTCCACCGGCGATTGCCGCCGGTCCTGGGAAACGGCGCGAGAGGACAGCAGGAGCCGCGATGAACGCCCCCCTTCAATCCGCAAGAAATCCCGTCGATCCCGTGAAGCTCGAAAAGCTCGCGGAGGTCGCCGTCAAGGTCGGCCTGCAGCTCCAGAGGGGCCAGGACCTGGTGGTGACCGCGCCGATCGCGGCGCTGCCGCTCGTGCGCCTCATCACCAAGCATGCCTATATGGCCGGCGCGGGTTTGGTGACGACGTTCTATTCCGATGAGGAAAGTACGCTTGCCCGTTACGCCCATGCGCCGGACGAGAGCTTCGATCGCGCAAGCGACTGGCTTTACGAAGGCATGGCCAAGGCCTATGCCGGCGGCGCCGCGCGGCTCGCCATTGCCGGCGACAACCCGATGATGCTTTCGGCGCAGGATCCGGCGAAGGTCGCCCGGGCGAACAAGGCGAACTCCATCGCCTACAAGCCGGCGCTCGAAAAGATCTCCAACTTCGACATCAACTGGAACATCGTCTCCTATCCGAACCCGGCCTGGGCGAAGCAAATGTTTCCGGACGATCCCGAAACGGTAGCCGTCGAAAAGCTGGCAAACGCGATCTTCGCGGCCTCGCGCGTAGACGTCGATGATCCGATCGCAGCCTGGAAGGAGCACAATGCCAACCTCAACAGGCGCTCCGCATGGCTGAACGGCGAACGCTTTGCCGCGCTGCATTTCACCGGCCCGGGCACGGATCTCACCGTCGGGCTTGCGGATGGCCACGAGTGGCATGGCGGCGCCTCGACCGCCAAGAACGGCATCACCTGCAACCCGAACATCCCGACCGAAGAGGTGTTCACGACGCCGCATGCGCTGCGCGTCGAAGGTCATGTATCGAGCACGAAGCCTCTATCGCACCAAGGCACGCTGATCGACAATATCCAGGTGCGGTTCGAGGGCGGACGGATCGTCGAAGCCAAGGCTTCGCGCGGCGAGGAAGTGCTGAAGAAGGTTCTAGACACCGACGAGGGCGCCCGCCGGCTCGGCGAAGTGGCGCTGGTGCCGCATTCCTCGCCGATCTCGGCGAGCGGCATCCTCTTCTACAACACGCTCTTCGATGAGAACGCCTCCTGCCACATCGCGCTCGGCCAATGCTACTCGAAGTGCTTCCTCGATGGCGCCAACCTCAATCAGGAACAGATCCGGGCGCAGGGCGGCAATTCGAGCCTGATCCACATCGACTGGATGATCGGTTCGGACAAGATCGATATCGACGGCGTACGGGCGGACGGCAGCCGCGTGCCGGTCATGCGGAAGGGCGAGTGGGCTTGACGACACTCGGCGTCATCGGCGGCGCCGGCTGGCTGGGCGGAGCACTGCTTCGCCCAGTGCTTGCGGACGGCGTCGTTCAGGAGGATGCGCTTGTCATTTCCTCGCGCAGCGGCAGGGCGGAGGGTTTCGAAGCCTGGCCGGGCGTTCATTTTACAAACGATAATGCCGCGCTGGCCGCTGCGGCCGACATCGTGCTTCTTTCGGTCAGGCCTCAGGACCTCGATGCAATCCGCCTCGACCTCTCCGGCAAGCTCGTCATTTCGGTGATGGCGATGGTGACCAGCGCCGAACTTGCCTCACGCTTCCGGACGAGGCGCGTGATCCGCGCCATGCCCAATGCCTGCGCGGAGAAAAGACTTTCCTTCACACCCTGGTTTGCAAGCCAGGACGCAACCGCCGAAGACTGCCTCTTCACCGAGCGGTTCTTCGCCTCCTCGGGAGAGGCCCTGCGCGTAGGCAGCGAGGCGGAGCTGAACTATTTCACGGCGCTGACGGGATCCGGCCCTGCCTTTCTCGCCGCCTTCGCCGATGCGATGATCCGCGGCGCGGTCGCCGACGGCGGCATAGCGCCCGCAACGGCGGAAAGGGCCGTCCGGCGGCTCTTTCTCGGCGGCAGCACGCTTCTTGCCGAGGCCGAGCAAACCCCGGCCGAAATTGTCGAGACCTTCGTCAGCTATGCCGGAACGACCGCCGCCGGGCTCGAGACCATGGCCGCAGCGGATATCCGCACGCCCATTGCCAAAGGGCTGAGAGCCGCGGCGGAACGCGCCGCCGCTGGTCACGCACGCCGAACCACCTGAGCCCGCTGGCTGAGCCATACACTCGCGAGCACGACGGCGATCCCGGCCGATTGGGCGACTGTCAGTTGCTGGTCGAGCACGCCCCAGCCGAGCAGGATCGCCACGACCGGACTGAGGAAGCCGAGCGGCGCAACTGCTGACGGCTCAAGCCGCGAGAGCCCGCGAAACCACAGAAGATAGGTGAAGGCGGCGCCGATCAGGCCGAGATAGGCGAAACCGGCGACATTCGCGACACTTAACGGCGGCAAGGATGGTTCCAAAAGAAGCACCGCGGGAACCAGCAGCAAGCCGCCTGCCGCGAGTTGCCAGGCAGTAAAGGTCAGCGGCGAGACTGGGGGCGCCCAGTGACGGCTGAGCACCGTGCCGAAAGCCATCGAAACGGCGCCGGCGAGCCCGGCGACGATCCCGATCGGATCGAGCGCGGCCCCGGGGGTCAGCACCAGAAGGGCAACGCCGGCCATGCCGGCGACACCGGCGACGACGCTCAGCACCTTGATCGGCGAGCCGATCACCACGCGGGAGAGCACGACGACGATCAGTGGTTGGATGGCGCCGACGGTCGCGGCGACGCCACCGGGAAGACGGTAGGCCGAGACGAACAGCATCGCCTGGAAAAAGGAGAAGTTGAGCGCGCCGAGTACGAAGCTGCGCAGCCACCAGTTCCTCTTCGGCATTTGCCGGACGATGAGCAAAAGAATGAGTCCCGCCGGCAGAGCCCTGAGCATCGCAACCGTCAGCGGGTAGCCGGATGGCAGGAATTCCGTGGTGACCAGATAGGTGCTTCCCCAGATGGCCGGTGCTACGGCCGTGAGGCCGATGTCGAAGCTGCGCGTGTTCATGTCTCTTTATCTCAAGTATCTTCACGTCAAGATATCGCCATTTTAGCCGCAATTATCTTGACGTCAAGATATCTGGAGATTAGAGCGGATATGACTGGGCGGAAAAGGTTCGGCGCTGCCTCGCTGTTGCGGATCGATATGGAAGAGCTCGATAAGGACCACGTGGACAAGATCCTGGCGCAGTGGCGCCGGGAGCGGCCGGAGCTAGACGTTTCGGCGATGGGTCTTCTCGGTCGCCTGGCGCGGGTTAGGGCGCATGTTGCGGGGGAGCAGGAAAAGATCTTCAGCGATCACGGCCTGACATCGGCGAGCTTCGACGTGTTGGCGACGCTCCGGCGCTCTGGCCCCCCCTTTCAGCTTTCCCCCGGCGAACTACTTGCGGCAACCATGGTCACCTCGGGCACGATGACCAATCGTATCGACCAACTCGAGAAGGCCGGCCTCGTCGAGCGGCTCGACAATCCGGAAGACCGGCGCGGCGTGATCATCGCGCTCACGCCGGAGGGCCTGAAACGTATTGACGCAGCGGCGGCGGCCCATGTCACCAATCAGCAGCGCCTGGTCGCCGGTCTTGAGCCCGCAGAACGGGAAGCGCTCAACGGGCTGCTCCGGAAATTCCTGGCGACATTCGAATGAAATCACCTCCGGAGCGGGATGCGGCCGAAAAACCGCGCGCACTTCTTCTCATCCTGCTCTAGATCCGGCTCACCAAAGCGCGTACGCGTTCGAGATGGCGCTGGCGCTTCGCCTGCGTCGCCCGGTCCATGTCGTGCATGCTGATCATGCGGAAGTCGAGACTCTTGCCGCAGAAGGCGGCGATGCCGCGCTTGAGCAGTCGTTTCACCGGATTGCCCATGTAAAGATGCACGACCCACCAGGGTGAACCGGTGCTGGTCAGCGCCCAGAACAGCTTGATATTGCCGAGCCGCGGGACAATCCTCCCGCCCGCCGGATCATGATCGAAGGCGACGCCGGGTGCGAAGACGCGATCGAAGAAGCCCTTGAGGATTGCCGGGAAATTGAACCACCATTGCGGAAACACGAGCACCAGCCCGTCCGCCGCCTTGATCCGCGCGATCCACGCCGAGACATCCGAGGCATCATAGTGCTCGTGGAAATAGCTGCCGCGCTCCGTAACAGTCAGGCGCGGGTCGAAGCCCTCGCGATAGAGGTCGAGCAGGTCGACCGTGTGGCCCCTGCCCTCAAGCGCTTTCCTGGCCACGCGCGCGACGCTTGCCGCAAAGCTGTCCTCGAGCGGATGGGCGAGCACCATCAGGATATGCATCGGCATCGATCCAATAGCTGCGGCGGGATGCGGTCACAAAACCGCGGGCACTTCTTCCCAACCCGCTCAAAACAGGCTGCCCTGCTTGGGCGGCCCGGAAGCAGGCTGAGGCGACCGTGGCGAACGCTTCTTCGGCTCTTGCGGCGAAGGGGGCGCGCCGCCCTCGCCTGCGACCGCCGACACGCTGCCATCGACGAATTCCAGCGAGAGCGCCATACCGGGCTCGACCGCTGCGGCCTCTTTCACCGGCCGGCCCGCCCCATCGCGCACCAGCGCGAAGCCGCGCTTGAGCACGTTGCGATAGGACAGCGATTGCAGCACGCGGTCCTGCGCGACGAGCACGCCCTTCAGCCTCCGCATCTCGCCGGCGATAGCGGCGTCAGACCGTGCGCGAAAGCCTGCGACGCGATCCGACGCGCGGTGGATCTGTCCGATGAGCCGCGACGGCAGGGCGCGAAGCGAAGCGTCGGCGGCGGAGACACGCGACTGGCCACGATGGACCTGGCGCTCGACGATCCGTTCGGCCCGGTTGATCGCCTCCGAGAGATGCCGGCGACGATCGCTGATCCTCGTCGTCAAGAGATCCGACCGGAGATGCGCGGCGGTGCGCTCGAAGGCACGGCGCTTGTTGGTGGTGTTCATTTGCAGGCCACGGCCAAGGCCCGCCGATGCCTCGTCGAAACGACGGCGCGGCAGCGCCAGCAACTGATCGAGCGAAGGCAGCGCGCGGGCAAGCGAGCGCAGCTCCTGCCGGCGGTTCTCCATCTGTCGTGCGACCGCCGCCTTCAGTCGCGCCGACAGCGCCGACACCTCCGCTTCGAGGTCCGCCTTCACCGGCACGGCCATTTCGGCGGCACCGGTCGGCGTCGGCGCCCGGTGATCGGCGGCATAGTCGATCAGGGTCCAGTCGGTCTCGTGACCGACGGCCGAGATCAGCGGGATATCGGACGCCGCCACGGCGCGCACGACGACCTCGTCGTTGAAACTCCAGAGGTCCTCGAGACTGCCGCCGCCGCGGGCGACGATCAGCACGTCCGGGCGCGGGATCGGTCCGCCGATCGCCAGCGCGTTGAAACCCTGAATGGCTGCCGCCACTTCGTCACCGGAGCCGTCGCCCTGAACGCGCACCGGCCAGACGACGACATGGACGGGGAAGCGATCCGCAATGCGGTGGAGAATGTCGCGGATGACGGCGCCGGTCGGCGACGTCACCACGCCGATCACCTTCGGCATGAAGGGCAGCGGCCGCTTGCGCCCGGCGTCGAACAGACCTTCGGCGGCAAGCTTGCGCTTGCGCTCGTCGATGAGCGCCATAAGCGCGCCGGCGCCCGCCGGCTCTAACGATTCGATGACGATCTGATATTTGGACGAGCCTGGGAAGGTCGTGACCTTGCCGGTCGCGATGACCTCCATGCCCTCTTCCGGGCGGAACTTCAGCCGCGAGAACGCGCCTTTCCAAATGACCGCGTCTATACGGGCGCGATCATCCTTCAGCGAAAAATAGGCGTGGCCCGAAGAGTGCGGACCGCGATAGCCGGAAATCTCGCCGCGCACGCGAACCTGATCGAACGCCTGCTCGACCGTGCGTTTGATCGAGCCGGAAAGTTCCGAGACCGAATATTCGGCGAGATTGGACGGCGAAGCGGAATCGAAGAACGAGTTCATGCGACCTTTGTAACCGACGGCGCCCCGAAGATCAGCAGCCGCTCGCCGCTATCTACCATTTTTCTGTCAATCGCGGATTATTCTGCGACTTGCGGTAGAACATCCGCCTTGAGCCGGAAGAGTTTCACGCCCGTTCCCGCCGTGACCGGCAATGGCTCAAGGAAATCCGGTACGTCCCCCGAGACGAGACGACCATAAAGCCCCTCGGGCGCCCGTTTTGTGATCATCCGCGTCTGCGGATCGTCGGCACAGAAGGCCAGCAAGGGGTCGCCCAATGCCTTCAGCATCCGCGCCGCCTCATCCGGCGTCGCCAATCCGATCCGGAGTTCCGCCAACATGCCTTGCGGATTTCTGTGATAGGGCGCGCTCAAGGCGCGATGTTCGGTGAACCGCAGGATCGAAGCGCCCATGTTCGACGGATCGACAACAAGGGTCGCGGGTTCGATCTTCTGCAGATCCGCCATAGCCGCCGACGAATAGCAATGCCCCGCACCCTTCGGCCCGCCGGTGGCATTGCCCGCCAGTTGGACCACACCGTTAACCGCCAGCTCACCCGCGACCGCCCACACAGCGGGAACGGAAACGAGCGCAGCGGTGAGATAGATCACGGATGCCAATGGAGCTCCTGCTTCCCGCATCGATTTCGACCTTAGATCGACGAGCAGAAGCGAAATCGGCAAAATCGAAAGCAGGTTTGCAAAGACGGCTGCACGAACCTGCATCAGCGCAATGCCCCAATTGACGAGAACCACCGCCAGCAGGATGAGGGACAGGCCGGTGCGTTCGCCTCGCCAGATGCGCCATAAGCAAAGTCCTACGGCAAGAAGCCCTGCAGCATAGAAGGTGCCAAGGTTGGCCGGATCTGACTCGGCGATGAACAGGAACGATCGCGCTTCGGTGACGCGATCCAGCCACAGCTCGCGGAGCAACGGATCGAGATCGGCAAGCGGATTTCGCAGACACTCCGGCGCAAGACCCAGAAGCACGCCCGCGATCACGACGCCGTTGAAGGAGAGAACCGCAAATCGCGCGGGTCGCTGAAGACGGCTTGCAACGAGCGCTGCGCCGGCGAGCAAGACGCCGCCCGTCGCCGACAGGGCGTAGAATGCGATCGAGAGGCTATCGCAGGTCACCGCGCGATAGAGATGCGGCGATACGGTCAGAAAGAAAGCAGCGCTGACGGTTGCAGCCAGAGTCGCGCCGAAAGCGGCGGCCGCGGCAGCAAACACCTGCCCCTCCCACGCCCATATGACGGCGACGACGAGGCATATGACCGCAACGAAGGGTGTCGTCTCGACGCCGATGGCGACTGCCAAGGCAGCGGCAGCACCGGCGATCGCGAAGTTTGTCGCCCTGTATCGCTGATCGACCAACATTGCCACCATTGTCGCGACCAGAACGAGCTGGACATTGTGGTGATCGATCGCACCCGCCAGAAAGCGGTTGCTGGTGGCAACGAAGATCGCCGCGAATCCGAGGCAGAAATGCATGCATTGCGGTCCACCTATCCGCCAGCCTGCCAAACCCATGGCGGCAAGCAATGGTATGACCAGCAGGAGCGGCCAGATCGCCAAGGCGATCATTTCTGCTCGCTCGGCACCTGCAAACGGTTCGAAAAGGGAAATGATCGCCGCGAGCGGCAGATCGATGAGACGTGACCAGTGCATCAACGTGCCGCCATCAAGGCCGAGCCTCGTCTGGGTGAGGTCGAACCAGCTTTGACCGGCCAGCAGGTCGTGAACTTGGACAAGTCGCATTACGTCGTCGTTGTCGCGGCCCACATAGTCTTCGGCGAGCAACATCTTGACGATGAGAAAAGCGATCACCGGCAGGGAGTAGGCGAATACCATCGCCGGCAGTCGCGACCAGAAAGGAGAGTGCTTTGCGCCGGCGTGCTCATGCGACGCAAGTGATGTCCCAACTGTCTCTGCCATCGGACTGTCTACCCGCCGCCGGGATCACGGCAGCGTTTTGGATGGAAACCGGTCCCAGCAGCGCTGCATGATCGATCAAATTGATTGCGAAGAACCGCGTCACGGGTTCTGCTTGAAATACGCCGCGATTCTAGCGGGCGCCGATCAAGAAAGCGTAAAGCCGGCGCTGCCGGATCGTCTCGAAGCTCCGACACGCATAGCGTCTTGTTAACCGCACCGCGTGTAGGATCGCGTCAGTTCCCGCCACCGGATCAGCGACCCATGTCCGATCAGCTAGACATTGCCGTCCTCCTGCCTTGCTACAACGAGGCATCGACGATCGGTCAGGTCGTACGCGATTTCAGGGCGGCGCTGCCTTCCGCGCACATCTATGTCTATGACAACAATTCGATCGACGGGACCGCCCTGCAGGCGATGCTCGCCGGAGCTACGGTCGTGCGCGAGCGCCGCCAGGGCAAGGGCCATGTCGTCCGCCGGATGTTCGCCGATATCGATGCCGACATCTACGTCATGGCCGATGGGGACGGCACCTATTCGCCCGCCGATGCCGAAGACCTCATTCGCACGCTCCTGACCGAGCAGGCGGACATGGTTGTCGGAACCCGCAGGCATATCCGCGTGGAAGCTGGACGTCAGGGCCACGCCTTCGGCAACCGCATCTTCAATCGTCTCTATCGTTCGATCTTCGGCACCGATTTCAGCGATATATTCTCCGGCTACCGGGCGTTTTCGCGCCGTTTCGTGAAGAGTTTTCCTGCCGTCTCCAACGGTTTCGAGATCGAAACGGAAATGTCCGTGCACGCATCGCGGCTCAAATTGCCCGTCAATGAGCTCGAGCTCGACTATGGTCGGCGGCCCGAGGGCTCGCATTCGAAGCTTTCGACGTTCAAGGACGGCGCCAAGATCCTCTGGATGTTTGCGATGCTGATGAAGGAGACGCGGCCTTTCGCGTTTTTCGGCCTGATCAGCGCGGCGTTCCTGACAGCAAGCCTCATATTCATGGCGCCGGTGCTCATCGAATATTTTGAAACCGGCCTCGTGCCGCGCCTGCCGACCTGGGTCTTTTCGATGGCCCTGATCCTGGTTGCGATAATGCTGCTTACTGCCGGCCTCATTCTCGATTCCGTCTCGCGCGCTCGAACGGAGCAGTTGCGGATCCACTACATGACGATCGCCCGGCAAAAATCGCACGGCGGCAAAAAATCGCAAGCCTCACCTGTCGCGCTGCCAAAGCGGCGGGGCAGGAAAGCTGCCGCCTGATTATTAGGGACATTGCCGATGAATCGGGAGACGACAAACCGCATACGCTTCGTCATCGAAGACGTCATTCCTCCCATACTGCGCGATTCCCGCCTCTTCAAAGGGATGGCGAGTCTTGCCTGGGGCGACCATATCGCCCATCTCGCGCGCTTTCGCGAACGGGCGCCCTTCCTCTCGGCCGCGGAGTACGAACAGCTCTACCGGCAGCATCCGCGCGTGCATGAAGGGACCGACAATTCCGAGGCCTGTATCCGCAAGATCACGGCCGAGATCCGCGGTACCAGCGTCTGCGACGTCGGCTGCGGAACCGGCGCCCTCCTCAAGCGGATCAGAAGCGCCAATCCGAAACTCGAGCGGCTTTCCGGCGTTGATTTCGCCATCGACGATGCCTCGGCCATCGACAACGTCGAATTTGTTGCCGCCAAGATCGAGGAACTGCCGTTTTCAGATGGAGAGTTCGATACGGTCGTCTGCACCCACGTGATCGAGCATATCCTCGACTATCGCCGAGCGATATCGGAGCTCCGGCGCATCGCACGGCAGCGGGTGATCATCGTTGTGCCGCGCGAGCGGGAATACCGCTATACGTTCAACCCGCATTTCAACTTCTTCCCCTATACGCATTCTTTCCTGCGGGCGATGCATCCGGTGCCCGAGCGACATGAGTGCGTCGACATCGGGCGCGACATTTTCTACCGCGAAGATAAGGCGTGAGGTCGGGGGAATGACCGCTTTCAATCTCGCGCCGGCCGTCTGGTTCGGCCTGATCTTCACACCGATCCTGATTTCGACCGGGCAGATCCTGTTCAAGCTGACAAGCTCCGAAACAGGCGGCTTCGACTTTCGGAGCCTGGCGGCGCTTGTGTCGAATCCAATACTGCTGACGGCGCTGGCCCTCTATGGCCTCGGTACGATCATCTGGATCTTCACCTTGAGGTCCGTGCCGCTGACGCTCGCCTATTCCTTCATGGCGCTGACATTCTGCTTCGTGCCACTGTTTGCCGCCTTTTTTCTCGGCGAGACCCTTACTATTCGGTATGCCGCCGGCGCCGCGCTCATCATCGGCGGCATGATCGTCATAAATTCCTGACTCGCGTCCGGGAAACGCATCCTGGCTTCGCCGATCATCAGCCCTGCTGCTCGAAGAAGCGTCGCGTTGGGTCGTCGGCCGGAAAGAAGGATTCGATCAGGACACCCTCCACCAGCGCGTCCTGTGTGGAGCCGAAGGTTGAAAGCGTCGTGATGAAGCGCAATTCGGTCGCGCCGAGCCGCAGTTCGATCGGCAGCACGGGCAGCCGGTCGGTCTCAGGATAATTCTCGATTGCCCGGGCGACCGCCGGATCGGCCACAAGCCGCTCCAGTCGTCTTTGCAAGGGGCTGCGCGGCCCCTGCAGCCATGCCTCCATACGCACCCTCTGCACCAAGTCCGCGGCGGCTGCCTCCCAGTTGATGACGAGCGCGCGGATGCTCTCCGATCCGAGGAAGGCGTCGAGGAAGTTCTGGCCGGGGTTGACGGGAATCTCTGCGGCCTCCGCGAGCGCGGCAAATGCGGGGCTGCTAAGCAGGACGGTATATTCATGGTCAAAGACAAGGCCGGGATAGGGAGCATGGCGATCGAGCATCAGACGGATCGCGCTTGCGACGGCGGCAGGCATCGCGTCAAGCGCGGTGGCAGGGCGCGTCGCCACCCGCGGCCGGTAACCGGCCGCAGTAAAGAGCATGCCCTGGTCCCGAGCAGGGATATCGAGTACCGACGCCAGCCGGAGGATCATCCCCTCGGAGGGTTTCGAGCGGCCGGTTTCCAGGAACGAAAGGTGGCGCGCCGAAATCCCCGCGGCGACGGCGAGATCAAGCTGGCTCATGCGGCGATGCCCGCGCCATTCCTTCAGGTGACGGCCGAATTCCATGAACCCTTTCCTCCGTTGCGCCGGCAGATTGGCCCGATGGAAGCGCAAAATCCATTACTTCGGAGGTAATTGGGTCCATGATCAGCCGCTGAGTGGAACGCTTCCGGCAAATGGCCCGCTCAAGGCGGGCCATCATTCGCCGGCTAATGTCTTCGTGTCAGATCGCTTCCCAGCCATCCTTTTCGCTCGCGCGGTAGATAGCGTCGATGAACCCTTGGTTGAGGCGCGAGTTCTCAAGTGCCACCACTTCCTCAGGCTGACCGAGTGCCGCGCGCGAGAAGGCCTCGGCCTCGAGCTTGTATTGGCGCGCATCCTGGAAACGGAAGAGTTGCGACTGGGCGTGGTTCTGGTTGGTCAGTTCCACTTCCTCGCGGCCGTACCGGTCCGCATTGAAGGGCGATTTCACCTCGATGTAGCCGTTGTCGCCGTGGAAGACCATGACCTGGCGGGCAGCAAGCTGGGTCGAGATGTAGAAGCTCAGCTCGAAATCGCCGAAGTCGGCGCGCACGCTCGAATAGATGTCGGTGCCGAATTCGGGGTCACGGTCGGTAGTGGCCTGAACGCGAAGCGGTTCCTTGCCGGTGACGAAACGCGTCGTGATCGTCGGATAGACGCCGATATCCGGCAGGCCGCCGCCGCCGAGTTCCGGGACGTTGCGCATGTTGCCGGGATCGCGATTGTAATAGGTGAACGCCCCCTGGACATGCCGGAGCTTGCCGATCGCGCCCTCGGCAAGGAGCGAGCGCACCTTCCGCCACACCGGGCTGTAGGTCACCATGAAAGCTTCCGAAACCAGCACCTTGTTGCGGTCGCGCGCCGCGATCAGCGTGTCGATCTCCTCCGCCTTGAGCGCGATCGGCTTTTCGCAGAGCACGTGCTTGCCGGCATCGGCGGCCTTGATGGTCCATTCCACGTGCTGCGAAGTCGGCAGCGGAATGTAGACGGCGTCGATCACATCGGATGCCAGCATTTCCTCGTAGGATCCGAACGCATGCGGCACGGAGAAGCGGTCGGCCATCGCCCTCGCCTTGGCGAGATCGCGGCTGGCGATTGCCGTGACGACACAGTTTTCCGCGTCCTGAATGGCAGGCACGACAAGTTCACGGCCGATCTTGGCCGTCGACAGAATTCCGAAACGCAGCATGGATAGACTCCTTCTTGGCTGCGCCGACACTAGCCCCGAGGTACGTACCTAGCAACCATGCGATGCGCAGAAAACAGCCCCGGCGGGATGAGGAGAAGTGTGCGCGGTTTCCGCCCGCATTCCCGCGCTAACCGATTAAAATCGATCACGTTTATGATTTTCGTCGGCCTCGACCCAAAATCATCGTGCTCTGGCAGGTGTCATTCTGCGCCGTGGTGACTTATCTTTCAGCCCGCAATCCTCCCGATCGCAAACTTGTTTTCATCCAACCTTGTGGAGCGAAACCATGGAAAAGCGCAGACTTGGCCGCAGCGGCCTTTCGATTGCGCCGCTCGTTTTCGGCGGCAACGTCTTTGGCTGGACAGCGGATGAGAAGACATCCTTCGCCTTGCTCGATGCCTTCTTCGAAGCCGGCTTCAACGCCGTCGATACGGCGGATGTCTATTCGTCATGGGCGCCCGGAAACAAGGGCGGAGAATCCGAAACGATCATCGGCAAATGGCTGAAGCAGTCAGCACATGCGCGCGACGATGCCGTCATCGTCACCAAGGTCGGGTCCGAACTGGGGCCGGACCGGAAAGGCCTTTCGCGGCGCTGGATCATGCAGGGGGTCGAGGATTCACTCCGTCGCCTGCAGACCGACCATATCGATCTCTATCTCTCGCATTGGCCGGATCCGGAGACGCCGTACGAAGAAACGCTCGCCGCCTATGACATGCTTCTCGCCGAGGGCAAGGTTCGCGCCATCGGCGCATCGAACCTCGACGCCGCGCAATTGCGCGATGCTCTCGACGTCTCGGCGACAAAGGGACTGCCGCGCTACGACGTGCTCCAGCCGGAATACAATCTTTATGACCGGGCCTCCTATGACGGCCCGTTGCGCGATCTCTCAATCGCGGAGGAAATCGGCGTCATCACCTATTTCAGCCTGGCAAGGGGATTCCTTTCCGGAAAATACCGCTCGCACAAGGATCTCGAAGGCTCGGTCCGCGGCGGTGGCGTTGAAAAGTATCTCGACGGGCGCGGCATGCGCATCCTCGGCGTCCTGGACGAAATCGCCGAGGAAACCGGGGCGAAACCGGCCGAAATCGCGCTTGCCTGGATCGTCGCACGCGAAGCCGTGACCGCGCCGATCGCCAGCGCAACCAATCTCGATCAACTGGCAAGCCTCGTAAAGTCGGCAAAGCTCAAGCTTTCCGAGGAGGCGATCGGCAAATTGAACGACGTGAGCGCATAGCGAAGCGGGCGACACCTAGCGGTCGGGATCGTGGGGACGGTAGACGAGAAAGCCCCTTCCCACTCCCACAAGGCGAAGGGTGAGGCGAGCGGATTACGACGTCACCGGTGCGACCGGCGGAAACCCGGGATAGAGATGCGCGTGGCTGCCCTCGTGGTTGGCCATGCCCGGCTTCGTCAGCAGCCCGCGCGGCTCGGCATAGCTTCTAATCGTCCGGCGCGGCCTCTCGTGCCACTGGATGTTGAAGGCCCAGAGTTTTGGAAAGAAGCAGAGGGACGCATAAGGCAAGTGGTCGTGGATCCACCAGGCAAGGCTTTGCCAGCCGCCGCCGTCACGCTCCCGATCCCAAACCCACGGAATGACGATGCAAGCGGTAGCGCCCATGCATCCATCGGCATCGCGCATGTCCCATATGTGGTCGGCGGCAGTTGCCGCGTTGGTGGAACAATTGAGCTTGTTAGCGTTACCGAAGGCGTTGACCGCCCGGTTCCGATAGGCAGAACGAATGTGCAGGCGACCAAAGGTCGCCTGCAGCGGCTCAAGCAGTTCCTCGCAGAGCTTCCTCCCCGCCTCGATGGCAAGATCCGGATCGTCCGGGATGTTCGGAATGCGATAGAAATCGGCAATCTCCGAATGCAGGAAATCCCGCAGGAAGAAGTTTTGCGAGAGCCGGACACGGCCGAGATCTTCGAGCGATTTCATCGATCCGGGTTTCCGCATGCTCGACTCCTCCCTTTCATCGCGAGACAGCACTGTGCCCATGCGCGGCATGATTGCAAGATCAGGTCCGGTTTATCGAGACGCCGCCGTCGACGAGCAGCGCCGCTCCGGTGACGAAGCTCGCAGCGTCGGACGCCAGATAGAGCGCGGCTTCGGCGATCTCCTCCGGCCGGCCCATCCGTTTCAGCGCGTGCAAGCCCTCGATGAAGCCTCGCGTTTCCGGAGCAGCCCCCGGCAGGTTCGCATGGTTGGACGGCGTGTCGGTCCCGCCCGGCAGCAGCGCATTGACGCGAACTCCTCGCGCTCCGAATTCGACTGCCAACGACTGCGTCAGGCCGACAAGACCAGCCTTGCTCGCCGCATAGGCGGCGATGCCGGGAAAACCTGCCGTCTGTCCAACGAAGCTCGACGTGAACACGAGCGAGCCGCCGCCACGGGCAATTATCGCCGGTAGCTGGTGCTTGGCTGCAAGGAAAGCACTCGTCAGGTTCGTGTCGAGCGTCTCTCGCCAGTCCTCGACGGAGAGCGACGGGAGTTCGCCCATCGCACCCAGCCCCCCGGCATTGTTGAATGCGACATCCAAACCACCGAAGCGGCGGATCGCCAGATCGACAAGCGCCTTGTTCAGGGCTTCGTCACGGACATCGCCGGCGAGGGTCGCGGCCTCTCCGCCCTCGTCGGCAATTTGCTCAGCGAGCAGCGTAAGTTCATGCTCGCGCCGCGCGTTAACGACAAGCTTTGCGCCCTCACGGGCAAAAAGTACGGCGGCAGCGCGGCCGATACCGGAACTCGCCCCGGTTATGATCGCGACCTTTCCTTCAAGTCTTGGCATAATGGATTCCTTTCTCGATAGCGGCAAAGGAATCCCAGATCCGGCACCAGGCGGCCACCCGATTCCCGAGACTGTGAGAAAGCCGGTCTCTCCGGATATTCGACGTGAGGAACACATCTACGCGGTAAGTCTGCCTGCCCGGAACAAACGCGGTTCGACAGTGTTTCGTTGGCGCTATCAAAAACCACCACCGGAAAGGATGCCGAAATATGGCCAAGGAAAAGACACTGGACGATCTCTTCCATGATACCCTGAAGGACATCTATTACGCCGAGCGGAAGATCCTCAAGGCGCTTCCAAAGATGGCACGCGGCGCACAGGCACCGGAACTCAAGGCCGCTTTCGAGAAGCACAAGGAACAGACGGAAACCCATGTGGAGCGGCTGCAGCAGGTCTTCGACATGATCGGCAAACGCGCACAGGGCAAAACCTGCGAGGCGATCGAGGGCATCATCGCCGAAGGCGAAGAGATCATGGACGAGTTCAAGGGCACTCCCGCGCTTGACGCCGGCCTCATCTCCGCCGCCCAGGCTGTCGAGCATTACGAGATATCGCGCTACGGCACCCTGAAGACCTGGGCCAAGACCATCGGGTTGAAGGATGCAGTTTCGCTTCTCGACGCTACGCTTAAGGAAGAGATCGTCACCGACGAGGACCTCACGAAAATAGCCATGGCGCAAGCGAACAAGAAAGCCGCGTGATCTAGCTCTTCGACACAGCGCAGTTCCCGGCGGAACGCCGTTGCAGGCGTTCCTGGAATTTGCTTGAGCGGCGGCCGGTCTCTCTCGGCCGGCCGCCTTACTCCACATGCCGGAAGAAATCGATGAAGGCTCTCAGCGCCGGGCGCATCTGGCGACGGCTTGGATAATAGAGGTAGGGGCCGGCATAGGGCGCGCACCAATCTTCGAGCACGCGCTCCAATCGTCCCACCGCGATCTCCTCGCTCACGCGCGACTCGAAGAGATAGGCAAGCCCCGCGCCACCAAGCGCGGCCTTGATGATCGGCCGATCCTCGCCGAGGATCAGGGGGCCAGCCACCGACACCGTTATCTCCTCGCCCTCCTTTTCGAATTCCCAACGATAGAGCGTGCCGTTCGAAAAGCGACGGCGAATGCAGCGGTGTCCGGCAAGTTCGCGCGGATGGGCAGGCCTTCCATGGCGTTCGAAATAGGATGGCGCCGCCACCACGGCGCTTGTGAGGTCCGGACCGACCCTTACGGCGATCATGTCGGCCTCCAGGCTCTCGCCAAGTCTGATGCCCGCGTCATAACCCTCTTCGACAATATCGGTGAAGCCGTCTTCGTTGGCGATTTCGAGCACAATGTCGGGGTAGCGATCAAGAAACGCGCCCAGCCGGGGCGCAAGGATGAGATCGGCGGCAAAGCGCGGCGCGGTAATGCGCAGGTTTCCCGCCGGTCGCTCGCGCGCCTCCGCCGCGGCTTCCAGCGCGTGGGCGATTTCCTCGAGCGCGGGGCGCAACCGCTCCAGGAGCCGTCGCCCCTCTTCGGTCGGCGCGACGCTGCGGGTGGTGCGCGAGAGCAATCGCACACCCAGGCTTGCCTCGAGGCTGGCGACCGCATGGCTGACGGCGGACGGAGCGACATCGAGTTCCTTGGCGGCGGCGCGGAAGCTGCCGTGCGCGGCGACGGCGGAAAGGACGGCGAGTTGAGAAAGCTGGGTCCGGTTCATTGATCGAAATGATAGAACAACCCGTGAGAATTGACAGAGATTTTCAGCCGCGTGTGACGGTCCTATCCTCCGTAGTCGTCGGCCCCGGTGCGGGCGCGACACCACCGATGACCATCCGCTTCTTTCGACGCCAGCCGCAAGCGGCCCTCCTCGGCCGGAACCGGCGTCGAAGCCTGAAAAGGATCTCCCATGAAAATCCGCAAGCTTGGAAATGAACTGACCGTCTCCACCATCGGCCTCGGCTGCATGGGCATGAGTTTCGCCTATGGCGAGGCGGACGAGCAGGAGTCGATCCGCACGCTCCATCGTGCCGTTGAACTCGGCGTGACCTTCTTCGACACGGCCGAAGTTTATGGTCCCTATGAAAACGAGAAGCTTATCGGCAGAGCGCTGAAGGACAAGCGCGACCGGGTGACCATCGCGACGAAGTTCGGCTTCCGCATCGAGCCGGGCAAACCGGCGGCCGAAGCGATCAAGGGCGTCGACGGGCGGCCGGAAAATGCTCGAGCCGTCGCCGAGGCATCGCTGAAACGGCTAGGGACCGATGTCATCGATCTTTATTACCAGCACCGCATCGACCCGAGCGTGCCGATCGAGGACACGGTCGGCGCCATGGCGGAACTCGTGAAGGAAGGCAAGGTGCGTGCGCTCGGCCTTTCGGAGGCGAGTGCCGCCACCATCCGCCGCGCCCATGCCGTTCACCCGATCGCGGCGGTGCAGAGCGAATATTCGTTGTGGTCGCGCGACCCTGAAGAGGAGGTGCTTGCCACCTGCCGCGAACTCGGAATCGGCTTTGTTCCTTACAGTCCGCTTGGACGCGGCATGCTGACCGGCAAGATCGCCAGGGTCGATGATCTCGCCGCCGACGATTTTCGCCGATCGCTGCCGCGCTTCCAGGGGGAAAACCTGGGCGCCAACGCGGCGTTGGTCGCAACGCTCGAAACGCTCGCTGCGGAAAAAGGCATCACCGCCGCACAGCTCGCACTCGCCTGGGTCATCAACCAGGGCGATTTCATCGTGCCGATTCCGGGTGCCCGCAAGATCCGGCATCTGGAAGAGAATGTCGCCGCAGCCGATACCGTGCTTTCCAAGGCCGAGCTCGCCAAACTCGGCGAGGTACTGTCGCCGGGCCTAGTTGCCGGCAAGCGCTACAGCGATGCATCGCTGGCGCTGACGAACCGGTAAGGCACACTCGACTTCCGCGTGTTCGTGAACACACAAGGGCATTTCGGGCATCGCATTTCGCCTGCGATGCCCTACCTATAGGCTGTCGGCCCAAAGAAGGAGGAACGAGGAATGTCCGAGGAGCAGGCGATCAGCGCGGTTGTGCATCTTTACGTCGACGGCATGGCATTCGCCAACGAGGCGGCTCTGCGCAAGGCCTTTCACCCGAACGCTTCGATCGTCGGCAATTATGATGGCGCCGTCGAATGGCTGACCCGCGACGCCTTCATCGCGACGATCCTGAAGGAGGGCTCGGCACCGCCGGAAACACAGCCGCTCATGGATGTGGAGATGATCCAGATCACCGGCGACGCGGCGAGCGTGAAAGTCGTCGATGAATTCGCCGGCACCCGCTATACGGACTATCTCTCGCTGCTGAAGATCGATGGACGGTGGCTTATCGTCAACAAGGTCTGGCACGCGCACTCCTAGATCCTTTCACTGTTTCATTGAAACGGCGAAATGATCTAACTCTTTGAGACTACGCGGCAGCGATCCGCCCGCAACGGAGCTGGTGCAGCCGATCGCTTGATTGCTTGCCATGCGAAATACCGCTGCCTGGGCAGCGGTCTTTCGTCTTTCCGTCAGGCGCGAAGCACGCCGCCGGTGCTCTTCGCGACATTGGCAATGATCTTTGCCGTCAGCGCCTCGAAATCCTCGTCGGTCAGCGTGCGTTCGACCGGCTGGATCGTTACCTCGATCGCCACCGATTTCTTGCCCTCGCCAAGGGAGGCTCCCTCGAACACGTCGAAGACGTTAACGCCGGTCACCAGCTTGCGGTCGGCACCGGATGCGGCCCTGAGGATCGCCGCCGCTTCGACCGTCTTGTCGACGACGAAGGCGAAGTCGCGCTTGACCGCCTGGAACGGCGAAAGCTCCAGCGCCGGCTTGGTGCGCGTTGCCTTCTTCTTCGGCTCAGGCATGGCGTCGATATAGATCTCGAAGCCGCAAAGCGCGCCCGATACGTCGAGCGCATCGAGCGTCTTCGGGTGGAACTCGCCGAAGCTGCCGAGAACGATCTTCGGACCGAGCTTGATCGTGCCGGAACGGCCGGGGTGATACCAGGCCGGGCCACCGGCCTCGAACTGGACATTGCCCATCGGCACGCCGCAAGCCTCGAGCACGGCGATGGCATCGGCCTTGGCGTCGAAGACATCGACCGGCTTGCCGCCGCCCTTCGCCGCATTCGACCAGAGCCGGCCGGCGCCGTTCAGCGACGCCGTACCGCGACGGACGCCGCCTGCAACGCGGCGCTGGGCGTCCGGCGTGTCGCCTTCGTAGGTCCCGGAGACCTCGAAAATCGCCACGTCGCCATGGCCCTTGTCGGCATTGCGCTGCGCCGCGGTCAGAAGCCCCGGCAACAGCGAAGGCCGCATGTCGGACATATCGGCGGCGATCGGGTTGGCAAGCTTCAGCGCCGGCTGACCGCCGCCGAAGAGCTTCGCCTGCTCTTCCGAGATGAAGGACCAGGTGACGGCTTCGAGCATGCCGCGGCTTGCGAGCGCGCGCTTGGCCTGACGCGTGCGGATCTGCAGCGTCGTCAGAATCTTGCCGTTGACGGCATTGTGGCTCGGCAGGGGCACGGCGACGATGTTGTCGACGCCATGGATGCGCATGACCTCCTCGACGAGATCCGCCTTGCCGTCGACGTCCGGGCGCCAAGATGGGACCGTGACGCGGAGACGCTCGCCGGCCCCCTCCACGCCGAAGCCGAGCTTGGTGAGGATCGAGACGCTTTCCTCGGTGGAGACCTCAAGACCGGTCAGCCGCTTCACCTCCGAGATCGGGAAGTCGACCACCTTGGGCGCATGCCCCTCATAGCCGACGACATCGAGCTTGGCAGCCGTTCCACCGCAAAGCTCCAGCACCAGTTCCGTAGCTCGTTCAAGGCCCGGCACCATGTATTCCGGATCGGCGCCGCGCTCGAAACGATAGCGCGCATCGGTGATGATGCCGAGCGTGCGGCCGGTCTTGGCGATGTTCATCGGATCCCAGAGCGCCGATTCGATCAGCACGTCGGTGGTCGCCTCGTCGCAGCCGGAGTGCTCGCCGCCCATGATGCCGCCGATCGATTCGATGCCGTCCTCGTCGGCGATCACCACATTGGCCGGCGACAGCGCGTATTCGCGCGTATCGAGCGCCAGCACCCTTTCGCCGTCCTTCGCCCGGCGAACGGTGAGATTGCCGGTGACCTTGGCCGCATCGAAAACATGCAGCGGCCGGCCCCGGTCGAAGGTCAGGTAGTTGGTGATGTCGACCAGTGCGTTGATCGGCCGCAGGCCGATGGCGGCCAACCGCTGGCGCATCCATGCCGGGCTCGGGCCGTTCTTGACGCCGCGCACGAGGCGGAGCGCGAAGCCAGGGCAAAGATGCTTGTCTTCGCCGAGATCGAGTCTCACCTTCACCGGCGTTTCGCCTGCGACCGCAAAGGACGGTGCCGGTCGTGCTTCCAGTGTGCCGAGACCGGAGGCGGCGAGGTCACGGGCAATGCCGTGAACGCTGGTGCAATCCGGCCGGTTCGGCGTCAGGTTGATCTCGATGACCGGATCATCGAGCCCGGCGTAGGCGGCATAGCTCGTGCCGATCGGAGCATCCTCCGGCAGATCGATGATGCCGGTATGGTCATCGGAAATCTCCAATTCCTTTTCCGAGCACATCATGCCGCGGCTTTCAACGCCGCGGATATTGCCGACAGACAGCGTGACAGCGATGCCGGGCACGTAGGTGCCGGGGGCCGCGAAGGCGCCGATAAGGCCCTTGCGCGCGTTCGGCGCACCGCAGACGACCTGCACCGGCTGGCCGTTACCGGTGTCGACCATCAGCACCTTCAGCTTGTCGGCGTTTGGGTGCTGCTCGGCGGAGACGACTTTGGCGATGACGAAGGGCTTGAACGCCGCCTTGTCGTCGACGTCCTCGACCTCCAGCCCGATCATCGTCAACCGCGCGCAGATCTCCTCGAGCGAGGCGTCGGTCTCCAAATGGTCCTTCAGCCAGGAAAGCGTGAATTTCATGATTTCACCTGTGTCCCAAAAATATCAGCGCGCGATCAAGCGGAGAGGCCGCCGAAGAGCGTCGGCATGTCGAGTGGGCGGAAGCCGTAGTGGGTCATCCAGCGGACGTCGGCGTTGAAGAAGTCGCGAAGGTCCGGCATGCCGTATTTCAGCATGGCGATGCGGTCGAGACCCATGCCCCAGGCAAAGCCCTGATACTCGTCCGGATCGAGACCGCCGGCGCGCAGCACGTTTGGATGGACCATGCCGCAGCCGAGGATTTCCATCCAGTCCGTGCCTTCGCCGAACTTGACGATCGGGCCGGAGCGGTCGCACTGGATGTCGACCTCGAACGACGGTTCGGTGAAGGGGAAGAAGGACGGGCGGAAACGCATCGTCACCTGATCCACCTCGAAGAAGGCCTTGCAGAACTCCTCCAGCACCCAGCGCATGTTGGCGACATTCGCCGTCTTGTCGATCACCAGGCCCTCGACCTGATGAAACATCGGCGAGTGGGTGGCGTCCGAATCCTGCCGGTAGGTCTTGCCGGGGATGATGATGCGGATCGGCGGCTGTTGCGCTTCCATCGTGCGGATTTGCACCGGCGAGGTGTGGGTGCGCAGCACCTTGCGCTCTCCCTTCTCATCCGGTTGGAAGAAGAAGGTATCGTGCATCTCGCGGGCGGGATGGCCCTCGGGGAAATTGAGCGCCGTGAAGTTGTAATAGTCCGTCTCGATATCCGGCCCTTCGGCGATCGAGAAACCCATGTCGCCGAAGATCGCAGTGATCTCGTCGACGATCTGGCTGATTGGATGGATGCGGCCGCGCTCGGACGGGGAGGAGCGGACCGGCAGGCTGATGTCCACCGTTTCACGCGCCAGCCGCTCGGCGATTGCCGCATCCTTCAAGGCGAGCTTCCGGGCGGAGATCGCCTCGGTCACCGTGTTCTTCAGCGCGTTGATGCGGGCGCCGCGGGTCTGGCGTTCCTCCGGGCTCATCGCCCCGAGCGTCTTCAGCAGTTCCGAGATCGAGCCCTTCTTGCCGAGCGCCCCCACGCGCACCGCCTCGATCGCCCCCTCGTCGGCGGCGGCATCGATCTCCGCCAGCAAAATCCGTTCCAATGTTTCCAGTTCGCTCATTCTGTCCTGCCTCGATGCGGGAATGGTTCGGTATATCGGTTCAATTCTTCAGCAATGTGATCGCACCCGGCGTCGGTCGGAGAGGTCGACCGTGGCTGCGATCCGGCTGGCGAGCCGAATAGAAAAACCCGCGCCAGCCTGCCAGCGCGGGTTTCCCAACTAATTTCAAGAACGGTTTTGGGAAAACGCTGGCTTAACGGACAGCGCTTTCAAACTCGTTTGCCGTGCCGGCTTCCTTGAGGTAGGCGAGCGCCTTCTTGGCGGCTTCGACGAGCGCGCCGAATGCTGCCGTCTCATGGATCGCCATGTCGGACAGAACCTTGCGGTCGACTTCGATGCCGGCCTTGTTGAGACCGTCGATGAAGCGGCCATAGGTCAGGCCGTGCTCGCGGACGGCAGCGTTGATGCGCTGGATCCAGAGGGCGCGGAAATTGCGCTTGTTAACCTTGCGGTCGCGATAGGCGTACTGCTTGGAACGGTCCACCGCTGCCTTGGCGGCGCGGATGGTGTTCTTGCGACGGCCGTAAAAACCCTTGGCGGCCTTGAGCGTCTTCTTGTGCTTGGCGTGGGCGGTCACACCGCGTTTTACACGTGCCATGTCATGATCTCCTTAAGTATCCAATATGCCCGACGTCTCAGAGACCGTTCGGCAGATAGTTCTTGACGACCTTCTTGCCGTCAGCTTCGGCGAGAACCATGGTTCCGCGCGCGTCGCGAATGAACTTGTTGGACCGTTTGATCATGCCGTGGCGCTTGCCAGCAGCAGCAGCTCTAACCTTGCCGGTAGCGGTGACTTTGAACCGCTTCTTGGCAGACGATTTCGTCTTCATCTTGGGCATTTTGCTACTCCATTGTTCTTAATAGTGCGAAACAGGCAGACGAGGCCCATTTCCAGCGTTAAGAACGGCCACGGCATGCCCTGCCGGACCGTTCGGACGGGGGCTTATAACCGCACGTCCTGAAAAACGCAAGCCGGCAAACGAAGAAGCCGGGCGCGGCCCGAAGCCGTGGCGCTTGGCTCGGCAGCCAGCCCGCCGGGGGCATGCCAGTCAAACAAAAAGCCGCCTCAAGCGGCGGCTTCCCGTCATTTCCATTTTTCCGTGGGCGCGCCCGATCACTTCGGTGCGAGCACCATCATCATCTGTCGGCCTTCAAGCTTCGGCTCGGCTTCCACCTTGGCGATCGCCTGGGTGTCGTCCTTCACCTGCAGCAGAAGCTTCATGCCGAGTTCCTGGTGGGCCATTTCACGGCCACGGAACTTCAGCGTCACCTTGACCTTGTCGCCTTCCTCGAAGAATCGGTTCATGGCCTTCATCTTCACCTCGTAATCGTGGGTGTCGATGTTCGGACGCATCTTGATTTCTTTGATCTCGACGATCTTCTGTTTCTTGCGCGCTTCCGCGGCCTTCTTCTGGTTGGCGTATTTCAGCTTGCCCAGATCAAGAATCTTGCACACCGGCGGTTCGGAATTCGGTGCGATCTCTACCAGATCAAGACCGGCTTCATCCGCCATGCGGAGTGCCTGGTCGATCGGCACGACGCCGACATTCTGGCCTTCGGCATCGATAAGCTGAACCCGGGGGACCCGGATTTCCTTGTTTGAGCGCGGCCCCTCTTTAACCGGGGCGTCCGCTTTGAACGGTCTGCGAATGGTCGTACTCTCCTCGAGCTATTGACGTATATATGGTCTGCTTGAACGGTCAGCGCGATCTCAAACGAAGCGCTTGAAACTGTCACCGACGGCAATGTGTGAATTGCGGCGCCAGAGTCAATAGCATGGCTCGCAAGGAAAATCACCCTCTGTCGAAGCATAGGCGAATCTGTTTTAGAAGGAAATCTGCCGCCCTGTCGTCTTTCTAGAGGATATCCGATGTCAACAGCGCCAGCCGAAACGGAAATCACGTGGATCGAGGTGGGCGACGGTGCGGCCGCACGCTCCATCGCCATGCGGATATTTCGCGCAGAGCCGCGCTCCGAGCGCCCCACGCTCGTCTGGCTCGGCGGGTATCGCTCCGACATGACCGGGACCAAGGCCGTCGAGGTCGAGCACTATGCGCGCGCGATCGGATCGGACTGCATTCGCTTCGACTATTCCGGCCACGGCTCGTCCGGCGGCGACTTCCGGGACGGCACGATCTCGCGCTGGATCGAGGAGAGCCTTGCCGTGATAAACCACGCGGCGCCTGGAAAGGTTGTCCTCATAGGCTCCTCGATGGGCGGCTGGATCGCCTTGCGGCTCATTCAGGAACTCAAACGCCGCGGCAACAAGGGCCGCGTCGCAGGTCTCGTGCTGATCGCGCCCGCACCGGACTTCACGGCTGAGCTCATCGAACCCAATCTCACCGTCGCGGAGAAGGCCTCGCTTGCCGAACGCGGCTATTTCGAGGAGCCGTCGCAGTACAGCCCCGAGCCGAATGTCTTCACCTTGGCGCTGATCGAGGACGGCCGCGCCAATCGCGTGCTGTCGGGCCCCGTCGAAACGGACTGCCCGGTCCATATCCTCCAGGGCATGCGCGATCCCGATGTCCCCTACACGCATGCGCTGAAGCTGATGGAGCACATGCCCGCGGACGATGTCGTGATGACTCTCATTCGCGACGGCGATCACCGGCTCTCACGCGACGAGGATATTGCCAAATTGAAACAGGCAATCGGCGACATGCTCACGCAAGGCTGACAGCCGCGCGACGCGCAATACCCCATCATCTTTCCAATGCACCCGCGCAAAACCGTTGCGGCGCAAGCATCATTGCCGCCGTTTTCCGGGCGATTTTAACCATAACGGCCGATCCGCGAATCAGGATCATTGACTCCAACGAAGCAACAATATTAACTCTTTGTTAACGATTAGAGCAGCGCACGGGGATATCCACGAAAGCTGTCGTCAACTCAGGATTGCGCGGATAGGTCTGGACTGGAAGAGCCCGACACTCCGCGTTGCAGGGGATCTGTATGGCGTCTTGGACAGGGGTTAAGGCTAGTATTGCGGCGTTCTGCGCAGTTTTCATTTCAGCAAACACGGCAATTCCCGCCCAGGCGGGATCCACTCCATGGATGCAGACCGGCTCGGTAACCTCCCAGCCGATCGGGCATTACGAGTTTTGCCAGAAATATCGGGGCGAGTGCCGCGCTCGGTCCAAGACGACGGTCGCGCCACGCGTCACCGATCGGGGCTGGGCTGTCATCCGCCAGGTCAATGCGGCGGTCAACCGCGAGATCACGCCCGTGATCGATCAGCAGATTCATGGCAGGGACGAGGTCTGGTCCTACCCGACCACCGTTGGCGATTGTGAAGATTTCGCGCTTGAAAAGCGCCGTCGGCTGATGAAGCGCGGCTTTCCCGCAAGCCAGCTGCTGATGACCGTCGTGCGCAAGCCCGACGGAGAGGGTCACGCGGTCCTTACCGTCCGCACGGCGCAGGGCGACTTCATTCTCGATAATCTTGAAAACAGGGTAAGACTCTGGACTCAAACGCCCTATCGCTATCTCAAGCGCCAGGCGTCCTATAACAGCGGCCGCTGGGTGACCATCGACAACGGCGCCGAGGTCGTCGTCGGTTCGGTCGGCAACTGACCAGTCAGGACAAGCTATTCGAAAAAGGGCCGGTTTACGGCCCTTTTTTATTTCCGTCAGATTTTATGTCCATCAGGCGTTGCCGATCAGGACGCCGGCGGCGAGCACCAGACTGCCGCCAAGGACGACCTGGAAGGCCGCCCTGAGGAAGGGCGTTTCCATATAACGGTTTTGGATGAAGGCGATCGCCCAAAGCTCGAAGAAGACGATTGCGGCCGCGGTCACGGTCGCCGTCCAGAAGTGCGGGATCAAATAGGGCAGCGCGTGACCCAACCCGCCCAGCGCCGTCATGATGCCCGAGGCAAGTCCGCGCTTGACCGGCGAACCGCGTCCCGACAACTTGCCGTCGTCGTGGGCGGCCTCCGTGAAACCCATTGAGATGCCGGCGCCGACGGAGGCCGAAAGGCCGACGAGAAAGGTCTGCCAGGTATCCTGGGTCGCGAAGGCGGCGGCAAAGATCGGCGCCAGCGTCGAGACCGAGCCGTCCATCAGTCCCGCAAGCCCCGGCTGTACGTAAGTGAGGATGAACTGCCGGCGCGATGTCTGGTCTTCCTCATCGCGCACATTCTCGGGCGTATGCTTCTCGCCAAGCCGACGGGCGAGCGATTCATGCGATTTCTCGGCAATCGCCAGGTCGCCGAGCAACTTGCGCGTTGCCGCATCCTGCGTTCGCGCTGCGGCTTGCACGTAGAAACGGTGGGCTGTCTCCTCCATTGCTTCCGCTTCGTCGCGCGCTTTTTCGATCGGCATCTCGGCGATCAGCCAATCGGGCTTGCGCTCGGGGAAATCGCGCACATGCTCGCGCCGTATCAGCGGGATACGGCTGCCGAAGCGGGCGACATGAAGGTCGATCAGTGCCTGGCGATGATGGCTCTCCTCCTCGGCCATCTCCTCGAAGACCTTGGCGGAATGCGGATATTTTTCGCGCAGCGCATCCGCATAGGCAAGATAGATGCGGCCGTCGTCCTCCTCGGATGAAATCGCCAGAGCGAGGATCTCCTGCTCGCTCAGGGAAAGAAACGGGCGCTTGAACCGGGAGAAAAGGCGAGAAAGCATCTGCAATAACCTTCTTTAGAATAATTCTAAAATAGAAAGCACGGCTGCGCGCGTCAAGAGCGCGGCACGCGCGCCCTGGACTTCGCAACAACCGCAGTCGAAGGAACTGCGTCAGATCGAGAGATTGAGTGTCTTTTCCCGTTCGATATAGGCGCGCTGCTGATCGGTGATGTAGTCACGCACGATCGGGGCCGCGTCGCGCGAACGCGACAGCTGCATGTGGAATACGAGCTGGCTGCCCGTGCGGAACATCATCTCCGCGCTGATCAGGTAGAATTCCCACATCCTGGCGAAGCGCTCGTCATACATCGCGATCACCTTGTCGCGGTTCTCCTCGAAGCGCTTGCCCCAGTGCGCCAGCGTCGTAGCGTAGTGAACGCGCAGGAATTCCAGATCGGTCACCCACAGGCTGTTCTGCTCGACGACCGTGAATACCTCCGAGAGCGCCGGCGAATAGGCCCCGGGGAAGATGTATTTGCGCAGCCATGAGCTCGCCATGCCGGGCGGGCTCATATGTCCGATCGAGTGCAGCACGGCGAGCCCGTCATCCGGCATCAAAGCATTCAGCTTCTTGAAGAATTCGTCGTAGTGGTGAACGCCGACATGCTCGAACATGCCGACCGAGACGATGCGATCGAAGGGGCCATGAACGTCGCGGTAGTCCTTCAGCTCGAAACGCACGCGATCGGCCATGCCAGCTGCGCGGGCCCGTTCCGAGGCCAGCGCCTGCTGCTCCTTCGAAAGCGTCACCCCCAGCACCTCAACGTTTTCGAGCGCGGCCAGGTAGAGCGCCAGGTCACCCCAGCCGCAGCCGATGTCGAGAACCTTCATCCCCGGTTTCAGGCAAAGCTTCGCGGCGAGCAGCCTGAGCTTGTTGCGCTGCGCCGCCTCCAACGTCTCTTCGGGATCGCGGAAATAGGCGCAGGAATAGAGCATGTTCTCGTCAAGGAAGAGCTTGTAGAAATCATTGCCGAGATCGTAATGATGCGCGACGTTCTGTTGCGCCTTGCCCTTCGGGTTCGCCTGCTGGCGCTTGCGAAAGCGCATCTTGATCGCCCGCAGCACCTTCTGAATCGGATAGGAGCCGAGCGATAACCGATTGATCGAGAACAGCGTGAGGAAGTCCCGAAGCGTCGAGCCCTCCTCGAAGCGCATCGTGCCGTCCATGTAGGCCTCGCCGGCAGCGAGCTCGGCATTGAAAACCAGGCTTCGATAAAGCCGCTTGTCCGTCAGCCGCATTGTCACGCTCGGCCCGGGCTCGCCGGCAAAGACATGGCGTTTGCCCTCGGCATCGATCACCGTCAGGCTGCCCTTGCGAATGAACGCCTTCATCATATGCGATAGTGGAAACATGCAGTGCCGCGCCTCTTATCCCGCTCCAGAGGGCGGCATCCTAGCATCGCGCTAATAAAATGCGCGCCGAATTTGCAGCTACGCACCGGAAACGAAAACAGGGACGGCAGTCATCGACCACCGCCCCCGTTTGGATCTCCGTCAGGACCCAGATCAGTCCTTGGCGCGCTCGACGTAGGAGCCGTCTTCGGTCGCGATGACGACGCGGGTGCCAGCCTGAATGTGCGGCGGCACCAGGGTGCGGACGCCATTCGAAAGAACGGCCGGCTTGTAGGAAGAGGAAGCCGTCTGGCCTTTGACCACCGGTTCGGTCTCGGTAATTTCGAGAATGACGTGACGCGGCAGGTCAATGGCAATCGCGATGCCTTCATGGATCGACAACATCACGGCCATGCCCTCCTGGAGATAGGCCTTCAGATCACCGATGTCCTCGGCCGACATGACGAGCTGGTCGTAGGTCTCCGGGTTCATGAAGTGGAAGCCTTCGCCATCTTCATAAAGGAAGGTGTGCTCGCGGTCCTCGACAAAGGCGCGCTCGACCTGCTCGGTCGTGCGGTAGCGCTCGGAAACCTTCACGCCATCGGAAATGCGGCGCATGTCGACCTGCGTGACCGGCGTGCCCTTGCCCGGGTGGAAGTTCTGTGCGGTAAGCACGACATAGAGCTTGCCGTCTACGTCGAGAACGTTGCCCTTGCGGACAGAAGAAGCGATGACCTTGACCATTAGTCTTCCTTGTAACAGAGGTATGCGCGACACGGCGAGCCGGGAAACCCGGCCCTGAAAGGACGCGAAAACTTAGATTTCGCGCCGCAACTACCCTAATTTCGCGCAAATAGCCAGCCTGCGCCGGCAATGACGCGAAGAAACTGGTACGCGAAGAAACTTGGCACACGAAGAAAGTTTGGACCGACCGATCATGCCGCATGCTTCTCCCTGGTGGACACCGGATGTCCATGCCGACCGGCGGCCGTTTCTGATCGGGCGCAACCGGATCCAATCGGCGTTGCGGCGATACTTCGACGAACGGGATTTCGTCGAGGTCGACACGGCGAGCCTGCAAGTATCTCCGGGCAACGAGGCGCATCTGCATGCCTTTACAACGCAGGCGTTCGGCCACGACGGCGCCGCCCAGCCGCTCTATCTCCACACCTCGCCTGAATTCGCCTGCAAGAAACTGCTGGCTGCGGGTGAAAAGCGGATCGCCTGTTTTGCCCATGTCTATCGCAACCGCGAGCGCGGGCCGCTGCATCATCCCGAATTCACCATGCTCGAATGGTACCGCGCCGGTGAGAGCTATGAGGCGCTGATGCGCGACTGTGCCGAAATCCTCGCGCTTGCCGCCGAGACGACAGGCACGCAATCCCTCTCCTATCAGGGCAGGACCACCGATCCTTTTCTCGAACCGGAGCGGCTTTCGCTGGCCGAAGCGTTCGAGCGCTTCGCAGGCATCGACCTGCTAGCGTCGATCGCCGGGAACGGCGCGACCGATCGGGACCGGCTGGCCGCGGCCATGAGGGTTTCGGGCTTGCGCGTTGCCGACGACGACACCTGGGCTGACCTCTTCAGCCGTGTGCTCGTGGAAAAGGTCGAGCCCAATCTCGGTTTCGGCCGGCCGGCGATCCTTGACGAATATCCGGTCGCCGAGGCGGCGCTTGCCAGGCCGACAGCACCGGACCGCCGCGTCGCCGAACGCTTCGAACTCTATGTCTGCGGCGTCGAGCTTGCCAATGCCTTCGGCGAACTGACGGATGCCGCCGAGCAGCGCCGACGCTTCGAACTCGAAATGGCGGAAAAGGCGCGCGTCTATGGCGAGACCTATCCGCTCGACGAAGACTTCCTGTCGGCTCTCGCCATCATGCCCGAGGCGAGCGGCATCGCGCTCGGCTTCGACCGCCTGGTCATGCTGGCGACGGGGGCTTCGCGCATCGATCAGGTGCTATGGGCCCCGGTCGCGGAGGCAAGCGCATGACCGCCGGGCGCCCCATCAGAACGGCTCGCGAACTGGTCGACGCCGGCCTTGTCGCACCGGCGGCCGAAGAAGCGGTAGCGCGCGTGACCTCGCGCTATGCGGTCGCGATCAGTCCAACAATTGCCGACCTCATCGACCGCCAGGACACGGGTGATCCGATCGCTCGGCAGTTCGTACCCGATATAGCCGAGCTCACGCAAACGCCTGAAGAGCGCGCGGATCCGATCGGAGACGGTGCGCACAGTCCGGTTTCCGGGATCGTTCATCGCTATCCGGACCGCGTGCTGCTCAAGGCCGTGCATGTATGCCCGGTCTATTGCCGCTTCTGCTTCCGCCGCGAAATGGTCGGGCCACAGGGGCTCGGTACGATTACGCCTGCCGAGCTCGATGCGGCGATAACCTACATCGCGGAACACTCGGAGATCTGGGAAGTGATCCTCACCGGCGGCGATCCGTTCGTGCTGTCGCCGCGCCGGCTACACGAAATCATGGAGCGACTTGGCGCGATCGACCACGTCAAGATCGTCCGCTTTCACACCCGCGTGCCCGTTGTCGAACCGGGGCGCGTCGATGCCGAGCTCGTTCAGGCGCTGAAGGCCAGCGGCAAGACGACCTATGTGGCGCTCCACGCCAACCACCCGCGCGAGCTGACGCCCGAGGCGCGCGCCGCTTCTGCGCGTCTCATCGATGCGGGCATCGTCATGGTGAGCCAGTCGGTGCTCCTCAAGGGCGTCAACGACGACGCGGCCGTGCTTGCGGAGCTCATGCGCGCCTTCGTCGAGACGCGGATCAAGCCCTATTACCTGCATCACCCGGATCTTGCCCCCGGCACAAGCCATTTCCGGCTGACGATCGAGGAGGGCCAGGCGCTCGTCGCGGCGCTTCGCGGCCGCGTCTCCGGGCTCTGCCAACCCACCTATATCCTCGATATCCCCGGCGGCCACGGCAAGGCGGTCGTCGGCGCAAGCACGATCGCGGCAGAAGGCGGCGGTTGCTACACGGTCACCGACTTCCGCGGAAACGAGCACGCTTATCCGCCGAGCGGATGACCTCCCGAAACGATCTCTACAGCGCCGAACGTTCCGATCGGACGCGCTAAGATCGCTTCAGCACTTTGAATTGCCGCATGATTTTGTCCTGAAAGCGATTCCGATTTAAGGAATCATGCAGTACCCACGTCACAGGCGTCCATGGTCAATCGTCAACTGATCGCAAGCATCATTTGACTGAGCAAATGGAGACAGACCATGACCGATAGAAAAGCCGTCCGTTACGAACAGGAGATCCCGGACGTGCTCGGCGCGCTCGCCGACGTGCACAACAAAATGGACAGCCATGGCCTCGACCGGATGATCCACCATCTGGTCCAGCTTCGCGCCTCCCAGATCAACCGCTGCGGCTTCTGCGTGAAGATGCACACGAAGGAGGCCCGTGCCGATGGCGAGACGAGCGAACGGCTCGACCGCATCGTCGTCTGGGATCAGGTCGGCGATTTTTCCGAGCGCGAAAAAGCCGCGCTTGCCTGGACCGAAGCCCTGACGGAACTCGAACCAAGGACGGATTTCGCAAGCTTGCGCGCCCGTCTTCGCGAGCACTTCAGCGACAACGAGATCAGCGTCATCACCTCGACCGTGGCGATGATCAACCTTTGGAACCGCATCCAGATTTCGAGGCACTGACATGGTTCGCAACGACAAGAGCGGCATGTTCGATGAGGCGCGACCCCGCCTCCTCGGCCTTGCCTACCGCATTCTCGGCTCGCGCGCCGACGCCGAGGACGCCGTGCAGGACACGTTCCTGAAGTGGCAGGCGGCCGATCTTTCTGCGATCGAAACTCCGTCGGCCTGGCTCACCACCGCCTGCACACGTCGCTGCCTCGACCTGCTCAAGGCCGCCCATCGCAAACGCGTCGACTATGTCGGCGCGTGGCTGCCGGAACCGATCCACACCGCAAGCGACGACAATGTTGAGGAGAAACTAGCGCTCACTTCCTCGCTCACGACCGCATTCCTGCTGATGCTCGAACGGCTGACGCCCAAGGAGCGGGCAGCCTACCTGCTGCACGAGATCTTCGGTCAATCCTATGACACGATTGCCGAAACGCTCGACATGCAGGAGGCAGCCGCCCGCAAGCTGGTCTCGCGCGCAAAATCCAATATCGGCGTGGCTCAAACCCGACATACGACGCCGCGCGAACGGCAGGACGCGTTGCTCACCGCCTTCCACAAAGCCATTCACGGCGGCGATCTCGCCGGTCTCTCGGCACTGCTGTCAGCCGACGTGAAGCTGACCGCGGATGGCGGCGGCAAGGCAGCAACGGTACTCGCCACCCTTTCCGGCAAGGAAACCGTCATGACCTTCATTGCCGAGCGCCTGACCGAATACTGGTCGCATTACCGGTGGGAAACCGCACAGCTCAACGGCGGACGCGGCATCGTGCTACGGAGCGAAGGCGGCGACGACGTCGCCGCGACGGTTTCCTTCGGCTATGACGACAAAGGTCGGGTTTCCGATATTTTCATCGTCCGCAATCCGGACAAGCTCGCCCATCTCGACGAAACGGCCGTTCACTGAAATGGCCGCCGATCAACGAGGCTCAGACATGCTCGATAAGACAAAAGACGCTCCGGCCGCGTCCGACGCGGGGTGGATTACGCTTTTCTCCGGCGGGAACGCCATCCATTCGCTTGTGCTCAGCGGCGGCGTCGCCCTGCATGCGCTCAACATCTATATCGTAACGACCGTCATGCCATCGGTCGTACGGGACATCGGCGGGCTCGACTACTATGCCTGGAGCACGACGCTCTTCGTCGCCGCGTCCATTCTCGGTGCGGCGCTCTCGGCGCGGCTGCTCGATCGGGCCGGTGCCGGCGGCGCTTATGCGGTCGGCGCGCTGATCTTCGGGATTGGCTCGCTCACATGCGCCGTTGCACCAAACATGGCATTGCTGCTTGCCGGCCGCGCCATCCAGGGCTTCGGCGGCGGACTTCTCTACGCGCTTGCCTACGGCGTCATCCGCATGGTCTTTCCGGCGACGCTCTGGGCGCGTGCGATCGGGCTTATATCCGCCACCTGGGGCACGGCGACGCTCATCGGTCCCGCCGTTGGCGGTGTGTTCGCCGAATATGGCGCGTGGCGGACAGCCTTCTGGTCGCTCATGCCCTTGACGGCACTGCTCGCGGTCCTCGCCCTCTCGACCCTGCCGCGGAGGACATCGGGCACCCGCGGTCCACTACCGCTGATGCAACTCACCCTTCTCATCGGCATCGTTCTGGTGCTGTCGGTGAGCGGAACCCGCACGGCGATCGGCGAACAGATCGCCGGTGTCGGTGTTGCGCTCGTGCTCTTTGCGATGCTTGTCGCCAGCGAACGTCGCGCGGCCGCGAGGCTGCTGCCGAAAGGCGCCCTCGACCCTCGCACGCCGCTCGCCGCGCTCTATGGGACCATTGCATTCGCGATGATCGGCATGCAGCCGGAGATCTACGTTCCCTATCTGCTGCAGGAACTGCACGGGCGGTCTCCCCTGGTTGCCGGCTATATCGCTGCGCTGATGGCGCTCGGCTGGACGGCTGGATCGATGACGAGCGCCCATTGGCAAGGCGGCCGCGCACGCAAGACGATCGCCGTCGGCCCTGTCTTCGGCCTCGCCGGCCTCCTGACGATCGCCTCTTTCATGCCGGTCATCTCTGCCGGCTTCGCCGCGATCGCCTTGCCGCTTTGCCTCGGCATCGCAGCTGTCGGCTTCGGCATCGGGCTTGCGTGGCCGCACATCGTCACGGCCGTCTACGGCGCGGCGCCAGCCGGTGAAGAGGAAAAGGCGTCCGCGGCGATCACGACGGTTCAGCTCTTCGCCGCATCTCTCGGCGCAGCACTCGCCGGCATGACGGCCAACCTTGCCGGTATCGACGAGGGCACGGCGCAAGGCGCCACCTCGGCCGCGATCTGGCTCTTCGGGCTCTTCGCACTCGCACCCGCCTTGGGCATTATCGCTGCCGTAAGGGCCGGTCGTGAAACCGCAAATCGACATATGCTGAACCAAGAAATGGATTAGAGTCGGAACTCGAACATTGCGGGGATGCGCGCTCGCCGCGCGCAGCTCCGGTTTGCGAGGCCTTCTGCGGAGATGATCGAATTCATCGCCCGTCGATGTCGTTGGAGAGAGCCATGGCACCGGAGATTTGCTTCACTGGCGTCAAGGCAACGCCGCTGATCACGCTCCGGGCGAAGGCGGAGGAGAGCGCCATGCCGGACTCCGTCCTCCATGACCATTTCGCCGCCGCCGCGCTCGCGCGCATTGGCGAGGACCTTACGCACCTGAAGGTCGGCCACGACATGACGATCGCGATCGCGCTGCGCGCCTATTTGCTCGATCGCTGGACCACAGCCTTCCTCGACCGGCATCCGGATGCGACCGTCCTGCACCTCGGCTGCGGCCTCGACAGCCGCGTCTTTCGCGTCGATCCGAAACCACCGGTGCACTGGTTCGACGTCGATTTTCCCGACGTTATCGCGCTGAGGCGGCGTGTTTACCGCTGCCGCGAGAACTATGCCATGATCTCGTCCTCGATCACCAGCGAGACGTGGCTCTGCCAATGTCCATCCGACAGGCCGGCGCTGATCGTCGCCGAGGGCGTTTTGCCCTATCTGGGGCAGAACGAGGTGCCGCTGCTTCTGCGCAGGCTCGTCGGCCATTTCCCATCCGGCGAGATCGCCTTCGATGCCTATAGCCGGCTCATGACCTGGTTGCTGAGCCTCAACCCCGCGATTCGTGCGACCGGCGCTGATCTTCATTGGGCGCTCGACGATCCGGCGGAAATCGAGCGGCAGGTACCGGGCCTGACGCTGGCGGAGGACCATGCGAGCTGGAGCAATGCCGCGATTGCGCGCATGTCGCCGCCTATGCAGATCGCGCTTCAGATGCTGAAGATGACCCCGATGCTACCGCCGATGGGGCGCCTGCTTCGCTATTGGTTTTGACACGTCCGCACTGCCTGCGATGCCCCGATCGAGCAAAGGGCCGCGCGGCATGCCGGCGGCCCTTTCTCGTATCCGTGATTTCGCGGATCAGCTCTTGATCGGCGCGATCGAGATTTCGACGCGACGGTTCTGCGCGCGGCCGGCCTCGGTGGCGTTCGAAGCGATCGGCCGTTCCATGCCATAGCCCATGGTCGAGATGCGCCGCTGGTCGATGCCGCGGCTGCCGAGGTAGTTGGCAACGGACGCCGCGCGGCGCTCCGAGAGACCCTGGTTGTGGGCGGCGCTGCCGGTCGAATCGGTGTGGCCGTCGACGTCGATCAGCGTCCGGTTGAACTTGCGCAACACGATCGCGACCGAGTCGAGCGTCGGGTAGAAGGGCGGGATCACCTGGTCGCGGTCGGTCGCAAAGGTGATGTTCGACGGCATGTTGAGAATGATGCGGTCGCCCGCACGCGTCACCGAGACGCCGGTGCCCTGCAGCTGGGCGCGCAGTTCCGATTCCTGCTGGTCCATGTAATTGCCGACCAGGCCGCCGCCGAGCGCGCCGATACCGGCGCCGACAAGCGCGGCATCGCGCCGTCCTGCGGCGCTGCCGCCGACCAGAAGGCCGGTTGCGGCGCCAAGGCCCGCGCCGATCAGCGCACCGCCCGCCGTATTCGACATCTTCTGCTCTCCCGTATAGGGATCGGTGGTGGTGCATCCGGAAAGGTACACGGCCGCAATGGCCAGGATGGCGCATTTCTTGATCATCGAATCGATTGTCCCCATTGGTGCTGAAGGTGCTTCATACTATCGATTAAGGCAGGAAGATGAAGAGGCATTCCGTTCGCGCTGCAACCGGCGGAATGCACCTTTATGTTGCACGCCGGCAACGGTCGCGGCAGCCCGACAAAATGGCCGAACGCCGCCATATTGCTGTCCAGAGCACCGGATAACCGATCCTTCACATGCCCGTGCTATACGGGCCCGCTGCATGGTTTGTTGGATCGGACCGATTTAGGACAAGCCCATGCAGCAGTTCAAAGCCTTATAGCGTTCTATTGTGCCTCTGAAACGGCGCACGGTGCTGCAAGGGCGACAGAAGCGGGGATGACAAGCATGGCGGTCGAGTTCGGCGACACGGAACGCAATCTCAGCGACACGCTGAACGACATGATCGCCTCGATCAAAGGCAATACGATCACGCTCCGCGAGCTGATGATCGAGATCGGCGAGCATGGTTTTCTGCTGCTTTGCGCCTTGCTGACGCTGCCGTTCCTGATTCCCGTTTCGATTCCCGGCGTCAGCACCGTCTTTGGGGCCGCGATCATCCTTATCTCGCTGGCGATCACCCTCAACCGCCTGCCCTGGCTGCCGCAACGCATTCTCGATCGTCAGATCGAAACCGAAAAGCTCGTGCCGACCCTGAAGAAGGGGGCGGCGCTCGTTTCAAAGCTCGACCGCTTCGTGCGGCCGAGACTGCGTTTCCTGACGCAGGGCGCAGTCATGAACCGCTTCAACGGCCTTATGATCATGGCCGGCGGCGTGCTCTTGATGTTTCCGCTCGGCCTGATCCCGCTGTCGAACACGCTGCCCGGCATCGCGATCCTGCTCTTGTCGCTGGGCATCATCCAGCGCGACGGCCTGATGGTGGCCGGCGGCTATCTTTTCCTGGTCGCAACGACGATTTATTTCGCCGTGCTCGCCTATGCAGCCCTTGCGGCCGGCCAGGGACTTTCCAGCTTCTTCGTTTCGTGAGCGGCGGGCCGGCAGGAAGCAGCCACAGCCGCTTGCAGCCGTCGAAATCGGTCCGGATGCAAAGCCGGGCGATCAAAGCAATGAAATGATCTACAGCGCCGCGCGTCCAATCGGACGCGCAAAGGTCGCTGTAGCACTTTGAATTGCTGCATGATTTTGTCCTTAAATCGATTCCGATTTAAGGAATCATGCAGTAAGGCGCGAGATGCTTGTAGAAGAAAGTCGTGCCGCAATAGCGGCCGTCCGGCATCAGCGCATAGTCGGGAACCACGCCGGCGCGCAGCCAGCCGAAGCGCTCATAGATCGCCTCCGCCGGCTCGCCTGTGGCCGTATCGAGCACCAGCACCCGTCTGCCGCGCCTCATCGCTTCGATCTCCGCTCTCTCCATCAGGCGACGCGCAAGACCGAGACCGCGGGCGTCCCGATGTATGAGCAGCTTCTTGACGTCGGCGCGGTGCGGCTGGTTGGGCATCGTGCCGATCCCAAGCTGTACCGTGCCGACCGTGCGGCCGTCGACCTCGGCAACGATGAGCACGACGTCGTGCCGGGCAACCGCGGCGGCGACGCCTTCCCAGAAGGGCGAGGCATCCTTTGGCGGAAACGGCTGCATGAACCCGACCGATGCGCCGCCCTCGACGCAGTCGGAAAGGATCTCGGCGAGCGCCGGCAGGGCGGCGCGGGTTTCTTCTTCGCAGAGCACGCGGATATTTATCTCGGGCATGGCTAAACCTTGGTGCGGCAGAGAATGACGGCGTAGCGGGCCGGCTCCTCATAGGGGTTGTGAAAGACATGGGCCTCCTCCAGTCCCATGAAGAGGCAGTCTCCCGCCTCGAGCAGATGGGAGCCGTCCTCCATCGTCAGTTCGAGCCGTCCGGAGAAGAGCCAGAGGTGCTGGCTGATGCCACGGTCCGCCGGCTGGCGCTCGAAGACGACGCGGGCCCTGGGCGGAAATTCGACCTCGACGATATCGACCGGCGAGCCGACGCCTTCCGGCGAAACGGACCGGCGCAGGTAACCGCTTTCGGGATCGCGCCAGAGTCGCTGCTCTGCCCTTCTGGCGATCGGCGAACTATCTTTGACATCGAAGGCGAAGAGCGCCGAGAGCGTCGTCCCGAGCGCGCTGCAAAGCTTCGCCAGGAGCTGTGCCGTCGGGCTCGCCTCGCCGCGCTCGATGCGCGAGATCATCGCCCGGCTGACGCCGGAGCGCGTCGCGAGGTCATCCAGCGTTAGCGCCTGCTCGGTTCGCAGCTGCCGCACCCGCTCGCCAATGGCATGTTCGAGAGGATCGTTTATATTTTCCATTATCTGAGATTGCATTTCCCATATAGTGGAGTCAAGCCGTAGGGGGACCATCAAATAAATTTCGCCCATGCCGCTTTGACGACAACGCGGCGACACTTCCGGCGCTATGGTGCGGACGAACATTCAATTCGCAAAAGCGTTCTTCTTCAATAGTTTAGAAATCTCTTTTTCAGAGGGGCAGCATGGACGTCGCGCAACCCAGGCACAAATCCCCTTCGTCGCTCACGTCGATCGCCAGCATCGTCATCTCGATGACGGCAGTCGCAATCGGCAATGGGATGATGCTCGCCTATGTCCCCTTCGTGCTGACGCGGTCCGAGGCGCCGGACTGGGTCCCGGGCGCCGCGGTCACCGCCATCGCCTTCGGCGGGCTCGTCGGCTGCGTGATCGCCGGGCCGCTCATCCGCCGCGTCGGCCATGCCCGCGCCTTCTCCTGCTCCATGGCTCTCGTCATTCTCGCGGCACTGATGATCAGCCTTGGCGTCCATCCGATTCTCTGGGTGTTCGCGCGCTGCCTCTACGGCGCCGCCGGCAATACGAATTTCATCATCAGCCAGAGCTGGCTGAACCACGCCAGCGAAAACCATTGGCGCGGCAAGGCGATGGCGATGTTCTACATGGCCTATGTGATCGGTCTCGGTGCCGGCGCCTGGCTCTTCGGCCAGATCCCGGCGGACGGCAACCTTGCACCGATCATCACGATCTTCTTCACCACCATCGCGATCCTGCCGGTCGGCCTCACCCGTCTGCCGACGCCGCCAGCGCCCGCCAATGTCAGCATCGACATTCCGATGGCGTGGCGGAATTCTCCCGTCGCCTTCGTCGGCGTGCTTGCCGCCGGGGGTCTTTCCATGGTGGTGCAGGGCTTCACGCCGATCTACGCTGCCGCCAACGATGTCAGCCAGAAGGACGTGGCGGCGCTGATGTTCGTCATGCAGTTCGGGCTGATCTTCATCCAGTACCCGATGGGCGCACTCTCCGACCGGATCGACCGCCGGATCGTGCTGATCGCCACCTGCGCGCTGATCGTCGCCGCTGGTTTCGCGGCACTTAGCGTTTCCTTCGCCAATCTCATCCTGCTGATGCTGGTCTTCGCGCTCTTCGCCGGCGCCGTCGAGACGATCTACTCGATCGCCAATGCGCACGCCAACGACCGCGCCGATCCGGCCGATTTCGTGCCGCTCGCCAGCACCATGCTCGTCGCCTGGTCGACTGCCGCAACGATCGTGCCGATGCTCGTTACCATGCTTACGCCCGCCTTGGGGCAGCACACATTCATCTACGCTGCAATGACCGTGGCGGTCCTCTACGCGGTTTTCGTGTTCCTGCGCCTCGGCAGCCGCAAGAGAGTTCCGCCGCAGCTCTGCGAAGGCTTCGAACTCAAGAGCGCGCAGGTGCCGAACGCCGGCGCGCTGATCGAGGCGGAAACGCGGTCCGAATAGGCGTGCGCGGCCGCCGGACTATAGTGAACGAAGTCTTCATTTCCCGCTTTGCGCCGCCTGATCGCGCTGCTATATGCGGCCCATGAGCACAACATCTTCCAAGACGCCCCTATCGCACATCCGCAACTTCTCGATCGTGGCCCATATCGACCATGGCAAGTCGACGCTCGCCGACCGGCTGATCCAGTCGACCGGTGGCCTTGCCGAGCGCGAAATGTCCGAGCAGGTGCTGGACAGCATGGATATCGAGCGAGAGCGCGGCATCACCATCAAGGCCCAGACCGTGCGCCTGCACTACAAGGCCAATGACGGCGAGACCTATGTGCTGAACCTCATCGATACGCCCGGCCACGTCGACTTCGCCTATGAAGTCTCGCGCTCGCTTTCGGCGTGCGAGGGCTCACTGCTCGTCGTCGATGCCAGCCAGGGCGTGGAAGCGCAGACGCTCGCCAACGTCTATCAGGCGATCGACAACAACCATGAGCTCGTCACCGTGCTCAACAAGATCGACCTGCCGGCGGCCGAGCCCGAGCGGATCAAGGAGCAGATCGAGGAAGTGATCGGCATCGATGCGTCCGATGCCGTATTGATCTCGGCAAAGACCGGACTCGGCATTCCGGACGTACTCGAGGCGATCGTGCACAAGCTGCCGGCGCCGAAGAGCGAAGGCGGCGACACCGCTCCGTTGAAAGCGCTGCTCGTCGACAGCTGGTATGACGCCTACCTCGGGGTCATGGTTCTGGTGCGCGTCATCGACGGAACCCTGAAAAAGGGCATGACCATCCGCATGATGGGAACGGATGCGAAATACCAGGTGGAGCGCGTCGGCGTGCTGACGCCGAAGATGGTTGCGATGGATTCGCTCGGTCCCGGCGAGATCGGCTTTATCACCGCCTCGATCAAGGAAGTGGCCGATACCCGCGTCGGCGATACGATCACCGAGGACAAGCGGCCGACGGCCAAGGCACTGCCGGGTTTCAAGCCGGCCCAGCCCGTCGTCTTCTGCGGTCTGTTTCCCGTCGACGCCGCCGATTTCGAGGACCTGCGCTCCGCCATGGGCAAGCTGCGCCTTAACGACGCGTCTTTCTCGTTCGAAATGGAATCCTCCGCCGCGCTCGGCTTCGGCTTCCGCTGCGGCTTCCTCGGCCTTCTGCACCTTGAAATCATCCAGGAGCGGCTGGAGCGCGAATTCGATCTCGATCTGATCGCGACCGCGCCATCGGTCGTCTACAAGCTGTTCATGAACGATGGCTCAGAGCGTGAGCTTCACAACCCCGCCGACATGCCGGATGTCGTCAAGATCGCCGAAATCCACGAACCGTGGATTCGCGCGACGATCCTGACGCCCGATGATTATCTCGGCGGCATCCTCAAGCTCTGTCAGGATCGGCGCGGCATCCAAGTCGAGCTCACCTATGTCGGCAGCCGGGCAATGCTGACCTACGACCTGCCGCTCAACGAAGTTGTTTTCGATTTCTATGACCGGCTGAAGTCGATTTCCAAGGGCTACGCCTCCTTCGACTACCAGATCACCGATCACCGGGAAGGCAACCTCGTGAAGATGTCTATCCTCGTCAACGGCGAGCCGGTAGACGCGCTGTCGATGATGGTGCACCGCATGGCGGCGGAAAAGCGCGGCCGCGAAATGTGCGAGAAGCTGAAAGAGCTGATCCCGAAGCATATGTTCAAGATCCCGATCCAGGCCGCCATCGGCGGCAATGTGATCGCGCGCGAAACCATCTCGGCACTGCGCAAGGACGTGACCGCCAAGTGTTACGGCGGCGACGCTACCCGCAAACGAAAGCTTCTGGAAAAGCAGAAGGCCGGCAAGAAGCGCATGCGCCAGTTCGGCAAGGTGGAGATCCCGCAGGAAGCGTTTATCGCGGCCTTGAAGATGGGCGACGAGTGAGCGTTGATGCGAGGCATAATAGCGCCGGCAACAGCGCTCGCCTCTCAGAGACGCTCAAGCTTCCCCGAGCAAATAGCGCTTCGATATCCTGTCCATGGGCCGACCATCCTTCAGCGGGACTGCCTTGTCGACCTTGTAATCGACGAAGCCCATCTTGCCGTAGTAGGCCAATCCGCTGGTGTTGTCCGCACGAATCGTCGCGTTGATTGCCAGGAAGCCCGCGGCGTGCGCATGCGCCTTCGTGGCAGCAAAAAGCGCCGTTCCGGCGCCACGAACCTTCGCGTGAGGACGGGCGAAGGTTCCGATATCCACCCAACCATCCGGGAGGCCATCCCAGCGTTCCAATCCCTGAAAGGCGCAGGGCCGGCCATCGGCATCCTCGGCAACATAGCAACTGACGAAGCCCGGACTTGTCAGGAAATGCGCGGCAAAGCTTTCGTCGGTGAACGGCACTTCGTGGGCGGTGGTGCCGCCGATCCGTATGATCTCGTTCAGAAAAGCGCAAAGCGCCGGCACATCCCCGGCGCGCGCCGGACGAACCTGTATCACCACGTTATCGGCCATCGACAAAGCCCTCCTGTTCTTTTCTTCGGATCTCACCGCAGAACCCGCGCCGGATTCTCGACCACCGTCGCACCCGCTGGCACATCGCGCGTCACCACCGCGCCTGCTCCGACGATCGCGCCGTCACCGATCGTCACGCCGGCAAGGATGATGGCGCCGCCGCCGATCCAGACGTTTTCGCCGATCGTAACCGGGCGGGCGATTTCCAGCCCCTTACGGCGCAGCGCCGGATCCTTGTGGTGTTCGGCGCAATAGATCTGTACGCCCGGTCCCAGCATCGTGTCGCTGCCGATGACGACGGGAGCGGTGTCGAGGATGGTGCAGCCGGCGTTCAGGTAGACGCGGGCGCCGAGCGTTATATTCATGCCATAGGCGCAATGGAACGGCGCCTCGACGAAAGCGTCCTCAGCCACGCCGGCAAAGAGCGCTCTCAGGGCCGGGGCCATGCTGCCGCGCGCGTCCGGCAGCATGGAATTGTGCTGGTGAACTGCCTTGCGGGCGTGATTGCGCAACTGATCGAGTTCCGGGTCGACACAGCAGTACCATGCGCCCGCGGCCATCTTTTCGCGCTCGCTTTGCGTCACAGCCATTTCTGTCATCGATGTCCTATCCCTTCGCCTTGGCATGCGCCCGGTCCCGCCGCGCCAGGCTTTCCTTCGGCCACAGCGCCTGCATGTCGTAGTATTCGTCGAAAACCTGGGCGCCGTCCGGAAAGGGCACCCAGTCGAGTTTCGAGCGCGTATAGATGTGCACGTCCGGCGGAAAGTCGGATGGCCGGTCGAGTGTTGCGATACGGACGAAGGAGAGCCATTTGCGCCGGCCATAATCGCTCCAGAGCGCCGACTGGCAATCGGCGCAGCGATAGACGTCGTGCGGGCGGCCGCTCGAGGTCGGCAGCGTGACCATGACCGGCTCGCCTCGGAGGAGTTCGACGTTTTCCGCCTCCAGAATGCCGTTCAGCACGAAGGCGCTGCCCGTTTGCCGCTGGCAATCGCTGCAGTGACAGCAATGGACGAACATCGGCCGATCCCTCAGCCGATAGCGGATGCGTCCGCAAAAACAGCCGCCTTCGATCGCTTCGCTCATAGCCAAATCTCCTCCATCACGAAGCCACCTTGCTGCCCAGCGGCGGCCGAGGATCGGTCGATCACTTCGCCGGGCGCCAGACCGGCCCCGCCGCCTGTCAGCGAGCAACAATGAACACGGCCGACACCACCGTTCAAGAGGCGATCATCCGGCCTTGACTTAGCCGTCGAACTTTCCGACTCTCCGCCCATGCTGACGCTTGCGATCCATTTCCGCTGTTCCTTCCGGGTCTGCCCTATCGCAGGAACCTGACCCCGGCCCGGATGCGTGCGCTCTCCGGGGAAGGGGAGCCTTTCGCATCAAACGTTCTGCGGCCATTCCGCAGGCCTCAATGCGGCGAGCGCAAACATCTCACAGGAACAATCGCGATCATGGCGCCTCTACAGCGGCGCGCGTCTTATCAGACACGCAAAGGACGCTGTAGCACCTTCAATTGCTGCAGGTCTTTATCCCTGAATCGGCTCCGATTTAAGGAAACATGCGGTAGGCGACCATGCGCCCAAGCACGGATATCGTCATGGCGGACAAAGCAACCCGCAAGAAACTTCCACCGATCGTGATCAACGCCGAGGACCACGCGCGCCTTACCGCACTCGCCTCATCGGCTTTCGACCGCATCCCCGATGTCGCCGAAACCCTGCTTTCGGAGCTCGAACGGGCGCGCATCGCCACGCGTGATCTGCCGAAAGACAGCGTGCAGATGGGCTCGACCGTCACCTTCGATGCCGACAACGGCTTTGCCAAGGAGGTGACGTTGGTCTATCCCGGCGAGGCCGATATCGAAGCGGGCCGGATTTCCGTGTTGACGCCGATCGGCGCGGCGCTGATCGGTCTTTCCGTCGGGCAGTCGATCGATTGGGTCGATCGGGCGGGAAAGGTGCACCGCATGACGATCCGCGGCGTGGCGCCGTGAACCTTCGTCATGCAGGTTAATGCGCACCTGAATATACGCGCGGTGCTATAGGGGGCAGAGGGACGCGGCCGGCAAGCGGGCCGCGTCACGGTCTAAGAGATCAGAACTGCTTGCCGAACCTGGCATCGACCGATTGGCTGTTGGCGCCACGGACAGCAAAGAAGAATGTGATCGCGGCCCAGAGGATCGATTTCTCGGCACCGCCGAGCCCCTGGCCCTGCACGATGCCGTGGAAATAGACGGTGACCAGCAGCACGATCGTCGCCGCGAAGGCAGCGGGGCGGGTCAGCAGGCCGATGGCGATGAAGATGCCGCCGAAGAATTCGGTGGCGGCGAGCAGCGGCGACCAGAAGGCGCCGGGATAAAAGCCCAGCCCTTCCACCATGCCAACGGCACCGAAGGGATCGAGGATCTTGCCGTAACCGTGGGTGACGAGCAGAGCGCCCGCAAGCACGCGCAGCAGCGTTTCGGCGAAGGTGTCGAGCGGCAGGTAGATCTTTTCGAGTGCCGGCAGGATCGCGCGCGGGCGGGCTGTCGTAGCGGTGGTGTCGGTCATGATTTCCTCTGGACTCGTTGCACTGCAGCAATTCTCTTGCCGGCTGGCGTTCGCAATACAAGGTTCCATCGATAAAAACATGACTATTAAAGTTAACATGTATGTGAAGAGAGCGTGAAAGGCCGGTTGTTACCACCCCGAAGCACCGATATGGTTTGAGCGCATGCGCGAATAGGAAACCTGAGATGAGCGAAAAACCCCGCGTCACGATCCTCTATTGCACCCAGTGCAACTGGCTGCTGCGCGCCGGCTGGATGGCGCAGGAGCTGCTGTCGACCTTTGCTGATACGCTGGGCGAAGTCGCGCTTATCCCCGGTACCGGCGGCAATTTCGAGATCCGTGTCGATGGCGAGCTCGTCTGGGAGCGCAAGCGCGATGGCGGTTTCCCCGGGCCGAAGGAACTGAAGCAGCGAATCCGCGACGTGATCGAGCCGGAGCGCGATCTCGGCCACGTCGACAGGAGCTGAGCCTGGACTTCGGCATCATCTCCGGCGTCTTTGCGGCGGCCTTCCTCTCGGCGACGCTGCTCTTCGGTCTTTCGGAAGCGGCGATCGTCGCAGCGGCGCTTGCGGGCGAGACAAGCCGCACCGCCCTCTTCCTGGCAGCGACCGCGGGCAACGTGCTTGGCGCCACCGTCAACTTCGGCCTTGGCCGCTTTCTCATTCGTTTTGAGAACCGCCGCTGGGTTTCCGGTTTCGGCGACGGCGCGGAAAAGAGCCGAGGCGCTCTTCCGGCGCTACGGCCAGCCCGTCTTGCTTTTTTCCTGGCTGCCAGTCGTCGGCGATCCGTTGACGCTTGCCGCCGGCCTGCTAAGGACGCCGCTCACGCTGTTTCTGATCTTCGTGACGATCGGCAAGGCGGCGCGCTATGCCATCGTCCTGTGGCTGATGCCGTAAACGTCAGCTATGGGCGAAGATGTCCGTTTCTTCCCAGCCGAGCAGGTCGAGCTTGGCGCGTGTCGGCAGGAAGGTGAAACAGGCTTCGGCATGCTCCATGCGGCCATCGCGCAAGAGACGCGCCATCAGCTTGTCGCGCAGCGCATGGAGGTGAAGCACGTCGGAAGCGGCGTATTCGAGCTGTGCCGGCGAGAGGATGTCGGCTGCCCAGTCCGACGACTGCTGTTGCTTGGAAATATCGACGTCGAGCATTTCCTTCAGGTTGTCCTTGAGCCCGTGCCGATCGGTATAAGTGCGCGTCAGCCGTGAGGCGATCTTGGTGCAGAAGACCGGGGTCGTCGTGACGCCGAAGGTGTGGAAAAGCACGGCGATATCGAAGCGTCCGAAGTGGAAGATCTTCAGGCGCGTCGGGTCAGCGAGCATGGCAACAAGGTTCGGCGCCTGCTTCTGTCCGGCGGCGATGCGGATCACGTCAGCAGTGCCGTCGCCTGGTGAAAGCTGCACCACGCAAAGGCGGTCGCGGCGTGGGACAAGGCCCAGCGTTTCCGTGTCGATCGCGATAGCGCCCGTGTAGCGGGCGGCATCGGCCGCGGAAATATCGCCTTCGTGGAACCTTATTGTATTCGCCATCGAAAATCCCCAGATGAATTTAGCAAGTGAATTGGAACACAGTTGGCCTATAGCGCAAGTTTGCCAGAGGCAATACCGTACATTCTCCCGTGCGGCCCTGCCGATCCCCTTCCCGAGAAAGCCCCGAGAGCATGATTTCGCTTCGATCCGTCCTGGTGCCTGCCTCCACCGCCTTCCTCCTGAGCGTTTCGACGGGCGCTGCGCTCGCGACGCAACGCGCGCCGCAGTTGGCTCAAGCCTACTATGACCTTCCGGGCGTGCGGGCCGAGGATCCGCTGCGGGATCCGCCGAGGGTGGCTTGCGAGCAGGTCTTCGTCGACCGCTGGGCGCCATTCGAGTCCTCGCGCGGGCCGGGCTACGACACGGTCTACAAGTGCCGCGAGGGCGACGGCCCGGCTTTTCGGGGAAGTCGATTGCCGCCCTCACTCGAGCGGCAGAAGCGGGGTTTGGGCTATTAACCGGCTGTCCCACGCGATCTCCACGTAAGCAATTGCTTACGTTTCGGATCCAACCCGCGTCTCTCCCCTACGGCTGCCGCGCCAATTAACAAGTTCTATGCAAACGCCGTGCAATACTGCAAAGATTGGCGGCGAACTTACAGACGGGAAAACGCATGCGCGGCTCCGACGAGAACAGGCACCCCGCGATCTGGACGCACTCTCTCCGATCCCTGTTTGCCCTCGTGATGGTTGCGATGCTCATCGTGGTATCCGCCACGCTGGTCGGCCTTGATTACCGCCGGTCGCGCAATGCCGCGATCGAAGATGCCGAAGCCAGCATGCGCGCCTTCGTCAGTCGTCTCGTCGACCGGCTCGGGGTCCTTTCGGGTGACACATCGGCATTGGTCGGCCTTGTCGCATCGGTGGCCAATTCCTTCCTTGTGCCGCCGCCGGAACGGCAGAACGACAAGATCGCGATTCTGCGCGAAGGCATCATGCGGTCTCCGCATATCGACGGGATCTATGTTGGCTATCCCGATGGCAGGTTCTTCCAAGTCGTCGATCTGGCAATGCCCGCGTGGCGCATGGCGCTCGATGCGCCACGCGGCGCGATGCTTGCCGTGCGCTCGATGGAAAAAGACGGCGAAGGAAAGCCGGTCAACCGCCTCCTGTTCCTCGATGCAGCCGGCATACACTTTGCCGAGCGCCGAGCGACACCGACCGGCTTCGACCCGCAAACCCGCCCCTGGTATCAGGCCGCTGTCGACGGGAAAGCTCCCGTGTCGATCGGACCTTACGAAATGGCCACGACCGGCAAGCTGGGAATGACGATATCGCAAGCCCATCACGGAAACGGAAAAATCGTCATCGGCGCGGACGTCGTTCTTGACACGATCACCGACTTCCTCTCGCGCGAGCGGCTCACCGACGGTTCCGTTTCATTCATCCTCGACGCGGTCGGACGGCCGATCATCCACTCTGATCCCGCCATGATGCGGCGTATCATGGCGGCAAAACAGAAATATGACCCGGTCGCTGCGCCGCAACACGATTCCCTCGTCCAAAGCATCCGGCTCAACCCCCCTCCCCCGGGCAAGGCGAGCTTCGTCGACGTCGGCGATCGCACTTATCTTGTCATGGTGACGCCGCTGGCGTCGGCCTTGCTGCTTTCCGGGCATCGGGTCGTCGTCGCCGCCCCCCTTGACGAACTGATGGCGACCGCCAACTCCGTCCTGCTCCAGGGCCTCGCGGTCTCGGGTGCCGTCGTGGTGCTCGCCGTCCTCAGCGCACTCGTTCTCGCGCACCTGATTACGAAGTCCCTCCATCAGCTGACCGCCAGTGCCAACCGCCTGCAGGATCTGGACTTCACGACACCGATCGACGTGCCCTCGCGCGTCACGGAAATCTCGACGCTGAACGGCGCGATGAACAAGGCCCGCGACGCGATCTCCACTTTCGCGCTCTATGTGCCCAAGGAACTGGTGCGCCGGGGCGTCGAATCCGGGCAATTCAGCGGCCGCGCCGCCTGGCGCCAGGAGGTGACGGCGCTTTTCACCGATATCTACGATTTCACCACCATCAGCGAGCGCCATGCTCCAGAGGACGTGGTGGCAATGCTTTCGGAATATTTCGATATTTTCAGCGAGATGGTCGACGCTCACAGCGGCACGATCATCCAGTTCCTCGGCGACTCGGTCTTTGCCATGTGGAACGCACCGGTCGCCGACGAACGACATGCCGAACATGCCTGTCGCTGCGCCCTCGCCGTTGAGGAAAGGCTGCGGGCATTCAACGAAAAACAAAGAGCAAGGGGCCTACCAGAATTCCGCACGCGCTTCGGAATTCATACCGGGATGGCGGTTGTCGGCAGCGTCGGCGCGAAGGAGCGGCTGCAATATACGGCGATGGGCGACACGGTAAATGTCGCCTCCCGGCTTGAGGGCATGAACAAGGATTTCGCCACGGCGATCATGGCGAGCGGCGCGGTCGTTGCCCAATGCAAGGACGTCATCGCATTCCGCCCGCTCGGCGCAGCGCAGGCCAAGGGACGGGCCACGGCCCTCGACGTCTACGAGGTCCTGAGTGCGAGTCCCGTCGTCGAAGTGAAAAGGGTGGAAGCGCAAACCGGAACTGCAGCCTAGAGCGCCGTGCGTTCAGATGAACGCACAAAGGACGCTCTAGCACTTTGATTCTAGAGCATCTTATCCGCTTTCAGTGACTCTACCCGAAAGCGGGATGCTCTGGGCATCAGCGGCAAGTCCAACTCGCAGGCAACAAAAAAGCCCGGATAACCGGGCTCTTTTTGCGTTTCACGACCGCGAGAGGCAGTCTGAAATCGGAAATGGTGCCCAGAAGAGGACTCGAACCTCCACGCCTCGCGGCACAGGTACCTGAAACCTGCGCGTCTACCAATTCCGCCATCTGGGCGACGGACCGGCATGTAAAAGGCCGGGGGCGAAGTGTCAACAGGCATTTTGAAGTTTTCACGCCCGGACGCGAAAAAGCACCGGAGAGTGGCGCCGCCTCGTCGAGCCCCGCCTTCCGCGGTCCGGTCGGGTTAGTTCAACCCGTAAAGATAGGGCGAGAATTTCAGTGACATGAGTGCCAGTGAGGCGCATGCTTCCTCCGACGGCTGATCGGCGCGGAAATCCGGCGGCTCCGCACGCGTGCGCGCGATCCGACGTCACGGAATAAACCAAACAAGACAAACGTTTATGGAGCAGGGACAAACCGGAAAGCACGTCTTTCGGAAAGTGAGGAAAAAATGACGGGATTTCGGAATTTCGTTATGAGCTGCGCGCTGGCGGCCGCCTCCATGATCCCCCCTGTCGCGCCGGCCCAGGCCATGCCGCGTCCGGTGCTCGATATCGGGTCAGCCGCAGATGTCCAGACCGTCACCCATCGCGGCCGGGGCTATTATCCGCGCTGGCGGGGTGGCTATTACGGCGGCTGGCCGGGCTATCATCCCGGCTATCGCCGGGCCGGCATCAGCTTCTATTTCGGGCCGGGCCCCGGATACTATCCGCGGCGCTACTACTACGGGAACCGGTATTATTACGGGACCCGCTATTACGGTCCGGGCTATTACCCCGGTTACTACCCCTACCGATATAATCGCGGCTACTATCCATACCGATACCACGGCCCCGGTTATTACGGCCATCGGTATTACCGGCCTGGCTATTATGGGGGCTTCGCCCCGGGCTGGTAAGGCTCGCTCGAACGAGGCGCGGCCGCAGCTTTCGCCGGGCCTCCTTGGTTTTTGAAGCTACGAACGGGCAGACTGCCGCGTCGGGCATCGCAGAAGCGCGGGCCTATCGCCTTCCGGCGATCCGAGGCTGGCCGTGACCGCCTTCGGAAGGCCGTAGCTGCGCATCGCGGCACTGTCGCGCATGCCGCACATCCCGCGCTGTGCCGCTTCCTGAACACTGACATCATTAAGGCGCAGTTAACTTCGGCCGCCTATCGTTTCAGACCGGTACAATCAGATGGCGGATTGAAACGATGCTGCTTCCGACACAGCAGGCAAGCGCGACCGTCTCGACCACCCTCGTGGGTTCGATCATCGAGGACATCGAAAAGCGTCGCGCAGAGGAAGAGGAAAAGGCAAGAGCCACCAAGGAGGACAAGATCCTCAAGGCGCGGATCAAATCGGACGAGGCGCAGAAGGCTGCCAACGACAAGATCAACAACCACTTCTTCAATCGCGCCGTGGTCGACGTCACCGAGCTCAAGCTGGAACTGATCGGCAAGCTAGGCGAACTCCTCGACCTTGAGCGCGCGGATGGTCAATCCGCCTATGCCTATGGCCGCCAACTCGAAGAGGCGCTCTCCGGCCTGCAACCCGAGCAGGTCCGCATGGTCGAGAAGACGCTCGGCCTCGACGCGCTCGACCTCTCGCTTGCGGAAGTCCTGGCCGCGATCAAGAACCCCTATGGCACGGAAGACGACAAGCTTGAGGCCGCGCTGCAAACCAAGACGCAAGATGGAGGTCTCACCGCCATCGAAACGGCGAAGGTCCTGCAGCGGTTGGAGGATGCCGCCAATCCGAAATCGCTTGAGGAACTGAAACTTGAACGGACCGAAAGCGATCCGACGCGCGTCGAGGATGAGGAAACCCATGCCGAGCGCGAAAAGGCGATCCGCGCGCTGGAGGCGAAGGACAATCTCGACGACGTCAAGGAGCTTCACGAGGCTGTAAAGAAGCGGAACGAGGTTGCCGCCGACATCGACGCCGGGAAGACCCCGCCAGACGGGCAAGGCGTCGATGCGACCGAGATGCTGACGGTTCTCGCCGCTGGCGCCGAGGTCGCCGAAACCCAGGCGCGAAACGACGGTAGCGACCACCGGCAGGCCACGCTGGAGAGCCAAGGCAGCGAGCGCGACAATGCCGGCATCACGGAGGAAGAAGCGAGCCTCATGGCAGCACTCCACGAGGACGGCTCACAGCAAACCCAGCGGGCGACGGAGGCCCGGGATCTGTTCGTTCTTCACGTCGACGAGGACGGCATCTACGATTTCATCAGGCGCAAGTTGACTGGATCACAATGATGGTCGCATCGAGCCGATCGGCAATATGATTGCTTCTGACGCGCCTGGCCCGATCATCGCTTCCTGACGATCCCGACACGAGCCATGACCTCCTTCGGAATGCCGTAGCGGCGCACCGCATCTCGACTGTCGCGCAGGCCGCATATCTCGCGTTGGATCAGGAAAGCCCAGACGGCATCGGCCGCTTCGTCGAGAAGCCTCTGGCGGGCGGACGGCCCGTGCTTGCTGGCATCGTAGCCATTCAGCGCCGCAAGTGCCTTCTCCACCTTCAAGCCATGACGACCCAGCGCGTCCGCACGCTCCGCCATCAGCTCATATTCGAGCACGTTCACACCGCCTCTGACGGTATCGAATCGGCTCAGCGATTGCGGTGGGCGAAATGTCATTGGCAGCTCCGTGAAGGCTACTGCATGATTCCTTAAATCGGAATCGATTTAAGGACAAAACATGCGGCAATTCAAAGTGCTACAGCGACCTTAGCGCGTCCGGTCGGATGCGTGGCGCTGTAGGGGCAGCATGGACCGGCAATGGTCTTCACGCAAGTGGCCCGCGGCTCCCGGCTCGTCGGCACTATGGTTAAGATTTCATAAACTTCTTCAGCTTAGTCTTTGCGATCATGCCCCAATTATCCACGGCCAGCCGTGGCTGGCCCGGCCGACCGGCCGTTGCGCGCATGAGGCGCTCTCCGACAGCAATCATGAAAGTCCGCCAGCATCGGGGTGACTGCAGCGACCTTTGCGCATCCGAAGAGGTGCGAGGCGCCGCTTGAAAGATATGACATTGCTGCGGCGAAGTGGAAACCAGGATGCTGCCCATTCTCACGATCAGAAATGCGGCCGGCCCACGCGACGAAAGCACCGCGCAGGCCCGCCATGCGGCACTTCCGTCAGGTCAGCGCGCCGAGGCGATCCAGAAAATTCTCGATGCGCTCGGCCGTCATCTGTCCGGCAAGGAGGTTCTGTCCAGGGACGCGCTGGTGCGGCTGATGGAGGATCTCGCGCGCATCCTCAAATTTCCACCCTTGCCGCAGGAAAGCGGCCGCGATTTCGTCAAACGCCTGATCGGCTTTCTCGAATCCATGCCGATGCCGGAGCGGCTGCTCCTGGAGCGGCAACTCGGCGGGCGTAGCCTCGCGCACCGCATCGCCGTCCTGACCGCAGTGTCGAACCGGGGCCAAGCATCCGCATCGATAGCCGCGAGCGCAATGCCCTCTTCACCTCAGCCGCAGGACGCGACCGCCATCCGCAACCTGCCGGTGCAAACCGCCGTTCCGCCCCAGTTCGCGGCGATAAAGGCGTCCGCATCGAGCGACCTCGTATTGCTTCAATCGATCTTGAAGAAGACCTTCAGTGCCGACGAAGAAGGGGGGCCGGTCGCGGCGATGCTTCAAGGCGCAATGAACGAGATGCCTGAAGACGCGGCCGAGACAGGACGACCTTCGAAGGCTTCGGAGTCACGCGCGCGCCCACCCCAATTCTCAGCCGCTGCGAACAGGGAAGCGACGGCGGCGCTTGGGGGCGATCTCGCGCAGCGTGAACTCGCCGCGTTGGATACGGCACTCCCGCTGCCGCAGCCAGAAAGCGAGGGAGCAGACACCAGAGGTGGCGCTGCGGAGCCCCGGAGCTTGGCTGGCGGGCCGGTGAATCCCGAGCCCACTCCGTCCGATATGCCCCTCGCCACCCAACCGGACGACACCGAACAAGTGGGAAACAACACCGAGACGGGCTTGCTTGAGCAGGGGGCCGATGAAACTGGATACGATGACGGGCTCGAGGCGGACGGCACCTACGGCCGTCCCCTGCCCGACACGGAAGACGGCCGGCAGCAGACGCAGCCTCGGGCTTCACGCGGAGAACCAAGTGGCCAGTCCGCACGCTCCTTGGCCGACGCCATGAAGGTGATCATCCGCGACGGCATAGCCCTTCCGGAATTCGTCGACGAAGGTGGAAGGCCGGCGGCGGAACCGGAAAACGGTGACACTCGGCAGCAGACAGCCGCAGCGCCATCCAAGAGTGACCCGGAGGAACGTTCACGGGACGCCGGCATCCGCTCCCGTAACGGGACCGAAGCCCCAATCGCCGACCACGCCCCCACCGACGAGCCCGACAAGGAAGCGCAACGTTCGCCGATGCAAGCTCGGGGTCAAAACCCCGGCAATGATCCGGCCATGCAGCAGATGCTCTCCAGGCTCGTCGAAAGCGGACTTCCCCGGGAGGCGATACCCTTCGCCATGGTCCCGTATCCTCCTGCGAAGGTGGAGGTCGACGACGCAACGGACACGACCGACCGGCGCGAACAGGCCGGCGACGGCGAGAGCGACACCGGAGCGGACGCAGAGGATAGCGAGGATGATCGCGAAGCGCCGGCAAAAGGAAGCCTAGATGACGGAAAGGAAGACCCGGGAGACGAACCCGCCGCAATCGACGCCTACGGCCTCTACAGAAAGCTCGGCGATCTCGGCTAGCTCCCTTTCTTCGCCCGCTCAAAGAAAAAGCCCGCGGAGATCGCTCTCCGCGGGCTCGTTATTTCCAGTTCAGCAACGATTATTCGTTGGTCTGGCGGTTCTTCAGAGCGGCGCCCAGGATGTCGCCGAGCGAAGCGCCGGAGTCGGACGAACCGAACTGAGCGACGGCTTCCTTCTCTTCCGCGATTTCCAGAGCCTTGATCGACAGCTGGATCTTGCGGTCCTTCTTGGAGAAGTTGGTGACGCGGGCGTCAACAACCTGGCCAACCGAGAAGCGCTCCGGACGCTGTTCGTCACGGTCACGCGACAGATCCGCACGACGGATGAACGCAGTGATGTCTTCGTGGTTGACGAGCTTCACTTCGATGCCACCATCGTTGACTGCGATGACTTCGGCCGAAACGACGGCGTTCTTGCGCAGTTCGCCGGAAGCGGCAGCTTCACCGACCGCATCCTTGCCGAGCTGCTTGATGCCGAGCGAGATGCGCTCCTTCTCGACGTCCACATCGAGAACGACAGCACGGACGACATCGCCCTTGTTGAATTCTTCGATGACCTGCTCGCCCGGACGGTTCCAGTCGAGGTCGGAGAGGTGGACCATGCCGTCGACATCGCCATCGAGGCCGATGAACAGGCCGAATTCGGTCTTGTTCTTGACTTCACCTTCGACTTCGGTGCCAGCCGGGTGGCTGTGCGCGAATGCCTGCCACGGGTTCTCGAGCGTCTGCTTGAGGCCGAGGGAGATACGACGCTTGGTCGGATCGACTTCGAGAACGACAACGTCGACTTCCTGGCTGGTGGACAGGATCTTGCCGGGATGAACGTTCTTCTTGGTCCAGGACATTTCCGAGATGTGAATCAGGCCTTCGATGCCCGGCTCCAGCTCGACGAACGCACCGTAGTCGGTGATGTTCGTGACGGTACCGGAGATCTTCTTGCCGACCGGATACTTCGCGCCGATGCCATCCCACGGATCGGACTCGAGCTGCTTCATGCCGAGCGAGATGCGGTGGGTTTCCTGGTTGATGCGGATGATCTGAACCTTGACCTGCTGGCCGATGTTCAGGATTTCCGACGGATGGTTGACGCGACGCCATGCCATGTCGGTGACGTGCAGCAGGCCATCGATGCCGCCGAGATCGACGAATGCACCGTAGTCGGTGATGTTCTTGACGACACCCTCGACGACCTGGCCTTCCTCGAGGTTCTGAACGATTTCAGAACGCTGCTCGGCACGGGACTCTTCCAGAACCGTACGGCGCGAAACCACGATGTTGCCGCGGCGCTTGTCCATCTTGAGGATTTCGAAGGGCTGCGGGTTGTGCATCAGCGGGGTCACGTCGCGGATCGGACGGATATCGACCTGGCTGCGCGGCAGGAAGGCTACGGCGCCGTCGAGATCGACGGTGAAGCCGCCCTTGACCTGGTTGAAAATGATGCCTTCGACGCGTTCGCCGGCTTCGAACTTCACTTCCAGGCGCTGCCAGCTTTCTTCGCGGCGAGCCTTCTCGCGCGAAAGAACGGCTTCGCCGAGGGCGTTTTCGATACGCTCAACGTAGACTTCGACTTCGTCGCCGACCTTGAGCGAGCCGTCCTTGGCCTTGGCACCGAATTCCTTCAGCGGTACGCGGCCTTCGACCTTCAGACCGACGTCGACGATGGCGACGTCCTTTTCGATCGCGGTGATGATGCCCTTGGCAACATAACCTTCGGCGAGGTCCGTCTTGGCGAAGGACTCTTCGAGAAGCGCTGCGAAATCATCACGGGTGGGGTTGGTTGCAGACATAAAATCTCCTGATGCATCTCCTGAAGAGACGCACATGCGCCGGGGGTTAGCGTTAAACTGGCCTGAACCCAGTCCGCCCCATTTGAAGGAGCAATCCGGCGCGTGGACGGAATTTCAGGCTTTTCAAGAAGGCGATCCGGCAGGAGCCGATGATGGCTTTCTTCAAATCTTCTTTTGCAGGGCCGCGTCGATCAGCGTCTTCGCCCCCTGGAATGCCGCCTCTATACTCATTTCGGAAGTGTCAAGCAAGTGCGCATCCTCGGCAGGCCGCAAGGGGCTGTCGGCGCGGCCCATATCGCGCTCGTCGCGCTTTTTCACATCCTCGAAGATCGCGTCGTAATCGGCCGAGCCACCGCCGGCAACGATCTCGTCGTAACGCCGTTTCGCCCTGACCTCGGGCGAAGCCGTCACGTAGAGTTTCACGGCCGCGTCGGGGCAAACAACGGTACCTATGTCGCGTCCGTCGAGCACGGTTCCCGGCTCCCGCTGCGAAAAGGCGCGCTGCGCCTCGACCAGCGCGCGGCGAACAGCCGGCATGACGGCGATCTTCGACGCCGCCTCGCCGATCGCATGGGCGGAAAGCACCGACCGGTCGAGACCGGCGAGTTCGACATTGCGCGCCATCTTCTCGGCAACCGCCTCGTCATCAAGCGGCAGCCCGGCATCGAGGAGCGCCTTGGCGGTGGCGCGATAGGTGAGCCCGGTGTCGAGATGATGAAATCCATATTCCTCGGCGATCCGACGCGAGAGCGTTCCCTTGCCGGCCGCCGCGGGCCCGTCGATGGCGATGGTGATCATGATTGGTCCTGCGATCCTTTCTGCGGGCCTGTTAGATCAAAATCGCCGGAGAATCTACGCTTGCAGGCAGCTGTTCTATTTTTCGCGGCCGTTTCGCAGACGTCCGATGATCACCAAGGCAAGCCAAGCTATGGCAAACAGGCTGCAGCCCCACACCAGAGCGGGGACGATCGGGCCGACGGGAATAGGAAGGTCGGCCCAATAAATGGACTTACCATTAGCAAGGGAAACCAGAGTCCCGTTAGCAGCCCTAAAACTTAGGACGGCGATGCAGATCAGAATGAGGAGCATACGCCCGGATGTCTCGCCCAACCGCCGCCGGAGCACTGCATTAACAACCCCAATCAGTTGTGTGGCCTCCAGCGGTGGCTGGATATCGGTTCGGTTTGGCGCCCGCGGCACATTTGCCAATATTGCACTGCGCTGCCTCCGCAATCTTGCGACCAAAAGAATATTGAAACCCGCTATCGCCAATAGCGCCAACATTGCGGTTCCATTGCTCATGTCGCCGACCCACCGGTAACCATCGATAAGGACGGCGACGAGCAGGCTTACGAATAACGACGAGGCAACGTGGCCATTGCTTTTTCCGATAGCCGCAAACTGCACGCCGGTCAAAACGACGGGCTCAGTGGCGGCGCGAGGCCAGTAGTGAACCGATCCGTCGTCCAGCGTCTCCCAACTGCGGCCATTGCGAGGAGCCTTGAAGGGTTGAATTTCCTCTGCTGATCGCTTGGCACGGCGAAGCGTCGCCTCGATCTTGCGCTCGACTGACCTGAAGTAAAGATAAGAGAACACGGCTCCACCCAGGAATGCAACAAGGGGAACGGCAATCGAGACGTAACCGTGCCTCGCGAAAACGGCAAGCGATACGGCAGGAAGCAGCGTCAAAAACGACATCAGCGGGATCAGCAACCTGAATCGTAAGATCTGGCCGAGCGCGCGCTCGTCAATGACGAAGGTCGGGTCGGATGGTGCGCGCCGGTAAAGGATCGTGCCGTCTTCCTGCCTTTTCCAATTCAATCCGTGATCAAACATTCAAACTTCCCTTCAAACGCCGCCAGATCTCGCGCAGAAACAGGAGCAGCAACAGGACGATGCCGACCATCAGGAGCATCGGAAAGAGCGGGCCATCCGGCACATAGGGTGCAAGCAACTGGTCGATGTAGTGGGCAACGCGATAGCGACGATGCCTGTAAGCGCTGACCGGCCACTCACGGGACGGCAGGCCATCAAGCAGCCTTTCAACCCGTGCCACAGGCCGAACATGAGGAGAAGCAGAACCGCGATGACGAAGAGAATCTTCCAGCTGCTCGCGCTAATCCGCTCGGCCTCAGGGTTCGGCGAAACGAGGCTGTAGACAGTCTCTCGCTCGTTAAATGCTGCCACCACCGCCGCCCCGCGCCGGCTCAGCCGGCGGAGTTCCAGCAGGCCCGCAACGAATGGCAGTACCAGCGCCGCGGCAAGGCAGAGGGCTGAGACACCACCGATGTTGCTACCCACCAATGGCCGGCGATCGCCTTAAGTGCGATCAACCCCGGAAGCGCTCCCAGGGCGAGCGCGAAAAGCACCATCCAATATCGGTCGCTCTCCCGCCTGGACAGGCCCTCCAAGGGACTGCGGCGGAACCGCGGCGGCTCCCCTTCGATCGGCGGCTTCTTCCGGATGATGGGACGGAAATTACGCCTGCGCTTCATCTTTCCGCCGACGCCGCTCCTTCGTCACCGCATAGAGATTGAGGGCGCTGAAAAGAGCTACGGCGGCAAGCTGATCCGGTTTGGCCAACTCTTGTGGTAGCTGACTTGACAGGCCGAACGTCACCTTCGCGATCATCCAGAGAGAAGCAACGAAGACTACGCCCCAAAAGAGGCTGTGGCCAAGCAGCTTTGCGTTCGAGACGTTCCGATAGGGATTGAAACCTATCTTCCTGAACTCAAATTCCGCCTTCGCCGGCTTGGCGTCGCGCAAAAGAAGGCGGAGTCTTCGTTTCACAGCCAGATGCACGGCAAGATTGGCGGCAATCAGCACGCCCGTGGCGGCTGCAGAGACGCCGATGCTCACCTTTCCTTCAAACCAAAATACCCAAAGCGGCAAAAGCGGAACGAGCGACATCGCGAAGACATGCTCGAAGGTTCTCAGCTTTCTGGCTGCCACAACGGTCTTCTCGGAAACATTTAGGGTTGGGGAACGCGTGTGAGTTCGCCAAAAATATGTTCCATCCGGAAGCTTCCGCCAGTTTGGGCCCTGGTCAGTGAGCGAGGTCACGCGCGCGGATCCTTCAGCGATCCGAAGGCAGCTGAATCTAAGTCACGTAACAAGGCGTTTTCCCCCTTTGGATTCAAGGAATCCATAAGAGGGAAAGCTTAAGGTCGAGTACACGTATTTGGTGCAAATGTAACTTACTGCAGGGAAAACTTCGCGCCCAGCCCCGTCATCAGATCCATGAATTCCGGAAAGCTGGTTGCGATCATCGTCGCATCGTCGACCGTCACCGGATGTTCGGAAGCGAGCCCCATGACGAGGAAGCTCATGGCGATGCGGTGGTCGAGATGGGTCTTTACCTCACCGCCCGAAGCGTTGCCGAGGCCCCTGCCGCCGGGGCGGCCGCGCACGACCAGCGAGGCTTCGCCCTCGTCGCAATCGACGCCGTTGAGCTTCAGGCCGTCGGCAACGGCGGAAAGGCGGTCGGACTCCTTGACGCGCAGTTCATCAAGGCCGTTCATCACGGTCGCGCCTTCGGCGAAGGCGGCAGCAACTGCGAGCACCGGATATTCGTCGATCATCGACGGCGCGCGCTCTTCCGGCACGGTGACGCCCTTCAGCTCCGAATGACGCACGCGGAGATCGGCGACATCCTCGCCGCCGGCGAGGCGCGCATTCATGACTTCGATGTTGGCGCCCATTTCCTGCAGCGTCAGGATGAGGCCGGTGCGCGTCGGGTTCATCAAGACGTTCAGGATGGTGATGTCCGAGCCTGGCACGAGGAGGGCGGCCACCAGCGGGAAGGCGGTCGAGGACGGGTCACCGGGCACGTCGATCACCTGGCCCGTCAGCTTGCCGCGGCCTTCGAGGCGAATTGTGCGCACGCCGTCTACGTCGGTTTCGACGGTCAGATTGGCACCGAAACCCTTGAGCATCTTTTCCGTATGATCGCGCGTCATCACCGGCTCGATGACCGTGGTGATGCCGGGCGTATTGAGGCCGGCGAGCAGCACGGCGGATTTCACCTGGGCCGAGGCCATCGGCACGCGGTATGTGATCGGGTTCGGCGTCTTCGGCCCATGCAGCGTCACCGGCAGCCGGTCGCCTTCGGCCGATTTCACCTGGACGCCCATTTCCCGCAGCGGATTCAGCACGCGGCCCATCGGCCGCTTGGTGAGCGAGGCATCGCCGATGAAGGTCGAGCCGAAATCATAGACACCGACGAGGCCCATGGTCAGCCGGCAGCCGGTGCCGGCATTGCCGAAATCGAGCGGCGCCTCCGGGGCGAGCAGGGCGCCGTTGCCGACGCCGTCGATGATCCAGGTGTCACCCTCCTTGCGGATCTTCGCGCCCATCGCCTGCATGGCCTTGCCCGTGTTGATCACGTCTTCGCCCTCGAGCAGGCCGGTAATCCGCGTCTCGCCCGAAGCGAGACCGCCGAACATGAAGGAGCGGTGCGAAATCGACTTGTCGCCGGGAATGCGGACGGTGCCCTTGAGATCGGACGACTTGCGTGCGGTGGCGGGCTTCGGGCTCAAGCCATGCGACATGATGTTTTCCTCTGACAATCCGGCTTCGACGGCCCGCAAATCGCCCACCCGGAATGCAGGCGCGGACGAACCGTCATCTGGCGCGCTCCCTAACATAAAGAGTGAAAGGGGTCATCTCCCGGCGCGAAGAAAATGAGGGGCCGGCCGGCGACGGAAGTTTGCCTTTGACAGATGCTGTCAAGACGATTATGGGGACCGGCTAATCATCATAAGCTTGATACCCTTTCCACCCGCCGGCTGACCGGCAAGAGCCGGCTCGTCCGGCCATTCAAGAGGCTTTGACTGTGGCAAAACCGGAACTTGGAACAAAGCGCATCGACCCGGAAACGGGGCGCAAATTCTACGATCTGAACCGTGATCCGATCGTTTCCCCCTATACCGGCAAGTCCTATCCGCTGTCCTTCTTCGAGGAGAGCTCCGTCGCCAAGGTGCTCGAGAAGGAAGAAGAGGAAGACGTAACGGAAGTCGACGCAGAGAACACCGAAGTCGAACTCGTTTCGCTCGAGGATGCCGACGACGAGGCATCGGGCGGCGACGACCTGCCGGATCTTGGCGATGACGACGTCGAAATCGACGGCGACGACGACGACACGTTCCTCGAAGCCGACGACGAAGACGACGACGACGATATGAGCGACCTCATCGGCGTCTCCGACGAGGATGAAGACGTCTGATAGTTTCGGGGACGTAGGCGGAAGAACCACCGCACGCATTTCCGCACTAAGCGTTTAAAAACACGCACGAAAGCTGCCCCGCCCGCTGCAACACCTCGCGGTCGGGGCGTTTCCCGGAACGAGAAATAAAATCGCACCGGCTTTGAATTTTCGGCTTGCCATCCGCGAAAAGCAGAAGTAATAAGCCGCCACTCGCCGGGCACAAAGCCCGACGATTTCCCGGAACCGGCATTGCCGGACCCTGATGGGGCTATAGCTCAGCTGGGAGAGCGCTTGCATGGCATGCAAGAGGTCAGCGGTTCGATCCCGCTTAGCTCCACCAAAATTCCTATTACAGCTGAAACAATTAGGTTTCCGCGCAAGACGTTGCACGTCTTCATCGGGCAACAGGAGCTCCGGACACAATTTGCCGAACGGCTGCGTCGTCCATGACGAATGCCCAAATCCGTAGAGCCGCAGGGGCGGGCGTTGCGCGAGGAATCGTGTTCGGATCTTGTTCGGGTGAGCCGAGGCGATCAGGGCGAGCTACACCGCCATCATCATGATCTGATCGATCACCCGCTCACGACGAGGGGGAGCGGTCAGAGGCCTGCCGCCAGCACAATCCCCGGCAGGCCTCGCCCGGAGCCGGAAATCTCACGTTCTCGCTAGTCTTCGCCGTACTTTCGTGCAGTCAACATCTGTATCAGCGACAGCTCGCCGCGGATGCCCTGCTGATACAAACTGAACAGCATCTTCCCGATGTCTAATCCCTGCTCGCTTTCGGGCTCCACATCGTTGATGCCGCATGCATGTGAATGAACCCTCTGGAGCATCGCAATTTCTTCGTCACCAATGGCCAGTTCTGAAAAGCGCAGATCCATTTCCACCTTGACCCTCCAATCAAAGTAGCTTTGTTGATGATCTGCAAAAATTGGTAATCACCCGGCGCGATTCCAAGAGGGCGCTGTTTCAAATGACGAACCATGGAATCACGGGTCGCTTGTGCCGCGCATTTGCTGAATATTAACCAGGCGCCAGAACAGTTGCCTCATGTTTCTTGCCTCCAAGATCTTCTGGCTCCTTGCCCAGCCGCTTTCGCTCGCTTTCTTCAGCGTCCTCATCGGCTTTCTGCTGGCGCTGCGGGGCCGCAGGCGCATCGGCGGTTTCTTCGGCTCGCTTGGGCTGACAGTGCTGTTCACCAGCTTGTTCACGACTGCCGGGTCCTATTTCCTGCAGATCCTCGAGGACCGGTTTACCCGCCCCTCTCCGGAACCCGCAGAACTCTCCTGCATCATCGTGCTTGGCGGCGCCTTCGAGAACGTGGTTATTGCCGGGCGCGGCGGGATCGAACTCAACCAGGCAGCGGAGCGCTTCGTCGAGACCGTCCGGCTTGCCAAGGCCCATCCTGCCGCGCGCATCCTCGTTTCGGGCGGGGACGGCTCCTTGAGCGGCGGCTATGCGGGCGACGCCGAGATCTCGAGGACTTTCTTCGAGGCGTTTGACATCGCCCCCGGCCGCCTGATCCGTGAGGAGGAATCGCGGACCACCTTCGAGAATGCACGAAACACGAAGGATCTGCTGAACGCGAATGGGATGGAGCGTTGCGCGCTCGTCACCTCGGCCTACCACATGCCGCGCTCGATCGGCCTCTTTCGTTCGTTCGGCATCGACGTGATGCCCTGGCCGGCGGACTATCGAACGAGCGGCAACGTGCGGCTCGGTTTCGACTTCACCCAGCCCTCGCTCAATGCGCAACTGGCGACGACGGCGGCCAAGGAATGGACGGGACTGCTTGCCTACTATCTCCTCGGCCGGACGCAAACGATCCTGCCGCGATAACGCAGCGCCCGAGTAACGCTTGCTGCCCGCTGATTTGTTAGGAAGCTTGCGGTAAAAATCATGGTGCGCATCGATTCCGGATCGACGCGGCACAGAGCGGAGCATCCATGCCGATCCTCGAAATCCTCGACTATGCCGGTGTGGCCGTCTTCGCGGCGACCGGCGCGCTTTCGGCATCCCGCAAGCAGCTCGATATCATCGGCTATCTCTTCCTGGCGTCGGTCACGGGGATCGGCGGCGGCACGATGCGCGACGTGATCCTGGGTGCCACGCCCGTGTTCTGGGTGCTCAACCCGACCTATCTGCTCGTTTGCGCCTCGGTGGGCCTGATCCTGTTCTTCACGGCCCATCTTTTCGACTCGCGCTATCGCATGCTGGTGTGGCTCGATGCGATCGGTCTTTCCGCCTATTGCGTCATGGGGGCAGCGAAGGGCCTGGCGGCGACGGGTTCGCCGACCGTCGCCCTTGTCACCGGCATGCTGACGGCGACCTTCGGCGGCATTCTCCGCGACCTGCTGGCGGGCGAGCCGTCCGTGTTGCTGAGGCCGGAAGTCTATGTCACCGCCGCGCTCGTCGGCGCCGGCGCCTTCGTGTTCGCCACAATGATCGGCATGCCGCTCATCGCGACCTCGGCACTCGGCGTGCTCTCCGCCTTCGCGGTGCGCGGCGGCGCACTGAAATACGGCTGGACCTTGCCGACCGGCAGGGCAGGCCCGGGGCGCGACCCGAGCGACGTGATGTAGCAGGTAAAGGGTTAGCGGTCGGACTTGCGGCGCAGGCGGACCACGACGTCGACATGCGAGATCTCCATGCCTTCCGGAGGCTCCGGAAGATTGTCGATCTGGATGTTGCTCACCGGAATGTCGAGCACCTCATTCTGTCCTTCGACGAAGAAATGATGGTGATCGGAAACATTGGTGTCGAAGTAGGTCTTGGCGCTTTCGACCGCGAGCACGCGGATCATTCCCGCTTCGGTGAATTGGTGAAGCGTGTTGTAGACGGTCGCGAGTGAAACCGGAACGCCGGCCTCGACCGCCTCCTCGTGCAGTTCCTCGACGGTCAGATGACGGTCGCCCTTTGCGAAAATGAGGTCCGCAAGCGCGATACGCTGGCGCGTCGGGCGCAAACCCGAGTTGCGCAGCCTGTCCTGCGAACACATTTGTGGTGCTTTCGTCATGCGCAGCCGCTTTGGTATCCTGGCCAAATTCACAGATTATCTGTTTGCGATATAACTTCTGCTGGCGCCGCTTTCAATAGATTCCGAGCTTCCAGGGGCGCAAACGCCTGAAAATCGGCCCAAAGCGGGGGAAGGCTGGCATTTAACTCTGGTCGTGCCCACATTCATATTGTAAGCGACGGCGCAACGATATCGCCAATAAGGGCCGGATGAGAGAAAATGTGAGGCGGCATTCCGCCGGCATCCGTACTAACCTACTGCATGTTTCCTTAAATCGGAGCCGATTTAAGGATAAAAACATTCAGCAACTCAAAGTGCTACAGTGCCCTTTGCGCGTCTGACAAGACACGCGGCGCTGTAGGGGTCTCGCGGGAGCGCAATCTGCGACAGGCGGCATAGCCATTGGCGCAGGCCACGCTTCAATTTAATCCGAACTTGCACTAAAGCAGGTCGGAGAACATTCAGTCGATCGGGGAAACAACCATTCATGACGACCAGACAATCCAGCTTCAGCTATGAGGAAATCCTGACCTGCGGCCGAGGTGAAATGTTTGGCCCCGGCAATGCCCAGCTTCCGTTGCCGCCGATGCTGATGTTCAACCGCATCACCGATATCTCGGAAACCGGCGGCCCCCACGATAAGGGTTACGTCCGCGCCGAGTTCGACATCACGCCGGATCTCTGGTTCTTCCCCTGCCATTTCATGGGCGATCCCGTCATGCCCGGCTGCCTTGGTCTCGATGCCATGTGGCAGCTGACCGGCTTCTTCCTCGGCTGGCTCGGCGAGCCCGGCAAGGGCCGCGCGATCTCCACAGGCGAGGTAAAATTCACAGGCATGGTGACGCCGAAGAACAAGCTGGTCGAATACGGCATCGACTTCAAGCGCGTGATGCGGGGCCGCCTGGTGCTCGGCATTGCCGACGGCTGGATGAAGGCCGACGGCGAAGTGATCTACAAGGCCAGCGATCTCAGGGTCGGTCTTTTCCAGGAAAAGGCCGACTGAGCCGCAAAAGGCCAGGACGGGTTCAAGTTTAAGAAAAGGTCATTACCATGAGACGGGTTGTTGTCACGGGCCTCGGCATCGTTTCCTCGATCGGTAACAATGCCGACGAAGTCACCGCGTCGCTGCGCGATGCGAAGTCGGGCATCACGTTTTCCCCGGATTTCGCCGAGAATGGCTTCAAGTGCCAGGTCTGGGGCGCGCCGTCGCTCGACCCGACGGAACTCGTCGACCGGCGTGCCATGCGCTTCCTGTCCCAGGGAGGTGCCTGGAACCACGTTGCGATGAAGCAGGCAATCGCGGACTCGGGACTCGAGGCCGGCGACATCACCAACGAACGCACCGGCATCATCATGGGCTCGGGCGGTCCCTCGACGCGCACCATCGTCGAGGCTGCCGACGTCACTCGCAAGAACGTGAGCCCGAAGCGCATCGGCCCGTTCGCGGTCCCGAAGGCAATGTCGTCGACGGCCTCGGCCACGCTTGCGACCTGGTTCCAGATCCATGGCGTCAACTACTCGATCTCGTCGGCCTGCTCGACCTCGGCGCATTGCATCGGCAATGCCGCGGAAATGATCCAGTGGGGCAAGCAGGACGTGATGTTCGCCGGCGGCCACGAGGATCTCGACTGGACCATGTCCAACCTGTTCGATGCCATGGGCGCGATGTCCTCGAAGTTCAACGAGACGCCGTCGTCGGCCTCGCGCGCCTATGACGTCAACCGCGACGGTTTCGTGATTGCCGGCGGCGCCGGCGTGCTGGTGCTCGAGGAGCTGGAGCGTGCCAAGGCCCGCGGAGCCACGATCTACGCCGAAATCGTCGGCTATGGCGCGACCTCAGACGGTTACGACATGGTCGCTCCCTCCGGCGAAGGTGCCGTGCGCTGCATGCGTCAGGCGCTCGCCACGGTGAAGGGCGACGTGGATTACATCAACACCCACGGAACCTCCACCCCGGTCGGCGACTCCAAGGAAATCGGCGCCATTCGTGAAGTGTTCGGCACCAACATGCCGCACATCCAGTCGACCAAGTCCCTGACCGGCCACTCCCTGGGTGCTGCCGGCGTGCAGGAATCGATCTATGGCCTATTGATGATGCAGGCCGGCTTCATCGGCGAAAGCGCGCATATCAGCGAGCTCGACCCCGAGTTCGAAGGCGTACCGATCGTTCGCAAGCGGATCGACAACGCAAAGATCGACACGGTTCTTTCGAACTCCTTCGGTTTCGGCGGCACCAACGCCACGCTCGTCTTCCAGCGCTACAACGGATAACACAATGAACGGACTGATGAACGGAAAGCGCGGCCTCATCATGGGTGTGGCCAACAACCATTCTATTGCCTGGGGAATCTCCAAGGCACTGGCCGCGCAGGGCGCCGAACTTGCTTTCACCTATCAGGGCGAAGCGCTCGGCAAGCGCGTGAAGCCGCTCGCCGCCGAGGTCGGTTCCGACTTCCTGCTGCCCTGCGACGTCGAGGATATCGCCTCCGTCGACGCGGTCATTGCCGCCATCAAGGAGCGTTGGGGCCGACTCGATTTCGTCGTCCACGCGATCGGTTTCTCCGACAAGAGCGAGTTGAAGGGTCTTTACGCGGACACCACGCGCGACAATTTCAGCCGCACCATGGTCATCTCCTGCTTCTCCTTCACCGAGATCGCCAGGCGGGCCGCCGAGCTGATGAGCGAAGGCGGCACGATGCTGACGCTGACCTATGGCGGCTCGACACGGGTCATGCCGAACTACAACGTAATGGGTGTTGCCAAGGCGGCGCTCGAAGCCTCGGTGCGCTATCTCGCCGCCGACTACGGCACGCGCGGCATCCGCGTCAACGCGATCTCCGCCGGGCCGATCCGCACGCTCGCCGGCGCCGGCATCTCGGACGCACGCGCGATGCTTTCCTGGCAGCAGAAGAATTCGCCCTTGCGCCGCACCGTGACGATCGACGACGTCGGCAATTCCGCGCTATACCTTCTTTCGGACCTTTCGCGCGGCGTGACCGGCGAGATCCACTATGTGGATTCCGGCTACAACATCACCTCGATGCCGACGCTCGAGGCGTTGCGCACGGCCGACGCGGAGTAAGGTAGCCGATCCGGGTTGTCGCAACCCGGATCAGGCCGCTGTCCAAGCCCAAACCAATCCCAGCAGGATAGCCGCCAGCGCGAGCCCGACAACGGTGGACGCGCCGCGCATGTATCTCAGTCTTGCCGGCACCAGCGGCACGCGATAGAGACTGCGCAAGAACGGCAAGGGAACTTCCGCCGTAGCGCCATGTCCCTCGGCGTTCTTGATATCGCGCGCGATCACCTCTTCAACATCTTCCATCATAGGGGGTCGAGCGGGTCCAAATCCCATAGCCTGCTCCTCTACGGTCACCATGGCCGACATCAACATGGTGTGCCCGATCGTTCTTTCTGGCAACAGGAAAGCGGCGCGTCACAAGGAAGCGACACGCCATCCGGACAGACCGGATCAACCGCTAGCGTAACGCCTTAAATCGGAGTCAGACATACAGCAGCACTCCGCGCCCTTTGTGCACGCACGCCGCTGCAAAGCGGCGCAAGCCGACCTGAATTGCTCTACCGTTTTGCCCAGAGCACCTTGAAGCGCGCGTTGCGGCAGGTCTCGCCGCTCTCCTTGAAATTTTCCGCGAGAACCTGCTCATAGGGCAGGCCGCGATTGGCGACCAGCATCAGCTTGCCACCGTGCTTTAGAGCCTTGGCAGCGGACTTGATGATCGCGGCGCCGAGCGATGGTTCTGCGGCATGTCCCTCGTGGAAGGGCGGATTCATAACGATCAGGTCGTACTTGTCGCGCGTCTCCTCGGTGGTCAGGTCGTGCCAATAGAAACGGGCCGGCGTCGAGGGTGCGTTCGCCATCATGTTGATGCGCGCCGCCTCCAGCGCTTCATAATCCGCCTCGAAGAGATCGATGCCCTTCAGCCCAGGCGAGGCATGGGCGAGCATCACCGACAGATAACCCCAACCGGCACCGAAATCCGCCGCATGGCCGGTAAGATCTTTGGGCAGGCGGGAGGCAAGAAGCTCGGAACCCGCATCTACGCGGTCGTGGGAGAACATGCCGGGCGACGCCTCGAACAGCCCATCGACACGCACCGGCACCTTGGCGAGCGCCGACACGGCTTCCGAGACATCTTCAGGCCGCGTGAACCAGAAGGCAACGCCATGGTATTTCGGCAGAGAATCCCCGTCCCAGCCGAATTTGCCGATCTTCTTGCGCAGCGGCTGGATGCCGTCCTCCTTGCCGCCTGCCACCACGATCAGCGCGCCACCGCGGGTGCGCTTAAGCGCCTCGGCGATCCGGTCCTCGTTCTCGCCCTTGTGCTTGCCGCAGAGCACCAGTGCCGCGTCATAGCCCTCGCCCTCGGCAAGAGGCGTCACGTCGGCACGCGCCGCTTCCAGCGCGCGATAGAGAGACTTGAGCGGCTGCACGGCGGCGATCGACGCGGAAAAGTCCCGCGGCAGCCTGTAGCCCGCCTCCGCCCCAAGGAAAAGCACGCGCTCGCCCTCCCCCGGCGGATCGATGACACCGGTATCGAAAGGGTGGAACAGGGTTTTCAGTGCGTCGCGGCTCATGGGATCGAATCCGTTCTTTGCTTACAGAAAGGGGGCGCGAAGCGATCCGCTCCGCGCCCCCGAGCACCTTGGCGGGGCCGGCTTATTCAGCCGCTTCGCCGCCGTCCTTCTTCTCGGCCTTCTCGGCGACGACTTCCTTGCCGGTCGCCTGATCGACGACCTTCATGGAGAGGCGAACCTTGCCGCGCTCGTCGAAGCCCATCAGCTTGACCCAGACCTTGTCGCCTTCCTTGACGACATCGGTCGTCTTGGCGACGCGCTCGGAAGCGAGCTGCGAGATATGGACGAGGCCGTCACGGGCGCCGAAGAAGTTGACGAAAGCACCGAAGTCGGCGGTTTTGACGACCGTGCCTTCATAGATCTGGCCGACTTCCGGCTCGGCAACGATCGAGTGGATCCACTTGCGGGCCGCTTCGATCTCCTTGGCGGAGGAGGATGCGATCTTGACCGTACCGTCGTCCTCGATGTTGATCTTGGCGCCGGTCTTTTCGACGATTTCGCGGATGACCTTGCCGCCCGAGCCGATGACTTCGCGGATCTTGTCGACCGGGATGTTCATCACTTCGATGCGCGGCGCGAATTCGCCAAGCTGGCCACGGCTCTCGGAGATGGCCTTGGCCATTTCGCCCAGAATGTGCAGACGGCCGCCCTTCGCCTGGTTGAGCGCTACACCCATGATCTCTTCGGTGATGCCCTCGATCTTGATGTCCATCTGCAGCGAGGTGATACCGGCGTCGGTGCCTGCAACCTTGAAGTCCATGTCGCCGAGATGATCTTCGTCACCGAGAATGTCGGAGAGAACGGCGAAGCGGTCATCTTCCTTGATGAGGCCCATGGCGATACCGGCGACGGGCTTGGCAAGCGGGACGCCTGCATCCATCAGCGCCAGAGAGGTGCCGCAGACGGTGGCCATCGAGGAGGAGCCGTTGGACTCGGTGATTTCGGAAACGACGCGCAGCGTATAGGGGAACTGTTCCGCCGTCGGCAGCATCGGGTGGATGGCGCGCCAAGCGAGCTTGCCGTGGCCGATTTCGCGGCGTCCCGGGGAACCCATGCGGCCCGTTTCACCGACCGAGAAGGGCGGGAAGTTGTAGTGCAGCATGAAGTTTTCCTTGTACATGCCGGTCAAGGAATCAACATACTGCTCGTCTTCGCCAGTGCCGAGGGTCGCAACGACGATCGCCTGGGTTTCACCGCGGGTGAAGAGCGAGGAACCGTGCGTGCGCGGCAGGATGCCGACTTCGGCGACGATCGGGCGGACCGTGACGAGATCGCGGCCATCGATACGGCTCTGCGTATCGAGAATGTTCCAGCGAACGATCTTGGCCTGCAGGTGCTTGAAGACCGAAGCGATCTCTTCGGCCGTGTGAGCAGGGTTCTCGATGCCTTCCGGCAGGAAGTGTTCCTTCACCTTGGCTTTGACGGCATCGACCGCAGCGTAGCGGGCGGCCTTCTCGGTGATCTTGTAGGCATTGCGCAGCTCGTCTTCGGCAATCGAGAGCATGGCGTTCTCAAGCGCGGAATGATCTTCCGGTTCGAATTCGCGCGGTTCCTTGGCAGCGACTTCGGCGAGCTTGATGATCGCGTCGATCACCGCCTGGAAGCCCTTCTGACCGAAGACAACAGCGCCGAGCATGATGTCTTCCGGCAACTCCTTGGCTTCCGATTCGACCATCAGCACGGCTTCCTGCGTGCCTGCGACGACGAGGTCGAGAGAGGATTCGTCCATCTCGTCCAGGTGCGGATTCAGCACATATTCGCCATTGATGTAGCCAACACGGGCACCGCCGATCGGCCCCATGAACGGAATGCCGGAAAGCGTCAGCGCGGCGGAGGCGGCGACCATGGAAACGACGTCCGGATTGTTTTCCAGGTCATGCTGCATGACCGTGACGATCACCTGGGTGTCGTTCTTGTAGCCTTCCGGGAAGAGCGGGCGGATCGGCCGGTCGATCAGACGGGAAACGAGCGTTTCGTTTTCGCTCGGGCGGCCTTCACGCTTGAAATAACCGCCGGGAATCTTGCCGGCAGCATAGGTCTTTTCCTGGTAGTTGACGGTAAGCGGGAAGAAGTCCTGGCCGGGCTTCGGCGCCTTGGCCGAAACGACGGTGGCAAGCACCACGGTTTCGCCGTAGGTCGCGAGAACGGCACCGTCAGCCTGACGTGCGATCTTGCCGGTTTCGAGCTTGAGCGGACGCCCTGCCCATTCGATTTCTACCTTGTGGGTCTCGAACATGTTCTGTCCTTCGTGTGCGGGAGACCTTCCGCGGCTGTTGCAGCGCGGATGATCTGAATGCCGCTTGGTGGTGGCGCATCACGGGCAAGACAACGGGAGGCTTCAAAAAGAACCGGCTCGTTACCGCTTTGCCGCGCTGCCCGTGTGGCAGCGCTCCGGCAAGCAGGCGCCGAAGCATCCTGCAATCCTGCCCCATGACGGGCCATCGGTTGATCCGCGATACCGGCCCATCCGGTCCGCTGGACGTTCTCTCCCGGTCCTGCGCCTCCGGCGCCCGAGGAGAGATAATCAAGGCGATCAAACGCCCTGCTGCATGCTTCCTTAAACCGACCGATCCAAGTACAAAACATGCAGCGATTTCAAAGTGCTACAACGACCTTGTGCGTCTGAAAAGACCCACGGCGCTGTAGAAAAAAAGCCGGCGGACCGCAAGCGGCCCGCCGGACAAAGTCGTTTAGCGACGGATGCCCAGGGCACCGATCAGCTTGGTGTAGCGCGCTTCGTCTTTCTTCTTCAGATAGTCGAGGAGCGAACGACGGCTGGAAACCATCGCGAGAAGACCACGGCGGGAATGGTTGTCCTTCTTGTGGCCCTTGAAGTGTTCGGTCAGGTTGTTGATCCGTTCCGTCAGGAGCGCAACCTGGACTTCCGGAGAACCGGTGTCGCCTTCAGCGGTCGCGAATTCCTTGATGAGCTGAGCCTTGCGCTCTGTTGTAATCGACATCGGATGATCCTTTCAGTTCGAGGATTTCGGGTCGCCGGCAGCCGGGATGTCGTCCAGCCGCGGCCGTTAATACGAAGAGGCAGCGCCTTTCGCTGGCGTGCCTATAAACGAAATGTATCGAAAAGGAAAGGGTCATGAAACCCGCGATACGAAGCGCACTCGCCATGCTTCAATTGCCGATTTGCCGCGGGGGCACGGGCTATAGCGCCGCACGTCTTATCCGACGCGCGAAGGACGTTGTGGCACTTCGAATTGCTGACTGTCTTCACCCTTAAATCGGCCAGGATCCAAGGAAACATGCAGGAGACCCAAGCGTTGAGGGCGTCGTCAATTTCCGGTTTCGGCCGCTCCGTCGTCCCTGCCGCCGCGCGGAATCCGGATGGTCCACTCGATGCCGTCGGGGTGCATGGTCCTTTCGAGTTCGGCTCCGAGCGCCATGCCGAGCATGCGCTCGAGCACGACCGTTCCGAAGCCCGTTCGCGCCGGCGCCTGCCCGGGTGCTCGCTTGGGCGGCGCGGCGATATCCGCCCCCTCCTCGCGCCAGCGAATGGCGATCATTCCATCCGACACCGACCAATCGAGCCTGATGACACCGGTCGCGTTGGCCAGTGCGCCGTGTTTGGTCGCGTTGGTCGCAAGTTCATGCAGCGCCATGCCGAGCATCTGCGCCACCTGTGTTTCCAACCGCAAGGCGGGACCGCTGAGGACGATGCGTTGCGGATCGTCGGGTGCAAACGGCTGCAGCTGGTTCTGCGCCAGTTCACGGAGATCCACGCCGAGGGCGGCGTTTGCGACCATCAGGTCGGTCGATCGGGCAAGGCCCGCTATACGTTTTCGAAATGCCTCGGCGAATTCCGATGCGTTCTCGGTGGAAGAGGCGGACTGGTTCAACATCGACTGAATGACGGTGAGCTGATTCTTCGAGCGGTGCGCGACCTCTCTCATCAGAAAACGGATTTCCCCTTCGGCCTTGCTGCGGGCCGCCGCCGCCCTGGCGAGGGCGCTCGATACGTCTTCGACCTCGGTGATCAGGTATCGACGTGGTTTGATCGGCTCGCCGGCACCGAGACGTCGTGCGTCCATGGCAAGCAGCTTCACCCCTTGCGAGAGCAGGCGGGCGACGGTCAACGATCCCGCCACGGCGATGCTCGCGAAGATGATGCCGCCAAGCGACAGCCACAAGAACGACCACAGTATCGGCGCGTCGACGACCGCTCGCGGCGCCCAGGCGGCGATGCGCCAGCCGGTCACCACGGAGAATTCCGTCGCGACGCGATAGTCCGTGCCGTTTTCGCTGATATTGGCGACGCCGATGCTGATCGCCGGCAGCTTGTCCAGGAAGAACACTTCGCCCGATTTGACGGCGGCATCCGAAGAAACGATCACCTTGCCTTCGCCGTCCACCAATGCGGCATTCCAGCCGGGCGACAGCGTGTTGCGATTGACGGCCTTGGCCATGCCCGCGGCATTCTGCGTCAAGCCCAGCAGATAGCTCTCCCCTGTCGGTAAGCTCACCGGAAGATAGACGTTGAAGACCCATCGCCCGTCGGTATTGTCGAAGAACACGCCCGAGACGAGCGGACCCTTGTTCTTGAAGGCAAGTTCGATCGACTCCGGATCCGATGCCCGTCCAAGCGGTGCGCCAAAGGGAAGGCGGGTATTCAGTCTCTGATGGTGATTCCTGTCTATGACGACCAGATCGGAATCGCTGTCGGCCAAGGCGACCGAAGCCTGATCGTAGAAGACACGCATGTCGCGAAGCTCGATCGCACTCGATGCCGACAGCACCTTGAGCGTCGTCAGCATGCCCTCGATCTCGCGCTCGACGATGCGCGTCACTGAGCCCGTCGAGGCTTTCAGGAGCGATGTCACGACCTGCTCCTGCGCATCCACGCTGCGCTTCAAGATGACGAAAGCGAAGATGAAGGAAGGCACGATCGCGATCAGCAGCAGCGAGATGAGGTAAAAGCTGAACGGCCGGCGCAGACGGTCCCGAACGAACGCCGCCGCAGCCTGCAGGCCGCCGCGCGAAGCTTCTCCCTGGTCTTTCCCTGACACCTCAGTCACCCGGGCCGCCTCTCACCGTCTGTTGTCGTGCCCCGGTGACCATGACAAGGGTCCCGTGCACTCCACGCGTCGGCCATACAACCGCTACGGGTTGACGCGAATGGCGTAATCGCGATCTCGGATTGGCCTCGACTGCCACGAATGGCCATATCCGCAGCTTGCGCCGAACAGATCGAATCGTCACCAGCCGATCATGCGTCAGCGTTCCGCCAAACGCAAACCGTCTACAGCGGCGCGCGTCTTTTCAGACGCGCAAAGGACGCTGTAACATTTGGAATTGTTGCATGTTCAAGACGTGGCAAATACCCGCTTCGGTCGGAATTCGCCTTCGGCGACCTCGCCGATCGCCACGAGCTTGCCCCGCGCCGTCGCATAGGCCTCGGGAGTGGGCAGAGGTGCCTCGCGGCCGCGCAGGATGATCGGATTGCCCATCTTTAGGCGATGGGCCTGGTCATCGCTGACGGCAATGTGCGGCAATCCGGAAAGAGCTTGACCCGTCTCGATCAAGAAATCGTCCAGCGCCGCGAGCCGCTCGGCCTCGTCCTCGACCTTCTCCAGCGCAACGAGATCGGCAAGCGCCACCATGTCGTCCTCGCCGAAGGGGGCCACGAAAGTGCGGCGCAGCGAGGCGATATGACCGAAACAGCCGAGGTCGCGGCCCATATCGCGGGCAAGCGATCGGACATAGGTTCCCTTGCCGCATTCGATCTCGAAGTGCGCGAGATGCGGCGTGCATCCGATCAGCGAAAGCCGGAAGACCTCCACCTCGCGGGCCGGAATTTCGACCGCCTCCCCGTCGCGGGCGAGATCGTAGGCGCGTTCGCCGTCAATCTTGATCGCGGAGAATTGCGGCGGCACCTGGCTGATCACGCCGGTATATTTCGGCAGCAGCGCGCGGATCGCCTCTTCCGTCGGCCGTTCAGCAGACGAACGGGCGACTTCGCCCTCGAGATCGTCGGTTGTCCGCTCCTCGCCCCAGGCGACGGTGAACTCGTAGATCTTCCGGCCATCCATCACGTAGGGGACGGTTTTCGTCGCGTCGCCAAGCGCGATCGGCAGCATGCCGGAGGCCAGCGGATCAAGCGTGCCGGCATGGCCCGCCTTTTGCGCCTTGAACAGCCACTTGATCTTCGAAACGGCCTCGGTGGAACCAAAATCGAGCGGCTTGTCGAGAATAAGCCAGCCCGAGACCGGGCGCCCCTTCGGTTTGCGTGGTTTGGACATCGTTGCCTGTTCTATTCTTCGTCGTCGGCATCGGGATCGAGATCGCGGCTCACCTCGGGCGAGCGCAGCAGCGCATCGATCTTCTGATAGTTGTCGAAGCTCGTGTCGTCCCTGAAACGGACGTCCGGCATGTATTTCATCTGACGGAGCTGCGGTCCGAGCCGTCCGCGAATGAACTTCGCGTTGCGGTTCAATGCCTCGATCACCGCGCCATGATCGGTCATGCCGAGCGGAGTGACATAGGCGGTAGCGATCTTCAGATCCGGCGACATGCGAACCTCGGAAATGGAAATCACCGTCTTTTCGATCAACGGATCGCGCACCTCGCCACGCTGCAGGACCTGCGTGATCGCGGCGCGCACCTGTTCCCCGACGCGCAGCATGCGCTGGGAAGGAGCGGAGGATGTGGATTTAGTCATCATGCTTACCTCGGATCACGTCGTGATCTTGGATTGAATTAGCTCAAAATCACAAACGGGATCGATATCTAATCAAACGCGGGATGCGGGCGGAGACCGCCCGCGCTTCTCGTCCCGCTCCAAAAAGCGCGAGCGCCGAAGCTCAGTCGGCGCTCGCACGATCTCAACCGGACGGATATCAGAGTGTGCGCGTCACATGTTCGACGCGGAAGCACTCGATCGTATCGCCGGCGCGGATGTCTTCGTAGTTCTCGAAGGCCATGCCGCATTCCTGGCCGGCCTGAACTTCCGAAACTTCGTCCTTGAAGCGCTTGAGCGTCTTGAGCTTGCCTTCGTGGATGACGACGTTGTCGCGCACCAGGCGGACGCCCACGCCACGCTCGACCTTGCCCTCGGTGACACGGCAACCCGCGACCTTGCCGACCTTGGTGATGTTGAACACCTCCAGGATCTCGGCATTGCCGAGGAAGGTTTCGCGCCGTTCGGGCGACAGCAGACCGGACATCGCCGCCTTCACGTCATCCACCAGATCGTAGATGATGTTGTAGTAGCGGATTTCGATGCCGGCGCGTTCGGCCGCATCGCGCGCCTGCTTGTTGGCGCGGACGTTGAAGCCGATGATCGCGGCGTTCGAGGCTTCGGCAAGCGAGATATCCGACTCGGTGATACCGCCCGCGCCCGAATGCACGATGCGCGCGCGCACCTCGTCGGTCCCGAGCTTCTCCAGAGCGCCGGCAATCGCTTCGATCGAGCCCTGCACGTCGCCCTTGATGACCAGCGGGAACTCCTTCATGCCGGAGGTTTGGAGCTGGGTCATCATCTGCTCGAGCGAACCGCGCGAGCCAGACTGGCGCGCAACCATCTTTTCACGCGCAAGCCGCTGGCGATATTCGGAAATCTCGCGCGCACGGCTTTCGTTCTCGACGACCGCGAACTTGTCGCCGGCGGCCGGCGTACCGGACAGACCGAGGACTTCAACCGGCGTCGACGGGCCGGCGGACTTCACATGCTCGCCCTTGTCGTTGACGAGAGCGCGCACGCGACCCCACTGGTCGCCGGCGACGATGATCTGGCCGGGGGCAAGCGTACCCTTCTGGACGAGAACGGTGGCGACCGCACCGCGGCCGCGATCGAGCTCGGCTTCCACCACCGTTCCTTCGGCCGTCCGGTTCGGATTGGCCTTGAGGTCGAGGATTTCGGCCTGCAGCAGGATCGCCTCGAGCAGCTTGTCGAGGTTGGTATGGTTCTTCGCCGAGACTTCGACGTCGAGAACTTCACCGCCCATCGATTCAACGAAGACTTCGTGCTGCAGCAACTCGGTGCGAACCTTCTGCGGGTTCGCCGTCGGCTTGTCGATCTTGTTGATCGCCACGATGATCGGCACGTTGGCCGCCTTGGCGTGGTTGATCGACTCGATCGTCTGCGGCATCACGCTGTCATCGGCCGCCACCACGAGGACGGCAATGTCCGTCGCCTGGGCACCGCGAGCACGCATGGCCGTGAAGGCGGCGTGGCCGGGAGTGTCGATGAAGGTGATCTTCTGACCGTTCTGCTCGACCTGATAGGCGCCGATGTGCTGGGTGATCCCACCCGCTTCGCCGGCAACCACATTGGCGTGGCGGATCGCATCGAGCAGCGACGTCTTGCCGTGGTCGACGTGACCCATGATCGTGACGATCGGCGGACGTGAATCCATGTTCTCTTCGGTGTCGGAGATGTTGAAAATGCCTTCCTCGACGTCGGATTCGGAAACGCGCTTGACCGTGTGCCCGAATTCGCCGGCGATGAGCTCGGCGAGATCGGCATCGATCAGGTCGCCCGGCTTCATCATCTGGCCTTCCTTCATCAGGAACTTGATGACGTCGACGGCGCGTTCGGACATGCGCTGCGACAGCTCCTGAATGGTGATCGTTTCCGGCAGAACGACTTCGCGCGAGATCTTCTCGCGGGTCTCCTGCATCTGGCTCCGCTTGAACTTTTCCTGCCGGCGACGCATCGCCGAGAGCGAACGTCCGCGCTGACCGCCGTCTTCGTCGACGGCAGCCGTCAATGTCAGCTTGCCCTGGCGACGGCCGTCATCGCCCTTGGGACGCGTGACCGGCTTTGCGGGTTCCGGACGCACGACCTTGCCTCGCACGGGACCGGCGCCGCGTGCACCGCGCTCCTCCACCTCCTCGTCACCCGCGCGACGGCCGCGAGGCGCGGCTGCGGCGGGCGCCGACGGCGCTGCGGGAGCCGGACGCGGTGGTTGCGGGCGATTGTCAGGACGGCGTTCCGCAGTGACGGTCGGTGCGGCAGCGGCCGGCTGCGCTTCCTCGACCTTTTCAGCGGCAACTGCCGGACGTGCGGCCTCTTCGGCGGCGCGGCGAGCAGCCTCTTCCCGCTCGCGGGCAGCACGCTCTTCTTCCTCGCGCCGACGGCGGGCTTCCTCTTCAGCGCGGCGCTTGGCTTCCTCGGCATCGCGAACCTGGGCTTCCGCCAAGGCGCGACGGCGGGCTTCCATCTCACCTGCGGAAAGATCGTTCAGCACAACGCCGACGCGCGGGCGGTTCTGCTCCTGGCGCGGCTGATGCGGTTGCGGCTGCGGCGCCGGGCGGCCGGACGGCTGCGGCGGCATCGGGCGCTGTTCCGGCGCACGCGCTGCAGGCGTGACGGGCGTAATGGGCCGTTCGTCTTCCGGACGGGAATGACGCCGCTTCTTGGTTTCAACCACTACCGCCTTGGTGCGGCCGCGGCCCATATCCTGACGCACTGTCCCCTGCTGAACCCCGGAGGGCTTCAGGGTCAGCGTCTTCTTGCCCGCTACGCTGATTGTCTTGTCGTCTTTGTTGTCGGTCATTCCGTTCCGTTCCTAGCGATCAGGGCCGGATACGAAACACCTGACCCTGTCTTCCAAATTGTCTCAAACAATGCTCGCGATGCCGGCCTTTGCCGGTGACGCGTGTCATTGCTGTGGCTTGCCAGCGCCGCCTTCGGCCCGGACCGGGACAGATCCTCGGTACTTTTCGAGCATGATTGCGCGCTTCACTACACCCTCACCCGCCTGCCCTGCAAGCGCTGCGGCATGGATAAAAGCATTACTTCCCAAAAGCCCGTCCATTTCTGCCCCCGTGAAGGGGCGGAACGCGGCTATTTCCTTTCCGTCTTCGGCGACGAAACTCATCGCCTTGCGGGCTTGATCGATCTTGCGCACCCCGTCGGCGGCGGCATCGATGGCATGGAAGACAGCGAGCGCCGCGAGACCCCGCACCGCCTGTTCCGTCTTCGTCGCCCCGGAGATGAACTGGCCCGCCTTGCGCGCCATGTTCATCATTCCGGCAAGCTGCTCGGCGAGCAGCCTGTCGATATCGTCCGCCAGCGCGGCGTCCGCCTTGACGTCGGCCTTGAGAGCACGGGCGAAGAGCTTCTTCGCCACCGCCTTCTCGACAAGCGCCCGTTCCGCCTTGATCCAGCATCCGCGCCCGGGAAGCTGTCGCTTCAGGTCCGGCACGACGCGCTCGTCGGGACCGGCAACGAAGCGGATCAACTCGTCAGGCGACCCGCTCTCGCGGCTGACGATGCAGGTCCGGCTGCTGCCGCTCCGATCCTTCGGACCCTTGTCCGAAGGCAGGGTGTCAGCATCGGTTTCCGCAATCATCGTGATCAGGCGTCCTGCTCGGCGCCTTCGGCGACCTCGATCGGCTCTTCCGCCTCGCTCGCCAGATCCTCTTCGGTGATCCAGCCAGCTGCCAGACGCGCCTGGACGATCATCGCCTCGGCCTCTTCGCGGGTTACCTCGAACTTCGAGAAGATGCCCTCGAAGCGCTTGGTCTCGCCGTCCTTGCGCTCGGTCCAGCCGACGAGGTCGTCGGCGGCGCAACCGGCGAAGTCCTCGACGGTCTTGATGCCCTCTTCGCCGAGCGCAACCAGCATCTGGCTGGTCAGCCCGTTGATCGTGCGCAGTTCATCGGCGACGCCGAGTTCCTTGCGCTTCGCGTCCATCTCCGCCTCGATCTTGTCCAGGTACTCGCGGGCGCGGGTCTGGATCTCCGTCGCTGTCTCATCGTCGAAGCCATCGATCGATGAGATTTCGTCGAGCTCTACATAGGCGAGTTCGTCGACCTGGGCAAAACCTTCGGAGGCGAGCACCTGGCCGACCATCTCGTCGACGTCAAGCGCTTCCATGAAGAGCTGGGTCCGCTCGTTGAATTCCTTCTGACGGCGCTCGCTTTCCTCCTGCTCGGTGAGGATATCGATATCCCAGCCGGTCAGTTGGGAGGCGAGGCGGACGTTCTGGCCGCGGCGGCCGATGGCAAGCGAAAGCTGCTCGTCCGGAACCACGACTTCGATGCGCTCGGCATCCTCGTCGAGAACCACCTTGGCGACTTCCGCCGGCTGCAGCGCGTTGACGATGAACGAGGCCGGATCCTGCGACCACGGAATGATGTCGATCTTCTCGCCCTGAAGCTCGCCGACGACGGCCTGAACGCGGGAGCCACGCATACCGACGCAGGCGCCGACCGGATCGATCGACGAGTCGTTGGAGACAACGGCGATCTTGGCGCGCGAGCCGGGATCGCGAGCAACCGACTTGATCTGGATGATGCCGTCGTAGATTTCCGGCACTTCCATGGTGAAGAGCTTGACCATGAACTGCGGATGCGTGCGCGACAGGAAAATCTGCGGGCCCCGCTGTTCGCGGCGGACATCGTAGACGAACGCGCGGACGCGGTCGCCGTAGCGCATGTTTTCGCGCGGGATCATCTCGTCGCGGCGGATGATGCCTTCGCCACGGCCGAGATCGACGATGACGTTGCCGTATTCGACGCGCTTCACCGTGCCGTTGACGATCTCGCCGACGCGGTCCTTGAACTCCTCGTACTGGCGGTCACGCTCGGCTTCGCGAACCTTCTGCACGATCACCTGCTTGGCCGACTGCGCGGCGATGCGGCCGAAATCCATCGGAGGCAGCGGATCCGCTATGAAATCGCCGATCTTGGCGTCGGGATTGCGATCACGCGCAAGCTCCAGCGGGATCTGCGTCGAATAGTCGTCAGCCTTCTCGACCACTTCCAGAAGGCGCTGCAGACGGATTTCGCCGGTCTTCGAATTGATGTCCGCGCGAATGTTCGATTCCGAGCCATAACGCGAACGAGCCGCCTTCTGGATCGCATCCGCCATCGCGGCCAGAACGATCTCGCGGTCGATCACCTTTTCGCGTGCCACAGCATCTGCGATCTGCAGAAGTTCGAGCCGGTTAGCACTGACTGCCATGTCTTGTCTCCGTCTGGTTGCAGGGGCCTTGAAGCGCGCCCTGCCTTATTCGATAGGTGAATCTTCGTCTTCGAAATTCTCGTTGGCGGCGCGCGCCGCCTTCGCCTTCTTGTCGGCCGTCAGCGCATCGCGGATCAGGTCGTCAGTCAGGATCAGGCGCGCATCCGAAAGCGCCGTGAACGGGATTGCGACAACCGCCTCCTCGCCATAGGCGGGCTGGTCCCGCTCAAGACGGAAGCCGTCCTCGTCCACCGACACGATCTTGCCGCGAAACCGCTTGCGACCGTCGACCATCACCGAAGTCTCACATTTCATCAGGTGGCCCTGCCAGCGGAAGAAATCGGACTTGCGCACCATCGGGCGGTCGATGCCCGGCGACGACACTTCCAGATGATACGCCTTGTCGATCGGATCTTCCACATCGAGAACAGGCGAAATGGCCTTGGAAACCTCTTCGCAATCCTCGACGGTCATGGTGCCGTCGTTGCGCTCCGTCATGATCTGCAGCGTCAAACCGTTCTGGCCGGACATGCGGACGCGCACGAGGCGGAAGCCCATCTGCACGAGCACGGGCTCGATGATGTCTGCAACACGCTGATCGAGACCGGTTTCGGTGATCAACCGCGGTTCATTTGCGTTTTCAGCCGTTGTCTTATCGGACAAACGATCGTCTCCTCATCGGACCGGCGAATAAAAAAGAGCGGGTCCTGTCGGGCCCACTCTTCATCTAACCGATCAAGAATTTGAGGCTCATATACGCTTCATCGCCGCAAATTGCAAGGCTTGTGGCCGCGGCCCGGGGACGGCGGCCGAGAGCGGGGTCGCTTTCCGGTCCGATTGTAAATTTCAGCGGCTGGCACGCCACATTTCGCAGTCTATAAGGAAGCATCCGCTTCGCTACGCTTTGGTCAAACGAAAGAGAAGACGAGGTGACGAACCGCATGTCGCCCCTGGCCCCCTTTAAACACGACACATTCCGGATCATCTGGATCGCCAGTCTTGCCTCCAATTTCGGCGGCCTGATCCAGGCGGTGGGCGCTGCCTGGCTGATGACCTCCATCTCGCAGTCGGTGAACATGGTGGCGCTGGTGCAGGCCTCCACCGCGCTGCCGATCATGCTTTTCTCGCTGGTGTCGGGTGCGCTTGCCGACAATTTCGACCGGCGGCGGATCATGCTCATCGCACAGGGTTTCATGCTCAGCGTCTCGGCCGTGCTGACGGTCTGCGCCTATTTCGGCCTGATCACGCCGTGGCTCCTTCTGCTCTTCACTTTCCTGATCGGCTGCGGCACGGCGCTCAACAATCCATCCTGGCAGGCTTCGGTCGGCGACATGGTGCCGCGCGATGACCTGCCGGCGGCGGTGGCGCTGAACAGCATGGGCTTCAACATTACCCGCAGCGTCGGTCCGGCGATCGGCGGCGCGATCGTTGCAGCCGCAGGTGCCGCCGCAGCCTTCGCGGCCAACACACTCAGCTATTTCGCGATCCTCTTCGCCGTTGCCCGCTGGAAACGGGACATTCCGGAAAACTCCTTGCCGCGAGAAACACTCGGCCGGGCGGTTTCGGCCGGGCTTCGCTACGTCGCGATGTCGCCCAACATCGGCAAGGTCCTGCTGCGAGGCTTCGTCTTCGGCCTGTCGGCAAGCGCCATCCTCGCGCTGCTGCCGCTTGTCGCCCGCGATCTGGTCGGCGGCGGTCCGCTCACCTACGGCATCATGCTTGGTGCCTTCGGGTTCGGCGCGATCGGCGGCGCGCTCCTCAGCGCCAGGCTTCGCGAACACCTGTCAAGCGAGGCGATCGTGCGCTACGCCTTCGCCGGCTTTGCCGTAAGCGCGGCGATTACGGCGATCAGCACTGAGGCGTGGCTGACCTCGCTCGGCCTCACCGTCTCCGGCGCCTGCTGGGTGCTGGCGCTGTCGCTGTTCAACACCACGGTTCAGCTCTCGACTCCGCGCTGGGTGGTCGGGCGGGCGCTTTCCCTCTACCAGACCATGACCTTCGGCGGGATTGCCGGCGGCAGTTGGCTCTGGGGCGTTGCCGCCGAGCAATACGGGGCCGCCAACGCGCTCATCGGCTCCTGTCTCCTCATGCTTGCCGGAGCGGCCGTCGGCTTACGTTTCGCCCTGCCGGAATTCAGGTCGCTGAACCTCGACCCGCTCAACCGTTTCAACGAGCCGCCGCTCGAACTCGATCTCAAGCCGCGCAGCGGCCCGATCGTCATCATGATCGACTACGAGATCCACGAACCTGACATCCCCGAATTCCTGACGACCATGGCGGAACGCCGGCGCATCCGCATCCGCGACGGCGCGGGGCACTGGGCGCTGATGCGCGACCTCGAAAACCCGACGACCTGGACCGAGACCTATCATGTGCCGACCTGGGTCGAATATGTCCGCCACAACCAGCGGCGCACGCAGGCCGACGCGGCGGTCGGCGACAAGCTGACGGCGCTGCACCGGGGCACCGCTCCGCCGCGCGTCCATCGGATGATCGAACGGCAGACCATCGTTCCGGAACACTATGAGCGGTACAAGCGGCCGGTCGAAATGCATTGAGGTGCGGATACGAAAATCTCGCACTTAGTACCGGGGAGGAAATTCCGGTTTTGCCCTTAGGACATCCCCACCCAGCAACCAGGCATTCTACAATCAAAATCGAACCGAGTGACTGCACCGATGAGAGCGATAGAGATTGTTGATTACAACCCAGCATGGCCCGGTCTATTTGAGGAGGGAAAGAGTCGGATCATGGAACTGATCGGTGGCATGGTGGATGAGATTCACCATGTCGGGAGCACATCGGTCGTCGGCCTTTGTGCGAAGCCCAAAATTGACATCGACGCAGTGCTTCGCAGCAATGCGATGGTTGTCGAGGCAGTCGAGCGAGTGAAGGTGTGCTCCGACTTTACCTTCCACGGCGATCCATACAGTGATGGTATGTGGACCTTCACCTCAGGCCACGGCTCCTATGGCACTCGGCTCTATCTCTGCGGGCCGGAGAACCCCACGCACTTCAAACGCATGCTATTTCGCGATTGGCTCCGTGCTCATCCGGTTGACGCTGCCGAATATGCCGCTTTGAAGCGCAAACTGGCAGCGGAGGCAAACGGCGACTGGAAATTCTACACTGGCGGCAAATCTGATTTCGTCGCGAAGATCGTGCGACAAGCGTCCGCCTAGTACGGTTTACCAGAGGGCGACTGTCCACCCAAAGCAGAGTCTGCGTCGGGCCGAAGGGTCCAGTTTTCACCACGAGACCCAAAGTCAGCGCAGCTGCGCCTTCAGCGAGGCAGCCGGGAAGCAGGTGGCGGACAAGCCGTTCTTCGCCTGCCAGTCGCCGAGCGACCGGCGCGTCTTATAGCCCGGCAGGCCATCCACCTTGCCGACGTCGTAGCCCTTAGAGACGAGCGCCTTCTGCATCGCCAGCACGTCGGAACGCAGCATGTTTCCGACAGCACCCCATTCTCCCCGAAAGGCGCCGGCGCCGGAAGCGATGCGATCGGCCAGGTTGCCGATGAAGAGCGCGTAGAGATCCGAATTATTGTATTCCTTGATCACGTAGAAATTCGGCGTGACGATGAATTGCGGTCCATGGATCCCGGCCGGCACCAGCATCATGCCGGACGCCGAGCGTTCCGCCGGCGGAAAAGCCTTGCCGGAGATGCGGGCGATGCCCATGCCGGCCCAGTCGGTGATCGGGCGCGCCAGATCCGGCCCTTCCTGGGCGCAGGAAACGCCCTCGGGGATCAGGACTTCAAAGCCCCAGTCACGACCGCCCTGCCAGCCCTTCTTCGAAAGGTAGTTGGCGATCGAAGCCAGGCTGTCCGGCACCGAATTCCAGATGTCGCGGCGTCCGTCGCCGTCGAAATCCACGGCATATTTCAGGAAGCTCGACGGCAGGAATTGCGGCTGGCCCATGGCGCCGGCCCAGGAGCCGCGCATCTGCGTCTCCCGGACGTCGCCGCTTTCGAGAATGTGCAGCGCGGCAATCAGTTCGCGCCGAAAAAGCTCGGGCCGCGTCGACATGAAGGCCTTGGTCGCCAGGACGTCCATGATCGGATGCGGGATCTTCGCCCGCCCGAAGCCGGATTCCCGACCCCAGATGGCCAGTACGATCGGCCCGGGAACGCCGTATGTGCGTTCGATGCGCTTCAAGGTCGGGGCGTGGGCGGAGGCGAGGCTTCGGCCGGTCGCCGCCAATCCCTGCAGTCGCTTCTCCGAAAAGTAGGCGCCCGGCGACGAAAATTCCGCCTGGCTCTGCTTGCGCTCCTTCGCCTTGGGAAAACCGGGAGGCGCAAGGTCGGGCAGATCCCAATTGAGCGTCACATCGGCAAAGGCCGCCTTGAAGGATGTCACCGAGATGCCGGATTTCTGCGCCTCGGGCCAGAGGTCGTTCTGCAGCCATTGCCGGAACTGCCCCTCCACGTCGGCTTTCGAAGCCGCGAAGGAAAGACCGGCAAAAGAGGTAAGAGAAAGGATCAAGGCAGAAAGGAGTTTCAGCATCTGGCTTCCTGAAATGAGGTGTCGCGCACGAGGCGCACAGCGTCAGATTGTGGTGCGCGCCCGCAAGGCGGCCGTCAACGTTCCCTCGTCAAGATAGTCGAGCTCGCCGCCGACCGGAACGCCGTGGGCAAGACGGGTGATCTTCAAATCCATGCCTTCGAGCTGGTCGGTGATGTAGTGGGCCGTCGTTTGTCCCTCGACCGTCGCATTGACAGCGATGATCAGCTCTCGCACGCCGCCCTTTGCTACACGGTCCACCAGGCCCTTGATGTTGAGGTCGTCCGGTCCGATGCCGTCCAGCGGCGAGAGCGTGCCGCCGAGCACGTGATAGGCGGCATTCATCGCTCCTGCGCGCTCCAGCGCCCAGAGGTCGGCGACATCCTCGACGACGATGATAACCGACTGGTCGCGCCGCTCGTCTGTGCAGACCGTGCAGGGATCGATCGTGTCGACATTGCCGCAGCAGGAGCAGACGCGGACCTTGCGATGCGCCTCGCCCATCGCTTCGGCCAGCGGTCCGAGCAGTTGCTCCTTCTTCTTGACGAGGTGCAGCGCCGCCCGGCGGGCGGAACGGGGGCCGAGGCCCGGCACTTTCGCCAGAAGCTGGATGAGTTTTTCGATTTCGGGGCCGGTGACTCGCTTTGCCATGCCGGGCTTTTAGCTCAATTCATTGGCGAACGGAATCGATTTGACGCCGATCAGCGCACGGCGATTGCGACCGCAGCGCCGGCCATCGTGCCGGCGCTGGCGCGGTTGGCGATCCGGACCGCACGGCGGCTTCTCAGGAACTGGCGCGCCTTGGCGGCCATCACCACCCAGCCGAGATCGATCGCGACGAGCACGACGAACATTGTCGCCACCAGTTCCGTCCAGCCGAGGAAAGTGACCGAACCGAGATCGATGATCGACGGCAGCAGCGCCACGTAGAACATCATGATCTTGGGATTGCCAAGCGTGACTGTGAGGCCGGCGAAGAAGAGCTTCGACGCCGACCGGGTTTCCGGCAGGTTGTCGCCCGGCAGTTCCGGCTCAGCCGACCACATCTTCCAGGCGAGGAACAGAAGATAGGCCACACCCGCCCATTTGATTGCGGCGAACATCCAGTGGAAGGTCTCGGCGATCGCCGCAAGGCCGGCAACGGCGAAGGAAAGCCAGATCGCCTCGCCAATCCACATGGCGGCGAGGAAGGGAAGCACGTCGCGCGCCCCCTTGGAAAGCACACGGGCGACAAGCGCCGCGATGCTCGGCCCCGGTGATCCGGCTGCAATCAGCAACGCTCCCGCAAAGACGAGCAGTGACGCAAGACTCACGGCCTGTTGCTCCCTCCTGCATTCCCTAAATCGCAGCCGATTCAAGGACACATGCAGCAATTCAAAGTGTTACAATGTTCCTTGCGCGCCTGATTAGGGCGGGCGGCGCTGTGGGCCGGCAAGGTAGCACGCTTTTTGCTTGTGCCACCACCCGCTCGGCGGAGTACCGTAGCCGCATACTTAGAAGAGCCGCTTAATCAGAAGGGCAGCTTCATGCCGGGCGGAATCGGCAGGCCAGCGGTCAATTCGCGGGTCTTTTCCGCCTGTACGGCCTCGGCCTTGTCCTTGGCATCCTTGTGCGCGGCGACGATCAGATCCTCGAGGATCTCGACATCGTCTTCCTTGAAGAGGGAAGGATCGATCTTCAGGCTCTTCATATGGCCCTTACCATCGAGACGGACGGTAACGAGGCCACCGCCGGATGTCCCGTCGATTTCGAGCGCGGCGATCTCCGCCTGCAGCTTCTCCATCTTGGCCTGCATTTCCTTGACCTTGCCCATCATGCCCATGATGTCGCGCATCGTCGTCTCCTGTCCTTCGTATTCTCTTCCAAGAAGCTACTGCGTGTCCTAGAATCGGAGCCGACTCAAAACATGCAGCGATTTCAAAGCGCTACAGCGACCTTTGTGCGTCTGAAAAGAGGCACGGCGCAGTAGTGGATTATTCGATGTCGTCGCCCGGGACGATATCGCCGTCTTCCGATTCGGCCGCTGCCGGAGCGACACTTTCGATTTCCTGTTCCGCCGCGCGGATGCGCACGTCGGTGATCCTGGCGCCCGGAAAGCGCGCGAGAATTGCCGCGACATCCGGGTCCTGGCGGGCGTCGTTGACCCGCTGCTCCTGCGCGCGCTGCTCCGCCTCGATCAATGTCGGCTCGCCCGTCTCGCGGCTATAGCTGACGACCCAATGAATGCCGGTCCATTCCTTGAGCTTGACGGCGAGCTCGCCGAGCAGCGTTTTCGGCGCGTCGTCCGGCACGTTGACGTCGAGCCGGCCGGGCTCGATATGGACGAGCCTCAGGAAACCGCGCACCAGCGTCTTCAGCTTGATGTCCCTGTTCTTCCCGCAGAGATCGGCGATGTCGCTGATGGAGTTGACCGGAACCTTCGGCTGCGGCTTTGCGGCGCTCACCGGCGCGGGCCGCTCCTCGATGCGGCCGACACTCATCGGCTGAGGCGCTGCATCCGGCACGGCACGCAGCATGGTGGCGCCATTGCCCGACGATCGGTGAACGGGCGCCGTCTCAACGGAACGCGCCTGCGTGGAGGGGCCTGCCTGGGCCTGATTTCCGCCGCCATTGCTGCGTGGCATGGGGCGATCGCCGGCTCCCTCGCCGTCCGAAAGCTCCAGCAGCCGGCGTGCAGCGTCTTCCGGCGACGGCAGATGGGCCGCATGGGCGAGCCTGATCAGCACCATTTCCGCGGCACCGGCGGGGCGCGACGAGCTTTCCGCCTCCGGAATGCCCTTCAAAAGCATCTGCCAGATGCGCGAAAGCGCGGTCACCGCGACGTTGCCGGCGAATTCGGCGCCGCGCACGCGCTCTATCTCGCTCAGCGACTGGTCACTGGCTGCGTCGGGAACATATTTCATCCGGGTGACGAGGTGGGTGAAATCGGCAAGGTCGGTAAGCACGACAGTCGGATTGGCGCCCGCCTCGTATTGCGCAGCGAACTCCTGAAGCGCCGCCGTCACGTCGCCTTTGACGATATGCTCGAAAAGATCGACGATGCGGGCACGGTCGGCAAGTCCGAGCATGGAACGCACGGTTTCAAGCTCCACCGAGCCTCCGCCGTGGGCGATCGCCTGGTCCAGCAGGGAAAGGCCGTCGCGTGCCGAGCCTTCGGCCGCGCGCGCGACCATGGCCAGCGCCTCGGGATCGAAGGGCACGCCTTCCTTGGCCAGGATCGTGGAGAAGAGACCGACGAGGTCCGACGCCCCGATGCGGCGCAGGTCGAAGCGCTGGCAGCGCGACAGGACAGTAATCGGAACCTTACGGATTTCGGTGGTCGCGAAGATGAACTTCACATGCTCCGGCGGCTCCTCGAGCGTCTTCAACAGGCCATTGAAGGCCTGCGTCGAGAGCATGTGCACTTCGTCGATGATATAGACCTTGTAGCGGGCGGAAACCGGGCGGTAGCGCACCTGCTCGATGATCTCGCGGATATCGTCGATGCCTGTGTGCGACGCGGCGTCCATCTCGATCACGTCGACATGGCGGCCGTCCATGATCGCCTGGCAATGCTCGCCCGGCACGCGCAGATCAATCGTCGGCTTGTCGATCTCAGCGGTCTTATAGTTGAGCGCGCGCGCCAGTATCCGGGCGGTCGTCGTTTTGCCGACGCCGCGGACACCTGTCAGCATATAGGCCTGCGCGATCCGGCCGGTCTCGAAAGCGTTGGTGAGCGTACGCACCATCGGCTCCTGCCCGACCATCAGATCGGAGAAGTCCTTGGGCCGATATTTACGCGCCAGAACACGGTAGGCGGCTGGCTTTTGTTCGGATGAAAAAGACGTTTCGTCGCTCATCGACCCTGCCGCTGCTCGAACTCTTGTCCCGACAGGACGGAGACACGAAGATAAGGTGGGAGGCTGGCACGATGACCCGTGCCGGGGCTCGTTAGGGCTGCTTCCTTCCGGACCTGACCCGGTTGGCGAGTGGCTCGTCCACCACCAACCTCCCGGCTTTCATATCGGCAATATCGAAAGCAAATGCAAGCCAAGCCTTCAAAAAACTGGTATCGATATGCAAAACAAGGGCGAATCCGCGCCCTGGATCACGATGATTCTGGGTCGAAAACGGCCCAAAATCATAAAGGTGCTTGGTTCTAAAGAGTTGACGCGGGATGCGGGCGGAAAACCGAACACACTTTCCTCATCCCGCTCCAGCCGAGGATATCCTGTTGACGACCTTTCCTCTCGACGAGCGACTTCAGCGCGACGGCATACCGATCGCCTCAATCGGTCTTTGCCAATTGCGGCTGATGAATGACCGCCGTTGGCCGTGGCTGATCCTCATTCCCCAGCGCCCCGACATTTCAGAGACTTTCGAGCTGACGCCGCTCGACCAGACGATGCTGACCTTCGAGACCAACATGGTGGCAGCCGCGCTGAAAAAGGTCACAGCCGCCGACAAGATCAATATCGGCGCGCTCGGCAATATCGTCCGGCAGCTTCATGTGCATATCATAGCCCGCCGGGAAGGCGATCCGAACTGGCCAGGGCCGGTGTGGGGCTTCGGCAAGGCCGAGCCGTGGCCGGCGGACGAGCATCAGGCATTCACAGCACGCATTCTGGAAAATCTCTGAAGATGACGAAAACAATTTTTGACCTTCGAAGCCCGCATCCGGAGCCGAGCACCCTCGTCGCCTTTGCGGAAAACCACCTGGACCGGCAATCCGAGCACCGCCCAGACGATTGCGTCGAGGTGGCGTCGAGACATCCGGGCGCGCATTTCCTCGCCTTTTCCGGCGCGAAGCTGATCGTCAAGCACGACGAGAAGATCATCGATCCGCTCTTCGCACCCTATGAACTCGAAGGTCTGGAGCCGGCGCTCGACGAGGCGATCCTGCTCGGATACCTGCCGAATGGCGAGCCGCGGCTGGCCGTGCCGTCAGGGCTGACCGAGGAAACGCTGCCCGGGCCGTTCAAGATTGCCGACGCGCGCATGCTCTACCGGCAGCAGATGCTGCCCGAAGAATTGCTCGGCCAGTTCGCACAGGGATCGAGCCTGATCGTGTGGAACGCCAACAACCGCTTTTGCGGCCGCTGCGGCGGGCCGATGGACGGCGCGGCGGGCGGTTACCGTCGCGTGTGCACGGCTTGCAACCACATGGTCTTTCCCCGCACCGATCCTGTCGTCATCATGCTGGCGATCGATCTCGAGCGCGATCTCTGCCTGCTTGGCCGCAGCCCGCATTTCGTGCCGGGTATGTATTCCTGCCTCGCGGGCTTCGTCGAGCCGGGCGAGACGATCGAGAACGCCGTACGCCGCGAAACGCGGGAGGAGTCCGGCATCCGCATCGGCCGGGTGCGCTATCACGCCTCGCAGCCCTGGCCGTTGCCGCATTCGCTGATGATCGGCTGCTACGCGGAAGCGAAATCGACCGTGATCAAGCGCGACGAGCAGGAACTCGAAGACGTCCGCTGGTTCACGCGGGCGGAGACCGAAGCGATGCTCGAACGCACGACCGGCGTGGCCGACACCGGCGACGAGCACATTCCGCCGCCGAAGGGCGCCATCGCCCATCAGCTGATGCGCGACTGGCTTGCCTGGCCGGAACGGAGCTGAAGCGCGGGCGCGACTACTGCTGACATATTCGTCACCCTCGATCTGGACGGACATCGCCCGGGTCTGTCTTTACGACGAATGACAAGCCCAAAAGGGCACGGCGGTTCTGAGGTATAAAAACACTCACACCCCGCGCGGGAGGCCGGCGGGGTGTGGAAGACTTGCAGCGCCGTGCGTCCTTTCAGACGCACAAAGTCGCTTTGAATGCTGCATGTTTCCATCCTGAAATCGGTTCCGATTTCAGGAAACATCCAGAGCGCCGCCCGCCTGCCTTGGCGCGCGGCATTTTATTAGCGACCGTAAACGGCAGCGTGAATCTGAGAACGGGAAATACCGATGTCGCTCAGCACATGGTCGTCGAGAGCGTTCAGCTCGCGGACAGCGCGGCGCATCTTTGCGTATTCCATGATCTTCTGGCGGATCTTCATCTTTGACACTCCATATCTTGATGAAGGTCAAATAGGCATTTGCCTAAGATTTAAGTAGTTCCATGATTGCAAATTAGGCATGCACCAGACGCGTAGCCAGTTAACGAAATTTCGCCATCTTTCCGTCCGCGGGCCCTCGATTGCCAAAATCCTGGCGCAGTCCGGATCATCACAAGTCAAGGGGGCAGGCATCGAGCCAGCTCTACACCCCGATATCGCCTGACGGGCGCGATGGTCCGCTTAGAGTACGCCGCGCATCGGATGTGCCCGGTAGGTGCCGAGGATGCGCACCTTCTCCGAGAAAAAGCGCAGCTCGTCCATCGCATGACGGACGGGCGTGTCGTCCGGGTGGCCCTCGATATCGGCGTAGAACTGGGTGGCGACGAACTTGCCGCCGAGCTGGTAGCTCTCGAGCTTCGTCATGTTGATGCCGTTGGTGGCAAAGCCGCCCATCGCCTTGTAGAGCGCGGCCGGAATATTGCGCACGTTGAAAACGAAGGTGGTGATGATCAGTTCATCGTCCGAGGTCCGCGCGATCCGCTGCTCTTCCCGCGAAAGCACGACGAATCGAGTGACGTTGCTGTCGGTGTCCTCGACGTTCTCGGCGATGATGTCGAGTCCGTAGAGGTCGGCGGCGAGGCGCGGAGCCAGGGCCGCCATGGAGCGGTCGCCGGTTTCCGCTACCAGCTTTGCCGCACCGGCCGTGTCACCCGCGACCACCGGCTTCCAGCCGTTGGCGCGAACGATCTTGCGGCACTGGCCAAGGGCATGGATATGGCTGTGCACCGTACGGATCTCTTCGCGGGAGACGCCTGGCAGCACCATCAATTGAAAGCGAATCGGCATGAAATATTCGCCAACGATGTGCAGGCGCGATTCCGGCAGCAGGTGATGGATGTCGGCGACACGCCCGGCGATGGTGTTTTCGATCGGGATCATGGCGAGATCGGCGTCGCCGTTCTCCACCGCCACGAAGGCATCCTCGAAGGTCTGGCACGGCAGCGGTTCCATCGACGGGAACATGTCGCGGCAAGCCATATCGGAATTGGCACCGAAGTCGCCCTGGAAGGAAATCCTGTTGGTCTTGACGGTCACTTTTCGAATTCCTTCTCAGGCTTTCACGGAGAGAATGCGGCGGGCCTTTTCGAGGTCTTCCGGCGTGTCGACACCGAGGGGGACCGAGTCGACGACCTCGACGTCGATGCGCATCCCTGCCTCGAGCGCCCGCAATTGTTCGAGCGACTCGCGCTTTTCGAGGACCGAAGGTTTCAGCGACACGAAGGTTTCAAGCGCCTTGCGCCGATAGGCGTAGAGGCCGATGTGATGGTAGAGCGGGCCGGGGCCGTGCGGTGCGGTCGCGCGGGTGAAATAGAGAGCGCGCAGACGGCTCTCGGAAATCGGCGAGCCGACAACCTTCACGACATTGGGATTGGCCTTTTCATGCTCATCGGTGATCTCGACGGTGAGCGTCGCGATATCGGTCGCGGCGTTTTCGAGCGGCTTGAGCGCCGCGCGGATCGGGCCGGGCTCGATCGTCGGCAGGTCGCCCTGAACGTTGATCACGATCTCGGCATTCCCGTCGGGGTCCGCCTTCAGCAGGGCTTCATGGATACGGTCCGAGCCGGACTGATGGTCGACCCGCGTCATGATCGCCTCGAAACCGGCATCGCTGACCGCTTCGAACACGTCGCGGTGGTCAACGGCGACGACGATTCGCCCGACGTCCGCCTCGGCGGCGCGCTTGGCCACCTGCACAATCATCGGCAAGCCGCAAATGTCGGCCAGAGGTTTGCCGGGCAGGCGTGTGGACGCCATCCGCGCAGGAATGAGCACGAGAGCTTTGGCAGAATTTCCGCGATTCATTGTCTAGCCTTAAAAAACCCCGCTGAAAGTGTCAAAAAGTCTCACTTCAGGGGCCATAATCTCTGTTGCAACGTAGAGCCAAAAGACATAGGTTCCGCGCGATTTCAAGATGGGCCGGGTTTTTGTTGACGCCGGTGGCAAAGGGAGCGTTTGCAGATGAATTCATATGTGAACATGGGCGTGGGTGCCTTGCTGGGTACGGTCTTCGTTCTGATGTCTGTATCCATTGCATCGGAAGGCATTTTCCATTCCGAAGCTCCCGAGAAGGAAGGCTTCGCCATTGTCGCCGAGGAAACCGCGACCGAAGCCGGCGGTGCCGGCGCCGAAGAGGCGCAGTCCGAACCGATCGCGGCGCTGCTTGCCAAGGCCGATGCCTCTGCCGGCGAAGCCGTGTTCAAGAAATGCGCGAGCTGTCACACCATCGAGAAGGGCGGAGCGAACAAGGTCGGCCCGAATCTCTGGGGCGTGATCAACCGCCCGGTCGCGTCGCATGAGGGCTTCAGCTATTCCGCCGGCATGCAGACCTTCGCCGAAGGCGGCAAGGTCGTATGGGACTATGACCACCTGAGCTTCTTCCTCGAAGCACCGAAGAAACATGTCCCGGGTACGGCCATGGGCTTTGCCGGTCTCAAGAAAGGCGACGAGCGCGCCAACCTGATCGCCTGGCTGCGCGAACAGGCCGATAGCCCTGCACCGCTTCCGGACCCGGCAGCAGCCGGCGATTCCGGCTCCAGCGAAGCAAAGCCCGCGGAAGGTCAGACCGCTCAGGAAGGTCAGGCCCCGGCACCCGCACCGGCGAACTAACTCTCTGAAACGACGCAGTTCCGGGCGGAAAGCCGTTACGGAATTGCTCCAAGTCGCCAGACGAGAGATCTGATTTTGGAAGCCCGGCCTTTGGCCGGGCTTTTTCTTTTCCGGGTCACATCAGCAGATAGGCCCAGGCCGAAACGCTCAGCACGCCCAGCGCCGTCGTCAGCGTGATCGTCGACGAGGCGAGCGCATGACCGACGTTGAAATGATTGGCGATCAGCCAGGCATTGACGCCGGTCGGGACGGAGGAGGTCAGCACGAGCGCGGCCGTCCAACTCTCGTTGAGCCCCAGCAGATGACAGGCGCCAAAGACGACCCCCGGCAGCACAAGCAGCTTCAGCGTGCTGGTGACGGCCGCAAGACCGGTATTTCCGGCCAGACCATATTTGTCGAGCGCCATGCCGATCGACACGAGCGCGGCTGGCGCCGCCGTGCCGGCGAGCTGGTCGACGACGGCCTTCGCCGGTCCCCCAAGCGGCTGCTCCAGGAGGTGAAAGAGTGCGCCAAAGGCGAGACCGATCACCAAGGGATTGCGAACGAGATTGCGCGCGACGCCGGCAAGCAGCTTCAAGGGGCTTTGCCCCGGCCTGCCGCTCGTTTTCCGGTCCGCACGCTCCATCAACACCGTGCCGGCGATCATCATGACGGGCAGATGGACGGAAAGCAGGATCGACAACGCCACGACCCCATCCTCGCCGACCACGCGCGACACCAGGGGCAGCCCGATGAACACGGTGTTGGCGAAGGCCGACGACACACCCGCGAGCACGCCCATGCGCGCATCGCGGCCGAAGGCAAAGGTCGCCGCCAGATGGCCGACCGTCCAGGTCACGGCGACGCCGGAAAAATAGGCGACCCAGAGCGGCCAGGGCGAGCCCTCCTTGAAATCGGCCTCGGCGATCGTACGGAACAAAAGAACCGGCACCGCGACGCGAAAGACGAAGTCGCCGAGCGCATCGCCGACGGCCGGTTTCAGATAACCGAGCTTCACGACCAGCCAGCCGGTCAGAATCAGAACGAAGATCGGGAGAACATTCAGGAAAATATCGGACATGGTGAGCCTTGGGTGGGTGCTAGAGGCATAGACCCGTTCGATCGATCGAGGCAAGGGCGCATTCGTGAGGGCACACTCTCAAGGGCACATTCCGGGACAGGCCGCGGCACCGGCTCCGGGAGATATTGCAGGCGGAACATTCCGCCGGCGCAAGCGTTCCGAAAGACGACGGGAAAACGCTGATGGCGACAGATAAGTCCTTCTATTCGCATCGCGACGACGATCCGCATCTGACGGATGACGATCTGGCCGAGAAGGTACTGCGCTTCATTCGCTACGCAACCTTCGTGGACACGAGCGGGATTTCTGTCATGGCGCTTGGCGGCATGGTCGTGCTCTCCGGCAATGTCGCCGAAGAGGCAGACATTGCCTGCGCCGGAGAGGCCGCCGCCTCGGTCATCGGCGTCACGAGCGTCGAGAACCGGCTGACGGTGCGGCCGGACGAAGCAGCCGACTGAGCACAACGGCCACCAGACAGCGCACATACGGATAAAAGGCAACCTTTCGGTTGCCTTTTTCGTTTCGACCTGCGAAGATATTGGCAACCTGGAGGTTGCATCATGACGGATCGCATTCAAAAGAGTATCGAAATGGACGCGCCAGTCGAAAAGGTTTGGCATGCGCTCACGGACCACACGGCATTCGGCGAATGGTTCCGGGTAAGGCTCGACGGGCCCTTCGCCGTCGGAAAAGAAACAACCGGCGAAATGACCTATCCCGGTCATGAGGGCACAAAGTGGAGGTCTGTGACGGAGCGGATGGAGGCGCCGACACTGTTTTCCTTCCGATGGCCGCATGCGGAGAATCCCGACGCCGATCTCTCGACGTCACCCACCACGCTCGTGGAATTCCGCCTTGAACCGATGGTGAAGGGCACGCGCCTGACCATCGTCGAGTCCGGTTTCGAGACGCTGCCGGAGGATCGCCGCATGGAAGCGTTGCGCGGCAATGAAGGCGGATGGGAGATTCAGGCGGGAAACATCAAGACCTATGTCGAAGCCTGAGCTTGGCGATCCCGGCCCCGTCGAGGTCTTCGCCGCGCTCGGCGACCCGACCCGCCTTTCGCTTCTGACGAAGCTCAGCGATGGCCAAACGCGGTCGATCGCCACGCTTTCGACCGACACGAAGCTGACGCGGCAGGCCGTGACCAAACACCTGCACGTGCTGGAACGCGCCGGTCTCGTGGCAAGTGTCCGCGTCGGCCGCGAAAGCCAGTTCGGCTACCGCCCCGAGCCGGTAGCCGAGGCACGGTCGTATCTCGACAGGGTTTCCGCCCAATGGGACGAGGCCTTGACGCGGCTCAAGGCGCTGGTCGAGCGATGATGGCGTCGGTGACCACTCTCGAGTTTGGTCGCTGAATTCGAGCGGCATCCGGCTAGACCGTTGCCGGGCAGGCAATTAGCCGGGCGTGCGTCTGTTCGCTTCGTACAGGCTCTTCCGGTCAAGTCCTGAAGATCGTATACACCACCTTTTAGGACATGCAGGAGAATCCCGATGCATCGTCTCGGTTTCGTGGTCTTTCCCGGATTTCAGGTCATGAGCCTGTCCGTCCTGACGGTGTTCGAGGTGACGAACATCCATCTTGGCACACCCGTTTACGCGATCACATTGCTTTCGGAGAAAGGCGGACCGATGCGCTCGTCGGCGGGCTTCAGCGTCGACACAGAGGCGTTCGGCGATGCGACGTTCGACACGGTCGTTTTCGGCGCCGGAACCGAGATCGAGCCTTCGTCGCCCGGCCTTGTCGCCTTGGTCCGGCATTCGATGGAAACGGCGCGCCGCATCGCCGCGCCCTGCACCGGCGCCTTCGTCCTCGCGGATGCGGGCGTTCTCAAGGGACGACGCGTAACCACCCACTGGTACTTCGCCCGCGACCTGCAAAATCGCTTCCCGGATCTGAAGGTGGAGGAAGACCGGATCTACCTGATAGACGGGCCGGTCTGGACCTCGGCGGGAATGACCGCGGGCATCGACCTTGCGCTTGCCATGGTCGAGAAGGATCACGGTCAGGACGTGGCGCGCGCCGTCGCGCGGAAACTGGTCGTCTATCATCGAAGGGCCGGGGGCCAGTCGCAATTTTCGACGCTGCTCGAACTCGATCCGAAGTCGGATCGGATCCAGAGCGCGCTCAGCCATGCCCGGCGGAATCTGCGGAACACGCTGTCGGTGGAGGAGCTCGCCGATGCCGCCCGCCTCAGCCCGCGTCAGTTCAGCCGCGCATTTCGTGCGGAAACGGGCCAGTCGCCGGCGAAGGCCGTCGAGCATCTCCGTGTCGAGGCTGCACGCGTCATGATGGAAGAAGGGCGTCATCCCATGGATGTGATCGCTCGCGAGGCCGGCTTTGCCGACCGGGAGCGAATGCGCCGGGCCTTTGTCCGGGTCCTGGGGCAACCGCCCCAGACGGTCCGCCGCAATGCCAGAGGAATGGCCTGACTCAGGACCGCGTCGCCAGCCGTCGAGCGAGGGAACGTCGGCCCGTTCGGCGTCAGTCGCTCTGTCCCCTAGCGATTGAGGAACCAGAGGATCGCCGAAAGCACAATGCCGAAAAGCAGCCCGGTTGTGATGGGAACATAAATCGTAAAGTTCTCTCGCTGGATCAGAATATCGCCGGGCAGCCGGCCCAGGCCAATGCGCGTCAACCACGGCCAGAGAATACCGACCGCGACGATAACAAGTCCGACAATGATCAGGATCCGGGACATGGCGCAGGCATGTTGTGTTTTGCGAATTCAACCGTCCGGCATGATGTTTGACTTCGCATCATATAACAATGTGATATGGCAACTCGCTCGTATTGCGGCAGCGACGGCGAGCCGATCTCTCCGCTGTCAGTCAGCCATCGGGTATGTCTGTTGATGCGACGCCACGCGCCAGGCGCTGGTCCCGGATGAAGCGCCCCAGATGCTCGTTCCCCACCCGCATAATGAGTCCTGGCTTCAGGCCAAGCCGGGCAGCGTCGCAGGCGATGTTGGGCGGTGGTAACAGTGATCTGGGTGCTTATCTCTATCTCGCGCATGCTGTGACGGCGAATGCTCAGTTGATCGGAAACACTCAGACTTGGCGGGGGCGCCGCTGGCAAGTAATTACGTCATGCAAGTCGCTCGTACACACCCACTGCGGCCGCCTCGGCGTCGTTGAAAGAGCACGCGAAGAACCGGTTCTGCAGAAATGCGCAGCAGGCGAGGAATGGAGCAAATGACCACGAATGTTTTGGCAGCCAGCGGCGGCGTTAAGCAAGTGATCTGCATCAATTGGGGAACGAAGTATGGAGCCCCATTCATAAATAGACTTTACGCGATGGTGGCTCGCAACATTACGCCGCCATTCACCTTCACTTGCTTTACCGACAACCGTGCAGGTCTGCACTCCGAAATACTTTGCGAAGACTTGCCACCGCTCGACGTGGCGAACATGCCTACAAATACCAGAGGCATTTGGCCAAAGGCCCGACTCTGGGGGGCAACGCTGGGAAAGCTGAGAGGTCCAGTTCTTTTTCTCGATCTGGATCTCGTGATCGTTTCCTCGCTCGACGCATTTTTTGACATTGGCAAGGCGGATGACATCGTCATGGCGAGAAATCAAACCACGCCCTTTGAGCGCCTCGGGCAAACGTCGCTCTTCCGCTTTCCCGTTGGGAAGCTCGTGCCGCTGCAGGAAAAATTTCGATCAGATCCACAGGGTGTAGCCGACGAGTACCGTTACGAGCAGCGCTTCGTAAGCCGCAACGCCCCCGGGGGCATAACATTCTTCCCACGAAAATGGGTTCTCCATTTTCGCCAGGACTGCCGTTGGCCATTCCCACTCAACTACTTTCTTGCCCCACGTCTGCCGAGCGATGCACGTGTCGTTATTTTCCCGCGAGGCCTGCATCCACAGCATGCGATCGAGGGGCGATATGGAACCAAGGGTCCCCGCAAGACGGCTTTCAAACACATAGCGGGCATCTTCGATACGAAACAACGAAAGAACAAAGGCGCGCTGCAATATCTCCGACACTATATTCGTCCGACGCCTTGGGTGGCCGAGCACTGGCGCGAATAAGCGTGCGGCTCCTTTCGGACGCACAAAGGACGCTGTAGCACTTTGCAGCAGCGTCCTACGGGCGGTAGAGCTGCGAACGGATTACCGAGGCGATCCGGCGCGTTTCGTCGAGAGGCTCGTAGCTGTAGGATTCGAGCTTTCCTTCGAACGGCCGCGTTAGCCGCAGTGTCTCATGCAGGTCCCGGTGATAGCGCTCGAACTTGTCCAGCCGCGGGCCTACAACTGGACTTAAGTCAAGTGTAAAGACCGGCTTGCCCGTCGCCAGTGCCTCGCAGGGCATTGTGATCGAGTCCTTTGCGATCAAGAACGCGTCGGCGGCGGCCATGTAGTCGAGATATGGGTTTTCGCTTCGCCTGTCCCACACGGCGATGTTTTCGCTGTTGAGTGCCGACAGGGCCTGCTGCGTGTGGTCTTCAGATCTGCGCGAGACCGACACAACGATGCGCCAACCCTCTTTCTCCAATTGCTCGATGGCGCTTCTTATATTCTGGTGGGTTCTGTCGTCGTATACATATGCGCCATTCGAGCCGCCTACGAAGACGGCGGCTATTGGGCGTCCGTCCGGCGAGAGTCGTCTGCGCGCGGCATCCCTGAGAGGCGCCAACCGCGCCCAGGTAATCTGATGCGGTACTCCGACCATTGAATGATAGTTCGGCCGCTCGTTCAATTCGTCGACCCAATCGTGACGAGAGACGAAAACGAGATCATATCCTTCGATGCGCGGACGTTGGAGGTGCACGGTCAGAGGTTTGCCGCCATAGGCCGCCTTAATGTCAAGCACTGCCGGCTCAGCCCGAAAACCGCAGGAGATTACCAACTCGGGACGCTGTTCCTTTTTGCGAAAGAGTCTGGGTTCGAACAGCTTCCTCAGGCCGCGGGCCCGACTGATCAATTTGACCACGGGTTCCCGGTGAAACTCTTTTCCAACGCCAAGGCACTGCGTAAGCGTTCCCGCCTTGCTTTCCGCCACCGCCCATACGCAGGTCGTGTTCGACGTTGTCATCGCTTTATCTTGCAAGCCTGAACTCCGATCTGACGCTTACTTCATTCCGCGCGGCTCAAATCACTGACCGAGGTCGATTCCATTTTGGTCGATGAATTCGAGCATGCTGCGGTCTTCGACGACGTTGGATTCAATATACTTGATGGTGGTAGCGACCTTGTTGCGGTATTTCTCTGCAGATCCGTCGAAAGACCAGCCTCTGTCTGTCTTTTCCTTCAGCTCCTCGATCGACTTCGCGTAATAATGGTTGAGCTGTACGAACTCCGCTGAGTAAAATTCGGCAGCCTTCCGCTTCTTCTTTGATACCACCTTCCCCGCATCATTTGCGGTTCTGTCGCCGTAGGAACGTGTTTGGAAGTGATGCACGCCCACTTTCGTGACCTCGACCGGATCGATAATGCACTTGAAATTACTTGCGTCGAGGTTCTGCTGCATCGGATCGGCGACCCGCATTTTGTAATTGAGGCATACAGGCCCTGCCGGTCGCGAGATGTGACCGCCATGGCCGAACATGTGCCAAGGCAAGGAGATGTTCGGAAACCCACCCGCTCCTCGTAGGGCTTCCTCCAACGTCCGACCTTTCTTGGGAAGCAAGAATTCATCGACGTCGATAAACGCCATCCGATCATATCTGCCGCCAAAGTTTAGAATCGCATGTGCGAAGGCAATCGTCTGCCCGTTCAAAAACTCACCACTTTCCTCGTCCCGCATGCGCAATTTCCAAGGGACGACGGTCAGTTGCTCGGGCTTCAGCGTCCGCTGAAGCACATCGAGCGTGCCATCAGTCGAGCCGTCTTCGTAGACATGAAAATGTCGAACGCCGACAGCTTGGTGAAAACGCACCCACTCCTCGATGTAGCTAGCTTCATTTTTCACGCAGGCGACAATCGCAATGCCGTGTCGGCTCAACTCTGCTGCCGGAGGCGTGATAGCAAGTTCTCTTGTAAGATGCCGTTTAGCCTTCAGTCCAAACATCTACGCCCCTTGGTTGCTAAACATGGAGTGGCTCATTTGTTGGCCGCATCTTAAGTCGGCGCAGAAGGAAGGGGAACTTTCAGCGCCGTTGAACATGCATTTTCCCGACTTATGAAGCGTGCCTGCTTTGATTTGGAATACATCACCCTTTATAGATGGGGCGAGCCGAACTTGGAATCCGAGCCTCGGAAATATCGAGAAGGCGCGCTGAAAGCACGCTAAGGTTGGGATGGGTTGTGAATGGACTTTCCCGCTTCCGGAACGACGGAGAAGTTGACGACAACGGAGCAATGGCGTGCACTGTTTTCCGCGTTCTCACACATCATTCTCGTCGCCAACAGCGACCAGGTTAGCGTTAAGGAACTTCAGGCCGAATATCCGCGGACGGCTCTCTTTGTATTCTTCAACAAGGTCTACAAGGTTCTTGATGAACAATTTGCCGGCCGCTCGCTGCTGATATCACGCGCCCAGCCGAGAGGCGCCAACATCGTCTACCGACAAGAGGTCGCTGACGTCGTCAAGCTGTTCGCGCCCCAAGCGTTTCTAGGTATCATGAACATCCGCCTGGCGGCGAGCGAGAGATTGAACACTAGCTCGGATTACCTGGGGACGCCCACCGGCCATTTGGATTTGACGGGCTTCTGCGCTGACTTTTACCCGCAGGATAAAGTCCCCACAAGCGGCTTCGCCATCGCCCTGTGGCTGGTGGACCAAGCCCTTCCGGCCGAGATCGTTCTGGCAGGGTTCTCGGCAAAGCGCAGCGAAAAGTGGCGGGTGGTGGCTGTTCATGACTGGACTTTCGAGCAGGTCTTCTTGCGCCTCTTTGCAAGAGTGGGCAAGCTGACGATGCATGGTGGTATCACGACAAACAGTTACACATCGCTCGCTTCGCGTTTCCCGGAATTGCCCGCTGCTGAAATCTCCTCGACGATCGCTGAAGTCTTGTCATCGCGACTGAGCCAGACCGATGCGCAAGTCGACAAGTTGATTTCTTTGACAAACGTATTGCGATCCATTGACGAATATTTACGGCGGCTGAAGCCGAAGTTTCTAAGGAAAACGAAGGTGTAGTAGCATTACATTTGCCAAGTGCCGATTTCTGGTGAGGATAAATGGGATCATCGATCTCCGATGCGCGCAAGCGCATATACCGAAATCTGAAGTACCGCATAATGCGTCCGGATCCGCCGGCTGCCCCCTTTCGATTCAATAGTCCCGTCGTGGTCGTCGGGTCCGCTCCCGTGTCCCATAAGCCGGCCGGATTGGACGAGAGCTTCAGGATCATTACCGTGAACGGCTCTCAATCGGTCATCAGCAAGTGGGGCGTCGATGCGCCCGACATAACCATGATGATGTTCAACCAGGTCGAAGGAACCACTCCGAATGCGGTTGAAGTCAGACGTGTGCTAAAGGGGCAGCGCACTGGGACGCTCTATGTATTTCTCTGGCGAAAGGACGACCGCGCGCGGCTGGAGGAAGGCTTGCGGGCGTTCGATTACCAATACGACCGGCTGGAGATCGTTGATCGGTATGAGCGGATGGCGTTGCTGGACCGCGTGGCTAAGTTGCGTTCCCTTGAGATGGATGCAGATTCCAAATGCTCAAACGGAATGAACGCGGTTCTCTTTGCCCTTTATAACGGAGCCCCCGCCGTCATCATTACTGGAATAAACCCGAACTCAGCCGGCCATGCCTACAATTCAGTGGGTTTGACACGACTTCATGTCCAGATGGATAAAGTCCTCGTTTCGAAGCTAATTAGTCAAGGCCGCCCGATTTACACGGCGGATCCGCCGGTTTCGGAAGAGCTCGGCATTCCGTTGTGGAGCGATCTAGGCCGCTGAAGTTTTTTGATACTCACGCTGTTCTCATACTTGCCTGCTCAACGCCTGCGATAGAGAAATCAATGCGTTCAAACCGCCCCTTTTCCCGTTCTTGCATCAAGATCGCCGTTCGTCTGCTATTAGGACGCTCCAAGGCACATGTGCAGGACTGGTTTCCCGGCCTCAAGCTCGAGCGTGCGACGGCAGAGCGAAATGGCATGATCCAGTATCGGGGCAAGTTGGTGGGACATCTCACGAACCACTCACGCGCTTTGCAGGCAAAATCATCGAGCGTTCTTATCGTCGGCTCCGGTCCTTCGATCGCGCAATGCGACCTCACCCGCGCAGATGAGTCTTCCTGCGTTCTCTTGAACGGCGCGGTGCATCTTTTTCCCGCCGTAATAGCAAAGCCCCTGGCGGTTGCAATTGAAGACGAGCGGTTCGTATGGAGACACTTCGATCTTATGAAGCGGGTCCCGGCCGGATGCGTGTGTCTCTTGTCAGTGAGCGTCATAAGGGCGATCTGTGAATTGGACAGCGCATGGTTGCGAGACAAAACGGTCATATTGATCGATAACCTGCGAAAGCCATATGGGCTGCCACGCCGGGACATCATGGAACTGCGCAAGCTGTCCCATGTGAGGTTGAGCGAGGACGGTGCGATAGGGTTTTCTGAGAATCCCTCCGCCGGTGTCTTCCAGGCAGGCTCAGTGGCCGTTTCAGCTACACAATTTGCCGTCGCTTGGAAGCCTCGCGCGATCGGGTTCGTGGGGATCGATATCAGTAATGCCGATGAGCCCAGATACTATGAAACAACCGATAGAGCCTATTCGGGAATCATCACGGCCCAAAAGTGGATTATCGACCACTTGGTAATGGCTCGGAGCATAGCCGTCGAACGCGGCATCGAGATCGCAAATTACTCGCCTGTCTCGGCGCTTATCGAGGTGGGGTTTGGCTACAACGCCACATTTGCCAAAGGCACGCGAGGCGGCGGGTCGTCTCCACCGCCCCGATGAAAATGGCTCATGGTGTCGCGCGATTAAGCCGAGCGCTGCATTACATGAAGAACGCGATCACGTGCAGCGAACCATTCCTCGGCGTAGTCATCGTTCTTGTATTCATCGAAGTAAGGCCCGCCATCTGTGAAATGGACAAGCTTTGCATCCGGCGAATATTCGTACTCGTTGACGAGCCAGTTCCAGTTCGCCGGCAGCTCGCCGATCAGGTCGTCGGAATCCAGCCATTTGAACTGATGCAACTCCAACCCAGTAGCGGTATTGACGTAATCCAGATCCAGCTTTCGGCACTTTGCGTTGTTGAACAGGATGACGCTCGACCAGTTCTTCTTTTCGTACTTGGTTTGGACTTGCCCCAGGAACTTCGTTTCGACTTTCGGAACGTAGTTGTGTTTTACACACATCGCCGCGTAGCGATCGTCTCTCAGCTCCCACAACTGGGCGATATCAGTTCGCATCAGCATGTCGCAGTCGACGAAAAGCGACCAACCCTCGTAGTTGCTCAGATAAGGCACGAGGAATCGCGAAAAGGAAAATTCGGTAGATTGGAGAGGATTCCGCTCGCGCGTAAAAATCCTCTCGACGTTGCTCAGAGATATCGGCGTGAACGAGACCGGGATGGAGCTCTTTTCCAGAATACTTTGGCAAAGAACATGATAGGCAACGACTTCCTTGCTATCGAAGCCGATGTAAATATGAGCACTTTGCGTCATCACACCTCCGATTATAGGTAGGCTTCAAAACTTCCTGGGTCTGGCTTGTTCCTCTAAGTGGCGAAACGACTTGAACTAACTTTGATTTGCGTCTCAACCCGATAACCGGTTTAGCCAAAAAAGGCGGCGGCGTGAAGCCTGGGACAGCGGATAACGTTCATCTCGCCGGCATACACCACTTCCATGTCGCAGGGTCTCGTCCTGTAGATGAAGCGAAATCTTGTGCTTTGTAGTTCGTAGCCATAGGAGGGCGTCTGGCAAATTCCTCCAACTTCGCCTAGTAGCTTGTCGCTTGACCGCTGGATTACGACCAGTGTGGGCGAGGACGATGGGAGGGGGAATGCGCAGTCTCCTGGTTCGACGACCGAACCTCTTATACGTTCTGATTGCCGGTTATTGCCTGCTGAGCATCGTCTTGAAAATACTGCGCCCGGATTCGCTCGAGATCGACGAGTCCGAACAAGCTCTGCTCTCTCAATATCTGCTTCTCGGATACGGAGCCCAGCCACCCTTCTACAACTGGCTTCAATATGGAGTCGTGGCCCTATTTGGAATCTCCGTCGCATCGCTGACTGTCGTAAAAACCGGACTTCTGTTCCTCTTTCTTCTGTTCTACGGCTTTACCGCGCGTGTACTCGCGAGCAGTGAGCTCGCCCCGACGGTGGCGGTGCTGGGCGTCCTGACGCTGCCACCAGTTTTCCTTCTGTCGCAGCGCGACCTGTCCCATACCGTCGCAGCATTATTTGCGGTGTCGCTCTTCCTTTATGCCTTTTTTCGAGCTCTAAAGAGACCGCCCCGGCTTGGCCGCTACTTGCTTGTCGGCGTTGCCGTAGGGCTCGGGGCGATTTCCAAATACAACTTCGTTATACTCCCCGTCGCGGCATTGCTTGCCATTTTGCCGGAAGCGATGCTGCGCAAACATTTGTTTGACTGGCGTGTACTCGCTTCGGCTGCGGTTTGCGCGTTGATTGTGGCACCCCACGCCTTCTGGATCGTCAACAATATTGGCCATGCCACTGGTGTCACTGTCGCTGAGATGAAGGAGGGAGCGGACAGTGCACTGCTGCCGCACGCCATCCAGGGGCTTGTTTCCCTCGCAGTTGCAACACTCAAGGGCGTCGCGCTGATTCTTGCCGTCTTCGGGTTGATCTTCTATGCGGACATCGGGAAGATCCTGCGCGCCGAGAGTCTCTGGACGAGGGTCGTCGGCAGGATGCTTGTTGCCTGTTTCCTCATGGTCGCGGTTATCGTCGTCGCAATGGATGCGACCCACATTCGTCCGAAGTGGCTGGCGCTTTTTACGGCACTTCTCCCGCTTTATCTCACGCTAAAAATCGATGCCGCGGGTCTGGATCCTGCCCGGCGCCTTCCCGCGCTTCTTTCGATAGCGGGCGTCCTCTCCGTCGGCGCCATCCTGATGCTGTGGGCAAGGGTCTTTATCGGTCCGATGATCGGCGACTATTCCTTCGCGCACACGCCCTATAGCGGCTTTGCCGCCGCTGTGCGCGCTGAGACCGGTGCGCCACCAGTGGCTATTGTCGTTGACGACCGAATCGTGGCGGGCAATTTCAGAATTCAGTTTCCAGACACTCCGATCATCCTGACCGGATTTTCCCAAGGGGCAGAGAAACGGCTTCCGGCAGGACGAATTCTGGCTGCTTGGTCGGCAGAGGGTAAAGGGCTCGAAGCGATTCCTCCTCGCATTTCGGTCCTGCTGGGATCCATGCCCATCAGAATGGCCGATTCGAAGCCGACGATCGTCTCAGTTCCCTACAACGCCGGGCGCCCGGGCGACGTATACACCTTTGCCTATGTTTGGGCGGACCTCCTGTGAAGCCGGTCCGGGCCGACCGAGCCGTCCATGTTGGCGGCAATGTCGCTTCTATCACGAACGAAAGGCAGACCGATATGCTCAGAGAGCTCCAACTCGGTCGTGAAGACATTTCCTCGATTTTTCAAACGCGTCAGAACGAAGGTGTCTTCGGCGATCTGCCGCCGGATTCTCCCCTTGTCGTCGTAAGAATGGCCCATCTTGGTGACTGAGAACCCGGCGAGGGTCACAGACGGCACCCCCACGAAAAGTCCGTAGCAGACGGCGGCAACTCCGTTCGTCACCTTCCCTAACTCCCCAATATCAGAGGGAAGCCCGCCGCTCACGACGTCTACGATAGCCTCGCGCTCATCCTTGGTGGCGCGCATCAGGCTCTTGTAACGCACGCGCGGCATTGAAAGAAGTTTCAGGTACATCACCCAAAGAGGCTTCGTATGGAGCCATAACAGACCTCTCGTCCTTACATAGGGATGCTCTTCCCAAGACTTCTTCCGCTTCCGGAATGTCAAATCGGCGCGCGGGAGACCCAGTGCGTTGGCCGTCTTGCCCGAGTTATTAACGTCAACGCGCGCGCAATGTCCTATCAGATCCGGTGGTATCGTGGGGGACGGTGCGGAGCCGAGGATCAGCCACGGCCTATCGAGAATCCCGAGCCGCGAGAGCCAGCGGCGGTGCTTTTCTCGCAATGTTTCAAGCGCGTCAGGTTCAATCGTCATCACGAGTCCATTGGCCAAGTAGCGAAGGCGAGATTGACTTAGGGCTGCCCTTATGTCTCGCACAAGCCCGGCCACGTGTCCATTCGCCGCCCAGTCTTCGTCTTCGGGCTGTGGGCAGTATGCAACTTCCTGGTTTTTCTGTCGGTCACGCGCCAGAAAGTGTGGGATATACTCGCAAACTCGCACAATTTAGCCATTTTGATTTGATTTCGAAGGTTCAACTCCAGCCATCGATAGTTCGGGCAGTGTAGAAATGGATATGATTGTAAGCGACGCGATATTGGCGTCGATCCGTCGCACGATTGCCACTGCTGCTGACGGGATAGATGCGCTGGCGGTTTGTCTTGAGGGTGACGCGGCCCTGCGTAGTAGTTTCGTCGATGCCGTCGAACTGGTCGCCTCGAGGAGTGGCCGCGTCGTGGTCGCGGGCATAGGCAAGAGCGGTCACATCGGACGCAAGATCGCCGCAACGCTCGCTTCTACCGGCACGTCCGCCTATTTCGTGCATCCGACGGAAGCAAGTCACGGCGATCTTGGCATGATCACGGCGCAGGATCTGCTTATTCTGCTTTCATGGTCCGGTGAGACCGTCGAACTCGGGAATATGCTTACTTACGCCAAGCGCTTCAATGTTCCCGTGATTTCCGTCACCTCGAATCCCGACAGTATAATCGCTCGCAACTCCACGGTCGCGATTGTCCTGCCGAAAGTGTCGGAGGCATGCCCTCATGGGCTAGCCCCGACCACGTCCGCGATGCTGCAGTTGGCAGTGGGGGATGCTCTCGCAATAGCCTTGCTTGAGCGGAGAGGTTTTTCGGCTCAGGATTTCAAGACGTTTCATCCGGGCGGCAAACTCGGTTCTCAATTGCTTCTTGCACACGAGCTGGCCCATTCGGGCGAAGCCGTGCCCCTATTGCCGATTGGCAGTCCAATGAGCGAGGCGCTCATCCAGATGTCCTCGAAGGGTTTCGGGGTCGTCGGTGTAGTTGGTAGTGACGGTGATCTTGTTGGCGTGATTACCGACGGGGATCTGCGGCGGCATATGTCGGAGAATCTTTTGCTGCTCACTGTCGGGACCGTGATGTCACATACGCCAAGGGTGATTACGGGTGGAATGCTGGCCAGCGCGGCAATGGAAATGATGCAGTCGCAAAAGATCACGGTGCTATTCCTGATCGATGATCTGCGTCGGCCGCTAGGCATCTTGCACGTCCACGATCTTCTGCGTGCCGGCGTTGCGTAAGGCCGACTGGATGGCTGACGGGCCGGTGTCCTAAGTAGCGCAGCGTACTATTCAACTGATGATCCCTAGAGTTGGGATCAATTCAGGGACAAAACCATGTAGCAACTCAATGCTCTGCAGCGACTTTGCGCGTCTTATTGGACGCACGGCTCTGCAGGGATGAACGCAAATGCCGCTGGCTTTAGGCGGCAGGTCTCGGCAATGGGGAGCAGCTTGGCAGTAACCCACCAAGACTTCGAATATCGGCCGGACCTGGACGGTTTGCGAGCCGTGGCGATCTTGCCGGTGCTCCTCTTTCACGCCGGCTTCAGGTCGTTCTCAGGAGGATTCGTCGGGGTTGACGTTTTCTTTGTGCTGTCCGGGTTCTTCATGGCGAGGATCATCCTGACCGAGCTCGAGCGCGGCAGCTTTAGTTTCCGGGCGTTCTACGTTCGACGGATGAGGCGCATTTTCCCGGCTCTGTTCTCGATGATCGCGGTTTCAACCGTGGCAGCGTGGTTTTTGCTCATGCCGCAGGAGTTCCGCTACTTCGGCGATAGTGTTCAGGCCGCTGCTTTATTCACTTCGAACGTTCTGTTCCGTAGCGAAAGCGGTTATTTTGATGTTGCCGCAGAGATGAAGCCATTGCTCCATACCTGGTCTTTGTCTGTGGAAGAGCAATTTTACCTGATTTTTCCCGTCGCGGTCTTCCTTTGCTTCAAATTCGCGCGCAGGCACATATTTGCGATCGTGTTGGCGGTGGCACTCCTGTCCTTCGGGGCAAGCACTTGGGGGATCACACACTCTCCCGAAAAAGCATTCTACTTGCTTCATTTTCGCATTTGGGAGTTACTGACCGGAGTTCTTGTTGCCATTGCTCCGCGCCCCGCCTATGCCGCTCGGGGGGCGCAGGTACTGGCGGCACTCGGACTGCTGGCGATATTCCTAGCTGTTTTTACCTATACTCCTGACACGCCCTTTCCCGGCGCCTATGCCGCAGTGCCCTGCCTTGGTACAGCCCTTATGATCCACGCGCACTGTCGGAGCGGCTTGATTGCGCGCCTTCTAAGTAGTCCGGTTTCTGTCTTCACCGGACGCATTTCATATTCCCTCTACCTCTGGCATTGGCCGTTGATTGTGTTCGCGCGCTATGGGCTTGGCCACGAACTTACAACCGGATGGGCGCTGAGCGTCGTGGCGATGTCGTTCGCGCTAGCCTATGTTTCGTGGAGGTTCGTCGAGCAGCCTGCGCGATATGGCAGGATGGCATATTCGCCCGTCGCCATCACCGGCGTGAGCAGCGCTGCGATTTTTTCGGCGGTCGCCTTCGCTGGCATCGTCAACGGTCTACAAGGCATTCCCCAAAGGTTGCCGGAAGAGGCCCGCGCGCTTTACCAAGCCACCTATGATGAGAGCCGATTCTTCTCTGAGCGGTGTTTCGCCGATTCAAATGGAGAAGGTCTGACACCGGCCCAGATAAGGAGGGGGAATCTTTGCAGGGTGGGCATCGACACTGCAAGCGAGCCGCAGTTCCTTGTGTGGGGAGATTCTCATGCCGCGGCCATCGCTCCTGCGATCGACGTTGCGGCTCGTCAAATGGGCATGTCCGGCATGTTCGTCGGGCGCGCATCGTGCCCGCCTTTGCCAAATACGGATTTCGCCGGCCCGGCAGCGGTCAAGCGGTGTATCGAGTACAATTCCGCCGTGATGTCACTGATCGAGCAGAAGAGGTTCGCCTTCGTTTTCATGGTTGGCTTTTGGCCGAAGTACGTCCACCGGGCAGAACTTCCTGGCGAGGGCGTCTTTTTTGATCCTCGCGTCGAACCCTCGCTGCCAGATTGGTCAGCGCCGGTCAGGACAGGTCTCAACATGACTTTGACCAAGCTGGCTCGGCAAGGAACAAAGGCAGTCCTGGTGATGGATGTCCCAGAGATGGGACACGAAGTCCCCGAAGCCCTCGCACGAGCCGTTGTGTCAGGACGCCCGCTCGACATTGCCCCTCCCCTTGAATACACGAAGATGCGGCAAGCCTTGGCTCGGCGGGTGTTGAGTGAAGCGGCAAAATCAAGCGGAGCTTTGATCGTCGACCCGATGAACTTGATCTGCGACGGCACCAGGTGTCATGTCATGCGCGAGGGCACCGTTCTCTACAAGGACGGAGATCACCTGTCAGCGAAAGGTGCGGAAAGTCTCTCGGCACTCTTCCGACCGGTGCTGAACATCGTGCGAGGGGGTGTCCAGTATTTGAGTTCTGAACCGAGATCTTGATCATCCCATTCAAAGAAGAAGCCGAAATGGTGCTCGTGCGCGTGTTTGTCGTCGACCGAATGGACGCGAGGCCGTCTCGATCATCCAATGGCTTTGCTGATTGCACGGCCTCGCTTCCACCACGGCTGCCGCAATTCCAAGTGCTGCAGCAATCTTGCCCGTCCGATTGGATGCGCGGCGCTGCAGTCTAAATTGCAAACGATCAACGCTGCTGTTAGTCTGCCAGCAAGCGTGCAATCACCCGGGGGAGGGCGGAAGTTTGCATATCGACGATGACCGGCTGCGGGTCGCGACCCTGGAGTTTCTGGTAAAACTCCTTGTAACCAGTAAGGTCAGGGACACCCCTTTTGCTGACCTGAAGTATGACGTTCTCAGTGCCCTCGAACGTATATCGCCGCAATGCGCCTCCAATGAAGTGGAGCAAGCCGAGATCAGAGCAAGGATGCATGCGGAGGCGGATGCAATTCTGAGATGGGCCGTGGGCGGAGGGGCGAGCACGATTTCACCGATTGAGGGTAGACCTTTGTCTGTCTCGCACTATCGCGAATGGCGCTAGTTGGCGACACGCCCCTCGCGCCGGTCATTGGCGAAGCCGCTTCTGCTCAGGCGCGCCGTTATCGTCGGAAATATTACTTGAACTCGACCTGGTAGGCTCGGTGGTCCGCAGACGTTGCGGGCTTCATGATTCAGAGTTGTCAGTGGGAAATAGACGATCGGCGAGAAAGGCCATCGGGCCGGCAGCCGCGGAGTTCCAGCCTATCGACTATCCATTTCGCTTAATCCTGCGGGCCTTGGCAGGCAGCGATAATCTGCTCATGATCGTGCACCCTGATTTCCACGAATGGGCGGCTGCTTTAGCTATAGGCGCGCTTCAGGAAGTGGAGGTATTTGTCCGCCATACCTGTTTCGCGATGGTCTTGCGACACGCCATAGCTTAGTAGCGTAACTGCCGCCGCGTTGAGATCTGTCTGCGGATGCACAAGTTTTATGAGAGGTGAGTATTGCTCTAGCCACTGGTTTTTGTGCGTTTTGACGTCGAAGAGCAGCGAAGGGACGTTACAGAGGAGACCGAAAATGGCCATGTGATATCGGCCACCGATGTGCAGGCGGCATTTTGAGATCGTCTCGGCAGCACGTTCGATGCTGGCTGTCTCAGCAAAAACACCGCCACGGGCAATGATCTCCGCTTCATAAGCATTGAAACGCTCAACTGCATGCGTAAGAACAACTGGCCGAAGCCTCAACGCGTGGCAAGCCCGCAGTGCGGCCTTTAGGATCCAAACGTCTTCGTCGGCATTGTTCCTGGCTCCGGTGGTTATCAGGCAGCCGTCGCGCTCGGACCAAGGTTCTGGCGCTATCCGAAGGAACGCAGCATCCTCTAGAAATTCGATTCCGTAATATTCAGCTGAGATTTCGTCGCGGGCGGCGACATTACCGAGCTTGCGGAAGAGCTTTCTAAGATAGTCTGATCGTTCGTCGTCGTAGATAGGTATAGTTCCGTTCAAGACCGCGAACGGCTTGCCCAGCTTCCTGGCGGCAAGGACAGGAGTGAAGAAAGTCGCGAGCCCTTCTGCCGTTGTCCTATGATCCAACGACCCCTCCGGCTGCAGGATCACAAAATCGGCGGCCGTTATATGATCGATAGCGTCTTTGCCATACGCGGCAGAAAGTCGGCTTTCTGTGTCCGAGACTTCATTCCGTTCAGAGAATGTGTTTTTTGGGAATTCCTGTCTGAAGGCCGCGAAGTTGAAACCGATGGACGTTATCTCGGCCTCCGGGAACGCGTCCAGAATTTGCTGCTTTAGGCCCTGGCTCGTCAACCGGCATCCGATATTGACCCTGAAGTCCGTATCGTTGAACAGAGCAATCTTAATTTTCGAGCGAGGCACTTCTTGGTGTCGGTTAGAGCTTCCGAGCTCGTCAACGAAGCTCTCGTAATGTCGCCAAAAGCCGGAAGGATCGCCGGCAGATATGTGCTCTCGGCAAACAGTACGAGCGTCCGAGTACATTTTGTCTGCGACGAGAAATCCCACAGCGCGCCTCGCTTTGGAAACGTCGGCTCCGCGTCCCGTTACTGCTAGCACCAGGTGCCTTGCAGCTTTGTCAGGATTCAATTTCCTCAGATTCTTCGCGAGCCGCCAATGTAAGGCGGACTTTATCCCCTCGAACAATTTCGTTAGTTCCGGTGAGTTGGATGCAGCCGTATAAGTGCACAAAATACAACCGAGTATCAAGAACTGCGGGATACATCTTCTGGACCTCCTCCGTCAGTCGCAGAATCGACGGGACGGAAAACGTGGGAAGGCAAATTGATGGCAAAGAGAGAACCTCTCCGGGCTTGCTCGCACCCGAGACCCTTCGAAGTTTGCAGCGAGAGACACCGCTAGAAAAGCCGGGCGGGTGGGCTCGACCAGGACTCGCCAAAGCGGCATCAAGACACTATAGAGACCGAGGGGCTCCGCGAGTGCACAGAACACCATGGGTGGTTGCAGGGAAGGCTTCTTGAACGTCAAGGGTCGGAAACAGCACGATATCGATCCCGAAACGATCACTGGGGTCCTAAAGCGCGTCTTTGCCGAAAACGGACGCGACCATATCCGCGGCTACGCGTTTGCCATTGCCTGCCTGATAGTTGTGGCCGCGACGACGGGTTTCATCGCCTGGATCAGTGAAACAGTGGTCAACGAAGCTTTCGCCAACAGGCGCGGCGACGCGGTTCTCCTCATCTGCTTTTCGATTTTTGCTGCCTTCGTGCTGAGAGGTTTGGCGACTTACGGACAAGCCGTCGCTTTGTCGAAGATCGGCAACAGTATCGTCGCCCGTTACAAACGCCGGCTTTACGCGCATCTAATGGCACTGAGCGTCGGCTATTTCCAGGAGAAGCGCTCGGCACAGCTCACAGCCAAGATCAACCAGAACATCGCCGGTATCCGTGACGTCCTCAATATGACGGTCACCTCGATTGCTCGCGATCTTCTGACTTTGATCGGCCTCGTCGGCGTCATGATCAGCAAGGACTGGCTGCTGTCACTTGTCATCCTTCTCGTCGCTCCGCCGTTGCTGTTTGGGCTTCGCTATCTCTCCAAGCGGCTGCGTCTGGCGACACGCGAAGCGGTTGAGGCCAACAGCCGCGTGCTCGGCGCGATGCAGGAGACCATTCAGGGCATTTCCATCGTCAAAGCCTTCACTATGGAGGAGGAATTGCGGCGCAAGGTCGAGGCGATCATCGATCGGGCCGAGAATCGGGCCAATCGCATCGCGCGCTTGAGCGAACGCTCGGCGCCGTTAACGGAGACCTTCGCAGGCCTGGCGATCTCGAGCGTCCTTGCCTACGCCACGTTCCGCATCATCTACAGCAACGTGCCCCCGGGCGCCTTCTTTGCCTTTGTGACCGCGCTTCTCATGGCGTACGACCCGGCCCGGCGGCTGGCTCGTCTGCAGCTGTCGCTGGAGCGCGCCGCCGTCAACGCACGCATGCTTTATGAGGTTCTGGATACCGCTCCGCACCAGCGAGACCTGCCGGGTGCCACGGAGCTGACCTTTAGCGAAGCGACTGTCGAGTTTCGCGACGTGCGCTTCTCCTATGCCAATGGCGAGGAGATCCTGAAGGGTGTCAGCTTCCGCGCGGAGGGTGGCAAAACGACCGCGCTTGTCGGCGCGTCCGGCGCCGGCAAGTCCACTATCATAAGCCTTGTCCCGCGATTCTACGATCCGCAGTCGGGCCAAATTCTGGTCGATGGCCAGGACATCGCCGCTGTCACCAAGCAATCGCTGCGCAATGGGCTCGCCTATGTCTCGCAGCAACCCTACCTCTTCGAAGGTTCCATCCGCGACAATATCCGCTACGGGCGGCCGGAGGCCACGGATGCGGAAATCGAAGAGGCGGCGAGGCTTGCCTATGCGCATGATTTCATCCTCGCGCAACCGCAGGGCTACGATACCCCCGTCGGTGAACAGGGGATGACGCTTTCCGGCGGCCAGCGCCAGCGGCTGTCGATCGCTCGTGCGCTCGTTCGCAATGCGCCGATCCTCCTTCTCGACGAAGCCACCTCCGCTCTCGACACCGAATCCGAGGCTGCTGTTCAGGAGGCGCTCGATCAGGCGATGAGCGGTCGCACTGTCATCGTTATCGCCCACCGGCTTTCCACCGTCGTCAATGCTGACAAGATCGTCGTGATGAAGCAGGGTCTGGTCGTCGAGGAGGGGACGCATGAGGAGCTCGCGCATCGTCCTGAGGGTCTCTACGCTCGCCTCCACAATCTGCAAGGTGGCGACTTGGAATTGACCGTGGGAACCGATGTCACCTAGCTCGTGCTCGACATCTCGCCGGCGAGTAGCGATCCTCAGCGGATCGCGGGTATCCAGATCGGAAACCCTTCTGGCAGCCCGCTTCCTTGCTGCGCATCACGCTCCACGTTTGGCTTTATCGTCGAGTGGCACAGGCAGTCGCAAGGGCGATTCGCCCTTAAGCGGGGGGATCTGGTGCGGCCGCCCAAGCTTGCGAAATCGAGACAATGCACAGGACGCCGAGACGGCGGGCATTGGCGTCAGCTTGCTGCCGTCATCGTGTTCATGATCACTCGCCGGTTCAACTTTCCGGCTAAGGATTGGCCAGGCAATGATTATATCCCATCGCCATAAATTCATTTTCATCCACATACCCAAAACCGCCGGCAGCACGATCTCCGCTTATCTTGCTCGCGAATTCGGGCCATGGGACCTGCAACTCGGGTCCTGGAAGGATGCGCTCGGCAATGGAGCGAATGCAAATCGGCTAGCATTGATCGCTATCTTTTGCCATCTCTCTCCATTCAAGATCGCGAAAACGCTCGTCCGCAACGGCAAAGTCGATTCATTGGCCGGGGCTGCTCTCAGCCGTCGCTTTGCAGGCAAGCTCGCGGATCATTCAGGCGCAAGCGAAATCGAGGCCTTCGATCCTTCTGCCTGGAAACAGTACTTCAAGTTCTGCTTCGTGCGGAACCCATTCGAGCGTGCCGTTTCAATTTACAACTGGCACTACAGGAAGGCGGAAACGCGGCCGAGCTTCTCGCAAATGCTCTGCTTGATCGAAGAAGGCGCCGCCAAGAGGGAGCGTATTAACTGGGAATCCTGGCAACTCTACACCAATAACAACGAGATCGTTGTGGATTTCGTAGGACGGCAGGAGCGCCTCTCGGAGGATCTACGCATGATATGCGACAGACTCGGCCTGCCGTTTGACGATCGCTTTCTGATAAGAGCGAAGGCGAACCCGACACGGCCCGACATTCACAGCTACTATAAACCGGGCGACCGTGAGCGCGTCGAACGACTTTTCGGTCCCGAGATCGAGCGTTTCAAATACCGTTTTCCCGATTAGCGCCCGGTGTCTCTGGGAGCGAGTGGAGTTCGATCAAGCAAGTTCGGTGATCTGGACCTCCAATCGTTGGAAGAACTCCTGTGCGAGCTTCTTCGCCGTCGAATCGATCAGCCGTGCGCCAAGCTGAGCGAGCTTGCCGCCGACCTGAGCGTCGACGTTATATCTGAGAAGTGTTCCCTCCCCCTCCGCTACAAGCGACATCGTCGCCCCGCCTTCAGCGAAGCCGGCGATCCCGCCCGCGCCCTTGCCAGAGATCCGGCAGGAATAAGGTGGCGTCAGGTCGCTGAGCACCACATCGCCGGTGAACCGTGCCTTCACCGGACCGACTTTGATCGCTACTACGGCAGAAAAGGACTCTGCCGAATGACGTGTGAGGCTTTCGCAGCCCGGAATGCAGGCTTGCAGGACGTCTGGATCCAGGAGAAGTTCCCACGCCCGATCGATGTCGCAGGGAAGGCTCTGCTCGCCATTCAGTTTCATCGCATGCTCCTTGAATGATGGATATCGAAGCACCGCGCGGACCGCGCAGTGCATGTCGACACTTGTTCACGGGAAAAGACGCTCGCTCTTAAGAGGTGCTATCCTTTTCAATCCTAACGATCAGGCATAACCGGCCTTCCTGTCTCGGCTGATAAGCGCACCGTCGCGGTTGGCGGGAGCGCCAAAGCCCGCACCTCCGGGCGTCTTGAGGTGAATGCGATCGCCAGCGCGGATAACGTGCTGCACCTTCTGCTGGGCAGGAGTGAGCGGCTTGCCGTTGATTTCCAGAATGCCGGTCTTACCGTCCTCGCCACCATTGATGCCGGGAGGCGCGATCACCGTGCGCTCGGCATGGAAGCCGACAACGACAGGGCGTTCGGAGCGGTATTCCAGAAGCGTCTCCTGTCCAAGCCCGCCGCGATGCTTGCCGCTGCCGGCCGACCCCTCGCGCAGGCGCTTATGCATGACGCGGAAATTCGACTGCTGCTCCATCATCTCGACCGGCACGCAGGAGATGTTCGATGGCCAGCTTAGAACGTTGTAGCCGTCGCGTTGCGCTGTGCCGCCGGTGCCGCCGTTGAAGAAGAACTTGTTGACGTAGGTTTCGCCCTTGTCATTGACGCCGGAAGCCTGGAGGCTCCAAAGCGGCGAGCCGGGACCGGCTGCGACTCGCTCCGGCGCGGCCTTGGAAATAGCGCCGAAGACGGCAAATGGCAGGAAATGGCCGACGAGCGTGCGGGTCTGACCGGAGGCCGGATAGCGATGGTTGAGGATTGATCCTTCCGGCGCGATCACCTCGATCGGACGCAGCGCGCCGTCGTTGTTGAGCATGTCCGGCGCAAGAATGCACTTCAGGCCGTAGACCGTCTGTGCGTAGGTGTAGCAGAGCGCCACATTGATCGCGCGGTCGACCTGGGGCGAGGTGCCGTCATAGTCCACCAGGATGCTATCGCCCTTAACCTTCACGGCGATCTTGATGGTCACAGGCTCCACGATCCCGTCGGTTTGGAGCTCGTAGGTATAGGTGCCGTCGGGAAAAGCACGGATTGCCCCGCGCATCGCAGCTTCCGAACGATCGAGGATTTCGTCGGCAAGGCCCTCGAGCTCGTCGAGCTGATAATCGCTCATCAGGTCGAACAGGCGGCGTTCCATCAATTCGAGCGCCGAGACCTGCGCCCAGAGGTCTCCGACCACCTGGTCCGGCACCCGCACATTCTTGCGCAGCAGGCTGATGAAGGTCTGATCGATGCGGCCTGCGTCCATCAGTTTCAGCATCGGCACCTGGAGGCCTTCTTCGAAGACGTCCCGGATGTCGGCCGTCCCGGTGCGACCGCCCATGTCGGGCGAGTGCGTGGTGCTTGCGGCAAAGCCTACATGCTTGCCGTCGCGGAAAAGCGGCTTGGCGACCGTCAGGTCCGGCAGGTGGCCGGTGCCCATCCACGGATCATTGGTGATGAGGACGTCGCCGGGCTTCAGTGTCTCGGCCGGAAAATGGTCGAGGAAGTGGCGCACCGTCTTCGGCAGGGTGCCGATGAAGGAGGGAATGGAGTCGGTCGCTTGCCCCAAGCAGCGACCCTTGGTGTCGGTGATGATGCACGAGAAGTCGTAGGATTCGCGCACGAGCGTGGAAAACGAGCTGCGTACGAGGGCTGCGGCGGCCTCGTCAACGACAGAGACCAGGCGCGTCCAGATGACTTCCAGGGTGACGGCATCGAAACGAACGGGTTGTCTAGACATTTGGGTGTCCTTGTTCGGAAACGGTTAAAACTCAGGCAGCGATGTCGACGAGGATGTTGCCGCTCGGCTCGACGGTGAGCGTGCCTTCTGGTCCGACGATCAGGGTCGATTCCGGCTCCTCGACCACGGCCGGGCCCTTGATGGTGATGCCGGCCGGCAACTTGGAGCGCTCGAAGACGCGCGTCTCGACAAAGTCCTTCACTTCCGGGAAGTAAACTTTGCGCACGTGCTTCACCGCAGCGTCGGTCGAGCCCTTGGCATCGCTCTCGCCCGCGCCGGCCATACCAGTCGGAGCGGAGACCGTGACGCGGATGTTGACGATCTCGATGCGATCGGTCGGGGGGTTGAGAGTGAAGACGTCCCGATAGGCGGCGCGGAACTTCTCCAGGATCACCTCGCGGCTAGTGCCGTCATAAGGACCTTCCGGCAGGTTGACCACCAGCTCGAAGCCCTGGCCGATATAGCGCATATCGGCAAGACGGCGCACCGTGATTTCCGAAGCTTCCGGAACGGTCTCGTTAATCGTCGCGCGCGCCTCGCTTTCGAGGCTGGCATAGGTCGCCTCAAGTTCAGTCCAATCGAGGTCGGAAACGGGGCGGGCAATGGTGGCGACGCGATCGACGCGTGCCGGCGCGATCAAGAGGCCAAGCGCCGAGGCGACGCCGGCTGCCGGCGGGCACACGAGGCGTTTCAGGCCGAGCTTGCGGGCGACCTGGTAGCCATGCAGTGGGCCGCCGCCGCCGGTCGTCACCAACACGTATTTGCGCAGGTCCTTGCCGCGCTCGGCGACGTGGACGCGAGCTGCACTTGCCATGTTCTCGTTGACAATGTCGTGCACGCCCCACGCGAGTTCACTGACCGAGAGCCCGGTCTCCTCGGAGAGCCCGCCGATCGCCTCGCGCGCCTTGCCGGTATCGACGGTCATGGTGCCGCCGGCGAAGAAGTCCGGATTGAGGTAGCCGAGCGCTAGGTTGGCGTCGGTGACGGTTGGCATGGTGCCGCCAAGACCGTAGCAGGCCGGACCCGGACGGGAGCTCGCGCTTTCCGGGCCGACCTTCATCAGGCCCATATTGTCGACATGGGCGATGCTGCCGCCGCCGGCGCCGATTTCAATCAGGTCAATGGTGGAAATCTTGATCGGCAGGCCACTGCCTTCCTTAAAGCGACGGGTGCGCGCCGCCTCGAACTTGTAGGCGACCAGCGGCTCGCCATTGTCGACGACGCTGAGCTTGGCCGTCGTGCCGCCCATATCGAAGGCAAGCACATGATTGACGTCGCTGCGCCCGCCGAAGAAGGCAGCAGACAGCGCCCCGGCGGCCGGGCCGGATTCCAGAAGTTGAATCGGTGTGCGGCGGGCTTCGCCGATGTGGGTCAGTCCACCCGAGGACACCATCAGGAAGAGCGGCGCGTTGACGCCCATCTCGCGAAGCTGCGCTTCAAGTCGGCCAAGATAGGCGGCTGCGAGCGGCTTAACATAGGCATTCGCGACGGTGGTGGACGTGCGCTCGTATTCACGGATTTCCGGAGCGACCTCGAATGACGTCGTGACGAATACGTCCGGATAGTTCTCCTGGATGAAGGCGGCTGCCTCGCGCTCATGCGCGGGGTTGGCATATGAGTGCAGGAAGCTGACGGCGATCGAGTTGACGCCTTCGGCGATCAGCTTGTCGCAGGCCTCCTTCAGGCTCGCCTTATGGAGCGCCACTTCCACTTCGCCCGCCGGCGACATACGTTCCATAGCCTCGAAGCGGAGCGTGCGCGGAACCAATGCTTCCGGCATTTCGATGAAGATGTCATAGAGCTCGAATTTGCGCTCGCGGCCGACTTCCAGCACGTCGCGAAAACCGGCGGTGGTGATAAGGCCGGTGACGGCACCTTTGCGCTCAATCATGGCATTGGTGAAAAGGGTCGTCGCATGCACCACGCGGTTGATGTCGGCGGCTTTGATCCCAACCTTCTCAATCATCTGCCGCGTGCCGTTGATGACGGCCTTTTCAGGCTCTTCGGGCGTGGTCAGGATTTTCAGATTGTGCTGAACGCCGCTCTCCGGATCAAAGAGAACCAGATCCGTGAACGTGCCGCCGATATCGATACCCAGTGAATATGGCATGTCGCTCTCCGCCTAAAGGCCCGAACGACGCAACTGGCGCCCCGGGCGGTTTTCTGGCGTCGCCGGCATCCGCCGATCGATCGCTGATGGATTGCTAGCCTTTTTTGGAGTTTCGCACAACTGTGCGAAACTTATTTTTTGTATAAAAATGCACTCGGCGCAATTGAATCGGAGTCCCTCGCCTGGAGCGCTGTTTCGCCTACGCCTCAGTGCGATAGGCGTCCTGATTGAACACCCAGCCTTTTCCAATGAAATCCGCGCGCGCTGGGGCGAAAATATCAAGAAGAATATGCTTTCCCTCGCCCTCGCCCTCAGTGGTGTGGACCATCTTCGGCGGAATCACGCAGAGACTGCGTGGGGCTGCCGCCAGATGTAGATCGTCGCGCCAGGCGGTCGCATCGGGGCCCCACGGTACGCGCAGGTGATGGATGAACTCTCCTTCGATAGCGAGCGAACCCTGCTCGAAATCGGCGTGGTCGTGCGGCGAGAGCTTGGTGCGGTCGCGCAGACCTTCGTATTCGATCCAGCTAACGCTCATCGTTGCGCTACGAACGATCTTCAGCCGCGGCTTGTCGGCCGGCGGCTTGATGCCATCGATCGGAATGACCTGCAGCCCGGCACGCGAGGGCGCGTCCCCCACGACCTGCATGCCCTCAGCGGAAGCATCATCATAGTCTCGCTCGTTTTGCGCCGCGGGACGAGCCATATCCGACCGGATGGGCGACATGAGGATCACCTGCCCCTTAGCCACGACAGTGATCGAGTGGACATCCGGCGGAATGATCGCGATCGCGCGGTCGGGAATCGTCGTCGAGATGCCGTCAATCGTCACGGAGCCGCCGCCCGCCGGAAAGACTGCGATCGTCTCATCAATGGCGCGCCGCTCGAGCGACGCGTCGATCCCCGCCGCTTCGTACCACTCGACAAGGAAGGTCTTGCCCCGTGCGCGCCAGACGCGCCAGTCCCCCTCTCGCGTTCCATCGCCGTTGAATTCGACATATCCATGCTGTCTGATTGCCGTCCCGGCCATCGTTTTCTCCCGCTTTCGAAATGAGCTTGGTTAATCGCTTGCGGCGGCTGCGATCGCGCGTGCGCCTGTCAGCACAAGCCCTTGGTCGGATCCGACGAAGGCAAGCGAGACGCCCTTCTCTTTAAGGCCCGCGAGGCCGACCGGCGCACCGCAATGGGCCGCGAGCGGCTTGCCCGCCGCATGTGCTGCCGCCGCCACGCGTGAAAAGGCGGCCTCGACCTCAGGCGTACCGGCAATGTCGAGCCCGAGACCCACCGCCATGTCGGCTGCGCCGTAGAAGAGCGCATCGATGCCCGGTGTGGCGGCGATTTCCTCAATGTTATCGAGCGCAGACGGATCTTCGATCTGGGCAATCACGAAAATATTCTTCTCCTCCTCACGGAGGATTTCGGCCATGCCCCGCGTCGAAAATCCGCCGTAGCGGGTGGTGCCCGAATAGCCGCGGCCGCCTGGGCCAAACCGCGACCGCCGTGCCACTTGCCGCGCCGTCGCAAGCGAATCCACATGCGGAACAACGATCCCCGCCGCCCCGCCATCGAGCGCCTGAAGGATAGTGTCCGCGCTCCCATGAGACAGGCGCACAAAGGCCGAAAGGCCGAGCGCGCGCGCAAGCGCCAGCGACCAGTCGAGTTCACGGCGGCTAAACGCAGAATGCTCCGCATCAAGACAGATGAAATCAAGCCCGGACAGCGCCAGGATCTCGATGATGTCGGCCGACGACGTCTTGACGAAGGTGCCGGCAAGTATGCGCCCAGTGCTGAGCTTCTCGCGGAAATTCATGGGGCCTCCCCTATTGGATCATCCAGGCCACCATAGCATTATTGTTATTTCGCGCAACTGTGCGAATTTCTATTTTGGCAAAGGCTCGCGCATCCGATAATAATGCATGGCAAGTGGGATAAGAAAGGATTGGCGCTTCGGCCAGGCGACATGTCGCAGATCGTCCTGCGTGAACAGCGTGCGCGCCGCCTCGTGCTTGCCGAGCATGCGAAGCGCCGCCTTGTGACCGAGATAGGGCGCCATGGCGAGGCCGGAGAAGCAGTAGCCGATCGCAAAATGGACGCCATCATGCTTGCCGACATGCGGGAACATGTCGCCCGTTGCAGCACAGCGGCCGGTCCAGGCATGTGTTATGTCGACGCCGTCGAGTTCCGGGAAGAAGTGGACCATTTCTTCGCGCAGCTTGCCGGCCATTTGCGCAAGCGATGTATGGAAGAGTCCCGTGCGGCCGCCGAAGATCAGGCGGCTGTCGCTTAACTGGTAATAGTTCGAGTTCTTGCGGTTGTCGTGATAGGTCCGGTTGCCGGCACAAAGGCGAGCGAGCTTTTCCGGCGCAAGCGGAGCCGTCGCCACCATGAAGGCATCGATAGGACTGAGGCGCCGGGAGAACCAACTTTGACTCTTCGGCGTGTAGCCATTCGTGGCGATCAGCACGTCACGTACCTGCACATTGCCGCGCGCTGTCGCCACCACGAAAGCGCTGCCATTGCGCGACACGCCAAGAACTGGCATGTTTCCAATGACCGTGGCACCGGCCGCGCGGGCCGCTTGAAGATGTGCCATCGAATAGCGGCCGGGATGAACGGCCGCATTCTCTATGATGTGCACGCCGCCGACATAGCGCTTCGTCGGAAGTTCGGGATCATCCGCCCGATGGATGAAATCGACGGCTTCACCCACGTGCTTGGCGCGCAGCTCCCATTCGCGGAATAGCCGATCGCGGTGTCCCGGCGTGATCGCGCCCACGACCCGGCCACATTTACGAAATCCGGAACCGAAGCCCAGTGTTTCGATGCGTTTGACGGCGAAATCATAGACCCCGCAGAGCTCGCGGAAATAGGCGATCGCCGTATCGAGACCGGCGGCCTCCTTCAGTTGGCCGAAGGAGTGCTTGAAATAGCGCCCGAGCATGGCGCCATTGCGCGAGCTGGCGCCCCCTCCCGGTCGGCCCGCGTCGAGTACAAGGACGGAGCGGCCGGCCTCTGCAAGCGTGTGTGCCGCCGTCAGTCCGGTGAGGCCGGCGCCGACGATGGCAACGTCGACCCGCTGCGGCAAAGACACCGCCGCCTGTTCCTCAGGCCGGGCCAGCGCCGTGCCCTCCCACCACCATGGATATTCGCGCAACATCGTTTTTCGATTGTCCGAAGCCATGCCATTCATCCTATTGACGCGTCTGTCTCTGAGACGCGAGGTTCCACAATTTCTCTAATCGCACACTTGCGCGAAAAATGATACAGAGTAATGATACCGATCGTTCCGGCGCGTGCGCCCTGTTTCGGAGGATGCGATGGTCCCGCTCTCGTTAACTGTCAACGGCAAGCCGATCGAGGTCGAGGTTGAAGCCCGCACCCTGATGGTCGACCTTTTGCGCAATACGCTTGGCCTCACTGGCACGCATATCGGTTGCGACACGTCCCAATGTGGCGCCTGCGTGGTGCACGTTAACGGTCGTACGATCAAATCCTGCTCAGTGCTCGCGGTCGCCTGCGATGGCGAGGAAATCACGACGATCGAGGGCCTCGCGTGCGATGACGGTCGCCTCCACCCGATGCAGCAGGCGTTTGCCGACTGTCATGGCCTGCAATGCGGCTATTGCACGCCCGGCATGATTATGACGGCCGTTGCGATCGCCGATGAGGAGGATTTGCTCGAACCCGCCCGCCTACGCGAAGAACTGCACGGCAATCTCTGCCGCTGCACCGGATACCAGAACATCGTGAAGGCGGTTATCGCCGGTGCGGACGCCATGAAGAGAAGCGGCTGAGGCAGACCTATGCAGAATTTCGACTTCCATCGCCCCCAGACACTCGCTGAGGCGGTCTCCATCCTGGCCGAGGATGAAGGCGCAAAGTTGCTCGCCGGCGGACAGACGCTGCTGCCGACCATGAAGCAAGGGCTCGCCACGCCTTCCGCGCTCGTTGCGCTTCGGGCGATCCCGGGCCTCACCGGCATCCGCGCATGCGACGACGGCTCGCTGGAGATCGGCGCCATGACCTGCCATGCCGATGTCGCTGCAAGCCCACTCGTGCAACGGCTGCTGCCCGGCCTGGCCGCGCTTGCCAACAAGATCGCCGATCGGCACGTGCGCAATCGCGGAACGCTCGGCGGCTCCATCGCCAATTGTGACCCGGCAGCCGACTATCCCGCAGCCCTCCTCGCCCTCGATGCGACGATCGTTACCGACCGGCGCGAGATCCCTGCGGACGAATTTTTCGCCGGCCTTTTCACCACAGCGCTGGAGGACCGAGAGATCGTCACCACCGTGCGTTTTGCGCCCGCTACGCGGGTTGCTTATGCCAAGTTTTCCAGTCCCGCCTCGCGCTATGCCATCGTTGGCGTGGCTGTCGCTGCCAGTGGCAGCGCCGTGCGTGTTGCAGTAACCGGTGCCGGCGCCGACGGTCTCTTTCGTTGGGAAGAAGCAGAGGCGGCGCTTACAAGGGATTTCTCGCCGGAAGCGCTCGGCAAATTTGAGCCCGATCCCGACATGCTCAACGGCGACATGCACGCTTCGCCGGCCTACAGGGCGTCGCTCACCCGCACGATGACGATACGTGCGGTCCGCACTTTGCTTTCCGAACGGATTCTCGATTGAGTTGACCGCCAAGTGTTCGCCGCCCCTTCAAATATTCGGACCCGCCCGTAGATTATGGGATCTCGCTGGCAATGCGCACAGTCTGAATACGCGACAGATCCAGGCCGCTGGCGGCAAATGCGCGTGCGATGTTGTCGGCTGCCTCTTTCAGGACAGGCAGGTAGTGGGCCTCCATCTGTGCGGCCGTCGCGCGTGAGGTTGGTGCGCCGACATTGATTGCCCCCACCGGAACGCCGTCGGGCGAAAGCACCGGCACCGCAATCGAGATCAGTTCCTCCTCGAACTCGCCGTTGATCAGCGTCCAGCCCTGCTCTCGGATCGCAGCGAGCCTCTTTCGGAACAGCACGGGATCGGTGATCGTCATTGGCGTTGCCGCTCTGAGGGGATGCTGTTCAAGGAAGGTGTCGATCCTTTCCGCCGGCTGGTACGCGAGCAGCACGCGCCCGAGGGAGGAGAGCCCCGCCGGAATTCGCGTACCGACGGAAACCGTGATGCTCTGAACGATGCGCCGCGCTTCGGCGCGGGCAAGGTAGACGACATCGCTACCGTCGAGCACGGCAAAGGAGCAGTTCTCCTGGAGCGCATCGACCACGTCTTGGAGGTACGGGCGGACGAGTTCGGGGAAGCGCCAGGTCGAGAGATACGTGTAGCCGAGTTCAAGGATCTTCGGCCGCGGCTCGAACAAGTCCCCCTCGCTGTGAAGATAGCCAAGCTCTGTGAGGGTCAGCAGGAAACGGCGCGCGGCCGCACGGCTGAGCCCCGTCAGCACCGCCACGTCGCTGGTGGAAAGCCGCGGCCGGCTTTCCGAGAAGAGCCTGAGCACGTCGAGTCCGCGTGCAAGGGCGGAGACGAAATCTGCCCGCTTGATGCCACCGACCATGGACGGCGCACGTCCACCCCGCGCCTCCTTCGGCTTCTTTGCCTTAACACTCTTTGCCATAGTAACTCCCTGGTTGCTGGCCGATTGCCATCTTCGCGAGCGCATCCACCCGCTCCAGTGGCATCCGTCTTTCGGCTCACCTTATCCACACCTTATCACCGCGCCACTAAGGCGACTTGAGCGCGTGACCCCCAACCGGCGCTACCGCCGGTTTCGCTGCATTTCTTAGCCCATATCGACTTTTCGCACAACGGTGCGATTTTTGATTGACAAGGCGTACGGTTTGCAGCAACGATGCGTCCATCGACGACAGGAGAAGTGCCGTGGACGTTCTGAGAATCGAAGGATTACGCAAGAGCTTTGGGCCTGTCGAGGTGCTGAAGGGCATCGACCTTACCGTAAAGAAGGGCGAGACTGTCGTTCTGCTCGGCTCCTCCGGCTCCGGCAAGTCGACCTTGCTTCGCTGCGTCAACTTCCTCGAAACGCCGGATGGCGGCACGATCACGCACAACGGCGTGACGATCGGTCGAAAATCGCACAACAAGACGATTTACACCCCCAGCGAGCTGAAGGCGGTGCGCTCGCAGGTCGGCATGGTGTTCCAGCAGTTCAACCTCTTTCCGCATCTGACGGTCGAAGGCAATGTCATGCTTGGCCTTACCCGCGTGCGAAAGATGAGCCAGAACGCGGCGCGCAAGCGCGCGCTCGAATGTCTCGACCGCGTCGGCCTCGCCGATAAAGCGCAAGCCTATCCGCTGTCACTTTCGGGCGGACAGCAACAGCGCGTCGCGATTGCCCGCGCCGTCGCCATGCAGCCATCGATGGTCCTGTTCGACGAACCGACCTCGGCACTGGATCCGGAGCTGGTCGGCGAAGTGCTGAACGCCATGCGCCAACTCGCTGAAGACGGAACGACGATGATCATCGTCACCCACGAACTCGGCTTCGCCTACAACGTCGCCAATTGCGTGGTTTTCCTGCACGAGGGCCGGGTGCACGAGAAGGGAGCGCCACACGAGGTGCTGGTCAATCCGAAGACCGAGCGCATGCGCGAGTTTCTCGCCAGCCATACGCTCTTCCGCATCCCGGAACAGGTCGCGGCGGAATAGGCAAAGAAGCCAGGAGGATCGGCATGCAGGGCATCGCCCAGAGCGCGCATAGACTGGAGGACCGACGGTTTCTCGTCGGCGCCGGGCGCTATCTCGACGACGTGCGCCTGCCCCGGATGGCGACGATGGCGATCGTTCGCTCGCCCCACGCGCATGCCCGAATCCTCTCAGTCGACACCAGCGCCGCCGAAGCGGTCGAAGGCGTGCTCGCCGTCCTGACAGCTGAGGAACTGGCAGCCGAGGGCATCTCCGGTCTGCCTTGCCTCGCCGACATCAAAACACGCCGGGAATTCAGGTCCTTTCTCCCATCTCGACCGATCCTAGCGACCGGTACCGCCCGCTATGCAGGCGAACCTGTCGCGGCCGTGATCGCCGAGACGCCGGCGGCGGCGCGCGAAGCAGCCGAGTGCGTCTTAATCGAGTACGACGCGCTGCCTGCAGTGGTTGGCGTGGACGCATCGCTCGCCGCCGACGACCGCATCTGGGACGAGGCGCCCGACAACATCTGCTTCGACTGGCACTCGGGCGACCGCGACAAGACCGAGGCGCATTTTGCCAAAGCGGCCCACGTCGTGTCGCTCGAACTCGACAATAATCGCGTCGCCGGGCTGTCGCTGGAAACCCGCGGCGTTATCGGCGACTACGACACGCGTGAGGACCGCTTCACGCTGTACGTCTCGTCGCAGGGCGGCCACTCCATCCGCCGCGTCATCTGCCAGCACGCGCTGCATGTTCCGGAAAACCGTATGCGGGTCATCACGCCCGACGTCGGGGGCGGCTTCGGCCCGAAGATCTTCACCTACGGTGAATACGTGCTCGCCCTGGTCGCGGCCAGGCGTCTTGGCCGCCCGGTCAAATGGGTCAGCGATCGCATGGAGTCGCTGCAGAGCGACACGCAGGGTCGCGCGCAGCGTTGCCGCGCGGAGCTGGCGATGGACGCCGAGGGGCGCTTCCTGGCCATGCGTTTCGATGGCTTCGCTGATGCGGGCGCCTATCCGGCCCAACATGGTCCAAACATCGCGACGGTTGCGGGCGACGGACTGCACCCGGCCATCTACGACATTCAATCGGTGTCCGTGCGCGTTCGCGGGCTCTTCACTAATACGGTCCCGGTCGATTCCTACCGTGGCGCCGGGCGACCCGAAGTGATCTATGCCGTCGAACGCCTCGTCCAGAAGGCAGCCGAAAAGCTCGACGTCGATCCTGCAGAGCTGCGCAAGAAGAATCTCGTCTCCCGCGACTGCATGCCATTCCGGACGATCACTGGCCAGCGTTACGACGATGGCGACTTCGCCCGGCTGATCGACCTCGCCGTGGAGCAATCCGGTTTCGACGACCGCGAGAGGATCAAGGCGGACGCGCGCTCGCGCGGCAAGCTCGCCGGCTTTGGCCTGGCCTACTTCATCGATCGGTGCGGCCGTGGGTTGGACGAGTTTGCCGAGCTTCGCTTCGACCCATCGGGCTCGGCCATCCTCTATGTCGGCTCGCAAACCAACGGCCAAGGCCATGAGACAGCCTATGCGCAGGTGGTGGCCAACCGCCTTGGCATCGAGAGGAATGCGATCCGCGTCGTACAGGGGGATACGGACCAAGTCGCCTTCGGTCGCGGCACCGGCGGTTCGCGCGCGCTCGCGGTGGGTGGCAATGCGGTGCACTTGGCCGCCGACAAGGTGCTGGAGCGTACTCGACTAATCGCCGCCTTCGCCCTCGGCGTGGAGCCCGCCGACCTCTCATTCGACGACGGCATTTTCCGCAAGGTCGGCACCAATGAGACGATGCCAATCCTCGATGCGATCAGGCTGGCCTTCAATCCCCGCGCGCTCCCGCCCGGGCTCGAAGCTGGCATGAGCATTAGTGCCCATTTCACGCCGGACAATCCGACGTTTCCGAACGGCTGCCACATCTGCCATCTCGAGATCGACAAGCAGACCGGTGTCGTCGAGTTGAAGCGCTATATCGGCGTCAACGATGTGGGCACCATTCTCGACCGGCGGCTGGTCGAAGGACAGTTCCACGGAGGGCTGGCACAAGGCATCGGCCAAGCGCTGCTCGAACAGGTCGTCTACGACGTCGATACTGGCCAGATGCTGACCGGCTCGCTGATGGACTACTGCTACCCGAAAGCGGACGATTTCATCGATTTCGAACTCGACTTCGTCGAGATCCCCTGCCGATCCAATCCACTCGGGGTGAAGGGCTGCGGCGAGGCCGGCGCGATTGCAGCGCCGCCGGCCGTCGCCAACGCCGTAATGGATGCCCTCGCCGGTTATGACACATCAAGACTTCAGATGCCCTTTACCTCGAACAAGATCTTCGAGGTGTTGAGCGGCTGAGCTGAAATGAAACCATCAAGACTCAAAGGAGGAATAAGGGGAATGAACATGACTTTTTCGTTGATCAAGAAGGTGGCGCTTATCGCTGCCATGGCGGTCGTGACGTCGACGGCCTATGCTCAGGAACAGTCGACCTGGGACCAGATCCAGTCGACCAAGAAAGTTCGTCTCGGCTGCGCGCAGTCTGAACCCTGGTGCTTCAAGGACGTGACCGGCAGCGACGAGCCGGGCGGCATCGAAACGAACGGCAATGTCTACCGCGGCGTCGCCGTCGCTCTCGGCAAAGATGTCGCCGATGCGCTCGGCGTTGAGCTCGAGATTGTCGAAACGACTTGGGGCAATGCGGTCGCCGGCCTGCAGGCCAACCAGTACGACTTCATGTTCCAGCTCGACGCCACACCCCAGCGCGCGCTGTCTATCGATTTCGCCGGTCCTGTGATGTGGTATCCGGTTGCTCTCCTGGTGAAGAACGATTTCGCCCCTACCACCTGGGCCGAGCTCAGCGATCCGAAGTACAAGCTCGCCGCACCCTCGGGCACGACCTTCGTCGACGTAATCAAGAAGAACGCGCCGGAAGCAACGCTCGCCACATTCCAACAGTCGAACGAGGCGATCGCGGCTTTCCAGTCCGGCCGCGTCGACGGTGCGGCCTCCACCGGCCCAATGGCCGACGTTAGCCGGCTGCGGCTCAAGACCGGCAAGACGCTGGTGCCGACTCCGGTGGTTGCCCGCCCGTCCAGCGCCGGTCTCCGCAAGGAGACCGACAGCCGCTGGCGCGACTTCCTGCAGGTCGCCGTGAGCTATTCCTACGACACTGGCCGCACGCAGCAGCTCTACGAGGACTTCCTCGCCTTCCGCGGCCTCGACCCTAAGACCGCTGCCTCCACCCGCAAGGAAGATCTGCTGCGTTAAGCGAATCCGTCTTGCAACAGGCTCTCCCGTACTTGCGCGGGAGAGCCTGCCGAAAGCCCGCTCGGCGGCTCGTTGTCCGCTTTGCACCCAAACAGTAATGGGCTCCGCCATGAACTACATCTGGGATTTTTCCGCCGTCTGGCGCAATGGCGGTATGCTTCTCGACGGTTTCGCCAACACGGCACTGCTGACGGCTACCTGTCTTGTCCTTGCCTTGCCGCTGGGTCTGCTTCTCGCGCTGATGCGGCTCTCCAATGCACGACCCTTGCGTTTCCTCGGGCTCGCTTACGTCAATTTCTTCCGCGCCGCCCCCGCCCTCGTCCTGATCGTCTGGTTCTACTTCGCCTTCCCGGTGATAATCGGTGTGGAGATGAACGCGTTCGAAGCCTCGATCCTGGCGATCGGCCTGCAGTCGGCCGCCTACATGGCCGAGGTTTTTCGCGGGGGCATGCAGGCGATCCGGCGCGGACAATGGGAGGCAGCGAGGGCTATCGGACTCAGTTCTGCCGACACCATCCGCTTCGTCATCCTACCTCAGGCAGTTCGCCAGATGATCCCGGTGTTCCTCATCCGTTTTGCGGAATTGGTGAAGGCAACGACCCTTGCAGGCGTGATCGCTTATGGCGAAACCGTCTACATGGCCAACGAACTCTCGACGCAGACCTACCGGCCGCTCGAAACCTTCACCGCCATCGCGCTCCTTTTCTTCGTCCTGATCTTCGGCATCACCAGCTTTTCGAAACTGCTCGAAAAGCGGCTCATTGCAGGAAGGTGACACGCCATGAACTACACTTGGGATTTCACATCGATCCTTACCTATCGACACCTGCTCTATCAGGGCATCGGCGGCACGCTGCTGCTCTCAGGGGTATCGGTGGCGACGGCAATGGCGATCGGCCTAATCATGTGCCTGCTGCGGACCGCGCCATCGAAGGCGGCGTCGCTGCCGGCGGCGGCCTTCGTGGTATTCTTCCGTAACATCCCCTTCATCGTCCAGCTCTTCTGGCTTTTCTATGCGATTCCGGTACTGACAGGTCTGCAGGCGAAGCCGTTCATAGCCGCCTATTTGGCGCTCAGCCTCTACGGCGGCGCCTATTTCACCGAAATTTTCCGCGCAGGTCTGCAGGGTGTTGAGAAGGGACAGTGGGAAGCGGCTAAGGCGATCGGGCTCGGCTATTCCAGCACGCTGAAGCAGGTGATTGTTCCCCAGGCGATCCGCCGCGTCGTTCCGCCTCTGACGACTCAGGTAATCGAGCTGATCAAATTGACGACGGTCGCCTCCTCGATCGCCTATGCCGAGCTCCTTTATGCCGGCAAGCTCGTGGCAGACCAGGATTTCCGCCCGCTCGAAGCTTATACCACCGTCGCCATTCTTTTGATCCTGCTTCTCTCGATCGTCTCGATGATCGGGGCTTGGTGCGAAAGCCGGCTGAAGATCGAAGCACGCTAGTCATTCTCCCAGTAAGACGGAACATTCCATGGCCATCCAGCCCTCAGCCGCCCTCAAACGCATAGGCACCTCCGCGACTATCGCCATGACACAGAAGGCGCGCGACATGAAGGCGCGCGGCGAAGACGTCATCGCGCTCTCAGCCGGCCAGCCGGATTTCGATACGCCGCTGCATATCCGGGAAGCCGCTTTCGAAGCGATGCAGCGCGGTGAGACGCGCTATCCGCCCGTCGCCGGAATCCCTGAACTGCGCGAGGCGATTGCAGCGAAGTTCGCGCGCGAGAACGGGCTCGACTACAGGCCTGAGGAAACCATCGTCTGCACCGGCGGCAAGCAGGTAATCGCCAACGCGCTGCTCGCGACGCTGAACCCCGGCGACGAGGTGGTGATTCCGGTGCCCGGCTGGGTCTCCTATGCCCAGCTGACCGAGTTCTGTGGAGCGAAGCCAGTGCTTGTCCCTACCGGTCCAGACACGGGCTACAAGTTGACTGCCGAGGCGCTCGATGCGGCAATCACGCCGAAGACGCGCTGGCTGATCTTCAACAACCCCTGCAATCCGACCGGGGTGGTCTACAGCCGCGCCGAGCTTGCTGACCTTTGCGGCGTTCTGCTGCGCCACCCGCAGGTGATGATTCTCACGGATGACATGTACGAGCACCTGCGCTACGACCAGGTCGAGTTCGTCACCTTCGTCGCCGTCGAACCGTCACTGCGCGACCGGACGCTGACGATGAACGGCGTCTCAAAGTCCTATGCCATGACCGGCTGGCGCATCGGCTATGGCGGCGGCCCGCGGCCGCTGATCGACGCCATGGTCAAGCTCCAGACGCAAATGACCTCCGGTGCCTGCTCTGTCGCCCAGTGGGCGGCGGTCGCCGCGCTCGAAGGCCCCCAGGATTACGTCCGCGCAAGTCGTGCAGCCTTCCAGAAGCGACGCGATCTCGTCGTGGACCGCCTGCGCGCGATGGAAGGGTTGGAATGCCAGATGCCGCAGGGTGCCTTCTACGTCTATCCGTCTTGTGGACCGCTGATCGGCAGGAAGGCGCCATCGGGCAAGGTGATCGAAACCGACGAAGACTTCGCGCTAGAACTGCTTTCCGCTGCCAAGGTCGCGGTCGTCCACGGAGCTGCGTTCGGCGTAGGCCCCAATTTCCGCGTCTCCTACGCTGCGTCGCTCGACGAGATAACGGAAGCCTGTGAGCGCATGGGACGGTTCATCGCAGCGCTAAGCTAGTTCGTTTGATCGGCCCGGGCTGAATATCCCCCTGAGATCCCATCAGGAGCGGAAAGGTCCGCGCTATCCGAGGCACTTCAGCGTGCATCGCCAAGGATGAGAATACCAGGAGGAGGTTGGTCGATCCGCCGTACTGCGCGCCATAGTAAATGCCGGCCAGCATGACCAGGGCAGTCAACGGATCCAGGAAGATTGTCATCGACAGAAACATAGAGACCGTCGCGAGCGGGCCTACTCCCGGCAGAATGCACACCAGCGTGCCCAACAGGCACCCGAGGAACGCGAGCCCAAGGTTCTGCATTGTCAGGGCCAGATAGAACCCGTTCAAAATTCCGTCGAAATCAAACACGAACGCGCGAACCAGACCTGAACCGAACGGCTGCCGAACTTCCGTTCTCCACCCCATCTGAGACGATCGGTAGACCGGACCGCCCGTGCGGGTGCCGGCTGTGTAGTATCCATCTCCTTAAGGGGCTCTAACCATGGACACGCAATTTGCCGCTGTGGGACAGATCTAGAATACGAGAGAATGCGGTCGGGGACTAAAGCACTCGTGCAAGCCTAAGCGCTTGCGCGGATCATCAATTTGCCGGGCGTATGCGGCCAAAAACCATCCGAGGGGCGCATCGTGTCGTTGATAATGATGCTGATTGCCTCCTGAACCATCCGTTCGACAGGCTGGCGGATAGTGGTGCGCCGATAGGACGTCCAGGACGCCATGGGAATGCCATCGAAGCCTACCACGGCGATGTCCTCTCCAACGCGCATCGCGCTCTTTGATGGCATCGATCGCTGCAAGCGCCATGATATCGTTGCAGCAAAAAACCGCGTCCGGCGGATCCGATTTGGCAATCAGCGTCATTGTTGCTGCGTAAGCCCGTGTTGTAGGAGAAATCTCCCCATTTCTCGCCATAAAGGCCGCGACCCGCCTCCATGAGCGCATCGCGAAAAGCCGCGTGCCCGCTCCTGATGCGTGGATGTATTCGCCAAACCTGCGACGAAGGCAATCCGCTGACGTCCTCTGGCCAGCATCACGTGAGCGACAGCCCGGCCTCCGCCGTAATTATCGCGGAAATCGTATGAGTGCGAAAATCGCGCTTGATGCGATTGATGTGGTGACTGTTCGCGGAAAATGGCCGCAGACGGCGCCTAGGTCAGGACGCTCGCCCGAGGACCAGGTCGGAGGCCTTTTCCCCGATCATGATGCTCGCGGCATTGGTGTTGCCGGAGACGAGCAGCGGCATGACCGAGGCGTCGGCGACCCTGAGGCCGTCGATGCCGTGGACCTTCAGCGCGGGGTCGACGACGCTCTCGGGCGACGTGCCCATCGCGCATGTGCTCGTCGGGTGGAAGCTGCTGCCAGCGGTTTCCTGGATATAGGCGAAGATGTCGTCGTTCGTCTTGCAGTCGGGGCCCGGTAACATCTCGTCCTGAACCACGCGTTGCAGGGCCGTCGTCTCGAAAATCCTGCGCGTGATGCGCACGCCGTCGACTGCGACGCGGCGATCCTCTGGCGTAGACAGATAGTTCGCCTGGATCAACGGTGCCTCGTCGGGATTGGCCGACCGTATCCTGATCCAGCCGCGGCTTTCCGGGCGGCAAGGGCTCGTCACGAGCGTGCAGCCCGGATAGTCGTGCATCATCCCGCCGGCCTTGGCGGAACTGCCGGCGAGGAAATGGAACTGCACGTCCGGCGTTTCCAGCTCCGGCCTCGTTTTCGCGAAAAGGCCGAGTGGTCCGGCGCCCATCATCAGGGCCCCTTCGCCCTTCACGAGATAGCGCAGACCCGTTGCGATCTTGAGCGGCAGGCTGCGCGAAATCTCATTCAGCGTGTTGCGGTTGCGGACGCGGTAGACGGTACGGATGCCCATATGGTCCTGAAGATTCTCACCGACACCGATAAGTGCGTGCACGATCGGTATGCCGAGCGCGCGCAGATGATCGGGATTACCGATCCCGGACAGTTGCAGCACCTGGGGAGAGTTCACCGCGCCGCCGCTAAGCACGATCTCCCGCCGCACGCTTGCCGTGAACGGTTGCCCGTCCAGACGGAACGCAACGCCGACGGCACGCTTGCCCTCGAACACGATCCGGTCGACAGGTGCGCGCGTCACGACCTTCAAGTTCGACCGCTTCATCGCCGGCTTGAGATAGGCGACGGCCGCGCTGCAGCGCCGGCGATTTCGGATCGTCAATTGGTAGGTGCCGGCACCTTCCTGCTTCTCGCCGTTGAAGTCGGGATTGGCGGGGTAGCCCGCCTCAATGCAGCCAGCGAGGAAGGCGTCGTGCAGTTCGTGCGGCGCACGCAGATCCGAAACTGCGAGCGGACCGCCCGACCCGTGATAGGCGCTTGCCCCATGCTGCTGGTCCTCGGCCCGCTTGAAATAGGGAAGGACATCCCGGTACGACCAGCCGACATTGCCCATCTGCCGCCACTGGTCAAAGTCCTCGTGCTGGCCGCGAATATAGATGAGCCCGTTAATGGAACTCGTGCCGCCAAGGACGCGTCCGCGCGGCCAGGGCAGCCGCCGCCCCTTCAGCATCGGCTCGGGTTCAGTCTCGAAGGTCCGTGAAATACGGAGATTGTAGATGTTGCGGTAGAAGCCTGCCGGCACATGGATCCAGGGATCGCGATCCGGCCCGCCGCTTTCCAGGAGGAGGACGCGTGTCTGCGGGTCCTCCGAAAGCCGGTTCGCAAGGACACATCCGGCCGAGCCGGCACCGATGATGATGAAATCGAACGTCCCGAATTCCTGCATCGTGTTTCCTCAGGAGGCGACCGCGATCGGTGCGGCGTTGCGCTGCGCGGCCGCGACCATCGCCGCCCCCTTTTCGCCGATCATCAGAACCGCGGCATTGATGTTGCCTGACACCATCGTTGGCATGATCGAGGCATCGATCACCCGAAGTCCGCCGATGCCGCGCACGTTCAGTTCGTCGTCGGTCACGGCGAGCGGGTCGCGGCCCATGCGGCAGGTTCCCATCGGATGGAACGAGGTGACACCGTCACGACGAGCGAAATCCAGCCATTCGTCGTCGCTCTGGACCTCCTTGCCGGGGATGAGCTCGAAGGCGCGATAGCGGTCCATCGCCGGGTTTTCGACGATCCGGCGTGCGATCTTCAGCCCGGCGACGACACATTGCCGGTCGAGCTCCTCGCTGAGGATATTGGGCAGGATGACCGGCGGCACGGCCGCGTCGGCCGACTGCGCGTGGATGCTGCCGCGCGACTCCGGTCTCTGCTGAAACCCGGACAACGTCATCCCTCCTTCTCGTTCGAGTTCACGGGTCGCGGCATTGCCGTAGCTTGCATCGGCAAAGAAGTACTGAAAATCCGGAGTTTCAAGCTCCGGACGCGTGCGGACGAAGCCGCAGGCGAGGCCGGGCGCCAACGAAAGCGCCCCGCGGCGCGTGGCGGCATAGCGCAGGACCTCCCAGGCCAATCGGACGCCATGGGTGCGCTGGTTCAGCGTTATCGCGTTCTTGACGCGCCAGCGCAGGCGCGGTGCATAGTGGTCGCGATAGTTTTCGCCGACGCCAGGCAGCGCCAGGCGGACCTCGATACCGAGGGCACGAAGCCGCGCCGGCTGACCGATTCCCGACAGTTCCAGCACCTGCGGTGACTGGACGGCGCCAGCGCACAGCAGCGTTTCGCACCCGGCTCTCGCTTCGACCAACCGCTCGCCGATGCGATATTCCGCGCCAATGCACTTCCGCCCGTCGAAGAGCAACCGGGTGACGAGGGCGTTCGTGACCACATGAAGGTTCGGACGCTTTTCCGCCGGCCGCAGGTAAGCGGTAGCCGCCGACGAGCGCGTCCCGGCACGCTGCGTCACCTGGTAGAGGCCGAATCCCTCCTGTGTACGTCCGTTGTAGTCCGGATTCCTGGAATAGCCTTCGGCCTCCGCGGCCCTGAGGAAGGCGTTAACTACCGGGCCTGGCTCGGCGAGTTCGCAGACCTTCAGCGGTCCGGAACGCCCCCTGACCTCGCTGTCACCACCCTCAAAGCTCTCGGTCTTGCGGAAGTATGGCAAGACCTCCTCATAGCCCCATCCACGATTGCCGAGCTGGGCCCAGCCGTCGAAATCCATCGCTTGCCCGCGGACATAGAGCATGCCGTTGATGGAACTCGATCCGCCGAGCCCCTTCCCGCGCGGCACAGAGAGGCGGCGGTTATTAAGCCCCGAATCCGGCTCGGCCTGATAGCACCAGTTATAGCGCGGGTCGGCGATCAGCTTGCTGAAGCCGGCCGGGATGCGCATCCACAGGCTGTTGTCACGATTGCCGGCCTCCAGCAGCAGCACGCGTATAGACGGATTTTCGGTGAGGCGCGAGGCAACGACGCAGCCAGCCGAGCCGGCGCCGATTACCACATAGTCGTAGCTGGACATGGAGGAAGGCGCCTTTCAGACCGTCGCGTGCGCAACGAACTTGGTGACAAGATAGGGCGCGAGCGTCTCCGAGCCGCCCTCCCGTCCGTAGCCGCTTTCCTTCATGCCGCCGAAGGGTGTCTCGATCAGGCCAAGCGTTCCGCTATTGATCGAAACGACACCCGCCTCCAGCCGCCGCGTCAACTTCTCAACCGTCGCGGCATTACGCGTATAGGCGTAGGCGGCCAGTCCATAAGGTGTGGCATTGGCGGCTTCGATCGCGGCATCCGTGTCGCTGAAACGCGAGACCAACACCACTGGCCCGAAAGGTTCCTCGTGCAGGATGCGGGCCTCTGGCGGGATATCCGTCAGAACCGTCGGCTCGTAGAAATAGCCGACATTGCCGTGGCGCCGGCCACCCGTCGCGACCTTCGCGCCGCGCCCCACCGCATCGTCGATCAGCGCCGAAACGGCTTCAAGCCGCCGGGCATTGGCAAGCGGCCCCATATCGGTGGTCTCGGCATTGCCGTCTCCGAGGCGTACGGCGCGGGCGGCATCCACAAAGGTATCGAGGAACGGCTCGTAGATGTCGTCCTGCAGCATGAAACGGGTCGGCGAAATGCAGATCTGACCCGCGTTGCGGAACTTGTTCGCCGCGAGCGCCTTTGCACTTGCGGCAGGATCCACATCATCGAAGACCAACACCGGAGAATGGCCGCCGAGTTCCATCGTGGTGGGTTTCATCACCTCAGCGGCCAAGCCGGCCAGGTGCTTGCCGACGGGAACCGACCCCGTGAAAGAGACCTTCCGGATGACGGGCGAGGCAATCAGGTGGGACGAAATTTCGGCCGGCACGCCGAAGACAACGTTCATGACGCCGGATGGAAGGCCTGCATCCGTCAGCGCCTTGACGATCCCGATCGCGGCGCTCGGCGCGTCCTCCGGCGGCTTCAGGATCATGCTGCAGCCGGCGGCAAGCGCGGATGCGATCTTCCGCGCGGCCTGCGAGGCCGGGAAGTTCCAGGGCGTGAATGCCGCAACAGGGCCGACCGGCTCCAGCACGACCATGTTGACGACGCCGGTCTGGCGCGCCGGGATAAGCCGCCCGTAGGCGCGCGTGGCCTCCTCGGCACTCCACTCGTAGATGTCGGCACAGCTGAGGATTTCCGCCTTCGCCTGGGCAAGCGGTTTGCCCTGCTCCAAGGTCAGGACCAGTGCCAGGTCCTCGACGCGCTGCCGGATCAGGCCCGCAGCATTTCGCAGGATGTGCGCTCGCTCACGCGCCGGTACGTCGCGCCAAGTCAAAAAGCCGTACTGCGCGGCCTTAAGGGCAGCATCCAGATCCTCGATACCCGCCTTCGCGACGCGCCCGATTGTTTGTTCGGTCGCCGGGTTGAGGATGTCCAGCCACTCCTCTCTCGCCGAGGCGCGCCATTCGCCGTCGATCAACAGGAGCGCATCCGCCAGCCGTTGCACCGAACGAGACACGCCATTCTGCTGCGATGTCTGATCCAATTTGCCCTCCCGCACTTATCTCCAAACATCCGATTGACACTAAGTGTGATCACAGATTACAGTTTGGTCAAGTTCGATTTTGGACCGGCAGGGAAAATTCCCGCCGGGCCGGGGCGAGCCCGGAGCAACCTGTTTGGGAGGAACAGATCGATGAAAACCGCAATTAGCCGCCGGGAGTTGATGACGCTGATCGGCGGAGGCGTCGCGCTTTCAGCGCTGCCGACGGGCGCAGCCTGGGCACAGTCCGCTTCGGGCGGAACGCTACGGATTTCGACGCGTGCGAACCCCTCGAGCCTCGACCCGATGACTGGCCTTGCGGGCGACGACACGCCGGTGCTTTGGGCGCTCTATGCCACGCTGCTCGATTTCGATTACGAGACGCTCCAACCCAAAGCCGGCCTGGCGGAGTCCTGGGAATATCCGGACGAGCGCACGTTCGCGCTGAAGCTGCGCCCCAATCTGACGTTCCATGATGGAACGCCGCTCAATGCCGAAGCCGTCAAGTTCAACATCGACCGCAGCCGTTCCGATGCGCGCTCAACCATCCGGACCGACCTTGGCTCCGTCGAGGAGGTCGAGGTCAAGGGGGAAGATCAGGTCATCCTGAAGCTGAAGCAGCCGGATGCCCTGCTGCCGCTCGCGCTCACAAGCCGAGCCGGCATGATGGTATCGCCAAAGGCGGCGGAGGAACTCAAGGAAAAACTGGTCCGCAATCCGGTCGGCGCCGGTCCCTGGTCATTCGTCAGCTGGGCTGACAACGACAAGATCGTGATGAAGAGGGCGGAAGGCTTTTGGCGTGAGGGTGCGCAGAAGGTCGATGCCCTCGAATTCGTCATCATTCCGGAGCTGAACACGGGGCTACGCTCCGTCGTCGCCGGCCAGAATCATTTCGTGTACCGCCTGTCGCCGCAGCAAAAGCCGATCATCGACCGCGCGCGAAACGTAAAGCTGGTGAACGGTCCGACGCTCTACTTCCACCTGATCTATTTCAACTGCTCGCGGCCGCCCTTCAACGATGTCCGTATCCGACGGGCCGTCTGCTATGCGATCGATCGCGACGCCTTCAACAAGGGCTCGATGCTCGGTCTCGGCGAGTTCGCGAACTCGGCAATCCCGAAAGCCCATTGGGCCTACGACGCCTCGCTCGAGAACTTCTTCGCCTACGATCCCGAGAAGTCCAAGGCTCTGCTGGCTGAAGCCGGGCATGCCGACGGCATCGATATCCCGACCATCGGCTGGAACGACCAGTATTCGCAGCAGCGGCAGGAAATCCTGCTGGAACAGCTCGCCAAGGTCGGCATCCGGCTGAAGATAAGCCGTCACTCCATTACCGACGCCAGCACGCTCTATCTCGGCCCGGAAAAGCGCGGCGAGGCGATGATCTCCGCCTGGACAGGACGCCCCGATCCGAGCATGACCTATAACTTGCTGACGAGTGCAAAGGGCTTCTTCAACCCGGGCCAGCTTCAGGACTACCCAGGGCTCTCTGAGGCCCTCGTCGCGGCTCAGACGACACTCGATCGCGAAAAGCGCAAGGAAGCGCTCTTCAACGTTCAGCGCCTGGTCGCCGAGGCCGCCTGGTTCTGCCCGATTGCCTTTGAACCGGAAATCGACGGGGCGGCGGAAGGTGTGGAGAACTACCGGCCCAATCTCCTCGGCTGGCCGAAGTTCGAAGACGTTACGGTGGCTGTCTGATGTCCGGCGCCGCTCTGCGTACAAGCGCCTGGAGGGGACTGCAAGTCATCCCCGTCGTGATCATTGCGACGCTCGTGGTCTTCCTGCTCCTCCAGCTCGTTCCGGGAGACCCGGCCATCACGCTTGCGGGCGAGAACGCGACGCCAGAGCAAATCGAGCAGATTCGGGCGCTTTATAACCTGGACCAGCCCTTGCTTGTGCAATACGGCCAGTGGCTGCTCAATGCGATGCAGGGCGACCTCGCCCGGTCGCTGATGTCGGGGGAGGATGTGACCAGGCTCATCCTGCAAAACCTTCCCCCGACCCTTCTCATCGTGACCTGCGCGATGGCGATTTCGCTTGCCATCGGCATCCCCCTCGGCGTGATGTCGGCCATTCACCGCGGCGGCGTGCTGGACACGATCGCCACCGCCCTTGCGTCCGTCGGCATCGCCCTGCCGAACTTCTGGCTCGGCATGATCCTCATCAATTTCCTGGCTCTCCAGAACAACATCTTTCCGGCGACTGGTGCAGGCTCGCTGCTCCAGGATCCGCTGAATGCCCTCTGGTACGCCTTTCTTCCAGCATTATCGCTTGCCGCGGGCGGCGTCGCGGAGATCGTGCGGCAGTTGCGCAGCGCCCTCCTCGAAGTCCTCGACTCCCAGCATGTCCGGACGCTCCACGCCAAGGGCCTCTCACCGGCCCGGATCGTCTGGCAGCACGCCATGAAGAATGTCAGCACGACACTGCTGACGGTGACCGGTCTGCTGTTCAACCGCTTGCTCGGCGCGACAGTGGTCATCGAGGCGATCTTCGCGATACCGGGCATCGGTAGCCTGATCGTGCGTTCGGCGATCGCAAAGGACTTCCCAATCGTCCAAGGCGTCGTCTTCACGATGGTCCTCCTCGTCATCCTCGGGAACCTCATCATCGACGTTCTCTATCCGATTTTCGATCCGAGGGTTGAGCGATGACGGCACTCGTTCTTTCCGCCGCCCGCCGGCCTGTAGACCTGATGATCCTGCTCGATTGGCGCGGGCGGCTGAGTGCGGCTTTCCTTCTCGCCATGATCCTCGCCGGCTTGGCAGCCCCGCTGATCGCGCCCTACTCGCCGACAGACCAGGATCTGGTGAACATGCTGATGCCGGCCACGGTGGACCACCCGCTCGGCACGGACGACCTCGGCCGCGACGTTCTCAGCCGACTGATCTACGGCACCGGCGCCAGCCTCTATGCGAGCTTCCTGGCAGTTGCCGTGGCAACGGTAATCGGCGTGCCGATCGGTCTTGCTGCCGGTTTCTTCGGCGGCTGGCTCGACGACATCATCAGCCGCGTGATCGACGCCCTTCTTTCCTTTCCGGGCATCGTCCTCGCCATCGGCGTGACGGGTGCGCTCGGCATCGGGCTGACCAACGCAATGGTCGCGGTTGGCATCGTCTTCTCGCCCATGGTCGCGCGGCTTGCCCGGGCACGCACCCTCATCGTCCGTAGCGAGCTCTACATCGACGCTGCCCGGTGCTTCGGCTCCTCCAGTTACCATGTCCTGCGCCGGCACGTCCTGCCCAACATCCTGCAGCCGCTGCTGGTGCAGATGACGCTGCTCCTGGCGGCAGCCCTGCTGGCTGAGGCCAGCCTCAGCTTCCTCGGCCTCGGCGTGCAGGCGCCCGCTCCGAGCTGGGGCGCGATGCTGGCGCGCGGTTACACCTATATGGAAATCGCGCCGGAACAGATGTATCCGCCGGGTTTCGCCATCCTGCTCACCGCGCTTGCCTTCAACGTCCTGGGGGAATCCCTGCGCGTCGTCCTCGATCCAGCGCTCAAGGCCCGGTGAGGACGTCATGCGGCTCTATCCTCATCTCGCTCTCGTAAAGGACGTCCCGATGACCAATCCCGCACGCCCGCCCCTGCTCGAGGTCAAAAACGTCTGCGCCTCGCTTGGAGGCGCGGACGTCCTGAGGAACGTGAACTTCTCCGTCGCCGCCGGCGAGCGCCTCGGAATCGTGGGAGAGAGCGGCTGCGGCAAGACCGTGATGGGCCTTTCGATTCTCGGCCTTGCCTCCAGCGCCTTCCACCTGAGGGGAGAAATCGTGTTCGAGGGACGCAACCTGCTCGACCTGCCGGCCAAGGCGATGCGGCATGTCCGAGGTCGGGAGATCAGCATGATCTTCCAGGAGCCGATGGTCACGCTCGATCCGGTCTTCACGATCGGTGAGCAGATCTGCGAGACGCTCCGCACGCATTTCAAACTGGCGCGGAAAGAAGCAAGGGAGCAAGCGATCGATGCCCTGGCGCAGGTCGGCATTCCTGCGCCGGCAGAGCGGGTTGATGACTATCCCCACCAGCTGTCTGGCGGCATGCGTCAGCGCGCGATGATCGCCATCGCGCTTGCGTGCAAGCCGAAGCTCATCATCGCCGACGAGCCCACGACTGCGCTCGACGTCACCGTGCAGGCACAGATCACCAACCTTCTGGTGGAGCTTAGCGAGAAACACGGCACGGCCCTCCTCTTCATCACCCACGACCTCGGCGTGGTCGCCGAAACCTGCGACCGCCTCATCACCATGTATGCCGGGCAGGTCGTCGAGAACGCCGGCATCGACGATTTCCTCGCGCGCCCGCTGCATCCCTACAGTTCCGGCCTGCTGCGATCGCTCCCCCGCATGAGCAAGCGCAAGACGGCACTGCCCTCGATTCCCGGCCGCGTTCCCACCGTTGCCGAAATGCCAGCCGGATGCCGGTTCGAGCCGCGATGCAGCCTCGCCCAGGCACCGTGCAAGGCGGAACAATCCCTGCTTCCCGCCGGCGAGGCGCGAAAGGTCGCCTGCTGCCGATATGACGAACTCATGCTTCCGGGAGTATTGAATTGATTGCCGCGCCACTCGTTTCCGTAGACAAGCTCAAGATCCACTTCCCCACGAAGCGCCGCGGCCGGACGGTGAAGGCGGTCGACGGCGTGACCTTCGACATCGAGCCATCTACCACTTTGTCGATCATCGGCGAGTCTGGGTCCGGAAAGTCGACGCTTGGACGCGCGCTCGTGTGCCTGACACGGCCAACCGAGGGCACGGTGCTGCATGACGGCACCGATCCGTTCCGCCTCGGCCGATCTGCGCTGCGGCGGCATCGCCGGGACTATCAGCTGATCTTCCAGGACCCGCATGCGGCACTCGACCCGCGCATGACCATCCTGGAGAGCGTGCGCGAACCGCTGGACATTGTCGGCGAGATACCAAAGGCCGACCGCAACGCCCAGGCGCATGGGCTGCTCGAACGCGTCGGCATCGCCCCTGCTCTTCATGAACGCTATCCGCATCAACTGTCCGGCGGCCAAAAGCAGCGCGTCAACATCGCCCGCGCACTCACCACACGGCCGAAAGTCCTGGTCTGCGACGAGGTCGTCGCCGCACTCGACGTCTCCGTCCAGGCCGGTATCCTGAACCTCTTCGCTGACATCCAGCGGGATTTCGGCCTCACCTACGTCTTCATCACCCATGACCTCGCGGTCGCTGCGCATATCAGCGATGAGATCGCCGTCATGTATCTCGGCCAATTCGTGGAGAAGGGCCTGGCGGAAGCCGTACAGGAGACGCCGCTCCATCCCTACACCCGAGCGCTTTTGTCCGCCGAGCCGGAACCCTTGCCGTCCGCCATGCGGGAAAACAACCGCATCGTCTTGAAGGGCGAGGTGCCGAGCCCGATCACGCCGCCTGCCGCCTGCCGTTTTCACACCCGGTGTCCGCGCGCGCAGGCGCGTTGCAGCAAGGATGCGCCGGATTTCCGTCAACTCAGGCCCGGACGCTGGGTGGCCTGCCACTTCGCCGAGGAAATGCTCGAGGAAGCCGGCGAAAAGGCACAGGCCGGCCCGGCGGAACGGGCGGGACAAAGACAAGCATGCGAATGACGAGGGAGGCATAGCAGCATGGATCTTGGGCTCAAAGGAACACGGGTGATGATCACCGCGGCGGCGGGCGGCATTGGCCTGGAGATCGCGAGGGCGTTTCTGGCGGAAGGCGCTGCCGTCCATGTCTGCGACCTCAACGAGGAGGCCCTGACCAGCATGCGGCGCGACATTCCCGGCCAGTTGACCACGTCCGTCTGCGACGTCTCGAGCCGGGAGGCCGTGGAACGCTTCTTTTCTGAAGGAATGGCAGCGCTTGGCGGGCTCGATTGCCTCGTCAACAATGCCGGCATTGCCGGCCCCACCGGCGGCGTCGACGAGATCGATCCGGCGGATTGGCAGAAAACGATCGACGTCAATACGACGGGGCAGTTCAACTGCATCCGGCTAGCCGTGCCGGAACTGAAGAAGAGCGACAATGCGAGCATCATCAATCTGTCCTCCGCGGCCGGACGGCTGGGATTCGCCATGCGCACGCCCTATGCGGCTTCGAAATGGGCCGTCGTCGGCTTCACGAAGTCGCTGTCCATCGAGCTCGGGCCTTACGGCATAAGGGTCAATGCCATCCTGCCTGGCATTACCGCCGGCGCACGACAGGATGCGGTGCTTTCGGAGAAGGCAAGGCGCAAGGGCATCACGCTGGAGGAGATGCGCGAGATCGCGCTCGATCGGGCATCCATCAAGGCGTTCGTTTCACCCCGGCAGATCGCCGACACGATCGTTTGCCTTGCCTCCAAGCGCTTCGCCACGACCTCCGGCCAGGTCATCAACATTGACGGCGACTTGCAGATGTTGAGCTGACATGACCGCTTCAACAGAAACGTCAATGTCGCCCGTACCGGGCGGATACCGGACCCTACTCCGGCAATTTGCCGGTCGCCAGAATGAATTCGGACGAGCTGCGGATGTCGCCAGCAAGCGCCTTGCGCGCCGCCTTGCCGTCACGGCTGGAAAGAGCTGCGACAAGGGCGCCGTGATATTGCTCGGCGCCGCCGGTCGTCAGGCGCTGCGAGGTCCTGAGGTCAAGATTGATGACCGGGCCGATCTTGAGCCAAAGGCTCTCGATGATCGAGGTGAGGATCGGAAGGCGCGTCGCCTCGTAGACTGCGAAGTGGAATTCCTTGTTGAGTCGGAGCGCCTGTTCGACATCGGCGTCCTGCGCGAGCACAGCGGCGCGGAACGCTGCATCCAGATCGGAAATGCGTTTCAAGGCCGCGCCGCTGCACGCCACGGCGGCCTCTTGCGCGGCGAAGCCTTCGATTTCGATGCGAATCCGCATGAGCTCCCGGAGCTTGCTCTGGGTCATTGGCGGCACGCTTACTGCCCGGTTGGGCAGCACCGTCAGCGCACCTTCGGCCACAAGGCGGGCGACCGCCTCGCGCACCGGCATCATCGATACCCCCAACGCCTCTGCCACGGAACGCAGCGAAAGCTTTTCACCGGGCACGAGTTTGCCGGCCATCAGGAGCTGGCGCAATTCCGAATAAACGCGCTCACCGAGGGTAACGCGTTCGAGGTGTCCAATCTGCTTCAGGGCGAAGTCTGTGGCGTTCTGCACGGTCGAATCCGAACGTTGTTGGTTTCCGACGACAGAATAACTGTGATCTGTGATCACGACAAGGACTGTCCAGATACAATTTTAGAGAGCGCGCGCCAAAGGAGTACAGCATGAAAATCGCCGTGATCGGTGCCGGCCTGATCGGTACATCCTGGGCTATCGTTTTCGCACGCGCCGGCTTTTCGGTCAATCTGACGGACATAGACCAAAGTCGACTGGGGGCGGCAGAGAATCATCTGGCGCGCATTCGCAACCTTAAGCAGAATGGCAGGTCGGGGACCGTCACATTCTGCCCGACGCTCGCGACGGCCGTCGCCGGTGTCGACCTCGTGCAGGAATGTGGCCCTGAAACCGTGGAGCTCAAGCGCCAGATCTTTGCGGAGCTCGACAAGCATGCGCCCGAAGGGGCCCTTCTGGCATCGTCCAGTTCGTCCATCGTGGCTTCGCTTTTCACCGGCGACCTTCGCGGCCGGCACCGCTGCCTGATCGCCCATCCATTAAACCCGCCGCACCTCGCGCCCCTGGTCGAACTCTGTGGCGCGCCATGGACGTCGCCGGGAGTGATCACCCGCGCCAAGGAGATTTACGAGGACGCAGGCCAGGCGCCTATCGTGATCAACGAGGAAATCGAAGGATTCGTGTTGAACCGCCTGCAGGCGGCCGTGCTTGCGGAAGCCTTGAGGCTGGTCGGCGACGGGATCATCAGCGCGGAGGACCTCGACAAGACCGTGAGCGAAGGCCTCGGCCTGCGCTGGTCCTTCCTCGGCCCCTTCGCAACCATAGAACTGAACGCGCCCGGCGGCATCGAGGACTATTTGCGCCGCTATGGCGGCGCCTTCCAGAACATCACCGCCACGCCGCCCTCATCCGAAGTCTGGGCCTCGGCGAACATTGAACGCGTGGTGGAAAGTTGGGGCAAGAAACGCTCCGCTGAGCAGCTCGCAGCACGCTCCGCGTGGCGTGACCGGCGACTGGAGGCATTGCGCCAACACAAACAATCGCAAGACAACCTGATGAAGGAGTGAAGATGGCGATCAAACGCAAAGTCATTATCACCTGCGCCGTAACGGGCGCGATTCATACGCCATCGATGTCACCGCATCTGCCGGTGACGGCGGACGAGATTGCCGATGCTGCCGTTGGTGCCGCCGAGGCCGGTGCAGCGATCGTGCACCTTCATGCGCGCAACCCTGTCGACGGGCGCCCAGATCAGACGCCAGAGGGCTTTGCGCCCTTCCTCAAGGTTGTGAAGCAGCGGTCGAACTGCGTGGTGAATATCACGACAGGCGGCGCGCCCTGGATGAAGGTGGAAGAGCGCGTCAAGCCGGCGGCCGTCTTCAAGCCGGAGGTCGCCTCGCTGAACATGGGCTCGTTCAACTTCGGTCTTTTCCCGATGCTGGACCGCTTCAAGGAGTTCAGGCACGATTGGGAGCGTGAAGCGCTCGAAGGATCGCGCGACCTAATTTTCCGTAATACATTCACAGATATAGAATACGCACTTAGAGCATTATCGGAAGCAGACACGCGTTTTGAATTCGAGTGCTACGATACCGGGCATCTCTACAACCTGCACTACTTCCTCCAGAAGGGTCTCGTGAAGCCGCCGCTCTTCATCCAGACGGTCTTCGGCATTCTGGGCGGCATCGGCCCCCACCCGGACGATGTGCTGCATATGAAGCGAACAGCCGACCGGCTGTTCGGCGACCAGTACCGTTGGTCCGTTCTGGGTGCGGGCAGAAACCAGCTGCCGATCGCCGCCATGGCGGCCGCCATGGGCGGGAACGTGCGCGTCGGGCTCGAGGATTCCCTGTGGATCGGGCCGGGCAAACTCGCCGAATCCAACGCCCAGCAGGTCCTGCAGGCACGCAAGATCATCGAAGGGCTGGGTCTTGAGGTGGCGACGCCGGACGAAGCCCGAGAAATCCTCGCCCTCAAGGGTGGCGACCGCGTCGGCTTCTGATGCGAGAACATGCCTGCCCGGTCTGACCGGGCGGGTCTTCACAGAGATCACGGTGATTTCTTCGGATCGATCGAAAAATCATAAACGTGTTCGATTCAGGAAGTTGGCGCGGGAAACCGCACACATTTTCCTCATCCCGCGCTGTAAACCTTACACGGTCGCAATCGGCGTTACCGGAGACCCGATCGCACCCGGCAGGCGCAGCGGCGGCGCCGTGAGCAGGAAATGGCTTCTCTTGTTCGCACGAAGCCAACGCGCCAGCTCGTCGAGATACCAGAGTTCACCGAGCGGGATGCCGAGCTTGAACAGGCAATGTTCATGGAGCGGCAAGTACGAGCAGCAAGCATGCTGGTCGCGGCCCGGATTGAGCTCGACCGCATAGTTGTCGGCAATGATCGCGACCAGCCCGCTGTCGGTAATCCACTGCAGCAAGCGTTCGTCGCGGCCGTCCAGCACCGGACAGGACCGCAGAAGCAGAGGGCCGTCCGGCTGCTTGTTCATTTCGAGGATCATCGTCGACAGGCCGGTGTGGAAGCAGACCATGTCGCCCTTCTCCACCTCGACGCCGTCCGCCTCCATGATGCGCATGACGGAATCGTAGCCGGCGGCGACCCGATCGCGACCATAGTGATGGGCGAGGTCGATCATCACGCCTCGCCCCTGCATGCTTTTTTCGGCGAGCCGTTCGATGCCCAGCGCCTTCGCCCTCACCGTGGAATCGCCCTTGCTCACATCGGCGTCGTCTGGTCCCAGAAGGTCCACGCCCGCGCGGAACCCGTTGTAGAAGACGATCTCCGCCTCCCCGTCGCCATCGGCATCGAAGGTCGAGCCGACGTGGCCAAGCGCGTCCCACTGCGTCGAGTATTGCAGCGTCAAGATCGCGATATCGTCATTGAGGACGTCGGTCATCGTCGGGTCCTCGCAGACCATGCGGTAACCATAGCAGGGCTTGCCCTTGCGCATGGTGTGCTGAAGCACTGGGCCGCGGCGGCTCGGGTTCAGCCCGCCGCCGCCCGGATAATCCAGCGGCAGGGACAAGCAGAACGAACGCCCCTCCTTCACTTCCGCCACGCCTTTCAACACGACGTCCGGGGTCAGGAGATTGGCCCGGCCGAACTGGTCGTCGGGGCCGAAGTCCCCCCAGTTCGAACCCTCGGGACGTCGTTTCCAACGGGGCTGGGAGTTCATGCCGTTTTCCTTGTCGTTAGATATGCTCGGTCCCGCCGAGATAGGCGCTGACCACATCGCTGCGGGCGCGCAGGTCGCTCGAGGCGCCGGCCATGCGGACTTCGCCGACATTGAGCACGATGCTGCGGTCAGCGAACTCGAGAGCCTGCGTCGCGTTCTGCTCCACAAGTAGAATGGTCTGCCCGGTGCGCCGTAGCCCATCCAGCAGCGAAAATACGGCATCCACGATCTGCGGCGCGAGCCCCATCGACGGCTCGTCCAGCATCAGGATCTTCGGCTCGCCGATCAGTGCGCGGCCGATGACGAGCATCTGTTGCTCACCGCCCGAAAGGCTGCCCGCCTTCTGCATGCGGCGATCCCTCAGCTTCGGCATGACGGAATAGACCCGTTCCAGCCCGTCCGCCGGCTTGCCCGTCCCGAGACGCGAACGGCCGAGCAGCAGATTGTCCTCGACCGTCAGTGGGCCGAAGACGTGTCGGCCCTCTGGCACCTGCGCGACCCCGAGACGCGCGATCATATGTGCCGGCAGGCCGTCGATGCGCTTTCCCTCGAATTCGATGCTGCCGGAAGTCACCGGCGCCAGGCCGGAGATCGCCCGGAGGGTCGACGATTTTCCGGCACCGTTCGGGCCGATGATCGCCACGCATTCTCCGCGGGCAACGGCGAAGGACACATCGCGAACCGCAACGATGCCTCCGTAGTGCACGGCAAGGGATTGTACGTTCAGCATCATGATTTCCGTTTGCCGAGATAGGCCGTGATGACGGCTTCGTTATTGCGAACCTCTTCGGGCGTCCCGACCGCGATCAGCTGACCATGGTCGAGAACCGCGACGGTCGACGCCAGTTCCATGACGAAGCCGACATTGTGCTCGATCAGCAGCACCGAAATGCCGCGCGACGGCAAGGTGCGGATGAAGGCAGCGAGCTCGGCGGATTCCTGCGAATTGAGGCCAGACGCCGCCTCGTCGAGCAGCAACAATTCGGGCTCGGATGCCAGCGCCCGTGCGATCTCCAGCAGTCGCACGCGGCCAAGCGGGAGCGTGCCCGCCGGGCGGTCGCGCAGATCGTAAAGGCGCGTATCCTTCAGGATGACATCGACACGGTCGCCTGCTTCCCGCTCGGCAGCCCCGCTCGCGCCGATATTGAGGACCTGCGAGAACAAGTTACCGCGGATATGCCGGTGTGCACCGACGAGCACGTTGTCCCGCACGGACATCTCATGGCAGATCTCCGGGATCTGGAAGGTCCGGCCGATGCGCCGCGCGGCCACCTTTTCCGGCGCCTGTCCCGAAATGCGCTCGCCGCGCAGCCGGATCTCGCCCGTCGCCGGCTTGATGAAGCCGGTCATCACGTTGAACAACGTGGATTTGCCCGCCCCGTTCGGACCAATGACTGCGGTGATCGACGGCCCTTCGAAGCTGAAGCTGACATTGCGGTTGGCCCAAAGGCCGCCAAAGCGGACGCCGATATCGTCGATCTCGATTTTCATGTCCGATCTCCGATCATGCCGTAGTAGCCTGCCGCCTGGCAAAGGCGTCTCGCAAGCGCAGCACGATGCCCCAGAGCCCGCGCGGCTCCAGTGTCAGCATCACCACGACCATGGCACCGAGAACGAGGCCGTAGGCGTTTTGAAGCTCGTGAACCCACTCCGGCAGGAAGGTCAGAAGGAACGCGCCGAAAGCCGCACCCCAGAGGGAACCCACTCCCCCCACCGCCAGCGCCAGCAGGAGATTGATCGAGGTGTCGATCGTGAAGCTCTCGGGGCTCACAAACCCGACATATTGCGCATAGAGCGCGCCCGCGAGGCCGGAAAGACCGGCGGAGAGCGCGAAGACTTCCGCCTTGAGCCGTGCCGTCGGAATGCCACATGAGCGCGCCGCCATCTCGGACTCCCGCATCGTGCGCATGGCGCGGCCATAGGCGGTGTCCACCAGGCGCAAGGCGAGCAGCATGACGGTGAAGCCGACGGCGCCGCTGAGATAATACATCGTGACGGGCGAGCGAGCGGTGAGCGTCCCGATGGTGAGCGCCGGAATGCCGGTGATCCCGGAATAGCCGCCGGTGACGTCCACCCATTCGACAAAGATCGTGTGGAGGATGAGGCCGAGGGCAGCCGTGACCATGGCGAGGTAATAGCCACGCAGGCGCAGGACCGGCCGGCCGATGATATAGCCCAGCGCTGCGGGAACGATGATTGCGGCAACAAGGCCGAGGACCGGTGGCAAACCGGTCCGCACCGTAAGAACCGCGGCCATATAGGCACCGATGCCGTAGAAGCCTGCCTGGCCGAGCGAGATTTGCCCCGCATATCCGAACAGCAGGGAGAGCCCAAGGACGAGGATGAGGTTGATGAAGGCGAAGATGAAGAGGTTGAACGTGCCTCCCGTTTCGATCAGGAGGGGTGCCAATAGCCAGGCGAGGATGAGCGCCAGCAGGACATGGATTTGCCGCATGATGGAAGCCTCGCTTTACATGGCCTGGGTGTGGCGACGTTCCTCGCGTCCGCCGAGCAGGCCGGACGGACGGATCATCAACGCCAGAATGAGAACGGAAAGAGCGACCGAGTCCTTGAGGCCCGACGGCAAGACGGCCACCGATGCCGCTTCGATCAGCCCGAGCGCAAAGCCGCCGACGATCGCCGAACTTGCCCGCCCGAAGCCACCGAGCGCGCAAGCGGCAAAACCTTTGAGCGCGAGCGTGAAGCCCTGATCATAGGTCGCATTGGTGAGCGGCGTGATGAGAACGCCGGCAAGTCCCCCCAGCGCACCGGACAGAATGAAGCTCAAACGGACGGTCGCGCCGACATTGATGCCCATCAGCTGCGCCGCCTCCCGGTCGATGGCACAGGCGAGCATTTCGCGCCCGACACGGGAATGGGAGAAGAAGAATTTCAGCGCGACCATCACGAGCACACCGATGCCGATGACCCAGATCGCCTGCAACTGCAGGACGGCGCCGAAAATCCTGATCGGCGGACCAGGTGTGAACGGATCGAAATAGAGCGGATCCGGCCCGACCCAAAGCAGCAGTGATGTCTTGACGATCACGGCCAATCCCAGCGTGATCATCGCAAGCGTCATGACGCTCCCCCGCCGCACCCGCGAAATCGCCGCAAAGTCGATCAGCGCCCCAAGCGCGCCGACCAGCACGATCGCCACGATGACGGCCAGCCACAGGGGCAATCCCGCCGTCCCCACCGCGATGGCGGTCAAGATGCCGCCGAGCACAACGAATTCGCCCTGCGCAAAGTTGATCACGTCCGTCGCGTTGAAGATCAGGTTGAACCCGAGCCCGACGAGGGCGTAGATGCTTCCGACCGTCAGCCCAGTGATAAGGAGCTGCAGGATTTCGGCTGATGTCATTGCAAGCTCCCGGTCAGAAGCCCCGCTGGACGCCGACCGTCGCACCGTCCTTTACCTGGACGATCCAGACAGAATCCGAACCCAATCCCTCGTGGCTTTCCGCAGTATAGGTATAGGAGCCGCCAGCAAGTTTCAGCCCCTGAGTTTTTTCCATACCTTCGACCACCTTCGCCTTGTCGCCACCGGACTGCCGGATCGCTTCGGCATAGATGTGCACGGCGTCCCAGCCGATGATGTCGTAGATGGTGAGCGCGTAGTCCTCACCGTGGCGCTCCTTGTAGATGCGGCTGAGCTCCTGCTGCTCCGGCGTCACCTGGTCGGGCGCGTTCAGCGTCACCATGTAGACGCCCTCGGCCGCAGCCCCGGCACTCTTGATAATGGCGGCCGCGGCGACGCCCTGCGCTCCGATAATGGGCGCCGTGTTACCAAGCTGGGAACCGTTGCGCAGCGCCACCGACATCGTCGAACCCGACCCCCACAGTATGATCGCCTCCGGCTGTGCGCTGAGAACCTTCGTCCACTCGGCGGTCGTGTCACTCGCGCCGTAGTTGATCTTCTCGGCGGCAACGATCGGGATATTCATCTCCTTGGCCTCGGCTTCGAGGGCCGCATACGCCTCCGTGCCATAGGCATCGCCGGTATAGAGCACGGCGACATTCTTCGCGCCGAGCTTCTCGGAGGCGAACTTGAGCGCCGCACGCGTGTTGTCGGTGTCGCTCGTCTGGCAACGGAAGATATAGGGATTGTCGAGCTTTGTGATCGAAATGGTGTTCTGGAAACCGCACATCGGCACCTTGGTTTCCAAGAGCACCGGAGCGACGGCAAGGGCGTTGCTCCCTTGGTTCGGGCCGATGACACCGTAGACGCCCTCCTCCGCCAGTCGGCGGAAGTTCTGCACTGCGACGTCGGCGCGACTCTGGTCGTCACGTATGAGGAGTTCGATCTTGCGACCGTTTACGCCGCCATTGGCGTTGATGAACTCGGCTGCGGTCTTGATACTTTCGACGACGGGGATGCCCAGTGAGCTCGCCGGCCCGCTCAGCGGCTCAGACACACCGAGCTTGATCGCCTCCTCCTGTGCATGCGCCCAGCCGATCGATGCCACTACGCCGACGGCGAACCATCCGGCAGACCAACGGGATAAGCCCTGCATCCCAACCTCCCTTTTGAATTGTTTTTTCGTCCCAACGGTGAAATGATGCGACGCCTCCTCATCGATAACAGATACCAACATTGTGTGATGTGTGATCACAAGTCAAGCGATGGCGACGGCTGCTTAGCCCTGGGCGTCGGAAAAAATTAACTTGCCATAACAACGCGGCTGCGGCATATGTGTGATCACAGATCGCAGTTTTGGGAGGAATAGCGTGCCTATACGTTTGCCCGATGAGGTCGTGCAGATTCGCGACACCGTCCGTGGATTCATCGATGATGTAGTCGAGCCCCACGCACAGCATATCGACCGGATGAACGAGATCCCGGAGATCGTCTTTGAGAAGGCGCGTGAGCTCGGCCTGTTCGGCTTTTCGATTCCGGAGGAGTTTGGCGGATTGGGCACGAGCGAGCTCGTCTCCTCCGTCGCCGTGGAGACCATGAGCTACGGCCCGGGCGGCGTGACCTTCTTCGTCGCGCCAAGCGCTCCGGCGGCCGCCATCAACCTCGTCGGCCGCCAGGATCAGCGACAGAAATATCTCCCGGGCCTTGCCGCCGGAGAGCGGTTCGCCGCCTTCTGCCTCAGCGAGGCAGGTGCGGGCTCGGATGCCGCCGGCATCAAGACGAAGGCAGTGCGGGAAAACGGAAAGTGGAGGATCAGCGGGACCAAGCTCTGGATCAGCCGCGCCGTCAAGGCCGACGTCTTCTTCGTGTCGGCCGTGACCGACCCGTCCAAGGGTGCCAAGGGCGGCATCACGATATTCATCCTCGACAAGCGCAAAGGCATCAATGTCGGCAAGCCGGAATGGCAGCTCGGCGGCCGCGGCTCGGGCAGCGCGGAGGTCAACTTCGATGAGGTCGAGGCCGCAGATGACGAGGTGCTCGGTGAAATCGGCTTCGGCTTCGATTCCCTGAAGTTCATCCTCGGTCGCGCCCGGCTCTGGGCGGCCGCGCGCGCCGTCGGCATCATCGGACGATCTCTTGAACTGAGCCTCGCCCATGCCGAAAACCGCGTGCAGTTCGGCAAGAAGATCGGCGAGTTCCAGGCGATCAAGCACAAGATCGCCGATATGTCCGCGGACCTCTATACGGCCCGGCTCCTGCTCTACCAAGCGGCCGAGCTCTTCGACGAAGGCCGCGATGCTGCGCAGGAGGCGGCCTATGCCAAGCTGTTCTGCAGCGAGGCCGCAGGCCGCGCAGCGGATGCGGCCATCCAGATCCATGGCGCGATGGGCGTTTCGCAGGAGTTTGGCGTTGAGCGCCTGTTCCGTGACGCCCGCTCCTACCGCATTCTCGACGGCACCTCGGACATCCAGCGCGGAATGATCGCAAGCCGCGTTCAGAAGACCGGTCTCGGCATCGGCCTTGCCCCCGGGGGGCTGTCGTGATGGCGATCGACAGGGAAGTGATCGAAGTCGATGTCTGTGTCGTCGGCGCTGGCGGCGCCGGCCTGCGGGTGGCGCACGAAGCTGCGCTCTGCGGCGCGGACACGCTGGTGATGACAAAGGGCCGCATTGCCGTTTCCGGCGCCACCGCCGTCGGCCTGGCCTCATCGGCGGGCTTCGCCGTCCCGGACGGGTCGGGCGACCCGGAAGACAACGAGGATGTCCACTACAACGACATCATGACCGCCGCGCAGGGCTGCGCGGATCCGAAGCTCGTCCGCATCCTCGTCAGCGAAGCCGTCGACGCGGTCGCCGACCTCGACCGGTGGAACATCGACTTCATCCGCGATCCCGAGAGCGGCAAGCCGCTCGTCGCGCAGGGCGATTTCGCCTCGCGGCCGCGAAACCGCAAGATTTACCATCACGGCAAACCGATCACCGTCGCCCTGAAGCGCGAGAACGCGAAACTCGGCGTGAAGGCGCTGGAGCAGACCGCCGTATTGAGCCTCATTCATGGTCCGCGCGGCGTCGAAGGCGTGATCGCCGTCACCAAGGACGGAACCTTCCTTGAAATCCGCGCCGGGGCAACGGTGCTCACGACCGGCGGCGCGGGCCAGCTCTTCAAGCACAGCCTCATGCCACCGGACATTACCGGCGATGGCTATGCACTGGGCTATCGCGCCGGGGCGCCGCTCGCCAATATGGAGTTCATGCAGGCCGGCTTCGGCACGGTGAAGCCGGCCTTGAACATGCTTTACACCTGGTTCTGGGCAGGCCTGCCCTCCTTCGTCGACAAGAACGGCAAGCCGGTGGTCGAAGACACGGTGCCCCCATCGGCCGACATCGAAGCGGCGATGCTCAAGAAGGTCGATCACTATCCCTTCAGCTCCTCCGACGCCTCACGCTGGCTGGAGATCGCGACGAAGAACGCTATGCGCCAGGGTCGCGCCGACGAGCATGACGGCTTCTACCTCGACCTGCGCGGCACCAAGCCGGACAAGATTCCGCAGAAGGGCTTCGTTCAGCTCTGGAACGTGTCGAAGGACTGGCTCCTCAAGAAGAACATCGACGTCGACGAACAGCCGCTTCGTGTCGGCCTTTTCGGCCACGCGATCAATGGTGGCATCGTCATCGACGAGCATGGCCAGACCGCTGTGCCGGGTCTTCTGTCGGCAGGCGAGAACGCCGCCGGCCCCTATGGGGCAGACCGGCCGGGCGGCAACATGCTGCTGAACTGCCTGGTTTTCGGCAAGCGCGTAGGAAAGCACGCCGCCGAGGTCGCCAAGGCCCGCGGCCGTATCGCTAGCGCCGAGGCCAATGGCCTCCTCGAAGACGTGGCGGCCCAACAGTCACGCAGCGGCAAACGTTCGATCAAGGAAGCGCATACGGAGATCAAGCAGACGATGAGCGATCATGCGCTGGTCGTCCGCAATGCGGAAGGTCTGGAGCAGGCGCAACGCAAGCTCGGAATGCTCGCCGACGCCATGACCTCCGGTGACTTTGCGATCAAATCCCGCAAGGACCTGGTCGATTTCTACGAGGCGCGCAATCTCGTCGACGTCGGCCGGGCCATGTGCGCGGCCGCCAGCCTGCGCAAGGAGACACGCGGCAGCCATTACCGGGAAGATGCGCCGCAAGCCGATCCGGGCATGGCCCGGCCGATCATCATCCGCTTGAACGACAAGGGTGCGCCGCAGGCCGAGTTCGGCGCCTTCCGATCATGAGCGGCACGCCCGTGCGTTGGACCATCGACGGCAGTTGCGCCCGCATCTGGCTCTGCCGGCCAGAGGTGCTGAACGCCCTGAACGAGGAGAGCTATATCGGGCTCGCCCGCGCGTTCGACGCAGTCGAGGAGAACGACGCGGTGAGCGTCGCCGTCATCGACGGCGGCGGCTGCCGCGCCTTCTCGGCCGGCGCAGACCTGAAATTCATGCGCGGCCTTTCAGGCGCCAAACTGCGCCGCTTCATTGAACTTAGCTGGCGCATTGGCGAGCGGATCGCGCGGTCGAGTGTGCTCACGATTGCCCGATTGAACGGCTATACGCTTGGCGGCGGGGCGGAGCTCGCGCTTGCCTGCGACCTTCGGGTCGCGGCAGCGGATACGGCGATCGGCTTTCCCGAGATGACCTATGGCAGCGTGCCCGGTTCGGGCGCCGCACAGCGACTGCAAACGCTAATCGGCCCGGCACGTGCCATCGAGATGATGGTCGGAGGGCGGCGTTTCTCGGCGTCCGAGGCGCACACGATCGGCCTGGTCAACGCCGTTGCCGACAGCCAGGCCGATGTCGACGCCTGGCTCTCCCCATTCCTGTCCCGTCCGCGCGAAGCGATCGCGTATATGAAGGCCGCGATGTTGCTGAAGAACGAGCCCCATGCGGCGGCGGCCTTCCATGGGCTCATCAGTGCGACACGGCAGGCGGACGCCGACTATCGCGCACGCACGCAGGCCTTCGACCGGGAGCACGGGTGATGGGAGATAAAGTGACCAAAAGCAAGATCATGCCCGTAGAGGACGCCGTCGCGCTCATCAAGTCCGGCATGACATTGGCGGTCGGGGGCGCCGGCGGCGTCCAGGAACCCGACGCGTTGATCGAAGCGCTGGTGGAACGATTCAAGCGAACCGGAGAGCCGCGCGACCTCGTCGAAATTCATGCGATACGGACGGGCGAGATCGAGGGGCGCGGCACTAGTCTTTTCGGCGCAAAAGGCCTCGTCCGCCGCATGATCGGCGGCTCCTTCTGGCCCGTCGGGGTACCGGAATTGATCCGCCGCATCAATGCCGACGAGATGGAGGCCTACAATTTCTCGATCGGCGTCATCTACGCCATGCTCGAAGCGGCGGCCGCGAAAAGGCCGGGCGTCGTCAGCCGCGTCGGCCTCGGCACGTTTCAGGACCCGGACCGCGGCGGCGGAGCGCTCAACGCGATCTCGCGGGAAAAGCTCGTCCAGGCAATCGAGATAGAGGGCGAGCGACTTCTCTACTACAAGGCACCGGCCGTCGATGTCGCCCTTATCCGCGCGACATCGGCCGATGCCGACGGCAACCTGACATTCGAGGAAGAGCCAGCCCTGATCGGCGGGTTGCTGTTGGCGCAGGCCGCGCGCGCAAACGGCGGCAAGGTGATCGCGCAAGTCAAGCGGATCGCGTCGCCCGGCTCTTTGCGCCCGCACGACGTGCGCGTACCCGGCGTGCTGGTCGATGCGGTCGTGGTAAGCGAGGGCCAGCGCCAAATTACGCACTGCTTCTATGACCCGACATTGACAGGCGAGGAAACGCTGCCGCTTTCTGCCATCGAGCGCCGCCCGATGGATGCCGGGAAGGTCGTCATGCGGCGGGCCTTTCTCGAAGCGCAGAACGGAGATCTCCTTGCTATCGGCTTCGGCATCGCCGGCTTCCTCCCGGCGGTCGCGATCGAGGAGGACGTGTTCGATCTCGTCACCTTCACGATCGAACATGGCGTCTTCGGCGGAATCAACGGCTATGCCGCAGGTGGCAAGACCTTCCCGGTCGCCCACAATCCGGTCGCGATCCTCGAGGCGCCTGACCAGCTTCGTTTCTTTGCCGGCGGCGGTATCAATCGCGCCTTTCTTGGTGTCGGCGAGGTCGATGCCAAGGGCAACGTCAATGTCAGCCGCTTCGGCGAACGAATCCCCGGCGCCGGCGGTTTCGTCGAAATGACGCAGGGCATCGAGAACATCGTGTTCTGCATGGTCCTCGGCGACAAGGCGGCACGCAAGGTCGTCGTCGACGTCCAGGACATGACGTTCAACGCCGCCGAAGCGGCAAAGCGCGGTCAGAATATTCTCTATGTCAGCGAGAAAGCCGTGTTCCGGCTGACGGATCGCGGACTGACCCTCGTCGAGATCGCCCCGGGCCTTGATGTCGAGCGCGATATCCTCGCCCACCTCGGCACCGAAATCGCTGTCGCGGAAAACCTCCGGACGATACCCGACATCTGTTTCAGCGAAGAATGCATGGGCCTACGCGAGCGCTGGCTCGCAGGCAACCTCTACCGCGAGCATGCCCGATGAAGAAGCTTCTATCCGCACAGGACGCCATAGCGCTGATCGAGGACGGCGCGACCGTCGCTGTCGCCGGTACCGGTCCCGTCCTTGAACCAGACCTTCTGCTTTCGACACTGGAGCAGCGTTTTCTCGAGCAAGGCCATCCGAAGCACCTTTATCTCTTCAGTCCCATGCTTCCCGGCGACCGTCCCGGCGACGGAGGGTTCAACTGCTTCGCTCATCCAGGCATGCTCAGGAAGGTTTTCGGCGCCTCCTTCGCCAAGGCGCGGCATCCACGGTTCCTCGAACTGATGCGCGACGGCTCCGTCCAGGGCTACATCGCCGGCATGGGTATCATGATCCAGCTGCTGACCGCGATCGGCTCGGGTAAGCCGGGCGTTATCACCAAGGTCGGGCTCGGAACATTCATCGATCCTCGTCATGGTGGCGGCGCGATGAATGCGCAGTCGACTCAGCCGCCGGTCAAACTGATCGAGCTCGAAGGCGAGGAGTACCTCTTCTATCCGAGCCAGAAGATCGACGTCGCGCTCATCCGCGGCACGACGGCGGACGAGAACGGTTATATCAGCTTCGAGGAGGAGCCGAACACGCTCGGTGCCGTCGAAATGGCCATGGCGTGCAAGGCCTCTGGCGGCAAGGTAATCGTTCAGGTCAAGCGCGTTGCCCGCGCCAACAGCCTCGATCCCCGTTTGGTTCGGATCCCGGGAACGCTCGTGGATGCCGTCGTGGTCCATCCGACCCAGACCCAGGTCTCACCCGGCATGAGCGATCCCGCCCAGGGTTGGAACCCCTTCCTTGCCGGCGCACTCAAACATCCGCTGTCGGGCATTCAGCCTCTGCCGCTCTCGGCCGAGAAGATCATGCTCCGGCGTGCCGCCATGCACCTGAGGGAGGGCGACGTCATCAATCTCGGTGCCGGCGTCGCGACCCGCCTGCCGATCGTCGCCCTGGAAGAGGGCGTGCTCGACACCGTGACCTTCACCAACGAGCACGGCATCTTTGGCGGCCTGATGGCGACCGCGATCGGCGGGTCCTTCGTTCCCGCGCTCAATGCGGACGCGATCATGGATTCCGTCTTCCAGTTCAACTACTACGATGGCGGCGGCCTTGACATCACCTTCCTCGGGATCGGCGAAGTGGACGGCACCGGCAACCTCAACGTCAGCCGGTTCGGCCCGGAACTTAACGGACCCGGCGGCTTCATCAACATCACCTCGAAGACGAAACGCATCATATTCTGTGGCTCGCTGACCAGCGGCAAGCTGCGCAGCGAGATCGCCGATGGCCGCATGACCATCACGCAGGAAGGCAAGTTCCGCAAGTTCGTGAAGGCGGTCGAGGAAGTGACCTTCAACGCGCGGATGGCGTTCGAGCGCGGACAGGAGGTTCACTACATCACCGACCGCTGCTCGTTCCGGCTGGAGGCCGACGGCCCGGTGCTCACCGAAATCATGCCGGGTATCGATCTCGACCGGGACATACGCCAGCAGATGGGCTTCGAATTGAAGGTTTCGCCATCCCTTCGCGAAACACCGCAGGAACTACTAACCGACGGGCCGTTCGGCTTGAAAACTCACTGGGAGGTCGAGAATGATTGAAGCACCAGAACAGGTCGTACTGGGCTGCTGGTTCGAGGACTTTGTCGTTGGCGAGGAGCGCCTTTCGCCCGGCCGCACGATCGGGGAATCCGATCTCAACAATTTCGCGGGCCTCACCGGCGACTATAGTCAGGTCCACACGGACGAGGAATTCTGCAAGAAGACGGAATTCGGCACACGCATCGCGCACGGCCTGTTCGGCCTCGCCGTGGCGCAAGGCCTGATGTGGCGGACGAACTACACGCAGGGCACGGGCGTCGCATCCGTCGGCTGGGACAAGTACGCCTTCAAGGGGCCGATAAAGATCGGCGATACCGTCCGTGTCCGCTGGAAAGTGGTCCACAAGCGGGAGAGCAAGAGCAAACCGAACATGGGGCTCATCACGGAGTTCGTCGAACTGGTCAACCAGCGCGGTGAGGTCGTACAGAGCGGCGAGCATATCACGCTCATCCGGAGGCGTCCGAAATGAGCGCCCCGGATTTTCGCTACCTGACGGTCGAGACTGAAGGCGCCGTCGCGACCATCACGCTGAATCGGCCGGAGGTCCTCAATGCCTGCAATCCGGACATGCACCGGGAGGTCCAGGCGTCAATGGACTGGGTCGACCACGCCGAAGATATCAAGGTCGCGATCCTGACAGGGGCCGGACGGGCATTCTGTTCGGGTTCGGACTTGCGTGAAGTGTCGAAATTTCAGGGCGTGGAGGCCCAGCGTTACCTCCAGCTCGACTTCACGACCAAGAACCGCGTTGCGGCCTGCACGAAGCCCGTAATTGCGGCCCTGCATGGTCATGTGGCGGGCGGTGGCTTCGAGCTCGCGCTTGCCTGTGACATGCGTTTCGTGGCGGAGAACGTGCTTTTCTCTCTGCCGGAAATCAACATCGGGACCATTCCGGGATCGGGCGGTCTGCAGCGGCTTCCCTTGATAGTCGGCCTCGGCATCGCCAAGGAATGGGCGTTGACAGGGCGCCGGGTCGATGCCCAGGAAGCCTACCGGACCGGTCTGGCAAACCACGTCTATCCGCTGGAGTCGTTCCTGGGGGAGACGAAACGCTTTGCCCAGGACCTTGCCACCCGCAGCGGCAAGGCGCTGTTCCTTTCGAAGGTCGCCCTCGACCCGACCCCGCCGGCAAGCGCCGGCATGATCGGCGTCTATCACATGCTGGCCTCCGAGGCCTGCCACGACGATCCCGTCTATCGGGAAAGGGCGGGCGGTTTCGGCAAGAAAGCCGGTTGAGCATGAAGGCCGGGCCAAGCCCGGCCTTTCTCTTATGCGGCCGGCAGTGCACGAACCTCCTCGATCGTGCGGCGGATCGCGACGGAGATGATGGAGGTCGTCGAGTAGACAGCGATGTCTATGCCGCGCCTGCGCATCGCCGAAACCTCTTCGGCGCTCTTGGTGAAGATCATCGGCCTGCGGCCGACGCTGGTGATGTCGGAGACTACACCGTCGATCGCCTTCACGACTTCCGGATGGGCAGGATTGCCGGGGTGTCCCAGCGACATCGAAAGGTCCGCCGGGCCGATGAAGAGGGCGTCGATGCCGTCGAGCGCGGCAATGGCTCGGACATTCGGCAGGGCTTCGGCATCCTCGATCTGCGGGATAACCAAAGTTCGTTCTGCGGCATTGGCGATGTGTTCGGCGACGCTCGTCATGCCATGCCGCCCCGCCCTCGCCGTCGTCGCCATGCCGCGAATGCCGCGCGGGGCGTAGTGTGCGGCAGCCACGAGCGCCCGCGCATCAGCTTCGCACTTGACGTGCGGAACCACGACGCCTTCCGCGCCCGCATCGAGAATGCGAAGCACCTCACCCGCCGTCATGCCGACCGTCCTGACAATCACGGAAATTCCGGCCGCCTCCGCGGCGCGGATCTGGTTTTCTACAGATTCGACGCTTGACGCTCCGTGCTCGCTGTCGATGATGGCAAAGTCGAAACCCGCGTAGCCCAGCATCTCGACAACGGCGGGCGACGGAATCATCACAAAGGCCCCCAGCAGAGTCTCTCCGTTGCGAATGCGCGTTCTAAGACAAGGCTTCATAAAATCCTCCCAAATAAGCTTGCCAAAACCGTGATCTGTGATCACATATAAGATGAAGATGACGCGCTGTCCAGCAAATGCGCCGGCGCCAGGGAGGATGAGACGATGATGATGTTCAACTTGTCGGGGAAAACAGCAATCGTGACGGGAGGCAATGGCGGCATCGGTCTCGCCATGGCGGCAGCCCTCGGCGAAGCGGGTGCATCGGTTGCCCTTGTCGCGCGCGATGAGACCAAGGGCGCAAAAGCCGCCGCCGAGCTGGGCAACCGCGGCATCGATGCTGCCTTCTTTTCTGCCGACGTCGCCGTCGAGCAATCCGTCCGCGAGACTGTCGACGCAGTCGCGGCGCGGTTCGGCTCCGTGGACATCCTGGTCAACAATGCCGGGATCGCGATCCGCAAGCGGCCCGAGGACTATTCGCTCGCCGAATGGCACAAAGTCCTCGATACCAACCTGACGAGCGCCTTCCTCATGGCGCATGCCGCGTATCCCTATATGCGCCGGGCGGGCGCCGGGAAGATCGTCAATATCGGCTCGATCATGTCGTATCTCGCCGCGCCCTTCACGGTCGCCTATTCCGCCAGCAAGGGCGGCCTCGTGCAGCTGACGAAGGCGCTCGCCACTGCTTGGGCAGCCGACAATATCCAGGTCAACGCCATCCTGCCGGGATGGATCGATACCGACCTTACCGTCTCGGCCAGAGAGCAGGTCGATGGGCTAAACGACAACGTGATGCACAGGACGCCGGCTAAACGCTGGGGCTCGCCGGATGACTTCAAAGGCCCCGTCGTGTTTCTGTCCTCAAGCGCTTCCAATTTCGTGACCGGCACGCAGTTGCTAGTCGACGGGGGGTATTCCGCCCTCGCCTGAGCCCAGGGTCCCTCCGCCGCCCCCCTTGTCAGGTCGAGCCATATCCACTACTGTGATCACAGATATCTGATATCAGTTAGGAGAGTCAGAAAAGCAGGCTTTCATCGGGAGGAGAAATGATGAAGACATGCGATCTCATAAAAACCGGCATCACAGCCCTGTTCCTTGCGACATCGGTTCAGTTTTCGGCAGCGGCCCAGGACGCCATTCCTGACGTCGACACAGTGTGTCCCAATCCGACCCAGGCCAAGGGCTTCAAGACCTGCGCCGACATCGCCAAGGCTGAAGCCGAGGGCGAACTTGTCTTCTACGCAACCGACATCGAGAGCGGTACGGTCAAGGTTCTCCAGGATTTCGAGAAGCTCTATCCCAAGATCAAGACCAGTTACGTCCGCCTTCAGGCCGGTGCGCTCTATGCCCGTCTGCTCGCCGAGCGGCAGGGCCAGAGCTATCTCGCCGACATCTTCCAGATCGGCGACGTCGGCCTCGTCATGGATTTCCAGAAACGCGGCGGCTACGCCCGCTACGTCTCGCCGGAAATGACGGCCTACAAGGCCGAGTACAAGAGCAATCCCGAAGGCTATTGGACCTGGGCCGTACTGATGCCGGCCGGCCTCGCCTACAATCCGAAAATAACTCCGGATGACGAAGCACCGAAGGACTGGAACGACCTTCTCGACCCCAAGTGGAAGGGCGCCGTCAGCATGAAGTCGGCCAATTCCGGCATGCAGCACGTGACCTGGTATCAGATTCGGGAGCATGTGGCCCCTGACTACTGGGAAAAGTTTGCCGAGTTGGAGCCGCGTGCCTTCGATTCCATGGTCCAGCAGTTCGACCGTCTGGTAAACGGTGAAGACAAGGTGGCCATGACCGCGCAATACGCGGCCTATCTCGAATACCGGGCGAAGGGCGCCCCGATCGCCTTCGTCGCCCCCTCCTCCGGCCTTCCCTCAGGCCCCGAGGTCGTCGGTATCGTCAAGGAAGCGCCGCACGCCAACGCCGCGCGCCTTTTCCTCGACTGGTATCTATCAACGGAAGGGCAGAAGGCGTCCGTCGCGCACTGGTACTTCCATTCGCCGCGCGAGGACGTGGCGCCGCCTGAAGGCGCCCTGCCGCTGAGCAAGATGAAGCTGCTCTTCCCGGCCGACTGGCTGGCCTATGCGGCGACTAGGCCGGACTTCCTTCGCCAGATGCGCTCGATGTCCGGGCTCCAGTAAGCGGGGGAAGATCATTGGCTTTGCAATCTGTTGACGCCGACGCCGGGTTCGACCGGCGCGGCCTGGGCCTGACGTCGCAAGGGATCATCACGGCGGTGATCCTCATCATCTGCGGCGCCCTCGTGCTCTACCCTCTGTTCTTCCTTTTCGCGGAATCGCTGAACATTGGCGATCCGCAGGTCTTCCCGCCCGAGCGTATCGGGTTCGGAAACTACGTCGATATGCTGTTCGACTGGCGCATCATCGGCAACACGCTGAAGGTGGCGCTCTTCTCGACCGGCATCGCCGTCACGATCGGCTTCATCCTCGCCTGGATCCTGACGCGGACGGAAATCCCCGGGCGCGCCGTGCTGGAGCGGCTGATGGAGGTGCCGTTCTATGTCACGCCCCTCGTCGGGGCGCTTTCCTGGAGTATCCTGGCCGCGCCGCAGAGCGGCTTCCTCAACCAGGCATGGGCCTATTTCGGCGGCTCGAACCGCCTTATCGACGTCTATACCCCCATGGGTGTCGCCTGGGTCATGGCGCTCTTCGAAGGCAGCGTCGCCTTCGTCATGATCTCCGCGGCGATGAAGTCCATGGATCCGGCTCTCGAGGAAGGCGCACGCGTCATGGGCGCGAGCAAGCTGCGGACCATGATCACGGTCACCTTGCCGCTGGTCGCGCCCGGCGTACTCGGCGCGGCGATCTTCGTCTTCGCCGAGATGCTCGGCTCCTTTGCCGCCGCTCTGGTTCTCGGAATTCCCGGCCACTTCTATGTCATCACAACGGCGATCTGGGAGCTGACCCTTTCCTATCCGCCGGATTACGGCCGGGCCTCGGCCCTCGGCATCTCGCTCTTCGTCATCATGTTCGCGACATTGGCCCTCTACCGCTGGCTCGTCAGGAAGGATGCCTATTCCACCATTTCCGGAAAGGCGTTCCGGCCGCGCCGCATGCAGATGGGGCGATGGACATGGGTTCTGGCAGGCTTCTGCTGGCTCTATGTTGTCGTGGCGGTCGTGATGCCGCTCGGCGCGCTGCTCATCACGTCCTTCGAACGCTTTGCCACCGTGCTTTTGCACCAGGCGCAGTTCACCGCGCAGAACTATATCACGGCCTTCAGTCTCGCCTCCGTGCGCGACGCCATCGTCAACAGCCTTATCCTCGGCTTTGGCACGGCCACCGTCGGCGTCTTCGTGATGGTGCTGCTCGTCTGGATCATCTATCGCTCCCGCATGCCCGGGGCCGGCGTCATCGAATATGTCGTGATGTTCCCGCAGGCAGTGCCGCGCATGGTCTTCGGCCTTGCGATCCTCTGGGCCTGGCTCAACATGCCGGTCTCGCTCTACGGCACACTCTGGCTGCTCGGCATCGGCTACTTCACGGTGCTTCTGCCGCTCGGCGTGCGGACGCTTGCGGGTGTCGTGCTGCAAGTTGACAAGAGCTTGGAGGAATGCGCCCGCGTCTGCGGCGCGTCATGGACGCATCAGTTGCGCACGATCACGCTCCCGCTCCTCAAGCCCGGTATCCTGGCCGCCTGGCTGCTGCTCTTCATCGCCAGCGTCCGGGAACTCGGTGTCTCGATTTATCTCATGGGACCAAATTCCAAGGTCATCGCACCGGCCATCGTCAGCTCCTGGTCAAGCGCCGGAACGGAACTGACGGCCGCGATGGCGGTGATCCAGACCCTCACCATCTTCATCGCTGTCATGCTCATGTTTTGGGTGACCGCGCGTCTGTCAAAACAGGGAAATGAATCATGAAACAGGCAGAACGCATCGAGACCGTCACGGAAATGACCGCCGCTGCGCCCGTCGACGCGTCGCCAGAGCCCGCCAAGCCACCTCATATCGTGGTCTCCGATCTCGTCATCAAATACGGCGCCTATACCGCCGTCCACGGCGTGAGCTTCGACATCCCTAAGGGCGAACATCTCACGCTCCTCGGCCCGTCGGGCTGCGGCAAGACGACGACCCTGCGCTCGATCGCCGGCCTCGAACATCCGTTCAGCGGCGAGATCCTGATCGACGGACACCCTGTGTATTCCTCCAGCCGGCGCGTCAACGTGCCCACGGAACAGCGCGGCGTGTCGATGGTGTTCCAGTCCTATGCGATCTGGCCGCACATGACCGTCTTCGAGAACGTCGCCTATGGGTTGCGCGTAAGAAAGATATCGGCGGATGCCATTCGCGTGGCCGTCGAGAAATCGCTCGACCTCGTGCAGATGCGCCGCTACGCGGACCGCCCGGCGTCGCAGCTCTCCGGCGGACAGCAGCAGCGCGTCGCCCTTGCCCGCGCCATCGCCTTCGAACCCGCCGTAGTGCTGTTCGACGAGCCCCTCTCAAACCTCGACGCCAAGCTGCGCGGCGAGATGCGGGTGGAGCTCAAGGACCTGCAACGCACCCTCGGCATCAGCTCGGTCTATGTGACGCACGATCAGGAAGAGGCCTTCGCCATCTCCGATCGGGTCGTGATCATGAACGAGGGGCGGATCGAGCAGATCGGCGGTCCGCAGGACATCTACGACCGCCCGCGCAACAGCTTCGTCGCGGACTTCGTCGGCTCCGCCAATCTCATCAACGGCCGCGTGGACAAGGCAGCTTCAGGCGCCGACCACATCACGTTTCGGACGGAATCCGGGCTTTCGCTCAAGGCGCTGTCGCCGCGGCCGGTCAAGGGAGACGAGGCGCAGGTGGCGATCCGCACGGCCTATATCGGCCTCGGCGCGACGGCGACCAGCCACGCGAACCGCATCGAGGGCCGCGTGGCGCGTCGCATGTTCCACGGCGATTTTGTCCAGTACCTCATCGACTGGCCGGCCGGGCAGCTGGTCGTGCGCCGGCCGCCGGCGGAACTGATCGAGGAAGGCGAAACGGTCACGATCGCCTTCGATGCGGAACACTGTGTTCTGCTCGAAGCGTCCACAAGCTGAACAGCCGCAGCAAGGGAGGAGGAACCCTATGAGAAAATGCCTGACAGCAGGATTAATGGTGATGGCGACGATGGTCGTTTCACCGTCCTTTGCGCAGGAGGATGCGCGCGCCACCACCTGCTCCAATCCGGTGGAAATAAAAGGCTTCACGACCTGCGCGGACGTGGCCAGGGCCGAAGCGGAAGGTGCGCTCGTCCTCTATTCGCCCGCGCCCGAGCCGGGGACGGTCAAGATCCTGGAGGAGTTCAACAAGCTCTTCCCGAACATCAAGACGAGTTACGTCCGGCTCCAGACCGGCGCCCTCTACGCCCGCCTGATGGCCGAGCGCCAGGCAGGCAGTTATCTGGCCGACGTGCTGCATATGTCCGACCAGACGCTCGTCCACGACTTCCAGAACAAGAACGGTTTCGCGCCCTATGCCTCCCCGCAGCTGTCGCACTATGGCGCGGAATACAAGAGCCAGCCGGAGGGCCTGTGGACCTGGGGCGCAGTGATCATGGCGGGCTTTGCCTACAATCCGGCCTTCCTCAAGGCCGAAGAGGCGCCAAAAACCTGGGCCGAGATCGACAATCCTCGCTGGGACGGCGCCGTCAGCGTGAAATCGAGCAATTCCGGCCTCCAGTTCCTGACATGGGAGCTCGTCGGGCGGGCAAACGGCGGCGACGCCTTCTGGAAGAAATTCTCCGAACTCAAGCCGAAGGCCTTCGATTCCTACGTCCAGCAGTATGACCGTATCGTCAACGGCGACGACAAGCTGGCCGTGACAGCGCAATATTCCGGCTATCTGCTCTATCACAAGAAAGGCGCGCCGATGGAATTCGTCGCGCCCAGCGACGGCTTGCCGGCCGGCCCTGAAATCTGGGGCGTGACGAAGGAGGCTCCTCACCCCGAAGCGGCCCGCCTCTTCCTCGATTGGTTCCTCTCGCCGCTGGGGCAGAAAGTCCAGGCGGAGAATATTTTCCTGCATTCGCCTCGCACCGATGTCGATCCGCCGCCCGGCGGCGCGCCCATCGCCGAGCTCAAGCTGATGTTCCTGAAAGAATCCCCCGAGCTGCTCTCCCGGCGGAAGGAATTCGTCCGCATGTGGAGCACCATGAGCGGACTGCGTTGACAATACCCGCCGGCCGCCGCCCTTCACCATCGGCGGCCGGTTCCTCCAATCCTGTGCGAGACCGCAATGCAGCCGATCATGAGCGAATTCCGAACGGCCTTCATCGGCGCTGTCATTGTCGCTCTCGGCTCCATAAGCATGTCGATCTACACGCCGGCCATGCCGCTCCTGGTTGACGAATTCTCGACTTCCGTGGCGGCCGTCCAGTTCACGCTGACCATCTATCTTGCGGGTTATGCTGCCGCCATTCTCGCCTGCGGCTCGCTCTCCGACGCCTTCGGCCGGCGGCGAACGGCGATCGGTTTCTTGGTCGTCTACCTGATCGGATGCGTCGTCGCGCTAGCGGCGTTCACAGTGGAGCTCCTCACGGCCGCGCGGCTGCTTCAGGGCATCGGGGCGGCCGCTGGAGTCTCGATCTCACGAGCGATCGTGCGCGACCAATACCACGGGCAGATATCGATGCGCATCATGAGCCTGATCGGCCTCATATTCGCCGTCGGCCCGGCTGTGGCGCCGACCTTGGGCGGAGCGATCCTCTCGGCGTTCGGCTGGCACGCGCTCTTCATCATGATGGCAGGCTACTCGGTCTTCGCGCTCGCTGTCATCGTCCTCCTATGCCGGGAGACGAACCTCATGCGCAGTTCCGACATGGTGAGACCGGCAGTGGTGATGCGGACCTATCGCGCGATCCTCATGAACCGCCACTTCTTGCACGGTAGCCTCGTTCTGGGCCTTTCGGTCGGGGGCATCTATACTCTTGCGGTCGTGCTTCCGTTCGTCCTCGTCGAGACCGTCAAGCTGACGCCGACGCAGTTCGGCATGGCAATGATCTTGCAGACCGGCGCCTATGTCATCGGCAGCGCGATCGCTGCGCGGCTCCTCAGGCAGATCCGAGGCGAGGATCTGCTAACGGCCGGCATCGGGATCGTGGCTGCGGCGAGCATCGCGCTCGCCGGCAGCGGTCTCCTCCACACGACACTGTGGACAGTGATGCTGCCTGTCGGGCTATGGGCCTTCGGCGCCGCCTTCATCATCCCGGGCGCAACCACGCTCGCGCTTGCAGAATTTCCCCACGCAGCCGGCGCCGCATCGGCCATGACTGGCTTCATGCAGATCGGCGGCGGCCTCGTCGGATCTCTACTGGTTGCACTTCTCCTCGCGGCTCCGTCGGCGGCCTTCTACACCATCCTTCCCGCGATGGCCTTCGCCGCCGCGGCCTGCCGCCTTGGTTACCTTCTCCGGGTGTGATCGCCTCGGTGAGCTTGTACGCAGTTTCCGCCTTTGGCGTTCTTACCTTTGCGTCCGTAAGCACTCTGGCGCCCCGCTGATACCCGCATTTTCCATTTTTGATACCCGCATTCGTACCCGCTTTTCGCCGGGTTTCGGCGGTAAGTGGTAGAAACGTGGGCATTGGTCAGGGTGCTTGGGAAAAGCTTATGGCGGACAGAGAGGGATTCGAACCCTCGATACGCTTTCACGTATACACGCGTTCCAGGCGTGCGCCTTCAACCACTCGGCCACCTGTCCATCCTTAAACAGCCGATGGTCAGCCCGGCTGGATGGGGGAAGAGCGAAGCTCCACCGACGTGCGCCGGACGAACCGGCGGACGGGCGCGATATATACCGATGATCTGCGCGGGATCAACTGGTTTCTGACAGTTTATTGACATCTTGCGAAATGGCGTCGGCGAAGCCAACCATTGCGCTCGCAACTTGCGGCGCTTATCTGTGGCGCATAAGCGTAATTGATCGGAAAAACGCGTGTCGGGCGCGTATCTGGAGCGTAGCGGGCCACGGCGGCCGAAAGGACGAAGATGCGGTTGCTGCTGAGGCTTGCAAGCTTTCTCGTGCTTACGGTGGCGGTGCTCGTCGGGACCGTCGACGCGATCCAGTCGGTTGCGGCTTCGGCGCCGGCTATGACCTCGCTCGCTGATGCCATGTCCGTCCTCGGCCCGGATGCGCTCAACTGGGTGCACGCACTGCAGCGCACGGATGCCGGGCCGGCCATATGGTTGGCGGGGCTGCAATGGCTGCTCGCCCGACCCGCCTTCGCGGTGCTCCTGGTACTCGCCCTGCTCCTCTGGATGGCAGGCTACAAGAAACGCCCCGCCGCGGGCCGATTTGCCGCCTGATTTCGACTACAGCGCCGTGCATCTTATCAGAAGCGCAATGGACGCTGTGGCACTTTGAATTGCTGCATGTTTCCTTAAATCGGCTTCGGTTTAAGGAAACATGCAGCAGCCCGTCATCGACGCGTTCCGCGCGCACGAAAGGAACCGGAGATGTTTCTGATCGACATGTTCAAGAAGAAGACGATCCTGCCCGATGCGCAGACGGCGCTCCGCGGACGCGAGGAGGAAATCCCGACGGCGGAGACGCATTTCGTCTCCGGACGTCCGCTGAAGGGCCCCTACCCCGAAGGCATGAAGAGGGTGCTTTTCGGCATGGGCTGCTTCTGGGGCGCCGAGCGGCTGCTCTGGAACATCCCCGGCATCTATGTCACCGCCGCCGGCTATTCCGGCGGGCTGACGCCGAACCCGACCTATCAGGAGACGACGACCGGGCTCACCGGGCATGCGGAGGTCGTGCTTGTCGTCTACGACCCGGCCAAGGCTTCCTTCGCAATGCTGCTCAAGACCTTCTTCGAGGAACACGACCCGACCCAGGGCATGCGGCAGGGCAACGACATCGGCACGACATATCGCTCGGCGATCTATGTCTATGACGAGGAGCAGCTTCGCGAGGCGGAGGCTGCCCGCGACGCCTTCCAGAAGGCGCTGACGGCTTTCAATCATGGTGGCCAGATCACCACCGAAATCGGCATGGCCGGACCGCTCTACTTTGCCGAGGACTATCACCAGCAATATCTGGCCAAGAACCCCGATGGCTATTGCGGCCTTCGCGGCACCGGCGTCAGCTGCCCGATCGGCCGCTAGGTCTGTTTTCGCGCTATTGCATGTTTCCTTGGATCGTGGCCGAGCGAGAATAAAACCATGCAGCAATTCAAAGTGCCACAGCGTGCTTTTCGCGTCTGATAAGACGCGCGGCGCTGCAGGCACGGCGCACCGATTTGCTCCTTGAGTCCGGCGCCCGGCGGCCCCTCGCCGGGCGTCGGCATCTTTTTTACCATCCGAAAAATTTTGAGTGTTTTTTTGCGGAAGCCGTGCAAGGATGCGCCCACCCAAGCCTTAACAAGAGAGGGGCGGGTCGCGCGGACAGGCTCGTGGGGGCTGCCGGCAGACCCGATAAGATCAATAGCGACAATAGGGCTGCACGATGAAAAAAACCATTCTCGGTCTCTTTGCTTTCTCCATGATGTCCGCGACGGCACTGGCCGCCGACATCAAGCCGGCGATCATCTACGATCTCGGCGGCAAGTTCGACAAATCCTTCAACGAAGCGGCTTTTAACGGCGCCGAAAAGTTCAAGGCCGAATCAGGCATCGAATACCGCGAGTTTGAAATCGCCAACGACGCTCAGCGCGAACAGGCGCTGCGCCGCTTTGCCAGCGACGGCAACAGCCCGATCGTGATGGCCGGATTCAACTGGGCGGCATCGCTCGAGAAGATTGCCGTGGAATACCCGGACACGAAATTCGCGATCATCGACATGGTGGTCGAAAAGCCGAACGTCAAATCGATCGTGTTCAAGGAGCAGGAAGGCTCCTATCTCGTCGGCGTGCTCGCCGGTCTCGCCTCCAAGTCGAAGACCGTCAGCTTCGTCGGCGGCATGGATATCCCGCTGATCCACAAGTTCGCCTGCGGCTATGTCGGCGGTGCCAAGTCGGTCGGCGCGGACGTCAAGGTGCTCGAGGCCTATACCGGCACGACGCCGGACGCGTGGAACGATCCCGTCAAGGGCGGTGAAATCGCCAAGTCGCAGATCGACCAGGGCGCGGATGTCGTCTATCACGCCGCCGGCGGCACCGGCGTCGGCGTGTTGCAGGCGGCAGCGGATGCCGGCAAGCTCGGCATCGGCGTCGATTCCAACCAGAACATGCTGCAGCCGGGCAAAGTGCTGACCTCGATGCTGAAGCGCGTCGATGTCGCCGTCTACGACGCCTTCATGGCGGCGAAGGACGACAAGTTCGAGTTCGGTATTTCCAACCTCGGCCTCAAGGAAGATGGCGTCGGCTACGCGCTGGACGACAACAACAAGGCCCTCATCACGCCCGAAATGCACGATGCGGTCGAAAAGGTGAAGGCCGACATCATTGCCGGCAAGGTCCAGGTGCACGACTACATGAGCACCGAATCCTGCCCCTACTGATTGCGGTGACCTGACATCAAAAGGCCGCCTGCTTCAAGCGAAGCAGGCGGCCTTTTCGTTTCCGGCGGAGCGGCATGAAGCGGCTTCCGTCAGTAATGCGGCGGGCGGGTCACCGGAACCGCATCACGCGCCTGCTCCTCGAGGCTCAGGAAGCGCTCCGTCAATCGGTCGAGCTTCGCCCTGGTCTGTTCGACCACCTTCCACTGTTCGGCCAATTGGTCCGAAAGCTCCTCGATGGTCTTCGCCTGGTGCGCCAGCATTTCTTCCAGACGTACGATCCGGCTTTCTTTGTCACTCATGCCGTCCTCCATCGCATTCGTTTCAACTTGTCGGCGCCCGATGCGAGCGGAAAGCCTGCGCGGGATTTCGGCGCAGATTGTCCAAGTCACTGGCCCTGTCAAGCAATGGCCTCACGCGCCGGCCGCCGCTTTGTGAGCCACCGAGAAGCCTGGGTCACGTGCCGAAAGCATCTTGTGGAGATGCACCATCACGCCGGCGGCGAAGAGCGGTGTCAGCAGGTTCAGCAGCGGCACCGCCAGGAAGGCCGCCAGCACGAGCCCCGCGAGAAACACGGTCGAGCGGTGTTTGGTGCGAAAAAGCCGCGCCTCCGCGGGCGGGCGGTAGCGCATGGCGGCGAACTCGAAAAACTCCCGCCCGAGCAGATAGCCGTTGACGAGGAAGAAGGCGATGAGATTGACGCCCGGCACCAGCAGCAGCAGGAGGGCGATGATGTTGCCGATGACCACGACGCCGAGGAATTTCGCCGATCCGGTCATCGCCTCCACGAGCGGCAGCGGCTTGCCGGGCGCGCCATCGGGATAGTCACGCGTCTCGATCACCTCGGCGACGTCATCGAGGAAGAAACCGGCAATGAGGGCGGTGACCGGCGCTAGCAGAAGGGCGAGCGCCAGGGCCAGGCCGAGGCTCGCGAAGATGCCTACGACGAATGTGAGCCAGCCGGCCCAGTCCGGCATGCCCGGCATCAGCGCGTCGATCCAGGGCAGAGCGAGCCAGACGAACAGTTCGCGGAGCGCGAACCAAAGGGCGATGAGCGCGAGCAATGTCAGGCCGAGCACCTTCCAGAAGACCGAGCGGGTCTCCGCCGCAAAGAGGTTTGCGAAGGCAAGTCGCGCCGCATCCATAATCATGACCGCTCTCCATCGACAGCAAGGTGGCTCAGCGGCATGTAGGCAGATCCGTTGGAAACAACAAGACAGACAGCAGTTTCAGCCGCCGATCTGCGATTGCGTTGCAAGCCGCGCCGCATCGTGCCGCCTCGCTGCCGGCAAAAATCGCCTGGGTCATTGCCCCCAACCGCTGGCAAACGGGACGGAGGGCGATATGCTATGCCTAAAATCGATGCAGGGCGGCGTCGCGCCGACAAGACGTCGCGGCCAGCCATGGAGACGAAATGACCAATCAGAAAACGCTCGCCAGCCTCGCCGTTCTTGTCCAGTCCGGCAAGCTCGATCCCGTCAAACTCGCCGCAGAGACGTTTCATCGCATCGAAGCCTGTCCGGACCAGTCGATCTTCGTCGGTCTGACGCGCGAGCGTGCGCTCAGGGAAGCGCAAGCCGCGTCAAGCCGGCTCAAGGCGGGACGTTCGCTCGGTCTGCTCGACGGCCTGCCCGTCGCCTGGAAGGATCTGTTCGATCTTGCCGGCAGCGTGACGACTGCGGGCTCGGTCGTCTTCAAGGACGATCTGCCCGCGACGGCCGACGCGCCCGTCGTCGGCGCGCTCGCCGCCGCCGGCATGGTCAGCGTCGGCCGCACGAACATGAGCGAGTTTGCCTTTTCCGGCCTCGGCATCAATCCGCACTATGGAACCCCACGAAATCCGGCATCGCCGGATGTCCACCGGATTCCCGGCGGCTCGTCCTCCGGCTCGGCCGTGGCCGTCGCGGCCGGCCTGGTGCCGGTTGCGATCGGTACCGATACCGGCGGTTCGGTACGCATCCCCGCGGCAATGACCGGTATCGTCGGCTACAAGGCGACGCGTGGCCGCTATGCGACGAAGGGCGTGTTTCCGCTTGCCGAAAGCCTCGATTCGCTTGGCCCCCTCTGCCATACGGTACAGGATGCAGTGTGGGCGGATGCCGCCATGCACGGCCTGACGGCACCGGTTATCCGCCGCGCCGAACTCGCCGATCTCTCGATCGTCATTCCCGAAACGATCGTGTTCGACGACGCCGAGCCGGAAGTGGTCGCGGCCTTCGAGGCGGCGATCAGGCGGCTCGAGGCGGCGGGCGTCAAAGTGAGACGCGCGCACTTCCCGAGCTTTGCCGCCGTGTTCGATCTGGCGGCGCGCCATGGCGCGCTGGTGACGGCGGAAGCCTATGCGCTCCACCGCGAACGCCTGGCCGGTCCCGAGGCGGCGCGCATCGATCCGCGCGTCGTGACCCGCACCCGGCTCGGCGAAAAGATTACGCTCAGCGACTACATCGCCATTCTCGATGCACGTGACCGATTGATTCATGAGACGGTGGAGAGCCTCGGGCCCGGCGAACTGATCGCGCATCCGACATTGCCGCATGTCGCGCCGCCGATCGCACCGCTTCTTTCCGACGACGAACTCTTCTTCAAGACCAATGCCAAGACCTTGCGGAACACGCTGATCGGCAATTTCCTCGACTTCTGCGGCGTCTCCATTCCCTGCGGCACGGGTGCCGCCGGTATGCCGGTCGGCTTGCTGCTCTCCGCACCCCACCACCAGGACGATCGGCTGCTTGGCGCGGCCCTTGCCGCCGAGGCGATCATCCGGGGTGAAGCATGATCATCTGCTTCGATATCGGCGGGTCCGCGATCAAAGGCGCGATCACCCATTCGCCGGAGCGGATATTTCCCCTGCCGCGGCGAACCACGCCGCTTGATGATTTTCGTCGGTTCGTCGCAACGCTCGAGTCGGTGCTCGACGAAGCGGGCGGCCTGCCGGAAAGGGTCGCGATCTCGATCACAGGCGTCATCGATCCGGAAACGCGCCGGATCAAATGCGCCAATATTCCTTGTATCGACGGGCGGGAGCTTGCCGCCGAGCTCGAGGCCGCCTTGCACCTGCCCGTGGTGGTCGCCAACGACGCCGATTGCTTCGCGCTAGCGGAAGCCGGTATCGGCGCGGGACGCGGCCACCGGATCGTCTTCGGGGCGATCCTCGGCACAGGGGTCGGCGGCGGACTGGTGGTCGACGGGAAGTTGATCAACGCCGATGGCGGCTTTGCCGGGGAATGGGGGCATGCTCCCGCCGTCGCGTCGGAGGCGGGACACCCTCCCATCACCATACCGATCTTCGACTGCGGTTGCGGACTGCGCGGCTGCGTCGACACCGTGGGCGGCGCGCGCGGGCTCGAGAGACTGCATACGACAGTGCACGGAAAATCTCTCTCCAGCCACGAGATCATCGACGCCTGGCAGAACGGCGACGAAGAGGCGGCGCGGACGATCGATATTTTCGTCGATCTCATAAGTTCGCCACTGGCGCTCGTCATCAACATAACCGGTGCGACGATCGTCCCGGTCGGCGGCGGCCTCTCCAACTCCGAAGCCCTGCTTGCCGAAATCGACCGCGCCGTGCGCGGCCGCATCCTGCGGCGCTTCGACCGGCCGCTGGTCGTGCGCGGGGAATGCCGGCTCGAGCCGGGCCTGATCGGCGCTGCCCTGCTCGGATTCGGAGGGAAAGGCGCATGAGCGGCATCCTGCTCGAGGTTTGCGTCGACGACGCGGACGGCCTGATGGCGGCGGTCGAGGGCGGTGCCGATCGCATCGAGCTGTGCTCTGCCCTTGCGCTTGGCGGTTTGACGCCAAGCCCGGGGTTGATGGCGCTCGCCGGCCCGCCACCGGTGCCGGTCTATGCGATGGTCCGACCACGCGCCGGTGACTTCATCTATGGACCTGCCGATCTCGATGCGATGCGCCGGGACATCGATGCGGTCCGCGCCACCGGGCTTGCCGGCGTCGTCCTCGGCGGGTCACTCGCGGATGGGCGGCTCGATAGGCAAATGCTCGGCAAGCTTACCGGCCACGCGGCGGGATTGGGGCTGACCCTGCACCGGGCCTTCGATCTGGTGCCCGATTTCGCCGAGGCAATCGAGATCGCGGTCGATCTCGGCTTCGAGCGCATCCTGACCTCCGGAGGTGCGAAAACAGCACCGGAAGCCGTCGACACACTGGTGCGGCTTATCGAGTTGGCAGCAGGCAGGATTTCCGTGATGCCTGGCTCCGGCGTTACCATCGACACGATCGACGTGCTGCTCTCCAGACTTGCCGTCACGGAAGTGCATTCGTCCTGCTCCGTTCGTGAGTCGGCTCAGGATCCGCGGCTGGTGGCGATGGGCTTCGTTTCCGGAGGCCGACGCCGGACGGATGCGGCGACGATCAAGGCAATGAAGGCGCGACTGGACGCTGTGTGGACGCCAGGTGGTTAAGCCGAAAAGGCCTGTTCGCCGCCGATCCAGGCCGACTTCATCGCAAGCTCCGGCGTCAGCAGCACGAAATCGGCGTCCGTCCCGGGCAGCAGCCGGCCCTTGTGAGAGGCAATGCCCATGACATCGGCCGGGTAGGCGGATGCCATGCGGATCGCTTCCTCGATCGGCAGGGCGAGTTTCTCGTGTACGAAACGGACCGAGGACAGCATGTCGATGTCGGCTCCGGCGAGCGTTCCGTCGGCGAGCGTCAGGCGCCCGCCCTGGCGGAGGATTTCGCGACCATTGAGATGGAAGCTGGTCATGTCGGTACCGATAGGCGACATCGCGTCCGTCACCAGGAAAATCTGTCCCGGTCCTTTCTTGCCCCGCAATGCGATGCCCATCGACGCCGGATCGACATGGAAGCCATCGGCGATCATGCCGGCATGCAGCGCGCCCGTTGCGAGCGCCGCGCCGACGACGCCCGGTTCGCGGTGGCCGAGGCCGCTCATCGCGTTGAAGAGGTGCGTGACAGTCCGCGCGCCCGCCCTGGCATAGCTGCAGGCGGTTTCGTAACCGACATCGGTATGGCCGAGGCTGACGACGGCACCGGCATCACAAAGCGCGCGCACCTGCTCCCGCGTGGCGTTTTCCGGAGCGACCGTCACCATCAGACAGCCCAAAGCGCGTGCGCAGGCGGCCATCTCTGCCAGATCGGCATCCTCCATCGGGCGGATCAGCGAAGGGTCATGGGCTCCCTTGCGGGCGATCGAAAGATGCGGGCCTTCAAGATGCAGGCCGAGAAAGCCGGCGACGCTCGCCCTTCTTGCCTCTAGTCCGGCCTTGATGGCGGCGCTTCGCACTTCGCGCGTGTCCGTGATCAGGGTCGGCAGAAGCGCCGTGGTGCCGAATTTCGCATGCGCGGCGCAAATTTGCCGAATGCCATCGAGGGTCGGCTGCTCGTTGAACAGCGCGCCGCCACCGCCATTGACCTGCAGGTCGATGAATCCCGGAACGAGCAACAGGCCGTGCGCGTCGACCATGTCTGCATCGGCGGGCGCTGCGGCGGCCGGAACGATCGCCTTCACGCGGCCCGCCTCTACGACGAGAACCGCGCCGTCATGCCAGTCGATGCCGTCGAAGATCCGCGCTCCGGTGATTTTCTTCTTCGCAGTCATCGTGTCTCCGTTACCTTCTTGAGACTTGCGGGCGCATCCGGATTAAGGCCGCGCGAGCGCGACCAGGCTTCGACGAAGCCATAGAACGGCAGAATCAGCGCCAGCGCATCGGTAATCGGATGCCCCGTCTCGACGAAGGGCAGCCGTTTCGCCTTCTGAGCCCGTGCCGAAGTGACATGCACGACCGCACCCTTGGCACTCATGCTGTCGGCGCTCTCGACCACAGAGGCTTCGGCCGCATCACGAGCGGCAAGCGCCAGCACCGGAAATTTGGCGCCGACAAGCGCAACCGGACCATGCAAGACTTCTGCCGAGGAATAGGCCTCGGCATGCATGCCCGACGTTTCCTTGAATTTCAGCGCCGCTTCGCTCGCAATCGCTAGCGCCGGACCACGGCCCAGCACATAAAGCGATTCGGCCTCGCCGAGATCGGCGGCGAAATCCTGCCAATCGAGCTTCACAGCCTTGGCGAACTGGTTCGGCAAATCTGCAACGGCGCGCTTGAGCGCCGCGTCGCCGGTCCATTCGCCAAGCACGGCAAGGCCCGCGACGATGGAGTTAACATAGGATTTTGTCGCGGCGACGGCGAGTTCGGGACCGGCAAGAATGTCGAGCGGATGGGTGCAGGCCTCGGCGATCGGCGAAGGCACCGTGTTCGTGAGTGCGATCGACACCGCGCCGGCGCGTGTTGCCGACTGCGCCATCGCCACGATGTCCGGGCTCTTGCCGGACTGCGAGATCGCGATCGCAGCCGCACCACCGAGCTTCAGATTGGCGCCGTAGATCGAAGCGAGCGACGGCCCGAGCGAAGCGACCGGGCGACCGGCCGTGAGCTCGATCGCATATTTCAGGAACAGCGCCGCATGATCCGACGAACCGCGCGCGATTGTCACGAGGAATGCCGGATCCCTTGCCTTGAGCGCCGCGCCTGCCGCGCTCAAGGCCTTGGCAGAGCGGTCCAGCAACCGCGCGGTCGCTTCCGGGATCTCGTCGATTTCTCGCCGCATGTTGGTTTGCATCATCCATTCCTTTCCTCGCGTCGCGGTCAAGACTCCGAAAGGGTCAGTTCCGCGACAAAATCATAGGCGTCGCCCCGATAGAGCGAACGGGTGAATTCAACGACACGCCCCGAGGCGAGATAAGAGACTCGCTCGATGGAAAGGCCGGCGGCGCCGACGGCGACGCCCAGCATCGACGCGTCGGGATCCTTGATATTGCAGGCGGAGATGCGCTGCACCGCTCGTACCGGCCGGGCACGGGTCTCGTCGAGCGCGGCATAGAGCGACGAGGTGACGGCCAGCGGATCCGGCAGGAATTCCGCCGAGACGCTCGCGCGCTCGATCGCCAGCGGCATGTCGTCGGCGATGCGAAGGCGGCCGAGACGCGTAACCAGCGCATCGGCCGGAAGACCGAGGGTCATCATTTCGTCGGGCGACGGGTGGAACAGCCCGCGCTCCAGCCATTCCGCCCGCGTATTGAGGCCGCGCCGTGCCATGTCCTCGGTAAAGGAGGTGAGCCTCGACAGCGACTGCTCGACGCGGGAGACAGGCCTGACGACGAAGGTACCGGAGCCATGGCGGCGTACAAGCAGCCCATCGCGGACAAGGTCATCGACCGCCTTGCGCACGGTCACCCGGCTGATATTGGCATAGTCTGCGAGATCCCTCTCTGGCGGCAGCGCATCTCCATGGTTGAGCTTGCCGGAGAGGATCGCCTCCTCGAGCGACTGCCTGAGCTTCAGATAGAGTGGACCTGCCCCGCCCGATTGCAGGCCTTCCAACGGCAGAATGGCGGCGAGTTGCTGGGTCATGCGCCAACCTCCTTGGAACCGAAACGCGCAGCGGCCAGCGCCACTGCTCCGGTCAAGGCATCCGCCTCCGCTTCGACAAAGTGCTTCTGGTGGCGCTCGGCAAGCCACCGACGATAAAGCGGTGCCAAGCCGCCAAGCAGGCAGAGCCGCTCGCTTCCTCTCGATACAACCACGTCGAGCGCCTCGTCGACCGTGGTCGCGGCGGCCTTCAGCAAGCGCAGAGCCACGGCATCGCCGCGTTCCGCGTGTTCGAAGACACGCGGGGCGTAGCGTCCGAATTCGCCGGGCTTGGCAAGTCGCGCAAAGTCGACCACATCCCTCGGATCGTTGTTGAATTCCGCCATAACGGAATCGGTTACCGGCGAGCCCTCGTGAATGCCGTCGAAGGCGAGCAGGCTTTCCTGCAGCAGCGCATGACCGATGCGCGCACCGCTGCCATGATCGCCGATCGTGAAGCCCCAGCCGCCGACATAGCTCACGGCCTCGCCATTGCGCGCGATGTAGATGGTGCCGGTTCCGAGAATGGCGACTGCGCCGTCCTTGCCGCCGAGCGCGCCCTGGAGCGCGATCAGTCCATCGGACTCGATTTCCGCCACCGCAAAGGGGAGGCGCCGCTTCACATAATGCACAGCATCGCCGACATTGTGGCCCGCGACGCCGACGATTGCGCTTGCATTTGCGATCCCGGCCGGATCAAGGCCGGCATCTTCAAAGGCAGCCCGCGAGGCCCCTGCTATATTCGCGAGCGCTGTCTCCGGATCGGTCAGAATGTTTGCGGCACCAGACTTTCCGCGACCGAGAATTCGGCCGTCCGGCGCGGCCACGGCTGCGCGGCAGCTCGTTCCGCCACCATCGATTCCGATCAGATAAAACGTCATGGGCACCTCCGCATCGACAAGATACCAAAAAAAGACCAATAACCAAGCAAGATTTCTTCAAGCAGCTAACATTTGAAATAAACCGTTGTTTTTCCGCGAATTTTTTCAGCATTCGCTGGTCCAAGCCACAAAAATTAAAATTCTCCTAGACAATTGGTATTTTTTTGGCATTAATTCACGAAGAGGAGACAAAGCGCATGCCGTCAGCGAAGACCGAACAGCGCCACGACAACGCCAAGGGCCTGGATGTGATGCATCCGGCGCTGGCACTTCGCCTGCTCGCCTCCGGTCAGCAGGCGGCGGCGAAATCGGTCGATGCATCGATCGAGCAGATCTCGGCCGCAGCAGCGCTTGCGGCGCAAGTCCTTTCCGCCGGCGGGCGGCTCGCCTATGCGGGTGCGGGAAGTTCGGGTCTGATGGCCATGGCGGACGCGCTCGAACTGCCGGGAACCTACGGCATTCCGCAGGAACAGATCATCATTCTTCTCGCTGGCGGCGCGGCAAGTCTCGCCGATCTCGCTGGCGGCTATGAAGACGACATGGACCTTGCGCGTGCGGATGTGCGCAATTCCGGAGTTACTGCCGGTGACTGCCTCATTTCCGTCTCCGCCAGCGGCTCCACGCCTTATGCGCTCGCTGCCGCCGACGAGGCGAAGAAGCGCGGCGCAAAAGTCATCGCGATTGCCAACAATGCCGCCGCGCCGCTCTTCAAGGGCGCCGACGTCTCGATCCTCTTACAAACGCCGCCGGAAGTCGTATCCGGCTCGACACGTATGGGCGCCGGTACGGCGCAGAAGATCGCCTTCAACATGTTTTCTACGCTGGTCGGCATTCATCTCGGCCATGTGCTCGACGGGCACATGGTCAACCTGCGGGCAGACAATATCAAGCTGCAAGGGCGTGCGATGCGCATCGTCTGCGACATCACCGGCATCAGCGCCGCCGAGGCAGGCCGGCTGATCAAGGCGGCGTCGGGTTCGGTCAAGGTCGCGATCCTGCTCGCTTCCGGGGCCGAGGATGTCGCCGCCGCCGAAGCCGCGCTCAAAAGCGCCAATCAGAACTTGCGGCGGGCGATCGAAATCGTCTCGCATCGATAAAACTGGGATCCAAACCGCGCCTTGGCGGCGCCTATAAAAAGGGAGAACATGCATGACCCGCACAACAATGAAAGGCTTGCTGCTCGCCTCGAGCATCCTCGGCTCGGCCGGGCTTGCCCAGGCCCAGGACGTGACGCTGACGATCGAGAGCTGGCGCAACGATGACCTGGCGATCTGGCAGGAGAAGCTCATCCCCGCCTTCGAGGCAAAGAATCCTGGCATCAAGGTCGTCTTCTCGCCCTCCGCTCCGACCGAATATAACGCAGCCTTGAACGCCAAGCTCGACGCCGGATCCGCCGGCGACCTCATCACCTGCCGCCCGTTCGACACTTCGCTCGAACTCTTCAACAAGAAGCACCTCGCCGACCTGACCAGCTTGCCGGGCATGGAGAACTTCTCCGACGTGGCGAAGTCTGCCTGGTCGACCGACGATGGCAAGGCAACCTTCTGCGTGCCCATGGCTTCGGTCATCCACGGCTTCATCTACAACAAGGACGCCTTCGACCAACTCGGCCTTTCGGTTCCGACGACCGAGGAAGAGTTCTTTGCCGTTCTGGAGAAGATCAAAGCCGACGGCAACTATATCCCGATGGCGATGGGCACCAAGGACCTCTGGGAAGCCGCGACCATGGGCTACCAGAACATCGGCCCGACCTACTGGAAGGGTGAGGAAGGCCGCCTGGCGCTGATCAAGGGCGAGCAGAAGCTGACTGACGAGCCCTGGGTCGAGCCCTACCGCGTTCTCGCCAAGTGGAAGGACTATCTGGGTGACGGCTTCGAGGCCCAGACCTACCCGGACAGCCAGAACCTCTTCACGCTCGGCCGCGCGGCGATCTATCCGGCCGGTTCGTGGGAAATCTCCGGCTTCAACACCCAGGCGCAATTCAAGATGGGCGCTTTCCCGCCGCCGGTGAAGAAGGCCGGAGACACCTGCTACATCTCCGACCATACCGATATCGGCATCGGCCTGAACGCCAAGAGCCCGAACGCCGAAGCTGGCAAGACCTTCCTCACCTGGGTCGCTTCGCCGGAATTCGCGGAAATCTACGCAAATGCGCTGCCGGGCTTCTTCAGCCTGAACTCGACGCCGGTGAAGATGACCGATCCGCTCGCCCAGGAATTCGTCTCCTGGCGCGAAAAGTGCAAGCCGACGATCCGTTCGACCTATCAGATCCTGGCGCGCGGTACGCCGAACCTCGAGAACGAGACCTGGGTCGAATCGGCCAATGTCATCAACGGCACCGACACGCCCGAAGTGGCCGCCAAGAAGCTTCAGGACGGCCTCGACAGCTGGTTCAAGCCCGTCAAATAATCATGGAAAGGGCGCGCGATCCCCGCGCGGTAGCGCGCCCTTTCTCCTCGCACGAAATTTCCCTCGTGCGCTGTGAAGGACGCCGTATTTGTGTTTGGATGTCCGGTGCGAAGCCGGATGTGAAGGGACCAGGGAGCCCGGCTTAGCTGGCATTTTCCCATGTCATGGTGGTGCTTCGCCTGCGCCACACCTTCATGCTCGGCCCAGCTGGGCTCGCGCCACGCTCCATTGGAGAGGCGCAAGGGGCGAACCGATCATGACCGGGACATCCCGCGTTCGGGCAAGATCGCCGAACGTGAAGGGATAGCCTGAATCAAGGGACCGGGACGTCCTGGCGCGTCATGCGGGCGCGCTGCATTTCGGACGAAATCGGAGCTGTGCCAATAGCGGCCAGCCAGTTGAGAGCGGGCCAGAGGCCGATGAACGCAAGCGACACTAAAACGACGAACATCAGCGAGATCAAGCGTCCCCGGCGCTGGCATATCCTCGTGTTCCTGCTGCCGGCCCTGATCGTCTACACCGCGGTGATGATCCTGCCGCTGATCGAGACGCTGCGGCAATCGTTCTTCAACACGGTCGAAGGCCAGTACACCTTCGTGGGCTTAGGCAATTTCAAGGTGCTCTTCGGCGACCCACGCTGGGCGGCGGATTTCTGGAACGCGCTCAAGAACAATTTCGTCTTCTTCCTGATCCACATGGCCGTGCAGAACCCGATCGGCATTGCGCTCGCCGCCATGCTGTCGATCCCGAAGCTGCGCTTCAGCGCCTTCTATCGCACGGCCATCTTCCTGCCGACGCTCTTATCCTTCGTCATCGTCGGCTTCATCTGGAAGCTCATTCTTTCGCCGATCTGGGGTGTGGCCCCTTCCCTGCTGGATGTCGTCGGCCTGAAGTGGCTGTTCGCGCCATGGCTCGGCAAGCCCGATTCCGCTCTGATCGCGGTCTCTCTGATCTCCGTCTGGCAATATATCGGCATCCCGATGATGCTGATCTACGCCGCGCTGCTCAACATTCCCGACGAGGTCATCGAGGCTGCGGAATGCGACGGCGTCACGGGCTGGAGCCAGTTCTGGAAGATCAAGCTGCCCTTGATCCTGCCGGCGATCGGCATCGTCTCGATCCTGACCTTCGTCGGCAATTTCAACGCCTTCGACCTGATCTACACGGTGCAGGGCGCGCTTGCCGGCCCGGACAAGTCGACGGACATTCTCGGCACCCTGCTCTACCGCACCTTCTTCGGTTTCCAGCTCCAGCTCGGCGACCGATCGATGGGCGCGACCATCGCGGCGATCATGTTCCTGATCATTCTCGCCGGCGTCTCGCTCTACCTCTTCGTCATCCAGCGCCGCATGCGCCGCTACCAGTTCTAAGGGAGGATCCGAAATGTCGAAAGCACGCGCCTCCCTTGGCCGGACTGCCGGCGTTCACATCGCGCTTATCGCCTACACGCTCGTCGCGCTGTTTCCGGTATTTTTGACGATCGTCAACTCGTTCAAGAGCCGCAACGCGATTTTCCGCGAGCCCTTGGCGATCCCGACACCCGAAACCTTCAGCCTGATCGGCTACGAGACGGTTTTGAAACAGGGTGACTTCGTCGGCTATTTCCAGAACAGCACCATCGTCACGGTCGTCTCGATCGCGCTCGTCCTGCTCTTCGGCGCCATGGCCGCCTTCGCACTGTCCGAATACCGCTTTCGAGGCAATGCCATGATGGGACTCTATCTGGCGCTCGGCATCATGATCCCGATCCGCCTCGGCACCGTCGCCATCCTGCAGGGCATGGTCGCAACCGGCCTTGTCAACACGCTGACGGCACTCATTCTCGTCTACACGGCGCAGGGCCTGCCGCTTGCCGTCTTCATCCTTTCCGAATTCATGCGCACCGTATCGGATGACCTCAAGAATGCCGGACGCATCGACGGGCTTTCGGAATACGCGATCTTCTTCCGGCTGGTGCTGCCGCTGGTTCGCCCGGCCATGGCGACGGTCGCCGTCTTCACCATGATCCCGATCTGGAACGATCTCTGGTTCCCGCTGATCCTCGCACCGGCGGAGACGACGAAAACGGTGACGCTCGGCTCGCAGATCTTCATCGGGCAGTTCGTGACCAACTGGAACGCGGTCTTGTCCGCGCTGTCTCTGGCGATCTTCCCGGTCCTCGTCCTCTACGTCATCTTCTCGCGGCAACTGATCCGCGGCATCACGGCAGGAGCAGTCAAGTGAGTTCAACCGTCAACCCGGTCCGCGTTCTTTGCGCAGGCCTCGGCAACATGGGGCGCAGCCACGCGCTCGCCTATCACCAAAACCCCGGCTTCGAGATCGCCGGTCTGGTCAATCGATCGAAGGTCGCATTGCCCGACGCGCTTGCGGGCTACGAGATCCTGCCGTCCTTCTCGGAGGCGCTCGCCGAGCTCAAGCCGGAGCTCTGCTCGATCAACACCTATTCCGACAGTCATGCGGACTATGCCGTGATGGCGATGGAAGCGGGCGCGCATGTCTTTGTCGAAAAGCCGCTCGCCACGACTGTAGCCGATGCGGAGCGTGTCGTCGCCTGCGCCCGGGCCAACGGCCGCAAGCTGGTGGTCGGCTACATCCTGCGCCACCATCCCTCCTGGATGCGGCTGATCGCCGAAGCGCGGAAACTGGGTGGCCCTTATGTCTTCCGGATGAACTTGAACCAGCAATCCAGCGGTCCGACCTGGGCGACGCACAAGTCGCTGATGCAGACGACGCCGCCGATCGTCGACTGCGGCGTGCATTATGTCGACGTGATGTGCCAGATCACCGACGCCAGGCCGGTCGAGGTCCGTGGCATGGGCCTGCGCCTCTCCGACGAGGTGGCGCCGGACATGTACAATTACGGGCATCTGCAGGTGATCTTCGACGACAAGTCGGTCGGCTGGTACGAGGCCGGTTGGGGCCCGATGATCTCGGAGACCGCCTTCTTCGTGAAGGACGTGATCTCGCCGAACGGATCGGTGTCGATCGTCATGGACCAGGACGCGAAGTCAGACGACATCGACGTGCACACCAAGACCGCAGTCATTCGCCTCCACAGCGCAACGACCGGCCCGGACGGCCGCTTCCTTAAGTCCGACGAGGACCTTACGATGGAAGGGGAGCCGGGGCACCAGGAACTCTGCGACCGCGAGCAGGCCTTCGTGCTCAAGGCCATCAGCGAGAACATCAATCTCGACCGCCACATGGACGATGCCGTGCAATCGCTCAAGATCTGCCTGGCTGCGGACGAAAGCGTGCGCACCGGCATGCCGGTCAAGCTTTAACCAAGAGGGGCAACACGTGGGATCACTGCAGCTCAAATCCATCCGCAAGGCCTTCGGCAGCCATGAGGTGCTGAAAGGCATCGACCTCGAGGTGAAGGATGGCGAGTTCGTCATTTTCGTCGGCCCCTCGGGCTGCGGAAAATCGACGCTGTTGCGCACCATCGCCGGACTCGAGGACGCCACCTCGGGCAGCGTGCAGATCGACGGCGAGGAGGTTGGCCACGTCGCTCCGGCCAAGCGCGGCATTGCCATGGTCTTCCAGTCCTACGCGCTCTATCCGCACCTGACGGTCAAGGACAACATGGGCCTTGGCTTGAAGCAGGCAGGCGCGCCGAAGAAGGAGATCGACGAGAAGGTTTCAAAGGCGGCCGGCATGCTGTCGCTGGAGCCTTATCTCGCACGCCGTCCGGCAGAGCTTTCGGGCGGCCAGCGGCAGCGCGTGGCGATCGGCCGCGCGATCGTTCGCGAGCCAAAACTGTTCCTCTTCGACGAGCCGCTGTCGAACCTCGATGCGGCGCTCCGCGTCAACACGCGGTTGGAGATCGCCCGGCTACACCGCAGCCTCAAGGCGACGATGATCTATGTCACCCATGACCAGGTCGAGGCAATGACGCTCGCCGACAAGATCGTCGTTCTGAACGCCGGCCAGGTCGAGCAGGTCGGTTCGCCGATGGAACTCTATAACCGACCGGCCAACGTCTTCGTCGCCGGCTTCATCGGCTCGCCGCAGATGAATTTCATCGAGGGCGAGCGGCTCGGCGACGCGCAAGCCAAGACGATCGGAATCCGTCCCGAGCATATCGGGCTTTCTCGCGAGAGCGGCGAGTGGAAGGGCAAGGTCATCCACGTCGAACATCTCGGCGCCGACACGATCGTCTATCTCGATACGGAAAACGTCGGCACGATCACGGTGCGGCTGTTCGGTGAACACCGGTATGCCGAGGACAATATCGTCTATGCGACGCCGGTCATCGGCAGCATGCACCGCTTCGGCACGGACGCTCGCGTGATCAATTCCGGGCAGTGAGGCCCGGATGTCGATGTGACTGCCCCTCACCCTAGCCCTCTTCCCGCACGCGGGGAGAGGGGACTGGAACGGCGCGGCAAGCCCTTTCTCCCCGCCCGCGGGGAGAAGGTCGCGGCAGCGGGATGAGGGGCGGAAATCCGCTCTCGGAACTCTTCGACGAAGGATCGCGCCTGCGTGATCGCCAGCAGCTGCATGGCCGAAACGCCTGCAGCTGTTGGCTTTTTTCTTCTTCAGGTGTGATTTCCAAATCGGTGTTGCACTGCGGGAGAAATTAACATACATTTGTGTCTGTATATTAGCTCCCCGGTATGTTCCCACGCCGATACCGGATCCGCTTCATCTCACTTTCGGACCGCGCAACACTGCAAAGTGCCGGCTGCGGGCGGTCCTTGATTATGGACATTGCGATGCGACGCATGAAACGACCGCCACTGGCCGCGGCTCTGGCAACTGTGATTTTTCTTGCCGGCTGCCAGAAGAACGAAGAACAGCAAGCCGCCCCGGCGTTCCCACCGGCGGCTGTGGCCGTCTACACGACAGTGGCTGAAGCCCTGCCGATCACCAACGAACTGCCGGGCCGCATTACTGCGACGCGCATCGCCGAGGTTCGGCCGCGGATTTCCGGCATAGTCGTCGAACGCGTGTTCGAGCAGGGCACGATCGTCAAGGAAGGCGACGTGCTCTACCGGATCGACCCGGCCCCCTTCCAGGTGAAGGTCGACAGTGCCGAAGCGACGCTGAAGCGGGCACAGGCCGTCGCCGACCAGGCCAAGCGGACCGCCGATCGGCAGTCGCGGCTGAAGGAAGCACAGTTCGCGGCGGTGCAGCAATTCGACGACGCGATCGCGGCGCTCGCCCAGGCCGAGGCCGATGTCGGCATTGCCGAGGCGGGTCTCGCCGAGGCGAAACTCAACCTGCAATATGCGAACGTTACCGCGCCGATCAGCGGCCGCATCGGTCGGGCGCTGATCACCGAAGGCGCTCTTGTCAGTGCGACGGACACGCAGAACCTCGCGACGATCCAGCAACTCGACCCGATCTACGCCGACTTCACCCAGTCCGCGACCGACCTCATCCGCCTGCGCAAGGCGCTCAAGGACGGCCAGATGATGAGTTCCGACAACGAAGCCGAAGTCCAGCTCATCCTCGATGACGGAACGCCTTATGCGCTGAAGGGCAAGTTGCTCTTCTCCGAAGCTGCCGTGGACGCGACCACCGGCCAAGTGACGCTGCGCGGCGAGTTCCCCAATCCGAACAACGATCTGCTGCCGGGCATGTATGTGCGCGTGCAGATCCAGCAGGGCTTGGAGAAGGATGCGATCACCGTTCCACAGCAGGCTGTCCAGCGCAACAATGCCGGCCAGTCCCAGGTCTACATCGTAAGCGCCGACAACAAGGTCGAATTCCGCAACATCACGCTTGGACGCACCGTCGGCGACCGCTGGCAAGTGACTTCCGGCCTCAAAGCCGGTGAAAAGGTAATCGTCGAGGGCTTCCAGAAGGTTGGCCCGGGCGCGCCCGTGCAGCCGTCCAACTGGGACCCGAACGCAAAGCCTGCGACCGAACAGGCCAGCGCTCCGGAAGCCGCCGGCGAAAAGCCCGCCACCGAAGCGAAGTGAGAGCTTGAACATGCCCAGTTTCTTTATCGACAGGCCGATCTTTGCCTGGGTGGTGGCGATCTTCATCATGCTCGCCGGCATCATTGCGATTCCGCTCCTGCCGGTATCGCAATATCCGAGCGTGGCGCCGCCGCAGATCTCGATCAACACGAGCTACCCCGGTGCCTCGTCGCAGGACACCTATCAGAGCGTCACGCGCCTGATCGAGGATGAACTGAACGGCGTTGAGGGCCTGCTTTATTTCGAGTCGACGACGAGCTCTTCCGGCTCGGCCGAAATCAGCGCGACCTTCGCACCTGGCACCGATCCCAGCCAGGCCTCGGTGGACATCCAGAACCGCGTGCAGCGCGTCGAGCCGCGCCTGCCCGATTCCGTCAGGCAGCAGGGCGTGCAGGTGGACGAGGCCGGCTCCGGCTTCCTCCTGATCATCTCGCTCACCTCGACCGACGGGTCGTTGGACGCGACGGGCCTCGGCGACTATTTGAGCCGCAACGTGCTGAGCGAGATCCAGCGCGTCCCCGGCGTCGGCCGTGCGCAACTCTTTGCGACAGAGCGCTCGATGCGAGTCTGGCTTGATCCGGACAAGATGCTCGGCCTCAATCTGACGGCGGCCGACGTGACAGCGGCGATCCAGGCGCAGAACGCCCAGATCGCTTCGGGCTCGATCGGCGCGCAGCCGAACCCGATCACGCAGCAGATCGCCGCGCCGGTCATCATCAAGGGTCAGCTTTCGACACCTGAAGAATTCGGCGCCATCGTGCTTCGCGCCAATGCCGACGGCTCCGCCGTGCGGCTTCGCGATGTTGCGCGGCTCGAGATCGGCGGCGAGAGCTACTCCTTCTCGACGCGCCTCAATGGCAAGCCTTCGGCGGCCATCGCCGTGCAGCTCTCTCCAAGCGGCAACGCGATGTCGACCTCGGCCGCGATCAAGGCGCGCATGGACGAACTCGCGGAATTCTTCCCGCAGGGGCTGGAATACTCCATCCCCTACGACACCTCGCCCTTCGTCGCGGTGTCGATCGAGAAGGTGTTGCATACCCTGGTCGAGGCCGTCGGCCTCGTCTTCCTGGTGATGTTCCTGTTTCTTCAGAACGTCCGCTACACCATCATCCCGACCATCGTCGTGCCGATCGCCCTTCTTGGCACCTGCGCGGTCATGCTGGCCATGGGGTTCTCGATCAACGTCTTGACGATGTTCGGCATGGTGCTGGCGATCGGCATCCTCGTCGACGATGCGATCATCGTTGTCGAGAACGTCGAGCGCATCATGTCGGAAGAGGGACTGACGCCGAAGGAAGCCACCCGCAAGGCGATGAAGCAGATCACCGGAGCGGTGATCGGAATTACCCTGGTGCTCTCTTCCGTGTTCATCCCGATGGCCTTCTTCCCGGGTGCAGTCGGCGTGATCTACCGCCAGTTCAGCCTGACCATGGTCGTCTCGATCCTGTTCTCGGCGCTGCTCGCCCTGTCGCTGACACCCGCGCTCTGCGCGAGCTTCCTGAAGCAGGTTCCGAAGGGTCATCATCACGCCAAGCGCGGGTTCTTCGGCTGGTTCAACCGTAGCTTCGACCGGACGTCGCACGGCTATACCCGCGTCGTCAGAGGCGTCGTCCACCGCACCGGCCGCTTCATGGTCATTTACCTGGCGCTGCTCGCGGGACTTGGCTGGGCCTTCCTGCAACTGCCGTCGTCCTTCCTGCCGGACGAGGACCAGGGCTTTGTCATCGTCATGATGCAATTGCCTTCGGAAGCGACCGGGAACCGTACGACCGAGGCCATCGAGCAGGCCGAGAAGATCTTCGGCCAGGAGCAGGCCGTCGACACGATCGTTGCGATCAATGGCTTCTCCTTCTTCGGCACCGGCCAGAATGCGGGCCTTGCCTTCGTGACGCTCAAGGACTGGAGTGAACGTGACGCGAACAATGCAGCGCAGTCGATCGCCGGCCGCGCGACGATGGCCATGAGCCAGATCAAGGACGCGATCAGCTTCGCTCTGTCGCCGCCGGCGATCCAGGGCCTCGGTACGACCGGCGGCTTCTCCTTCCGCCTGCAGGATCGCGGCGGTCTCGGCGAAGCAGCCCTTGCGAAGGCACGCGACCAGTTGCTCGGGCTCGCCTCCCAGAGCAAGGTGCTGACCGGCGTCCGTTTCGAGGGCATGCCCGACGCCGCGCAGGTCACCGTCAACATCGATCGTGAGAAGGCCAACACCTTCGGCGTGACCTTTGCCGACATCAACTCGACGATCTCGACCAATCTCGGCTCGTCCTATGTCAACGACTTCCCGAATGCCGGCCGCATGCAGCGCGTGACGGTGCAGGCGGACGAGAGCCAGCGAATGCAGACGGCGGATCTCCTGAACCTCAACGTTCGCAACTCGAACGGCGGCATGGTTCCGCTCTCAGCCTTTGCAAGCATCGAGTGGATCAAGGCTCCGACCCAGACGGTGGGCTACAACGGCTATCCGGCGGTTCGCATCAGCGGCGAAGCCGCTCCCGGCCATTCCTCGGGCGACGCGATTGCCGAAATGCAACGGTTGGCAGCCCAGCTTCCGGCGGGCTTCGGTTACGAGTGGACCGGTCAGTCGCTGCAGGAAATTCAGTCGGGCTCGCAGGCGCCGCTCTTGATTGCGCTCTCGTGCCTGCTCGTTTTCCTGTGCCTGGCGGCGCTCTATGAGAGCTGGTCCATTCCTGTCTCGGTGATCATGGTCGTGCCGCTCGGCGTTATCGGCGCCGTGCTCGCGGTCATGATGCGCGACATGCCGAACGATGTGTACTTCAAGGTCGGCCTGATCGCGATCATTGGCCTCTCGGCGAAGAACGCCATCCTGATCATCGAGTTCGCCAAGGAACTGCGCGACCAGGGCAAGTCGCTGATCGACGCAACGCTCGAAGCAGCGCACTTGCGCTTCCGGCCGATCCTGATGACCTCGCTCGCCTTCACCCTCGGCGTTCTGCCGCTGGCGATCGCGACGGGTGCAAGCTCCGGCAGCCAGCGCGCCATCGGCACCGGCGTCATGGGCGGCATGATCTCGGCAACGGTGCTGGCGATCTTCTTCGTCCCGATCTTCTTCGTGTTCATCATGAAGATCTTCGGACGGAAAAGCGCGGCTGCCGCACCGCAAGCGGCCGTGGCAGAAGATACCGCATCCGAAATCGCCAAAGCTGCCGAGTGATCAACCATCGACGGCCCGCCTCATCCGGCGGGCCGTCGCGCTACTGCATGATTCCTTAAATGGGAGTCGGTTTACGGACAAAATCATGCAGCAATTCAAAGCCTACAGCGATCTTGGCGCATCCGATTGGACGCGCGGCGCTGTAGAGCGGAATGAGGAGTATCCGCCCGCATCCCGCTCTCTAACTTCTTGGAATCGATCACGTTTAAGATTTTGGATCGATCCGACCCAAAATCACGTGATCTGGGAGATATGCATGCGCCGAACGAAGGCCGAAGCCGAGGCTACCCGAAGCAGGATATTGAACGCCGCCGAGCGGATGTTTTTCGCCAAGGGTGTTTCCAATACGACGCTCGAGGAGGTGGCCAAAGCTGCCGGGGTCACACGCGGCGCCGTCTACTGGCATTTCGCCAACAAGACCGATCTCTTCCTCGCGCTCTACGACGCCGTGCCGCTGCCGCAGGAAGACATGGTCGCGCGCGAGGTCGAAACCGAAGCCTCCGACACGCTCGCGATCGTCGAAAGCGCCACCGGCGATTGGCTGGACATGCTTGCCAAGGACGAGCAGCGGCAGCGCATTCTCGCGATCATGCTGAGATGCGACTACGACAATGACATGTCTGCGGTGCTCGTCCGGCAGAAGGAGATCGATGACCGCCACAACGCAACGCTCGAACTCGCCTTCGCGCGTGCGCTGGAACGGGGGCAACTCCAAGTCAGCTGGACGCCGGCGTCCGCCACACGCGCCTTGCGCTGGATGATGATGGGGCTGTGCACCGAATGGCTGCTGTTCGGCCGCCGTTTCGATCTGGTGGCAGAAGGACGCGAAGCGCTGAGGCGTCTCTTCGCCAGCTTCCGGCAACCCCAAACGGGAGCCGATCAGGCGGCCGAATAGACGGGCAACCGCTCCCCCGTCTCACGCGCTCAATGCGCCTCGTCCCAATTGAGCGCGGCGCGGGCGTCGACCTTCAGCGGCACTTTCATGTTCAGCGCCGGCATGGCGGCATTTTCCATGACCGAAACGACCACCGGGATGGTGCGCTCGATTTCACCATCCTCGACCTCGAAGATCAATTCGTCGTGCACCTGCAGCAGCATCCGCGCGGACAGCTTCGCCTCCTCAAGCGCCGGCTCCATCTTCACCATTGCGCGGCGGATGATGTCCGCGGCAGAGCCCTGGATCGGCGCGTTGATCGACGCGCGTTCGTTAAAGGCACGATGCGAGGGGTTGGAGGAGCGGATATCCGGATAGTGGGCACGGCGGCCAAAGATCGTTTCGACATAGCCGTGCTCGCGAGCGAAGGCCTTGGTGTTCTCCATATAGTCGCGGATACCGGGGAAGCGCTCGAAATACTTCTTGATGTATTCACTCGCCTCCGAACGCTCGATCGAAAGCTGGTTGGCAAGCCCGAAGGCGGAGATGCCGTAGATTATGCCGAAATTGATCGCCTTGGCACGGCGGCGGATTTCACCCGGCATGCCGTCGACGGGAACCCCGAACATCTCGGAAGCGGTCATCGCGTGGATGTCGACGCCGTCGGCAAAAGCCTGGCGAAGCTGCGGAATGTCCGCCACATGCGCGAGCACCCGGAGCTCGATCTGGCTGTAGTCCGCCGAAACCAGCTTGTGCCCCGGCGTGGCGACGAAGGCGGTGCGGATCTTGCGGCCCTCACCGGTCCTGATCGGAATGTTCTGCAGGTTGGGGTCGGCCGAAGAAAGGCGGCCTGTAGTCGTCGCCGCCAGCGCATAGGACGTATGTACGCGCCGCGTTTCCGGATGCACGAAGCCCGGTAACGCATCGGTATAGGTGGATTTCAGTTTGGTGAGCTGGCGCCAGTCGACGATTTTGCGCGGCAGCTCATGGCCTTCGGCGGCAAGCTCCTCCAGAACCTGCGCCGAAGTCGACCATTGGCCGGTCTTGGTCTTGGAGCCGCCCGGCAATCCCATCTTGCCGAAGAGAATGTCGCCGAGCTGCTTCGGCGAGCCGATCGTGAAGGTTTCCCCGGCCAGGCGATAGATCTCGTCCTCGAGCGCCGCCGCGCCTTGCGCAAGCTCTCCCGAGAGGCGCGAGAGAATTTGGCGATCGACGGTGATGCCGCGCTCCTCCATATGGGCAAGAACGCCGACCAGCGGTCTTTCGAGCCGCTCATAGACGCGCGTCAGCCCCTTGGAGGAAAGTTGCGGCTTCAGGACGTGCCAGAGTCGCAGCGTGACATCTGCCTCTTCCGCCACATAGGCCGTCGCTCTGTCGATATCGACGAAGTCGAACGTGAGCGAAGACCGCCCGCTGCCGGTGATGTCCTTGTAGGCCGTCAGCTTGTGATTGAGCCACCGCTCGGACAGAGAATCCATGCCATGAGCACCGTTGCCGGCATCGATGACATAGGACATCAACATGGTGTCGTCGAAGCTTTGCATGGTGATGCCATGCCGCTTCATCAACAGATAGTCGAACTTCAGGTTCTGCCCGACCTTCAACACCGACGGATCCTCGAGCAGCGCCTTTAGCCGGCTCAGCGCCTCGCGGATGGGGACCTGATTTTCGAGAAGACCGCCACCAAGCAGATCGCCGGCGCCATTCTTGTGGATCAGCGGCACGTAAGCTGCCCGTATCTTCGCACCGGAGGGGTTGTCGCGGTAGTTCGCAATCGCCAGCGAAAAGCCGACCAGATCCGCCTGCATGGCGTCGGTCGATGTCGTTGCCACGTCGAGACCAACCACGCCGGCATCGCGCGCATCGGCGATCCATCGGTCGAGCGCCGCAAGATCGCGGATCGCGACGTAACCGGAACGATCGACGGAAGCCTTGGCAAAGAAATCGGCGCGCGCCCGCGCAAGGCCTTGTGGCGTCGCGCCGGTGACGTCGGCATCCTCAGCGCTCGAGAGGAACGAAACGGCGGCCTTTGCTGCCTGCCCACGCGGCGGGGCGGTGCTTGACGATTCGGCAGAGGGCGGCGGACCGGCAGCCTCCCCGGTGTCGAGATCCGGTCCGTGCGCCTCGATGCCCCACTCGATCGGCACATGGGCCGCTTCGACTGCTTCAGCGTCCGTGTCCGTCGCCGCCGCCACGCGGCGCGTCAATGTGTTGAATTCCATCGTCTTCAGGAAGGCAATGAGCTTTGGCCCGTTTTGCGGCTCAAGCCGCAGATCCTCGAGCGGAACGTCGAGAGGGGTATCGTTCTTCAACGTCACGAGTTGGCGGGAAAGGCGCGCAAGCTCGGCATTGGCGATGATGTTCTCGCGCCGCTTCTGCTGCTTGATCTCGCCGGCGCGCGCCAGCAGCGTATCGAGATCGCCGTATTCTTCCAGAAGTTGGGCCGCGGTTTTCGGTCCGATGCCGGGAATGCCCGGCACGTTGTCGGTCGAATCGCCTGTCATCGCCTGGAGATCGATCATCTTCTCCGGCGGCACGCCCCATTTTTCGATCACATCGGGAATCGTGATCTGCTTGTCCTTCATGCTGTCATACATCGACACCCTGGGCGTCAGCAGTTGCATGAGGTCCTTGTCCGAGGAAACGATCGTCACGTCGGCGCCCGCCTCTTCGGCAAGCCGGGCATAGGTGGCGATCAGGTCGTCCGCCTCATAGCCTTCCTTCTCAATGCAGGGCAGGTTGAAGGCGCGGGTGGCATGTCGGATCAACCCGAACTGCGGGATCAGATCTTCGGGCGGCGCGGTGCGGTTCGCCTTGTACTGGTCGTAAAGCGTGTTGCGGAAGGTCTTCGAGGAATAGTCGAAGATCACCGCAAAATGCGTCGGTGTCACGCCGACCGACGTATCGCGCGCATCGGTCAGGAGCTTCCAGAGCATGTTGCAGAAGCCGGCGACCGCATTGACCGGAAGGCCATCGGACTTGCGGTTGAGCGGCGGGATTGCGTGGAACGCCCGGAAGATGAAGCCGGAGCCGTCGACGAGGAAGAGGTGATCACCGTTTTTCATGCGGCCATGGATAGCGCGGGGTGAGGCAAAGGTCCATTGCGGTTTTCGTCCATAGCGCCTATCTCAAAACAGTTACGACAGGAACACGCGGAGGCCGCCAGAAGGCTCACGGAAACGTTACACATTTGTAATGTGCGATTCAGTCGGACAATCCTTGAAAAGCCACATTTGGCTCCTCAAATTATCATCGAACGGCACTGAAATGATGCCGTCGTCTGGTGATTGGCCTGTCCCCCGCCCGCACCAGATGTGGACAAAGGCCTTATCCCCCTCTCCGGGCCTTTGTCCCGCTTTCAAAGAGCCGTCACGGCGCCGCCTCCGCGCCGCGACGGTTTTTTGTTGTCCACTCGAACAGCAGGATAACGAAACGTTTGCGCGGTTTTCCGCCCGCATCGGCGCCCCGACGCGGGGGCTCAAAGTCTATGAGCGCGGAACACTTCAACTTCATCGCAAGCTTTGTAACTTGTCTTCGCTTCGGTTCACGCATACCCATAGGCCATGGCATCCAATCGCATGGAATCTGCGACTTACCTGGCCAGTCTGCTGGCCAGGAGCTTCTCGCGCGCCCTGCAGGAGCGCGGACAGAAGCTCGGCTTCGCGCCGGTCAGTTTCCGGTCCTGCTCGAACTCTGGTCGGAGAAAGGCCTGACGCAAAAGCAGCTTCTCGATCGGCTGGACATCGAGCAGCCAACCATGGCCAACACGCTCGCCCGCATGAAGCGCGACGGGCTCATCACCCGCCGCAGGCACCCGAACGACAAACGATCGCAGCAGATCTTCCTGACCGACCGGGCGAGGGGGATCGAGGCCGCGGCTAAGGAAGCGGCACTCGCCGCGGAGCAGTCGCTTCTCTCCGGATTTCGCCGCTTCGAACGGGAACTGATGATCGAATACATGCGCATGGCGCTCGCCAACACTGCGCGCAACGACAGCGTTTCCTGATTCCTCGCATCGACAATTTACCGTTGCATCAAAAAATTTTGCTTAAAGCGATCAGCATTCGGCTTTAGGTTCCGCGCGAAACCCACATAAGGATTCGCATGATGGCAGATATCACCCCTGTGCTGGAGCGCGCCGACGCCAATCTTCCGAAGAGCCTCGACCGGCTTTTCGATCTCGTCCGCATCAAGTCCATTTCCACCGATCCGGCCTTCAAGGCAGAGTGCCGCAAGGCGGCCGAGTGGCTGGTGTCGGAACTGACCGCGCTCGGCTTCACCGCCTCGGTGCGCGACACGCCCGGTCATCCGATGGTCGTCGCCCACCACGCCGCTGCAAGGGCCGATGCTCCGCATGTGCTGTTCTACGGCCATTACGACGTGCAGCCGGTCGACCCGCTGAACCTCTGGGATGCGCCTCCGTTCGAGCCGGCGATCAAGGAGGTCGAGCCCGGGCGCAAGATCATCACCGGCCGTGGCACGGCCGACGACAAGGGCCAGTTGATGACATTCGTCGAGGCGGTGCGCGCCTACAAGGAGATCCATGACGCGCTTCCTTGCCGGATTACCATTCTTTTCGAGGGCGAGGAGGAATCGGGCTCTCCGTCGCTGAAGCCGTTCCTCGAGGCCAATGCGGCGGAACTCAAGGCGGATTATGCGCTCGTCTGCGACACGGGCATGTGGGACCGTGAGACTCCGGCGATTTCCGCGGGCCTGCGCGGCCTCGTCGGCGAGGAGATCATCATCAAGGCGGCCGATCGCGACCTGCATTCGGGCTATTTCGGCGGTGCGGCGGCAAATCCCATCCACATTCTGACCGACATCCTCGCCGGCCTTCACGACGACACGGGCCGCGTGACACTCGAAAGCTTCTATGAAGGCGTCGAGGAAACGCCCGCGCAGATCAAGGCGGCCTGGGACACGCTCGGCCAGACGGCGGAGAAGTTTCTCGGCGAGATCGGCCTGTCGATCCCCTCGGGCGAGAAGGGGCGCTCGGTGCTCGAACTGACCTGGGCACGCCCGACGGCGGAGGTCAACGGCATCACCGGCGGTTACACCGGCGAAGGCTTCAAGACGGTGATCGCGGCGCAGGCATCGGCCAAGGTGTCGTTCCGCCTCGTCGGCAACCAGGACCCAGCCAAGATCCGCGAAACCTTCCGCGCCTATGTCCGGTCGAAGGTGCCGGCCGACTGCTCGGTCGAGTTCCATGCCCATGGCGGCTCGCCGGCGATCCACCTGCCCTATGATTCCGCCTTGTTGAACACGGCAAAAGTCGCGCTTTCCGACGAATGGCCGAAACCTGCAGTCGTCATCGGCATGGGCGGCTCGATCCCGATCGTCGGCGATTTCCAGAGGATGCTCGGCATCGAATCGCTGCTCGTCGGCTTCGGCCTTTCCGACGACCGGATTCATTCACCGAACGAGAAATATGAGCTCATGTCCTTCCACAAGGGCATCCGCTCGTGGATCCGCATCCTCGACGCGCTGGCCGCCTGATTTGCTTTCGCAAACCGTGGCGGACGTTCCGCCACGGTTTGCGATGGGACGTGCAAAGCCGGATCGCCTCGTCTTGGCGTTCCTTCAGCCCCGTCGCGATTTCCCGGATGAGTGTCGGAATCCGGTCATCGCTGCTTGACCTCGCGGCTATGGGATGTTTCCCTTTTCACAAAACAATCAGAATGGGGAAATGGGCTGTTGGTAAGGTCGAGGACCGAGACATCGCGTTCCGGACGCGGTGCTTTTAGAATGCGAGACTGGAATGGCATTCTTCGCCATCCTCCAAGGTCCCCTGCCAACCTCGCCTCCAGGAACACCCTGGCGCCGGCATGAAAAGGTTGAAAGCCTATTTCTGGCCTGTCGTCGGACTGGCGGCGATCCTGTTCTCGGTCAATGCGCTCTATCACGAGTTGCGAGGTCTTTCCGTCGATGAGTTCATCGCAAGCTTCCAGGCGATCTCGCTCGGAAGCTGGCTGCTGGCCATCGGCGCGACCCTCGTCGCCTACGCGGCACTTGCCGCCTATGACAAGCTCGCACTCGACCATCTCGGGCATCACCACATTTCCATCTGGTTCATCACGGTCTGCTCGTTCACGACCTATGCCCTGTCGCATAATCTCGGCGCATCGGTGTTTTCAGGCGCCGTGGTGCGCTACCGGGCCTATCGCTCGAAGGGCCTGACGGCCGGCGAGGTCGGCGTGCTGGTCGCCTTCTGCTCCTTCACCTTCACGCTCGGCACGCTGATGTTGTCGGCGATCGTCCTCCTGGCGAAGCCGGACATCATCGAGCGCTTTGCGGAATTCCTGCCGATCGAGATGTCGCTGACGACCGGCGTCGTCATTCTCGCGCTCGTCGGGCTCTACGTGCTCGGCAGCCTGATCGGACTTCGGCCGATTCGCATGCGCTGGTTTCAGCTTCACTATCCACGGCCCTCGATCGTCTTCAGGCAATTGGTGATCGCTCCCGTCGAACTGCTCGGTGCCGCCGGAATCATCTATTTCGCCCTGCCGCAGGCCGGCAATCCCGGCTACGTGGTGATTCTCGGGATCTTCCTGGCGTCCTTCTCGGCAGCGCTGCTGTCGCACGCGCCTGGCGGCCTCGGCGTGCTCGAGCTCGTCTTCATCGCAGCGCTTCCCGAGATGGATCCGGCAGACGTCCTGGCGGCACTCGCGATCTTCCGGCTGCTCTACCTGATCGTGCCGTTCGTCATGGCGCTTGTCGTCATCCTGATTTACGAGCGCTCGCGCTTCCTGGCGCAGCGAAACGGCGGAATGCCGTAGAGCCTACCGCGCGATAGAGAGGCGACTAAAGCGCGTCGCATTCAAGGCGACGCGCTTTAAGTCTTTGTTTGCGTGCATGTCGTTGTCCCGAAACCGCTGCACACTTCCGGGCGACGCGCATTAGGGAACGTCGCAAACGGCGGGTATCGCCTGCTCGATCGGTCCTTCCACCTCCTTCAGCCGCGCCGCCTCGATCTGATAGGGCGTGAAGGGGGGCGCCTGCTGCGCCGGATTGATGATGCGGGCGACATAGCAACCTGCAAACAAGCGAGTTTTTGTCGGCCGCTCGATAGATTTGACCGCAACGGGAATGGCGGCGTAGACGCTGCCGGCAGCACCCTCGGTCGTCACCTTTCCAATCCTTACCTCGACCGAAATCGTGTTCGCATAGCCGCGCGAGAAATCCGCGAAACCGCCGACAGGCTGTGTCTCGGCGAAATAACCGTAGGCGCGGGCATATTCCTTTCGGTTGATCGCATTGTAGAGCGAACGCACAAGTGCCGCGCCATCGGACCGGTCGTCGACATAGGCGGCGACCACTTCCTCCGCCGAGGCTTCGGCCTTCACCACCGCAAGGGCTGCAAGCGCGAGCGCTGCCATCAAACAAACCTTCATCGCCTTCTCCTTTCACCGGACACCCATTCAAAGCCCGGCAAGTGGCAGCCAGAAGGCAAGGGAGTGTTCACCCGATCGCGAGGGCGATTTGAAGCCGATGTGGGATCACTGCGGCGGCAGGCCGGCCTTGCGCCTTGCAACCACGTGCTCGCGCCAGACCGTAAAGATGCCGGCCGCGACAACAAGGATCGAGCCGAGGATCATATTTGTCGTCAGCGTCTCGCCGAAGATGGTGACGCCCATGATCGAGGCGAAGACGAGTTGCAGATAGGTGAGCGGCTGGACGGCGACGGCATCGAGCATGTCGTAGGCGCGAATCAGGAAATAGTGGCTGGAGGTCCCGGTGACGCAGAGCAGCAGCATCCAGACCCAATCGGTCGGCGCCAGCGCCGTCCAGAAGAACGGGCCGACGAGGCTGATCGCAACCGCGCCGATGATGCCGGTGTAGAAGAAGCTTGTCATCGCCGAATCGGCGCGGCTGACCAGTCGCGTCGTGATAATATAGATGGCGAACATCAGCGCCGCCGAGAGCGGCAGCAGAAAGCTCGTGTCGAAGGTGCCCTGCTGCGGCTTCAGGATCAGAAGCACGCCGATAAGCCCTGCCGAAATCGCAGCCCAGCGCCGCCAGCCGACGCGCTCGCCAAGAAGCGGCATGGACAGGAGCGCGACGAAGAGCGGGGTAGCCGCCAGAATCGCCTGCGAATGCGCCAGGCCGACGACGGTGAAGGCTGTGATCACGACCACGATCTGCGTTGGTAGCAGCACACCGCGTAGCACCTGCAACACTGGCCTCTTCGTCACGATCGTGGCCTTCAGCCCACCCTGCGCCCGCGCCGCCAGGGCGACGGCAAAGGCCGCAAACGCCCAATAGCGGATCATCGACACGAAGACCGGCGGATAGAGGGTGCCAAGATGTTTGGAGATGCCGTCCTGGATCGCGAAAATGACGATCGCAGCAAGCGCGAAGACGTAGCCGTTTGCCCTGGATTTCATGAGCAACCTGATATACCAGCGCGGGAATTAAGGGAACCTGCAGCAGGCGGATACAAAAAGACCCCGAGCCGGGAGGAGGTGGCTCGGGGTCCTTGAATTCGATCGGTTCCTGGGAGGAGGAGTGAAACCGATCCGCATCGGGCGCCGCGGGAGGAGGTGCAGCGCTTCGATGAGTTCAAGATAAATCATTTAGTCTGATTTAATACCGCTAATGCTGCAATGCAGCAATGCGTTGGACGCAGGGCGAGATGGCAACGTGTGGCCTGAAATCTGTCGCGGCAGAATTTGCGCTTTCCGGAAAATCGAGACGACCGTCCTCGTTGTTCAGCAACTCTTAACTCCCCCTTAAATTGCCGCATTTAGAGTCCAACGCATCGGCACGTGCGGGCAGATTAGCTCGAACCGCACGACAGGAATTGCGCCGCCGGGAATCGCTTTTGAGCGATGACGGATCGGACCTCAAAGGGATAGTTCCTTCCGGCATGGCAGCACGCGGCAAATCAGGACAACGGATCGAACCTTCCTTCGGCGGCGACAGCGATGATGACGAGTTGCGTGTCGAGGCGAGCGATCGCGTGAGCGGCGGCGCCCGCCGGCCCGCCCGTGGCAAGTCCGAAGCCGGCAAGCGAAAGACCCGCAAGCGCGGCGGCCGAGGCGGCTCCAAATCCAGCGGCGGCGGCTTTTTCGGCCTTGTCCGCAGGCTCGCCTACTGGTGCGTCGTGCTCGGCATTTGGGGCGCAATCGGAGTCGGCGGTCTCGTGCTCTATTACGGCGCGCGGATGCCGAGTGCGACTAGCTGGTCGATCCCCGACCGGCCGCCGAACGTGAAAATCCTTTCGGTCAACGGCGACATCATCGCCAATCGCGGCGCGACGGGCGGCGAGGCGCTGTCGCTCGAAACCATGTCTCCCTACATTCCGCAAGCGGTGATCGCCATCGAGGATCGCCGGTTCTATTCGCATTTCGGGATCGATCCGTTGGGCCTTGCCCGCGCCATGCTGACCAATTTGATGAGCGGCCGCATGGTCCAGGGCGGCTCGACATTGACGCAGCAGCTCGCCAAGAACCTGTTCCTCTCACCCGAGCGCACGCTGGAGCGCAAGGTCCAGGAAGTGCTGCTCGCCTTCTGGCTGGAGCAGAAATACTCCAAGGAACAGATTCTCGCGATGTATCTCAACCGCGTGTTCTTCGGTTCCAACGCCTATGGCGTCGAGGCGGCGTCGCGACGCTACTTCAACAAGTCGGCCCGCGACGTCAATCTCGGCGAGGCGGCGCTGCTCGCCGGGCTCCTGAAAGCGCCCTCGCGGTTGTCGCCGGCGCGCGACCCGGAAGCGGCGGAGGAGCGCGCGCAGCTTGTGCTCGGCGCGATGCGCGAAGAGGGCTTCGTCACCGACGCCGAAATCAAGACGGCGATGTCGCAGACGCCGACCAAGGCCAAGAGCTTCTGGTCCGGGGCCGAACACTATGTCGCCGACATGGTCATGGACCAGCTCCCCGGGATGATCGGCGAAATCAGCCAGGATCTGGTGATCGACACAACCATCGATCTCACGCTCGAGAAGAAGGCCGAGGAAGCGATTGCCGCGGCGCTCGACGCAGACGGCGGCAAGCTCAACGCCTCTCAAGCCGCCCTCGTGTCGATCGACGGCACCGGCGCGATCCGCGCGCTGGTCGGCGGCCGCGATTATGCCGAAAGCCAGTTCGACCGCGCCTCCAAGGCCAAACGTCAGCCGGGCTCCGCCTTCAAACCCTTCGTCTATGCGGCAGCCCTGGAAATCGGCCGCACGCCGATGTCCGTCCGAAACGACGCGCCGGTCAGGATCGGGAACTGGACACCGGAAAACTACGACCAGAAATATCGCGGCGAGGTGACACTTGCCGACGCGCTTGCCAATTCGCTGAATACGATCGCGGCCCAGCTCGTCATGGAAGTCGGCCCGCAGAATGTGGTCAAGCTCGCGCATCGGCTCGGGATCGATTCCGAGATGCAGGCAAACGCCTCGATCGCGCTCGGAACGTCTGAAGTCAGCCTCGTCGAGCTCACCTCCTCCTACGCACCCTTCATGAATGGTGGCTTCAAGGCGACGCCGCACGTCATCCGCCGCATCTCCACCGCAGACGGTACCGTGCTCTACGAAAATACCTACGATAACCCCCCGCGGGTGCTCGACCCGGCGATCGTCAGCGAAATGAACCAGATGATGGTGCGGGTGCTGACGAACGGAACCGGCAAGAAGGCGCGCCTGAAAGGCTGGGAGGCGGCCGGAAAAACCGGCACGACGCAATCCTTCCGCGACTCGCTCTTCGTCGGCTACACGTCCAATCTGACGACCGGCGTCTGGTTTGGCAATGACGACGGCAAGTCGATGAAGAAGGTGACCGGAGGCGGGCTTCCCGCCAAGGCCTGGCATGATTTCATGGCCGCGGCCCACGAGGGCCTGTCGCCTTCGCCGCTGTTCGGAACCACCGGCGTGCAACCGGTCTTCGACGACGCTGGCGCTGTCGCAGGCGGCGGCGCCGTTCCGGACGGTTTCGCAAGCGGCAATCCCGATGCCTTCCCAGAACCGCCGGCGAGCCTGGACGGCACGGCGGCCATCGATGAGGTGCGGCCGGTCAACGAACAGAATGCCGGCGGCCCCATCCCGCCCGCAGGCGTCGGCGAGACGACCGGAGCGACCCGCCGGACGACGCTTTTCGACCTGCTGACGGGCGGTTGAGCCGCCGCGCCAACCGCGCTTTACGAACGGATTCGCCGACCGCGCTGAGGCGCCGTGCCGATATCGCTCCAACGCACCTGCAAGAGCACTTGCTTTTGCCCCTGATCCCCCCGCAGAATGCCTTGCAGTCCGAAACGCCGGTCCTTATATACGCCGCATCGACGCAGCCGCGGCTGCGATGAAATCTAAAGACCATCCCGTTAGGGGCTGTCCCACGAATGCCTGACCGGGTTCCGACAGTCCGCTGCAAGGAGAGAACGACATGGCTAAAGTTATTGGTATTGACCTGGGAACGACCAACTCCTGCGTCGCTGTCATGGACGGCAAGGACGCGAAGGTGATCGAAAACGCCGAGGGCGCGCGCACGACTCCCTCGATGGTGGCATTTACCGACGACGGCGAACGTCTCGTCGGCCAGCCGGCCAAGCGCCAGGCCGTCACCAATCCGGAAAACACTCTTTTTGCAATCAAGCGCCTGATCGGCCGTACCTTCCAGGATCCGACCACCCAGAAGGACAAGGGGATGGTCCCCTACAAGATCACCAAGGCGGACAATGGCGACGCCTGGGTCGAAGCGCACGGCAAAGGCTACTCGCCGTCGCAGATCTCGGCCATGATCCTTCAGAAGATGAAGGAAACCGCCGAATCCTATCTCGGTGAGAAGGTCGAAAAGGCCGTCATTACCGTTCCGGCCTACTTCAACGACGCCCAGCGCCAGGCCACCAAGGACGCCGGCAAGATCGCCGGCCTCGAAGTGCTGCGCATCATCAACGAGCCGACCGCGGCCGCGCTCGCCTATGGTCTCGACAAGAAGGAAGGCAAGACCATCGCCGTCTACGACCTTGGCGGCGGCACCTTCGATATCTCGGTGCTCGAAATCGGCGACGGCGTCTTCGAGGTGAAGTCGACCAACGGCGACACCTTCCTCGGCGGTGAAGACTTCGACATGCGTCTCGTTGAATACCTCGCCGGCGAGTTCAAGAAGGAACAGGGCATCGACCTCAAAAACGACAAGCTTGCGCTGCAGCGCCTCAAGGAAGCTGCCGAAAAGGCAAAGATCGAACTGTCGTCCTCGCAGCAGACCGAAATCAACCTGCCGTTCATCACGGCCGATGCATCCGGTCCGAAGCACCTGACGATGAAGCTGTCGCGCGCCAAGTTCGAAAGCCTTGTCGATGATCTGGTCCAGAAGACGATCGCGCCGTGCAAGGCCGCGCTGAAGGATGCCGGCGTTTCGGCGGCGGAGATCGACGAAGTCGTTCTCGTCGGCGGCATGACTCGCATGCCGAAGGTCCAGGAAACCGTCAAGCAGCTGTTCGGCAAGGAGCCGCACAAGGGCGTCAACCCCGATGAGGTGGTCGCCATGGGTGCTGCCATCCAGGCCGGCGTTCTGCAGGGCGACGTCAAGGACGTTCTGCTCCTCGACGTGACGCCGCTGTCACTCGGCATCGAAACGCTCGGCGGCGTGTTCACCCGCCTGATCGAACGCAACACGACGATCCCGACCAAGAAGTCGCAGACCTTCTCGACGGCTGATGACAACCAGTCCGCCGTGACGATTCGCGTTTCGCAGGGCGAGCGTGAAATGGCCGCCGACAACAAGCTGCTCGGCCAGTTCGACCTCGTCGGCATCCCGCCGGCACCGCGTGGCGTCCCGCAGATCGAAGTCACCTTCGACATCGACGCCAACGGCATCGTGCAGGTATCGGCCAAGGACAAGGGCACCGGCAAGGAGCACCAGATCCGCATCCAGGCGTCCGGTGGTCTCTCCGATGCCGACATCGAGAAGATGGTCAAGGACGCCGAAGCCAATGCCGAGGCCGACAAGAAGCGCCGCGAATCGGTCGAAGCCAGGAACCAGGCGGAGAGCCTGATCCATTCTTCGGAGAAGTCGCTGAAGGAATACGGCGACAAAGTTTCGGAAGCCGACCGCAACGCGATCAGCGACGCGATCGCAGCCTTGAGGGCCGCAACCGAAGTTTCCGAGCCGGACGCCGAGGACATCAAGGCCAAGACCAACACGCTCATGGAAGTTTCCATGAAGCTCGGTCAGGCGATCTACGAAGCACAGCAGGCTGAGGCCGCCCATGCGGATGCCGCAGCCGACGCAGCTCGCGACGACGATGTCGTCGACGCCGACTTCGAAGAGGTCAAGGACGAGGACGGTCGCAAGCGGTCGGCATAACGTCTCTTTCGACCTTTACATCCGATGAGCCCGGGAGCGATCCCGGGCTTTTTTGTTGCCCTCACGACCGCCCGGCCACGGTCGATGGATGCGGACGACCACGCAACGGCACGGATGCGCGCCATTTTTCGACAAAAAACCACGCGTAGCCCGAGTTGGCTATGGTATCACGCTTCAAGGTTTACTAAATCCTGTGGCAAGATAATCAGGCAGCAGCCGCCGGAACCTCGCGCTGGCACGCCTTGTCAACGGGACAATCTTTGAAGCATGAAACGTGATCTTTACGAAACGCTTGGTGTTGCGAGAAACGCGGATGAGAAGGAGCTGAAAAGCGCCTTCCGCAAACTGGCGATGAAATATCATCCGGACAAGAACCCGGGCGACACGGAAGCGGAAAAGACCTTCAAAGACATCAACGAAGCCTATGAAACACTGAAGGACCCGCAGAAGCGCGCGGCCTACGACCGCTACGGTCACGCCGCTTTCGAGCAGGGCGGTATGGGCGCCGGCTTCGGCAATGGTTTCGCGGGCGGCGGCGCCGGCGGCTTCTCCGACATTTTCGAGGACATCTTCGGCGAGATGATGGGCGGCGGCCGCCAGCGGCGCTCCTCCGGCGGGCGTGAGCGCGGAGCGGATCTTCGCTACAACATGGAAATCTCGCTCGAGGAGGCCTATTCCGGCAAGACCGCGCAGATCCGGGTGCCGACATCGATCACCTGCGACGTCTGTAGCGGCAGCGGCGCCAAGCCGGGCACGAGCCCAAAAACCTGTGCGACCTGTCAGGGCTCGGGCCGCGTGCGCGCGGCGCAGGGCTTCTTCTCGATCGAGCGGACCTGCCCGACCTGCGGCGGCCGCGGTCAGACGATCACCGATCCCTGCACCAAGTGCCACGGTCAGGGCCGGGTGATGGAAGAGCGCACGCTTTCCGTCAACATTCCGGCCGGTATCGAGGACGGGACGCGCATCCGCCTTTCGGGCGAGGGTGAAGCGGGCCTCCGCGGCGGTCCCGCGGGCGACCTCTACATTTTCCTCTCCGTCAAGCCGCACGAATTCTACCAGCGCGACGGCGCCGACCTCTATTGCAGCGTGCCGATCTCGATGACGACGGCGGCGCTCGGCGGCAAATTCGACGTGACGACGCTCGATGGTACCAAGTCCCGAGTGACCGTCCCGGAAGGCACGCAGGCCGGCAAGCAGTTCCGTCTCAAAGGCAAGGGCATGCCGGTGCTGCGCTCCACCCAGAGCGGCGACCTTTACATCCAGATCCAGATCGAGACGCCGCAGAAGCTCACCAAGCGTCAGCGCGAACTGCTGCAGGAATTCGAGCAGATCTCGTCCAAGGAGAACAATCCGGAATCGACGGGCTTCTTCGCCCGGATGAAGGATTTCTTCGACACTCTCAGCGACTGATGCCGGTTCGAATGCGGCGGAATATCAAGCACCGCCGTCCAGGACCGAAGACACTTGGGGCGTTTCGCAGTCTCGATGAGACACCGAAACGCCCCAACTCTTTTGAAGCTATGCTATTCCGGATGGGAAACCGTTACACGTTTCCTGAGTTATCTTAGCCGATCAAGTCGACTGCGAAGTAGCTAAGAGCGGCGATCAGGGCAGCCGCCGGCATGGTGATCACCCAGGCGATGACGATGTTGCCGGCCAGCCCCCAGCGCACCGCCGAGACGCGTCGTGCCGATCCGACACCGATGATCGCGCCGGTGATCGTATGCGTGGTCGAGACCGGGATGCCGAGCCAGGTGGCGCCGAACAGCGTGATGGCACCGCCCGTCTCGGCACAGAAGCCCTGCATCGGGTTGAGCTTGGTGATCTTCGATCCCATCGTGTGGACGATCCTCCAGCCGCCGAACAGCGTGCCAAGCGCGATGGCTGCCTGGCAGGTAATGACCACCCAGAAAGGCACGTGGAACTCCGGCCCAAGATAGCCTTGGGAAAAGAGCAGAACAGCGATGATACCCATGGTCTTCTGCGCGTCGTTGCCGCCATGCCCGAGCGAATAGAGCGAGGCGGAGACGAACTGCAGAACTCGGAAGGTGCTGTCGACAGCGAATGGCGTCTGGCGCACGAAGAGCCAGGACACGATCAGGACGAGAAGCAGCGCCAGGAAGAAACCGATGGCAGGCGACATGACGATCGCCCCCGCCGTCTTCAGGAGTCCGTGCCAGACGATCGCGCTGAAGCCGGTCTTGGCGAGCCCCGCGCCGACAAGGCCGCCGATGAGTGCGTGGGACGAACTCGAAGGAATCCCGAAAAGCCAGGTGACGATGTTCCAGACGATTGCGCCCATCAGCGCCGCGAAGATCACCTGCGGCGTGACGATGCCCGGGTCGATAATGCCGGTCCCGAGCGTTTCGGCCACATGCAGCCCGAAGAACAGGAAGGCGATGAAGTTGAAGAAGGCGGCCCAGAAGACCGCATATTGCGGCCTCAAGACGCGGGTCGAGACGATCGTCGCGATCGAGTTGGCCGCGTCATGCAATCCGTTGAGGAAGTCGAAGAACAGAGCGACGGCGATGAGCCCCACGAGCAGCGGGAAGGCGAGCGTCGCATCCATCAGACGTTCTCGATCACGATGCCGCTGATTTCGTTTGCCACGTCCTCGAAGCGATCGACGACTTTCTCCAGTTCGCCATAGATTTCGCTGCCGATGATGTAGGCCATGGGATTGGTGGCGCCGTGACGCTGGAACAGATCCTTGAGCCCCTGGTCGTGCAACTCGTCCGAACGCCCTTCGACACGGGTCACTTCCTCGGCAATCGTGCTGAGGCGGTGAGAATTCACGCCGATCCGATTGAGCAAGGGTATGGCCTCGGCAACGAGATGGGCCGCCTGCACGACTGCGCCACCCATTTCCTGCATGCCGGGATCGAAGCTTTTCTGCTCGTAGAGCCGGATCGTCTTCACCGTCTTGTGCATCATGTCGATCGCATCATCCATCGATTGGATGAGATCCTTGATGTCTCCGCGGTCGAAGGGCGTGATGAAACTGCGGCGCACCGCGAGCAGGACTTCGCGGGTGATCTCGTCAGCCTCGTGCTCGAGCGCGACGATACGATCGCAATGGCGATCTATGTCCGGTCCCCCGGCAAGCAAAGCATTCAGAGCTTCCGCCGCTCCCATGACTGTGCGCGAATGCTGCGCAAAAAGATCGAAGAATCGATCTTCGCGAGGAAGAAGCTTGCGAAATAAGCCGATCATTATCGATGCACCCAACCGTCGATTGTCATGAAACTGTCATATTGTACCCGCGATCCCAAGGAAAGTTCCGAAGCGCAAGAAAACAAAGGCTTCCCCCAGGGGATTCGGGGCCTGGCCAGACCAGATGACGCAGCGCCGCACGGACGACAGAATCGGGTCGAGGAAGCAGAAGAAGCGCGCCGGGGAAGGCCGAACGCCCGCCTCCGCGCGTTGGTTTCGCTCCGATATGACCCAGGCCCGAATATCCTTTCGCCTTGCCTTGGCGCCGCTTTCATCCTACCTGACAGCAACGTCGAATCCGGACCCGAGATGCCCCACAAGGTCTTCCTCACTCGCCTGAAACTGACCGACTTCCGCAATTACGCGACGCTGGCGCTCGACCTCGACGCGCGCCACGTGGTGCTGACAGGCGAGAATGGCGCAGGCAAGACGAACCTCATGGAAGCGGTTTCGTTTCTCTCTCCCGGTCGAGGGCTGCGTCGTGCAGCCTATGCCGAGGTTGCGCGCGTTGGGGCAGCCGACGGCTTCTCGGTCTTTGCGGCGGTTGACGGCATGGAGGGGCCGGTAGAGATTGGCACGGGCACGGCCGGCACCGACGAAGGCCAATCGCGCCGCCTCCGGCTCAACGGGACGCCGGCCAAGACCGTGGATGAATTGACCGACCATCTGCGCGTGCTCTGGCTGACCCCGGCAATGGATGGCCTCTTCACCGGCCCTTCCGCCGATCGCCGGCGGTTTCTCGACCGGCTGGTGCTCTCGCTCGACCCTGAGCACGGGCGGCGCGCCAGCGAGTTCGAGCGCGCGATGCGCAGCCGCAACCGGCTGCTGACCGAATTTCGGCCGGACCCCGCCTGGCTTTCGGCAATCGAGCGCGAAATGGCCGGGCTCGGCGTGTCCATGGCGCTGGCGCGCCTCGAAATGCTGGGCCTGCTGACAGCGCTTGTCGAACGAAGCCAAAGCGATGGCACTTTCCCATCAGCGACGCTGTCGCTCTCGGGCTTTCTTGACGACCTCCAAGGCCTGCCGGCCTACGATCTCGAAGAGCGGTATCTCGCAATGCTGCTGGAGGGCCGCAGCCGCGATGCCGCAGCAGGCCGCACGCTCGATGGTCCGCATCGCAGCGATCTCCTCATCCGTCACCGGGAAAAAAACATGGAGGCTGAGCGGTGCTCGACCGGTGAACAGAAGGCGTTGCTGGTCGGCCTTGTGCTCGCCCATGCCCGGCTTGTCGGCGACATGACCGGCCACGCACCCGTGCTGCTGCTGGACGAAATCGCTGCCCATCTCGACGAGGCGCGGCGCTCGGCGCTCTTCGATCTGGTCGACGGCCTCGGCGGCCAGGCCTTCATGACCGGAACCGACCGGACCATGTTCACGGCGCTCGGTGAACGCGGCCGCTTCCTGACCGTTGCCAACGGGCAGGTTTCGGGGTGAGATTCGTTTTAGAGCGGACGAATTAGCGGTCTCCCTGCAGTTCAACGTCCTGGGACGGATCGCGCAGCAATTCAGAATCGTGCTCTACGGAAAGGGGGCTCCGAATGACGATCGACGCAAAGCTCGACACCGCGGAAATCGCCCGCTACGCGCGCCATATCGTCCTGCCGGAAGTGGGCGGCGCGGGGCAGCAGAAGCTAAAGGCCGCGCGGGTGCTCGTCATCGGTGCAGGCGGCCTCGGCGCGCCGGTGCTCCAATATCTCGCCGCCGCCGGCGTGGGAACACTCGGCGTCATCGACGACGACGTCGTATCGCTGTCCAACCTGCAGCGACAGGTCATTCACGCAACCGCCGACATCGGCCGGCCCAAGGTCGAAAGCGCCATCCTGGCGATCAATGCGCTGAACCCGCACGTGACGGCTACGATGCATCACACACGGCTCGAGGCGGGAAATGCCGAGGAGATCTTCCGCCACTACCATCTCGTCATCGATGGCTCGGATAATTTCGATACGCGTTATCTGGCGGCAGATACGGCCGAAGCGGTACAGGTCCCGCTCGTCACCGGCGCCGTCGGCCGTTTCGACGGGTCCGTCACCGTGCTGAAGCCCTACGAAACCGACAGCGACGGCCATCCCAACCCGTCCTATCGCGACCTTTTTCCCGCCCCTCCCCCACCGGGCGTGGTTCCGTCCTGCGCCGAGGCCGGCGTGCTGGGGGCGCTGACCGGTGTCATCGGCACGCTGCAGGCGATGGAAGCGATCAAGCTCATCACCGGCATCGGCGAGCCGCTCGTCGGCCGGCTGCTGCTCTACGATGCGCTTGCCGCACAGTTCAGCACGATCCGCTACCGTCGCGGTGCCGTTTGAGCAAGGACATGGAGAAGACTCGTATCGACAGTCGCTTCGATCGCTTCGAAGAACTGCTGGCGCTGATCCTTGCATCCTTTGCGTATATGGACGGGCGGATCGATCCGCCTTCCTCCGCGCATCAACTGACGCCAGACGTGCTCCGTCGAAAGGCCGAAGACGAAATTGCCTTTGTTGCCCTCGCCGAGCGCGATCTCGTTGGCTGCGTGTTCTGCAAGCCGGAACCGGATTGCCTCTATATCGGCAAGCTCGCCGTCGCGCCCCGGTCACAACGCAAGGGCGCGGGGCGGCTGCTTCTCGCCGCCGCCGAAGAAGTGGCGCGCGATCTCAAACTTCCCGCCCTGCGGCTGCAGACGCGCATCGAGCTTTCCGAGAACCACGCCACGTTCTCGGCCTGGGGTTTCGTCGAAACCGGCCGTTCGGCCCATCCCGGCTTCACCCGCCCGACATCGATCGAAATGCGGAAACGCCTGTAGCGCTACTGCATGTTTCTTTAAATCGTAGCCGATTTAAAGATAAAAACATGCAGCAATTCAAAGTGCTACAGCGTCCTTTGCGCGTCTGATAAGACGCGCGGCGCTGTAGGACGACGCAAATCCGGACGGAGAACCGCTACACACTTTTCCTGGATCTGCTCTAGTCGCGCCCCGGCAGCACACGGTCCGGCGGGCGGTGGCCGTCGAAGAAGGTGCGGATGTTGATCACCACCTTTTCACCCATGTCGATACGGCCTTCGAGGGTCGCGGAGCTCATATGCGGCAGGAGCACCACCTTGCCTTCTCCGGCGAGCTTGACGAGCTTGGGGCTGACCGACGGCTCGTTTTCGAAAACGTCGAGTCCGGCACCGGCGATCTTGCCTTCCCTGATGCATTTGATCAGCGCAGTCTCATCGATGATGCCGCCGCGCGCGGTGTTGACGATGTAGCTGTCCGGCCGCATCAGCGCCAGCCGGCGCGCCGACAGCAAATGGAACGTCGCGGGCGTCGAGGGGCAGTTCACGGACACGATGTCGACACGCGCAAGCATCTGGTCGAGGCTGTCCCAATAGGTCGCCTCGAGCATTTCCTCGGTTTCGGGCTTGACCCGATGACGGTTGTGATAATGGATCGAAAGTCCGAACGCCTTGGCACGGCGGGCGACGGCGGTTCCGATCCGCCCCATGCCGACGATGCCGATGCGTTTGCCGGCGATACGCCGGCCAAGCATCCATGTCGGCGACCAGCCAGCCCATTCGCCCTTGCGATCGGTCAGGATCTGCGCACCCTCGGCAAGCCGCCGCGGCACCGCGAGGATGAGCGCCATCGTCATGTCCGCCGTATCTTCGGTAAGCACGTTCGGCGTGTTGGTGACGGTAATGCCCCTCCGAGCGGCCGCGTCGACGTCGATATTGTCAACACCATTCGAGAAGGCGGCAATCAACCTCAACTGCGGTCCCGCCTGCTCGATCAGCGCCGCGTCGATCCGGTCCGTCACCGTCGGCACCAGCACATCGACGCGCTTGACCGCGGCAACCAGCTCCGGCTGGGTGCGCGGCGTGTCGTCGACATTCAGCTCTGCGTCGAAGAGTTCGCGCATGCGGGTTTCGACGACATCCGGCAGCTTCCGGGTGATGTAGACCGTTGGCTTCTTCTTGCTTGTCATTGTTATGCGCGGCCCTCGTTCACGGGTCCTTAACCAAGTTGGGTGATAGTTTCTCCCTGTAGTCGCAATTTCTACCAGACCCGGTGGGGAAGACAATTGAAAGTCACTGCCTAACACCGGATTTGCACCCCGAGCCGACGGGCCAGATCGAAGTGCGCCTGCAAGGCTTCGCTGCTATCGAAAAATGAGCTTCGTCATGCGTCATGTCGTTTCCAGGTTCTCGACCATGTTGGTAGCCGCCTGCATCGGGACGGCCGTGATGACCTCCGGCGCCTTTGCCCAGGCAGCGAAAGGTGCGAGCGGCCTGCCGCTGCCGCGGTTCGTCAGCCTGAAGGCGAAGAGCGTCAACTTACGAATCGGACCAAGCCTCGACTACGCGGTGGCCTTCCGCTACCTCAAATCAGGCGTGCCGGTGGAAATTATCCAGGAATATGACAACTGGCGCCGCATCCGCGACGCGGACGGGACGGAAGGCTGGGTGAACCAGGCGCTTCTTTCCGGCGACCGCACTGCACTTGCCGCACCGTGGATGCGCGGCAAGGGCGAGGGCATCTTCGTCAACCTCCGGCGCGATCCTCAAAGCACGGCCTCGATCGTCGCCCGGATGGAACCGGGCGTGGTCCTGCAGATCGGCGAATGCAATGGCGAATGGTGCCACGCCGAGACGCAAGGCGTCGAAGGCTGGATCGCACAAAGCGAGATCTGGGGGGCCTATCCGGGCGAAGCCTTTAAATAGGTCCGCCTGGCTTCATTCAATTCAAAATTTGCCGCCACCGTTGGACGCCCGATGGTCGGCGCGATGCGGAGGCAGCCTCAGACGAGGCCCGCTTCCTTGGCGGCTGTGGCAAGCGATATCATCGGACGCGGACCGATCTGGCCGATCACGATGCCGGCGGCGAGATTGCCGAGCTTGCTGCAGATCTCGAGCGAGCGCCCCGACGTGTAGCCGTGAAGGAACCCGGCCGCATAGAGATCGCCGGCACCGGTCGTGTCGACGACCTGCTCGATGGCGTTCGCCCTGACGCGCACGCGCTCGTCGCCACGAACGACGACAGAGCCCTCTTCGCTGAGCGTCACGGCCGCAAGCTTGCAATCCTTCGCGAGCGCGTTGAGCGCAGCATCGAAGTCCTCGGTCTCGTAGAGCGCCAGCGCTTCCTGCCTGTTGGCAAAGACGATGTCGACGGTGCCGGAGCGCATCAGGTCGAGGAACTCGCCGCGATAGCGATGGACACAGAAACTGTCCGAGAGCGTCATGGCCATTTCACGGCCGTTCGCGTGGGCGATGCGAGCTGCCGCACGGATCGCATCCTTGGCGCGCGGCGGGTCCCACAGATAGCCCTCGAAGTAGGTGACCTTGGATTGCGCGACGACATCCTCCTCGACATCTTCGGGGCCGAGTTCGACGCAGGCGCCGAGATAGGTGTTCATCGACCGCTCGCCGTCTTCCGTCACGAAGATCATCGAACGGGCGGTCGGCGGCAGGCTTTCGAGCGGCTTGGTCTCGAAATAAACGCCTTGCGCCCGGATATCGTGCGTGAATATCTCGCCGAGCTGATCACTGGCGATCTTGCCGAAATAGGCCGCCCGCCCGCCAAGGCTCGCGACACCGGCCGCCGTATTGCCGGCACTGCCACCTGAGGCCTCAACCGCCGGGCCCATCCGCGAATAGAGCAGTTCGGCCCGATCCGCATCGATGAGGTTCATCGCGCCCTTGATGATACCGTTATCCGCGAGAAAGCTGTCATCGCAGCGCGCAATGATATCGACGATCGCGTTGCCGATCGTCAGCACATCGTATTTTGTCATGAACTCCGTCCGGTTTCCTGAAATGACCGGTCTCCGTTAATACCGGTTTTCCGACCATTTGGAAGTGAGAAGGCGAAAAAGACGCGATCACCTCGGCATAGATCCGGTCTGGATCCTCGGCCTCGGAGTTCGGAAGCAGCCGCTGGAATGGGCGTCCTCAGCCGACGGAGCATTAATCGGCGAGGTATCAACCGGCGACCGGCACGACCTGCGGCGGCAGTTCGACCAAAGGGGCCGGGATATCGCTGCTTTTCTCCGGAGACTTGCAGAGGTCGGCAATGACGCAACGCTCGCATTCCGGCCGGCGTGCCTTGCAAACGTATCGGCCGTGCAGGATCAGCCAATGATGGGCGTGGTATAGATAGTTCTCCGGGATGACGCGCAGGAGATGCGCTTCCACTTCATCCGGCGTCCTGCCTGGGGCCAATAGAATACGATTGGCGATCCGGAAGATGTGGGTATCGACCGCAATCGTCGGCTGACCGAAAGCCATCGACAGCACCACGTTGGCGGTCTTGCGCCCGACGCCTGGAAGGGTCATCAGTTCTTCGCGCGTGCGGGGCACTTCGCCGCCGAAATCGGCGATCAGCTTTTCCGAGAGCGCTATGACGTTTTTGGCCTTGTTACGGTATAGCCCGATCGTCTTGATGTAGTCCCGCAGCTTTTCCTCACCGAGCACCAGCATCTTTTGCGGTGTATCGGCGACGGCAAAGAGCGCGCGTGTCGCCTTGTTGACGCCGGCGTCCGTCGCCTGGGCCGAAAGCGCGACCGCCACGACGAGCGTGAACGGATTGACGTGTTCGAGCTCGCCCCTCGGCTCAGGGCGCTGCACCGAGAAGCGGCGGAAGATCTCCTCGACCTCGGCGGCGCTGTAGGCGCTGCGTTGCCGCGCCCCGGCCCGGCCGGCTGTCGCTGCGTTCAATTTTGACGGTTGTTTCGGCGATTTCAGCTTCACGTTTTTCATGCTGCATCTATAGTCATTGGTCATGACCGAAGGCAACGTCGAGACCTCCAACAATGAGCTGCCGATCTTCGCGGCCGAGCTTACGCCGCACCGTTCGCTCGGGCTCAAGGGGTTCACGATCCTCCTGATGATCGCCGGCGCAATGAGCCTCCTGCACATATTCGTGTTCCTGGTCATCGGCGCATGGCCGATCGTCTTCTTTTTCGGCCTCGACTTCGTGCTGCTCATCGGTGCCTTCTGGCTCAACTATCATTCCGCACGCGCCCGGGAGGAAGTCAGCGTCTCGCGTACCGACGTGTCGGTCAGGAAGTTTGCGCCATCGGGGAGAATGACCGAGCATCGCTTCAATCCCTTCTGGACACGGTTCAGCATCAAACGGCACCAGGAGATCGGCATCGTTTCGATGTGGATCATCGGCGGTGGCCGCCAGACCGATATCGGCTCCTTTCTCAACCGCGACGACCGCGAGACCTTCGCACTGGCGTTTGCCCGCGCACTCGCAACCGTCCGCCGGCGGTAACGTTTGAAACGAAGCAATTCCGGGCGGAAAACCGCTGTACACGTTTCCTGGAATTGCTCTGCGCGATGCTCACAAGAATCGGGTGGTTATCTGCCCGCCACATGATTACCTGTAGCCTGACAGGAGATGATCATGAACGTTGTTACATCCATTCCCACCGACATCACTCCCGAAGGCACCGACTACGACACGGTCAGCCGCGTGATCGAGATGCTGACGGAGGATTACCGCGATCAGCCATCGCTTGAAACGGTCGCCCGCCGCCTCGGCCAATCGCCGACGCAATTGCAGAAGACCTTCACCCGCTGGGCGGGGCTTTCGCCCAAGGCCTTTCTCCAGGCGGTGACGCTCGATCACGCCAAGCGGTTGCTGCGGCAGGAGGACATGCCGTTGCTGGAGACCAGCATCGAAGTGGGTCTGTCCGGTCCCAGCCGCCTGCACGACCTCTTCGTCACGCATGAGGCGATGTCACCCGGCGAATGGAAGGCTCGCGGCGACGGGCTTACCATTCGTTACGGCTTCCATCCCTCTCCCTTCGGAACCGCGCTCGTCATGGTCACCGAGCGTGGGCTTGCCGGGCTTGCTTTTGCCGATCCCGGCGAGGAGCGTTCGAGTTTCGACGACATGGCTCGCCGGTGGCCGAAGGCGATCTATGTCGAGGACAGTGCGGCGACGGCGCGCTATGCCGCCCGCATCTTCGATCCGGAGCGCTGGTGCGCGGAGGAGCCGTTGCGCATCTTCCTGATCGGTTCCGATTTCCAGATTCGGGTGTGGCAGGCGCTGTTGAACATCCCGCTCGGAAAGGCGACCACCTATTCGAAGATCGCCGACGAAATCGGCCAGCCGACCGCGTCGCGCGCCGTCGGCGCTGCCGTCGGACGCAACCCGATTTCATTCGTCGTGCCCTGCCACCGCGCGCTCGGCAAGAGCGGCGATCTCACCGGCTATCACTGGGGCCTGACGCGCAAGCGCGCGATCCTCGGCTGGGAAGCGGGCAAGGCGTAATACCTTGATCGGCTGCGGATCGCCCCTCATCCGGCCTGCCGGCCACCTTCTCCCCGCTAGCGGGGCGAAGGAGACTCGCGGCCTCTTCTCAGTCCCCTCTCCCCGCTTGCGGGGAGAGGGCTAGGGTGAGGGGCATCTCGCCCCCTTCCTAACCAACCGGTTCAGTGCGCGCCCGACATGTCGCCCAGCACTTCCTTCGATGCAACCGTGGAATCCGCGTTCAGCTTGTAGACCATCGGCACGCCGGTCGCGAGGTTGAGCTTGAGGATCTGTTCCTTGGTCAACTTGTCGAGCACCATGACGAGCGAGCGCAGCGAATTGCCGTGCGCGGCGATCAGCACCTTCTGGCCCGAAAGCACGCGCGGCAGAATGTCGGTTAGATAATAGGGCCAGACGCGCGCGCCGGTGTCGCGCAGACTTTCCCCGCCTGGCGGCGGGACGTCGTAGGAACGACGCCAGATGTGCACTTGCTCCTCTCCCCACTTGGCGCGCGCATCGTCCTTGTTGAGGCCGGAAAGATCGCCGTAGTCGCGCTCATTCAGGGCTTGGTCGCGAATGGTTTCAAGCGAGGACTGCTCCACGGCGTCGAGAACGAACTGGCACGTGCGCTGGGCACGGATAAGGGAAGAAGTGAAGGCGATGTCGAACTTGATGCCATACTCGGCGAGCGCCTTGCCGCCCGCTTTCGCTTCCTCGACGCCGAGCTCGGTCAGGTCCGGATCACGCCAGCCGGTGAACAGGTTCTTCAGGTTCCAATCGCTCTGGCCATGCCGAACGAGAACGAGGGTGCCGCTCATTTCATTTCCTCTTGAAAGATTTGAGTATCAGTTGAGCCCGAGAACATCGAGCATGGAATAGAAGCCGGGCTTCTGGTTGCGCCCCCAAAGGGCCGCCGTGACGGCACCACGCGCGAAGATCGAGCGATCCGTGGCGCTGTGGGAAAGAGTGACCTGCTCGCCCTCGCCCGCGAGAATGACGGAATGTTCGCCGACGACGGAGCCGCCGCGCAAAGTGGCAAAACCGATCGCCCCTTCCGGGCGTGCTCCGGTGTGGCCGTCCCTCACCCGCACCGAATGATCCACAAGCTCGATACCGCGGCCCTTGGCCGCCGCCTCACCAAGCAAGAGCGCCGTGCCCGACGGGGCATCGACCTTGTGTTTGTGGTGCATTTCCAGAATTTCGATGTCCCAGTCCGCCGCCTTGAGCGCTCGCGCCGCCTGCTGCACCAGCACGCCGAGAAGATTGACGCCCAGGCTCATGTTGCCCGACTTGATGACGCGCGCATGCCGTGCGGCCGCGCGAATCTTTGCCTCGTCGTCCGCCGAGCAGCCGGTCGTGCCGATGACATGGACGATGCGCGCTTGCGCCGCCAGCCCGGCAAATTCAACCGTACCCGCCGGCGAGGTGAAATCGAGAACGCCTTCCGCCTCGACGAAGGCCTCGAGCGGCTTGTCCGTGATGGCGACATCGATCGGTCCGAGCCCGGCGAGTTCGCCGGCATCGCGGCCAACGAACGGCGAGCCCGGCCGCTCCACCGCAGCGTGGAGACGCACGCCGGCCATGCCATGAACGATCCGGATCAGTGTCTGCCCCATCCGGCCGGCCGCGCCGACCACCACGAGCTTCATATCCGTTTCGCTCATCGTCGAATTCCCTTGGCTTCTATAGGATTGCGGCTTCGGCCGTCATGTCCGAGGCGCTGCCCTGGAGATTGTGCAGGCGAGCGTAGAGACCGTCCGGACGCTGTGCAAGCTCTTCATGCGTGCCTTCCTCGACGACCGCGCCATCCTTCATGACGATGATCTTGTCGGCGTTGACGACGGTCGAAAGCCGGTGCGCGATGACGATGACCGTGCGGCCGCTCATCGCGCGGTCGAGCGCCTTCTGCACCGCGGCTTCAGACTCGGTGTCGAGCGCCGAAGTCGCTTCGTCGAGAAGGAGGATCGGCGCATTGCGCACAAGTGCGCGGGCAATCGACAGCCGCTGGCGCTGGCCGCCGGATAGCGTCACGCCATTCTCGCCGACCGCCGTATCGTAGCCTTGCGGCTGCGCCAGGATGAAGTCATGGGCGTAGGCGAGCCGTGCCGCTTCCTCGATTTCCGCGTCCGTGGCCTCCGGCCGGCCATAGCGGATATTGTCGCGGATCGAGCCCTCGAAGAGGTACGGTTGCTGCGAGACATAGGCAAGGCCATTGCGCAGCGACTGCTTGGTGACGCCCGCAATGTCCTGCCCGTCGATCAGGATCTGTCCCGACTTCGGATCGTAGAACCGCGGGATAAGGCTGATGATCGTCGACTTGCCGGCACCCGACGGGCCGACCAGTGCCGTCGTCTTGCCGCCCTCGGCAAGGAAGCTGACCCCCTTCAGGATCTCGTCTCCGCTGGCATAGGCGAAACGCACGTCGCGCAGTTCGATCGTCGCTTCGCCGAATTTGATTTCGGTTGCATCGGGACGATCGCGCTGATGCGGAACGGTATCGAGAATCTCGTAGATCATGCGCGCGTTGACGGTCGCGCGCTCGAGCGACACCTGCAGGCGCGCCAGACGCCGCGCCGGGTCATAGGCCATTAGCAGCGCTGTGACGAAGGCGAAGAACGCGCCCGGCGGGACATTGCCGTAGATCGTGCGGAAAGCCGAATAGGCAAGCACGGACGAGATCGCAAAACCGGCGAAGGTTTCCGTCATCGGCGCGGTTCGTTCACTGAGACGTGCGATCCGGTTTGCCCGGTTCTCCGCCCGGTCGATGATCGATTCGACCTTGCGGCGCAGCTCGTTCTCCATCGTGAAGGCCTTGACGATGGAAATGCCCTGAATCGTTTCCTGCATGGCGCCGAGGACGCGGCTGTTGACCTCGACGGCCTCGCGCGTCGCCAGGCGCAGCCGCTTCGAGACATAACGCAGGCCGAGAAGCAGCGGCGGCGCGACGAAGAAGACGATCAGCGAGAGCAGCCAGTCCTTGCTGAACATGACGGCGACAAGCCCGACCAAGGTCAGAAAGTCGCGGGCGATCGAGGTGACCGTCATATTGAGGACGTCGCGGATGCCACTGACGTTCTGGCTGACCTTGGCGGCAAGCTGCGCCGAGCGCATATCGTGGAAATAGCCGACGCTGAGCGCCATCAGATGTGCGTAAAGCCGCCGCTGATAGCGGGCGACGATATTGTTGCCGATCTTCGAGAGCGCGACCGCCTGCCCGTAGGTCGCAAGACCCCGCAGGACGAAGGCCGCGAAGATCGCGGCGCAGATCCACAGCACGATATCGGCGCGCCTGTTGGCGAAGGCCTCGTTGATCACGGTTTCCATGATCCAGGCCGTAAAGCCCGTCGTCGCCGCCACGACCATCAGGCAGGCGATGGCAAAAGCATAGCCTCGGATATGGTCGCGGCCGTTCTCGGCAATGACGCGCCTCAGGATTCCGGTGATCGTATCGGAATCGACTGTACGCTGTTTTCTATTCTTGGCGTCCAATAAGCCCGTCTTCCCTGAGCTCGCTGCGGCGTTCCGTGTACCGGCATCGCCCGTCCGGGGCTCTATAGTGCTTTGATGCCGTTTTGGCGAGTCTTTGCGAACATCCGGCCGGTCAGCTTGTCCAGCGCCGTCCCTCCATTGCAACACCGAAGTCCCTCGGCGTGCGCGCGAAGGCGGCGAGACCGGAAAGCGCCGCCATCGGATGGACGACGGCGAAAGTCGGGATCGTTCGCATCAGTGCCGAATGCGGCGCCTTGTCCTCGAAGGCTGCGCGAAACTCCGGCCGCATCAAAGCAGGCAATATCTTCTGCGAGATGCCACCCGCCAGGAACACGCCGCCACGCGCCATGAAGATCAGCGCCATGTCGCCGGCGACGCGGCCAAGATAGGTGCTGAAGAGCGATATGGTCTCGACCGCCGTCGGATCGGAGCCTGAAAGCGCGCCGGTCGTAACCGCCGCCTGGTCGGTGAGCAGCGGCTCCTCGCCATTGGCGGCGCAGACCGCCCGATAAAGGTTCATGATGCCGCGCCCGCACAAAATCTGCTCGCCCGCCATCCGCCCCTCGATCGGCTCCAGGAACGGCCAGATCCGGAAATCACGCTCGGTACGCGGGCCGATATCGACGTGGCCGCCTTCGCCGGGCACGGGGATCCAGGTGTGCTGCGCGAAAACCAGGCCGGCGACGCCGAGCCCCGTTCCCGGACCAAGCACGACGCGCGAGGTGGACGGACGGATACTACCGCCGCCGATCTGAACGAGATCCTCGTCGGCGGGTGTTGCGACCGCGAGCGCCTGTGCCTCGAAATCGTTGATGATCAGAACGTCGTCCAGGCCAAGGCTCGCCAGCATATCCTTCGGCCGAATCACCCAACCGGCGTTCGTCAGCGGAATTTCGTCACCCTTGATCGGCCCTGCGACAGCCAGTATCGCCGAGCGCGGCTGAAGGGACGTCTTGTCGAGGATGCTCTTCTGCATCGCCTCCTCGATCGTCGCGAAATCGCCCGTCTTGATCGGCGGCAGCTGCTTCGGTTCGGGATAGGTATCGACCAGCAGCGCGAAGCGGGCATTCGTTCCACCGATGTCGCCGATCAATATCGGAAAGGGAAAGCCGTGGTCACTCGCACTGAGCATCGCAAAATCCGTCCTGATCGCTGTCTTGGAATCTTTGAAACTGTGTATCAGTTGCGCCTGAAGGCAATCAACTCTTCGGCCGTGGCGCGGTTGAGCGCCATCGGGATGTCGTAGACGATCGCCAGGCGCATCAGCGCCTTGACGTCGACATCATGCGGCATGGCCGTGAGCGGATCGACGAAAAAGATCAGGAAGTCCACGTCGCCGGTAGCGATCATCGCGCCGATCTGCTGGTCGCCGCCGAGCGGTCCGCTTTTGAGGCGGGTGATATCGAGCCCGGGACACGCGTCCAGAACGCGGCCACCGGTCGTCCCGGTGGCGACGATCTTCCACTTGGATAGCACCGCCTCGTTTGCCTTGACGAAGGCGGCGAGATCATCCTTCTTCTGATCATGCGCAATCAGGGCAAGACATTTCCGACCGGCCATGCAGCCTCTCCAGCGTCAATTTTAAATCGATTTGAAAGCCCTATACATGAGCATCGTGCAGTTGGAAAGGCAGGCAGGGCCGGCCGGCCCCATGAGAGGCGCTCCGCCCGGACCGCTATTGCAACGCTGGGCGCGGCAACGGAACCGGAATGTTTTCCAAAGGCGCCGCGGCTGCGGCGCCGATGACGGCTTCGATACTCGTCGCAGCGGCGGGAACGGCAGCGGCGGGAGCGGGAGCGGCGGCCGCCGCGCGGTAGGCTGTGCCGTAGGTCGCTTCCTGCTCGGAGGCCGGAGGTGGACCGTCGAGCACAAGGGCGCAAGCCTTCGGCAGATCGGAAAGCTTCGCGAATTTCGGCTTCACGGGTTTTTCCGGCTTCTTCGTCGGCTTTGCCCAGGGCTCGTCGGTGAACCACCAGGCGAGCGACTTGTCGCAGCCGTCACCCACCGGCACGCGCGCCTGGCCCTTGCAGCCGACCGAACCCTCGGGGCACTTGATACGAATGTGGAAATGATAGTCATGACCGTAGATCGGCCGGATCTTGCCGAGTGCCGAACGATCGCCCTTCCAAGTGTCGCAGAGCTTCTTCTTGATCGCCGGATTGACGAAGACGCGCTCTACCTGGGGATAGCTTGCAGCCATCATGATCAGCCGCGCGTGACTGGGCGTCCATATGGACGGATCGACGGTCAGGAACTTATTCTTCTGCAGCATCGAGGTCGCGGAAATCGATTCGCGTTCCTCATAGGTCAGCGTCCTCTGCGGCATCGGCGTCAGCCAGATGTCAGCGTCGAGGCCGATCTGGTGTGATGCGTGGCCAGAGGTCATCGGGCCGCCGCGTGGCTGCGATATGTCCCCAAGCAAGAGGCCCGGCCAGCCGATCTTCTCGGCTGCATCGTGCGAGAAGCGCTCAACCAGCGCGATCATGTCCGGGTGACCCCAGCGTCGATTGCGCGACAGACGCATTGCCTGCCATGTCGGCCCGTCCGTCGGGATCGCAACGCCACCCGCAAGGCAGCCCTTGGAATAAAAGCCGTAAGAGGTCGGCGCCATCACCGCCGGCAATGCCTTGGCGCCGAAGAGTTCCTTCGCAGGCGTTCCGTCAGCCGAAGCGGCGTCGGTGGCCAGAAGGCTCGCCCCCAAGATCAAGCCCAGCGTTGCCGAACCGCAGCGTCGAAAGGCAGCCGCTATTTCAAATCCCATTCCAATCCCCCGATCGGCGGCAGCGCCGGTATCTCACGCGGTCTGCCATCACTCCTATCCTGAATTTGCGGAATCACCCGGATGTGACTCAAAAATTTCGCCTGATTTTGGGCAGGTCCTGTCAATTGCCCTGAATTCGCCTATTCTGCTTCGAAAGATCATCGAACGACAAGGGGAAGCAACTGGATGCTGGAATTGAGCGGTATTGTGAAGACGAAACTGGCGACCGCGCTTCTGGCAATACCTCTGCTCCTACCGCTTGGCGCGCGCGCCCAGGAACAGCCCACTTGGCACCATGGTCTTTCACTCGTCGGCGAGCTCAAATATCCACCGGGCTTCCAACGCTTCGACTATGTGAACCCTGACGCGCCGAAAGGCGGCGACGTCCGTCTTTCGCAGACGGGAACCTTCGATACGTTCAATCCGCTCCTCGAAAAGGGCGAGGCGGCCGTTGGCCTTTCGCTCGTCTTCGACACGCTGATGAAACCGGCGGATGATGAAATTTCGACAGCCTATGGCCTGCTTGCCGAAAGCGTTTCGTTTCCGGATGACGTTTCGTCCGCCACGTTTCGCCTGAGGAAAGAAGCGAAATGGTCGGACGGCAAGCCCGTGACGCCTGAAGACGTTGCCTTCAGTTTCGAGAAGGGCAAGGAGCTCAATCCGCTTTACCAGAGCTACTACAAGCATGTCGTCGCAGCCGAAAAGACGGGCGAGCGGGAGGTCACGTTCCGCTTCGACGAAAAAAACAATCGCGAGCTGCCGCACATTCTCGGCCAGCTTCTGATTGTCCCGAAGCACTGGTGGGAAGCGCCCGGTCCGGACGGCAAGCCGCGCGACATCACACGCACGACGCTCGAGCCGGTGATCGGCTCGGGTCCCTATCGAATCGCCTCGTTTTCGGCCGGATCGACGATCCGTTACGAACGCCGAGACGATTATTGGGGAACAGACCTCAACGTCAATGTCGGGCAGAACAATTTCGGCTCCATCACCTACACCTTCTTCGGCGACAGCGGCGTCGAGTTCGAGGCCTTCCGCGCCGGTGACGTCGATTTCTGGCGCGAGACGCAAGCGCGCCGGTGGGCAACCGGTTACGACTTTCCGGCGGTCAAGGAGGGACACATAAAACGCGAGCAGGTGCCGTTCAGGGCGACCGGCGTGATGCAGGCGCTCGTGCCGAACATGCGCCGCAAGCCTTTCGATGACGAGCGCGTGCGCGAGGCCCTCAACTATGCCCTCGACTTCGAGGAACTGAACCGTACCGTCTTCTTCAACCAGTACACGCGGGTGGACAGCTATTTCTTCCTGACGGAACTCGCTTCCACCGGCCTGCCTCAGGGTCTGGAGCTCGAGATCCTGAACGAGGTCAAGGACAAGATCCCGCAGGAGGTCTTCACGACGCCCTATGCGAACCCCGTCGGCGGCACGCCGCAGAATGCCCGCGACAACCTGCGCAGGGCGATCGCGCTCCTGAAGGAGGCGGGTTTCGAGCTCAAGGGCAACCGCATGGTGAATGTGGCGACCGGACGGCCCTTTTCCTTCGAGATCCTGCTGAGCAGCCCGATGCTGGAACGGGTGGTCCTGCCCTACGCCCAAAATCTCAAGCGGATCGGCATAGAGGCGAGCGTGCGCACCGTCGACCCCTCGCAATACACAAACCGCGAGCGGGCGTTCGACTACGACATGACCTGGGAGGTCTGGGGGCAGACCTTGAGCCCCGGAAACGAGCAGGAGGACTTCTGGGGATCGACGTCAGCCGCGCGTCAGGGTTCGAGAAACTACGCCGGCATCGCCGATCCGGGCGTCGATGCCTTGATCAACCGCGTCATCTTCGCCAAGGACCGCGAAACGCTCGTCGCCGCCACCAAGGCACTCGACCGGGTGCTGCTCGCTCACCATTACGTCGTGCCGCTCTATTACCCGCGTGCGGCGAATATCGCCTATCGCGACACGATCGACAGGCCGGCGGAACTGCCGAAATACGCGATCGGCTTCCCCGATATATGGTGGTGGACGGCCGCCGCCAAGCAATGAAACGCTTGCGCTCGAGGTGGCTCTCGATTCCAAATGCAAAAAACGAATCACTTAAATGCGGGGAACGCCCCGGCGCGGCGCACGGCAAGGAGTATCACGTATTGAGACGAAATAGACGGCAAGCGAGAGCCCCGCGGATCCACGCGATCGGCGGCAACACGATGCCGAGGTTCGCCTGATGGGTGCCTACATCCTGCGTCGGCTTCTGCTGATGATCCCGACGATCGTCGGCATCATGGCAATATCCTTCGCCGTCGTGCAATTCGCGCCGGGCGGACCGGTGGAACAGGTGATTTCGGAGCTAACGAACGCTGCCGGTTCGGACCGCCTCAGCGGTGGCGGCGGCGATCTGCTCCAGAGCGGCGGCGACGAGGGCGGCCGATATCGCGGAGCACAAGGCCTCGATCCCGAATTCATCGCAAAGCTCGAGAAGCAGTTCGGCTTCGACAAGCCGCCGCTCGAGCGCTTCCTGACAATGATGTGGAACTATGCCCGCTTCGATTTCGGCGAGAGCTTCTTCCGCAACACGTCTGTTGTCGACCTCATCATCGACAAAATGCCGGTCTCCATCTCGCTCGGCGTCTGGATCCTCATCTTTTCCTACGCGATTTCGATCCCGCTCGGCATCAGGAAGGCCGTCACCGACGGTTCCACCTTCGATGTCTGGACGTCCGGCATCATCATTATCGGCTATGCCGTACCGGGCTTCCTGTTCGGCATCCTGTTGATCGTGGTTTTCGCAGGCGGATCCTTCTTCGACTGGTTCCCTCTACGCGGTCTCGTCTCGGACAATTTCTATGAGCTCCCCTGGTGGCAGAAGATCCTCGATTACTTCTGGCACATGACGTTGCCGCTGATCACGCTCTTGCTTTCGGCCTTCGCAACGACGACGCTACTCACCAAGAACTCCTTCATCGACGAGATCAAGAAGCAGTATGTGACCACGGCGCGCGCGAAGGGGTTGGCGGAGCGGCAGGTGCTTTACGGCCACGTCTTCCGAAACGCCATGCTGATCATCATCGCCGGCTTTCCCGGCGCCTTCATCTCCGCCTTCTTCACCGGTTCGCTGTTGATCGAGTACATCTTCTCCCTCGATGGGCTGGGCCGGCTCGGCTACGACGCCGTCGTGAAACGCGACTATCCGATCGTCTTCGCGACGCTCTACATCTTCTCGCTGATGGGCCTCTTCGTCAGTCTGATCTCCGATCTGATCTATACCTGGGTCGACCCCCGCATCGATTTCGAGCGGAGGGACGTCTGATGAGCACCGTAGCGACATATTCCGGCGCACCGGAAAAGGGGTGGCTGACGCCGATCGGACGGCGGCGCTGGCAGAATTTCAAGGCGAACCGCCGCGGCTACTGGTCGCTCTGGATCTTCTTGATCCTTTTCGGCCTCAGCCTTTGCGCCGAGTTCATCGCCAACGACAAGCCGCTCGTCGCCTCATACAAGGGTGAGACTCTCTTCCCGGTTCTGGTCAACTATCCTGAGGAGAAGTTCGGCGGATTTCTTGCCGAAACGGACTACCGCTCGGATTTCATCCGTGACGAGATCGAGGCCAATGGCTGGATGATCTGGCCGCCGATCCGCTATTCCTACCAGACGGTCAACTCGAACATTCCCCATTCGGCGCCGACGCCGCCTTTCTGGCTGATGAGCAAGGAGGAGCGCTGCTCCGCCTACCCGCAAGGCGCCTCCGACCCGGGCTGCACACTCGGCAACCTCAACTGGCTCGGCACCGACGACCAGGCGCGCGACGTGATGGCGCGGATGATCTACGGTTTCCGTATCTCGGTCCTCTTCGGCCTCCTGCTCACGATCGCCTCCGCCGTGATCGGGGTTTCGGCCGGCGCTGTCCAGGGTTATTTCGGCGGCTGGACCGACCTGCTTTTGCAGCGCTTTATCGAAATCTGGTCATCGATGCCGGTGCTCTACATCCTGCTCATCATCGCCGCCATCCTGCCGCCCGGTTTCTTCATCCTGCTCGGCATCATGCTGCTTTTTTCCTGGGTCGGCTTCGTGGGCGTAGTCCGGGCGGAGTTCCTGAGAGCCCGAAACTTCGAATATGTGAACGCCGCGCGCGCCCTCGGCGTCGGCAACGGCACCATCATGTACCGTCACCTGCTGCCGAACGCGATGGTCGCGACACTCACGTTCCTGCCGTTCATTCTCTCCGGTTCGATCACCACGCTGACGTCGCTCGACTTTCTCGGTTTCGGCATGCCGCCGGGTTCGCCCTCGCTTGGCGAGATGATCGCCCAGGGCAAGTCCAACCTCCAGGCGCCATGGCTGGGGCTGACGGCCTTCTGCGCCATGTCGGTCATGCTTTCGCTGCTGATCTTCGTCGGCGAAGCGACGCGCGATGCCTTCGACCCAAGAAAGACATTCAGGTGAGCGCGACGATGCCAGAGACCCTTCTTTCCGTTCGCGATCTCTCCGTCGCCTTCCATCAGGGCGGCGCAACGTCGGTCGCGGTCGACCACATTTCCTTCGACATCAAGCGCGGCGAGACGGTCGCGCTCGTCGGCGAGTCCGGTTCGGGCAAATCCGTATCGGCGAATTCGATCCTGAAGCTGCTGCCCTATCCGGCCGCGAGCCACCCGAGCGGCGAGATCTTCTTCAACGGCAAGGATCTCCTGAAGGCAAGCGATGCCGAGCTCAGGCATGTCCGCGGCAACGACATCACGATGATCTTCCAGGAACCGATGACGTCGCTGAACCCGTTGCATACGATCGAGCAGCAGATCGGCGAGATCCTCGATCTTCATCAGGGCATCGAGGGCGCTGCGGCGCGGGCGAAAACGCTGGAGCTCCTGAACCAGGTGGGCATCCGCGAAGCGGAAAAGCGCCTCGGCGCCTATCCGCACCAGCTTTCCGGCGGCCAGCGCCAGCGCGTCATGATCGCCATGGCGCTCGCCAACCGGCCGGAACTCCTGATCGCCGACGAGCCGACGACGGCGCTCGACGTGACCGTGCAGGCGCAGATCCTGGAACTTCTGAAGTCGCTCAAGGACGAGCACGGCATGTCCATGCTCTTCATCACCCATGACCTCGGGATCGTCCGGAAGATCGCCGATCGAGTCTGCGTCATGACCAAGGGCACGATCGTCGAGACCGGCCCTACGGCGGAAATATTCGCCAACCCGCAGCACGCCTATACCCGCCATCTGCTCGCCTCCGAGCCCAAGGGCGAGCCGCCGCCTTCCGATACCTCGAAGCCGATCGTCATAGAGGCCAGGGACGTGAAGGTCTGGTTCCCGATCAAGGCGGGCTTCATGCGCCGTGTCGTCGATCACGTCAAAGCAGTGGACGGCGTCGACCTGACGCTCCGGGCCGGCCAGACGCTCGGCGTCGTCGGCGAGTCCGGGTCAGGCAAGACGACGCTGGGTCTCGCACTGACACGCCTCATCTCCTCGAAGGGTCGCATCGCCTTCGTCGGCAAAGACATCGAGGCGTACAGCTTCCGCGAGATGAAGCCGCTCAGAAACAGAATGCAGGTGGTCTTCCAGGATCCCTACGGCTCGCTCAGCCCGCGCATGTCGATCGCCGACATCATCGGCGAAGGGCTGAAGATCCACGAAAGCGCCCTCTCCGCCGAAGAACGCGACGCGCGTGTCGCCGCCGCCCTTCAGGAGGTCGGGCTCGATCCGGCGACCCGCTGGCGCTATCCGCACGAATTCTCCGGCGGCCAGCGGCAGCGCGTTGCGATTGCCCGCGCGATGGTGCTGAAACCGCAATTCGTCATGCTCGACGAGCCGACCTCGGCGCTCGACATGAGCGTGCAGGCTCAGGTCGTCGACCTGCTCCGCGACCTACAGCGCAAGCACAATCTCGCCTATCTGTTCATCAGCCACGATCTCAAGGTCGTGCGGGCGCTTGCCAACGAGATGATCGTCATGCGTCTCGGCAAGGTGGTCGAACAGGGGCCGGCCGAGCGCATCTTCGAGGCGCCGGGCGAGGACTATACCAAGGCTTTGATGGCCGCCGCCTTCAATCTCGAAGCCGTCAATCTCTCCGCCATCCGTCAATAGAGTTCTGAGAATGTCTGCCAAGAGTCCCGTCATCGTCGACCTGAAATTCATTCCGGAGGAAGTGGAGGCCGCTCTCCGTGGCGCTTTTCCGGATCGCGAAGTGATCAATCGCGCGGATCCGGCACAGCGCGGCCGCGATCTCTCCGGCATCGACTATGCGGTGGTCTGGAAATCGGCGCCCGATCTCTTTTCGCGCGCCCCCGACCTGAAGGTGGTGTTCTCTGGCGGTGCGGGCGTCGACCACGTCCTGACGCTGCCGGGGCTGCCCGACGTGCCGTTGGTTCGCTTCGTCGACCGGACGCTGACCACACGCATGAGCGAATGGGTGGTGATGCAGTGCCTGCTGCATCTGCGCCAGCACCGCGCCTACGAGGCCTTGGCCCAGAAGCGCGAATGGCGAGACCTCAGCCAGCCGGAGGCTGCCGGCGTCACCGTCGGCATCATGGGCATGGGCGTGCTCGGCCAGGATGCCGCCCGCAAGCTCGCGGTCATGGGCTTCAATGTGATCGGCTGGTCGCGCACTAGGCGGACGATCGAGGGCATCGAAACCTATGGCGCCACCGACCTCGACGCCTTCCTGGCGCGCACGGACTTTCTCGTCGGCCTGCTGCCGCTGACACCGGAAACCAAAGGTATCTTCAACGCCGACCTGTTCGCAAAGCTTAGCCGCGAAGGGCCGTTCGGGGCGCCGGTGTTCATTAACGCCGGACGCGGCGGCAGCCAGGTGGAAGCGGACATCCTGGAATGCCTCGACGCTAGCGTGCTTGCGGCGGCCTCGCTCGACGTCTTCGAGGAGGAACCCCTCTCCCCGGACAGCCGCTTCTGGACCATGCCCAACGTCTATGTGACGCCCCATGTCGCCGCCTCGTCCGACGTCAAGGCGCTCTTTGCCCATGTCGAACAGCAGATCGCCCGCTTCGAAAGCGGCATGCCGCTCGAGCACATCGTCGATAGATTAGCCGGCTATTAAAACTTTGATCGGATCTACCGCTGCGGTTTGCCCCTCATCCGGCCTGCCGGCCACCTTCTCCCCGCAAGCGGGGAGAAGGAAAGGTGCCGCAACGCCTCAGTCCCCTTTCCCGGCGTGCGGGGAGAGGGTTAGAGTCAGGGGCAAATCTGCAGACCATGATGCCAACGGCGCCAGGAAAAAACGCCCGCTCTAAGGCCGGCGATAGCCGGTCGGCTGGTCGTAGAGCCAGCCGATGCGGCGGATCGCATCATCGAGCCCTTCGCGCGCAACCGTCATGGTATGGCCGTTGGCGTGGACCAGCGTGCGCTCGTCCTCCATGATCGCCACGTGGCCCTTCCAGAAGACGAGGTCTCCGCGCCGAAGCTCCTCGCGGCTGATGACCTCACCAAGGCCACTCGCCTGCATGTCGGAGTCGCGTGGCGCATTGTCTCCCACCATCTGCATCGCAAGCTGCACGAGGCCGGAGCAGTCGATGCCGAAACCGGACCGGCCGCCCCAGAGATAGGGGGTTTCGAGGAAGCGCGTCGCGACGCTGACATAGTCGCCGGCGAGTACCTCGCCGGCCGGGACGCAGTGATTGGCGATAACAGCCAATCCGCCGTCCAACAGGAAATAGCGCGTGCCACGGGTTTCGGTGTCACCGACGACAGTGAGTCGGCTCCCCATGGACAGAGCGAAGGCTTGGGACAAGCGCAGGTCGGCGCCGTGATAGACAAATGTTCGCGGCACCGCGACGATGTGGGTCGCCGGCTTTTCGGAAGAGGCCAGCGCGTCCTCAGGCACATAGCCGACATAGCCATCGAGATCGGCCTTGACCCATGCCCAGCCGCCCGCAACGTCCAGCACACGCGCGGTCTCCCCGTAGAGCAATTCGGTGTCTGTCCCGCATTTAACGTCGGGCCTTGCCCGCAGCGGCGCGACGGAAACGGAAACGGTAGCAGGCGTTCCTTCGACATAGCGCGGCGCTTCGACAACCCCGCGCAGGCGCGCCTCCGCGAGATCATCGCGATAGGCATTGAGGCGGCGGTCAGGCAATTGCGACATGGGCTAACTCACAAGGGCAGTTTTACAGGGGCAGTCTTCGACCCTGATTGATGATCAGATCGCCGAACTTTTCAAGATATAGCGCGCCTTCGACGGTGCGTTTGATGACAACATTGCGCCGGTCCCTTTCATCGCGCACCCGATCGACCAACCCGAGCGCGCCCATGGTGTCGAGCGCGCGGGTGATCACCGGCTTCGTCACCCCGAGCGTCGCCGCGAGGCCTCGCACCGTATGCGGCGGCGGAACGAGATAGATCTGCAAGAGGATCGCCATCTGGCGCAGCGTCAGGTCGCGGCTATCGACCCGGACCTGCTCAAGCGTCACCGAATGCCAGAGCCCCAAGGCTTGCGAGGGCGTAAGCTCGACCGGCAATGAAAACTCCCGCGTAACGAATGCCTGTACGGATAGCAGGCGATCGTTACGCAAGCGTTTCTTTTACGCAGACCCGCCGTGTAGGCTCTATTTAGCGATCTTGCCTATGTGGTGATAGAGCGCCCGGATCGCCTGCGCTTCGCCGCCGATGGGAGAATGCGGGCGCTCGGCCTGAGCCCAGCCGAAAATGTCGAAATGCACCCACCTCTTCGCGTTGGTGACGAAGCGCTTGAGGAAGAGCGCCGCCGTAATCGCGCCGGCCATGCCGCCCGCGGGCGCATTGGTGAGGTCGGCGATCCGCGCGGAGACATCCTTGTCGTAACCCATATGGAGTGGCAGCCGCCACATCGGATCGTCGACGCTGAGGCTTGCGTCGGCGAGATCATGGGCAAGCTCGCTGTCGTCGGTAAAGAACGGCGGGAGGTCCGGGCCAAGCGCGACCCGGGCGGCCCCGGTCAGCGTCGCCATGTCGATGATGAGATCGGCCTGATCCTCATCGGCATAGGCGAGCGCATCCGCGAGAATGAGCCTGCCCTCGGCGTCGGTGTTGTCGATCTGCACCGTGAGTCCTTTCCGGCTCCGGTAGATATCACCCGGCCGGAAGGCGTTCGACGAAATCGAGTTCTCGACCACCGGAACGATGACGCGCAGGTCGACCTTCAGCTTGGCGTCCATGATCATCAGCGCCAGGCCCATGACGTTGGCGGCACCGCCCATGTCCTTCTTCATCAGGAGCATCGAAGACGCCGGCTTGATGTCGAGACCGCCGGTGTCGAAGCAGACGCCCTTGCCGACCAGCGTCACTCGCCGGTGGCCCTTCTTGCCCCACCGCATCTCGAGAAGCCGGGGCGCCTCGGCGCTGGCACGACCGACCGTGTGGACCAGCGGAAAATTCTGCGCCAGAAGAGCCTCGCCCGATATCACCGAGACATCGGCCTTGTAATGGCCGGCGAGCGCCCGGAAGGCCGCCTCCAGCGCTTCCGGCCCCATGTCGTTGGTCGGCGTGTTGATGAGGTCGCGCGCGAGAAAGACGCCGGCGAGCTGCCTCTTGATGTCGGTCGCATCCGCATCGGCCGGGATGAGCAGCGTCGGCGCCTCCGCCTTGGCGGATTTGTAGCGCTCGAAACGGTAGGAACCGAGACCGTAGCCGAGCGCCAGCCGATTGGCGGTCAACGGCGCCGTTTCGATATGCCACTTGCCGGCAGGCAATGCGCGGGCGAGCTTTCCGGTGAGGAACGGCGCCTCTGAAGGATTGGCGCCGAGGCCGAACAGCGCGCCGCCGAGATGGCCGTCGGATGACGGAATGAGGAGAACGGCACCAGATTCCGCCTTGAAACCCGCCTTCTTCGCCCAGTCGAGCGCGATCGGATCGATGCTCCCCGTTTCGATGTGCGCCGGCGTGACCGCGAAGATCGGCAGCGTCTTACCGGTGCTGGTGTTGAACGGCGACGGCCGCTCGATGAACTGATAGGGAGCCATGGAAATCCTCGACTGACAGAAACGGATCGCGCGATTAACGCTCCGTTAGGGTTAACAGATTATTGCTGGAGTGAAAGTTGCGCCGCTGATGTTGGGAGTTCCGGTGCGAACGCATGCTGGGGACACCACTCATGACTGCTCAAGCCATTTGCTCGCCCGTACTCCCTCGTCTGGTTCAGAGTACCGCCGTGGTGCTTGTCGCGCTGTCGCTGGCCGGCTGCGCCGGCCAGCAAAAGAAGGAGCTCACCACCGGCTCGATCCCGACGCTCTCGAAACCGGTACAATCGATGAACGCAACGGAACTGTCGCAGGCTGCGGAGAGTATCGGGCAGGCCTATGAGCGCAACCCCAGGGATCGCGAGGCGGGTCTCAACTACGCCAATCTGTTGCGCATGACCGGCCGCAACGAACAGGCGCTCGCCGTGATGCAACAGGTGGCGATCAACCATCCCTCGGATCGCGAGGTTCTGGGTGCCTACGGCAAGGCGCAGGCCGCGGCCGGCCAGCTCGAGCAGGCATTGACGACGATCAGCCGGGCGCAAACGCCGGACCGTCCGGACTGGAAGCTGAAATCCGCGGAGGGCGCGGTTCTCGACCAGCTCGGCCGGTCGTCGGAAGCGCGTCTCAGATACCGCGAGGCCCTGGACCTGCGCCCCAACGAACCGTCCGTGCTCTCCAATCTCGGCATGTCCTACCTGCTGACGAAGGATCTCAGGACCGCCGAAACCTATCTCAAATCGGCCGCCGATCAGCCCGGCGCCGACAGCAGCGTCCGGCAGAACCTCGCCCTCGCCGTCGGCCTCCAGGGACGCTTCCAGGAAGCCGAAGCCATCGCCCGCCAGGAATTGACCGCGGAGCAGGCGGAAGCGAACGTCACCTATCTCAGGTCCATGCTGTCACAGCAGGGAGCCTGGAAGCAGCTTGCCAAAGCCGACGACGCAGACACCAACTAACGCCGGATTTTCTTCCAGCCCGGCCCCCGATGCCCCCATTCTGCCGTCATCCTCGGGCTTGACCCGACGATCCATGCGCAATGTCGCAAGAACTCGAAAAACAGGTCACGCCCGGCCGGATGGACGGCCAATGCGAGCCTCCGCGAGCAGGCAGCGTTTACATCGACGACAAGCAAGATCTGGAGCGCCGCACTGACCCCTTGCAACGCGGACTTTCTAAAATTTGTCCGCGACCTGTATCCCTGCCGGGCCGAGAATGACGGCGACGAGGACCGGCAGGAAGAAAAGAATCATCGGCACGGTGAGTTTCGGCGGCAGCGCGGCCGCCTTTTTTTCCGCCGCATTCATGCGCTGATCGCGGCTTTCCTGGGCCAGCACGCGCAGGGCCTGAGCCACCGGCGTGCCGTAGCGATCGGCCTGGATCAGGGCCTGGGTCACCGACTTCACGTCGTCGATGCCGGTGCGCAGGCCGAGGTTTTCGAGCGCGACGCGCCGGTCCGGCAGGAATGAAAGCTCCGCCGTCGTCAGCACCAACTCCTCCGCCAGCGGTGGGGACTGCGCCGCGATCTCGTCGGCCACGCGGCGCATGGCAAGTTCCATGGAGACCCCCGATTCGACGCAGATCAGCAGCAGGTCCAGCGCATCGGGCCAGGCGCGGCGGATCGAATGTTGGCGTTTGGAGATCGCATTGACGATGAAGATATTCGGCGCATAGAAGCCGAGATAAGCGAAGCCCACCGCGAACAGCAGCCTGATCATGAGCGGCTTGTCGGCAAAATTGCCCAGGACGAAAATATAGACGACCGCGACGATAAGAAACAGAAACGGCAGGCAGAACCGGGCAAAAAGGAAGGTATTGAGCGCGTTCTGCGAACGATAGCCTGCTGTTTTCAAACGATTGACGGTGTTGTCGTCGACGAGCGCCTTTTTCAGGTTCAGCCGCTCGACGATCTGGCGCACCGAGGTGTTGTTCTGCGTCCGGAGACTTCCTCTGCCACTAGCTGCTTCCGCATTCAGGCGCGCGCGCTCGCGGGCGCGAATGAGTTCGCGTTCTGTCGCCACCGATTTCATCCGCTTCGTCAGATCGCCCCGTTCGAAGAACGGGATGGCGAGCGAATAGAACGTCGCCAGCACCGCCATCGAGACCAGGACGGCGATGATGATGTTCGGATCGGTCAGTGTTTTAACCCAGGCATCCACCGCTAGCGCTCCAACCTCAAATGTCGAAATTGATCATGTTGCGCATCATCCAGATGCCGATGCTCATCCAGACGGCTGAAGCACCCATGATGAGGTGGCCGCGCGGGTCGGTGAAGAGAATTATCATGTAGTCGGGCGACGTGAGATAAACGAGCGTCGCGACGATGAAGGGCAGCGCACCGATAATGCAGGCGGATGCCTTTGCTTCCATGGAGAGCGCGTTGACCTTCGCCTTCATCTTCTTGCGCTCGCGCAACACCTTGGAGAGATTGCCGAGCGCTTCCGAGAGGTTGCCGCCTGCCTGTGCCTGGATGCCGATCACGATGGCGAAGAAATTCACTTCGGGCAGAGGAATGCCCTGCGTCATCCGGGCACAGGCTTCCGGCACGGTGAGGCCGACCTGCTGGGAATCGACCACACGACGGAATTCCGTCTTGACCGGCTCCTGCCCGTCGCTGGCGATCAGCCGCAGCGCGTCGTTGAGGGGAAGGCCGGACTTGATCGAACGGACCATGACATCGAGCGCATTCGGAAATTCCTCAAGGAATTTCTTGCAGCGCCGTTTGATCATGAAGCCGATAATCCAGCGCGGCAGGCCGGCCGCCGCGATCAACGCGATGCCTACGGCAACAAGCGGCCCGGTGCCGGAAATGAATGCGAGCAGGAAGGCGAAGACGCCGAAGAGAGCGCTGAAAAGATAAAACTGCGTCACCGATATCGATAGGTTCGCCTGCGCCAGCCGAGTCTTCATAGATGGCGCAGCCTTCGCGGATTTTTCCTGCTGCTTCTTTTCGAGTTCCTTCAAGGAGTCCTGAACCGACTTGCGCCGCTTCGACATTTCGTTGACGCGATCGCGCGCCGCCTTGATCTTGGTCCGGTCCGTTTCGGCGGCGCTGACCCGGCGGAAGCGACCTTCCGCCTTCTTCTCGTTCTCGATGCGCGAGAACAGCACACCGTAGGCGAGCGCCGCCGCCGCAACCGCGACGAGGCCGGCCAGTGCCAGAACGGTGATGTCTATGCCGAACATCGTCGAACCTGTTCCTTTGCTTCGGCGGGCACGAAGTCGTTCGCGCCTTCGCCTGTCCCGCTCCAGTTCATTTCACCGTTTCATTGAAACTGGGAAACGATCTAACTCTTTGAAACTACGCAATTCCGGACGGAAGACCGTTACACACTCTTCCTGGAATTGCTCTAGTTCTTTTCCATCGCGTCGAGCGTCGCGGCGAGCCGCTTGTCCTCGTTGAAATACCGCGCGCGGTCCCAGAAATGCGGCCGCCCGATACCGGTCGAAATATGCCGGCCGATGATCCTGCCATTGGCATCCTCGCCGTCGATCTCGTAACGCATCAGGTCCTGCGTGATGATCACGTCGCCTTCCATGCCGACCACTTCGGTAACATGCGTGATCCGGCGGGAGCCGTCGCGCAGGCGCGACGCCTGGATGATGACATCGACGGAGCCCGCGATGATTTCCCGAACGGTCTTCGCCGGCAGCGTGTAACCGCCCATGGCGATCATCGATTCCATGCGGCTCAGGCATTCGCGCGGCGTGTTGGCGTGGATCGTGCCCATCGAGCCGTCGTGACCGGTGTTCATCGCCTGCAACAGGTCGAAAACCTCCGGGCCGCGCACTTCGCCGACGATGATGCGTTCGGGGCGCATGCGCAGGCAGTTCTTGATGAGATCGCGCATGGTGATCTCGCCCTCGCCCTCGATGTTCGGCGGGCGGGTTTCGAGGCGAACCACATGCGGTTGCTGCAGTTGCAGTTCGGCCGAATCCTCGCAGGTGATGACTCGTTCGTCGCTGTCGATATAGCGGGTGAGGCAGTTGAGCAGCGTCGTCTTGCCCGAACCCGTACCACCGGAAATGACGATGTTGCAGCGGACGCGGCCGATGATCTGCAGGAGCACGGCGCCCTCCGGCGTGATCGATCCGAAACGCACCAATTGTTCCAGCGTCAGCTTGTCTTTCTTGAACTTGCGGATCGTGAGCGCCGTGCCGTCGATCGCCAGAGGGGGGGCGATGACGTTCACGCGCGATCCATCGGGCAGGCGGGCGTCGCAGATCGGGCTCGATTCATCGACGCGCCGGCCCACCTGGCTGACGATGCGCTGGCAGATGGACAACAGTTGCGCGTTGTCGCGAAAGCGGATTTCCGATTCCTGCACCTTGCCGCCGACTTCGATGAATGTCTGGCCGGCGCCATTGACCATGATGTCGGCGATATCGTCACGCGCAAGCAGCGGCTCCAGCGGCCCGTATCCAAGCACGTCATTGCAAATGTCGTCGAGCAGTTCCTCCTGCTCCGCGATCGACATCGCGAAGTTTTTAATGGTGATGATATCGTTGACGATATCGCGAATTTCCTCGCGCGCGCTTTCGGTGTCGAGCTTGGAGAGCTGCGAGAGATCGATCGTGTCGATCAGCGCGGAAAAGACCTGCGATTTGGTGTCGTAATAGTCCTCGGCCCGGGGCGCGCGGCGGCGTGCCGGCGGAGCCGCGGGTTGCGGACGGACCGGGGCGACAACGGGTTCGGCAAGAACGGGTGCCACCGGTCGCTCCGCAGCAGTCGGCTGTGCGGCCGGCATGGGCGGAACCATAGGGCTCATCGCGCCAGTCTTGCCAAAACCTTCATTTCCGCGTTTGCCAAACATCACTTCAATCCGGTTGCTTCATTGGACGACGCCTACCGCCCGCGGAGCCGGGCGAGCGCCTTGCCGAGCCCCCCCTTGCGCGCCTTCTTGATGGTCGCGCGCCCGGTCAGCAGATGCGCGAGCTGCGAGAAGGTTTCGGCGGCGGGAGACTTCCTGTCGATTTCTGCGATCATGCGTCCGCTGTTGGAGGCGTTGCCGAAGAGTACCGCATCGAACGGGATAATGGCGGCCGCCTCCAGCTCGAGCGACTCGCAGAACTCGTTGGGCGCGATTTCCGGCCGCTTGGGCATGCCCACCTGGTTCAGGATGAGGTGCGGCGCCCTGTCGTTCGGGCGAATTTTCTTCAGCGCGTCGAAGAGGTTCTTCGTGTTTCTGAGGCTGGCCAGATCCGGAACGGCCGTCACCACCACCTCGTCGGCCTCGGCCAGAACCGAACGGGTCCAGTCGGACCAGACATGCGGCACGTCGAGGACAGAAACGGGCGCGCTCCGCTGGAGAATTTCGAGGATCGGGTGGAAGGCGCCGGCTTCGAAATCATAAGCGCGATCGAGCATCGAGGGTGCTGCGAGCAGCGACAAATGCTCGGAACATTTCGTCAGAAGACGGTCGAGGAAGACCTCGTCCAGCCTGTCCGGCGCAAAGACCGCTTCCGAAATGCCCTGCGGCGGGTCCTGGTCGAAATCGATGTTCGCTGTGCCGTAGGGCAGGTCGAGGTCGGCGAGAATGGTCTCCGTCGAAAACAGATTGGAAATGCCCCAGGCGCAATTATGGGCGATCACCGACGAGCCGCAACCGCCCTTCGCGCCGATGAAGGCAAGGCTCCGACCCAGAGGCTCGGCGTCCGGATCGACGAAGATCGCCGAAACCGCCGTCAGGACATCCGCCATCGACACCGGAGCGACCATGTATTCGGAAATGCCGTTGCGGATCAGGTCACGGTAGAGGGCAATGTCGTTGTAGCGGCCGATGATGACGACCTTGGTGCTCGGATCGCAGACTTCCGCCAGCGGCGCGAGTTCTGCAAGCAGCGAGCGCGGCTCCGTGCTGGTTTCGAGGATGATCAGGTTCGGGGTCGATACGCTGGCGAACATGTTGGCGGCAGCGGCAATGCTGCCGCCCGTGATCCGAAGGCTGACCTTGGCCATGCGGCGATCCTGACCGCAGCGCTCCATGAGGCGCTGCACGGCGTCGCTCTCGCAAAACGCGTGAATCGAAATGCGCGGCAGCGGCCTCAACTGATCGAGATCGCTCGGGCGCGCGGCGTCGACGGAAAGGTCGGCCGCTCCGCCGCTGTCGATATTGTATTCAATGGCGCTCATCGCTTTTCCCTGGGGGTCCATCAATTGAAGATGACCGTCGTGCCGCCGTTATCCGTCTCCGTGCCGCGCCACGTATTGATCACTTCGCCACGCTGCTCAGCGTCGATCGGCGACATCTGGCGCGGACCGATGAGATCCGTCGGATTGGCGATCTGGGCGGCGAGATTGGATTGCGTGGCGCAGCCGAAATTGTAGTAGTTGCGGTTTTGCAGTGTATTGAGCGTCAGATCCTCGGGCCACTCGCCGCAGGGAGCGGTCTGCGCTGCAATCGCGACGTAGCTCAGGCGGATCGGTGCCGCGTCGCCCGTTGCCCCGGCTTCGTAGCTGGTTTCGATTATCCGTTTCGCCGGCACGCCGACCGCCGCCAACTGACGGCGTATATCCTTACTGACGGCGTGGGCGGCATGGCTGTTGGCCGATCCCCGCGGCAGCATGATCTGGATGACGCCGGTCGAAGCGTGGCGGTACTCGGCAGCAAATCCGCGGATGACGTCGCGTGTCCCCTGCGGCAGCCGCGTGTCGCCCGAGGCGACGGGAATATCGATCGTCCGCTCCGCCTCGGCAATGACGATCGGATGCCGTGTGCGATAATCGTCCGGGATTGCACCGGTCGCGAGCTTGTCCTTCGTGCCGCAGCTTGCAAGCAGCCCGACAACGATGGCCAGCGTTACCGCAGACGTTGAGCGGGCGAGAAAACGGCTTCGGTCGAGGGACATCCAGGTCTGCCTTTCAGGACTGTTCTGCGCTGCGCTTCGGTTTTTCATGACCCCGACCTATTTGTAGATGAAGCCGACATTGCCGTGATAACGACCGACGGGTGCCGCCACTTCCGGGCGTCCATAGATCCGGTTGACGCGGCCGAGGAAGAAGCTCTCGAGATCGTTGGCCGGGTTGAAGTTGTCGTCGGGACGCGAGAGTGCTGAGCGGGCGACCGGACGTACCAGATAGGGTGTGGCGATGATCACGAGTTCCGTCTCGTTGCGCACGAAATCCTTGCTTCTAAACAGAGTCCCTAGAATCGGGATCTTCGACGCGGCAGGCAGGCCCGACATCGCTTGACGGATGTTATCCTGGACGAGGCCGGCTATGACGATCGACCCGCCCGACGGCAGTTCGACACTGGTCGAGGCTTCGCGGCGGCGAATGCCGAGGAAGGTTTGACCCGGAATGTCGGTGAGCTTGTCGCCACTTACAAACGCACCCTCAAAGGTCGGTTCGGATACTTCCGTCTCAACCGCGAGGCTTATGCGACCGGGACCGAGAACAACGGGCTTGAAGTTCAACCGGATGCCGTACTCGACGTCCGTGACCTCGCGCTCGACGGTCGTCATTGGCCTTCCGGTGTCCTCGTTTATTTCCCTTGAGGTCTCTTGGCCACTGGCAAGACGGAAGTCGCCGCCGACGTAGAATTTGGCCTCTTGACCGGAAATTGCCGTCAGGCTCGGCTCGGCCAGCGTGCGCATGACGCCCGCTTGTTCCATCGCGTTGACGTAGGTTTCAATGATGGTACTGCCGATCGTCTTGCCAATGGTGGCCGTCGGGTCGATGCCGATGGCATTGCCGAGATTAGCTGGATTGCGGAAGTCAATCGAGCCCCAACTGCCGGCTCCGGCGGTATTGAATCCGAGTTGCTTCAGCACCTGCCGACTGACCTCGGCAACGGTGACCTTCAAGGTTACCTGGTCCTCGCCCTCGATCGTCAGCAGATTGACGATCTGCGAGGTCTGACGGTCCTCGGCGAAAATATCGGCATCGCCGTTGTTGCCTTGGGCGGTGATGTTGCGGGTCGTCGCCTCGCCGCCTTTCAGGAAGGCACGCGCGAGGTCGACGGCCTTGGTGGAGTCGAGCGGCGTGCGCACGGTACCGGTGAGGACGACGTTGTCGGAGATGATTTCGACCTTGATGTCCGCATCGGGAATGAAGCGCCGCAGGTTCGTTTCGAGGCCAGCGACATCGCGCTCGACCGCGACCTCGAGACTGACGATCTCCTCGCCATTCGGTCCAAAGACGAAAATATTCGTCTGACCGACCGCCTTGCCGAACAGGTAGATGCGCCGCGAGGTGCGGGTGACGGCGTCGGCAAGCGACGGATCAGCCACCAGAATGTCATGGGCATCCATCGGGAGATCAACGACAACGGCCTTGTTGAGGCCGAGACTGATCGTTTTCTTGACGCCCGGACCGCTGGTTGCGATTCTTACGACCGACGACGCGGCCGCCTCGGCCGCGGGCACCACCGGCAGCGCCAGGCCAGAGAACGTCAGGCAGAACGACAGACCGGCTGCGATCGACGTCCGAAATATGTTTCCGTTCCGCTTCACCTTGCGCCCCAATCGATCTTCATTTCTGGTTCTGGACGACGGCAGCATCGCTCTTGACGATGGAGCCTGACTTGATGACCTGAATGCTCGGCTGCCCGTCGCCGCTCAAAAGGTAGTCCGCAGCGTTCGTATCGGCTTCCTGCGCATCGGCGACGCTGCGAAGCGCCAGCGAAATGCGCTCGGCCATCTGCTGCGCAACGGTCATGACCTTGGATTGATCCGGCGTCAGTTCGAGTGTGGCGGTCGTGCCGACGACCGATTTCGAACCGTCTTCATTCTCCTCCACCTGCTGATCGATCGCCAGCACGCGGACATTGCTCAGCACGGTCTCGGTCAGGTAGATGTCGTCGCCTTCGGATTTGCGGACCATGATGACGTCGACGCGGTCGTTCGGCAGGATGAAGCCGCCGGCGCCTGTGGCAACGGTGATTTCCGTCGCGACGGCCCGTTTGCCGGCGGGCAGCAGCGACGACATGATGCGGCTCGACGAGTCGGCGATTTTTTCCTGGCGGACCGGCTCACCGGTAAAGATCGGCAGGCGCACGACGGCACCGGAAAGATTTTCGACCGCACCCGGGCGGTTTTCTTCCGTAATCAGTCCATCGACGATGCCATCCTTCGGCCAGGCCATCCAATGGATCGAGTCGGCTGCGAGCCGCGAGCCGACCGGCAGGCTTTTGCTGGCAACGAGAACGTTGACGGTCGGCGCCTGCTCGATGAGGGGTTCTGCCATCTGCGGCGCGGGACCACGGGTCAGCTTCATCGCAAGCAGCCCGGCCATAGCAGCCGAGGTCACGGCCACCGCCAGAATGATGATGCGCACCGGTTTCATGATCGTCCCCAAGCCCCAAGAAATGCCCCTTGGTGAGATTGATCAGGAATTGGTGTAATTATGGTTAACGAGCCGGATACGGACGTGGTTAACGAATGCTTGCGAGGGCCGGTTTAACTGACGGAAAGCCATACCCTCACGCCAACTGCGCGAACATGGCCCGCATCAGCGGCGATGAAGGGTAGGCCGCAAAGCCGCCGAGGGCGATGGCGATGCCGTAGGGAATCTTCTTGACGGTGAAAAGCAGGTGCGGAACCGGCAGGCCGGTTGCCAGGATCGTGTTCTCCTGCTTGCGCAGAAACAGAACGACGAGCGTCAACGCGCCACCAAAAATGGATACATAAAGAAGAAACGTGGCGAGCGAGGCGTCGAGGCCGAACCAGACGGCGCTCGCGGTTAAAAGCTTGGCATCGCCTCCCCCCATGACATTCGTCGCGAAGAGGCAGAAACATACAGTAAATACCGCTGCTGCCGCAGCAAGGTGCAGGCCGATCCCGACGAGGTCAAATCCCGCAAGTGGCGCGACAACGATGAAGGCGCCCAGCAGCACCGCGGATACGCGGTTGGGAATCGTCATCGTGAAAAGGTCCGAAACCGCGGCGAAGGCCAGGCAAAGCGGGAAGATTACAAAAACTGCAGCCTCGGTCACGTTTCCTAGCTCCTCGACCATTGGTGAAACGCCTGAAATTTCCCGGTTGTCGCAGAAGTCCGTTGCTCTTCATTTTGCAACGAGCATTCCGGAAACGAAGAGCCGCCCTTGTCGGGGCGGCTCCGTTCTCGAATCCGTCGAAGCCGGGATTAAAGCTTGCCCGAGGTGCTCGTCGAGATCTTGGTGCCCAGCCCGGTGAACGTATTGTCGAGCGAGGTGCCGAGCGACGTGGCGCCGGCGATCAGGGCTACAGAGATAAGGGCTGCAATCAGGCCGTATTCGATGGCCGTTGCGCCGGACTCGTCCCTCAGCAGGCGCGCGAAAATCGTCTTCATGATGATTCTCCCTGTTTATGAAAAGGCCGCTGATTAGAGCTTGCCGGTGGTGCTCGTCGAAAGCTTGGTGCCGAGCTTGTCGAAGGTCGTGTTGAGGGTGTTGCCCAGCGTGCCGGCGCCGGCGATCAGGGCGACGGAGATCAGGGCTGCGATCAGGCCGTATTCAATAGCCGTCGCACCGGATTCGTCCTTCAGCAGGCGTGCGAAAATCGTCTTCATGGTGATTCTCCTACTTCACGTGTTTGTTGTTCAGCACTTCCGCCAACTGTTTGCCGTTGATCGGATGCCCTGAAATTAGCGGGGGCTAATTGCCATCGGCTTAAGGAAACCGGTTATCGTGAAGTTAAGCTGCCATCCCGTTTTCTTGGGTAAATGCTCAAGAAGGGGACGCCTTAAATTGCCCCGCATCTGCGTAACGTTTCATTCACCAAAAGAAGCGAAGATGCGCCGGATAGCGTCATCAGGAAGCGCCATGAACACGTCCCTACCGCTGAAGCGGATCGTTACGCTCACATTTGCAGGCGCTGCCCTCCTCATGGTCATCGCGCCGGTCGCGGCGCGCGCTGAGGACAACATGATGCGCGTCTATATGGATCACGCGCGCGTGCTGAAGCTCGACCGACCGGTGAGCAAGGTAATCATCGGTAACTCCGAAGTTGCCGATGCCACGGTCGCGGACGCAAAGACGATCGTGCTGACGGGGCGCAACTTCGGGACGACCAATCTCGTCATTCTCGACCAGGATGGAAATGCCATTGTCGACGAACGTATTCTGGTGTCGATCGACGAAGGCAATACGGTGCGTGTCTACAAGCAGACCTCGCGTACGGTCCTTTCCTGCACGCCCAATTGCGAGCGTCATGCCGAACGCCAGGCATCGGCGGCAAGCACAAACTAGCGCGACGGAAAAGAATTCAAGATCGCTAAAATTCTTCCGGTTGTCGCAAACGAAATTTCAACAATCCCGCTTTATTTTTCGCCGATCGGACGTTGCATGACGGAACGGCGCAATGGCGACTGAGCGAAAGACATCTTTGCGGAACCGCGCGCCCCGCGGCCTGTTTCGCCGCTTTTGCGGCGACCGGAAGGGCGCCACGGCGATCGAGTTCGCGCTGCTGGCCCTCCCTTTCTTCGTGATCGTCTTCGCGTCGATCGAAACCTTCGTCGCCTTTGCCGGCGAACAACTGCTCGCCAACGCGACGGATACGCTGGCGCGAAAAATCCGCACCGGTGAGATCACCTTCGAGGACAGCAGCAAGCCCGGTTACATGACGGAGACGGAATTCCGCCAGGCTTTTTGCGAGGAGATCGCTATCCTCATGCCCTGCTCGGCGACCGAGGCGGCGGAGCGAGACAAGCTCTACATCGATGTCCGCAACATCACCGACCTCACGCAGTTTCCGCCCGCGGTTCCAAGGATCGGTTCTTCCTCATCCTCCGATCTCGACACCAGCGGCTTCAAATTTGCGCCGGGAGGCGCCGGCGCTTTTACGATGGTGCGCGCCTACTACCGATGGGAGGTCATTACCGATCTGGTCCGGCCCTACGTCACGGACCTGCGCCCCGCCGGCAGCAGCATGCCTCGGGACTTCCTGATGGTCGCAACCGCCACGTTCCGCAACGAAAATTACTGAGGATGCCATGAGACGCTTGCTTGGATTTTCGTTTGCCCGGCGCGTCTCGGCATCGCTGTCGGCGCTCATTCGCGACCGGCGCGGTGTCGGCGGCGTGGAGTTTGCGATCGTCGCGCCCTTGCTGATCATGCTCTATATCGGATCCTTCGAGATCTCTCTCGGCTTCACCGTGGCCCGCAAGGTTGCGCGCGCATCGAGCGCCGTCTCGGACATGGTCTCGCAGCAGACGGACGTCAATAAAACCCTGCTGGACAACATGAAGAATGTCGCGCTGAGCATCATGGCGCCGTACAACAGCACGGGCTACACGCTGAAGATCACGGGCATACAGGTCACCGGCACGACCAGCGGAAAGGTCGTATGGTCACGCGACCAGAACGGCGCAACGCCCTATGCCGTCGACTCCATCGCCACCGTCCCCGCCGAACTCGACGCCGTGAACGCCTTCGTGGTGCGTACGGAACTCGTCGTCCCGCATGATCTCCTGCTCTTTGCGCCGGGGCTCGAAAACAGCACGTTGAAGACGATCGACCTTTCCAAGACGTCCTACTATCGCCAGCGCTTTGGCGAGACGATCAAGTGCACGGACTGCTGACGGCGTACTAACTCCTTCAATTGCAATGCGCGCCTTGCCGCGCTATTCCTCCCGGATTGCGCGGGATCGCTCTCGCACAGCAGGCAGCACCGGATCGCGGTTCTTCACGACGCGTCCGGATAACCGGGTGTTCCATGGCGCGTGCATTCCTCTTCGTCCTCGACTCGTTCGGCATCGGCAATGCGCCGGATGCGGAGGCCTTTGGTGATCTCGGGGCTGACACGCTCGGCCATATCGCAGAATTTTGCGCTGCCGGCGCGGGCGATCGCGCGGGTTTGCGCGAAGGGCCGCTGCAACTGCCGAACATGTCCGCCCTCGGGCTGATGCACGCAGCGAAGCTCGCTACCGGGCGTCTGCCGGCCGGCATGCCGCTGCCGGAGCGGGTCTACGGCGTCTACGGCGCCGCCAGCGAAACCTCGCGCGGCAAGGACACCCCGTCCGGCCATTGGGAGATTGCCGGGACGCCGGTAATGTTCGACTGGGGCTATTTCCCTTCTGAGGGAGATGCGTTTCCCGCCGAGCTCGTCGAGGCGATCTGCAGCGAGGGCAATATCCCCGGCATCCTCGGCAATTGTCATGCATCCGGCACCGACATCATCGCCCGACATGGCGAGGAGCATATGCGGAGCGGAAAACCGATCTGCTACACCTCCTCCGATTCCGTCTTCCAGATCGCCGCGCATGAACAGAGCTTCGGGCTCGATCGCCTGCTGGAGCTCTGCCAGGTGGTCCGCCGGCTCGTCGACGACTACAATATCGGCCGCGTCATTGCCCGCCCGTTCGTCGGCGACGATCCGCAGAATTTCACCCGCACCGGCAACCGCCGCGACTACTCGGTGTTGCCGCCGGAACCGACGGTTCTCGACCGACTGAAAGAGGCCGGGCGCGGCGTGCATGCCGTCGGCAAGATCGGCGATATCTTCGCCCATCAGGGCGTGACGAAGCTCACCAAGGCCAATGGAAACATGGCGCTCTTCGACGCGAGCCTCGCGGCGATCGAAGAGGCTGAGGACGGCGATCTCGTTTTCACCAATTTCGTCGATTTCGACATGCTCTACGGTCATCGCCGCGACGTGCCGGGCTATGCCGCGGCGCTTGAAGCCTTCGATCAGCGCCTGCCGGACCTCGACCGGCGCCTCAAACCCGGTGATATCGTCATCCTGACCGCCGATCACGGCTGCGACCCGACTTGGCGGGGGACTGACCACACGCGCGAACGCGTGCCGGTGCTGATGTTCGGCCCGTCCTTGCGCAGCCGCTCCTTTGGCGTCGCCGACACTTTCGCGCATATCGGCGAGACGGTCGCCAGACATCTCGGTATCGCCCCCGGTCCCCACGGGAGAAGCCTCATTTGACCCTTCATCTGAAAAAGGCCGAACTGCATTGCCACATTGAGGGCGCGGCGCCGCCGGAACTCGCGTTGCGACAAGCCAGGAAATACGGGATCGACACCAGCGCCATCATCCGCGACAAGGCCTATGTCTGGGACGATTTCACCAGTTTCCTGAAGTGCTACGACAGCGTCGCGTCGTTGTTTCGGACTGAAGGAGACTATGCGCTTCTTGCCGAGGCCTATCTGACGGAGCTCGCCGAAGCGGGCACGATCTACAGCGAGATCATCGTTTCGCCGGATCACGGCAATACGGTCGGCCTCGGCGCCGACGCTTACATCGAAGGTCTTGCCGCCGGCATGGACGCGGCGAAGGCGAAGACCGGCATTGAATCACGCATGTTGATCACCGGCATCCGCCACCTCGGACCGGAGGCAGTCATCAGAACCGCGGAATATGCGGCCAGGCTGCGCCATCCGCTTGTCACCGGCTTCAACCTGGCGGGCGAAGAACGGATGCACAGCGTAGCCGAATTTTCCCGCGCCTTCGATATCGTCCGCGACGCGGACCTCGGGCTTACGATACACGCCGGCGAACTCTCCGGCGCCTTCAGCGTGCGCGACGCCCTGAACCATGTGCGGCCATCGCGGATCAGCCATGGTGTGCGGGCGATCGAGGACGCGGATCTCGTAAAACGGCTCGCGGACGAGGGCGTCGTTCTGGAAGTCTGCCCCGGCTCCAATATTTCGCTGCAAGTCTTCCCCGACTTCGCCTCGCATCCGCTCAAGGCCTTGTACGCGGCCGGCGTGCGCGTCACGCTCAACTCCGACGATCCGCCCTTCTTCCACACGTCGCTGGCGCAGGAATACGAGATCGCCTCGCATGTCATGGGTTTCGAGGACAGTGAGATAAACGGGATGACGAGAACCGCGATAGGGGCTGCCTTCGTCGACGAGGCGACAAGGCAGAGGCTTCTGGCCGCGATCTGACACGCCCCTGCGGGGGTAAGATTGGACCGGGCGCTGCAACACCCTTGCAGCTTCGCCCCTTTCCATGGAAAAGAGGGCGGATATCGAAATTTGCGGGAAGGTGAGCCATGGACGGCGTTACAGTGATCGATCATCCGCTTGTGCAGCACAAGCTGACCATCATGCGTAAGAAGGAAACGTCGACTGCAGGCTTCCGCCGGTTGCTTCGCGAGATCTCGACGCTGCTCTGCTACGAGGTGACGCGCGACCTCGAACTCACATTGGAGCGGATCGAGACGCCTCTGCAGGAGGTCGATGCGCCCGTTCTCGAGGGCAAGAAGCTTGTCTTTGCCTCGATCCTGCGCGCCGGCAACGGCCTGCTCGAAGGCATGCTCGAGCTGGTGCCTTCGGCGCGCGTCGCACATATCGGCGTCTACCGCGACCACGAGACGCTGCAGCCGGTGGAGTATTATTTCAAGGCGCCGGAAAGCCTCTCGGAGCGTCTGGTCATCGTCGTCGACCCGATGCTTGCGACCGGCAATTCCTCGATTGCGGCGATCGACAAGCTAAAGGAGCGCGGTGCTAGGAACATCCGCTTCCTCTGCCTGCTTGCGGCACCGGAAGGCATCCGCAATTTTCAAGGCGTGCATCCCGATGTGCCGATCTTTACCGCCTCGATCGACAGCCACCTCAACGAAAAGGGCTACATCATGCCCGGCCTGGGTGACGCCGGTGATCGTATGTACGGCACCAAATAATTTCCTTTTCTTAACCACATCATCAGGCATATGCGCGGCCGCCGGCTTTCCCGGCGGCTTTTTTGCGTCCCGTTAGCGATCGGCTGTTCAGATAGATCGCGTGTGGTCCTTGCGTGCGCAAGAACGCGGGTCCGCACGAATAGCGGGAGCCTGCGCAATGATCACACGTCTGCTTGCCATCGCCGGCGGCCTCGCCCTCGTCGCGCTCGTCGTTCCCGATCTCGCCTCCAGCTACCTCGAACGGCAGAACGAGACAACGACGCAGGGCGTTCCGCGTGCCGCGCCCGTTACCGCCGCTAAATATGCGAGCGGCAAAAGCATCGTTCTCGAAGCGGATGCCGCCGGTCATTTCTTCGGCACGTTTCGCATCAATGGGCGCTCGGAGAGGGGTCTTGTCGATACAGGCGCGAGCACGATCGCGATCAACGTGTCAGCCGCGCGTCGCTTCGGCATTTCCGTCGGCAGTCTCGCGTTCAATGCGCGAGCGCAGACCGCCAACGGCATTGTCGAGGCGGCCTATGTCCGTCTCGATCGCGTCGAGATCGGAGGCATCGCGCTCAAGGGTGTCGACGCCATGGTCCTGCCCGACAAGGCACTTTCCGGCATGCTCGTCGGCATGAGTTTCTTGAGCCGGCTATCGTCCTACCGTGCCGAGAACGGCGCCCTGTATCTCGTCAGGTGATGCGGGCGACGATGACCGGACGCGGATCCGACCTCTGGTCCTCGATCGTATAGAGCGCAGCCACCTTTTTCCTGATGTCTTCGGCCGTGTCCCGATCCGTGGCATGAACGAATGCGATCGGCTCGCCCTTGCTCATCTTCGTTCCGAGCGGGCGCAAACCGGAGAGACCGACGCTATGGTCGATCCTGTCGTCGGGACGGGTCCGCCCACCGCCGAGTGCAATGACCGCCATGCCCAGTTCGCGCGTCTCGCAAGCCGCAAGATAGCCATCCCGGCTCGCCTCCACGGCCACCACGACCGGCGCTTTTTGCAGATAGGCCCGCGGCCGGTCGACAAAATCGGCCGGCCCTCCGAGGCGATGGACCATGCGGCCGAAACGCTCTGTCGCGGCACCCCCTTCAACGGCCTGGCGCGCCATCGCTTCCCCTTGCTTCGAATCGGCCGCCAGTCCGCCGGCGACAAGCATTTCCGCCGCAAAGGCCATGACCACGGCGTCAAGGCGCGTGCCTTTCTTCTCGCCACGCAGATAGGCAAGGCAGTTGTCGATTTCGAGCGCGTTACCGGCGGCATCCGCGAGCGGCTCGTTCATGTCGGTGATCAGCGCCGACGTGCGGACGCCGGCTCCGTTGGCAACCTCCACGAGCGAGCGCGCAAGGATCTCCGTCTCGTCCGGGTCGGTCAGGAACGAACCGTTGCCGAACTTCACGTCGAGCACGAGCGATTGGAGCCCGGCTGCAAGCTTCTTCGAGAGGATGGAGGCGGTGATCAGCGGCACCGAATCGACGGTCGCCGTCACGTCGCGAATGGCGTAGAGGCGTTTATCGGCCGGTGCAAGGTTCGTCGTCTGGCCGATAATCGCGCAACCGACCTCATCGACCACTTTGCGAAAAAGCGCCGGGGCAGGCTGGATGTCGTAACCCGGAATGGCTTCGAGCTTGTCCAGCGTGCCGCCGGTATGACCGAGGCCTCTCCCGGAAATCATCGGCACCGCGGCACCGCAGGCGGCAACGATCGGCGCCAGCATCAGCGAAACATTGTCGCCGACGCCGCCCGTCGAATGCTTGTCGACGATCGGGCGCTCCATGGCACTCCAGCTGAGCGTGTCGCCGGAATCGCGCATCGCCAGCGTCAATGCCACGCATTCGTCGCGGCTCATGCCGGAAAACCAAACGGCCATCGCGAAGGCGGCGACCTGGCCTTCCGAGATGGAACCGTCGGCAATGCCTTTGACGAAGCCGACGATCTCGGCTGCATCGAGTTGGCCGCCGTCCCTCTTCTGTCGGATCACTTCCTGTGGGAGCATGGTCAGACCGCCATTCAGGCTTCGCTCGCGATCATCTCTTTCAGGATTGCCGCCAGCCGCTTGCCGCCGACAGGCGCCATATCCTTCGTCTCGTGATGGCTGAGCTCGGCGCCGGTCATGCCCGCACCGAAGTTGGTGATGACGGAGGCAGCGGCAACCCGCAATCCGAAAAAGCGCGCGAGGATGACCTCGGGAACCGTGGACATGCCGACCGCATCTGCCCCGAGAATGCGCGCCATCCTGATCTCGGCCGGCGTCTCGAAGCTCGGACCCGAGAACCACATGTAGACGCCGCTCTGCAGCGGAATGCCGAGCCGGGCCGCAGCCTTTTGCATCCGTTCGGCAAGCGCCGCATCGTAGGCATTCGTCATGCCGACGAAACGATCGTCAGTTTCGACGCCGATCAGCGGGTTCGGGCCGGAAAAGCCGATATGATCGGCGATGCGCATTACCGAACCCGGCGGCATGTCTTCCCGCAGCGATCCGGCCGAATTGGTCAGGATGAGACTTTCGACGCCGAGCTGCTTCAGTATCTCGATCGGCACGCGCATCACATTGGCGTCGCCGCGCTCGTAATAATGCATGCGGCCGGAGAGCATCGCGACGGGCACGCCGCCAAGCTTGCCCGCCACAAGTTCGCCGGCATGGCCGGAAACGCTGCTCAAGGGAAAACCCGGGATCTCCGCATAGGGCACGCGGATCGGTTCCGTCACTGCCTCGACCAGGGCACCCAGCCCGGAGCCGAGCACAATTCCGTAGCGCGGGGAAAGCCCGCCAAGTTTGGTCTTCAGGAATTCCGCGGCGTCACTCATCCGAGGATCTCTGTCTCGAAGCTGTGCGGAAGAAGATCGGAAAGCGCCAGGGTTTTCTTCACGCCCGTCTCGTCGCAGAGATAGATGCGCGTGCTTGCGCCGGAGAACTCCGCCAGCCGCTGGCGACAGCCGCCGCAAGGCGGGCAGAGCGCAAGCTTCTCGGCGATAACCGCAACTTCCATGATCTTGCGCTGACCGGCCATGACCATGTGGCTGATCGCTGTCGTCTCGGCGCACCAGCCTTCCGGGAACGACAGGTTTTCGATATTCGCGCCGGTATAGATCTTGCCGTCCTCCGCGCGAATGGCGGCGCCCACCGGGAACTTGGAATAGGGCGCATGCGCCTTGGCCATGGCGTCACGCGCGGCGACGAACAGATCGTTCTCCATCTTGGTTAGCGCTCCTTCACGTATGGTACGCCACCCGCCTTGGGCGGAATGGCCTTGCCGATGAAGCCGGCAAGCAGGATGACCGTCAGAATATATGGCAGAGCCTGCATCAGTTGCACCGGAACCTGGCCGACGAGCGGCAGCGGCGTGCCCTGCAAGCGTATGGCGAGGGCATCTAGGAAGCCGAAGAGCAGGCAGGCAAGCATGACATTCTTCGGCCGCCATTTGGCGAAGATGAGGGCGGCAAGCGCAATATAACCCTTGCCCGCCGTCATGCCTTTGACGAAGCCCGCCGTCATCGCCAGCGAAAGATAAGCGCCGGCAAAGCCGCAGAGAATGCCGCAGCAGATGACCGCGCGATAGCGCAGCCAGATCACCGAGATACCGGCGGTGTCGACGGCGCCCGGGTTCTCGCCGACGGCGCGCAGCCTCAGGCCGAAGCGGGTGCGATAGAGGATCCACCAGCTTATCGGCACCATGGCGAAGGCAAGGTAAGTGAGCAGGAAGTGTCCGGAAAGCAGGTCCGCATAGATCGGCCCGAGGATCGGCACCTCGCGGATCGCGTCGGCGCCGGGGAAATTGACGATCTGGAACCTTGCGCCTTCGGCCAGTGCCGGTGTGCGGCCGCCCTGACGGAACCAGGCTTCGCCAAGGATGACGGTGGAGCCGGCGACGATAAAGTTGATCGCAACACCCGAGACGATCTGGTTGCCGCGCTGGGTGATCGAGGCATAGCCGTGGACGAGCGACAGCAGTATCGAAACGAGGATCGCGGCGATGAGGCCGACCCAGACCGACTGGGTCACGGCGGCGACGGCGCCGGCGGCGAAAGCGGCACCCAGCATCTTGCCTTCGAGGCCGATATCGAAGACGCCGGCCCGCTCGGTGAAGAGCCCGGCGAGCGCAGCAAAGACCAGCGGAACGGAAACGCGGATCGTCGATTCCAGAAGCACGACGAGGACGTGGAAGAAATCCATGGCATCAAGCTCCCTTGGTCTGCGCCACGGCCGCCGCGCGCCGGCCCTGCATGGCAAAGGCGCGCGTGATCGCAGGCCGGAACATGTTTTCGAGCGCGCCGGCAAACAGGATGACGAGGCCCTGGATGATGACGATCATGTCGCGCGAGATCGACGGCATCTCGAAGGCGATTTCCGCCCCGCCCTGATAGAGCACGCCGAAAAGGATCGCGGCCGGGATGATCCCGCCCGGATGCGAACGCCCCATCAGCGCGACGGCGATGCCGACAAAGCCTGCGCCCTGGACGAAATCGAGCTGCATGCGGAACTGCTCACCCATGATCGGGTTCAGCGCCATCATGCCGGCAAGTCCACCCGAGATCATCATGGCGATGACGGTGATCCGGCTTTCGCGAATGCCGGCATAGCGGGCGGCCGACGGGCTGTGGCCCATGGTCCGCATCTCGTAGCCGAGCTTCGTACGCCAGATCAGCACCCAGACGGCAAAGGCCGCAGCCAGCGCCAGCAGGAAGGAAATGTTGAACGGCGCCGTGCCGATGTTCAATCCGAAGATGGACAGCAGCCAGTCGAGTTTCGGCAGTTGGCCGCCTTCGGCGAAGGTGCGCGTTTGCGGCGCCATCGATCCGAGCGGTTTCAAAACCCGCGTCAGCAAATAGACCATCAGGCTCGAGGCGATGAAGTTGAACATGATGGTGGTGATGACGATGTGGCTTCCGCGCTTCGCCTGCAGCCATCCGGGCAGGAACGCCCAGAGCGCGCCGAAGAAAGCCGATCCGATGATCGCGAGCGGGAAGACCACGTACCAGGGCATGGTCTGGTCGAGCCAGAGGCAGGCAAGCGCTACGCCGATGCCGCCGACATAGGCCTGTCCTTCCCCGCCGATATTGAAGAGCCCGCAGTGGAACGCAACGGCGACGGCAAGGCCTGTAAAGATGAAGGTCGTCGCATAGTAAAGCGTGAAGCCGATATATTCGCCGCGACCGAAGGCGCCATTGATCAGGTGATAGGCGGCCTCGAACGGATTTTCACCGACGAGCAGAACGACCAGTCCGGCGACGACGAAGGCGACGGCAAGATTGATCAGCGGGACCAGACCGTATTCGGCCCAGCCCGGGAGCTTTGCGTAAGGGGTGCTCATTCTGCGGCCTCCTTGCGGCCTTCGACGCCGGCCATCAAGAGACCGAGTTCGCCTTCGGTCGCATCGGGGCTGCGTTCACCGACGACACGTCCGGCAAACATCACGAGGATACGGTCGGAAAGCGCGCGGATCTCGTCGAGTTCGACGGAGACGAGCAGGACGGCCTTGCCCTGGTCGCGCATCTCGATGATGCGCTTGTGAATGAATTCGATGGCGCCGACGTCGACGCCGCGGGTGGGCTGGCCGATGATCAGCACGTCCGGCCCGCGCTCCATTTCCCGCGCAAGCACGATCTTCTGTTGATTGCCGCCGGAAAAATTGGCCGTCTTCAGCCGCGCGTTCGGTGGACGGATGTCGTATTTGGCGATCTTTTCCTCAGCATCCTTCCGGATCGCGTCGATGTTCAGGAAGATGCCGTTGAGATAGCGCGGGTCATGATGGTAGCCGAGGATCGCGTTTTCGCTCTCTTCGAATTTCAGCACGAGCCCGACATGATGGCGATCCTCCGGCACATGCGCCAGCCCTCGAGCCCGGAGTGCTGCGGGATCCCTATGGCCCGTTACATCGACGGACTCGCCGTTCAGAAGCACCGTTCCCGTCGCTGCCTTGCGGATTCCGGCGATCGCCTCGAGCAGTTCCGACTGGCCATTGCCGGCGACGCCGGCGATGCCGACGATCTCGCCCGCCCGGACGTCGAAAGAGACGTTGTCAACCATGGTCACGCCGCGGCTGTCCTTGACCATCAGGCCCTGAACCGAGAGCTTCACATCGCCGGGCGTGCCCTCCCCCTTCTGGACGCGCAGCAGCACGCGGCGACCCACCATGAGTTCCGCGAGTTCTTCCACCGACGTCTCGCTCGTCGTGCGGGTTGCGACCATTTCGCCGCGACGCATCACGGAAACCTCGTCCGTGATCGCCATGATCTCGCGAAGCTTGTGCGTGATGAGGATGATGGTTTTCCCCTGATCCTTCAGCTGTTCGAGAATGCGGAAGAGATGATCGGCTTCGGCCGGCGTCAGCACGCCGGTCGGCTCGTCGAGGATCAGGATGTCGGCCTTGCGATAGAGCGCCTTCAGGATTTCAACGCGCTGCTGGAGACCGACCGGCAGTTCCTCGATCAGCGCATCGGGATTGACCTCAAGCGCATATTCCTTCTCGAGCCGCCTGAGCTCGACGCGTGCCTTCGCGATGCCCTTGTTGAGGATCTGGCTGTCTTCGGCGCCGAGCATGACGTTTTCGAGCACGGTGAAGTTCTCGACCAGCATGAAATGTTGGTGCACCATGCCGATGCCGGCGGCGATTGCCGCATTCGGGTCGCGGATCGTAACCGGCCGCCCGTCGACGATGATCTCACCACTATCGGCCTGATAGAAGCCGTAGAGGATCGACATCAAGGTCGATTTGCCGGCGCCGTTCTCACCGATGATGCCGTGGATGGTGCCCTTGCGAACCTTGAGGTTGATATTCTTATTGGCGTGGACGGGGCCGAAACTCTTGTCGATCCCACGCAATTCGATGGCAATATTATCCATATTGGCCCTGCGATCCCCAATCTTGCCCGCTTCGGTTTTCTCTACAAACCGTGCCGGCAATTTTTTTACCATTTGGTATAGGTTTATCATCGATTTTCGGGCGCGAAAGCCCTCAATCGCGATCTCCTTATACTCTCCCCGGATCGCTGGTGAGAGTCCAGCGGGAATATACACAGCCAGATCGGGCGATTTTCCGGCGCCAAACGTCAGCAGGCTCGATTTCTTCAGGCGGAACCGGACGGTCGCAAAAGCCGCAAAGCGTTCATCGTGACCAGGACGGTGGCGCCCGTATCCGCCAGGATCGCCGGCCAGAGACCCGTAACGCCGGCGATGGTTGTTGCAAGGAAGACGGTCTTCAGGCCAAGCGCCATGCCGATATTCTGATAGATATTGCGCATCGTCGCCTGTGAAAGCCTGACCATGGCGGCGATGTCGGAAACACGCGCATGCAATGAGGCAGCGTCGGCGGTTTCGAGGGCAACATCCGTTCCACCGCCCATGGCAATGCCGACATCGGCTGCCGCCAGCGCCGGAGCGTCATTGATACCGTCACCGATCTTGGCCACATGAAGACCCTCGGCTTTCAACCGACGAATGATGCGCTGCTTGTCCTCCGGCAGCAGTCCGGCGTGGACCTCCATGCCGAACGGACGAGCGATCGCCTCGGCCGTGCGATGATTGTCGCCCGTCAGCATTACGACGCGGATGCCGGCATCGCTCAGCGCCTTCAATCCCGTCGCCGCATCGGCGCGCGGCTCGTCGCGCATCGCCAGGGCGCCGGCGATCCGACCATCGACAACCAGTACGGAAACGGTCTTTCCTTGGTCGTGAAGGGCGGCGATGCGCTCCTTCTGTGCCGTGGTCAGCGGTGCACGTTGATCCGCTGCCTGCGGCGAGCCGAGGAAAAGCCCTACGCCGTCGACCGAACCCTCGATCCCCTTGCCGCCAATTGCCTTGGCGCTTGCCACCGGTGGCAGCACTAGCCCGTCCGCATCGGCGCGCGTCCGGATAGCCAGCGCCAGCGGATGGCTGGAGCCCTGCTCGAGCGCCGCCGCGTGGCGGAGAATCTCCGCCTCCGCCAGCCCAAAGCCGACGAGATCGGTGATCTTCGGTTTCCCTTCAGTGAGCGTGCCGGTCTTGTCGAAGGCGGCAGCGGTGATCCGGCCGATGCCTTCGAGAACGGCGCCGCCCTTCATCAGCAGACCGCGGCGCGCACCCGCCGAAAGGCTCGCAGCGATAGCAGCCGGTGTAGAGATCACCAGCGCGCAGGGGCAGCCGATCAGCAGGATCGCAAGCCCCTTGTAAATCCACTCTCCCCAGGCGGCATCCCAGAGGAGCGGCGGCATCACCGCCACCAACGCGGCGACGATGACGATTGCCGGTGTGTAATAGCGGGAGAAACGGTCGATGAAGCGCTCCGTCGGCGCCTTGCTTTCCTGCGCCTCCTCGACCAACCGGATGACCCGCGCAATGGTGTTGTCGGCAGAAGCGGCGATGACCCGCACACGCAGCGCCCCGTCGCCATTGACCGTTCCGGCAAAGACCCTGTCGCCTGCCTCCTTGCGAACCGGCGTGCTTTCACCCGTTACCGGCGCCTCGTCGACCATGCTTTCGCCGGAGATCATCACGCCGTCAGCGGCAATTCTGTCTCCCGGGCGCACCAGGATCATTGCTCCGACCGACAGGCTCCCGGCCGGAACTGAGATTGTCCGCCCTTCAATCTCGACGAGCGCCGATTTCGGCACGAGCGCCGTCAGCGACTGAATGCTCGCGCGCGCCTTGCTCGCGGCGACGCCCTCCAGAAGTTCGCCGATCAGGAAGAGGAAAACGACCATCGCTGCCTCCTCCGTGGCGCCGATGAAAACGGCTCCGATGGCAGCGACGGTCATCAGCGTCTCGATGGAAAAAGGCGTGCCGGCAAGCCCCGCCATCAGCGCGCGTCTTGCGATCGGCGCCAGGCCTACAAGCATGGCGAGCGTGAAGATCCAGGGCTCGGCTGCGGGAAGAAATTGGCCCGCGCCATAAGCGACAGAGAGCGAGAGGCCGCAAGCGATCACGAGCCGGCCCTTGACGGTTCTCCACCAGGGACCGGCGGCGGATCCATGATCATGGCCATGGTTTCCGGTGACCGCGGGGCGCGCCTGGCCGAAATGGATATGGACTTGCTTGTCCTCCGACGGGGAGCGATCGTGCCCATGCGCGTGGTCGCAACAGGAATGACCGCCGGCACCGGGCGCCTCGCCGGCGGCCGTGCCGGCGAGCGGCGAAAGCCTGTAGCCGAGACCGCCAATCCTGCGCGTGATCACCGGGCCGATTTCGTATCCGTCCGCGTGACGAACCGTCATGGTGCCCGCGGTCACCGAAACCCTGACGTCTTCCACGCCGGCGATGCGCCGCACGGCAGTATCGATCTTTGCCGCGCAGGACGCACAATCCATGCCTTCGACGCGATATCTGCTTTCCCGAACGCTGCCCGTCATGCCTTGCTCCTTACGAAATCGAGAACAGGCTACGACCTCTAGCCACTAGAGGTGCAAGGCAGAAAATGCGCATTGGGATTTCGCTTTGATGGCCGTCCGCGGATCAGCCTTCAAGTTCCAGGAGAAAATAGGTTGTCGGCCCGTCGGGAGTGTCGTTCGAAAGGCGGAATGAGATCGGCCCCGTTCCGCTTTTAACCGGAGAATGAACGGTGCCGTCGAGGCCAACGGGCGAGAACTTCCATTTTGCCGCCGTTTTCGACAGCGTCAGGTCGACCTCCCCTTTTCGGATCAGGACGGGCAATCTGCCGAAGTCCTCGATGACCTTTTCCTCGCTGTCGCGAAAGACCATGCCGGTGTTCTGGGCATCGGTCGCAAAGATCAGCAGAAAACGCCGGGCGTCGGCAAGGGTGCCGGGCCCGTCGAGCGCCGAGAGCGCCACGAGACCGTTGCCGTCCGCCCGCTCTATCCGGAGCAGACCGAGGTCCACCGGCTCGCGAAGCGAGGAGAATGCAGCGGCTTCGGTCGACGGCGTCGAGACGCGCAGCTGCCCGACCGTGCGATCCAGCACGATTTCTCCGGTGTCGCTCTGATAGAGCCCGCGCTCGACGTCCGTGCCATTGGCGGCGGGCAGGATGCCGATGTCGCGGAGGTCAGCGATGATGTTGTCCGCGCTGACTTGGGCCCGTGGCTGTGCAACGCCGGTGTCGAGGCGCGACGGATCCGAGCGTTTCAGCCCTATGCGGCCGACCAGAGCCAGATCGGTCAATCGCTCCGGCTCGCGCGCCTGCATGTCCTCGCCTAGGTCTTCCTCGCCGCGAACCGCGAAAGGAATCGTGATGCCAGAGGTCGCGATATCTCCCCGTCTATAAAGAAGCGCTGCAAGCGTCTCGCCCGCGCGGGCGACCGGATCGAGCGCAATCGCATAGGGAAGCATCGCCTTCTTGTGAGGATAGGGTTCGCCGTAGGCGAGCGCGATCGGCCCATGGCCGTGCCTGCAGAGCACATCCCAGCCCTGCAGCGCCGCATAGGCCGGCATCATGAGGCCCGCCTCGTAACGATACCGGTTCCAGAAAAGATGATCGTATTCGCTGACGACGAAGGGCTTTCCGAGCCAGCGCGCGGCGGCGATCATTCGCATATAGCTGGCACTGTCGGCGATCGAGCTTGTCTGCAGAAGCGCGCTGCCCGGCGAATAGCCACCGACCCAGTCGTGATAGGTATTCATCGTCACGGCCTCGAGGTCGCGCCTGCTCAAGGCTGTCTGCACCGTCGGCCAGTTGTTGTAGGCGCTGATCAGCCCCCTATATCCGAGGTCCCGCAGGGCTTTGCTCATCCGCGCCGCCGATGATCGCTCGACGTCCACGATGAAGGCCTGGAGATCGCGCATGCGGGGACTATCGGCATAGCGATCGGAAGGCAATTTCACCGATCCCGCCTCAAGCCGTTCGCCGTCCTCGAGACCGCCCCAGGCTTTCGCGAGCATCTCAGTCGACGTGTAGCGCTCCGCAAGCCAGCGATTGAAGGGGGCAGCGAGCACCGGATCATAGGGCGGCTTGCCCGGGCGATCATGCACGACACCGTCGAACTCGATGCCGTTCTCATTGGCGAGGATCACCAGCGCCAGAGCATCATCGTGAATCGGCGCAATCCCCGTATAGGGATTGACCCGGGCCAGGAATTTCTCCTGTAGCTTTTTCCAATGGACGAAGGCTTCCTCATCGAGATGAAGCAGGAGCTTCAGATTTCCATTCGCGTCCCAGCGATCATCATAGCCGCCGTAAGCGCCGCGCGGCGACGACAGGCCGTCGATGATCCAGTGGATGCCGTTGCGCTTGAGCGCGGCGAGCAGATAGTGGATGCGGTCGAGCGTCTCCGGATCGAAGTCGAAATCCTCCTGGCGGCCGAACATCAGGCTCGCATCGGTGAAGTGCAGCCGCGCGATGTTGTAACCATGCAGCGCCAGTTGCCGGACGTAGCGGTCCGCGCCGTCGTGATCCGGAAAGCCGCCGGAAGCCGGGCTCCAGGCGAGCGAGGCGCAGAGCATCCTGACCGGCTTTTCCGGTGCTTCGGCGAACGCCAACTGACCTTTCGGACCGGTAGTCAGCCGATGGCCTGCATCGATGGGCCGGTTCGGCAAGAAGGACGAGAAGTCGAGCGGGCTGCCCGCGCGAACCTCGAGCGAGGTTTCCCGGACCGGCAGCCATTGGTCGGAGGCGTGGACGGGCAGACAGCCGAAAAATATCGCTGCTGCGAAAAGCAGTAAGCGGCCGCTCATGCGGGTTTGCCGAGGATTCTGCTCTCGATCGGCGCATTCGGCTTCTTCCGCGACCTGAACAATCCAACGGGCAACGCAGCGGCGTGAAAGAACCAGGCAACGACCGTATAGAGGCCCATGCCAAGGCCGCGCTTTTTCAGGCTGACCAGAAGGACAACGGCCGCAAGCATGGCTGAGACTGAGGCAATCGCCATGCTCTTGTCGGTCAGGAACAGGATCAGGCCGAGAGACAACGTCCACCAGAGATAGACGAAGGCCCACAGCTTCAATTCCGGCAATTCCCGCAGTACCTGGATGAAATAAGGCTTGCCGAGGGAAGCGCGCAGCAATTCGCCGATGCCGTAGAGGTATTTGCTCTTCCAGCGGCGGACAAGCAGCCGGTAGGAATTGACGGTGTGACCGAAATGCTGGACGAAACGACGGTCGAGACGATGGAGGCCCCATCCGGCGCTTCTCAGGCGGACACCGAGGTCGAACTCTTCGTAGCCGTGAAGATTCCGGTCCGAAAGATAGCCGACGTTCTCGATGGCGGTGCGTCGGTAAAGGCCGCCTCCATTCATGCGGTCGATCGGGCCGATGCGGTTCTCGGGCGCGTTGCGTTTGACGCGCCGTGCGAATTCCAGGTTGGAAACGAGCATCTCCTCCAGGTGGCCGGTGACACCGGCAACGGAGGGGTTGTCCGCAAGAAAGCCGATCGCCGCGTCGAGAAAACCGGGATCGAGCAGCATGTCGCCGTCAAGCAGGCAGATGTAGTCGTATCGGGAATATTGAAAACCGAGTTGCGGGCCGATGCCGCAGCTCGGGAGAGCCGGCGGTATGATCTGCGCTATGGTGACCGGATATTTTAAAGCGATCTCCACGGTCCGATCGGACGATCCGCTATCGGCAACAATGATCTCGCCCTGCTGGCCCTCCAGTGCGGTGATGACGCTTTCGATCGTCGCGGCAATCCGCTTTTCTTCATTCAAGGTCTTGATGATGACGGATATTGTCAAAGGAGCCCCCAGATGCCGGCAGGGTGTCGCGACCACGCAAGAGCGTGACAGCAACCGTTTCTAGCCCGGATAATTTGAGTTTTGGTTTATTCGCGGCGGCCGGTGCGCGAAGCGCGGCCAGCGCCGCGCCATGAACCATCCGGCCGCAACGCCACACCCGCCACCGGCAAGCTTGACCGCAAAATCTTCCCAGCGCGCATGGCGGTCCATGGACAGCATTTGCAGCAATTCGAATCCAACCGCCGTCGCGAGCACGATTGCAACGACAAGCGGCAAACGTCCCGGATAGGCGCCGGCGAACAGAAGGCCGAGCAGCCCGAAGGCGCCGAACCTTTCGACATGCACCCATGTGCCGATATGCGGGCGCATGCCGATCGGAGACAGCGTCGAATAGGCGATCACGGCGAACAGGAGCCATGCGAGTAGCGATGCGATGCGTTTGAAATTCATGACTTGGTCCAAATCGTCGTGACCGGCTTTTCCTCAAACCGGAGCCGACCCGAGAAGTAATATGCATTCATTCAAAGCGTTACGGCGACACCCGTGTCCGAAAGAGGACCGGGCTCATTTCACCAACAGTGCCCCATAGACCGCCAGCGTCTTTGCAGCGACGCCCGTCCAGCTATAGGTCAGCTCGGCGTGCCTTATCTGGGAAAGCACCTGCTCCTCGCTAGGAGGATTGGCAATCTTGCTGCCGATCGCCGCTGCGAGGGCGTCTATATCCCCCAGCGGAAAATAGTCGTCGGAAGGACGTTCCAGCTCGCGGTTGGCGACGATGTCGCTTGCCAGCACCGGCAGGCCATGGGCGATTGCCTCCAGGAGTGCGATCGGCATGCCCTCATGACTGGAAGGCAGCACGAAGAGGGCTGCGTTGGCGAAGAGTTCCGCCAGCCGGTCCCCGGTCTGGAAACCTGCCAAGACGACGCCCGTGACGTTCGCGGCCATCGTCTTCACCTGCTGAACGTAGGGTGTCTCGAATTCCGCGTCGCCGGCGAGCACGAGTTTGTATTCGGCCTTGCCCAGCTTCGCGAATGCCTGGATCAGGTCCGTCTGGCGCTTCTCCGGGACAAGCCGCGCAGCAAGGAGAATATATCGCCGCGGCTGCAGTCCGAACTCCTCGAGTATGCCGGTGGCGCCGCGGAAGGGTGAAACAGCAACTCCGTTTGGAACGAAGGTTACCGCTGCCTTCTGCCTCTCGCCCATGGCTTGAACGATTTCCTTCGAGATCGCGATGCGGCCGTGAGAGAGGCGCATTCCCATGAACTCCCCCAGTCGCAGCATGAGTCTGGCGAAGGCACCCCATTTCTGCCGATCGTAGTCGTAGCCGTGGTGGGTGACGACCACCTTCAAGCCGAGAAGCCTGGCAAGGGGCACAAGGAGCGCCGGTCCAATGGCGTGAATATGCAGGATATCGGGCCGGCGCAAAGCCGCGAAACAGACACCGACGAATGTATGAACGAAGGCTTCCAACGCCATCCGTCGCGGGGCCCAGAGCGCAAACACCCGAATCCCGTTCCAGGAAAACGACGACGGCCTCTGAAGATAATGGCGGCGTCCGATGACCTCCGCATCCCAACCATGCTCCACGAGCTTGCCCGCGAGCATTTCGACATGCTTCTCGACGCCGCCCTGGACGTTCGGGATGCCGCGCAAGCCGAGCATCATCACGCGCCGGCGCGTACGTTCGCTGCTCGGAGGCCGGCTGGTGGCGATTTCTTCAGGGACAGCGGCGCCGCGCAGACCACCACCGGACACGCTCAATTCATCCACCGAGCTCGGCGAAAATTGGTCAGCGGCCACGGCCTGCGGGCGCGGCAGGATGCTCGGCGGCGTCAGCCGATTTCGCGAGACTTCGGAGTTTCTGCTCATGGTTGTCGGCCCCAGGGATTTCCCTCGGCGGCTTATGCATCCCAAGCGCTTACTATCCCGGTAAGAAATTCGGTAAACTCCGAAGGAAATGCTCGAAAATCAAACGCCTGCGCGACGCAGAGGACGGATTCCCAGACGGAGCCAGCCGCTTTCTGATATCGCGGAAGCTGTTCCAGGTTTTCAGGCAGCCCCGACTGTTGCGTAAAGGTCGAGCGTCCTGGCGCGATAGGCGGCCGCGGAGAACTCGCTGGCGATCCAGGCCCGGCCCGCGGCACCCATTTGCGCGCGAACGGCAGGTGTCAGACCGGCCATGGCGTTCAAGACTCTCGCGAGGTCTTCGACCTCGCCGGACGTCGCCATCAGGCCGGTTTCGCCTTCCTTCACCATCTCCGGAATACCGCCGATGGCCGCGCCGATGACCGGACGCTGCAGCGCGTAGGTCTCGAGAATGCTGACCGGAGCGTTCTCGTACCATTCGGAGGGGAGCACGAGCGCGAGGGACTCGCCGATGAGCCGATGCAGATCCTGCCCTGAAAGATAGCCGGCGAAGGTCACATCCGCATTCAGTTCGTCCGCAAGCCGCCTCAGAGCCGCTTCTTCGGGCCCGGTACCGGCGACGATCAGCCGTTGTTTCGAACGGGCGACGGCCCGGATCAGTGTCGCAAGCCCCTTTTCCGGAGCGAGCCGGCCGGCAAAAACAAAGTAACCACCCTCCTGCCAATCGCTGCGATAGTCCTCGACATCGACGAAGTTCGGGATGTGGATCATCTTTTCGCGCGGCCAGTTCCATTCGACCAGCTTTTCCAGGTAAAACCGGCTCGGCACGACGAGCCGGTCCACCTTTTCGCGATAGAGCCCGAGCAGCCGATGCAGCATGGTTTCGGCGAGGACGACGGCGCTAAGCGACGCGGAATCCTTTACGCAACGGTGGCGCAGGACGTTGTAGATTCGCCCGCCGCGGCAATCCTCGCATACTTTTCCGTCACGGAGCATCTTGTAGGACGGACAGGCGAGCTTGAGATCGTGAACGGTCATCACCACCGGAATGCACGCGGATTTGAGCGTCGAGAAGATTGCCGGCGACAGGTGGTGATAGACATTGTGTGCGTGGGCGACAGACGGACGCACGCGCTCGATCAGCCGGGCGATATTGCGTTGAGCCTCGACGGAATAGATGACGCTCGCCGCCTGGGAGACTTTCCGCAGCAAGCCCGTTTTCCGGCCGTATTCGATCTCGGATACGAAATATTCCGACCACGGCGACGCTTCGTTGCTGTCGTGCTGCATCGCGAACGGCACGACATCCCAGCCTATCTCTCCGAACATTGCCATGTGGTCGAAAAAGACCGTCTCCGCGCCACCGCGACGGTAGAAGTAATTGTTGATCGCCAGCAGCCTCTTTCCGGTGCTTTCGAACGCCTTCATGCGTGCCTCACCAGTTGATCCGGTTCAGCACCCGATCGACCGGAAGCACTTGGCATCCCTTGTCGACCGCGTAGCGGACCAGATGATCGAAGGCTTCGGGGCTGCAGCCGTAGGGTGTCGGAGATGGCGCTATGTCATGGGTAAAAAAGACGAGCCAGCCGGGGCGTTCGACAACGTCGTCTATCCACCGGGTCAGCGCGCGCGCATGCTGCTCGGGCTGACGGATCTCGACCGCCTTGAGCATCAACGGATCGACCGGTCCACGATTGATGGCCTCGCCGCCGCCGCGGCACGTGCGATAGCGCCTGCGAAGCTCCGTACGCGCCAAAGGCCAGGCGGCGTTGTACGGAAAGGCGAAGTTTGCCGCTGCCGGCGTGACGCCGACATTTTGGAGATAGTCCGCGTTGCGATCGAGGTCCCGACCGAGAGCGGCCATGGACATGTCGCGTATCCTCCGATGCGAAAAGGTATGGCAGCCGATTTCGTGCCCTCGACCCAGTAGCTCTCCGCAGCCGGCCGGCGAAATCAACGTTCGGTCCGGCTCCACCTGACCGGCAAGCCCGCCGGCGATGTAGAAAGTGCCGCGCGCGCCGTGCCGTTCGAGAATGGCCGCACCATGATCGAGCGCACTGTCGGGGACGTCGTCGAAGGTGAAGGAGACGAGCGGTGTCTCGGTTGCCAGGCTGCGCCGTTGCCGGGCGAAGCGCCAGATCACTCGGTTTGCCAAGCGATCGACCAGCCCGTCGATCTTGCGTGCGATCTCAGGCATGCGCCACCGTGCTCCTTTTCACCGGTTGCCGATCGACCGTCAACACGGCCGAGGATTGCAGATGCAGACCGTAGAGCGCGAACATGAACGTGAACCAGATCAGGTTTCCGCCTTCGAAGAACAACGTCTCGAGGCCGGCATGGAAGATCGTGTAAAGCCAGATGCGAATGAACAGCCGCGTGAGATGTGAGTGCTCGCGATCCGGAGCGATCCGCGAGATGTCGCGAAGCGGTAGCAGAATGACCCAGATCAAGGTCAGGATCAGCCCTGGAAATCCGGTCATCAATGCGACGTCCAGGTAGGAATTGTGCCCATTGGCCGCGGCGACGGCCCACGTCTCCACCGAACCGCCGCTGTAGACCAATTCTTCCGTCTGCCAGAAGGCCCTGAAGCCATAGCCAAGCAACGGATGCTCCGCCAGCGCCGAGAAGGCGAAACGCCATATATCGGCTCGGTTCGTGAATGTCGCATCGATCCCAAGCCCGCTAATGAACTCACCGAGCGGGATGAAGACAGCCGAGCCGACGGCGAAGAGATTGAAGAGCCCGACACCGCCGACGGCAATCGGAATGCGCAGGAAAGGTGCATGCTCGAAAAGCCACGCGAGGATCAATATCGCGGGAAGCATCGCTGTCGAGGTCTTTCCACCGGTGTGGACGAGAAAGACGCAGCACAGTGCAATGATCGCGATGCCGGCGATGCGCGACCAGGTGTTCATGACGAAGAAACCGAAGAACGCACCAATCACCATCGCGGCGGCGGCGCTGTTCTTGTGCGGAAAGTGACCCCGCCACAATCCGGCGTTCATCGGTTCGCGCAGTTCTGACGCCTGGTGGATGGCAAGCAGCGGCTTAAAGAGGATGCCGTAATAGGCAACCGCCAGCATGATAAGTGTGCCAATCCCGAGCATCTTGGCGAAATGCCGTTCCGAGGCCGGCATCAATAGATAGATGCCGGCGTTTACCGCCATCATCACGCTGAGAACGACGCCCTTGATGCCGAGGGTCGGATGGGCGGAAATGACCGAGACGAGAAGAAACCAGGTGAACAGGACAGCCAAAAGGACGCGCGGCTGCAGGATCGTATTCCGCATCGGATGAAGCACGCCGTAGCAAAGCGTGCCGGCGAAGAGAGCCAGGGATATAATCTGGTTCAGCCGACTGGAATTGCCAGCCGAAGGGTCCAGGATCGCCTCGCCCGTGAGGTCGACAAACGGGTCGATGGAGATCCACAGGAACAGGAACATCGCCATAAACAGAAAGGTTCCGGCGGGCGCCATCAGGCTCTCCGTAGACCGGGCCTCGCTGTAGCTGGCACTGCTCATGCCTGCGGCTCCCTTTATCCGGCCGCCGGCCGCGGGCCGCGAACATACTTCCATGCGCCAAGGGTCAGCGCGGCGGCCACACCCACAAAGAGCCCCAAGATCCCGCCGGCAATCAGGAGGATGAACGTCCGGGGCGGCCAGGTTCGGGAGTTCGGAGGCATAGCGCGCGAGATGACACGGACATTGGTCGCATCGATCTGCTGGCGCTCGGCGACCTGTTGCGCGCGGGTCAGATGCGTCTCGTAAATCGCCGCCTTTGCGCGGGCGTCGCGCTCGAGATCTCGCAGTTCGACCTGGGCCTCATTATCGGTGAAGACGTTCGACTTCTCGGCGCGTGCCTTGTTACGCAACGCGTCGAGCGCCGCTTGCTCCCGGTCGAAGTCGGCCTTCGCGCGCTCCAGTATGCGGCGGGCTTCCTCGTTCATGGCGGCTTCGAGCGTGGTTTGTTCGGACCGCGCGGAAACGAGGCGCGGGTGCCTGTCGCCATAGATGAGCCGCATTGAACCGACCTGCTGCTGGAGCGCATTGTGCTGCTGCCGCAGGCTGGTCATGTTGGCGGATTCGAAAACCGAGGCGCTCGCGGTCTGCTTTTGGGCGATGGCCAAGCGCATCTGCTTATAGCGCGTTTCCGCCTGGATGAAGCCCTGCTGGGCGGCCAAAACCTGGGTATTGAGCTCGCTGGAAAGCTGGTTGCTGACGAGCTCGCCGTTGCTGGACTGCAATCCACTCGAGCGCCGGAAATCCTCAACCTTCTTCTCGGCCGCCGTCACGTTGCGGCGCAGTTCGTCGAGGCGGGCGTTCAGGTTCTGGGCGACACGGCCGGCGCTTTCCGCAGCCGATTGGAAAAGCTCGGTTTCAAAGGCGTCGACGATCGCATCCGAGAGGACGACGGCCTTCTCCGGTTCTTCGCTCCAAACCTTCATGACAACAACGAAGGAGCGCTCCTCCCGCCGTGCCTCGACCCGCTCCGTAAGGGCGCGCATCACTGCCAGGTGCTTGTCGGCGTCTTGGTCGGCATCCGACAGGAACAGGTTCTTCAGAAAATCCAGCGGGGACGGTCTGACGAACTCAGCATCTTTCGTCAGCTGCAGCTTGTCGATGACGCGCGCCAAAACGTTCCGCGACGTGAGAACCCTGAGCTTGCTTTCGACTTCCAGCAACTGCGCGTCGCGCTGCGGATTCGACGTGAAGACGTCGTCGCTGACGACGTTGAGGTTGGACGGGTCGACGACGATATCGGTATAGACGGTGTATCGCGGCGACGCCGTCAGCGCATAGGCAAGAGCGGCAGCGACGCAAAGGACCACGGCGATGACGATCCACCGCACGCCGTCACGCAGCCACAGGATGACATCATCGACGCCGATCTCGCCGAGCAGCTGAAGACGGGGGAGCCATTCGCCAACGGTCGCCGGGCGCGGCTGCGAGACCGGCGGCGACGGTGGAAGATCCGCTGCGCGGGAAGAAGTCCTGCGTTCTTCGAGAACCGTCGCCTCTTCTTCCTCCGGTGTTGGAACGAGATCAAGCAGCGAGCCTCCGCCAGAGCGAAGCCGCCGATAGCGTGTCTCAAGGCGTAATCCTTGTTCTTCGGGCTCGCTCCGCCGATACATCCGTTTTTCCCCACGCGTGCCCTTGGAGCCACCAAAGAGCGTCCTGCGTACCCCGCATCGATTGTTAAGAATTAGGCCCGCACGGTGAATATTCCGTTAAGTGCTACTTGTGGTCGGTAACCTTCCACGGCTCCTCGAGCTTGAAACCACGCAGTTCCGGACGGAAAGCCGCTGCGCACCTTTCCTGGATTGCTTCAGAAATCCGTTAGCAGCCTGCTCCAGCTCTCCGACGCAAGGCCGCCGATATAGATGTCATTGCGCAATACCGCCTCCTTGAGATCGGCGTGACGCGTGACCATGCAGAAATAGCCCCTATGGCGGAAGGATAGCCACCGCTGGCGCGATATGGCGTTCATCAGGAAGGGCTGTGCCATGCCGACGGCAGCGGCGTAACCTTCGCGATCGAGTGAGGCAAACAATTCGGCGGTGACGTCGAATTCGCGGCCCTCCTCGCATAACACGTTCAGCACATTGGCAATGCCGTTCTCGTTGCCGAAGAAGAGGAATGCACCAACGGTCCGTCCGCCTTCACAAATCACTTTCCTGCATTGCAGCGTCCCGAGACTTCTGTTCAAGGAGGCGACGCCGGCGAGCCAATCAAACTCCGATCTCGACCAGCTGGGGCGGACCGGGAAACGCTCCAGCATCGGTCCTGCGCATTGGCGAAACTCCTCGAGACTTGCCGCCCGCGTCTCATATCCCGGCACCGAAGCCGGTTTCGTCGACGGCTTTCGCCAGCGCAGCGCGCGATCGGCCAATGCGAGAGCACCAGTGACGGCGCGCGACCGCAATAGCGGAACTCGCCGGCTCGCAAGGACAGCGCCCGCGACGAACGGCCGAAACGAGCGTCGCCATTCGAGACTCTGGATGGGCAGAACGACGCCTCCGCCAGCAACCCAGTGATCGGCACTCACCGGAGAGGAGTTGTCCGAAAAGCACATCTCCTGGCGCGCGGCGCGCATCATGCGGGCAAGCCGCGCCGCGCCGACTGCTCCGGCTCTGCCGTCCGCCATGAAGGCGCAGAGGAGCCGGGCCACAGTGGGACGGCCGTGAACCACGAAGCCGATCGGAACGGAAAGGATCGCACTGTCGATGTCGCCCGCACCATTCTCGTGCACGACACTCCCGCACTCCGGAGTGTAATGGGGACTGCCGAAGAAGACGGTCTCCAGGTAGCGCCCGAGATCTTCCCCCGTCTCGCAGTCGCTCTCGCGGAAGATCTTGTTGAACATTTTGCCGATCGTGGGGATATCGCCGCGCTCCATGGCCCTGATGCCGGCCGGGCGGCACAGGTCGGTTTCAGCGGTCGTGAAGGTCTGGACGTCCCGTGCTTCAGCCTTCATGCACCATCCTTGCCGGAAGTTCCGGCCGACCGGCCTGCTCCCTGTCGCGGCGCACGAAATGCAGGAACAGGCTCCATGCGGAGACAACCATCGCAATCTCGATCACATAGAACGAAACGAATGTGCCGAGAGGCGGTGCATACCAGCTCGCCCAGGCGGCCAGTGCGGCCCCTGCCACACTGCCAAGTCCCATGACTGTTGCGCGGCCAGCGTGGTACCCCGAGGCGCCGAGTGCTTCCACCGCAACCGACCAAATCGCCATCGGCACGACGACCCAGCAAAGAGTCCTGACGAAAGCGACGAGAGAAATGTAATCCTTGCCGAACAGATAGGGCAGGATTGGCGCCAGCACGAAAACCACCACCGCCGCCGCGATGCTTATGCCGGTGGCGGCGAGGAGCACCTTTCGCACCCGCTCCAGCGCATGGTGCAGCCCAGCCGCGGAAATTCTGGCCGAACCGGGGTAGATGAGGCGATGGAGCGCCTCGACGGAAAGATAGCTGCTCTCCAGCATCCGGCGTGCAACGCTGTAGCTCGAAACGATCTCGGCCGTCGCCACGAGACTCAACACGAGCAGGTCGGCGTTCTGGCGTACCGCGCGCAGGATAAACGGAATGCTGAAATAAAGGCCTTGCGGCATTTCCTCACGAACGATGCAATAGCGCGGCTTACCCAAGCCTCTGATGGCCCACATGCAGGCCAAAGCCACCAGAACGTGGCATATGAACTGCCAAACAGCCCATGACGCGACCGTGGCGACACCGAAGGCAACACAGGCGAGCGCGGCCGCGGCCGTCCGTGCAACCGCGAACCCAACCACGACCATGTTCGCCGAAGCGAAATCCGAATGGGCAAGAAAGATCTGCTCCACCAGGACGATGATGCGAACCAGCACCACGTTGGTCACGAGCATCAGCGTGATCGCCGCGAAATTCATCAGCGGATCGGCGGAAAGCGTAAGGAAGAACGGCAGGACCACGGCTCCGATCAGAACCAGCGCCGCACCGCTTGCCGCCGTCAGGATGATGTTATGGCCAAGCATTTGCGGATACATGGTGCGGTCGCGCGCGACCCGGCGCACGAGGCACTCCATGGCACCGAGCCCGCACAAATGAACAGCAATGTTGGCGACCGCGGTAATCGCCACGAAGACGCTGAATTCATGCACGCCGAGCCAGCGGGCGAGAATGGCGAAGGTCAGAAGCTGCGCAGCGGATCCGATGACGAGACTGCCGCCCGACGCAATATAGGACAGCAGCATCGGCAGAAATGGCTTGTACCTGCCCGGTTCCGTTGCGCATTCCGAAGCCATTACGATCTGCCTTTGACGACTACCTGACGTTGTGCGCGGCATTCGGGCGGACGCGTGGTCCGCGCGGTCACCGGCATCGACCGCCGCGAACACTACCAAGCAGAAATGATTGCGCGGTTAACATACTCGCTTCAATTGCATTTCAGCTTCCGTTTACCTGGATGCGATAGTGTCGCGGCGATCTGATTTTCCATCTACAGCGCCGCGCGTCCTAAGACGCGCAAAGGACGCTGTAGCACTTTGAATTTCTGCATGTTTTTGTCCTTAAACCGGCTCCGATTTAAGGAAACATGCAGCAGCAAACGAAGGAGCGTTCGTGCAGCAGGCCCATGATCATTTGCGCGGCAATCATGCAGGCGGCCCTTCGGCTCGGCTCGTTCGGTTTATGGACGTCGAGCTCGAACTGGGACCGGACGTCCTGGTGCCCAGAGAAGAAACCGAGCTCCTCGGACGCCGCGCCGCGGCTGTCCTTCGCAATCTCGGCGCAGAAGCCACAGTCATCGACATGTGCTGCGGCTCGGGCAATCTTGCCTTGGGTATCGCGGCGGACATTCCCTCCGCATGGGTATGGGGCGCGGACCTGACGGACAGCACCGTGGCGCTTGCCCGCCGAAACGTCGAGCGTCTGGCGCTTCAGGAACGCGTGACCATTCGGCAAGGCGATCTTTTCGCGGCGCTCGAAGGCGACGGCCTGGAAGGCGCGGTCGACCTGATCGTCTGTAACCCTCCTTACATCTCGACATCGCGTCTCGAAAGCGACAGCGCCCATCTCCTCGCAACCGAACCGCGGGAAGCCTTCGACGGGGGGCCCTACGGCATATCCATCCATCAGCGGCTGGTGCGCGAGGCCATCGCCTTCCTGAAGCCCGGTGGCTGGCTGCTGTTCGAGTTCGGAGAGGGACAGGAGCGGCAGGCGACCGCGCTCCTCGCCCGAACCAAGGCTTATGGCGCCGTCACATTTGCCATGGACGCGACAGGCAAGCCGCGCGTCGCACTTGTGCAGAAACTCGAAAGCCCCGCCAACGGGTCCGCAGGCGAAGGACGCGGCAGATGAGCGATATCCGTCCTCTGGAGACGGCCGACATTCCGGCCGTCGCCGGGCTGTTCCAGAGGGTATTTCGCAACGGCGAAACCGCGTCGCCTGCCTTCATCGACTATCTTCGCCAGCTCTACCTGGAATCGCCCGGATGCGACCCGGAGATCTCGCCGCTCGTATACGTCAACGGCGAAGGACGCATTTCCGGCTTCGTCGGCGTGAACGCCCTGCCGATGACCTTCAATGGCAGGCGATTGCGCGCCGCGATCTGCGGTTCGCTGATGGTCGAAGGGCGAGAGGGCGACCCGCTGGCCGGCGCGAGACTTCTCAAGGCTTTTCTCGCCGGCCCGCAGGATCTTTCCTTCAGCGAAACCGCAAGCGAGATTTCCGCGCAAATGTGGACAAAACTTCGCGGCATCGCGCTACCGCAATACAGCCTCGATTGGGTGCGGGTCGTGCGGCCCTCGGCTTTCGCGCTCGATCTCGTCGCAAGTCGCATCCGTCCCGCCCGCCTGCTGAGCCCGCTGGCACGCTCGATCGACCAAATTTATCGCAGCAGGATGGACCGCGATGACTTGCGCTGGTCCGGATTGCCGGAAAGCCCGCCTGTCCGCGGAACATTGCAGGCCGCCGACATCGATCGGCAGGCCTTCGCCGGCCTCTTCGAGCGGCTGACGGCGCAGTTCGCGCTCCGGCCCGACTGGGCTGCGGGTCAGCTCGATCGTGTATTGGCGGATGCCGTCGACAAGCCGGATTATGGCGAACCCGTCTTCGCCGCCGTTACCGCTCGCGGCGGAACGCCGGTGGGTGCGTTTTTCTACCATGCGCGCGCCGGCGGCATCGCCCGGGTGCTCCAGGTCCTTGCCGCGCCGGGGCAAGCCGGGACCGTCATCGACTGCCTTATCGAACATGCCGCCGCACGTGGCGCCGCAGCTTTGCGTGGCCGAACCCAGCCAGCCCTGCTGGAAGCGATGCTTGGCCGTCGCATCGGTTTCGTCCATGCCGCCTCGACCGTCATCCATTCCCGCGACGGAGAACTTGTCGAAGCCTTCCGCAATGCGCAAGGCTTCATGAATGGGCTGGCGGGTGAGCACTGGAGCCGGCTGATCGGCGGACGCTTCGACTAGAGCATCCCGTTTTCAGGTGGAATCATCGAAGCGGATAAGATGCTCTAGAATCAAGTGTTAGAGCGTCCTTTGTGCGTTCATTTGAACGCACGGCGCTCTAGATCAAGCGGCAGCCACACGCCTCACGACTTGGCCCTATTCGTGGCCGATTTCCTCGACCGCATGAACGAGCTGCGGGCCCAGGTGAAGGTATCGGGTCGCCTTGCGCTTGGCGGCGATATCCGCCCAGACGCGTTCGACCTGGATCGCTGTCAGTTGCGCCGCGCGGGCGACCTCCTCGGCGCTGACGCCGTTGTTGAGACCGTAGAGGCAAAGGTCCATGCGGTCGTAGGGGAGCGAGAAGTAAAACTCCTCCTGCGTCTGCTCGAGCGAATAGGTATCCGTCGTCGGCGGCCTGCGCCGGATTTCCTCGGGGACGCCGAGATGGGCGGCAAGCGCATAGACTTGTGACTTGTAAAGGTGGGCAATCGGCTTGACGTCCGCCGCCCCGTCGCCGTTCTTGACGAAGAAACCCTGGTCGTATTCCAGTCTGTTCGGCGTTCCGAGAACGGCGAAATTCAGCCGGTCGGCGTGGTAATACTCGATCTGCTTGCGGGTCCGCTGCTTCATGTTCGTCGCGGCGACGATGCCGAGGTAGACGGAGGGCGGCATGCGCAATTTCATCTGCCTTCCCTCCGGATCCTGCACGACCAGCGAGGAGATGTTGTAGCCGTCGCCCTCGAGCGCATTGGCGATGACTATCTTCGATGCCCAGCCCGGCCCATAGTCGGGAACAAGCTCTCGAATGAAGGCGTCGCGGCGTTCGTAGCAGCCCATCGCCGCGAGTGTTGGTCCGATATCCTCGATAACCGCCTCGACGTCGAAGGTTTCCGCTACCAGCCGGCCGAGGCGAAGGCTCTCCGGATCGGAGTCGTTTTCCGGCATGAACAGACAGAAGACGTTCCTGGCACCGACGGCCCGTGCGGCCAGTGCCACCGAGACACTCGAATCGATACCGCCGGAAAGACCGAGCACGAGACCGCGCTTGCGCATGCCGCGCAGTTGCGCGCGCAGCCCCGCGACGATGCGGTCTGTCTCTGCGGCCGCATCGATCTTCAAGCTGTCGGCCGAGAAAGCAAATTTATCCTGATCCGGGCGGATGTTCATTCTGCAAGCTCCAATGTTTCCGCCGCCAGTCTGCGGCTGACCTTGCCTGTGTCGGTCTTCGGGAGTTCGGTGCGAAATTCGACGATCTTCGGCACCATGAAATCCTCAAGATGGCGAGCGCAGTGACGGATGATGTCTTTCTTGCTCAGCGCCGGGTCCGAAAGAACGACGAGCGCGCCGATCGCAGCGCCAAGCACCGGATCGGGGACGCCGATGACGACGGCTTCCGCGATTCCCGGATGGGCATGCAGCACCGTCTCGACCTCCTTCGGCGCCACCTTTTCTCCGCGCGTCTTGATGATGTCGTCCTTGCGGCCGACAAAATAGAGGAAGCCTTCCTCGTCCGCGCGGAAGAGATCACCTGTATGAAGCACCTTTTCCCAGGGGTTCGGGCCGGGACGCAGCATGCGCTCGGTCGCTGCGTCGTTGCGCCAGTATCCTTGCATCACATGCGGGCCGCGGATCACCAGTTCGCCCGGAACGCCTGGCGGCACACGGTTTCCCTCGTCGTCGACGACGAAAGCTTCGGTGTTGGGAATGGCGATGCCGACAGATCCGGGTCGGCGATCCAACTCTTCAGGCGGCAGATAGGTGCAGCGCTTGCATTCCGTCAGGCCGTACATGGAATAAAGCCGCGCGCTGGGAAAGAGCTCGCGGAGCCTGGCGATATGCGCCGGCGGCAAGGCCGCAGCGGTATTGGAGAGATAGCGAAGGCTGGGCAGGAACCCCGGCTCGAGATCGCGCATCTGCAAGATCATCGCGGCCATCGTCGGCACCAGCGGAAAGCCGGTTACGCCTTCGGCACGGATCCGCTCGAAGATCGCCTGTGGAAATGCGAAGGACTTTTCGAGAACCAGCGTCGCGCCAAGCCTGATGGCCATCAGGAGCTGATAAAGGCCGTAATCGAAGGCAAGCGGCAGGACATTGAGGATGACGTCGTCCGGCGTGTTGCGGAGATAGGTGGTGATCGACTCCGAAGCCGCATCGATATTGCGATGCGTCATCATCACTCCCTTGGGCCTGCCGGTCGAGCCCGAGGTGTAGATCAGCATAGCGAGGTCGACATCGATGCCGCCATGAAGAACCGGCAGGGGTTCGGACGCCAGGCATTCCTCGAACGACGCCGCTCCTTCGGGTGTGCGGCCACTCGCGGCCGCCGTGGCGGCGACAAAGAGCGGCGCAGCAGCGTGAAGCATGCGCGCTTCCGTGACGATCGGCATCAGCTTGGCCTGGGTCAGGATCGCCGCTGCCTCGCAATCGCCGATGATATAGGCGAGCTTGTCGGCCTTGGTCGACGCGTTGATCGGGCTGAAGGTGGCGCCGGCCTTGAGGGTCGCGAAAATCGAAACCGCCGCCTCCCAGCAATTGTCCATGAAAACAAGGACCCGGTCGTTCCGCTTGACGCCATTTGCTTGAAGAGCGGCGGCGAGACGGGTCGAGAGCTCATCGAGCTCGTCGTACCGCAGCCGCTTACGCTCGGTGACGAGCGCCGTCTTGCCTCCGTTTGCTCCGGCGTTCCTGATGAGAAATTGCTCGAACCGCATGCGCGTGACGCCCCCAACCAGCCGCCGTCTATGCCGAGACCGGCACGGCGCTCTTCGCCGCGATGAATGCGGAAATGCGTGCCAAAGTATCGAGGTTTGCCGGGACGATATCCGCATCGGCCATGGCGATGCCGAAGCGGTCCTCGATGAAGGCCACGAGTTCCAGAACGCCGGTCGAATCGATGATGTCATTCTCGATCAGCGATGCGGTGTCGGCGAGCTCGTAAGACGTGTCGCCGAAGAGAAAATTCTCGACGATGAACGCCTTGACGCTGTCCTTGATCGTTTCTGTCATGTGTCATCCCTTTCCGTCTGGTTTCAGGCGGCCTCCGCCGCGCGGATGTTGGTACCGGTGAATGTCTGCAGCCACAGTTGCGTCGACAGGATGCCGACGAAAGCCGCGTTGTCGCGGAAGCCCGAGGCCGGACGCGCCCGGCACTTCTCGCAAAGTTTCGCGACGGCCTTTGCGTTGAAGAGACCGCCGGCGGCAATCGCCTCTTCGCCCATCGCGGTGCGAACATAGTCGAGCTCGCCCGGGCCGCTGAACGAATGGCTGTCCGGCGCGCGATAGGGTTGCTTCGTCCGCTTGCCGATCGAGGGCGGCAAAAGATCCTTTGTCGCCTCACGCAAAATGTGTTTTTCAACCAGACCCTTGAGCTTCATTTCCGGCGGCAGTCCCGCGGCGAATTCGACGAGACGGTGATCGAGGAAGGGGAAGCGGCCTTCGACGCCATGGGCCATGGCCATGCGGTCGCCCTGGCTCGAAAGGATGTAGCCCGGCAGAAGGAAACGGCTTTCGAGATATTGCGCCTGATGCAGCGGATGCCAGCGGCCGAAGGCTTCGGGCAACCGGCCGACGAGTTCATCGGCAGCGTCGTAACCCGCCAGCTTGGCGCGCATATCGCCGGAGAAGAACATCTTCGTCGCCGCCGTCCCCTTGAGTCGCGGGCGATGCGAAAAGAGCGGGTCGTCAAGCGGGTCGTCCCCGGCGCCGAAAAACGCCGCCAGATATTCGGGCGACTGCTGCTTGAGGCCCGGCAGGTAGGGATAGAGCTTGCGGAACAGGTGGGGCCGCATGCGCGAGTCGGGCTGCCGGCCGCAGAAGCGGCGCACGCGCGTTTCCTTGAAGATGTCGTAGCCCGCGAAAACTTCGTCCGCCCCCTCCCCTGTGAGCACCACCTTCAGGCCGGAATCGCGCACCAGGCCGGAGAGTTGGTACAAGGGTGCCGGTGCAGTTCGAAGCACCGGCCTTTCGGCAAAACGGATGACATCCGGAAAAACCCTGGCGATATCCCCTGCTCGGCAGGCAACCGCCCTGTGGTCGGTGCCGAGAGCGGCGGCCATTTCGTTCTGAAAGGCGCTCTCGTCATGTTCGGCGCTGTCGAAGGTCACGGAAAAGGTTCGAAGGCCCTGCGGCGCCATGCCGGCGGCGAGCGCTGAGACGATGGACGAATCGAGACCGCCCGACAGGTAGGAGCCGACCGGCACGTCGGCCCGCATGCGGATGCGCGTCGCGTCGGTCAGGAGTGCGCGCAACTCCTCGGCAGCCTGACCTTCGTGCGTATGCCGAGGCGGAGCATCCCGATCCGGAAACTCGAGCCTCCAATAGGCCCGTGTCGCCACGCCGCGCTCGTCGGCGATCATCAGGGTCGCGGGCTCCAGTTCCCAGATATCCCGGAACGGCGTCCGCGGTGCGATCGGCGCCCACAGCGTGAAGATCTGATCGAGGGCGATGGGGTCGATCTCTGCGGACAGGCCGGGGACTTGAAGAAGCGCCTTGACCTCGGAGGCGAAATAGAACGTTCCCCCCTGCATCGTATAAAACAGGGGCCGGACCCCCATGCGGTCACGCGCCAGCATCATCCGCCGGCGGCGATTGTCCCATAGGGCGAAGGCAAAGTCGCCGTTTAGGCGTGACACGCAGTCCTCGCCCATTTCATCGTAAAGATGGAGAATGACCTCCGTGTCGCTGGACGTGCGGAAGCGGCGGCCCTTGGCGCGAAGCTCGTCGCGCAGTTCGACATAGTTGAAGATCTCGCCGTTGAAGGCGATCGTCAGTTCGCCGGTGGCATCGGACATGGGCTGCTGGCCATCTCCGAGCCCGACTATCGACAACCTGACATGGCCGAGACCGGCTTGCGGCGCGGTAAACACGCCTTCTTCATCGGGACCGCGATGGGCAATCGCGGCCGTCATCTTTTCGAGAAGAGCCCTTCCATCCGGAACAGAACCGAAATAGCCACCAAAACCGCACATGACGAAACACTCTCACGCCCGCTGACAACAGCGCAAAACATAGACCGGGTCTCGACAGCAAGAGTTTAACTGTCGAGTGTTTTCATTGGGATGGTAAATTATTCAGGACCGAAGAAAAAATGCAGTTCTCATGCGGTCCAACAATACAAGCTCGACTCTTCAGTCCTTTCTTAAAATTTTACACAATTTCTCAATTAATGTTTATTTCCGAAATCAACGGAACAACATGGATAGGTGCGCTTCAAGCGCCCCAAAATCTGTCTGTTGCGCGACTTATATTATCATTAATGATTTTTTAACAGCTTCGGCAACATCGATACGCGGACAACCTGGGTTTGTGGTTAACGCTGCGTGCCGCTCGATCCGCAACGCGCGCCGTCTTCGATACGATCGACATGAAGCCGTGGAGCGGTATTGCCGGCTGGAGCAATTCCCGGAAGGCCCGTAACGCTTTTCCGTCCGGAGTTATGTCACTCTAAAAGCCAAACGAATGTTGTGCAGGCTCTGGAGCGCCGACATGGACGCCCTCCAGCTCGAGCATGTGCGTCTTGGCCGATGCGCCGCCCGGCGCCGAAAAACCGCCGATCTTGCCGCCAGCGGCCAGGACGCGGTGACAGGGAATGATCAGCGGAACTGGATTCTTCGCCATGGCTTGGCCAACCTCTCGCGCCGCTTCCGGTCCGGCGCCGAGTTCCTTCGCCAACGCACCATAGGTGGTCGTCTGCCCCCAACGGACGCGCCGCGCTGCTGCATAAACCTCCCCGAAGAACGTGTCCTGCCCGGCGAGATCGAGCCTGAAGCCGGAGAAATCCGTTTCTTGCCCCTCGAAGTAGCGCTTTGCGGCCGCGACTGCTTCAAGCACGTCGGGCGTAGGGGTACCGGGTTCGGCATCCGGCAGGCGACGCAGCAGAATTCGCTCCGTCGCGCCGGCGCTTTTTGTCGGCAGCTGGAAGCGCGTAATGCCATGGCCGCTCCAGGCGATGCCGCAGAAACCACCTGCGGTTTCGAAGATGAAGTAATGGTGCACTGTCGGTGCCATCACGTGAGCCTCCGCATTTCCGATGACATAAGAATCGTGTGTCCGGCCGGCGACTTCAACCCGTTTTCAGCGTCGGCCGACATGCGCGGTGCCTTGCGGACGGGCTATGTCGAGCCCGCAGGGATTTGTAAGGTCTCAATGCACTCGCGGCGGAATAGAAGTCGCGCGGTTCCGTTTCTCCCATCCTATTCAACTGGAGAACCGGAATGTTTCACTTACCGAAGAAAGAAACGCGGGTGATCCGCTTTCTGTGCCGTCCGGAGGACAACGGCGTTATCGCGGCGCCTCTCCCTGCCAAATCGGTTCTACCGGACTGGTTCCGGAAGCTGCCGGCAGTCGATCAAACGCATCTGTCGACGACCAACAATGGTCTGACGGTCAAACGCTGCATGCCCTTTCTCGATGCCATGACCACGGGCTGGATCCTGCCGCTCGCGGCGACCGTCAGGTTGGAAATCAAGGATGGCGGCCGCAGCGTCGAGGCAGGCTGGGAATTCGACCGGGTCATGGTCAGCAATCATGGTGCCCATCAGGTAGCGGGAAACCCGAGAGAGCCGTCGCCACCGTGCAAGTTTCACAACTACTGGTCCATCCGCACGCCGCCCGGCTGGAGCTGCCTGTTTCTGCCGCCCCTCAACCGGGCGGGGCAACCGTTCGAATGCGTTGCCGGCGTCGTCGATACCGACACCTACGCCTCTCATATCCACTTTCCGTTCTTCGCGACGGCGCCCGATGGACTTTACGCCATCGAAAAGGGGACGCCGCTCGTGCAGGTTATACCGTTCCGCCGCGCTGATGCGGCCGTCACGGCAGACATCCGCGCCGAAACGCGCAACGAAGCCATGGAGCGAGAGACAATCCACCGAAACACGATCGCCGGAGCCGGCTGGTATCGTAAGACGGCGCGCGCCGCTCGTTGAACTTTCGAGCGGTCAAACAAAGGGGGCCGGATCGATTGTCCGGCCCCCTCTTCTTGCCGCGTCTTCGAATTGCTGCACGTTTCATCCTTAATTCGGCATCGATTCAAGGAAGCATGCAGCGGATTTCAGCGCCACGCGCGCCACAACTTGCCTGGACGATACGACCGGTCAGAACTGTTCGAGCTCGAGTTGGACGAGCTGTTCGAGCTCGTGTTCGAGGAACTGTTCGAAGAACTGTTCGAGGACGAATTGGGGCTCGAGTTCGAGGAACTGTTGGAAGACGAGTTGGAACTCGAATTGCTCGACGAATTCGAACTCGAATTGGACGAACTGTTGCCGGCCACGATGATCTCGCCATCGCTCCGGCCAGCCGTGTGCGCGGTTTGCCTGGGCGAATTCTCGACGTCAGGATAGATCAACGGATGTTCCCTCGCCTCGGCCGCAGAACCTGCAAATGCTGCGAGGCTGGCGAGGAGCGCGGTGCTCAGCTTCCAATGCCTTTTCATGCCATTACTCCTTCTGAAAATCGGACCGTTTCTTTCGGTCCGGTGGAGTAACGGGCGATCGGCGCCTCTATTCCATCACTACAGCGCGCGTGTCTTATCAGACGCGCAGAGTTCGCAGCAGCACTTTGGATTTGCTGCACGTTTGCCCTTCAATCGGCTCCGATTCAAGAAAACAGGCAGCGGCATGCGCCGATCTCACCTTGGCGCGCTCTCGCGTAGATGGCTGAGAACCTGAGCCTCCTCCGCTGCCTCAAGCGGCGGCCCGGCATCGATCGCGGTGAGGTAGGCGTCGAGGGTCTCGGTGGACGATGCCGGCGCGTAACCGCCGCTGGCGCCGGGCGCAACGACGGCGAAGGTCACGCGCCATTCGGCTCCGGTGCGGCACGCAACCGATACCACAGTCGAGCGGTCGGCCGAGTCCACTTCGAACTCTCGGCACAAAGTCTGTGCATTATCGCGGAACGTCGCTATCGCTCGAAAGCGCTGGTTGGAATCCGGCAATTGCCTTTCCTCGCCTGTGGCGACCGTCGCCAGCGCATCATCAAGCGCGGAGCCGCTGATGCCGGCGACGTGCAAACCGCCGTCGAGCACCGCTTCCCCGCCGCCCCGCAGCCAATATCCGCCGATGCCGGCAACGACGACCACAAGAGAGGCGGCTATGGGTGCGAGCCAGCGGTTCGCCCGACGGTGATTTGCAGCGCGCGGCGTGAAAGGCAGAACGCTGGCATCGGAAGCACTCTGCGTCTTCTCTTTGACCATTTTTTCGACGGCAGCCGAGAGTTCGGCCGGCAGCGGCTCGTCGAGAAGCGGCTTCATAGCCGTCTGTGCCGCCGCGCGCGTTTCGATGAAGAGCGCCACGCGCGAGACGAGTTCATCGTCCAGTTCCATCGCCCGCTCGAGCTCAGCGGACGTGTCGGCATCGAGCTCGCCGTCGGCGAAGCGCATGAGTATTTCGTCGGAAAAATCCGTTTTGGTCATTCCTTCACGTCCTTCATCACCTGAGAACGAGCGGTCGTCGCCGTTATTCCGGCGGCCTCGGCGAGATTCTTGCGCGCCCTCGCCAACCGGCTCATGACCGTTCCGATCGGAACGCCCAGCACGTCAGCCGCTTCGCGGTAGGAAAGCTCCTCGACACAGACCAGAAGCAGCACCTCGCGCTGCTCGTTCGGCAAGTCGGCGATCGCTTCAGCCACAGTGGTCAGAGTCAGGCGCGCCTCGGCATCGCGTTCTCCATGCGCTCCCGCGATATCCTGGCGTTCGGAAATATCGTCCTGCACGCCCATGGTCTTCTGCTTGCGCACCTGATCGATCCAGAGATTGCGGAGAATGCGAAACATCCAGGCGTCGAACCGCGTGCCCGGCTCGAAGCGCTCGGCACTGGCGAGCGCCCGTTCACAGGCCGCCTGCACCAGATCATCGGCGATATCACGCGAGCCGCAAAGCGATATGGCGAAGCGGCGCAGATTGGGCAGGAACGCTATCAGGCGTTCACCGACGTCTTTCACCGCACTGCTCATCCGGAAACTCCGCAATTCTGGCTACCGCTACTTAAATCGGTGCCGATTCAACGATAAAACCATGCGGCAATTCAAAGTCTATAGCGACCTTTGTGCATCTGAGAAGACGCATTGCTATAGAAGAGGGAATAGATCGACGACTCGACCGTTTCATTCCAATCTACCGGCACCGGCCGCCGCCGTACAAGGTATGCACCGCCTGTTTGAACACTGCCAAGCCGATCGAGGTTCTCGGATGTTGACCAGTCTCGCGCTCAAAGTTGCACTGATCGCCCCATTTACAGCAATCGCACTGGTGGCAGGCGACATCATGGTTCCCCGGGACGCGATGGTGTTTCAAATGCTCGGGACCAATGAGGCGCTCGCCGACGACGACGATGACGACGATGGCGGCGGCTCCCGAGGCTCCGGCTCCTTCCGCGCCGGTGCAGGATGGAGTGGCGGAAAGTTCCCGTTCCGCGGCCTGCTGCCAAGACGAGGCAGTTCGCGACGCTCACAGCCGCCGGCGCCCGCGATCCAGGCGCCGAACGAGATCGTCGCGCTTGGCTTTAGCCCGGCTCAACTTGAGCAGTTGACGGCGTCCGGCTTCCAGGTCCTCGAACGAGCTGCCATGGCGACATTCGACACCGAAGTGATCAAGCTTCGCATTCCCTCGGGCCTGACGCTTGATGCCGCCCGGGAGCAAGCCCGGACTCTCGCGCCTCAAGCGATCGTCGACTTCAATCATTTTTTCCGGCCGGAGCAACGGGCCGAGCGGCCATGTGCCGCAACCGACTGCCTGGCGCGCAGCGTCATTGGCTGGCCGTCGGCCCAAGACTGGCCCGGCGCCTGCGCGGGCGGGGTGCGGATCGGTCTTGTCGATACGGCGATCAACCCTGAACACGACGCCTTCGAACACGGGAACATCGAGATCATCCGCCTTGCCGACGAAGAGTTGCCGGAATCCGGCCGGCAGCACGGCACCGCTGTCGCGGCACTGCTGGTGGGATCAGCGACGAGCCGTACGCCGGGCCTGATACCGGGCGGCAAGCTCATCGCGGTGGACGCGTTTCACCGCGCCGGGCGCCAGGACGACCGTTCCGGCGCCTTCGATCTTGTTCGCGCCATTGACCTGCTCGCCGACCGCCAGGTGCAGGTCATCAATCTGAGCCTCTCCGGCCCGCCCAATCTGCTGCTTGAACGGACCGTGGAGAAAATGGGCGAGCGCGGGATCATCACGGTTGCTGCCGCCGGCAATGACGGGCCCAAGGCCGAGCCAGCCTATCCCGCGGCCTACGAAGAGGTGGTTGCGGTAACCGCGACCGACAGGCGCAAGCGGCCCTACAGGCGAGCCGGCCGCGGCGAGCACATCGACTTCGCCGCTCCGGGTGTCGCGGTCTGGACCGCGGCCTCTGTCAGCGGGGCTCGTCTGAAAACGGGCACGTCTTTTGCAGCACCTTTCGTGACCGCCGCGCTGGCACTGTTGAAGGCTTCGAGACCGGAACTCGCGCCCGCACAGATCCGCGAGATGCTGACCGGGCGCGTCGAGGATCTCGGGGACCCGGGCAAGGATCCGGTCTTCGGCTGGGGTCTGTTGAACGCGCGCTATCTGCGAAACGGTGCCTTGAGGTCCGGCAGCTTCTCGACGGCCGACGTCAGCCGGTGCGGCCGTGCCAGGGATCCGGCCCCGGATCGCGCCCCGCCGCAGCCTCGGTCAACCGGTCGAGGTAATGGGCCCAACCTTCCGCATGGCCGGCGCACTGCTCGGCATTGGGCAGGCCGCTATGGGTGAGGCGCAACAGCGTTCCGTCCGGCTGCTCGATGAGGTCGATCTCGACAAGGCTCGACGCCGGCGGCACGATCTCACTATCGTCCCAGCCGAAGCTATATACCAGGCGGTGCACCGGTACGACCTCGCGGAAGGAGCCGCGGGCGAAGCGAGCCCCGGTGACGTTGACGAGATAAAGACCGCCGGGCTCCGGCTCGACCTCGGCTTCCGTTCCCATCCAGCGCAGGATCTTTTCAGGATCGGTGAGCAGGGCGAATACTGCGGCGGGCGGCGCCGGGATATGCGTTTCACGGCGGACGACGAGGGCCTCTTGCATCGGTCTCCCCCAAAGGTTGCGATGGCTGCCCGACTACGGCGAAAGGGACTAGCGCCGGAGCGGGCCAACCGATGATAGACCGCTGGGATCGGCTGCGCCACCACTTACAGCGCCAAGCGTTATTTCAGACATACTGGGATCGCTGTAACGCTTTGAATTTGCAGCTTGTTTGCATCCTCAAATCGGTCCCGATTTAAGGAAAGATGCGGTAGCGCGGATGACAGATCAGGGAACGTAACGCTATGATCGCGGCATGAACCTTCCCGGACCCCTTGCCTGGCTGGTGGACGAGGCCGGCGCTTCGCCCGGCCCTGACCGGTTCCTGGCCGATCTCGGCGGCCGGCTGGTGGCCGACGGCCTTCCGCTCGCCGGCGGTGCCCTGACGCTGGCAGTGCCACATCCGATCGTCGCCCACCGCACATGGCTGTGGCGGGCGGAGACCGGGACGGTGATCGAGGCCTTGGGCTTCACGGGCGGTGCAGCCAATCATGCCGGACGCGACTGGCTCGCCGGGCTTGGTCCGGTTGAGGAGAACACGGTCGGACCGGCGGCGGACAGACTGGTGCTGGGCTGGGCCGGCAGCCGGGCATTCGGCCCCGCCGAGACCGGCCGGCTGCGCCAGGCCGCGCGCTTCGCCGCCGCGCCTTTGGCTGCTTTGGCTGAACGGGCAGCGCTGGAAACGCTGCTGGAGGCCTATCTCGGCCGGCGCAGTGCCGCCCGGGTGCAGGCCGGCGCGCTCGGCCGGGGCACCGGAGAGACCATCCGCGCCGTGCTGCTTTGTACCGATCTGCGCAACTTCACCGCCCTGTCCGAGGCAACGGAGCCTCAGGCGATGATCGCCACCCTCGACGCCTGGTTCGACCGTGTCGCGGGGGCGATACACGTCTTCGGGGGCGAAGTGTTGAAGTTCATGGGCGATGGCCTGCTGGCGATCTTTCCGGTTGCCGGTACACCGGCCGAGGCCTGTGGAGCGGCGCTGCGCGCGGTCGTCGCCGCCCGCGCCGGCATGGCCCATCTCGATGCCGCCCGTGAGGCGCAAGGGCTGCCGCCGCTGCCCTTCGGCGTGGCGCTGCATCTCGGCGAGATATTGTGGGGCAATATCGGTGCGGCCGACCGGCTGGACTTCACCGCCATTGGTCCCGCGGTCAACCTGGTCAGCCGGCTGGAAGGGCTGTGCCGGCCGCTCGGGCGTTCGGTGCTGATCTCGGGCGCGGTCGCCGCCGAGACCACTATGCCGCTGGTGCCGCTCGGCGAACACGTGTTGCGCGGCATCGCATCGCCCTGCGCCGTCTTTACGCTCCCGGACGCTTGAGTAATCGGGGTGCATCGTCTGCTCGGATCGCTTTGGCGAGCCCCCGCGCATGGTATGCCTATATCCCCAGTCGGTTTTGTGCCATGAAGCAGTGACTGCAACATCAGAGGCTGCACAATCATGAAGAAGATCGGCTTCCTATCGTTCGGGCACTGGGCACCCTCGCCGCAATCGCAAACGCGGTCGGCGTCCGACGCGCTTCTGCAGTCCATCGACCTGGCCGTTGCTGCCGAGGAGCTGGGCGCGGACGGGGCCTATTTTCGCGTGCATCACTTCGCCCGCCAACTGGGCTCGCCGTTTCCGCTGCTTGCGGCCGTCGGCTCCAAGACCAACCGCATCGAAATCGGCACCGCCGTCATCGACATGCGGTACGAGAACCCGATGTACATGGCCGAGGACGCGGGCGCGGCCGACATCATCGCCGGCGGGCGCCTGCAGCTCGGCATTAGCCGCGGCTCGCCCGAGCAGGTGATCGATGGATGGCGTTACTTCGGCTACCAGCCGCCCGAAGGCGGGACCGACGCAGACATGGCCCGGCGCCATGCGGAAGTTCTGCTCGATGTGCTGCGCGGCGAAGGCTTTGCTGAGCCCAACCCTCGGCCAATGTTTCCCAATCCTCCCGGCCTGCTACGCATCGAGCCGCATTCGGAGGGTCTGCGCGAGCGGATATGGTGGGGCGCCAGTTCCAACGCCACCGCAGTTTGGGCGGCCAAGCTGGGGATGAATTTGCAAAGTTCCACGCTCAAGGACGACGAGAGCGGCCTTCCATTCCATGTCCAACAGGCTGATCAGATCCGGGTGTTCCGCGAGGCATGGAAGGCGGCAGGTCACGAACGCGAGCCGAGAGTGTCGGTCAGCCGCAGCATCTTTGCGTTGGTCGACGACCGCGACCGCGCCTATTTCGGCCGAGGCAGCCAGGATGAAGACAAGATCGGATTCATCGACGAGAAAACCCGGGCGATCTTCGGTCGCAGCTATGCGGCGGAACCGGATGTCCTCGTTGAAGAGTTGGCGAAGGACGAGGCCATAGCGGAGGCCGACACGCTGCTCCTAACCGTTCCCAACCAGCTTGGCGTGGACTACAACGCGCATGTCATCGAGGCGATTCTCACCCACGTTGCCCCCGCTCTCGGGTGGCGCTGAGGCGCTTACCGGATATCCCGAGCCAGTGACTGGAGCCTCTTGAAGGCGTCGTATCTCAGCGCATGAAGCGCTGCGATTTCACCGACGGCGGGCGCGTAGGTGCGATCCGTGCCGGAAAGCCTTGCCATTGCTGACCGAACGTCCGGGAACTCGCCCGCCGCTACGCTTCCGAGGATGGCTGCACCGAGGAGCACGGGCTCCTCCGAGCGCGTCGCCAGCACGGGCTTTCCCGTCGCGTCCGCGAGGAGCTGGCGGACGAGATCGAGCTGGCCTGCGCCGCCGCTGATGACGATCTTCTCGATCATGGCGCCGGACGACGCCTGCGTATCGATGATCTGCCGGAGCCCGTAGCCGATGCCGCATAGCCCTGCCACGTAGAGCGAAACGAGGTTGTCGATATCCCTTTCCATCCCCAGCCCCAGGACAACGGCGCGGGCATGCGGATCGGCAAACGGCGCGCGGTTGCCAAGGAATTCAGGAACGACGTGCAGACCGCCGGCAAGCTCGACCGACTGCGAGAGCGTCTGGACCTTCTGCGCGGCAAGCTCCGCCAGCAGAACGGGCAGCGAGAGGCCGCGGCGCGCTGCAAGCTCCAGCGCCTCGCCGGCCGCCGGATGGAACGACAGAAGCTGCTCGATCGCAGCGCCCGCCGCGGACTGGCCGCCCTCGTTCAGCCACATCCCTGGGACCATCGCCGAATAGTAGGGTCCCCACACACCCGGTACAAAGACCGGCTCCGACGTGGAAGTCATCGTGCAGGAGGACGTGCCGAAGACATAAGCCAGGTTGCTTTCGGGAGGGCCGTCAACACCGACGGTTCCGATCCCGCCCGCATGGGCGTCGATCATACCGGCTCCGACCGGCGTGCCGGCCGCGAGGCCAAGCTCCTCGGCGGCGCGGTCCGTCAGCCCGTTTCCAACCGGCGTGCCCGGCTCCACGACACGCTGACCTATGCGCACGAAGTCTTCATCTGCGAGCTGACCGAGGCCGATCGCGCGGAAATAATCCGGATCCCAGCGCTTCTCGTGCGCGAGATAGGTCCACTTGCAAGTCACCGTGCATGTGGAACGGGCAAGGTCGCCCGTTGCCCGCCAGGTCAAGAAATCCGCGAGGTCAAAGAATTGCCAGGCGGCGTCGAAGACCTGGGGGCGATTTTCGCGCAGCCAGAGAAGCTTCGGCGTCTCCATCTCCGGCGATATGCGCCCGCCGACATAGCGCAGCACACCATGACCCTTGGCATTGATGCGTTCCGCCTGCTCGACGGCGCGATGATCCATCCAGACGATGATATCGCGCCGAGCGTCCCCCGACGGCCCCACCGGAAGCGGTCGCCCATCTTCACCCAGGACGACCAGCGAACAGGTTGCGTCGAAGCCGATGCTTGCGACTTGGGAAGGATCCACGCCCGCAGTGGAAACCGCTTCTCGAACGGCCTCGCAGACGGCGGCCCAGATCTCCGTACTCGACTGCTCGACGATGGAACCAGGCTCGCGAAAGAGCGTGATATCGCGCTTGCCCGAAGCCAGCAGCTGGCCGGTGAGATCGAAAATGCCCGCTCTGGCGCTTCCGGTCCCGACGTCAACGCCGATGAGATATCGTTCGCCGCCCGTGGGGCGTGCGGAAGAAATGTTGGTCATGGTCTACCGCCTGCAATCTGGAACATGGATCGGCGGAGGGCGCAGCCTCGCGCCGCCGGAGGCAATTAGAGATCGACGCTGTTGGGCAGGATCACCAGATCGCGGATCGTGACGTTGCGCGGACGCGTCAACATGAAGAGCACCGCATCCGCCACTTCCTTCGGCTGCATGAGGCTGCCATTGGCAAGCGCTTCTTCCATCTTCGCCTTGGGCCAATCATCGAGCAGCGCCGTCACCACGGGTCCCGGCAACACGGCGCCGACGCGCACACCATGCGGCGCCACCTGTCGCCGCGTGCTGTGCACGAAGGCCTGCACGGCGAATTTCGATGCCGTGTAGATCGGCTCCCAGACGACAGGGACGACACCCGCAATCGAACTGGTGAAGAGGATGTCGCCCGATTTCTGCTCGATCATGTACGGCAGCACCGCATGCACGGAACGGAAGGCCGCATTGATGTTGAGGTTGAGCATCCGGTCCCACGCGTCCGGGTCGCCCTCGGCCACCGGACCGCCGATATAGGCGCCGGCATTCGCATGGAAGACATCCAGCTTCCCGGCGAGGTCGAGGATTCTCGGAAGCATGCCGGAGACTTCGGCGGGCTTCAGAAGGTCGACGACCAGCGGCAGGGCGTTCTCACCGAGCTCGCGGCAAAGCTGTTCCAGCTTGTCCTGCGCTCGATCCACGAGAACGACCTTCGCCCCTTCCGAGAGCAGCGTGCGGGCGCATTCCAGTCCGATGCCCGATGCTGCGCCGGTGATGGCGGCAACCTTGCCTTTCATGAGGTCAGCCATATCAAGAACTCCATAACGAGAGGTTGGGTTACGCGCGTCCGTGGCTGACACGGGAACGACGGGCCAACGAGTCGACGATGACAGCGATTGCCAGAACGCCGCCGGTGATCATGTAGCGGAGCGACGAGCTCAGATTGAGCAGCGTCAGACCGTTCGAGATCGCCTGGATGACGATGATACCGAGCAGAGCCGAATAGGCGCTGCCACGCCCACCGAAGAGGCTCGTGCCGCCGATGACGGCAGCCGCGATCGCGTTGAGGTTGACGTCGCCCGTGCCCGCCTGCTGGCTCGATGAGGCAAGGCGCGATGCCGACAGAATGCCGCCCAGCGTGGCAAGCGTGGAGCAGAGCACGAAGGCGCTCATGTAGATCCGGCGCACGTTGATGCCCGACCGCCGCGCGGCCTCACGGTTGCCGCCGACCGCGAACATCGAGCGGCCCCACTTCGTGCGCGTCAGCGCATAGTTGAGGATCACAGCGAGGGCGACGAAGAGCCCGAACATCCATGGCACGCCGCGGCCGAGATTGAGGTAGAAGACAGCCACTTCGAGGAGAACGGTGAGCACCAGCGCCTTGATGATCAGCGCGCCGAGCGGCTGGGAGGAGAGGTTCGCCGCCTGTCGCTGGCGCATCGTCCGCATGCCCTTGCCGATCATCACCAGGCCCGGAACCAGCGCAAGCGTGTGGGAGAGCCAGTCCGGCATGATCATTATCTGTCCGAAACGGACGAGCGAGGAAGCATAGGGCAGGTTGATCGAACCGGTCGGCCCGAGGATGTAGAGCTGCATGCCGAGAAGCGCGAGAAGACCAGCCAGGGTGGCGATGAAGCTCGGCATTCCGAGGCGGTTGTAGAGCGTGGCGTAGAGCAGCCCGACTGCGGCACCGACCATCAGTGCAACAAATATCGCCGCGGCAATCGGCCAGCCGGAATTCACCCACAACACACCAACCATGGCCGAGGCCAGTCCGCTCATCGAGCCCACCGAAAGGTCGATTTCGCCCAGCACCAGCACGCAGATGATCCCGAGCGAGATCACGCCAACGGTGGCGCAATCGAAGAGCAGGTTCACGAGGTTGTTGGGTGCAAGAAAGATCGGATTGAGGGCCGAAAAGATGATCGAAATGACGATGAGACCGACAGCGACCGGCAGCATGCCGAGATCGCCGGACCGCACGCGGTCAATGAACCCCCATACCAAGTCGAGGATCCCCTCGTCATGGCGCACGCGTTCATCGCTGCGGTCAAGCCTCTGCTGGCTTTGGACAGCCTGGTTCGAGGGGTTCTGGCTCATGCGGGTCCTCCGCTCTGCTCATTGACGAGGCCGGCCTTGCGGTCGAGCCGGCGCGAGACGGCGTTCTCCGTCGCACCGGTGATCGCGGCGACGAGTTCGTGATTGGACGCATCCGGCGAGAAGACCCCGTTGTTCCGTCCAAGCCGCAAGACGACGACGCGATCCGCGACCGCGCGCACGTCTTCCATGTTGTGGCTGATAATGATCACGCCGAGCCCGCGATCGCGGACGCGTTCGATCAGATTGAGGACTTCGGCTGTCTGGGCCACGCCGAGAGCCGCGGTCGGTTCATCGAGCATGATGACCTTGGGGTTCAGCAGCAGCGAACGCGCAATGGCCACTGTCTGACGCTGGCCGCCGGATAGAGACGCGATCGGCTGACGAACGGATGGGATGCGCGCGGCCAGTTCGCGCAGAAGCGTCCAGGCGCGGACTTCCATCGCAACTTCATCCAGGTGCCAAGGCGACATCTCCTGGCCTAGGAACAGATTTGCAACGACATCGAGGTTTTCGCACAGAGCCAGATCCTGGAAGACCGTCGCAATCCCAAGATCGAGCGCCTTTCCGGGATTGTCGAGCGTTACCCCCTGCCCGCAGAACTCGATCGTGCCCGAGGATGGTTGATGCACCCCCGCGAGAACTTTGACGAGCGTCGACTTGCCGGCGCCGTTGTCTCCGACCAATGCGACGACTTCGCCGGCATTGACGTCGAGTTCTATGTCGGTGAGAGCGGAAACGGCTCCGAAATTCTTGGATATGCCGCGAAGACGCAGCACAGGCTCACCCTTTACGGGAGCACTCTGGATATCGCGTGTCATCGCCTTTTTTGACCTTTCGACTACTGCATGGACAAATCATGCAGAAACTCAAAGTTCTACAGCGACCTTTACGCGTCTGATCAGACGCGCGGCGCTGTACAGCGGGATCATGGAATACTCTGAGCGGTTTTCCGCCGGCATCCAGCCCTAACTTACCAGAATCGATCACGTTCACGATTTCGGGCCGAGTCGACCCGCAATCATCGTGACCGGGAGAGGTGGTTCGGCCGCGGTCATGCGGCCGAACACAGCGGCAGTCGGAGCTGCTTTAGTTGATGATGCCGAGTTTGCGGCAACCTTCAGCATATTCGCCGGTGCAGATCTCTTCCGGCGTGTTGATCTTCTTGTCGAAGATCTCGGCCTTGATGTTCTCGGCCGTGACCACCGCCGGGGTGAAGAGCTGTGACGGCGTTTCGTAGAGCTTATGCGTCGCCTCGGGCGTTTCGCCCTTGATCAGCTTCACCGCGACATTGGCGGCAGCCGCAGCTACGATCTCGGAAGGCTTCGAAATCGTGTTGTACTGGTCGCCGGAGATGATCAGCTGCAATGCCGCGATCGTCGCGTCGTTGCCGGTGACGGGCGGAACAGGCTTGACGCCCGCTGCCTTGAGCGCCGCGATTGCACCGCCGCCGGTTCCATCGTTGGCGGCAACGATCCCCTTGATCTGGTCGCCGAAACGGGTGATCTGGCCTGCGGCCCATTCCTGCGCCTTCGGCGGCGCCCAGTCGGGCGTGTCGAATTCGGCGAGCGTCTTGTAGCCGGATGCGTCGAGAGCGGAGTCGATGCCGTCGCGAATGAGACCGGCTGCCGCGTCGGTCGGCGAACCATTGATCTGCAGCACGCCGGAACCCTCGGCCACGCCGGTAGCCTTCAGATGATCGACCAGCGACTGCGCGATCGCGCGGCCGATGCCTTCATTGTCGAAAGAAACGTAGTAATCCGCCGGCTTGTCCGGGATCGGACGGTCATAGGCGATCACCTTGACGTCCTGGGAATGGGCGATTTCGACGAGCGCTGCGGCTGCGGCGGAATCGACCGGATCGAGCACGACGACCTTGGCGCCCTGGGCGATTACGGAGTTAAACTGCTGCTGCTGAAGCGCCACGTCCGCATTGGCGTTCTGATAGATGACGGTGCAGCTCGGGCAGAGCTTTTCCATCTCCGCCTTGAAGCCAGGATAGTCGTGTTCTTCGTAGCGGGTCGAAGCCTGGTCCGGCATCAGGAAGGCCACGGTGGCCGCGTCCTGCGCGACGGCCGCGCTGTTGAGCGACACGGCAAGGCCGGTCGAGGCAAGCAAGTAACAAATCGTCTTCATAAGTTTCCTCCACGGTTGATTTTGCGCCGGCGTCCTGAAGCTTTTGAAGGGCGACACCCCCACGATATCGCGAAGTCGTTCGGGGACAAGTTCCGCCGCGACTTCTTTAGGCCGATCAAGGCGTGGCCGGTCGCTCGCTGCAGCAGGCACTGTAGCGTTGGACTTATTGATTCCTGTCAGACTCCTCCCCGGGACAGCGTTTGCTGAACTGGTAGCTTCATCGATTGCGCTCGCTTGCTCAATCGATGAAGCAGAATTGCCACTTAACTCTATTGATGTCAAGGTGACGCACGAAAGTGGAGATCAAAATTCGTGAAGCGTGGAACTCAGACCAAAAGAACAACGATCTACGATCTGGCTGAATTGGCCGGAACGTCGGCGAGTGCGGTGAGTGCCGTGCTGAGCGGAAACTGGAAAAAGCGCCGCATCAGCAGCCAGCTGGCGGAGAAGATTACCCGCCTTGCCGAGGAGCAGGGTTATGCCCTGAATATGCAGGCAAGCGTGCTGCGCCGCGAGCGATCGAAGATCATCGGCATGCTCGTCCCTAAGTACGACAACCGCTATTTCGGCTCGATCGTCGAACAGTTCGAGACGAGAGCGCGCGAGAGAGGCCTCTTCCCGATCATCACTTGCACGCGCCGCGATCCCGCACTGGAGATCGAGGCCGCACGTGCCATGCTCTCCTATCAGGTGGACTGCCTGATCGCGACCGGCGCGACCGATCCAGATCGCATCGCCGACATTTGTTCCGCCGCCGGCGTTCGGACCGTGAACCTCGACCTGCCGGGTTCGCGTGTTCCCTCGGTCATCTCTGACAATTTCGGCGGCGCGCTCGAGCTTACGCGGCGCGTGCTCGCCAACTCAGAACGGGAGTTCGGTGAGAAGACACCGCTGCTCTTCGTCGGCGGACGCGGAACCGACCACAACACGTCGGAACGTGTGAGGGGGTTTCGTGCCGCCCACGCCGAGGCGGGGGTGGAGGTCGACGAGGCGCTCGTGCTTACCTGCGGCTATGCACCCGAAAAGGCCGAGAACGCAATGAAGTCGCTCGCGGACAAGGTCGGACCACTGCCGCGGGGCATGTTTGTCAACTCGACCATTTCGCTTGAAGGCGTCATGCGATGGATTCGTCGCTCCGGCCATTATGCCGATCGCATGCCTCTGCTCGGCTGCTTCGACTGGGACCCCTTTGTGGCGATGCTCGGAGACCACATCGAGATGGTTCGTCAGGACGTGCCGAGAATGCTCGACGCGGTCTTCGAGATCATCGACTCCGGCGCATCCGAGCTGAAATTGATCCAGATCCCGCCGATCGTCGAGCAAACGGGGTGAGAACGGGGTTGGCCTTCAATACTCCAATGCTATCACCTGGTGAGGCCGGGCGTATCGAGCGCATGAGGGCGGCGAATTTTCTATGATTGCGTGCTGGAACAGACAAGGGGTCTTTGGCAAGGTTCGGCATCCGAACTTGAACGCCTGTTTGCCGGCTAATCACCGCAGGCCAGCGGTGCGGCTATAACGCCTGAGAGGCCCGCGCTCCCGGGCTGAAACCGCCGAGATGGGCCTGGGCCGTCCGGTCGGCAAAACGGAAGCGCAGCAGCGAGGGTTACAATGCTTGCCAAACGAACGGACATTGTATCGGAATGTATCCGGCCGGCCGCGCGTTACATCAAGACGCGGAGCTGCGAAGATTTGCACACACTACGGATACATCGCGAACGTCATTACAGCGCCGCGCGTCTTATCAGGCGCGAAAGGACGCTGTAGCACTTTGATTTGCTGCATGTTCTTATCTTAAATCGGAACCGATTTAAGGAAGCACGCAGTAGCAAGCGTGCATTTAGGACACGGCGCAATGGAGCACATCGATCATATCTTGATCGTCGATGACGATCGCGAGATCAGGGAGCTTGTCTCGAGCTACCTGAAGAAGAACGGCCTGCGCGTCACCGCGGTCGCCGACGGGCGGCATATGCGCGCATTTCTCGATGCGAATGCCGTCGATCTCATCATCCTCGACGTGATGATGCCGGGAGATGATGGCCTCGTGCTCAGCCGCGAGCTGCGCGCGGGCAGGCACAAGGCGACGCCCATCGTCATGCTGACTGCGCGCACCGACGAGATGGATCGCATTCTCGGTCTCGAAATGGGCGCTGACGACTATCTCGCCAAGCCTTTTTCGGCACGCGAGCTGCTGGCGCGCATCAAGGCCGTCCTGCGGCGCACGCGGATGCTGCCGCCGAACCTGCAGGTCTCCGAGGCCGGCCAGTTGCTGCGCTTCGGCAAATGGAAACTCGACACGACGGCAAGGCATCTCGTCGACTCCGATGGCACGGCGATTGCGCTCAGCGGCGCCGAATACCGCCTTCTGCGCGTCTTCATCGACCATCCGCAGCGCGTGCTCAACCGCGACCAGCTTCTCAATCTTACCCAGGGGCGCGAGGCCGAACTCTTCGACCGGTCGATCGATCTCCTGGTCAGCCGGGTTCGCCAGCGGCTCGGCGACGATGCAAGGGAGCCGACCTACATCAAGACCGTCCGCAGCGAAGGCTATGTCTTTTCCATGCCGGTCGAGATCGTCGAGGCCCGCTGATGGTGGCGCGCGCCGTTCTCAATGGATTTCGCCTATGGCCGCGCACTCTCAGGGTACGGTTGTTCGTCATTCTCCTTGCCGGACTGGCGCTTGCGCATGCCATGTCGTTCACCGTGCTGTTTTTCGAGCGCTACATGGCCGCCAGGTCGGTGATGTTCAATACGCTTGAAAACGACGTCGCCACGTCGATCGCCATTCTCGACCGGCTGCCCGCTGCCGAACGCGCCGACTGGCTGGATCGGCTCGATCGCGGGAGCTACAGTTTCATTCTCGGGCGAGGCATGCCGGGAGATCCCGCGCTCGACGCACGCAGCGCCGAGATCGCTTCCAAGATCCAGGCGACGATCGGCGCGCGCTATCCGATCGAAGTGCAAGCCATTCCCGGTGAAAGCCGGCGGCTGCAGGCGCATCTGCGCTTGAGCGACGGCGCACCGCTGACAATAGATGTCAAGCCGAGAGGCGTAATGCCCCTGGCAGACTGGCTGCCTTACGTGCTCGTCGCGCAGCTTGGGCTTCTGGTGTTGTGCTGCTGGTTTGCGGTGCGTCAGGCAATCCGCCCTCTCGTCAACCTCGCGGCGGCCGCGGACACGCTCGACCCAAACAGGCAGACGCCCCGGCTCAGCGAAGCGGGACCGAGTGAAGTCGCCTATGCGGCAACGGCCTTCAATGCAATGCGGGATCGCATCGCGCAGTATCTCGAAGAGCGCGTGCAGATCCTCGCGGCAATTTCACATGACCTGCAAACGCCGATCACGCGCATGAAGCTGCGGACGGAAATGGCGGAGGACTTCATTGAAAGGGACAAGCTGATCCAGGACCTTGGCGAAATAGAGCGCCTCGTCAAGGAAGGTGTCGACTATGCAAAGAGTGCCCATGGCAAGGTCGAAAAGGCCTCCCGCATCGATCTGGCCTCGTTCACCGAAAGCTTGGCCTATGATTACCAGGATACCGGCAAGGCGGTCACGATCACCGAAGTGACGGGCGGCACGATCTTGACCCGCCCACACGCGCTCAGACGGATTCTCACGAACCTGATCGACAATGCGCTCAAATTCGGCGGCAGCGCGGAAATAGAGATGCAACGCCTCGCCGATGAAACCGTGGTCATCAAGGTACTCGACCGCGGCCCCGGTATTCCGGAAAATCAGCTGGAAGCGGTCCTGAAGCCGTTCTACCGACTGGAGCAGTCCCGCAACCGGGATACAGGTGGAACCGGTCTTGGCCTTGCCATCGCCCAACAACTCGCGACGGCGATCGGCGCCTCACTCACCTTGCGCAACCGCGACGGCGGCGGCCTTGCCGCAGAAATTGCCATTCACCCCTGATGGAATCGCAAACGGCATCGCCGCATTCGGATGCCAAGAATAGACGGCGGAACCCAAAGGCGAAGACAACAGCCAAACAAAAAAGCGGCAGCCTTCGCAGCCACCGCTTCTTCCAGAATGGCCCTGCCTGACGATCAGCCAAGGCTTTTCATCACGTCAGACGATGTTGATCGCAACGTTGATATTGCCGCGCGTCGCCTTGGAATAGGGGCAGGTCTGATGCGCCCTGTCGACCAGCGCCTGGGCGGTGTCGCGATCGATCCCCGGCAGGCTGACATTGAGCCGCGCCTGTAGGAAATACCCGCCGGTACCGCTGCCGAGATCGACTTCGGCATCGACGGCCAGATCGATCGGGAGCGCAACCTTCCGCTCCCCGGCCGCCTTTCCTATCGCACCGATGAAACAGGCCGACCAGCCGGCGGCAAAGAGCTGTTCCGGATTGGTCCCCGGCCCTGAGCTGCCGGGCGAGGAAAGCTGGATGTCCAGACGCCCGTCAGAACTGCGGGATGCCCCCTCGCGACCGCCGGTGGTATGCGTCCTGCCAGTGTAAAGTACCTGCTCGATTTCGGTCATGATGTCCTTCTTTTCGACAGAGTTGATGACGTCGAGACTTGAGTGCCTTGTCCGACTGTCGGGACACACTTGACGCTCCGCACGTGTATCGAATGTTTCGCGACCGGCGCCGAAATGTAATCGACTCCCAAGAGAACGCCGCGCAGACACACTGTGATACGAAGCGCTCATTGCCGATGAGATGTTCTCCCGAGCAACTGACGCGCCAGCAATCGCGATCGGTGCGAGATTTCGACCCGCGTCAGAGTTGCGACAGAGTTTTGGAGCTTTGAGGAGCTGGCCAGCGTTCGCGGCCGGCCAGAGTTCGGGGCTGGGCGGATCCGGGCTCCCGGCCCAACCGCCCAGCCTTTTGGATGAAGATGATCAGAAACGATCGACGTCCAGCACGGCCTGAGCAAAGGCCTGTGGCGCTTCCTGCGGCAGATTGTGGCCGATGCCGCCGGTGATCAGACGATGTTCGTACTTGCCCGAGAACTTCTTCGCATAGGCCTTCGGTTCCGGATGGGGGGCACCATTGGCATCGCCCTCCAGCGTGATTGTCGGTACGCTTATGACGGGAAACCCGGCAAGCCGCTCTTCCAGATCGTCATACTTCCGCTCGCCGTCAGCCAGACCGATCCGCCAGCGGTAGTTGTGGATGGTGATGTCGACGTGATCCGGGTTCTCGAATGCCACCGCGCTGCGGTTGAAGGTGGCGTCGTCGAAGTTCCACTTCGGCGATGCGAGCTGCCAGATGAGCCTGGCGAATTCGTTCCGGTACTGCTCGTAGCCGGCCCGTCCGCGTTCCGTGGCGAAATAGAACTGATACCACCAGGCAAGCTCGGCCTTCGGCGGTAACGGCATCTTGTTGACTTCACGGCTGCCGATCAGGTAGCCGCTCACGGAAACCATTGCCTTGCAGCGTTCCGGCCAGAGGGCGGCGATAATGTTGGCGGTTCGCGCGCCCCAATCGCAGCCGGCGATGACGGCATTTTCGATCTTCAGGGCATCCATCAAGGCGATGACGTCGGCGGCAATCGCCGACTGCTGGCCATTGCGCGGCGTGTCGGCGGACAGGAAGCGCGTCGTGCCATAGCCGCGCAGATAGGGAACGATCACCCGATAGCCGGCGGCCGCCAGCAGCGGCGCCACATCGACATAGGTGTGGATGTCGTAGGGCCAGCCATGCAGAAGGATGACCACAGGCGCATCGCCGGCCCCCACTTCCGCGTAGCCGATATTCAGGACGCCCGCGTTGATCTGGCTGAGCGACGCGAAGAAAGTATTCGTTCCCGGCGTGATCGCCGGAACGTCAGATCCCTCCCCGCTGGTTGATTGCGCGCGGGCGGCGCCAAATATACTGAAGTGAGCGGCCGCGACGGTGAGCGCCGCCACGCCCATGAACCGCCGACGCGGCTGGTTGATTTCCTTTGTCATCGATTTCTTTCCCTCGATATCACAGCAGCAGAAGCCGGTACTCATGTGTCGCCACTATGTGGGCGACAGCCGAAATTGAAAGCCCATGTAGGAATCGAGCGAGGCGATACACTGAGCTACAGTTTTGGCTTTCCCGCACGCGCGCCGGCGCAACATGCATGCATCGGGGTGCGCCTCAGCGGTTTGAGATTTCGGCCATCGGCTTCACCGCCGATGACGCCGGCACGGCAGCCCCGGCCGGAACGGGCGTAGCAAAGATTGCGCGCCCGCCAGCCGCGGGCACTGCAAAAAGCGCTGCAATCGCTGGGGGCTCCCGTGGGTCGCTATCCCAGGCGCATGGCGCTGCCGCCAGCGCGACTACGCCGATGAACGTCACGAAAATGCGCATTGATTGCTCCTTTTTTCTTCTCGCGCCCGCGATCCACCAGATCCTCAAAGGACCTCCGACACTGCAGCCGTCCTCTCATCCAAAAGTGAAAACAAAGGCTTCGACGTCGGGATCAAGGAAGCGGATCTCGAACGTCCGCTCCCGCACGTCTCCCGACTGGCGTATAAGCTGGTAGAGTCGCGTTTCCGCGACCGTCCCGTTGCCGTCGGCGTCGATGTCCGAACCGTGGTCCGCACCCGGCGCCACCCCGTCGACCTTCACCTGGAAGCGCACCTTCCTGCCGCTTGCTCCTGGTCCGAGTACGAGATGGAGGTCTCGCGCGCTGAATCTGTACATGATCCCTCCGCCGACCCGATTGAGCGTTGCTTGCTCGGCCCCCATCGTCCAGTTGCCGGCGAGACCCCACTGATTGAGCCGCAGGTCTTCCACCGTGTAGTCGCGCGCTTCATCGACCCCGATGCCTTCGGGCGAGACGAAGTTGGAGGCGCGCATGTACCCGATGTAGTCCTCGCCAGACCCAAGGCGGGCGAAGTCCGGAGCGGCCTCGGCGCCCTGCGCATCCGGAGTCACAAGACCGACGTCAGTCCTCCGGTCACCTGCCGCTTCCGCCAGCAGTTCCTGAATGACCCGCTCGGATCTCTCGTAATCGCCCTCACCGAAGTGAGAGTGCCTGATCCGCCCCTTTGCATCGATGAAATAATGAGCCGGCCAATAATTATTCCCGAACGCACGCCAGATCGCGAAATCGTTGTCGATCGCGACGGGATAGCCGATCTCAAAATTCCTGACTGCCCGTTTGACGTTGCCGATCCGCTTCTCGAAGGCGAACTCGGGTGCATGCACGCCGATCACGATCAGGCCTTGATCCCGGTACTTCTCCGCCCAGGCGCGAACATAGGGGATTGTACGAATGCAGTTGATGCAGGAATAGGTCCAGAAATCGACCAGCACGACTTTGCCGCGAAGCTGCTCCGTAGTCAGCGGCTCGGAATTGAGCCACTCAACGGCACCATCAAGCGACGGGAACGTGCCCTCCACGGGCAGGTTGCTCTGGTATGCATTCCGCGCATCATTCGTCGCCGGCGCCACGCGGTTGCTTGCCACCGCTTCCGCGCGCGCGGCGGAGTTGCCGCGCAGCCGGTCAAGCAGCGATTGCTCAAGGTTGGTGGTGCCCGCATAGGACAGGCGCGCCAGCAGCCCGGTATCGAGCCCGAGCGCAATTGCCGCGACGCCCGCCAAAACGGCGACGCCGAGACCCTGCCGAAGCCGCTCGCCGATACCGAGCGATCGCTTCATCGCCGCAAACACCCTTCCTCCGGCCACGACCGCCAACGCCAGCGAGGTAGCCGCGCCGGCCGCATAGGCAGTGAGCAGAAGCGTCGTTTCGACGTTGGCCCCGTGGAGGGCGGCACCCGTCAGCACCAGTCCCAGAATCGGCCCGGCGCAGGGCGCCCACAGAAGTCCGGTTGCGGCGCCGAGAAGAAAGGATGCTCCGACACTCCCCTTCTGCCCGGCCGCCCTTTGCGAAAGCCGGTTGCCGAGCGCAACGGCCGGACGGGTTGCTACCGCCGCCACCCGCGGCGAAAGCAAGGTCACCCCGAAGACCGCCAGCACCGCGATCGCCGCATATCGGCCGATCTCATTGGCCTGCACCGCCCATTCTCCGCCGAGCGCGGCAAGCGTCGCCACGCCAGCGAATGTCACGACCTTGCCAAGGAGCATCGGCAAGACGCTCCGGGCGAATGGCTGACCGGCCCGAGAAAAGACGAAGGGCAAGACCGGAAGGATGCAGGGGCTGACAATGGTCAGCACGCCCGCGAGAAAGGCTATTGTAAAAAGGATCATTGTCGTCCCTCTGCAGTGGAGCAACGCCATCTTGCGTTGATCGCTTGACGCTCACCGCAGAGGATCAGCCGGACGTATCCGGGATGTGTCCTGTTTCAGGGGGATCTGTATCGGAATGCAGGTGCCGACGAGGGCAGATTTGGCGCGGACCCCGCGGCCCGCGCCGGACCAGAACTCGATCATTTCATTGTTTCCTTGAAGCAGCGAAATGATCTGGCGCTTTTGGAACTACCCAACTCCGGGCGGAGAACCGTTGGGCACTTTCCTGGAATTGCTCTACGCCTGCAGAAGCTTGAGCAATTCCCTGGCAGCAGAAGTCGATGAGGACGGGTTCTGCCCCGTGATCAGCCGGCCGTCCACGATCGTGAAATCGGCCCAGTCGGCAGCCTTTTCGTAGCGGCCGCCGAGACGTTTCAACTCGTCCTCGACGAGGAAGGGCACGACGTCGGCCAGCTGCACCGCCTCCTCCTCGGAATTGGTAAAGCCGGTGACGCGCTTTCCCTTGACGATGGGTTGTCCCTGATAGGTCACTTTTCGCAGGACAGCCGGGCCATGACAGACGGCGGCAACCGGCTTGCCGGCGTTGTAGAAGTCCTCGATCAAGGCAATCGAGTTCCTGTCGTTGACGAGGTCCCACATCGGGCCGTGGCCGCCGGGATAGAAGACCGCGTCGAAACCATTCGCTTTGACGTCGCCGAGCTTGGCGGTGTTCGCCAGTTCCTTCTGAGCTGCAGCGTCCTCCTTGAAGCGCGCCATCGCCTCGGTCTGGTTGGCCGGATCGTCGCTCTTCGGATCGATCGGCGGCTGGCCGCCTTTGGGCGACGCCACGGTGATCTCTGCCCCGGCGTCCTTGAACACATAATAGGGCGCGGCGAACTCCTCGAGCCAGAAACCGGTCGGCTCGCCGGTGTTGCCGAGCTGGTCATGCGACGTCAATACCATCAGGATCTTCATCGTCATTCTCCCTCTGTTGAGGCGTGCCCAAACGCGGGATCGCCGGGACCATTCTCGAACTCGGGGCATTGGACTGCCTCGTCTGCGATGACGCGGCCCCGACCCTCACGTCGCAGCCTATTCCTGGTGCTTGGCCGTATGTTGGCCACTGCCGCCTCTGTCGCCATATTTACTTCGTGCCATCCTCGGGTGAATACTTGCCGATCGGTAGTCACTCTCCCGTGGATCGGTAGAATAAATGGATCGCATCGATGCAATGAAAGTCTTCGTCACGGCGATCGACGAGGGCAGCCTCGCCGGTGCGGCACGCCGGCTGAAGCGATCACCAACCGCGGTCAGCCGGGCACTGAGCTTTCTGGAAGCCCATGTCGGCGTCGAGCTGCTGCATCGAACGACCCGCACGCTCAAGCTCAGCGAAGCCGGCCAACGCTATGCAGCCGCCTGCCGGAGGGTGCTCGTCGATCTCGAGGAAGCCGACATGCTCGCCGGAGGGGAACGCTCGGCTCCTCGTGGAATGCTGACGATTTCGGCGCCACCGATCCTGGGGGAAGAGGTGCTGCGCCCCATTCTGGACGATTTCCTTGACCTCCACGCGGCCGTTTCCGCCCAGCTTCTCCTCCTCGATCGTTTCGTCAACCTGGTGGACGAGGGCGTCGACATTGCGTTGCGCATTGGCCACCTTGCGGATTCGTCACAAATCTCCACGCGGCTCGGGGGCGACGTGCGGCGTGTCGTGGTCGCCTCACCCCGCTACCTTGGCAATCATCCCCGCATCGAGGAGCCGGCCGATCTTGCCAAGCACCAGATCGTCGCGTTCACCAATTTCGGTCTCGATTCGTGGAACTTCACGCCGGCAGAGGGCTCGCCCATCCCCCGGACGGTCCAGTTCACGCCCCGGTGCATAGTCAACAGTGTGCGCGCTGCGGCTGCTTCCGCCGTTGCGGGCCACGGCCTGACCAGGCTCTATTCCTACCACGTCGCGGAATATGTGAAAGACGGGCGGCTGAAGATCGTGCTCGCAGACGCCGAGCATCCGCCGCTGCCGGTTCACCTCATCGCACCGCAAGGTCGCATGTCGGTGCCGAAGGTCCGCGCCTTTGTCGATTTCGCCGCGCCGCGTCTGCGCTCCGAATTTGCACGCCTCGCGGTGGAAGCCGACACGCTCGACTGATTATACCGCGGCACGGCCGACTGCCTGTCAATCGGCGCTAATTCTCCCGTGTAACGGATAGATCTAAAACAGTTGCACCAACGCCGAGGGCGGAGGGCAGGTCGCTGAAGCGACTGCTGCAATCGAAAAGGATCACATCCATGAGCACTCAACAGAAAGTCGTCATTATCACCGGAGCATCACAGGGGATCGGCGCCGGATTGGTTCGCGCCTACCGTGACCGGAACTACCGCGTTATCGCCAGTTCCCGGTCGATCAAGGAGAGCGCCGACCCGGACATCCACGTGGTGCCGGGCGACATCAGCAGGCCCGAGACCGCAGAGCGGATCGTGCGCGAAGGGATCGAACGCTTTGGCCGCATCGACTCGCTGGTCAACAATGCCGGCGTCTTCCTCGCCAAGCCGTTCATCGAAATGACCCAAGAAGACTATGACCATAACCTCGGAGTCAACGTGACCGGCTTCTTCCACATCACCCAGCGCGCGGCGGCGGAGATGCTGAAGCAGGGTTCGGGCCATATCGTCAGCATCACCACCAGCCTGGTCGACCAGCCAATGGCCGGCATGCCGTCCGCGCTCGCCTCCTTGACCAAGGGCGGCCTGAACGCGGCGACCCGGTCGCTGGCGATGGAGTTCTCGAAGAGCGGCGTTCGCGTCAACGCGGTCTCGCCGGGCATCATCAAGACCCCGATGCACGCGCCTGAGACACACGCGACGCTGCACGCGCTGCATCCGGTTGGCCGCATGGGCGAAATTCGCGACATCGTCGATGCCGTTCTCTACCTCGAGACCGCGGGCTTCGTGACCGGCGAAATTCTCCACGTCGACGGCGGCCAGAGCGCTGGCCGTTGGTAAGCACGACAGCGCCCGTAAGCCGAAACGGCCCCGGTCGCGATCCAATCAACAACAGAAGCAATTCCCGAAAGGAGACTGCGATGCCTATCGTCACAGTACAGGTTACCCGCGAAGGAACGGCACCAGACCGCAATTCGGTTACCGCCGAGGAAAAGGCTGCCATCATCAAGGGCGTCAGCGAGGTGCTCCTCGACGTCCTGAACAAGCCGCTCGAATCGACCTACGTGGTGATCGAGGAGGTCGAGCTCGACAATTGGGGCTGGGGCGGGCTTCCAACAGCGCAGTATCGCCGTCAACGCGCCGCGGCCGCAAGATCCTGATGCGGCCAATCATGAGTTCACAGCCCGCCGCTTTACCCCGGCGGCGAGCATTGCCGTATACATGGGCGGATGTGCAGAAACGCCAAAGGCGCCCCTGGGGGCGCCTTTTGATGGATTTGGTTGCGGGGGCAGGATTTGAACCTGCGGCCTTCAGGTTATGAGCCTGACGAGCTACCGGGCTGCTCCACCCCGCGTTATTGTTTCAAAGCATAAGGGCCGCGTTTTGCGGCCCTTTTGTTTCGGCTTGGGCCGAGTGTGTGAGAGAAGATGTTTGTTTGTTTTCGCCGCTGCCTTGTCCTTCTCGGCTTTGCCTCGAAGGGGAGCGGCGTGTTTTACTTGCGTTTTGCAGACCTGGCAGCGACCTACTCTCCCGCGTCTTAAGACG